>NZ_AUFJ01000006.1 GCF_000426445.1 Brevibacterium album DSM 18261 | reverse complement strand
GGGGTCATCCCCGCCTACGCGGGGAGCACTGGAGAGTATGCGCGAGATCATCGAGGACCGCGGGGTCATCCCCGCCTACGCGGGGAGCACCTGATTACTGTCCGGTCCCTCATCGTGCGGTAGGGGTCATCCCCGCCTACGCGGGGAGCACGCCGTCCTCGCCTTCCTCGGCTCCGCGCTCGGCGGGTCATCCCCGCCTACGCGGGGAGCACCGGTCGCGTCGAGCACCTCGGCCCCGGTCTCCCAGGGTCATCCCCGCCTACGCGGGGAGCACAGGGCTGGGATGATCTCGATTGTGCGTCGCTCGGGGTCATCCCCGCCTACGCGGGGAGCACCCCCACCGCGCTTCGCCCCCGTGCAGGGCTGCCGGGTCATCCCCGCCCTACGCGGGGAGCACGCGGCCGCCCTGTGGGCAGAGATGAGCGAGGACGGGTCATCCCCGCCTACGCGGGGAGCACGCGGACAGTCCAGCTGTCATCGCGGCGACGCGCGGGTCATCCCCGCCTACGCGGGGAGCACGCGGGCCGGGGAATCCCCGCCCGCTGGGCGATCGGGTCATCCCCGCCTACGCGGGGAGCACCGGCTGCCGAGAGCGACGATGATGACGAGAGTAGGGTCATCCCCGCCTACGCGGGGAGCACTGGCCGTGTACTCCTCAGCCATCGCTCATCTCCGGGCCATCCCCGCCTACGCGGGGAGCACGGGTGCCGCCGCGTCCAGGAGCGCGTCCTCCAGGGGTCATCCCCGCCTACGCGGGGAGCACACGCCGGAGGGGTCATACGCGATCCAGCGTGAGGGGTCATCCCCGCCTACGCGGGGAGCACTCGCGGAACGACGGGAGAAGGGGCAAGACCATGGGGTCATCCCCGCCTACGCGGGGAGCACGACGGCCGCCTCGCGGTCAACCGGCCCGAAGCCGGGTCATCCCCGCCTACGCGGGGAGCACGGCAAGCTCACCCCTGCACCGGAAGGAGGCTACGGGTCATCCCCGCCTACGCGGGGAGCACATGCTGGTGCGGATCACCACGGACCATTCCGTGGGGTCATCCCCGCCTACGCGGGGAGCACTGGAGAGTATGCGCGAGATCATCGAGGACCGCGGGGTCATCCCCGCCTACGCGGGGAGCACC
>NZ_AUFJ01000005.1 GCF_000426445.1 Brevibacterium album DSM 18261 | reverse complement strand
ATGGGACAGTTAGTCTCATGCGCCTCAACACTGAACGGTCATATCACCGGTACGGGAATATCAACCCGTTATCCATCGACTACGCCTGTCGGCCTCGCCTTAGGCCCCGACTTACCCAGGGCGGATTAGCCTAGCCCTGGAACCCTTGGTCATCCGGCGGAAGGGTTTCTCACCCTTCTTTCGCTACTCATGCCTGCATTCTCACTCGCATAGCCTCCACCACTGAATCACTTCGCAGCTTCACCGGCCACACGACGCTCCCCTACCCAACACCACAACCGTTAGATCTTCACGTGATGCTGCCACAACTTCGGCGGTGTACTTAAGCCCCGCTACATTATCGGCGCGGAATCACTTGACCAGTGAGCTATTACGCACTCTTTCAAGGATGGCTGCTTCTAAGCCAACCTCCTGGTTGTCTTCGCAACTCCACATCCTTTCCCACTGAGCACACGCTTAGGGGCCTTAGTTGATGGTCTGGGCTGTTTCCCTCTCGACTACGAAGCTTATCCCCCGCAGTCTCACTGCCATGCTTGTCTTACCGGCATTCGGAGTTTGGCTGACGTCAGTAACCCGGTAGGGCCCATCGGCCATCCAGTAGCTCTACCTCCGGCAAGAAACACACAACGCTGCACCTAAATGCATTTCGGGGAGAACCAGCTATCACAGAGTTTGATTGGCCTTTCACCCCTAACCACAGGTCATCCCCTCCATTTTCAACTGAAGTGGGTGCGGGCCTCCACGACGTCTTACCATCGCTTCACCCTGCCCATGGCTAGATCACTCCGCTTCGGGTCTAGGACACGCGACTCACACGCCCTCTTCGGACTCGCTTTCGCTACGACTACCCCACCCGGGTTAATCTCGCCACATGCCGCTAACTCGCAGGCTCATTCTTCAAAAGGCACGCCATCACCCCAACAAAGAGGGCTCTGACGGATTGTAAGCGCATGGTTTCAGGTACTATTTCACTCCCCTCCCGGGGTACTTTTCACCATTCCCTCACGGTACTATCCGCTATCGGTCATCAGGAAGTATTCAGCCTTACCAGGTGGTCCTGGCAGATTCACACAAGATTTCACGAGTCCCGTGCTACTCGGGAAACCGTCAACACGCGCACGCCCATCGTTTCGTCTACAGGACTCTCACCCTCTACGGTCACGCTTCCCAACGCATTCGACTACAACAAGCGACATTCACGCCCATCCCATGCCAAGGACAGCCGGACGGCCCCACAACACCACACACACAACACTGGCACATTTACATGCGCGTGGTTTAGGCTCCTCCGCTTTCGCTCGCCACTACTCACGGAATCATTAGTTATTTTCTCTTCCTGTGGGTACTGAGATGTTTCACTTCCCCACGTTCCCCCCACACACCCTATATATTCAGATGCGGGTCACGACACACAACATGCCGCGGGGTTTCCCCATTCGGACACCCTCGGATCACCGTTCGTTTACCAACTCCCCGAGGCTTATCGCAGGTTACCGCGTCCTTCATCGGCTCCTGATGCCAAGGCATCCACCATGCGCTCTTGAACACTCACACACACCACACCACCAGACACACGCACGCACCCACACCAC
>NZ_AUFJ01000004.1 GCF_000426445.1 Brevibacterium album DSM 18261 | reverse complement strand
GGATGGGTTTGTGTGTCTGTTCTTTGAGAACTCAATAGCGTGTTTGTTTGTTTTTATGATGCCAGTATGTTTTATGTGCTGGTGAATCAGAACCCTGTCCATCAGCCTCCTGTGTGGGGTTGGTGTGGTTTTTGATTGACTGGTCAGGATTGCGCACACATCCTTAATGTTGTGTGTTTTTGGAGAGTTTGATCCTGGCTCAGGACGAACGCTGGCGGCGTGCTTAACACATGCAAGTCGAACGCTGAAGCCCTCAGCTTGCTGAGGTGTGGATGAGTGGCGAACGGGTGAGTAACACGTGAGTAACCTGCCCCTGACTGTGGGATAAGCCTGGGAAACTGGGTCTAATACCGCATATGACATGTCCTCGCATGAGGGTGTGTGGAAAGGTTTTTCTGGTTGGGGATGGGCTCGCGGCCTATCAGCTTGTTGGTGGGGTAACGGCCTACCAAGGCGACGACGGGTAGCCGGCCTGAGAGGGCGACCGGCCACACTGGGACTGAGACACGGCCCAGACTCCTACGGGAGGCAGCAGTGGGGAATATTGCACAATGGGGGAAACCCTGATGCAGCGACGCCGCGTGAGGGATGACGGCCTTCGGGTTGTAAACCTCTTTCAGCAGGGAAGAAGCCCCCTTGGGGGTGACGGTACCTGCAGAAGAAGTACCGGCTAACTACGTGCCAGCAGCCGCGGTAATACGTAGGGTACAAGCGTTGTCCGGAATTATTGGGCGTAAAGAGCTCGTAGGCGGTTCGTCGCGTCTGCTGTGGAAACGCAAGGCTCAACCTTGCGCGTGCAGCGGGTACGGGCGTAACTAGAGTGCAGTAGGGGAGTCTGGAATTCCTGGTGTAGCGGTGAAATGCGCAGATATCAGGAGGAACACCGGTGGCGAAGGCGGGACTCTGGGCTGTTACTGACGCTGAGGAGCGAAAGCATGGGGAGCGAACAGGATTAGATACCCTGGTAGTCCATGCCGTAAACGTTGGGCACTAGGTGTGGGACTCATTCCACGAGTTCCGTGCCGCAGCTAACGCATTAAGTGCCCCGCCTGGGGAGTACGGCCGCAAGGCTAAAACTCAAAGGAATTGACGGGGGCCCGCACAAGCGGCGGAGCATGCGGATTAATTCGATGCAACGCGAAGAACCTTACCAAGGCTTGACATACACCGGGATGTGCCAGAGATGGTTCAGCCTCTTTTGGGGCTGGTGTACAGGTGGTGCATGGTTGTCGTCAGCTCGTGTCGTGAGATGTTGGGTTAAGTCCCGCAACGAGCGCAACCCTCGTTCTATGTTGCCAGCACGTGATGGTGGGAACTCATAGGAGACTGCCGGGGTCAACTCGGAGGAAGGTGGGGATGACGTCAAATCATCATGCCCTTTATGTCTTGGGCTTCACGCATGCTACAATGGCCGGTACAAAGGGTGGCGATACCGTGAGGTGGAGCGAATCCCAGAAAGCCGGTCTCAGTTCGGATCGTAGTCTGCAACTCGACTACGTGAAGTCGGAGTCGCTAGTAATCGCAGATCAGCAACGCTGCGGTGAATACGTTCCCGGGCCTTGTACACACCGCCCGTCAAGTCACGAAAGTCGGTAACACCCGAAGCCCATGGCCCAACCAGCTTGTCTGGGGGGAGTGGTCGAAGGTGGGACTGGTGATTGGGACTAAGTCGTAACAAGGTAGCCGTACCGGAAGGTGCGGCTGGATCACCTCCTTTCTAAGGAGCATCACACGAGCGTGCCCTGTGCGCACTGCCCTGTCTGTCCCCTGCTTCGGTGGGGGTGTGTGGGGTGTGGGTGTGTGGGGTGCGTGTGGCCGCTTGCCTCACCGTGCGTGTGAGGGG
>NZ_AUFJ01000003.1 GCF_000426445.1 Brevibacterium album DSM 18261 | reverse complement strand
AGTGCTCCCCGCGGACGCGGGGGTGATCCCGGATGGACCGCCTCTACCTGCGCTGGATCGAGGTGCTCCCCGCGGACGCGGGGGTGATCCCAACATCAACAACGACCCGAAGGTGGATGCCGCGTGCTCCCCGCGGACGCGGGGGTGATCCGGTCGCGCCTCGCGCAATCGTGCTGAAGCAGTGGTGCTCCCCGCGGACGCGGGGGTGATCCGTACGACAGGGTCACCCCCGCCGGTGCAGGGAAGTGCTCCCCGCGGACGCGGGGGTGATCCTTCCCGCTGGGGCGAATGTCGTGCCCCGGCGAAGTGCTCCCCGCGGACGCGGGGGTGATCCCGGCGGTTTCCGCGCCTGGCCTTTGCTGACGGAGTGCTCCCCGCGGACGCGGGGGTGATCCCGGATGGACCGCCTCTACCTGCGCTGGATCGAGGTGCTCCCCGCGGACGCGGGGGTGATCCCAACATCAACAACGACCCGAAGGTGGACGCGACGTGCTCCCCGCGGACGCGGGGAGCACACCTTCCGGGGCTCGCGAGTGCGGCCCCGGGAGGGATCACCCCCGCGTCCGCGGGGAGCACGCTTCGGCGTCGAGCATACGAGCCCGGGCCTCCGGATCACCCCCGCGTCCGCGGGGAGCACTCCTCTGCGGTGAGGTGCGCGGCCCGGCGCTCCGGATCACCCCCGCGTCCGCGGGGAGCACTATCGGGCGCACAGGCTCGCCCTCGACGCGGGAGGATCACCCCCGCGTCCGCGGGGAGCACAACGCCGCCAACGCGAACTCGGTGCTCAAGCAGGGATCACCCCCGCGTCCGCGGGGGTGATCCGCATCCGCCTTGTCCACGTTCGCGAGTTCGGCCGTGCTCCCCGCGGACGCGGGGGTGATCCGCGTGCGTGGATGTGTCGGGCTTGGTGGGCGAGGTGCTCCCCGCGGACGCGGGGGTGATCCGAACGTCAGCCCGGGCGCATGGGAGAAAGCCGGGTGCTCCCCGCGTAGACGGGGATGATCCGATGTGGGCGATGCGCACTGGCGTTGACCTGCAGTGCTCCCCGCGTAGACGGGGATGATCCCGCCCGCCAGGACGCCATCGGCGGGGTCTACGCGTGCTCCCCGCGTAGACGGGGATGATCCGAAATCCGACTGCGGATACTGAGAACGCAATCCGTGCTCCCCGCGTAGACGGGGATGATCCCCCGCCGCAGGCACCGCACGCCGCCTCCGCCACGTGCTCCCCGCGTAGACGGGGATGATCCGGTGTTGCGCAAGACGGTTGCCACGACGCTCGGGTGCTCCCCGCGTAGACGGGGATGATCCGATGTGGGCGATGCGCACTGGCGTTGACCTGCAGTGCTCCCCGCGTAGACGGGGATGATCCGAAATCCGACTGCGGATACTGAGAACGCAATCCGTGCTCCCCGCGTAGACGGGGATGATCCCCCGCCGCAGGCACCGCACGCCGCCTCCGCCACGTGCTCCCCGCGTAGACGGGGATGATCCGGCGTTGCGCAACACGGTCGCCACGACGCTCGCGTGCTCCCCGCGTAGACGGGGATGATCCGGCCCAGGGCAACGGCGAGCAGGACCGTCGTCAGTGCTCCCCGCGTAGACGGGGATGATCCGACGCGCATGGACGTGGTCTTGCCGGTCTCGGCGTGCTCCCCGTCTACGCAGGGAGTACGCCTGCTGCTACGGCTGAGGATTGACCGGCGGGGGATCATTCCCGTCTACGCGGGGAGCACAACACCAGCCTGCCGGCCCTGCCGGAGGGCTACGGATCATCCCCGCCTACGCGGGGAGCACGTGATACCGATGGACTTTGCGTCGGCAAGCAAGGGATCATCCCTGCCTACGCGGGGAGCACCGGGCTTGCGCCGAGAGGCTCTTCCCTGCCGCCGGATCATCCCCGTCTACGCGGGGAGTGCCGGGGGAGCATCGCCTACGACTACTACCAGCGGGGATTATCCCCGTCTACGCGGGGAGTGCGCCGGGTGGTGAGAACGCGACGGAGAAGCGGTTCGGATCATCCCCGTCTACGCGGGGAGCGCAATCTGTATGTGGGAGCCACCCCCGCCATCCGCGGACCATCCCCACCTACGCGGGGAGCACATCCATGAAATGAGGTGAAGGTCCTCTCAGTGCGGATCATCCCCGCCTACGCGGGGAGCACTCATCGGATATTC
>NZ_AUFJ01000002.1 GCF_000426445.1 Brevibacterium album DSM 18261 | reverse complement strand
GGGTGTGTGGTTGTGGTTTTGCGGTGGTTATAGCGGTGGGGAAACGCCCGGATCCTTTCCGAACCCGGTTAGCTAAGCCTGCCAGCGCTGATGGTACTGCACCCTAGGGGGTGTGGGAGAGTAAGTCACTGCCGCAATGTTTTGTATGGTTGAGAGGCCCTGATCCCCTTGTGTGGGGGGTTGGGGCCTTTCCCTATTCACCAGACGCGACCCCCTATTCAACCCGGGTGCTTCCCGAGCACCCCGCGGCACTGTGTGCCACGGAGCGCCCTCTTTCACCGGGTGGGCGCGATGTACTCGTGCTGCAGGTCCGTGACGGCAGCGATGTGGTCGAAATCGTGATCCGCAGTGAGGACGGTGGCATCGTTCGCGAGCGCATAGCCGGCGATGAGGATATCGAGGGCGCCTGCCGCGCGGACCAGCCCGGCCGACCACAGGGCGCTCTGGATATCGAGCACAAGCGATTCGTCGGGCGCCCGCTCCAGGGGGAACCCGAGGGATATCTGCTCCCGGTAGTGGTGGTGCTCCTCCGGAGTGCGCGCGCTGTGACAGAATTCGAGCACCTGGGGCGGGCACGTGACGAAGAGATCGGCCGGTGCCCGCTCGATGCTGCGGAGGCGGGCAGTGATCACCGGGTCGGCCGAGGCCAACCGCGCCCACACGGAGTTGTCGACGAGGTAGTCGGTCACGACGTGGAAGGAGGAGCGACGACCGGCGCGTCGAGCTCCGACTCCAGGTCCTCGAGCGCTGAGATGCCCTCGATCATCGCAGCCTTCTGCTTCGAGGCGATGAGGCGGCGGAGCGCGAGGTCGAGGACCGCTCGATTCGACCGCTCTCCCGTCAGCGCGCGCGCCCGTTCGATGAGTCGTGGATCCAGATCAACACTTGTGAGTGCCATGATGCCCCCTTGGTTACATATAAACGATTATATGGCTTGAGTGGCGCGTGCGGTAGGGGTTGGGATCTGGTTCCCCTCACCCCTTCAGCGCATCGGCGAGCCTCACACGGGCGCCTGTGCGCAGGATCGAGTTGCTGTAGATGCGTGCGCTCAGGGACACGAAGACGGCGATCGCCAGAAGGATCAGGGTGAGCGAGACGATGGGCTCCCACCACCGTGCCGAATCGAGCACCAAGCGCAGGGGCATGCCGACCGGCGCGGAGAAGGGCACGTAGCTGAGGATCGAGAGCACTCGCTCGTTGTCGTGGAAGAAGATCACGAGGAAGAAGGGGGCCATCACGAGCATGAGAACCGGACTCGTCGCAGAGCCGACGTCCTCCTGCCGTGAGACCAGAGAGGCAGCGGCGGCATACAGCGTCGCGACCAGGACGAAGCCGAAGGCGAAGAGCACTCCGAACCATATGAGCGACCCGCCCAGTTCGCCCAGCAGGAGGTCCTGTCCGGTGGCGAGCATCCCTACGGCCGCGAGGACGAGGATGATGACGACGCTGCCCAGTGCGAGGATGCTGTTTCCCAGGACCTTGCCCGCCATCAGCGCGCGGGCCGAAGCGGTCGCGAGGAGGATCTCCACGATGCGAGTCTGCTTCTCCTCGACGACGCTCTGCGCGATCGTCGTGCCGAAGGTCAGCGCGGTCATGTAGAAGACCATCCCGAAGCCGAGCGCGATGATATAGGCGAACGGATTGAAGCCGTTCGGAGTGCCGTCGAGGAGCTCGACGGCAGGCACATACGTGAGGGTCTCCTCCAGGCCCTCGGGCACCTCGGTGAGCGCGAGGACCGTGAGGGGTGCGGGGACGGCCGCGGCACCGGGTTCCGGGACGACCGCGGCGGCGACCTCACCGGCTTCCACCATTGCGCGAGCCTGCCCCTCATCCGCCGCAGGTCGGGGCTCGAACCGAGTTCCGGACAGAGCCTTGGGCGTCTCTCCCACGACAGCGACGACAGCCGGCTCCGGATTCGCGGACGCGTCAGCCGAGCGCTGCTGCATGATCCCCCCGATCATCACGCCGGCCAGCACGATGAGCAGCGTGAGAGCCGCCGAGATGACGAACGCCCTGCTGCGCATGCGCGTGGTGATCTCGCGCTCAGCCACGAGCCACACCGACCGTGACTGCCGCGGCGGCGCGGCGGGACCGCTCGATCCCGCGGCGCGGAACGGAGGCGAGACCGATCCGGTCTGCTCCCGGCCGTCAGGATCATTGCTCTGCGCGGGAGAAGTGTTCCTCTCCGCGGGTGGGACCATCATTGGACGACCTCCTGGAAGATCTCGGTCAGAGTAGGCACGACCGGGGCGAAGCGGTGCAGGCGCAGCGCTTCGGAGGCGGCCTCGGCGACGGTGCCTGCTGAGCTGATGTCTGCGGGCGGGACGGGCGTTCCGAGCCCGACCGCGCGGGCGAGCACCGACTGCGCGGCAGCGTCGGTAGCAGCGGTGAACCGGGCGCGCGGCCCGTCGAGGTGCGAGACTGTGATCCCCGGCATCTCGCGGATCCACCCGGCATCCGCGTGGTGACCGGCCACCTCGATGTCGAACTCGCGTCCGGAGTGCGCTGTGCGGAGGCTCTCCCGGGAGCCCGCCGCACGGATGCGGCCCCCGCCGATCACCACCACGTCGTCGCACAGGCGCTCCACGATGTCGAGCTGGTGGGAGGAGAAGAGGACCGGGGCGCCCTGGGCGGCGAAGTCCTGGAGCACGCTGAGCACCACTTCGACGGCGAGGGGGTCGAGCCCGGAGAAGGGCTCGTCGAGCACCAGTGCGGTGGGACCGTGGACGAGCGCGGCGGCGATCTGCGCGCGCTGCTGATTGCCCAGGGACAGGCTCTCCAGAGAGTCGGCGGCGCGTTCTGCGAGCCCCAGCCGGTCGAGCAGATCGAGACCTGAGCGCTTCGCCTCGGTCGGGGCCAGCCCATGGAGTCTGCCCAGGTAGACGAGCTGCTCCAGGACCCGCATCTTGGGGTAGAGCCCTCGTTCCTCCGGCATGTAGCCGAACCGGGCGCGATCCTCGGCGGTGAGCGGCGAGCCGTTCAGCTCGACCGCGCCGGCGTCTGCGGCGAGCACCCCGAGGATCACGCGCATGGTGGTCGTCTTGCCGGCACCGTTGCCGCCGACGAAGCCGGTCATCCGTCCGCCGGCGACGGAGAACGTCACCTCGTCGAGCGCGGTCCTGTCGCCGAATCTGCGGGTGATCCCCTTGATCTCCAGCACATCTGCTCCTCTCCACCGCTCGGGACGGTGCGCGTTCTGCCGGGCTGGCACCACGGTAGGAAGCCCGGGCCGGTGGCCGCTTCCCCCTCCGGAGGGAAGTGTCTCCGGCATCAGGGGGAAGCCGTGGGGCGTTCGTCCGCCCTAAGGTGAGGTCATGGGCAGTGCGGGAGGCGAGGGGCGCAGGTTCGGCGGCAGCGGAGGCGACGGCGGCCTCGGCGTCTGGGTGCGTCCGCGGCCCGGTCCGGAGGTGTACCGGCACGACGCTCTCTGTGCCGCACTCCTGGCTGTGGGCGCGGTGACGGTGGCACTCCTGTATCAGCGCACCGGTCTCTTCGAGGAGGGGGCCGGGCCGTGGGCGTGGGTCCTGGGCATCGGACTGTCCTCGCTCCCCCTCACCTTCCGCCGCCGCTTTCCGGTGCCCACGGCGATCGCGGTGGCCCTGGGGTTCTTCGTGAGCAGGCAGATGGGAGTGCCGGATTTCCTCATGGTCGACATCTGCCTGTTCCTCGCCCTGTACTCGGTGGGGGCGTGGGAGCGCAGGAGGAGGCTCGCGCTGTGGTCGCGCATCGGGATCATCGCCGCCATGTTCGTCTGGGTCGCGACGAACCTGCTCGTGCTCTCCTCGGGCGATGAGCTCTCGGAGATGTTCCCCGATGCGCTTCCGTCCTCGATCTTCTCCGCCTTCGCAACCTTCGCAGCAGCACAGCTCATCACCAATCTGCTGTTCTTCTTCGGTGCCTTCTTCTTCGGTGAGCGCGCCTGGGACAGCGCGCGCACCACGGCGAGGCTGGAGGCTCAGGGGCGTGAGCTCGAACGGGAGCGCCGTACGAGTGCGGAACAGGCGATCGCGCTCGACAGGCTTGAGATCGCCCGCGAGCTGCATGACGTCGTCGCCCATCACGTGTCGGTCATGGGCATCCAGGCGGCGGCCGCGAGACGGATCCTCGAACGGTCTCCGGTGCAGGCCGTGCAGTCACTGGCGGTGGTGGAGGACAGTGCGCACGCCGCGGTCGCGGAGCTGCGCTCGCTCGTGCGCACTCTGCGCCAGGAGACGGCTGACCCCGATGCGGCGGATGCGTCCTCGACCAGGGGCGTGGCCCAGCTGCCCGAGCTGGTGGAGGAGAGCCGTCGCTCCGGCGCCTCGGCCTCCCTCATCGTGATCGGGCGCCCGCGCCCGCTGCCGCTGCTCGTGGATGTCGCTCTGTACCGTGTGGTGCAGGAGGCGCTCACCAATGTGCGCAAACACGCAGGGCCAGGCGCCGAGGCGGTGGTTCGGCTGCGGTTCACCTCGACCGGAGCGGAGGTCGAGGTCGCGGACGACGGAGCGGGCAGGCTGGGTGAGGCGAGATCCGACCCCTCCGGTGCAGGGCCTCACACTGCCGGAGGTCCCGCTGCGAGTCGCAGCGGACTGGGACTGCGCGGCATGCAGGAGCGCATGGGTGCGGTGGGCGGTGCGGTGGTCGCTCGCCCCCGTGAGAACGGCGGCTTCCTGGTGCGGGCCACGGCCGATTTCGCAGGACAGTCCGCGGGCGGCAGCGGAGGTACGGAGATGCTCCGTGAGGCGGTGGAAGCATGACGGGACGCGATGCGGTGATCCGCGTGCTGCTCGTCGACGATCAGGCGCTCGTCCGGTCCGGCTTCCGTGTGATCCTCGAATCCGAGCCGGGACTCGAGGTCGTGGGGGAGGCCGGGGACGGAGATCAGGCGGTCGCCCTCACCACAGTGCACCGACCGGATGTCATCTGCATGGACATCGAGATGCCTGGGACGGACGGGATCGAGGCATCGCGGAGGATCACGGCCGGCGCCGGCCCGGTGCCGGCGATCCTCGTGCTCACGACATTCGGGCACGAACGCTATCTGTTCGAGGCGCTCGCGGCGGGAGTCAGCGGCTTCCTGCTCAAGACCGCGAGAGCCGAGCAGCTCATCGACGCCGTGCGCACGCTTGCCGCGGGTGATGCTCTGCTCGGCCCTGATGTCACGCGAGCTGTGATCGATCGCGTCGCGATGGGAAGGGCAGGCGCTCAGGCGGATCCCGGTGCGCCCGCCACCGGAGAGGACGGCGGCGCCGAAACAGGAGCGGCGCTCCAGCGCGCCGCGTTCGTCCGGAGCGGGCTGTCGGAGCGCGAAGCGGAGGTGCTGACCCTCCTGGCCCAGGGGCGGTCCAATGCGGAGATCGCCGCACAGCTGTTCCTGGGCGAGGCGACGGTGAAGTCCCACGTCTCGAGCTTGCTGCGGAAGCTCGGCGTGCGGGACCGCATCCAGGCGGTGGTCTGGGCCTACACCCATGATGCGATCTGACGGCGAGGCCAGCGTCACAGTCAACCGAGTTGCAGACGGCGAAGTCGTGGACTAAGTTTGTATCCCGTTGCCCGGGCGGGTTCGCCTGGCGGGTGGCGTGGGATTGCTCTGGGGTTTCACTCCATTCCTTTCTTTCTTTTGAGAGTGTGAATAGTTTCTGGTGCCATGACCGGCTTGCGAGTGGGTGTGGCGGGTATCACCCGGGTTCGGGTTTGCTTTCCAGGACGGTGAGGGTTTAGAGT
>NZ_AUFJ01000001.1 GCF_000426445.1 Brevibacterium album DSM 18261 | reverse complement strand
CCCGGACGCACACCCTCGAACACGACCGGCTGCACGAACGCCCCCGGCATGTCATACGCGCCACCACCGGCCAGGACCTTCGCACCATCGGCCTTGACCGCCTCCACCTGCTCCATGAACCGCTCCCTGGCCGCCGGCGACGACAGGGGGGACAGGGGTGAGCCCTCGACCGTCGGGTCCTCCGGGGTGGTGGCTTTCGCCAGGGCGGTGAGCTCGGTGGCGAACTCGTCATAGATGTCTTCGGCGACGATCATCCGCTTCGGGCTGTTGCAGGCCTGTCCCGTGTTCATCATCCGCGCCTCGAAGAACGTGCGCGCGGTCTTCTTCACATCCGAGGAATCCAAGAGGATGTAGGGGTCGGAGCCGCCGAGTTCGAGCACGACCTTCTTCAGGTTCTTCCCGGCTTCTGCCGCCACGGCCGAGCCCGCACGTTCAGAGCCGGTCACGGACACTCCGTGGTTCAGGGGTGAGGGCAGGAGGATGTCCGCGACCTGCTCATTCGTGGCGTACACGTTGATGTAGGCATCCGCCGGTACTCCGGCGGTGTGGAAGATCTCTTCCATGACGGCCGAGGACTTCGGGTCCTGGGGTGCGTGCTTGAGGATGATCGTGTTGCCCAGTGCGAGGTTGGGGGCGGCGAAGCGGGCGACCTGGTAGTAGGGGAAGTTCCAGGGCATGATCCCCAGGATGGACCCGACGGGCTTGCGGCGGACGTAGGCCTGGTCGGCGGGATCGGTGCCGCGGAGGGGTTCGTCTGCGAGGAAGGCTTCTGCGTGTTCGGCGTAGTACCGGTAGATGAGCTGGCAGAGCTGGAGTTCGCCCTTGGCCTCGGCGATCTTCTTGCCCATCTCCTGGTGGATGATCTCAGCGAGCTCGTCTGCCCGTTCGGCGTAGAGGTCGGCGACTCGGTTCAGGACCGCCGCCCGCTCGGCGACCGGCCGGGCCGCCCACTCAGCGAACGCGTCATGGGAGGCCTGCTGGGCGGCGGCGATCTGTTCGTCGGTGGCGGTGGGGTATTCCTCGATGACCGCACCGGTGGTCGGGTTGAGAATCTGATAGATCGACATGATGTGCTCCTTTGCAGTGGGCGAAAAGCGCCTTCATGATTCTCTCGCATCGTTATGGGAGTGTCCACTGAAACGGGGAATCGGTTCTCGGTCGATTGTGAGGGGTCATCGGCAGTGCGCCTCCGATGAATGAGCGCATTCTCTGCGGCTCCGAATCGCCCGCGATGGAAAGATCGTCATCGAACCCGCAGGGAGAATGTGTCATGAGCCGATCTGTGAGCATAGGCTTGCATCATGGGGACAGGGGAGACGGAGCAGTGAGCACGCATGAGGTGCGCAGACGCGCAGCGCCGCACTTCATCGACCGTGCCACTGTGATCGGCGCCGCGCTGCAGGTCTTCGCCGAGAGCGGCTTCCACGGAGCGTCGATGCGCGGGATCGCGGCCGTGGCCGAGACCTCGCAGTCGAACCTCTACAACTACTTCGATTCGAAGGTCGCGCTCCTGCGGTTCGTGCTGGAGACGACGAGCCGGGAGCTGGCGGATGCCCTGGAGGCCGGGGACGCCGACGGGGAGGGGGAGCCTTCGGCCCGGCTCGTCCGGGCGGTCGAGGGCTATGTGCATTTCGTCACCGCGAACCCCAATGCCTCGACCGCGGGCATCACCGAGGTCCGCTATCTCGAGGGAGAGGACCGTTCCTCGGTGGTGGCGGAGCGCGACCGTGCCGAAGCCGTCTTCCGCAGGATCGTGGAGGCGGGCGTCGAAGCGGGCGAGTTCGATGTGGCGGATATCGGGTTCGCCACGCGAGCGGTGGTCACGCTCTGCAACTCGATGTCCGGGTGGTACCGCGCCGACGGGCCGCTCGGCCCGTCGGAGATCGCGAGGCTGCAGGCGGACATGGCTCTGGGGCTCGTCCGGTCGCGGAGCAGATGCGCTGCGGAGGGCGACGTCGGCTGAGCGCGGGACGGGCTGTCTTCACACGGTGCGCCGGCTCGTCTGCGGCCGCTGTCAGGAGGCGGGTGAGGACGCCCAGTCCCGGAGCGCCGCCGCCCGGATCTTCTGCCCGTTCGTTCCGGCCGTCGTCGGCATCGCCTCGATGATCCGCACCTCTGCGGGCACCTTGTAGCGGGCGAGATCGGCACGGATATGAGCGCGCAGTTCCTCGCCCGTCACCGCCGATCCGGGGGTCGTGACCACGAACGCGACGGCCTCCGTCTCGCCGCGTGCATCGGGCCTCCCGACGACCTTCGCGACAGCCACCTCGGGGTGGTCCGTCAGGTGCATCTCGATCTCCGCGGGATCGACCATGAACCCCCTGAGCCTCAGCACGTCGCCTATCCTGCAGATGTATGCGAAGGTCCTCTCGTCGACCGCCTCTGCGAGGTCTCCTGTGCGGAACCATCCGTCCTCGGAGAACGCCTTCGCGCCCTCTCCCGCATCGCCGAGGTAGCTGGTGACCACATTGGGCCCCTGCAGCTGGAGCTCGCCGCGGGCGCCCGCGGGCAGGGGCCCATCCGTCGCGGGGTCCACGATGCGATAGGCGTAGTCCTCGGCGACCAGCCGGCCGCCGCCCGTCCGTGGTCCGTCCTCCGTCGCCGGCGTCCAGAAGGAGGTGAGGGCGAAGACCTCCGAGGAGCCGTAGACCCCCACCGTCGAGGTGCCGAACTCCGAGGCGGACCATGCGGCGATCCTTTCGGACATGCCCTGGAAATCGGCGATGCCCGTCCAGCGCCACGTCCGCAGGTCGGCCGGGCTCTCCTGCCATGCCTCGCGGACGCGGGCGAGCATGTCATCGCCGCCCACATAGTGCGTACCGCCCAGGCGGGTCCACGCATGCAGCAGGGCATCCGGTTCGAACGCCGGCTGGATGAGGACTCCCGCCCCTCCGAACAGGGCTGCCATGCCTGCGACGTACCCGAACACGCCCGAGTAGGGAAGGGGCTCGACCATGAGGTCCCCCTGCCGGAATCCCACCTGCGCGGCGGCGGACCGCAGGTGGTGGATCGTCGTGGCCTCGCTGTGAGCGGCGAGCTTCGGCATCCCGGTCGAACCGGAGGTCGTGAATGCCACTGCGAGGAGGGCGCCGTCGCCGTCCGTGCGCAGGGCGGGCACGGCCTCGGGACGGGGTGCCGCGATCGCGGCGGCGTTCGCGCTGCCGGCCCCGAGGTCCCAGGCCCTCAGGTTCGGCTCGCTCTCGGCCGCGGGAGCCGGAGTGACGACGACCCTGGGCGGGCGGAAGCCGTGCGGCAGGTTCTCGGCGACCCGCCGGAGCGTGTGCAGGAAGTCGACCCGCTGGAATCCGTGCGCGGCGACCAGCACCGCAGGCCGGGCCTTCAGGAGCACATGGCCGATCTCCGCGACGTTGTAGCGGGTGTTGACGCCGATCACGTGGGCGCCCACGGCGGACGCGGCGAACTGCCACGCATAGGACTCCGCCCATGCCGGCAGCCAGACCGCGACGCAGTCGCCCTCGCCCACGCCGTGCCGGCGCAGCCAGACTGCGAGGGCGCTTGCCCGGGTGAGGAGCGCGCGGGCCGTGACGGGCGCGGGGTCTGCGGCCTCCGGGTCCAGCTGCGTCACGAGGACCCGGTCCGGGCTGTCGGCGGCCCAGTCGCGGAGGTGACCGTAGAGGGTGCGAGTGGTCGTCATGTCAGTGATCCTCCTGTGTCCTGTCATCCTGCCCGGCGCGCGGCGGAGAGGCGAGCGCCTCTGTGATCCAACCGTGCAGGACCGGGGCGAAGTCGTCCATCTCCTCCATCGGGTAGTGGCCGATCCCCTCGAGCAGGGAGAACCGCGCACCCGGGATCCGGGCGGCGGCCCGGCGAACGGAATCCGGGTCGACCCACAGGTCGTCGCTCCCGGCCGCGAGGCGGGCCGGTGCGGTGATCTCGTGGAGCCTGTCGACCAGATCGTGCGTGCCCCAGCCGATGAGGTCGGAGTGCGAGATGCCGGGATCTTCCCGGCGGTGCATGCGGGCGATGATCTCGCGGCGCGCCTCCGGCACGGCGCTGCCCACGACGGCGCGGGTGCCCCAGTACGTGCGCTCGGACCGCGCAGGGGCGGAGACGTCGTTGAGCTCGCGGCGCATCGCCTTCACGCTGACCCGGCCGCGCTCCGCGTTCGCCGCCATCGCGACGACGGCGCGGATGCGCTCCCTCATGCGGATCGCGATGTCGAGCGCGATCTTCCCGCCGATCGAGCAGCCGGCGACCACCGGGTTCCGCACGCCGAGCGCTGTGAGGACGCGGATGCAGAACACGGCGTAGTCGCCGAGGTCCGCCACCGGTCCGCATGCCGGCTGCTCCGAGTGTCCGTGGCCCGGCAGGTCCGGGACGATGACGCGACAGCCGAGTCGCGCGAGCTCCCGTGCGGCATCGCGGTACTGCGCCCCGGACTGGCCGGCGGTGTGGATCGCGAGGATCGGCAGCCCCTCGGCGGGTCCCCAGTCCTGGACGAGCGCGATCCGGCCGTCGATCTCGAGCTGATGGGCTCGCAGGGGCGTGTGCGCCGGGCGGTGTGCCGCGATGGGGTCCGGTGAGGGAGCGGCGGTCGTCATGCCGGGGCTCCGTTCCGGTCGGCGGCAGGCGGTGCGGGGACGGCCTTCGCACCGGGGTGCCCCCATCCGTCCTCGGCCGCGAGGCGGCGGGCGAGGTCGATGATGCGGATGAGCGCGCCCGTCATCCGGAGGTACTCGTAGCCCGAGCCTGCGGACGACACCCGCCGCATCATCGCCGCCTCCATGAATGCGTTGGTCTCGCGGGTCATCAGTGCGAGGAACTCGGCGCCTCCGATGTCCACGACGAAGTCCGCGCCCCCGACCGAGCGGGGGGAGACTTCGAGGACCGTTCCGCGGTAGCAGCGGATGTGGAGTTCGCGGCCTCCGATCCGCAGTCCGATCGTTCCGTCGTACGCCTCGATGAGGTCTGTGAACGCGGAGTCGGTGCGCAGCCGCTCTTCGAGGAGCACACCCCACCGGGGGGACCCGGGAGCCGCACCCTCCGAGGGGGCGGGCAGGTCGGTGAGGATCGACAGCTCCAGGCTGCCGATCACCTCGGACGGGGAGCGGGAGGGGTCTGTGCGGGCTGTGGATGTGAGGGCGACATCGACTTCGGCGAGAGTGCCGCCGGGCGTGTCGAGCACGGCGGTCACGAGGGCCTCGCCGTGCACGGCCGTCGCCTGCCGGGCGGAGGCCGACGTGTGCGCTCCGGGACGCACCGCGAGATGCGCGGTGCGGATCTCGCGCACGGTGTCCGCAAGAGGCCGCAGGGCCTCGGCGGCGGCCTGCGCTGCGAGGCCCATAGTGCCCGTGTCCGTGGTCACGTGGAACGCTGCGAGGACGGTGCCCGGAGCGATCCGGGCGCCGGTCGCGGGAGGGGGTGGTGCCGGCATGAAGGTCCTTTCCGCCGGCCGGTGAGGAGGCCGGGCGAACGGTGGGGTGCGGATGACGAGGTGGAGCGGAGCGAGCAGCGGGATGCGATCCCGTGGGAGCCCCGCCGGCGGCTCAGAGGCTGCCGAGGAGCAGGATCGAGGCGCCGTAGACGACGCCGAGGAAGATGAGGACGAGGAAGAGGTAGCCCATGACATCGCGCAGCCGGATGCCCGAGATGGCGAGGACGGGGATGATCCAGAACGGCTGGATCGCGTTCGTCCACTGGTCCCCGTACGCGACGCCGAGTGCGGTCGCCGCGTAATCGGCTCCCATCTGCTCCGCGGCCTCGATCATGATGGGACCCTGCACCGCCCACTGCGCTCCGCCCGAGGGGGCGAAGAGGTTGATCAGGCCGCCGGAGACGAAGCTGAAGAACGGGAGCGTCTCCGGGGAGGACGCCGCCACGAAGAACCCGGCGAGCGTGACCATGAGGCCGGAGCCGGACAGCACCCCCATGATCCCGGCATAGATCGGGTACTGGATCAGCACGCCGCTGACGACGCCGATGCTGGTGCGGAGGGAGGCGAGGAAGTCGTTCGGCCGGGCGAAGAGCAGGAGGGTGAGCGAGAGGAACGCGAGGTTGATGATGTTGAAGTCGACGCCGGCGCCTCCTGCGAAGTGGAGAACGGTGTAGAGGAGTCCGAGCAGACCCATGAGGATGCCGATGACGGGGCTCGCGTTCAGCCGGTCTGCGAGGGTCGTCCGCGCATCGGGGTCCACGGGTGCGGGGGCGGCACCGGTCTCTGCGGGCGGGGTGAACGCGACGACGTCCTGCGCGCGGGCGGGGTGGAGGAATGCCATGAAGAGGGGCATGCCGAGGATGACCGCTGCGCTGGTGGCGAGCACGAGGGGGTGGAAGATCGTCTCCGAGGTGGGGACGATGCCCATCTGCTCCTCGAGGAGATGGGCCGGGGTGGCGATGGTGAGCGGGATCGTGCCGGAGAGTCCGATGCCGTACAGGGAGAACCCTGCGTACCCGGCGGCGACCGCCAGGGGGTAGTGCATCCCGGGGACGGTCCTGGCGAGCTTCCGCGCGAGGACGACGCCGATGACGAGGCCGAAGCCCACGTTGAGCCAGGTGCCGAGGGCTCCCGCGAAGGTGACGAGCGCGATCGCCGCGCGAGGGCCGGTCACCCGGACGGCGAGCGCGTTGAGCGCCCTGTCGACGAGGGGCGTGCTCGCCAGCATGTAGCCGGTGAGCAGGAGCATGGCGATCTGCAGGGAGAGCTCAATGAGGTCCCAGGCGGAACCGCCCCACAGCATGACCAGGTCCACCGGATTCGCGCGTTCGACCACCGTCGCCAGGACGAATGTGGCGAAGGTGAGGAGCACCGCCACGACCAGGGACTCGGGGGAGAACCGGTAGAAGGCGCGGGAGAGGGCAGCTGCGAGGGACTTCATCGTCACTCCTGTTCGTGGTCCGTGCGAGCGCGGGACCGGAGGAGGATCGCTCAGGAAAGAACGATCGTTCTTGTGAAGAATGTAGCCGGTCCCGGAGCACATGTAAACGATCAGAGTCGAGCGGACGCTCTTCGTCTCCCTGCTCGCTCGTGAGCCTTCGCTGTGCCGTGCCCGTCAGCGACTGTGAAGGTGTGCGGTGTGCACGTGCGGGGATCGCCAGCGAGGCGGGAAGCCGCACCTCGAGACGGATGCGGCAGCAGTCTGAGTGCGGGCGGCGGGCGGTGTGCAGTCATGGTCGCTGACTCAGTATGGCGCGCACTGTGCTCGTCTCCTCCATGTGGTCGGCGAAGTCCTGAGAGAGATAGATGGCGATCCGACGCATGCGCCGGAGGGTTGCCTGGGCATCTGCGGGCTGTGTGGGTTCGTGATGCGCGACTCGGTTGCGAGTACGGTTCAGTGCCGTCATGCTTTCGTGCAGTCGTGCGCGGTCCGTGCCGGCTGGGAGGACCTGCTCAAGGTGCGGCCACACGGTGCGCTCAAGCCGGTGCGCGGTCATGAGAGCCCAGAACCCGAAGGTGAGTTCAGCCAGGACGGCCCCGTGAGAGGTACGCCCGCTTCTGTTCTGGCCGGCCTTGCTGCGGGCCTTCTCGACCTCTCGGCGGGAACGGAGGTTCGTGTCGCGACCCTGAGCGGGAACGGGATACAACCGCAGGTGAGGCGCAGGATCCAGCCAGTGTGTCTCTCCGGTGCGAAGTGAGAGGAGCAGCCCTCGGTCGTAGAGGTTGCGCACACCGACTTCGAAGTGGGCGAAATCGTGCAGGAGGGAGGCGTTGAGGCGAGTGTTCCATTCGTAGAGGCTGAGAGCGCGCTCGGAATCGTGACCAGCTGCGACGAGATACCGCTGCAGGCGCTCCGCACTGAGCCAGTCGACGATCCACTGATCCATCTCTGCTCCTTTGCTTCGGCTCATGTATCAGGCTAAACTAGTGCGCACAAAGGCCATGCAGACGCCGAGCGTTGAGTGGTTACAGTTCAGAAGAACCCGGTATTCGAGGCCTCGCGCCTCGACCCGGGTTCTTTGCTTGCCTGCGGCCGTGATGAAGGCCCGTGCGGGGTGGGGGGCACGCCGCGCCCCACAGGCAGATCAGCACGTCGCACGGCCGCTGTGCCCCCCCACACCCTCACAGCACGGGCACCGCACCTCCGTCCACGCGCAGGGCCGTGCCGGTGATGAAGCTCGCCCGCTCGCTCGCGAGGAATGCGACGGCGGCGCCGAGCTCCTCGGGTTCGCCGAGGCGGCGTGCAGGCACGGTCGTCAGCGAGTCCGCCAGCACCTCGTCCGCACTGAGCCCGGCCCGTTCCGCCGTCGACCGGTTGACCTCCCGCACCCGCTCCGTGTCGAAGCGGCCCGGCAGCACCGCGTTGAGGGTGACGCCCTCGGCCGCCACCTCGCTCGCCACGGTCTTCATGAGCGAGATCAGCGCGGGCCTGCCCATGTTCGACAGGGCCAGGTTCGGGATAGGCGCCTCCACGCTCGTCGAGCTGATCGCGACGACCCGGCCCCAGCCGCGCTCGCGCATGGGCGGAAGCAGCCGCTGGAGGAGCGTCGTCTGTGCCACCACCAGGCTCTCCAGCGCTGCGCGGACCTCCTCGGCGGACAGGCCCGCAGCCCGTCCCGGCGCCGGCCCCGGCCCGTTGAGGACGAGGATGTCCACGCCGCCCAGCAGTTCCAGCGCCTGCGCGGCCAGGCTCTCCGCCCCGGCCTCGGTGGTGAGGTCGCAGCCGATCCCCACGGCGTCCGGCAGCTGAGCCGCCTGAGCGGCCGCGGCCTCGGGGTCGCGCCCGTGCACGGCCACGCGCGCACCCGCGGAGGCCAGTTCGCGGGCGCTGGCCCAGCCCAGCCCCTTGGTCGATGAGCAGACGAGCGCGGTGCGTCCGCGCAGTCCCAGGTCCATGTGCAGCTCCTTCGTCTCGGTGCCTGCACTGTACTTCCCCGCGCGTCCCGCCCTGCTCTCGGTAGACTGGACGGCACGATCCGCGAGGTGTGGGGCAGTGATGAACCGTCGGGAACAGATCCTTCCGGAGGGCCGGCTGTACATCCTCACGTGGAATCTGCCGCGGACATTCGGCGGTATGACGGGAGTGGTCCTGCACCGCGCCGCGGAGTTCGCCCGCGCGGATCGCCGGCGGGTGGAGATCCTCACGATGACCCCCGACCTGCATCCCGCCCGCGCTCTGCAGCTGCGGGTCCAGGGGCACCTGGGACGCGGGGTGCGGGTTCGGAACCTGTGGCGGGACCTGCGCTCGTGGGGGCCGGCCGAACTGGCTGAGATGCGCGGCACGGTGGAGTGCCCGGACGGGCGTGACGCCCCGGGAAGCCCGCAGCCGCGGGGAAGCCCGCAGCCGGACGCTGAGGCCGACTCCGATATGAGCACCCGCACCTCCCGCCATGGGATCGCGGTCCAGCGGAGACTCGACGACGGCGGTGCGCTCCTCCAGGAGGATCGGTTCCGCCGCGACGGCACCCTGCTGCTCAGCGACAGGCGGGACGTCAGGCGCAGGGGACAGCCGGGCGGGCGGCGCCTGACCCTCTTCGCGCGGGACGGGGAGGTCCTGGCGCAGTGGCGCTCCGAGCGTGAGTTCTGGCATGCCTATCTGGACGCTGTGACGTGCGGGGAGACCAGCACCGTCATCAGCGATCACACCGCGGTGGGCGGAATGGTCCACGATTACCGGCGGGACGGTGTGCTGATGGTCCAGGTCCTCCACAACCCCCACCTCAAGGACCCTTCGGGTGGTGCCCCGGGGGTTCTGAACAGGGGCAAGGCTCCCATCATCACGCACCTCGACTCCTATGACCTCGTCACGACCCTCACCGAGGAGCACAGGCGGGATCTCCTCGATGACAGCCTCGCCGCGGACAACGTGATGACCGTCTCCAACATGGTCAGGCCGGTATTCAGGCCCGGGAAGATCGACCGAGACCCGCGTCGCGGGGTGATGGCGGTGAGGCTCGCGGGGCAGAAGCGCGTGGATCACGCGGTGCGCGCCCTCGCCCGGCTGGACGAGGCGAGCTCGCCGTTCCTGGACATCTTCGGCACCGGGGCCGAGGAGCAGACCCTCCGGAAGCTGCTGACCGATCTGGCTCTCGAGGGCAGGGTCGCCCTGCGCGGGCACTCCGGGAACATGCCCAGGGAGTTCCGCAGGGCCTCCTTCAGCGTGCTCAGCAGCAGGTACGAGGGCCAGGGGCTGGTGCTGATGGAGAGCATGGCCGCCGGATGCATCCCCGTCGCGTACGACATCAGCTACGGCCCCTCGAGCCTCGTGGACGACGGGGTGACCGGATTCCTCGTGCCGGACGGCGACATCGGGGCGCTCGCCGAGGCCATTCGGCGGGTGACGACGCTCGATCCCGCGGCGCTTGCGAGGATGCGGCGCGCCGCGATCGCCCGGGCGCGGGAGTTCGCCGCCGAGGCCGGGGTGCGGGCCTGGGCGGACGCGCTCCGGGAGGCATGGCGGAGCAAGGGCCCCGCGCGGTGCCCGGACGGCACCGCCCGGCTGATCGGCGCGGAGCAGAGCCGGTCAGGCGTGGAGCTCGAGGTCGGGGTGGAGATCGCGGAGGGCGAGGCTCTGCCAGGAGGCGAGGCCGCGTCAGAGGCCGAGGCCGTGGAGGGGCCCGAACGGGTTCTCCTCACATGGCTGGGCCGGTCCTCTCAGCGCTATGGCCGTGCTCCGGCGCATTGGCAGCCTTCGGAGCGCGGCCTGCTGGTCAGAGGCACGCTTCCGGATGCGGTGCTCGACCAAGCCGAGGCGGGCGAGATGCTCGACCTCTACGTGGACGTCCTCGCAGACGGCAACCCGGTCCGCCTGCGAATTGCGGCGGACCGGGCGGTGCTGCCCGATCACCTCGACGGGATCGAGCTGTGCTCCACGAATCACGGGAACCTCAGCGCCCGGATCGGGAAGCGCGGATGAGGAAGGGGCGAATGAGGGATGCGCGAACGAGCCCTGAGCCCTGGTCCGGCCCCTGGCTCAGCCCTCGGTTCAGCGCTCAGTCCAGTTCCCGACTCAGCTCCGTCCGAGGATGTCGTCGGAGATGATGCGCATCTGGATCTCGGAGGAGCCCTCGAAGATCTTCGTGAGGCGGGCGTCCCTCCAATGCCGTTCGACTGCGAAGTCCTTGGTGTAGCCGGCCCCGCCGTGGATCTGCACGGCCTGGCTCGTGACCTCCTCGGCCATCTCGGCGGCGAGGTACTTCACCATCGCCGCTTCCCGGTCGCAGCGGGCGCCGGTGTCGATCTGGGTGCACACGTGGTACATGAGCTGCCGGCAGGCCTCGATCTTGGCGGCCATGTCCGCGATCTTGTACCGCAGGTGCTGGAAATCGGCGAGCTTGTGGTTGAACTGCTCGCGCTCCTTCATGTACGCCACGGAGTCCTCGAGGGCGGCCTGGGCCAGGCCGATGGAGCGGGCCGCGGTGTGGGCGCGGCCGACCTCGAGCCCGGAGACGGCCTGGTAGAAGCCGCGGTCCTGCTCGCCGAGGATGGCATCGGCGGGCAGGCGGAGGCCGTCGAAGTTGAGGTCCCAGGTCTTCCATCCGAAGTAGCCGATCTTCCTCGCCGGTGTCCCGGTCATGCCCGCGGGGAAGGTGCCGCGGTCCTTCTCGAGGAGGAAGGCGGAGATGCCGCGGTGGCGCTTGGCGGGGTCCGGATCGGTGCTGGTGCGGGCGAAGAGGATGATGTAGTCGGCCTGATCGGCGTAGGTGCACCACATCTTGGTGCCGGTGATGACCCATTCGCCGGTGTCCGGGTCCTGTTCGGCGCGGCACTGGATGTTGGCGACATCGGAGCCGGCCTCGGCCTCGGACAGGGCGAAGGCGCCGAGGTACTCGCCGGTGGCGACCTTGGGCAGGAGACGCTGCTCCTGCTCCTGGGAGAAGCCTCCGCCCATGCCGTTGCCGCGGGCCAGGAGGCCGGACACGCTCATCCAGGCGCGGGAGAGCTCTTCTGCGACGAGGCAGTACTCGAACACGCCGAGGCCGAGGCCGCCATACTCCTCGGGGATGAGGATGCCGAAGAAGCCCATGTCCGCCATCTGCTCGACCATGTGCGCGGGGAAATCGCCTTCGACGGGGTCGAGCTCATTGGCGATGGGCAGGACGACCTCGTGGGAGAACTGGCGGGCCAGTGCCTGGAGCTCGCGGCGGTCCTCGGTCATGTAGTGGGGGGTGTCGGGGCGGGGGCGCGGCTTGTGCGTCATCGAACATCTCCTTTAGCGCTCGGAAGCGAAATAATCACCCGCGAATCAGTGTACTCCTGGAATCAATGTGGGTGCGGGCCGGTCCGGGGCTGCGCTGCCCCGGACCGGCCCATGAGCCTCAGCCCTTCTTGTAGACGAGCTGTTTGTTCACGAACTCGTCCATCGCGAGCGGTCCCAGCTCCCGACCCACACCCGAACGCTTCACCCCACCGAACGGCAGGAACTCCCGCGACCCCTCCGGAGTATTCAGAAACACCATCCCCGCATCGATCCGGGAACCCACCCGCTCAGCACGCTCCACATCCTCCGAGAACACCGCCGACCCCAAACCGAACGGGGTGTCATTGGCCAGCTCGACCGCTTCCTCCTCGCTGCTGACTTTGAACAGCATGAACGCGGGACCGAACAGCTCCTCGTGATAGCCGCGCATCCCCGGACGCACACCCTCGAACACGACCGGCTGCACGAACGCCCCCGGCATGTCATACGCGCCACCACCGGCCAGGACCTTCGCACCATCGGCCTT
>NZ_AUFJ01000016.1 GCF_000426445.1 Brevibacterium album DSM 18261 | reverse complement strand
ACCAGCACATAAAACATACTGGCATCATAAAAACAAACAAACACGCTATTGAGTTCTCAAAGAACAGACACACAAACCCATCCCACCACACACGCACGCGCAGCGCTCAAGGAGAAGTGCTCCCACCCGAACCGGCCCACACCCGCCCTGACCAGGGAAAACCCCGTCTCAGCCGGTGCGTCCGCATCAGGCGAACGAGAAACTACTCTAAACCCTCACCGTCCTGGAAAGCAAACCCGAACCCGGGTGATACCCGCCACACCCACTCGCAAGCCGGTCATGGCACCAGAAACTATTCACACTCTCAAAAGAAAGAAAGGAATGGAGTGAAACCCCAGAGCAATCCCCACGCCACCCGCCAGGCGAACCCGCCCGGGCAACAGCACTGAACTCTACACACACCCACCCCACCACGCAAACCACAGACCCGACCCACCGGAGACGGGGATGCACGCGCACGTCACCGCACGGCGTGGCGCACCGAGATCTCGACGATGGTGTTGAGCAGCACCTCGGCGCCCGCGAGGATGTCCGCGCTCTCGGTGAACTCCTCCGGGCAGTGGCTCCGGCCGCCCTGAGAGGGGACGAAGACCATGGCGGTCGGGACCTGGAGCGCCATGAAGGCCGCGTCATGCCCCGCGCCGCTGTACAGACGGGAGTGGGAGAGGCCGAGATCGGCCACCACCTCGCCGGCGATGCCGAGCAGCGGCTCGGACATCGGCACAGGCTCCTCGGACGGAAGCCATTCGAGCTCGACCCCGACTCCGCGCTTCGCGCCTTCGGCCTCCGCCGCCTGCGCCAGGCGCTCGCGCGCATGCGCGATCCACTCCCCGTCGGGGCTGCGGAACTCGCCCCACACCTCCGCGGTCTCGTTGATGACATTCACTGCGTCCGGGGTGAAGGTGATGCTGCCGGAGGTGCCCCGGCTCGTCTCCTGCTCGGAGGCGATGGTCTCGACCGCGAGGACCGTGCCCGCTGCGGCGCACCCGGCGTCGCGGCGCACGCTCATCGGAGTCGTACCGGCATGGTCCTGCCTGCCGGTGAAGAGGCTGCGGAACGGCGCCACTCCGGTGATGTCCGTGACGAGGCCGATCTGCGTGCCCTGCGCCTCGAGATTGGGGCCCTGCTCCACGTGCAGCTCGACGTACGCGATGACGTCGCTGAGGTCCATGGCCGCCTCGTGCATACGGTTGGGGTCGACCCGGGCGCCGCCCAGGGCGTCCCCGAACGCAGTGCCCTCCTGGTTGCGCGCCGCGAGGTGCGCCGGGGTGAGGGCGCCCGTGAGCGCACGCGATCCCACACAGCTGAGTCCGTGCGGATTGACCTCCTCGTTGAAGAAGTCGATCACGACGAGGTCATGGGCGAGCGTCGTCCCGCTCGCACGCAGGGATCGCGCGACCTCCAGGGCCGAGGCGACGCCGACGTTCCCGTCGAACCGGCCGCCGCTCAGCACGGTGTCGGTGTGCGAGCCGGTCATGATCCGACCGCGGCCGGATCCGTTCCCCGCCAGCACCCCGATGACGTTGCCGGCGGCGTCGATGTGCGCGTCGAGACCCGCCTCCCGCATCCGCGCGAGCACCCAGTGGCGGCCGTCGACGTCGAGGTCCGTGAGAGCGCTGCGCGTCCACCCCGGCAGCGAGTCGTCCACCAGCCCGGCGAGGGTCTCCAGATCGTCGAGAAGCCGTTCGCCGTCATCGGGGAGGCCGATCCGCTGAGCCATGCGCATGCCCTTCCCCTCCGTGCGGGCTCCTCTGTGCGGCCGCTGGCCCGCCGCCGTCCCGCCGCACTCCTCCTCCGAGCCTCCCACACGCGATGCCGGGCGGACAGGGGGCAGCCGCTCCCTGAGACGCGGCTCGGCTGCACGATTTTGCATCGGCGCCGCCGGGCGTTAGAGTACTCGGGTCGCCGCACGGCGACGGAGGGGCTATAGCTCAGTTGGTAGAGCGCTTCGTTCGCAATGAAGAGGTCAGGGGTTCGAATCCCCTTAGCTCCACAGCAGTCCTGAGTCGCAGCATCGGTTACCAGCGGTGTTGAGACTCAGGACTTTTTTCGTGGGTTCTCTCGGTCGGCTCACGCAACTGCGAACCCGTCCCGTCCCCGCCCGCCCGCTGCCCGGGCGCTCACGCACTCCCGCTTCTCCACTCCCCTGCGGAGGGAACCCGGCGGGCGTCCGGTCGTGTGCGCGGCGATGTCCGTGCCCGGACCTACACTGACGATCGAACACACATTCGATTGCCCGGGAGGTCGGCATGGACGCACTGGCACGTCACCTGGATCAGATCGCGACGGTATGGACCTCGCCGGACGGAGCCCCGGCACGTCTCGTGTGGAACCGGCGTCGCTTCCTCGTCTGCGGGAAGCCCCTCGCCTGGTTCGCACCGGAGGGCGCGGCGTCCGGCGAAGACGGGCCGACGGGAAGCAGGGAGGAGACGCGGATGTGGCAGGTCCAGGCCAGGGCCGTGGACAACGGCGAGCTCCTCATCTTCGACCTCGCCGCCGGTCGCGGCCCGGAATGGACCGTGGCGCACATCTTCGACTGAGGAGCGTCTCCGGCTGAGCGGCTCAGGCTGAACAGCTCCTCCGCGAGGACGCGGCCATGGGAGGCAGGCCATCGCCGGCGTGCGGACCCGGAGCACAGACGGTCCCACCCCCTCCAGGATCGGCCATGACGCAGTCTCGGGGTCAAGTCCGCCGGAACCCGTCCAGCTCCTCCCACACCGCGGCCGGCAGGACGATCGTCTCGAGGGGCTCCCTGCGCCGGCCGAAGTCAGCGCCATGGTCCGCTGCGAGCCGGGACAGGTGCGCCTCGGCCCGGTCTGCGAAGGCCGGATCGAAGGCGGCGGGGTCCAGCGCGAGCAGGAACAGCCCGGTCCCGGGCGAGCGCCCGCCGCTGTCGAAGGCGGGTGCGTCGAGGGAGAAGGCGGCCCCGGAGAGCACCGCGAGCAGCTCGACCATGACTGCGATGTTCGAGCCCTTCGCCCCGCCGAACGGCAGCAGCGTCCCCGCCAGGCCCGCGCCGGCGTCGGTGGTCGGCCTGCCCTCGGAGTCCAGCGCCCGGCCGGGCGCGATCGCCTCCCCGCGCCCGGCCGCCTCGCGCAGCGCAACCCAGGCGAGCGCGCTGGTGGCCTGGTCGAAGACCCGCGGGCCGCGTGCATGCGGCAGGCCGAAGGCGATCGGGTTGGTCCCCGTGAGGGCCGTCCGCGCGCCGAACACCGACATGAGGGCCGGGGAGTTCGCCGCCGCCAGCGCGACGCAGCCGCAGCCGGTGAGCTCGTGGACGTAGTGCCCGAGCTCCCCGGCCGTGAACCCGTTGCGCACGCTCAGCACTGCAAGCCCCAGCTCGCGGACCCGCCCCAGGAGCTCCTCGCGCACGGATTCGAAGGCGAGCTGGACGGGACCCGCATCCGCATCGACCGTCAGCACTGCGGCTCGAGGCCCACCGGCTCGCGGCCGCGCCTGCCCGTTGAGCCGCCCGTCCCGCAGCGCCCGGAGACAGTCGAGCAGATGTGCCGCTCCCACAGTGGGGCGGCCCCGCCGCTCGGCGGCGACGGTCGCCCGGGCCAGCGCCCCGGCCACGGCCTGCGAACCGCCCGCGCCGCGCACCGCCTCCTCGCATGCAGCGTGCAGGAGTGCGGGAGTGAGACGGCGGTCTCCGGCGGCGCGCTCTTCCCGAATGCTCATGGTGCCCGACCCTACAGAATCTGCGTCCGCAGGGAACGGAACGGAGGACGGCATGAGGATCGCTCCTGCACCTGCCCCCCGGCGCCGCGCACCGCGCCGCGAAGCCGTGCCCGGCTGACCTTCCGGCGCGAGCCCCGTGCCCTTCGAGTACCGTGGCACCGGAACCGCAACCCGCCGTCGGCTGTGCCGCAGCCCGAGGAGGACACCCGTGCCGAGCCCTCGCCGTCTCTCCGCCCGCACCTGGACGCTCATCGCCGCGGGCGCCTTCGTCCTCGTCCTCCTCGCCGTCATCGGCGTGTTCGCCCTGCGCGGCGGCTCCTCGCCGGAGGCCGTTGCGGAGCGTGCGGTCTCGGGCCTGCGCAGCGGCGAGCTCGAGGCCGCGGGCTGGCCGGCCGGTGCGGACGAGGAGTTCGCCGCGATCACCGCCGACCTCGGCGCCCTCGAGGGAACAGGCCCCTTCGGTGCGCCCGAGATCGAGCTCACCGGGGTGAGCCCCGAGGGGGACTCCGCCGCCGCGCATCTCTCCTGGAGCTGGCCCCACGGGGACCGCAGCTGGGACTACACGTCCTCCCTCCCCCTCACGCGCACGGACGGCGAATGGCACCCCGTCCTCGAGCCCGGTGCCATTCATCCGGAGCTCGCCGCGGGCGGCGTGCTCAGAACCGTCACCGAACGGGCCCCGCGCGGACGCATCCTGGGAGCCGGCGAGGAAGTCCTCAGCGGTCCGCGGGAGGTGGTGGTCGTGGGCGTGGAGCCGCGGCGCGCCGAGGACGCCGGAGAGCTCGCCGACGACCTCGCCGAGCACCTCGACATCGACGGCAGTGCGCTCGCCCAGCGCATCGACGAGGCCGCGGACGATGCCTTCGTCGAGGTGATCACCCTCCGCAGGGAGGACTACGACGCAGTGAGCGATGCGATCCGGCTGCTGCCGGGCACGGTCTTCCGCGAGGAGCAGCAGCCCCTCGGGCGCACACGGGAGTTCGCCGCAGCCACCCTCGGCAGCGCCGGACCTGCGACGGCGGAGGACCTCGAAGCCGCGGACGGGCGGTACTCCGCCGGCTATGTGGTCGGCCGCAGCGGTCTCAACCGGGCATTCGACGAGGAGCTTCGCGGGGCGAGCACCGTGACCGTGAGCAGGATGGATGCGGACGAGGAGCACCATGAGCTCGCCGTGCTCGCGGGGGCCGACGGCGCGGATGTGACCACGACGCTCGACGTCGGGGTGCAGGAGGCCGCCGATGCCGCGACCGCGGAGGCGGACCGGCCCGCTGCGCTCGTCGCCGTCAGGCCCAGTGACGGCCACGTCCTCGCCGCCTCCAACCACGATCCCGACGGCGGTGTGTTCGATCGGGGGCTCACCGGCCGCTATCCGCCGGGCTCCGTCTTCAAGATCGCAAGCAGCCTCGCACTCCTCCGCACGGGCACCGCACCCGATGACGTGCTCGCCTGCCCGCAGACCACGGAGGTCGACGGCAAGGTCTTCACGAACGCCGAGGACGCGGAGCTGGGCGCGGTGACGTTCGCCGAGGACTTCGCGCAGTCGTGCAACACCGCCTTCGTCGATGCCGCCGCGCAGGTGGACGGCGACGCGCTCACCGCCGCCGCGGAGGATCTCGGCATGGCCTCGTCCGCCATCGGGACGGACGCCTTCGGGGCGAGCATCCCGGTGGAATCGGATCCCGTCGCGCATGCGGCGCTGATGATCGGCCAGGGCACCGCCGAGGCCAGCCCCCTGGCCGGCGCCGTCATGGCCGCGAGCGTGGCCCGGGGTCAGCGCGTGGACGCCGTGCTCGTCCCGGAGGCCCAGGACGGTGCCGGCCGGAACGGCGATGGTGAGGACCGCGCCGGCGGGAACCGCCCCGGTGGGGACGAAGCAGGCGGGGACGAAGCGGCGCAGGCCGAGCCGGGTCAGCCCGAGCCCGAGCACATCGCAGTCCTGCAGGAGCTCATGGCCGAGACCGTGCGCACGGGCACGGCATCGGCGCTGGCCGATGCGCCGAGGCCGGCCGTGCACGGCAAGACCGGCACGGCCGAGTACGGCGGGGAGACCCCACCGCGCTCGCACTCGTGGTTCACCGGGTATCAGGGCGATCTGGCCTTCGCGGTCCTCGTCGAGGACGGCGGCTTCGGCTCCGAGGCGGCCGTGCCGATGGCCGAGGAGTTCCTCCGCACACTGCGCGGCTGAGCGCACTGCACGGCTGAGCGCACTGCACGGCTGAGCTGCGCGCCCGCTGCCCCTCCGCGCCTACACGGTGCGCGCGAGGAGGCGGTCGAAGGCACCACCGCGGCCGCGGAGCTCACCGGCCGGGCCGGATTCCACGAGCCGGCCGGCGTCGAGCACCGCCACGTGCACGTCCGGCTCGATGAGATCGACCCGATGCGTGATCTCGAGGGTCGTCCCGCCCGGCCGCAGACGGCGCAGCTGGGCGCGCACGTGCGCGGCGGTCTCGCCGTCGAGCTGGCTGAGCGCCTCGTCGAGGACGAGCACCTCCGGTTCGGCGAGCAGGGCGCGGGCGAGCGCGAGTCGCTGGAGCTGGCCGCCGGACACCTGACTCCGTCCGGCGGCCAGAGGCGTCTCCAGGCCACGGGGCAGGGTCTGCGCCCATTCGTCGAGGCCCACGGCCGCGAGCACGTCCATGACAGCCGCATCCGGAGCCTCGGGCGCGGCCAGACGCACGTTGGCGCCCACGGTGTCCGTGAGCAGGGTGGGTCGCTGGTCGACGAGCGCGACACGGCTGCGCAGCACGTCGAGGGGAAGCCGGGCGACATCGACGCCGCCCAGGAGCACCGTCCCCTCTGCGGGGTCCCAGTCCCGCAGGAGGAGGGCGGCGAGAGAGGACTTCCCGCCGCCGGACACTCCCGCGAGACATGACCATTCTCCGCCGGGCAGGCGGAGGGACACGTCGTGGAGGACCGGGCGCGAGCCGTAGGAGAAGGAGACGCCGCGGAATTCGACGGAGGGCAAGGGGTCGTCGGAGGGCGAAGGCTCGTCGGAAGTGGACAGTCCGGCTGTTGCGGATGGCGTGGCAAGAGCGGGCAGCCCCGCAGTTGCAGATGGGGTGGCACGAGCGGACAGGCCTTCCGCTGGGGGCGGTGCGGTGAGAACGGACGGTGCGGAGCCGGCCGGAGCGTTCACCACGGACTGACCGACCGCGGCCGGATCGACCACCGCGGGCGGCGCCTCGGTGACGGCGCGCAGGCGCTCTGCACTGGCGAGTGCCGCGTCCAGTCCCGCAGCGAAGCCGTCGATCCCGCGCACCGGACCGCGCAGCCCCACGGCGACGGCGAGCGCGAGGAGGATCGCCTCGGCGCCGGCGCCCGTCTGCACCCCCACGGCGACGACGGTGACGAGGGCCCCTGCCTGGAGGAGGTCGAGCAGACCCGCCCGCAGGCCCTCGACCGCACCGGAGCCCGAGCGCTCGCGGGTGAGCGCGCGGCCGGCGGCGTCGAGGCTCCGCAGGCGGGTCCCCTGCGCGCCGGACATGAGCACCTCGCGCACACCTGCGACGTCATCGCCGATGTGCGCGGCGACCTCGCCCCGGCACTCCGCCACCCGGCGGGCCGCCCGCCAGACGGTGCGGGCAGACAGCAGGGGAAGGACGAGCGAGACGACGGCGAAGGGGACGAGCAGCCAGGCGAGACCGGCCTCGGCGGCAGCACCCAGCCAGAGGAGTGCCGCGAGCGGCACGAGCACTGCGGAGACGGCGGGCGGGAACGTGTGCGCGAAGAAGACCTCGACGCGGTCGATGTCGCGCGTGGCCGTCTCGGTGAGGGCCGCCCCCGCGCGTCCCTTCGTGGCCGCGGGCGCCTGGGGGATGAGACGCGAGAAGAAGAGCTCCCGCAGCCGCTGCAGGGCGGTGAAGGCGACCCAGTGGCCGGCGTAGTGCTCGGCGTAGCGGAGGCCCGCCTTGGCCAGGGCCATGACGACGAGGAGCCCGCCGAGGCCGCCGGCGTGCACCCCGCGTCCCTCGAATGCCGCGATGAGGGCGGAGGCGGCGATGACGAGCAGTCCGATGCCCAGCAGCTGTGCGCTGATGCGTGCGAGCGCCGAGAGCACGAGCGGGAACAGCAGTCCGCGCGTGCGGGCGAGGAGCCAGCGGGCCGTGCTCCAGCGCGTGTCGCTGTCGCGGTTGCGAGGGGCGGGGCTCGGGATGGCGGGGGTGCCGCCGTGACCGGGAGTGCGGCGGCGGGCGGTGGCGCCGTGGCCGGGGGCGGAGGAGGCGTCCGCGGTGTGAGCGGCCTCGGGGTTCCCGTTCATCCGCGGCTCCCCCGTCCTCTCCGCTCCCCGTGCGGCGGTGTGCCCGCCTCGTCCGCGTCTCTCGCGCCTGAGTCTCTCGTGTCTGAGTCCGTGTCGTCCGGGCCTGTCCGATCGCACCGTGTCCCGCCCGGCCCGGTGCCGTCCGATCCCGCGCGAACGGCCTCGAGGCGCACGACTCTGTCCGCGGCGAGGATCGCCCCCGGCCGGTGGGCGATCATGAGGACCGTGCGGTCCGCGGCGAGGGAGTCGAGGGCGGCGAGGAGGGCGGCCTCGGCGGCGAGGTCCACCTGGCTCGTGGGTTCGTCGAGGAGCAGGATCGGCGCCTCGGAGAGCCAGGCCCTCGCGATCGCGAGACGCTGGGCCTGGCCGCCTGAGAGCAGTGCGCCCTGCTCTCCCACCGGCGTGTCGAGGCCCAGCGGCATCGCCTCGACATCGGCACGGAGACCGGCGCGCCCGAGGGCGTCCCAGAGCACGGAATCATCGGCAGGAGAGAGCGCGGCATCGTCCGCTGACGCCGGGGCCGCGATGCGGAGGTTGTCCCGGATGCTGCCGAGGAAGAGGAACGCCCGCTGCTCGACGACGGCCAGCCGAGCGCGGGCCCTCGCGAGATCCGCGGCCGAGGCGCCCGGCCCCACCTCGATCCCGTCCACCTCCGCGCGTCCGGAGCGCGGACGCAGGTGTCCCTGCAGCACGGCTGCCGCAGTGGACTTCCCGGAACCGCTGGGACCCACGAGCACCACCCGCTCCCCGCGCCGCACCGTGAGCGAGAAGTCGCGCAGGACATCGGGGCCGCCCGCCCACCCGGCGGTGACGCCGTCGAGGCGGAGGACGGCGGGCTCATGCTCCTCCGAGCGCAGCTGAGCCCGCGCCTCGGGATGCGCCTCGCCCCGTCCGGCTGCGTCATCGGCGGAGGTGAGCAGGGCGCTGATCTGCGACTGGCTCGCACGTCCCGCGATCCCGATGTAGAAGAACTGCCCCACGACGTCTACGGGGCCGATCACGAGCGTGCTCATGAGCACGACGGCCATAGCCTGCCCCAGGTCGATCTCACCGGCGGCCGTCCGGGTCGCGGCGAGGACCGCGGCGGCGACGACGACGGTGAGCGAGAACGCCGCATCGACGACGAGGATGAGCAGCTGGTTGGCCGCCAGCAGGCGCATGAGGGAGGTGCGGTGCTCCTCTCCCCGGCGGGCGAGCCATGCCGCCTGACGCTCCGCGGCACGCGCGTGGACGAGCGTCTCGAGCGCCTGGAGCGCATCGAGGAAGGCGGCCGTGAGCCGGGCCTGCGAGCGGCGATAGCGCCCGCCCACGGGTCTGACTGCGCGCCGGAATCCGCCGATGAGCACGGGCACCAGGAGGATCAGCAGCGCCAGCACACCGGCGATGAGGGGGTCCACGAGGAGCGCCATGAGTGCGAGCACGAGCAGCGGCGTCGTGAGCGAGGCCGTGATGGGGCCGAGGAAGGAGGCCCGGTACTGCGCGGCCTTCTCCACAGCCGCTCCGGCGGTCGAGAGCAGGCGCCCGGCCTGGGCGGAGGCGTGCACCGCACCCCCGCGGAACACGGCGGAGACGACCTGTGCGCGGAGACGGCGCTCGGCCTCGGAGGACGCCCACTGGGTGAACCACGCGCTCAGACCGGTGCACCCGGCCGAGACCGCTGCGCAGGTGAGTGCGGCGGTCCACCACCCCGGGCCGGGGCCCGAGGGAAGCTGCGCGAAACCGGCACCGGCGGCCTCACCCGCCGCCGGCGAGGGCAGAGCTGTCGAGAGCAGGGAGCCGACGAGGGCGAACAGCACCGCCGCCGAGGCCGCCTGCACCCAGCCGAGCCCGGCCGAGACCAACAGCACCCAGCGAGGAGCGGCTTCCCGCACACGGTCGTCGAGGGGCGCGGTCGCGCCGGGATGGGCCCCGTGGCCGTCTCGCTCGCGGGGCTCTCTGTCTCGCACGCGGGAGCCACCACTTCCCGGGGAGCCTTCGCGCCCCGGGGGACTGTCGCCTCCGTGCGCGCTGGCGGCCGATGGGTGCGGGACCGCTCTCACCGGGTCTTGAAGTAGACGAGCTGCGTCGTGGTGGCCAGCAGATCGCCCGTCTCGCCCCAGACGTGCGCGACCTGATCGAAGAGCCCGCTGTGCATGCGGGAGGCCTGGGCCTGTCCCAGCAGGAACTCGCCCTGGCCGGCGAGTTCGGCCGGGTCCGCGTGGAAGTAGACGGTGAAGCTGATGGTGCCGGCGGGCGAGAACCCTCCGGTCCGGGCGAAGACGCGGGGATAGAAGACATCGGCGGCCGCGGCCAGCGAGGGATAGTCCCAGCCGCGAGCGGGCACCTGGCGGAACCACACGAGGCTCTCCGAGCTGTCCGCGGGCACCGCGCCGCGGGGGTCCATCGGCGGAAGGCCCCTCACATAGCGGAACTCGTAGTTCTGCAGCCAGCGGAGCGGCGCATCCTCACGGCTCACGGACTCGTGGTCGGCGGGGGCGCCCGCATCGGGGGTGACGGCCTCGGTGTCGGAGAACGTCTCCCTGTCCGAGGCGAAGAGCGCCGTGCCCGTGAGCGCGATGTGCCCGCCCTGCTCCACGCGGATCGTCCAGTGCTGGTTCGACCGGTTGGTGCGGACGGGCTCGCAGACGATGCGCATCTCGCCGTCGGCGAGGGCAGTCGTGTAGTTCAGGGTCAGCGCGGCGGGACGGCCCTGCGCGCGGGGATCGGACATGAGCGCCGCGAGCACCTGCGCAGCCGTCGCCCCGCCGAACGGCCCCACCATGTTCGCCCAGGCGGGATGGGTGCGCGCGGTCACGGACCTGGGGGAGGCGGGAGCTGTGACCGAGGCGGCGTCTGGAGCAGCAGGGGCGGCGTCAGCGGCCGTGGCAGAGCCGGCCGCCGCGACTGCCGGGGCGCCGGCGATGCCGGCTTCGACCTCGGCCAGCGCGGTCATCTCGTCGAACGGGTGCACCATCGATCCTCCGAATCGTGCGGGCGGGGCAGTCTCGCAGGAGATGCGGCCCCGGCGAGCGGTCCCGGGCGATCACGCCGCGCCCGAGCAGGGTGGTCACGGGGAGATGCGGCGCACACTCGGCGCACACCTCGGCGAATCCGAGCCTAGCGCGCCCGCACGCGGGCTCGTGCGCCGACCCTGCGGCAGGCCCGCAGCCGAGCACATGTGAGCGGCGCGCTCAGAGGCTGCGCAGGAGAACGTCGGAGTCCTCGTTGCGCCCGGCGATCGTGAAGCCGTTGGCCGCGAAGAACTCGCCCGCCGTGTTCTGCTCGCTGACCGCGAGGCTGACGCTGCCCCGCCCGGCGAGGCGGAGCAGATCGAACACGGCCCGGAGGAGATGGGTGCCCACCCCCTCCCCCTGTGCGTCCGGGGCCACGGCGATGAGGAGTTCGGGGATCGTGTCCGCCGCCCAGCCGCGACCGCGCCAGTCCTCCGCGGGCATCCGGACCCAGGCGGCGCCGAGGGGTGCACCGTCATCGTCGACGGCGAACACGCCCATGTCCCCCGAGCGGCCCCAGCCGCGGATGTAGCCCGAGAGCGTCTCATCGGCGAGGATCTCCTCGTCCCCGAGCGGCCTCGCGTCGATGGACCAGTTCACGACCTGTGCGAGGAAGGGCAGAAGGGTCGCTTCGGCCGACTCCTCCGAAGGTATGGGAAGAAGCTTCATGCGTGTATTCTCTCCGACTCCTCCGGCGCGTGCACCGCCGACTGCAGTGTGAGCCCCGCGCGACCGCGAGACGAGAATGACGACTCAACCGCCTTCCTGCATCCGGGGGGTGCGGGCCCTGCGCGACCTCAAGCCGCGAGCGCGACGAGCGGACCGGGCTTCGGTTCGAACATTCCTTCGATTCTCTTGACCTCGACTCATTCGCGGGTGCAATAGAGCTTGCATACGATTCCGTTCGTCTCATCTGAACTTGATATGCATCGCCGAGGCTGCGCGGGATCAGCCCAGGCGGAACACCCGCCCGAGAGGAGGCCCCGGTGGACTCGCACAGACACCCCGCCTCCCTCGACGAGGTCCGAGCGCTCCTGCATGCGCAGACCCTCCCGGATCCGCTCCTCGACTCCCTCCGGGAGCTGCTGTCCTCACTGGAGCAGAGGAGGGGCGAAGGTCACGCGGTGCCGCCTGCGCATGGCGAGCCCGGTGCGGAGCCCCTCGCCGCGGAGGAGCGCAGCCAGGGCAGGATGCTCGCACAGCTGACGGCGGGCAGCCGCGCAGGCGACAGGCTGCGGGCGCATCAGCTGGAGGAGCGTGCGCGGTTCGCGCTCTCCCGGATCCTCTCCACCAGTGCGGGCGAGGACGAGCTCTCCCTGCTCTTCGAACCCGTGGGGGCCTTCCCCTCGCCGCGGGGCATCATGGAACCGACCGCCCGTGTGGGAGAACCGGATGCCTGTGCGGGAGAGAAGCTCACGCCGGGAGCCGATGCTGATGCCGCACCGACAGGGCTCCCCACGGCCTCTCCTCCAGCATGGCCGCCCGCGGGCTCCCCGCTGGCCGCGGCGGCCGGAGCCGTCGATCCCGCATCGGCCCCGGTCGCTCCGGCGTTCGTCCCGAGCCTGCCGGGGCAGAGCGATGGGAGCCTCATGGGCTTCCTCCGCATGCTCTTCGCGCGTGAGGACCTCATGGGCCTCGCAGCCGCGCACGGCTCCACCCTGCAGACGGAGCGCACCGCCTGTGCGGAGGCAGTTCTCGTCCTGCTCGGCATGCCGGACCTCCTGCGGGCCGTGAGCGAGGGCGCGCTGCCGTACAACCGCCTCGGTCGGCTGCTGCCCAAGACCAGGCTGATGTCGCTCGCACAGCTGCAGCTGCTCGACGTCTTCGTCGTGGGTCTCGACAGGAAGCTCTCGCTCCACCGCTATCTCTCCGCCGCCCAGAAGTTCATCTCCGCCCTCGACGGCGCTGCGCTCACCCCCGCTCAGGTGCGCCGCGAGCGCAGGGTCGTCCTCGAGCGGCACGACGACGGCACGGGCTCCCTCACGCTGCAGGGTCCGCTGCTCCTGCTGGAGGCCCTCTACCAGCGCACCCGCGGGATGGCGCGGGCGATCATGCGCAGTCAGATCAGCTCGCTGCAGTGCGAGCTCGCCGGAAACGCTGCCGGAGAGGCTGATGGTGGGACCGCCGGCGACGATGCGGCCCGAGAGGCAGCCGCACAGACCCCGTTCGGCTCACCGGCGCACCCCGGCGGGTTCGATCCCGCGCATGTGACAGCACTCGACGGCCGGGGCTTCGGCCAGCTGATGTTCGATCTCCTCTCGGGGGCTCTGCCCGAGACCACGACGGCTCTGCTGGAGGAGGACGGCGTGCGGCGGCACCATGTGCGCCTCCTGTGCCCCACCGACGGCGAATGGCTCCGTCGGCAGGCCTCGGTGAATGTGACGGTCCCGGTCACGACCCTGCTGCGCGTCGATGACCGGCCCGGCGCGATCGCGGGCGCCTCTCCGCTGCCGGCGGAGTTCGCGCGGGAGATCGCGGCCCGTTCGACCGTGTGGAATCGCATCCTCACTGACCCCGCCCGCGGGACCGTCCTCGACGAGCCCTCGCGCACCTACGCCCCGGATCGCGCGACGCGCACAGTGGTCAACACCAAGTGGCAGACGTGCACGGCACCCGGATGCACGGCGCCGGCGCAGACTGCGGAGTTCGAGCACGCCGTGCCCTTCGACCACTGCGATCCGGCCAGAGGCGGCCCCACCCATCCCTCGAACGGCCACCCGATGTGCCGCAGATGCCATGTGCTCAAGACCGCCGGCATCATCAGGATGGAGCGCGTGGGCGCGGATGAGATCGTCTGGTCACTCCCCCTCGGCGTCACCGCCTCGGTGATCGCCGCACCCATCGACGCAGGTGGAGCGCTGAGATGTGCATCTTCACCGCCGGGGGACAGCTGTGTCCGCGCAGCATCCGAGAACGGTGCAGCATCCGTGAGCGGTGAGGTGCCTCCGGTGATGCTGCCCGGGCACTCGAAGACGCCTCGATCCCTTGGCTCACCTGGTCATGACGACTCCCCTGGTCGCGGTTCCGCTGAGCGTGGCTCCACTGTGCAGGGCTCCCCTGAGCATGATTTCCCCGCCGCGGGAGGCATCACCGCAGTGACGACCCCTTCGCAGGCAGCGCGGCTCGCAGCGCGGGTGATCGCGCGGATGGAGGCCGATGAGGCGCGGCGGGAGTCGATGCGACGGGCAGCGGCAATCGCGGAGGACCGGGCGCTCCGGCACACGCGGCAGGAGGCACGCGTGCTCGGGCGGCGCGAGGAACGGCTCACCGGCAAGCTCGAATCGCTGCGGATCGAGCGCTCCCGGCTCGCCGGTGCGCAGCGGTCCCATGAGCAGAGCCTCCAGCGGATCAGCAGAGACAGGGAGGCACTCGATCATGAGAGCCTGCGCCTCGAACGCATCGGCGAATCCGTCCGGCGGCGGGAACAGCGGGTCGCGCAGGTCGAACGCGCGTGGTGGGAACGCACGCGTGAAGCCCATCTGCGACTGCGCGCTGAGGCCGCAGAACGAGAGGCAGGCGAATGGGAGTCCCCGGAGGAGTTCATGCGTCTCCTCGCCCGGCCGGGCGTATGCCCGCACTCGGACCTCGACGCCGAGCTCGCGCGCATGCGCGCCGAGGAGTCCCGCCAGCATGGGTCCCACATGCTTGGGTCCCACGTGTTTGGACCCCACGTGCAGGAGATGCCGATGCAGGAGGAGGCCGGAGCTCCGAACGACGCAGAAGCCCCCGCATGTCCTCGGTGCGAGGCCGAGTATGCCGCGTTCCTCATGGAGATCAGCGCTCTCAGCAGAGATGACATCGATGAGCTGCTCCGCGAGGAGGAGGCCGCTCTGCGCCACGAGCGGGAGCGAGAGCGGGCACGGGAGACGAAGCGGCAGCGAGAGGCCTTCCGCACCGCGAAGCTCCGAGAGCTCGAGGCCACGCAGATCCGGGAAGCGGAAGCGGCTTACCGGAAGGAAGGGCGGAGACTGGGCCGCGAACGCGCCCACAGCGAGTACGCACAGGCGCTGTCCTCCCTGTGCGCCGCGCAGTGCTGCGTGTCCGCCCGTGCCACAGCTCGTGCCGCAGACGGAGATTCGGACAGACACGCGGACGGAACTGCACAGGCGCACGCACCCGGCACTGGAACCGCCGGGGGAAGCCGTTCGACGGAGCAGGCCGGCGGAGCGCCCGGGGATTCCGCGGCACCCGTGATCACCGCACAGCAGCCGGTCATCACCGAGCCCACGCGGAGGACGGCAGTGACCCGGCGTCGTCGAAGCCGATTCAGCGACGACACGCCCCCGCCGTTCTGAACCCCGCGCTCAGCGCTTCCGGGCCCCACAGACAGCGGCCCCCGCGCTTCCAGATCCACAAGCAGCATTCCCGAGCCGCTCCGCGCTCAGCGGTTCTGAACCTGCGCTCAGCAATCCTTCACTCAGCGCTTCCGGTTCCGCAGGCATCCCTGGCCCTCAGCGGATACCGCGGGCGAGGGCGCGGTCGATCCAGCGACGGCCCCGGGCCCGGAATCCGAGGGTGAGCGCGCGAGCGCCCATGAACACGAAGACGAACGCGGCCCAGATGCCCGCCGCTCCCGCGAGGGAATGGCCGAAGAGCACGGGGGCGGCACCGTTGCCCAGCCCCTCGGCACCCAGCCCCTCGGAGCCCGGTGCGCTGTTCGCTCCCCCGCTGGTGAGCAGCCACAGTGCCGCTGCGAACAGCGCGAAGGAGACGACCTGCGCGAGCGCGAGGTAGCGGGCGTCCTCGGCCCCCATGAGCACCCCGTCGAGCACGAAGACATAGCCGGCCAGCGGCAGGCTCAGCGCGAGCACCACCACGAGCGTGCTCGTGAGCGCCTGCACGGCCGGGTCCTGCGTGAACGCCAGCGGGACCCACGCAGCCCCCAGGGCCAGCAGCAGACCGCACGCCGCGCCGAAGCAGATCCCCCAGCCCGTCAGCCGGCGGGTGACCGCGATCGCCCGTTCCGCATCGGCCGCACCCAGCCGCAGCGCCACGAGCGCCTGCCCCGCGATGGCGAGGGCGTCGAGAGCGAGCGCCAGGGCGAAGAACAGCGTCTGGACGATCTGCACGGCGGCCAGCTGCGTGGTCCCCAGGCCCGTGGCCGTGAACACCAGCAGCACGAGCGCCGCGCGCAGCGCCGCGCTGCGCACGAGGAGCCAGCCCGAGGTCTTCGCAGACGACCACACCCCCGCCCAGTGCGGCGCGAGCGAGGCCCCGTGCCGTGCCGCCGCCCGGAAGGCGATCACGAGGTACACCGCCGCCATGCCCGCCTGCGCGATGACGGAGCCGAGCGCCGAACCCGCCACTCCCAGCCCGAGCCCGTAGATGAGAATCGCATTGAGCCCGATGTTCGCACCGAAGCCCAGCCCGGCGACCAGCAGCGGGGTCTTCGTGTCCTGCAGGCCGCGCAGCAGGCCCGTCGCCGCGATCACGAGCAGCATGAAAGGCAGGCCCCACCAGGAGATGGTGAGGTAGCTCAGCGCCTCCCGCTCCACCTCGGGAGACGGGCCGAATGCCGCCACGACCGGCCCGAGCAGCGGCAATCCTCCCGCCAGCAGCACCGCGGAGGTGAGCACGGACAACCACATGCCGTCGAAGCCCGCGGACACCGCGCCCGGGACGTCACCGGCGCCCACGCGCTTCGCCACCCGCGGCGTCGTGGCGAATGCCAGGAAGATCATGAGCCCGATGACCGTCTGGAGCACCGTCGTCGCGATGGCGAGCCCGCCGAGGCTCTCGGCCCCCAGATGGCCGATCATGGCGGTGTCGGCGAGCAGGAAGAGCGGTTCTGCGATGAGCGCCCCGAGTGCGGGCACGGCGAGGCGGAGGATATCGCGGTCGAGGGGTTTCACCCGCGCGAGTCTAGCCCTGCGCCCAGCCGCGAACTACTCCGGCCGGCATGCGAACTGTTCCGATCGAGGGACAGGCTATTCCGGCCGATGGGCGAGCATGAGCTCCTCGAACACACGGTCGGAATATGCCGCCAGCGCATCCTCATCCGCATCGTGCCACTCCGGATACGAGGTGAAACCGCCCTCGTCCTCGTAGCCGAGCTCAGCGACGATGCCCCGCCATCTCTCCAGCGCAGCGTCGATCCGCCCCACGACCTCCTCGTCGACGGTGCCGTCCGCGATCTGCTCGGCCACGATCGCCTCCGTCGCCTCGCGCAGGGTCCTGCTCGCCTCCTCGTCGAGTTCGTGCACATCACCGCCGGTGTCCGCCAGCGTCTCCATCAGCCTGCTCGTGCCCTCGAGATCCGCCCTCCGCGAGTTCTTGAAGGCCTCGCCCATCTGGTCGAAGACCAGCTGCTGAGCCGCCAGCGGCAGATCGCGGTACTTCCCGCCCGCCACGAAAGCGCCGGCCCCGCGCCCGAACCCCGCGGCCTGCGAATAGGTCACGTGCGGCGCGACCTCGTGCAGGCCGGTCATCGTCGCCGAGAGCGTCGTCGCCAGCGCACAGTCCACGGCGTTGCGCTGCAGCGCCTCGTAGGTCTCCGTGTACTCCAGCGAGGTGCCGGTGGCCCCGAGCTCCTCGACCTGGGCGAGTGTAGCCCGCGATCCGATCGAGACGACCCTGCCCTGCCAGTCATCGAGGTTCGCGGCCGGTTCCGTGCACATCGCCATGACGGAGCTCGTCGCGTTGAAGGGGATGAGCGGCGTCACGCCCTTCTCCTCGTACTGCTCCAGCAGCCCCTCCGTGCCGTAGGCGACCTCCAGCATCGCCGCGTTCACCGTCAACTCCTCCGCCAGCGGCGAGGTGCCCGCCAGGCCCGTGCCCGCCGCGAGCGCAGAGAAGGCGGGATAGTCGTCCGGCTGGTAGATCGGGATCATGTAGGCGAGGTCCAGCCGGCCGTCGCTCAGCGCGGCATCGACCTCGGTGAACGGCGCGACGCTCGGCCCGTAGGCGATGTCGATGGAGATCAGCCCGTCCGAGAGCTCCTCGACGCTGCGCTTGAGCTCCGTCGAGCGGTAGGCGGCGACGTCCTCCGGCGAGGAGGCCGTCGACTGGAGCTTCAGCGTCACCGGCTCCATGTCCCCCAGCGCCGCGAGATACTCCTCCTGCGAGGCCCCGGGAGCCACGCCCTCTCCCCCTCCGGCTCCCCCGCCTCCGCCGGCCACCTTCCCGCCGCACGCGGCCGTGAGTCCCAGAACGGCGCCCGCCGCGACCACGCCCAGCGACCTGCGGGCGCGCGTCCCTTCATATGACCCCATCGTCATCCCCTGTCCCCGTCATCATGCGGCTCGCTGCCCGCTGACAGGAGCCGAGAGCAGCCACGCCGCACCGTGCGGCGTGACCGTGTCACAGCGCCGTCCGCCCGCTCACAGCAGCGTCCGGAGCCAGTCCCGGGTGAGCGCCGGATCGATCACATCGTCGATGTCGAACAGCATCGCCGCACTCATCGCCCTGCCCTGCTCATAGGACTCGGCGATCAGCTCGGCCTCCCGCTCGGCGCGCGACTGCGCATCCCCGATCGCCGCGAGCTCCTTCGCGTACCCCAGCCTCACAGCGCCTTCGAGGCCCATCGGCCCGATCTCACCGCTGGGCCAGGCCACGGTGAACTGCGTCGACCGGAAGCCCCCGGCCGCCATCGCCATCGCCCCCAGCCCGTATCCCTTGCGCACCACGACCGCGCCCACCGGCACCGTGAGCGCCGCACCCGCGACGAACAGATCGCCGAATGCCCGGACGCCGGGCTCGTGCTCGGCCTCCGGCCCCACCATGAAGCCCGGGGTGTCCACGAACGAGACGACCGGCAGACCGTGGTCCTGCGCGAGTCGCAGATGCTGCGTCATGGTCCGCGCGGCATCCACGTCGATCGCCCCGCCGAGGTGGTGGTTGTCGTTCGCGATGACGACCAGGGGCCTGCCCCCGATACGGATGAAGCCCGTCACCGCACCCGGCCCGTACTCCCGCCGCACCTCCGTGAACGAACCCGGATCGGCCACCGCTCCGATCGCCTCCCGCATGGAGAAGGCCCGCAGCCGGTCCGCCGGCACGACCGTCCGCGCGCGCTCGGCCTGCGCGGCGTCCGTCTCCTCAGCGTCCGCCTGCGCCTCCTCCCGGGCGCTGCCGGTGAGCACCGAGAGCGCCTCCCTCACATGGGCGACGGCCTCGGCCTCATCGGCGGCGAGCACGTCGATGACCCCGTTGCGCAGGTGGACTTCGGCCGGCCCGATGTCCTCGGGCCGGTGGCGTCCCAGCCCGCCGCCCTCGATCATGGCAGGTCCTCCCATGCCGAGGTTCACCTCGGGCGTGGCGATGATGAGATCGCACACCCCGGCCAGCGCGGCATTGCCCGCGAACGTCCGCCCCGAGACCACCGTGATGAGCGGCACCTTCCCCCGCAGCCGCGCAAGCGAGGCGAATGTGGGCACCTGCAGTCCGGCCGACGGCCCCTTGTCCGTGTCCCCCGGCCGCCCGCCGCCGCCCTCCGCGAACAGCACGAGCGGCACCTGCCGCTGCTCAGCCACCTGGATGAGCCGGTCCGTCTTCGCATGGTTGCGCGTGCCCTGCGTGCCGGCGAGCACCGAGTAGTCGTAGCTGATCACCACGACCTCGCGGCCGTCCACGCGCGCCGTCCCGCCCAGCAGACCGTCGCCGGAGGTCTTCGCGATGAGCTCCTCGACGCTGCGCCTGCGCGTCTGCGCCGCGATCACGAGCGGACCGTACTCCACGAAGCTCCCCGCGTCGACGAGAGCGGCGATGTTCTCCCTCGCCGTGCGCCGTCCGCGCGCATGGGTCTTCGCGACCGCCTCCCCGCGTGCCTCGTCCAGCACCGCGGCATGGCGCTCGCGCACCTCGGCCACCCCTGGATGGGGCTGCGCACCGCGTTCGGCCGCATCCGCACCGCCGCGGGCACCGCCCAGCACCGCGAGCGCGCTGCCCGCGCTCACGTAATCGCCCACCTCCACGAGATGGCGCACCTCCGCGGCTGCCGGACCGGCCACCGGATGGTGCATCTTCATCGCCTCGAGCAGCACGTACTCCCCCGGCCGCTCCCCCAGCGCCACGACGGTGCCGGTCAGGGGCGCGCGCAGCAGCTCCTCCCCCTCGCACAGCGCGGGCTCGGCCGCGCGGCTCGAGTCACCGGCGCCCGAGACCGGCCCCGATCCCCCGATCCGTCCATCCGTCGCGCCGGCACCCGCCGTGCCGCTGCCCGCCGTGCTCGCGCCGGAGGCCTCCCGCTCCGCGTCGATCCTCCGCGCCCGCTCCGCGATCTCTCCGGCAGCGGCGTCATAGGCGGTCGTGGTCGCCTCGCCGAGTGCGAGCAGCTCGTCGATCGCGAGCAGCAGGCCGATGTTCGTGTCCAGTCCCCGCACCTCGGTCTCGGCCAGCGCCTGTGCACCGGCCCTCCGCGCCGCCGCGAGCCCGGCCGCGTGCACGACGACCTTGCCGAGCAGCGAATCGAAGCCGCCGGTGACGGTGCTGCCGCTCTGCGCCCACGTGTCCACCCGCACACCCGGTCCCGTGGGCCAGGTCAGCGACTCGATCGTCCCGACGCTGGGGCCCGGCTCGCCGGAGTCCAGCACCGTCTCCGCCGTCACCCGCAGCTGGATCGCGCACCCGCGCGGCTGCGGCGCGATGCTCTCCCCGGCCGCGGCCGTCCCCAGCGCCTCCGGCACGCGTCCCGCCGCGACGTCCAGCTGACAGGCCACGAGGTCGAGGCCCGTGACCTCCTCCGTGACCGTGTGCTCCACCTGGATGCGGGGGTTCACCTCGAGGAGCACGTGCTGCCCGCCGTCCGCCACGAGGAACTCCACCGTCGCGAGCGAACGGTACCCGGCGGAGGCCACGAGCCGCTGCGCATCGGCGTGGAGCCGCTCCCGCAGCTCCGCACCGAGACCCGGCGCCGGGGCGATCTCCACGAGCTTCTGCCTGCGCCTCTGGATCGAGCAGTCGCGGTCGCCCAGCACCGCCACGCCCTCCGGCGTGCCGAGCACCTGCACCTCGATGTGCCGGGCACCGGTGACGAGCGCCTCCGCGAAGACCCGGTCGTCGCCGAACCCGGCCGCGGCCTCGGCCGCACAGGCGGTGAGGGCGTCATGCAGCTCCTCCTGCTCCCGCACGAGGCGGATGCCGCGGCCTCCGCCTCCCGCGAGCGCCTTGACCGCGATCCCCGCCGGATGCGCCGCGAGCAGCGCCCGGGCCTCCGCGAGCGCCTCGCCCGCACGCCCTTCGCCGTCGGTTCCCTCTCCCTCCGGGTCCGCTCTCAGCAGCCCCGTCGCGGCGGGCACCGGCACGCCCAGCTCCTCGGCCCGGGCGCGGGTGGCCCGCTTGTCCCCGAACAGCTCGAGCGCCTCCGGCGAAGGGCCCACCCAGGTGAGCCCCGCCTCGGCGCAGGCCCGGGCGAGCCGGGGCGACTCCGCGAGGAAGCCGTACCCCGGATGCACCCACTGCGCGCTGGACTCACGTGCGGCGGCGATGAGCGCGTCGACGTCGAGGTACGCGGCCGCGCCCCGGCCGGGCAGGGTCACGACCTCGTCCGCGAGCCGGATGTGGAGGCCGGCCGCCCCGCCCAGCGCCGCCTCGTCCGCCGAGCGCACCGCGACGGTGCACATCCCCGCGGTCCGTGCCGTCCGGATGATCCGCGCGGCGATCTCCCCGCGGTTGGCGATGAGGAGGACAGGTGTCTCTTCCATGGGTTCCTTCGGTCGGTTCGAGGCGGTCTCGGCGTCTCAGCGTTTCGGCGGTCTCGGTGCAGGGCTCGCGCGCGGCAGTGCTCAGGCGAGATGCTCCTCGAGGAGCACCGCCTTCCTGATCTTCCCCGTCGCGGTCATGGGCATCTCCTCGACGAACACGAACTCCGGCACCTTGTACACGGCCATGTTCTCCCGCGCCCACGCCGTGAGCGCCTCGGCCGTGAGCGGTCCCTCGGCGGGCGCGCCCTCCGCAGCCGGCACGTCTGCTGCCGGCACGACGAACGCGACCGGCACCTGTCCCCTCTCCGGGTCCTCCCGCGGGGCGACGGCCACGGTCTGCACGCCGGGGTGCATGCGCAGCAGGGACTCGACCTCGGAGGGGAAGACGCTCATCCCCTTGACCTTGATCATCTCCTTGGTCCGCGCGAGGTAGGTGAGCGCACCGTGCTCGTCGAACCGCCCCGTGTCCCCCGTGCGCAGCCAGCCCTCCACGAGGGTGTCCGCGGTGGCGCGGGGATTGTGCCAGTAGCCGGTCGTCACCGAGGGCGAGTGCACGAGGATCTCCCCCTCCTGCCCCACCGGCACGGGATGCAGCTCCTCGTCCACCACGACGATCTCCGTGCCGGGGACGGGGAAGCCGCAGTACACCGGCTGCGCGCGCAGATCCATGTCACCGGTCTGCAGTCCGAGCGTGAACGTGTCCGAGGTGTGCGTCTCCGTCATCCCGAAGGACGCCTCGCGCAGGGTGATCCCCGTCCTCGCCTCCCACTCGCGCCGCAGCCCGATGTCGAGCTTCCGCACGAAGGAGACCGCCTGGCACTGCTCCAGCGAGGACAGGTCGAGCTCCCGGCACTCCGGGCTCGCGAGCAGCTCGAGGAGCTCCCCGTAGCCGTCGGCCGGGGAGACGATGCGCGTCACCCCGCGGTCCGCGATCGTCTCCAGGGCCACGCGGGGGTGCCAGCGGCCGAGGACCGCGATCTCCCCGCCGCCGTAGATCGGCAGCAGGAGGCTGAGGTTCTGCCCCGCGATCCAGAACATCGCGAGGAACCCCAGCGTCACCTCGCGCTTCTCACCGGCGACAGCCGTCCCCGATCCGGCCATCGCCGAGGCCGCGGTGTAGGCCATGTGCCCGATCGTGTGCTCGCAGCCCTTGGGCCTGCCCGTCGTGCCGCCGGTGTAGTTGAGGGCGGCGAGGCGGTCGGGGTCAACCGGAACGGGTTCGGCCGGCGCGCTCGCGAGCACCCGCTCCCAGTCGCCGGCGTCCTCACGGGACGGCACTGCCGACGGCAGGCCCGCGGTCGGAGCGGGCGCACCGGGGACCGCGAACACGGCCGCAGGATCCGTCCACGTCACCGCGACCTCGTGGTCGAGCCGGGCGAGGGCGGAATCGACCACCGCACGCGCCGCAGGAGGCGCGAACAGGTGTACGGCGCCCGAGTCCTCGAGCTGATGCCGCAGCTCCTCCGCGCGGTACATCGGATTGCTGGGGACGTACACCGCGCCCAGCCAGGCCACGGCGAGGAAGGTGTGGACGTACTGCGGGCAGTTGCCCATGAAGACGGCCACGCGGTCACCGGTGCCCACTCCGTGCGAGGCGAGCCAGCCGGCCGTCGCAGCGACCCGCCCGGCGAGCTCGGACCACGTCTCCTCCCATCCGTAGTAGCTCACCGCCACGGCGTCGGGGCGCTCGGCCGCCCAGTGCCGCACGGTCTCGGCCAGGCCCGGTCCAGCCGGCAGGACCGCGGGCCTGCGCGGCACCTCGGCCGGCCACAGGGTGCGGAGGGCGGCGAGCTCGGCGGCCGCGGCCTCCCACTCCGCTCGCCGCGACCCGCTCCCGGCGCCCGCGCCCGATCCGCTCCCAGCGTCCACGCCCGGTCCGCTCCCGGCAGGCACCCCGACGCTGCCGCTCACTGCGCCGCCTTCTCCCGGGCGGAGGTCGCCTCGGCCCTCACCGTCCGGCGGAGGATCTTGCCCGAGCTCGTCTTGGGCAGCTCGCCGACGATCCGCACCTCGGAGGGCGCCTTATAACTCGCGAGGTGCGCGCGGCAGTGGGCGATGATCTCCTCACCCGTCGCCTCGGCCCCCGGCTGGAGCGTCACATAGGCGACCACCGTCTCGCCCCGGTACTCGTCCGGCACGCCCACCACGGCGCCCTCCTGGACCGCCGGGTGCGTGTAGAGCACGTCCTCGACCTCACGCGGCCACACCTTGAAGCCGGATGCGTTGATCATGTCCTTCTTGCGGTCGACGATGAAGACCCAGCCGTCCTCGTCCATGAAGCCCACGTCCCCGGTGTGCAGCTCCCCGCCGGGCAGGGAGCTCGCGGTCGCCTCCGGGTTGTTGATGTACTCGGCGGCGATCATGGGCCCGGAGACGCACACCTCGCCCACCTCGCGCGGCCCCAGGGGATTGCCCGCGTCGTCGAGGATCCGCACCATCGCGTCCGCCTGCGGCAGGCCCGTCGAGAGGTTGCCGGACTCGGGATCGACGGGCGCCCGCAGGCCGCGCGGCACCGTCACGCACTGCGCGCAGGTCTCGGTGAGGCCGTAGCCCTGTCCGATGTAGTGCCCGGTCTTCTCCTCGAACCGCTTGACGAGGCCCTCCGGCAGCGGTGCGCCGCCGGACATGATCGAGGTGAACGAGTCGAAGGCATCCGCGCCGAACTGGGGGTGCGCCATCATCGCGGTGTAGACGGTCGCGGGTCCGGCCATGAACGCCGGCTTCTCCCGTCGCAGCAGTTCGAGGAACGAGCCGGGGTCGAAGCGGTGGTTGAGCACGAGGGTGGCGGCACCGGCCACCCCGGCCACGAGCTGGCAGTTGAAGCCCGTGATGTGGAACAGGGGTGCCAGCGAGACGACGCCGGCGCCCGGCCCCAGGGAGGCGTTCCTGGTCGCCATCCGCGAGTTCGAGGACAGCGTCGCGTGCGTGAGCTTCGCACCCTTCGACCGGCCCGAGGTCCCGGAGGTGTAGCCGATGAGCGCGGCGTCCCCGGGCGTGACCTCCACCGGCGCGAAGTCCGCGTCCAGCCGCTCCTCCATGACGGTGCGGAAGTCCGGCAGCGGCACCTCCGGCAGGTCCCGGAATGCGCCGAACACCGCTTCCGGGCCGTTCTCCGCCCAGTCCAGGTCATCGACGAGGACGACGGTCGGCACGCTCTCCGCGTACTCCTTCACCCGCATGAGGTAGAGCGCCTTCGAGACGACGAGGCCCTTGACATCGGCATCGGCGAACACGTGGGCGAGCTCGTCGCGGTACATCGGATTGAGCGGGACGACGACCGCGCCCGCCTTCCAGACGCCGTAGGTCGCGATGAGGAAGTGCGGGCTGTTCTGCAGGTAGATGCCCACGGCGTCGCCGGGGCGGATGCCGCTCTCGACGAGATAGGCGGCGAAGGCGTCCGTCCGCCGGTCGAGCTCGGCATAGGTGACGTCGTGCCCGTAGTAGGCATAGGCGCGGACATCGCCGTGCTCGCGGACGGTGGCCGCGAAGTCTGCGAGGGTGGTGGATTCGGAGAGTCCGTCGGGCTCCGTCCTGCCCAGCGTCTTCAGCCAGGGGCGGTCGTCGAACCAGCTCATGCGGGTGCTCCTTCCTCCGGCATCGGCTCTGACGCCGGATCGCTTCCGCACGGGTTCCTTCGCCCGTGCGGTATGGCGGGAGCGCCGTCCGAGGCGGGCGGACTGCGCTCCCCGGCACCGGTGCGGCACCGGGAGCGCTCTCCCGGTGCCGCACCGATCCCGCGGGTCGTGCTCAGACCACTTCGAAGAGGCCGGCCGCACCCATGCCGCCGCCCACGCACATCGTGACGACCACGTGCTTGACGCCGCGGCGCTTGCCCTCGAGCAGCGCGTGGCCCACGAGGCGGGCGCCCGTCATGCCGTAGGGATGGCCCACGGAGATGCCGCCGCCGTCCACGTTGTACCGCTCGGGATCGATGCCCAGGTGGTCGCGGCAGTAGAGCGCCTGGACCGCGAAGGCCTCGTTGAGCTCCCACAGGCCGATGTCGTCGACCGTGAGCCCGTGCCGCTCGAGCAGGCGCGGGATCGCGTAGATCGGACCGATGCCCATCTCCTCCGGCGCATTGCCGGCCACCGCCATGCCCCGGTAGATGCCCAGCGGCTCGAGTCCCCGCTTCGAGGCCTCGTCCGCGCTCATGAGCACGGACGCCGAGGCGCCGTCGGAGAGCTGCGAGGCGTTGCCCGCCGTGACGGTCGGTGCCGCGGAGGCGACGCCGGGTTCGAGCACCGGGTTCAGCGACTGCAGGCCCTCGAGCGTGGTGGAGGGCCGGTTGCCCTCGTCCTGCTCGAGCGTGACCTCGACCTCGCTCGTCTCGCCCGTCGCCTTGTCCACGACGATCTTCGTCGTGGTGAGCGGCACGATCTCGGCGTCGAAGCGGCCGGCCTCCTGGGCGGCCGCCGTCCGGCGCTGCGATTCGAGCGAGTACTCGTCCTGCGCCTCGCGGGAGACGCCGTAGCGCTCGGCCACGACCTCCGCGGTGTGCAGCATGGGCAGGTAGAGCTCGGGCAGGTTCTCGACGAGCCAGGGGTCCTTCGCGCGGAAGGTGTTCTGCTTGTCGTTCTGGCACAGCGAGATCGACTCGACGCCGCCGCCCACGGCCACCTTCATGCCGTCGTGGACGATCTGCTTGGCCGCCGTCGCGATCGCCATGAGGCCCGAGGCGCACTGGCGGTCCACGGACATGCCTGCCACGGAGGTGGGCAGGCCCGCGCGCATCGCGGCCTGGCGCGCGACATTGCCGCCCTGCGCGCCCTGCTGGATCGCAGCGCCGAGGACGACGTCCTCGATCTCCGCCGGGTCGACGCCGGCCCGCTCCACCGCATGGCGGATGGCGTGCCCGGCGAGCTCCTGCGACTGGGTGTTGTTGAATGCTCCGCGGTACGCCTTGCCGATCGGCGTGCGCGCGGTCGAGACGATGACTGCCTCGGTCATGATGCTCTCCTTCTCACCGGCCTGAGCCGGACTCAGGGCCGGCTCAGGCCTTGGGGCCGCCGGCGACGTAGATGACCTGGCCGGAGACGAAGCCCGCCCCCTCGCTCGCGAGGAACGAGGCGGTGTGGGCGATGTCCTCGGGACGACCGGAGCGGGCCACGGGGATCTGCGAGACCGCACCCTTGATGAAGTCCTCGAACGGCACGCCCACCCGCTCCGCGGTGGCCTTCGTCATGTCCGTCTCGATGAAGCCGGGTGCGATCGCATTGGCCGTGACGCCGAACTTGCCGAGCTCGATGGCGTAGGTCTTCGTCATGCCCTGGATGCCGGCCTTCGCCGCCGAGTAGTTGGTCTGGCCGCGGTTGCCGAGCGCCGAGGTCGAGGACAGCGAGATGATGCGGCCGAACTTCGCCTCGACCATGTGGCTCTGCACCGCCTGGGTCATGAAGAAGTTGCCGGTGAGGTGCACGCCCAGGACGGACTCGAAATCGTCCTTCGTCATCTTGAAGAGCATGTTGTCGCGGATGATGCCGGCGTTGTTCACGAGGATCGTGGGCGCACCCAGCTCCGCGGCGACGCGCTCGACGGCGGCCTTGGCCTGCTCCTCGTCGGCGATGTTCGCGCCCACGCCCAGCGCGGTGCCCCCGGCGGCCCGGATGCGGCCGACGACGTCTGCCGTGTCCTCCTCGCGGAGGTCGATGACTGCGACGCTGTGGCCGTCGGCGGCCAGGCGCTCGGCGATGGCCGCGCCGATCCCGCGGGCGCCTCCTGTGACGATCGCGGTGCGGGGGGTGTCACTCATCGTGCGGTTTCCTTCCTGTGCTTCTTGATCTCGTTGCGGGCGATGGAGCGCTTGTGCACCTCGTCCGGGCCGTCCGCCAGGCGCAGCGTGCGCAGGTGCGCCCACGCCTCGGCGAGACGGAAGTCCTGGGTGACGCCGCCGCCGCCGTGCACCTGGATGGCGCGGTCGACGACCTTGAGCGCCATGTTCGGAGCGACGACCTTGATCTGCGCGATGACGTTCCTCGCGACCTTGTTGCCGTGCTTGTCCATCATGTCCGCGGCGTGCATCGTGAGCAGGCGGGCCTGGTCGATCTCGATGCGGGACTCGGCGATCCAGTCCTGGATGTTGGCGCGCTCGGAGAGCTTCTGGCCGAACGTCACACGCTCCTCGGCGCGCTTGACCATCATCTCCAGCGCCCGCTCGGCCACGCCGATGGAGCGCATGCAGTGGTGGATGCGGCCCGGTCCCAGCCGCGCCTGGCTGATCGCGAAGCCCTCGCCCTCGCCCTTGAGGACGTCCTTGGCGGGCACCCGCACCTGGTCGAAGCTCACCTCCGCGTGGCCCTCGCGGTCGTGGTATCCGAACACCTGGAGGTTGCGCTCGACCGTCACGCCGGGGGCGTCGATCGGCACGACCATCATCGACTGCTGACGGTGCGTGGCCTCATTGGGATCGGTCTTGCCCATGACGATGAGCACCTTGCAGTTGGGGTGCATCGCATTGGAGGTGAACCACTTGCGGCCGTCGAGGATGTACTCGTCGCCCTCGCGCTTCATGAGCATCTCGATGTTGGTGGCGTCGGAGGAGGCCACCGCCGGCTCCGTCATGGCGAATCCCGAGCGGATCTCGCCGTTGAGCAGCGGCTTCAGCCACTTCTCCTTGTGCTCCTCCGTCCCGAAGAGGGTGAAGACCTCCATGTTGCCGGTGTCCGGGGCGTTGCAGTTCGTCGCCTCGGGGGCGAGACCGCTCGAGCGGCCCATGATCTCCGCGAGCGGGGCGTATTCGAGATTGGTCAGGCCCGGCCCCCACTCCTCGTGCGGGTGGAAGAGGTTCCACAGGCCGCGGGACTTCGCCTCGGCCTTGAGGTCCTCGAGGATCTGCGGCTGGAAGTGCGGCGTGGGCGCCGCGGCCATCTGCTCCGCGTACACGGCCTCGGCCGGGTAGACGAACTCATCCATGAACGCCTCCAGGCGCTCCTGGTACTCGCGTCCGCGCTCGGTGGTCTCAAGCACGTGCACCATCTCCTCGTGTCGTGTTCTGCTGTGTGTCGTCTCCTGTGCCGCGCAGCTTCGCCTGGTATCGGCGCATGCCGCGCAGCCAGCGGTCGTAGTCGGAGCCCTTCATGCGGTACATGTCGAGCACCTCGGGGTGGGGCAGCACGAGGAAGGTGCCGGACTCCACGGCGGCCATGACGGCCTCGGCGACCTCCGCCGGCTCCAGCACGCGGCCGGCCTCCGCGACGGCCTGCTGCGAGAGCCGCTCCTCCCCCGTCTTCTCCTTCGTCCCGTCGCCCCACAGGATCTTCGTGTTAACGCCCATGGGTGCGAGCACGGCCACCTGCACGCCCTGGTCCCCGTAGGTCACGGAGAGCCATTCGGCGAAGGCGAGGGCCGCGTGCTTGGTCACGGAGTAGCCCGCGGCGCCGATCTGGGTGAGCAGGCCGGCGGCCGAGGCCGTCGCGACGAAGCAGCCCTCGCCCCTCGCGGTCCACTCCGGCACGAGGCGCTCGGCGGCGCGGATGTGCGCTCGGAGGTTGACATCGAGGATCCGGTCCCAGTCCTCCTCCGTGCCGATCCCCTTGGCCCCGGTGATGCCTGCGTTGGCGAAGTAGAGGTCGATGCCGCCCAGGGCCTCGCGTGCGGTCGCGAGGAGGGCCTCGACTCCGTCCGCGCTGGAGACGTCCCCCGTCCAGTGGTGCTGCCCGAGCGCCGCGGCGGTGCGGGCAACCTCCGGATCGAGGTCCGCGAGGAGGACCGAGGCTCCCCGCTCCGTGAGCGCGGAGGCGAGCGCGGCGCCGATCCCGCCCGCAGCGCCCGTGACGACGGCCCTTCTTCCGGTGGCGTCCATGCTCCTCCTTCTCACTGCCGCCCACTTCCTTGTGAGCGGGGACACCTCTATCTATAGTTGAGGACGGTCTCGATTTCAAGCGCTTGCTAAGCGTTCGTTCAGGAGATCGGCACTCACTCACCGTGATTCGAAGGAGCATCATGGCACCCACCGCGACCGCCCCCGCTTCGCTCACCTCCCTCCTGCTCCCCTGGGCCGCGGAGAGACCGGGGGGCGTCGCGCTCCGGACCCCGCCGGGAGAGGCCCGGGTGGAGGTGACATGGGCCGCCCTGCTCGCCCGGGTGGGACAGGCCCGCGACCGGTTCCGCGCCGCCGGCCTGTCCCCGGGCGAGCGGATCGTCCTCATCGCGCCCACGTGCCCCGAGTTCCTCGCGGAGTTCCTCGGCGCGGATGCCGCCGGCCTCATCGTGGTGGCGGTGAACCCGCTGTCCACGGTGCGCGAGCTCGCCTACCTCATCGAGGACTCCGGAGCCCGGCAGGTGGTGGCGCATCCGGCCGTCGCGACCGCCGGAGAGCGTGCCGCCGCCGAGGCGGGCATCGGCTTCCGGACCGTCCCGCTCATCGCGGCCGGTGCTCCCGCCTGCGCCGCGGACCCGGCTTCCTTCGACATCACTGAGCGCGCGCCGGACGACGTCTCCGCACTGCTCTACACCTCGGGCACCACGGGCCGCCCCAAGGGGGCCATGCTGACCCTGGGCAACCTCACGACCGCCGCGCGCACCGTCAGGGGCCTCGTGCAGGCGACCGAGGACGAGCGCTGGGCCACGGGCCTGCCGCTGTTCCACGTGTTCGGGCTGGCCGCCGTCGTCCTCCCCGCGCTCTCGATGGGCCAGCCCGTCACGCTCTTCCCCCGCTGGGACCCGCAGGAGTTCGTGCGCGCCCTGGAGCTGGACGGGATCTCCATGATCTCCGGCGTGCCCACGATGTGGATGTCGGTGCTCGCGGGAGCCTCCGAGGGCACGGCACCGGCGCTGCGGGCGGTGAGCTCAGGGGGCGCGGCGATCGCCGGCGAGGTGGTCCGGCGGTTCGAGGAGCGCTTCTCCGCCCCCGTCGTGGAGGGCTACGGCCTCACCGAGACGACGGCGCTGGGCACCTTCAACCCCATCGACGGCGAGCGCAAGGTCGGCAGCGTGGGCCGTCCCGTGGGCGAGCAGGAGGTGAGGGTGATCGGACTCGACGGCTCCCCCGTGCCCGCCGGCGAGGTGGGCGAAGTGTGCATCCGCGGTCCCGTCGTCATGAAGGGCTACTGGAACCGGCCGGAGGCCACCGCGGAGGTGCTGAGCCCGGACGGCTGGTTCCGCACGGGCGATCTGGGCAGGATGGACTCCGACGGCTACCTGTTCATCGTGGACCGCCTCAAGGACCTCATCATCCACGGCGGCTACAACGTCTATCCGCGCGAGGTCGAGGAGGTGCTCTACGAGATCCCCGGCGTGCGCGAGGCCGCCGTCGTGGGCACCCCGGACGAGAAGTACGGCCAGCAGGTCACCGCCGTGCTCACGCGGACGGCGGACGACGCCGGTGCGGCGCTGACCGCAGAGGCCGTGGAACGGGCCGCCCGGGAGGCCCTGGCCGCCTACAAGATCCCGCGGATCGTCGAGTTCGTCGAGGAGCTGCCCAAGGGGCCCTCCGGCAAGATCCTCAAGCGGGCCCTGAGCGGGCTCGGCGCGGAGCGGAAGGACACAGGGCAGCCTGTGGCACCGGTGGGCACATGAGGGCGCGCAAGGACCCGGAGGAGCTGGGCGCCAAGGGGATGCGCACGCGCACGCGGCTGATCCGCGCGGCGCAGCGGGTGTTCGAGCGACGGGGCTTCCTGGGCACCACCCTGGGCGAGGTCACGGAGGAGGCGGGCGTCGCCTCGGGCACCCTCTACACCTACTTCACCAACCGGGAGGAGCTGCTGGCCGCGCTCATCGAGGATGCCTATGCGCAGTCCGTGGTCCCGGCGCACTCGCGGCCGGTCGAGGAGGGCGATCCGGTCGAGCGGATCCGGGCCGGGAACCTCGAGTACGTCCGCGCGTTCCGGGCCAACCGCGGGCTCAACAAGATCCTCGAGGAGGCCAGGCACTACGACGAGCGGATCGAGCAGAACAGGCTGCGGCGCGGAGAGGCCTTCTTCAGCCGGAACGCGGAGACGATCAGGGCGCTGCAGGCCGACGGGCGCGTGCCGGAGTCCGTCGATCCGGACTTCACCGCACGCTCGTTGGGGCTCATGGTGAGCCGCCACTGCTACTACGTGTACGTCCACCCCGGCGATGAGCGGTACGACGGGGAGGACGGGGCGGTGCGGTTCGCCGGGGAGCTCACCGAGCTGTGGCTGCGGGCGCTGGGGCTGGAAGCAGGGCCGGACGCAGCGGCGGGTGCAGGGCCGGACGCAGCGGCGGATGACGGCGAGGGAACATCATGACGACGGGGGCAGGGATGACGAGGGCAGGGATGACGAAGAGCGGGCCGGCGAGGGCGCGCGGGGTGAGGACCGCGGTGCTGAGCGCGGGAGCGGCGGGAGCGCTGGTGCTCAGCGCGTGCGCGGGCTCTGCCGGATCCGGCGGGGCGGGCGGCGGTGCCGGAGGGAACGGCTACGAGTACGGTGCCGACGCCGCGGCTGTCGAGGAGGCTCTCACCGACCTCGAACCGGCGACCGTGACCTATCAGATCCCGGCGACCTCGCTGGACTCGCCGCAGGCGCCCATGGGGGTGCGCTACAAGGAGGCTGTCGAGGAGGCCTCCGGCGGGAAGCTCACGGTGGAGCTCGCGTTCAACCAGTCGATCGCCCCGTATGCGGAGCTCCACGACGCGCTCGCGGACGGCCGCGTGGACATGGCGTTCACGCTGCCCACCTACGAGCCCGACCGGTTCCCGGCGGTCAACGCGGTCAACGATCTGCTCGCGGGGCAGGCGGCCTCCCCGTTCGAGGGGGACCTGCTCGCGAACCTGCTGGCCGCGGACCTGGCCTGGCAGTCGCCGGAGGTGCTCGCGGAGTACGAGGAGCTGGGACTCACGCCGTTCACCCCGGTCTCGGCCACGAGCGCCTACCACTCCGTGTGCACGGAGCCCGCGACGGAGGTCGAGGACTGGCGCGGACTGCAGGTCCGCGTGGGCTCCCAGCCCCAGAACGAGCTGGTGGGCGAGCTGGGGTCCGCACCGGTCTCGATCGCGGGCGTCGAGGCCTACGAGGCGCTCCAGCGCGGGACGGTGGACTGCACGCTCGCGGTGCTCTCCGACGTCTCGCAGGGAGGCTTCTTCGAGGTCGCACAGAACCTGGGCTATCCCACCACGACGCAGTTCCCCCGCGTCTCCGGCGCGATCCTGCAGGGCACGGGCGTCGAGAGCCTGCCGCTGGCCTACCGGCAGATCCTGTTCGACTCCTTCCACGCCGCGTTCCAGGGAGGCATGGAGACCTCGATCGGCTCCCAGGCGACGGCGATCGCAGAGGCCGGGGAGCGCGGGGTGGGCGTCGAGCCGCTGTCGGAGGAGCTCCAGACCCGGATCGCCGAGGCGAACGAGGAGCGGATGCAGGAGGTCGCGGACTCCGGCACCCTGGGCGAGGACGTGCGGACGCGGGTCGACGAGTCCGCCGCCTTCTGGTCGGAGCAGCTCGAGGAGCTGGGATACACGGATCGGGGAGGCTTCGCCGAGTTCCACGAATGGTACGACCCGGAGACCGACTACACGCCGCTGTCGGACGTCCTGTTCGAGCGGGTCATGCTCGAGCACCGGCCCGCGTGAGCGCCCGGATGAGCACTCTCATGTGCACCCCGGCTGACCCGCCCGAGGCCCGCATCGCGATCTATCCCGCGCGGCTCATCCGCACGCTGGACCCGGCCGTGCCCACCGCCGAGGCCCTGGCGGTGCGGGACGGCCGGGTGCTGGCGGTGGGCACGGTGGAGGAGCTGCGCGGATACGGCGACCACGTGGTGGACGAACGGTACGCGGAGAAGGTGCTGGTGCCGGGCTTCGTCGAGGCGCACAGCCATGCCGGCTCCGGCGGCATGTGGCGGATGACGTACCTGGGCCGCTTCGACCGGCGCTCCCCCGACGGCAGGCTCTGGACGGGATGCGCGAGCGTGCCCGAGGTGCTGACCCGGCTGCGCGGGGCGGAGGCGGCGCTCGATGATCCGGACCGGACACTGGTCGCCTGGGGCCTCGACCCGATCTACTATCCGGACACCGTCGAGGCGCGCGACCTCGACGAGGTCTCGACCACCCGACCGATCTGCGTCAGGCACGCCAACGGGCACCTCATGGTGGTCAACTCCGAGGCCCTGCGCCGCTGCGGCATCGACTCCTCCACCACGGTGGAGGGCGTCGTCAGGGACAGCTCGGGCCGGCCGACGGGCGAGCTGCGCGAGTTCGCCGCGATGGCACTCGTCTCACCGCTCACCGGCGGAGGCGGTCTCGCCCCGGACCCCGCCTCCCTGCGCGGACTCGCCCAGGACGCGGTGAACACGGGCACCACGACCGTGACCGACCTCGGCTCCCGCGCAGTTCTCGACCCGGAGCGCCGCCGGGCCTACCTCGACGAGGCGGGGCCGGACCTGGGCGTCCGGCTCGACGTCTTCCACTTCGGGGCGGGATTCGGCGGCCCCGCCCCCGCGGAGGCCGCCGCACAGCTTGCCGAACTGCGCACGAGCGCCTCGGACCCGTGGCTGCGGTTCGGGAACGTCAAGCTCATGCTCGACGGCTCCATCCAGGGCTTCACCGCCCGCCTCCGTGAGCCGGGATATCTCGGCGGGGAGCCCAACGGGCTGTGGACGACGTCACCCGAGGAGTTCGAGGAGGCGCTCCTCGCCTACCACCGGCAGGGCCTGCTGGTGCACACGCACTGCAACGGAGACGAGGCCTCCGAGGTCTTCATCAGCGCATTGGAGCGGGTGCTGCGCAGGGCGCCCCGCTGGGATCACCGGCACACCGTCACCCACTCGCAGATGACCACCCCGGACCAGTACCGGCGCATGGCGGCTCTGGGCATGGGGGCGAACATCTTCGCCAACCACATCTGGGCATGGGGCGATCAGCACGTCGAGCTGACGGTGGGGCCCGACCGGGCTCGCCGGATGAATGCCGCGGCGACCGCGCTGGCCGCAGGCGTGCCCGTCGCCCTGCACAGCGACACCCCCGTCACTCCCCTGGGACCGCTCTCGTCCATGAAGCACGCCGTCACCCGGGAGACCCCCTCCGGCCGCGTCCTCGGCGGGACCGAGCGCCTCACCCCGGAGCAGGCGCTCCGCGCAGTCACACTGGGACCTGCGGTCCTCCTCCACCGGGACGGCGAGATCGGTTCGCTGGAGCCCGGGAAATGGGCGGACGCCGCGATCCTCGACGCGGATCCGCTCGACACGGACCCCCATGGACTCCCCGAGATCCGGGTCTCGGGAACCATGGTGGGAGGCCTCCACCGCGCCTCGGCCCTGGAGAGCTGAGGGGGCTCACTCGAACCGGGAGACGTCCCCCGCGCCTTCGCGCCGGACGATCGCCGCACCCTCCGTGAAGTCGATGACGGACGTGGGCTCGGTCCCCGGCTCGCCGGAGTCCACGATGAGGTCGACGTCGTTGCCGATCTCGTCCGAGACCGCGAGGGAGTCCGTCATCGCGTCCGTGTGGCCGGGCAGGATGAGCGTGGAGGAGAGGAGGGGCTCGCCCACCTCCTCCACGAGCGCGAGCGCCGTGGGGTTCTGCGGGATCCGCGCGCCCACGGAGTGCTTCTTGGGATGCATCATCTTCCGCGGCACCTCCTTCGTCGCCTTCATGATGAAGGTGTACGGCCCCGGCGTCAGCGACTTCACGGCGCGGAATGCGGCATTGTCGATGATGACGAACTGCCCCAGCTGCGCGAAGTCGTGGCACATGAGCGTGAAGTGGTGCTTCTGGTCCAGACGGCGGATCCGGATGATCCGGTCGACGCCCGACCTGTTCTCCAGCGCACACCCCAGCGCGTAGCCGGAGTCCGTGGGATAGGCGATCAGCCCGCCCGAGGCGATGACCTCTGCGGCCTGGCGGATGAGACGCGGCTGCGGATCCACAGGGTGGATCGTGAGGATCTTCGCATTCATGCGCCCATCCTAGTGCCCTCGCCCTCCGGCGTCCCGTCCAGCGCCACCACGATCTCGCGGCCGCGCCGTGCCTCGCGGCGCCCGCCTCCGGGCACCCCCGCCACCGGCAGGCTGGCCCCCGTCCGGAGATCGGAGGCGATGAGGCTGTTGATCCACCGGGCTCGCGGATCCGCATCCACCAGCAGCGCCTTGATCAGCAGCGTCGCCGGCAGCGCCAGCAGCGCCCCCAGCCAGCCGAGCACCCAGTACCAGAACAGCAGCGACAGGAAGCTCACGAGCGGCGTGACGCCCACGGACTCCCCCGTGAACTTGGGCTGGATGATCGACTGGATGACGAAGTTGAGCACGCAGTATGCGACCACCACCCAGACCGCCGCCGCCCAGCCCTGGTCCACGAGCGCGAGCAGCGCGGGAGGCACGAGGCCGATGACGAAGCCCACGTTCGGGATGTAGTTCGTGAGGAACGCCAGCACTCCCCACACGAGCGCCAGCGGCACCCCGATGACCTCGAGCGCGACGACGTCCAGCACCGCCACGATGAGGCCGAAGACCGTCGCGACCACCCAGTACCGGCGCACCCCGGCCGCGAACGAGGTCATGGCCTCGGCGAAGCCCGGCCGCTCCCGTCCCAGCGAGGCCAGACGCTGCGGGAACGACATCGTGTCCAGGGCGACGAAGAAGACCGCCATCACGACGGTGACGAGCAGGGTGAGCACCAGCGTGGCGTTCGAGAACAGCGGTGCGAGCGTCGAGATCACGCGGGAGGCGTCCAGCGCCGCGAGCTGCTGCTGCAGGACCCCCGGGGTGAGCCCCAGGGTCTCGAGCCACTGTCCCGTGTCCTGCACGATCGCCACGACCTCGCCCGCATAGCCCGGCATGATGAGCACGAGCTCCGCGATCGACCATGCGGCGAGCGCGAAGAACGCCGCGAGCACCACGAGCACGATGAGCACCGTCGCCATCGCCGCGAGGAACCGCGGCACCTTCGCCCGGACCAGCAGCGCCTGCAGCGGGTGGACGATGATGACGAGGTTGAGCGCGAGGAACACCGGTGCCACGATGTCCTGCAGCTGCCGGAACACGACCATGACGACGGCGAGCCCCGCGAGCCCCAGCGTCACCGTCGCGAACCGGGGCAGCGCCGGCGGCGGTGCCGTGGCCGACGGCGATGCCCCGGCACCGGCCGCGCTCATGTCCGCTTCCGCTTCTCCCTGATCCGCATGCTGATCTCGATGGGCGTGCCCTCGAAGGCGAAGGTCTCGCGCAGCCGGCGCGTGATGAAGCGCCGGTAGCCGGGATCGAGGAAGCCGGTCGTGAACAGCACGAAGTGCGGGGGCCGGTTCGAGGCCTGCGTGCCGAAGAGGATGCGCGGCTGCTTGCCGCCCCGGAGCGGGTGCGGATTCGCCGCCACGAGCTCGCCGAGGAACGCGTTGAGCCGGCTCGTGGGGATGCGCCGGTCCCAGTTCTCCAGCGCCCTCTCCATCGCCGGCACCAGCTTCTCCGCGTGCCGGCCGGTCTTCGCGGAGATGTTCACACGCGGGGCCCACGCCACATGGGCGAGGTCCTTCTCGATCTCCCGCTCCAGCCAGTCGCGGCGCTCCTGGTCCGTGAGATCCCATTTGTTGAACACGAGCACGAGCGCCCGGCCGGCCTCGGTCGCGTTCCGCACGATCCTCACGTCCTGCTCGCTCAGGGGCTCACTCGCCTCGAGCAGGACGAGCGCGAGCTCGGCCCGCTCGAGCGCCGTCTGCGTCCGCAGTGCCGCGTAGTAGTCCGCGCCCGAGGCCTGCCGCGCCCGCTTCCTGATGCCCGCCGTGTCCACGAACCGCCACGGGCGCCCGCCCAGCTCCACGAGCTCGTCCACGGGGTCGCGCGTGGTCCCGGCGACGTTGTCGACGAGGACGCGCTCGCTGCCGAACAGCTTGTTGAGCAGCGAGGACTTGCCCACATTGGGCCGGCCCACGAGCGCGATCCTGCGGGGGCCGCCGGGCTCCTCGGCGTCGTCCACCAACGAGTTCTCCGGCAGCATCTCCATGATCTCGTCGAGGAAATCCGCCACGCCGCGCCCGTGCATCGCGCTGATGGGGTGGGGCTCGCCCAGGCCCAGCGACCACAGCTCCGCGGCCTGGAGCTCGCCGCGCTCGTCGTCGACCTTGTTGGCCGCCAGCAGCACGGGCTTGCCCGCGCGCCGCAGCATCCGCACCACGTGCTCGTCCGTCGAGGTGACCCCCGTGGCGACGTCGACGACCAACACCACGCCGTCGGCCTGCTCCACGGCGATCTCCGCCTGCTCCGCGATCCTCGAGGCCATGCCCTTCGCATCGATGTCCCAGCCACCGGTGTCCACGAGGGTCAGCGGCCTCCCGCCCCACTCCCCGCGATAGCGCACACGGTCGCGGGTGACGCCGGGGACGTCCTCGACCACCGCCTCCCGCCGGCCCAGGATGCGGTTGACCAGTGTGGACTTGCCCACATTGGGCCGGCCCACGATCGCGAGCACGGGAGCCGGCCGGACCAGCCCGCCGGCCGCCTCGGGGTCCTCGAGATCGGCCAGGAGCTCCTCGTCCTCGGCCTCGAGGTCGTAGTCGGCGAGCCCGGAGCGCAGGGACTCCGCGCGCCTGCGGGCATCGGCCTCGTCGATGTCCGCGAGCCGCTCGGCGAGGTCCTCGTCGGGGAGCGGGATGAAATCATCCGCCTCGGGCATCGGCTCGGTCATGAGGCCTCCTTCGCGAGAGTGAGGACCGCTTCGACGGCCTCGTCGAAGCCCACGTGCGTCGTGTCCAGCGTGTGCACGCCGTCGGCGGCGGTGAGGAAGCTCGTGGTGGCCGAGTCCTTCGCATCGCGCTCGGCCACGAGGGCGCGCGTCGCGGCGAGCGCGGCGGCATCGGCCGTGCCGTGGTTCTCACCGGCACGGCGCGCGATCCGCACCTCCTCGTCCGCCGTCATGAGGATCCGCACCGGCGCCTCAGGCGCCACCACCGTCGTGATGTCGCGGCCCTCGACGACGATCCCGCCGGCGGCATCGGCGATGACCTCGCGCTGCCGCTCGATGAGCTCCTCGCGCGCCTCCGGCACCGCGGAGACGGTCTGCACGCCCGCGGAGACCTCGTCGGAGCGGATCTCGAGCGTGACGTCGATGCCGTCGACCTCGACCCGGAAGTCGTCCGGATCCGTTGAGATCTCGAGATCGGCACCGCGCACCAGTTCGACCACGTCGCCGGGATCGCTCACCCCGCGGTTGAGCGCCAGCCAGGCCATCGCCCGGTACATCGCGCCCGTGTCGAGGTAGGCGCATCCCAGCCGGCGGGCGACCTCCTTGGAGGTGCTGGACTTGCCCACTCCGCTGGGGCCGTCGATGGCGATGACTGTCATGTGCGTCCTTCGTTCGGGGTGTCTGGTTCGGTGGTCGGCCCGGGCAGCTCCGCCTCCGCATGCTCGGGCAGCCGCCAGCCGCGGGCGAGCAGGCCCGTCACGAGGTCCTGGGCATGGGCCGGCAGCACGAACAGGTCCAGGCTTCCCAGCCTACGCCCTGTCGCATGGTCGATCCGCACGTCCTCGATGTTGATGCCCAGCTCGCCCACCTCGGCGAACAGGCGCCCGAGGTTGCCCGGCTCATCGCCGATGACCACGGTGACCGTCGCATAGGCCGTGGGCGCCTGACCGTGCTTGCCCGGGATCCGCAGCCGGCCCTCGTTGCCCGCCGCGAGCGCACCGGCGAGGACGGCGAGCGCCCCGGGATCGAGCGCGAGCGCGTCGATGACTCGGTCGAGGTCCTCCCGGAACTCCGCCAGCACCGCGCGCACCTCGGCGGCGTTGCCGGCCAGTATCTGGGTCCACAGCCCCGGATCCGAGGCGGCGATCCGGGTGACGTCCCGCAGCCCCTGACCGGCCAGCGCCACACCCTCGACGGGCATGCGCGCGAGCCGGGCGGCCATGAGCGAGGACACCACCTGCGGGGCGTGGGAGACCCGGGCGACGGAGGAGTCGTGGAACTCCGGTTCGAGATGGAGCACGGTCGAGCCCACGGCCCGGGCGACCGCCTCGACCTGGGCCAGCCGGTCCGGTGGCGTGTCCGCGTCCGAGCAGATCACCCACGGCCGGTCGCGGAACAGGTCCGTGCGCGCCCAGGTCGCGCCCGAGCGCTCGCGGCCGGCCATGGGGTGCGAGCCGATGTAGCGGTCGAGCTCACTGCGCTCCGTCGCCCGGCGCACCCGCTCCAGCAGCACGCCCTTGACGCTCGCGACGTCCGTGACGGTGGCCTCGGGCAGCCGGCGCAGGTGCTCGACGACGAGCCCGGCGGTCACATCCGGGGGTGCGGCGACGATCACGAGGCCGGTCTCCGGCGGGGCCTCGCCCACGCTGCCCGCGCCCAGGTCCGCGGCGAGCCGGGCCGAAGTGGGCGAGACGTCGGCGAGCGTGACGGTGCAGCCGGCGCGGGTGAGCGCCAGTCCCAGGGAGGTCCCCAGCAGCCCCGCACCCACGATGTGCACGCGGGCGGGAAGGTGCGGATCCGCCGGACCAGCGCTCACAGGCCCACGGCCTTCATGAGCTCGCCGACCTCGTGCGGACGCAGATCGCGCATCTTGCCGGGCCGCTGCTCCGCGAGCGCGATGGGGCCGAACTGCGTGCGCACGAGCCGCTCGACCGGCGTGCCCACGGCCTCGAGGAGGCGGCGGACGATCCGGTTCCGGCCCGAGTGGAGGACGACCTCGACGAGCGCCCGCCCCGGCGTCGAGTCGAGGAGCCGGAAGGAGTCCACGTGCGCCATCCCGTCCTCGAGCTCGATGCCGTCGCGCAGGCGCGCGCCCGCGTCCTTGGGCACGGGGCCGCGGACCTGCGCGAGGTAGGTCTTGGGCACCTCGTAGCGGGGGTGCGTGAGGCGGTTGGAGAGCTCGCCGTCGTTCGTCAGCAGCAGCAGGCCCTCGGTGTCGTAGTCGAGGCGGCCCACGTAGAACAGCCGCTCGGGGCGGTTCCTGAGGTAGTCCGCCACCGTCTTGCGGCCCTCGGGATCGCTCATCGAGGTGACGACCTTCGCGGGCTTGTTGAAGGCGAGGTACACCTTGTCCGTGTGCGCCGTGATGCGGAGGGTGTCGACGTGCACCGTCTGCTTCTCCGGGTCGATGCGCGTGCCGAGCTCCGTGACGATGACGCCGTCCACCTCGACGCGCCCCTCCTCGATGAGGCGCTCGCACGCCCGGCGGGAGCCGAGCCCGGCGTCCGCGAGGACCTTCTGCAGACGGACGCCGTCCGCGGCGTGCACATCGGAGACCGCTCCGTGCCCCGTCTGCGCCGGCTTGCGGGGGTTGCTGCGCACGCGACGGGCGGGACGCTTGCTGCGGTGGCCCGGCGAGCGGGGATCTGAGGAGTTCATACGTCTATTATCCCGAACTCCCGCTCGGATCCGGCACCTGCCTCGCCTGTGCGATTCGCCTCATCCCCCTCCGGCAGGAACGGAGCGATGTCCGGCAGGTCCTCGATGCGCCCGAGTCCTGCCGCCTCGAGGAACGCCGGGGTCGTGACGAACCGGACCGCGCCGGTCAGCTCCTCCGTGCCCGATTCCACGATGAGGCCGCGCATGAGCAGCGTGCGCACGACCCCGTCGACGTTGACCCCGCGGATCGCGGAGACCCGCGCCCGCGTCACCGGCTGCCGGTAGGCGATGATCGCGAGGGTCTCCAGCGCGGCCTGGGACAGCTTCGCGCTCTGGCCCGCCGTGAGGAAGCCCGCCACCGCATCATGCTGCTCGGCACGGGTGTAGATGCGCCAGCCGCCGGCCGCGCGCGCCAGCCGGAAGCCGCGCGCCCGTGCGCCCCGGTGCCCGTCGAAGTCCGCGGCGAGCTCCTCGAGGGCCGCGGAGACCTCGGCCTCCTCGACGCCGAGGCCCTCCGCCAGCTCGTGGGCGCCCACCGGCCGGTCAGTCACCATGAGGATCGCCTCCAGTGCGGTCAGGAGCTCCGGCGCAGTGCCGTTCCCCGGTCCCTCGGCCTCATGCCTCATGGCTCTCCTCGTCCTCGTGTGCCTCTTCGCCTTCCGCACCGTCGGAGCGGCTGCGTTCCTGATCCTCCCGCAGACCCACGCTGAGCGGACCCAGCGGCTCGGGCTGGTCCACCTCGATCAGCCCTGTCCGGATGAGGTCCAGCACGGCGAGGAAGCGGGCGACGACCACGAGCCGCGACTCCGCGTCCGCGACGAGGTCTGCGAAGTCCGCGCGCTCGGCCTCCCGCAGGCGCGCGAGCAGGACCGCCCGCTGCTCCGGCACGGAGACATGGGCCTCGTGCAGGTGGTCGAGCGCAACCTGCGGCGGTGTCCTGTCGCGGGAGACGACGGCGGCGAAGACCGCGGCGAGCACCGCGGGCGAGGTCGAGAACTCGAGCGGCGGCAGCAGGCCCGCGAACTCCGCCTCGAGCCCGGCCGAGCGCGGCACCGCTCTGGCGGCAGCGCCCATCCGCTCGCCCAGCACCTGCGAGACCGCCTTGAAGGCCCGGTACTGCAGCAGGCGCACGAAGAGGAGGTCGCGGGCCTCGAGCAGTTCGAGGTCGAGCTCGTCGTCGACCTCTCCCCCCGGCAGCAGGCGCGCGGTCTTGAGGTCGAGGAGCGTGGCGGCGACGACGAGGAAGTGCGTGAGCTCGTCGAGCGACCGCGTCCCCCGCAGCGCGGACACGTAGTCGAGGAACTCGTCCGTGACCTCTGCCAGGGCGATCTCCGTGACGTCGAGGGACCGCTTGGCGATGAGGTCGAGCAGCAGGTCGAAGGGCCCCGAGAAGTTCTCCAGGACCACGGTGAAGCCGGTCCGCTCGCGCCCCTCCCGGTCGCTGTGCGCCCCGGGGCTGCGCTTCAGGGCGAGCCCCCGCGGGAGATCAGCTCCCTCGCCAGCCTGCGGTAGGCGTCCGCCCCGGCATGGGAGGGCGCGAAGGTCGTGATGGGCTCGGCGGCGACGGAGGCGTCGGGGAACCGGACGGTGCGGCTGATGACGGTGTCGAAGACCGTCTCCCCGAAGGCCTCGACGATGCTCGCGATGACCTCGCGCGAGTGCAGGGTGCGGCCGTCGTACATCGTCGCGAGGATGCCGTCGATCCTGAGGCTCGGGTTGAGGCGGTCCTGGACCTTCTCGATCGTCTCCACGAGCAGCGCCACGCCGCGCAGCGCGAAGAACTCCGTCTCCAGCGGGATCACGACGCCGTGCGCGGCGGTGAGCGCGTTGACGGTGAGCAGGCCCAGGGAGGGCTGGCAGTCCACGAGGACCACATCGTATTCGTCGGCGACCTTCGCGAGCGCCCGCGTGAGCACCTGTTCGCGGGCCACCTCGCCCACGAGCTGGATCTCCGCGGCGGAGAGGTCGATGTTCGCCGGCATGACGTCGATGCCCGTGTGCGCCGTCGAGTGGATGACCTCGCGCGGGTCGATGCGCGAGCTCATGAGCACGTCGTACACGGTGCGGTCGAGCGCATGCGGGTTGATGCCGAGCCCCACGGACAGGGCGCCCTGCGGATCGAAGTCGACGAGGAGGACCCTGCGTCCGTAGCCGGCGAGCGCGGCCCCCAGGTTGATCGAGGAGGTGGTCTTGCCCACCCCGCCCTTCTGGTTCACCATCGCGATGATGCGCGCGGGACCGTGCCCGTCGAGTGCGGGCGGCACCGGGAACTCTCGGACGGGCCGGCCGGTGGGCCCCATCTCGTCTGTCACGATGTCGAGCCTCTCGTCTGCCACGGACTGCCTCATCTCCTGTCTTGCCTGTCTGGAGCCTGCCGCCGCGCGTGCGCGCACACCCGGCCGCCTGCGTCCAAGCCTATCTCGGACGCGGGGCGGCTGCGCCCGCACGCGGGTGCGAGACGGCGTAGACCTCGCGCAGCGTCTGCGCCGTCACCCGCGTGTAGATCTGCGTCGTCACGACCGAGGCGTGCCCCAGCAGCTCCTGCACGACCCGGATGTCGGCCCCGCCTTCGAGCAGGTGGGTGGCGAAGGAGTGGCGCAGGGTGTGCGCGGTGACATCGGCGATGCCGGCCCTGTGCGCGGCCTCCTTGACGATCGCCCAGGCCGACTGCCGGCTCAGCCGGGTGCCGCGCTGGTTGAGGAAGACCGCGCCGCGGGAGGCGTCCGAGGCCGCGGCGAACCCGGGCCTGACCCGCACCGTCCACGCCTCCAGCGCGGCCGCGGCGTGCGAGCCCAGGGGCACGAGGCGGTCCTTGCCGCCCTTGCCGTAGAGGCGCACCACGCGGTGGTCGAGGTCGAGGTCGTCGAGGTCGAGGCCCACCGCCTCGCTGATACGCGCACCCGTCGCGTAGAGCAGCTCCAGCAGCGCCGCGGCCCGGCGGAGGACGGGAGCGTCCCCCGCCGTCTGTGCGAGCAGCGCCTCGACCTCGTCGATCCGCAGCGCCTTCGGCAGGCTGTCCCGCAGGGCCGGGGGCGGCAGCTGCGCGAGAGGATCGCCGGGGGCGGCGCCCTCCGCGGCGAGGTGGTCGTGGAAGCGCCTCACCGCCACGACGATCCGCGAGACGGAGGCCGGGGCGAGCCCCGCCTCGTCGAGGGCGCGGCGGAAGCCCAGCGCATCGGCTTCGGTCACGGCACCCGGCTCCGCGATCCCCTGCGTCTCCAGCCACAGGAGATAGCGGCGCAGATCGCGCGCATAGGCGTCGACGGTGTGGGCCGAGAGCCCGCGCTCGAGCTGCAGGTGCGCGAGATAGTCCCCCGCCGGGGAGACCAGGGATCGCGGTCCCTCCGGCAGCAGCTGGGCACCGTGCCGGGCCACGTCAGTGCGCCCCGGTGCCCGTCGGTCCGGTGCCCGTCGGCCAGGGCTCGTCGGCGGAGCGCAGCCCCGTCCAGCCCCGGCCCCGGGCCGCGTGTGCGTGGAGCACCGCGAGCTGGGCGATCGCATTGCGCACCCGTCCGGTGAGGACTGCCTCGAGCGCCTCGTCCAGCGGGACGCGGCGGAGCACGATGCCGCGCTCCTCCCCCTCCCGCTCCGTGAGCGCGTGCGCGGGCAGCCGGCTCAGCCCCCGCGCGAGGTAGATGCGGACCCTCTCGTCCGAACCGCCCGGGGAGGTGAACAGATCGGCGAGCGTGTGCCAGTCCTCGGCGCACAGGTCCGCCTCCTCCCCCAGCTCGCGCCGTGCGGCCACCGCGGGATGCTCCCCGGCCACGTCGAGAAGACCCGCGGGCACCTCCCAGTCGCGGGTGCGGATGGGGTGCCGGTACTGCTGGATGAGCAGGATGCGATCGGCCTCGTCCACCGCGGCGACGGCAACGGCACCGGGATGGGCCATCGTGTCGCGGGTGAGCGGCTCCTCGGACTCCGGCAGGGAGAACGTCTCGCGGACGATGTCCCACACGAAGCCCGAGTAGACCGTCTCCCGCTCCGTGACCGGGACCTCGACGGGCTCATCGGCGATCATGCGGACTCCTGCCGCTGCGCGAGGGCCGCGCCCACGAGGCCGGCGAAGAGCGGATGCGGGCGGGTGGGCCGGCTCCGCAGCTCGGGGTGCGCCTGCGTGCCGACGTAGTAGGGATGGACCTCGGCGGGCAGCTCCACGTACTCGACGAGGGCCCCGTCGGGCGAGGTGCCCGAGACCACGAGGCCGGCCTCCACGAGCCGCTCACGGTAGGCGTTGCCCACCTCGTAGCGGTGCCGGTGGCGCTCCGAGGCCTCCTCGGCCCCGTAGGCCCGCGCCACGACGGATCCCGGACGCAGGACGGCGGGGTACAGGCCCAGCCGCATGGTCCCGCCGAGGTCTCCCGCGCCCTCGACGACGGCGCGCTGCTCGTCCATCGTCGCGATGACGGGTTCGGACGTGCCCGGATCGAACTCCGTCGAGGAGGCGTGCGCCAGGCCGAGTTCGGTGCGCGCGTACTCGATGACCATGCACTGCATGCCCAGGCACAGGCCGAGGGCGGGCACGCCGTGCTCGCGCGCCCAGCGCAGGGCGCCGAGCTTGCCCTCGATGCCGCGGATGCCGAAGCCGCCGGGCACGCAGATCGCGTCGAGCCCGGAGAGCTGTTCGGCCGCGCCGTCGGCCGTCTCGCAGGTGTCCGAGGCGATCCAGCGGATCTGCACGCGCGTGCTGTGGGCGAAGCCGCCGTGGCGCAGCGCCTCGGTGACGGAGAGATAGGCGTCGGGCAGGTCCACGTACTTGCCCACGAGGCCCACCGTGACGGTGTGCTCCGGTGCGTGCACCTGGGTCAGCAGGCGGTCCCAGCGGCTCCAGTCCGCGTCCCGCAGCGGCAGGCCGAGGCGCCGGATCGCATACGAGTCGAGGCCGCCCGCGTGGATGACGCTGGGGATGTCGTAGATGCTGCGCGCATCGACGCACGGGACCACGGCCTCGGCGTCGACATCGCATGCGGCGGCGATCTTGCGGCAGATGGACTCCGGCAGCTCGCGGTCCGCACGCAGCACGATCGCATCCGGTGTGATGCCGATGCTGCGCAGCTGAGCCACGGAGTGCTGCGTGGGCTTGGTCTTGAGCTCGCCGCTGGGGGCGAGGTAGGGCACGAGGGAGACGTGGACGAAGAAGACGTCGTCGCGGCCGAGGTCGTGGCGCACCTGGCGCGCGGCCTCGAGGAACGGCAGCGACTCGATGTCGCCCACGGTTCCGCCGATCTCCGTGATGATGACGTCCGGGGCCTCGCCGGCGGGCCGTGCGGCCTGCGCGCGCATGCGGGCCTTGATCTCGTCCGTGATGTGCGGGATGACCTGGACCGTGTCGCCCAGGTAGGCTCCGCGGCGTTCCTTCGCGATGACGGAGGAGTAGACCTGTCCGGTCGTGACGTTTGCTCCGGCGTCGAGCGAGCGGTCGAGGAAGCGCTCGTAATGGCCGATGTCCAGGTCGGTCTCCGCGCCGTCGTCGGTCACGAAGACCTCGCCGTGCTGGAAGGGGTTCATCGTGCCGGGATCGACGTTGAGATAGGGATCGAGCTTCTGCATCGCGACGCTGAGTCCGCGCTGCGTGAGGAGCTGTCCGAGGCTCGAAGCCGTCAGTCCCTTCCCCAGGGACGAGGCCACGCCGCCGGTGACGAAGATGTGTCGGGTTCTGGTCGCACCATCTGTGCTCAGTCGGTTCACCACGGACTTCCACCCTACCAGCGAGTCGGGCCCGGCACGGGGGTTCACGGTTACCGCTGTGTGAACTCCCAGGCTCGCGCGCCGTCAGCGGCGGTGCGCGAGCGCCGCGGCGTAGGTCTCGAGCAGCTCCTCGGCGAGGAACTCCGCGCCGGAGACGTCGTCGACCCGGCGGCGGACCGCGAAGCCGGCCTCGACGCGCTTGGCCGGCGAGTCGAGCAGATCGCTGATCGCCCCGTTGAGCCCGGCGGGATCGTCGACGTCCACGCGGACGGCCGCCTCGCCCCACACCCGCGCCGTGCGCTCGCCGCCGAGCACCACGACGGGCCTGCCCAGCTGCATGAGGGACTCGGGCTCCGCGAGCGTCATGTCCGCGGTCGCGACGACGACGTCCGCGGCCGCGAGGACGTCCACGGCCGTGCCCTCGGGGGCGAGCACGACGGGGTGACGGCCCACGAATGCCTGGCGCACCGTCGAGCGCTCGCGGCCGGCGCCCGTGAGCGCGAAGACGACGCGCCGGTCGGGACGGTGGTCGAACATCGTGACCGCGGCCTCGAGGAAGGTGGTGAGCTCATCGCCGTCGGTGACGGACATCGGAGCGGCGACGAGGAAGGCGCCCGCGGGCACTCCCAGGTTCTCGCGCACCTGCTTCCTGCCCACCGCCGGCGCCAGGCGCTCGGAGACGTCCGGGGAGAGCAGCCGTGCGCGCTCGGCGACGGGCACGGCGTCTGCGAAGCGGTCGACGACGGGCGCGGTGGTGCCGAGGACGACGGCGGCGGTGCGAGAGACGATGCCTGCGGCGGCCGCGTCGAGCGTGCTCTGCGGACGGAAGCGGCCCACCGTCGCGACGAGGGCCGGGCGCAGGCGCGCGGGCAGTCCGGTCATGCCGAGGCCCGCGAGCGCGGCGGCGTGCAGGCCGTGGGCGTGGACGACGTCGACGTGCCGGTAGAGGCGGTGGAGGTCGAGGGCGATGCCGGGGTCCGCGAGCCCGATGTGGTCGCGCAACGGCAGGTGCACGGCGACGAGCTCGCTGCCGCGATCGCGGCCGACTGCGGGTGCGGAGCCCGAGGAGGGGACGACCGCGGGCAGGAACCCGAGGGCCTCGAGAACGGAGTGCCGGGCGGCGACGCCGACCCGGTGGCCCCCTCCCGTCTGCGCCTCGGCCACGACGGCCCCGGCCTCGCCCACAGGGCCCCGCGTGCCGGCGAGCACGTGGAGGATGCGGGTCTGCGGCGGCAGCTGGGCCTGCTCGTGGTCTGCGTGCATGTGCGGTTCCCTCCCGGACGTCACGGACGTGATGCGGCCGGGTGCCGGCCGCGCTGGTGACAAGACTACCGGCTGCGTACCTTCGACGATCACCGGTCCGCCGGCGCGGCCCCCGCCGCGGCATAGGCCTCGAGCAGGATCTCCGCCGCGCGGGCCTCGTCCGGGAGCTCGAGGGCGCGCTGGGCGGCCCTGTGCCCGAGCTCCTCGCGGAGGGCGGGATCCTCGATGATCCGCCTGAGCGCGGCGGCGAAGGCGGCGGAATCGCCCTCCGGGACGAGGATCCCGGCATCGCCGACGAGCCCCGGCGTCCCGCCCGTCGCGGTGGCGACGATCGCCTTGCCCGCGAGCATCGCCTCCTGCAGGACGAGGGCGCGGGCCTCCCAGCGGCTCGTGAGCACGAAGGCGTCCGCGAGCTGGTTGAGCGCACCCACATCGCCGCGCTGGCCGAGGAAGTGTACGGAGGGCCGGCGCCCGGCGGCCGCGAGCTCCGCGACCCGGGACCTGAGGCGATCGAGCTCCTCGGGATCGGCGGCTCCGGCGATGAGGCAGTGCACTTCGGGGTGCTCGGGGGCCAGCAGCGCCAGCGCCTCGAGGAGGAGGTCGTAGTCCTTCTGCGGGGCGACGCGGCCCACCGCGAGCAGGATGAGCCCGCGCCGGTCGAAGGCCAGCTCGCGGGCCAGGCGCGAACGCAGCAGGGCCGAGTTCACGTCCTCGCTGAACCGCGGAGGCGGCGCGGCGGCAGGAGCGAGGGAGGCGCGTGAGGCGCCGAGCTCCCGGGCGAGTCCGACGAGGTCCTCGCTCGCGCCCAGCACGGCGTCCGCGGAGCGTGCGATGCGCCGGGCGACGAGGCGCTCGGCGGCCGCTCTGCGGCCCGTGCTCATGATCGTGTTGTGCCAGCTGGAGAGGAACCCGGGTCTCGGCCGCAGCCCCGCAAGGGCGGCGGAGACCAGCAGCGAGGCACGGAAGCCGTGCGCGTGCACGACGTCCGCGCGGAAGGCCGCGATGAGGCGGCGGAGGCGCCGCACCGTCCGCACGTCCCGCGGGCCCACGCCCACGGGGATCTCGAGCGGGGCGAACATGACGCGCGGCCGGTCGTCGAAGCCGAACTGCTCCTCTGTGGCCGCGGGACCGATGACGCCCACGCGATGGCCGGCCTCGGCGAAGCTCCTGGCAGCGGCGGCGACATGGGTTCCGACCCCGCCGGTGGAGGTTCCGAGCACAAGGAGAATCCGCATGGGTCGAGTCTAACGGCGAGCGGTGCGCGCACGGGCTCGCCGCGCGGCCCTCAGCGCAGCTGCTTCCCCGGGCTCAGCGCAGCTGCTTCACCTGCATGAGCGCACGGCGGTCCGCCGCGAAGGCGGTGAGGACGACGACGGTCAGGCCCACGAGCCCCGCGCAGACGCCCGCGAGAACGGCGACGACGGCCGGGTGCGGAGAGAGGCCTGAGAGCAGGGCGGTGAGGCCGGAGGCGGCCAGCTGCGCCGTGAGGAACCCCGCCGCGCCGCCTGCCGCAGCCCCCGCCAGACCCACGACGAGCGTGCGGCCCAGGCCTGCGAGCGCAGCTCGGCCGCGCACCCGCGCGATGCCGACGAGCAGGCTGATCCCCGCCGCGCTCATGCCCACGGCGTGCGCGAGCCCGAGCGCCACGAGGGTCTGCCGTGCCGGGTCCGCCGCGATGAAGGGCACGGCGGCGAGCACCGCGAGCGCCACGAGGGACCAGCCGATCACCGCGGCCGCCGTGGCATGACGGGAGCGCTCCAGCGCGTAGAAGACGCGCGTCCCCCAGGCCATGAGGCACCAGCCCGGCACCGCCGCGGCGATGAGCAGGACCGTGAGCCCGAGGGCGCTCAGCGAGGCGGCCGATTCCGCACGGGCCACGTCCAGGACGGAGAAGAAGGTCTGCAGGGGCGCCGCGGCCGCGGCCAGCACGGCCGCGCCCGCACAGCCGAGCAGCACGACGAGCCGCGTGGTGCCGGCGATGAAGGCATCGGTCGCGGCATCCGCGTCCGGTTCCGCCTCAGTGCCGCCGGCCTCGGCGCGCTCCGGGGCTGATTCCGTCCGCTCCGCGACGAGGGCGGCGAGCTTGGGGAAGGCGACGGTGGCGACCGGGACGGCCAGCACCGCGTACGGCAGGAGGTACACGGCCTGGACGTAGCCGAACACCACGAAGACCCCGCTGCCGCCCACGCGGTTGGACACGAGCATGATGACGAGCGTCGCCGCCTGCTGCGCGAGGAGGACGGACATGCCCGCCGCCGCCAGCCGCACCGCGCGGTGGGCCACGCCCTCCGGGAAGCGCCATGTGGGCCGCACCCGGATGCCCGTCCCGCGCACCGGCAGCGCGAGCGGCAGCGTCATCGCCGCCACGCCCGCCGTGGTGCCCCAGGCGAGCAGGGCGAGCGCATCGCCGCCGGCCTCGGCACCGGGCCCGCGCATCTGGGCATAGCCCGCGTAGACGCCGATCACTACGACCGAGGACACGAGCGGCATGAACGCCGGCCACAGGAACCGGCGGTGCGCCTGCAGCACGCCCGTGAGCACTCCCCCGATCCCGTAGAGCACGAGCTGCGGGGCGAAGACCAGCAGGAAGCCTGCGATGAGCCCGGCGGCCTCGGGGGAATCGGCCGGGGCGAGCGCGGCCGCGAGCGGTTCGCGCAGCACCGCGACGAGCACCGCGAGCGGCAGGGTGAGGGTGACCGACCACGTGAGCAGCGCCGAGGCGATGCGCGAGGCCGTCTCCGCGTCCCCGCCCGCCCGGGCCCGCGCCGCCAGCGGTGCCGCCAGCAGCGGCACGACCGCACCGGCGAGCGCTCCCCCGGCCACGACCTCGTAGAGGATGTTGGGCACCTGGTTCGCGGACTGGTAGGCGGTGCCCACCGCGCCCGCGCCCACCGTGGGCGAGAAGACGATCCAGCGGATGAAGCCGAACAGCCGCGCGGCCAGGGTCGCGAGCGAGACGAGGAGCGCGGCCGAGGCCGCGAGGCGGAGGAGTCGGGGCATCAGCGGCCGAGGGCGTCGAGTTCGCGCAGCCCCGGGGTGGATTCGATGACCCGGGTGAAGGAGACCTTCTCGCTGGCGAGGGTGAGCGCGGCGAGGACCGCGAGCTCGCACACGAGCCGGCCGCGCGAGGCCGTCAGCGCACTGCGCAGGCCGAGGGCCGCACCCAGGGCGTTGGCGCCGGTGTCGCCGAGCATGCTCCGCCCTGCCAGATCGTCCGGCAGCAGCACGCCCGCGGTGCCGAGGACTCCGCCGGCCAGCACTGCGGAGGCGCTGCGCGCCTGCGCGGGAACCGTGCCCGTCCCACCAGCGCCCGTCCCGGCACCGCTCGTCCCGACCGTGCCGCCCGGGAGCGCCGAGGCCGCCGTCTGCAGCCCCAGGATGACGCCTGCCGCCTTGAGGGCGCGGCCGGGCCGCAGATCGAAGAGGTTCATGAGGTTCGCGGTGCCGGCCACCACACCGCCGGCGAGCACGGCATCGCAGGCGCGGCCGAGCACGGTCTGCGCATCCCTGCGCAGGAGCGCGCAGGCGGCGACGGAGGCGACCGGGATGCCGATCACCTTGAGCGCGCCCGTCGTGACCTCGCCGCGGGCGAGCGCGCTGAGATGGCCGCGCAGGCCCTTCGAGGACCCCGTCTCGTGGAAGTCGTCATTGGCGCCGAGCGCACCGGACGCGCCCACCGCGAGCAGGCACGCCGCGCGCACGCGACCCCCCGGAGCGAGCACGCAGGCGGCCAGCAGACCTGCCGTCTGCGCGGGCCCCTCGAGCAGGGACACGGGGGCACCGGCGTGGTTCTCGCGGACGAGGTCGGGGAAGCGCTGGGCGGCGGTCTCACGGAGCGCGTTCACACCCCGGGCGGCGAGCGCCCCGGCTGCGGCGGCCAGTCCCGTCCGGACCAGGCTCGCGCGCACGGTGCCCCTGTGCATCGGTCCTGTGCGGGTCATGAGGCCTCCGGCAGGACGGAGTCGGCGGACTGGGTGGTGCCGTAGTGCCCGCGGGTCCCGGCGTCGGCGGCCCGCACCGCGAGCGGCACGAGGACGGGGCCGGCGGCCAGGTCGAGCGAGTCCACCGTCGTGAGCCCCTCGCCCTCGCTGCGCAGCTCCGCGATGAGCCCCTGGACCGCCGAGGCGCGGGAACCGGCGATCACGGCATCCGCGGAGTCCCCGAGCTCGCGGGAGAACGCCGCGGCTGCGGCGATGTCCGCCTCCGTCGGCGCGTCGGCCCCGGCATCGCCCGCCTCGTCCGTGGGCGCGGCCTCCTCGGCGGAGTCCGTGGCCTCGGTTCCGTCCGCCGCAGGCCCCTCGGCCTCGGCGGGATCCGCCGGTGCGATGACGACGACGGCATCGGCGGCTGCGCGCTCGCCGGAGGTGAACCGTCCGGCGTCCGCGAGGACGGAGAAGAGCGCCTCGGCGGTCTGCTCGTCGACCCCGCTGCTGCGCGGGGCCTCGGTGCCCTCACCCTCCTCGGCGCCCTCCGTCGGCTGCGTCTCGGAGCCTGCGCCCTCCTCGCCCTCTGCAGGGGCGAGCGCGCGCACGACGGCGACGCGCACCGCCTCGGCGTCATCGGCCGGCAGGGAGGCATCGGCCTCGCGCAGCGCTGCGAGGAGCTCTGCGTCCCCCGCATCGAAGGCGGTGTCGGAGAGCGCGACATCGGAGGCGACCGTGCCGCCGGCCGTGCCGATCGACTCCGCGACCGCGTCGCCGGCCGGAGCATCGGCGCCGGCCAGGCGCACGAGCGCCACCGAGGTCCCGCTCAGGGCGTCCTCGGTCAGCTCACCGGCGCTCGCATCGATGAAGGCGGAGAGCTGCGCGGCGTCGTTGCGCGCGTGGTCGAGCTCCGCCCGGAGATTGTCGCGGTCGGTGCGCAGCGCATCGACCTGCCCCTGCAGGGACGTGCCGATCGGCTCCTGGAGCGGGCCCGCTCCCAGGACGATGCCCACCGCGAGCGCGAGGAACACCGAGATGAGGGAGACGAGGTGGTAGCGGAAGTCGATCACGGGTGGCTCAGTCCTCGGGGATGTGCGATGGCGGTTGCGGAGGGGGTCTCGGACGCGGGCGGGGCGAGGCTCACCGGGTCGGCGGCACCGCCGCCGAACAGCGAGGAGACCCACTGGAAGAAGCCGTCGAGCTGGGCCATGACGAGACCCAGCAGGGTCTGTCCGGCTGCGGTCGCCGCGAGCGCCGCGCCCAGCGCGACGAGGCCGGCCACGGCGAGCAGCACGAGCTGCCAGGCCCCGATCCGCTGCCGGTAGAGCAGTGAGACGCCCTTCGCGTCGATGAGCTTGCTGCCCACGCGCAGGCGTGTGAGGAACGTCGAGGCCATGCCCTTGCGACCCTTGTCCAGGAACTCGATGAGGGTGTCGTGCGTGCCTACCGCGACGATGAGCTCGGCGCCCTTGTCGTCGGCCAGCAGCATCGCGATGTCCTCGCTCGTGCCCGAGGCCGGGAACTTCACGCAGTCGAGGCCCAGCTCCGTGAGCCGCTCCACACCGGGAGCCCGGCCGTCGCGATAGGCGTGGACGACGAGCTCCGCGCCCGAGGTGAGCGCGGCATCGGAGACCGAGTCCATGTCGCCGACGATCATGTGCGGGGTCAGCCCCGCCTCCATGATCGCATCCGCGCCGCCGTCCACGCCGATGAGGACCGGCCGGTGCTCGCGGATGTAGGTCGCGAGCATCGCGAGGTCCTCTTTGTAGTGGTACCCGCGCACCACGATGAGCGCATGGCGCCCCGTGAAGGAGGTGCGGACGAGCGGGACCTCGAAGTCGTCGGCGAGCAGGTCCGAGTCCTTGCGGATGTACTCGATCGTGTTGTCGACGAAGTCCGTGAGGACCTCGCCCATGCCGGCCTCCGCCGCCTTCGTCGCCTTCTCCACCGTCCCGGCGGTCTGCACCGTGCCCCTGGCCACGGCCTCGTCTCCGGAGAGGAGGACGCCGTCCTCCAGCACGTACTCCTCGCCCTCCGTGAGGCGTCCGTCGAAGAGCTCCTCACCCGCATCGTCCACGAGCGGGATGCCCGCGGCGACGATGATGCCGGGGCCCAGGTTGGGGTAGCGGCCGGACACGGACCTGTGCGCGTTGACCACGGCGGCGGGCCGGCAGGCCACCAGGGCCTCTGCGGACACGCGGTCGATGTCCGCGTGGCGGATGACGGCGATGTCGCCGGGCTGGAGTCGTTTCGTGAGGTCCTTGGTCCGGCGGTCGAGTCGCACGACGGCGGGCCCCACCCGCTGTTCGACCTCGACCCGCTCACGTGATCTGCGCAGAATCATGGTGGCGTCATTCTCTCACGGGTGCGCTCATGCCCGGTCTGCGGTGCGCGGGAAGTCCGCCTTCGCCTGCGCCGCCGCGCCCATGAGCTCCTCGGCGTGCTCACGCGCCGAGGACGAGTCCGCGACGCCGGCGAGCATCCGGGCGAGCTCCTCGGTGCGGTCCTCGCCGGCCAGCTCCCGCACGCCGGACACGGCCCCCGTGCCCTCATCCGTCTTGCGCACCACGAGGTGGTGGTCGGCCCAGGCGGCGACCTGCGGCAGATGCGTGACGACGATGACCTGGGAGGATGCTGCGAGCCGGGCGAGTCGCCTGCCGATCTCCACCGCCGCCTTGCCGCCCACCCCGGCGTCGACCTCGTCGAACACGAAGGTGGGGAAGGCCTCGGTCCGGGCGCGGACCACCTCGATCGCGAGCATGACGCGGGAGAGCTCACCGCCCGAGGCCGTCTTCCCGATGTCATCGGGCTCGGCGGCCGCGTGCGAGGTGAAGAGGAGCCGGACGTCGTCCGCCCCGTGGGCGGCCGGAGCGGTGCGCTCGACCCGGAAGCTCAGCGCGGCGTGCGGCATCGCGAGCGCGGAGAGCTCATCTCCGACCGCCGCGGCGAAGGCCTCGCCCGCCTGTGTGCGGACCGCGTGCAGCTCCTCGGCGGCGGCCTCGAGCCGGGCGCGCGCGGCCTCGACGGTCGCGGCCATGTCCGTGAGGGAGGCCTCCGAGTTCTCGAGCTCGAGCAGCTCGCGGCCGGCCTGCTCCTCGAATGCGAGCACCGCCTCGAGGTCCTCGCCGTAGGCCGAGAGCGAGCCCAGCGCGGCCCGGCGGGCCTCGGCATCCTCGAGCGACATGCCCTCCTGGTCCGCGAAGCCCGCGAGGTAGGACGAGAGCTCCGCCCCCAGGTCGGCGGTGCGGACGGAGACGTCCTCGAGCGCCTCGAGCCGGGCCGCGAGCGTCTCGTCCACCCCGGCGGCGCGCGACAGGGACTCCCGCGCCTCGGCCAGCAGCGCGACCACGCTGGTCCGCTCCGACCAGTCGTCGCCCATGAGCAGCGCGTGCGCGCCTCCCACCGCCTGCTGGAGGTCCTCGGCCGCGCCCAGCCGGGCGGCCAGAGCCGCGAGCTCCGCGTCCTCGCCGGGCTGCGGCCGCACGGCGTCGATGGTCTCGAGCGCCCTGCGCAGGAAGTCCAGCCGCGCGGCCCGCTCCGAGCGCGTCTCCTCGAGCCTGCGGTGCTCGGCCTCGAGCTCGCGGTGGGCGGCGTAGGCCTCGGCATAGGCTGCCCGCGCCTCGGCGCCGCGCGCGCCTGCGACACCGTCGAGGAGCGCACGCTGCTGGGCCTGTCCGCGCAGGGTGAGCTGCTCGGCCTGCCCGTGCATGCTCACGAGCTGGGAGCCGACCTCGCGCAGCACCGCGGCCGGGACCGTGCGGCCGCCTGCCGTGGCCCGGGCGCGCCCGGAGCGGGGGATGATGCGGGTGAGGACGGCCTCGGCATCGACGTCGCCGCCGGCCTCGGCGATGCGGGCGGCGACGGCGGAGACCTCCCGTCCCTCGGCGTCGATCGCGCTCGCGGGGTCCACCTCCTCATCGGCGCCGGGCAGGGCGAAGATGCCTTCGACGACCGCCCGGTCCGCGTCCCGGCGGACGGCCGAGGTCTCCGCGCGCTGCCCCAGCAGGAGGTCGAGCGCCGTGACGAACATCGTCTTGCCCGCCCCGGTCTCGCCCGTGACGACCGTGAGCCCGGCGCCCAGGTCGATCCGGGCGTGCGTGATGACGCCGAGGTTCTCGATGCCGATCGATGTGATCATCGTGCCTCCGCCGCCGGTCCCCGCCAGCCGGCCACCGGGAGCCGGAACTTCTTGACGAGCCTGTCGGTGAAGGGCCCCCGGCGCAGGCGCGCGAGGAGGAGCGGCCGGGGCGAGCGGCAGGCCTCGATGTGCGCGCCCACCGGCAGCTCGAGCTCCTGCCGGCCGTCGCACCAGAGGACGGCCGTGTCCTTCGCGGGCCGGGGCAGGTACTCGACGGCGATGACGGAGTCCGGCGAGACGACGAGCGGCTTGGCGAAGAGCGCGTGTGCGCTGATCGGAACCATGAGCAGGGCCTCGACATCGGGCCAGACGATGGGGCCGCCGGCGGAGAACGCATAGGCCGTCGAGCCGGTCGGGGTGGCGAGGATCACCCCGTCGCAGCCGTACGTCGAGACCGGCCGGTCGTCCACGCCGGTGCTCAGCTCGATCATCTGGCTGCCCGGCCCCTTCTCCACTGTGGCCTCGTTGAGCGCCCAGGCGCGGTGGATGAGCTCCGCGCCGCGGCGGACCGTGATGTCGAGGGTGAGGCGCGACTCGATGTCGTACTCGCGGGCGGCGGCGCGGGCGACGGTCTCGTCGATGTCGTCCGACTCGCTCTCCGCGAGGAAGCCCACGTGCCCGAGGTTCACCCCCATGATCGGCACGCCTGCGGGGTGGTACAGCTCCGCCGCGCGGAGGATGGTGCCGTCGCCGCCGAGGACGATGATGAGCTCGCAGCCCGCTGCAGGTGCGACCGCGGCGGGCTCCGGTGAGGTCCGCGGCCCGGCAGCTGCCGACGGTTCCGGCGGTTCCGGCGGTGGGACGATCCTCACCCCTTCGGGCAGCCCCTCCTCCGCGGCGGGCCCTGCGGCGGCGACCACGGCCTGGTGCTGGTCCGCCGACATCACCGGCGTGATGCCCTTCGCCACGAGGGCGCGGCACACCCGCACGGCGGCCACCCTCGCCCTCTCCCTGTGGGGGTGGAGGACGACCAACATCTGTCTGCTCACGCGGTATCCCTCTCCGTCACCGATGTCCTCGCTCCGGACCGATACTATGCGGCACCTCTGCTGCGCGTCGCGTCCGCGGCCGTGCAGGCGGCGCGCTCATGCCCCTTCCGCACCGGCGAGCCGCACGGACAGTGCGGCGGAGACGGCGGCCTCGGTGTCGGGGCGGAGGGCGAACGCGCGTCCCGACACCACTTCGACGGCTGACGGGGCGAGGCTCGAGACCGGTCGGGCTGCAGCCCCGGGGCTGCCTGTCGGGACGGACCCGTGTGCCGCCCGCGCCCAGACGAAGGCCTCGCGGTTGCCGGAGGGGCCCGGCAGGTGCGAGGCGGAGACGGCGAGCGGTGCGGCGCCCGCCTCCCGGAGCGCGTCGACCACGCCGAGCACGGCGCGCACCCGGTCCGCATGCCCCGTCACGACGCCGTGCTTGTCGAGGGCCGCGCGGCCCAGCTCGAACTGCGGTTTGACCATGAGGCCGAGGAGTGCGCCCTCACGGCACACCGAGAGGAGCCCGTCGAGCACGAGGGTGAGCGAGATGAACGAGAGATCGGCCACGACGAGGTCGACCGTGCCGTCTGCGTGGAACGGCGGTGCGGGCGCTCCGGAGAGGGTCTCGGGTGAGAGCGCGCGCACGTTGGTGCCGGGGAGGTCGCTGACGCGGGGGTCCGCGCGCAGCTGCTCCGCCAGCTGTCCGCGTCCCACGTCCACGGCGTGGACTGCTGCGGCTCCGTGTGCGAGCAGCACCTGGGTGAAGCCTCCCGTCGAGGCGCCCGCATCGAGGCAGATCGCACCGGTGAGGGAACTGCGCAGACCCGCGTCCTCGAGCGCGCCCAGCAGCTTGTGCGCGCTGCGGGCCACCCACGCGTCCGGTGCGTCGAGGCGCAGCACCGCACCGGCGGCGACGCGGTCCGAGGGGCGCACGGCGGCGGCGCCGTCGACCCGCACCCGGCCGGCGCGGATCTCGCGTGCGGCGCGGTTGCGCGAACCGGCGAGGCCCGCGGCGACGAGGGCCACGTCGAGGCGGGCCGCGGCGAGCGCGAGGGCGGAGCCGCCGGGGAGGTCCGCGCCGGAGCTCACAGCTCCTCCAGGGCCGTCTCGATCTCCCCGAGCAGCGCCTCGGCGCCCGCGGTGAGCGCGCTGCCGTCCGCAGCAGAGGCCGCGCCGTCCTCGGTCGGAGGGCTGCCTTCGGCATCGGCCGAGGCGCCGCCCGCGGCCAGGGCGTCGAGTTCGCGCAGGCGCTGCTCCCATGCGCGGACGGGCACCCCGTCTCCCGGCAGGGGCGCGTCCGCCTGCTGCGGTGCCTCTCCGCTCATCCGAGCCTCCGCAGCCGCCCCCGGTGCTCGGGCACGAGGGCGGTGAGATCGTCGAGGACGAAGTCCGGACGCCGGTCGGCGGGCGCCGTGCGCGCGGCCTCCTCGGTGTCCACGCCCGTGAGCACGAGTCCGGAGGGGAAGCCAGCGGCGTGTGCACCCGCGATGTCCGTGTCGAGGCGGTCCCCGACCATGAGCGGTCGCTGCGCTCCGATCATGCGAGCTCCTGCGGCCATCATCGCCGCCGAGGGCTTGCCTGCGACGCGCGGTCGCTGCCCCGTCGTCTCCGCGACGATCCGGACGAATGCGCCGTTGGCGGGCATCGGGCCGCGCTCGGTGGGCAGGGTGGGATCGAGATTGGTCGCCCACCACTCCGCGCCCGCGCGGACGGCGACGCAGGCCTCGGCCAGCGCATGCCAGTCCGTGTCCGCGGCGAAGCCCTGCACGACGGCGGCAGGCGCCTCGGCCGCTGAGGCGACGGGGACGAGTCCTGCGGCCTCGATCTCGCCTGCGAGCGCGGGAGCGCCGACCACCAGCACGCGCGCGCCCGCAGGCACCGAGGCGGCGAGCGCCTGGGCCGCGACCATGCCCGAGGACATCACCTGCTCGGCGCGGGCGTCCACGCCGAAGCTGCTGATGTGGGCCGCCGCCTCCGCCGCCGTGCGCGAGGCGTTGTTCGTGAGGAAGCCATAGGGCACGCCGGCCGCGGCGAGGCCGCGCAGGACCTCGGCCGCGCCCGGGATGGGCCGGGCACCGGCGTACACGCAGCCGTCGAGGTCGAGCAGGATGCCGTCGAACGGCTCCCCGACCGCGACCTGCGGGTGCGCGACCTCAGTCCTCACGGTGCGCGTCCTCCGTGTCCTCCGCATCTTCCTCTGCGAGGAGCTCATCGAGCTCGTCGACGATCGCGGGATCGAACTCGGCATCGACTGCGGAGAAGTCGGCGGCCGGCTCCTCCGCCTGCTCGCGGTGCGCGTCGTCCGGACGGTCCTCCTGTGCGTCCGCAGGAGCGTCGTCCGGAGTCTCGGCGACCGTCAGTCCCTCCTCGGAGACGGAGTCCGCGGTCGCCGTGGGGGCCTCGGCGGTGTCATCACCTGTGGCGTCGTCAGCGGCGAGCTCGGGCTCCGCCTCTGCTTCTGACTCTGCGCCCTCCTCGTCCTCGGGCAGCTCGATCTCCTCGAGGGTGACGATCTCGACGCCCTCGTTCGGGTCGATCTCCTCGTCGCCGAACAGTGTGCCCGTCGCCTTGGCCGTGCGGCGGGCGAGCTCCTCGTAGCGGTCCGCGAGATCGGCATCGCCCTCGAGGCGGATGACATCCGAGTACACGGACAGCAGGCGGACGAGGGTGCCGTTGGCGTTGCCGGTGAAGGGGCGGGTCTCGAGCAGCCTGCGCGCGGCTCCGATGTCGCCCTGGTCGATGTGCGCGCCGGCGGCGACCATGAGCAGCTCGGTGTAGAGATCGGAGCCCAGCTCCTTCTCCTCGGCCTCCTCGAACAGCTCGAGCGCCTTGGCGGGCCGGCCGCGACCCCGTTCGGCGTCCGCGATCAGGGGCAGATTGTCGTTCGACCCGGAGATGCGGCGATGCGTGCGCAGCTCCCGGGCGGCCTCGTCGAAGAGGTCGAGCTGATAGGCGATGATGCCCGCGGCCTCGCGGACGGCGCCCACGCGGGAACCGCGGCGCACCGCGGCCTGCGAGTGCTCGTGCGCGAGCTCCGGATCCGTCTCGATGAGGACGCTGGCGGCGGCGAAGTGCTTCGCCACGGCCTCGGCGGCCTCCTTGGACAGCGTCCGCAACTGTGAGCGGAACTCACCGGGCAGCTCTCGGCCTGTGATGTCCTCGGGGATCTGCGGGGCACGCGGACGGGTCTCGCGCCGGGGCGCCCTGTCATCGCGACGGGAGCCACCGCGGCGGTCGTCGCCACGGCCGAAGCCCCGGCGGTCTCCCCCGCGACCCTTCCTGTCATCACCACGGCCGGCCCGGTCATCCCGGCGCGGCCCGCGATCATCCCGGCCGTGCCCGCGGTCGTCCCGGCGCGGCCCGCGATCACCGCGGTCCTCCCAGCGGCGGTCACCACCTCGGCGGTCGTCGCGGCCGAAGCCACGGCGATCCTCTCCGGCCCCCGCCCGATCCTCACGGCGGGGAGCTCGATCGTCACGGCGCGGCCCGCGATCCTCATGCCTGGGGCCGCGGTCGCCGCGATCCTCCCAGCGGCGGTCACCGCCGCGCTCATCACGACCGGAGCTCCGGCGGTCACGTGAGTAGCCGTTCCGGTCATCCCGGCGGGGACCGCGCTCACCGCGGTCCTCCCACCGACGATCGCCGCTGCGACGCTCGTCGCCGCGCCGCTCATCGCGGCCGTACCCACGGCCGCCGCGGTCCGCTCCTCGGTCGTCCCGACGCCGGTCGTCGCCGCGCCGGTCGTCCCGACCGTACCCGCGATCGTTCCGGCGCTCACCGCTCCCGCCGCCGCGGGACTCGCCGCCCCGGCCACCCTGGCGGTTGTCACGGCCCCGGCTGTCACGCCCCTGGCCGCCGTTTCCCGGCCGCCCTCGGTGCCCCTGTGGACCGCGCCCCTCGCGTCGGGGGCCCCGTCCGCGGCCTCCGCCCTCTTCTGACCTGTGCTCCTGTGACTCAGCCATCGCCGTCCTCGGTCGTCGCTATTGAAGTTCTCTCTCACCGGCCATGCGTCCGAGATCTGTCCTTCGATCCAGTTCTGCGCAGAGGGGCGGCGCCCGGCTGCCGCCGGGGTCCGATCAGCCAGTCTATAGGCGCGCCGGGCTCGTATCACGCCGCCGAAGCACCCCCACGACGTGCCGTTCCCCACTCGCGTCACCGCGCTCAGCCGTCGCGCCCGAGCATCGTCGCCGGCAGGTGCCCCTCACCCGGACCACCTTCCACCCCCGCCCACTCGCATCTTTCCCGACCCGCCCGCCTTCCCCTCCGGTTCCTGGCATCACAGTCGGCCGATACCTGCGAGCGGGATCGGACTCTCCGAAAGTTCACTAGTGAGGACTGCTTGAAAGCATCAATTTCATCAGTGACGCATGAGCCAGGGCGAGGCAGGAGGCGGCAGGGATGAAGGCTTTGATCCGCAGATACGCAGGGGTCTATCACTCAGGGAGTGTTGCCCCTCACACCGCACGGAGCGTTTCATATCAGCAGGCCCCGCAGGCGCAGAAGTTCCACTTCACCAAGGTCTTTTGTTACTGTCGAAGCCGAAGCGGGTGCCTCGCGGATGCTCCGAGGGCACGCCGAACGAACGATCTTCTGCGAAGGACTGCTGTGATGAGCTCTGCTGCAGCTCAGGAAAACCATGCCGGCACGGACGACGAACCGGACGTCAGAATCAACTGGCGGGTGCTCATCGCCTCCGGCGTGATCATCCTCGCGATCGCACTCTGGGCGATCCTCTTCCCGGAGAACGCGGACACGGTCATCTCCTCCACCGTGACCTGGGTCTCCGCCAATTTCGGGTGGTACTACATCCTCACCGCCACCCTCATGATCGTGTTCGTCGTCGTCATCGCCGCCTCCCGGGTGGGCCGGGTGCGGCTGGGCCCCGACCACTCCCGCCCGACCTACAACCTCTTCACCTGGACGTCCATGCTGTTCGCCGCGGGCATCGGCATCGACCTCATGTTCTTCTCCGTCTCCGAGCCCGTCGCCCACTACATGCAGCCGCCCACGGGCGAGGGCCAGTCGGTCGAAGCTGCCCGCCAGGCAGTGGTCTGGACGCTCTTCCACTACGGGATCACCGGCTGGGCGATGTACGCGCTCATGGGACTGGCCTTCGCATACTTCGCCTACCGCCGCAACATGCCCCTGTCCATCCGCAGCCTGCTCCAGCCCCTCCTGGGCCGGTGGATCAACGGCGTCGCCGGAGACGCCGTCGACGTGGCCGCGGTGCTGGGCGCCGTGTTCGGCATCGCGACCAGCCTGGGCATCGGCGTCGTCCAGCTCAACTACGGCCTCCATGTGATGTTCGGCCTGCCACTCGGCACAGGTGCGCAGATCGGGCTCATCGTCCTCGCCGTCGTGCTCGCCACCGTCTCCACCGTCTCCGGCGTCGAGAAGGGCATCCGGCGCCTCTCCGAGCTCAACGTCGTCCTCGCGATCGTCATGCTCGTCTGGATCGTGCTGGCGGGCAAGACCCGGTTCCTCCTCGACGCGCTCGTGATGAACGTGGGCGATCTCGTCGCCCGGTTCGCAGACATGACGCTCGAGACCTTCGCCTGGGAGCAGCCGGACGAATGGATGAGTGCCTGGACGCTCTTCTTCTGGGCCTGGTGGATCGCCTGGGCGCCCTTCGTCAGCCTCTTCCTCGCCCGCATCTCACGCGGCCGTTCGATCCGCCAGTTCGTCACCGGCGTGCTCATCGTCCCGCTGCTCTTCATCGTGGTCTTCATCTCCGTGTTCGGCAACAGCGCCCTCGACATCGTGCGAAGCGGTGGAGAGGCCTTCGCGGCCTCGACCATCGAGCTGCCAGAGCAGGGCTTCTACGATCTCCTCGCGCTCTATCCCGGTGCCCCGTTCCTGGTGGGGCTGGCCACCGTCGTGGGACTCCTGTTCTACGTCACGAGCGCGGACTCCGGCGCCCTCGTCCTCTCGAACTTCACCTCGACGATCAGGGACCCCAAGCTCGACGGCGCCAAGGGCGTGCGCGTCTTCTGGTCGGTCACCACGGGCCTGCTCACCCTGGCGATGCTGATCGTGGGCGGCGTGCCCACTCTGCAGGGGGCGACGGTGATCATCGGGCTGCCCTTCAGCATCGTCCTCTACCTCGTGATGTTCTCCCTGTTCAAGGCCCTCCGAGTCGAGCGGCATCAGATACAGGGCTACTATGCCGCCCTGCCCGCCAACCTGTCCGCCGGCGGCAGCACCCTCAGCTGGAAGCAGCGGCTCAAGCGGACCATGGCCCATCCCACCGCGGCCCAGGCCCAGCGCTTCCAGTCCGCCGTCGTCGAACCGGCCCTCAGCGATGTCTGCGAGGAGCTGTGCGCCAACGGCCTCGAGGCCACCGTGCGGCGAGAGCCGGTCGCGGACATGTCGGTCGACTACGTGGAGATCTGCGCCGTGTTCGACGGTGAGCGGCCATTCACCTATCAGGTGCACCCGGTCCCCCGCAATGCACCCGGAGTGGGAGGCTATGCGGGCGCATCGACGCAGAGGACCTTCCGGCTCGAGGTCTTCACCGAGTCCGGATCGCTCGGCTACGACGTCTATGACTACTCGCGCGACCAGATCATCACCGATGTCATCACCCGGTACGAATCGCACATCGAGTTCCTGCGGATCGCTGCCTCGGACTCCGGCACGCTGGCCGTCGACGGCGCTCCCGCGGAGAACCCCGACTGGCAGGACGACTTCGCCCAGGAGACCTGACAGCATGGTCGGGGACCCTGACAGCGCGGCTGCGCGCTCCCCCGGCCTCAGCCGCACACGACGATCCGCACCACGCTCACGAGAGCACAGCCCCCGTGACCCACTTAAGGAGAGAACCCATGCCCACTACCCTGTACATCGACGGTCAGTGGACCACCGCGCAGGCAGGCGGCACCCGCGAGATCCGGTGCCCGGCCGATGGCGAACTCGTCGCCGTCGTCGACGAAGCCACCGAGACCGACACCCTCACCGCGATCCAGGCCGCCCGCCGCGCTTTCGACGCAGACACATGGTCCTCCGTGCCCGCCGCCCGGCGCGGCGACTTCCTGCTGGCCGTCGCCGGCCGCCTGCGCGAGAGGAAGGAGGAGTTCGCGAAAGCCGAGACCGCCGACACCGGCAAACGCATCGATGAGTCCCGCACGGACATGGACGACATCGCGAACTGCTTCGACTACTTCGGCAAGATCGCGGACTCCCACGCCGGCCGGGTCGTCGACCCCGGCGACCCGGCCGTGCGCAGCCGCATCGATTACGAACCCGTCGGCGTGTGCGCACTCATCGCCCCCTGGAACTACCCCCTCCTGCAGGCGGCATGGAAGATCGCCCCCGCCCTGGCCGCAGGCAACTCCTTCGTGCTCAAACCCTCCGAACTCACACCCCACACCGCGATCCTCATCATGGACGTCCTCGACGAGCTCGGCCTGCCCGCCGGGGTCGGCAACCTCATCCTCGGCGCCGGCCCCACCGCCGGCGGGCCCCTGTCCACCCACCCCGACGTCGATCTCGTGTCTTTCACCGGGGGTCTGGAAACCGGGCGGCTGCTCATGGCCAATGCCGCAGCCACCGTGAAGAAAGTCGCGCTCGAACTCGGGGGCAAGAACCCCAATATCGTCTTCGCCGATGCCGATTTCGACGCGGCCCTGGACAATGCCCTCAATGCCGCGTTCGTCCATTCCGGCCAGGTCTGCTCCGCCGGCGCCCGCCTCCTCGTCGAGGAATCCCTCGCCGAACGATTCACCGATGAACTCGTCCGCCGGGCGCAGGCGATCCGCGTGGGCGGACCCTACGACGAACGCTCGCAGACGGGCCCGCTCATCTCCGCCGCCCACCGGGACAAAGTCACCGCCTACGTACAGGCAGGCATCGACGAGGGTGCGCGCCTGCGCTGCGGCGGGACCTGGGGCACCGGGGACCTGGAGAAGGGCTTCTACTACATGCCCACCGTCCTCGACCGGGTGGAACGAGGCATGTCCGTCGTGACCGAGGAGGCCTTCGGACCGGTCGTCACGGTCGAGACTTTCACCAGCGAGGACGAGGCCGTCACGATCGCCAATGACACGATCTACGGGCTCGCAGGGGCGGTGTGGACGCAGGATGCGGGCAAGGGCCAGCGGATCGCCAAGCGGCTGCGGCACGGCACCATCTGGATCAATGACTTCCACCCCTATCTGCCCCAGGCCGAATGGGGCGGGTTCAAGCAGTCCGGGTTCGGCCGGGAACTCGGTCCCACCGGTCTGGGCGAGTACCTCGAGGCCAAGCACATCTACCAGAACACCGAACCGGCCGTCACCGGCTGGTTCGCCGAAGACTGAAACGGCAGAGCACAGGGACAGCCGAGAACAGGGACAGCAGACGACCGCGCCGGCAGCACGCACCAGCGCACGGAAGGCAGCACACACTCATGGAGACACTCCACACCTTCGACTACCTCGTCATCGGCGGCGGCAGCGCAGGCGCGCCCCTGGCCGCACGCCTGAGTGAGAACCCAGACGTCACGGTCGGGCTCCTCGAGGCCGGGCCCACCGATGTCGATGACCCGGCCGTTCTCACCCTCGAGGACTGGCCAGCCCTCCTGGAATCCGGGTACGACTGGGACTACCCCATCGAGGACCAAGAACGGGGGAACTCCTTCATGCGCCACGCCAGGGCCAAGGTCCTCGGCGGCTGCTCCTCCCACAACTCCTGCATCGCGTTCTGGGCCCCGGCCGAAGACCTCGACGCCTGGGAACACGAATACGGGTGCACCGGGTGGGGCTCGGAGCACACCTTCCCCCTCTACACCCGCCTGGAGAACAACGAGGACACCGACGGCTCTCATGGCAGGCACGGCCCCGTCGAGCTCATGAACGTCCCACCCAACGACAAATCCGGAGTCAACCTCCTCGATGCCTGCGAACAGGCCGGCATCCCCCGCGCCCGCTTCAACACCGGTAAGACCGTGGTGAACGGGGCGAGCTTCTTCCAGATCAACCGGAAACAGGACGGGACCCGCGCCTCAGCCTCCGTGTCCTACCTCCACCCCGTCCTCGACCGGGAGAACCTCCAGGTCCTCACCGACACCCACGTGACGAAGATCGAACTCGATGAGGACAACCGGGCCACCGCCGTCCACATCGTCGCCGATGCCCACGGCCGGCAGGCCCGCATCGCAGCCAGCAGGGAGATCATCATCTCCGCCGGCGCGATCGATTCCCCCAAGCTGCTCATGCTCTCCGGGATCGGCCCGGCACAGCACCTGCGCGAGGTCGGGGTGGAGGTCCGCGTGGATTCCCCCGGGGTGGGCTCCCACCTGCAGGACCACCCCGAGGCGGTCATCCGCTGGGAATCGAAGAAGCCCATGCCGCGGACCTCGACCCAGTGGTGGGAGATCGGCATCTTCCACCCCACCGTCGAGGGCCTCGACCGGCCCGACCTCATGATGCACTACGGGACCGTGCCCTTCGATATGCACACCCGCCGCCACGACTACCCGAGCGCGGACGAGGAGTTCTGCCTCACCCCCAACGTCACCCGGGCGAAATCCCGCGGCACCGTCCGCCTGCGCTCCTGCGACTACCGGGACAAACCCAAGGTCGACCCCCGCTACTTCACCGACGAGGAAGGGCATGACCTGCGTGTGGCCGTCGAGGGCATCAAGCTCGCCCGCCGGATCGTCGCCCAGCCGGCGATGGCCGAATGGGCCGGCCGTGAGCTCTCTCCCGGCAGTCAGGCAGTCACGGACGAGGAGATCGGCGAGTACGTCCTCAAGACCCATAACACCGTCTACCACCCGGCCGGCACCGTGCGCATGGGCGCCCCCGACGACCCCGACTCCCCGCTCGACCCACAGCTGCGCGTGAAAGGGGTGACAGGCCTGCGCGTCGCCGATGCCTCCGTCATGCCCGAGATCGTCACCGTCAATCCCAACATCACCACGATGATGATCGGGGAGAAAGCCTCCGACCTCATCCGCGGCGGGGCCTGACACCGGCGCCCCGCGCCCGCGGATCGCAATGCCCGCGCACAACGGCTCATCGTGCGCGGGCATCGTGCTGTCCGCACCCCGGCGCGGATCCGGGACGGGGTGCCGAGGCGGTGCGGAGCTTGTACCGTGGACACGTCAGCAGTCGCACACCCGTGAGGAGACCCCACCCCATGTCGCAGACGGCAGCCCACCCGCTCTCGCTCCCGTCCATCGGCCTCGGCACCTACCGGCTGCGCGGTCTCGACGGTGCGCGGGCAGTCGCTCGGGCGGTGGAATCCGGCTACCGACTCCTGGACTCCGCGTTCAACTACGAGAACGAGGCCGCTGTCGCCGAGGGCGTCCGGCTTTCGGGGATCGACCGCGACGAGATCTTCTTCACCTCCAAGCTCGCCGGTCGGCACCACGCACGGCCGCTGGCCGACGAAGCGATCCAGGAGTCCGTCCTCCGCACCGGCCTCGGCCGGATCGACCTCATGCTCATCCACTGGCCCAACCCCTCGCAGGGCCTCTACGTCGAGGCCTGGGAGGCGCTCGTCGACGCACGCGAGGCGGGCCTCGTGCGCCACATCGGCGTCTCGAACTTCCTGCCCGAGCATCTGGAGCGGATCGAGGCCGCGACAGGCGTCATGCCGGAGGTCAACCAGATCGAGCTCCACCCGCGCTTTCCACAGGCGGAGCAGCTCGCGCACCACAGGGAGAAGGGGATCATCACGCAGGCCTGGAGTCCTATCGGCCGCGCCGGTGCCTACGGCAGCTCGGTCCTGGACGAGCCCGTGGTGCGGGAGGTCGCCGAGGCACACGACATCACTGCGACCCAGGCTGTGCTCGCCTGGCATGCGGCCCGCGGCGTCCTCCCCCTGCCCAAATCGGCACATCCGCAGCGGCAGCGCGAGAACCTTGCCGCGCTGGACGTCGCGCTCGGGGAGGACGAGACAGCGGCGATCACCGGTCTCGGCCGTGCTGACGGGCGCCTCAAGGACCAGGACCCCGCCGTCTACGAGGAGTTCTGACTACCAGGAGGCTGAGGCCTCTCGCACCGGCTCACAGCCGGGCGAGGAGCGCCGGCAGCTCCTCCTGCAGGTCGCCGCGGAGCGTCTCCTCTGCCAGGTCGTCGTACGGGGTGGGTTCCGCGTTGACGACGAATGCCCGGGCTCCCTGATCGCGCGCGAGAGGGAACAGCCCCGCGACGGGATGGACCGTCAGTCCCGTGCCGACTGCGATCATGACATCGCAGCGCTCGGCCGCCGCGATCGCCGCGTCGATGACCGCCGGTTCCAGCACCTCCTCGAAGAGGATCGTCGCGGCTCGAATGATGCCGTCGCAGTGCGGGCACGGAGGATCGGTCTCTCCCGCCGCCACGCGGCACATGGCCTCCTCCATGGGGCCTGCGGCGCCGCAGTCCTCACACCGCCATGTCCGTGCACTGCCGTGGACCTCGTGCACGGAGCTCGGGGCGGAACCGGCGGCCTGATGCAGACCGTCCACGTTCTGCGTGATGATCTCTGTTTCATGGATGCGGGCCGCCTCCGCGATCGCCCGGTGCGCGTCCGTGGGCTCCTTCTCCCAGACCGCGGCCTCGGCCCTCTGACGCCAGGCGCGCTCCCGCACCGCTCTGTCGCCGAGGTACCAGGACAGCGTCGACGTCCGCTCGGCCTCGGGGTCCCTCGTCCACACGCCCTGCGGACCCCGGAAGTCGGGGATCCCCGCAGCCGTCGAGATGCCTGCTCCGGTGAGAAGGGTGAGCTTCATGCCCCCGACCCTAACGGACCGGGACGGCCTGGACTCGCCCGGACGCGGAGCCGAGCACACCTCTGGCCGATCGTTCGCCGGAGCCGAGTCCACACGGCGGGCACTCCCCATACCCTCGGTCCTGTGGGGTCCTCGCGGGCGGGGCTGCTCTTGGAAGCAGTTTGAGGTCCTCACGACCACCACCCTGGCCACCAGGGCAGGGGGTTGCGTCTGGTGAATAGGGAAAGGCCCCAACCCCCCACACAAGGGGATCAGGGCCTCTCAACCATACAAAACATTGCGGCAGTGACTTACTCTCCCACACCCCCTAGGGTGCAGTACCATCAGCGCTGGCAGGCTTAGCTAACCGGGTTCGGAAAGGATCCGGGCGTTTCCCCACCGCTATAACCACCGCAAAACCACAACCACACACAATCCCCACACCCACAACCATAAAGGAAAGGAGAAGATCATACCGTGTGGCAGGAAACCA
>NZ_AUFJ01000015.1 GCF_000426445.1 Brevibacterium album DSM 18261 | reverse complement strand
ACCAGCACATAAAACATACTGGCATCATAAAAACAAACAAACACGCTATTGAGTTCTCAAAGAACAGACACACAAACCCATCCCACCACACACGCACGCGCAGCGCTCAAGGAGAAGTGCTCCCACCCGAACCGGCCCACACCCGCCCTGACCAGGGAAAACCCCGTCTCAGCCGGTGCGTCCGCATCAGGCGAACGAGAAACTACTCTAAACCCTCACCGTCCTGGAAAGCAAACCCGAACCCGGGTGATACCCGCCACACCCACTCGCAAGCCGGTCATGGCACCAGAAACTATTCACACTCTCAAAAGAAAGAAAGGAATGGAGTGAAACCCCAGAGCAATCCCCACGCCACCCGCCAGGCGAACCCGCCCGGGCAACAGCACTGAACTCTACACACACCCACCCCACCACGCAAACCACAGACCCGACCCACCGCCGGGAGGCGGCAGCGAAGCCCACGTTCCGGACGTCCGCCCTCCCGTACACGCGGGAGGGCGGACGCGCCACCCGGTCACTGCGCAGTCAGGGCCGAGGCGGTCTCGAGGATCGCCGGAACACGGGTCTTCAGCTTGGGAGCGAACTCGTCGCCGGGCCTCTCACCCGCCTGCCAGCGGGTGTACATGTCCTCGAGGAAGACGGAGGCCTTCCACAGCGCGAGCACCTGGTACCAGTTCAGCCGGCTGACATCGAGTCCTGAGCGCTGTGCGTACCGCTCGACGAGCTCGTCCTTCGTGAAGTAGCCCTCGGCCTGCGTCGCGGGGCTGAGGTCCATGCCGGACGAGTCCGCGGAGCCTCGTTCCGAGTACATCACCGTCATGTAGCCCAGGTCCGCCAATGGGTCGCCCAGTGTGGCCATCTCCCAGTCGAGCACGGCGGAGATGCGGGGAGGCGCCTCGGGCGCGAACATGACATTGCCGAAGCGGTAATCACCGTGGACCAGGCCCGCACGCTGCGGAGTGGGCACGTTGTCTCCCAGCCATCGCGCGATCTCGGCCACCTGCGGCAGGTCGCGCTTCGTCACGAGCGGTGCGAGGCGGGAGAACGTCGCGATCTGACGCTCCAGATACCCCTCCGGCCGTCCGAACTCCGTGAGCCCCGCCCCGTCGAGATCGACGCCGTGGAGATCCGTCAGGGTGTCGACGAGCGCCTCCGAGGCGGCCCTGCGGCCTGCCGCTGTGTCGAAGACGGCAGGCGTCTCACGCACCACGATCTCACCCTCGAGGTAGTCCATGACGTAGAAGGGCACACCCAGCACGCTCTCGTCCTCGCAGACGGCGAGGATCTCCGGGACCGGCAGCCCGACCCGCGCAACGCCGCGCTGCACCCGGGCCTCACGGACCATGTCGTGCGTGGACTTGGCGATGGGAGGGCGAGGACCGCGCCTGAGGACGAAGCGGCGGCCGCCGCGTTCCATGAGGTAGGTGATGTTGGACTGCCCGTCACCGATCCGCGCCCAGGCCAGCTCACCACCTCCGAGGCCGATCCCGTCGAGGAACTCCGCCACGGGTTCCAGCACGAGGAGGGGCGGCATCGTGAGCTCCGCGGCTTCGGCCCGCGTCCTCACGACCTCCGTACCGTCAGGTTCCGTGCGCAGTGCGTCCACGCCGCTCCTCCTCCGCTCAGCAGACGAATGACCGAACGATCGCTCGGCACTGGGGACCAGTCTCCCCAGCCGCAGTGCGACAATCAAGTCCCGGCCGGGCCTGCCAGACCCTCCGGCGCCTCGACGACGACGATGACATTGCCCCCGGGGTCCCGCACATGGATCGACCGTGCTCCCTGCGCGCCTTCCGGCCCCCGGTCCGGCAGTGTGCCCGCCGCACGGAGCCTCTCCGCGTCCGCGTCCAGATCGTCGCTGAACAGCACGAGGAGCGGCTCTCCCGCACTCTGGTCCGCATGGGCTCGTGGGGGATCGGCATCCGCGGCCCGCCCGCTCGCCCCGCCGCCCGAGGCAGCCTCGCCACCCGGCGCCTCCCCGCCGGAGGGCACATCCCCGGGGGACAGCGCGGTTCCACCCGGCATCAGCCACACCCCGGCCTCGGCGACGCTTCCGGGCCCCACATGCACGGCCCGGAAGCCGGGGAAGATCTCCTCGTCGAACAGCACGCCGAATCCGAGCCCGCGCCCGTACCAGCCGATCGCAGCATCCTGGTCCGGCACCGTCACGACGGCCCTGCCCACCCTCACAGCGGTCTCCTCCGAACGAAGGCGTCTTCTGGCGCCCAGCGTATCCGGCGTGCCTGCGGAGGAGAAGGGGGGCGGCGCGCTCAGTCCGGCCGGCGGAGCGCGCGCTCCAGATCGTCCACGAGGTCCTCGACATCCTCGATCCCCACGGACAGGCGGACCAGATCGCGCGGCGGGGCCTCGGGAGCGCCCGCGACGGAGCCGTGGGTCATGGTCGCGGGGTGGCAGATGAGCGACTCCACACCGCCCAGGCTCACGGACAGGCCGAAGAGGTCCGTGCCCTCCGCAACGCTCCGCGCCGCGGCCTCACCTGCAGCGAGACCACCGCTCACCGGCCCCGGCCGCACTGCCGCGCCTGCTCCGGCAGCACCCCGCACCGGGCCGGACCCGCCCTTCACCCGGAAGGACACGATCCCGCCGAATCCGGACATCTGCCTCTTCGCGACCTCGTGTCCGGGGTGTCCCTCCAGCCCCGGGTAGAACACCTGCTCCACCTCCGGCCTGTGCTGGAGCCATTCCGCGATGACGGCGGCGTTCTCGCAGTGCTGTCGCAGGCGGATGCCCAGCGTCTTGAGCCCGCGCGCGGCGAGGAAGGAGTCCTGCGGGCCCGCGACCGCACCGCCGGCGAACTGCTGGAAGCCGACCGCCTCGGCCAGCGGCTGCCCCTCCCACTCCGCTTCGCCCACCACCACGGCACCGCCCAGCACATCCGAGTGGCCGCCGATGTACTTGGTCGTCGAGTGCACGACGGCATCGGCACCCAGCGTCAGCGGCGTCTGCAGCGCCGGTGAGGCGAAGGTGCTGTCCACGACGACGAGCGCACCGTGCGCATGCGCCGCCTCCGCCCAGGCGGCGATGTCGACCACCGTGAGGAGCGGATTGGTGGGCGTCTCGATCCACACCGCGCGCGCCTGCGGTGCCGCGATCGCGGCTTCGAACCCCGGCAGGTCGTCCGGGGCGACGAACTGCGTGGTCACTCCCCAGCGTGCATAGAGCTGCGTGAGCAGGCGGTGGGTGCCGCCATAGGTCTGTGCCACCGCCACGACCGTGTCCCCCGGCCGCAGGACGGACCGCAGCAGCGCGTCCTCCGCCGCGATCCCGGAGGCGAAGGCGAAGGCGCGGCTTCCGCGCTCCAGAGCCGCGAGCTGCGTCTCGAAGCCGCTGCGCGTGGGATTGCCGCCGCGCGAGTACTCGTATCCGGCCCGGAGCGTGTCCACGGTGGGCTGCGTGAACGTCGAGGTCTGGTAGATGGGAGGGATGACCGCGCCCGTGAGCGGGTCCGGGGCCTGCCCGGCGTGCACCGCCGAGGTCGCGAAGCCCCTTCGCAGCAGGCGGGGCCGGGTCTCCGCAGGGCCTCCGCGCGCCAGGGACGGCACCGCCCCCGAGGCCGTCAGGGCTGCCGCGGAGGGCAGGGGCTCTGCGCCCGAGGCCGTCCACTCGTCTGCAGACGTCTGTGCCTCTGTGATTGACCGGCTAGGGGAGAGTGCCGCGTACGTCCATGTCGCCTCGTGCGTGCTCATGCCGTCACCGCCTCGGCTTCGCGGACCGGCGCTTCCGGAGCGTACCCCCGCCCCGCACGCGCGGGGGAGGCCGGCACATCGGCGACTCCGGCCTCGGGCGCGGTCTGCGGTTCCCCCAGCCCTGCGGCGGCATGCCCCGCCTCTGCCAGCCCTGCGGCGGCGAACGCCTGGGCGAGGTCCGCCCAGAGATCCTCCGGATCCTCCCGCCCCACGGAGAGTCGGAGGGTGCTCTCCGTGATGCCGCCCGCGTCCCGCAGCTCCGGACAGAGCCGGCAGTGGGTCATCGAGGCCGGGTGGGAGATCATCGAGCGGGCATCGCCGATGTTGGCCGCCAGGCGGAACACCCGCAGCGCATCCACGAAGCGCTCCACCACGGACAGATCGCCGTCCAGCTCGAAGGACAGCACGGCCCCGGCGCCCCGCGGGAAGTCGCGGCGGGCGAGCGCGGCATCCGGTGAGCCGGGCACACTGGGATGGCGGACGACTCGCACACCGGGGTGGGCGTGGAGGCGCGCGGCGAGCGCCTCGGCCGTACGGCAGTGCCGCTCCACGCGGATGTCGAGGGTCTCGATCCCGTCGAGAGCCTGCTGCGCGCTCCACGGCGAGAGGCAGGGGCCTAGGTCGTGGAGGAACTTGGCGCGGATGAGGTGGAGGAGCGCGCCGTGCTCGCCGTACCGCTCCACGAGCGAGGCGTTCCCGAACCGCACGGTGGGTGCCGTGAGCTGCGGCCACTTCTCCGGTTCCGCACTGGGACTGAAGCGCCCGGTGTCCACGACGACTCCGGCGAGCGCGGTGCCGTTGCCCGTGAGGTACTTGGTGACGGAGTGGACGACGAGGTCCGCACCCAGCGCCCCCGGCCGCAGCAGATGGGGTGTGGCCAGGGTGTTGTCGACGATCAGCGGCACGCCGTGGAGGTGGGCGATCTCCGCGAGCGCGGGAATGTCGGGCAGGTCCGCATGCGGATTCCCGATCGACTCGACGAGGAACGCCCGGGTCCGCGAGTTCGCTGCCGCCGCCCACTGCGCGGGCTGGCGCGGGTCCACCCAGCTCACCCGGATCCCGGCCTCGGCGAGGGTGTCGTTCAGAAGGTCCGCGGTCCCGCCGTAGATGCGCGCGGAGGCGACCACTTGGCCGCCGGGAGCATCCGGCTCCGGGCGCGCCTGCGGGTGCTGCCCTGCGCGGCCGGCGAGGGCCAGGAGCGTGAGGGCGAGGGCGGCCTGGCCCGAGGCGGTGGCCACCGCGCCCACCCCCTCCTCCAGCGCGGCCAGGCGCCGCTCCAGCAGCGCCACCGTGGGACTGCCCGTGCGCGCATAGGTGAAGGCGGGCTCTCGCTGGGCGAAGGCCTCGCGCGCATCGCGCAGGGAGTCGAACTCATAGGCGGCCGAGAGGTGCAGCGGCGGCTGCACGGGCCGGGCGGGCACGGGAACTGCGGTGCCGGCGTGGATCTGCGCTGTGGCGATCGCCTGTGCTGGGCGGATGTGAGCAGTCATGTCTCCCCCTGGACGGGGCGCGGGCGGAGGACCGCCGGTGCGCCGAGCTTGCAGGCGGCGGTCCGTCCGTCTGCCGGATCGTCATCTGGGGCACCCATCGCTGGCGTTGGGGTTGCCGGCCGGTCAGCCAGAGCTGTGCGACCGGCTCTCGTGATCCTGATTGCAAACGTACGCGAGCGCCGCAGCGGGCTCAGCCGCGCGGACACAGTGGGACACAGGACGACGCTCAGCGTCATGGAGGTCGAGGACGCGAAGGGCGCGCGAGCGGATCCGGTCCCGAGCGGCTGCGCGCGAGGCCGGCCGGCTCCCGCCGCCCGGCAGGGTCCCCGGGTGTCAGACCCCCGACGGTTCTGCCGCTGCCGCCTTGAGCAGGGTGCGCAGGCCCTGGGCCCGGGCGTCGAACGCGGAGAGGCCGCCCTCAGCCGGCGTGAAGCGCACCGAGTACAGCACCGCCCAGAGCAGGCTGAGCAGCCATGCGGGCTCGACCTTCGGGTCGATGCTCCCGTCCTCCGCGCCCCGGTGCAGGGCCGCGACGATCTCGGCGTCCTCCGGCACGAGAGCGGCCTGCGCCGCCTCCGGGGCGTGCACGGCCTCGGGGTTCCCCTCGGCGCTGGCAGGCCGCCGAGGCGCGCTGAGCTGACGCACGCCGGCCGGCTCCCCCGCGCCCTGCGCCTCCCCCGTCGCGGACGTCTCTCCAGCCGCCCGCACAGCGGAGGCCGAGGCCGCCTCGGGAACGGCATCGCCCTGCGGCTCCCACAGCTCCGGGGTGACCATCCACCAGGCGAGGACGTCGAGCCGGTCGAGCGCCTCCGCGGACAGCCTGCGGAACGCGGCCAGCCCGGTGCCTTCGCCCATGCGCGCGGCCCGCACCGCCTCGCGCCACTGGGAGACGGTGAGCTCGTCCAGCGCGAGCCGCAGCGTCGCCCGGTCCGCGAAGTACCGGTGCAGCGTGCTCCGGGAGACCCCGGCGGCCTCGGCGATGTCCTTCATGGGCGCTTCGGGATGAGCCGCCAGCAGGTCGATGGCCGCGGTCATGATCGCAGTGCGCGTGCGCCGCGCGGTGGGGCTGAGGGCGGACTGCGGGGCCTGCGCCGGGTCCGCGGACGAAGGAGAGTCGGACATGCCCACACAGTATTGGACTCTTCCGCACTCATTCAAGACAGGCGTTGACAAATATGGGACATATATGTCCCAATAGTGGCTATGGCCGTCTCAGATGCAGTGCGCGATCCCGATCAGCCGCGCCTCAGCGCCGGTTCCCGTGACGGCAATGCCGCAAAAACGGACGCGGACGCCGCCTCGACGCGTGAGAGGCTCACGATCCTGTGGTCCTTCACCCGCCCGCAGGCTCCCCGGCTGCTGCTGGGCCTGCTGCTCGCGCTGGCCGTCTCCGCCATGGGCCTCGCCTCGCCGATGGTCACCAAATGGGTTCTCGACACACTGGACGCCGGCGGCTCCCTCCGCGCTCCCGTCCTGCTGCTCACCGTGCTCCTCGTGGTGGGCGCCGTCGTGGGCTGGTACCAGTGGACGCTCATGGGGCGCGTGGCCGAGGACATCGTCCGGGACGCGCGCCGCCGCATGATCATGCGCTACCTCGGCGCGCGCGTCTTCGCGCTCCTCTCGCGCGGGCCGGGCGAACTCGTCACCCGGGTCACCTCGGACACGGTGCTGCTGAATCAGGCGGCTTCCTCCGCGGTGATCGGACTCATCAACGGCTCGATCATGCTCGCGGGCTCACTCGTCCTCATGGCGGCGCTGGACCTCGTCCTCCTGGGCGCCACCCTGCTGGTGGTGGCGGTGATCTTCCTGCTCTTCGTGGTCCTCATGCCGCGCATCGCCGCCGTCGAGGAGAAGTCGCAGGCCGCGCTCTCCTCACTCGGCACCGAGCTCGAGGGCACCGTCCGGGCGATCAAGACCGTGAAGTCCTCCGGCGCGGAGACCCGACGCCTGCGCGCCCTCATGCACCACGTGGACGAGTCCCGGCACCAGGCGCTGCGGTCGGTGCGCATCCAGGCAGGGGCGTGGACGATCGCCGGCACCGGCCTCGACGCCGCAGTGATCCTGGTCCTGGCCTTCGGGGCGTTCCGGGTGAGTACGGGCGAGATCACCGTCTCGACCCTCGTGGCGTTCCTCCTGTACGTGTGGGGCCTCAGCGGACCCCTCATGGAGCTCACGCAGAACCTCAGCACGCTGCAGTCGGGGCTCGCCGCCGCAGGGCGCATCCGGCAGATCGAACAGATGCCGCAGGAGGCGCGGGTCACGTGGGAGGTCCGCCGCGGAGGCGGGGAGGACAGCGCCGCGCGAGGCCCCACCGGATCCGGGGGCGGCCTCGGCGACGGCGCTCCGGGCGCGGCCCCCGCCCTGGAGTTCTCGGAGATCACCGCCGGCTACGAGGGAGCCGCGGAGCCCGCAGTGCGGGACCTCGACCTGAGCATCCCTCGCAGCGGGCACATCGCGCTGGTGGGCGCCTCGGGAGCGGGGAAGACCACGGTCTTCAACCTCATGATGCGCTTCCTCGAGCCGGAGCACGGCAGCATCCGCCTGTTCGGGGAGGAGTACCGGGAGCTCAGCCCCACGCGGACGCGGGCGGCTTTCGCCTATGTGGAGCAGGAGACGCCGGTGGTGCCGGGCACCATCGGGGAGAACCTGCTGTTCACCAACCCCGAGGCGGACCGCGAGCGGGTGCGGGCGGTGACCGAGCAGCTGGGCCTGAGCGCGTTCATCGACGGCCTCCCGAACGGACTGGACACGCCGCTGACGGAGACCAGCACCTCGGGCGGGCAGCGGCAGCGCATAAGCCTGGCCAGGGCGCTCCTGGCCGATGCCCGGATCCTGCTGCTCGACGAGGCGACGGCCCAGGTGGACGGGCTCACCGAGGCCGCGGTGCAGGCGGCAATCGCCGGCGCCGCCGAGGAGCGTGCGGTGGTGACGATCGCGCACCGGCTCTCCACCGTGGCGGATGCGGACGAGATCCTCGTCATGGACGCCGGGAGGATCACCGCGCGCGGCACGCACACGCAGCTCCTGCGGGAGAGCGCGTACTACCGGAGCCTCGTGGCGGCGCTGCGGATGAGCACGGAGACTCCGGCGGGCTGAAGCGGCGGGCCGGTCCGAAGAGCACCTGGTGCGCCGCCTCGCTCGGCATGAGAATGGAGGCATGACCGCACATTCCGCGCAGCCCTCCTCCGAGCAGCCCGACGGCCGCTCCGCGAAGAAGCCGGCGAAGCAGCCCGCCACGGCCCCCACCGAGGCGGACCCCCTGGAGTACATCCGCTCGCTCGAGGCTCCCCGCCGCCGGGTCCACGGCGAGCTCCTGCTCGAGATCTACGGCCGCGCCACCGGCGAGCGCCCGGTCATGTGGGGCGAGTCGATGGTGGGCTACGGCAGCTACGACTACACGTACGCGAGCGGCTGGTCGGGCACGGCGTTCCGGTCGGGGTTCAGCCCGCGCAAGGCGAAGCTCTCGCTCTACGGACTGCCTCCCCACGAGGCGGCCCCGGAGCTGTGGGAGCGGCTGGGCAAGCACACCCGCGGGGCCGCCTGCACCTACGTGAACAAGCCCGAGGACATCGACCTCGATGTCCTCGAGCAGCTCATCCGCCTGGGCTGGGAGAGGGGCGGGCAGGGCTGCTGAACCTGCCGCCTCGCAGTCACCCCACCGCAGCCGGGACCTGCGGTGCCGTCCGGCCCGAGGCGAACCGCCCCAGCGCCCAGGCAAGCACGAGCGCCACCACGATGCCGTTGAGCGGGGCGATGCCGACGGCGTGCTCGTTCGAGAACCACGCCACCGCCGCACCGAGCGCGTACGGCACGAGCGCCTGCCAGCGCACCTTCTCCGTGAGCGTCTCCAGCGGGGGCTGCCCGTGCCGCCACCGCGCGATCCAGTCGCCCACGAGCACACCGCCCAGCGGCGGGACGAAGACGCCCAGCAGGCTGAGATAGCCGACGATGTGGCCCTCCACGCCGGTGAGCGCGAGGATCGTGCCGATCACCACGCCCCCGATGATGTAGGGCCCCTTGCGCCTGTCGCTCGCGATCTCGGCCCCGGCCACACCGAAGGCGTACGCGGCATCCGCGTTGGACTTCCACAGGTTGCCGAACAGGAAGAACAGCCCCCATCCGATCATCCCCATGCTGATGAGCAGCGTCGTGAAATCGCCCTCACCGAAGGCGAGCGCGGCCACCGCGCCGAAGAACACCATGAGCCCGTTGCCCACCACGAAGCCGATGCCGCAGGCCGCCACCGCATGCCGGCCGCTGCGGGCGAACCGCGTCCAGTTGGCCGCCTGCGTACCGGCTGAGGCGAAGGTCCCCACGATCGTCGTCACCGCGAGCGCCCAGCTCATCGAGGTCGCCGGCTCCATCGCGAAGATGCCGGAGAGGCCGCCCACCTCCGCAAACCCGCGGAACGTCAGCCAGAACGCGAGGATGAGGATGAGTGGAGTGGAGACGAGGGAGACCCAGTACATGCCCTCGTACCCGAACAGCGCGGTGAGCATCATGAGCCCGGACACCACGATCATGACGATCGCCGGAGCCCACCAGCCGGACCAGCCGAAGGCGAGCGCCGTCATCTGCCCGATGGTGCCCACCGCCACGCCGTACCAGCCCACCTGCGTGCCGCCCAGGAGCAGGGAGGCGAGCTTGGAGCCCACCGTGCCGAAGCTGTAGCGGGACATGACGACGGTGGTCAGCCCCGTGCGCGCGCCCAGGAACCCGATCGCCGCGACATAGACCCCCAGCACGAGCGACCCCACGAGGAGGACCACGAGGAACTCCGCGAAGTGGAACGCGGCGCCGACGGAAGCCCCTGCCATGAGCGTGGGCGCGAAGATCGTGAAGCCCACGAGCACCACGGTGATGGAGAAGGCCGAGCGCCGCGCAGACCTCGGGACCGGGGTGATGGGGTAGTCGGGATCGACAGGCGCCGCCGGACGCGCCTCTCCGCTCACCTGCGCGGAGAGCCCGGGTTCGCTCCCCTCCCCGCGCTTCACCGCGCGGCCTTCGCGGTCTCCCCGGCCTCCACGCCGATGTCCTCGCTCCACAGGTCCGGGCGCTCGGCGAGCATGCGGTCCATGAGTTCGATGCAGGCGGGGTCGTCGAGCACGTCGACCCGGACGCCGCGTTCGGCCAGCAGCGCCTCGGACATCTCGAAGCTCCTGTTCTCACCCACGACGATGCGCGGGATCTCGTACAGCAGCGCGGTGCCGGCGCACATGATGCAGGGGGAGAGCGTCGTGTAGAGGACGCTGCTCCGGTAGACGCCGGCGGGCAGGCGCCCGGCCTTCTCGATGGCGTCCGTCTCGCCGTGGAGGATCGCGCTGTCCTGCTGGAAGCGCTGGTTGTGGCCGGCGGCGAGCACATCTCCCTCGTGGACGAGCACGGCGCCGATCGGCACACCGCCCTCGTCCCAGCTCTTCCGGGCCTGCTCGATGGCGAGTGCCATGAAGCGGCGGTCGTCCTCGGGGGTGGGCGTCCAGGGCATCGCGGTGTTCCTTCCGTTCGGTTCCGCGTGGATGAGGCGGGCCGCGGCGAAGCGTGCGGCGAGGATGGGAGCTGCACCTCCCGTGTGGCCGCTGCGAGGAATCCGCATACGCAGCGCGCAGCTGGGCACGGACAAGAGTAGCGCCCTCTGCTGCGACGGCAGCGATTCGCCTCAGCCGTGCGCACGCGTATGCAGTTCCTGCAGCTCCGAGCGCTCCAGCGCGCAGTTACTGCATACCTGATCGGGGAAGCTGCGTGCATGTATGTGGTGACTGCGCGCCGAAGACGTCTGCGGCGAAGATACTGCATACGTTCAGAGCTGTGGACATCTGCACTGAGAACGTCGGGCGGCCAGCATGAGGGGCTGCCCGCGTGCAGCGCCGCGAGCTGCACGAGGCGAGCTCAGCAGCGCCTCTCACAGCGTCCCGTCCCGCAGCCAGCGCAGCCGTTCGCGCCTCACCTCCGTGAGCATGGCGAGGAAGGAGCCCATGTCCGTGCGGGCGTTCACCCTGTAGTACTGCCATCCGGCTTCCTGGAAGAGCTGCGCGCGGCTGATGTCATGGTCCCACTGCCAGGCATCCGTCCGGTGATGGTCGCCCTCGTAGTCGATCGCGATCCTGATGTCGCGGTAGGCCAGGTCCGGGTGCAGAGTGCGACCGCGCAGCGGAACCGCAGGGGAGACCTCCGGTTCGGGCAGGCCGAAGTCCACAATGCGTAGACGCGCCCGCGTCTCCTGCGGCGATCCCGTTCCGGCCCGTGCACGCGCTGCGGCTCGCAGCAGCTTCCCCTTCCCCCTGAACCTCACCCAGCCCACCGCCGAGGCCGCGATCCCGGCAGGATCGTCGAGTGCCCTTCCGTGCCAGGGACCGCAGACGGCGTCGATCACCTCCAGCAGCTCGTCCTCCGAGAGCCACCGCGCGATCTGCCGCAGACACTCCATCGGCTCGACCACGCGCGCCCCGTACTTCTCCACGACGGCGACCTCGCGTGGACGTCGGCTGAGGAAGCCCTCGGGGAGCCTGTACTGGCTGCGCGCATGGATCATGTGGATCTGCCCCTGACGCGCGGACCTGCCCCGCAGCAGCTGCGCACCGCCCACCGAAGAGGGCAGGGGCCAGCCGTGGAAGCGCGCCGCCGAGACATCGGAGAGCACCAGCTCCGGAGAACGGTGCTGCAGCGCCACCGCCTTGTTGCGCAGGTCGAACCAGTCCTCGTCGGCCCAGCGCGGACCGAACCCCAGCTCCGTGCGCCCCGGATGGACGTAGACGCCGCGCACGAACGGCCGGTTCCGCGCCGAGGCCCGCGTCGCGCTCGGCCGGAGCCCATCCGCACGTGACCCGGGCATGATGAAGGCGGGATACTCGACGACCCGGTCATCCGCTTCCACGCGTTCCATGCGCTCACCGTAGGAAGCTCAGGCAGCCTGCGACAGGGTCCGCCCGGACCTGTGGACGGCGGATCGCTCATCCCCAGGCCGGTGCGCGCACCTCGCGCCTACTGTGACGCCCCCGTGTGACCGCAAGTCGCACGCCCATCCGCCGCGCCCTCACGACCACCGCTCAGCACGTCGCAGGGCACCCTCCTGCCCCGCGTGCCGCGGTCTCCCCTGCACACGTCATCCGCACACACCACCCGCGTATGCAGTTCCCGCGTCCGCAACGGCCTCGTCATGCAGCCACCACATACGTGAGCGAAGAGGCTCAGCCCACGTATGTGGTGGCTGCACGTTTTACGCGTCTGAGACGACGAAACCACATACGTAAAGGGACCCACAGCGCAGAACAGAGCTCGCCTCAGCCTGAGGCGCGCAGTGCGCGTGCGACCTCCCGGCGCGTCGCCTGCTCCACCGGATCCGGGACGGGCAGGGAGGCGATGAGCCGCTTCGTGTAGTCGTGCTGCGGACTGCGCAGCACCTCCGCTCCCGGCCCCTGCTCCAGCAACTTCCCCTGGAACAGCACGCCCACCCGGTCGGAGAGCATGTCCACCACCGCGAGGTCGTGCGAGATGAACAGCGCGGCGAACCGGAACCTCTCCTGCAGCTCGCGGAACAGCTCCAGGACCGCAGCCTGCACGGAGACGTCGAGCGCCGAGGTGGGCTCATCCGCGATCAGCAGCTCCGGGTCCAGCGCGATGCCGCGGGCCAGCGAGCACCGCTGCCGCTGCCCGCCGGAGAGCTCATGCGGATAGCGCTGCGCGTATGCGGCCGGCAGCTGCACCGCGTCCAGCAGCTCCGCGACCCGCCTCCGCCGCTCCGCCTCGCCCATCTCCGGCCGGTGCACCGTGAACGGCTCGCCCACGCACTCCTCGATCGTGAGGTGCGGGTTGAACGAGGCCGCGGGGTCCTGGAACACGAAGCCGATCCGCTTCCGCAGCGGCCGGAACGCCTTCTCCCGGTACCCCACCATCTCGTGGCCGAACACCGTGAGCGAGCCCCCGGAGGCGCGATTGAGCCCCGCGATCGCCCGCCCGATCGTCGTCTTCCCCGAACCGGACTCCCCGACGAGGCCGAACACCTCTCCCGGCGCGATCTCGAAGTCCACCCCGCGGACCGCGTGGAAATCGGGCTTGCCGATCCCACCCGGGAACACGATCTGCAGTCCGCTCGCCCGCACGACGGGCGCGGATGCACCAGGCGAGCGTGGGCCCGGCACCGCCGCATCCGGCCCGGCACCGGCCTCGGGCGCATCCTCCGCCGAGGCCCGGGCCGCCGACCCCCGGGACTCCCCCGCCTCGCGTGCCCGTTCCGGAGCGGACCCGCGCGCACGGGCGGTCCTGGTGCGGACCTCGCCCGGCTCAGATGCACCGGCGCCGCCGTCCCCGCCCGGCCTCGACTCCTCCGCGAGCTCCGCGACCTCCGTCACCGAGAGTCGCGGGACGGCGGCGAGCAGCTCCTTCGTGTACTCCTCCCGCGGAGCGGCGAAGAGAGTCCTCACGTCCGCCGTCTCCACGAGGTCGCCCCGGTACATGACGGCGACCCGGTCCGCCAGGTCCGCGACGACGCCCATGTTGTGCGTGATGAGGACGATCGCGGTGTCCGTCTCGTCCCGCAGGTCGCGCAGGAGGTCGAGGATCTCCGCCTGCACCGTGACGTCGAGGGCCGTGGTGGGCTCATCGGCCACGATGACCTTCGCGCCCAGGGCGAGCGCCATCGCGATGACGACGCGCTGCTTCTGCCCGCCCGAGAACTGGTGCGGATAGTAGTCGTGCCGCCGCTCGGCATCAGGGATCCCCACCTGCTCCATCGCCGCGACCGCCTGGGCCCGCAGCTCGCGCCGCGAGGCCCGGGGGTGGTGGGCCCGCAGCCCCTCGGCGATCTGCCAGCCCACCGTGAAGACGGGATTGAGCGCGGTGGAGGGCTCCTGGAAGACCATCGAGGCCCGTGCGCCCCGCATCGCGCGCAGCTCCGCTGCCGAGGCCGTGAGCACGTCCGCGCCGTCCAGCACCACCGCACCGCCCACCGTCGCGGTCTCCGGGATCAGCCCCAGCACCGTCCGGGCGGTCACCGTCTTGCCGGATCCCGACTCCCCCACGATCGCGAGCACCTCACCGGGCCTCACCTGCAGGGAGAGGTCCCGCACCGCGTGCACATCGCCGCCGTCGGTGGCGAAGGAGACGTCGAGGCCGGAGATGTCCAGCACGGCGTCCCGACCGTCCTGCCCGTGCGTGCGCGCCTGCTCAGCCATGCGAGGCCTCCTTGCTCTTGCCGGCCCGGCGCCTGCGCCGCAGCCGCGGATCGGCCAGGTCGTTCATCGACTCGCCCACGAGCGTGATGCCCAGCACCGTGAGCACGATCGCCAGGCCCGGGAACATCGCCGTCCACCAGATGCCGCTCGTGACGTCGGCGAGCGCCTTGTTGAGGTCGAAGCCCCATTCCGCGGCCGAGGTGGGCTCGATGCCGAAGCCCAGGAACCCCAGTGCCGCGAGGGTGAGGATGGCCTCGGAGGCATTGAGCGTGAACACGAGCGGGATGTTGCGGGTGGCGTTGCGGTACACATGGCGAGCGATGATCTTCAGCGCCGGCTCGCCGAGCACCTGGGCGGCCTCCACGAACGGCTCGGACTTGAGCCGGACGGCCTCGGAGCGCACCACCCGGAAGTACTGCGGCACGAAGACCACCGTGATCGAGATGGCCGCGGCGAACACGCCGCCCACCACGTCCGACTGCCCGCCGGAGATGACGATCGTCATGACGATGGCCAGCAGCAGCGAGGGGAAGGCGTAGATCGCGTCCGCCGCGACCACGAGCACCCGGTCGAGCCAGCCGCCGAAGTACCCGGAGACCAGGCCCAGCGCCACTCCGATGAAGAGGCTCATGAGCACGGCGACCACGATCACCATGACCGCCGTCTGCGTCCCCCAGATCACACGGGAGAAGACGTCGAAGCCGCCCACCGTCGTCCCCCAGACGTGCGCGGCGCTGGGCGGCTGCTGGGCGCCGAAGCTCCCGCTCTCGTCTGCGAGCTGATTGTACCCGTAGGGGGCGATGAGCGGGGCGAGTGCCGCACAGAGCACCACCGCGCCCACGATCACGACGCCGGTCAGCAGCATCCCCCGCTGCAGGCCCACGGAGCGGCGGATGTCCCGCACCACGGGCAGGCGGGCGAAGAGGGAGCCGCGCCGCACCTCGGCCTCGGGCGCTGCGCTGCCGCCGGCCGCCGCACCGGCTCCGCCTGCACCCGTGCCGCCGGGACTGTTCGTCTGCGTGTCGGCCATGTCAGTACCTCACTCGCGGGTCGATGAGCACGGCGATGATGTCCACGACGAAATTGGTGACGGCCACGATGACGGCGAGCAGCACCACGATCCCCTGGACGGCCACGAAGTCGCGGGCCTTGAGGTACTCGGAGAGCTGATAGCCCAGCCCGTTCCACTCGAACGTCGTCTCCGTGAGGATCGCGCCCGCGAGCAGCATCGCCACCTGCATCCCCATGACGGTGATGATGGGGATGAGGGCCGGGCGCAGCGCATGCCGGGTGACGAGGCGGAACTCGCTCACGCCTCGGGAGCGGCCGGATTCGACGTACTGGGACTCGAGCGTGCCGATGAGGTTGGTGCGCACCAGCCGCAGGAACGTGCCGCCCGTCAGCAGGCCGAGGGCGATCGCAGGCAGCACCGCGTGGGCGATGACGTCGGAGAACACCGGCATGTTCCCGATCCGCAGCGCATCGACGGCGTAGATCCCGGTGGGGGCCACGACGCCGGACATCACGAGCTCCGTGGTCGAGGACCCCCGCCCGGACACGGGGAGCACGGGCCAGAACGCGCCGAAGATCAGTTTGAGGACGAGGCCGGCGAAGAACACGGGGGTGGCATAGCCGAGGATCGCGAGGATGCGCAGGACCGCGTCCGGCCACCGGTCGCGGAGCCGGGCCGCGAGCATGCCCAGCGGCACGCCGATGAGCAGCGCCACGAGGACCGCGTAGAACGCGAGCTCCAGCGTCGCGGCGCCGTGCTGCAGGAGGATGCGTGAGACGGGCCGTCCGTCGGAGATCGCGGTGCCGAAGTCGCCGCGCAGCAGTCCGCCCATGTACTCGAAGTACTGGACGAGGAGCGGCCTGTCGTAGCCGGCGGCCTCGATGCGCTCGGCGAGCTGGGCCTGTGTGAGGCGCCCGCCCAGGGCGGCCGTGATGGGATCGCCCGTGATGCGCATGAGGAAGAAGACGAGTGTGGTGAGGATCCACACGGTGGGGATGATGAGGAGGAACCGGATGCCGATGTAGCGCAGCAGTCCGGACCCGGGCGACCGCCGTGGGCCGGGAGCGCTCTCAGCGGCACCACCCGAGGCCTCGGGCAGAGCGACGGTGGCAGACATGGGGGCTTCTTTCGTGGGAGCGGCGCGCGGGCACGGGTCGCCGGCACCACGCCCGAGGCGGTGGCCGCCTCCCGGTCCGGGGGAACGGGGCCACCGCCTCGGGCGGGTGCGGGCGCGTCATCTGCCCGCTGCGGACGTCACTTGCTCAGCAGCGCCAGGCGGAACTGGAAGGACGGGTCGAGGGTCTCGTCGACCCCCTGCACATCCGTGCCCGTCACCGCGATCTGCTCGCCCTGGAGCAGGGGCACGGTGGGCAGGGACTGCGCGAGGTCGTTCTGGATCTCCTCGATGAGCGCGGCGCGCTCGGCCGGATCCTCGACGGAGACCTGTGCGGCGAGCTTCTCGTTGAGTTCCTCGTCGCGGAAGTGGTTGCCGAGGAAGCTCGCGGAGTCGTCCGTGTCATAGAAGAACGGCACGAGGTAGTTGTCCGCGTCCGAATAGTCCGGGAACCATCCCAGCTGGTAGGCCGGGTACACGTCCGCCACCCGGTCCTCGGAGTACTGGACCCACTCGGTGGACTGGAGGTCGACCGTGAAGAGGCCGGTGTCCTCGAGCTGCTGCTTGACGAGCGCGTACTCGTCGCCGGAGGACGGCCCGTAGTGGTCGGGGCTGTACTGCAGCTTGAGCTCCACCGGCGTCTCGACCTCCGCGTCCTCGAGGCGCTGGGCGGCGGCCTCGACATCGGGACCGCCCTCGGCCGTGAGGTACTCCTCGCCCACCGCCTGGTTGGCGCCGTCGAGCCCCTCGGGCACATGGGAGAGCAGCGGGGTGAACGTGCCCTTGTAGACCTGGTCCGCGAGCGCCTGGCGGTCGACGATGCCCGCGACGGCCTGCCGGACCGCGAGCGCCTTCTCCTCGTCCGCCTCGTCCGTGGCCGCCCCGTAGGGCATGGTGTCGAAGTTGAAGACGATGTAGCGGATCTCACCGCCGGGCCCGTGGTGGACCTCGACCGCGTCGTTGCCCTCGAGGTCCTCGATGTCCGTGGCCGAGAGCGAGCGGTAGGCCACGTCGATCTCGCCCTGCTCCACTGCGAGCTTCATGTTGTTCGCATCGGAGTAGTACGTCATGTTGACGGTGTCCGAGGCGGCCTGCCCGAGGCTGCCCTGGTAGCCCTCGAAGGCCTGGTAGGAGATGAGGTTGTTGAAGTCGTAGCTGTCGATCCGGAAGGGTCCGGCGAAGGCGTCGGCCTCGACGATGTCGGTGTCGTCGGTGAGAGCATCGGCGGCGAAGACGTCCTCGTCCACGATGGGGCCGGCCGGGCCGGCGAGCACCTGCGGGAAGGTCTGGTCCGTGGGCCGGTTGAGGTGGAAGACGACCGTGGTCTCGTCCGGGGTCTCGACCGAGTCGAGCGAGCCCAGCAGGGACGCCGGACCGTTGGGATCGGCGATGGCCTTCTGGCGGTCGAAGCTGAACTTCACATCCGAGGAGGTCAGCGGGTTGCCGTTGGCGAAGGTGAGGCCCTCCTTGAGCGTGACCTCGTAGGTGGTGTCCGAGGTGTACTCGGCCGATTCCGCGATGGAGGGCTCCACGTCAGCGGTGCCGGGGGTGTAGGACATGAGGAACGGGAACACCTGGGTCATGACGAAGAAGGAGCCGTTGTCATAGGCGCCGGCGGGGTCGATCTTCGTGACCTTGTCCGTGGTGCCCACGGTGAGGGCGCCTGCGCCGCCGCCCTCGCCGGTGTCTCCGGTCGTCGAGGTGGAGCATGCGGTCAGGGTGAGCGCGCCCGCCAGAGCGGCGGCCGCGAGTGTCTTTCGCTTCATGGGTCCTTCTCTGGAAGCGTGCCCCAGAGCGCTCCGCACAACGGTGTTCGGCGCGCGCACCTGCGGCACTGGGTGTCGGGATGTGAGACAGACCATACCTGATGTGGCCCTTGAAGGATCCTTCGAGAATCCTGAGAGCGGAGGTGCGCCCCGCCTTCCGCGCCCCTGCCCCGGGCGGGACGGGGCGCGGAAGGCGTTCGGGACCGGGAGGGCCTCAGCGCCCCCTCCGAGCCTCCTGCGCCTTCCGGAACTCGCGGCGGATCCTGCGCTGGTGGTCCTTGAGCGCCTCCAGCCTCGCCTTCTCCTCACGCATCTGCACCTTCGTGGGCTCGTGGTCGCGCATGCCCACCTGCAGCTCCTCCGGGATCTCCTCCAGCGTCCCGGCGCGGGCGCGCGTCCGATAGCGGAGGATCTCAAGCCGCACGATCCGGGAGAGGAAGTAGATGCCGATGAGGTTGGGCACGGCCATGAGGAAGAGCATGGCGTCGGAGAAGGCGATGACGGAGCTCAGCGAAGCCGAGGCGCCCAGCACGATCGCGAGCACCCAGGCGATCTGGAAGATCCGGTCCGCGCGCCGGCTCTCGCCCGTGAGGTAGCCGACGGCCCGCTGGCCGTAGTAGGCGTAGGCGAGGATGGTGGAGAAGCCGAAGAGGATGACGCAGACGGTCAGCAGGGTGCCGAACACAGGCGTGACGGAGGCGAACGCACTGGTGGCGAGCTGGACGCCGGCGGCATCGGAACCGTCGGTCTCCACCGTGTAGAGGCCGGAGGTGATGATCGCGAGCGCCGTGAGCATGCAGATGATCATGGAGTCCACGAGCGGCTCCCACAGCGCCGTATAGCCCTCGGTCGCAGGATCGGAGGTCTTCGACGCCGAATGCGCCATCCCCGCCGTGCCCACGCCGGCCACATTGGAGAACAGCGCGCGCTGGATGCCCACGATCGCCACGCCGACGATGCCTCCGGCCACGCCCTCGCCCGTGAAGACGCCCTGGAACATGAGCGCGAATGCGTGGGGCAGCTCAGTGATGTGCACGAGGATGACGGCGACGGCGCCTGCGAAGTAGAGCACGGCCATGAGCGGCGTGATCGCCGACGTCCAGTCCGCGATCTTCCTGATCCCGCCGAGCACCACGAATCCCGTGAGAACGGCGATGACGAGCCCCACCAGCCACAGCTTGTCCGCGAGCCAGCTGGACTCCCCGCCCGTCGCGCCGACGATCGCGGCGGTGACCTGATTGGCCTGGAACAGGTTGCCCGCACCGAACACGCCGATGAGCGTGGCCACCGCGTAGAACACGGCCAGGAACCTCCCCAGTCGCGGCCGGCCGATCTCCTTCAGCCCGTCCCGCAGGTAGTACATGGGGCCGCCCGCCACCCTGCCGTCGGCCTCGACCCTGCGGTACTTCACGCCCAGAGTCGCCTCGGCCATCTTCATGCTCATGCCGAAGAAGCCGAACGCGAAGATCCACAGCGCGGCACCCGGACCGCCGATGGTGATCGCAACCGCGACGCCGGCGATGTTGCCGAGGCCCACAGTGCCCGACAGCTCCGTGGCCAGCGCCTGGAAGGAGGACACCTCGCCGGGGTCGGTCTTGCGGGTCGCCCGGCCCCGGATGATGCGGAGGGAGTGCCTGATCCCCGTGATGGGCTGGAAGCGCAGGTAGACGGTGACGAAGACCGCCGCGGCCATGAGCCAGAGGACGATGAGGGGAAGTCCCGTGCCGCCGGGCAGCGGGAGCTCGTAGAAGACGAGGGCGGAAAGCCCGTCGGCGACGGGGCCGAAGTACGTGTCGATCGTCGCGTCCACGCCGCCGGCAAGGAGCTGATCGGCCGCTGGCGCGGCGAGGGGAGGGGAAGGAATCGGAGCGCTGTCCATGTTCGCTGTCCGTGTCTCCGGCGCGGGGGTGGGGATACCGCCGGAGGGTCGGTCCGGCATCGGCGCCTGCCTGGAACAGTAGCAATGCGCATTGCCCGGGACGGCCGTCCTGCAGGACATCGCGGCCCGATCCGGAGCGCTGACGCAGGGCATCCGGCAGACGACGAAGGGCCCGGTCAGCCGACCGGGCCCTTCGAGTTTCGTGTGCGCGAGGGGGGACTTGAACCCCCACGACCTTGCGATCACTGGCACCTGAAGCCAGCGCGTCTACCAATTCCGCCACTCGCGCGAACAACGAGACTGAACATTACCAGCGCCCGGAACGGAGCGCCAACCCGAAGGCAGTGACCTCCCGCACATGTGCGCCCGCAGCAGCCGCCTCCTCCGCACCCGGGTCCGGGAGGTTTCTACGGTGCGGGCACCCTGCAGGGTGCCGGGACCGTAGAAACCTCCCATATGCACCGGCCTTACGCGGCACATTCCGCACACCCACCCGGCGCTCAGCCGGTCCACCGGATCCTCCAGAGCGCTCCCATAATGGGGTCCTAGGCTCATCCGCGTTAGCATGGGGTGCTGACGTGTCGCTCTTCCCGCGGTAGTGCGCCCGACATCGGCCGGGGTCCGCTGGGCCCGGCCCGGATCCGCCACAGGCGCAGACGGGCAGGTCGCTGGTCGGAAGGACCCGCGAGGGGAGCGATCGGACCCTGCAGGGCGCTGAGGAGGCGTCTGCGCGAGCACCGGCGACCGCCGGCCTCGCGCAGCCTCCTCGTGCGCTGCGGCGTCCGAGCCGCCACATGGTCCGGATCGACGTACAGGAGAGCGACCGGCCCGGCCTCGGAGGCACTGTACTCAAGGGCGCCCGACGCGGGCCGTCCGCAAGGTGAAGGAAGGAGGCCGCGTGGGAGTCTTCGACCGCTTCGAGAAGGGCATCGACCGCGTCGTGAACGGCGCGTTCGCCAAGGCCTTCCGGTCACAGGTCGAGCCCGTCGAACTCGCCTCGGCCATCCGGCGCGAGGCCGACAACCGCGCAGCCGTGGTCTCGCGGGGCCGTACGCTCACGGCGAACGCCTATGCCGTGGAGCTGTCGAACGCGGACTTCGAGCGCCTCGATCCGGTCTCCGCCGAGCTCAGGCAGGACCTGCGCCAGGTGGTGGGCGAGCACGCGGTGGAGCAGGGCTACAGCTTCGTGGGCCCGGTCTCCGTGACCTTCGAGATCGCCGACGACCTCGACACGGGCATGTACCGCGTCCGCGCAGCCACCCGCCGCCCCGACGGCTCCCCCGCAGCCCAGCCCGCCAGCCGCGGCGGCTACGATCCCCCCTCGCGCTCCCATCCCGTGGTGCTCGAGGAGTATGCCGCCCACTCCGGCCCGCACACCGTCTCCAGCGGCTCCCAGTCGATCCAGCAGCCGCCGGCCGCGCCCCCCGTGCGTCCCAGCGCCCCGTCCCGCCCCGCGCCCGCTCCGAGCGTGTGGGTGGACGGCCGGGAGCACCGGCTGCAGCAGGGCACCACGGTCTTCGGCCGCTCCGCCAACAGCGCCGACGTCGTCATCGACGATCCGGGCATGTCCCGCCGGCACTTCGAGATCACGGTCTCCGGCTCACGGGCGACCGCGACCGACCTCGGCTCCACCAACGGCACCCTCGTGGACGGCCGACCCATCTCCTCGATCGCCCTGTCCGACGGCATGGTGCTGACCGCGGGAGACACCCCTGTCACCTACTCCGAGGCGGTCACCTTCAGTGAGTGAGTTCACCGTCACCGTGCTGCGGTTCGCCCTGTTCGGACTGCTCTGGCTCTTCGTCTTCCTCATCGCGGGAGTGCTGCGCCAGGACCTGTTCGGGCCCCGCGTCCCGCGGAACCGCAGCGCACGCCGGAAGGGCAGGGCCGCCGCCGAGGCGCCCGTCGCCGCGGCCGTGTCCGCAGGCTCCCAGCAGCCGCCGGGCGGGTACGCAGCCCCGTCCGGCGGTCACCGGCCGGCTCCCACGCTCGTGCTCACCTCCGGCGCACAGGCCGGGATGTCCCTCATGCTGGGCACAGGCCAGCTCACGATCGGCAGAGCCGAGGACTGCGGGCTCATCATCGACGACGACTACGCCTCCTCCCGCCACGCCCGGGTCTACCCGCAGGCCGGATCCTGGGTGCTCGAGGACACGAACTCGACCAACGGCACCTATGTGCACGGGTCCCGCATCACCGGCCCCGTCCGCCTCGACCCGGGCAGCCGATTCACGATCGGCAGCACGACAATGGAGCTGCGCGCGTGACCGCCCCGCAGCCCGCCTCCCGCACCGGCCCCAAGGCGCCCGCGTTCCGCTTCGCCGCGCGCTCGGACACGGGCCTGGTCCGCAAGAACAACCAGGATTCGGGCTATGCGGGCGCGCACTTCCTGCTGATCGCCGACGGCATGGGCGGCCACGCCGGCGGTGACGTCGCAAGCGCCATCACCGTCTCCCGGCTCACCTTCCTGGACGAACCGGACTTCACGGGCGACGACCTCGAGACCCTCCGCGATGCGGTGCTCGCCGCGAATGCCCAGATCATCCGCGCCGTGCAGGAGCGGCCCGAGCTCGCAGGCATGGGCACCACCGTCTCCGCGCTCCTCCAGACCGGGGACCGGCTCGCGCTCGCGCACATCGGCGACTCGCGCGCCTTCGTCATGCACAAGGGCGAACTCAAGCAGGTCACGCACGACCACACCTTCGTGCAGATGCTCGTGGACGAGGGCCGCATCACCCCCGAGGAGGCCGAGACCCACCCCCAGCGGAGCGTCGTCATGCGGGTGCTCGGCGATGTGGGCGCGGCCCCCGAGCTCGACATGTCCTTCCACGAGGCGATCCCCGGCGATCGCTGGATGCTCTGCTCCGACGGCCTCACCGGCTTCGCGAGCCTCGAGGACATCCACGAGGCGCTGGCCTCCATCGAGGACCCCGGCGAATGCTGCGAGAAGCTCATCGAGCTGGCCCTGGCAGGCGGCGGCGCGGACAACGTGACGGTGGTCGTGGGCGATGTCCTCGACCCCGAGGACGATGTGGACATCGACGACTTCGGCGAGGCCGTGGGCAGCATCCGCCTCAACCCCGCGTACGCGCTCATCGGGGGCGCCTCCGCTCACGAATCCGATGTCGACACCGGCCAGTACGACGTCATCCTCGACGAGAGCCACGACCTCCCCACGGCCGAGGTGCCGGTCGAGGACATCAGCACCCAGCCGCTCGAGGCGCACCAGGTCGCAGCGGGCACCACGGCAGGAGCCGCCGCACCCGCCGACGGCGAGCAGCGCACGCTCGAGCTCGACCCCTCCGCCCGGGCGGACGTCTACGCCGCCGAGGCCGCAGCCGGACAGCCCGCGGAGGCGGCGCCGGCGCGGGAGGACGCCGGTCCGGCGGCCTCCGAGGATCCGGCGGATGCGATCGGCCGCGATGCCGATGCCTCGGGCACTGCACCCGCCGCACAGTCCCGGGCGGAGCGCCGCGCCGCACGCCGGCGGCGCAGGAGCGCCGAGGACCTCGACGACGACCTCGCCGACTGGGGCGAGGAGACCGAGCGCCCCCGCCGGCGCATCGCAGGCCTCGTCATCGCGCTCGTCGTGGTGCTGGGCCTGATCGCGGCCGGCTTCCTCGGCTGGCGCTATGTCCAGTCGCAGTACTACGTCACCGAGTCCGAGGGCACCGTGGCCGTCTACCAGGGCCTGCCCCAGACGCTCGGGCCCATCGAGCTCTCGAGCCTCACCGAGGAGACGGAGGTCTCCGTCACGGAGCTGTCCACATTCTCCCAGCAGCGCCTCGAGGCGACGATCCCCGCCGATTCGCGCGAGGCCGCACTCGCGGTCGTGGAGACCCTCCGCGCGGAGGCGGAGCGGAACGCCCAGTCGATGGAGGGCCAGACCTCCGGCGAGGACGCCCAGGATCCCGCCCCCTCCCCCTCGCCCGCACAGGGCGGTGCGGTGCAGGGAGGCGTCACGGACGAGTCCTCGGCCGATTCCTCCCTCTCGCCGCTGGAAGACGGGGGTGCCACCCGATGACCCTGGCGCCTGAGCACGCATCGCAGACCGCACCCACCACCGCCCGCCGGCGCACCCGGGACCGGTTCACGGAGCTGTTCCTCATCCTCCTGGCCGTCGCGATCTCCGCCGGCGCCTATGTCCTCACCGGCATGGGCGCGGAGGGCGAGGTGCCCGCCAACGCCTACTCCTACGCCGCCTGGCTCGCCGCGCTGGGCCTCGCCCTCCACGCCGTCGTGTGGTGGCGGGCCTCCTATGCCGACCCCGTCCTCGTCCCCATCGCGGTGCTGCTCAACGGCGTGGGACTGGCGATGATCTACCGCATCGACCTCGCCAAGGACAACACCGCCGCGAACTCCCAGCTCATCTGGATGACGCTGGGCACGATCCTCGCCGGCCTCGTCCTCGTGCTCCTCCGCGACCACCGGCTGCTGCGCCGCTACACCTACACATGCGGGCTCGCTGCGATCGTCTTCCTGCTCCTGCCCCTCATCCCGGGCCTCGGCGCGGAGATCAACGGCGCCCGCATCTGGATCCGCCTGGGCGGCATGTCGTTCCAGCCCGGCGAGATCGCGAAGATCCTGCTCGCGCTCTTCTTCGCCGGCTACCTCGTGAGCTTCCGCGACCAGCTGGTGCTCGCGGGGCCGAAGATCCTCGGCATCCGCTTCCCGCGCCTGCGCGACATGGGCCCCATCTTCATCGCCTGGGTGGCGAGCGTGGGCATCCTCGTCTTCGAGCGCGATCTGGGCACCTCGCTGCTGTTCTTCGGCATGTTCGTCGCGATGCTCTACGTCGCCACCGCGAAGAAGACCTGGATCTTCCTGGGCCTGGGCCTGTTCGCGGTGGGCGCCTTCATCGCCTCTCAGATCTTCTCCCATGTGGGTCAGCGCGTCGACGGCTGGCTCAACGCGCTCACCCCTGAGGAGTACAACCGCACTCCGGGCGGGTCCTACCAGCTGGTCCAGGGTCTGTTCGGCATGGCCGACGGGGGCCTGCTGGGCAAGGGCCTCGGACAGGGCCGCCCGCAGGTGGTCCCCTATGCGGAATCGGACTTCATCATCGCCTCCCTCGGCGAGGAGCTGGGCCTGATCGGCGTCTTCGCCCTCCTCATGCTCTACGTGCTGCTCTTCGCCCGCGGCATGAAGATCGCCGAGCGCACGCGCGACGGCTTCGGCACGCTGTTCGCCGCGGGCATCACCTTCACGATCGGGCTCCAGTGCTTCATCGTGATCGGCGGCGTCACCCGCCTCATCCCGCTCACCGGCCTCACGACCCCGTTCATGGCCCACGGCGGCAGCTCGCTCGTCGCGAACTGGATCATCATCGGGCTCCTCCTGCGCATCTCCGATTCCGCCCGCCGGCCGCAGGAGGAGTTCCGCACGGGAGTGCTCAGCCTCGTGTCCGACGACCTCGACCGCGAAGAGGCCCCCGCGTCAGCCGGCGGTGATCACGGCTCCGCGGCCGGCGTCCCGGCGCGGCCCGCCCCCGTGGCCGGCGACGATGCGCCCACCGAGGCCCGCCCGCGCATCGGCGGGACCGATGCTGTGGGAACCGGCGCCGCGGGAACCGGCACCGGACACGCCGATGACGCACCCACGCAGGTCCGCCCCGCGCTGAGGGACATGCGGGACGACCACGACGACAGACGGAACGGAGGCACGCGATGAGGAAACCCCTTCGCCATGTGGCGCTCGTGGGCCTCGTGATGTTCGCCCTGCTGTTCGGCTCCACGAGCTATGTGCAGTTCTTCGCCGCGCCCTCGCTCAACGAGAACCCGCTCAACTCGCGCTCGTTCTACGCCGAGCTCACCCGCGAGCGCGGCCCCATCCTCGTCGACGGCACGCCCATCGCGTACTCGGTGCCCTCCGACGACAGCTACAGGTTCCAGCGCACGTACGGCGCCGAGGGGATGCCGGCGGAGCAGTACGCCGCGCTCACCGGCTACTTCTCGATCACCTCCGGCAGCAGCGGCCTCGAGCGCGCGCAGAACGGCATGCTCTCCGGCACGGACGACGCGCTCTTCTACGACCGCATCCGCTCGGCCCTCACCGGCGAGGAGCCCGTGGGCGCGGCCGTGGAGCTCACGATCGATCCCGAGGCGCAGCGGGCCGCATGGGAGGGCCTGGGCGGCCAGCACGGTGCCGTCGCCGCGGTCAACCCGCAGACCGGCGAGATCCTCGCGATGGTCTCGACCCCCGGCTGGGACCCCAACGCGCTGGCCTCGCATGATTCGGAGCAGGCGCAGACCGCCTATGACGATCTCATCGGGAACGAGGCGAACCCCGGGTTCAACCGCGCGATCGGCGGCAACCTCTATCCGCCCGGCTCCACCTTCAAGGTCATCACGGCCGCCGCGGCGCTCGAGTCCGGCGACTACACGAAGGACTCGGAGCTGAGCGCCCCGGACGAGCTCGATCTGCCGCAGACCAGCGCGACGATCCGCAACGCGGGCGGAGCCTCGTGCGGCAACGGGCAGACGGCCACGCTCGAGCACTCCCTCGTCGTCTCGTGCAACACCTCCTTCGCCCAGCTCGGCATGGACCTGGGCGCGGACGCCCTGGACGAGCAGGCGCGGAAGTTCGGCTTCGGCCAGGACCTCGACATCCCGCTGCGGGTCACGCCGTCCTCCTTCCCCGCCGAGGCCGATGCCCCGCAGACCGCCCAGTCCGCCCTCGGGCAGTTCGAGGTGCGGGCCACCCCGCTGCAGATGGCGATGGTCGCCTCGGGGGTCGCCAACGACGGCGTCGTCATGCAGCCGCAGCTCATCGACAACGTGCGCAACTCCCGCACGCTGGACACCATCCACGAGTCGAGCCCGCGCGAGTTCTCCCGCGCGCTCAGCTCCGAGAACGCGCAGCAGCTGCAGGAGATGATGGTCGAACAGGTCCGGAGCGGCACCGGCACGGTCGCGCAGATCCCCGGTGTGGACGTGGGTGCCAAGACCGGCACCGCCCAGCACGCCGAGGGCGCTGCCCCGCACGCGTGGTTCACGGCATTCGCCCCGGCCGACGACCCGCAGGTCGCCGTCGCCGTCGTGGTGGAGAACGGCGGCAACGCCGGCAGCGAAGCGTCAGGAGCCCGCGTCGCCGGGCCCATTGCGAAATCGGTCATGGAAGCGGTGATCAGCGAATGAGGCCCCAGCCCGGCACGGTCTTAGGCAACAGGTACGAGCTCACCTCACGCATCGCCGTGGGGGGCATGGGCGAGGTGTGGCGCGGCCGCGACAGCGTCATCGACCGCGAGGTGGCTGCCAAGATCCTCAAGGAGGAGTACCTCACGGATCAGGGCTTCCTCGCCCGCTTCCGCGCCGAGGCGCGCAGCATGGGCGCCGTCTCGGATCCCGGCATCGCCGCGGTGTACGACTACGGCGAGGAGACGGGCTCGCCGTACCTCGTCATGGAGTACGTGCCCGGCGAGCCGCTCTCCGCGCTCATCGACCGCAACCGCATGCTGCCGGAGCACGACGTTCTCGAACTCGCCGCGCAGACGGCGCAGGCCCTCGACGCCGCCCACCGCGCCGGCGTGGTCCACCGCGACATCAAGCCCGGCAACATCCTCATCACCCCGGACTTCCGAGCGAAGATCACGGACTTCGGGATCGCGCGCGTGGCCGACCAGGCGCCGCTGACCAAGACCGGCCAGGTCATGGGCACGGCGCAGTACCTCGCACCGGAGCAGGCCACCGGCAAGGGCTCCACGCCCAAGTCCGACCTCTACTCGCTCGGCATCATCATGTACGAGGCGCTGGCCGGTCAGCGCCCCTTCACGGGGGACTCGCAGGTCGCGATCGCGATCGCCCAGGTGAACAAGCCCGCGCCCGAGCTGCCGGAGACGGTCTCCGAGCCGGTGCGCAGGCTCGTGGACTCGCTGCTGCGGAAGAAGCCGGACGAGCGTCCGCCCTCCGGGGCTGCGCTCGCACAGGCCGCACGCTGCCTCATCGCAGGTGACATCGCCGGTGCGGAGACCGCGGTCCCGCAGATGACAGGACAGGCGGCCTCGGCCTCCGAGGCCGTGACCCGCGTCTTCAGCCAGCCGGAGACGGCGGCCACGCGCGTCATGGCGCCTCACCAGGCACAGGCCGCGCCCGAACCGTCCGGGGACACCCGGGCCCTGCCCGTCCAGCAGCAGGCCGGCGAGGAGCTCGCCGAGGACGAGAAGGACGCCGGCGCCATGAGCACCGGCATGAAGTGGACCATCGGCATCCTCATCGTGCTCGTGCTGGCAGGCCTGGCCTGGGTGCTCTTTATCTTCCTCGGAGGGGGCGGCGCCGAGGCGGAGCCGGAGGAGACCGGCACGCCCACCGCCCAGACCACGGAGGAGCCGCAGACGATCACGATCAGCCCCTCCGACTACATCGGGCTGTCCGAGGCCAGCGCCACGAGCAACCTGGAGCAGCTGGGCCTCGAGGTGCGCACCGTCAGCGTCGAGTCCGAGCGGACCGAGGGCACCGTGGCCGATGTGCGCGAGGGCAACAACGGGTACGAGTTCGCCGAGGGTGAGACCGTCACCCTGGAGATCTCGTCCGGTTCGGGCTCCGGAAGCGGCTCTGACGGCGGTTCCGGCAGCGGCTCAGGCGAGGGCTCCGGTTCCGGCAGCGGCGAGGGCTCGGGCAGCGGTTCGGGCTCCGGGAACAACGGCGGCGGTTCCGGCTCGGGTGGCAATAACGGAGGCGGCTCGGGCAATAACGGAGGCGGTCCCGGCAACAACGGCGGCGGTGGCTCCGGCGGCGGGAACGACGGTGAGGACTCCGGTTCCGGCGAAGAACCCGGCGGCGAGCAGGGCGAGGGCGGCGATTCGGGCGAAGGCTCCGGCACCGAGGGCCAGGGCGGCACCGGCTTCGGAGGCGGCGAATGACCGCACCCGTCCGGCGAGTGCCTCGGCGGGACCTCGTCCCGGACCGGCATGCATCTGAGCGCAGGCGCGCATCTGCCCGCCCCGACAGGGGCCGCCCCGCACCCGAGCGCACGACCGCTTCCGCCCCGCCCGCATCCAGGCGACAGCCCGCGCCCGCGAGCACCATCCCGCCGCCGCACACCGATTTCCACACGCACTCTGCACCGATGAGCGGTTCCGCCGCTCTGGGAGGTCCCCGATGAGCGACATCCGTCTGCTGTCCAACCGCTATGAGGTCAGGCGCCTCATCGGCCGGGGCGGGATGGCCGAGGTCCACGAGGGCGTCGACACGCGCCTGGGCCGTCGCGTCGCGATCAAGCTGCTCCGCTCGGACCTGGCGCGCGACCCCAGCTTCCACACCCGGCTGGAGCGCGAGGCGAAGTCCGCGGCGTCCCTCAACCACCCCGGCATCGTCGCCGTCTACGACTCCGGCGAGGAGCGGTACACGGAGACCGGCGGCAGCGAGATCACGGTGCCCTTCATCGTCATGGAGTACGTCGAGGGGCAGACGCTGCGCCAGGTGCTGTCCGAGCACGGACCGCTGAGCGTGACCGAAGCGCTCGACGTCGCCGCGGGCGTGCTCGCACCGCTCGAGTACAGCCACCGCCACGGGATCGTGCACCGCGACATCAAGCCCGCCAATGTGATGCTCACACCCGAGGGCGACATCAAGGTGATGGACTTCGGGATCGCCCGCGCGCTCGAGGACACGGGCTCGCTCACGCAGACGCAGTCGGTCGTGGGCACCGCCCAGTACCTGTCCCCCGAGCAGGCGCGCGGCGAGGTCGTCGATGCGCGCTCGGACCTCTACTCGACGGGCTGCCTGCTCTACGAGCTGCTCACGGGCCGTCCCCCGTTCGTGGGCGAATCGCAGCTCGCGGTCGCCTACCAGCATGTGGGCGAGCAGCCCGCGCCTCCGTCCTCGCTGGTGCCGAGCATCCCGCGCGATGTGGACCGCCTCGTGCTCCACGCGCTCACGAAGGACCGCGGCGAGCGGTACCAGGACGCGCACACCTTCCGCGAGGACTCGCTCGCCGCTCGCGACGGCCGGCCGCTGAGCCTCGACGGCGATGCCGATGCCACCCAGCTCATGGGCGCAGCGGCCGCCGCACCGTGGGGCGCCGAGCCCACCCAGGCCTTCGCCGCCGCTCCGCCGCCCACCGGCTCGCAGCCTGTCGTGGGGCCGCACACGGAGATGCTCGGCCAGATCGAGGACGAGCAGGAGGAGAAGAAGAAGTCCAAGACCTGGATCTGGGTGGGCGCCTCCCTCCTCGCGATCGTCCTCGCAGGCTTGGGCCTGTGGATCTACAACATGAACCGGGAGCCGGAGGTCGTCACCTTCGCCCTCGAGGACATGCGCGATGTGGAGGCCAACGAGGCCGAGGCGTATCTCGAGGACCTGGGGCTCGTGGTGGGCCGCGATGAGGCCCCCGATGACGAGATCGACGAGGGCAATGTGGTGAGCACGGACCCCGAGGCCGGCGCCCAGGTCTCCGAGGGCGACAGGATCACGATGCTCGTCTCCACCGGCCCGGACTCCGTCGAGGTGCCCGATGTCGAAGGGGACACGGAGTCCCTCGCCCGGCAGACGATCGGGGACGCGGGGCTCACGGCCGGGTCCAACATCGAAGAGGACTCGCCCGACGTCCCTGCGGGGCAGGTCATGGAGACGCGGCCCGCAGCCGGGACGAGCGTGGCTCGGGACTCGAATGTGGACCTCGTGATCTCCTCCGGCCGGATCGCCGTCCCTGACGTCACGGGAATGAGCGAGACCGAGGCATGCGAGACCCTCGAGAGCGACGACTACAAGCTCTCCTGCACCGTGCAGGACGTCGAGACCAACGACCAGCCGGCGGACCAGGTCTTCGAGCAGAACGCCAGCGCGGGCACCAGGGTGGACCAGCACTCCACCGTCACCATCCGCGTCGCGAGGGCCGCGCCCACGCAGGAGCCCACCGAGGGGCCCACGGACGACTTCACGGGCGGCCCGCTGCCCATCCCGAACCCCGGCGATGACGAGGACGCGGACAACCAGGACTGGGAACGCGACCGGGGCTGGGGAGGCGGCCTGCGCGACAGCTCCGTGGACGGGGAGGCCGCACACCGCCCGGCGGGCGGTGCCGCAGCGAGCAGCGCCCCACAGAGCTCGACCACGGCGAGCAGCGCCTCGGTGAGCAGTGCCGCGGCGGGTGCAGACGCGGGTCCGGCCGGAGACGCCTCTGCGAGGGATCGCAGCGCCTCGGCGGGGATCCTCGGAGACCTCCGCAGCTTCGCCGCCCGGCTCTGGGATGCCTCGGCCGGCGCCCTGCGCTGAGGCTGAGCCGGCTCACGCTGAGGCGGAGCTGCCCGCGGGCGGAGCTCGCCTGCACGTATGTGCCCGCTGCACGATCCGCACGTTCGACGCGTACGCCCCACATACATGGACAGCAGACATCTGCTGACGTATGTGGGGCGCGCGCGTTCTCTGCGCTCCGGGCGCGCTCTCCACATACGTGAGGGCGGCGACCCCGGGAGGCGGCAATTCCGGGAGGCGGGTCCGCTCAGTCGAGCGCGCCCTCGCCGGGGAAGCGGGGCATCCACTCCGGGTAAGAAGAGGGGACGGTGAGCCCGAACTCGGGAGCGCGCTTCTCGAGGAAGGACGTCACGCCCTCGGCGGCGTCGGCACCGCGGCCCAGTTCGTAGATCGCCCGCGAGTCGACCCTGTGCGCCTCCCAGGGACTGGCGGCGGTGAGCATGGACCACAGCATCTGGCGGCTCACGCCCAGCGACACCGCCGAGGTGCTGCTGACGATCTCCTGCGCCATGTCCAGCGCCGTCTGCCGCAGCTCCTCCGGCGGCACCACCTTGGAGACGAGCCCGCCGGCGAGCGCCTCCTGGGCGGAGAAGACCCTGCCGGTGTAGATCCATTCGAGGGCCTGCGAGATGCCCACGATGCGTGGGAGGAACCAGCTGGAGGCGGCCTCGGGGGCGATCCCCCGCCGGGCGAAGACGAAGCCGAACTTCGCCTCGGAGGACGCGATCCTGATGTCGGTGGGCAGGGACATCGTCGCGCCCACCCCCACGGCCGAGCCGTTGAACGCCGTGATGACGGGCTTGCGCATCCCGGCGAAGGTGAGGGCCACGCGGCCGCCGCGGTCGCGGTGGATCCCGTCGATCATCTCCCCGTCGGCCGATTCCCCGGCACGGACCGGGACCTCGTCAGCGGCGGCCCCGTCTCCGGCCGACTCATCGTCAGCGGCCTCGGCGTCGGCGGCCTTGCGCGCGTCGATGTCGAAGGTCGACTCGCCTCCGGAGAGATCGGCTCCGGGGCAGAAGAACCGTCCGGTGCCCGTGAGCACGACGGCGCGGACCTCGTCGTCCCCGTCTGCGGCACGGGCGGCGGCGATGAGCTCCTCGCACATCCGCGGGGTGAAGCCGTTGTTGTTCGCGGGGCTGTCGAGGGTGATGACCGCGACGCGGTCGGCGACCTCATAGCGCAGGGTCTGCAGATCCGCAGGCAGGTTCGGCATGGGGTGGTCCCTTTCGTCGGTGCTTCGAGCTTCTGTGGGTCTCACGTGTGCGTCCGGCCCTCTAGAGCAGGCCGGAGCCGTCCGCCGAGGCGTATCCCGGGTTCGAGGCGGCGAGCCGCAGGCGCGCCGCGGCCTTGAGCACGCCCACGATCTCCCGGACCTCCGTATGCGCGGGCCCGGTGTCGGGCAGTGCGCGGATGCGCTCGGCCAGTTCCGCCTCGTCCGCCGCACCCAGGTGCGCGAGTGCGCGGCCGTGCCACCGGTCCGCCTCCTCGCGCAGCGCGTCCTCGCGCTCGAGCAGACCGACGACGTTCCTCGCCACCCGCGCGGTGAAGCGGTCGGGCTCGCCCTCGCCCCGCACCAGATCCCGCTCCAGATAGCCGCCGAGGCCGGCCAGCAGCTGTGCGGCTGTGGGAGAGGTGAAGAGCGGGACGGGAGGGGCTGGGGCATTCTCGGCGGCGAGGTGTCGCGCGGGCGGACGAAGACCGGCGGACGAACCATCGCGGACGGCGGTCCCAGCACCGGGATGCGGCGCGGGCGGGACCCCGGGGTAGAGGAGCTCGAGCAGATCGTGCTCCTGTTCGGCTGTGCGGCGGCCGATGGCCAGCAGCTCCAGCTCGCGAGCATGGCCCGGCGCCGAGCGCTGCATCTGCCGCAGGCAGCCCACGCCCCACCACGCCGTCGCTACGGCCTCCCACCACAGCAGCTGCGCCTCGGTGGGCCGGAATCCGGTGACGGTCTCGTAGGCGTCGAGGAGCTCGTCCGCCTCGCCCACCCCGGCCACGCGCCCAGCCCCTCCGAACCTCCACGCGCGCATGCAGACGTAGCCGAGGTCCTCGAAGGGATCGCCCCGATGCACCAGCTCCCAGTCGAGCACGGAGGCGAGACCCTGCTCGTCGATCATGAGGTTGCCCAGGCGGAAGTCCCCGTGGACGAGTGTGCGGCGGGGCGCCGGCTCCGGTCTGCGGCGCGCCAGCTCCCGCAGTCCCAGGAGCAGCGCCGGTCGCGGAGTCCCCACGGCGGCGTAGGACTCCAGCAGCGCGGCGACGGGATCGGCGGTGTCGTCAAGCTCCAGGCCCTCCGTGTCCACCTGCGCGATCCGCCCCAGGACCGTGCCCAGCTGAGCTGCGAGGGCGGACCGGGCGGCGGCGTACCGCTCGTCCCGCAGGACCCGTCGTGCGATCGTCTCCCCCTCCGCGAAGGTGAGGAGGAGATAGGGCGCACCCAGGACGTCCGGATCACCGGAGGCGTCCAGCAGCCGCGGGCAGGGCACTCCTGCGGCATGCGCCGCGCGCAGGGCAGCGGCCTCTTGCTCGTTGCCCTCCGGATCCTGGCTGCTCGGGTGGTCCATGCGGAGGACGAACCGCGCCCACTCGCCCGGGGCGTCCGTGCGCACCTCCCACAGTCTGCGGCTGGCGCCGCCGGTGAGCGCCCGCATCTCCGTCACCTCGGCGGAGGGTGCCCCGAGGTCGCCCAGCCGCGTGCGGAGACGGGACCGGAGGGCCTCGCTCACCGGCCCTCCTGCGTCGCGTAGCGCTCGGAGCTCACGCCCTTGGGCGAGCGCTGCGACATGAAGCCGAACATGTAGCCGGCGATGCGGCGCATCTGGATCTCGTCCGAGCCCTCCGTGATGCGATAGCGGCGGTGGTGGCGGTAGATGTGCTCGAACGGCTTCCGGCGGGAGTAGCCCATGCCGCCGTGCACCTGCATCGCCTGGTCCGCGGCATCGCAGGCGAGGCGGTTGCCCTGGTAGTTGGCGATGGAGATGCGGTCGGAGACGGTGAAGGCCCCGTCCTGGTCCATGAGCCAGGCGGTCTCGCGGATGAAGGAGCGCAGCATGGACGCCCGCGCCTGCAGCTCCACGAGCGGGAACTGGATGCCCTGATTGACCGCGAGCGGCTTGCCGAAGGGCCTGCGCTCCCTGGCGTACGCGACGGATTCGTCGATGCAGAACTGGGCGGCGCCCAGGCTGGCGGCAGCCTGGCGGATCCGGTTCTCGTTGAAGAAGTGCTGGACGATCTGCAGCCCGCGGCCGTGCTCGCCGAACAGCTGGGACTCCGCGACCTCCACGTCGGTGAAGCGCACATGGGCGTGATCGGTGGGCATGTTGAAGGTCCATACGTATTCGAGGACCTCCACGCCCGGAGCGTCGAGGGGGACGAGGAAGGCCGTGATGCCCTCGGCATCGCCGGGTTCGCCGTGGGTGCGAGCGAAGACGATGTCCCGGTCCGCATGGTGCACGCCGGAGTTCCACATCTTCTCGCCGTTCAGCACCCAGCCCGTGTCCGTGCGCACGGCCGTCGTCTCCATATGGGTGGCGTCCGAGCCGTGGTCCGGTTCCGTGATGCCGAAGGCGAAGTGCGCCTCCCCCGCGCCGATCCGTTCCTTCCACTCCGCGATCTGCTCCTGGGAGCCGTAGTTCATCAGCAGCATGAGGCCCACGTTGTTGCCGACGATGCTGTGCTCGTTCTGCAGATCGCAGTGGAGCCCGAGGCCCTGGGAGGCGAAGTGGTCGCGGATGACGGCCATGTCCAGATTGCCCAGCCCCCTCCCGCCGAGGTGCGCGGGCAGCTGCGCGCGGTACCAGCCGGCGCGGTCCGCCCGCCGCCGGGCCTCCGCGAGGAGGGCCTCCCAGTCCGCGGATGGGATCCCGCCCCGCTCCCAGTCCGTGCGGGAGTGCTCGCGGCGGTGGTCGAAGAAGCGGATGTTGTCGTCCTGCTCCTCGAGCGGCCTGATCTCCCGGGCGATGAAGTCGTCGAGCTCCGCGAGCATGTCCTGGAGTGCGGCGGGTATGCGGAAGTCCATCATCGGCCTCTCTGTCGACGTCCCCCGCCGTATCCCCGGACCCCTCATGCCCGTCAGCGCCGACGGCAGAGAATGATCGATCGATCAGCGGTGGTGACTGCGACGTTACCCGCTCGCCCACAGGGCCGCAAGGGAATGCGGGGGCGCCGCCGGGCCTCCTCAGCCGCCCGCGGAGACGAGCGGCGTGCGGCCCCTGGCGGCCTCGGCTGCCTGCGGCATCCCCGCCCGGGCGAGGAAGTTGCCGACCATGAGGTAGCCGTCCTCCGTGAGCACGGACTCGGGGTGGAACTGGACGCCGGCGAGCGGAGCCGTGCGGTGCTGGATGCCCATCACGATGCCCTCGGCCGTCTGCGCCGTGATCTCGAAGACGTCCGTGTCGATGGTGTCGTCCACGATCGCGAGCGAGTGGTAGCGGGTGGCCGTGAGCGGATTGCGGCAGCCGGCGAACACGCTGGTGCCCCGGTGCTCCACGAGGGAGGTCTTGCCGTGCATGAGCTGCGGTGAGTGCCCCACTGTCGCCCCGAACACCTCACCGAGTGCCTGATGTCCCAGGCACACGCCGAACAGCGGCGTCGCGGTCCGTGCGGCCTCGCGGATGAGCGCCGGGCAGACACCCGATTCCGCGGGCGCGCCCGGTCCCGGGGACAGCAGCACGCCATCGAAGTCCGCGAGCATCGCGCACGCCGCCTCGGGCACGAGAGCGTCATTGCGGATCACGGTAGCCTCCGCCCCCAGCTCGCGCAGGTATCCCACGAGCGTGTAGACGAAGCTGTCGTAGTTGTCGATGACGAGGATCCGCGCGACCGCCTCCGCGTCTGCTGCCTGAGCCATCATCCGCCTTCCTCGACCGTCGCATCATTGAACGGCATGTACGGTGCGATCTCCGGGAACACGTACTCCATGAGGAGGTACACGGCCGCCGCGATCAGTATGAGCGCGAGGATGAGCTTGACGATCCACGGCCCGGGCAGCAGCCGCCAGATGAGTCCGTACATCACGCATCGCCTCCGACCCTGTCGTACGCGGGGAAGTCCTTGATCGAGTCCGGAGCCCCTTCGGCCGCGGGCTGCCAGTCGCTGAGCTCCGCATACGCGATGTAGCGCTCGCGCGCGGAGAACATCGGGTTGCAGGCCGTCAGCGTCATGATCCGGTCCTTGCCCTTGTACTCGGGCATGGTCGGGACCGCGGAGAGCACATCCGTGGCGTCCGGCAGCACGATCTCGAAGTTGCGGAACGTGTACGTGTAGAAGCCCTCGGCCGTCTGCACCACGATCTCGTCACCCGGCCGCAGCTGGTGGATCTGGTTGAGGGGCTTGCCGTAGGTGACGCGGTGGCCGGCCATCGAGAAGTTGCCGACCTCACCGGGCATCGCCGAAGTGGGATAGCGGCCCAGACCCATGCGGTTGAGCACCGGCTCCATGGAGACGCCCTCCGCGATGGTCCGGTAGTAGTCCTCGCCGAACCGCGGCACGTACATGATCCCGAACGCGGTGTTCTCCGCCACCGGCTCACCCACCACGGGAGTGTCCGGATCGTCCGGGAGCTCATTGGCGGGGTTGTCGCGCCATTCCGTGACGAGCTGGTCCGCGAGCACCTCGTTGTCCCTGTTCGCGGCGATGTCCGTCCACCACAGCTGCCACACGACGAACAGGATGAGCACGAGGCCGGCGGTGATGCACAGCTCGCCGAAGGTGCGGACGGTCGCGCGGACCGGCCCCAGCGGCTCGCGCTCCGGCTTCCCCCGTTCGCGTCGGGTGCGACGAGCCCCGCCTGCTGCCGCCGAGGCATGCTCGTGCTGTGCGGCTGTCTGCTGTGCGGGCGCAGCGTGCGGGGGCCACTGCTGTGCGGCCCCCGGCTGCACCTGCATCTGCTGCGTGGGCAGTCCCGCGGTGGGCGGCTGCCCCTGTGGCGGGAAGCCCTGCGCCCCCCGGCCGTGCACTCCGGGACCGGAGCCGTGCGCCTCGGGGGCGGTGCGCGGGTAGCCCGGCACCGCTGGTTCGGTCCGCGCCGCCCGCCGGATCATGGGCCTGCCGGAGGCGCCTCCGGCAGGCGCGCCGGGAGGGGCAGCGGAAGGTCCGCCTGCGGCCGGAGCGCCGCTGCCTGCCGAGCCCGCCGAGGCGATTCCCGGCTCGCTCGGGCCGGCGGGAGAGGAATCGGCGGCCGGGGGGTGCGCGCCGGGAGGATGCGCCTCGCCGCGCGCAGCGGCCTCGGCGCGCTCGCGCTCCCTGCGCTCACGCCGGGACATCGGCTGGTCCACTCATCCACCTCCGGTGCACGCCTGGCGGCGACCTGTCTCCTGCGACCGGCGTCACGGTCATCGCACCGGCTGATTCGGGTCCATGATAATCGCACGCCCTCCCGCACACTCCCGCGCCGGACCTGGACAGTCCCTGAGCGCATCCTGCCGGTGCACTCTCCTGCCCCGCCGCCGTGGCCGATGCGTGACCCACCGCCCGTTAGACTGAGGTCGATCATCAGCTTCAGCCCATCAGTGCGGCAGGCCCCGGCCGGCCGCCCAAGGAGAGACGTGGCCAAGTCGAACCGCACCAACCGGGTCCGCCGGACACAGCGCAGCGCCGCAGCACCGTCGTCCGCCCCTCGCGAGGACGAGGCCGTCCTCGACACCGCCGCCGAGGCCGGAGACAGCTCCGCGGAGACGGGCGCCGACTCCGCAGAAGCGCCGGCAGGCGCCGAGGACGCGACCGGCGCGCAGGCCTCGGACGCGGGCTCCTCCGGCAAGGACGCCGCAGGCGAGGACTCCGCGGACCGGGATGCCGCGGATGCCGCAGGTGAGACCGCCTCGAGCTCGGCCGGCGAGAAGAAGGGGTCCGCCGGGACCGCGAAGGCGGAGAAGTCCGCCTCCGGCTCCGCCGAGGGCGCGGAGCGCGCGGGCGACAGCGCGAAGAAGGCCGATTCCAAGAAGGCCGCGAAGTCCGGCAACCCCGCCAAGCGCTCGACCGCCCGGTCCTCGCGCCGCAAGACCTCGGCGTACACCTCGGCGCCGGGCGCGCAGACGGTCAAGCCCAACGGGCGCTGGTTCCTGCCCACGCTCATCGGGCTCCTCCTCCTCGGCCTCGCCTGGCTGGTCGTCTTCTACGTCTCCAACGGCACCTACCCCGTCGAGGCCTGGGGATACTGGAACCTGGGCGTGGGCTTCGCCTTCCTCGTGGCGGGTCTCATGATGTCCACACGATGGCGCTGACGGCGCGTCGCTGACGATGGCCGCCTCCTCCAACTTCCGCCTGCTGGCCGGCCATCCGCTCTGGATCCGCCTCCTCTCCCTGTACGGCGGCCTGGCGCTGTTCGGCTTCTCCGGCGGCCTCGTCATCGAGTCGCGGCTGGGCAACTTCCCCTGGGACGTCCTCCACGAGGGCGTGTCGCTGCAGCTCAACGCCGTCGGCGTACCGGTCTCCATCGGCGCCGTGGCGATCGCGGTCTCATTCCTCCTGCTGCTCGTGTGGATCCCGCTGCGGCAGATGCCGGGGCTGGGCACGGTGTCCAATGCGGTGCTCGTGGGCATCTTCATGGACCTCACGATGGCCGTCGTCCCGGACCTCGAGGCGATGTGGCTGCGCATCCTGGCACTCGTGCTGGGCATCGGACTCAACGGTGCGGCGACGGTGCTGTACATCATCCCCAACTTCGGGCCCGGCCCGCGCGACGGGCTCATGACCGGGCTCGTCCAGCTCACCGGCCGGCCGGTCTGGATCGTGCGCCTCGGCATCGAGATCGTCGTGCTCGCGGTGGGCTGGCTGCTGGGCGGCACCTTCGGCCTGGGCACCGTGGCCTATGCGGTGGGGATCGGCTACGTGACCCAGCTCTTCCTCGGCCTGGCGGAGAAGCGCCTGGGCCGCCCGGACGCGCTCACGGGCTCCGCGGACTGAGGCCGGCTGCCTGCCGCCGGGAGGCCGGCTGCCTGCCGCCGGGAGGCCGGCCGCCGGAGTCGAGGACGCCTTCGCCCCGCCGCCACTGTCATGTCCTGGATGCTGCCGCCTCGCCTGCGGTCCCGGCGGCAGAAGCCGGGACGCGAAGGAGAGATCCGGACCTTCACGTCCTCACCGACCCCGGAGCTCCCCTAGCGTCTCTGCGCACCGCTGAGCTCACCTCGCTGCGTCCTCCCTGTTCATGACCACCATCCGGGCCGTGGAAACCCGCTCCCCCACAGTCCACAGTGCCCCGTGGAAACGGTGTGAGAGCACCCACTTCGAAGACGGCAACAACGTCGTCACCTGCATAAACACAGGCCTGTAGTCTTATCCACCGTTGTGGACAGCCCTGTGGAGAAAGATCTGTGGACAACCTTCCGCGCAGCCGGGCGTGTCGGCTGAAACCGGTTCGGGCGGACAGTCTCAGCCGAGCATCGCGGCGGCGCGCAGGTGCGGCCAGGACGCCGCGAGCAGCATGACCGCCACGATCCCGGAAGCCGGCCAGAACCACATGCTGGCCGCACCCGCACGGACCCGCGGCAGGAGTGCGGCGCACCCGAGCGCGAAGCCCACGAGCAGGCCGCCCAGGTGGGACTCCCAGGACACTCCCGGCGTGACGAAGGAGAACACGAGGTTGAGGACGAGGAACGCGACGGCCCCGCCGAGGTTCCGGTCCAGCCGCCGGGTGGGTGCGAGCACGACGCCCAGCAGGCCGAAGAGGGCTCCCGAGGCCCCCACATGAAGAGTGATCCACGAGGGGTCGAAGGGCGAGGACAGCAGCAGGACCGCCGCGGAGCCGCCCAGCGCAGAGAGCGCATAGACGACGAGGAACCGCAGGGAGCCCAGAGCGCGCTCCAGGAAGCCTCCGAAGAAGAAGACCCCCACCATGTTGAACATCAGGTGGAAGGGCGAGGGGCTGTCATGCACGAGCACGACGGTGAGCGCCCGCCACGGCTCCGAGGCGGACACGGCCGGGGCGAAGCCCAGCCATGAGGCGAGGTGCACTCCGGGAACGAGCCCCACAAGCCAGCAGGCCGCCGTCACGACGACGATGGCGCATGCGGCCGGGGCACCCGCCCAGCGGCCGGGGCGACGCGCGGCGCGGCGGGGGTCGGAGCCTCCGCCCGGAGCAGCCGGAGGAGTGACGTGCGCACCGTCCCGAGGACCACCCGGCAGGCCTGCAGACGGCTCCGCCGGTGGAACGGGTGGGTCCGCTTCCTGGGAACCATCGGAGGAGAAGCGCTCAGAACCGGCAGGGTCCCCGGGATCATGGTGATCCCGGGGACCCTGAGGGTTCTGCGGAGGCAGACTCACGCCTCGACGATCTCCACGGACTCCATGACGACGGGCTCGGACGGACGGTCCATGGGACCGGTCTTCACGGACTCGATCTCGTCGACGACCTTGCGGGAGGCCTCGTCCACGACCTCGCCGAAGATGGTGTGCTTGCCGTTGAGCCAGCTGGTGGGGACGGTGGAGATGAAGAACTGCGAACCGTTGGTGCCGTGGCCGCCGCGCTTGCCGGCGTTCGCCATCGCGAGCAGGTAGGGGCGGTCGAACTGGAGCTCCGGGTGGATCTCGTCGTCGAAGGCATAGCCGGGCCCGCCGGTGCCGGTGCCCTGCGGGCAGCCGCCCTGGATCATGAAGTCCTTGATGATGCGGTGGAAGCCCACACCGTCGTAGAAGGGCTCGGTGATGGTGACGGTCTCGCCGGAGACGTTGTCCGTCGCAGTGTGGTCGCCCTTTGCGAGCCCCACGAAATTGGCGACGGTCTTGGGTGCGTGGTGTCCGAAGAGCTCCACGACGATATCGCCCTTGTTGGTGTGCAGGATGGCCTTGCCAGTTGAAACGGTCATGCGCACATTCTTCCATGCGGGACGGACATGCGCTCGTCGGCGGACGGTTCCCGCCCGCAGCCGGCGCGGTTCCTCCGCGCCGAGCGCGGCCGGTGCCGCCCCCCCAGCCGCGACCGGGACTGTGACTCCGCTGTGCGGAGCGGGTGCATGCTCTCGGATCGGAGAACTCGGTGACACCACTCACGCCGCGAACCCATAGGATGGGACGGACGGCAGCCGCCGCGCATGCCACGGACGCACACAACCGACGCTTTCGGAGGGTGAGATGTTCAAGAAGAAGTCCAAGCCCCAGACCGCCTTCATCGACGAGGTCGGTGAGAAGCTGCACCTCGTGGGCGATGCGGTGCGCGAAGGCTCCGCCCAGGCGATCGAGGCTTCGGGACCGTACCTCGAACGCGCCAACGAATGGCTGAATGAGGCCTCCGAGGCCGCCGCCCCCCGCCTCCGCGAGGCGAGCGCGCGCCTCCACGAGGTCGCGGAGTCCGTCCGCCCCCATGTCGAAGGCGCCGTGGACGATGTCCGCTCCCGGCTCAGCGAGGGCCGGAGCAGGCTCGAGGAGGGGTACCGCTCCGAGGTCGCGCCCAAGCTCGAGTCCGGCGCGGCCGAGGCCCGCGCACGCGCCCACTCCGTCGCGGAGAGGGCGGGCGAGTCCGTCTCGAAGGCCGCGGGTGTGCTGGCCGCGGCGGAGACCTCCAAGGGCTTCGACGATACGGTCGCCAGGCTCACCGGGGACAAGAAGGCAGTGAAGAAGGCGCGCAAGGCGCTGAAGAAGGCAGGCAAGGACGTGAAGGCGAAGACCTCCTCGAACGGAAAGTCGTCCGGCAAGTGGTTCTGGATCATCCTGGGCCTCGCGGGCCTCGGCGGGATCGTGTTCTACGCGGTCCGCCGCCTCGCTCCCGTCGAGGACCCCTGGTCGACCCCGCTGCCGGCCAACCGCCCGGCCGATGCCCGTCCCGTGGGCTCGACCCCGCGCTCCGAGCAGGCCGACGGCCCCGTGGCATCCGTGTCCTCCGAGGTTCCCGCTCCCGAGGATGCCGCAGTCGAGGACGAGGGCGACACCGAGGGCACCGAGGGCGCCGGCACCGACAGGTGACCGTCCGCCGCCGAGGCGGCTCTGCGGGAGGGGGGCTCCGCTCACGTGAGCGGAGCCCCCCTCCCGTCCGTCTCAGGGCGGCACCTCGCGGGCGTGTCATCGTCGTCATGCCGGGTCAGCTCCTCTCCTCGGGGTGGGCCGCCGCCGGTTCGGAGAGATCTCCCGACGGAAGCAGGCGCCGCCGCACTCACGTGGATATGACGGCGATCACGAGGTAGCTTCGGTGCAACGGCGGTGGGCATCGGCAGACTCCCACGCGACGGCGCCAGGAAGGACACAGCATGGCACCCGCGATCGCACACCTTGAGACCTATCGGAGCGTCGACTACCACACGGGCGGGGAGCCCTTCCGCATCGTCACGGAACTGCCGGTCACGGTCGAGGGCGCCGATGTGCCCGCCAAACGGGTCTTCGCGATGCAGTCCCCGGAGATCGAGCGCATCCGGCAGATCCTGTGCCACGAACCGCGCGGGCACGCGGACATGTACGGCGGCTTCGTGGTCGAGCCGGACGACGAGGGCGCACACCTGGGCGTGCTCTTCTGGCACAAGGACGGCTTCTCCACCGCATGCGGCCACGGCACCATCGCCCTGGGCACCTGGGCGATCGAGAGCGGACTCGTCGCCGCAGACCCCAGCGGCGTGACGGACGTCGTCATCGACGTGCCTTCCGGCCGGGTGACCGCGCGGGTGCACACGGATGCGCAGGAGCAGGTCACCGGCGTCGATTTCATCAATGTGCCCAGCTATGTGCTCGCCTCCGATGTGCCGGTGGAGACCTCGCGCGGCGAGCTGCGCGTGGACGTGACGTTCGGCGGGGCGATCTATGCGCAGCTCGATGCCGCGAGCGCGGGGCTCAGCGTGGAGCCGGGAGCCGTGGACGAGATCATCGCCCTGGGCCGCGAGATCAAATGGCTGCTCAACGACACCGAATACGCGAAGCACCCTCTCGATGACCGCCTCAGCGGCATCTACGGCACCATCGTCTTCGAACGGCTGTCCGATGCTCCTGCGGGCGCGGCACAGGACACCGAGGCCGGAGAAGCGAGCCGTGAGGCGGTTCCGGCGGGCGGAACTCACCCAGCCGCGCTGCGCCCGCACCAGCGCAATGCCGCCGTCTTCGCCGACGGCGAGCTGGACCGGTCCCCGTGCGGGTCCGGCACCTCGGCGCGGGTCGCGACGCTGACGGCCGCAGGCGTCCTGGGCGAGGGACAGGAGCTGCTGCACAGCTCGATCGTGGGCTCGCAGTTCACAGCCGTGGTCCTCGAACGCACCACTGTCGCCGGCAGGGACGCGGTGATCCCCCGGGTGACCGGGACAGCGCACCGGACGGGGGAGCATGTCTTCACCGTCGATCCGTGCGATGAGCTGGTGCCCGGCTTCGTCCTCCGCTGAGCCGAGCGGGTTCTGCACCCCGGCCCATGCTCCGCCGAGGTCGAAGAGGGCGCGGCCCACTCCTTCAGGTGTGCGGAACTGCCGCTGGGACTGACTGTCGGCATCGCATCACATCGACAGCTCGCTCGCCCAGACTGTGCAGGAGCTGACCACCGTCATGCCGACGAGCCCGTGTCAGCCGCGCCGTCAGACCCGTTCCCGCCCAGCCCCTCCGTCTGCAGCCAGATGAGCGCGGCGTGGAGGGAGGTCCGCGATTCCGCGTCCTCGAGCGAGACGCCCAGCCGCTCCTCCAGTCTGCGGACCCTGGCGTAGACCGCCGGCCGGCTCAGGTGCAGGGCACGGGCGACCGCGGTCTTGCTTCCGCCCTCCCGCAGCAGGACTTCGAGGAATCTCAGGGCCTCGGGATCTCCCGCGGCGCCGCCGCCGGAGCCTCCTGCCGCCGAGGCGCCGCCCTCGCCGGGAGCGCCACCACCCGCTCGGACCCGACCGGCCTGCGACTGCCCGGCCTGGCTCCGTCCGGACCGCGCACCGCGCATCGCCTCCCCTCCCCGTACGGAGCGGTCGGACAGCAGCGGGCCCAGCTCCGCCTCGGCGAAGGCCCGCAGCACCGGCGCCTCCCGCAGGCGTGCGAGCACACCGCGCAGCCGCACGTCCGCGAACCGGTGGAACGGGCGCCTGTGCACCTGCATCGTCGCGACGATCCCCGCCACCTGGATCGCACTCTCGAGCTCCGCCCCCGCCTCCGTGATCCGCGCCGAGGACCTCCCCACGCCCACATCGAGCAGCCGCCCCTCCGCGCCACGGCCGGCTGAAGCCCCCGCAGCTCGGAGCACGGCCGAGGCGCCTCCTGCATGCGCCTCGACCCTCGCCTCGGGACGCACCTGCGCCTCACCCAGCTGCCCGAACGAGGCGTTCACCCTGGTGAGAACCGCCGTGAGCACGGCATCGCAGTCCTGGTCCGAGGCCAGTCCCAGCACCGCCGCGAACACGCCGGACCGCAGTCCGCCGGACAGCAGCGGCACACCTGCCTGCCGTGCGGCGGCACCGAACTCCTCCCTGAGCGCACGCTCCCGCAGCTGCGCATCGCGCGGCTCGGCACCGCTGGGTTCGCCGAGGCGGATCGCGACGGGGACGTAGACCTCGCTCGGGCGCATCCCCAGCGACGCGGCGCGCGCAAGCGCCTGCTGCTCGCCCATGCCCGACCGGCCCATGAGCTCGTGCAGGAACTCCACCGTGGCCTGCTGCAGGAGGTCCCGCTCGCCCTGACTGGCCATGCGCGCCAGGGTGAGCGCCTGTCCCGCGCGCTCGAGCACCTGCGCCGCATCGGCATCCGCGGACGAGGCGAAGGGAGCCACGAGCCGCCCCCACCGCCTGCCCGGCACTCCGACCGGCACCTGCACACCCGCCGCGGCCCGCGCACCGGTTACGCCCTGCGCACCGCGCTCAGCATGCGACACCGGCGGCATCTGCCCCTCCGAGTCCGCCGAAGCTCCGACACGCGCGCTCGCACCCGCCTGCGCCGGGATGCGCGGCCAGTCGGCCAGCAGCGCATCGGCCGGCACCTCCCCGCTCTCGTAGGCGAGCACCCGGTGGACGGCGTCCTCGAGCACGACGGGGGTGTCCGCGAGCTCTGCGGTCACGGCGACGATGCGCTGTTCGTCCGCACCCTCGAGGCTCAGCTCGGTGAAGACCTCGTGCACGCGGCGGGCGAACTCGACCCGCGCCAGCTGCGCGCCGATGAGCATCCGGTGCGCAGCCTGCGTGATCCGCACGAACCGCACCCGTGCGGAGAGCACGACCACGGGCAGATCGATGCCGGAGGCGGCCTCGGCGACGATCCGTCGCGCCCGCGGATCGGGGTGACCGGAGACGTCGACGACCTCGATCACGAAGGCCGCGGCACCGGCCGCCTGCAGCCGCCGGAGGAAGGCGCGGGTGCGCTCGGGCGAAGAGCGGAACATCGCGCTGCTCGAGAGGATGACCTCGCCGCCCTCCAGGAGCGAGGCGACCTCCTCCGTCTCCGCGATGTGGACCCAGCTCACCGGCCGGTCCAGGAGCTCGGTGCCCGTGAGCACATCCGGCAGACCTCGGCGCAGTTCGTCGACGTCCAGCACCGAGCGCACCGTCACCGTGGAATCCACCATGCCTGAAGGTTACACACCGTCAAACACGCGCGGTGAACGCATACGGATCGTCACTTCCCCTGAGCCCCTGAGACGGTCATGCTGGTCCCGGTGGACAGTGCCGTGCACCCGGCTCGGACAGGGAAGTGACATTCTGCGGGCGCCCGGCACTGTCCGGCCCCGCCTCGACCGTGCGCAGGGGCACGGCAGCCCACCCACCCAGCGCGACGGCGCGACAGCACACCGCACCGGAGCCCGCAGGAACCCCACACCCCAGCCAGCCTTCCACGAAGGGAGCCCCGCATGACCACGCTCAGCCACTGGATCGACGGACAGGCGTTCGCCGCACCCGCCGGTTCGCGCACCGCGGACATCGTCAACCCCGCCACCGGCGTCGTCTCCGGCCAGGTGCCGCTGGCGAGCGCGGACCTCACCCGCGAGGCCGTCGCCTCGGCCGCGGCCGCCTTCCCCGGCTGGCGCGACACCTCGCTGTCCAGGCGCACCCAGATCGTCTTCCGCTTCCGCGAGCTGCTCAACGAGCGCAAGGAGGAACTGGCCGCGATCCTCACGGCCGAGCACGGCAAGGTCCTTCCCGACGCCCTCGGCGAGATCAGCCGCGGCCAGGAGGTCGTCGAGTTCGCCTGCGGCATGCCCCACCTCCTCAAGGGCGGTCACACGGAGAACGCCTCCACCGGCGTGGACGTGCACTCCGTCCGCCAGCCGCTGGGCGTCTCCGCGATCATCTCGCCCTTCAACTTCCCCGCGATGGTGCCCATGTGGTTCTTCCCCGTCGCGATCGCCGCGGGCAACACGGTGGTGCTCAAGCCCAGCGAGAAGGATCCCTCCGCGGCCAACTGGATGGCCGAGCTGTGGCGTGAGGCGGGCCTGCCCGAGGGCGTCTTCACGGTCGTCCACGGGGACAAGGAGGCCGTGGACGTGCTGCTGACGGACCCGCAGGTGGCCTCCGTCTCGTTCGTGGGCTCCACCCCCATCGCGAAGTACGTGTACGAGACGGCTGCGGCGCACGGCAAGCGCGTCCAGGCGCTCGGCGGGGCGAAGAACCACATGCTGGTGCTGCCGGACTCGGACCTCGACCTCGCGGCGGACTCCGCGGTCAACGCCGGCTACGGCGCCGCGGGCGAGCGCTGCATGGCGATCTCCGTGGTCGTCGCGGTGGACTCCATCGCGGACGAGCTCGTCGCGAAGATCGCCGAGCGCACGCGCACCCTCAAGGTCGGCGACGGCACCCGCGGCACGGACATGGGTCCGCTCATCACCGCCGCGCATCGGGACAAGGTGGCCGGCTACATCGACGCGGGCGTCGAGGCCGGCGCGGAGCTCGTGCTCGACGGCCGCGAGGTGAGCGTGGACGCGGACAGCGAGCGCGCCTTCCTCAACCCGACGCTGTTCGACCGCGTCACTCCCGACATGTCTGTCTATACGGACGAGGTCTTCGGCCCGGTGCTCTCCGTGGTGCGTGTGAGCAGCTACGACGAGGGCCTCGAGCTCATCAACGCCAACCCCTACGGCAACGGCACCGCGATCTTCACCAATGACGGAGGTGCGGCCCGCCGCTTCGAGAACGAGGTGCAGGTGGGCATGGTGGGAGTCAACGTCCCGATCCCCGTGCCGATGGCCTACTACAGCTTCGGCGGCTGGAAGAACTCGCTGTTCGGCGACACCCACGCCCACGGCACGGAGGGCGTGCACTTCTTCACCCGCGGCAAGGTCGTCACCAAGCGCTGGCTCGACCCGAGCCACGGCGGCCTCAACCTCGGCTTCCCCACAAACGCCTGAGCTCATCGCACCTCAGTCCGCCCGGCCGCGCCCGCTCAGCGGCGCCGGCCCCCGTCCACGCCCGAGGAGGCGCACAGTGACCGTCACACAGAACGAGACCCTGCCCGAGGCGGGATCTGCGGATCCGCAGGCCGCCGGCACCGCAGCTCCTGTCGCCGAGGCCTCTGCCGCCTCGGGCACGGCTCCCGGCTCCGCACAGGCCGGCTCCCAGCACGACCCGGTGAGCGAGGAGGCACTCACCAGGGGCCGCCGCGCCCATGAGCTCGACCGGAAGCACGTGTTCCACTCCTGGCAGGCGCAGGGGCCCTTCGACCCCATGACGATCACCCGGACGGCCGGCTCCCGGGTGTGGGACGGCGAGGGCCGCGAGCTGCTCGACTTCTCCAGCCAGCTCGTGAACACGAACATCGGCCACCAGCACCCCGCAGTCGTCCAGGCGATCCAGGAGCAGGCGGCGGACATCTGCACCATCGCGCCGCAGCACGTCAACGGCGCCCGCTCCGAGGCCGCCCGCCTCATCGCGGATCTCGCGCCGGAGGGCCTGGACCGGGTGTTCTTCACCAACGGCGGGGCCGATGCCAATGAGCACGCGATCCGCATGGCCCGCCTGCACACGGGCCGGCAGAAGGTGCTCTCCGCCTATCGCAGCTACCACGGCGGCACGCAGCTGGCGGTCAACGTCACGGGCGATCCGCGGCGCTTCCCCAACGACTCCTCCGGCGAGGGCGTCGTGCACTTCATGCCCGCCTATACGTACCGCTCGCACTTCGGCTCGGAGACCCCGGAGCAGGAGACCGAGCGGGCGCTGCGCCACCTCGAGGACATGATCACGCTGGAGGGCGCGGCGAACATCGCCGCCCTCGTGCTGGAGACGGTCCCGGGCACGGCGGGCATCTACGCGCCGCCCCCGGGCTACCTCGCAGGCGTCCGGGAGCTCACTCGGAAGCACGGGATCGTGTTCATCGCGGACGAGGTGATGGCCGGCTTCGGACGCACCGGGGCCTGGTTCGCGGTCGACAACTGGGACATCGCCCCGGACCTCATCACCTTCGCCAAGGGCGTGAACTCCGGATACGTCCCACTGGGCGGCGTCATCATCGCCGAGCCGATCTACGGGACCTTCGTCGACCGGCAGTACCCCGGCGGGCTCACCTACTCCGGCCATCCGCTGGCGTGTGCGGCGGCGGTCGCGACGATCACCGCGATGCGCGAGGAGGGCATGATCGAGAACGCCGCGCGCCTGGGCCGCGAGGTGATCGGCCCGCGCCTGGAAAAGATGAAGGAGCGCCACCCCTCGGTGGGCGATGTGCGCGGCCTCGGCTGCTTCTGGGCGATCGAACTGGTGCGGAACCGGGAGACGCGCGAGCCGCTGGCCCCCTACGGCGGCAGCTCGGAGGCGATGAACGCGGTGCTGGGCGCGATCAGGGCGGGCGGCGTGCTGCCCTTCGCCAATTTCAACCGCATCCACGTGGTCCCGCCGCTCAACATCGCCGATGCGGACCTGCGCGCCGGCCTCGACGTCATCGATGAGGCGCTGAGCCTCGCGGACGCGCACGTGGGGTGAGGGGCGCGGGTTGAGCGGCCCTGCCCATAGGGGCGGGGCCGCTCAGACGACGCTCAATGGAGTGATCGCGGCGATCTGCTCTCCCGCTAGGTCCTCCGCCTGATCCAACTCGTAGTGGCTCTGCAGATTGATCCAGAACTCCGCCGACGTCCCGAAGTACTTCGCAAGCCGCAGCGCAGTATCCGCGCTGATTCCCCGCTTGCCGTGCACGATCTCGTTGATCCGCCGCGGTGGCACTCCGATCGACACAGCGAGCTTGTTCTGAGTGATCCCGAAGCCCTCGATGAAGTCCTCCATGAGGACCTCTCCCGGGTGGATCGGGGCGATCTTGTCAGTGGTAGTCAACTATCTCCACCTCCTCCGGTCCGGCGTCCATCCATACAAAACAGATCCGCCGCTGGTCGTTGATCCTGATGCTGTGCTGACCGGCCCGATCGCCCTTCAGCGCCTCGAGGCGGTTACCGGGCGGGATACGGAGGTCGTCAAGGCTCTCCGCGGCCCCGACCTGACGAAGCTTGCGCAGTGCGACCCGATGGATCCTCGGATCGATCGACCGCACGCGATCACGACGCCACAGCCGCTCGGTGTCCTTGCTTCCGAACGATCTGATCACGAGACCAGCATATAACGGGCATCGTCATTAACACTAGACGTTAAATCGAGACTCAATGGAGTTCCGGCGCAGAACAACCTGTGCGGTGCTGAGGTGACCGATCCCCGTGTGCCGACAGCGGTAGCGTGGGAGGAGGTCGACCACGAGGAAGGGGTCCCCATGATGAACAGGAGACGACAGCCGGGCATGGGCGGCACTCGACGCGGAGGGTGGAGCTGGCGAGCTTTCACCGTCGGCGTCCTCACGGCCAACAGCGTGCCCCATCTGGCCACGGCAGCCCGAGGCCAACATATGCTCACCCCGCTCGGCGGGCAGGATTCCGGGCCCGGAAGGAACCTCGTCTGGGGTTCGATCAACCTCGCAGCTGGGGCATTCTCCGCGACGGCGGCGCTGCGCGGCACAAGTACGGCGAAGGAATCGATCGTCCCGTTCGCCGCCGGTGCCGCCGTATTCGCCGCCTGGGTCGCGGTCTACGAGAAGTGCCTCGCAGGCGAGAGCCCTCAGGCCTGAGGCGTGTCAGCCGTCATCGCGGCAGGCCCGCGTCAGCCCCGTCAGGCCACCTGAACCCGCTGATCGCCAGCCACGTACTCCAGCGCGAGGCCCCCACCAACAGCCTCGAGGCAGCGACGGACAGTGCCGACCTTCGCATTCTCGAGGTCGCCGGACTCGATCTTGGAGACCTGTCGCTGACCTACACCGATGCGCTCGGCAAGCTGAGCCTGAGTCAGCCCTGCCTGCTCACGCAGCTCACGCAGCCGGTACGCCCGAACCTCGGCGAGCATCCGTGCTTTGTGCGCGTCGATCTGCGCGCGCATCTCGGTGTCCATGGGATGATTGGCGAGGTATTCCTCAGATGTCAGTGCCATTGCCGTCACGCCTCCCTCAGCTCTTCGATCGTCGTCATCCAGCCCCGACTAGATGCGGCCCCGCTCATCCACCGGGCGATGACGGCAGTCACGCCAAGCCTCGGCCAGCTCCTCGCGCGAGCCGTCCGGATGCGCCTCGTGCCAGGCACGCGTGAATCGGTTGTACTCGAACTGCGGATCGATGTCCTTCGCCCCTCCCCCGCGCGTCGCGTGATAGTGGTCGAGCGCATCCTGCAGCGTCTGCTTGCCGTCCGTGTCCGCGAGGAAGGCGCGCATCTCGCCGTCGAACCGGAACGGGGAGCTCAACGCGAGCCAGAGGAGGCGCTCGTCCCACTCCCGGCACCCACCCCTTGATTTACCGAGTAGAACGGTCTAGAAAATAGACATGACACCGTCGCTCCCCGCGCCCGCGGAGGAGAGCCCTCCCGCCCTCCGGAGGCGCGGCCGCCCCCGCAAGGACCAGAGCGCTCCCGATGCCCCGCGGCAGAAGCTGCTGCGCGCGGGAGTCGCGATCCTCACCGAGAAGGGCCTGAGCGCCGTCGGGATCGACGAGGTGCTCACCGCCGCAGGCGTGCCGAAGGGCTCCTTCTACCACTACTTCCCCAGCAAGGAGGCCTTCGGCCTCGCCGCCGTGGACTCCTACGCCGAGTACTTCGCCGCCAAACTGGACCGCTGGTTCACCGATGCCTCCCTCAGCCCGCTCCAGCAGCTGCGCGCATTCATCGCGGACGCCACCGCAGGCATGGCGAAGCACGACTACCGGCGCGGCTGCCTCGTGGGCAATCTCGGGCAGGAGATGGGGGCGCTGCCCGGCTCCTTCCGCGCACGCATCGTCTCCGCACTCGAGGACTGGGAGGAGCGGACCGCAGGATGCCTGCGAGCCGCCGAGGCCGCAGGCCAGATCCGCGCGGGCGCAGACTGTCGGCAGCTCGCCCGCGTCTTCTGGATCGGCTGGGAGGGCGCGGTGCTGCGGGCCAAGCTCGACGGCGGCCCCGGAGCCCTCCTCGCCTTCGAGGACGGCTTCCTCACCATGATCGGCGCCGAGGCGCCGGAACCCGCACAGAACCCACCGGGATCATCGGGCCCATCGCAGACCACACAGAGCGCCACACCGGCGCTCCACAGCGGCGCTGACGCCGCAGAGAAGGAGGACAGAGCATGACCGAGAGCTTCAGGGCCCTGCTGATCAGCGAGGACGAGGGAGGACAGCGGGTCGAGGTCGCGGACGTCCCCGCTGACCGGCTGCCCGCCGGTGACGTGACGGTGCGCGTGGACTGCTCAACGCTCAACTACAAGGACGCCCTCGCCCTCACCGGCAGCGGCAAGGTCGTCCGCAGCTTCCCGATGGTCCCCGGCATCGACTTCGCCGGCACCGTGACGGAGTCCTCGAGCCCGGACTGGGCGCCGGGCGACCAGGTGGTTCTCAACGGCTGGGGCGTGGGCGAGCGCCACTGGGGCGGACTCGCCGGGCGCGCCCGCGTCGACGCGGGCTGGCTCGTGCCCCTGGAATCCGCCTTCACCCCGCAGCAGGCCATGAGCATCGGCACCGCCGGGTACACGGCGATGCTGTGCGTCATGGCCCTCGAACGCCACGGGGTCACGCCGGAGCAGGGCGAGGTCCTCGTCACCGGTGCCTCGGGAGGCGTGGGCAGCATCGCCGTCGCAGTGCTCTCGAAGCTCGGATACACGGTCGTCGCGGTCACGGGCCGGCCGGAGGAAGAGGAGTACCTCATCGGTCTCGGCGCTGCGCGGATCCTCCCCCGCTCCGATTTCGAGGGGCCCGGCAGGCCGCTGGCCAAGGAGCAGTGGGCCGGTGCCGTCGATGTGGCCGGCGGCCATGTGCTCGCCAACGTCTGCGCCTCCACCAAGTACCGGGGCACCGTGGCCGCCTGCGGTCTGGCCGCCGGGATGGACCTGCCCGCCACCGTCGCGCCCTTCATCCTCCACGGTGTCACGCTCGCCGGCATCGACAGCGTCATGTGCCCGCAGGAGGACCGCCGGGAGGCGTGGCGCCGGCTCGCCCGGGACCTCGACCCCGCCGTGCTCGAGCCGATGACCGAAGCCGTCTCCCTCGAGGACTGCCTGCCCACGGCGGAGAGGCTGCTCGCCGGGCAGGTGCGCGGTCGGGTGATCGTCCCGCTCATCGAGGCCTGAGGACACTCCTCCCGCCCGCGGCACGGCGCACCAGTCGGCCGCACACCGCACACTCCCGCCCCTCCGATCCCGCAGAGCGGACAGGCTCGCCTCGCACACCCCCACCCCCCTCAGATGGAGAAGACCCATGACCGAGCAGACCGCAGCCGCAGGAACCCCCGAGCCCCCGATCAGCCGCTTCCCCGTTCCCTCCCTCGACGAGCTCCCCGGGGACATCCGTGAGCGGATCCTCGCGGTGCAGGAGAAGTCCGGCTTCGTCCCCAATGTCTTCCTCGCCCTGGCCCACCGGCCGGACGAGTTCCGCGCGTTCTTCGCCTACCACGATGCGCTCATGGAGAAGGAGAGCGGCCTGACGAAGGCCGAGCGCGAGATGATCGTCGTCGCGACCTCGAGCGCGAACGAGTGCCAGTACTGCGTGGTGGCCCACGGGGCGATCCTGCGCATCCGGGCGAAGAACCCGCTCATCAGCGACCAGGTCGCGGCGAACTATCGCAAGGCCGACATCAGCGCCCGGCAGCGGGCGATGCTCGACTTCGCCATGCGGGTCTCCCAGTCCGCCCAGACCGTGGACGAGGCGGACTTCGAGGCCCTGCACGCCCACGGCTTCACGGACGAGGACATCTGGGACATCGCGGGAGTCGCCTCCTTCTTCGGGCTCTCCAACCGCATGGCGAACGTCATGGCGATGCGGCCCAACGCCGAGTTCTACGGCATGGGTCGCGGCTGAGCCCGCGCACACCGGACCGCCCCTCAGCCCCGAGGCGGGATTCCGCGCCTCGGGGCAGCCGGTGCGCGGCTCATATCGACCTCATCGAGTTCAGGGGCGCGGGCACGTACGGCAATCCGAACTACGCCGAAGGCAAGGCCGCCTACCTCGAGAAGCGGGACGCGGAGTTCGCGGACACCGGCACGGAGATGCTGCAGTGGTGAGCCATGCGCCCGCCCTGTCCGCCGGAAGACCGCTCCGGCAGCTCAGCCGCACATGGTCGAGTCCGCCGACCGCATCTCCCGTTCGGGCACCGGGGCGGAGTCGGCCTCGGCGGGCTGGGCCGAATCCCCGGTCCCGGCAGATTCTGCCGGGTCCCCGGCCGCATCGCCTGTCTCGGAGCCGGAAACCGGTTCGTCCGCGCCCAAGCGCGCAAACACCTCGCCGGCGGCCTCCGAGGGAACCACCCGATTGGGGTCGCGTGCGTCCTCCTGCCACGGCATCACCATGAATGTGATCTCACCGCTCTCCACACCGGCGGCCGAGCGGGCGAGTGAGGCCAGCGCCGTGAGGGACTCGAGCTCGGGATCCACGGTGAGCGACGACGTGACGGCGTCGAGGAAGCCGTACAGCCGGTCGGGCCGGGTGAGCACCTCCGCGCTCTTGGCCCGCTGCACGATGGCCGACATCACCTTCTGCTGATGGCCCATGCGTGCGATGTCGCTGCCATCGCCCACCGCATGCCGCGTCCGCGCGAGGGCGAGCGCGTCCTCACCGCTGACAGTCTGCTCACCTGCAGGAAGATCGAGATTGGCCTTGGGGTCCTGCAGCGCCTCGGGCAGGCAAACCGGAAGACCGCCCATCGCCTCGACCATCGCCTCGAAACCGTCGAAGTTCATCTCCACGAAGTGGTCGATATGCACGCCCGAGAGCGCTTCCACCACCGCCACGGAGCAGCTGGGGCCGTTGTTGAGGGCGGAATTCACGGCACCGTAGTGCGCGGGCGACTCCCCCGAGCCCGTATCGGGACAGGCGGGCATCTCCATCACCGTGTCGCGCGGGATCTGAATCGCGTCGATGCGGGACTCGTCCGCGGACAGGTGCGCGAGCACCATGGCATCGCTGCGGGCGCCCCCTGCGTCGCCGTAGGCGTCGCTGTCGAGATCACGCGTGTCGGAGCCAAGGATCAGCAGGTTCATGCCCGACTCCCCGCCCAGCGCGGGCGCTGCGTCCTCTGCCCGGATCGGTGCGGAGGACAGATTGCCCTGCAGCTTCCCGACCGCTGCGATCCCGGTCACCGTGAGCCCCACCGCGAGCACCGCGGCGGCTCCCACAGTCAGGCGGCGGCGCCGGTACTTCGCCTCCATGAGGCGCCGGTACCGTCGAGGGCGCAAGCGCTGGGCGCTGCTGCTGCCGTCGTCTCCGTGAAGACAGTCGGGCACTGCGCTCACCTCTCTCCGTCGCTTGCACAGGCACTGCGGCCGTCCATCCTACTCCTTCGGCTCAGCACCGCATCGGCACAGGGCCCGGGACGAACTCGCAGCGGACTTCCGGCGGAATGCGTGTCGCACCCCTTCCCTGAATCGCTTTTGTATGACAACGTGGACCCCGGGCGGTCTGCACAGGAGGTCTGCCGATCCGCGGAGCCCTCCCGGGAAGCGAAGGAGACACAGCATGAAGGTCCTCGTCATCGGCGCGAACGGCAATGTGGGCGGCGTCGCCGCAGCGGCCCTCGAGGAGCGCGGACACGAGGTGGTCCGCGCCTCCCGCTCCACGGAGCCGGGCGTGGACATCACGGACCCGGCCTCGACCAGCGCCCTGTTCGAGGCGGTGGGCGCGGTGGACGCCGTCCTCGTCGCCTCGGGGGCGGTGCCCTTCAGACCGGTCACGGAGCTCACGCACGAGGACTACCTCTCCGGCTTCCTGTCGAAGGCCCTGAGTCAGATCGACGTGGCCCGGGCGGCCCTCGACCATGTGGCCGACGGCGGGTCGATCACACTGACCACCGGGGTCCTCAGCCGTGAGCCCATCGCCACGGGTGCGGCGGCGGCCGCCGCGAACGGGGCCGTGGACGCCTATGTCATGGTCGCTGCGGCAGAGGCCCCGCGCGGCATCCGCGTCAACGCCGTCTCCCCCGACGTCCTCGCGAACTCCCCGCACTACCACCCCGCGTTCCCCGGCCACCGCCCGGTCACGGACGAGGAGGTCGGCACCGCCTATGTGCTCGCCGTCGAGGGCCTCGTCAACGGCCGGGTCCTCCCCGTCTGAGGCGGCCCCCGGCCCGCACGGGCACCGGCCGCTCGCGGCTCCGCGGCACTGCCGCCGGGTCGCCGCCGCCGAAGCAGGAGGGGCCGAGCCGTCCCATCGCCGGAGATCCGGCTCCGGCGCCCCACGGCCGGGGAGCTAGCATGAGCGCTGAGCGAGGCCTCGCTCAGCGCTCATGCGCTTCCCGCCTCCCGGCAGGGCCTCCGCCCCACGATGCAAGGAGACCGTCATCAGCGAGACGCAGGCAGCGAGCCCCCGCGCCGCGGCGGCGAACGGCGCCCCCACGGGGAACACGGAGCGCCGCCAGCGGGTCGTCGACGAGATCAAGCGGCGCATCGTCACCGGCGAGCTGCGCCCCGGGCAGCGCATCGTCGAGGCCGAGCTGACCTCGGCGCTGGGCGTGAGCCGGCCGACCGCCCGGGAGGCGCTCAACCAGCTCTCCCGCGACGGCTACCTCGTCCAGGAGGCGTATCGCGGCCACCGGATGGCCCACCTCGAGGCCGAGAGCCTGCTCGAGATCGCCCGCGTGCGCGTCGCACTCGACACCGAGGCGATCACCGAGATCGTCCGCGATCCGAGCGGCGAGGGGATGCGCCTCCTCGAACGCTCCTGGGAGGAGTTCGAGGAGGCCTCCCGCAGCGAGGACCCGCTCCTCGTCCACGAGGCGCACCTCCGCTTCCACCGCGGCATCTGGGAGGCGGCGGGCAACTACCTGCTCATGCGCATCTGGCCCGTCGTCGAGGCCCAGATGACCATCGTGCTCGCCTACGACCAGTTCGCCCGTCGCGATTCGGTCCGCGCCCATGCGGTCCACCAGGGGCTCATGCGCGCCATCCGCAGCGGCGAGGACGCGCAGATCCGCGAGGCCCTCGAGATCCACACGATCGACAGCGCCCGCGGCCTCGCCTTCCTCCTCGGCGCCGAGACGGGCCCCGGCGCGCACTGACCGCGTCGCCGCGCGCCCCCTCACACCTGCGTCCGCACCCGCACCCAGCTTCCCCCGCAGACGCCCGCCTTCCGCGAACGCCCCGTCATGGCGCCCACTTCTCTCGCAGACGCCCAGCTGTGGGCCTGAAGAAGTGGGCGTCTGCGTGGGAAGTGGGCGTCCTCGCGTCATCAGCAGATTCCCCTCGCGGCCCGTTGACCCCGCACCGGGCGGACACGTAGGCTCATCCTGACACTGGATTGTCATACAAACTATGGCATGTGCATGTGCGGACACGTGGATGCACGCGGACTGCCGGGATCCGACAGCCGCGACTGCCATGCACACTCGACGGAGAGGGACAGGGATGAGGACGGTCATCGTCGGCGGAGGGGTCGTGGGTCTCACGACCGCGTACGAGATCGCGCGCGCCGGCGGACAGCCCCTCGTGCTCGAGGCCGCACGCGCCGGTCAGGCGGCCTCCCACGGCAATGCGGCCAAGATCGCCCTCGCGGAATCGGCACCGGTGCCCGCGCCCGGCGTGCTCCTCCAGGGGATCCGCTGGATGCTGCGCCCCGACAGCCCGCTCGCGATCCACCCGCGCCTCGCACCGGACTATGTGAAGTTCCTCCTCGCGATGGCCCGCCACTGCAATGCCCGCGACTTCGAGGCGGGCCTCGACGTGCACCTGCGCATGGGCGCGGATGCGAACGACCTCCTCGACGACTACCGGGCGGACGGCATCGACTTCGAGATGCACGCCAACGGCGTCCTCCTCGCCTTCGAGACCCGCGAGCGCTTCGAGGAGCACTGCGCCTCACTGCCGCAGTTCGAGAGCTTCGGGCACGTGCCGGAGCGCCTGTACGGACACGGAGCGGTGCAGGAGCGCGAGCCCGCGCTGAAGGACTCGATCGGCTACGGCCTGTTCTTCCCCTCCGACCGCCAGCTGGAGCCGGACTCGCTGACCCGCGGGCTCGTCGCCCGCATCACCGAACTGGGCGGGGAGGTCCGCGAGGACACCGCGGTCTCCGGCTTCGTCCGCCGCGGCGACCGCGTGACCGCCGTGCTCACGGACTCCGGAGAGCGCATCGAGGCCGATGCCGTCGTCATCACCGCGGGCGCGGACGCGGGCAGGCTCACGGCACAGCTGGGTGTTCCCCTGCCCATCGTGACCGGCAAGGGCTACAGCATCGACTACACCCCGGCTCCCGTGCAGCTGCGCACCTCGCTGACCCTCGAGGACGCGCGGGTCGCCGTCACTCCCCTGGACGGCCGACTGCGCCTGGCCGGGACGATGGAGTTCGGCGCCCGCAACAACGAGGTCAACGACGTCCGCGTCTCCGCGATCCGCAGAGCCGCCGCTCAGGCCTTCTCCGGCTGGGAGTCCGCCGACCTCACGGGCGAGCAGGCTCCCTGGGCAGGCGTACGGCCCATGACTCCGGACGGCCTGCCCGTCATCGGGCTCCTGGGCGAGCTCTCGAACACCGTCGTCTCCTCCGGCCACTCGATGCTCGGACTCACCCTGGCACCGGCCTCGGCCCGGATCGCCTCCGACCTCGTCTTCGGCCACCGGCCGGAGCTGCCCGCCGATCTCCTGAACCGAATCAGCCCGCACCGCTACCCAGCAGGCCCCCGCCACCGGGCGCTCTGAGCAGCGCCGAGCCCCCACCGGTCAGGGCCCCGCGCCCGCCCGGCCACACCACCCTCCGCCCTCGCCGACGAGGGCGGGCCGCCCGGGACCCGCACCCGGCACACACGCACAGACCCGAAAGGAACATCCCATGACCGCACAGCTGAACGGCATCCTCGCCGCCGTCGTCACCCCCTTCACCCCCGAGGGCGAGGTGGACCGCGCCGGCATCGCAGCCCAGGTCGAGCACATCCTCGGCGGCGGCATCCACGGCCTGGTCCCCGGCGGCAGCACGGGGGAGTTCACCACGCTCACCCTCGATGAGCGCAAGGCCGCCAACCGGGCCTATGTCGAGGCCGCCGCTGGCCGCGCACCCGTCTACGCGGGTACGGGAGCACTCAGCACGACCGAGACGGTCGAGCTCAGCCGGGACGCCGAGGCCGCGGGCGCCGACGGCGTCATGATCGTCCCGCCCTTCTACGACGCCCCTGGCTTCGAGGAGCTCATCGCGCACTACGGCGCGGTCTCCGAGGCGATCGGCATCCCGATCATGTACTACAACATCCCGGATGCCACGGGCGTCGAGCTCACCGCCGAGCAGCTCGGCGAGCTCGGCCGCCGCACGGGGGTCACGTGCTACAAGGACACCGGCGGCGACAACGTGAAGTTCAACAAGGTCCTCGTCGAGCAGGCCGAGCACATCCAGGCGCTCAACGGCTGGGACACCCTCACCTTCCAGTCCATGGCCCTCGGCGCGACCGCCGGCGTCTGGGGTGCGGCCAGCATCCTCCCCCGCCAGTGCGCGGACCTGTACGAAGCGGTGGGGGTGCAGGGCGACCTCGCCCGAGGCCGCGAGCTGTGGAAGACCCTCGCCCCGGTCTGCGAGTTCCTCGAGTCCCACACCTACGCCGCGGCCATCAAGGCCGGCCTCCGGCTGGTGGGCGTGAACCCCGGCTCCATGCGCGGACCCTTCCGGGACCTCGGCGAGGAGCACCTCGACGAGTTCCGCACGCTGCTCGCCGCCGCCGGCGCCGAGGTCACGGCCTGAGCGGGAGCCTTCACAGAGAGAGGAGATCGTCCGTGGGACGACAGGTCATCCAGGCCGTCGACGTCCACGCCGCCGGTGAGCCCGGCCGCGTGCTGATCGGCAGCGCCATGAAGATCAAGGGCGCCACGATGGCCGACCGGCTGCGCTACTGCGTGGAGCATCTGGACGCGTTCCGCACCCTGGTCCTCCAGGAGCCGCGCGGCTATCCGGGCCTCTGCGCGCCCATCGTAGTGCCGCCCACGGAGTTCGACAGCGACTTCGGCATGATCGTCATGGAGCAGGGCGGCTTCCGCCCCATGTCCGGCTCCAATCTCATCTGCGCCGTCACCGCGATGATCGAGACGGGCTCCGTCGACGTCGTCGAACCCGTCACCCACCTGCGCGTGGACACCGCCGCCGGCACCGTGGCCGTCCGGGCCGAGGTGGTCGACGGTCGGGCGGTGAGCGTCGAGTTCGACAACGTGCCCGCATTCGCCCTCGCCCTCGACCACCCGCTCGAGGTGCCCGGCTACGGGACGGTCCCGGTGGACGTGGTGTTCGGCGGCCAGTTCTACGTGCAGACCCGCTGCGAGAACCTGGGGCTGGAGCTCAGGCCCCGGAACGCCAAGGACATCATCCGGGCGGCCTCGGCGATGACACGGGCCGCGCAGCTCTCCATCCCGGTCTCGCACCCCGTCATCCCGGACCTCGGGCTCATCTCGCTGCCGATGATCCACGGACCCGCGCAGACGGAGGGCACCCACGGCCGCAACGCCGTCGTCCTGCCCAACGGCGAGGTGGACCTGGCCGACCCGCGCACGTGGACGGGCACCCTCGACCGCTCGCCCTGCGGCACCGGCACGAGCGCGCGGGTCGCGGCCAAGGTCGCCCGCGGCGAACTCGATGTGGGCGACGAGTTCGTCCACGAGTCCATGCTCGGCACCACCTTCACCGCCACCGTGAAGGAGCGGACCACGGTGGGCGGACTGGATGCCGTGGTGCCCTCCATCCGGGGCCGAGGCTGGATCACCGGTTTCCACCAGCTCATCCTCGAATCCGACGACCCGTTCCCGGTCGGCTACACGATCGGCGACATCTGGGGCCGCGGCGTGGGCCTCTCGGAGGCGGTCGAGCGCCCGGAGGGCGAGGGCGCGCAGCACGACCGCCCCGGGGACTTCCCGGAGGGCGAGATCGGGATACCGCTCGACAGCACGGCCCGCGCCCACGACGCCCTCGATGCCAGCACCACGATCCCCCCATTCAAGGAGTTCTCATGACAGTCGCACTGCAGCACATCGGCGGCGAGCGCCGCGAGGGGCGCGGCGAGGAGGTCCACGTCATCCTCGACCCCTCGACCGGCGAGGAGGTCGCGCGCGGGACCGGCGCCTCGGCGGCGGATGTGGACGAGGCGGTGGCTGCGGCGCGGACCGCCTTCGGCGACTGGTCCCGCAGGACCCCGGGCGAGCGCTCCGAGGCCATGCACGCCTGGGCTCGCATCCTCGGCTCGCGCGCCGAGGAGCTCTCCGCCCTCGAATCCCGGCAGGGCGGCAAACCCATCCGCCTGGCGCGCGGCTTCGACATCCCCGGCGTCGTGGACAACGTGGCGTTCTTCGCGGGAGCCGCGCGGAACCTGGAGGGGAAGGCCAGCGCGGAGTACTCCGGCGACCACACCTCCTCGATCCGGCGCGAGCCCATCGGTGTGGTCGGCTCGATCGCACCGTGGAACTACCCGCTGCAGATGGCCGCCTGGAAGGTGCTGCCGGCGGTGGCGGCCGGGAACACGATCGTGCTCAAGCCCTCCGAACTCACGCCGCTGACCTCGCTCATCTTCGCGGAGACGGCCGAGGAGGCGGGCATCCCCGCGGGCGTGATCAACGTCGTCACCGGCTCGGGGCTCGCGGTGGGCGATCCGCTCATCAGCCACCCTGACGTGGACATGGTCTCCTTCACCGGTTCCACCGCGGTGGGCCGCCAGATCGGGGCGAAGGCCGCCGGCCAGGTGAAGAAGGTCCATCTGGAGCTGGGCGGGAAGGCGCCCTTCGTGGTGTTCGCGGACGCGGACGTCGAGGCCGCCGCCCGCGGCGCCGTCGCGGGTGCACTCATCAACACCGGCCAGGACTGCACGGCCGCGACCCGCGTCTACGCGCATGCGGACATCTTCGAGGTGCTCACCGCGCGGATCGCGGAGCTCATGGGACAGGTGACCATCGGCGCGGCCGCAGACGAGGCGACGGAGCTGGGCGCGCTCATCTCCCTCGCGCAGCGGGACCGCGTCGCGGGCATGGTGGACCGCGCGAGGGAGACCGGTGCGCAGGTGCTGTGCGGCGGCAGGGTCCCCGCCGAGGCCCCTGAGGGCACCGCCTTCTACGAGCCCACTCTGGTCATCGGTGCCGCACAGGACTCGGAGATCGTGCAGGACGAGGTGTTCGGGCCCGTGCTCGTGGCGCTGCCCTTCGAAACCGACGACGAGGCGATCCGGCTGGCCAATGACACGCCCTTCGGACTCGCAGCCTCGGCGTGGACCGGGTCCGTGTTCCGGGCGCAGCGGGCCTCCCGAGAGATCCAGGCCGGCTGCGTGTGGATCAACGACCACATCCCCATCATCTCGGAGATGCCGCACGGCGGGTACAAGGCCTCGGGCTTCGGCAAGGACATGTCGCAGTACTCGCTCGACGAGTACACCCAGGTGAAGCACGTGATCTCGGACATCACGGGCGCCGATCACAAGGAGTGGCACGACCTCATCTTCACAGCGGAGAGCTGAGGCTCCGCGCCTCGGGGCCAGTGTCTCCCCTGAGGTCCTCAGCGCCGTCGAGCGCCCCGATCATCATGATCGGGGCGCTCTTGTGCGTATGACAATCATACTTTTCACGCTCACGCATATCCGCGAGTTCTCGCCGTTGACACGGTGGATTGTATGACAGATCATGGTTCACGTGATCTTCGCCACTGCGCGGGATCGGATGGCGCCCGGAAGCGCTGCCCACCAAGCCCTTCGCTCATGACCTGATCACGAAGACGTGAGAGGACACAGACCATGAATCCACAGCATCACAGGCCCCGCAGACGGGCGACAGGCTCTCCGCGGCGGGAGGTGCTGCGATGAGCGGCGCGGACGGGGCCCGGCGGCCGGTGATGGAATCGCTCCTGGTGGGCGTCGACCACAGCGAGAGCGCGCGGCGCGCGGCGCGGTTCGCCCTCGAACGGGCCCACGCCCTCCGCGCGCGCCTCCGGATCGCCCACGTCATCAACTGGTCGCGCTACCACATCCAGTCCCTCGAGGAGACCTTCGAGCGGCCGGTGAGGCGCCGGGAGGAGATCGCCCGCGCCCAGGCCGAGGTGCTCGATCCGCTGCTCGCCTGGGCCGAGGAGGAGGGCCTGCTCGAGGGCGTCGAGGTGACGACCTCGGTCGAGCATGGGCGGCCCTCCGAGGTGCTCGCGGACATGGCAGCGAAGGAGGGCAGCGATCTCATCTTCGTGGGCCGCACGGGTGAGGCGAACCTGCGCACCGCGATCTTCGGCAGCACCGCGAGCCGGCTCGCCCAGCACGCTCCCGTCGCGGTGGTGGTCGTGCCATGAGCGCCTTCACGCATACGATCCCCGCAACCGGGGCCGTCCTCGCCGTCGGAGCGGAGGGGAGCCTCGACTCGTTCCTCGAGAACAGCTTCGGCCCCGTCGCCCGCGGGCTGGAATCGGTGGTCTTCTACTCCGTGCCCCTCTTCGGCACGCAGTTCCCGCTCATCGTCCTGTGGCTCGTGCTGCTGGGCCTCTTCTTCACCGTCTGGCTCAAGCTCCTCAGCGTCAGGGGCATGGCCCATGCGATCCAGCTGGTCCGCGGCCGGTACACGGACAAGGATGCTGCCGGTGAGATCTCGCATTTCCAGGCGCTCGCGACCGCCCTGGCCTCGACCGTGGGGCTGGGCAACATCGCCGGCGTCGCGGTCGCGATCTCGCTGGGCGGTCCGGGCGCGGCATTCTGGATGATCGTCGCGGGCTTCTTCGCGATGTCGACGAAGATGGCCGAGTGCATGCTGGCGGTGAAGTACCGGCACGTCCGCGAGGACGGGACCGTCTCGGGCGGCCCCATGTACTACCTGCGCCGCGGACTCGCCGACATCGGGCTGAAGAAGACCGGTCTGGTCCTGGCCGCGCTGTGGGCGTTCTTCATGATGATCGCGGCGATCGGCACCAACGCCTTCCAGTCGAACCAGGCGGTCGCGCAGATCGTCGAGGTGGCCGGGGGCGGCTCCGTCGGCGCGTGGCTCGACGACAACCGGTGGGTGCTCGGCCTCGCACTCGCACTCGCGACGGGGGCGGCGATCCTCGGCGGCGTCAAGGGGATCGCGAAGGTGACGGAGGTACTCGTGCCGTTCATGGCCGTCCTCTACGTCGCGAGCGCGCTCATCATCCTCGCTGTCAACCTCACCGCGATCCCCGCGGCCCTCGCGGAGATCGTCACGAGCGCATTCAACCCGCAGGGTGTGGCCGGAGGCGCGGTCGGCGCCCTCATCGTGGGCTTCCAGCGGGCAGCGTTCTCGAACTCCGCAGGCGTGGGCGACGCACCCATCGCCCATTCGGCCGTGAAGACCCGCAGACCCGCGACCGAGGGGTTCGTCGCCGCGCTCGAGCCCTTCGTGGACACCATCATCGTCTGCACCATGACTGCACTCGTCATCGTGACGACAGGGGTGTTCCGCGACGCGGACCCGGACGCGGTGGACGGCGTGACGCTGACCTCCCGCTCCTTCGCGACGGTGGCCGAGTGGTTCCCCTATCTGCTCGCGATCGCCGTGGTGCTCTTCGCCGTCTCCACGGTGCTGAGCAACTCCTACTACGGGATGAAGGCCTTCGGCTACCTGTTCGGCGACAACCGCATCGCGGAGAACGTCTACAAGGTCGTGTTCCTGTCCTTCACCGTGATCGGCGGGGCGGTCTCGCTGGGCCCCGTCATCGTGTTCACGGATTCCGTGTTCTTCCTGCCCGCCGTCTGCAACGGGATCGGCCTCTATCTGCTCGCCCGCGTCATCAGGCGCGAGTTCCGCGGCTACTGGCACAGCCTCCGCGCAGGCGAGTTCGAGACGGTGGAGGAGATGCATGCCGCACGCAACACCGCGAGGAGGACGACCGATGGTTCCTGAACCCGCACATCAGCGCGAGCACCCGAGGGCATCCCTCACCGGTGCCACCCTCGACGTCACGGGCGCCGATTAGGTCCGCTGACGCACGGCGCAGGCGGGTTCGGCGCCTCCGTCCAGCCTCGCCGGCCGCGTCCGCCCGGCCTCGCTCCTCCCCGCGCACACACGCGGGGTCCGCGGCGCGAGGCCCGGCCGGCCGAGCGCGCGCGAGCCGAGGCATCCCGCCGAGCGGACGGCTCGACCGGATGCCTCGGACGCACGCGCACCCTCAGCCGGGGAGCCGCGCGTCCTGGAGGTTCGGGACGACCATGACAGGGCCTGCCGCCTTGTACAGGACGCCCCGGGAGGTGGAGCCCAGCAGAGCGCTCATGAACGCCCCCCTGCCGCGCGTGCCCACGACGGTGAGCTGGGAGTCGCCCGTGGCCTGATTGAGGATGACCGAGGGCTCGCCCACCTCGACCGCCGCGCTCATCTCCACATCGGGGAAGTGCTGCTTCAGCCAGGTGATGTCCTCCTCGAGGGTATTCTGCAGCATCTCGCTCCGCTGCTTCGTGACCTTCGCGACGTCCGCGGAGAGCTCCGGATACCAGGCCATGTTGGTGCCCAGGGGCGGCAGGGCCATGAGGAGGCGGAGCGTCACCCCGCGCTGCGAGGCGGCCTGAGCCGCATGGAGGGCGGCCACCCGGCTGAGCTGGGAATCGTCCATGCCGACGGTGACGGGGGCCTGCAGACGCACGGGTGAGAAATCCGCGTGCTGCAGCGGCTCGTGGTGCCAGTAGTCCGTGGGCACCACGACCGTGGGGCAGAACGTGTGCGCCGGCAGGGCGGACGCCACCGATCCCAGGATCCGGCCCACGAAGCCGCCGCGGCCGCGTGCGCCGAGCACCGCCAGCTGCGCCTCCTTCGTGAGCTCGGCCAGCGCACCCACGGAATCGCCCTCGACCGCCCGGAACTGCACCTCGCCCGGATAGTCCTTGAGGAACTCCGCAGCCACGGTGAGGAGCTGCTCCGCCTCGTCCTTCTTGGCCTTGTCCTCCGGAGCGGTGGGCACGGCCGCGTAGGTCGAGTAGATGGCGGGCGGCACGCGATACACCGTGACGACGTTGAGGACCGTGCCGTGGCGCTGCGCCGCACGCGCCGCGTAGTGGAGCGCACGGGTGGCGTTCTCGGAACCGTCGTAGCCGACGACGACCCCCAGCTCGCGGGCGGCCGGATCGTAGGGGATCGTGTGCGCGTCTGTGTGAACGTCGGTGTTCATGATCCGTCCTCTCACGGGGACTCCCAGTTGAGACGACGATGGCGCCCCGTCCGAGTCCATCCTCGTCACCCCTGATTCTACCCCTCCCCTTCTACCCACAGTAGAAGAAGCGGAGGTCGGCCTCCCCGGGGCCCGCCGGTGCGGCCGGCAGGCTCACCTGTCCTCTCCGCGCATCTCCGAGGCCTGCGCCCAGACCCCGGTCCACGATGTCGAAGGCGTGCAGGAGACCTGAAGCGTGAGCGCAGAGGTCACCGTCCTCACAGGTGCAGATGCTGCCGCTGAGCTCGTACTCGAGGCCGTCCTCACGCGGGGAGGGCAGGAACTGGACGAGCGCCCGGAACTCGCGCCCGCCCTCCTCCCGCACCGTCCCGGTGAGCGTCGCCGTGCCCGCATCCCAGGTGAGGGCGCGGACATCGCCGCGCACGGCGTGCACGGCCCCGCGTTCGAGCGCGGAAGTCGCGAAGCGCTCCTCCATGGGGAACAGCACGAGGTCTGGCAGTGAGCCGGTGGGTGAGCGAACCACGATCTCTTCCATGCCCCGAGTCTTGCAGGAGGCACGGACACAATTCGCGATCACAGGGCACGGAGCGCACTCCTTCCGGCATGATCTGCCATTCAGGATTCGAATGCATCCCGGAGCGCCGACCGCGATGCCTCTTCTAGGCGAACAGCGCACGCATCTCCTCCGCCGAGAGCGCTCGGGAGAAGTCCGCGAGGGACTCGCGCGCACTCGCGCCGGCCTCGGGCGCACTCGCCGATGAGGCCTGCGCACCCGCCTCCGCACCGTCCTGCCGTGCAGCCGGCGCACCGTCTTCCGCATCGTCCTCTGCGCCCTCGCTCGAGCGAGGCTCCGCACCGCCGCCCAGCAGCGATTCCGCGAGCCGGGCCTTCCTGCGCTGCAGCTCCAGCACCTTCTCCTCGATCGTCCCGCGCGCCACCATCCGGTACACCACGACGGGACTCGTCTGCCCGATCCGGTGCGCACGGTCGACGGCCTGCGCCTCGGCGGCCGGGTTCCACCAGGGGTCCATGAGGTAGACGTAGTCCGCCTCCGTGAGCGTGAGCCCGAACCCGCCGGCCTTGAGGCTCAGCAGGAAGACACCGGCATCGCCGTTGCGGAAGCCCGCGACCACCTCGCCCCGGCGCCGCGTGGAGCCGTCCAGCCGCACATGGTCGATGCCGCGCTCCGTCAGCGCCTCGCCCACCCGGTCCAGGAAGGAGGTGAACTGGCTGAACACGAGCACTCTGTGCCTGTCCTCCAACACCTGCTCGAGTTCCTCGAGCAGCGTGTGCAGCTTCGAGGACTGCACCCCACCATGCTGCTCCCCGTCCACGATCGAGGGGTCCAGAGCGAGCATGCGCAGGAGCGTGAGCGAGCGGAACACGATGAAGCGCGTGCGCTCCATCCCCTGCCGCTCCAGGTCCTCCAGCATGCCGAGCACCTTCTTCCTCTCCCGCTGCAGCACGGCGTCGTAGAGCCGCCGGTGCTCCGGCAGGAGCTCCACCTCGCGGACCTGCTCCTGCCTGGCCGGCAGCTCCGCGGCCACGGACTCCTTGGTGCGGCGCAGCACGAACGGCCGGATCCGCTTCCGCACCCGCTCGAGGCGGTGCAGCGCCCCGCCCTTCTCCACGGGCAGCGTGTACTGCTGCCGGAAGGCGACGGGCGAGGGGAAGATGCCCGGCGCCGTCAGCGAGAGCAGCGCCCACAGATCGTCGAGGGAGTTCTCCACGGGCGTGCCCGTGAGTGCGAGCCTGAAAGGGGCCCTGATGTCCGCGAGCGCCCCGTACAGCTGCGTGCGGCGGTTCTTCGCGAACTGCGCCTCGTCGATGACGAGCCCGCACCACTCCTCCGCCGCGTACTCGGCCGCCCCCAGACGCAGCAGCGCGAAGGAGGTGACGACGACATCCGCACCCCGCACCCGATCCGCGAGGCGGCCCCGGTCGCCTCGCGCGCGAATGCGCCCCGAGGCGGCGGCACCGCCTCCCGCAGCGGCCGGCCGGGAGCTCCCGAGGGCGCGCACATCCAGATCAGGGGCGAACCTCGCCGCCTCCTGCGCCCAGACGTCCACCACGGAGGACGGTGCCACGACGAGGAACGGCGGTGCGGTGCCGCTTTCGGCAGCCGCCGCGCGCGCGGATCCCCCGCTGCCGCCGTGCGCCTCATCCCCGCTCGCGGATGCGCCTCGCTCCCGGGCGCGCACGATCATCGCCAGCGTCTGCAGGGTCTTGCCCAGGCCCATGTCATCGGCGAGGATGCCGCCCAGCCCATGATCGAAGAGCAGGCTCAGCCAGGCATAGCCCTCCTCCTGGTAACCGCGCAGCTCAGCCCGGAGGCCCGCCGGCGGCGCAGGTCGCGGCACGTCGTCCAGCCGCCCCAGCGCACCCACCGACCGCCGCCACGCGAGCGCCGCCTCGGAGCTGTCCGCGGCATCGGCGAACTCCTCCCACAGGTCCACCTGGTACCGCGAGATCCGGGGCGCCTCCGGGTCCCACTCCCCCAGCGCCCGGGCCTCGTCGAGGAGCCGTCTGAGCCCGTCGAACGCAGGATGGTCCAGGCTCAGGTACGACTTGTCCGGCAGGAGCAGGGTCTTCGCCCCCTGCGCCAGCGCCCGGAACAGCGAGGCGAAGGGGACGGTCCTCCCCGCGACGGTCACCTGGAAGGCCAGGTCGAACCAGTCCCGGGTCCCCGTCTCCTCGCTCGTCACCGCGACCCGGGGCGGCTCCGTGAGCTCCCGGTAGTCCTGCCGCCTGCCGCTCGTGCGCACGCGGAGGCAGTCCAGCCGCTCGAGCTCCGGCAGCACGCGCACCGTGAAGACCGCCGTGTCCGTCCCGCCGAGGTCCTGGCGATCGATCTCCCCGGCCCCGGGCCAGAGGTCGGAGACACGTGCGGCGACCGCGGCCTCGGCGACGGGGTCCCGGCTGGGGTCCGGCCCGGCCGTCACCGCGTACTCCCGCTCCGGCCCGCGGTACAGCCACGACCAGTGCAGGGCGACCTCGTCCTCCTCCCCGTAGACGGCGAGGAGGGAGAGCAGGGGCGGGGCCTCCTCGGGCAGGTCCACCGAACCGTCCTCGCTGGTGACGGTCACGGCGGACCGCAGGACGGGGAAGAACTCGCGCTCGAACTCCGCCCGCTCACCGGCCGCCACGACCAATGGCGCGCGCCGGGCCAGCAGCGCCCTCGCACCGGGCGCGGCCGCCCTCACCGCGGGTGCGAGCACGAGGCCGAGGGCTCCGCCGGACCTCGGGAGATCGCCCTCCAGCCCCGCGAAGCCGTGGTCGCCCACAGTGCCCGAGGCGGCCATCTCCTCCTCGTCGATCCGCAGCCGGGGCTCGAGGTGGAGGCGGCCGTGCGCGTCCCCGTGCAGGTCGATCCGCTTCTCCGCCGTGCCGCCCACCCGCACCGAGGTGAGCAGTCCGGTGCCGGTCAGCGCGACGCCCGCGGCCTGCAGCCGTTCGAGCAGGGGCCACAGCAGGGGCGAGGGATAGCGGTCCAGGCGGAGCATCCCGGCCTCGCCGGGGCTGAGGTTCCGCTCATCGCGGGACAGGCGGTGCAGCTGGTCGAGGAGTGCCCGGACGTGCCGCTGCGGTCCCGTTCCCGGGTGCGCGAAGGAGCGCCAGGTGAGCCCTCCCCGCCTCCAGGTGCCCGGCCGCGCACCGGCCTCGACGGGTCTCATCCCCACGAACCAGTCCGCGCCCTCGACCAGCTGCGTCCGCTCCAGGGGCACGGGTGCGGATTCGTAGAACCAGCCGCGCGAGTCCTCCGCGCAGAGCTCGAACGCGATCCCGAGCGGGGCCGGCTCCGAGCCCGCCGAAGGCTGCTGCGCCTGCGTCGTGCGCGCCCGCGCGACGGGAGCCAGGAGGCGCTTCCACTCAGGGTCGCGCGCGCTCTGTGCCATGTCCCCTCCCCCCTCCCTCCGCAGATCGTTCGCCGCGAACCGCACAGCCGTTCAGCACCGCACTCGTTCCCGCGCAGCGCACTCGCCGCCGCACGTCCCCTCCCACCCCGACGCTATACGAGGGCGCGGACACGACCCCTCGCCGCTCGCCCCCGGCAGGGCTAGCATGGCCGCATGAGCAACACGGAGGCGCGGCCGGCAGCGCAGGTGTGCGCGGACGGCGGCCTGCCCGGATCGCAGGCCGAGTGCGCCGGAGGCGCACCGGTCGAGCTCATCACGGCGCGCGAGGTGCCGCTGGGCGGGCCGCGTGCCATGACGGTGCACAGGACCCTTCCGCAGCGGCAGCGCTCGCTCATCGGCGCATGGTGCTTCGTCGACCACTACGGCCCCGACGATGTGAGCGCCACCGGCGGCATGGACGTCGCCCCGCACCCGCACACCGGTCTGCAGACCCTCAGCTGGCTCTTCGAGGGCGCCATCGCCCACATCGACTCGGGCGGCCACGCCGCACCGGTGCGGCCGGGCGAGCTCAACCTCATGACCGCGGGCGCGGGCATCTGCCACTCCGAGACCTCCACGACGGACACGCACGTCCTGCACGGCGTCCAGCTCTGGATCGCGCTGCCCGAGGAGGTCCGGCACCTCCCGGAGCGCAGGTTCGAGCACTTCGCGCCGGAACCGGTCCCCTTCGCCGGGGGCTCCGCGCTCGTCTTCGCGGGCTCCCTGCTGGGCGTCTCCTCGCCCGTGCAGATGCATTCGCCGCTCGTGGGCGCGGAGATCCGGCTGGAGCCCGGCGCCGTCCTCGATGCTCCCGTGGACCCCGCATTCGAGCACGGCCTGCTGGTGGACGCGGGCGAGGCGGTGACGCTGGAGGGCGTGCGCGTGCCGAGGCGCGCGGTGGGCTACACGGGCATCGGCGCGGCCGGTCTGCGGATCGCCAATAGCGGCGGCGATGCGGCCCGCCTCGTTCTGCTGGGCGGGGAGCCCTTCGGCGAGGAGATCGTCATGTGGTGGAACTTCGTGGGGCGCTCCACGGAGGAGATCGCCCGCTATCGCAGCGAGTGGGAGGGCGGCGGTGAGCGGTTCGGCCGGGTCGAGGGCTATGCGGGTCATGGCGGACCGGGCCGGAACAGCGAGGGGATGGGCCGCCTGCCCGCGCCCGCGCTGCCGCAGGTGACGATGAGGCCGCGCCGGAATCCTCCGCCGCACGCCCGGGCCGCCGAGGCCCAGGCATCCGCGGGCGGAGCCGCACGACCGCGTCAGCACGGCGGCTCTGCGGAGACGGACCGTCCCGCACCTGTGCACGACGGCACCGCAGGCAGCCCCGAACGGAACCGAGGAGAGGATCGGCCATGAGCACACGGACGACGGACAGAACCGGGGCCGAGGTGGTGGTCGGGCTCGACGAATCGACGGTGCCGCAGTCCTATTCCGCGGTTCTCGCCGATGGCTCGCCGGCAGGCAATGCGTTCTTCGTCGACGCCCCCGACGGCGCCCGCATCTTCCACCACACCGTGGTCCCCGAGGAGCTCGGCGGACGCGGGCTGGGCGGAATCCTCGTGACGGAGGCCCTTGCGGACAGCATCCGGAGGGACACCGCGGTGGTCCCCCTGTGCCCGTTCTTCGCCCGCCACCTGGAGAAGCACGGTGACGAATTCATCGCCGGCGGCGGGCGCTTCCGCGCAGCCGAGGAGGCCGACATCGCAGCGGTGCGGGCGGCGGAGGAGAGCTGAGGACAGGCGAACCGGAAGCCGCCCGCCGGCAGCGCGCAGCGGCGGAGCGCCTCCGCTGAGGCCGGAGGCGAGTGCCCGCCGAGGCACACCCCCGCGCCGGTCCGAGCCTCCGGACATCCGAACCTTCGGACATCCGCGCCGACGCTCGCCTTGCAGATCCGCCGCGCACATGCCCGCTCGTCTCACGAATTGACACGGCGAGGCGTGTCCTGCTTCACTTCCCCTCGGTACGTGAGCGCCGCCACAGTGGTGGCGCTCCTCATTTTCCTTGGAGCAGAAGTGACAGCATTCATCGATTGGCTCAACGGGGTCGTGTGGGCTCCCCCGCTCGTCTACCTGTGCCTGGGCGCGGGCGTGTTCTTCACGATCCGCACCCGGCTCATCCAGATCCGGCAGATCCCCGCGATCTTCAAGCAGATGTTCACCGGTCAGCGCTCCGAGGACGGCGTCTCGTCCTTCCAGGCGCTCACGATGTCCCTGGCCGGCCGTGTGGGCACGGGCAACATCGCCGGCACCGTCACGGCGATCGCCTTCGGCGGCCCCGGCGCCGTCATGTGGATGTGGATCTCCGCGCTCCTGGGCGCCTCGACGAGCTTCGTCGAGTCCACCCTCGGCCAGATCTACAAGGAGAAGGACAAGGACACCGGCGAGTACCGCGGCGGCCCGGCCTACTACATCGAGCGCGTCTACCGCCACACGAAGGCGAAGGGCCTGTTCAAGGTCTATGCGATGGCCTTCGCACTCGTCACGATCCTCTCGATGAGCTTCCTGCTGCCGGGCGTGCAGGCGCAGTCCATCGCGAGTGCGGCGCAGAACGCCTGGAACGTCCCGAGCTGGGCCACCGCGATCGCCGTGGTCATCGCGCTGGGCTTCATCGTGATCGGCGGCGTCAAGCGCATCGCGAACTTCGCGAGCGTCGTCGTGCCCTTCATGGCGGTCCTCTACATCCTGGGCGCGATCGTCATCGCCTTCGTCAACATCGATCAGATCTTCGACGTCGTCGGTCTGGTCGTCTCCTCCGCATTCACCACGCAGTCCGCCGTGGGCGCGATGGTCGGCGCAGCGGTCGAATGGGGCGTGAAGCGCGGCATCTACTCGAACGAGGCAGGCCAGGGAACCGGTCCCCACGCGGCGGCCGCGGCAGAGGTCTCCCACCCTGTGAAGCAGGGACTCGTGCAGGCCGGCTCGATCTACATCGACACCCTCTTCGTCTGCTCCGCGACCGCGTTCATGGTCCTGTCCACCGGCATGTACCGCGTGTTCCCCACCGGCGCGCAGTTCGATGCGGACGGCAACCCCACGGAGACGCTCGAGCGCGTGGGCGGCGGCGTGAGCGCTCAGCTCGAGGTGGGGGTGCCCTATGCGCAGGCCGGCTTCGATGCGGTGTTCCCCGGCTTCGGGGCGAGCTTCGTCGCGGTCTCGCTGGCATTCTTCGCCTTCACGACCATCGTCGCCTACTACTACATGGCCGAGACCAACCTCAAGTACGTGCTCCGCAACGTATCGAACCGCCGGGTCAGCGCTGTGTGCGTCCGCTTCCTCCAGCTGTTCGTCCTCGTCGCCGTGGCCTACGGCTCCGTGTCCACCGCGGGTGCGGCCTGGGCGCTGGGCGACATCGGCGTGGGCCTCATGGCATGGCTGAACATCGTCGCGATCCTCATCATCCAGCAGCCGGTGTTCAAAGCCCTGCGCGATTTCGAGCGGCAGAAGAAGGAAGGGCTCGATCCGCAGTTCGTGCCCGCGAGGACGGGCATCGTCGGTGCGCACTTCTGGGATCAGCGCGCCGAGGAGAAGGGACTGATCGCGGAGAAGTCCCCGGTCCGGTGACCGCGGCGCGCAGTCGGTGAAGCGCGCAGTCGGCACAGCGCAGAGGCGCGGCAGCTCCCACCGGAGCGCCGCGCCTCCGCACTTCCGCGCAGCACCTCTGCGCATCCTGCTCCGCGTATGTGCGAACTTCGCTCTCAGCGATTTGAAGACGCCATCTGCACATACGTGCGGCAAAGGCGCCTGCGTTCAGCGCACGGAGGCGACTTCTCGCAGTGCCTCCAGCTCCTCCGAAGTCCCCGCCGCCGAGGCCGCCTCATCCCAGCCCTGCTCGGCCCACGTCATGGTCGAGACGACCGAGCGCTGCCGCGAGGGGTTGTCCACCGAGGTCGCCGCCCCCACATACGGCTCGATGGTCTGCAGGAGCTTCTGCGGGGTGGCGAGCACCAGGTGGAAGCCGAACTCCACGAAGACGTCCAGGGCCATGCGCGTGTACCGCGTGTCCGCCTTGTCGAAGGCCTCGTCGAGCACGATGGTGCCGTAGCGGGAGACCGTCTCCTCCGGCTCCGCCAGCTGATAGCGCAGGGCCGCCGCGAGACAGAACACCACGAGCTTCTGCTGCTGGCCGCCGGAGAGCGCGGCGCCGGAGTCGTAGGCGGTGTGCGCGCGCCCGTTCTCGTCCACCTCCTCGGCCAGGAACGTCACGTGCAGGCGCGTGTCCAGGCACTGGTTCCGCCACACGCGGTCCACGTTCTCGTTCGAGGCGAACCGGCGCATGAGCTCGGCGAGGATCTCGAATGCCGTCTCCGCAGCCTCGAGATCGGCCGCGTCCTTCCCGCCGCCAGTGCTCGGGGAGGCCCCGTCCGCATCCCGACCACCCGCACTGGAGTCCCTGCCGTCCGCGCCATCCGCACCGGCGGCACCCCGGTCCCAGGTGCCCTCGGCGATGGTCCGCAGATCGGAGATGAACCGGTTGACGGTCTCGCTGCGCCGCACCCGCGGCCGGATCCGCAGGTACCGCCCCTCGTCGAACTTGGACCGGCCGAGCGAGTCGTTGACGCGGTCCACCCGGTCCTCGATCTCGCGCGGAGCGCCCAGGACATCGCTGAGCAGCTCGCCGATGAGGTCCCGCGAGCGCTCCTGCAGGATCCTCAGGAAGCGCGCCTCGTGATCGGGCAGGCCGTGGGTCTCGATGGATTCGAGGATCGCGATGTAGCCGGCCCGGTCCGCCGCATCGGCGGTGAGGTCGGCCGAGGCGCCGGGCCAGCGCTCCTTGAACTGCACCGCCAGCCGGGTCACGGTGCTCTCTGCCCGCGCGGCCGCGGCCTGCGCCCTGTCCTGCTCCTCCCGCAGGCGCGCCGCGACGGTCTGGCCGGCCTCGGCGAGCGCCGGCGTCTCCTCCTGGGCCGAGGCGAACCGCCTGGCCAGGACCGCTGCGACGTCCTCGGGCACCTCCGGGATGCGGCCCGCCGCGACACCGGCCTCCAGACGCTCGAGCTCGCCCGCGAGATCGTCCCGGCGATCCTGCTCCATCCGCATCAGGTGGCGGGCGTCCTCGGCCTCCCGGCGCGTGACATCGCGCAGGTGCCGGGCGTCCTCGACGGCCTCGACCGCGGCCTGGAGATCGCCGTCGTCGCCGGTGAGCTCGGCGAGCCTGCGCTCGTGCTCGGCGACGATCCGCTCGGCGGCCTCGTGGTCGACGGACGCCCAGGAGAGCTCGCGCAGGCCGGAGAGCAGTCCCGACCGCCGCTGGACGGCGTCCCGCTCGCGCGCCAGGCCGTCCACGACCTCGCGCGCGGCCTCGAGCTCCGCGGACACCTGCCGGCGCCGTTCGAGATAGGCCTCCAGCTTGGCCTCCCGGTCGCCGAGGACCCAGCTGCTGCGGTCGTCGATGGCCCGCCGGTCGTCCTTCTCGTACCGGGTGCGCGAGGCCTTGAGCTGACCGCCGCGGGTGACGGCGCGGGAGTGTCCGGCGAGCTCGTCCGGGCTCTCGACGCAAGCCACGTCGAAGCGCTCGGCGAGAGCGGCCCTCACCCAGCGGCCGAAGCGGTCGTCCTTCACCGCCACCCGGTGCACGAGCGAGAGCTCGCTGCGCGGCTGCCGCACGGCATGCGGCTGGCTGGAGACCTCCTCGAACACCAGCCGGGCGCGGATGCGCTGGGAGTCGACCCAGCGACGCACCGCGGGCAGATGTTCGGTGCGGACGAGCACGGTGAGCGCGAGCGGCCGCAGCACGCGCTCGATCGCTCCGGTCCACTCACGGTGCTCGGGCAGGACCTCGATGAGCTCCGCGGCGAAGGGCAGGGCGCTCTCGGGCAGATCGACGCCCGCGCAGATCTGCCGGCGCACCTCGAGCAGGGGTGCGGGCACGGTGGAGCCGCTGCGGCGCAGCTCCGCGATGTCCGCGTCGATCCCGGCGAGCTCCTTCCTCGCGGCGAAGAAGCGCTCGTGCTGCTCGTGCTGCTCGTGCGAGGGACCGCCCGAGGCGTCCGCCGCCTCCAGGGCCCGCGCGATCTCGGCCTGGAGCTGCGAGAACTCCGCCGCCGAGGCGGGGGCCTGTTCGATGCCGGCCTGTGCCAGCTGGCGCCGGAGCGAGTCCCACCGGTCGCGGGTGGCGAGCGCGGCCTCCTGCGCATCGCGGATGCGCAGCTGCAGCGCCTCGGCATCGGCGCCGCCCGCGGCCATGCTGCGGCGCTGGGCAGCCTCGAAGTCCTCCTCCGCGGTCCGGGCGGCCTCGGCGGCCTCCTCCGCGTCCGCGGCGAGCCCGGCGATCCGCTCGAGGGCCAGCGCGTGCTCGGCGCGCGTGAGCTCGAGCCTCCGCCGCTGGATGTAGGGCTGGACGGCCGCGGCGAGCACACGCGCCTTCTCCGCCGTCTCCTGCGCCTGCTCGAACTCCCGCGCGCCGGCGCGAAGCCCGGCCAGGTGGTCGCGCTGCATGCGCAGCTGGGAGACGTGGGCGTGGGCGTCGCTGAGCTCCCCGAACTGCTCCACCGCGGTCTGGGCCAGTTCGAAGGTGCCCGGTCGTTCGAGCATGTGCTCGCGGAACAGCTGGTCGAGGCTGTCGAGGCTCTTGGCGGACTGCGTCTTGTGCAGCAGCTGCAGCGCACTCTCGTGGCCGATGCCGAAGACGCTGCGCAGGCGAGCGTAGAACTTGCCGTGCGCACCGGCGGTCGTGACGACCGCGTCCGGATAGGCGGCCTTGATCCGGCGCGCCTCGATGCCCGAGCGCACGTAGTCCTGCAGGTCTGCGAGGTCGACGGCGGAGCGGTCGAGCAAGCAGAGGTCGGAGACGTCCGAGTTCGCGGTGCCCGTGCCGCGGAGGAAGAAGAGGCGGACGAGCGAGACCGGCTTGTGGCCGGGGTTCTCGTACCGCAGCACGATGCCTGACCAGGTGGCGCCTGGGCGCAGATAGCGGCTGACGACGCGATCCTCGGCGGCGTCCGCGGTCCGCGACCACGCACCGCGCACATAGGAGACGATGCTGCGCTGGTCCGCCCGCGCTCCTGCCGACTGCGCGGCGACATTGAACCGCAGCCACTTGTCCGGGGTGAGGACTGCGGCGATCGCATCCAGCAGCGAGGACTTGCCCGAGCCCGAGGGCCCCGTGATGAGGTGGCCGCGCCGCGCGATCGGCAGGCGGTGGATCTCCTTGTCGAAGGTGCCCCAGTTGGCCAGCTGCACCTCCGCCAGGCGCCACTGGTCGCCGGGGGCCGCCTCGGAGTACGCGGGGTTCTCCGGTGTGAGGTCAAACAGGGTCGCGGTGCTCACTTAGGCGTTCTCCTCTGTGTGCGCGGCTGGCTCGGGGACCGGGGCGGCGGCCGAGGCGGCCTCGGCAACCGTATCGGCTGCGGCCGTGCGGGGGACTGTCTCCCCGCCCGCACCGGCCTCGGCGGCGGTCTCCTCGGCGCGAGCGGCGGTGCGCTCCTCGGCGATCCGGCGGTAGACTTCGGTGAGCTCCCGCACGCGGTCCTCGTCCACGAGGAAGCGGATCATGGGCGAGATCTGGGCGCGGTCGTCGTCGACAGTGTGGAGGATGCGGAGCTTGTTGATCATGCGCGACCAAGAGCCGTTGAGGTTGCGCTTGAACGTCGCCTCGTCGCCGTCGCGGTAGACGCCGAGCAGATCGTAGACCTCGTCCTGCCCCACGATCACGCGGCTCTCCCCCGGGGCCGCGAGCATCAGCTGGCGCAGCACCAGGAGCATGGCGGTGTCGAGGAAGGTCAGCCGCTCGGAGCGCAGCGCGCTGGGAGCCTGGATCTCGTGGGTGTCGACCTTGCGGGTGAAGGCGAACTCGTCGACGGGATCGAGCACGAGGTCGAGGAACAGGTCATGGAGACGCGAGCGGATCTGGGTCTCATCGGCTGCCAGGGCGGCCCACAGACCGGGGCTCTGGGTTCCGGAGACGTAGGGGCCCTTGAGGAGCTCGAGCAGCACTCGGCGGGAGGCCTCGGACAGGGTCCCGGTGTCGCCGCGCCACAGGCCCATCGTCGCCTCCGCGGGCAGGGGCGTGCTCTGCGTGCGGTGCCCGTCCGCGGCGGCCCGGGTGTCGTTGATGCTCATACATCCACTTCCTTCGTGAAGACGTGCCGCTGGACGACCGCGCGCCGTGCGATGCCGTCCGTGCCGTGCCAGAAGAGCTCCTCCGCCTCGTCCAGGTCGATCTCACCCTGCGTGGCGGCGAGCGAGACGAGCCCGATGACGCTCGCCACGCCCTGGGTGGCGGGATGGCGGGCGAGGATCTCGCCGACGGTGGCCGGGGCGCCGCGGGCCTCGGCCAGGACCGCGTTGACGTTTTCGGAGAGCTCGTCGAAGTCGATCTCGCTCTCCCGGGCGACGGCCGCGAGCGCCGTGAAGTCCACCGTGACGGTCTCGGCCTCTCCCAGTGCCTGCCCGGTGTCGAAATCCGCGGGGTCGTGGAGGATCATCGCCCCCACGCTGCCCATGCGCACGGCGGAGAGCTCCATCTCCTCGCCCACGGGCGTGAAGGGCCTCACGTGCAGGCGCGCGGGGACCGCCTGGGCGAGCGCCTCCTGGAGGAGGCTCCGCATCGCCCGGTCCGTGACGTACTCGTGCGAGTGCACGTAGCGGCGCAGCCCCCGGGCGAACTCCGTGAGGACGCCCTGGACCACCCGGCTGCCGTCCTTCATGTCGCGCATGAGGCTGCGCAGCGCCTGCCGGGAGCGCAGGGGCAGATCGCCGGCGAAATCGCGGCTGAGGATCGCGGAGATGTCCTCCTCGAAGGCGGCCGACTGCTCGGGATCGCGGACGAAGGCGGAGAACGCGGAGAACGTGCGGCCCTCCTCGGAGTCCTCGATGAGGTCCATACCGCGGAACACCTCGTCGAGCGCGCTGCCGTGCGCGCCGTCGGACTCGAGGAGGCTGGTCCGCAGGCTGTGGTTGAGCTCCTCGAAGCGGGCGCGCACGCGGGCGAAGTCCGCCGGCATGCCCTGGGCTTGGTTGAGGACGTCCGTGACCCGCTCCTTCGCACGCTTCCGGTCGAGGACCCGGGCGCGGGGATCGCCCTTGCGGATGCGCGCGATCTCCGCATCGATGCGGCGCCGCTCGCTCTCGAGCGCGCGGAGACGGCGGCCGGCATCCGGGTCCGTGTCGATCGCGAGCTGGTGGAGGGAGGAGGCGATCGCCATGAGCCGGGACTCCGTGACGGTGGCCTGCGGGGTCTCGAGCTGCTCGAGGATGCGGAGGGCGTCGAAGCCGGCGGCGGAGAGCTCGTAGGTCTCGCCGCGCGCGTCGGTGGCCGGACGGCGGACGAGGATCCCGGCGTTCCGCCAGTCGTCGCAGTAGGCCTTGGCCGAGCGTCCGGACATGTCGAAGTGGTCGCGCAGCTCGAAGAGGTCCTCGTCGACGAGCTCGTGGAGGTCGACGGTGTCCAGCCGCGTGCCGGGCGCCCCGAGGTGCTCGCTCAGGATGGCCGCCATCACCGCGACGTGGTCTGCGCGCAGCATCCTCAGCGTCGCACTGGACTCGACGAGGCGCCGGAACGAGAGGGCGGAGGCGAGAGCGGACATGCGGACCATTGTGCCGCGAACCGGGGCCGGCGGTCGCACTGGGCGCCGGGGGCGTGCGGGAGGTCACGCCTCCCCTTCGTCTGGGAGTTTTCGACCGTGGGGGCACCCTGCACCCTGCCGCCGGCGTCAGAACCTCCCCGACCCCGCTACTCTCGACAGGTATGACCCTCTTCACCGGCCTCAGCGCCTTCCCGCTCACGCCCCTGCACGAGGACACCGTGGACGCACGCGCCTTCGCGGGGCTGGTCGGCAGGCTCGCCGCGGCCGGCGTCGACTCGATCACCGCGCTCGGCTCCACCGGCTCCTATGCCTACCTCACGCGGGAGGAGCGGGCGCAGACGGTCCGGCTCGCGGTGGAGCACGCCGGGGACACGCCGGTGTTCGCGGGGGTCGGGGCGCTGCGGACCTCCCAGGTGCTCAGGCACGTGGACGACGCCGAGGCCGCCGGCGCACAGGCGGTGCTGCTCGCCCCCATGACGTACCAGCCGCTCACGCACGGCGACGTCTTCGAGCTCTTCCGCACGGTCACGGAGCACACGGCGCTGCCGGTCATCGTCTACGACAATCCCGGGACCACGCACTTCACGTTCACTCCGGACCTCTACGGCCGGATCGCGCAGCTGCCGGGGATCGCCTCGGTGAAGATCCCCGGCGTGCCCGCGGACCCGGCGGAGGCCCGGGACCACGTGGCCGCGCTCCGGGCAGTGATGCCCGCGCACGTGACGATCGGCGTCTCCGGCGATGCCTTCGGCGCTGCGGGGCTCAGCGCCGGCTGCGATGCCTGGTACTCGGTGATCGGCGGGACCCTGCCGGAGCCGGTGCTCGCGCTCACCCGGGCCGCACAGCGCGGGGATGCCGCCGAGGCCGCAGCCGGCTCCCGGCGTCTGGCCCCGCTGTGGGAGCTCTTCGCCGAGCTGGGCGGCAGCCTGCGGGTCACCGCCGCGATCGCCGAACACCTGGGGCTGACGCCGCAGAAGTGCCTGCCGCTGCCGATCCAAGGGCTCACGGAGGAGCAGCGCGAGCGGGTCGCCGCGGTGGTGGAGGAGCTGGGCCTGGGCGGCGGTTCAGGTGGTGGCCCCGGTTCAGGCGGCGGTCCCGGCTGCGGCCTCGGTGGCTGAGCGGGCCGGCCTCTCCCTCTCCCATCCATCCGGGAGTGGCCTCTCCCCCTCATCCGGGAGGTTCTGACCGTGCAGGCACCCTGCACCCTGCCCGCACCGTCAGAACCTCCCCCAGCACCCAGCACCCAGCACCCAGCACCCAGCACCCAGCACCCAGCACCCAGCACCCAGCACCCAGCACCCAGCACCCAGCACCCAGACAGGAGGATCCCATGGCCGCACGCACGTCCCGGCCGCGCACTGCTAAGAAGGGAGGGGAGGGCTCCGCGCCGCGGATCGCACAGCTGGTCCTTCCCCCGCTGGACGAGGGCGATGCCGCGGAGCTCCGGGCCGGAGGCGCCTACGAGCTCCAGCGCTATGTCGGCGCGGACCTCGAGGAGAGAGACCTCACGGGGGCCTCGTTCACGGAGTGCGAGTTCGAGGAGGCCCAGGCCCATGAGGCGCAGCTGCGCGGCTCGCGCCTGCTCCAGGTCCGGGCGGAGCGGCTGAATGCGCCGGTCCTCGGTCTGAGCCGCACCACGCTCCGAGACGTGCACCTGAAGGATTCCCGCCTGGGTGCGGTGGAGATGTTCGATGCGTCCGTGCAGTCGGTCGAGGTCACCGGCAGCAAGCTGTCTTGGCTGAACCTGCGGGGTGCGCGGCTGAGCGATGTCCTGTTCGCCGACTGCGTCATCGAGGAGCTCGACCTCACTCAGGCCCAGGCACAGCGCGTGGCCTTCCGCGACTGCACTGTCGGCGCGCTCGTCCTCGACGGCGCCCGGCTGAGCGGGGTGGACCTGCGCGGTGCGGAGCTGGGCACCCTCTCCGGGATCGACAGCCTGCGCGGCACCCTCGTCTCCGCCGCGCAGGCCGCGCAGCTCACTCCGCTGCTCGCCGCGCACATGGGCATCACGATCATGGAGTGAGCGGGCCGGCCTCTCCCGCCTCCGGGAGGTTTCGACCGCGCAGGCACCCTGCAGCCTGCCCGCACCGTCAGAACCTCCCAGCTCTCACGCCCGCACCCGCACCGCGAGGAGCGCACACCCAATGACGGCTACGCCGCCGAGGAGGGTCGTCCACGTCAGCTGCTCGTGCAGAAGGAGAGCGGCCCAGCAGATGCTCATGACGGGCTGGGCGAGCTGGACCTGGCTCACCTGCGACATGGGTCCGACGGCGAGACCGCGGTACCAGGCGAAGAAGCCCAGGAACATGCTCACGAGACAGAGATAGGCGAAGGCACCCCATTCGAGCGCCGTGCCGCGCGGTGGGTGCAGCGCAATCGCAGCGGCGGTGAGTATGAGCGTGAGCGGTGAAGCGAGCACGAGGGCCCAGGAGATGGTCTGCCAGGAGCCCAGGCTGCGTGCGAGGACGCCGCCCTCGGCGTAGCCGATCGCACAGGCGAGGACGGCGGCGAACAGGAGCAGATCCGAGCGATGGAAGCCGCCGAGGCCGCCTCCCTGGACCGCTGCGAATGCCGCTGCGGCGAGAGCACCACACGAGGCAGCGATCCAGAAGGCCGCTCGCGGGCGCTCCCGCGTCCGGAGTGCGGCGATGACTGCCGTCGCCGCAGGCAGGAGCGCGATCACCACCGCTCCATGACCGGCCGGTGCGGTGGTGAGCGCATAGGAGGTGAGGAGGGGGAACCCCACGACGGCGCCGCCGGAGACCACCGCGACCTGACCCCACTGCCGGCCGCGCGGAAACGGCTGGCGGGTGAGCGCAAGGACGAGAGCCGCGAGGACCGCCGCGATGACGGCTCGGCCGGCGCCCGTGAACAGCGGCGACATGTGCCCTCCCTCGACCGCGAGGCGGGTGAGGGGAACCGTGAAGGAGAAGCCGGTCACGCCCAGGAGGCCCCACAGGAGGCCGCTGTGCGGGCGAACCCCAGGACCGACCACTCCGAGAGTGGAGGAAAGCGGTCTCGCCATTGATTGAGTAGCGCTATCATGTATCTTCATGAATCATGGTAGCAGTGACCGGATCGCGAACGAGCTTCGCCGGTGGATCGAAGAAGCCCCGCCGGGTACCCGACTGCCTTCGACGCGCTCGCTCGTCGCCCAGCACGGGGCGAGCCCCGTCACCGTCCAGAAGGCACTGCGTTCGCTCGCCGCGCAGGGGCTCGTGGAGTCACGTCCGGGGGCGGGGACCTTCGTCCGTCCGGTGCGGAGGGCGCGACCGCACGACTACGGCTGGCAGACCACGGCGCTGGGAGCAGCCGCGTCCGGCATTGCCGCGCAGAGGCCTCCGGAACAGGCCGATTCGGCTCCCCACGCCTCGGCGGCGTCGTCCGCATTGCGCAGCGCACCCGCCGAGGCGGTCGCACTGCACGCCGGCTATCCGGACAGGGAACTGCTGCCGGAGCGGCTGGTGCGCGCGGCTCTGGTGCGTGCCTCGCGCGGTGAAGCGGCAGTATCGCGGCCGCCGTCAGCGGGACTGCCCGAGCTGCGCGCATGGTTCGCCTCGGAGCTCGGGACAGCTGTGCCCTCGGGCCTCACGCCCCCGGCAGCGAGCGATGCCGTGGTTCTGCCGGGCAGTCAGAGCGGTCTCAGCGCGGTGTTCCGTGCACTGGCTGGTACGGGCGGACCCGTCCTCATCGAGTCGCCCACCTATTGGGGTGCGATCTTGGCGGCACAGCAGACCGGGGTGCGACTCATCCCCATCGCGGGAGGGCCGCACGGACCCGATCCGGAAGAGCTCGACCGCGCCCTCGCCCGGACCGGCGCGCGCGTCCTGTATGCCCAGCCGTCGTTCGCGAATCCCACCGGCGCACTGTGGTCGACCGACCTCGCCGAGAGGGTGCTGAAGATCGTGCGCAGACATCGGGCGTTCCTCGTCGAGGACGACTGGGCGCGCGATTTCGCCGTATCCGCCGAGACTTCGCCGCTGGCCGCTCGCGATGACGCCGGACATGTCGTATACCTGCGATCGCTGACGAAGAGCGTCTCCCCGGCAGTGAGGGTGGCGGGGCTGATCGCGCGTGGGCCGGCACGGGAGCGGATCGCCGCCGAGGCGGAGGCGCAGTCGATGTATGTGAGCGGGGTCCTGCAGGCCGCGGCGCTGGATGTCGTGACGCAGCCGGGGTGGCGCACGCACCTCGGCGGAGTGAGGCGCCAACTGGCGGAGAGGCGCGATCTGCTGGTGGGCGCGCTGCGCGAGCATGTTCCGTCCGCGCACCTCGCGCTCGTGCCGCACGGCGGGCTCAACCTCTGGCTGCAGCTGCCCGAGGCGGTGGATCTGCACCGGCTCATCCGCGACTGCGAGGAGCGCGGCGTGCTCCTGGCCGGGGGCGATGCATGGTTCCCACAGGAACCGGCCGGGCGCTTCCTACGGCTCAACTACGCGGGCCCGAACCCCGGAGCGTTCCCCGAGGCCGCCCGCGTCCTCGGCCGGGCGCTGGAGGACCAGCTGGGTTGAGCCGAAGCCGGCTTCTGCGCCCGCGAACCACAGGCCTTGCGTGGGCCCCATGAGACGGCTCAGCCCAGCGTCTGCATTTCACAGCACGTCCACCGGCCATCTTCACGGGACGATGTCGACCGTGGGATCGACCTTCACCACGACGACCAGCGGACGAGTGAGATTCACCAGCCGGTCTGATAGCGCGTCGATCTCTGCAATGCTTCGCACGTCCACGGCGTCAGCTCCCAGGCCGCGCGCGACGCCTGCGAGGTCCGGCCAGGCGATGAGCGAGTGGGCGGGGTCCGAACCGAAGTTCTTGAGCTTGTGCCACTCGAACCCGTAACCCGCATCGTCATAGAGCACCACGACGAGCGGCATCCGCTCGCGCACGGCGGTTGCCAGTTCCGTCGGGTTCATCATGAAGCCCCCGTCCCCGATCACACAGACTGTAGGGACCTCGGGACGTGCCACAGCCATGCCCAGCGCTCCAGCCAGTCCGAGTCCCACCGACCCGAACGCCCCCATCGTGATGAAGCTGCGGGGGTCCGAAGCTGCGATATGCGGCCATGCCGCGTGGACATAGCGGCCGATGTCACTGACCACATTGCGATCACGCGGGAGAACCTCATTCAGGCGGATGCTGGCTGTCCGGACATCGATGTGCTCCTCAGTGGACGCGTCCTTGAACTCTGCGGCGGCGTCCCGAGCGGCCAATCGCTTCTCCACCGTCCCGATCCAACCCTGCTGCGGCACGTGCTCCGCCTCATCCAGCAGAGCAAGGAGCGCGCGAGCCACACCGTCGGCATCGCCGGTCACCGCAGCATCAACCGGAATGTACGCGCCGAACGCCGCAGGATCGGCATCGATCTGCACGACTCTCCTCCCATCCGTGATCTCGCCGTGGAAGGTCGTATAGGCATTGAGCGAGGCGCCGAATGCGATGATGCAGTCGGCTTCACCGATCGTCTCCCCTCCGGCGGAATGGCTGAGGTTTCCGAAGATCCCGACATTGTGAGGGTGCCCCGCGAACAGATCTTTTGCAAGCACCGTCGTGGCAAGCGGCGCTCCGAGCCGTTCTGCGAGCGTTTCGAGCACTGTGCGTGCATTCGCTGCCACGGCCCCTCGTCCTGCGAGGATGAGCGGTTTGCGCACTCCGAGGATGAGGGCAAGGGCTTCTTCCACGGCATCCCCTCGTGCTTCTGCATCTGCAGGAGCAATGGGCACCGCTGTGGCCTGTTGCTCCCCGGCCTCCAACATCATCATGTGCTGGGGCAGGTTCATGACGATGGGCCGACGCTCCGCGACCACCCGCTGGAGTGCTCGGTTGAGCGTGCGGATCGTCTGCCCGGGCTCCAGCACTTCGACGTACCCGGCACCTGCAGCATTCACCATCGTCGGGATGTCGAGCTGCTGGAAGTGGGTGGGTTCCAACGGTGCGTCACCGGTGAGGACGAGCACCCGACTGCGATTCTTGACGGCTTCGACGAGCGAGGTGAATGTGTTGGCGATCCCGGGCCCGCATGTGACGGTCGCGACTCCGATTTCGCCCGTCGCCTGCGACCAGGCGTTTGCCATGCCCACCGCACTCGCCTCATGGGCCGCACCGACGAACCGGCCACCGCGTTCCAGATAGTCGCCGACGTAGACCATGTTCGTATCGCCCATCAAGCCGAAGAGAGGGTTCACTCCATGCTCGAGGAGGGCGTTGGCGAACGACTCGAAGATTCTCATATCCATCCTTTTCACGTGATGATTGAACGTGGTGAGGAGACGTCACGTCAGTCGCACTCTGCACCGACGGATCGCTTGCGTGAAGCGAGCAGTCGACGGAGCATTCTCAACAGCATCGGCGCGAACAGCAGAAGAAGCGTTGCGATCACCAGCGCTGCGCTGATCGGCCGGGTGAAGAACTGGAAAAGATCCCATTCCGTCTTGATGACGCTCTGCATGAAATTGCGTTCGACGATCGGGCCGAGCACCAGACCCAGCACCACAGGAGCCAGCGGTGCGCCCCATCTCTCCAGCGCAAAGCCCACCACACCGAAGCCCAGGATCAGCAGCACCTCGAAGTTGCTGCTGTTCACCGCATAAGAGCCCACGATGCACACGGCGATGATCACAGACGTCAAGATCTCGCGTGGTATCCGCAGCACGTTGTGGCTCAGTCGAATCAGCAGATAGCCCAGCGGCAGCAGCACGAGGATGGAGATGAGGAATACGAAGTAGATCGAGTACAGCGTCGAAACGTCGCCGGTGAACAGCTGAGGACCAGGGATGATCCCTTTGACGAGAAGCACGCCCAGCAGGATCGCCGTGATCGTGTCACCGGGTATTCCGAAGGCGAGGGTGGGAATGAACGCGGAACTCAACCCCGCATTGTTCGCACTGCTCGCACCGACGATCGGCCGGGTCAGATCATCGAGCTCCGCCGCATCGCCGACCGTGTTCGCACGCACTCTCCTTCGACCGCGCTTGGTGAAGGCATAGGCGATCCAGGCGGCGATGTCCGCCCCTGCACCAGGAAGCGCCCCCACGAACGAACCCACCGCACTCCCGGTTCCGAGCGCTCTCTTGTGCCGCCACAGCGCTGACACGGTCTCCCGTGCGAATCCCTTCCCCTGAAAGCCCGGGATCCGGTGCGTCCCGGTACCGCCGACGATTCCGCGGAGTATCTCCGCGACCCCGAACAGACCGATCATCGCGGGGATGAAGTTGATGCCCCTGAGAAGCTCGTCCTCACCGAACGTGAACCGGGGGACTCCCATGGAGATGTCAAGACCCACTGTGGAGAGGAGAAGTCCGAGCATCAGTGCGACAGCCCCTTTTACCTGGCTGCCGGAGGAGACGATGACCGACGCAGTCAGGCCCAGCACCGCCACCCAGAAGTACTCGTACGACGTGAAGTTCATCGCGAGCTTGCCGAGGAGCGGCGCCAGGACGATGAGCGCAAAGATTCCGGCGATGCCGCCAATCACTGACGACGTCAAGGACAGGCCCAACGCCAGTGGGCCCTTCCCTCTCTGCGTGAGTGCATAGGCGTCGTTCGTGTATGCGGCGCTGGAAGGGGTCCCCGGTATGCGCAGCAGCGCTCCGGGAACGTCTCCGGCGAAGATCGCCATGGCCGACATCGAGATGATGGAAGCAATCGCCGGAATCGGCTCGAGGAAGAAGGCGAAGGGCACCATGAGCGCCGTCGCCAGGGTCGCAGTGAGTCCCGGCAGCGAGCCGACGACGAGACCGAATGCTCCGGCGACGACGACCACCATAAGAGTGGCAGGATCCAGTACGGTCTGGACGGCGATGGAAAGATTCTCGATCACCAGCTGAACACCCCTTGGGGAAGCCGCACGAGAAGCATGTGGACAAAGAACAGCCACAAGCCACCTGCAGTCACGACTCCGGTGACCGCCGACCGCACCCACGAGCCACCGAACACCTTGGTGATCGCGAAGACGATGGCGGACATCGTGAGCAGGAAGCCGAAGAGCTCCACCGTCAGGGCGTAGATCGCGATCGCTCCGAGAACGAGCCCGATCCGCAACCACGCCGAGGACGTGATCGTATGCACTTCACCCTCGCCCAGCGCACTCTCCGGCGAAACGACGCCTTCGCCATCGGCTGCTGATCGCAGGCGGAAGCCCCTGAGGAGGAGCACCATTCCCGCCACCGCCATCACTGCGCCGGCGATTCCGGGGAACAGCCCCGGTCCCGGGGCGCCGTCGCCCAGCGTAGGCAGACCGATCGAATACATCAGGACCGCAATTCCGATGATCACCGCGCAGGCCCCCAGCCATCGGTCACCGTGGCGGTCACTGTTCGCCGAGTCCCCAGCACTCTGGGCACCGGAGCCCTCAACGCCTGGAGACCGAGAATCCGCGGTCTCACTCATGATGTGAGCCCCGCCTCTTCCAGGATCGTGCCCTTTGCCTCATCGTCCTCCCGCAGGAATGTGCTGAAGTCCTCGGTGGATCGGTAGTTGATCAGCAGCCCCGAACTGTCCATGAACTCGATGAAGTCATCACTTTCAACCACCTGGGCCACTGTGCAGTCCAGCTCCTGGACGACTTCCTCAGCCATGCCCTCGGGGCCCAGGAGTCCCCGCCACACCGTCATCTCGTAGTCGATTCCCACCGCTTCCTCTACGGTGGGCACATCCGGGAAGTTCGGGTCCCGCTCATCGGCCATGACGGCGAGTGCCCTGACATCCCCCGAGTCGTGCAGGGTGCGCCCCTCGGCGAGGCTCGCCGTCACGACGTCCACGCCTCCTGCGACCACCTCCTGCAGTGCCGGAGCGGCTCCGTCCGAGGGCACCCACCGGATCGCATCTGCCGGCAGATCTGCGCTCATGAGGAAACCGAGCAGCGCAGCATGCCAGATCCCTCCCTGGCCCACCCCGGACGCCACCAGGCCACCGGGATCGGACTCAACATCGTCGAGGAGGTCCTGCAGCGTGTCCCACTCCGCGTCCGCTGCGACGGTGATCCCTGCGGGGTCGGCATTCACTTGGGCGACCGGGCTGAGATCATCGGGAGTGATGTCGCTCAGTCCCAGCCAGTGGAGCATACCGAGGTCGGAGACCGCCATGACGAGAGTCTGTCCGTCCGGTGCTTGGCTCGCGACTCTCTGGTAGCCGATGGCTCCGCCTCCACCAGGTTGATTCAGGACGTTCACCTGCGTGCCGAGTCGCTCCGCCATACCCTCGGCGAGAATGCGCGACACGGAGTCCGTGCCACCGCCCGCGGCATAGGGGACGACCAGCTCGATCGGACCGATGGGAAAATCCGGTGCCACATCGCAGTCCCCCGCGGCACTCGTCCCGCTCTCGTCACTACCGGCGACAGCGCTGCATCCTGACATGCTGAGCACTCCGGCCACGGCAGCGGCAGCCGCGAGAGCCAATCGTGGCTGCCGTGCGACCCCTCGGGATCGACGGGTATTCATCGGCATTTCGATCGAGTGGAAAGTCATGGCTCTCTGCCCTTCAGAAGGAGCGGTCGTCCTTGACCGCTGATATCGGATTCGCTGACTTCGGCGCGGGAGGAGTCGCACCGGCATCACGATCATTCGAGCGAGACATCTGCCTGGTCATGCACATCGGTCGACAGAGTCGGGAGGATGATCGGCTTGATCTCTTCGAAGCGCTGCATCCTCTCCATCGCTTCGTTGGCCTGGTCGAGGTGGTAGCGGCCCGTGATCATGGCACCGAAATCGAAGCGTTCGCGGTGGATCCGCATGAATTCCAAAGCCCGCCAGTACTGTGCGGCCTCACCTGACCATGAGCCCAGTATCGTGAGGTGCCTTCGCGTGATCGTCACCGGTGTGATCGTCACCTCCTGCGGGCCCATCTGTCCGGTGACCACATAGCGGCCGCCGTCGCGGATGAGATCGAGGCCCTCTGCGAAGGCCGTGCGTGCACCGGAGAACTCCATGACGATGTCCGCACCCGCGCCCCCCGTGAGGTCTTGCACGATCTGCGCCCGCTCTTCTGCAGTCGGGTGCTCCCCGACGGAGATCGTCGATGTCGCGCCCCACCGGCGGGCCAGCGCCAGACGGGACTCCGGGTCTCCGATGACGATGATCTGATTCGCACCGGCCACACTCGCCATCGCAGTCGCGAACAGTCCGAGCGGCCCCGAACCCTGGATGACGACGTTCTCCCACGGCTCGATCGTCCCGAGCCGCTGAAACGAGGTGACGACAGATCGCAGCGCGCAGCTGGCCGCTGTCGCCCACTCCGTGTCCACCTCATCGGGTACGCGGATCCGCCCGGATGTGGGGAATACGTAGCAGTACTCGGCGAATCCGCCCGTGAGGTACGGTTCCCTCGCGCAGCTCGTGAACGCGTACATGATGCGTTCCCTGCACAGCCCCGGCTGCTTCGTGACGGTGCAGTGGAAGCAGCGACCGCATGCGGAGTGGGTGAAGACGATGCGGTCGCCCAGCGCGAGCTCCTGCCCCGCAGAATCCCGCTCAGCGTCCTCGCCGAAGCGCACGATGCGCCCCACCATCTCGTGTCCCGGGATGATCGGCAGCTCGATCGGCTGGCTCGCGGCTGCGGACCCGTCGGCCACATGGACGTCCGTCCCGCAGATGCCGGCAGCCTCGATCTTCACGATGAGAGCACCGGCAGGCGGTTCGGGTATGGGGACCTCCCGGATCTCCAGGGGCTTGCCGAACTCCGTCACCACTGCGGCGCGGCTGGTCGTCGGAATGTCCGGAGTCGCTGTCATGTCGTTCTCCTTATCGAGTACGTGTCTTGCGTGCGGTGGCGACTCAGCCCATGACGAAGGGGTCACGCGATTCCCCGGAGAGGTTGATCCACACACCCTTCGTCTCCGTGTACTCGCGGATCGCCTCCAGTCCGTTCTCCCGTCCCGTGCCGCTCATGCCGTAGCCCCCGAACGGCATGTTGTAGGTGAGCATGCGGTAGCAGTTGACCCAGACGCTTCCCGCTCTGATCGCATGAGCCACCCGGTGGGCGCGCTTGACGTCCGAGGTCCACACACCGGCCCCCAGCCCGAATCGGGTGTCATTCGCGATCGCGACTGCCTCCTCCTCCGTGTCGAAGGGGATGACGGTGAGGACGGGCCCGAAGATCTCTTCCCGGGCGATCTCGTGATCGCTGCTCGCGCCCGTGACGATCGTGGGTTCGTAGAAGTAGCCCCGAGCCAGGGCGGCGTCTTCCGGTCGCCGCCCTCCGCTCAGCACTGTCAGCCCATCAGCGCGCGCACGATCGACGAAGCCCTCCACCTTCGCCAGCTGCTCAGCGGTGGCGCACGGGCCCATCTCCGTCTCCGGCGCCGCCGGGTCTCCCAGCACGATGGTGCGAGCACGGGCGACGACCTTCTCCAGCAGAGCCTCGTGCACCGACCTGTGGACCAGCAGCCGGCTGCCGGCGATGCAAGTCTGTCCCGTGGCTGCGAAGATGCCCGCCAGCACACCGCTGGTCGCCGCTTCCAGATCTGCATCGCCGAAGACGATGTTGGGCGATTTGCCGCCCAGCTCGAGAGTCACCCTGGCGACGTGGTCCGCGGCGGATCTCATGACCTGCACGCCGGCTTCCGTCGACCCGGTGAACGCCACCTTCGCGACATCCGGGTGCGATGCGATACGCGCACCCACTTCTCGCCCGCCGGTCACCACGTTGAAGACGCCGGGAGGGAAACCCGCCTCCTCGAAGAGCCGGGCGAACTCGAGGGTGGAGACCGGGGTCTGCTCCGACGGCTTGACGACGACGGTGCATCCGGCAGCGAGCGCAGGGGCGACCTTGAAGCTCATGAGGAGGAGGGGACTATTCCACGGCAGGATCGCTCCCACCACTCCCACAGGCTCATGGCGGGTATAGGTGAAGAGATCCGGCTTGGTCGCCGGCGGCGTGGCACCTTCGAGCTTGTCCGCAAGGCCGCCGAAATAGTCATACCAGTCGGGCAGAGAGTCGAGCTGCCCAGACGTCTCACGCAGCAGCTTGCCATTGTCCCTCGACTCGATCCTCGCCAGCTCTGGGCCTCGCTCGCGGAGAAGGTCTGCGAGCCGACGCATGAGTCCTCCGCGCCGGGTCGCCGTCAGGGAACCCCACTGACCCGTCAACGCCGCCGAGGCCGCGGCAACGGCCGCATCGACGTCACCGGGGCGGCCGTCGGGAACCATCGCCCAGGCCTCTCCCGTGTACGGGTTGACGGTGGTGAGCCGCGCTCCGGTTTCGGTATCGCACCAGTCGCCGCCGATCAGCATCTGGTGGGATGGGAGTCCCCGGTCGGCTGGCATATCGGGTGACTGGTCGTCCGCCATGGCTTCTCCGTGATCGTGTGGGCGGGCCCGGATGGGCCTGTGTGCGCAACGTTAGGAATTTCACACTTGAGGGGCATTGGAAGAACCTCCAACATCACACTCACAACGTCGTACGTTCGTCCCATCTCGGAAGCACGGGGGGCCGATGAAGTGACGCACCCGATGATGCGGCTCTTCGGACTCATGGTGGGAGTGACAGGCGCCACAGGCCCGAAGGGCCGCACCATCTGCCGCGCTTGGCCTGGAGCTGCTCAGAATGAGCTTTGAATATCCCTCATATTTCGAATAATCATGCCCCTGGCAACATTCACCATTGCCGAAACACCGAAAGTGAGCGGGTTCCACTGGCGCGTCACCGGCGAGGATGAGCACCCACCCACTGGTGCATCTTCTCAGACACACCTCGAGGCTCAGCTGACGCTCGTGAGAATCGCGCGACCGGTGATGGATCCCGCAGCGAGCGCGCTGTACACCGATTCTGCTTCGGTCAGCGGTCTCCTCAGACTGATGTTGGAGTCGAGGTCGAACTGTTCGGACGCCGCCATATCGAGCAGAAGGGGCATGTCGGTCCGCGGACGGCCGCCATAGGAACCGATGATCCGCACCTGATGCCGGAGCAGATGGGTCAGTGGTATGGAGGCGGCAGCGTCTCCTGACCCGACACCGACCAGTACGGTTGTACCGCCGTCGGCGGTCATCATGAATGCCTGCTCGAGAGTGCGCGGCGTCCCGAGGGCCTCGAAAGCCACATCGACGCCCTTGCCCGAGGTGAGTTCGCGAACCCGCCCCACCGGGTCGCGGTCAGAGACGTCGATGACCTCCGAGGCGTCGAGGCGGCTGGCTGTTTCGAGTTTGTCAGGTCCGATGTCGATGGCAATGATTCGGCTTGCACCGAAGATCTTCGCAAGTTGAATGATGCCCAGGCCCACCCCTCCCGCTGCAACGACGGCAACGGTCTGGCCTGCTCTCAGATCGGCCGCGTGTCGCGCAGCACCATAGGCGGTGAGAAGAGAGCACCCGAGGATGCTGGCAGACTCCAGCGGCACGCTGTCCGGGACCCTGAAGACCGAGGTTGCAGGAATGACCGAGTATTCGGCGAGTCCTGCCGCTGAGAACATGGCAAGTTCCTCGCCGCCCGAACGACGCAGCCGTGTCGTTCCGTCGTAGAGCACCCCCCGTGCACGATTGAGGCCGAAGAATCGTTCGCACAGATTGTCGTCCCCCCTGGCGCACGGACCACACATTCCACACGGCATCACGAAGCTCGCGACCACTCGATCATCCACAGCGAGGTGGTCAACACCCTCGCCCAGCTCCACTACCTGCCCGGCGACCTCATGGCCGAGGACGCACGGATAGGGGAAGGCGTATTCGCCTCTCATCACATGCAGATCGGTATGGCAGGCCCCGCACGCAGCCACTCGAATCAGAACCTCGCCCCGGAGAGGCCTCGGAACGGGAATGCGCTCGACGCTCATCGTCTGGTCGGGGCCATCGACGACGATTGCAGTCATGGTGGAACACATCGTTCTCATCCCCCTCCGCCGCGCCCCGTGTCCGGCGATGTCAGCGCAGCTTCCGACCGCGGACCTGTGTTGTCTCTACGCACCTGGTCATTCGGTATAGCCGTTGTAGCGGTTGCTCAGATCGAGCCAGTCGGCGACCACCTCCTTCGACACGTTGACATCAGCGATGAACAGGCCTTCGGCCCCGTCCTCGAGCCACTCCCGTACCCGTTTGAGGTCATCCATTGTGCGAACCTTCACGCCGTCTCCGCCCACCGCTCTTGCGATGGCGGCGAAGTTCATCTCCGGGAATCGCATGGCCGTCATGTCCAACCCTGCTCCTCGGTCACCGTACTGGTGAACCTCCATCCCGTAGGCGTCGTCATTGATGACGACGACCAGACAGGACCGAGTCTCGCGAACCAGAGTGTCCAGCTCGTTGAGCTCCATCGCGAGACCCCCATCGCCCGTCACAAGGACAGGAAGACGATCTGGATTTCCCGCCGCGACGCCGATCACCGATCCGACGCCCAGACCGATGACCTGCAGCGCCACCCCGGGCAGGATCTTCCCCCGCGTGTCCGGACCGTCGAGATGCCTCGTCGCCCAGGTCATGAAATGGCCGGTGTCCTGGGTGATGGCGCGCTCTCGAGGCAGCATCTCGTTGAGGGCCATCATCACGGCACGGGGGTCGAGCCTGCCATCGGGACCGAAATCGGCTCCGCTGTAGTCATCGTCGCCGGTCAAAGGCCGGTCGATCACTGCCCGCCACCCCGGAAGACTCCCCTCTCCCAGTCCTTCGAGAATCGCGTACGCCGCATCGGCGGCATCTGCGCGGCAGAATCGTGTGACCTGTGGATTGGTCGGCCCCGACACAGTGTCCACCTGGATGATCGTGTGTGCTCCGCTTAGCAGCTGGTTGTATCGCATCTGGTAGAGGTTGAGACTGGCACCCGCCACGAGTACGACATCCGCCTCGCGGGCGAAGTCAGCCGCACGGGGTGAAGCGAAGCCTCCTACGATTCCCAGATCCCACTCCGAGTCGAACAGTCCGCTCGCCGCAACCGAGGTGGCGAACAATGCACCGATCCGATCACCGATCTCTCGCAGACTCGAGCCGGCCTCGGCAACGACTGCGCCCTGCCCGGCCAGGATGAGAGGACGCTGCGCGCTCCTCAGCGCGGCGACGATATCCTGTGCCTGTTCCGCGGTCACCTTCTGCGGGTCTTCAATCTCATGGTCCCGCAGCACTTCCTCCTGAGGAGGCAAGGGCAGACCGATATCATCGCCGGCGCCGGGTTCGACCACAGGACTGTCGACGAGATCGTATGGCAGAGCGACGATGACCGGAACCCTGTCCCGACGCGCAATGGCATATGCCCTGCGAGTGACTGCGCCGGCGTCTGAACGTGAGACCAGCAGCGTCGGGACGTGGAAACCGGCGGCAACAGTGTCCTGATCGAAGTCGATCGCCCTCGGCCCAGTGGTCGGAGCGGCTCCGACGACGATCACCATCGGGATTCGAGCGAAACGCGCCTCGGCGAGTGACGTCAGCATATTCGCGAAGCCCGCGCCGTATGTCGTGGACGCAGTGGGAATCCGGCCCGTCGACAGCTGATAGCCTTCGGCCGCCATCACGGTCGCCGCCTCATGACGGACGTTGACGACTCGGTGACCGTTTGCAGTGAGGGCGGCGACGAGATGGGCGTTGCCATTGCCCATCAGGCTGAAGACCACATCACTGTGGGCGGCGACCACAGCTGCAACTGCCTCCGAGACCGTCGCGGATTGCCTCATACCGTCTCGCTCCCCCTGTGCAGCGGCTTCTCCGCGCTTCTCCGTGATCCTGCGGGCGGGCCCGGACGGGCCTGTTTGCGCAACGTTAGGAATTTCACACTTGAGGGGCATTGGAAGAACCTCCAACATCACACTCACAACGTCGTGCATTCGCCCCTCCCACCCCGCACCCACGGGGACAGATGAAGGGATGCGCCTGAAGTCCAGATGCGGCATTCAGCTCTTGAGGAGCTTCATCGTCTGGTGCGAGTCGACCCGGAAGACCGCCGGCAGCGCGGTGAGCTTCTGCATCTGGAACTGCTCGTACTCTTCCACATCGCGCACCACGATCCGCAGGAAGTAGTCCGGATTCCCGAAGACCTTCCTCGCCTCGACCACCTCGTCGAAGGCCACGACAGCCCGCTCGAACTCCTCGATCGTCTGCGTGTCGGTGCTCCTGACCTCGACGGCCGCGGTGACCTCCAGACGACGCCCCAGCTTCTCGTGATCGATGACAGCACGGTAACCCGCGATCACGCCATCGGCCTCGAGCCGCCGCACCCGGCGCAGGCATGGCGCGGGAGTCAGGCCCACGCTCCGGGCCAGGTCGAGATTGCTCATGCGACCGTCGACCTGCAGCTGACCGATGATTGCGTGATCAAGCGTATCCGGTTCTCTCATATTGCAGATCATGCACTCCCTCAACGCAGATCGGCAACCATCGTTCGCAAGGCGCTTCCTATGATTGTGTTGTGCAAGAATCCATCATCAGCCCTGCCGCGCCAGTTGCCTCGAGCCGCACCCGGGAAGCCCTCGCGGGCGTCCGCATCGCATTGCCTGCCGGCATCGCGATGGCACCCCTGGGCATGGCGCTGGGCGTACTCATCTCACAGTCGGGCCTGCCGTGGTGGACGGCCCCGCTGTTCACCGCCGTGATCTTCGCCGGATCGCTGGAGTTCCTGCTGGTGGGCATGATCGTCGCGGCCGCACCGCTGGCCTCGGTGGCGATGACGACGCTGCTGGTGAACTTCCGCCACGTCTTCTACGCACTCTCGTTCCCGCTCCGGCAGATCCGCTCCCGCGGCCTCCGCATCCTGAGCACATACATCCTGTGCGACGAGGCCTGGGCACTGACCGCGCACCCCCAGGCCCGCACATGGACAGGCGCACGCATCCTCGGCATCCAATCGGTGTTCTATGTGAACTGGGTCGTCAGCGCGACCATCGGTGTGCTCGCCGGTTCCCTCATCCCGCCCAGCGTCATGGGGCTGGACTTCGCGATCACCGCGTTCTTCCTCGTCCTCGGCATCGATGCCTACCGCGTCCGCCGCTCCGTACCGATCCCACTGCTCGCCCTGACCTGTGCGCTGTTCTTCGCCGTATTCGCCGGCGATGCCATGATCCTCCCCGCGATGGGCGTCTTCGTGGCCGTGCTGCTCATCTCGTACGCATGGAAGGGATGGAGGGCCCGCCGTGGATGACGTCCAGTACCTCCTCGCCGTCACCCTGCTCGCCGCCGCGGTGACCTGGGGGCTGCGCGCCCTGCCGTTCGCGCTCCTCGCTCCGCTGCGCAGCAGCAGACTTCTGCCCTACCTCGCAGAGCGCATCCCGGTCGGAGTGATGGTGATCCTCACCGTCTACACCCTCCGGCACGTCGACCTCATCGACGCAAGCAGCGTCACCCCGGCCTTCATCGGAGTGCTCGTCACCATCGCCCTGCACCTCTGGAAGGCGAACATGCTCCTGAGCATCGCCGGTGGCACCGCCGGCTACGCACTCCTCGTCTCCACTCTGTTCAGCGCGCACTGATCCGGGTGCCGCGCCCATCTCCTGCACCAGTCCCGCTCCCGCGGAACGTGCAGAATGAGATGACCACATCCACCGCTGACCCAGGAGGCTTCCTGTGAAGGAAATCGTCTGTCACACAGAAGACGGCTTCCAGCTGGCCGCACAGACCTCGGGACCTGCTGACGGGAAGCCGCTGCTCCTGCTGCAGGGGCAGGCCAACTCACATGTGTGGTGGGATCCGGTGCGCGCGCACTTCGACCGACAGTTCCGCGTGGTCACCTTCGACTACCGGGGAACCGGCCGCAGCCGAGGCCCCATCGGGAAGTGGACGACTGCGGGCTTCGCTGACGACGCACGCAGCGTCCTCGACTGCCTCGGCATCCCCCGCACAGCGGTCTACGGCACCTCCATGGGCGGCAGGATCGCCCAGGTCCTCGCAGCGACCGCCGGCGAGCGCGTCACCGCCCTGGTGCTGGCCTGCACCACTCCAGGAGGACCGCATTCCGTCCCCCAGGCGCCCGAGGTCCAGCAGGAGCTCCGGGCGGCGGGGCCTGAGCAGCGTCACGAGATCCTCCGCGAGCTCTTCTTCTCCCCCTCCCATGTGCGCGGTCCCGAGGACAGCCTCGTCCTTGGCGACGACACCATGAGCGCGAGAGAGCAGGCAGCCCATCGCCGCACGAGTGCCGGCCACGACGCCTGGGACCTCCTACCTCAGACAACCGCACCCACACTGGTCCTCCATGGCGATGACGACAGGATGAATCCCACAGAGAACGCGACCCTCCTGGCCGAGCGGATCCCCGGAGCCCGTCTGGAGATCACCGCAGGCGGAAGACACGGCTTCTTCATCGAGTTCGCCGAGGCGGTGAACCCCCTCGTGAGCGCCCATATATCGGCGCACTCGCATATCGACTGAACAGTTCGCCCACCGCAGAGGCCTGCCTTCCCCGCCAGGGACGGAGAAGGCGTGCCTGCAGTACGACCCGCCGCGGCGTCAGCTTGGCGGCTGCCTCGTTCAGCCGGCGGTGATCGAGGGGAACCAGGTGGCGATCTCGGGGACGAACACCATGAGCACCACGAGCCCGGCCTCGATCCCCAGGTACGGCAGCGCACCGCGGATGATCGCACCGATGTCGAGTTCGGGCACGACGGACTTCATCGCGTAGAGGTTCAGCCCCACCGGTGGGGTGATGACCGCGGTCTCCAGGGCCACGACGAGAATCACCCCCACCCACAGCGGGTCATAGCCCATCGCCTCGAAGATCGGCAGCAGGATCGGCGTGACCACCAGCAGCAGGGAAGCGGCATCGATGAGACAGCCCAGCGCCATCACGAGGATGAGCAGACCGAAGACAACGAGCGGGTCAGGCACCGCGAGCCCACTGATGAACCCGGTGATCGCCTCGGCGGCGCGGACGACCACGAGCATCTGGGAGAACACGAAGGCAGCTCCCACGATGATGAGGAGTCCGGCGGAGATCTTGGTCGTGCCCACAAGGATCCACCTGATGTTCTCCCACGTGAGCGCCCGGTCGAAGACAGCCACGATGAAGATGGCACCCAGCGCACCGAGTGCCGCCGCCTCGGTCGCGGTTGCCAGTCCGGTGTAGATCGAGCCGAGCACGATGACGATGAGAAGGAGGGCAGGAGCGACATCGCGGACGGTCTTCCACCGTTCCGGCCAGGTGATGGCCTCGTCTGTTCGTGGAGCAACCTCAGGTTTGACGACTGCGAGGGTGACGACGAAAAGCGCCATGAGGACGGCCAGGAGCAGGCCGGGGACGAGCCCGCCGGCGAAGAGCGCGCCGATGCTCACTCCGGAGATCGCGGAGTAGAGGATGAACATGAGGCTGGGCGGGATGAGCATCGCCAGCGCCCCGGAGGCGACGACGGCGCCGGTCGCGAAGCTGGGCCGGTAGCCGCGAGCGAGCATCTCCGGCACCGCCATCCGCCCCACCACGGTCACGGCCGAGAGACTGAGTCCGGAGAGTGCGCCGAACACGGTCGAGGAGCCGACCGCGGTCACGCCGAGGCCGCCGGGGAGCTTGCCGAGCCAGGCGTGGGCGAAGCGGAAGATGGCCCGGCCCAGACCGCCCACGGCGAGGATCTCGCCCATGAGGATGTACATGGGGGCAGCGACGAGGGAGTAGCTCTCGAGCTGGGAGACGAAGGCGATGGGGACCTGCTCGAGCCCGCGCCAGCCCTCGAGCAGGAGCAGGCCGAGAAGGCCGGAGGTGCCCAGGGCGATGAAGACGGGCGTGCGCAGGTAGATGAGTGCGAAGAGGACCAGGACGGCCGTGATCACAGCGAGTGCGTCGAGCATGCTCAGGCCTCCCGGTTCTGCTCTGCAGTGGCGGCGGTGCCCGCTGTACCGCTGATTCCCGCCTCGCCCCTGCCCCTCGCCCGTTGGGTCATGAAGCGCAGGAGGGTGGTCAGCGCGGTCAGCAGCAGACCAAGGGTGAGAAGGGCGTAGCCCACCCAGATGGGGATGTTGAAGGTGCCGGCCGTGAGCAGGTTCGCCTGAGCGAAGTGGAGGGTCGTGCGTGCGGCGGCGATGCCGGCGACGAGGCAGAAGCCGAAGGTCGCTGTGAATGTGACCCAGTCGGCGATCGCCTTCCTGCGGGGGGAGAAGCTCCGGTAGAAGAGGTCCATGCCGATGTGCTCGTCACGGGCCTCGAGATCCGGGACGGCGAGGATGACGATGGCGATGAGGCCGACCATCGAGAGGGTGATGGACCATTCCAGGGGCCGGGCGAGGGCGTAGCGCATGACGACGTCGAAGCCCGTGATGAGCATGAGGACGATGACGACGCAGGCTGCGACCCAGCGGCAGGCGGAGGTCACACGGGTCAGCGCGGTGAAGGACCGCGAGACGGCGGATGCGCTCTCTGCGGAAGGCGTGGCAGGTGCGGGACCGGAAGGGGAGGTGGGCTCGGACGCGGTGATCATCATGCCTCCTTCACATAGGTGAGGGCGCGGTCGGCGAGCTCGTCATCGCCGACGGTGGACCTCCACCAGTCCACGACGGAGGCGGTGGCATCGCGGAACCGGTCGGTCTGCGCCTCATCGAGCCGGAGAATCTCGATGCGCGACTCCTCGATGATCGGGATCGATTCCTCTTCCTCGACCCTGAGCATCAGATCGATCCCGTTGGGGACATATTCGGCGGCCGCCTCATGGAGGGCTTCTCTGACCGGTCCGCTCGTGCCCTCGAGCCAGCGGACATTCGCGTAGGCATCCATGCTGTAGCCCCCGAAGTGCCCAGGCACTGCATACCCCAGGACGTCCTCGAGGCCGCGAGAGATCACGGTCCCCGGGTACGCGACCATACCGTCGATCGTGCCGCGTTCCAGCGCCTCATAGAGCTCGCCGGAGGACATCGAGACCGGGGCGGCCCCGAGGGCTTTCACCGTTGCGCCTTCGACATGGCCCGCGGCGCGGATGCGCAGACCCCGCAGATCCTCTGGCCGCTCCACCGGGCGGTCCACCGTGTACAGCCACTGCAGCGTGAACGGCACTGATCCGAGATTGACTATCCCCTTCGGTCTGAGCTGCGTGTTCACGAGCCGTGAGAACTCAGATTCCGGGGCAAGAGCTCGGCTCAGCTGCTCGAAGCCGTCATTGACGAAGGGCAGCTCCGCCGCACCCAGGATGGGGAAGCTCGTAGAGACATAGCTGGAGGTCTGAAAACCCACATCGGTGACCCCGCGCAGCATCCCCGGCACCAGCTGCTCAGCGTTGAGGAGCGCTCCGGAGCCGAAGAAGTCCACCGTCCTGTCGCCGATACCGGCGTCCACCACCGAGTTGAACAGCTCAAGATTGGGAAACACGTCGACGTAGCCCGGTGTGATGTATGTGGCGACGCGCAGCGATCCGTCAGGACGCAGCCCTTCTCTGTCGGCCCCTGGTGCACAGCCGCCGGCGAGCAGGAGCGGGACAGCGGACGCGAGCCCCAGGACCGTGCGCCGTGAGACTGCCGGGTGAGAGACCCGGCTCGATTGTGACAGCTCCGCACACCGAGGTCGGGAAATGTCTGGTGGATGCGTCATGTGATCGTCCTTGAACACAGCGGAGGGGGCCGGAGCCTTCGGATGCATGCCTCTCCGCACGAGGTCGGTTGATTCGCTCCGGTCCTGTCCGAGTCAATCGGAGACCCCATCCATCGACCACAGTGATTTCTCCAATGTGAGCCGATCGTCGTCGTGTGATCGTCCGATCCGGATAGCGCTTGGGCAAAGCTCCGAATGAGCATCGACCGCTTTGGAGGAATCTCCGACGCAACGGAGCTGGACTCAGCACAGACTGACGGCACGGTCAGGCACGGTTGCGAACAGGAGCGGGAATTGCAGCAGGACACGGAACAGACGACGGACGCACATCTGCGCACGCCAGCTGGAGGCCCTCTGGCAGGCGTGCGCGTCGTCGAGGTGGGCCAGGCTGTCTGCGCGCCCCTCTGCGCACGCCACCTCGCAGATCTGGGTGCGGATGTGATCAAGGTCGAAGCACACGACGGCGATCTCGCCCGCTCCTACGATTCAGTGGTGAACGGCGAATCCGCCTATTTCGCATGGGCGAACTACGGCAAACGCAGCATCGTCCTCGATCTTCGCGCCGAGGACGGCAGGGAAGCGCTGTCGAAGCTTCTCGTTCGCTCGGATGTCTTCATCCACAATCTCGGCCCCGGCTCAATGGAGCGCCTGGGGTTCGGCCGCGAGGCGGTCAAGGCCCTCAATCCGTCGATAGTCGACTGCTCGATCTCAGGCTTCGGATCGACGGGCCCCATGGCCGACCGCAAAGCGTTCGACCTCCTCGTCCAGGGAGAGGCCGGGCTGATGTCCGTCACCGGCGCTCAGGACGAGCCGGCCAAAGTGGGGATCTCGATCGTGGACATGTGCACTGCGGTCTACGCGCTGTCTGCCATCCAGGCGGCACTGTGGGAGCGGATCACGACCGGCCGCGGGCAGCATATCGAGATGTCACTCCTGGACTCCATCGCGGAGTGGATGATGGCGCCGGCGCTCCACCAGATGCACACGGGGAAGCCCCCGAGGAGGGAAGGAGCCCGGCACAACATGATGGTTCCGTACGGACGGTACCGCACCGGCGCAGAGACGAGCGTGAACTTCGCGATCCAGACCCAGCGCCACTGGCAGCTCCTCTGTGAGGAGGTTCTGCTTGCCCCGGAGCTCACAGCACACGCGGACTTTGCCACCAATGCGAACCGAGTCGCCAACCGCAGAGACCTGGAACCGATGATCGAAGAGCGCCTCACCGCACGTGGGCACGTCTCCGTGGTGGAAGATCTGCTCCGCACCGGGATCCCCTGCGGAGAGGTGAACGATCTGGCGGCGTTCGTCGATCATCCGCAGCTCGCGGAACGCTCACGCTGGAGATCCATCAGGGCAGGTGAGGGCACCACTCGCACGATCGTTCCACCATTCAGCCTCGGCGACCGCGCTCAGGACGAGAGAGCCGAACAGCTCGCCGTCCCGGCGCTGGGCGAGCACACGCAGAGTATCCTGGCCGCACTCGGGGTGCCCGGGTGAGGGCGGGCGGAGATGACCGTCCGGAACATCCGCGCAGAAGCACACGTGCTGTCCAGTGCTGATGCGGCACCCCTCGAAATGACTCGCGGAGGTCGGATCAGTGCTGCTGTCAGAACTCATCCAGACAGTGGGCCAAGGCCCAGTCGCCGTCAGACACCACGGCGCGGTCGACCCCGATCTGGACGAGGTGCTGCTGGATGACGGGGTCTCTTCACTCGGGCCGGGGAAGATCGTCCTGGCGGTTCTGCCGGGCCAGGAGCAAAGCCTCCTGGAGAGCGCGAAGGCACACGGCTGCCAGGCCGTGGTGGTCTCGGCCTCCGCCGCCGTCGACGATCCCGCAGACATCACGGTGCTCGAGACGAGCCTCGGCTGGACCCAGCTGTTCGTCCTGCTGCGCACCATGCTCCTGTCCTCCCATGACGAGGCCAGCAATGACGCGGGGCCCGGATCGGTCCACGGTCTCGCCGATGCCGTCGCGATCATGGTCGGGGGTTCTGTCGTCCTCTACGACCGCGCACACAGGGTCATCGCCTACTCGGTGCAGGGCCATGAGATCGACTCCGTCCGCCGGGACACGATCCTCGGGCGGCGGACCCCGGATCAGTGGATCAGGCGATTCACAGTCGACCGAACGGCCTATGAGACATACGCGAAACCAGGGTCCGTCGTCCGCATGGCGGACTATGCCGACCTTCACACCCGCCTGCGCATCGCCGTCCATGCCGGTGGTGAGACGATAGGAGAGATCTCCGTCGCAGAGGGGAGCGAACCGTTCGCCGCGCATGCGGAGGGAGCACTGCAGCGCGCAGCCGAATTGGCCGTACCGGTGATGCTCCGACACCACCGGTCTCAGAACGTGGAGCGGATCGCCCGCGAAAGCACCGTCAGAGCACTCCTCAGCGGCAGCCCGCTCCCCGCACAGAGAAGCCACGAGGTCCCCTTCGATTCGGGCAGCGGGATCGTCCCGGTGGGCTTCGCGCTCACCGTCCGAGATGCACATAGGATCGGTGCGGTCGAGGACGTCACGGGCGAACGATTCGTCCATTTCCTCACTCTCCATATGAGAAGTGCGGAACCCACGAGTCTCGTTGCAAAGATCGATGACACCTACTGGGCGCTGGTCCCCGGTGAGAGCACCTCCTCGGAGCATCTGCGGTCGATCACCCACACGGCGCTGGCACAGCTGTCACGTATGGGCGTGAGGGCACATGCCGCCATCGGAACTCTGAGCGATTCCAGAGAGGAACTGCCGTTCACCAGCAGGGTCGTCCTGGATCTGCTGGACCTCGGCGCTGACTCACATGGCCAGGTTCTGATGCCGGAGACCAACTGGGCCCAGCTGGTTCTTGCGGCAGCACAGCGAGGGATCCGAGAGAGCGGTGCCCTGCCGGACGGCCCGCTCACCACGATCAGGGACCACGATCGGAAGCACGAGACCGCCTTCATGGAAACGCTGACGGTCTTCCTCGAGGAGTTCGGTTCCGTCTCTGCTGCCGCGACGCGCCTGTACCTCCACCCCAACACACTGCGTCACCGCATGCAGCGGATCCGCGAGATATCCGGGCTGGACCTCAGCGATTCCGATCAGCGGCTGGCCGTGTCCCTCCACCTCGATGCTGCGGCGAAGCACCGACGACGCTGCGCCTCGGGCGAGAGCTGAGCTCCCTCCAGCTCACCGCCTGAACACAGCCGTCACGGTGGCGCACAGACGCTCGCCCTGAGACAGATCAACCGTTGCGAAGAGCACTCTCCGACCTGATCTGCGCACACGCACCTCGGCTTTCAGCTCCTCATCGGTGCCGGCCGCGGAGATGAAGTCGATGGTTCCGGAGACGAGTTCGCAGGCGGAGAAGTCGGCAGCCGTCGCCGCTGCCTGGACGGCGATGGCGAACAGCACACCTCCCTGCACGTTCCCCATGCGGTTGGCCACGGGGGCCGTCGGCCGATACACCAGGCCCGTCTCCGTCTTCTCCGCGCTCTGTTCCAGCAGTGTGCTCCCCCAGGCCTGTTCGGGCGCACCCGCAGCATGACCGCAGACGGCAGCGGCCACACTCTCCGCTTCCGAATCAAGCACCGCGGGTCCATGTGCCTCCTCCGCCGAGGACCCTCGCACGGTTGCAGCATCATCGTCCCAGGGCATGGGCTGATGCGGTCCGTCATACGGCAGCGCCGGGAAGGCGAAGACCCCGAGCGCATCCCCGAGCACCTCCCCGGTTCCGGAGATCAGACGACTGCGGGACACAGCTGTGCGGTCGACATGAGCTGAGGCATCTCCCGTCGCCGCCCGCACCTCGGCAGACGAACCGGGCATCAGCTGAATCGTCATCGAGATCGTGGGCATGGGCAGGCCGGGCCCCAGCTCTCTGCGAAGCGCTCCGCCGAGCGCGAGATCCGCGAGCATGGCCACTTCGAGCACACCAGGACCGCCGGCCATCATGGGCCGGTCCATGTCGAGGGCGAGTGCGAACGTCCCATGTTCTGTCTCATACGGATGGAGACCGGCGAGGTGTCCGAGCGGAGGTGCGCCGCTCACACGACTTGCACGGAGGTCCGCACGCACGGAACTGCAGGAATCGGCAGGTGTTCTGAGGATGCTCATACCCGAATGGTCTCAGCACGGAGATTCTCAGCCTTTGGAGGACCGCACGAAGCGGGGAGGCGCACAGTGAGGATTATGCCAATGCTCACGGACGACGGTGCTCCTAGTCTGAGAGCGCAGCAACGCAGATCCACCGATTCCCAGGAGAGCCAATGAGCGCGGACGACATCAGAGACGTCAAGGCCGTCATGTTCGACTTCTACGGCACCGTCGTAGACATGCAGGGCAGTCTGACCAAGGCCATCACCCCCTACCTCGAGAAGAAGGGCTACACGGAGAACCCGGCGGGCCGGGTCGTCACGTGGTGGCGGCGGACCCACTTCGAGAACTCGATGATCGACGCTCTCCTGCACCGCGATCACACGCCGTACAAGCAGATCGGCTTCGAAGCAGTCGACTACACGCTGGAACGCGCGGGCATCGAGCACACGGATGACGAGGTCCGTGCCCTCGTCCAGGAGATCACGCGGCTCGATCCGTTCCCGGAGGTGGTCGAGGCTCTGCGCAGCATGAAGGACCAGGGTCTCAAGCTGTACATCCTCTCCAACGGGGATCCGGACATGCTCGCCGCCGGGGTGCCGTTCTCCGGCACCGGCGACCTCTGGGACCGGGTGATGTCCGTGTCCGAGGCCGACTCCTTCAAGCCTCATCGCGACACCTATCAGACCGCCGTCTCACTGGTGGGCCTGGGCCGACAGGATGTGCTCTTCGTCGCCAACCACGCCTTCGACTGCATCGGAGCCAAGGCCGCCGGTCTCCGCTCCGCCTTCATCGACCGCCGCAAGCGGCCCTTCGGCAACAGCCGCTACGAGGCGGATGTGACCGTCTCGCACATGGGTGAGCTCGCGGATCTGCTGGCACGATCGGCACCCGCGACAGAATGACGCCGATGCTGCAGCCGGTGTGCAGAGACCGGCGCAGCGGCCAGTGCTCTCCGGGCGGGGAATCCGTCTCACGTCCGGAGAGCGTCTGTGCCCCTCCTGCGCTCACTCCGGCTTCCGGCTGTTCCGCGCTCGGCTCCTCGCCGTACCCTGGTAGGGCGGGGAATCCGGGGCACGACCCCGTGCTTCGGAGGGCGCTCAACCGTCGTCCACCTATGAGGAAGCCTCAGCCGTGACACAGACCGCGCAAGCAGAAGAGCCGCTCTCCGGTTCCTCTGGGCCGGCTTCGATCGAAGCTCGGTTCCGCACCGACCGGGCCGCGCTCGGCGCCTACGTCTCCGATGCGGGCATCTTCCGACGAGTCCCTGCTGCCGTCTTCGAGCCGGACTCCATACAGGACATCACGGACGCGCTGGCCTGTGCACGCAGCAGAGGCTGGCCGGTCACGGTTCGCGGAGGCGGCACCTCGGTGGCGGGCAATGCCATAGGCGAAGGCCTCATCATCGATGTCTCCCGTTCATTCGACAGAATCCTCGAGATCGATCCGGCAGCACGCACCGCCCGGATTCAGCCCGGCGTGATCTGCGATGATCTGCGGCGCGCAGCCCGTCCGCACGGGCTCACCTACGGCCCGGACCCGTCCACTCACAGCCGGTGCACCGTGGGCGGCATGATCGCCAACAACGCCTGCGGTTCACATTCCCTGGCCTGGGGAACTGCCGCGGAGAACACTGTCGAGCTCACGATCCTGCGCGCCGACGGCTCCCTTGTGACGCTTCGCCGCGGCGACACATCCGATCCGGACCTCACCGCGCAGCTCCGGCAGCTGCGGGACGGGTGGATACGGGAACTCCGGCTGGAGCTGGGGCAGTTCCCCCGCCAGGTCTCCGGCTACGGCCTCCACCACCTGCTGGAGGAGAACGGCTTCGACACAGCCAAGGCGTTCGCCGGCAGCGAGGGAACGCTCGGGATCATCGTCGAGGCCGTGGTCCGGCTTGTCCCCGCACCTGCCCATACGGCGCTTGCCGTGCTCGCCTTCGAAGACGTCTTCGCCGCAGCGGCAGCCGCGCCGCTCACTCGCCGGCCGCACGTGTCCACCAGCGAGGGAATGGGCGGCGATCTTCTCGCTGCTCTCCGCATGTCTCAGGGAGCCGAGGCCGGAGCACTTCTTCCGGGCACCGCACACTCAGTGCAGGGCGAGGCCGGACCGGCTGGAGGCTGGCTCTACTGCGAGACGACGGGAGACACGGCAGCACAGGCGCAGGAGCGGGCGTCCGAGCTGCTCGCCGAGTTCTCCGCCCGCACCGAGCATCCCGCAGTCGCAGGGGTCGTGGTCGACGGTCCGGAGGAGATGCGGGCACTGTGGAAGATCCGCGAATCGGCCGCCGGTCTCGTCACACGTCTGCCCGGAGGTGACGAGGCCTGGCCCAGCTGGGAGGACTCGGCGGTTCCCCCGGAGCACCTCGCCGACTACCTCCGCGATCTCTACGCCCTGCTGGATTCGCACGGTCTCAAGGGCATTCCCTTCGGACACTTCGGTGAGGGCTGCGTCCATATCCGCATCTCCTTCGATCTGAGTTCGGAGGAAGGCCTGGCAGTCTTCCGCGCCTTCATGGACGATGCAGCTGCAGCAGTCGCCCGCCATGGCGGCTCGCTCTCCGGGGAGCACGGCGACGGACGTGCGCGGTCCGCCCTGCTGCCGCACATGTACAGTCGGCGCGCCCTGGCCGCGTTCGCACGGGTGAAGGAGATCTTCGACCCCGAGTCGGTCCTCAACCCCGGTGTCCTCGTCGATCCCGAGCCTCTCGATCAGGGGGTGCGGCCGGGACCGGGACAGAGGAGGTTCGAGTTCCTGCCCATCCACGATCTCGCTCGGGACCGCGGATCGCTGGTGAACGCCGTCAACCGCTGCGTGGGCGTGGGGCTCTGCCGATCCGATGACGACGCGATGTGCCCCTCCTTCCAGGTCACCGGCGATGAGGTCCACTCCACCCGAGGCCGTGCGCGAGTGCTCTCGGAGATGTTCCGCGGCGAGCTCTACCCGGAGGGCACCGATTCCCAGGATGTCAGAGACGCTCTCGATCTGTGCCTGTCCTGCCATGCGTGCGCTTCGGAATGCCCAGTGAATGTGGACATGTCCACGTACAAAGCCGAATTCCTGCAGCAGCACTATTCGGGCAGGCGGCGCCCCATGTCGCACTTCTCCATGGGCTGGCTGCCGCTCACCAGCCATCTGCTGCACGCGGTGCCCGGAGCAGCGGCAGTGGTCAACGCCGCGCTCTCGTTCACACCGCTGGAGAAGCTCGCCATGCGGCTGGGCGGCGTGGACACCTCGCGGTCCATGATCACGTTCTCACCCGTCAGCTTCCAGAGGCTGATCAGGAGACGACGGTTCAGGCGCTCTCAGCAGGAGCACGCCTCACGGCATTCGGCGACTGAACAGGTGAGCCGAGCGCTGCGCATACAGCGAGCACGACACCTTCAGACCACTCGTGCGAACACCGCAGCGACCGTGATCCTCTGGCCCGATTCCTTCACCAACCATATGGACACTGCTGTTGCCACGGACGCGCACACTGTGCTCACGGCAATGGGCTGCGACGTGGTGGTGCCTTCCGGCTTCGTGTGCTGCGGACTGACATGGCACTCCACCGGCCAGCTCACGACTGCACAGAAGGTGCTCCGGCATTCACTGGACAGACTGGGCCCGTGGCTAGACGGTTCGACTCCGGTGGTGGTGCTCGAACCGTCCTGCGCCTCGATGCTCGCCGAGGAGGCCTCGCGTCTGCTCAGCGATGATCCACGGGCAGCAGCACTGTCCGGACAGATCCGCACACTGGGCGAGTTCGTGGACTCACATGCGCAGACGGTCGAAGAGCAGGCTGGCCGGGCACCTGACGAGCAGACTGCCGCCTGGCCGTTCGAGAGGATCAGCGGAGAAGCTCTGTCTCAGGTCCACTGCCACGAACGGTCCCGGCGTGCGCACGGAGGGACGGAATCCGTGCTCGCGCGGCTGGGTGTGGACGAATCCACCATTGAGACCGGATGCTGCGGCCTTGCCGGCAACTGGGGCTTCGAACCCGGGCATGCCGCGATGTCACGAGAACTGGGAGAGCGCGAACTCCTCCCCCGGATCCGCGGCCTCGACAAGGAGATCCCCGTCCTGGCAGACGGCTTCTCCTGCCGCACTCAGATCAGAGACGAGCTCACCCCCGCCGAACGTGGGGACAGAGAAGGGATGCACCTGGCACAGCTTCTCCGGCGTGCTCTTCCTTCTCACCCTCGATGACGCAGGCCTCACCCGTCAGCGGAATGCGCTCAGTCGCTCCCGCATCCGGCGGCTCGCCTCGTTGAGCCCCACGATCTCGACGGTCTTGCCGTGCTGTGCGTACTTCTCCGTCACGGAGTCCAGCGCGCCCACCGTCGAGTAGTCCCACACATGGGAGCGGTCCATGTCGATGACCACGCGCTCCGGGTCGCCCGCATAGTCGAACATCGTGTAGAGGTCGTTGGAGGAGGCGAAGAACAGCTCGCCGGTGACGGTGTACCGGGCAACCACCCCGGCCGCTCCCGCCTCGGCGGCATCCGCAGCCCCGACAGCCCCTCCCCCGGCGTCCGCAGCGCTGTCACCCGCAGCACCGGCCGGCAGCAGTTCGCGCTCGACCTGCACGAAATGGGCCACGCGGTTGGCGAACGCGACCATCGCCACGAGCACCCCCAGCACCACGCCCACTGCGAGGTTGTGGGTCCACACGGTGCCCACGACCGTCACGGTCATGACGGTGAGCTCGGACTTGGGCATCCTCCTCAGCGTCGCCGGGCTGATCGAATGCCAGTCGAAGGTCGCCCAGGACACGAAGATCATCACCGCCACGAGGGCGGCCATCGGGATGAGCGCGACGATGTCGCCCAGCACCACCACCAGGATCAGCAGGAACACGCCGGCGAGGAAGGTCGAGAGCCGCGTGCGCGCACCCGAGGCCCGGACGTTGATCATCGTCTGCCCGATCATGGCGCAGCCGCCCATCCCACCGAAGAATCCCGTGACCACGTTCGCCACGCCCTGTCCCCACGCCTCGCGGGTCTTGTTCGAGCGCGTATCCGTGATGTCGTCCACGAGCTTGGCCGTCATGAGCGATTCGAGCAGTCCCACGAGCGCCATGCCGAGCGCGTACGGGGCGATGACCTGGAACGTCTCGAAGGTCAGGGGCACATCGGGCAGGAACAGGACCGGCAGGGAGTCCGGCAGCTCGCCCTTGTCCCCCACCGTGGGCACCTGCCAGCCCGCCGCCGCGACGACCGCGGTGAGCACCACGATCGCCACGAGCGGAGCCGGCACCGCCGAAGTCAGCCTCGGCAGCAGGAACACGATGAGGAGGCCTGCCGCGGTGAGCGGGTAGACGAGCCACGGCACGCCGAGGAGCTCGGGCACCTGCGAGGAGAAGATGAGGATCGCGAGCGCGTTGACGAAGCCCACCATCACCTGGCGCGGGATGAAGCGCATGAGGCGGGCCGCCCCCAGCAGCGCGAGCACCACCTGGAAGATCCCGGCGAGGATGACGGCGGCGATGAGGTGCTGGAGCCCGTGCGAGGCCATGAGCGGAGCGATGACGAGCGCCACGGCACCCGTGGCCGCGGAGATCATCGCGGGCCGCCCGCCCAGCACGGCCGTCGTCACGGCCATCGTGAAGGAGGCGAAGAGGCCCACCCGCGGGTCCACCCCGGCGATGACGGAGAACGCGATCGCCTCGGGGATGAGGGCGAGCGCGACCACGAGACCGCCGAGCACCTCGGTCCTGAGCCAGCCGGGCCGTCGCAGGGTCGCGCGCACGCTCTGCCGCTCCTCGGGCGAGAACTGGTCGGGGGAGGTCTCGGACACGGCTGCTCCTGGGTCTCGGTGCGGGGAGTCTCTTGCGGGGAGGTCTTGGTGCGGGGAGGCGACCGCGCTCCAACATTGACGCGGCGTGAAGGTTCAGCGGCAACCTTATCCTCACGTTAAGGTTGGGGCCAAACGAGGAGCGCCGCACCGAAGGGCGCGACGCGCAGGACAGCGGCCGGAGAGCCGCAGCACACCACCGCGGGGGGATCCGGTCCATGCACATCGGAGAGATGGCCGAGCGCTCGGGCCTGTCGTCACGCACGCTGCGCCATTACGAGAGCATCGGCCTCATTCCGCCCACCGGCCGCACCGAGGGCGGCTACCGCCTGTACACGGAGGAGGACCTGCGCCGCCTCATGACGATCCGCCGGATGAAGGCACTCAGCTTCTCCACGGCGGAGATGGGCGAGCTGCTGGCGCTGCTCGACGTCATCGAGGCGGAGACGGGCGCGGACACCGGGGCCGAGACGGGCCCTGAGGCGAGGGCTGACGCTGAGGCAGCGGTAATTGCCGATGCGACCGCAGAGACCGGAACAGGTGTCAGGACCCACACCTCCCTCACCGAGGAGCAGGCGCGCGCACGGCTCCTGGCGATGCAGTCCGAGGCACGCGCCCGGCGCGAGAAGCTCGCCCGGCAGGTGGAGCGCGCCGATGAGTTCCTCGGCATCCTCCGCGATCGCCTCGCATGAGGCGCCCGCGACGCCGCTCGCCGTGGGCCCGCGGCACCTCGGAGCGCGGCGCCTCGGACCACAGGGATCGCCGCCACAGCGCTCCCCACCACAGCGCATCCTTCCTGTCCCGCGACTCCCTCGAACGGCACCAGGTGTGGTGGTATCTCATCGCGGTGCCGACCGGCGCGGCCCTCGGGCTCATGCTCCCGGGACCTGCTTCCCGCCTCGGCGATGCCGTCTGGCCGGTGCTCGCGGTGCTGCTGTTCGCCACGTTCGCCCAGGTCAGCGTCCGGGACATCCCGCGGGCCCTGCGCGACCGCCGGTTCCTCACCGCCGCGCTCCTCGCGAACTTCGCCCTCGTCCCGCTGCTCGTCGCGGGCCTCGTGCGAGTGGTGCCGCAGGACGAGCCGCTGGTGCTCGGACTCCTGCTCGTGCTCCTCGTGCCCTGCACGGACTGGTTCCTCACCTTCACCCACCTGGGCGGCGGTGATGCGGCGCGCGCCTCGGCCCTCACTCCCCTCACGCTGGGCCTGCAGCTCCTGCTACTGCCGGTATACCTCAGCCTGTTCACCGGCTTCGACATGAGCGGCGTCTTCGGCCCCGCCGCGCTGGCGCCGGCGCTGTGGGTGCTGGGGCTGCCGCTCGCAGCCGCCCTCGCCGCCGAGGCCGCCTCGCCGCGCCTGCCCTCCCTCGGCCGGCTGCGGGAGGGTTCGGGCGTCCTGCCGGTTCCCCTGCTGGCGCTCGTGCTGCTGATCGTCGCGGCCTCGCACATCACGCAGGTGTCGCGGAGCCTCGCGGTGCTGCCCTGGGTGCTCCTGGTGTCGCTGCTCTACCTCGCAGGGGCACTCGCGATCGCCGTGCTCGTCGCCCGTGCGATGCGCCTGCCCACGGCTCAGGGGAGGACGCTCGCCTTCTCCCTCTCCACGCGGAACTCCTTCATCGTCCTGCCGTTCGCACTCTCGCTGCCCGCGGGCTGGGAGGTGACGGCCGCCGTCATCGTCACGCAGTCGCTCCTCGAGCTGTGCGCCATGATTGCGTGCGTGAGGATCGTGCCACGCACGCTGTTCCGGGAGCTGAGCGTATGAATGGGCCTCCGACGTCTGGCACCTTCTGACGCCGGAGGCACCCAGCCACCTGCCTCGGGCGTCAGGAAGTCCCAGACGGCCCGGACCCCTCACGCCCTCATTCGAAGTACCGCCGGATGTTGTGCACCAGCATCGTCTCGATCTGCTCGTCCGTGACGCCCCTCTGCCGGAGCGCAGGCAGCACGTCCTCACTGATGTGGCGGAAGTTCCACTGCGGGGAGACCTGCTCCTTCGCCTCCGGGTCGAACCAGTCGATGAAGCAGGAGGCGTCGTGGGCGAGGACCATGGACTCCGCATAGCCGGCCTCGGCGAGCTTCGCGACCGTGTCCACGCGCTCCTCGAACGGCAGGAGCACATTGAGGCCGAACCTGTCCATCCCCAGCAGGGAGCCCGCATCCGCGAGCTCCTTGAGGTAGTCGAGGTCCGTGGAGTCGCCGGAATGGCCGATCACCACCTTCGTGAGGTCCGCGCCCTCCTCCCGCAGCACCTGCTGCGCCACGAGGCCCGAGCGTGTATGGGGGTTCGTGTGGACGGTGATGGGCGCCCCGGTGCGCACGTGTGCCTGGGCCACGGCCCGCATGACGCGTTCCACCCCGGGGGTGAGGCCCTGCTGCTCGATGGCGCACTTGAGGAAGGCCGCGCGGACGCCGGTGTCGGCGATCCCCTCCGTGAGATCGCGGACGAAGAGCTCCGTGAGCGGCTCGGGCTGGTCGAAGAGGAGTCCGGGGCCCGAGTAGTGGAACTGGAAGGGGACCTCGTTGTAGGTGTAGAGGCCCGTCGCCGCGACGATCGTGAGGTCCACCTGCTCGGCGATCCGCTGGATGCGGGGGATGTATCTGCCCAGGCCGATGACGGTGGGGTCGAGGATCGTGTCGATGCCGAGCGCCTGCAGCTCGCCGAGGTCTTCGACCGCCTTGGCGACCATCGCGTCCTCGTCCCAGTCGTCCTGGTAGTTGATCCGGTATTCCTCACCGAGGACGAAGACGTGCTCGTGCGCGAGCGTCCTCCCCAGTTCCGCACTGTCCACCGGACCCGTGACCGTCTGCACCTCTGCCATCGCGATACCTCCTGCCGTGCAGCCACATCGTCGTGACCTCCCGCGGCGCTGCGGGTGTCCTCACCGTAGCGCAGCGGCGGCGGCGGAGGCGGCCGGCGGCACCTCGGCGGCTGCCTGCGAGTGTGTAGGAGCGGCACTTCCGCCTCGCAGAATCCGCCTCCACCGTGACGAATCGTGACACCGGCGATGTGCTCGCGAGGCGTCAGGTCCCAGGATCGTGCACTGTAGGAGTGCCATCCAGAGCGACTGAGAGATCTGGCTCGTCGACGTCGCAGCAACCGCCGCAGGAGCATGCGCAGCGCATGCACCCACCGGAACCGGTGCTAACGCCAGAGCCGATGGAGTGATGTGATGATTTCCCTTCGCCGTGTCTCGACCCGCTTTCCCACCCGGGGCGGGAGCACAGTGCTCGCCGTGGACGATGTGAGCCTGGAGGTGCCGCGCGGCAGCATCCAGGGGATCATCGGCTTCTCCGGAGCCGGGAAATCCACCCTGCTGCGCAACATCAATCTTCTGGAGCGCCCCACCTCCGGCGAGGTCTGGGTGGGCGGCACCGAACTGACCTCGCTCAGCGAGGAGGAGCTGCGGAAGGCCCGCCACCAGATCGGCATGATCTTCCAGGGCTTCAACCTCGTCAACAATCTCACGGTGAGCCAGAACGTCGAGCTCTCGCTCAAGTTCGCAGGCGTCCGCGACCGGGCCGAACGCCGCCGGCGTGCCGCGGAGTCCCTCACCATCGTGGACCTCGACGAGAAGGCCGGTTCCCATCCCGCGCAGCTCTCCGGCGGCCAGAAGCAGCGCGTCGCGATCGCCCGCGCTCTCGCCACACGACCCGATGTCCTGCTGTGCGATGAGCCCACCTCCGCACTCGACCCGTTCACCACCGCGAACGTGCTCCAGTACCTCGCCGACATCAACCGCGAACTCGGCATCACGGTGGTCGTCGTCACGCACGAGATGGAGGTCGTCAAGGCCCTCGCGGACCACGTGGCGGTGATGGAGGACGGGCGGGTGGTCGAGTCCTTCTCCGCCGCAGAACTCCGCCACGAGTCCTTCACCCCCACCACCGCGATCGGCCGCTACCTGGTCAGCGACGGCATCCGGATCGACCGAGGGAACAGGACGGAGACCGCCGAGGCCGCAGCCGCCTCCCCGGCAGTCGCCGCGGTCCCAGCGCCGGCGGCGGATCCCGAGCCCGCCTCGGCGAGCGCGCGCTCCGAGGCCCCGGCACCGGCCGAGGTCCCCTCCCCCGGGCCCCGCGCCCACGAGTCCCGCACCCAGGAGCCGGCAGTCACAGGGGGAGCGCTCTGATGGACCGCATCCTCGAACTCCGCGGCGAGCTGCTCCTGGCCCTCGGCGAGACCTTCCTCATGATCGGCGTGGCGATCCCGCTCGCCGTCCTGCTGGGCACTCCCCTGGGCATCTGGCTGTTCACGCACGCGCCCGGCGGCATCTCCCCCTCGCCCAGGGCACATGCGGTGGTGAGCGGCCTCGTGAACATGCTCCGCTCCTTCCCCTTCCTCATCCTGCTCATCGCGATCATCCCGATCACCCGCTTCATCGTGGGCACCACGGTGGGCACGGCCGCCGCGATCGTGCCGCTCACGATCAACGCCATCCCGTACTTCGCACGCCTCGTGGAGCAGAACATCTCGCAGCTGGGGACCGGTGCCGTGGAGGCCTCACGGGCGATGGGCGCCACGCAGGGCCAGATCATCCGCAACGTCCTGCTCGTGGACGCGCGTCCGGGCATCATCGGCTCGATCACCATCACGACCGTCAGCTTCATCTCGTACTCGGCGATGGTGGGCCTCGTGGGCGGGGGCGGGATCGGGGACTTCGCGATCCGCTACGGCTACTACCGCTATGAGACCGCCGTCATGCTCGCCGCCGTGGTCCTCATGGTCCTGCTCGTCACGCTCGTCCAGTGGGGCGGGAACCGGCTGGTCAGGCTCACGGACAAGCGGCTCTGAGCCGGCCTCGGCCCCACCCCTCGCACAGCATTCCCGTCCCGATCCCAGGAGAGACCTCATGTCCCATTCCCGCCCCGCCCCGCCCGCGCTCCCCCGGCGCGGCGGCCTGCTCGCCGCCGTCGCCGTCCTGAGCACCCTGTCGCTCACCGGCTGCGGGCTGGTCCAGGCCGCCGGGAACGACGACACCATCAGCCTCATCGTCACGGAGTCCGCGCCCTACCAGGAGCCCACGGAGATCGCGAAGGAGCTGCTCGCCGAGGAGGGCTGGACGCTCGAGACGACCTATGTCACGGACATCGTCCAGCCCAATCAGGTGGTGAGCCAGGGCGAGTACGACGCCAACTTCTTCCAGCACCAGGCCTACCTGCACCAGTTCAACCAGGACAACGGCACGGACGTGGTGCCCGCGTTCTCCGTCTACTACGCGCCCAGCGGCATCTTCTCCCTGCGCCATGACAGCATCGAGGACCTGCCCGACGGTGCGACCATCTCGCTGCCCGTGGACACCGCCAACAACGGCCGCGGGCTCAAGCTGCTGGCCGAGGCCGGAGCCCTGGAGATCGACGAATCCGTGCCCGTCACCGAGCTCTCGCAGGCGGACATCACGGACAATCCGCGCGATTTCCAGTTCGTCGAGATCGACCAGCAGTCCACCGCGCAGACCCTGCCCGATGTCGACGCCGGTCTCGCCTTCTCGCGCCTGGTCGCGGAAGCCGGGCACAGCGTGGAGGAGACCGCGCTCATCCTCGAGGAGGACGAGGAGACCCGCGTGCCCTACACCAACGTCCTCGCAGTCACGCCGGAGAACCTCGATTCGGAGAAGACCCGCGCGCTGCAGGAGGCCTACCAGTCCCCCGAGGTCGAGCAGTGGTACGCGGACTACCTCGACGGCGCGCTGGACTACGTGGACGCGATCACCGTGGACACCGCGCAGCAGGAATGGGAGGAGTACACCTCATGACCGCACGCCCCCTCATCCTCTCGGCCTTCCTCATGAACACGACCAGCCACATCATCGGCGGTGCCTGGCGCAGGGAGGAGGCCCAGCAGCACCGGTTCAACGAGCTGCGGCTGTGGACCGATCTCGTGCAGGACCTCGAGGCGGCCGGGTTCGACCTCGCGTTCTTCGCGGATGTGGTGGGCGTCTATGGCGACCACGAGGGCGGCTGGGCCTCGCACCTGCGCCGCGGCCTGCAGATCCCCTCGAACGACCCCCTCGTGCTCCTCTCCGCGCTGGCGGCGGTGACGGATCGGATCGGCCTGGCCCTGACCTCGGCGGTCATCCAGGCGCACCCCTTCACGTTCGCCCGGCAGCTGTCCACCCTCGACCACCTCTCCGGCGGCCGCGTGGGCTGGAACGTCGTCACCTCCGCCCTCGACAACGCCCACCGCAACTACGGCGGGGCGGGCCTGGCCGCGCACGGCGACCGCTACGACCTGGCCGAGGAGTACCTCGACCTCTCCTACAAGCTGTGGGAGGGCTCCTGGGAGGACGGGGCTCTGCTCGCGGACAAGACGGCGGAGCACTCCAGGGGTGTGGGTCTGCACGCAGACCCGGAGAAGGTCGCGAAGATCCACCACACCTCCGCGAACTACTCGGTGGAGGGCCCGCACCTCTCCTCCCCCTCGCCGCAGCGCACGCCGTTCCTGTTCCAGGCCGGGTCCTCCCCGCGGGGCCGCGATGTCGCGGCCAGGCACGCCGAGGCGACGTTCTCCATGGCCCCGCGCCGGGACATCGCCGCCGAGCACGCCGCGGACATCCGCCGCCGTGCCGTGGAGCACGGACGCGCGCCGGAGGACGTGAAGTTCATCCAGGGCCTCTCCTTCGTCATCGGCTCCACGGAGGCCGAGGCGCTGGCACTGGCCGCGGACCTCGACGCCTCGATCGACGACGATGCGCTCATCGCGCACACCGGCGGCAGCATGGGCGTGGACCTGGGCTACCTGCCGCTGGACACGCCCATCGGGGAGCTCAGCACGGAGGGCGCTCAGGGACACCTGGCCGAGCTGCGCAAGATGGCCCCGAACGGGAACACGACGCTGCGGGACATGGCCCGCTTCCGCGCCCGCGCCACACGGGTGGTGGGCACGCCGGAGCAGATCGCGGACGAACTCGCAGCCTGGCAGGAGGCCGGCATCGACGGGATCAACGTCATGAACTCGACGCTGCCGGGCAGCTACCGCGAGTTCATCGAGCACGTGCTGCCGGAGCTGCGCAGGCGCGGGCTGGCCCGGACCCCGGAGGAGAAGGACTCCGCCGCCGAGGCGCCGGCCACCCTCCGCGGTGCGCTCACCGGGCAGGACCGCCTGCCGGACACCCACCCGGCCGCCGCCTACCGCGGCGCCTTCCGCGAGTTCAGCGCCGCCGCGACGGAGATCCCGCGCGAGCAGCTGCGGGGCTGAGCGCCCCTGCCCCACCACCCCGTGCCCACCACCCCCTCCCCATCGGGTGAGCGGTTTCTGTCGGATTCAGGTTCTCGATCCGACCGAAACCGCTCACTCAGCGCCGGATGGCGGGGGATGGCGGGGGCAGGGTGGCGGTCACCGCACTGCCGTCTCCACGGGGACGTCGAAGCGGTAGAGGAGCGGCACGCCGTTCGTCAGACCCACGAAGACCGGCCGCCCCACGGGGGTGCGGCCCCGCCTCCAGGCCTCCGCCTCGGCTTCCTCGTCGAGCTTCACGAGACGCTCCCCGCGCTGGTAGAGCGCCTGCACGCGCTTCGCCTCGATCCGATCGGCGGCTTCGATCTCGATCCTCAGCATCGGCATGCCGTCACAGTAGGACGGAGCACCCTGGGAGTTCCCGGCGGCTCATTCTGTGCGTTCCCTGTGAGCCGCGCCCCGTGCTTGTCCTCGCTTCGCACACCCCTCCCCCACGGCCGTTCGCATTCCGGTCACAGTTTGACATCACTCAAATATGCGAACATGCTTGCACTATGCATGCCGAGTCGCCGGCGAACTGGGCCGAACAGGTGAGAGAGGTGGGTCTGCGGGCCACCCCTGGCCGCATCGCGGCCCTGCAGTTCCTGCAGGATCACCCCCACAGCACCGCCGCCGAGGTGCACTCCGGCATCTGCGACGACCTCCCCTCGGTCTCCATGCAGTCGGTGCACAACGTCGTGAACGACCTCAGCGCCCGCGGCGTCCTCCGCCGCATCGACCTGCCCGGTTCCGGCGGCGCGCGCTACGAGACGCGCACCGCGGACAACCACCACCACATGCAGTGCGTGGTGTGCGGGCGGATCGAGGACGTCGAATGCGCCGTCGGGCACGCGCCCTGCCTCACGCCCGCCGAGCCCCACGGCATGCACACGGTGCTCTCCGCGGACGTCGTGTTCCGCGCCGTCTGCCATGCCTGCGCGGACGCGGAGCACGTCAGCGATCCCAGTCCGGAGGGTCGGGCGAACCACAGCGACTCACGCCGCGCCGAGCCCGCTCTGTCCTGAGCTGCGCCTTGGCCCCGGCCTGCTCCGCAGGCCCCATGATTCCCCCTCAGCAGACCAAACCCCTAAAGGAGGAACCCATGTCCGACCAGAGCTCCGGCTGCCCCGTCGTCCACACGGGCGGACAGGCACCCCAGCACGGCCAGGCCCCGCAGGCCGCCCAGGCCGAGCAGAGCGGTGCAGAAGGCCGCCGTCTCGTCCGCCCCACGGAGGGCACCGCCAACCAGCAGTGGTGGCCCAAGCGGCTCAACCTGCGCGTCCTCGCCCACAACCCGCAGGAGATCCGCCCCACGGATGCGGACTTCGACTACGCGCAGGCCTTCGACAGCCTCGACCTCGTGCAGGTGAAGAAGGACATCGAGGAGGTGCTCACCACCTCGCAGGACTGGTGGCCCGCCGACTTCGGCAACTACGGTCCCCTCATCATCCGCATGGCCTGGCACTCGGCCGGCACCTACCGCGCCATGGACGGCCGCGGCGGCGGCGGCACCGGTCAGCAGCGGTTCGCCCCGCTCAACAGCTGGCCGGACAATGCGAATCTCGACAAGGCCCGCCGCGTGCTCTGGCCCGTCAAGAAGAAGTACGGCCAGAGCCTCTCCTGGGCCGACCTCATGATCCTCGCCGGCAACGTCGCGCTCGAGTCGATGGGCTTCGAGACCCTCGGCTTCGGCGGCGGACGCGAGGACGTCTGGGAGCCCGAGGAGGTCTTCTGGGGCGCGGAGGCCGACTGGCTGGGCACGGACGCCCGCTACAGCGGGACCAACCAGACCACGCGCGAGCTGCAGAAGCCCTTCGGTGCGACCACGATGGGCCTCATCTACGTCAACCCGGAGGGGCCCGAGGGCAACCCCGATCCGGCCGCTGCCGCCCACGACATCCGCGAGACCTTCGCCCGCATGAGCATGGACGACGAGGAGACCCTCGCGCTCATCGCCGGCGGTCACACCTTCGGCAAGACCCACGGCGCGGCTCCCGACAACGAGGAGAACGTGGGGCTCGAGCCCGAGGGCGCTCCCATCGAGCAGCAGGGCCTGGGCTGGAAGAACCACAACGGCTCCGGCAAGGGCGACGATCAGATCACCTCGGGCATCGAGGTCACCTGGACCTACCACCCCACCCGCTGGGACAACGAGTTCTTCCACATCCTCTTCGCCTACGAGTGGGAGCCGGTCAAGGGCGAGGGCGGCCACTGGCACTGGCGGCCCAAGGACAACGGCGGCGCGGACATGGTGCCGATGGCGCACTCGGCCGGACGCCGCGAGCCCCGCATGCTCACGACGGACATCTCGCTGCGCGTGGATCCGGCGTACGAGAAGATCGCCCGCCGCTTCAAGGACGACCACAAGGCATTCAGCGATGCCTTCGCCCGCGCCTGGTTCAAGCTCACCCACCGCGACCTCGGCCCCAAGGCCCGCTATGTGGGCCCCGAGGTTCCGGCACAGGACTTCTCCTGGCAGGATCCGCTGCCGGCGCGCGAGGGCGAGCTCATCGGCACTGCCGATGTAGCCGCGCTCAAGCAGGCCGTCCTCGACTCCGGTCTCACGGTCTCGCAGCTGGTGAAGACGGCATGGGCCTCGGCCTCGAGCTTCCGCGGCACCGATAAGCGCGGTGGCGCCAACGGCGCCCGCATCCGCCTCGAGCCCCAGCGCAGCTGGGAGGTCAACGAGCCCTCGCAGCTGGCGGTCGTCCTCGACAGGCTCGAGGCGATCCAGGCCGAGTTCAACGAGCAGAACGCCCCCACTCACGTGTCGCTGGCCGATCTCATCGTGCTCGCGGGCAACGCCGCGGTGGAGCAGGCCGCCGCCGAGGCCGGCATCCGGGTGGAGGTCCCCTTCACCCCGGGCCGCGTGGACGCCTCGCAGGAGCAGACGGACGTCCACTCGATGGGCTTCCTGGAGCCCGAGGCCGACGGCTTCCGCAGCTACCAGCGCGCAGGCCTGGACGTGCCCGCCGAACACCTCCTCGTGGACCGGGCGGAGCTGCTGGAGCTCACCGCGCCGCAGATGACCGCGCTCGTCGGCGGTCTGCGGGTGCTGGGCGCGAACTACCAGGACGCCGCGCACGGTGTGCTCACGGACCGTCCCGGCGTCCTCAGCAACGACTTCTTCGTCAACCTGCTGGAGCTGGGCAACGACTGGGTCCCCGCCAACGAGGACTCGACGCTGTTCCAGTGCCGCGACGCCTCCACCGGCGAGGAGAAGTGGACCGGCACCCGTGCCGACCTCGTGTTCGCCTCGAACTCGGAGCTGCGCGCACTGGCCGAGGTCTACGCCTCCGATGACGCTCGCGAGAAGTTCGTGCGCGATTTCGTCGCCGCCTGGGCGCAGGTGAGCGAGGCCGACCGCTTCGACCTGCACCACTGAGCGGTCCGCGGACGCCGGTGAGGGCTGAGGCCGGGATCACCGCGATCCCGGTCGATGCCCTCAGGTCCGCGGAGCCCGTGCCGCGGGGGACGTGCTGACAGACACCTGCCAGCACTCCCCCCGGCACGGGCTCCGTGCTTTCTGCGTCACACCTGTGCCCTCCCCGGTTTCCTGCGCAGACGGGGCGCAGGCAGAAAATCGAGTTCGCCCTCAACTCTGGTCTCGCTGACGATCTGTCAGTAGTCTGCTGAGTATGCACAGCGACGTGCATCGCGTTCCCCGAGCGGCATCCGCGGGGGAGCGGTCGCTCAGCCCTCACAGAGGAGGACGAATGACACACACGCGAGGATTCGCCCGGACCGGTCCGGTGCTCGCCATGACCGCCGCCGTGGTTCTCACGGCGAGCGCCTGCGCAGGCTCCGCAGGCGAGAGCGACGGCGGGGGAGGGGAGGGCTTCGAGTACGGCGCCTCCCAGGAGGAGGTCGACGCGGTGCTCGCGGACCTCGAGCCGGCGACGATCACCTACCAGGCCGGGGCACAGTCCCCCGAATCCGTGTCCGCCCAGTCGGCCAACGCCTTCAAGGAGTACATCGAGGAGCGCTCCGGCGGGAAGCTCACGGTGGACGTGGTCTGGGGCCAGGCGATCGCCGGCTATGCGGAGATCGACGACGCGCTGGCGGACGGCCGCGTGGACGTCTCCTATTCGCTGCCCATCTACAAACCCGCCGAATACCCCGCATTCGACGCCCTGGCGACGGCCAACGGCGGCATGCCGAACTCGCTGCTGCTGGGCGAGCTGATCGGCAATGCGGCGGTGGTGGACCTGGCCTGGGGCTCCGAGGAGCTGCTCGCGGAGTACGAGGAGAAGGGCCTCTCCCCACTCATGCCCATGATCAGCACGGGCACCTACCACTCGATCTGCACGGACTCCGGCACGGCGCCGGACGACTGGCAGGGCCGCCAGATCCGAGTGGCGAGTGTGGCGCACCAGACCCAGGTCCAGAACCTGGGCGGATCCCCCGTCTCCATGGAGTACGTGGAGGTCTTCGAAGCGCTGCAGCGCGGCACCGTCGACTGCACGTTCGCCCAGCTGCTGCCCTCCGAGGAGTCCGGCCTGTTCGAGGTGGCGCAGAACGTCACTCACACCACCGGTGAGAACAGTCTGTCCGGCCGCTCGGCCGGCGCCAATGTCGCAGGCCGCGGCTATCAGGAGCTGCCGCTGGCGTACCAGCAGATCATCTTCGACTCCTCGGCGAGCGGTTTCGCCACGAGCACCAAGGTGATCGTGGACGGCAATGCGGCGGGCGTGGCGATGCTCAACGAGAACGGGGGAGAGCTCACGGAGATGGACCCGGGCTCGGATGCGCGGATCGGTGAGACCAATGCCGAGCTCATCGCCGGGGTCGAGGAGTCCGGAGTCATCGGCACCGGGGTGCAGGACCGCGTGCAGACGGCCGTGGACAAGTGGACGGGGATCGCCGAGGAGCTGGGCTACGAGGACGGCGGCGGATTCGCCGACATCGACGAGTGGTACACCCCTGGCGACGTCGATTTCCAGCCGATCGCGGACCGGCTGTTCGACGAGGCCATGCTCGACCACCGTCCCAGCTGAGCCCGACGCCGATCCCGGCCCACCAGGAGGAGAAGAAGGCCCCTCACCGCGTTCCCGCAGGTGAGGGGCCTTCTTCACGAGTTGCTGTCTCAAAACACTCGAGTGGAGGTAAGGGGACTCGAACCCCTAACCCTCTGCTTGCAAAGCAGATGCGCTACCAATTGCGCCATACCCCCGGAAGTGACATCCATGCTACACCGGGTCGGTGAGCCGTGACCACTGCTTCTGCCTCTCCCGATTCCTGCTCCGTGCAACACCGAGAACCCCCAGTGCAACCGTCGCAGCTCCCAGCAGAGCCATCCACTTCTTCACGGCACTCCCATCGGCAGGATGCGTGGGCCTAAGAGGACTTGAACCTCTGACCTCTTCGTTATCAGCGAAGCGCTCTAACCGCCTGAGCTATAGGCCCCTTGGTTCATGCCGAACCGAGAGACAACTATACCGACGTCCTCTGCCGTTGCCAAACCGCGCGAACGTAATGTGCGGCACACTCAGCCGAGACGGCCCGCGGACTGCGATCCCCCTCCCGAAGCGGCCGCCGGACGGCGCTGAGCCCCCGCCGGCGGCAGCGGGGGCTCAGCGTAAGCGCACAGCGGCGAGGCGCCGGTGCGGTCCTATTCGTCCGTGAGGGTGAGGTGGAAGCCGCCCACGATCGAGGCGCCGATGTTGTAGAGGAACGCGAACAGCGTCGAGAGCGCGGTCATGAGGACGATGTTCACGAGGGCCAGCACGAACGCCGTCGCCATGACGCGGCCCAGACTGATGAGGCCCACGAGGGATTCGGCGCTCTCGGCCCCGGCGATCTCCTCCATCGTCGTCTCGACCGTGCCGATCACGCCGGTGGCCTGGAGCACCAGCCACAGCACGAGCGTCGCCACCAGCATCGCGATGGCGATCGCCAGCGAGAGCAGGAAGGACATCTTCATGACCGACCACGGATCGATGTTCGCCGCGGTCAGGCGGACCGTCCGCGGGCCCTTCTTCGAGGACCTGCCCTTCATCTTCACGCCGCCGGAGGAGGCCTTCACCCCGCCGGGCAGCATCCTCTCGGAAGCGGCCGCCTGCTGACCGCCGCCGGAGCCCGTCTTCGGCGCAGCAGGCGCCGCGGGACCCGAACCGAACTGCGAGGAGTCCACGGCCGGCTGCACCTGCGTCTCACCGCCCGAGGCCGTGAGCCGCATGCCCTTGGACGCGGAGCTGACCTTGGTCGCGGGGCCGGAGCCGGAGACGCCCTGACCGGAGGAGCCCGCACCGGGCACCTCGGGAGCGCTCGCAGGTCCGGAACCGACAGGACCGGACCCGCCCGCGGCAGGCCCCTCACCGGCACCGGAGCTCGGACCGGCCGGGCTCGCACCCGCAGAGCCCTGACCCGCAGCACCCTGGCCCGGCCCCGCCTGTGGGGGAGCGGCCTCGGGCACGGCGGGGACCGCCTGCTCGGCGGCGGGAGCCTCGGGAGCGCCGGCCTCCGGAGCGCCCGGCTCCTCGGCATCGGAGCCCCCGCTCGCGGTGAGACGGGTGCGCCCGCTGGACGTTCTCAGGATCTTCCCGGGCTTCTGCTCGTTTTCACTCACTGCTGCTCTTCACCTTCGGTCTCGACATCCGGCTCCGCCACCGGCGCTTCCGCCTCCGCCGCCGCCCGCGACTCTGCGGCCTCGACCTCCGCCTCGGTCGCCGGTGCATCCTCAGCCTCGGCTTCCACAGCTTCCTCCGGACCCCGCGTCACAGCGATGATGCGGTCCTTCTTGCCGGGCTTCGCGAAGACTACGCCCATGGTGTTGCGCCCCTTGGCGGGGACTTCGTCAATGCTCGACCGGACCACCTTACCGCGCTCCATGACCACCAACACCTCCTCGCCGTCCGAGACGATGAGGCCGCCCACGAGGTCCCCGCGCTCCTCCGTGACCTTCGCGACCTTGATGCCCATGCCGCCGCGGCCCTGCAGGCGATACTCCTCGATGGGCGTGCGCTTGGCGTAGCCGCCCTCCGTCATCACGAACACGTAGGTGCCTGGGGTGACGGTGTCCATCGTGAGCAGCTCGTCGTCCTCGCGGAACCGCATGCCGGTCACGCCGCTCGTGGCGCGCCCGGTGGCCCTGATCTCCTCGTCCGCGGCGGAGAAGCGGATCGACATGCCCTTGCGGGAGATGAGGAGCAGGTGGTCGTCGGAGTTCACCAGCCGCGCGGAGACGAGCTCGTCCACCCGGCCCTCGCCGTTCTCCCGCAGGTTGACCGCGATGACGCCGCCGGTGCGGTTGGAGTCGTACTCGGCCAGACGCGTCTTCTTCACGATGCCGGAGGTGGTGGCGAGCGCGAGGTACTCGGCATCGTCGTAGTCGCGGATCGAGAGCACCTGGGCGATCGTCTCGTCCGGCTGCAGCGCCAGGAGGTTCGCGACGTGCTGTCCCTTCGAGTCGCGCGAACCCTCCGGCAGCTCATAGGCCTTCGCCCGGTAGACCCGCCCTGTGTTCGTGAAGAACAGCAGCCAGTTGTGGGTGGAGGTGACGAAGAACTGCTCGACGACGTCGTCCCCGCGCAGCTGGGCCCCCTTGATGCCCTTCCCGCCGCGGTGCTGTGCACGGTAGAGCGCGGACTGCGTGCGCTTGACGTAGCCCCCGCGGGTGATCGTCACGACGACCTCCTCCTCGGGGATGAGGTCCTCCATGCTCACATCGCCGTCGAACCCGGCGAGGATCCGCGTGCGGCGGTCGTCGCCGTAGCGGTCGACGACCTCGTCCAGCTCCGTGGAGACGATCTCGCGCTGCCGCTCGGGCCGGTCGAGGATGTCCTTGTAGTCCTTGATCTGCTCCTCGATCCGAGCAGCCTCCTCCTCGATCTTGAGGCGTTCGAGCGCCGCGAGCCTGCGCAGCTGCAGGTCGAGGATCGCATTCGCCTGGACCTCGTCCACGTCGAGCAGCTCCATGAGGCCCGTGCGGGCCTCGTCCGAGTTGGGGGAGCGGCGGATGAGCGCGATGACGGCGTCGAGCGCGCTCAGCGCCTTGAGGTAGCCGCGCAGGATGTGCGCCCGCTCCTCGGCCTTGCGCAGGCGGAAGCGGGTGCGCCGCACGATCACGTCGATCTGGTGCTTGACCCACAGGCGCAGGAACGCGTCGATGGACAGGGTGCGCGGCACGTTGTCCACGAGCGCGAGCATGTTCGCGGAGAAGTTCTCCTGCAGCTGGGTGTGCTTGTAGAGGTTGTTGAGCACCACCTTCGCCACCGCATCGCGCTTGAGCACGATCACGAGGCGCTGACCCGTGCGGCCTGAGGACTCGTCGCGGAGGTCGGCGATGCCCGCGACCTTGCCGTCGCGCACATAGCTCGCGATCTTCGCCGCGAGCGTGTCCGGGTTGACCATGTACGGCAGCTCGGTGACGACGAGGCAGGTCCGGCCGTGGATCTCCTCGACCTCCACGACGGCCCGCTGGGTGATGGAGCCGCGCCCGGTCCGGTACGCCTCCTCGATGCCCTTGCGGCCCAGCACGGTGGCGCCGCCGGGGAAGTCGGGCCCCTTGACGAGGCCGAGGATCGCCTCGAGCGCCTCCTCGTGGGTGGCCTCGGGGTGGGAGAGCAGCCACTGCGCGCCGGCGGCGACCTCGCGCAGGTTGTGCGGCGGGATGTTCGTCGCCATGCCGACCGCGATGCCCGAGGAGCCGTTGACCAGCAGGTTCGGGAAGCGCGCCGGGAGGGTCACCGGCTCCTGATTGCGGCCGTCGTAGTTGTCCTGGAAGTCGACGGTCTCCTCTTCGATGTCCCGGACCATCTCCAGGGCCATCGGCGCCATCTTGCACTCGGTGTAGCGGGGAGCGGCCGCACCGTCGTCGCCGGGCGAGCCGAAATTGCCCTGGCCGGCCACGAGCGGATACCGCATGACCCACTGCTGCACGAGCCGGACGAGGGCGTCGTAGATCGCGGAGTCGCCGTGCGGGTGGTAATGGCCCATGACATCGCCCACCACGCGCGCGCACTTGGAGAAGCTGCGATCGGGGCGGTAGCCGCCGTCGTACATCGCGTACAGGATCCGGCGGTGCACGGGCTTGAGGCCGTCGCGCACGTCCGGCAGCGCGCGGCCCACGATCACGCTCATCGCGTAGTCGAGGTAGGAGCGCTGCATCTCCTGGTTGAGGTCGACCTGGTCGATGCGGTCGGTCGTGATCACCGCGTCCGCGGTGATCTCCGCGTCCGCGGGTTCCTGCTCCGGTACGGGGTTCTGCTCGTCTGCCACGTGGAAGTGCTCTCTCTGCTCGAGGTGGGTCGTGAGGAGGGGCCGCTCCCGAGGCCGGCTCCGGCGCGTGCCGGAGCCGGGCCGGGGGTCCGCTCACCTCACTGCTGAAGCCTGTCTGCGGGACCTGTCCGGGGACGCCGCTCAGATGTCCAGGAAGCGGACGTCCTTCGCGTTCTCCTGGATGAACCTGCGCCGCGAGTCCACGTCATCGCCCATGAGGACGGTGAAGATCTCGTCCGCCTGCGCCGCATCGTCCAGGCTCACCTGCTTGAGCAGGCGCTGATCCGGATCCATCGTGGTCTCCCACAGCTCCTGGTAGTTCATCTCGCCGAGGCCCTTGTAGCGCTGGATCGCGAGCTCCTTGGGCAGGCGGCGGCCGGCCGCCCGGCCGGTCTCCAGGAGACCGTCCCGCTCACGGTCGGTGTAGGCGAACTCGTGCGGTGCATTGGACCATTTGATGCGGTACAGCGGGGGAGTGGCGAGGAAGACGTGCCCGCGCTCCACGAGCGGCTTCATGTAGCGGAAGATGAAGGTCAGCAGCAGCGTCGTGATGTGCTGGCCGTCGACGTCCGCATCCGCCATGAGCACGATCTTGTGGTAGCGGAGCTTGTCGATGTCGAATTCCTCGCCGATCCCCGTGCCGAAGGCCGTGATCATCGACTGCACCTCGGCATTGCCGAGGGCGCGGTCGAGGCGGGCCTTCTCCACGTTGAGGATCTTGCCGCGCAGCGGGAGGATCGCCTGGTGGATGGCATCGCGGCCCTGCACGGCGGAGCCGCCGGCGGAATCGCCCTCGACGAGGAACACCTCGGAGCGCACGGGGTCCTTGGACTGGCAGTCCTTGAGCTTGCCGGGCATCCCGGAGGACTCGAGCAGTCCCTTGCGGCGCGTCGCCTCACGCGCCTTGCGGGCGGCCATCCGGGCCTGCGAAGCCTGGATGGACTTGCGGATGATCTCCTTGGCCTGCACGGGGTTGGACTCCAGCCAGTGGCCGAACTCATCGCGCACCACGCGCTGGACGAAGGTCTTGGCCTCGGAGTTGCCCAGCTTGGTCTTGGTCTGGCCCTCGAACTGCGGCTCGCCCAGCTTCACGGAGATGACGGCCGTGAGGCCCTCGCGGACGTCGTCGCCGGTGAGATTCACGTCCTTCTCGCGCAGCAGCTTCTGCTCGCGCGCGTACGCGTTGATGAGCGAGGTCAGCGCGGTGCGGAAGCCCTCCTCGTGGGTGCCGCCCTCGTGCGTGGAGATGGTGTTCGCGAAGGTGTGCACGGACTCGGAGTACGAGGTGGTCCACTGCATCGCGACCTCGAGCGCGATCTGCTGCTGCGCGTCCTCCGTCTCGAAGGCGATGATCTGATCGTTGACCAGATCGGCCTTCTTCATGCTGTTGAGGTGGGCCACGTAGTCGAGCAGGCCGTGCTCGTAGCAGTAGGAGACGGACTTGACCTTGGCTTCGGCGACGTTCTCCTCGCCGTCGAGGACGTCCTCGTCGATCTGCACCTCGTCCGGGTCGATCTCGACCCTCCGCCGGTCCTCCAGCGAGATGCGCAGCCCCTTGTTCAGGAACGCCATCTGCTGGAACCGGCTGCGCAGCACCTCGAAGGAGAACTCCGTGGTCTCGAAGATGTCGGGATCCGGCCAGAAGGTGATGACGGTGCCGGTGTGATCGGTGGCCTCGCCCTTCACGACCTCGCCCGTGGGCACGCCGATCCGGTAGTCCTGGCGCCACACGAAGCCGTCGCGGTGCACCTCCGCGTCCAGCCGCGAGGACAGCGCGTTGACGACGGAGGAGCCCACACCGTGCAGACCGCCGGACACGGCATAGCCGCCGCCGCCGAACTTGCCGCCGGCGTGCAGGATCGTGAGCACCACCTGCAGCGTCGGGATGCCCTCGGTGGGGTGCATCGCGACGGGGATGCCGCGGCCGTTGTCCGTGACCCGCACCCCGCCGTCCTCGAGGATCGCGACCTCGATGTGGTCGCAGTAGCCGGCCATCGCCTCGTCGACGGAGTTGTCGACGATCTCCTGCACCAGGTGGTGGAGGCCCCGCTCCGAGGTCGACCCGATGTACATGCCGGGCCTCTTCCTCACCGCCTCGAGACCCTCCAGGACTGTGATGTCACCGGCATCGTAGTGCGGTGTCTCCTCGGCTGCCATTGATCTCCTCTGGACGCGCGTGTGTGCACACGCTCATGCATGCGGACGGTTTGCACACAATCCTACCGCGAATCGGCCTCCCGGTGACGGAGACGCGCACCTCAGATGCCTGCGGAGCGGCACGTGGAGGCCTCGAATCCCCTTTTCCGGAGCAGCGGCCGAGGGTGGGCTCGTCTCCGGGGGTCCTGAAGCCGCAGAGGCGATTGTGTGAGTTCGCGTCCGAGCGGGACGGGCGGGTGGGACCGCCGGCTCACGTCCCGCGCAGCAGCCGCCGCTGGATCTTGCCGGTCGTCGTCATCGGCAGGACGTCGTGGAACTCGATCCGCCGGGGATACTGGTAGTAGGCGAGAGAGCTCTTCACGTGCGCGGCGAGCTCCCGGCGGAGGGCGTCCGTGGGCCGCACGCCCTCCCTCAGCACCACATGGGCCACGACCGCCTGCCCGCGCAGCTCGTCCGGCTCGCCCACGACTGCGGCGAGCGCCACATCCGGATGGCCCAGCAGGCTCTCCTCGACCTCGCCCGGCCCGATCCGGTAGCCCGCCGACGAGATGACGTCGTCCGCGCGCCCCTGGAAGGTGAGATCGCCGACGGCATCCACCGTCCCGAGGTCACCTGTCAGAAGCCAGTCGCCCGCGTACTTCTCCGCGGTCCTCTCCGGCTGTCCCCAGTAGCCCAGGAACTCACCGGGATTGGGGGTGAGCACCGCGATCTCGCCCACCTCGCCGGCGGCGGCCGGCTGCCCGTCCGGTCCGAGGACCGTGACGGTGAAGCCGGGAACGGCCCGCCCCATCGATCCCGGGGCCGGATGCCGTCTCTGCCGGTGCTGCCCGACCGTCATATTCATCTCGGTCTGCCCGTAGAACTCGTTGACCTCCACCCCGAAGACCTCGCGCGCCCACTGCTGCACGTGCTCGCCCAGCGGCTCACCGCCCGAGGCGAGCGTCCGGACCCGGGACGCGGCGGGAACCGTGCCCTGCGCCCTCATCTGCTTGAGGGCGGTGGGAGGCATGAAGCTGTTGCGCACCCCCACCTCGTCGAACATGCGGACCGCGAGCTCCGGACTGACGCGGGCATCGCTGCCCACGACGGGGACGCCGCACGCGAGGCTGGGGAAGAGCACGTCCAGCAGCCCCCCGATCCACGCCCATTCGGCGGGGGTCCAGATGAGATCGCCGGGCTGGGGGAAGCCGTCGTGCGTCATCCGCACCCCGGGCATGTGCCCCACGAGCACGCGGTGGGCGTGCAGAGCGCCCTTGGGACTGCCGGTCGTGCCCGAGGTGTAGATGAGGAGGGCGGGATCGTCAGCGGCGGTGTCGCCGAGGATGTGGTCCCCGGTCTCCTCCGCGAGGACGGCCGACAGCGTGGTGGTCGACTGCGCGCACGCCTCCTCCGTGCTCACCACGTGCTCGAGCGAGTCGAGGCCGGCCTCGCTGCGCGCGAGGTCCGCCGGTCGTCCGAACAGCGCGCGTGCGCCCGAGTCCTCGACGCGGAAGCGCACGGCCTCGGGCCCGAACTTGGTGGTGAGCGGCACCGCGACGAGTCCCGCATAGTAGATCGCGCTGTGGACGGCGGCGAGCTCCCAGCACTGCGGCAGCAGCACCGCCACACGGTCTCCGCGCTCGAGCCCGTTCTCCAGCAGCCAGCGGGCGATCCGCCTCGCCCGCTGCCGCAGCTCGCCGAAGGTCACATCGAGCTCCCGGCTGCCTCCCCGTTCGAGGATCGCGAGCGCCTCGGCCGGGTGCGCATCCAGCGAGTCCGCGGCGATGTTGAACCGTTCCGGCACCTGCCATGCGAAGTCCTCCGCGTCGAGGTCCTGCCACCATCCGGGCCGCGTGCTCATCCCGTCTCCTCTCCTCTTCCCGATCACGTGTCGCCCACCTGGTCCGCGCCCGGACGGTCCGCACCCCGCCTCGTCCGGCCCCGCCTCGTCCGGCCGGACCGCGCCCGCGTGTCCCCTCGCCCTCACCCGCTCGAGCACCCGGCCGACATCGGCCTCCGGGATCCCCTCGGACCGCCGCTCCGGATCGAGCTCATCGCGCATGTCCGGCTCGCCCACCCTCCGGGCGAAGACGCCGGAGCGGACGAGGGCCGCGAGCAGCTCTCTGTCCTCGCCGGCCCCGCAGGCGTCCGCAGCGGCCGCCACGGCGTCCAGCTCCTCATCCGTGAAACCGACGCCGAGGCGGGCTCGGATGTGCTCGTCGGTCACCATGACTCCTCCGCGAGGAAGTGCGCGCTCGACCGCAGCGCCATCGCCGCCTGCGTCGCGGCAGGATTGAATCCGCTGGAGGTGGGCCAGGCCGAGGAGTCGAAGACGTGCAGGTTCGGGACGTCATGGCTGCGGCCCCAGGGATCGACGACCGAAGTGTCCGGGTCCTCGCCCATCCGGGCGGTCCCCATGAGATGCCAGCCGCTCGCCCGCACGAGCGGATCGGCCAGCACGGTGCGCACGCCCGCGGCGCGCAGCGCCTCCGCGGCCCGCTCGATGTGGAAGGCGAGGAGACGCTTCGAGTTCCCGTCCTGCCGGTACTCGACGCGCACGCCCGGTGTCCCCGCACGATCGCGCCGGCGGGGATCGAGGACCACGCGGTTCGCCGGATCGGGCAGGTCCTCGGACACTATCGACCACATCGCGGACCGCCCCAGCCGCTCCCTCATCGTCGTGGAGAAGTCCCGCCCCCATCTGCGGGGGTCAGCGGTCCACGGATAGGAGAAGAGATGGGATTCGGGGCCGCCGGCCGGCTGCAGGCCCCATTTGGCGCCCCTGACGAATCCTCTCCGCCGGTCCGTCTCGTAGAAGTGGGTGCTCTGCAGCTGCGTCCCCAGCGGCGACACGGCACCGTCGACCTCCTCGTCGAACACTCCCGCCACCGCCGCCAGCGGATGGAGCATGAGGTTCCGTCCGACGAGGCCGCTCGAGTTCGCCGCCCCTGCGTCCCGCCCTGCACCCGCATCCGAGGCGAGGAGGAGGCGAGATGTGCCGATCCCGTTCGCGCACAGGATCACGTGCTCGGCGCGCATCGTCCGCAGCCGGCCGTCCGCAGCGCAGTACTCGACCCCTGCGACGCGCCCGCCCTCGAACAGCAGGCGCCGCACCTGCGCACCTGTCGTCAGCCCGACTCCGGCGCGCAGCGCTCCCGGCCAGTGGGTCACATCCGTCGAGGCCTTCACCGTCCGCCGCAGACCTGTGTTCGTCGCTCCCAGCGCCTCGCCCGCCGCCGGGGCGGAGTGCGGCAGGCGGGCAGCGTTCTCCCGGGGGAAGACCGCCGAGGCGCCCGGCCACCAGTCCCAGCCCAGCGAGTCGAGGCCGTGGGCGACCCTCCTGCCGAAATCGCGCAGGGGCAGCGGAGGATGCGGAGGCGGATCGGCCGGCGGGTATGCAGGGTCCCCTGCGAGCCCGCTCACCCCCAGCTGCCTCTCGGCCTCGGCGTAGTGCGGTGCCAGCTCCTCGTATCCGAAGGGCCAGTCCTCGCCGACGCCGTCGAGCGAGCGCACGCGGAAGTCACTCGGCAGCATCCGGTGCCACTTCGCGAGGTAGAGGACGGTGCTGCCTCCCACCCCGTTCCACATGAGCGGCTCGACAGGGGAGGCCGAGGCGTCGATCGGGTAGTCACCGGCCGATCCCCGTTCGCCGGGCACGCGGGTCCAGCGGCGATGCGTCTCCGGATCGAACTCGAGCGGGTGCACCGGCTTCCCGTAGTCCGGCCAGCTGCCCTGTTCGAGGCAGTGCACGTCGAAGCCGTGGCCGGCGAGCGCCGTCGCAGTCATCGCCCCGGACAGCCCGGCCCCGATGATGAGCACATCGGTCCGGCTCATCGGAGCGATTCCGCCCTCGGCGCCTCCGCCGGCGCGGACCGCAGGGTGAGGGAGTGCACCCAGGCGTAGAGCAGCCCCGCGGTCACGGTGGTGAAGGGCCAGATCACGTAGAGGAGGATGCCGGTGGCCACGGGCATCCCGCCGAAGACCGCCTCCGAGTGCCTGGTGGCGGCCATCGCGGTCATGAGGACGAACAGCACTCCGGTGTAGGCGAGGAGGGGGACGCGCACGGCGCGGAGGACGCCGGGGTCGCCCGCGCATCCGAGCAGCATGATGACGCCCACCAGCACGGGTGTCGGATAGATGATCAGGGCCGGCAGATCGGCGAGCATCCCCACCAGCATGACGGCGCAGATGAGGGAGAGGGCACCCACCAGGCGGCCCACCGTCCTCCCTGCGGCTGCGATGCCTCCTGCGCTCTGCGAGACAGTGCTCGGCGGGACGGCGGCAGGCGGAACAGCGGCGGACCCGCCATCCGAGGAGCCTCCCAGGTCCCCGCTCTCGAACTCACGGAAGAGCTGTGCCGACCTTTCCCCGGGCGTCAGCAGGGAGACTCCGACGAACACCAGCACGGAGAGCATGAGGGAGATCCCTCCGACGTGCATGTGCGGTGCCACCGTGAGGACTCCGCCGGCTTCGAGCACGACGACCAGCAGGTTGGAGCCGAGCGCGACGATCACGGCGGATGCGGCCGCGGTCCCCGTCGCCCTGCGCCAGTGGACCCCGATCCCGATGGGCCCGAGGATCGCGGCGGCGAACGCCGCCCAGCCGATCGCGCCCAGGATGAAGATCGCCTGGGACAGGTAGAAGACCAGGAGGACGGCGAGGACGGTGATGACCGCCGACATGATCCGGCTCCACAGCAGCTCCCGGCGCACGGGGAAGCCCAGGGAGGAGGACAGATCCCGCACGACCGCCGCAGCCCCGATCGTGATGAAGCTCGAGGCGCTCGACATGACAGCTGCGAGCAGGGCCGTGAGCGCGAGGCCCGCGACGACGGGGCTCGTGAACTGGGAGAGGAAGTCCGTCGTGGTGTTGTCGATGGTCTCCGGAGCCGCGGCGTCCCCGCTGATGACCATGGCCTTGAGCGAGAGTCCGATCCCGAGGCTGAAGAGTGTGGTGACCCCGTATGCGACGCCCGAGACCGCAGCTCCCCAGCGCAGCTCCCTCCTGTCCTTCAGCATGAGGAACTTGGTGATGAGCTGCGGCTGTCCCGCCGCTCCGAAGACCAGCAGGACCATATAGCCGAAGATGAACGCCTCCGGCTGCGGCCCGGTGAGCGAGAGGTACGCGGGGTCCGCCGCGGAGGTGGTCAGCAGGACGGCGGACCACCCGCCGGCGGCGAAGAGCGCGAAGAAGAAGATCGCCACCGACATCACGATCATGAGGAGGCCCTGGATCAGATCCGTCCAGACCGCGGCCAGCATGCCGCCGGCCACCGTGTAGACGGCGACGACGCCGGCCCCGATCCACGCGCCGGTCTGCACGGATGTGCCGAGGAGCAGCGAGGCGATGATCCCCATCGCGGAGATCTGCGAGGTCATGTACGCGACGGCGCCGACGGCCATCGCCGCTGACATGGCGATGTGGGCGGGCCGGCTCCGGTACCGGGCCCTGACCAGATCGGGGACGGAGTACGCGCTGTGCCTGCCCGCGGCGCGATGCAGCCGGCTGCCGAGGAGGAACCAGGCGAGGGCGAACCCGAGCGGCACCAGGAAGGCGGCGCCGAGGAGCGCGGAGGTGCCGATGTCGTAGACGGCGCCGGTGTTGCCGACCATGCCCCAGCCGCTCTGGATGGAGGAGAAGCTCGCGATCGCCATGACGAAGAATCCCAGGGACTGTCCCGCGACCAGGAACTCCTTGGACGACTTCATCCGCCTGTTCGCCCAGAAGCCGATGGCGAACATGAGCAGGAAGTAGACGGCGATGATGACGATGACGGATACGGACTCCATTGTCCTGCCTTCTCACGATAGGGCCGTGCGATCAGACCAGCAGGCTATCGACGCCGGCAGCACCGGACAATGTGAGATCACACGTTTGCACGGCTGCACCGATGTGACTCCTCCCATGGCCGCTTCTGCGGGTCGCCGGGGCTCAGTCGTCTCCGTCCACCAGATCGCGGAGGCGGAGGGCGAGATGGACCTGCAGCGATGCCTCGCCCACTCGCCAGTCACTGCCGAGCAGTTGGTCGATGCGCGCCAGACGCTGGTACAGGGTGTTGACGTGGATCATGAGCGCCTCGGCGAGAGCGCCCGTCTGCCCGCCCGTGTCGAAGTGCGCGCGCACCGTGTCGAGCAGTCTGCTCCCGCGGACGGCGTCGTACTCCATGAGCGGACCGAGCGTCTCGGCGACGAAATCGTCGATCTGCGCCCGACCGACCTCGCTGAACAGGAGCGCGTACAGGCCGATGTCCTCCGGCGCGGCTCCGTGGGACCACCGGCCGGTCATCGCGAGGACCTTCGCGCAGGTGCGGGAGCGGGAGATCGCGCGCGCCGCCTCGTGCAGGGACGCGTGCGGGCCGTCCCCGCCCACCGCCGCGGACACCCGGAACCTCTGATCCAGTGCGCGGGCGATCCCGTCCGCAGTCTCCGAAGCGCTCTCGCCGCTGACGAGGAGGACGGTCTCGCCCGCCTGCACCCGGGCCAGGCCCCCGCGCTCGTTCGCGAGCTGAACCGCGGCATCCAGCCGGTCCGCCGCACCCGGACGACTCCCCTCCACCGCGACCACGGCGACGTACGGGGGCGGGGAGAGCACGATCCCGGCGGATTCCGCCCGGCTCCGCACCCAGTCCGCATCGGCGCGCGCGGAGATGAGCTCCGAGATGAGTTCGCCCATGACCCGCTTCCGCGCCTCCTCGTCCGCACGCGTGTGGAGGATCATGAGCGCCGTCACCATGGCGGCGCGCTCGAATGAGCGGACATCGGTCGGTGCGAGCTCCGGCCCCTGGTACAGCACGTATCCCAGCCTGCGGGAACCTGCTCGGACCGCCGCGAGGCGGCGCACCTCGGCTTCGCCCTCATCCGCCGGCAGCTGGGCGGAACCGCGCTCGTCGAGATCCGCACACACCTCCAGCTCGTCCTGCCCGGGGAGGCGGACCCCCTCCCCGGCAGGGGTCAGCAGGCCGCCCTCGCCGGAGAGAACGACGACGACGCCTCCCAGGAAGTCGCCCGCGGCTGCCGCGAGCTCGCCGAGCGGCACGCCGGCCGCCATCAGACCCATCAGCCGCTCGTGGAACTCGGAGGCGCGCTCGAGCGCCCTGTTCTGCTCGGCGAACTCCTCGCTCGCCGTCCTCCACCGGGCGAGCACCTGCTGGGTCTGCTCGTGCATCTCGGCATTGTCGAGCGCGATGGCGGCGTGGTCGGCCAGCGAGGCCAGGAGCGCCACCTCCCGGTGGGAGTACGCACGGCTCTCCCGATCCGCTGCGAACAGCACCCCGATGACGCGTCTGCCGACGGTGAGGGGCACGCCCAGGAGCGACCGCAGGCTCTCCGCGCGAACGATCTCGCCGATCTTCGGTGCGAACCGCTCATCGGAGCGGTAGTCCTCGGTCCACTGCGGCATGCCCGTGCTCGCCACGAGCCCGGCGAGGCCCTCGCCGTAGTCCACGCGGATGCCGAGGAACCCCTGGGTCTGGATGCCTGAGGACACGCGCATGTGTGCCGTCCGGCGCTCGTCGTCCAGCAGCATCAGATATGCGACGTCGCTGAAGAGCAGCTGGCGGGCGCGCTGCACGATCGCGCCGAGCACATCGTCCACGTGATGGAGGGACGACAGCTCGCCTGCGGTCTCGAGGAGCGCCTCGAGCTCGCTCGTGCGCTGCTGGGAGCCGCTGTCGGCCGAGCTCATGGCCGCATCCGTGCGCCGCCCGCCGGAGTCCGGACCGCCGAGCTCACACCCGCCTGAGCGCCTGGGCGAGGTCTGCGAGCAGGTCCTCGGCGGTCTCGATGCCCACCGACAGGCGCACGACCTCCTCGGGCACCGCGAGCTCCGTCCCGCGCACGGAGGCGTGCGTCATGGCGTCCGGGTAGTTCACCAGCGACTCGACTCCGCCCAGCGACTCCGCGAGCGTGAAGAGCTCCAGGCTCTCCGCGAAGCGCCGCGCCTGCTCACCCGTGGGCAGTGCGAGCGACACCATGCCGCCGAAGCCGCGCATCTGCCTCGCGGCGACCGCATGGCCGGGGTGGCTCTCGAGGCCCGGGTAGTAGACGGCGGCGACCCCGTCCTGCTCGCCCAGGAACCCCGCGACGAGCCCCGCGTTCCGGCTGTGCCGCTCCATGCGGATGCCGAGCGTCTTGAGCCCGCGGCTCGTGAGCCAGGCGTCGTGCGGACCGCTGACGGCGCCGGCGGCGAACTGCTGGAACTTCACCTGCTCGTGCAGCTCCTCGTCGTTCAGCACGACGGCCCCGCCCACCACATCGGAGTGTCCGCCCAGGTACTTCGTCGTCGAGTGGACCACCACATCCGCACCGAGGGCCAGCGGCTGCTGCAGCGCGGGGGAGGCGAAGGTGTTGTCCACCACGACCGTGGACCCCGCGGCATGGCCGATCTCCGCGAGCGCGGCGATGTCGCTGATGCGCATGAGCGGGTTGGAGGGCGTCTCGATCCACAGCATCGCGGCCGGCTCCGCTGCGAGCGCCGCGCGCACGGCCTCGGTGTCCGTGATGTCCACGATCCGCAGCTTCACGCCCCAGGGAGCGAGCACGCGCGAGACCAGCCGGTAGGTGCCGCCGTAGACGTCATCGCCCATGAGGACGGTGTCGCCGGGGCGGAGGGCGGCCCGCAGGAGGGCGTCCTCGGCGGCGAGGCCCGAGGCGAAGGACAGCCCGAACCTCCCGCCCTCCAGGGCGGCGAGCTGCTCCTGCAGGGCATCCCGGGTGGGATTGCCGCTGCGACCGTACTCATAGCCGTTCCGCAGGCCGCCGATCCCGTCCTGGGCATACGTCGAGGACAGGTGCAGGGGAGGGATGACCGCGCCCGTCGTGGGGTCGTGGTCCTGCCCCGCGCGGATCGCGAGGGTGTCGAAGCCCGTGGGGTTCTCGTTCACTGTGCGTCTCCTCCGTGTGCGTCGGTGCCTTCGTCCCCAGCGAGGTGTCCGCGCTCATGCATCCACGCATCGTCGAAGACCTTCCCCAGATAGCCGCGGCCCGTGTCCGGCAGCAGGACCACGACGACGGCCTCGGCGGGCAGCGCGCGAGCGGTCCTCAGCGCGCCGACGACGGCCATCCCGCTCGATCCGCCCACCAGCAGTCCTTCCTCGCGGGCGAGCCTGCGGGTCATGGCGAATGCCTCGGCGTCCGAGACCGTCTCGAACGCGTCCGGGATGTCCCGGTCGTACGCGTCCGGATAGAAGTCCATGCCTACGCCCTCGATGTCGTAGGCGCCGTGCTCGCCGTCCTCACCCGCCGAGTAGAGGGAGCCCTCCGGATCCGCGACCACCACCTGCACCGCTCCGCCCGAGACCTCCTTGAGATACCGGCCGGCACCGCTCATGGTCCCGCCCGTGCCCGCACCCGCGACGAAGTGCGTGACGCGGCCGTCCGTGTCCCGCCAGATCTCCGGGCCCGTCGTCTCGTAGTGGCTGCGCGGGCCGTGCGGGTTCGAGAACTGATCCGGCACGAACGCCCCGGGGATCTCAGCCGCCAGGCGGGCGGCCACGGAGAAGTAGGAATCCGGGTGGTCGGCGGGCACGGCTGCCGGGGTGACGACCACCTCGGCCCCGTAGGCCCGCAGCACCGCCTGCCGGTCCGCGGCGACCTTGTCCGAGCACACGAAGATGCACCGGTACCCGCGCTGCTGTGCCGCGAGCGCCAGGCCGATCCCCGTGTTGCCGCTGGTGGGCTCCACGATGATGCCGCCCGGACGCAGCTGGCCGGCGGCCTCGGCGGCATCCAGGATGTTCACGGCGATCCGGTCCTTGACGGAGCCGCCGGGATTGAAGAACTCGACCTTGGCGAGCACCGTCGCGGCGATCCCCTCCGTCACCCGGTTCAGCCGGACGAGCGGGGTGTTGCCGATCAGGTCGGTCACACTGTTCGCAAAGCGCATGTGTCTCCTCGTTGGGGTGCGCATCCGAGTCTATGCCGGATCATGCCCGCAGGGCCCACACGAGGAGGCCCACAGGAGCGAGGGAGAGCAGCCAGAACACCGCGAGCCAGACGAAGGCGGGGATCGGCGTCCGCTGTGCGAGCGCCTGCGCGTCCGAACCGTGGCCCCTGCCTGTGGCGTGCAGGCGCGAGACATTGGCGATCGCACGCACGCCGCCGGCCCACAGGAACATGCCCGTCGCCAGCACCGCACCCGTGACGAGGACGTCCGTGCCGCGCATCAGCAGGAGCACTCCCGCGGCCAGCGTCGCCAGTGTGACCGCCCAGGTCAGCACGCCCCGCATGAACAGCAGTGCGGCGAGCATCGCCGCGAGCATGACGCCGAGCGCGGCGCCCGCCCAGCCGGCGGCAGCTGCACAGGCTACGGCCGCCCCCACCAGCGAGGGTGTCGGATAGCCCCAGAAGCTGGTCCACGCGACGGTGTCCGCATGGCCGGTGGAGGTCGTGAGCCCCGAGTGGTCGCGGTTCACCCGGATGCGCATGCCCGTGCGCCCGCGGACCATGCCCGCGAAGGCGTGCCCCAGCTCGTGCACCACCGTCACCCACACCCCCGCGATCCGCCACACCGGATGGGGGATCACGAGGGCTGCGGCGAGGACCGCTGCGACGATGAGGGTCCGCGCGTCCGGATGCGGAGCGGCCTGGGACACCGCCGACCAGAGCGTGGGGAGGAGAGCATCGGGCATCGTCCCAGTGTGCCCGGCTCAGCTGAGACGCGCCTTCGCGTCTCCTCGCCGCACCGCAGAACTCGCGACACAGCCCGTGCCTCGCCTATCGGTGACTTCACCCCTCGCCGCACCGGTGCCCTACAGCTGCCAGCCCGCGCCTCACCCAGCCGTAACGCTACCCCTCGCCGCACCGCAGAACTCGCCGCACGGCCCGCGCCTCGCCTATCGGCGACTTCACCCCCAGGTATCCCGGGGGCCCCGGCCTTTGACGCTTCGGCGGCCGCGGGTGAATCGGCGCTGCTCCGGACCCCGGATCTCGATGTCCTCGACCACGCGTCTGCCCATCTCGCGCTCGAGCTTGTCCAGCAGGCCCTCGCGGAGGATCTTCAGCTGTGTGGCCCACGTGGTCGAGCTCGTCCGCACCACGAGCACCGGCGGCTCGAACTTCTCCACGGTGCAGTGGGCGGCGACGTCCCCGCCCACCAGCTCCTCCCACCGCTCCGTCAGCTGGGCGACGTCCAGGCTCGACGTCCACCCGCGCTTCTGCACGAGTCGCGAGAACATGCCGGCCAGCGGCCGCGGGTCCCGGGGATCGGCACCCGCGGCCGTGTACGCGACCTCGCCCAGGCCTCGGGCGCGAGCGGCGCCGAGGCCTGGGCCCGCGTCCTCCCGTCTGGGCCCCGCCCACCGGCTGCCCGGCCGAGGTTCGTGATCGGCCATCCGCCTGACGCGATCGAGTGCCTCCAGCGCCGCCGAGGACAGGGGCGCGCGCGTCCTGTCGGCCGCACCCATCTCTCCCGAAACCTCTGTGCTGCCGGGATCACTCACAGCGGCCTCGCGATCCCGGTGAGATCGACGACCGCACCGGTGAGCTCCTCGGGCACCTCAGATCCCACCGCAGCCGTGATGAGCACCTGCTCCGCCTGAGCGACCGTCTGGGCCAACCGTGCGCGCCTGCCCGAGTCCAGCTCGGCGAACACATCGTCGAGGACGAGGATCGGCTGGTCGTCCGGGTCTCCTGAGTCCTCACGCAGCAGATCCCAGCCGGCGAGCTGCAGCGCGAGCGCGAGCGACCAGCTCTCCCCGTGGGAGGCATAGCCCTTCGCGGGCGCACCCCCGATCCCCAGCAGCACGTCGTCGCGCTGCGGGCCCACGAGGGTGAGCCCACGGTCGATCTCCTTCCGGCGCCGCGAGGCCAGTGCCTCCAGGACCACCTCGGTGGTGCGTTCCCGCGCGTCCTCGCCTGAGAAGTCCACGGAGCCGTAGTCGATGCGCGAGGAGTACTCGGCTGCGGCGGAGCGCCTCGACTCCCGCGCATCGGCGGCGAGCTGGGAGAAATGGCCGGCGATGTGCTTCTCGAGGTCCCCCAGCAGACGGCGGCGGCCCGTGACCAGAGCTGCGGCGGCCTCGGCGAAGGCCCTGTCCCAGATGTCGAGGGTGCCCTCCAGCCCGGGATCGGGCCTCTGCCTGAGGTTCTTGAGCAGTGCGTTGCGCTGACGCAGCGCCCGGTCCGCATCCGCGAGCACCCCGGCATAGCGCGGGCTGCGGGCCACGAGGAGGGAGTCGAGCCAGTCCCGGCGCTCACCGGGATCGCCCTTGACGAGCCCGAGATCCTCAGGAGCGAAGACGACGCAGGGAACGAGGCCCAGGATCTCCCGCACCCGCACACCGGTCCGGTTGATCCGGGCGCGGTTGGCCCCCTTCGCCCGGATCGTCACCTCCGCGGTCACATGCCTCCGGCCGCGGTGGGCCCGCGCGGAGACCACCGCCTCCTCGCAGCCCGCACGGACGAGCGGCAGATCCTGGGAGACCCTGTGGGAGCGCAGCCGCGAGAGGTACCCGATGCTCTCGACCAGGTTCGTCTTGCCCCATCCGTTGGGGGCGACGAAGGCGGTGACGCCCGGTTCGAGGTCGAGGTCCAGGGCGTCGTAGGAGCGGAAGTCGCGCAGCGCGAGTCTGCTCACCCACACGTGGCTCGGCCCTCCTCCCGTTCGACGGCCGGCCGAGGCGGCCGGGTCAGCACGACATCAGAAGCGGATGATGGGCATGAGCAGGTAGCGGTACGAGTCGTCGTGCTCGCCCGTGGGCTCCTCCTGGCCGGTGATGACGACGGACTTCTTGGGTTCGGTCATCGAGAAGCGCACGTACTGGTGGCCCATCTGCGCCAGCCCCTCCGAGATGAAGACGGGGTTGAAGCCCGTCGTGATGTCGCCGCCCGTGATCTCAGCGGGCAGGGACTCGGAGGCCTGGGCGTCGTCGCCGGCACCGGCCCGGAGGGTGAGCGCACCCTCGGCGAACTCGAAGCGGATGGGGGTGTTGCGCTCGGCCACGAGCGCCACGCGGCGCACCGCCTCGCGCAGCGCGGCCGTCTCGATCACGGCGGTGATGGGCGCATCCTTGGGGAACAGCGAGCGGACCTTCGGGTAATCGCCCTCGACGAGCAGCGAGGTCGTCTCCCTGCCGTTGGAGCTGAACGCGAGCATCTCCTTGCCGCCGGTCTCCGAGAGCGAGATGCGGATGTCCCCGCCCATCGACTTCGCCGCGTCCGCGAGGGTCCTGCCGCGGATGAGGGCGGCGCGGGAGATGTCGGGGCTCGCAGGGTTCCAGGTGAATTCGCGGACGGCCAGCCGGTAGCGGTCCGTCGCGAGCAGGGACACCTTGTCGCCCTCGATCTCGACGCGGACGGAGGTGAGGATCGGAACGGTGTCGTCCTTGCTCGTCGCGATCGCCACCTGGCCCACGGCGTGCTGGAACGCGGAGGAGGCGAGCGTGCCGGTGGGCTCGGGCACCACGGGCAGCGCGGGGTACTCGTCCACCGGCATCGTCATGAGGGAGAACCGGGAGGAGCCGCAGGAGAGGTCCACCTTGCCCCCGTTCAGCTCGAGGGTGACGGGCTGATTGGGCAGAGCCTTGGCGATGTCGGCGAGCAGACGGCCGGAGACCAGGAACGTGCCGGGCGCCTCGACCTCGGCGGCGATCTCGGTGCGGGAGGAGACCTCGTAGTCGAAGACGGAGAGCCTCACCGTGCCATCGGACTCCGCGGCGATGAGCACACCGGTGAGCACGGGAACGGAGGGACGCTGCGGGAGAGCCTTCGTGGTCCAGGTGACCGCTTCGGCGAGGACATCGCGCTCGACTCGGAACTTCACTTGTTCGGCTGCTGCGTTCACGACTCTCCTGGGCGTAGTGGGCCGATGGGCAGGAAAGAACTCTACCGCACGGAAGGAACCCGATGCATGGTCTGCGGACCCCTTATCGGCGTGTTCCGTTGACTTGGTCTGCCATTCGTGCCAGACCGACGATCGGCCGTCCGGACCTCCTCGCGCAGCGCTGCGCGAGGAGGTCTCTCGGAAAGTCCCACTCGCTCCCACCCCGTGTCCTGGCGTTCGAATACGCGGACATGCCGATGTGCATGGATGCACAGCCGGATTATTGCGCTTCTCGCACCTCGTGCATCAATCCGTCGCAGTGCGCGGTCACTCTTTCGCGGGCGCCTTCGTATTCATAGTTCATAGAAGTAGCCACTGTGGAAGCTGTGGACAGAGGCCTGCTTCCCAGCATTCCCTAGGCATGCGCAGTCCGCGACCCCGTGCACGAAGTGTGCATCCGCATGCTGCCGCCGGTGGACGCCTGTGCATGCGGGGGAGCTATGCCCACAGGCGTGCACAGGCCGATGCGGTTCCGTCCCCCATTCCATCCACCTCCTCTCCCGGGTTGCCCACAGGTTTGTCCACAGCTGTGAATTGTTCAGTTCAGAGTCGATGCTGCTGTTTGATGCGGTTCGTGAGTTCGGTGACCTGGGTGTAGAGCGTCCGCCGCTCGGCCATCTGCGTTCGAATCTTCTTGTTCGCGTGCATGACGGTGGTGTGGTCGCGTCCGCCGAACTCCTGGCCGATCTTGGGCAGCGACAGCTCCGTGAGCTCGCGGCAGAGGTACATCGCGATCTGCCGGGCGGTGGTCAGCGTCCGCGAGCGGCTCGTGCCCTGGAGATCCTCGAGCGACAGGTCGAAGTACGCCGCGGTCTGCCCCATGATGTCGGCGGCCGTGATCTCCGGGGTGTCGTCCTGCGTGATGAAGTCCTTGAGCACGGTCTCGGCCAGGCCCACGTCGATGACCTGGTCGTTGAGGTTCGCGAAGGCCGTCACGCGGATGAGAGCGCCCTCGAGCTCGCGGATGTTCGAGGAGACGCGGCTCGCGATGTACTCGAGGACTTCATTGGGGACGTCGAGCTTCTCGGAGAACGCCTTGTTCCGCAGGATCGCGAAGCGCGTCTCGAGGTCCGGCGGCTGGACGTCCGTGAGGAGGCCCCACTCGAACCGGGAGCGCAGGCGCTCTTCGAAGCCCTTGAGCATCTTGGGCGGCTGGTCGGACGTGATGACGACCTGCTTGTCCTCGTTGTGCAGCGCGTTGAACGTGTGGAAGAACTCCTCGACCGTCGCGTCCTTGCCCTGGAGGAACTGGATGTCGTCGATCATGAGGATGTCGACCTCGCGGTACCTCCGCTGGAACGCGGGCCGCAGGGTGTTCGACGTCGTCTGCGAGCCCACCGTGTTGATGAAGTCGTTGACGAATTCCTCGCTGGAGACGTAGCGGACGCTGATCTTGGGGTAGAGCTGCTGGGAGTAGTGCCCGATCGCGTGGAGCAGGTGCGTCTTGCCCAGTCCCGAGTCTCCGTAGATGAAGAGCGGGTTGTAGGCCTTGGCCGGGGACTCCGCGACTGCGAAGGCGGCCGCGTGCGCGAAGCGGTTCGACGCACCGACGACGAACGCATCGAACGTGTACTTGGGATTGAGCAGGCTCGTGGACGACTCCCCGTCGGGGCCGTGCGGTGCGGGCGTCCCGGTGTGGGAGAAGGCCGGAGCCGGCCGGCCGGAACGGGACCTGTCGGCGTCCTGTCCTCGCATCCCCGGGGCGTCCCCGGTCGGAGGTGCAGCAGGCCCTCCCCGTCCCGCGGCGGCCTGCTGCGCCGCGGCCTGCAGGGCAGTGGTGTCCGCAGGGGTGAAGCGTCCGGCTGCGGCACCGCGGTCGTGCTCGAGCGCGGTGCTGTGCTCTGCGCTGCGGTGGACGCCCTCGGCTGCCTCCTCGTATGTGTGAGCGGGGCTGCTGCCGCGTCCGACCTGTGCTGCGAGGTCCGCATAGGTGCTGTCCTGCCGGCCGCCGGCCTGCTGAGGACCGTCCTCGGGAGCATGGTCCTCCGGACCTGCGATGTGGGTCCGACTCATCCCGGTGGAGTCCTCGTGGACGTCCGAGGCCGGCGCATGCGCGGCGGCGCTGTGCTGAGCCCCGGAGGGGACGGTCTCGGCCTCCGGCTGGATGTGGGCGGTCCCCACTGCGATCGCGAAGCTGACGCTGTGACCCACGATCCTCGTGATCTCGCGGGTGAGGGGCTCGCGCAGATTGTTCTCGAGGTTGCGTCGGTGGAGTTCGGACGGCACCGCGAGCACCACGATGGAGTCCCCGATCATCCCCTTGGGCACGGCTCCGGCGAGGAAGCCCTTGTGATGCGCGGAGATGTCCGGGTCGTTGAGCAGGTTCGTGAGGACCGTCGTCCAGATCTGCCCTAGGTCGTCGTGCGCGGTGTCCACCGTGGTCTGTCCTCCCGAAGCCTGTCCGTCCACACCACCTGTGCGTGCGCGCCGCCCACAGGTGTGGACAGCGCAGTGGATGGCGTCCACACAGTTTTCCACAGAATGTGCAGACTGACGAAGCCGTCCCCGGATTCATCCACATCTGTGGGCAACCGTGTGGAAATCACATGTGTGTTCTTTGTGGACGGACTTGTTCACGCCATGTGTGCATAACCTTCCGGATGCGCTGTGGACGCCTGTGGGCCAGCTCCGCCAGGCCGCGGTCCGCAGGCTCATCGGACCGCCCGTGACGGCGCGGTTCCACCGCCGCCGGTCCGCTGTCCGCGGAGGAGTCCGCTGCTGTGCGCGGCGCCTCGTGCGGGCGGGTGGGGCCTCCGGTTTGACCGGTGACAGTGCCCGCCCCTACGATTGAGTGTCCTGTGTTGTGGGCCAGTACTCCGGTGTGTGCGAACTTCCCCGTGTTTCCCTCGACGCAGGCATGGAGTGCCGAGGCCGTCTCGGCGTCGCTCCCACCTGAACAGCGGAACCGCGCCCGCTGGCGCTCCGCGCCCGCGAAGACCGTAGGAGTAAGAAGTGAGCAAGCACACCTTCCAGCCGAACAACCGCAAGCGCGCCAAGACGCACGGCTTCCGCCTGCGCATGCGCACCCGCGCCGGCCGCGCGATCCTCGCATCGCGCCGCCGCAAGGGCCGTCGCGCCCTCTCCGCCTGAGCGGCGGACCACAGAGGCCTGAGTCCTCGTGCTGCCTCGTGAGAACCGTCTGCGCGATCCCCATGAGTTCCGGACCGCATTCCGGACCGGAGCGAAGGGGACCAGCGGACATGTGATCGCTCACCTGGCGCACACCCGCGAATCCCACGCCCCGCGCGTGGGATTCGTCGTATCCAAGGCGGTCGGCAATGCGGTGACCCGGAACCGGGTCAAGCGGCGGGGACGGGCCTGGGCCGCAGGCCGGCTGGCCGACCTGGAGCCCGGGCAGCTGCTCGTGCTCCGTGCGCTGCCGGCTGCTGCCGAGGCCGACTGGCCTCAGCTGACGCGTTCTCTCGAGAAGGCGCTGCGGCAGGCGCGCAGGCGGCAGGAGGCACGTGCGCAGGGATGAGGACACCGAGTCCTCCCTGCCCGCGTGGCCGGAAGGACGCTGGCCGAAGGTCCTGCACGGGGTGCGGATCCTTCCCCGGATGCCGTTCGTCTGGTTCATGCGGGCCTACCGGATGCTCATCTCGCCTCTGTACGGCGATGTGTGCCGGTACTATCCGAGCTGCTCCAAGTACGCTCTCGACTCGTTCGAGGTGAGGGGCGCGGTCATCGGCTCAGCGATGACCGTGTGGCGCCTGCTGCGCTGCAACCCTCTGTCCTCCGGCGGAGTCGATCATGTGAGAGGTTCCGTCCTGGAGGCCAGGAGCCGGACCATCTGGGCCGCTGCCGGGCCCACGGCGCCCTCCGCGAAAGCGGGCGGTGCGCCGGACAATGGCAGAATGGACAAGCGGTAGCGACAAGAGATGGTCCTGCGGGCGAGGGGCTCCCAGGCCGAGGAGAGTGAATGGGCTTCTTCGACACGATTCTGTACCCCATCCAGTGGGTGGTGGCCTGGATCCTTGCTCTGTTCCATCACCTGTTCACCATGCTGGGCATGTCCGCCGACGGCGGATGGACGTGGGTGCTCTCGATCGTGGGCCTCACCGTGGTGGTGCGCGCAGCCGTCATCCCGCTCTTCGTGCGTCAGATCAAATCGCAGCGCAAGATGCAGATGATCCAGCCCGAGATCCAGCGCCTGCAGAAGAAGTACAAGGGGAAGAAGGACCAGTTCTCCCGCCAGGCGATGGTCGAGGAGCAGCAGGCGCTGTTCAAGAAGCACGGCACCAGCCCCTTCGCCTCGTGCCTGCCCCTGCTCGTGCAGATGCCGATCTTCCTCAGCCTGTTCCGCGTGATCATGAACGTCCCGCAGGTGGCCGAGGGCCACATGGACGCGGTGGGCGGCATGACCCGCGATCTCGCGGTGTCGATGGACCATGCAGTGGTCCTCGGCATCCCGCTCTCGGCCTCGTTCCTCGATCCCGGCGAGGGCGTCAACGTGCTGTGGGTGCGGATCCTCACCGCCATCCTCATCGTCATCATGGCCGGGATGATGTTCCTCACCCAGCGCCACATGATGACGAAGAACATGTCGGAAGCTGCGATGAACAACCCGTTCATGCAGCAGCAGAAGATGATGCTCTACCTCATGCCCGTGGTCTTCGGCATCGGCGGCGTCTACTTCCCGCTCGGCGTGCTCATCTACTGGCTCATCTCGAACGGCTGGACGATGGGGCAGCAGACCGTGATCATCCGCAATATGCCCACACCGGGCTCGCAGGCGGAGAGGGAGCTCATGGAGCGCCGTGCGCGCAAGGGCAAGAGCCCCCTGCCGGGTTCCGATCCCATCGAGATGAAGTCGCAGGGTTCGGAGGACACGAGCACCGAGGGCGGCACGCAGGGCGGTCAGCGCTCTCAGCCGGTCAGCGCCAAGCGCCAGAAGCAGAAGCGCAAGAAGCGCAGGAAGTGACCTCGGCTGTGCAGGCTGCAGCCACCGCCACGAAGGGACGATCATGAGCGACGCCACCACGACACCGGAGTCTCCGGACCTCACCTCTGCTCCGGTGGAGAGCCACACCCAGGCCGCGACCGATGGGCAGGAGTCCGAGGCGAGGGGCAGCGCGGCAGGTGAGGCCAAGCGCAGCCGCACCGAGCTGCTCGAAGAGGAGGGGGACATCGCCGCGGACTATCTCGAGGAGCTGCTCGACATCGCCGATCTCGACGGTGACATCGACATCGACGTGGTCGACGGACGCGCGCAGGTCGCGATTGTCAACGAGGACGGCGGAGAGAACCTGCGCAGGCTCGTGGGACAGGACGGACAGGTCCTCACTGCCCTGCAGGAGCTCACACGCCTCACGGTGCAGGCCCAGACCGGTCAGCGGTCGTGGCTCATGCTCGATGTGGACGGGTACCGGGACCGCCGGAAGGACGATCTCAGGGCCAGGGCGAAGCAGGCGGTCGACACCGTTCTGGAGACGGGGGAGTCCGTGGCGCTGAGTCCCATGAACAGCTTCGAGCGCAAGGTCGTCCACGATGTCGTCGCGAACGCCGGACTGCGTTCGGAGTCCGATGGTGAGGGCGACCGCCGCCACGTCGTCGTCTCTCCGGCATGAGCGGCGCCGAGAGGATGGGCGCAGGCGCTGAGGAGCACCCCGTGGGCTCCGTGAGCGAGGCTGCGGCCAGTGGAGGGCCAGTGTCGCCGGGTGCGCTCGAGGAGGTCCCGGAGTTCGCTCGCAGCCTGTACGGCGACCGCCTGCCGCTCGCGGAGCGGTACGCCCATCACCTGGCGACGACGGGCGTCGAATGGGGTCTGATCGGGCCCCGCGAGGTGCCGCGCATCTGGACCCGCCACATCCTCAACTGCGCGGTCCTCGCCGAACTCCTCGATGAGGGCGATGAGGTGGGCGACATCGGCTCCGGCGCCGGTCTGCCCGGTCTCGCTCTGGCACTCGCGCGACCGGATGTGAGGTTCGTGCTCGTCGAGATCATGGAGCGGCGTGTGGAGTGGCTGCGCATGGTCGTGGCGGATCTGGGCCTTGAGAACGTCCGCATCGTCCGTGCACGCGTCGAGGAGCTCGTCGACGAGGAGATGTTCACCGTCGTCACCGCGCGGGCCGTCAAGAGCCTGTCGACGCTCATCGAATGGACCCGGCCGGTGATCGGTCCCGGTGGTCGCATCCTTGCGATCAAGGGAGCGAAAGGGGCGGAGGAAGCGGAGAAGGCCGCGAAGCTGATCAGGAAGCGGAAGCTCGCAGGTCCCGTCTTCCACACCCTCGGCGGCGATCATCTCGAGGTTCCCACGACGGTCGTGGAGCTTCGCCGATCGTGACAACGATGTGGCATCCGTTCATAAGGGCCACATACATTCGATTACAGTTCCGTTGCCTGGGTGCTGGCGTCCTCCGTTTCACGTGAAACGGAGGACGCCAGCACCCAGGCAACGGTGCGTGCGGACGCGAGTAGAATGAGCGGGTACCCCACATCGAACGAACGCGGAGTGATCCACATGCCAGTGATGGACGAGTCGACTCCGCTCGGCGCGCAGATCGCACGAGACAATCGGCGAGCTGAGCGGCTTGCGTCGACCACCTTCCCGAAACCGTCCGAAACCAGAATTCTGACGGTTGCCAATCAGAAGGGCGGTGTCGGGAAGACCACCACCACAGTGAACGTGGCAGCCTCGCTGGCCTATCACGGGCTCGAGGTTCTGGTGGTGGACATCGACCCTCAGGGGAACGCGAGCACCGCGCTGAGCGTGGAGCATTCCACGGGAGTGGAGGGCATCTACGAGGTCCTCATCGACGACTACGACATCTCGCAGGTTGTCGTGGACGCGCCTGAGTACGAGACGATGAAGTGCGTGCCCGCGACGATCGACCTCGCGGGGGCGGAGATCGAGCTGGTGTCCAAGGTGGCGCGGGAGATGCGACTGCAGCGTGCGCTTGACAAGTACCTGCGTGAGCGCGAGGAGGCAGGGGAGAGGGTCGACTATGTGCTGATCGACTGCCCTCCCAGCCTCGGTCTGCTCACGGTCAATGCCTTCGTCGCCGCACGGGAAGTGCTCATTCCGATCCAGTGCGAGTACTACGCGCTGGAGGGGGTGAGTCAGCTCCTGAAGAACATCCAGCTGATCCAGCAGCACCTGAACCCGGAGCTGTGGATCTCGACGGTGCTTCTCACGATGTATGACGCTCGGACCAGGCTGAGTGCCCAGGTGGCGGAGGAAGTGCGCGCGCATTTCGACCAGCAGGTGCTCAAAACCGTGATTCCCCGCTCGGTGCGCATCTCCGAGGCGCCGAGCTACGGCAAGACGGTCATCACGTATGAGCCGAATTCCTCCGGTGCGCTCTCGTACCGCGAGGCTGCGGAGGAGATCTCAGAAAGAGGAGCGGTCAATGGCTGAGAAGCGGAGGGGGCTGGGACGCGGCCTCGGTTCCCTGATCCCCAATCCGGAGAGCGGGCGGCCCTCCGATGTGTTCTTCTCCCGAGGTGAGCGTGGTGAGGAGGCTGAGAGTGCAGGCAGCCCTCAGACACGGTCCGCCGATCCCGCTGAGGCGATGAGGCGCGCACAGGCGAGCCGCAAGACGACGGGGACGCGCCGGGCACAGGCCTCCAAGCAGGATTCGGCGTCCGCACACGGAGAGGGATCTCAGTCCGCCGGTCTGCGAAATGCAGAGCGCGATGCCTCGGACGACGGGGCTGCGCCGGCTGCGGAAGCGGCTGGCACGGCAAGCGGCAGGAAGACCGAAGTCACCTCCAGCCGGAGCACGCGGAACACCAAGAAGAGCACCGGAAAGGCAACAGGCTCAGCTCGCAGTGCGGACGGAGCAGCGGGCAAAGGCGGGAGGGCCTCTTCTGGCCGCTCCACTGCCGCGAAGGCCGACGGCGGTGGGGAAAGCGCTGCGGAGGTGGGTGCGAACGAGACCACTGCAGGTTCCGCGCCGGCGCGAAGCGGTGCCGCGAGTGCAGCGGTGCTCGCAGCGGCTGACAGCGCCTCGACAGCTTCTCGTGCAGCCGCCGATCCCGCTGACGGAAGAACGGTGGAAGAGAACTCCGAGAGTGATCGTGTTTCACGTGAAACCGATTCGGCGGAGGAGCTCGTCCCTGTCCCCGGCACTACGTTCGGCGAGCTGCCCATCGAGCTGATCCGTCCCAATCCTCGTCAGCCGCGTGAGGTGTTCGATGAGGATGCACTTGAGGAGCTGGTCACCAGCATCCGTGAGATCGGGGTGCTGCAGCCGGTCGTGGTGCGGCGCCGGGGCGACGACCCATCGAAGTATGAGCTCATCATGGGTGAGCGTCGGTTCCGTGCGTCGCAGGAGGCTGGACGGACGACGATCCCCGCAATCGTGCGCGCGACGACGGACGATGATCTGCTGCGGGATGCTCTGCTGGAGAACCTTCACCGTGTCGATCTCAACCCACTTGAGGAGGCTGCCGCCTACGCTCAGCTGCTCGAGGACTTCGCATGCACGCAGGAGGAGCTGTCCGCGCGCATCGGTCGTTCGCGACCTCAGATCTCCAACACGATCAGGCTGCTCCGACTGCCGCCCATGGTTCAGCGTCGGGTGGCCGCCGGCGTGCTGTCGAGCGGTCACGCCCGCGCGATTCTGGGTCTCAGCGATCCCGCGAACATGGAGGTTCTCGCCCAGCGGGTCGTCGCGGAAGGGCTTTCTGTCCGTGCGACTGAGGAAGCCGTCGTCCTCCTCAACAGGGGAGAGAAGCCGGCTGCGTCTCGCGCGGTGAAGGAGAAGGATCCTGCCCTGGATGAACTTGCCCGGAACATCGGCGATCGACTGGAGACCCGAGTGAATGTGACCATGGGCAAGCGGAAGGGAAAGCTGTCCGTCGAGTTCGCGAACCAGGAAGACCTGCAGCGGATTCTCGCTCTGCTGGGTATTTCTCAGTAGGACTCTCGGGGGCCCGTCGCCGGGGAGCAGCCGGCGGGGGCGCTCTCGGATGCGGGCCGGTGCGTGATGATGAATCACGTGCCAGCCCGTTGCTGTGTCGCGCCCGGCTCGAAGGCGGTGCGGAATCTCCGTGTGAAGGCCTTCTTTGTTCCTTGTGCGCGCTTCTGTTTCACGTGAAACAGGAGAGAGCACGGGACTCCGCTGTGTGTGTGGCGTCTCAGTGACGACTTCGCGCAGTGGAGGCCAGCGTCGAAAAGTCCACCATTGGCGCGGTTGAGCAGCGGCTCGACAAGTTCTCAAGCGTTGGGATACACAGAGCGGGGGAGTGCCGTGCAGTCGCAACGACCGCGGTCCACCCCGGCAGACGGAGCAGCTCCCACCGGTAGCGGCGGTGCGTTCGGGGACGTGCGTACGCGGAGCGTCGTGCGGACTGCGGTGGGTACGGTCTGTGCGCGGGGTGGAAAGGTTCCCGACTCGGGTCGCAGAGTGCCGTGGCATGCGGGGACGGACCTCAGATCCGAGAGGGAGGGGCTGCGCGCAATGAGCTGAGAGTGAGGAGGTGAGGTCTGTGGAGGAGTGCTGGATGCTGGATATGTCTGAATGACCGCTGCCGGATATGGGTGAGCTGAAGCCAGAGGCCTGCTCCTGATGGAGGGTGTCGCGCATTCCGGTCGGCTGCTGTGGTGAGAGAAGAGGAACAGACGCACAGTGCCCGCGGCTCTCAATGGAACCGCGCCCTCCACGGCCGCGTCCGTTTCCGGCTCCCGTCTGCCTGATCTGGATGAACGGGGTCGGTGCAGTGTGCACCGGCTCGGGGAGGGTGACGAAGGACAGATACGGTGTGAGTGCACATGATGAGAGCGGATCGCAGTCAGTCGTGATTCGCCCGAGACGGATCAGCCGAGGACGGGTTCCCGGAGAGCGCTCCGCGTACGGGCTCCCGAAGTGCGCTGGAAACGTGTGGCGTCGCAGTGACTGAGGGCATGCTCGTTTCACGTGAAACGTGCCCAGTGAGTGGCAGCAGAGCATCAGGGCCGTGATCGGCGCCCGCTGTCCTGCTCAGCCCACCAGTTCGCCGGCCCGCTTCAGGGCTGAGCCCACTCAGCAGATGACCTATCGTCTTCACGCGCGAAGGCGATCCGCCCATCGTGGGGGCCTCACGCGCCTCGACGAGGATGCGGGTGATCACTGTGGTCCCGAGTGCGAAGGAGACCCTGCCCAGCGGCAATGCAAGGGACCAGACTGCACCCGGGTGTACGGCAGACAGAGTGAACAGGCCCATCCCATGACCAGGGCGGGGCCGCTCATACTGATGAGTCTCGTCCAGTGAGCATCGGCATACCTGCCGGCGAGGATGACTCCGCAGAATGCTGCGGCTCCGAACACTGCCAGCAGGAGAGGCACATGAGCCTCGGCGAGGCCGGCAGGTCCGGTCGCGATGACGGCGAGGTAGGTGAAGGAGCAGGAGGTGGCTGCATTGACGAGAACCGCCGTCGCCATCGCCGGTTGCAGGGGCCTGCGGCGCAGAGCGCGCAGTTCCCGCTTCAATGACCGGTCGAGGGATGTCTGGGACCCGTCGCCGGGCCTCGTCGGCATGGCGATGAGGACGGCGAACAGGGTAGGCAGACAGACAGCAGCGATGATCGCCAGCGTGGCTCTCCAGCTGAGCGCACCACCGATGAATGCACCTGCAGGGACCCCGGCGATCAGTGCCATCGTCGTTCCCGCGAGGATGATGGACAGAGCACGGGCATGACGGTGGGGAGCGACGATGCGGGTGACCGTGGAGAGTGTGACGGCGAGGAAATCGGCGTGGGCCAGCGCCGCGAGCACATGGCTCGCGAGGAGCACGCCGAGATCATCGGTGAGCGCGCCGACGATGTGCACTGCAGTGAACACCGCGAGGAAGTCCGTGAGCGTTCATCGAGGTGAGAGGATGCGGCTGATCACCGCCATAGTGGTCGCGCCGATGATCATGCTGGCAACAAACGCGGGTGTGAGCAGGCTGACGTGCCCGAGTGGGACGCCCAGGTCGTGGGAGATACCGGGGAGCAGGCAGGCCAGAACGAATTCGGACGTTCCCTGAGCGAACATCGCCAGGGCGAGAAGGCGCAGCAGAGCGGGCTTGAGCGGCTTTCCGAAGGGCAGGAGAGAATGGACGGCGAAGGCCGACACCGCCGGGGTGCCTCAGATGCGCGAGGGCTCAGCATGAACTGCTCTCGACAGGAGTGCGAGACTGCGACTGCGAGAGCGCTGATGGCTGTGGGGCTACGAGGTGCAGGCAGCCCCACTGTGTCCGATTCGGAGGAAATCACGCTGCCAGGGCAGCAGAGTCCGTCGACTCCGCAGAAGAGGGCGCCGCCGCCGGGAGGGCGAGAAGGTGCACGCGTGTTTCACATGAAACGGGGCCCACGAGAGCATTGTCAGCGCGGGCGGCCGCCGCGGTCGATGAGATCGCGCAGTGCTGTGAGATCGACAGTCCCTGTCTCCGGGTCGTTGACCTCTGTGAGGTAGAGCCGTTGCAGAGCGACAGAGACGGACTCGGCGAGGGCGTCCCTCACAACAGCCGAATGCAGACGTGCGCGGTCCTCAGCGTTCGTGATGTAGCCGGCGACCACGTGTGCGGTGGGGGTCCGGTATCTCTGCAGAGAGCGCCATGTGCGCGGATGGGTTCCGCAGTCCAGGAACTCGGTGCGGGAGGCGATCTCGCGACTGATGAGCTGGGAGAGCCGTGCGCCGATGGGCGACTGCTCCCCGCTGACCGAGCCGAAGTGGAAGGTCGCGACGCCGCTGGCGGCGGGATTCGGATGGAGATCCTGCGAGATGGTGATGAGGGCCGATCCCTGCGCATCGATGAGATGCTCCGCCTCACGGCTCTGCGCATCGAGCACGAAGGGGGACGCGCCCACAGCCGCAAGGCGTCCTGCGATCCTCCGCGCGATGTCCGCGGAGTACGCGAGCATGGAGTCGCGGTGAGCGGACTGGAGCGCAGGCTCATCGGGCATGGGGAGCTGGGGAGCCGCATCGATGATGAATGTGCGGCCTGAGAGCGATGGCCCCGTCGAGTGGAGGCGGGCGGTCTCGCGGAGTGCGAAGAGGTCGCCGTTGGTCTGTCCGCGCGTCACCGCATCGAGTCCGCGCAGGGTGCGCGGGCCGGCGACGCCGTCGACCTCGAGTCCGAGGTTCTTCTGCAGCTCTCTGACGGCCGCCTCGGTGGTCTCCGCGAAGACCCAGTCGACCCGCCACAGATACAGCCCGAGACGGCCGAGGCGGCGCTGGAGCTCCGCGACGTCGTCACCCGCGAAGGGACGGACCGGATCGAAGCGCAGCACACGGTCGCCGAGACGATGCCGTGCGAGCTCGACCTGCTCCCAGGTCTGCTCCCCGAGCACGCCGTCGGCATAGAGCCCGCGGTCCTGCTGGAAGGAGCGCAGTGCGTACTCGAACCGATGGTCGAACACGGGGCTGTCAGCATCGCCGACCGCATAGCCCAGCCGTCCCAGCTGTGCTTTGACCGCAGGGAGCACGGGATCCTCATCGCCGAGGCGGTAGGTGGCGATATGGCTTGTCATCTGTCTCGTCTCTTCGGGAATGGATACATCGGGAGAAGCTGCGCAGGTGCTGAGCCGAAGCCTTCTCCCGCGCGAGCTCACAGCGGGCCCTCCATGCACCTCAGGCGCCCGTTGATGCTACAACGGGCGCCTGAGAATTGCCGAAGTCCTGCAGGGGACTCTGCGGGTCGGGACGACCCCACCGAGTCGGCCGTGGCCGCATGCACGAGCCGAGACCGACCGGAGGCGGGCGCCTCAGAGGGCGGGTTCGATCTCCTGGAGCAGCGCCGGCTTGGGACGCGCGCCGATGATCTGCTTGACGACCTCGCCGTTCTTGAAGAGGTACATCGCAGGGATCGAGGTGATGCCGTAGGAGCCGGCGGTCTGCATGTTCTCGTCGGTGTTGACCTTGACGACCTTGAGGCGATCGCTGAGCTCCTCGCCGATCTCGTCGACGATGGGCGAGACCATGCGGCAGGGACCGCACCACGGTGCCCAGAAGTCGACCAGGACCGGCTTATCGGATTCGAGGACCTCGGCGGAGAAGGTCGCGTCCGTGACTTCGAGTGACATTGTGCTCTCCTAGCTGTGCTGACGCCGCGGCCGCCCGGGTGGGAGCTGCGGAACTGGATGGTGGGGAACGGTGCTCAGACGGCTGCGCCCGCGGCCACGGTCTCCGCGGCCTGCGCGGACGCGGAGCCGGCCTTCGGCGCCTCGGCGGCTGCCTGGTCGCGGTCTGCGAGATAGTGCTCCGCATCGAGGGCTGCGGAGCAGCCGGAGCCGGCCGATGTGATCGCCTGACGGTAGACGGGATCGATGACATCCCCGGCCGCGAAGACGCCCTCGAAGCTCGTGCGCGAGCTGCGGCCCTCCACGGACAGGTAGCCGTCCTCGCGCAGCTCCAGGGTCTCGGCGAAGAGGGAGGTGCGGGGATCCGAGCCGATCGCCACGAACATGCCCGTCACCGGCAGCTCGCTCCGCTCGCCCGTGGCGGTGTTCCGCAGGGTCAGGCCGGTGAGCGAGCTCTCGCCGTGGATCTCGTCGACCGCGGAGTCGAAGAGGAACTCGATCTTGGGGTCGGCCTTCGCGCGGTCCTGCATGGCCTGGGAGGCGCGCAGCTCCTGCCGGCGGTGCACGACGGTGACCTTGGAGGCGAACCGGCTGAGGAAGGTGGCCTCCTCCAATGCGGAGTCGCCGCCGCCGATCACTGCGATCTCCTGCCCCTTGAAGAAGAAGCCGTCGCAGGTGGCGCACCAGCTGATGCCGTGCCCGGAGAGCTTCTTCTCATTGGGCAGACCCAGCTCGCGGTAGGCGGAGCCGGTGGCGAGGATGAGGGCCTCGGCGGTGTACCGCGCACCCATCGCGGTGACGAGCGTGTGGCCGCCGGCTGCGAAGTCGATCGAGGCGACATCGTCGTACACGACGGAGGCGCCGAAGCGCTCTGCCTGCTTCCGCATGCTGTCCATGAGCTCGGGGCCCTGGACGCCGTCCGGGAAGCCGGGAAAGTTCTCCACGTCCGTGGTGTTCATGAGCTCGCCGCCGGCGGTCACGGAGCCCGCGATCACGACGGGTTCGAGGTTCGCTCGAGCTGCGTAGATGGCCGCGGTGTAGCCCGCCGGGCCGGAGCCGACGATCACGAGGCGGTGGTTGGTCATTTCCCTCCTAGGTCTCAGCAGGCCAACACGGCGCTGAAGGCGAATATTCCTCTGCGGGGGCACGCGGCGCGTGCCCGGGCCGGTGCGGACCCGATGGCCGGCCTGCCCGGCGGCCGCTCGCCGCGGTGGGCCGCTGCGACGGGCAGGATCGGGTCCGGCGGTCATCAGGCGATCTTGACCTGGACGAGCTGTCCGCGGTAGCCCTCACCCGCGGGTGCGAGTTCCGTGTACCAGACGAACACGTACTGCGCGGTCTCCGGCTCCTCGAGCTCGACCGTGGCCGTCCCGCCGTCCAGGGAGGTCTCCGCGACGGTGCGGGCCTCCTCCGGATCGTCCGAATCGCCCACCCGGATCTCGACCTGCGAACCCTGGTCCGGGGAGTCGAGGGTGACGGAGGACACGAGGGACTCCTCCTCGAGCTCGAAGGCGAGTCCCAGTCCGGATTTGAGGCCGCCGAACTCCGCGCTGTTGTAGCGGTCGGTCTGCCACTGGCTGTCATCGTCGCTGAGGACGTTGTCCGTCATATCGGGGTTCTCCGAACCGTCGCCCTCGGGATCGAGGTCCGAGACGGAGGAGACGACCGGTGCGGGCCCTTCGGCCTCGGGCTCCTGGGTCTCCTCGTCAGGGGCCGGGCTCGGTTCCGCGGTGGGGGCGGGGACGGGTGCCGGGCTCTTGTCCCGGTTCATCCCCTGGAATGCGATGAAGCCGAAGACCAGCGCCGCGACGAGCAGGAGGATCCCGATGATCGTCCAGATCGCCGCCGTCCGCCTGCGGCGTCCGTTCCCGCTCGCTCCGGTGCCGCCCGCTGCGCTGATCGCCGATGCGCTGCCTGCCGCAGCTGCGCTGTTCGCCGATGCCGCGCCGCCTGCGGCGGCTGTCGACGCCCCGCGCGTCGGGGCGCCGTCCGCCGAAGACCCGCTCGCCGCCCTCGCGGAAGCTGTGCTCTTCGCTCCTGAGCCCTTCGCTCCTGCGGGCCGCGTGTCTGCGGGCCGCGTGTCCGTCGAGGACCGCGCCGCGATGCTGGTCGCCTTCGTCCGGGAAGCCTCCTTCGCCGGCGCCGGATCCTGCGGCTGCGTGCGGACGGAGCCGGTCCCGCCCTGCGCCGGCTGCTGCGGTCGCGGCCGGCCGGCCGCTCCGCTGCCGCCCGATGTTCCTGCGCCTTCCGCTCCTGCAGAAGGGGCCTCGGAACCTGTCGCTCCGGAGGCGGAGGAATCGGAGGAGGAGACAGCCGCCTCTGCGGGGCCCTGCGGGGCCACCGCGGCGGCAGTGGCCTTCCGGTGGCGCTCCCTGCGCTGTTCGGCCTCGAGCGCCCGCCGCCGCGCCTCCTCGTTCAGCCGGCGCTCGCGCTCGCGCTCGCGTTCGAAGGCCTCGTGCTGCTGCGCGAGCTCCTCCTCGCGGGTGGTGAACATGCCGCCGAGGAACCATGAGCCGTCCGCGTACTCCTCACCCGCGCCGTCGCCCGGTACGCCGTCCGCACCCGCCTCACCGTCGAGGTCCGCCTCCGTCACGACGGGCATCTGCTGGGTCTCGAGGTTCTCGGTGAAGAGCTCCTCGCGGTTCATGATGGGCGCGGTGACGTTGCGGTCCTGTTCCTGAACGGCGAGGTTCGAGTACTCCGCGATGGTGTCCTCGGGCCGCCACTCGTCCGAGTCCGAGGCCGTGATCTGCTCTCCCGAGAGGGGGAAGACGCTGGCCTCCCGCATCTGCATCTGCTCGTCGAGCTTGGTCCGCACGCCGTCCGCGCGTCCTGCCGAATATCCCGAGGTTCCCGGTCGCGACATGCCGATGCGTGCGAACGCGGCCTGGATCTGATCCGGCGAGGCGCGCCGCTTGGGCGGTGCGGCGGGCGGCTCCGGACGCGCGGGTGCGGAGGTGGGGCGCGCGCCGGAGGAGTGCATCCCGGTGCCCGCCTTCGCCGCGCCCGTGTTCGCGGTGGGCTTGGCCCCGACGGCACCGGCTCCTGCCGAGGTGCTTGCCCGGCCCGGTTCCTGGGGCGCGTCAGGCACGCCGGCTCCGGTCGAGGCCCCTGCGGCGATCCCTGCGGTCGGCAGACCGCCGCCTGCCGCCGGGGAGCCGTTCCCCGGCGAGCTCACCTCCGTGCTCTTCCCCTCGCCGCCGGAGCCCTGCGCATCCGCATCGGCACCGGAAGCAGCTCCGGCACCGGCCGTGCGCTCCCGAGCGGCAGCGCCCTCCGGACCGGAGCCGGTCGGGGTCCCCCCGCTGGCGTCTCCGCTTCCGCCCACGGTGCCGTCCGAGCCTGCACCGGCGTCCTCGGCCCCAGGTGCGGTCTCGGGGTCGAAGAGCTGTTCATCGGGCAGCGGTGAACCCTCGAGCTGGGCGAGGCTGCCGCGCCTCCATTCGCGGAGGTAGCGGATGATCTCGCCGGGGGAGCGGGGGCCGGGGTCCGTGCGTGAGGTCACGCCGGTGACGAAGCTCGAGAGGTCCTGCGGCAGGTCCGAGCGGAGCTTCTCGACGTCGACCACGCGCGTGTTCTTGCGCGGTGCCGCGCGCAGACCCGCTCGGGACTCGGGTTTGGGCCACATGCCGGAGAGGCAGGCGTAGAGGATGTCCACGACGGCGAGGGCGTCCTCGCGCAGCGCAGCGGAATCGCTCCGGGGTTCGAGTCCCAGAGCGAGCTCGGAGAGGGCGGCGTCGATCGCGATGCCGTGGACCACGACATCCCCCTCGCGCGTGATGCCCACGGACTCCGGGCCCAGGCAGCGGTGATGGAGGCCGCGGCGCGCGGCGTGGACGAGTACCTCGGAGACCTCACCTGCGATCGCCCGGGTCGGGGCAGGATCGATGGGACCCGAGGCGAGGATCTCCGCGAGCGAGGTCGCCGCGGTGCGCGAGCACACGACATAGATGACCTCGGTGCCGTCCTCGGTAGCGCCCTCGCCCACATCGAGGACATCGGGAACGCGCGGATCGCTGATGAGCGCCAGCCTGCGCCCCGTGTCCATGAGATCGCCGGCGAACTCGGGGTTCGCGGCGTAGAGGATGACGGGATCGTCCAGGATGGCGTCGAGGGCCAGGCACACCACACCGGCTTCCGGACGATCGGCCAGCCAGGGGCGCTCGATGGCGGAGACGACGTACCTGTCTGCGATGACCGCTCCGCGCTCGATCCTCAACTGGTGTCCCTCCTGGTAGCTCTCTGCTCCGTCAGGCGAGAAGAGCCCGTGCGGGATCACACCGCGCACGCAGGCACCCGGAGCAGCCCGGCCAGTCTATAGCGGGGCCCTTGGGGGAAGCTCCGAGACACTGTCACGAAAACACCACGGCTGGGTTTCAGTAGTGCAACAGCCGGCGAGCCGAGCCCGCCTCACCTCCTGAGCCGGCTCCTGAGCGTGTCGGTGATCTGGTGCAGCTCCCTGACCCGGAGGAGCCAGCACAGACCGGCGTAGACCACGAGCATGCCGCCGGCGAGGAGCACGCAGGTGACGAATGCGCGCGGCAGGGAGGAGTACGCCTCCTGCCCGAGGGCGTGCAGCACGAGGAACCCCGAGCACCCGGAGACGACGCCCGCGAGCAGGAACTTCGCATGGGCGATGAGGACGGGACCCAGCCCGAGGGTGCCCAGCCGCCGGCGCAGCAGCACGGCCGACAGCACAGTGGAGACGAGGTATCCGGTGCTCATGGCCAGACCGATGCCCGCCACGATCCACGTCGTCGGCAGGAGCGCTCCGGCGCACAGCACTCCCGCCACCGTGACGAGCGTGGCCGGGACCTGCACCCAGAAGGGCGTCTTCGCGTCCTCGTAGGCGTAGAACACCCGCTGCAGGAGGTAGTTGGCGCTGAAGGGGACCAGGCCGGCCAGCATCGTCACGACGACCGGTGCCAGCGCCTGCGCGTTCGCCATGGAACCGCCGCCGGTGATCACCATGGCCGCGGGCACGGAGAGCACCATGAGTCCGGACATCGCGAAGACGTTGACGAAGCCCACCAGGCGCAGGCCGAGGCCCAGGGAGGTGCGGACGGAGTCCGCGTCCCGGTCCGCCGCGTAGGTGCTCAGCTGCGTGAACAGTGCGGTGGCGAGGGAGACCGCGACGATCGAGTGCGGAAGCATGAAGATGAGGTACGAGGTGGTGTAGGCCGCGTTCGAGGCGCTGGCCTCCGTGCCGTCCGAGGTGGCGGTCGAGGCCACGCGCGAGGTGACGACGAAGGCGAGCTGGCCGATGAGCATCATGGCGAAGGCCCAGCCGGCCACGTGCCCGGCGCGGCCCAGCCCCACCCCGCGGAAGCCGAAGCGCGGGCGCCACATGTAGCCGATCCTCGCCAGGGGCCAGAGGAGGATGAGCGCCTGGCCCATCACGCCCAGGGTCGCGGAGGCGGCGAGGACGGCGATCATCGTGCCGTCCCAGGAGACGATCGGGTGCTCGCCGTTGTCGCCGCGGCCGAACAGCGCGATGAAGGTGGCCAGACCTGCGATGGAGATGACGTTGTTGAGCGCCGGCGCCCACATGTACGGACCGAAGTTCGACTTCGCGTTGAGCACCTGGCCGAGCATGGTGTAGAGGCCGTAGAAGAAGATCTGCGGCAGGCACCAGAAGGCGAAGGCGACCGCGAGCGCCCGCTGGTCATCGCTCCACCTCGGGGAGGAGTAGAGCTGGACGAGCAGGGGGGCGCACAGGGTGGCGAGGAGGGTGATGGCCGCGAGCGCCGTGATCGCGAGCGTGAGCAGTCGGTCGATGAAGTCCTTGCCCCCGTCCGGGCGCTTGGCCGCCCGCACGATCTGCGGGACCAGCACCGCATTGATCACACCGCCGGAGAGCAGCATGTAGAGGGTGTTCGGAATCTTGTTCGCCACATCGAACGCGTCCGCCGTGCCCCCCACGGCGACGCCGATCGCCACGATGAGCAGAGCGGCCTTGACGAAGCCGAGGATGCGGGAGACGAGCGTGCCCGCTGCCATGAGAGCGGAGGACTTGGCGAGGGAGCTCAGCCGGGAGTCGGCCACGTGATTCCTAACATCGGGGGCAGGGGGAGGGCGCTGGGAGCACCGGCGGCTCAATCCTACGGATGTCCGGGCGCTCCCGGGTTCAGCCGACCCGCGCTCAGTCGTCCTGTGCGCGGGCGACCGCGGCGTCGAGCTGGCTCTTCGGGATCGTGGGCCGGCCGCGGCGGATCGTCCTCACGAGGCCGAAGACGAGCACGAGGGCCAGCGCCGAGCCCACCGCGATGGTGGCCGTGTTCTCCCAGTCCGCGCGCACCCGCACCAGCAGGTCCGTCGACTGGGGCATGCGCGTGCCGTCCATGCCGAGCACCCGGACCTGGGCGCGGACGTCCGCGTTCGCGAGACCGCGGACTGGCACGTCGACGCTCCTGGACTCTCCGGGGCCGAGCTCCAGCGGCTCGGACTCCTCCGTGCTCAGCTGCGGCGTGGACGCCTCCACCCGCAGGCGGATGCGCGCCGTGCGGTTCGTCGAGTTCTCCACGTGCACGGGGATGTGCGCCTGCTCCCCGGTGACCAGCAGCACGGAGGAGCCCGGCTCCGGACGCACCCCGCCCGCGAGGGCGGACACCCAGCCCTGGGCACGGGAGGAGCAGTCCGCAGTCTCCTCCGCCGCGGCGCCCGCACCCTCGGTCTGTGCGCGGATCCCCTCGGTGCGGCGGGTGGCCGCGCAGCTGAGCAGAGAGCGCGCCATGTCGCGCCGCGCGCTCCCTGCCTCGACGAACACCGCCGCGGCCTCGCTCCCGCTCCCGTGCGCCTCGCCCAGCTCGGAGAGCAGATCCGCCGCCTGCTGCCCGCCTGCGGCCTCCTCGGGTTCCTCGAGGGAGCCGCGGGCCACGGGCTCGGTGTCACCGAGGTCGGTCAGGGTCTCCGATGACAGCCAGGGTGCGGCGGAGAGCTGTTCGGCGAGTTCCGGCAGCGCGCTGCCGGCCCCCTCGCGGGGGAGGGTGAGGAGCAGATGCCGGGAGTCGAAGGGGCGTTCGGCCGTGATCGCCGCGGAGACCGCGAGCGTCTGCCCGGGGGCCCGAGGGGCGCCGCTCGCCTGTTCGGCCGCAGCACGGCTGAGGCCGGAGTCCGCAATGAGCGTGTCGAGCACGCGGTCGTCCCCGTCCTCACCCGCGGAGGAGCCGCCCACCCGGAGCTGAGGATCGCCGTCAGTGCCCATCGTGGAGTGGGCCGAGGAGGTGTAGGTGGTGATCGAGGGGCGCTGGTCGTCGGCGAGGACGATCGTGCCGGCGCCGCGGTCCGCGAGTGCGGCGAGGTCCTCGTCCCGCACGGTGCCTGCGGCCGGCCACACGATGTCGGTGCGCACGCTGTCCGCGAGCGGCCCGGTGAACCCGCGCTCGGCATCGGCACGTCCCAGGAGTCCGGTCAGCCCCTCGGCGCGGAGGGAAGCGGGATCATCGGGATTCTCGGGTTCCGCGGAGTCCTCTGCCGCTGCGGCGGCCAGGCGCAGCGCCGTCATGTCCGCATCCGCCCAGGGCAGGGGGACCACCTCGCGGTCCGCGGCGAGCCGGGTGAACTCCGCGTACCACTCGGCGAGGCGGGGCAGGCGCTCGGCGGCCGCCTCGGGGTCCGCGGTGCTGCCGTCCGGGGCTTCCGCGTCCGCGCCCTCCTGCTCCGTGCCGTTCCCGCCTTCGGAGCCCTCCTGCTCCGTGCCGTCCTCCTCCTGCGGCCCGAGGGTGCCCTCCGGGGGCGCGCTCGAATCCGGTGAGATGGCCTCCCCGGGAGCCGTGGCGTCCTCGGTGCCCGATGTGCCCCCGGCGGCCTCCGCGCCGGGGTCCTGGCCTGCGGAGGCGGGGTCCGAGGCGTTCTCCCCGGCGCTGCCGCCTTCGGCCGAGCCCCCTTCCGCCTCCTCGCCGGTGCTCTCCCCGTTCGCGGCACCGGAGGCCGCCGCGGGGTCCGCGGGCTCCTCGGCCGGCAGCTCCAGTGCCGCGCGGACGGAGGCGAGCAGGCGGGGATCGACGGCGAGAGCCGCGTCGTCCAGCGTGTTCGCGGCGGTGAGCGTGCGGTCGAGCGCACCGGCATGGGCGCCGTGGGCGCTCGGGTCCGCGGCGCGTTCGAGGACCTCGGGTTCGACGAGGGGCCCGCCGTCCGCGGCCGGCGCATCGAGGGTGACCGGCAGGAGCGCGGAGAGCACTGTGGGATCCACCCCCGGATCGGGGTGCCACACGGTGAAGGCCGGAGCCGAGAGCTGGACGGCGGTGGGCTGTGCGGAGGGGCTTCCGGCGGGGTTCTCCTCCGGACTGTCCGTCGCCTCGTCCTGTGCGCCGGATGCTCCGTCCTGCGCGGCCGGAGCGGATGCGGTGGTGCCCGCGAGCGAGACGACGAGCCCGAGGGCGCCCCAGGCCTCGACGGGGGAGCCCGCCGGACGCAGGGTCTCGGCCGGCACGGTGAAGGAGAACTCGGCGCTCTCCCCCGGCGCCAGGGAGGCGGGGAGATCGGGGACCTCGAGCGCGGTGTCCGCGTCCTCGTCCCCCTCCGCCGAGGCGTCGCCGTCCGGAGCTCCGCCGTCACTCGTCTCGTCCTCGGACGTGGCGAGGAGGAGCGCGGACGGCTGTGCATCCACCCAGTCGGAGATCTCCGTGCGCGAAGCCAGCCGCGAGGACGAACGGGAGAGCGCGAGCACGCTGGGGGAGAGGGTGTCGCTGCTGCCGTTGACGATCCTGCCGGTCACCTCGAGTGCACCGTCCGCCTCCACCCAGGGGGAGACGGAGTCGACGGCGATCCGGGCGACGGCCGGGGCCTCGGCGGCATCGGAGGTACCGGAGGGGCCGGGCTGAGAGGCTGCCTGGGCTGCGTCGGCTTCGGGGAGCGCCGGCGGGGTGCTGTGGACAGCGGCGGCACCCGGCGCAGAGAGGGTGAGGGAACCCGCCGCCAGCACGAGTGCGGCCAGCCCCGCGCGCAGGCGGGCGGCGAGGCCTGTCCTGCGGCGCGGTGCGCGCGGCGGTGCGGGGGCTGTCACAGCGGGGCTCAGCGGAATTCGGACGGCAGGGACGGGATGAGCGAACGGGCGGCGGCGGCGATGCGCCGTTCGTTGGCGAAGGACAGGGTCTCGCCCAGCCGGTCGAGGGGGAACCACGCGGCGTCCACGGCCTCCTGGTCGGGATCGTTCTCCACGGTGATGGTGCCGCCGGTGGCGCGCAGGAGGAAGTGGTGGACGACCTTGTGGATGCGGTTGCCGGAGACGGAGAACCAGTAGTCCACGCTGCCCAGCGGAGCGATCACGCTGCCGGACACTCCGGTCTCCTCCTCGATCTCGCGGCGGGCGGCCTCGGCGGCGGTCTCATCGCCTTCGAGGTGGCCCTTGGGCAGGCACCACTCCAGGCGGCCCGCGCGATTGATCCGTGCGATGATCGCGACCCTGAGATCGTGCGAGTCGAAGTCGACGACGATGCCCCCTGCGGAGGTCTCCTCCGTGGTGGAGGTGCGCACGGGGAAGGGCCCCGGCTTGGGCATGGGTCGCGACATGTCTCCACTCTATCCAAGCGGTCTCGGAGTTCCCCGGATGTGCGCACTCCCCGGATGTGCATGCGATGCAGGGTGAGGTTCGGTGCCGGTTTCCCACCCTTTGCGCCGCTGTTCGCTCCGTTGTGCGGGGGTCCTCGGGGCTTCCCACCCCTTATGCCGCTGTCCGCTCCGGCATACGGGTGTGTGTGGCGGCATTTGGGGTGGGGGAATGTGCGGGAACGGGTCATCGCCTGCCGTAGCGCTTGTGCGCAGCCTGCTTGGAGATGTCGAGGGCACTGGCGAGGCGGTTGACCCTCACACGGTGTGAGGGTCGAGTGTGGCCGCAGGAGGTGGTCGTCGTGGAGCGAAGGACCGAGGACCGGCAGACGGCGGAGCGAGTGGCTGAGGACGCAGGTCGGCACGAGCAGGTCGGGGAGCAGGACGAGGTGGCCCAGCGTCGCGGACGGCTGGAGTCGGCGCTGAGCGCGGGCAGCGCCTCGGCACGTCTGCGGGCGGCACTGCAGGCAGGCACCGCGCCGGAGCCCGGTGACGCGGAGGTGCTGGTGCGCCGCTGCGGGGAGGAGCCGGACTTCTTCGTCCGGGACATGCTCACGTGGTCGCTCACCCGCCATCCCGTCGAGGCCGTGGTGCCGCTGCTCCTCGCAGAGCTGGGCTCCGCCGTGGCCCAGGCCCGGAGCCAGGCGCTGCACACCCTGTCGAAGATCGGCGATCCGCGGGCATGGCGGGCGCTCACGGCGGCGCTGCTCACGGATGCCGATGACGAGGTGGCCCGCGCGGCATGGCGGACTGCGGTCGCTCTCGCGCCGGCGTCCGAGCGGCCGCAGCTCGCCGAGGTGCTGGCCGGCCAGCTCGGCCGCGGCGACCAGGACGTGCAGCGGAGCCTGAGCCGTGCGCTCGTGGAGCTGGGCGGGGCCGCGGAGGCGGCGGTGCGCAGGGCGGCGGAGACCGGTGCGGTGCGCGGATCGGCGGGGGTGGTCCCCCAGGCACAGGACAGGGACCGTGTGCGCACCCATGCGCTCGCCACCGAGGCGCTGCGCAGGGATCCCGAGCTCGACTTCGCCGCCGCGGTCGAGGAGGCCAAGCGCGTCTCCGTCATGGGCGTGCGGACGAGTGCGGCCGGGATGGAGGACGGGGACCCGGAATGAGGGCTTCTCCGGACTGCCGCAGCCGCGCGATCATGAGGGTGGGCGCGCAGGGATCGGCGGTGTCCGGGCCCGGGGAGGAGAGCGTCGGATGAGAATTGGTGAGGTGTCCGCGCGGACGGGCGTGAGCGTGCGCATGCTGCGCCACTACGACTCACTGGGCCTCGTGTGCCCGGAGGCGCGGACCGAGTCGGGGTACCGGGAGTACTCGCCTGCCGATCTGCGCCGGATCCTGCACGTCGAGGCCCTGCGCGCACTCGGTCTGAGCCTGGCCGAGGTCGCAGATGCGCTCGATGACCCCTCCTGTGCCCCGCGTGCGGTGCTGGCAGACCTCATGCGGCGCACCCGTGAGCGCATCGCGGCGGAGGAGGAGCTCCTGACCCGGTTGCACGGCATCGCCGCGACGGGCCCCGTCGGCTGGGACGACGTCCTCGACACCATCGGCCTGCTCACCGCCCTGCAGTCGAACCGCCCTCTGGACCGTCACCGCGCCGCGCTGGCCGCCGGTGCGGGAGCGTCGGCCGGTGGCGGTGCTGGTGCAGGTGTCAGTGCTGGTGGCGATGCCAGTGGTGATCATGGGGTCGGAACCGCTGGTGAGGATGTTCCCGACGCCGCCGCGGAGAGAGACGCCGGCACCTCCGATGAGGGGTCCGGAGACGCCATCGCAGCCAGCACTGCAGGCGGGGCCGCAGACGGCACAGCCGCATGCGCCGGTGCCGCTGGAGGCCCGGCGCTGTCCGGGCAGCAGCTCGTGCGCGCCCTCCTGCACGAGGAGGAGACGAATGTGGCCGGTGCCCTGCGGTGGGCGCTCCGGCGGACCGGGCACGACGCCTCAGAGCTGCGGGCCGCGCTCGGATCCGCGCGGCCGGAGGTGCGGCGCAGGGCCGTGGAAGCGCTCGCAGACATGGAGGGGGAGGCGGCCGGGGACGCGCTCCTCTGCGCGCTGGACGCCGAGGACGGGGCGATCCGCACCTCGGCGGCTCTGGCGCTCGCCGCCCGGGGCCGTGCCGAGGGCGTGCCCGGGCTCCTCTCCGCCGTGATCGGAGGCGACCGCGATGTCGAGGCCGCCGAGGCGCTCGGCCGGCTCTCACGCCTCTCCGCGAAGACCGGCGCGCACACGGTGACTCAGCTGTGCGAGGCCCTCGCACGACTCGACCGCAGTGGCTCGGAGTCAGCGGCGCGGCTGCGCGTGGTGCAGGCGCTGGGCGAGCTTCCGCAGCAGGCGGTCACCGGACTCCTCGAGGGCATCGCGGCAGGTCCCGAGCCCGCCGAGGCCCGGATCGCGCACTACCTGCTCTCGATGCACGATCCCCGCACATAGCTCCGCCCCTGTGGATTCCGCGACTTCCCACCCCTCGTGCCGCTGGCCGTCCCGACGTTTATGGGCGTGTGGCGGCACAAGGGGTGGGAAACATGTCGAGGGCGGAAGGCGCGGGGCGGGAAGCACGGGGGCGGGTAAAGTTGGGCGCGCTCGCGGGCGGTGTGACAGGCCCGGGAGCGGACGCACGTACGAGGCAGACAGAAGCGAGGTGGCTGCGTGTTCGCAGCAGAGGCGCACGTGACGATGGCGGATGCGCTGGACGGGCTGTCCGGCATCCTCGATCCGCTGGGCGAGATGTTCGCCTCCGCGGGCTTCGAGCTCGCCCTCGTGGGCGGTTCCGTCCGTGACGCCCTGCTCGGCCGGGACATGCCGGATCTCGACTTCACCACGGATGCCCGCCCGGACGACATCCTCTCCCTCATCAAGCCGTGGGCGGATGCGCACTGGGACATCGGGAAGAAGTTCGGCACGATCGGCCTGCGCAAGCGCGGATACCTCATCGAGATCACGACCTACCGCGCCGAGCAGTACGATCCGGACTCGCGCAAGCCGGTCGTGGCCTTCGGCGATTCCCTCGATGAGGACCTCGTGCGCCGGGACTTCACGATCGGAGCGATGGCCGTCCGCTTGCCCGGCCGCGTGTTCGTCGATCCGCACGGCGGTCTGGCCGATCTCGAGGCGGGGGTCATCCGCACCCCCGGCACGCCCGAGTCCTCCTTCTCCGATGATCCCCTGCGCATGATGCGCGCGGCGCGGTTCTCCTCGCAGCTCGGCTTCGAGGTGGCTGAGGAGGTGCGTGCGGCGATGACGGCGATGTTCGGCCGCATCGAGATCATCTCCGCCGAACGGGTGCGGGAGGAGCTCACCAAGCTGGTCTGCGGCATCCGCCCGCGGAGGGGGATCGAGCTGCTCGTGGACACCGGCATCGCCGATGTCGTGCTGCCGGAGTTCGCGGCCCTGCGCGATCAGCAGGACGAGCACCAGCGGCACAAGGACGTCTACGAGCACTCCCTGACGGTGCTGGACCAGGCCGTCGAGCTCGAGGCCGTGTACGCCCGCCGCGAAGCCGAGGCGACCGAGGCGGCGGCTGCGGAGGATGCGGCCGGGCAGGCCTCGGCCGAGGCGGGCGAGGACCGGCCTGCCGCCGCTGTCGAGCAGACCCCGGCCGCGCCCTCCTTCCCGCTGACGTCGCCGGACTTCGTGGTGCGGTTCGCCGCCCTCATGCACGATGTCGGCAAGCCGCGGACGCGGAGGTTCGAGCCGAACGGGGCGGTGACCTTCTACCACCACGATGTGGTCGGGGCGAAGCTGACCGCCAAGCGGATGAAGGCCCTCACCTTCGACAAGGACACGACGAAGAAGGTCGCGCGCCTCGTGGAGCTGCATCTGCGGTTCTACGGCTACGGGGATGCGGGCTGGACGGATTCGGCGGTGCGCCGGTACGTCACGGACGCCGGTGATCTGCTCTCGCGCCTGCACATCCTCACGCGCTCGGATGTGACCACCCGCAATCAGCGCAAGGCCAAGCGCCTGGCCAGGAACTACGACGATCTCGAGCGTCGGATCGCGGAACTGGAGGAGAAGGAGCGCCTCGACTCGATCCGGCCGGAGCTCGACGGGGAGCAGATCATGGCGCTGCTGGGGATCGCGCCGGGACCTGCGGTCGGGAAGGCATACAGGTTCCTCCTCGAGCTGCGGATGGAGGAGGGGGTGCTGGGTGCGGAGGAGGCCGAGCGCCGCCTCCGCGACTGGTACGCGCAGCAGGCCTGAGCCCCGCACCTCGCCCCTGCGCGTGCGCGGGAGCAATCGGCTCTCGCCCGCCATCTCGACATGGACGTGCGCGTCCTCTGCGCGGGGGGGGGGGGCAGTGTGAATTCCCAGCTGAGCGGGCCGCACTCCCCGCCTTCGCTCAGGCCCGCGCAACGTACGTGAAACCTCCTGCTGATAGGTTTGTGGGCGGATTTCCGCGCGGGAAGCGCGATGCACGGGCCTCTGATTCGAAGGAGAACATTCATGGCCAGCACTGGGACCTCGACGGATTCCGCCGTCACGGAGCAGTTCCGCGCCGCCCGCGATGTGCTGCTGCGCAACCGCCTGGACGTGGAGAGGGCGCGGGAGGAATTCAGCTGGCCGCGCTTCGAGGAGTTCAACTTCGCACTCGACTGGTTCGACCGGATCGCACTGGGCAACGATGCTCCCGCTCTCTGGATCGTGGAGGCCGAGGGCACGGAGGGCAGATGGTCCTACGATGAGCTCCGCCGCCGCTCCAACCAGGTCGCGAACCTGCTGCGGTCCGCCGGTGTGGAGCGAGGCAGCCGTGTCATGGTCATGCTCGGCAATCAGGTGGAGCTGTGGGAGACGATGCTCGCCGGCATCAAGCTCGGCGCCGTCCTCCTGCCCACCACGACGCAGCTGGGGCCCCTCGACCTCGAGGACCGCGCCGTGCGCGGTGAGGCGGATGTCGTGGTGGCCTCGGCCGCCGATGCCGCGAAGTTCGACGAGGTGAGCCGCCCCGTGTCCCGCATCGTCGTGGGCGGGGGAGCGCCCGAGGCCGGGGCTGGCACCGCAGCGGCCCCCGGCACGGCGCGCACCGCCTCGGGCGCGGAGGTCTCCGTGGTGGACTACGCCCATGCCTCCGCGGAATCTGAGGACTTCGCCCCGGACGGGCCCACGAAGGCCGATGACCTGCTGCTCCTCTACTTCACCTCGGGCACCACCTCGAAGGCGAAGATGGTCGCGCACACGCACGTGTCCTACCCCGTGGGCCACATGTCCACGATGTACTGGATGGGTCTGGAGCCGGGCGATGTGCACCTCAACATCGCCTCGCCGGGCTGGGCGAAGCACGCGTGGTCGAACATCTTCACGCCCTGGATCGCGGAGGCGTGCGTGTTCCTCTACAACTACGCGCGGTTCGATGCGAAGGCGCTCATGGACACGATGGACCGCGTGGGCGTGGCGAGCTTCTGCGCGCCGCCCACCGTGTGGCGCATGCTCATCCAGGCCGACCTCGGGCGCCTGCAGAACCCGCCGGCCAAGGCGCTGGGCGCGGGCGAGCCGCTCAACCCGGAGGTCATCGCGATCGTGGAGCGGGAATGGGGCGTGACGATCCGCGACGGCTTCGGGCAGACGGAGACGACCCTGCAGATCGGCAATCCCCCTGGCCTGAAGGGGAAGCCCGGCGCGATGGGCGTGGCGATGCCCGGCTACGAGCCCGTGCTCATCGACCCCGCCACCGGCGAGGAGACCGTCGAGGGCGAGATCTGCCTCAGGGTCGATCCGCGCCCCGTGGGGCTGACGCTGGGCTACTGGGGGGACGAGGCGCGCACCGCCGATGCCTTCGCGCACGGCGTCTACCACACCGGGGATGTCGCGACCCGCGACGAGGACGGCGTCTTCACCTATGTGGGCCGCGCCGATGACGTCTTCAAGGCCAGTGACTACCGGCTCTCGCCGTTCGAGCTCGAGAGCGTGCTCATCGAACACGAGGCCGTCGCCGAGGCCGCGGTCGTCCCCTCGCCGGACCCCGTGCGGCTGGCCGTGCCCAAGGCCTATGTGGTGCTGCGCGGGGGCTTCGAGCCCACTGCCGAGACGGCCGAGGACATCCTCCGCTTCTGCCGTGAGAACCTGGCGCCGTACAAGCGCATCCGCCGCCTCGAGTTCACGGACCTGCCCAAGACCATCTCCGGCAAGATCCGCCGGGTGGAGCTGCGCGCCCGCGAACGCGAGCTGCACGAGGGCGAGCCGATGCCGGCCTCCAAGGCGGCCTCGGGCGAGGCAGTTCCCGTCGCCGAGGCGCAGGAGTGGGCCGATACGGACTTCCCCTCGCTGCGGGGCTGAGGCGGGCTGCTGAGGCGGCACCGAGCGGATGCACAGGATCCGCTCGGTGCCGCCTTCAGAGCGCTCACAAACTGAAGTGCGAGAATTGCCCGGTCTCCTGCGGGTCCAGTGGGCGCCGCCTGCGCGAGTGCGGGGCGAGGTGCCGGGCGCGGGAGCGTGATCAGTGGGGCGGTGCGCCCCTCATACGTCCGATGCGGAGGATTCCGTGGCCCCACCCAGCACACCCAGACACTCAGGATCGCGCGGTCGCCATCACAGCGGCGCGTCCGGAAAGGCGTCCGCCTCGGCGGGTGCGGGGAAGGCGAAGAAGGGCAAGGGGTCCGCGCAGGGGGCTGCGGCCTCGGGCGGCTTCTTCGCAGGCCTCGGGCGTGCCGTCGACTATCCGCGCCGCGGGAAGACCGGCTGGCGCCGCTGGGCGCCCGGCTTCCGGCACTGGGCGGTGGCGGTGCTGCTGTTCGTGGCGCTGGGACTCGGTGCGTTCGGCATCGGCTACGCCGTCACGGATGTCCCGGAGCCCAATGCGGAGGCCGCGGGCCAGACCTCGACCGTCTACTACAGCGACGGTGAGACGGAGATCGGCTCGTTCAAGGTCGAGGACCGCCGGAGCGTGAAGATCGACGGCATCTCCGAATACATGCAGCAGGCCGCGGTCGCTGCGGAGGACCAGTCTTTCTACGAGAACCGTGGAATCTCGTTCAGGGGCCTCAGCCGCGCTGTGTGGGGTGTCGCGACGGACGACTACGCCGGCGGCGGTTCCACGATCACGCAGCAGTACGTGAAGAACTTCTACCTGACGAACGAGCAGACGCTCGACCGCAAGGTGAGGGAGATGTTCATCGCGCTGAAGATCGATCAGGAGCAGACCAAGGACGAGGTGCTCGCGAACTACCTCAACACGATCTTCCTGGGCAGGCAGAGCTACGGCATCGAGGTGGCGAGCCGGAACTACTTCGACAAGCCCGCGAGCGATCTGGACCTCGAGGAGAGCGCGCTGCTCGCCGCCATGATCCAGCGCCCGGGTGCCGCCGATCCCGCGGAGAACCCGGAGGAGTACGAGGATCGCTTCCGATACGTGCTCGCGAACATGGCGGACATGGGCTACATCTCGCAGGAGGAGGCGGATTCCGCGCAGCTGCCCGAGGTGCGGGAGCCGCAGGCGAGCAACCAGTACAAGGGCCAGAACGGCTATCTCCTCTCCCATGTGCGCGATGAGCTCAAGGGCCCGGGCGGGCTCACGGATGAGCAGATCGACCGCGGCGGCTACGACATCGTCACGACCTTCGACGAGAAGAAGATGCAGGCGGCGGCGGATGCCGTGGACCGTCTGCCGGAGCGCAACGAGAACCAGCACGTGGGGCTGACCTCCATCGACCCCAAGACCGGCGGCATCGTCGCGATGTACGGGGGCGAGGACTACCTGGAGCGGTCGCTGAACTCCGCAACACAGGAGCGGTCCCAGGCGGGTTCGACGTTCAAGGCATTCACGCTCGTGGCGGGCCTGGAGAACGGCTACCGGCTGAACGACTACTTCACGGGGCAGAGCGGGACGACGTTCCGGCCCGAGGGCGGCGGCTCCTGGGCGCCGCGGAACTTCGGCGGGGCCTCCTACGGCACCGTGAGCCTGCTCAGGGCGACGCAGTCCTCGATCAACTCCGCCTATGCCCAGCTCAACATCGAGGTGGGTCCGGAGAAGACGGTCGACGTCGCCACCCGTGCGGGGCTGCCGGAGAATCCGCCGGACAACCCGATTCCCGGCTACGGTCTCGAGACCAATGCGGCGAATGTGCTGGGCACGGCTTCCCCCACCACGGAGGAGCTCGCCAACGCGTTCTCGACGTTCGCCTCCAACGGCATCCGTCACACCCCCCATGCGGTGGAGACGGTGACGGATCCCGATGACGTCGTGGTGTATGAGCCGGACACCGAAGGTGAGCGCGAGTTCGACGAGAACGTCATGGCGGAGACCTCCTATGCGCTGCGCAATGTGGTGACGGGCGGTTCCGCGAGCTATGCGAACAACCTGGGCCGGCCGGCCGCGGGCAAGACGGGCACCTCGCAGCAGTCGCAGTCGGCGTGGTTCGCCGGGTACACGCCCAATCTCGCGACGGCGGTGTCGATCTTCGGCGCCGATGAGAACGGCAGCCCCATGGACATCGGCGTGTACGGCGGGCGCGGCTCCATCACGGGCGGCTCCTTCCCCACCCAGGCGTGGACGCACTACATGATCGACGCGATGGAGGACATGCCGGTGGAGGACTTCCCCGCTCGCGGTGAGCTGCCGCAGGTGGAGAAGCCGAACAACGACTCCGGCGTGCCGCAGCAGGCACCGCCGCGGAGGCCCGCACCGGATCGCGACCGCGGGTCGTCCGATGGTGAGGACTCCGGCCGCAGCGAGGAGGAGAGCCGTCCCGAGGAGTCGCAGCCGCCGGAGGACGACGGCTCCGACGAAGACGAGAACGACGGTGGTATGCCGCCTCCGGATCGGGGCGACGACGGTGACGAAGGCGGCAACGGCGGCGGTGGTGACGACGACGGTTCCGGCGGAGGGGGCGACGGCGGTTCCGGTGGCGGTGGTGACGACGGCGGCTCCGGCGGTGGCGGCGGCGGGAACGGCGGCGGTGGCGGCGGGAACGGTGACGGCGGCTCCGGCGGCGAAGGCCAGGGTGGTCGCAACGTCCCCGGTCTCTGAGCCTGTGCCGAGGCGGATGAGCATCTGCTGGTGACGGAAGGGGCGGGGTCTGAGCACTGTGCTCAGACCCCGCCCCTCGGCGTCACTCCTGCTGGAACACGAGGACGGCAGATCACGGAGTGCCCCGGGATCCGCGTCCTCCTCGTTTCCTCCGGCGAACGGCGACTGCGATGATCGCGCCGCTGATCAGCACCGCTGCCAGACCCGTGCCTATCAGCACAGCCCGCCAGGGGAAGGGAACGATCGAACCCGCCGCTTCGTAGGTGCCGTCCGGGGTGGTCAGAAGGTCCCACGTTGCTGTCCTCCCGGTCACATCGGCACCCCGGGCCTCTGAGATCCTTCCGGGATAGGTGAGGGTGAATGAGACATCGGCGTCCGCTCTGCTCAGCTCGGCAGCGTTGTCCGCATATCCGCTGAGCAGCGTCATCCGAAGCGTGCCGTCATCGGTCGTGGTGATCTTCTCGACAGCAGCTCCGCCGAAGTAGGAATAGACGGGCGTCTGGAGCCGGAGAGGGTCCTGCATGAGTGCGGTGAGGGGGATCGCAGACATCTCCACTGCAACTCCGCAGTGTGTGCCGCTGATGGTGTCCACCTGAATGTCGAACTGGTCGTACGTTTCGCCGTATGCCTCGAAATCACCGGTCACATCGGATTCGAGGTCGTCGATGCAGAAGCTCTCGCGGAGAGCGTCCTCATGGTAGTCGACGGTGGGCGCCAGCTCTTCGACGTTCACTGCGATGACGGTCTGTGCGGTGACCTGCTGATCCTCGTCAACGACGACGGCAGTTCTGTAGATATAAGCGCTGTCGAGGGGCATCTCAAGGGGATCGACCGCGCCGCGCTGGAAGAGCTGTGAGTACGCGAACCATCCGCCTCCGGCCAGGACCAGCGCGAGTGCGGAGGCGGCGGCGATGAGCGCCGTGCGGCGCCTGCGCCGGGGTCTGCCTGAGTGAGAGGCCCCCTGCGGTGCCCGGTCCGTCGGCCCCGCGCTGACAGAGGGTGCAAGGGCCTGCTGCACCGCAGGGTCCGGGCTTTGGGCGAGCCATGCGCGCAGGTCTGGGTACAGGGCGGGATTGTGCGCCAGAGCGGGAAGGAGGTCGGGGCGGGTTGCGGCGATCCGGTTCATGAGCGCCGGCGGGATCGAGGGATTCGCCGCCAGCTCCGGGGTGAAGTACCGGGGGTCGTCCGGCGCAGCGTCATTCGGGCGCATAGGTCTCTCTGTTCTCGGCACAGCTCACTGGATGACCTGGACGACGGTCTCGCTCGTGCTGCCGGTGAGCTCATCGGTGACGGTGAACGTGTAATCGCCCGGCTCCGCCACGGTTGCGCTGTACTCGGCCCAGCTGTCCGTGCATTCGGCGCTGCGCACCGCGTACCTGAAGTCCCCGGGGCCCGTGATGGAGGCGAGGATCTGGCAGGAGCTGTCAGTGATCGCCACACCGTCGTGGTCGATCGCGGTCCACTCGCCCACCAGCTCGACCTCTCCGTAGTCACTGAGCTGGAAGAGCGCGGGGCCCACCCGCTCGCCTTCCCAGCCGCTCTCGACCGCGATCGTGAACTCCGCGACGCCGGTGCGGTCGTGGTCGAACGGTCCCGGGGACGAGGCACCAGCGGCTTCCTGCGTGGCGAACGCGGCCTGCGGCTGGGGAGCGGCCGACGGTTGGGCGGGCGGCGATTCCGGTGCGGGCGCGGAGGTTTCGGGAGGGGGAGTCGTCTCAGCGGCCTCGGGTGCGGAACCGAATCCGCATCCCGCGAGCAGTGCGAGCGATGCCGCGGCGAGGGAGATTCCCGGACGGCGGTGCAGGGGCATGGGGATCTCCTTGGGACGAGGTCCGGCGTGGAGCTCAGCGTCGGCTTGGTGCTTGTGGTCCGCCGCGGTGCCGAAGCCGGGTGCGGTGTTCCGGGAGGCATCCGAGACGCTTCGAGCGGTGTACTGGCTGCATGATGCACCACATCGCGGAGGCTGCGGAGCTCCCTTGCACTGTCGTCACGGTCTGTGGTACATGCTGCCGCCAGCGCCTGCTTCGGGTGCGAGGGGGCCTGCCATGCCGTGAGGCCGGCACCGGACTGTGCCGTGTGGCGGGGGATCTGCCTGCCGAGGTCTTCTCCGTTGCCTTCCGCGCGATTCGATAACGAACCTGAGACCCGAGACCTGAGGAACGGAAAGATCTGTGAAGATACATGCACACCGAGAGACCTGGGTCTGCGGGGATCCCTTCCCGCAGGGAGCACGGTCATGAGTGACGTGTGAAGCGCCGCACCGGCCAGGCGCTCTGATGGGAGGGGAAGGGCATGACGGACGCGGGCGGAGTGCAGGCGCGACGCGAAGGTGTGGCGGTGGCCGGGGGCTCCGGCACGGCGCAGGACACCCCCGAGCGCTTCGCCGCGGATCTCCGAGCACTGCGCGCCGCTGCCGGTCAGCCCACTCTCATGGCCCTGTCCGGGCGTACGGAGGGAAAGGCCTCGAAGACCACGCTCTCCGATGCGCTGCGGGGCAGGAAGAAGCCTTCGGAGCACACCGTCCGCTGTCTGGTGGCAGCGCTGGGCGGCGACGAGGACGAATGGGTGACGCGCTGGTGGGCGCTCTACGGCCAGGAGAGTGCCGCGGAGGCGGACTCGTCCGCTCCACCGGAGCCTGCCTCGGGCACGGAGGCGGTGCCTGCACAGGGCGGCTCATCGGGTGGCTCGGCACCTGCGGGAGGCGGACCCTCTCCCGCCTCCGGCCGCGGTTCCGGTGCGGTGATCCCACGGTGGCTCGCAGCTGTGATCGCCGGCGGAGCCGCCCTCGTGACCGCGGGCGCCACCAGCCTGCTGTGGGCGAACGTCATCGCGCCGGGCTATGACGACTTCTCACCGCGCTCGTCCGTGGTCAAGGACTATGTGGACTTCGCCGACGGCGTGGATCCCATGCGGACGGTGTGCCGGGAGGACGCGATCATCGCCTCCGCGGAGAACCGGATGGACGGGGAGTTCCTCGTGGAGATGATGTACTCCAGCCAGTGCATGGCCGTGTGGGGCCGTGTGACCCGCTACGACGGCAAGGCCATCGGGAACAGCCTCGAGATGTACGTCTACCCGGCCATCGACATGGGCAGCCCGCGGTCGCAGCAGAGGCAGTCGCTGAACGTGAACTCGCTGTACACGCCGCTCGTGATCGAACCGGATGTGGAGGCACGCGTGTGCGGAATCGCGGAGGCCACGGTGGAGGGCGAGGTCATCGAACTCGGTCCCGCGCTGTGCATCTGAGGCCTGCGGGCCCGTACGGATGCGCTCAAGTGCGGCGTGCGCGGTGCACAGCTGAGTGCGCGTTCCGGTGCACATGCGCGGATCCGGCGGAAGCACGAATGACTCAGCGGCGGTGGGAGAAGCGGAAGACGAGGGCGATGGCCGCAGCGGCGATGATTGCGGCGGCGACGGCGGGCAGGGACTTCTTCCACAGCGGCACCGTGCCCGGTTCCGCGTAGACGAGGATCTCGTCCTCGCCGCAGTTCAGCAGGTCGTAGGTGACCGAATGGCCGTCGATGGAGGCTGCGCCCTGGGCCGAGACGATCTCGCCGGGGAAGGTGACGGTCAGAGTGAACGCATCCATCTGCTCGCGCATGGCGGCGAGGGCCGGTCCCAGCTCCTCGATGCGGGTGACCGCCCGGGCAGGGTTCCGGATCCGCAGCTTGTAGTTGCCCTCCTCCGCCTCCAGCTTGGGCGCGAGGTAGGTGAAGATGCTTCCCCCGCCCTGCGCGCCGAGGGCGGAGACCTGTACGTTCTCGAACTCGACAGTGACGCCGGCGCCGCCCGTCCCGGCCTCGTGGGCCGTGACGGAGACGCCCTCTGGAGCGAGCTCGTCGTACTCCGCGATGTCGCGTTCCAGGCCCTGGCTCAGGCCCTCTGCTCCGTAGGCCTCCTCCAGCGCGACCGCAGGCACCTGCAGTTCGATGCTCCCGCTGGCCGTGAGGTGCCGGCTGATCTGGAACTCAGCAGAGGCAGCGGTGCATCCGCCCAGTCCGAGGAGGAGGACGAGGAACAGGATGGGGAGCAGCACGGTGCCGCCGCGCAGCCGGTGGAGCGTGTGACGGGTGCCTGTGCAGTGGGCGTGCGTATGGCAGGTGCCTGTGTGGAGAGTGTCTGCGCGGCGGGTGCCTGAGGCGGGAGGGACGAGGGCATTCACGTGATCCTCCTGCGGGTGAAGGGCGGGTGCGGAGCGGGCGCGTTCGGTGCGAGCGCGCTGTGCCCGGTGAGAGCGCAGTGCGCCGGAGGGGCGCTCCGCGATCCCGCCGGGCACGGTGTTCCGTTCATCTTAGGAGCATCTCAGGGGGAGGGCGGTGACGGAGCAGCCGGCGTTCCGCGGTGTTCCGCGCCTGTCCGGCTTTTCCGCTTCCTCCGGAATGCCTGATTTCCCGCGGATCGGCGGGCGTTCGCATGCTTCTCTGACTGGCATGAGCTGCCGCACCATCCTGCTGATCTCCGACGACCCGATCCTCACGCTCGGCCTGCACTCGCTGCTGGGTCGTGAGGGCCTTGTGGTCACCTCTGCAGATGTGGATGCCGTCATGGACTCCGCGCGTGACCATCACTGGCGGCCGGACCTCGTGCTGCTCCGCTCCGTGGGCGCGGACTCGCATCACGATCGCCACCGGGTGCTGTCCGCGCTGCCGCGGATCCTGGGCGAGACCGCGCGACCGCCCGTCGCATGCATCGGGACGGGGGACGAGGACGATGTGCTCCGTCTGCGCATGGCGGAGGCCGGAGCCTTCGCCCTCGTCTCGCAGCACGAGCTCGCGGTGGAGTGGGAATCCCTCGTCGCGCAGAGCGCCAGCCGGTGGAGGGACAGTCGCTTCCTCCTCCCGCCCGCGGAACAGATACGCAGGCACCTGGGCTTCACCGCCTCGGGCGCATTGGCGGACTTCCTCCGTGCCGCCGAGGAGGTGGCGCCTGGGCTGGCCGCCGGGCTCTGTCCCGCTGCGGAAGGCGATGCACCCGGGCACTGCGAGGGGAAGCCCGTTCCCAGCCGGACGCAGATCCGCAAGCTGCGCGCAGTCGCCGCCCAGACGGGCGGCCTGCCCAGGCCGGATGCCAGCCGATACTCGACCGCCATCCGGCAGGCACCGGCTCTGCCGGAGTGGCCGCTGGTCCGGAGCACGCTTCTCTCCTGCTGGGGCCGGGCCCCCTCTCAGAGGCGGGTGTCCCAAGGTCAGGCTTTTCCGATGTCTGCGGCACCACAGAGGTGAACGCGGCACAGCAGCAGGCAGCGCGGTGCCGCAGAGACGAACGGCGGGTATGAAGGCAGCGAGTGCTCCTGCTCCCCGGACGAGGGTCATGATTGTCTCCTCACCGCGGGCTGTGCATGGGGATCGAAAGCGGACGGAAACGGTGCACGGCGGCAAGAGAGGAGGCCTCAACTCACCCAGGCGCGCAGTGACGGGGGACGTCCTCGAACGAGTGCGCGGTGTCGGCTCGCGTGCGCATTCGGGGCTCCCGGTCAGGAGGGCGGCGGGGGTGGCGGCGGTGGGCTCGGGGACGGCCTCGGCGGCGGTGGGGGTGGGGCTGGTGCGGCACTGGGCGATGAGGGCGGGGCTGGCGTGGTCCCGGGTGGCGGGGGCGGCGCGGCAGCGCGTGGAGGCGGGACTGGCCCCGCACCGGGTGGGGGTGGGAGCGGTTGCGGAGCCGGTTGCCGCAGCGGTCCCGATCCGGGGTGCATATGCGGTGCGGCAGGGGGTGCCGCGTCGGTCGCGGAGGGTGCGAAGGCAGACGGTTCCGGTGCGAAGACGGGGGCGCCGGCTGCCGACCGTGCACGCCTCCGACGGGCGCGGTTCCACAGGAGGACGGCCACGGCCGCGAGCGCCAGCAGGGCAAGCGGCAGCAGGACCAGGAGCCAGGGGAACGGAGGGACGAGCGAGCCCGTGGCGCTGGGTTCGCTCGTCGAGTCCATGAGGTCCCAGGTCGCTGTCCGGCCCTTGATCTCGGCTCCCGGAGCGCTCGTGACCGGGCCGGGGAAGGTGACGGTGAGGGTGGTCTCGCGGACGATTCCGTCAGCGGTGTCGTAGTCCGTTTCCCACCGGGCCGGGGAGTAGAGATCCAGGAATGCGGAGTCCTCACCGCGCAGCATGACCCCTTCGACGTGGGCCGAACCTGCAGGAGTGAGGGCATAGAGATTGTCGCTGCCGGTGAGGGATTGGATCGGCACGGGAGGGGTCAGGGCCGTCAGACCGCAGTACTCGCCGTCCACGATCTCGAGTTCGGTGCCGGGGTACGAGGCGTATGTGTCATTGCGCAGGGAATCGAGATCTGCCTGGGCGAGGCAGTTGTACTCGCGGTACTGCTCCGGTGAGGAGCCCTCTGCCTGGGCCATGGAAGTCACGTGGGAGGCGTAGGTGCTGCGCACCTGCACGGTGCGGTCCTTCGCGACGGTGATCTCGACGTGCGATTCGATGTCCGCGTCGAAGGTCCGGGAGCCCGAGACCGCATTGCCGGGAGTGGTCGGCACGAGAAGGGCGGCCATCAGCAGCACGGCGAGCAGCGCAGCGGAGGCCCGTGCGGGGACATGGGGTGAACGATTCATACGGCCTCCTGGTGATCCTGCTGAGAGCGTAGTCATCTGTGCAGTGCAGCGTGCGGCTCTGCGCTGCACCCCGGAAGGTCCGTACTGTGAGCGCATCTGCGCGAGCGGAGGGGGCGAGCCGACGGGCTTCCGCCGGATTTCGCGGCCTCGGGCTGAGCTGTGAAGGCGGCCCGTGCAGCGCCGGCCTGGTGCGGCCCGTGCCGGTCTGGAGCCGCCCTGCGCTGTGCCGGCCGGGCGCGAGCCAGCGCCGAAACCGGTGTGCATCTGAGTGAAGGGATGGGGCATGCGAACGTCGGAGGCGCGAATTCGTCTGGGTGGAGCCGTGCTGGCCCTTCTGCTCACAGCCGTGAGCGGCTGTGCCGGAACAGGCGCTCTGGGCCTGGGCACCTGGAGTGGACCGACATGCGATGAGGAGGATCTGCAGCGGTATACGGAGGAATGGGCGCAGGGGCTGTCCGGCTACGGATACGAGTACTACGGCGTCGATCTTCTGCCCGATGACTTCGGGACCGATACCGAGATCATCGACGTCGACCTCGAGAACCTCGAGGACGCTTTCGGTGAAGGTGCCGGGATGGTGGAGGGCGGCGCGATTGTGATGACCCCTGACGAGACGTCGGAGGATTATGCGGGTGGTCGCAATCTCACGCACACGGTCACTGCAGCCATCTCCCCCATGACGGAGATCAAGGAGGCGCAGCAGGGCAGCTATGAGAACTACGAGTCAACGATGCGCGACAGGTGGGGAAGCGAGCTCACCTCTGTGGAGGAGCTCGACGCTCAGGGCTGGACCTGGGGTGCACAGGCGTCCATGGCCGCAGAGGGCGTGGACAACACGGAACTGCACCTCGTGGCGGTGGGCGACGGTGTGCTTTTCATGGTGCAGGTGATGGACGTGAACATCGACTTCGGCTGGGGAGACGAGAGCGAGCAGGAGCCTGCCGATCCCATCGAACTCGCCGAGGTGCAGCCGATGGCGGATGAGCTCCTCCAGGCGTTCTGCGGCTGAGAGCGGCCGTCAGGCTGCACACGAACCTCCTTCCAGGAAGCGGGAGGCACCCACTGCCGGTTCCGCGAATGCGGGGCCGGCAGTGGGCGTTGTGGGGCTGGCTGGACAGAATCGCAGCGCTCTGTCGAACAGTTTCGCAGGTGCCTGCTGCACAGTTTCGCAGGTACGGGGGCCGAGGCCCAGGGCTGCGTCCGTGTCGTCCTCTACGCTGGCCCTATGCCGAACACACGCGAGGTTCCCGGACCGGGAGAGGCTCCGGAATCGGACTGGGGCTCGGAAGCGGACCGGCAGTCCGCGCCGGACTCGAGTTCCCAGCCGGAACGGAGTTCCGCGCCGGGCTGTGGTCCCGGCACGGCTGCCGGTGCGGAACAGCGCCGCCCTTCCGCCCCCGCTCGCCTCGCCGCCCCCCTGCTGGGGACCGAGGGCGCCGCACGGTTCGCCCGCCCTGACGCCCGCGTCCTCGTCGCGGGCTCCTGGATGGTGCTCGCAGTGCTGGGACTGAGCGTGGCCGTCGGCATCCTCCTGCAGGCGCCGTGCATGTCCGGCGGCTACGAGCTGCCCCGCGCCTCCTTCCGCATGTGCTCCTCGCCCGTGGCACTCTCCCTTCTGGGCGAGACCGCACCGGATGCGCCCGGCGCGATCACCTCGGGCCTGCCGGGCTTCTCCCTGCTGACCTACTGGTTCACGGTCGCCGCCTCCGGCCTCCTGGGCGCAGCCCCGGCGGAGGGCATGGCGATCCTCCTCGTGCTCAACACCGCCGCATTCGCGGCGATGGGGACGGGCATGCTCGTCCTCGCCCGGAAGCTCGGCCTGGGCGGTCGGGGTCCGGCCTGGGCCGCGGTGGGCTTCCTCTCGCCCGTCATCGTCTTCGGCATCGGAGCGTCGCTGGAGCCTGTGGGCGTGGCCTGCGCAGTCTGGGCCTGCGTCCTGCTGCTGGGAGGACGGACCACCGGCTCCCTCCTGGGCGCCGGGTCCCTCCTCGCCGTCGCCGCGGCAGCGGGGCCGCTGGGCCTCGTGGTGCTCCTCGGAGTCCTCCTGGGCGCCTCGCGCGACCGAGCTCAGGCCGCCCTCGTGCTCGCGGGATTCGCCCTGCTCACCGGCCTGATGCTGCTGGCGGACGGTCGGCTGCCCGGGCGCCTGGCCGTGTGGTTCTCGGACGCCGTGGACCGGGGCTCCCTGGCCTCAATCGCACTCGTCCGCGGCTGGAGCGACGAGGCCGCGCTCACCACCGGTCTGCTGGTCGTCTGGGGCTTCGGCCTCGTGGCGCTCGCCGCCCTCTTCGTCTCACGGTCGATGCACCGCCCCGTCCGGACCGCGCCCGAGGCGGCCTCCCCCGGAGCTGCTCCCACCGGGAGAGCTGGATCCGAGGCGTCTCCCGCCGGGGCGACCGTGTTCGGGGCGGGGGGCGCCTCGGGCGCCGCTCCCGCTGCGGCCTCCTCGAGTCCCGCTCCCTCGAGCCCTGTCTCCTTCGACCTCGCGACACTGCGGGAGATGGAGGCCTCGGACGAGCGGATCCACCTGCGGCGCACCGCACTCACCCTCACGGCCATGCTGAGCTTCTCCGTCATCGTGGCTCCGGGCTCGTCCACCTCGCTGTCGCTGTGGCTCGTGCCCTTCGCCGCGCTCATGGTCCCGCACCTGTGGGTGCACGCCGTCTGGTTCTTCGCCGAGCTCGGGTTCGCGATCGCCGCACACCTGTCCGAGGCCGCCGCGCTCGACGCTCAGACCGGCCTCGCGGACTCCTGGGCGGCGGTCTTCACGCTGCTGCGCTTCCTGGCGCTGGCCCTCATCACCGCCTATGCCCTGGACGATCTCGTGAGGAGGCCGCCTGACCTCGCGCGGGCAGGGGCCGGTGACGCAGAAGGGTCCGGGAGCACACGAGGGACCGGAGGCGCGAGAGCGCGTGCCTGATGTACACTGTTGCGGTTGCCCTCTGCCCGCGCCGCGGGTGAGGGGAGCCGCGCATAACCCTCCTGTCATGGAACGACCATGACCGCTGAGACCAGAGGAGGTGGGTGACACATGCGTAAGTACGAGCTCATGCTCATCCTTGATCCGGAACTCGAAGAGCGCTCCGTGGGCGCCGACATCGAGAAGCTGCTGAAGGTCGTGCCCGCCGAGGGCGGAACCGTCGACAACGTCGACGTGTGGGGCCGTCGCCGGTTCGCATATGAGATCCAGAAGAAGACCGAGGGCTACTACGCCGTCATCGATCTCACCGCGAAGCCGGAGACCGTCAAGGAGCTCGATCGCCAGCTCGGACTCAACGAGTCCGTCCTGCGCACGAAGATCCTCCGGCCCGACGCCAAGTGACCGCGTGAGCGGCGGGATCCCGCCGCTCACCTGATCAGAACAACGAAGAAGCCCGAGAAAGCTGGAGCTTAAGGAGTCGACATGGCAGGCGAGACAGTCATCACGGTCGTCGGGAACGTCACCGCGGACCCCGAGCTGAGGTTCACCGCCAACGGCGCAGCCGTTGCGAACTTCACCGTCGCCTCCACACCGCGCACATTCGATCGCCAGGCGAACGAGTTCCGCGATGGTGAGACCCTCTTCCTCCGCTGCAGCGCCTGGCGCGAAATGGCCGAGAACGTCGCGGAGTCCGTCTCCCGCGGCACCCGCGTCATCGTGCAGGGACGCCTGCGCGCCCGCACCTTCGACACGAAGGAGGGCGAGCGTCGCACGGTGTTCGAACTCGATGCCGATGAGGTCGGCCCCAGCCTCCGCTTCGCCTCGGCGAACGTCACGCGCAATGAGCGCGGCGGCGGTGGCGGGAACCGCGGCGGCCAGCAGGGCGGCTTCGGAGGAGGCCAGCCACAGGGTGGATTCGGCGGCGGCCAGCAGGGCGGCTTTGGCGGCCCGCAGGGCGGCGCCCCCGCTCAGCAGGGCGGGAGCTGGGGTGCGAACCCGCAGCAGAGCCGTCCGCCCCAGGACGATCCCTGGGCGGCGTCCAACCCGCAGGGCGGCGGAGGCTGGGGCAACCCGGCCGATGACGAGCCCCCGTTCTGATCAGCGTCTGACGGCGATCGCAGGCTGATCGCACAGCATCTTCCTTCACAGTTCTAGGAGCACACCATGGCAAAGCCGGATCCCCGGAAGCCCATCAAGAAGAAGGCGAACCCGCTCAAGCGCGGAGAAGCCGCAACCATCACCTACAAGGACACCGCGACGCTGCGCAAGTTCATCTCGGACCGCGGCAAGATCCGCGCCCGCCGCGTCACCGGTGTCACCGTGCAGGAGCAGCGCATCATCGCGAAGGCCGTGAAGAACGCCCGCGAGATGGCTCTGCTTCCCTACACCAGCACCAGCCGCTGATAGGAGGAGAGAACAATGGCCACCAGGAAGCTCATCCTCAATCAGGAAGTCGACCGTCTCGGCGCCGCCGGTGACGTCGTCGAGGTCAAGGCCGGCTACGCCCGCAACCTGCTCATCCCCCGCGGCTGGGCTCGTCCGTGGAGCGCCGGTGCGGAGAAGGACGTCCAGGCTCTGCGCAAGGCCCGTCAGGCCCGCCAGCTCGCCGACCGCGACGAGGCCATCGCCCTCAAGGAGAAGCTCGAGGCGAGCACCGCTCGCATCGAGATGAAGGCCGGCAAGGGCGGCCGTCTCTTCGGTGCGGTCACCCCGGCCCTCGTGGCCGAGGCCCTCACGGCCGTCGTGGGCCACGAGTTCGACCGCCGTCAGGTGGCGCTCACGGGCCACGTGAAGTCGGCTGGCACCTACACGGCGACCGTGCGCGTGCACGACGAGATCACCGCGAACGCCAAGTTCGCCGTGATCGGCAAGGCCTGATCCTCAGGCTGCAACAGCCTGGTCCCCAGGTTGAAACGGTCTGATGTCAGGCTGTCAGGGGCCTCCCGGAGCGTCATGCTCCGGGAGGCCCCTTCTGTGTGCCAGCGTCATCGCGCCGGCACCGCGTCCGTTGCGGCACTGCCTCCGCTGTCGTCTGCCGTGCGAACGCGATTCGCTCCGAAATGCGTTCACACGGCAGACCACAACGGAGGGGGTCGCATGCTCCGCCCGGATCGGACGCAGGCCGGACCCGGACGCGGGTGATGCACTCGACCTTCATGCCCAAGCAGTCGATACGCTGAGTACCGTCGGTTTGTTAGATAGGATCTCGTCCGTTGGTTAGGTAGGACCCCGTCCATTGGTTAAACAGGATCCTGTCCGCCTGTTATCTTGGGAAGCATGGAGTACTCTCGGCGGATCATCGACGATGCCTTGGACGCGCTGTTCCCGCATCTCGCAGCGATCGCGCTCGAAGGTGCCAAAGGCGTGGGAAAGACCGCGACGGGAACACAGCGGGCCGCCACAGTGCTGAACTTCGCGGACACAGCCCAGAGACAGAGCGTGGAGGCGAATTACGATCTGGTCACTGAGCTCCCACCACCGGTGCTCATTGACGAATGGCAGCTGGAGCCCTCCGTCTGGGATCGCGTGCGAGCGGCGGTGGACGAGGGCTGCGGCGGCAGCAGCTTCCTCTTGGCCGGCAGCGCGGGTGTGTCGCCCGGAGTGCGCATACATTCCGGGGCCGGGAGGATCGTGAGCTTGCGCATGCGCCCGCTCAGCCTTGCCGAACGCGGTGTCTGTTCGCCGAGTGTGTCCCTGCAGGCACTTCTGACGGGCGAGTCCGGAACCCTCACCGGCGCCAGCGCTCTGAAGGTGCCCGATTACGTCGACGAGATTCTCAGATCGGGGTTCCCGGGCATACGCGGGCTTCCCGAACAGGCGCGCGAAGTTCAGCTTGAGAGCTATGTCGCGCGGATCGTCCAGCGCGAGCTGCCTGAGAACGGCGTCGAGGTGCGACGCCCCGATACCCTGCGCCGGTGGCTGGCAGCATACGGAGCAGCCGTGTCCACGACCTCCTCGTATACGACGATCCTCGATGCAGCCACCGCGGGCGAAGCCGATAAGCCCGCGCGGCAGACGGTCTCCCTCTACCGCGATCATCTTGCCCGGCTCTTCATCCTCGATCCGGTGGAGGCCTGGATTCCAACGTTCTCCCCGCTGACTCGTCTCACCCAGACTCCTAAGCACCACCTCGTGGATCCAGCACTCGCGGCAGCACTCGCGGGCGCGACGCGGCAGAGCCTGCTGATGGGCAGAGGGGAGAGGATCTCGCCCAGAGCAGACACCGGGACATGGCTGGGTGCCCTCTTCGAGTCGCTCGTCACGCAGTCTGTGCGGGTCTATGCAGAAGCTGTGCGCGCACGCGTGGGCCACTTGAGGACCAAGAGCAATGAGCGGGAGGTGGACCTCATCATCGAGGGGCGGGACGGTCGCGTCGTTGCGATCGAGGTGAAGCTCGCCGCCACCGTCGACGACAGGGATGTGCGGCACCTCAACTGGCTGCGGGAGGTGCTGGGCGACCGAGTCGCAGATCGGGTGGTCATCACGACCGGCCCCTACGCCTACCGCCGGAAAGACGGTGTGGCGGTCGTTCCGCTGGGGCTGCTGGGACCGTGACGAGGACGTGAAGCGACTTAGCGTCGTTCGCGTCCTGGATTCTGCCGCCGTGGGGCCGATGAGGCGGCAGAATTCAGGACGTGAGTGATGCGCCTCGGCGTTCATGTCCCGGCCGAGCACGCGGTAGCTTTGGAGGGTGACGAACACACCCGACGATCCGCATGCTCAGGGCCCTGACACCGGGGTCCCTGACACAGGCGCCCCGGCCGCGGGCAGCCCGCCCTCGGGGAGCTCAGCCGCCGCGGACCCTGCCGCCGCGAATCCTGCCGCCGCGGACACCGTTCCGGCAGGCCCGGCCCCCGGGAGCCCTGCCCTCGCCGGCACCGAGGCGGACGACCTCGCCCGCGCCCGCGCCCTGCGGAAGATGCGCACGCTGGCCACCGGCCTCCTCGGACTCGCCGCACTCGTCTTCCTCCTCGTGCACCTGCTCACGGACCTCACGGGCGTCTGGGGCTTCGTCGCCCGCGCCTCGGAGGCCGCGATGATCGGCGCGATCGCGGACTGGTTCGCCGTGACCGCTCTGTTCCGCCACCCGCTGGGCCTGCCCATCCCGCACACCGCGATCATCCCGCGCAAGAAGGACACCCTCGGGGCGAGCCTCTCCCAGTTCGTGGCGGCGAACTTCCTGCAGTCGTCCACCGTCTCGAACAAGATCCTCCGCGCGCAGGTGACGCGGCGCGCGGGGGAGTGGCTGTCCGAGGAGGAGAACCAGACCCGGGTCGTCCGCCGGGCGGGGCAGGGCCTCGAGTACGTGCTCGCGCGCGTGGGCGATGACGACATCAGGGCGCTGACCCGCGATGTCCTCGTCCCCAAGCTCGTCTCCACGCGCAAGGCGCCGGCGCTCGGCATGCTGCTCCGCGAGGTCGTGGACGACGGCTCCCACCACCGCCTCGTCGATCTCATCGTGGGGGAGGCGCACTCCTGGCTCGAGTCCAACCCCCAGGTCATCGACGAGATCGTCCAGCAGCGGTCGCCCGACTGGGCCCCCCGCTTCCTCAGCGATGTGGTCGCGGGCAGGCTCCGGCGCGAGGTGCTCACCTGGATCGCGGAGGTCCGCGACGACCGCTACCACCGCGCCCGCCAGGCGCTGGACTCCTGGCTCGTCCAGATCGCGAACGACCTCCGTGAGCCCACCTCGCTGTCGCAGCGCGCGGAGAACGTCATCGACGAGCTCCTCACCCAGCCGGGGGTCGTCGACGCCGTGCTGGAGGTCTGGGGCTCGTTCAAGCGCCTGCTCCGCGTGGCCGTCGTGGATGAGACGGGCGAGGTGCAGACCCGCGTGCGCGGACTGCTCGCCGAGGCGGCCCACCGGATGAGGACGGACGAGGAGTTCGCGGCGCAGATGGATGCGCGCATCGCGACGACCGCCGGTGACCTCGTCGAGTCCTTCGGCGGCGAGATCGCCTCCGTCATCTCCGACACCATCGCCGGCTGGGACGCGAAGGAGGCCTCCGACCGCATCGAGCTCTACGTGGGCCGCGATCTCCAGTACATCCGCATCAACGGGACCGTGATCGGCGCGCTCGTCGGGACCGTCATCCACGCCTTCACCCTGCTCCTGCCGTGAGCGGGCCCGAGGCGCGGGACCGGGGAACCGGACTCGAGGCGGCAGGGCTCGAGGCTGCCCGGCAGGACCGGGCCCGGGCAGAGTCGCCGGCGACCGCTGAGCAGGGTTCGCGTGCGCTGGCAGCCGCCCAGGCACCGCAGGCATCGGAGACACTGCAGGCGCCGGAGGCACCGGAATCCGCGGCGGCGCTGCACCTGCTCACGGCAGCGGTGCGGCCGGACCGTCCCGACCGCGCCCGGTTCCGGGAGGCCGCGCTGCTGCTCGGCGTCCCCGAGCACGACCTGGGTCGTCTCACGGAGCAGCTCGCCCACACGCGCGAGGAGGTCGCGGGTCTCAGGGACCGCAGCAGAGAGCTGCGTGCGGTGGCAGACAGCGCACGGGTGCTCGCCGATGCCACCTCCGTCGACGAGACGCTCGCCTATCTCGTGGACGCCGCGCACGGGATCGTCGAGGCGGACATCGCCTACCTGTCCGAGTACTTCCCGGGCACGAGGGAACTCAGGGTCCGGGCGAGCCGCGGGGTCACGCAGCCGGACTTCGCACGGCTCCCGGTGCCGACGGGCATCGGCCTCGCCTCCCGGATCGCGCGGAGCAAGCGGCCGCAGGCGGTGGTCGACTACTTCACGGAGCCCGGTCTCGTGCGGTCGGCGGAGATGGACGATGTGGTGGGCCGGGAGGGCGTGGTCTCCCTCCTCGGCGTGCCGCTGCTGGGCGGACCGGCCTCCCGGGAGCCGCACCTCCCGCAGCACACGGCGGCGGTCCCTGACGGGTCCGGCGTCCTCGGAGTGCTCTTCGTGGGCACGCGCCGACGCCATGAGTACTCGCCCGAGGAGATCGCCGTCCTCTCTGCACTGGCCGATCACGCCGCCATCGCCCTGCTCAGATCCGTGCGCCTGAGCGATCTGCGGCGCCACGGCGACGCGGCCGCGGCTGAGGCCTCCGCCTGGGAGCACCACTTCCGGGAGCAGCGGCGCATGCTCGACGCCGTGGACGGGCTCTTCGAGGCCGTCCTGGGAGGGGCCGAGGTCCATGAGGTGCTCGGTGCGCTGGCGGAGAGCACGGACCGCAGGCTCGTCCTGCACGATGAATCGGGGAGGGTGCTCGCGGACAGCTGCGCGTCCGGACCCGCGTCGGCCCAGTCCGCTGCGGCGGCGCTCCCGCCGGCTGCCGCGGCGAAGCGTTCGGCGGGAGTCCGCGCGGAGCACACCGGTGCGGCCGGCGCGGAGCTTCCCGCCGAGGCGGGCACGGAGCGCTCTGCTGCGGCCGGTACGGGGGACGGACCTCCTGGGCTGGTCCTCACCCCGGACTCGGCGGACACCGAGGCTGTTGTGACTGTCGAGGTCCGACGACTCGGACGTCTGCGGCTGCGGGTGCTGCGTGCGGGCGGCTCGGGTGGCGCGCGCGGCACGGACAGCGCGGGTGACTCGGACGGGGTGGGCGGCACGGACGCCGCAGGAGGCGCGCCTGGTCCGGACGCCGCAGGTGGCGCAGACAGCCCGGACAGCCCGGCCGGAGATGGTCTGAGCGCGGACGGGCTCGATGCGGAGACCCTCGTGCACGGTGCGCAGATCTGCGGGTTCGCCTGGCTGCTGGAATCGGCCGGCCGGCTGGAGGAGGACCGGCGGCGAGACCGCCTCCTGTCCCAGCTGCTGAGCGGGACGCACGAGGCCGCGGCGGAGGCCGAGGCCGGACTCGCCCGGGCCGGCATGCCCGCGGGCCAGGTCACGGACGTCTTCCTCCTGCGCGGAGACGCCGGCGATCTGCGTCGGATCGGCACCGCTTTCGCAGCCGCCGGATTCGCAGGAGGCGCGGCACCGGGGACGGGACGCCGTCCGTCCCGGAGCACGGGCACGGCTCCTGCCTCAGGCGGCACTGTTTCCGGTGCGAATCGGCAGGAACGTGGCACCGGTGGCTTCTTCCAGGGCATGTACGGCGGCGAGCTCTGCATCCTCACCTCCGCGGAGACCGCGGGCCGGGCGGTGGTGGTGCTCGCGCGCCAGCTCACCGCCACTCCCGGGGTGAGCGCCGTGCACACGCGGACGGCCGAACACCGCACTCCCCATTCCGGGCGCAGCGGCCTCGTCCGCGCCCATCGCCGGTGCACCGAGCTTCTGGGGGTCGTGGACGCCCTGGACTGGACGGGGGAGCTCGTGGAGCTGAGCGAGCTGCAGCCCTATGCCCGGCTCTTCGGAGCCGACCGCGCATCCCTGGAGGCGTTCGCCGATGCGGTGCTGGGGCCGGTCCTCGATGCCGATGCGCAGGCTGAGCGCGGGAGCGGCGGGCATCGCGCTGCGGGCGTCCGAGGAGGCGGGCCGGCACCCGGCGGCCTCCTGGCCCTGCTCGAGGCCTATTTCCGCAGTGGAAGGAACCTGCGCGCCACCGCCGAGGCCACGCGCTTCCACGTCAACACCGTGGCGCAGCGGCTCCAGCGGGTCGACGGCCTGCTGGGCCCGGAGTGGCGGAACGCGGACAGGCTCTTCCTCGTGGAAGCCGCGGTGCGCCTGGCGGCGATGGACCGCCGCCTGCACAGGGGCCGCGGGCGAGCCGCGCTGTCTGCTGACAGGTGAGGTCCACATCGGAGGAGCCATTCCATGTGGGATGCACACATGGTGGACGCGCATGCGGGGTTCTACTCTGGCGGGGATGCGAGGCTTCGCTCACAGCTGAGCCCGTGCGGGGCCGACGCCGCACGGACCGCCTCCGCAGAACCCCAGACCTACCCACGAAGAGGTGCAGCATGACCACGTCCCGCTGGTCCGGAACCAAGGACCTGACCCCCGCCCAGCGCCGTGAGGGGCTGCTCGAGCGGACCGGCCTGGAGGTGGAGGACCTCGCCGCGCTGGAGCCCGCCCGGGGACTCAGCGTGGACGCGGCCGACCTCCTCGTGGAGAACGTCATCGGCGTGCTGGGCGTGCCGGTGGGGATGGCGACGAACTTCACCGTCGACGGCGAGGACGTCTTCGTCCCCATGGCCACCGAGGAGCCCTCGGTGGTCGCCGCCGCGAGCAATGCGGCCCGCTGGGCGCGCGAGTCCGGAGGCTTCCGCACCTCCTCCACGGGCCCGGTGATGATGGCCCAGGTGCAGGTGGTGGATGTGGCCGACCCCCAGGCGGCCCGGTCCCGTCTGCTGGAGCGCCGGGAGGAGCTCATCGCAGCGGCGAACGAGGTGGATCCTGTGCTCGTGGGCCTCGGCGGCGGCTGCCTCGACCTCGTCCCCCGCATCGTCGACACCGCGCACGGCGTCCACGTGGTCGTCCACCTCGTGGTGGACGTGCGCGATGCGATGGGGGCCAACGCCGTGAACTCGATGGCCGAGCGCACCTCGGACCTCATCGCGGGGATCGCCGGCGGGACCGCACGGCTGCGCATCCTCACGAACCTCGCGGACCGGCGGCTCGTCCGCGCGCGGGCTGTCTTCGCCCCGGACTCGCTGGGCGGGCCCGAGGTCGTCGCGCACATGCTCGAGGGAGCCGCCTTCGCGGACGCGGACCCCTACCGCGCGGCCACCCACAACAAGGGGATCATGAACGGCATCACCGCCGTGGTCCTCGCCACCGGCAACGACACCCGCGCCGTGGAGGCCGGCTGCCACGCCTACGCCTCCGCGCGGGGCTCCTACACCTCGCTCAGCCGCTACGAGCGGGACGCGGACGGCAATCTGCAGGTGACTCTCGAGGTGCCCATGCCCGTGGGCCTCGTGGGCGGGGCCACCCGCTCCCACCCCGTCGCGCAGGCGAACGTCAAGGTCATCGGCCCGGAGTCGGCCGATCGCCTCGCCCGCGTCATCGCCGCCGTGGGGCTCGCCCAGAACGTCGCCGCGGTCCGGGCGCTCGCGACCGAGGGCATCCAGCGCGGACACATGAGCCTCCACGCGCGCACCGTCGCGGTCGCGGCGGGCGCACGTGCGGAGGAGGTCTCACAGGTGGCGGCCGCGCTCGTGACCTCGGGGGTCGTCCGCAGCGACCGGGCAGAGGAGATCCTCGCCGAGCTCCGGAGCTCCGGCTCCGCACCGGGGGCGGCTCCCACCCCGCTCAGCGGCACGGGGAGCTGAGCGCCGTGGCTGAGATCCTCGCCCTCACCGGTCCCCTCGACGCGCGCACAGCGCCCGGCGTCCCTGCACATCGCGACGGTGCCGGGGCCCGGGCGAGCCTCGCCGCCGAGGCGGGTGCGGCTCATGCCGGCTCCTCCCCTCTCCCCGCAGCCGAGGCCGGCGCCGCGGGGCGCTCGGGGCACCGTGTCACGGTCCACGAGGTGGGCCCGCGTGACGGCCTGCAGGCCGAGCCCGGCGTGCTGAGCACCGCGCTGAAGGTCGAGTTCTGCACGGCGCTGCTGGCCGCCGGCGTCACCTCGCTGGAGGTCGCCTCCTTCGTGCACCCGCGCCTCGTGCCGCAGATGGCCGATGCGGCCGAAGTGGCCGGTGCCCTCGCGGCCTCGTACGGCACCTCCAGCGCCTCGGCCGGCGGCTTCCGGGACGGGACGCGCCTGCTGAGCCTCGTCCCCAATCTCAGGGGGCTGGATCGGGCGCTGGAGGCGGGCGCGCGGTCCGTCGGGGTCTTCGCGAGCGCCACCGAGTCCTTCGCGCAGGCGAACATGGGCACGACGATGCAGGGCAGCGTCGACCTCGCCCGCGAGACCGCCCGGGCCGCGGCCGAGCAGGGCATGGGCGTGCGCGGATACCTGTCGATGTGCTTCGGCGATCCCTGGGAGGGCGCCGTCGCACGGGAGCAGGTGGTGCGCGCCTGCGAGCAGCTGCTGGAGGCGGGGTGCGCGCAGGTGGTCGTCTCGGACACCATCGGGGTTGCCCACGCCGGGCAGATCGAGGATGTGCTGGACGCGCTGGCGGAGTCCGGGGTGGCACCGGACCGAGTGGCCCTGCACCTCCACGACACGTACGGCCAGGCGCTGGCGAACGTCCGCACGGCCCTGGAGCTGGGCATCAGGGAGTTCGACGCCTCCGCGAGCGGCCTGGGACGCTGCCCCTTCGCACCGGGCGCCACGGGGAACCTCGCCACCGAGGACCTCCTGTGGATGCTCCACGGCCTGGGCTGGGAGACCGGGATCGACCTGCCCGCTCTGGCGGCGGCCTCGGACGCGGTCGACCGCGCGCTGGGCCGTCCGAGCGCCTCCTCCGTCAAGCGCGCGCTGAGGAACGGCGCCGCCGCCGACTGAGGCGGGGGCGCCCGCGGAGGCCCAGAGCGGTCCCGCGCGGAAGGCTTCCTCCGAACTGCGGTGAGATCCGCGTCATAGGGTTGTCCGATTCGGCTCGGAGGCCCGGATACTTGGGGGAGTCCGCCGTGCGCGGACGCCCTGGGACATGCAGCGGCCGGCCTCGCGGAGGTCCGGCACCACACGGAGGTCCGCCGCCTGCGGACGTCCGTCACTCACGACAGAAAGGCGGGGGCACAGTGTCGCGTGCACCTGAGAAGACAGCAGATGCGGGGGAGGGCCACGGCACCGCCGGCCAGTACCTCAGCGTCTGGGGGGACACCGTCAGGGGGCGGCGCCTCCTGATCGGCGTGATCACCGGCGTGGTCTGCGGACTGGCGGGCCTCTACGGCGGGCAGGCGCTGTTCGCCGCCCTCGGGCTCACCCCGGACATGGCGGAGGTCTGGTCCCTCATCACCGGGATCGCAGGCTGTGTGGTCGCCGGCGTCATCACGGCGCGGATCACCTCGCCCGCTCGCGTCGTCAGCGATGACGCACACGACTCGGCGATGCTCGCCGCCACCATCCGGGAGCTCGGAGCCGAGGGGCGGGGCCTCGGAAGGCTGGAGGACGCCTCGGCGCTGTCCCGCTCCGAGATCGAGGCCGCCGGGCTCACGGGCGAGTTCCGCGAGGCGGAGGCCGCCGCCGAGGCCGCTGTCGCCTCGGGCGCGGATGCTCCCTTCGCGGAGGGCGCGGCCCCAACCGCGGGCGAGGAGGGCGCGCGCTGATGGAAGCACTGCTCATGGACCTGCCCATCGCCGTGCTGATGGGCGTCATCGGGGCGATCGTGTTCACGCTCATCGGCGTGGTCTCCGGGACGGACGAGACGGCGACGATCGCGCCGCTCACCCTCGTCGTCATCCTCATCGGGGTGCCGCCGGCCGGCGTCTTCACGTTCTTCCTCGCTGCGGCGATCTCCAAGCACATGACGCACGCGATCCCGACGATGCTCCTGGGGATCCCCGGCGACACCCTCGCGGTGCCCATCCTCGAGGACGCGGCGCGGATGCGGGCCCTGGGCCTGCCCCACCTCGCGCTGCGCAAGGCGGTGTCCGGCGCGGTGATCTCCGCGTTCATCGCGGTTCCGGCTGCTGTGCTGTTCGCCTGGATCCTCTCGCCCTTCGGCGATCTCATCACCTCCTTCGCCCCGTGGATCTTCCTCGTCGCGGCCGCCGGCATCGCCTACTCCTCCCGTGCCAAGCTGGGCGGCGTCGTGGCTCTCGTGCCGTTCGTCGCGTTCATCCTGGGCCTGCAGGCCTGGACGGGATCCTTCGACGTCTCGCTCTCGATCAGCTACTTCCTGGGCATCGCGATCGGCCCCATGATCGTGGACCTCGTCATGGTCCTCGTGCCGCAGAACCGCGCCGCGATGCGCAGGTCCGAGCCCTCACGGGTCTTCCTCGCCCCCGATGTCCGGCCCGCCGCGGGCGGGGGCGGGGCTGCCGTGCCCGAGGCGGATGCAGGGGCGGGCGCCGGATCCGGCGCTGCGGCCCCGTCGGCCAGTGCCGGGGCTGATGCTTCCGGTTCGGCCCCGGCCTCGGGCAACACGGCTCCGGCCTCGGACTCCGGTGCGAAGCCCGTGGGCCGCACGTTCCCCAACCCCCTGCGCGTGCTCGACCGGACGCAGATCACGGCGACGGCGGCCACCTCGGTGGTCTCGAGCGCCACCTTCGTCTTCTCGCCCGTGGCCGTCACGGTGCTCATGGGCGAGATCGTGGGCGCGCGCATCAAGCAGGGCTACCAGCGCCTCACGAGCGTCATCACGGCGAAGAACGGCACGACGGAGTCGACGTACATCGCCGAGACCCTCATCCCGCTCATCGCCTTCGGCCTGCCGCTGAGCCCCGTGGCAGCCGGTCCCGCCGCACCCCTGTTCAACGCGCCGCCGGTCTTCGAGACCGATCCGGAGGCGGGCATCATCAACAACGTGTCCACCTTCATGAGCACGCCGCAGTTCCTCGTCTACGGCCTGCTCGCGGCGGTCTGCGCCACGCTCATCGCCTACCCCTTCGCGATGCGCTACGCCCATGCGGCCGCGAAGTTCGTGGTCACGCGGGTGAGCCACGAGGCGATCATCGCGGCCTTCGTGGGACTCGTGGTGGTCGTGAGCCTGTGGGAGGGCGGGCTCATGGGCCTGGTGGTCGTCACGGCGGTGGGCCTCGTGGGCGGCATGCTCATCCGCGTCGTCAAGGTGCACGCGGGCGTGCTGTTCATGGGCTACTACGTGGCCGTGCTCTCCGTGCCGGGCATCCTCGCGGCCCTGGGCTGAGGCTTGCTCGCTGCCCGCGGCGGCTGGTGCACAGCCGGCGTGCGGAACCGATGGTGCGTGTGCCGTGGAGCGTCGGAACAGCACCTAATCTCCGCGTTCGCAGGCTGCCTCCGGGTCTCAGCACTGAATCGTCGGACCAGCACGCTGCAGCGTGTGGAACCGACGGTGCGCGTGCCGTCTCGCCGCGATGGGAGTGTCCCTCGGCGTGCAAGAGGCCCTGCATGAAGTCGTGCATGAGGCCCTGCATGAGGCCCCGGGCGTCATTCTCCGGTATGACGCCCGGGGCCTCCGCCGTCCACGCTGTGCCGACGGACACCGCAGAGACCATTCCCCAGGCCGATGCCCGCACACCCCGGTCCGCGGTTGAGTGGAGGGCATGAACACGCATCCCCGCTCCGCACCCGGCACAGCGCCGCACATGTCCCCCGCCGCCGTCCCCACTCAGGTCTACGGGGCCGCCGGCGCCACCGCGAGCGCAGACGCGGTCGCTCCCGCACTCGCCGCGACGGGCCTCGTGAAGTCCTACGGAGCCACGCACGCGCTCGCCGGCGTCGACCTCATCGTCCCGCAGGGCGATTCCGTCGCGATCATGGGCCCCTCGGGCTCCGGCAAGTCCACGCTCCTCCACGTGCTCGCGGGCATGATCCTCCCGGATTCGGGGACGGTCACGCTGGGGGTCGGTGCCTCTGCCGGCGCCGAGGTGACCTCGCTCTCCGCGGGCGAACGCACCCGTCTGCGCCGCGAGTCCTTCGGCTTCGTCTTCCAGCAGGGCCTGCTCCTGCCCGAGCTCACGGCGGAGGAGAACGTGGCCGTCGCCGCGATGCTCAAGGGAGCCTCGCGCGCGCAGGCCACCGCCCGCGCCCGGGAGTGGCTGTCCAGCCTGGGGCTCGCCGAGCACGCGGGCAAGCGGATCGGCCAGCTCTCCGGCGGTCAGGCGCAGCGCGTGGCGATCGCGCGGGCGCAGATCACCGAGCCCGCCGTCATCTTCGCGGACGAACCCACCGGCGCCCTCGATTCCCGCACCTCCGCCGAGGTGCTGCACATCCTCCTCGACACCACCGTGGGCCGCGGCCGCACCCTCATCATGGTCACCCACGACGAGAAGGTCGCCGCGACCTGCCGCCGCACCGTGCGGCTGGCCGACGGCCGGATCGTCGCAGACTCGGCGACGGTGCCCGCCGGCCCCGCGCACACCGGGGGTGCGCGATGAGCACCGCCTCCCGCCTCCTGCCCGTGCTCCTCAGGCCCAAGACGCTGTTCTCCGCGCAGGGCATGCTCATGATCGCGGCCTTCGCTGCGTGCTCCGCCCTGTTCCTCACGGTCGCCGGAGGCCTCTGGGCGTTCATGCACTGGGACGTCTCCGCCGACGAGTCCGGCGTCCTCGGCTTCTACAAGATCCTCGCGGGCATCGCGACCGCGCTCCTCGTGGTCCCCGCCGTGACCCTGGGCCAGGCGACGGCCAACCTCGCCGCCCGCAGCGACACGGAACGGCTCTCGAGCCTCTCCCTGCTGGGCGCCTCGAGCCCGACCATCACCCTCCTCGCGATCGCGCAGCCGGTGGCGGGCGCGCTCATCGGCACGGCCGCGGGCGTGGCCGGCCACTTCCTGCTCCTGGTCCCCGTGAGCGCGATCCCGTTCCAGGGCTCCGGCCTCGGCTACGCGAACATGGTCATGCCCTGGTGGATCATCGCGCTCGCCGGGCTGGGCCTCGTGGTCGTGAGCGAGGCCTCGGCGCTCGTGGGCCTGCGGAAGCTCGTCATCTCCCCGCTGGGCGTGCGCACGCGGGCCCTGGAGCGGAGGTTCCCCTGGGGGCGGATCATCACGGGCGCTGCGGCACTGCTGGTGGTGGGCGTGCTCCTCTCGCTCACCAAGGGCGGGCAGACGATGGCGATGATCGTCGTCTCGCTGCTCGCGATGCTCATCATGGGCCTCGTCGTCATCGACATCCTGGGCGTGCTGCTGGTGCGGCTCATCGCACACATCGGCAGCAGGCGCGCGGGGACGGCGGCCGGGCTCATCGCCGCCCGTTCCGTCCAGGACGACCCCAAGCAGTACTGGCGCCGGGTGTCCGGGCTCGCGATGACGGCGTTCATCGCGGTGTTCGCGGGCACCGGCGTGGCGATCGTCAACGCGGTGCCCGACGATCCCCATATGCCGGTCGCCCAGCTCCACCTGCCCGGCGACATGCGCACCGGCGTCCTGCTCACCCTCGGCATCGCGATCCTCTTCGTCGCGATCTCGGCCGCGCTCAACCAGACCGCGGACGTCTACGACAGGGCGCCGACCTTCCGCGAGCTCCACGCGGCCGGGATGGACGAGGGCACGGTGGCGGCGATGACCGTGCGGGCGACCATGATGCCCGTCATCTGGGTCTCCCTCCTGGCCGCCGGACTGGGCCTCGTGCTCGTGCTGCCTCTGGCGGGCATGGCGATGGTGATGTCGCCGCTCACCTTCCTCACGCTGCTCGCCTCCGTGGCGGTGGGCGTGCTCGTGGTGCGGGCGGGCCTCCAGCTCAGCCGCCCCGCCATCCGCAGGGTGACGCTCGCGGAGGTGGCGGGCGTCTGAGCGGGGCCGCGCGCCTCTCGTATCGCCCCTCACCCGCCGTTGCGAAAGCTCGGGGTGGTCGCGGAACTGCGCGACCAACCCGAGCTATCCTGACACGCCCTTCCCGCGTGTCGGGATCCCTCAGACCGGCCGCGCAGTTGCGGCGCTGTCCTGAGCTTTCGTGACGGCGGTCGGCACGTGACGGCGATCGGCGCGTGATGTGCAGGCAGGTCCGGGCAGGCCCGCCCGCACCCGCCCGCACGTCCCTCACACCCGGTTCACCTCGCGGCGGCGCCAGCCGAGCAGCCCGAGGACCACCCCGGCGACGCCGATGCCCGTCAGCCACAGCACGGGTGCCCAGTCGACATCGGCCGCCGGGAACTGCGCGAGATGGCCGAACAGGTCGAGGTCCTGAACGGCCTCGGGCAGGTCCAGCAGGGAGCCGAAGGTAGCCATGACTCCCGCGAAGCCCACGATCACCCAGCCCACGCCGCCGGCGATCCGCGGCAGCCAGCCGAACAGTGCCGTGACGATGCCCACCGTGGCGAGCACCGCGGGAGCCTGGAGGAGACCCGCGAAGAAGAGGTCCCAGAAGTGCGACCAGCCGTCCTCCTCGAGGGAGAGCCCGGCGCCCAGGCCCATCGCCGCACCCACGAGGGCGAGGATGAGCACGAGACCGGCGATGAGCACGGTGAGGTGCGCGCCCAGCCAGGCGGTCCGGCTCATGGGCGCCGAGAGTCCGAACTCCGCCCGCCCCCGGTTCTCCTCCCCGCGCAGCTGCTGGAGCGCGCTCACCCCGGCCGCGGCGGCGAACACCGCCATGAACAGTGCCATGAACGCCAGGTAGCCCAGCATGAGGTCCCCGCCCCTGAAGATCTGCTCCATCTCCGGCGGGAGGCTGCCGGCGGCATCGACCATCGACTGCGCATAGGCGCCGAACATCAGTGCCGTCAGCACCAGCGCGATGCCCCAGCCGCGCAGGCCCCCGCGCAGAGTGCGGGCGGCCATGCCGAGCGGGGTGCCGAGCGCGGGGCGGGCCTCGGCGCGACTCAGCCGGGTGGGCACGAGGCTCGCACCCACATCGCGCTGCGTGGACAGCCAGTAGCCCAGCGCGGTGAAGACCACCGCGCCGCCGGCCAGGGGCAGCAGCGGCCACCAGAGATTGTCCACATAGGGTGCGGTCTGCTGAGCCCAGCCCAGCGGTGAGGCCCAGGAGAGCGCGGTGCCTCCCACCTCGGGGGCGTCCCCGCCCATGCGGACGAGGTATGCCGCCGCCAGCAGCCCGCCGGCCATCGCCGAGGCGCCCCGCGAGGACTCGCTCAGCTGCACGGCCGTTGCTGCGGCACCCGCGAAGAAGAGCCCGGTGCAGGCGCTCGTGGCGGCGACGAGGAGTGAGCCCTCCATGTCGAAGCCGGCCGTGACCGCACCGACCCAGACGAGTGCGGCGGCCAGAAGCACTGCACCGGTGACGAGGAGCAGTGCGGCGGTGAGGGTCGCGTGGCGGCCCAGCACGTTGGCACGGACGAGTTCCGCACGGCCCGTCTGCTCCTCCGCGCGGGTGTGGCGGACCACCGTGAAGACCGTCATGAGCGCCATGAGGATGTGGACGAAGAGCGCATAGCCGGAAGCGAAGAAGCGCTCGTGGGTGGGAGCGTCCATGCCAAAGCCGGGTCCCACCATCATGCGGCCGATGGGGTCCGCATAGAGCGGGGCGAGGCTGTTCAGGGCCTCCTGGTCCTCGGCGATGAGCTGGATGGCATGCGCGAAGTAGAAGCCCATGAGGCCCACGCCCAGCACCCACACGCTCGTGCGGATGCGGTCGCGGCGGAGCATGAACCGCAGCAGGGTGCCGGTGCCGGTCAGGGGCGACTGGCGGCGGCTGCGCTCCGTGCGCGCGGGGCGTGCGGTGCGGCCGGGGCCGGCCTCGGCGGGGGTGTCCTGCGGGGGCACCGTCAGGGTGCTGCTGTGCGATGTCGCAGTCATGATGACTCCTCTCTCGGCAGTCCGGTCCTCAGTGCCTGCCCGTGCCCGAGGTGCGGGCGGGAGCCGCTGTGGCTTCCGCAGGCGCTGCCTCGGCGGGCGCGGGGGGCTGTCCGGGGGCGGCCTCGGCGGTGGATGCGCGCTGGGGGCTGCGGGGTGCGTCCTGCGGCGGCAGGTCCTCGCCGTAGTGGCGCATGAGCAGCTGCTCGAGGGTGGGCGGGTGCGCGGTGAGCGAGCGGATGCCCAGCGGCGCGAGGCGGAGCATGACCTCCTGGACGCGGTCGCCGTCGACCTCGAACACGCTGCGGCCGTCCTCCGTGCGGAAGCTGTGGACCCCCGGCTGCTGTGCGAGCGCCTCGGCGGGGGCGGCGGTCTCGACCTCGACGGTGGTCCGGGTCATGTGGCGGAGCTCGGACAGCGAGCCGGACTCCACGATGGCGCCTGCGCGGATGATCGAGATGCGGTCGGACAGCGCCTCGACCTGGGCGAGGATGTGGCTGGAGAGCAGCACGGACTTCCCGTCTGCCCGCGCCTCGCGGATGACGTCCTGGAAGACGACCTCCATGAGCGGGTCGAGGCCGGCGGTGGGCTCGTCGAGGAGCAGGAGGTCCACGTCCGCGGCGAGTGCGGCGATGAGCGCGACCTTCTGCCGGTTGCCCTTGGAGTAGGTGCGGGCCTTCTTGCGCGGGTCGAGGTCGAAGCGCTCGACGAGCTCGTTGCGGCGGCGGGCGCTGTAGCTGCCGCGCAGGCGCAGGAACATGTCGATGACCTCGCCGCCGGTGAGGTTGGGCCAGATCTCGACGTCGCCGGGCACATAGGCGAGCCGGCGGTGGAGCTCGACCGCGTCCTTCCACGGATCGCGGCGGAACATGCGGACGGTGCCGGAGTCCGGGCGGAGCAGCCCGAGCAGGACGCGCATGGTCGTGGATTTGCCGGCGCCGTTGGGGCCGAGGAAGCCGTGGACCTCGCCGGGGGCGATGCTGAGATCGAGGTGGTCGAGCGCCCGGACGGAGCCGAAGCTCTTCACGAGGCCCTCTGCGGAGATGACGGGGTGTGTGCCGGTCATGGTTCCGTTCCTTTCTGGGGATGACGGTCGGAGGGTGAGTCCGGGGTATCGGACGTGCGGTGGGGGTGTGCTGTGGTGCCGAGGTGCGTTGTGTTGCCGGCGTGCGTCGGTCTCGGGTGAGCGCCGGGCGGGCCGGTGGCGGTGTGGCCAGGCGGACTGGTTGTGTGGCCGTGGGGCGAGCTGGCAGCCTCGCCGGGCCGGTCGGACTTCTGCCGGGCGGTCTCGTAGTGCTCCTGAGCCTCGGCATCCATGAGGTTCTGGTAGACATCCGCGTTGAGCACGGGCTGGGTGTAGATCTCCAGCACGCCTGCCATGTAGGGGGCGAGATCCTCCGGCGGGCCCTCGATGGGGTCGAGGTCCAGGTGGCGCTTCATCTGCCGATGCAGCATGAGGGGGCCGAAAGCCTGGAGCATCATGATGACTGCGCGCCGGCGTGGGTCGGCACTGGGGTGAACCAGGCCGACCTTCTCCGCTTCCGCGGTGTAGTTCAGCGAGTCCTCCACGAGCTGATCGAAGAGCAGGTCCGTCGCTTCGCCTCCGGCGGCGAAGGCACGGAAAAGGTAGAGGACGACATGGCGGCTGGTGCGCATCAGCTCCAGCACATAGCTGCGGGGCAGGCTGCCCTTGTGGACGGCCTGGGACTTCATGGCGTAGACCTCGTCCGCCACGTGGCGGTCGCAGGCCTGGCGCAGCCCCGCCTTGGAGCCGAAGTGGTGGATCACCAGGGGCGTGGAGACTCCGGCGGCGTGGGCGATCTGCTTGAGCGTGACGTGATCGAAGCCGTGCTGGCCGTAGAGGTCGATCGCCGCGTCGCGGATGCGGTCTGCGCTGGTGGGGGCCTCGGCGGATTCGGGGGCTTCTGGGTTCCTGCCGTCCGGGCGGGTGGTGCTCGGTGCCTCGACGCCGGGTGCCTGTGGGACGGGGGCGTGTGGGCTGGGTGGCTGTGTGCGGGTCGTCTGGGCGTTGGGTGCGTGTGCGCTGAGTGCCTGTGCGCCGGGCATGTGCACCCCGGGCGATGTGGCGCTGCGACGCAGCCGATCCTGATCCCGGTAGCGATAGACCATCGTGCTCACCTCCCTGCGTGTCGGAGCCGTGCGAGGTCTGTCGACCCCGGACCGGCTGAATGGCTGTTAAACCAGGTGAGAAGACGGTAGACCCGGTATCGGCGCGGCCACAAGAGGGCTGAACGGGGAGGGTGATCTGTACAGCGCGCGGGTGCGCTGCGCGGCGGTGGTGCAGTGTGCTCCCTCCGGGGTCGCGCCCGACCTCCGGGATCGGGCCCTGCCTCCGCTTCACCGCGCTGTTTCTCCGCGATGACGCGCTCCAGCGTGTCGTTGCGGAGGAAGGCGGGAGCGGTCCGGGCAAAAGGGGCGCCGTCCTGGACGGGTGAGGAGCGATCACGGCGGCCGCGAGCATCCTCCCGTTAGCAGAGCGGCGCCCTGGATGGGTGCGGAGCGATCCTGGCTGGTCCGGACGTCCTCGGGCGGAGGTGTGTGGCGCGGGATGCGGCAGGGAAGCAAGCGCCGCTGCCGCGTGACGTCGGATCGCTCAGGTGTGCGAGGTGCCCGAGGTGCGTGTGGTGTCTGCGGTGCGTGCGGCGTCCGAGGTGGGCGAGGTGCCTGAGCGAATCGACGTGCGTGCCCGGTGCCGGCGGACGGCCGCCCGGTTGGCACAGCGCACAGAGCAATACCGCTGCCGTCCGTTGCGGGTGAGGTCGACGACGACTGCCGTGCAGGGGTCGCCGGGATGCTGGCCGGCGGCGCATCTGCGGAGGCGGTGCATGCCGCGGGTGGTGAGGTGCAGGGCGGTGCCCACGCTGATGACGGCGGAGAGCACGTGGGGGAGCGAGCGGGCGTCGTCGTCGCGGTAGTGGAGGTGCCATCCCTCGTCGTGGTGGTCGGTGAGGCGGGGGTAGGCGGTGGCTGCGGCCATGTGGGCGTTGAGGAGGAGGGCGCGGGTCTGGGGGTCCGGGGCGTCCACGACGGTGAGCCAGTCGTCGATGACGCGGCGGACCGCCTGCACGTCCCCGGGCTCCTCCGGGAAGTCCACCGTCATGCCGAAGTCGCGTGTGCGCTGGACGATCCCGGCCCTGTTCCCGGGCCAGTTGTTCGTCAGGGAGCCGGCGAGGGCGACGGCATACTCGCCGTAAGGGTTGAGATGCATAAGACCATTACAGCACCGTAGGGGTATGAGGAGAAAAGGAAAGGCAGTTCGCAGGGCCACTGCCGCACAGGGTGGTCGGCCCGAAAGCGCCGCGCCCGAGGTCGCCTCGCCCACGCTGTCCCAGGCCGTGGTCGCCCTGCCCGAGCCCACCGCGGGCGATGCTGATTCCCCCGCGCCCGCCTCGGCCCGCGCACACGAGCACGGCTGGCGGGTGGAGTCGCGGCATGCCACCTCGGAGGGGTGGGTCCTCTACGTGCGCTGCGGTGAGTGCGGGGTGCGGCGGGTGGACCTTGCCAAACATCCCGGCGCGGTGCCGGCGGCGCTGAGCGTGGAGGTGGGTGCTGAGGAAATGCGGCACCGCCATGCTTGACCCTCACGCGGCGTGAGGCCGGAGAGTTCTTCTCGTGGGCGATGATGAATGGATGAGCACACACGCTGACGACGGCCTCACCGTGGGGCGGACCGCCGAGCTCGTGGGGGTGAGCGTGAGAACGCTGCACCACTGGGACGAGATCGGGCTGGTCAGCCCGGAGACGCGGACGTGGTCCGACTACAGGATCTACACCGCCGAGGATGTGGCCCGGATCCAGCGCGTGCTGCTCTACCGAGAGCTCGGCATGCCGCTGGCGAAGATCCAGCAGGTGCTCGACGACCCGGAGGTGGACGTCGCGGCGCACCTCGAGAGCCAGCATGCGCAGCTGCTCGACCGCATCGCCCGCCTGCAGGAGATGGTCTCCGCAGTGGAGCAGATGATGGAGGCAGAGAACATGGGCAAGAGGCTCACGGCAGAGCAGCAGGCGGAGATCCTGGGCTCGGACTGGGACCCCAAGTGGGAGGAAGAGGCCAAGGAGAAGTGGTCCGACACCCCCGAGTGGGCGCAGGGTGAGCGAGTCAAGGAGCAGATGTCCGCCGAGGACTGGAAGCGTGTGAAGGAGGAGGTCGACGCCTTCGAGGCGGAGTTGGGTGAGGCTCACCGTGCTGGTGTGCAGCCCGGGTCCGCGGAGGGTAACCGGCTGGCGGAGGCGCATCGCGCGTCCATCGGCAGGTGGTTCGACATCACGCATTCGAAGCACGTGCTCATCGCTCGCAGCTACGTGGACGACCCGCGCTTCGCTGAGCACTACGACAAGCAGGGCGCGGGCGTGAGCGCCTGGCTCAAGGCGCTGATCGACGAGAACGCCCGAGGCCACGGCGTGGATCCGGAGACGGCTGAGTGGGAGTGAGGGGTGAAGGCGTGGGTTGAGAGGGGGCCGGCCCCTGCGGGGATTCGTCCGCAGGGGCCGGTTCCTTCGTTTTTGGCTACGTGTTCGGGGTGCTTTCACGAACGCTGAAGGGCGATGAAGCAACGGAGGTGGTGTGCTGTTCCTCGACGAGGCTCCAGAGAGGACAAGTGCACTCCGAATGTCGGCGATACGGTCATCACCCGGCGCAACGACTGGTGCCTGCGCACCGGCAACGGCCGCGACTGGGTCCGCAACGGCGAGTCCTGGACGATCACGGGACTGCGGGAGGACGGGTCGGCCGCGATCCGCAAGGCCGAGAGACGCTTCGGTTCCTCCATCGTCCTGCCTGCCGTGTACCTGGCCGAGCACGTTGATCTCGGCTAGCCGAGGTACCCCAAACACACTCACCTGTGATCATGCACGTGTGCGCGATCTGAGTCTACTCCGCCGCTGCTCGACACCACGGCACCCCGGCCAGTGCTGCTGCTGTCGATATCCTTGAGTCATGCGCGAGGGGTCAGGGTTTACAAGCCAACAGTGGCTCAACGGGTTACTGCCCGAGGTCAACTCCGCGCGGAGCGTGCTCGCATCCGCTGATCGACTGCTGCGGCAAGACGGAGCCCTCGAACGTGACCTCGATGCTGTCCTTGCGACTTACTCGATAGGTGTCGAACGACTGATGAAGCTCGCGCTTGGCACCGCCGCCGTCTCCAAAGGTGAAGGTTGGCCGAAGAAGATGGGCTTCACACGTGACGGCTGGGGTCATGCCTTAGACGAGATGGATGAGCGGCTACGTTCCGAGCTTCGCGAGGCAATCGAGTCTGGCGACTGGGAGCGGAAACAGTTGCTGCGCAGTTGGATTTGCACCCTCGACAATGACCCTGTCTGGGCAGCGGTGGTTCGCACGCTGAGGAACTACGCAGACACGGGCCGATACCACCATCTTGACCAAGTTTCCGGCAAAGAGGTCAGCTCGCGATCATCGAGAGCAATGTGGGACGAGGCAGAGCGGGCGGCCATCAATAGCTCGCCTCCTCTCTCTGCCCATCACCAGCGAACGATAGAGGGTGCGGACTTCGCGCCATTCGAAGGAGAGTTGCGTGCTGAAGTTGCTGACTCAATCAAACGCTGGGTTTCTATCGTTTGCTTGTTCGGCTTCCACGGCGTACTCGGCGAAGACTGGCGTGTGATCGGGGCCTCTGCGCTTCCCGATGACGCGTTGCCGATCCGGGCGCTGCCGAGCTGTGAGGCTCAAGCGTGACGGTCCACACGAGAGACTTCAGATGACGACTGTGCTGCCAGGTCAGTTCGAGGAAGATGAGCCCGATATCGTCGAAGGGCAGCTATTTCGGGTCCTATCCAATGTCGATGGCTCAGTCTTACTTGAGTTGCGGAACGGCAACACGGCCCGCGCCAACGGTCCGGGCTTAGCCGATCTAGAGCCCGGAGACGTCTTCCTGCTTGCCGACGGTCGAGTCGAGCGGCTTGCTGCTGAATCATGGCCAGCTGGCGATCGCACCGGAACCGTTGTATGGGCTGGGAACACCGATATCGTCGTGAAGTCAGCTGGCTCCACCTATAACTTCCGACAGCGAGCCGACGATCCCTTCGAGAAGGGGCAAACGGTCCGACTTGGACCAGACGGCCAACCAGTCGCCGTAATTGCAGACGATCCCATCGACGACCTCAGCCTTCTCCGCGACGACGATTTCGACCCGGAGTCCCTTGTTGTCCGCAAGGAAGATAACACCACGTCCCTTGAGGATTTCGGCGGCAGCATATTGCTCGTCCGCCGTGCTCTCGATCTCGCGACCGTGGCTCTTTCGCCCGACGACCCATTGCGGAAAATAGGAGTCAATCCCATCAAGGGCATGCTTTTCAGCGGCCCCTCCGGCACAGGGAAAACGTTTCTTGCTCGGGGTCTTGCCGCTCAGCTCGATGCTTCTTTCTACAACGTCGGCGGGCCCGTGATTGTAGACAAATTTGTTGGCCAAACTGAGCGGCGACTCCGCGAGATCTTCGAGCATGCACAAGCTAACGGCCCCGCGATTCTTTTCTTTGATGAGATCGATAGCTTGTACACACAACGGGGTGAGCAGAATCACGAGGCAACCAACCGGCTTGTTGGGCAGTTCCTGTCTCTTCTCGACGGCTTTGTGGCATACGACCGAGTGCTCATTATTGCGACGACAAACCTTCCCGGAGCACTCGATGACGCGCTCTTGCGGCCTGGACGGTTGGGGCACAAGCTCGTCTTCTCCTTGCCGTCTGCGGAAGACCGAGTTCAGATCCTCTCGGCATCGAGTCGAAAGGTGCTTTTCGGAGAGAGGCCAGACCTGTCAGCGCTCGCGCAACTCACGCAAGGCTGGACAGCGGCCGACCTCGCTGCTATCTGGACCGAGGCCGGTCTCGCTGCGACTCTCGACCATAGGAAATCCATCGCCTGGGAAGACATCCTCATTGGCGTTGAGGCGGTTGACCGAGACCGCAAGACCCACCTGAAGGCAGAATGATGGCTATCTGGAATCGCAAGCGAAATGAACCCCGCGACCGCCACCGTGAGTTCATCTATCTGGACGAAGTGAGTGTCGTCAGCCTTCTTGCTGGCCTCCAAGGTGAGATTAAGGAGGCGGTCACCGATACGCTCTCACGCACGGAAGACCATAGTTTGGGGGGAACCATAGGTGCGGCGAAGGCCGGTGCCAGCGTGGAATCACGCCTTGGGGCGTCGCGGACCTCTACCAACGAAGTTGTCCGGCGTGCAGTCATTCAAAGCACGTTCCGGGATCTCTGGCGACGCGACGTCGGAGTTCTCCTGCACAACATCTCGGGGATCAAGCGTAGGTCGCGTAAGCCGATCCACTCATACCGTGATCTTGAAAACGCCCTCCCAAGATTGAAGAAGGCAAAGCTGGCCGTCCCGTTGAGTGAGATCCATCGTGGCGACATCGTGGAGATGGACGTCAAGATTGAAGCCGATCAGTTCTTCAAGATCATCACGATGGGTACTACGATCCTTGATCTCATGAACGGTCGAGAGCACCTGTTTGGCATATCGGATGCGGACGTTCGTGAGGTCGCTCCGATGATAAAGGTGCTCAGGGAACTCCTCGTTGGGCTCGTCCCTATGCGGGGGCTAGCCACAAGCCACAGCGTCATCGAGGTTGCCGGTGAGCGGGTCGTAATCGCAACAGAGCTTCTCGGCAACGAAGTACGAGGAGGTGCAAGGCCACTCGAACTGGTTGGCTTTGCTGAGTCCGACTCCTTCTGGCGCGACCTCCGCCGGACGTTGTTCTCGGGGTCCACCTTCACCGTTTACGCCCGGGCAGAAGGACCGGTGCTTTCGTCACCTTGGTCTCCGATCAAGATCGCGGACCTTCTAGAATCTCTAGCACCTGATCTTCGTGACCAGGTAGTGCTACCACTACAACAGCTTGACCTTGGCAACACCCAATCGGTCGAAACTCCCGAGACAAGGGCCACCGCTCAATTTCAACTTGATAACTTCGCGGTTGCGCTCCAAGCTGCCTCGGGGACAACCCCAGATTCCACCGCGGTCAATGAGGCTGTCGCAACCGCCATTCCGGCACTGGCTTCCGCGACGACGATTGAGGAGCGGCGTCGTGCCTTTGAGCCCGTCGCTCAGGCTGTAGCGGGCGAGGACGCCGACCGGGACCTGCTGTTGAGAATCAGATCTGACTGGATTGATCGACTCCCCGCCCCCGTCCAGAACCACTCTCCGGTTCCTCGTCAGCAACCTGACTCTGAGGTGTCACCGGTTCAGCTCGAAGTCGGGTTTGTTGCGCTGTACTGGTGACCTGCCGACCACTCGAACACACCATCTTTTCCTTCACCCGCACCATGGTCCACGACCATTAAGCGAGGACGAGGAACAGCGTGCGACTCGTAGAATCTCGGGAGCTACTCCGCGTTTTGCTACAAGCTACGGCCAGGGCCATTGTGTCGCGGATCGGCTAGGTGGGGGTCGCGGCCGAACGGATCACGGAATTGCCGTGTCCGCTCCACCTCACGTCTCTTCGATTCTTCGGCGGCGACTCGTCGCGCACCGAGACGCGCCACGGCCTGGTCGAGGGGCAGCGCACGTAGTATCTCAATCTCCTGACGTGTGGTGATGGCTCGTACTGTGGCATCGCGGGCCTCTCGGTTCGGGTTGAGGGCGCGCATCCCGTACTGGTGAGCGCGCGCGTTCTCAGGCCCATACTCGCTCGCCAAGAGTGCCAGCCGTTCTTTGCGGTGACGCTCAACCGTTGCGGCTCGTCCGGTGCGCGCGGTTTCGACAGCTTTGTCGGCGTCGCGCACTCGGGGATCGGTCTCTGTTCGCCGTTCTGCGACCTGCACAGCCCATTCGTGTAGTGCGCTGGGAGTTTGTGGCGGTTCGGCCTCCCACGCATCGCGGACGCGATGCCGTATGACCTGTGTTTGTTCGCTGGCGGCGCGATGCTCGTCGCGTGCTTTGCGTCGCCCGAACCGCCCGACAGCCGCGAGGCGCGTGTTCGCTGGGGGCTGATGCAAATTCAGGTGACAGTCTTGGTTTCCTGGTTCAGGCCGCCAGAGCTACAGCCTGGCTCTGCAGCACTTCTTCGAACACGACGGGTGTCAGTCGGCCGAGGCTCTTCTGCTTCCTCCTACGGTGATAGGTGCCTTCGATCCAGGACACGATCCGCGCCCGCAGCTGTTGCCGCGTCCGCCATGGCCCGGTATCGAGGACGTTGTTCTGCAGCAAGGAGAAGAACGACTCCATCGCCGCGTTATCCCCGGCAGCCCCGATTCTGCCCATCGATCCTTGTAGTCCGTGATACTCCAGAGCACGCAGGAACTTCTTCGACCTGAACTGCCCTCCGCGATCCGAAT
>NZ_AUFJ01000014.1 GCF_000426445.1 Brevibacterium album DSM 18261 | reverse complement strand
GACCGCTGTGGCCGCCCGTGTCCGTGAGGGGGCGGAGGTGGCCGGTTGTGTGGTGCATTCGGATCGCGGAGGGCAGTTCAGGTCGAAGAAGTTCCTGCGTGCTCTGGAGTATCACGGACTACAAGGATCGATGGGCAGAGTCGGGGCTGCCGGGGATAACGCGGCGATGGAGTCGTTCTTCTCCTTGCTGCAGAACAACGTCCTCGATACCGGGCCATGGCGGACGCGGCAACAGCTGCGGGCGCGGATCGTGTCCTGGATCGAAGGCACCTATCACCGTAGGAGGAAGCAGAAGAGCCTCGGCCGACTGACACCCGTCGTGTTCGAAGAAGTGCTGCAGAGCCAGGCTGTGGCTCTGGCGGCCTGAACCAGGAAACCAAGACTGTCACCTGAATTTGCATCAGCCCCCATCGTGGGAGTCGTGCCCATCGCCGCCCTGGCCCTCGCCCTAACCGGGTGCGGCGGCGGTGGCCAGGCGGAGAGTGACGGAGGCTCGACCGCCGAGGAGGTCGGGCCGCAGGAGTACGCCCTGTCTGTCGCCGCCTTCTCGCCGTTCGTGGAGAAGTGGACCGTCGACGGAGAGTCCGTGACCTTCGAGAAGGTCAACTGCCTCGGCCAGGCCGAGGAGACGGCGGGCACCTGGGAGGACGACATCATCACCTGGGAGGGCGAGAACCCCATGTTGGGTGCGGGGATGGGGCTGACGACGCTGATGGAGCCGCTCACCGACGAGGAGCTGTGGCCGGTCGGTGCCCGTGAGGTCGCGGTGCCGAACGTCGACGGGCAGATGGAGGCACACGTCGACAAGTGCCGCGAGGCCGGCGAGACCGTCGGTGAGATCCTCCTCGGTTGAGGGCAGAGCAGAACCCCGGCCGTGTGGTCGGCCCTCCGAGGAGAGCTGCAGGGACGATTCCGGGGTGTTGACCCACGATGCTACAGGGCCGAGCCTCCAGGACCAGTGCCAGCGAACCGTCAGTAAGGGTCTACCCCGATGGACGCACGGCACGAGACCCCCGAACCTGTCGCTTGAGGTCGGATCGGGGGTTCTCCGCGCCCGCGGATCGGAGGCGACTCGGGGACAATGGGGCCGTGGCCGATTTCGACTTCTTCAGCGCCGGGTTCACCACCGTCCCGAAGGCACCGCCGAAGGTGTCGTCGCGGGCGTTCCGGACCGCGATCGAGGAGGCGCTCATCCACACCTACACGAGGCAGGACCTCGAGACGGTGCTCGGCGAGGAACTCAAGCTGCCCTGGCCGGTGGCGGACAGCGAGCCGTCCGAGAGCGAGTACACCAAGCGCGACGTCATCAAGGGCTACACGAAGGGCTGGGACCTCCCGAAGCTCGCCGCCCTCGTCCGGAGGATGGTCGCCGAGCTCGATCTCAACGAGGCGCTCCTCGCCGACCTGCACGCGCTCCTGGCAGCTCATGACCGGGGCGGCGGCGTCGGCACGCCGCCGAAGAACCTCATCTTCGCGGCGAACGGGCCGAAGCCCGAGCTGGTGCTCCGCGACGCCGTCAACAACGACATCGAGATCACGCGCAACGGCGAGTACTGCCTCGTCTTCGACCGGCCGATCCCGGCCGACGGCCTGACGTACCAGAACCTGATCGAGTGGTGGCGGAAGCGGCAGGGGTTCGCGGACGCAGTGCCGGACAGGGAGGTCGGCGTGGATCTCCACGCGCGGCTGCGGGAGTCGCTCGGCGACAACCCCGTCGAGGCCCTCGTCTTCGACACCTACGCAGCGCGGTATCGGAACAACCGGTTCGACGTGCCGGCGCTGATCCCGCAGGTCTACCTCCACTTCGACCCCGCCACGCAGCTGGCGCGGCGGGCGGCGGGACAGAGCGGCAGCCCGCTGGCGCGGCAGCGGATGGACTTCCTCATCCTCTTCTCGAGCAGGCACCGGGTCGTGCTCGAGGTCGACGGTAAGCAGCACTACGCGGACGGCGACGTCGCGAGCCCGAGGCTCTACAGCGAGATGGTCGCCGAGGACCGCCGGCTGAGGCTCGCCGGGTACGAGGTGTACAGGTTTGGCGGGGCCGAGCTCATGGCCGACGGGGCCGCCCGGATGCTCACCGACTTCTTCGACCAACTGGCGGAGCGCATGCGCTGAGCCGCATTTCAGCGTCCTGCAATCGATCAGCCAACGACCATACGGTGCCGCTCGACCCCGCGCGGCGTCACGACGTTGCCGGTTCAGCAGGCACTCGATGAGGATTGAGCGCATGGGCACCCGCTGGCCACCGCTGAATCCCATCCAGTTGAAGGCACTGGAATGGGTCGCGCGCGGATGCCCGGAGGGCGTGTGGCACGACTCCAGCTACAAGGTCTCGGTCTATGCGCTGGCGACACGCGGCCTCGTGAAAGTGGATCGGAGACGCGGCTCATGGTCGGCCGCGATGACCGACGACGGCCGCTTCTACCTCGACCACGGCCACTACCGGATCAACGAAGAGCCGCCGAGCGATAAGCACTCGGGTCCACGTGGTCGTACGACCCAGAAGGCATCGTTCAGTGTCACCGCCGAGGCGCTCATCGCTGACCTCCTCGCCCACGACGGGACGCTCACCGTTGCTGATCCCCCGCCAGAGGTACGAGCGGCGTACCGACGCGCGATGAGCATGGCCATCGCCGACGGCCTGGTGCCCGCCGGCTCCGCACTGCGTCACACCGGACGCGACCGAGGCGATCTGGTGGTCCGCCTGATCCCGAAGGACGACGCTCCGCAGCGTCCGGAACTCGCGCCCATTCCCGTGCCGGACGATCTCAGTCGCCTCCATGACGCCGTGCGGGAGCTGCGGGACAGTCGAGCCGAGCGACTCGATGTGACTCCCTCCGAGCAGCGCCGCGCCCTGCTGATCCTGCAGGCCATCGCCGACGAGTGCGAACGGCGCGGACACGAGTTCGGCCTGCCCTCAGACGACGACTCGGGGACGTTCCGGCTCACCGTCGACGGGGTGCCGACTGACTTCGACATGCTCGAGGAGCGCGTGCGCAGACCCGTCCCGAACGCGGACGAGCTCGCTGAGGCGAGGTACGAATGGCAGCGAGTGCGCTCGACTGTGCAGAAAGTCCCCTCCGGCAAGCTCTTGGTTCAGTCCGGTCCCTCCTACTCGCGCACGTCGTGGGCCGATCGCAAGCGGTGGACCCTCGACAGCCGGCTGCCGCACCTCTTCGCCTACGCCGAGAGCCAGGCCGCGGAGACCCTCGAACGCCGTGCTCGCGACGAACGGGAACGGGCCGAGCGCCAGCGCGCCTGGGAGCAGGCGAAGACCGAAGCGCGGCAGCGCTACATCGAGGATCTGAATCGTCGACGCCTGGGAGAACAGCTTGAGAGTCATCGCCGTGCCGACGAACTCCTCCGCTACGCCGAGGCCCTCGAGAAGAAGGCAGCCGCTCTCGATGATCAGGGCGAGGCGCACCAGGTCCGGGCCTGGACGGAATGGGCCCGATCCGAGGCGGAGCGAATCGACCCGCTGCTGAGCCCGGCAGATCTGCAGTACGTCGAGCCTGACGAGGTGGCCGACGCAGACCTCGACCCGTTCATGCCGCGGGGCATGACGGCACGACGCCCACCGGATGACGCACGCCGCCCCTGGAGCCGCTAGTCGGGCAGCTCGGCGCGGAGCATCTCCACCGGCGTGCCGAGCTCCCGCTCGATCTGCGCAGCCACGGCGTCGTGCCCGTGGGCTCGCAGCGCGGCGATCGCGCGCTCGGCCACCTCTCCGACCCGCTTGATCTCCTTGCGCAGCTCGACCAGCTCGTCGAACCGCTCGACGTTGTCGGCCCCGCACCATGCACGGAGCACGTCCCGGATCGGCTTGCCGTGGTCGCGATCGACTTTCGCCGAGATCTCAGGATCGATGAAGTGGCGTCCGCGACCGGAGAGGTACTCGCCGTGGATCGCGGCATGCTGCGCCTTCCGCTCCTCGGACTCGACCCGCTGGAGCACCGCCTCCGCGTTCATCTGCGCGGCGGCCCGGGCGACCAGCTCGGTCACTGGCCAGGGTGCGATGAGCTTGCCGTCCTCCCGGAAGGCCTCCGGGTATTCCGTCAGCTGCTCGATGCGAAGGCCGAGAGAGTCTGCGAGCTCGTCGGGGCGACTGATCGTGATCGAGCAGCCGTCGCTGTCGTTCATCCCGGCGAGATCGCGGTCGATGAACTCGTCGAGGATCTCGCTCGCCGCACAGTCCCTGGGGTCGTCGCGATCGGGGCCCAGGGCGCTGACACGGTCCCAGCGTTCCTCCCGTGCCCGGAACGACTCGACGTCGTCCCACCTCACCTTCAAGCGCGCGGGCGGGACCGACTCCTCCCGCCCCTCGAACTCGTCGGCCACGAAGTGCACCAGGACGCGCGCCGGCTTCTGTGACCCCTCTCGCACGAGGCGCACCTCGACGAGCGGGTCGATGCCACGCGCGCGGTACGCCCACGACTCCCCTGGCTCCATGCCTCGATTATCCCGCGCGGCTCTGGAGGTGAAAACGCGGTCGGCCCGCGTTCAGAAAACGGTCGTCTGACTGAACGCTCGGAAGCCTCGCCCGAAGGACGCTGCCCGAGTCGAACATCGTTCAGAAACCCGTTCAAGAACTGGCATCCTCGTAGTCAGAAGATGAACACGTTTGCTGAACTCGAGGAGGGGTCGTGGCGCTGGTCGGGCTGGTGCGGGTGAGCACCGCGAAGCAGGAAACGCAGAGGCAGCACGACGCTCTCGACCCGATCTGCGAGCGCGTGTTCGAGGAGAAGGTGAGCGGCAAGCTCGCCGTCGACCATCGGCCTGGGCTCAGGGCCGCGCTCAACTTCATGCGTACCGGCGATCTGCTCGCCGTCCAGGAGGTCGACCGCCTCGGCCGCAATCTCCTCGAGGGTCTCATCGTCCTCAACGACTTGTTCGAGCACGGCTACGCGGTAAAGGTGCTGGAGGGCATCGCAGCCGGAGAGCACATCGAGCGCAGCTTCGTCCTCGACATGGCGCTGGCACTGGCCGAGGACCGACGCCGCGACATCTCCCGGAAGACGAAGAACGGCCTCGAGGCGGCCCGGAGGCGCGGCCGTGTCGGCGGTCGGCCCCGGGTGATCGACGACGACAAGCGCGCGATCATCCTCGCCCGCAGCGAGAAGGGCGAGTCGATCCGGGTCATCGCGCGCGTCCTCGGCGTCTCGGTCGCACCGTCCACGGCGTGCTGGCCGAGGAGAAGGCAGGGGCGTCGTCGTGAGCACCACCGGCGCGGTCGGCCATGTCCATTGAGGTGCACCTGGGTCACGCCTCCGTCCCGATCGACGAAGTCGTGTTCACGACGCTGCTCGACCACTCGGTGGCGGGCACCTACAAGGGGTACGAGCGGGCGCTCGAAGGGGGAAGGATCAAGTTCACCGACCTGGTCAGCCTCGAACCGAGGTCGTATCCCAGATCACTCACAACGCCTTCTTCATTCCGTCGTGCTGCTCATTGCGGTCATCGACGATGACGTCGTGGGCCATGAGCGAGTGCGCCTCGAAGATCCTGTGCCTCGCGCTGCCGGGCTCCACCTCCAGAGTGTCGGGACCCCACGCGGTCGCGACCCGACCGGCGAGGACTACGAGGGTCACTTGCGTGGGGCATGGGACTCCTTAGGACCGTCTGACGGCCAGCAGGGCTACCCCGCTGGCCGTCAGACATGAGTTGCGAAAGGGGGAAGCGTTACGCGACAGCGGTGCCTTCGAGCTCGACCATCTGGCCGGGGATCGCCAGACGGGTGACGCCGAGCATCGTGGTGGTCGGGGCGACCCCTGCCACCCCGAGCTTCCCGGCGAGCACGCCGTAGTGCGGGAACAGCTCGTCCACGTCGGTGGTGTATACGTTGAGGCGGACCAGGTTCGCCAGCGACATGCCGGCCTCGGCGAGCACGGCCTCGAGGTTCGCCACGGCCAGCGCGAGCTGGGCCTCGACGTCCCCGTCGTGCTCGGGCCGACCATCTTTGCTCATCGCTGTCTGTCCCGAGATGTACAGGGTCCGCGCCTCGCCCGAGACGACCTCGCCTTGGTTGAAGCCCATCTCCTGCGACCAGGTCACCGGGTTCACTGCCGTGCGTTCCATTGCTGCTCCGTTCGTTCGTTCCGCAGCACCCGGCCGCCCTCTGGCCGCCGTCCTCGACGCTGCACTACCAGCCTCACTACGAATCACGACACCTTGTGGCGTGATTTCTGATAATGATGGACGCATGCGAGCAGACCGACTGGTCTCGCTGGTGCTGCTTCTGCGTCAGCGAGGCCGAATGACCGCCGACCAGCTGGCCGGTGAGCTCGAAGTTTCCACGCGCACCGTGCTGCGCGACATCGACGCGCTCTCGACCGCGGGCGTCCCCGTCTACGCCGACCGGGGCCGCCACGGCGGCTACTCGCTCCTTCCCGGCTTCCGCACCGAACTGACCGGGCTGAACCATGACGAGGCGCTCGCGCTGCTCACCGCCGGATCGGACCGCGGCGAGAAGGTCTTCGGCCTCAGCGCACCGCTGGCCTCGGCGATGCGCAAGGTCGTCGACGCGCTGCCCGAGGGGCACCAGACGAGTCTCGGCGATGCGGCCAAACGGTTCCTCGTGGAGCCGGAGACCGACCTACTCTCTCGCCGTGCCCCCACCGAAGACCTGGCCGACGGCGTCATCAGCGAGGTCCGAGCCGCGGTGCTCACAGGCCGCCGGCTGCGATTCAACTACGCGGCACCCGGACAGGCACCAAGTCCTCGAACTGTCGATCCGATCGGACTGGTCACCGTCCGCGGGCACACCTACCTGCTGGCGACGAGGTCCGGAGACGATCGGACTTACCGCCTATCCCGGATGACCAGCGCCGAAGCGCTCCCCGAACCGGCGCAACGCCCCGCGCAGGTCGATCTCGACCGCATCTGGGCCGAGCGCACCGCACAGTTCCTCTCCGAGAGCCACCTCCCCGTCGTGGTCCGCATCAAGAGGTCACGTCGTGAGGAACTGCTGGAGAATGCTCGAGCTGTCCGAGCCGAGGAACCGGAGCCGGACGATTGGGTCCGCCTGGATGTGACCTTCGAAGACCTGCGCCATGCGGTGTGGGCGGTGTGGCGGCTTGATACGGACGCCGAAGTACTAGCGCCAGAATCCGTCCGCGATGCGATGTACGCGCGCGCCGAAGCATTAACGACCCGCTATCGATCCTGACTACCGGTCCCAATCAACGTGCCCGGTCAGTACCTCTAGACATCACGAGCAGACGGTCAGCGGCAGCAGAGATTCGCGGGCCTTCAATGGCTCGATGCGTCGATCAGGCCTCGGAGGGCGTCACGGGTGCTGGTCAGCTCGGCGATACGCCCGTCGTAGACCTGGCGATGGTGATCGCGATGCTAGCCATGATCCTCGTTCCCAGCGCACTGCTGTTCAGCGACGCCATGCCCGCGTCAGGCCGGGACTGGCTGCTGCTGTCGGCGGCATCATCCTGCGCATGCGCACCACCCTGCCCATCGGGATCGCCACCGGCTCGATCGTCCACACCCCGCAGAAGGTGACGATGCTGGGCATCACTCCCGTGATCGCGCTGACGGCCGTCTCCGGACTGCAGCTCCCCTTCCAGCAGCTCTAGGGCGGGGTGCAGGTCCTCGCGCAGACCTTCCCCTATTTACTGGATCGGCCACCTCATGCGGTCAACCCTCCTCCCCTACGAGTTCTCGTCCGTCGAGGTCACCGAGTCCTGGCGCTTGTGGGAGTCGTTCGCCGTGCTCGGTGCCTGGACGGTCGTCGTCGGCGTGCTCATCGTGCCACCACTGCTGCGCAGGGTCTCGCGACGCCAGTCCGGAGCCAGACTCGCCGACGCCAGAGAATCCGCCGCCCAGACCGCCGTGAAGTAGACACCTGCAACGGACTCCGCCCTGCGGATCGACTGCCCGACAGACCATTCCGCGGGGCGGCAGCCCGCCACGCGGCTTCACCCGACTCGGAGCGCCTTCAGGCCGGCGATGTAGACATCGACCATCCATGCGCCCTGGTCGGGCAGGAGTGCGACCGTCAGCTCGGGGAGAGGCCGGGAGAGGACGACGATCCCCGCGATGAAGCGGTAGGGGTCGAGGTCGGCGGGCGCGAGACCGTGGCGCGCGGCCTTCTCCAGGAGCTGCTCGATGGGGCCCAGATCCCGTTCGCGCATCTGCTGCAAGAAATCCTCCATGCACCCCTCGGCCAAGGCGAACTCCGATCCGCTCGTCGCCAGCGGCGCGATGCCGGTCGCGACGAGTCGGTGGATGACGCTCCGCCATGTCACCTCGGGATCGGCGTCCCACTGTGCGAGATGCTCTTCGACGATGGCGAGGTTCTCACGGTGGAGGCGGTCGACGACGGTCGTGATCAGAGACTCGCGATCCGGAAATCGGCGGTGCAGGGTCGCCACACCGACACCGGCGTGCGCAGCGATCGACCGCATCGACACCTCGAAGTCGCCCCGGGCCCGGAACATCTCAAGCGCTGCCTCGACGATGTCGTCGCGATTGGCCCTCGCATCCGCCCTCATGTTCCCGCCTTTCCCCGATGGTGCTTACCGACCTCCATGTGGAACACTATACTCCACTTACAAATGGATCACAGTGCTCCACTTCTGAGGAGAGGAAGCCATGAAGGACACGACGCCCACAGACGAGAAGCAGACCGGTAGGGCCTGGCTCACCACGATCGCGCTGACGCTGGGGCTGCCGGTCGTCATCGCACTCATGCTCTTCGCCTTCCTCGCCCCCAGCATCAATTCGGGACCGAAGGACCTGCCTCTGGCCGTGGCGGGACCTGCCGCCGAGGTCGTCGCATTGGAGCAAGCGCTCCGCTCCGAGTCGCCCGAGGGGTTCGCGTTCGAGCGGCACCTCGACGCCGCAGGTGTGCGCGAGGCGGTCGAGAACCGGGAAGCTATCGGCGGGATCGTCGTCGAGGGCCCGGGGGACGCGACCTACTACACTGCTTCAGGCAATGGGGCCCCCTATGCCGAGCTGCTGGGCACGATCTCGGCGGGAATGCAGGCGCAGGGCCAGAGTGCGAAGGTGGTCGAACTCGCGCCGCTGACTGAGGACGATCCGGGCGGTACCGGCCTGGCCATGCTCGGCCTACCGCTAGCCTTCGGAGGCATGGCCTCCGCCGCACTGGTGATCGTGCTGCTGCGCGGAAGGACGGCGCAGTCCTTGGCCGGACTGACTCTGATCAGTGCCGTGGCAGGACTCGTGGTCGCGGCGATTCTGCAGTACGGCTACGACTCCTTCGACACCGACTACCTCGTCGCCTCCCTTGTCATCGCCGCCGGCATAGCAGCCACCTCGTTCTTCGTCGCGGGCCTCGGCGCGTTCATCGGCATCCGGGCCATCGGCATCGGCGCGATCCTCACGATCTTCATCGCCAACCCGCTTTCAGGGTTGACGACCGGGTGGTGGTGGTTGCCCGAGCCCTGGGGCGCGATCGGCCAGGGCATGCCGATCGGAGCCGCCGGGCACCTGCTGCGTTCCGAGGCCTACTTCGACGGGGAAGGCGCGGGCGGATCCTGGACCACGCTGGCGATCTGGATCTTCATGGGCGCCGCGCTGATCGTCGGCGCGGCGCTGCGCAAGCGCGGAGGGAACGAGCCCGCTCCCGAGGAGCCGACGCTCGAGGACGGAGACCAGGACGCAGGTGAGGAAACGTCGACCCGCCGAAGGCTCGCCCACACCGGTAGCGCGGAAGGCCGCGGTCGATGACGTTCCAGGGCCACACGATCGTCGTCACGGGCGGAGGGGGCGGTATCGGCCGCCACATGACCCTCGGTCTACTGGCGCGCGGTGCGCGGGTCGCCATCCTCGACGTCCGCCAGGAGGGCCTCGACGAGACGGTCGGCCTCGCCGGGGCCGGAGGCCGCCTGTCCAGCCACCTCGTCGACGTGAGTGATCGGAGCGGCGTCCTCGGGGCAGCGGATCAGGTGCTCGCCGAGCACGGCTCGATCGACGGGGTCATCCACAACGCCGGTGTCATCCAGCCGTTCGCGCGATTCCTCGACCTCGACGACGCCGCGATCGACAAGGTCGTCGCCGTCAACCTGTTCGGGACGATCCACATGGCCAGCGCGTTCCTGCCCCACCTCGTGACGAGGCCCGAGGCCCGCTTCGCCGCCGTGTCCAGCGCGGCGTCCTTCCTGCCGCTGGCCGGTCAGAGCGTCTACGGCGCAACGAAGGCCGCGGTCAAGCTGCTCATGGAAGGGCTCGCCACCGAGCTCGCGGAGACAGGGGTGCGCGTGTCGGTCGTACTCCCGGGGTCGGTGGCCACCGACATCGCGGCCAACTCCGGCGTCGACATGGGCTCGCGGTTCGAGTCCGACAGCAGCCGTTCCACGGCGATCACCGCCCAGGACGCCGCGCGGATCGCTTTGGACGGCATCGAGGCCCGACGGCCTCTGGTGCTCATCGGCCGCGACGCCCGGTTCCTCAGCGTGGCCAGCCGCGTAGCGCCCGGACTCGTCACGCGCGTCGTCTCCAAGCGGCTCACGGACATGCTGCCCTGACCCGCGGCCGACGCTACTTATGCGGGCGCGATTCAACAGAGGGCTTCGGTCGCTCAGAGCGCGGTTCTCGCCGTCACGAACGTCTCGATATCAGCCAGGAGCCGCGGATCAGCTTCCAGGTGGGGCAGGTGGGCGACGGCGGGCAGCTCAAGCAGCCGCGCCAACGGAGCCGCGGACGCTATCGGCTACGGGATCATGCAGTTTCGGCTTCCAACGCGTTGATCTGTTTCGCGACCAGGGAACGCGCATCCTCGCCGCTGATGCGTCCGAGCATCGCGGCGATGGCCAGTCCGTCAGAGGTCGCCGCGAGCAGTTTGGCCATCTCGGCTGCCGTGAGCGAGCGGCGGTCGTCGTCGATATCGAGCAGGGCGACGATGTTGTCGTGGCGGTCGCGCCAGGCGGCGGCGACCAGGTCGGCGATCGTGTCGTCCTTCGTTCCGGCGGTGACGAACTCGTACCAGACCGCGGTGCCGATCCGCTCGTCGGCGGAGCCGGGGATCCCCATCGTGAGGAGAGCCTCGAGCCGTTCCTGACGGGGCAGGTTCCCCGACTCGACGTGCTGCGCCGTCGCGCGTTGGATGAACAGCTTGCAGGCGTTCTGGATCAGCTCGACCTTGCTGCTGAAGTAGTGCTGCACCCGCCCCATCGAGACTCCGGCGGCTTGGGCCACGCTCCGCAAGCTCACGGCCGCGAAGCCCTGCTCAGCCATCACCGCGATCACCCCTAACACGATCTCTTCGCGGCGTTCGTCGTGGTCCACATGTCTAGGCATACCCCCAGCGTATCAATGCACTCGCATTGCTCTCCAGTGCCGAACTGTGTTACGGTGCGATCGCATTGGAAAAGATGGTGGAGGTAGGCATGGGTGGCAGCAAGTCGGTTCCCGGCAGGCGAGGCTTGCGTCGGGTGACTCGCAACGTCGTGATCGGGGTGAGCGCGCTGGCGCTGTTCGGCGTGGGGTTCACCGCGGTGAACATCGCACTCCTGAGCAGCGACTCACCGGTCGGTCACTGGCGCAGCGACGAGGCGCGGCAGGAGTACGAGCGCCTGTACGAACAGGCCATGACGCTGATGCCCGAGCCGGACTCCCAGCAGGACATCCAGACCGACTTCGGCACGGTGCGCGTCTACGTGTTCGCCGGGCCGGCATCTCCTTCAGGATCGAGTGATCGTGTGCCGGTGGTGCTGCTTCCCGGTTACGGTGGGCCCGCCGTGACCTGGTACGCGAGCATCGCCGACCTGGCTGCCGAGCGCCCGGTGATCGCTATCGATACCCTGGGCATGGCCGGCATGTCCGAGCAGGTCGAGCCGATCGCCTCGGCCGACGATCAGGCTCAGTGGTTGCACGAGGTGATCACCGGACTCGATATCGACCGTGCCCACGTGGCGGGGTTCTCCTTCGGTGGGCTGACGGCCGCCACGTACGCCGCCCAGCGCCCCGAGCACGTCGCCAGCCTCACCCTGCTCGACCCGGCCTATGTGTTCGCGCCCGTGAACAAGCGGTTCCTGGTGGGCGGGTTTGTCGCCAGCTTTCCCCTGATGCCCGACTCCTTCGCGCGCTGGTACACCAGTTGGATCTCCGGGGGCACGGACGCGGCCAGGAACAGCCCCCTCGCGGGTCTGCTCGACCATGGTCGGCGGCACTACGCGACCACGCTCCCCGTCCCCGAACAGCTCCCCGCCGAAACACTCGCCGGGATCGAGACGCCGACCCTCGCGGTGCTCGCCGGAGGAAGCGTGGCCCATGACCCACAAGACGCCGCTGAGACCGCGTCCACCATGCCCAATGCGCAGGTTCGGATCGAACCCGACGCCTCCCACGCCGTCCATATCGAGCACCACGACAACCTCTTCCCCATGATCTCCTCGTTCCTCGCCGACCATGATCAGGACACCCCATGAATCGGGACCGGAGACGGCAGTGGAACCTGCGAGCGAGAATCGACACCCTGGCCGGGATGGTGCTTTTACCGGTCGGCGAGCGAGTCGCCGGCGGAATCGTCACTGCGAGTCCGCCGGAGTGGGTCCGCGCCGCCGCGCCCCAGATCGAGCCTGACTACGTCGACCTCTTCACCATGACCACACCTCTTGAGGAGACTGCCGAGGGTTGGGCGCGAGCCTTCTTCGGCGATGTGCCCAGTCCGTCGGAGTGGCTGATCTGGCGAGCGGTGCTCGGGCTGGGCCTGGCGTCCGGCCCCTCGCCCGAGACGATCGCTGGCTGGCGGGTGGGTGCCCGCGAGCCGGCGTGGATCAGACTGGACACCGGTTCCCGCGCGCTGACCTGTCACCTCATCGTCCGGGTCGACGACGGTTCCGTGATGCTGGCCACCCTGCTCCGTTACGACCGCCCGCTCCGCGGCCTCCAGTGGCGGATCCTCTCCACCGTGCATCGGGCGCTGGTTCCCCGGATCTTCGCTGACGCAGAGGCCGCACTCCGCGAGAACGCTGGGCCGCCGGGCGGGAGTGATCACCGCAGCTGACGCGGCTCCGTCCTGCGCTGGCCCCGCCCTGGAAACAGATGACACGCGGACCGCACCGGACTGGCAGTCCTGGTATCCACCGATCGGTGGATACCAGGATCAACCCGAGTTCGGTCCTGATTGTGGATGTTGCAAAGGAGGAGCTCTCCTAGCGTGGCGATATGGCTGCAATTGACGTGCGAGAGATGCATAAATCCTACGGGGAACATGTCGCTGTCGACGATGTGTCCTTTACCGTCGAAGAAGGGGAGATCTTCGGAATCATCGGTTCCAACGGAGCCGGAAAGACCACGACTGTAGAAGCCGTCGCAGGGCTGGTGACCCCCGACTCGGGCTCCATCTCGGTGTGGGGTCACGATCCGGTCAAAGACCGCGCCGCGGTGCGTGAGCTGCTGGGTGTGCAACTTCAGGAGAGCAGTTTTCCGGATGCGATCAAGGTGTCCGAGGCGCTGGAACTGTACAGCTCGTTCTACAGGCACCCGGCTGACTGGCGTGAGCTGACGCGGCTGCTGAATCTCACGGACAAACACAACATGCGGTACAAGGCTCTTTCCGGCGGCCAGAAGCAACGACTTTCGATCGCACTTGCTCTGGTCGGGAATCCCAAGATCGCCATTCTTGATGAGCTCACGACAGGGCTGGACCCACAGGCAAGACGTGATACGTGGAGCCTCATCGAGCAAGTCCGTGACAGGGGTATCACGATCATTCTGGTGACCCACTTCATGGATGAAGCAGAGCGTCTCAGCGACAGGATCGCAGTCATTGATCGTGGTCGCGTCGCCGCACTGGACACCCCCGCCGGGCTGGTTGCCCAGGCCGGTGCCGCGCAACAGGTTTCTTTCCGCCTCAGCCAGCCACTAGAGAAGAGCGTCCTGGCTGAGATTCCCGAGGTGACCGAGGTCAAGGTCTCCGGGGACCAGTGGGTGGTCACCGGCAGAGGAGAGCTGCTGAGCAGCGTGGCAGGAGCACTCGCCAGAGCTGAAGTTGTGGCCACCGAGCTCCGCGGCGATCAGCGAAGCCTCGACGATGCCTTCGTGACCTTCACGGGCCGCGCTCCCGAATCGACCGAGGGGAAGGCCGACTGATGCGTGCGTTGGTGAAGATGGTCCGGATCGAGACGAAGCTTTTCCTGCGAGACTCTGCCACGCTCATTTTCGGCGTCCTGTTCCCCGCCGGCATCCTGATTGGAGTTGGGTCCATCCCCGCGATGGCGGAGTCAACGGCGGCCACCGGAGGGCTTCGGTCTATCGAGATCTGGGCACCGACGGCCCTGGTGTTCGGCATGGTGATGATCGCGGTCCAGCACGTCCCGGCGGTGATTGCGACCTACCGTGAGCGTGGCATCCTGCGCAGGCTCTCGACGACCCCGGTGCACCCACGGACCGTCCTGCTCGCGCAGATGATCGTCGCTTTCGCTTTCGTTCTCGTCTCCGCTGCGCTGACGATCGCGCTGGCATGGGCGGTGCTTGACATTGCGCCCCCTGAGCGGCCTCTCGAGTTCGCCGTCGCTTTCGTCGTCGGATATGCGGCTCTGCTGGGAATCGGGTTGGTCTCTGCAGCTCTCGTGCGCACCAGCAGCGCGGCCAATCAGATCGGTACGACTCTGTTCGTGGCACTGATGTTCTTCGGCGGTGCCTTCCTTCCTCGGGCTCTGATGCCGGATGTGCTGCGTGAGGCCGGGGAGTTCATCCCCCCGGGGCTGCAGGCGCTGACCTCGGCGTGGTCTGCAGATGCCGGTGACGTCACCGCAACTGTCAGCGGGCAGCCGTTCTGGCTGCAGATCACGATCATGGCTGGTATCGCGCTGGTGACCTGCGCAGCCGCAGCCAAGCTCTTCCGGTGGGAGTAGAACGAACCATGCAGCGACTGCAGTCAGTCCTGGTCGATGAGAAGAAGCGTTTAGCGCTATGCGCAGCAGCTACCGCCGTGGTCTCCGCGCCCGCTGTCCACCTGTGGTTCACATACGAAGGGGCACGGACCGATCACGCGTGGGCAGTCGCAGTGGTGATCATGTGGACTGCTTTCGCCGGCACCCAGGCGCTGGCGACCTTCCTCGCGCATCGGAACCTCACCTCGGAGCAGCTGCACACGTTGTTCGATGTCGACCCGGCACCGCCGCCACGGGACACGGAACTGCCGCAACCCGATGCCGTACAAGACCGGACAACGGTTGCGCGGACGACTCCGGCTGCTGTCCGGGGGCTCTTCGCTCGGCTGCGCTATGGCGTCGAACACGGAAGGCGCTTGTGGTTCCGCAGTGCGCACGAATCCCGCCAAGCCCCCTCCTGGTCGGTGCACGTCTCGATCCTGGCACTTCTGGTGGTCGGCGGCATCCTGGTGACCCCCGCACTACGAGAGTCCCAGTCCGTCCTCGTCGTGGCTCTGGCCACGGTCGTCATCTCGTGGGTGAACGTCCTGGTGGCCTACGGTGTCCACTACGCTCGGATGGACACCCGCACGCCCGTGTTCTCCTTCCCCGGGCAAGATCCTCGGACGTTCATCGACTACGTCTACCTCGCTCTGGCGGTGCAGACCACCTTCGGGACGACCGACGTATCGGTGACCACCGCAACGGCGCGGCGTGCTGTGATGGGCCACAGCGCGCTTGCCTTCGCATTCAACTCGATCCTGCTGGCCATGATCGTGTCCCTGCTGCTGAGGGACGTGAGCCCCTGAGTCGGAGGATGTTTGGGACAATTGGGGCAGTTGCCGTGAGTCTGAACGCGAGGGCAGCAGCCTGGCAGCACGCTGTCGAACCAACAGGAGTCAACAGATGCGGGACCTGAGCACCAGCGACCGTCCACACGTGGGCGTCCATGGTGTTGCCACCGCCAAAGAAGCTAGTCCTGACAATCGGTCCCGGCTGGCGCGCAAAGGCGAGCAGATGCGGATCTGGGACGTTCTCCAGCTGGTGACACCGTGGCTGCTGCTGGCCATCTCAACCGGTCTCTACCTCGCGGGGGTGTCCGCTCATGATGAGGGACACTTCGGACCCCAAGCCGGAATAGTCCTGGGATTGGTCGCCGCCTCTGGCATATGGGTGCTGTTCGGACACACCCTGCCCGTCAGGCGAGGATCGCTCAGGCCTGTTCCCGCGGGCATCTACCTGGCAGGAATGCTGGTCCTGTGCGCATACTTGATGGGCTACTCCGAGGTCTTCCTCGTCTTCACCATCGCTGGGTTCTTTCACGCCTACCTCCTCACCCCGTGGCCCATGGGTGTACTGGGGGTGTTGGCGACATCCGTGGTCCTCAACGGTTCGGCCATGGGCGTGTTGGAGAGCCCAACGCCCGCGACTCTCACGGAGTTCGCTTTGATCGTTGTCCTGCAGACAGCGGCAATCGGCGTCGGCGTCGTCCTGCTGGCGCGAACCGGACCACAAGAACGTGAGCGAGAGGAACTCGTCGAGCGCCTCGAAGCCGCACTCCACGAGAACGCCGGCCTCCATGCACAACTGCTAGCCCAAGCACGTGAAGCCGGCGTCCTCGATGAACGGCAGCGCCTCGCCCGCGAAATCCACGACACACTGGCCCAAGGTCTCACCGGCATCATCACCCAGCTCCAGGCCACAGAGCGCTCCACGACGACCGACGGCGACGAGCACGTGAGGCGTGCTCTTCTCCTAGCGCGCAGCAGCCTGACCGACGCCCGGCGCTCAGTCCGTGCCCTCGCACCTCAAGAACTCCAGCGGGCACAATTTCCCGATGCGTTGCGGAAACTGACCAAGCAGTGGGGAGCCGAGACAGGGACTGAAGTCCGATTCGAGGTCACCGGCGAACCCATAGAGCTGAGCCCTGCCATCGAAGTTTCTCTGTTCCGAGTCGCACAGGAAGCCCTGGCCAATATCGCCAAGCACGCCGAGGCGAGGCGTGCCGTGGTGACGCTGTCGTACGCGGGCCCAGAAGTGCTGCTAGACGTGCGTGACGATGGGCGCGGACTCGTGACAAGCCGCGGAGAAGGCTTTGGGCTGACCAGCATGCGGCAGCGCATCAGAGGTATCGGAGGACACGTCGACGTCCATGGTGCGGAGAACGAAGGGACGTCGGTCAGCGCCCGAGTGCCCGCCATCGCACCCCCAGGGACGAGGATGGAGGAGACCAGTTGATGATTCGGCTCGTGATTGTCGATGACCATCCCATCGTCAGGGGCGGTCTTCGTGACACCTTCGCAAGCATCGAGGACATCGTCGTCGTGGGTGAAGCTAGCAACGGGGCCCAGGGCGTGGAACAGGCCACGGCGCTCGGAGCCGACGTCGTTCTGATGGACCTTCGGATGCCGGGAATGGACGGTGTAGCGGCCACCGAGGCACTGAACGAACAGGCTCCGAACTGCCACGTCCTGGTGCTGACCACCTTCGACGGCGAAAATGACGTCCTGCCAGCGATAGAGGCTGGTGCTGTTGGCTACCTGCTCAAAGACGCCCTCCCCGACGAACTCGTGCAAGCTGTGCGTGCAGCTTCCCGAGGAGAGTCGATCCTTGCCCCTTCGGTCACACAACACCTCCTGGGGCATGTGCGTCGCCCCAATCCCGGAGGCCTGACAGAGAGAGAAAAGGAGGTCCTTGAACTGGTCGCGAGCGGCAACTCGAACCGGGAAGCCGCAGCAGCGCTTTTCATCGGCGAAGCGAGCATCAAGACTCACTTGCAGCACATCTTCGACAAGCTCGGCGTCCGGGATCGTGCCTCTGCGGTCGCTGAAGGCTACCGTCGCCGCCTGCTCTCGTGACACTCCGGCCCGAAGCTACCGATGGGACACCATGAACTTGACCTCCGACCTCTCTATCGTCGATCTTCGCCATCGCCGTGCACGGATGTCGGCGTGTGCCGCCGATCGAGGAAACCGATGAGCCAGGGCAGGAGGCCGCAGTGGAATCTGCGGGCGAGAGTCGGTGCCCTGGTCTGGATGGTGCTGTTCGCGGCGATACACGTCTATTGGGAACTCGGTGGAACCGTCGGCTTCGGCGACGCCGAGAAGACCATCCCCGAGGTCGACTCGATCGCGGCTGTGGCGTTTACCGCCGCGATCCTGTTGGCGTTCACGGCAGGGTTCGTCCTGATCGCACTGAGCATGCGGCCCGTTGAGCACAGGCCACCCGGATGGGTGATTGCCACCTATTCGGCAATAGCGGGCATCGTGCTGTGCGCCAGAGGAATCAGCGGTCTCATCGACACGTGGCTCCGAGAAACCGGGCTCGCCGACGGTGGACTCTCTGGCCTGGCTTACCAGCAGATCTACGGGGTGGCGGATCCGAACACGGCGACACTCTGGGCCTCTTGCCTCATGGACATCAACTTCGTCGCTGGAGGAATCCTTTTCGGTCTCGTATTCATGACACGTGAACGCGCGCGGACCTACCCGGGATGGCAGGAGCAGCTGATACCACACGGTGAAGCGGGACCATGGCACCCCGGGCCGCGCCGGTGGTAGTGAACCAGTGCCGGGGCGGCGCACCTGGTCACCGGGATTGAGCCGAGAATCGCCTCGATTGACTCGCCCTGGGTTGCGTTCCTATCGGTTTCCCTATCCGACGGTTGTACGAGGTCGGCGATCCGATCGCACCTGTGGACCGGATGTCACCCGTGTGGGGACCAGAGATCACCCGAGTGGGTGAAGCGATGACGACCGACGATCGAGAGGCTGGAGCCATGAGAACATCGACAGGGACTACCGACGCGACGCTGACCCAGACCGCCACTACCGGTGACGCCCTGTCGGTTGCCAGGCATCCCGGCTGGGCCCGACTCATCATCGGCTACCTCGCCGTAGCAGCGGTGGTGCCGTACCTGACCCTCAAGCTGCTGTGGATCCTCGGCTCGACAGCAGGCATCCTCGCACCGTCTCCACTCGACCCCGCGGTCGTCCAGAGCGGCAATATCGTGACCGCGGTCATGGAACTGGTCGCAGTCGCGATCATCCTCACGTTCACCCACTCGTGGGGCCTGAAGGTTCCCGCGTGGCTGGTGCTCATTCCGGCTTGGATCGGGATCGGGTTGCTCGCGCCGTTCATCGTGAACGGGCCGGCGGTCGCCGGATCGGTCCTGACCGGACTCTCGCCGGCCGGCGATGGGTCGCTCGCGCCCTGGGTGGGGCCGCTGGTTTACCTCGGGTTCGGCGCGCAGGCGATCGGCATCGCGGCGTCGTTCGTTCTTTACGCGCGCGACCGGTGGAACCGCGTGCTGACCGGACGCCTCGCGGAGCGCTGCGCCAATCCCTCGAAGCGCGCCCTGCTCTTTCTCGGGTGGGGCGTGGGACTCCTGCTTGCCGTGGTGTCGACGGTCCGGCTGTGCTGGAGCCTCGGTGCGACGTGGGGACTCTCAGCACACATGATTCAGAGTCGAGGCCTGCCGGAGCGGCTCGCAGACGGCACGTCGGCGCTTTTCGCTGCCGCGGCGCTTGCGGGTCTGCTCATGCTGACGCTCAAGGTGCCAGGTCGTTGGCGCGTCTGGGTGCCTCTGTCTCTCGCCTGGGTCGGCGGCGGGGCCACACTGACGGGCGGCCTGTACTCGCTGGCGCTGCTCACCATCAGGCTCATGAGTTCCACAACGCCGGTCCATCAGACGGGAGTGGACCCCCTCGTCGACCTCATCCAGGTCGTAGCCGGGACGGCGATCGGCACTGCCGGTGCGGTCCTTCTGTCCGAGCTGCACCAGACGGTGAGCACGGACAGAGGATGACAGCAGCACTCCGATGTCCGCGCCGACCCGACGGCGGCTCTGAAAGCACTCGGCGATAGGCTGGACCGAGGCGAAGAGAGAAGAAGGGGATCCTATTGCCAACGATGACGAACGCAGAACGAAGGGGGCCGCGTCCGCGCCTCAAGCTGGCCCCGCTGGCCGCCCTGCTGGCGGTGGGGCTGGCCGCCTGCGGTGGCGGGAATGCGGGCAAGCCTGAGCAGGCAGACGCGGGTGCGGAGGAGTCGGCACAGGCCCCCTCGGACCCGGAGGTGCTCGCAGTCGAGGACTGGCGTGCAGCGGCCACGGCGGTGCCGGCGCTCGATGACTAAGACGCGATGTGTGCCGATCTCTTCCCCGATGAGGCTGTCGAGCAGATCGCCGGCTTCACCGGGCCGGGCCTGACCCGTACGGAGAGCATGGCTCCGGTCAACCACGAGATCTTCGAATGCGGCTTCCATGCCTATGCGGAGACCGAGGACCCGCAGGAGTTCACGATCATCGTCGACCGGGACGCCGGGCACTACTGCGAGGACATGCCCGGAAAGGACGGCTACGACGCTGCCCGCGATCTGCTCCTCATCGGGCAGGGGGGCTGGCAGTCGGCAATCGCCTGCATCGACGGCACGGTCACGATCGAGACGATCGCGGCAGCGATGGGCTCCTCACCGAGTATCGGCATGCTCAGCGTCGAGGTCCTCGTTGCCTCCGTCGCTGAGGACCTGCGCGAGAACTGGCCGGACTGGGAAGCCGCGGCCGAGGAGACTCGCGTGGCGACTCTCGAGCAGCGCTGAGAATTTCAGTCCTGCTTCGGACAGTCCACCATCGAGTCGGGCGCTCCAGGTAGGTCCGACAGCGATGCCGCCCGTCGGTTCAGGCAACCGGCACGTCCGCTGCGATCGTCGTGAACAGTCGCCGAGCCAGCAGGGCATGGCCCTCGGCGGTCGGGTGCAGACCGACGGATAAGAGATCGCTTCGGTCCCTCAGTACATCGCGCACGCAGATGTAGTCGCGGTACGTACGCGTGCTCCACGCCATGAGTTCACGGTCTATGCCGATCACAGAACTGCTCGGAAGATCAATGCCGAGCTCTGCCCGGACGCGCTGCTCGTCGTGCCAGTGCGGTCCGATAACGACAGGCCGTGCTCCGCTGGATTCGATCGTGTCTGCCACCTGGTTGACCAGTGAGATGGTCTCCGTGACGCTGGTCGGCGTCGACGCGGCAGACCAAGAGAGGCCGTTGAACCCGGTCGTGACGATCACCGTGTCCGGGGAACGGCGAAAAGCGTCCGCGAGCTGTGAGTCGACGACATTGCCGATCGTGGCTCCTGGGACCGTGAGATCGAAGAACCGGTGATGCGTTTCGTCGCGTCGGATATGCGCCCCAGCGAGGAGAGAGAACCAGCCGGTGTTGGGGTCCGTGAGTCCAGACGCGAGCGAATCGCCCACGACCGCAATGCGCTCTGCCGATGCGAGCGGTCTCGCGTCCACGTATGCCCAGGCAGCCCCGCCACGCGATGTCTGCACACGACGTCGGGTGTAGTCCGACACCTCGTATGCATCGGCTCGCGCAAGCTCTGCGTCGGTGAGCTCGAGGACTCCACCGTCAACTGCGCCGCCGAGTCGCCGCGTCAGCCCACGGTGGACGTCCAGCCCACTGGCCGCGATCACCGCTGCATCCTCAATGACGACTTCAGTGAGCTCATAGCCGGAAAGCGAATCCGGTGACGGGACCACAGTCCGGCTGAAGAGGTGCTGCTGCACCTTCTCATCCAGGAGGGTGCCGAAGGAGAAGACCCGATGAGAACCGTGCGACGAAGCGGACACGTGTATACCTCCGAACACTTTGGATGTGGGCTCCGGCGATCACCACCGGGTCCCGATGGTGAAGAAGCCACGGTCGGTGGATGACGCTGCATTTACCACGATGGGCACTGATTCGGCGACGGGCGACCGGCCAGGTACAGGATATCCGACTGCCCGGCATGCCGATGGCGGTCGCTGCCTGCATCAACCGCGCAGCCCCGCCCGGGAAACCGGCCTCACGAGCATACAGCAGCATGCGTCGAAGAGCGGATCCGCGCCCCTTGCGGTGGCCACGTCGGTCAGATCCGACACCACTTGTCGGTCTGCTCTGACACCGCTTGGGCCTGATCTCGGTCGTCTCTGTCGATGAGCTTCGACACCGCTCCTTGGACTCAGCCGCGCTGGACTGCCTGCCTGGTGTGGGCGAGGCGGTAGGAGTCGGTGCCGGTCTCGATGATGGTGCCGCCGAAGGTGAGGCGGTCAACGATGGCGGCGCAGAGTCGCGGATCGGTGAAGGTCTTGGTCCAGCCGGAGAACGACTCGTTGGAGGCGATCGCGACGGAGGCCTTCTCTTCGCGTTCGGTAAGAACCTGAAACAACAGCTCTGCGCCGCGACGGTCTAGTTGCGGCAAACAGCTCGACTCGGCTCTGGTCCATGGCTTCCGCTACGCGCCCTCGTCCTAGCGGGCGTACTCGACCTGACCCCGTGCTCTTCGTTCACTCCTGCTTCGTCGCCCGTCAACGACGGTCATCAGCGTGGCGAGCAGCGCTATGGCGGCCGCGGGAATGCCGAGCAGCGTGATGGCGAACCACTCCTGAGATACGCCGCCGAGGACACCTCCTATCGCGACGCCGACATAGATGGCTGAGGAGTTGAGCCCGAACAGCAGTGGTGCGGATGCGGGCGCGATCGCCACCAAGCGGTGTTGCTGCACCACCGAGGCCATCCCGTCAGTTGCTCCCCAGACGACCGCCCAGACGATCACGATCGCCAGGTGGCCAACGGTGAGCGGGCTGACCGCGAGCAGCACGGTGCCGCTGCCGAGTGCGGCCACTGCGACTCCTAGGCCTGAGCGCTTGTCCGCCCAGAGCCCGGCGAGGAAGTTGCCGCCCAGGACGCCAAGGCCCCAGGCAAAGAGGATCAGGATGAGCGCTTGGTGAAACGTATCGGTCGTGGCGTCCGCGGTGATCGCGCCAATGTAGGTGTAGAGGGTGTAGTGCCCGGCCATGACCAGCGTCGTCGCTATCAGGATCGTGAGCACGTTGACCTGGCGCAGCGGCGCAAGACGGGCGGTCAAGCTGACGGCTGGGAGCGACACCCTCGGCAACCACACCGAGATCCCCAAGGCGGCGAGCACCCCCAGTCCCGCAACGGCCCACAACGTGAGTCGCCAGTCGACGCCGCCGATCAGGTTACCGAGCGGCATGCCCAGCGCGGTCGACAGCGTCAGGCCACCGATGACCAACGCCATCGCCCGGCCGCGGCGTGCTTCGGGAGCGATCGCGACAGCCGCACTTGATGCCGAGGCTGTGATTGACGCGGCACCGAGAGCGGTGAGGACCCGAGCCGACATCATGATCGGATAGTTCGGACTCAACGCGGTCGCGATGTTCCCAACAACGAACACGGCTAGCGCGAGTTGGAGCGCCTTCCGTCGATCTAGCGAGCTCAGCAGCCAACTCAGCACCGGGGCCGCGACCGCCAGTGTCAACGCGAACACCGTCACCAGTTGCCCGGCAGCACGACGCGCTCGATCCGATCTGCGTGCGGGTCTTCGAGGAGAAAGTCAGCGGGAGGCTCGCCCTGGCCGACCGGCCGGACCTCCAGGCGGCGCTGGACTACATGCGCGACGGCGACATGCTCGCGGTGCAGGAGGTCGACCGGCTCGGCCGCAGTCTCCTGGAGGGTCTCATCGTCCTCAACGACCTGTTCGAGCAGGGGTACGCCGTCAAGGTGCTCGAGGGCATCGCCGCCGGCGAGCACACCGAGCGCAGTCTCATCCTCGACCTGGCGCTGGCGCTGGCCGAGGACCGTCGCCGCGACATCGCCCGCAAGACGAAGAACGGACTCGAGGCGGCGCGGAAGCGCGGCCGGGTCGGCGGGCGTCCTCGGAAGGTCACCGACGACCTCCGGCGGATCATCATCGCCCGGCGCGACGAGGACGAGCAGTCGATCCGCGAGATCGCCCGGGCGACCGGGGTGTCCGTGGGCGCGGTGCACAGCGTGCTGGCGGAGCGCGCAGCGACTGGGGAGCCGGTCAGTCCCTGACCGTCAGCGGCAGGCTGTCGGCGACGATCTCGGCCTCGTCCTCGAGCCGTTGCAGGAGGTCGACAGCCGTCATGCCGGGCTCCTCGTCCAGCAGCGCCCGTGCTTTGTCGGCGGCGTACCTGGCGCAGGCGTAGATCAAGCCGTCGGCGACGGCGCTGGGCAGGTCGACGTTGGGAGCGGGATCGTCAGTCATCACAACAGTGTCTCAGTCGGTCCTTGACCGGACGCCTCCTGCCCGTCCTAGCATGGGGCCGTGGCCAAGGTCTCCGAGTTGACGCCTCACGCTCAGATCAGCCGTCAGCGCTATGCGGTAGACCCGGCCTACGCGGCCGGGGCGGACCGGCTCGAGCCGGCCGGTGCCGTCAGCGCCGCCGTGGTCCGGCACTGCGCCGAGCACGGCCTGAGCCAGACCGGGCTCGCCGCGCAGCTCGGCTGGGCGCAGCCCCGGGTCGCCCGCCTCGAGCGGGGCGACGTTGCCCCCTCCGTGCGGACGCTGGAGCACCTGGCGCGGGCCCGTGTCCTCGAAGTCCACCTCACCCGCGACGCCGCGACGCGGCGGGGTCGCGGTCAGCGGCGCTTGGATACGCCGTCCAGGCCCGAGAAGAGTCCGTCGTAGGCGGGGTTGGTGACCGATCCGCGGTCGGAGCCCGCGCCGGTGGGATGCCCCTGCGGCACCTCGGACTTCAGTGTGAGCTTCACGTACCCTCGAGTCGGCCGCGACTCGATGACGTAGACAATCTCGCGGGTGATCGTCACCTTGCTGTGGGTGCTGTCCCTGTCGGTCTCGTGGGTGAGGACGCGGAGGCCCCGCGCATGGCCCACGTCGTCGCGGAACCTCCGCAGCATCTGCGCGTCGAGCTCCTCGATCCGATGCGCGGGCCCGCGGACGACGAGCCGCTGGATGTGCGTGCAGTCGAGATCGAGTGTCGGCCGCCCGCCGTCCCCGAAGTCCAGGTCGAGCATCTGCCGCGCACGGCGAAGCTGCTCCCGGCTCGGGTAGGCGACCCGTCCCTCGTAGTACCAGATCGGCGCGATGCGGGTCACGCGTGCGCCGCCGTGTAGGCCCTGTAGATCTTCTTCGGCACCATGCCGTAATCGGCAACGGCGTAGCCCTGCTCCTTCGCCCAGGCGCGGATCTCCTCGCGCTCGTCGGGCGTCGTCTCCGGCACGAACCGGTTCGACGGCTTCCGCACGGGCTTGCGGCCGACCTGGATGTAGGGCGTGAGCATCTGCTCGAGCTCGGTCCGCTCCGACGCGGTCAGGTCAACGTCGTACCAGTTGCTGCGCAGGCCGATCGTCACCGTCTCCGCGTCCGGCTCGCCGCTGATGTCCGAGATGACGAGCGTCTTCGTGGCCATGATGAGTCTCCTCCCAGTGAGTTCGCTCCGGGGTCAGTCCTCTTCCGGAGATCTCCAGTCACCCGCGGGCGTCAGCTCAGCCTCGGTGTCGCCGATGAGGAACAACGTGGCTCCGGCGCTCCCGCTCTGGGTTCCGCCGACGACCGCGATGTCGACGTCGGCGAAGCTCTCGAGCTCGTCGCCGTCCTCGCCCGGGTAGAGGAAGTCGAGCGGCAGGAAGCGGTCGGTGGCGTTCTCACTGCACCGGTCGACGAACGTCATCCGCGTGAAATCATCGGTGATGTACTCGCCGTCGTCCTCGAGGTCCTCGTCGCTCGGCGGCGCGTCGACCACGATGGCATCGGAATATTTTCGATCCTTCGTCAGGGCCGACATCACGAACTCGTGGGGGTTGTCCCCTCCCCGCTCACGTGTCGCGGAGAGAGTGTCCTGGCCGCCGTTGGCGAACACGGTCTCGACATCGAGTCGGCACATGCCGGTCTCGAAGGCCTTCGCGCTGATCGTGTACTGACCGACCGTCATCTGCGCCCCGGTCGGCAGAGCGCTCTCCAGCTCGTCGGAGAGCTCGATCGTGACCGGCGAGTCGGACGTGAACGGGTTGCCGTCATCGGTCTTGACCTCGTCGACCTGATACACGACCGCAGAACTCTGTTCTACGTCGCCATCGCCCGAGGCGTCTCCGCCGCTATCAGGAGCCTCACCAGTCCCGCCTGAGCACCCGGCGAGCAGGAGCACCGCGGCGGCGAGCGACGATGTGGCGACGGCGATCTTGCGGGCTGCGGTCGCGGTCAAGAGCTTCCCCCATCTCTCCAGACACTCGCGCGACGACTCAGTGGACCAGTCGACCTGCGCGAGTGGCGTCTCGATTCCTCGGCCATGTGACTCATAGTCCGTGGACTGGTAATCATCTTACAGATTCTGTTGAATCATGAGGATTCCCGATCATCGCCGGGCGTTCGGCGACCGGGTTCGGGAGCTGCGCCGAGCGCAGGGCTGGGCGCAGGAGGCGTTCGCCCATCACATCGAGATGGACCGCACATACGTCTCCGGGGTCGAGCGGGGCGTTCGGAACCCGACGCTGGACGTCATCGTCCGGCTGGCGCACGGCCTCGGCGTGACCCCCTCGGATCTGATGGCCGGAATCCAGTTGCAGTCCTCTACTTCGGCGTGACCTTCACCGTCTCTGGGTCGAAGGTCTTCTTCCCGCGCGGGTGCGGGTAGAGCCGGACGGTGCAGAGGAAGTCGATAACGCGGCGCTTGATCATCAGGTCGGCGTCTTCGAACGCCTTCACGGGGTCCTTGGCGTCGAGGACGCCACCAAGGTCCGTCGTGGCGGTGAGAGATCGCCGCTCGGTCTCCAGCGCGGCGATGGCTGTGCTCTCCCTCTCTCGAATGCGCCTCACAAGGTGCCCTTCGATGTCGCCCGCTTCATAGTCGTGCTCAGCACGCTTGATCTTCGCCTGGTGCGCACCGATCTGCGCCTGGATCGCCTGCAGGCGCGGCTCGTCGGCGACCGGGACCGAGTCGGCGAGGTCGGGACGAGCAAGGCGAGCACGGACGAGCTTGAGCACCCAGTCGTCGACGTGCCCCCGAGTCCGATTGATGCCGCAGGCGGCGCAGCGGTACCGGGCGGAACCGGTGCGCACGGGCCTATCGCACAACCCGCAGAGGTACAGCCCGGCACCGAGGTGCTTGCGGGCGGTCGACCCGGTCCTGTTCGTAATCCTGGACGGCTCGTTGAGGCGCTCCTGGACCCGCCACCAGGTTAGCTCGTCAACGATCGGATCCCACTGGCCGTGGACCGGCTCGCCGTCGTCGTCCTCGACGATCTGGTTGTACCAGGTCCGCCTCTTGTTCTGCGTCCGATCCATCCGATTGGTGTACACGGAGTAGCCGGCGTAGCGGGGGTTGCGCAGGATGTCAAGAACGCTCGAGCTGTGCCACCGACCGTCGTCCGGGACGGGCTTGGTCGCGAGGCCCTCGGCCGCGCGGCGCTCGTTGCGCTCGATCATCGCCGTCCGACTGTGCCGGGTCATCTGCGGCAGGGACTTCGGGACCTCCGGGCCGTCAATGCCCGACAGAGCGCGGGCGATCGCGGCGATGGTCGTGCCGTCCTTGATCGCGAAGAGGCGGAACATCTCGCGAACGGCGGCGGCCTCGTGCTCGATGACGTCGCCGCTCGTCGCGTAGCCGACCGGCCGCTGCCCCTTCGGCGCTCGACCCTGCCTCGCCCGCTGCTTGTGGGCGAGGGACTGGCGTTCGGCCTTGCGCTCGACCTCGGCACGCGCCACGGCCGCCTTGATCCGGGCGTACATGCGCCCGCCGTCGGTGGTGAGGTCCGCCTCGCCGTTGGCGGTCACCAGCTTGAGGCCGCGCTCCTCGGCCGCTTCGATCCAGTCCTCGAGCTGGCGCGGCTGCCGGGTGAGGCGATCGAGGTCCCAGCAGAGGATCGCGTCGATCCTGCCGGCGGCGTAGTCGGCGACCATGCGGTCGTAGGCCGGCCGGACCTTGGACTTGTCCGTCGCCGAGATCGACTGGTCAACATACTCCTCGGTGATCTTCCAGCCCCGCTCGTCGGCGATTCTCAGGCACACCTCGCGGTGCCGGTCGATCGCGAGCCCGTCCATCTCGCGATCCTCGCTGACGCGGAGGTAGAGGACGGCGCGGACGGGCGATGCGGACATGCCTCCAGTCTACGCGCCAAATAGCTCTACGTACCGGAACTCGCTCATGCTTATACTGCATTCTGCGCACGACGTCGCTTCGACGCGAGGTCAGCGTCTCTTCTTGGCTTTGCTGGCGTTATGGGCGTTGTACCTCGTCACTGCGGCGTCGACGTCCAACCCGTCGGCCAGAGCCTTCCGCGCCCGTTCCAGCGCCCGATTACTCAGCCCCTGCCAAGCGATGTTGCCCTTGGACGTCGTCTTGCACCTGTAGCACGCCGGATCCGACTTGAGATCGAGGTGGTGGATCACGGCGTAGCCCTGGTGACGTGTCAACTCGAGCTTCTCCCCCAGCCTGCTCAGCTTGAGGGAGTATCTGTCGAAGGTGTCGATCTCGCGGTACGCGGCGGCGTCCTCGCCTTCGCGAGCCAAACGGACGGGCAGCTCTCCGCGCTTCGGATCGATCTTGAGGCTGATCTCCTGGACCTGGTCCGAGGGGCGCGGCGAGCCGACAAGCTGGAGGCCGACGACCCCGGGGAACGCGGTTGCCCAGTCCGTGCCGTCCTTCACCGCCTGCAGGGTCCGAACGATCTCGCCTTCGGTCGGAGGCGCGGTCTCCCCGCGCGCCGCCCGGTCGAGGGACATGAGCGGCAGCAACCGCGCCCTCGCCTCGGCGCTTCGCCTCTTGCCCGGTCGCAGCAGCTCCGAGATCTGTTCAAACTCCTTGCCGACGACGAGGCCGACCTCCGTCGGCGGAGTGGCAGAAACTGGGAGCACCCGGCCGGGCATCACATCGGTGAGATCCTGACCAGTGAGACCGATCAGGACCTTTCGGAAGATTGTGACTGCCGAGCGCAGGTGCAGCCACAGCACGTCGTCGTTCATCACGATGACGTCGTGAGTGGCCGCATCGCGGTCCTCCTTGAGCGCGAGCAGCACGACACGATCGCCCTCGTCGATGATGCCGAGGGAGGTCTCCGCTACGGCCACGCACTTGCCGAGGTCGAAGGAGCGGTCGCTGCCGGAGAACTTGACCTTATTCCGATCCTCATAGATCGCAGCCTTCAACAGCATCTCGAAGGAATGAGCCGCCATCATCACCGTGGCATGTTCACGCCCTGTCGGACTCGGGCGGTTGAACAGCTCGATGGCGAGCGTCAAGGACTCCACCGCTGCCGCGACGTATTGCCTGGTTTTGCGCGCGACCATCGGTCATTCACCCGGCGAGTTCAGATGATCTGCCGCAGCTTCGCGGCCTCTTCAAGGTCATCGCGGAACTGGTCAAGCGTCGCAAGTGTGTACATCCCGTCGATCTGTTGGGTTTCCCAGAGCTCGTGAATGCGCTTCAGATCCGCCTTGCGAGATTTCCAGCCGATCCCGTCGATCACAGCAATGACGAACTGCCGCGGCAGGCGGATCTCTGCCATCTCCTGAATCTCACGCACCGAGTCGGTGAGCTTGCTCCCGGTGGAGTCGAATCCTTTGGCAGCGACGACGATCTGGGCAGCACCTGAGTCCGGCACGACCAGGTCGCAGGGCGCAGTCTGGCCGTTCCTGCCTGTGAACCGCGTACGGGTCTCGTAAGGGAGGCCGAGGTCCGAGGCGATCGCCTCGATCTCGTCCTCGACCTTCCGGCCGGACTTGCCTGCCTGGGTGGCAGTCACCCGACTACCAGCGCGTGCGACGAGCACATCCCCGAAGGAGTAATCGCGTTCTCGCTGCACGTTGAGCATCCGAACAAGGTCGAAGTGCTCGTCGAGCCATGCGACCAGCTCGCCTGGCCGCTCTCTGGCGAGCGTCACCCAGCCCGTCGTATCGAATTTGTCCCGTAGCGCATTCTTCAGCTTCTCCTGGCCGAGTCCGACGACGAGACCGAGCACTGGCACGCTTTTCGGGTTGGCCCTCGCCCATTCTGCCAGCTTGTTCACGTCAATCATGCTGAGCGCTTCAAGCTCCGATGCCGCATCCTTGATGTCATCGGCTTCAGGAGTCGACGCAGTCGGGTCGATGTGGGCGGTAAGTCGACCCAACTTGCTCAGGTATTCCTCGAAGGGGACGGCGGCGCTCACTCGTCACGTCCAATGAAGAGGAACTCGCTGACGTCCCTGCGGGTCGCCGCTGCGTGAGTGCCGAAGTGGTACTTGTGATCGATCGAGACTACTTCGACCAAGGATTTGAACTGGCCCAGCAACTCAACGATCCTCTCCTCACCGGGGATCGCGTTCGAGGAGTACGACAGCACGATCGCACCGGCGTCCTTGAAGTGCTCGAAGGTACCCGATAGCGCATTCTCGATCGTCCGCTTATAGGCAAAGGGGGTGTAGCGCTTCTCAAGCTTCTTTGTCTTCGTGTTTTCCATGATCTTGACGTCGCGCCAGTAGACACTGAGCCCTTCGAGGAAGTGGTAGCGCTTGATGTAGTCGTTGTCGTCCCGCGGGGGCGCATACGGTGGGTCGAGATAGGCGATATCGGGAGCCCTGGTGGGAATGTCGAGAACGTCGCCCCGCAACGACTGGCTGCGCAGCTTGTTGCTGAACACCACGGCGTTGTAGGCGGCCACCCGTTCGCGGAAGTGCTCACGCAGGGAGAGCTGCAAGTCACGGCGTCCGTCGGCGTACCTAGTGGAGTCAGTGAAGGTAAAGACACCGCGGGGCTGCTTGCGTGCCGCCGAGAGCACCAATGCAGCGATCGCGATGTCCTTCTTGTATCCGGTGATTCTGTCAATGTGCGACCAAGCCGAGTCGAGAAACTTCCGATCCTCGGTCGTGAAGTAGAGACCGTCGAAGGTCGACTGGATGAAGTCTCGGTCGTCGGCGGGCGGCCCGAGGATCGTCTCCACAGTCTCGTCGTCGAGCCTGACTGAGGAGTTCTGCACCGTCGCGCGAGCAATGACCGAGGGGAAGTTCAAGAAGTCGTTGCTGGTGACCTGGAACCCCTGGGCCTTGAGCAGGTAGGAGACCACCCCGGAACCGGAAAAAGCGTCGACAGCCGTCGTGCCGCCGACCTGGGCAAAAACACGCTCGAGGTGGGGCAGCAGGCGGTACTTGGAGCCCATGTACCGCAGGCGAGGGAAACGCTGGGCCCGCTCAAGCACCTCAGCGGAGGTCAGCACCTCTCTCCGTGCAGCACCCGAGTTGCCCGGCAGTACGCGCAGTTCTCGAGACATTTTGACTGTATTCGCGTCGATGTCGTCGCCAGACTGCAGATGCACGGCTGTCCCAGCACTCATTTCTTCCCGCTCCCAGACTGCCCTCCGTGCCTAAACTCCACCACATCCCCATCCGCCATCACGTAGTCCTTGCCCTCCATGCGGACGCGGCCGGCTGCCTTCGCATCGGCCATGGAGCCTGCGGCCATGAGGTCGTCGAAGCTCACCACCTCGGCCTTGATGAAGCCGCGCTCGAAGTCCGTGTGGATGACTCCGGCGGCCTGCGGTGCGGTCGCTCCCTTGGGGATCGTCCACGCCCGGGACTCCTTGGGCCCTGCGGTGAGATACGTCTGCAGGCCGAGGGTGTCGAAACCCACCCGCGCCAGCTGGTCCAGACCAGACTCCTCCTGACCGGTGGACTCCAGCATCTCCAGCGCTTCGGCCTCGTCGAGCTCGATCAGCTCGGACTCGAACTTCGCGTCGAGGAAGATCGCCTCGGCCGGAGCCACGAGCTCCCGCAGCTGCTGCTGCATCGCGGCGTCGGCCAGTCCCTCCTCATCCGTGTTGAACACGTAGATGAACGGCTTGGCTGTCATGAGCTGCAGCTCGCGCAGCTCGGAGACGTCGATGCCCGCGGCCTCGGCGCCGTGGAACAGCGTGGTCCCCTCTTCGAGCAGGGCCTTGGCCTTCTGCACGTTCTCGAGCACGCTCGGCTCGAGGGTCTTCCGCTTGGTCTCCTTCTCCAGCCGCGGCAGCGCGTTCTCGATCGTCTGGAGATCAGCGAGGATGAGCTCGGTGGAGATCGTGTCCATATCGCCGGCCGGCGTCTCGGAGCCCTCCACCCGCGTCACGTCCGGATCCGCGAAGGCCCGCGTCACCTGGCAGATCGCATCCGCCTCACGGATGTTCGCCAGGAACTTGTTGCCCAGCCCCTCCCCCTCGCTCGCGCCCTTGACGATGCCCGCGATGTCCACGAAGGAGACCGTCGCCGGCAGGATGCGCTCGCTGCCGAACACCTTCGCCAGCTCACCCAGCCGCGGATCCGGCAGGGGGACCATGCCCACGTTCGGGTCGATGGTCGCGAACGGGTAGTTCGCGGCGAGCGCCTCGGCGCGGGTCAGAGCATTGAACAGGGTGGACTTGCCGACATTGGGCAGCCCGACGATTCCGATAGTAAGAGCCACATCGTCTGATCCTACCGGTCACCGCAGACACGACACACCCGCACTCACTCCAGCCCGAACCGCCGCACCACCTCCGCGGTCCACAGCTCCAGCATCTCCTCGCCGTGTTCAGCGAGGTCAGCACCCAGCTGCCGGAAGACCTCGGCGCTGATCAGGCCCAGCAATCCCGTCCACACCTCCGCCGAGGCCGCGGCCGTCCGCACAGGCACCTCCACACCCAGCTCCTCGCTACCGGCGGCCAGCGCCTTCCCATAGCGCTCGCTCGGCTCCGGCTCGGTCTCCCCCGCACCGCTCCCCTCGGCCAGGATCGCCATGAATCGCCCCAGCACCGCCGTCCCCGGCCCCACCGTGCGCTCCGGCGGCGCGGCATAGCCCGGCACGGGCGAGCCGTACACCAGCGCCCACTTCTCCGGGTTCTCGCACGCCCAGCCGCGCATCGCCCGCACCAGCACAGCCAATCGCACCGCCGCCGAGGCCGCCCGCCCCTCGCGCCCAGCCCCCTCCTCGGGAATCGCCCTGGTGGGCGGCGGCCCCGATTCCGCGACACCCTCCTCGGCGCCCGAATCCGCTCCCGTCGGCGCCTCCGCTCCCATGAGCGCGGCCTCCACCCGCCCCGCGAGCTCAGAATAGGCCTCCACGAGCAGCAGCGTCAGGAGCTCGTCACGACTGGACACATGCCGGTACAGCGCCGAGGAAGCCACCCCCAGCTCGCGTGCGATCGCCCGCACCGACAGCCCCGCCGCCCCGTTCTGCGCGAGCAGCGCGTTCCCCACCCTGATGATCCCCTCACGCATCTCCGCGCGCGCCTGCGCATGCGTCCTCCGCGGTCCCGCCATGCCGGTCAGTCTCGCACGGAGCGCTGCGCCCTAAGCGCAGCCACGCCCATTCAGCGAGCACTGCTCTTGAAATTCACGCCCCTCGGGTCTAGGGTTTCAGGAAAATAGAGAACACTGCTCACTGAATTGAGGAAGCATGCGCTGTGTGATCACGGGAGCGGGACAGATCGGCACCCAGCTCGCCCACGACCTGACCGCCGCAGGCCACGATGTCACCGTGATCCGCCGCGGCGGACACGCACCGGAAGGGACCGCGCTCGTCCGCGGCGACGCCGGCGACCGGGAAGTCCTCCAACAGGCCGTGCGCGGCGCCTCGGCGATCTTCCACTGCATCCATTCGAGCTACAGCGCGGCGGCGTGGGAGCGCGACCTGCCCCACCGGGAGCAGGCGGTCATGGACGTCGCGGCCCGGGCCGATGTGCCCGTGGTCTTCCCCGAGTCCGTCTATGCCTTCGGCCTCGCCGCCCGTGATCTGCGCGAACAGGATGTACGCGAACGGGTCCCGTACGAGCACGGGCGTCACGAGTCGGACCCGCAGGCGCAGGAGGCTGCGGACAGCGGCCTCACCGCGGCCTCGGCTCCAAGCATGGCCTCCGCGAAGGACAGTCCCATCGCCTCCCCTGTTCCCGCCTCCCCGCTCGGACACGTGCGCGCACGCCTTTTGGCAGCGCGGGCCGCTCATCCCGCACGGACGCTCTCCGTCGTCGCGGCCGACCTGCTCGGTCCCACTGCCGCCCCCGGCACCTCCGTGTTCCTCTCCCTCGTCCTGGAGCCTGCCGCGCGGGGGCGGCGCGCCTGGGTCATGGGCGATCCCGACTCCCCACGCTCGGCCACCTATATCCCCGACCTCACGCGGGCCATGATCGTCGCGGCGCAGAACGCGCAGGAGCTCGCACCCTACGGCGATGCGGTCCTCCTGACCCCCTCCCTGCCGCCGCTCTCCCAGCGCAGGATGGCCGCCGAGGCCGTACGGGCCGCCCAGGCCGTACGGGCCGCCCAGGCCGCCTCCGCGCACGAGGCCGCCGCGCACGGAGAGGCCGCCGCGCGCGGGGAGGCCGCCGTCCACGAAGCAGCCTCCGCTGCCGAGGCGGCGAACAGGAACTCGATCTCGGTCGGCGCCGCAGCCGGCGCGCCTGCCGTTACGGGCATCCCCCGCTGGGTGTTCCGCGCCGCCGGAATCGCTTCCCCGATGGCCCGCGAACTGGGCAGACAGCACTACCTCTGGGCCGACCGCGCAGTCATCCACCCCGGTCGCCTCACCGCGGAGTACGGCCTCGAACCGGCGTCCTGGGAACACGTCCTGCGCGAGTGGGCCTGCATGCGTGCAGCACGATGACCTCCGCCTCGCGCGTGCGTGCGCGCAGCGAAGCCACCGGCTCGGCGCCCACTCCGGACTGCGACCTCCCTCTGCTGCGTCCGTGCCTCGTGCTTGCATAGGGGCATGAACACCGCACTGCTCGCATTCGCTCTCCTCCTCGCGCTCGTCGTCGGGCTCGCCCTCGGCTGGCTGGCGGGCGCGGCGCGGGCACGCGCCTCCCTGCAGGAGCGCCTCGTCCGCGCTGAGACGACGGCGCGCCTGCTGCAGGACCGGTCGGAGACGCTCGAGGCGGATGCGCAGGTCGCGGGTGAGCTCACGGCCGCCGTCGGTCCGCTCTCCGCCGATCTGCGCACGCTCAGCCAGCACGTCAGCGGACAGGACCGCCAGCAGGCCGCACGGCTGGCCGGCCTCGACGAACAGCTGCGCCAGCTCGCGCTGCAGAACGAGCGGCTGCGCATCTCCGCCGCAGAGCTGCACTCCGCGCTCTCCGCCACCAGCGCACGCGGAGACTGGGGCGAGGTCCAGCTCCGCCGCATCGTGGAGCTCGCAGGCATGCTCGAACACGTCGACTTCGACGTCCAGGTGTCGGTCCGCACCGACGCCGGCGCGGGGCGGCCGGACATGGTGGTGCGCCTGCCGGGTGAGGCGAGCATCGTCATCGACGCGAAGGCGCCGCTGAGCGGGCTGGATCCGGAGCGCTCGGGAGAGGGCGCGCAGGCACGGGCGGTGCGCAGACACGTGAGCGCGCTGTCCAAGAAGGCGTACTGGCAGTCCTTCTCTCCCGCACCGCGCTTCGTCGTATGCTTCCTTCCCTCCGACGGGCTGCTCGCGGCCGCCGGACAGGAGGATCCTGCCCTCATCGACGATGCGCTCACCGCGGGGGTGATCCTCGCCTCACCCTCGACCCTCCTGGGCCTGCTCAAGACAGTGGCACTCAACTGGCAGCAGGTCGATCTGAGCCGGAGCGCCCACCGCATCCTCGACCTCGGCCGCGAGCTCCACGCGCGCGTGAGCACCCTGACGGAGCACCTCGTACGAATGGGAACCAGCCTCGACCGCACCGTCGAGGACTACAACCGGCTCATCGGCTCCTTCGAATCGCGCTTCCTGCCCACCGCACGGAAGCTCTCCGCCACAGGAGTCGCCGAGGCCGATCTGCCCGAGCCGCAGGAGCTGCCCTCCCGCAGCCGCGGGCTCACGGCCGCGGAGTTCGCAGCGGAAGCGCAGGAGGTGATGGGCAGCTGAGAACCGCACAGCGCACCGGCACGGGAGCTGCGGGGGTCGGGGAGCGAACCAGCGTCGAGGCCGCCCAGTGAGCCGGAACCACCACACCCCGGAACGGCGCACCGCGCACTTACCGTAAGTCTCCATGCTGATATGGTGCGATTTCGGCCGTCACCAGAGCCGGGCAGCTGCCCCGCCGCGTCCTGACGGGCGACAGCTCAGCACCCCAGCGATGGAAGCCTCATGACCCAGGATCCCCACAGCCAGCCGCAGCCCCAGAACCCGTATGCCGCCCGGCCGCCGCAGAACCCGTATGAGGCCCAGCCGCCTCAGCGTCCGCAGGGTCCGCAGGGTCCGCAGCAGCCGCAGAATCCATCACAGCCGCAGGGGGCGCCTCCGCAGTGGGCCCAGCAACCGCATTACGGGGTCCAGCCGCCGCACGGAGCTCAGCACGGCAGCGGCTCCGGCATGCCAGCCCACGGCTCACCCGCGCAGAGCACCGGCTACCAGTTCCGCTTCCCCGCGGAGTGGCCGCGGAGCGCCGCCGCGCTCAGGCCCAGGTTCGAGCGCGGCTTCTCCAGCATCTTCTCGACCGCGCACATGCCCACGGATGCGAAGATCGGCTACTGGGTGTGGCTCGTGCTGGGCACACTCACGGTCCTGAGCATGATCGGCACCTACCTCTTCGTATTCATCAGCGCACTCGTCAACCCCGTGGTGCTCTGGGGCACGGGGATGGTGAGCCTCTTCGGCACGGTGCGCTGGGGACTGATCCTCGCCTTCATCGCCACCGGGATCATCGGCCTCGCGATGCAGATCGTCCAGCTCTACCTCACGTTGCGCCTGCGCGAGGCTGCGGAATGGGCGCGCATGGCGCTCACGCTCCTCACTCTCGCCGCGGTGGTCTACCAGATCATCATCGCCGCGGTCATCCCCGGACCGGGCACGACGGGCGCCGTCGTCACGGCGGTCCTCTCCGTGGCCCTCCTCGTCCCGTTCTGGCTCCCCCGGGCCAATGCCTGGTTCCTCGCACAGCCTCGGCTCTGATCCCCTGCGAACCCGCACGGCGCCGGTGGGTGCACAGCTCACCGGCCCCGTGCCCTGTGCTCACCGCAGCTCGTGGTCGCGGTCCGCGCCGTCCTTCTTGTTCGAGGTCGCCTGCCCTGCGGCCTTGAGGTCCTTGCGCAGCTCGCGCGGCAGGGAGAACATGAGGTCCTCCTCCGCCGTGCGCACCTCCTCCACCTCGCCGTAGCCGTACTCCGCCAGCAGCCCGAGGAGCTCCTGCACGAGGGTGTCGGGCACGCTCGCCCCGCTCGTCACCCCCACGGTCGCGACGTCGTGGAACCACGCCTCGTCGACCTCCCGCGCGAAGTCCACCCGGTGCGCGGCTTTCGCCCCGTGCTCCAGCGCGACCTCGACCAGGCGCACGGAGTTCGACGAGTTGGCCGAGCCCACGACGAGGACCAGATCGGCCGCGGGCGCGACCTTCTTCACCGCCACCTGGCGGTTCTGCGTCGCATAGCAGATGTCGTCGCTCGGCGGATCCTCGAGCGAGGGGAAGCGCTCCCGCAGAATCCCCACCGTCTCCATGGTCTCGTCGACGCTGAGCGTGGTCTGCGAGATCCACACCAGCTTCTCCGTGCTCTCCAGCTCGACCGTGCGCGCCTCGTCCGGGTTCTGCACGAGGGTGATCGCCTCCGGCGCCTCCCCCATCGTGCCCTCGACCTCCTCGTGCCCGGCATGGCCCACCAGCAGGATCGAGTACCCCTGCTTCGCGAACCGGACAGCCTCCCTGTGCACCTTCGTCACGAGCGGGCAGGTCGCGTCGATGGTGCTCAGCTCCAGCTCCGCGGCCTCGGCGTGGACCTGCGGTGAGACCCCGTGGGCGGAGAACACCACGCGCTCACCGCGCGGCACCTCCGTCGTCTCGTCGACGAACACCGCGCCCCGGGCGGACAGCGTCTCGACCACGTGCCTGTTGTGCACGATCTCCTTGCGCACGTACACGGGCGCGCCGTAGTGCTCGAGCGCCCGCTCCACCGCGATCACCGCGCGATCCACGCCCGCGCAGTACCCCCGCGGAGCGGCCAGCAGCACCCGCTTCTCCCGCCCTTCGGGCTCACGGATCTCGGAGCGGTCTCTACGGCGGCGCGGCATGGCCGGAACAGGGACGGTCACAGCAGTCATGCCCCCGATTCTACGGATCCATCATCAGCGCGGCCTGGACGGCGCCGCGCAGCGACCGCACAGGTCGGCACGGCGCCCCGGAACGGCACCCCCAGCAGCCCTGAAGCTGCGGCCGGGGCTCTCCGGACGCACTCCCCGATCGTCCGTGTCCGTGCTCTCGTCTAGGATCGGAACCCAGTTCGGCCGACGTCAGCGAACCCGCGAGGAGGACGAGATGGCAGAACGGATCACCGGCACCCCCGGCACTCTCGGCGAGCAGCCCGAGCAGGCCCCGCTCGCGGCCACGGCGGCGGAGACCACGCCGGAGAACCCGTGGCCCGTCAGCCTCCTGGCCCACAAGATGAAGGCCTATATCGACCGCATGTCCACCGTGTGGGTCGAGGGCCAGGTGATCGAGCTCAGCAACCGGGCCAAGGCCAGCTACCTCACCCTCCACGACACGACGGAGGACATCTCCCTGCCCGTGCAGATCTGGGGCAATGTCCGCGACCGCCTCGACACCCCGCTGTCCGAGGGCTCCCGTGTGGTCGTTCGCGCCAAGGCCAACTACTGGCTGGCCAAGGGCCGGCTGACGATGCAGGCCTACGACATCCGGGCCGTGGGCCTCGGCGAACTCCTGGCCCGCCTCGAGCAGCTGCGCCAGATGCTCGCCGCCGAGGGGCTCTTCGATCCCGCGCACAAGCAGCGGCTGCCCTTCCTCCCCCACCGCATCGGCCTCATCACGGGACATGACTCGGACGCGCAGAAGGACGTCATCAGGAACGCCTCGCTGCGCTGGCCCGCGGTCGAGTTCGCCGTCCGCAATGCCGCGACGCAGGGCACTCAGGCCGTCCCCCAGGTCATCGAGGCTCTCCGCACCCTCGATGCGGACCCCGAGGTGGACCTCATCGTCATCGCCCGGGGCGGGGGCAGCCTCGAGGACCTCCTCCCCTTCTCCAATGAGGCGCTGGTGCGGGCCGTCTACGCCGCGTCCACCCCTGTCGTCTCCGCGATCGGGCACGAGGCGGACCGGCCGCTCCTCGACGAGGTCGCGGATCTGCGGGCCTCGACCCCCACGGACGCCGCCAAGCGGATCGTGCCGGACGTCGCGGAGGAGCAGATGGGCATCCTGCAGGCCCGCGCCTCTCTCGACGGGATCCTCGACCGCATGCTCACCGCCGAGGCCCGCGCACTGGCGGACGTGCGGGGCCGGCCTGTCCTCGCGAACCCGGAGACGATGCTCACGAGCCGGAAACAGGACGTCGGAGCCCTGCGCGGTCGCGCATGGCAGGCGCAGTCCGGTCTCGTCACCCGAGCGGCGGCGGAGATCGAGCACCTCCGCACACAGGTGCGCAGTCTGTCTCCGCTCAACACGCTCGCCCGCGGCTACGCGGTGGTGCAGACGGAGGACGGCACGGCAGTCCGCAGCCATGAGCAGGTGGCACCTGGGGACGCCGTGACGATCCGGGTCGCCGCCGGCCGCCTCCGCGCCACCGTCGAGGAGTCCGCACCCGCGCGCTGAGGCTCCCGCGCCGCAGTCCTGCCACCCCATCCGAGGAGCCGGCCCGGACCGGCCGGGCCGAGGCCTCCGGCCCGCGCGACGGCCACCTGACCGCACACGAGAACCATGACCGCACAGGAGAACGGAGACGCCGCCATGTCAGAAGCCCCCGAGACCGCACAGCCCGTCGAACAGCTCAGCTACGAGCAGGCGCGCGAGGAGCTGGTCACCACCGTGCGCACCCTGGAGGCGGGCAATCTCAGCCTCGAGGACTCACTCCGGCTCTGGGAGCGGGGCGAGGCACTTGCCGACCGCTGCCAGGCGTGGCTCGAAGGTGCGAAGGACCGCCTCGAGAAGGCGCGCGCGGCCCGGGAGAGCGCGGAGGACTGACCGCACCGGCCTCCTGCGCGCTCCGCTCTCAGCCCGCTGCGTCGCCCTGGCTGGTGAGGGCCTCCTCGGCGATCGCCTCGACCTGCTCCCACGGAGCGCTGCCCATGATGAGGAGGTTCGTCCCCTCGGCGGAGCCGACCAGGGCATGACCGGAGCCGCCCGTGCGCTCGTATCGCGTGAACTGCACGCCCCCGAGCTCGGACTCGCCCGTGGTGGCGTACTCCTCGAGGTGCGCCGCGCTCCAGGACTCGGGCGCATCGGCGGCCACCTGGCGCAGCGAGAGCCACCGCTCCTGCTCCTCATTGACCCAGGAGACGTACCACGTGGGCACTGCGGCAGGCCCCGATTCGCCGAACGTCGCGGAATTCGCGTGCCAGCCCTCCGGGATGTCCGGCACCGCGAGCGGGAAGGCGGCCATCGGCTGCGCGCTCTGTGCGACCTGTGTGTAGTCGACCTCGCGCGTCGGATCCCCCTCGGGCCGCGGCGCGAGCATGAGCGCGACGGCCACGAGGGCGCCGCAGGCCAGCAGGGCGATGACCATGTTCACCCAGTTGTAGTGGCGGCGGATGACGCGCATCTCCTCGCGCGAGCCCGCCCGCGTCCGGGCGAGCGCACGCTCGCCCGGGAACAGCTCGGGCTGCTCCGGGGGCGCGGAGGAGCCGTCGAGCCTCCCGTAGCGCGCCGTGGAGGTGGGCAGGGGCGTGCGCGGTGCGTCTGGCTGGTCGGTCACGGGTCCATTGTCGCCGCTCCCGCGCGCGGTCTCCAATTCCGCAGGTGCCCGCACCGCGGGCACCTGGGCGACGCCGCCGCGGGCACCGGGAGCGCCGCAGCATCTCCCGGATCGCCGTCGCGGGATCCCCAGCGCCCTGCCGCAGCCTCGCGGACGAGACGCGCACCGGATGCGTATGGCGTGGACGTCCCGGCCAGGTGGCACAATGAGGGGTATGCCTGAGAACTCCGAGAGCTCCGCGTCGACGGACGCGCCCGAAATCAAGCAGCACCACGGCGGCGGTCGTCCGGACCCCGACGCGCCTCCGGTCGCGGTCACGGATTCCTGGTCGCAGCGGCTGCGGACGATCGAAGGGGAACCCGACCGCAATCTCGCCCTCGAACTGGTGCGCGTGACCGAGGCCGCTGCGATCGCCGCGGGCCCGTGGGTGGGCCGCGGTGACAAGCTCGCCGCCGACGGCGCAGCAGTCGCCGCGATGCGCAATGTGCTCTCGAGCGTGAGCATGAACGGCACTGTCGTGATCGGCGAGGGCGAGAAGGACGAGGCTCCCATGCTGTTCAACGGCGAGCACGTGGGCGACGGCTCCGGTGCCCGCGTCGACGTGGCGGTCGACCCGGTCGAGGGCACCACCCTCACGGCGCGCGGCATGCCCGGCGCGATCTCCGTCATGGCCGTCTCCGAGGCCGGCGCCATGCTCGATCCCTCGGCTGTGTTCTACATGGAGAAGATCGCAGCCGGCCCGGAGGCGGCGGACTCCGTCGACCTGCGCCTGCCCGTCGCCGAGAACATCCGCCGCGTCGCCAAGGCGAAGGGGACCGATCCCTCGAACGTCACGGTCATCATCCTCGACCGCCCGCGCCACGAGAAGACGATCGCCGAGGTCAGGGAGGCCGGCGCCCGCATCCGGCTCATCACGGACGGCGATGTCGCCGCCGCGATCGCCGCCGCGCGCCCCGGCACCGGCATCGACCTGCTGCTGGGCATCGGCGGCACCCCGGAGGCGATCATCACCGCGTGCGCGATCAAGGCGCTCGGCGGCGTCATCCAGGGCAGGCTCCACCCGCAGGACGAGGCGGAGCGGCAGGCCGCGATCGATCAGGGCCTCGACGTCGATGCGGTCCTCACGACCGACGAGCTGGTGGGCGGCGACAACACCTACTTCGTCGCGACCGGCATCAGCTCCGGCGATCTGCTCGACGGCGTGCGCTACGAGGGCGACAGGGTGCACACGCACTCGCTCGTCATGCGCTCGAAGTCCGGCACCGTCCGCAACGTCTACGCCGAGCATCGCCTCGACAAGACCCATTCCTATGAGGCGGCCGCACGCGAGGCAGCCCTGCGAGGTCTGGTCTGATGCCGGACAGCGCAGCGGACTCCCTCTCCCCGGCACGGCGGTTCACCACCCCGGGCGAGGCGTACGAGGCCCTCATGGAGGGCAACGCGCGCTATGTGGCCGGCACCCCGTCTCACCCCAACCAGGACGTCTCGCGCCGTTCCGCGCTCGCGAACACGCAGGAGCCGTTCGTCTCCCTCTTCGGCTGCTCCGATTCGCGCGTGGCCGCGGAGATGATCTTCGACGTGGGCCTCGGCGACATGTTCGTGGTCCGCACTGCCGGCCAGGTCAGCGACTCCGCCTCGATCGGCACCCTCGAGTACGGCGTCGAGGTCCTCGGCACCCCCCTGCTCGTGGTGCTGGGCCATGACTCCTGCGGCGCCGTCACCGCGGCCGTCGACTCCTACACCACCGGCGAGACCCCCGGCGGCTTCATCGAGGATCTGGTCACGCGCATCCTGCCGTCGGTCGTCCACGCACGAGGAGAGGGGTTCACGGACGTGCAGGGAGCGGTCGTCCAGAACACCATCGACACCGTCATGCGCCTGCCCCGCAGATCCACGCTGATCCGTCGGGCGCTTCGACGCGGATCGCTCGAGATCGTGGGTCTCACCTACCACCTCGCGGACGGTCGCGTGAACCTCGTCTCCCGTCTGGGAGCCGCAGTGAACGACAACGGCAACCCCGTGGATCTCGTCCGCGACCGCTGATCCGCTCTACCCCGTCCACGGGCGGCGCACCCCCGCCGCGGAGTGCCCGCCCACCGTCCCCCAACGCCACCGACCAGGAGCGAAGAAGAGAATGACTCAGGAATACCGCATCGAGCACGACACCATGGGCGAGGTCAGGGTTCCCGCCGACGCGCTCTACCGCGCGCAGACCCAGCGCGCAGTGGAGAACTTCCCCATCTCCGGCAAGACCCTGGAGCGCGAGCACATCGCGGCCCTCGGCCAGGTGAAGAAGGCCGCGGCACGTGCGAATGCCGAGCTCGGCGTCCTGGATTCCCAGCGCGCCGAGGCCATCGCCTCGGCCGCCGACACCGTCATCGCCGGCGAGGTCGATGCGCACTTCCCCATCGACGTCTTCCAGACCGGCTCCGGCACCTCCTCGAACATGAACACCAATGAGGTGCTCGCCACGCTCGCCAACCGCGAGCTCGAGGGCACCGAGGTCGAGGTCCACCCCAACGACCATGTCAACGCCTCGCAGTCCTCCAACGACGTGTTCCCCACCTCAGTACACGTCGCGGTCGCGAACGCGCTCGTGAATGACCTCAAGCCCGCCCTCGAGGTCCTCGCGTCCTCGCTGGAGCGCAAGGCCGCCGAGTTCTCCGACATCGTGAAGTCCGGCCGCACCCACCTCATGGACGCCACCCCGGTCACGCTCGGCCAGGAGTTCGGCGGGTACGCCGCACAGGTGCGCTACGGCATCGAGCGCGTCGACGCCGCCCTCCCCCGGGTGGCCGAGGTGCCCCTCGGCGGCACGGCCGTGGGCACGGGCATCAACACCCCGACCGGTTTCGCGGCGCGGGTCATCGAGCTCCTCGCCGAGCAGACCGGCCTGCCCATCACCGAGGCGCGCAACCACTTCGAGGCGCAGGCCAACCGCGACGGCCTGGTCGAGGTCTCCGGCCAGCTGCGGACGATCGCCTACGGCTTCATGAAGATCAACAACGATCTGCGCTGGATGGGCTCGGGCCCCAACACCGGTCTGGGCGAGCTGCACATCCCCGATCTCCAGCCCGGCTCCTCGATCATGCCCGGCAAGGTCAACCCGGTCATCTGCGAGGCCGCGATCCAGGTGGCGGCACAGGTCATCGGCAACGACACGACGGTGTCTCTGTCGTCCACGAACGGCGCGTTCGAGCTCAACGTGGGCATCCCGGTCATGGCCGCGAACCTGCTCGAGTCCATCCGCCTGCTCGCCAACACCTCGCGCGTCATGGCGGAGAAGATGGTCGACGGCCTCACCGCCAACGAGGAGCGGGCGCGCTTCCTCGCCGAGGCCTCCCCCTCGATCGTCACGCCGCTGAACAAGGTGATCGGCTACGAGTCGGCCGCGAAGATCGCCAAGCACGCCGTGGCGAACAAGATGACCGTCAAGGAGGCCACGATCGCGCTGGGCTTCGTGGAGGACGGCTCCATCACCGAGGCCGACCTGGACAAGGCACTCGATGTCACCACGATGATCGGCGACTACCGCTGATCTGACCCCACGCGCGGGGGCGCCGGAGCCGCGAGCTCCGGCGCCCCTCGTCTGCTCTGCGCACTCGTGTCTCAGTCTGCGTCGAGAATCCGGCACGATCTCGACGCAGACTGAGACATGAGCAAGAACTGAGACATCAGCGGGAACTGATGCCTGAACGCACCCTCACACCAGCTCGTACTCCTCCAGCACCTCGGTCACGAGGGCCGCGATCGCGGAGCGCTCCGAGCGCATGAGCGTCACGTGCGCGAACAGCGGATGCCCCTTGAGCCGGTCCACCACCGCAGTGATCCCGTCGTGCCGGCCCACCCGCAGGTTGTCGCGCTGGGCCACATCGTGGGTGAGCACGACCCGGGAGTTCGCCCCCAGCCGGGAGAGCACCGTGAGCAGCACCGCCCGCTCCAGCGACTGCGCTTCGTCGACGATGACGAAGGAATCGTGCAGCGAGCGCCCGCGGATGTGCGTGAGCGGAAGCACCTCCAGCAGGCCCCGGTGCAGCACCTCGTCGATGACGTTCTGGCTCACGAGCGCTCCCAGGGTGTCGAACACCGCCTCCGCCCAGGGATTCATCTTCTCGCCCTCGCTGCCGGGCAGGTAGCCGAGGTTCTGCCCGCCCACCGCATAGAGCGGCCGGAACACCTTGACCGAGGAGTGCGTCCGGTCCTCGAGCACCGCCTGCAGACCCGCCATGAGCGCGAGCGCGGACTTCCCCGTGCCCGCCCTGCCGCCGAGGCTCACGATCCCCACGCTCTCATCGCTGAGGATGTCGATCGCCACGCGCTGCTCGGCAGACCGCCCCTGCACGCCGAACACGTTCTGGTCCCCGCGCACCAGCTTGATCGTACGGGGACCCGTCACCCGGCCCAGCGCCGAGCCGCGCGGACCCGAGAGCACCAGGCCGCTGCCCACGACCTCGGCGGCGGCCTTCTCCGTCACGAGCCGGCCGGCCTCGAACAGCCGCTCCATCGCCTCCTCGTCGAGGTCCAGGGCGGACATCCCGGTGTACTCCGCGTCCGTCGTCTGCTCGTTCCGGTACTCCTCGGCCGCAAGCCCGAGCGCAGCGGCCTTCACCCGCATCGGCACGTCCTTCGTCACCACCACGACATGGGCGCCCTCGGCCTGCAGGTTCCGCGCGACCGCGATGATCCGGGTGTCGTTCTCGCTCCGGTCGAAGGCCACGGGCAGCGCCGAGGCGTCGATGTGGTTGAGCTCGACCCTGACCGTCCCGCCCTCGCCGCCCACCGGCACGGGGGCATCGAGCCGGCCGTGCTCCTGCCGCATCTCGTCGAGCAGGCCCAGCGCCCGTCTCGCCGTGAAGCCGAGCTCCGGGTGGTGCCGCTTGCCCTCCAGTTCGGAGACCACGACCAGCGGGATGACCACCTCGTGCTCGGCGAATCTGAGCATCGCCCGAGGGTCCGCGAGCAGCACCGAGGTGTCGAGAACGTATGTGACGGATGTGCGCACCAGGAGTTCCCCTTTGCGTCATCGGATCGGGGCCGCACGCCGCGGTCGGGTGCGCCCCGTCTTCGACTCAGGCGCTGCCCACCGCTGAGGTGTGGACCCGAGCCGGCTTCCTGCCGACGCCTCTCACGCTAGCCCCGGGCAGGCCTGCGACCGTGGGGAACGGGAGTGCGTCACGTGACGATTGCGTGAATGCGGACTGAACCCGCCGCCGAGGCGGTGCCCCGTTCGCGTCTCAATCCACGTCGAGAATCGAGCCCGGCACCGAAGCAGACCGAGACACCAGCGCAGACTGAGACACCGCTACTTCCCGTAGCGCCGGCCCCGCTCCGCGTAGTCCCGCAGCGCCCGCAGGAAGTCCGTCCGCCGGAACGCGGGCCAGTACACCTCGCAGAAGTAGAACTCCGTGTACGCGCTCTGCCAGATGAGGAAGCCCGAGAGGCGCTGCTCGCCGGAGGAGCGGATGATGAGGTCCGGATCCGGCTGCCCCTTGGTATAGAGGTGCTCGGAGATGCCCTCCTCCGTCACGGCCTCGATCGCCTGCTCCAGGCTCTCGCCGGCCTCGGCGCGCTCGGTGAGCAGCTCGCGCACAGCGTTGACGATCTCCTGCCGGCCGCCGTAGCCGGCCGCCACATTCACCCTCACCCGGGCCGCGCCGGCGCCACCGGGCCCCGCCGTCGAGGCCTCGGCGGCGGCCGTGAGCCGGCCCCGCAGGTCCTCCGGGAGCATGCCCAGATCCCCCACCAGGCGCACCTCGCACGCATCGCGGGCGGCGATGTCGTCGACCAGGTCCCCGATGATCCCGCCGAGGGCGGAGACCTCCTCCGCGCTGCGCTGCAGGTTCTCCTTCGACAGGACGTAGAGGGTCACGACCTCGATGCCCAGCTCCTCGCACCAGCCGATGAACTGGAGGATCTTCTGCGCTCCCGCGCGGTGGCCGTCCACCGTCGTCTGCCCGAACTCCCTCGCCCAGCGCCGGTTGCCGTCCGTGATGACCCCCACGTGCCGGGGCAGCCTGCCCGTGGGCTCGAGCCCCGCCGCGATCCTCCGGTTGTAGAGCCGATAGAGCCATTTGGGCGGCTGGGGCTGCATGTGGGGTTCTCCTGGAACGTGCGTGAGTCGTCGGCCGAGACGGTGTGTCAAGGCCGTTCTCAGGCCCTCACTCTACTATCTGAGGATGGAGCACCTCATCGCAGCAGACGGACGCCACGAGGCCACGGCCTCGCGCGGCAGCCCCGACGACTCCGCCGCCCGGCCCGAGGCGCCCGCCCGCACCCCGCGTGCGCTCGGTCCCCAGCGCCGCGCCGCACTCCGCACGGAGCTCAGCCGGCTCGCCGGTCAGATCCGGCCCAGCTGGCGCGGCTGGATCCATGCAGGGGCGTTCCCTCTGGCGGTCCTGGGCGGTCTCGCGCTCGTCATCATCTCGCCCACCGTCGCCTCGCGCCTGGCCGCGGCCGTCTTCGCGATCACGGGCATGCTGCTGTTCGGCACCTCCGCGGTCTACCACGCCGGGCACTGGCGCACCCGCGTGAAGCTCCTGCTGCGCCGCATCGACCATGCGAACATCTTCCTCATCATCGCCGGCACCTATTCGCCGCTCGCGGTCCTCTGCCTGCCTCCGCGGCAGGCGCTCACGCTGCTGGCGGTCATGTGGTCAGGCGCGCTGCTGGGAGTTGCGTTCCGCCTCCTGTGGACGACGGCGCCGCGCTGGCTGTTCGTGCCCGTCTACGTGGCGATCGGCCTCGCCGGCGTCGGCTATGTGCCGGGCATCTGGACCGAGAGCCTGCCGGTGGGCATCCTCGTGGTGACGGGCGGTGCGCTCTACATCGCCGGAGCTGTGGTCTACGGCCTCAAACGGCCGGATCCGGTGCCGGCGGTGTTCGGCTTCCACGAGATCTTCCACACGCTCACGGTGCTCGGCTACGGATGCCACCTCGCCGCGCTCATCGTCGCCGCCGCGCACCACTACTGAGCGCGCGGACCGCCGCTCGCCCCGGACTCGGGTGCTGCCTCCGCAGGGCCCTCCGCAGAACCGGAAGTCCCGGGCTCGGAGGCGCCGGCCGCGCCTCCGACCTCCGACTCGGCCGCGATGCGCCGGCGGGGCTCCCGCTCCACCGGGATCGCGTGGTGGCGGACCACGCCGGCGCGGGCCCGCATCCGCCGCTGACGCGCAATGAGGTTGCGCGCGAGGAGGACCACTGCGACCGCGACGAAGAACGTCGCGAGGAAGCCGAGGGTCCCCGGCGTCACCACCTCGGCATCCGGATAGGCGCCCTCCTGGGGTACGGGGGTCTCGCCTCCTGCGAGCATGCTGAAGGCCGCGCCGGCGATGGCGGCGGGGCTCACCGCGCCCCCTCGGCCTGCAGCACCTCGGCGGCGGTGATGAGACCCGCGGGCACCCGCTCCCCGGAGTCGCGGAGCACGCCCTCGAAGAGGTCGCTCTCGACGAAGTCCTCGTGCGGCAGCGCCTCGCGCCCCGTGAGGTCGAGTGCGAGCTCGAACTCCTCGAAGGGCCAGTGCTTCTTCGCCATCTCCCGATGGCCGGAGAAGAAGCCGCCGTTCGGGTCGATCTGCGTGGCGTGGGAGAGCAGGGCGCGGTCGCGGGCGTCGATGAACTCCGCGCAGGGGACGCTGGCCGTCAGCCAGGTGTCCCGGTCGCGGTCCCGCTCCCGGAGCCACTCGAGGCGCTCGGCGAAGGGCGACTCCTCACCGGCGGCGAGCATCCGCTCGTGCAGCGTGAGGAACTTCTTCCCGGAGAGGTCCTGGTTGTAGTAGACCTTCTGCACCTGCCAGGGCTCACCCAGCTCCGGATTGGCCTCGGGGTCCGCTGCCCGCTCCACCGCGAGCATCGTGACGAGGTGCGTCTTGATGTGGTCCGGGTGAGGGTAGCCGCCCCGCTCGTCGTAGGTCGTCACGACCTGCGGGCGGAACCGGCGGATGAGCTCGACGAGCGGGCGGGCCGCGACCTCGTCCGGCACGCGGTAGAAGACCCCCTTGGGGAGCAGCTCGTCGAAGTCCCCGTCCGGCAGGCCGGAGTCCACGTAGCCCACCCAGGCGTGCTCGACGCCCAGCTCGCGGGCGGCGGCGGCCATCTCGTCCCGGCGGAGCCCTGCGATGTCGCGGATCGCCGCGGGAGAGCCCTCCAGCGCCGGGTTGAGGATGTCCCCGGCCTCGCCGCCGGTCATCGTCGCGACCATCACACGCGCTCCCAGCGCCGCGTACTTCGCCGTCGTGGCTGCGCCCTTCGACGATTCATCGTCCGGGTGCGCGTGCACGGCGAGCAGCCGCAGACCCGAGTAGGGGCCGGACTGGCGCTCGTCCCGCTTGTGCATGAGTCCTCCGTGTCGACTTCCCTGCGCGCACGTGCGCGCAGGCCCCTACAGGGTAGTCGGTGCACCTGACGACCGCACGTCGGAGCGGCTGACGGCATCTGAGAGAATGGGCACGTGACTGCACCGCCCGATCTCTCCTCCCGCTACGGCAAGCGCATGCCCGCAGCCCTGTCCGGTGCGCCGGCGCACGGCGGCACGGCGGGCGCCTCCGCCTCGGGCAGGCCGCGGCGCAGGCGCACCGCGGCGATCGCGACCGCTGCCGCCCTCGCCATCGGCTGTGCGGCGATCGGCTGGATCGCCTTCTCCCCCGCGGACTCCCCGCAGGGCGGCAAGAACCTCAGCTACGAGGTCGTCGACTCGACGCTCACCCGCGCCACCGTCTCCGTCGTCCCGGACGCGCAGCGCGACATCACGTGCGGGATCCGGGCGATCAACGAGCACGATGCCGTGGTGGGCTACGTCGAGAGGGACGTCCCGGCCGATCCCGCCGCGGACGCCTCGGACCCGGTCGTGCTCCACGCGGAGATCGCCACGACGCAGCTCGCCGCCAGCGGTCACATCGACGCGTGCTGGTTCGCGGACTCCCCTCCGGGCTGAGGAGCGCCTGTTCCGGACGGGGCCCGGAAGGGGCACAGCAGAGCCGGCCTCCGACTGCGGTTGAGATGCACCGCCCTTGCCGATATGATTCGTGTCTCAGGAACGATCCCGGATGGCAGACGTTGCCTCCGGGATCAATCACTGCCGGGAACGCGGGTCCGACCGACCGCATCCCCGAGGCCCGCAGACATGCGGGCCTTTCGCACACGAGGAGGCGCAATGACCGAAGAAGTCACCGGCGAGGAGACCTGGCTGAGCCAGGAGGCCTTCGATCGGCTCTCGGAGGAGCTCGAACACCTCTCGGGGCAGGGCCGCGCGGAGATCGCGGAGAAGATCGACGCCGCCCGCGAGGAGGGCGATCTCAAGGAGAACGGCGGCTACCACGCAGCCCGCGAGGAGCAGGGCAAGATCGAGGCGCGCATCCGCCAGCTCGAGCACCTGCTGCGCCATGCCACGGTGGGCGGGGCGAGCACGGACTTCAGCACGGCCTCACCGGGCACCGTCATCACCGCGAAGGTGGCGAGCCGTGAGATGCGGTTCCTGCTGGGCTCGCGCGAGATCGTCGGCTCCGATTCGGATATCGACGTCGTCTCCGAGGCCTCCCCGCTGGGAGCGGCGGTCAACGGCGCCAAGGTCGGAGACTCGACCTCCTACGAGGCGCCCAACGGCAAGTCGATCTCCGTCACGGTCGAGAAGGTCGAGCCCTTCGCCTGAGCGGAGCACGCTCACGGATCCGCTGATCCGCCCGCACATCACGGCGCCCGGCACAGGACGAGTCCCTGTGCCGGGCGCTGACGTTCCCGGCCGCTGACGGCCCGCCGGCCGGCCGACTGCAGAGCGCCGCCCGCGGGGAGCGCTCCCCGCGGGCGGCGAGGCCCGGCCCTCCGGCCGGCGTCCGCTCAGCCCTCTTCGGGCGGGCGCGGCGTGCGGGGCCCTCCGCCCTCGCCTGTCACCGGATCCGCGGCAGTGCCGTCCTCGGCGGCGGCACGCGGGCCCGGATCGGTGCGCAGCGAATACTCGCCCCGGCGTCCCGCCTCGGCTCCGGACTGCGAGGCGGGCGAATCCGCCGCACGGTCCTGCGACGCCGTTCCCGCGTCCGGCCCGGAGGAGACGGGCACCCCATCGGCACCGGCCTGCCCGGCGGCCGCCGTCCCGGCGGGATCGGCCTCGGCACCGTGCCTCCGGGCGAGCTCCCGCTCCAGCTTCGGCGGATCGTCCCCGCCGCCGTCGGCGTCCGAGGCGAAGATGTCGTGGCCGGCCAGGAACCGCACGATCGTGTTCGCCACTGCGATGACCGGGACTGCGAAGAGCGCACCGACGATCCCGAACAGGAAGCCTCCCGCCGCCACCGCGAGCAGCACCGCGAGCGGGTGCACCGAGACCGCCTTGCCCATGATGAACGGCTGGAGCACATTGCTCTCGATCTGCTGCACGGCCAGCACGATCGCCAGCATGATGAGCGCGGAGACGAAGCCCTGTGACACGAGCGCCACGAGCACCGCGATGATGCCGGTGAGCACGGCTCCGACGACGGGCACGAACGAGGCCATGAACACGAGCAGGGTGAGCGGGATGACGAGCGGCAGCCCCAGGAAGAACGCGCCGATGCCGATCCCCACGGCGTCCACGGCCGCGACGATGATCTGCACCCGCACGTACTGCACGAGCGTCTGCCAGCCGCGCAGCAGCGCGCCCTCAGTCTTGGCCCGCGCAGGCCGCGGCAGGAGGCCGATGCCCCAGGAGAACATGCGCCGGCCGTCGAGCAGGAAGAAGAACGCCGTGAACAGCGCGAGCACGAGTCCGGTGAGGAACGTGCCCACCGAGGTCACCGCGCCCGCGGCGCCGCCGGCCAGGTTCGAGGCGTTGTCCTCGAGGTACTGCACGCCCTGGTCGATCGCGGCATCGACCTGCTCGGAGATGAGCGAGGAGTCGATGCCGAAGGGATTGGAGTTCAGCCAGTCGGAGATCGCGAGGAAGCCCGCCACGACCTGATCCGAGAGGTCCTGGAAGCCCACCACGATCTGCTGCCCCACCAGCGTGAGGATGCCGACCACGAGCACGATGAATCCCAGGAAGACCGCGGCGGTCGACAGCCCCCGGGGCCAGCGGTGCTTCTGCAGGAAGCTGTTGAGCGGAGTGAGGAGCGCGGCGATGAGGAGCGCGACGAGCGCCGGGATGAGCACCATCGTGATCTGCGAGAGCAGCCACAGGGCCACCCCCACCGCCGCCAGCACCACGAGCCCGCGCCAGCTCCACGCAGCCGCCAGCCGGAACGGCGGCGACACATAGGGCTCATAGGCCCCGCGGCCCAGTTCGTCCTCGGTGGGCTCGGTGAACTCCATCGGACCGGCCTCCGGCGCTCCCAGGATCGAGCCGCCCGGCTGCTGTGTGACACCCTCGCCGAAGCTCCGCAACCCCCGCCATGCGTTCTGCAGGCGCTGCGAGACGCCCGGTCTCTGCTGTTCAGACATGCCTCCAAGACTAGTACGGCTGTAGGCTCTTCGCGGCGGCGAAAAGCCGCCGGGTGCGCACTCCCCGCGCATCCGCAGGAACAGTACGGACGGCGAGGTGCCCGGACATGCGACGCAGGACGGCAGCGGGTCTGGCGGTCTCCGTGCTCGCGCCCGTGCTCCTCGCGAGCGCCGGCAGCACCCTGCTCCGCCTCCAGGCGAGCCGCCTGCGCGAGGAGTTCGATGCGGCCGCCCCCGCTCCCGGCACGGTCCTTCCCGTGCACCGCGAGGTGGTTCCCGCAGCCGTGCCCGAGGCCGCGGCTGCCGAGGCCGCCGCAGCAGGCGGGACAGCGCCTCCCGAGACAGCGCCTCCTGAGGCGGCACTCCCCGAAGCCGCCCTCGCCGTCATCGGCGACTCCTGGCTCGCGGGGACGGGGCCCGAGGCGCCGGCCGCCCTCATCGCCCACGGTCTCGCCGCGGTCACCGGCTCGGCCGTCCGCCTGTCCAACTGCGCTGTGCCCTCGGCGCGCGCGGAGGGCGTGAGCGAGCAGGTCGACCGGGTCGTCTCCGACCCCCATCTGGCCCGGGCCGCAGGCCTGCGCATCGCCGTCGTCTCGATGGGCACCGGCGATGTCGTCCACCCCGTCACCGGATCGCTCACGCTGGGCGTGCTCACCTCCGCGCTCACGCGGCTGGAGCGGGCCGGCTTCGCCACCGTGGTGCTGTGCTGCCCCAACCTCTCCTCCCTGCCCGCCATCAGGAATCCGCTGCGCACCGTCATCCGCCGCTCCTCCCGGGTCGTCGCGGGCTCCCAGCACCTCGCGGCGCTGGCCGCGGGCGCCCTTCCCCTGTCGACGACGCGCATCCTCTCCGGCACCACCCGCGTGGGCCTCGTCGATCCCTCCGGCCAGCGCCCCAGCCGCCTCGGCGCCTCCCAGCTCGCCGCCGCCGTCGTCTCCGCGATCGCCGAGCGCCTCGCCGCGCCCCGCACCTCCGTCCCCCGACCCGAGGACCCCGCATGACCGCTCCGTCCCCGCGCCTGCTGCTGGCCTCGGCCTCCCCCTCCCGCAGGCGGATCCTCCGCGCGGCCGGCATCGAGCCCCTCGTCCTCGCCTCCGAGGTCGACGAGGACGCTCTCGAGGCCGCGCACCCGCACGCCGACGTGCACGAGCTCGCCTCCCTCCTCGCCGAGGCGAAGGCACGCAGCGTGCTCGCACAGCTCGAGGCGGGCGCCCCGGCGGCGATCGCCGGAGACGCTCCCCTCGACCCCTCCGTGCGCACCCTCGTCCTCGTCGCCTGCGATTCCGTGCTGGAACTCGACGGGCGGCCCGTGGGCAAGCCGCACACCGCACACCGCACACGCGAGCTGTGGGACCGCATGGCCGGGACCTCCCCCGTGCTGTGGAGCGCTCACTGGGCGGGCCTCCTCACACGTGAGTCCGCCCAGGCCCCGTGGACACTCACCGACCATCGTGCGGCGGCAGGTGCGACCACGGTCCGCCTCGCCTCGCCCGAGCCCGAAGAGCTCGAGGCCTACATCCGCACCGAGGAGCCCTTCGAGGTCGCCGGTGCGCTCACGATCGACGGCCTCGGCGGCGCCTTCGTCACCGGCATCGACGGCGATCACCACAATGTGATCGGCCTGAGCCTGCCGCTCCTCCGCCGCCTCCTCGCGGACATGGGCGTGCGCTGGACGGACCTCTGGAACGCGCCGGGCGCCCTGGGCTGACTCAGCACCCGCGCCCGACCGGCGCCCGCTGAGCTGACCCAGCGGGTGCGCACACGCCTGAGCGCCCGCCCGCCGACGCTCACACCCTCACCGGTCACCTCGAAGCCTGCCAGCCGCATTTGTCACCGGCCGACAAAGGGTTCGCGTTCGCCCATATATTCGGCGAGGCTGTTCCGCAGTCGCGCCGCGCACCCCGCGTCGCACCGCCCGCGCCCCCACACGTCGAGGAGAACCGATGACCGCGTCACCCCTGGCCGAGGCAGTCACGCACACGTCCGCGCCGCGCCCGCTCACCCGCGTGCTGATCGCGAACCGCGGCGAGATCGCCCTCCGCGTCATCCGCGCCTGCCGTGATCTGGGGCTGTCCTCCGTCGCCGTCTACACGGCCGCCGATGCCCGCTCGCCCTATGTCGAGCTCGCCGACGACGCCTACCGCCTCGAGGGCACGGGCCCGCAGGAGACCTTCCTCTCCATCCCGGCGCTGCTCGCGATCGCGAAGCGCTCCGGGGCCGATGCGGTGCACCCCGGCTACGGCTACCTGGCCGAGAGCGCCGAATTCGCCGCCGCCGTCGCCGAGGCCGGGCTCACCTGGGTGGGGCCCAGCGCCTCCGCGATCACCGCCCTCGGCGACAAGACCGGAGCCCGCGCCGTCGCCGAGGCCGTGGGCGCCCCCATCGCCCGCGGTTCGGCCGGTGCGGTCGCCAGTGCCGAGGAGGCCCTGCGCATCGCCGAGGACATCGGCTACCCCGTGGCGGTCAAGGCCGTCCACGGCGGCGGCGGACGCGGCTTCCGCACCGCCGCGGACTCCCGCGAGCTGCCCACCGCCTTCGAGGCGGCCTCGCGCGAGGCAGTCTCCGCCTTCGGTCGCGGCGAGTGCCTGCTCGAGCAGCAGATCGTCCGCCCCCGCCACATCGAGACCCAGTGCCTCGCCGACGCCCACGGCGGCGTCCGCGTGCTCTCCACCCGCGACTGCTCCCTGCAGCGCCGCAACCAGAAGGTGGTCGAGGAGGCCCCGGCCCCCGGCCTCACCGCCGAGCAGGAGCGGGTGCTGGAGGAGGCCTCGGCGAAGATCCTCACCCACGTGGGCTATGTGGGCGCGGCCACCTGCGAGTTCCTGCTGGGCGCGGACGGACGGCTGTCGTTCATGGAGGCCAATGCGCGCATCCAGGTCGAGCACACCGTCACGGAGGAGGTCACCGGGGTGGACCTCGTCGCATGGCAGCTGCGGATCGCGGCCGGGGAGCGCCTCCCCGCCGCCTTCCCCGCTCCGCGCGGCCACGCGTTCCAGTTCCGCATCAACGCGGAGGACCCCGCCGCCGGCTTCTTCCCCGCGACCGGTGCCGTCTCCGCCCTCCGGGAGCCCTCGGGCCCCGGCGTGCGCATGGATTCGGGCATCGCCGAGGGCTTCCACGTGGGCACGGACTTCGACCCCATGCTCGCCAAGCTCGTCGTCACGGGCGAGAGCCGCGAGGCCGCGCTCGCCCGCAGCCGCCGCGCCCTGGCCGAGTACCGCCTCGAGGGCGTGGCCACGCTCCTGCCGCTGCACCGTGCGCTCGTCGAGGCCCCCGACTTCGCCGGGAGCGAGCCCTCCGTGCACACGAAGTGGCTGGAGGAGGACTTCGTGCCCGCCTGGACCGCTTCCCTCACACCCGTGGGAGCCTCGTCCGCCGAGGCGCCGGCCGAGGACGTCGAGATCGTGGTCGAGGTCGACGGGCACAGGCTCACGGTGTGCGTGCCCGCCGCCCTGGCCGCACCGCCTGCGCCGGAGCGCAGGCCCCGCCGACGGATCACCCGCCGGGAAGCCGCCGCCGCGCAGGCCGCCTCCGGCCTCACCGCACCCATGCAGGGCACCATCGTCACGGTGGACGTGGCCCCCGGCGACCGGGTCTCCGCGGGTGATCGGCTCGCCGTCATCGAGGCGATGAAGATGGAGCAGCCGCTCAAGGCCCCCAACGACGCGGTCGTCAGGGCCGTCGCAGTGTCCGCCGGCTCCGCCGTGCGCTCCGGCGACGTCCTCGTCGAGTTCGAGGACTGAACCGGCAGAGGAGCCCGCGCACCGGACGCCGAGCTCCGGGCGGCCGGACGCCCGACCTCAGGCCTGGTGGTGGTGCAGCTTCCGCGCGGCCTCCGTCACGGAGCCGGAGAGCGAGGGGTAGACTACGAAGCTGCTGGCCAGCTGGTCGACCGTGAGCCGGTTCTCCACCGCCATCGTGATCGGCAGGATGAGGTCGCTGGCCCGCGGCCCCACCACGACGCCGCCCAGCACGGAGCCGGAGCCGCGCCGGGCGAAGATCTTCACGAACCCCTCCTCGATGCCGAGCATCTTGGCCCGCGCATTCGTCTGCAGCGGCTGGGTGACGGTCTCGATCCCGTAGGCGTCGTTGCGGTAGTCGGACTGCGTGAAGCCCACCGTCGCGATCTCGGGCTGCGTGAACACGTTCGAGGCGACATTGCGCAGCCGCAGCGGGAAGACGGCATCGCCGAGGGCGTGGAACATCGCGATCCGTCCCTGCATCGCGGCGACGGAGGCCAGCGGCATGACGTTGGTGCAGTCGCCGGCGGCGTAGATGCCCGGCACGGAGGTGCGCGAGACGCCGTCGACCTGGATGTGGCCGCTGTCCTCCACCCGGACGCCCGCGGCCTCGAGCCCCACGTCCTCCGTGTTGGGCACCGAGCCCACCGCCATGAGGCAGTGGCTGGCCTTGACGATGCGCCCGTCGGCCAGGGTGACGACGACCCCGCCCGTCTCCTCGTCGCGCACCACGGACTCCGCCCGCGAACGCGAGAGCACGTTCATGCCGCGGGAGCGGAAGACGTTCTCCAGCACCTCCGCGGCGTCCTCGTCCTCACCGGGCAGCACGCGGTCCCGGGAGGACACGAGGGTGACGCGGCAGCCCAGCTCGTTGTATGCCGAGGCGAACTCGGCACCCGTCACACCGGAGCCCACCACGACGAGGTGCTCAGGCATCTCCTCCAGGCCGTAGAGCTGCGTCCAGGTGAGGATCCGCTCCCCGTCCGGCACCGCCGAGGGCAGCTCACGCGGATGGGCGCCCACGGACACGAGGATCGTGTCCGCGTCCAGCTCGTACTCCGAGCCGGAGTGCTCCGCGACGGCCACGCGGCCCCGCCCGGCGATGCGCGCGGTGCCGCCGATGATCTTCACGCCGGCGCGCACGAGGCCGTCGCGCACGTCCGTCGCCTGCGCGTCGGCCAGCCCCAGGATGCGGGTGTTGATGGCGGAGAGGTCCGCGGCGACGGCCCCCGTGCCGCTGTCCGGGCCCTCCGGGCGCAGGCCGAAGTCCCGGCCGCGGTTGGACTGGCCCATCACCTCGGCCGTCGCGATGAGCGACTTCGAGGGGACCACGTCCGTGAGCACGGCGGAGCCGCCGCAGCGGTCGCGTTCGATGAGCATGACATCGGCGCCCAGCTGGGCGCCGATGAGCGCCGCCTCGTAGCCTCCCGGGCCGGCGCCGATGATGACGACACGGTTCTGCGAGCGATCCAGTACATTCTTCACCCGGCCATTGTGTCAGAGCGCGGAGACGCGCAGGACAGCACCGGGAGGCTCAGGACCGCGCCGGCGGAGGTGCAGCGCGCCTCCGCGCCGGAGAGCGGCCGGTCTCACAGGATGACGGCGCGCTCCGTGTGGATCTGTGCGATCTCCCGGTAGCTGCGCCAGTTGCGGTCGATGTGGGCGATCCCCTCCTCGTCGAGCTCCCGGCGCACCTTGCCGGGCACCCCGGCCGCGAGCGAGCGCTCCGGGATCTCAGCCCCCTCGAGGATCAGCGCGCTCGCGGCCACGAGGGTGTGCGAGCCCACCACGGCGCCGTTGAGCACAGTTGCCTTCATGCCGATGAGGCAGTCGCTGGCGATCGTGCAGCCGTGGATCATCGCCGCATGGCCGATCGAGACGCGATCGCCCACCGTCACGTCGAAGCCCGGATCGCAGTGCATGACGGTGTTGTCCTGGACGTTGGTGTCCTCCCCGATGGTGATCCGCGCCCGCTCCGCGCGCAGCACGCAGCCGTAGTAGACAGCCGAGCGAGCGCCCACGCGCACATCGCCGATGAGCGTCGCACCCGGCGCGATGAAGGCCGTCTCGTGGATCTGCGGGGCCCTCCCGTCGACCTCGATGAGGCGGACGTCAGCGAGGCGCCCCGGCCGGACGGGGGCGGGGGCGGACAGGGCGGAGGGGTGCGCAGAGGGGTCCGCGGGCGTGTTCTGGCTCATACCGATACATGCAATCACACCGTCATTCCTGTCAGAAACTTCACACGCCGAACATCTTGTCCTGTTCTGGCCTGCGTGTGATCCTGGGTGCACACCGTTTCTACCGCTCGTAGACTCCGCGCCGTCGGCACCCAGTGCCCTGCCGCGCGCAGGGGACGAGCGGCTCCCCTACTCCCTGAGAGGAATCCATGGACTGGCGCCACAACGCAGCGTGTCTCAATGAGGATCCCGAACTGTTCTTCCCCATCGGCAACACCGGCCCCGCCCTGCTCCAGATCGAGGAGGCCAAGAAGGTCTGCCGCCGGTGCGAGGTCGTCGAGACCTGCCTCCAGTGGGCGCTCGAGAGCGGCCAGGACGCCGGCGTGTGGGGCGGGATGAGCGAGGACGAGCGCCGTGCGCTCAAGCGCCGCGCCGCCCGCGCCCGCCGGGCCGGCTGAGCGCCGCCCGCTTCCCCGCCGCACATCGCACAGCCCCAGGAGGGCCCGTCCACCCGGACGGGCCCTCCTGCCTGTCACCTGTCCCTCCCCTCGTGCCGAGTGAGCGGTCCCTGCCGGATTCAGACCTCCGATCGGACAGGAACCGCTCACTCGGCGGGTTGCGGTAGTGGGAGTGTCAGGCGGTGCTCACGGGCGTGAGCGTCACGTCGATGGTCACCTCCGTGCCCCCGGTCTCCCGCTGACGCCACTCGATGGAGCCGCGGAGGTCGGAGGTGATGAGCGTCCGCACGATCTGAGTGCCGAGCCCATTGCCGGGCGGGTCCGCGGGCGCCCGAAGCACGCGGCTGCCCGCCGCGCTCCCGCCGGCCGAATCCCCGCCCGCCGCGACTCCCGCGGCCGCGGCCTCGCCCTCTGTCTCCTCGCCCAGACCCACACCGTCGTCGAGGATGCGCAGGAGCAGCCTCTCACCCGTGCGCTCCGGCCTCACCTCGACGGCGCCGGAGACCCGCTGCGGGTTCTCCGCGTCCACGGGGAAGCCGTGCTCGATCGCATTGGTCACGAGCTCGGTGACCGCCAGCAGCAGGGGCGAGGCGTCCTCGGCGCTGATCGGCCCGAAGCTGCCGCTGCGGGTGAGCTGGAGGTCCACGAGCGGCGAGGAGAGGTCCGGGGTGAGCCGCAGCCCGCGGTCCACGAGGTCGTCGAACTCCACGGACTCGTCCATCGACTGGCTGAGCGCATCGTGCACCACCGCGATGACCGAGACCCGCCGCATGGCCTCCTCGATCGCCGCCTTCGCATCCGTCGAGGAGACCCTGCGCGCCTGGAGCCGCAGCAGGGCCGAGACCGTCTGCAGGTTGTTCTTCACGCGGTGGTGCATCTCGCGGATCATCGCGTCCCGGCTGAGCAGCTCGCGTTCGCGCCGGCGGATCTCCGAGACGTCCCGGGCCAGGATGACGGCACCCGTCCGGTTGCCCTCGCGCATGAGCGGGATCGCCCGCAGTGAGATGTTCACGCGGCCGGACTCGATCTCCGAGCGCCACGGCGCACGCCCCGTGAGCACGAGGGGCAGCGACTCGTCGACCGTCCCGTGCTGCTCCACGAGCTCATCGACGAGGTCTGCGAGGTAGCGGCCCTCGATATCGCCCTCCGAGCCCAGCCGGTACAGCACGGAGACGCCGTTGGGCGAGGCGTAGCGGATCCGCCCCTCCCGGTTGAGCAGCAGCAGCCCGTCGCCCACGCGGGGCTCGCCGCGCTTGGCGCGCGAGGGCAGCTCGGGGTGCGGGAACGAACCCTCGCCCACCATGTCCAGCAGCGAGGCCGCGCACGCCCGGTAGTTCCGTTCGAGCCGGGAGACGCCGGAGCGCTTGGAGGGGTCCGTGTGCCGGGTGAGGACCGCGATGACACGACCAGCGCGGGTCACGGGCACCACATCGGCGCGGGCGAACTGCGTGCCGTCGTCATCGGCGATGACGGTGGCGCCCTCGGTGTGCGCGCGCAGCAGCAGCGCCCTGTGCCGCGGGGTGGGCCGCTCGCCCACCGCATCGACCGGGAAGACGGTCGAGCCCGTGGTCGGCCGGCAGTGCGCGGCCCCGACGAAGTCCGGCTCCGCGTCCGGCTCGCTCCGCCGGTCGACCCACAGCACCAGGTCCGCGAACGAGAGGTCCGCGATGAGCTGCCAGTCGCCCACCAGGAGGTGCAGCCAGTCGAGGTCCTCCGCGTCGAACCCCGTCTCCCGCAGGCTTCCCAGAACGCTCATTCCGTCTCCTCACACTCCCGCCGTGCGCGGACCGTCTGCCCGCACCGTCATTCGGCCTCCCGGCTGAACTGCGCGGACCGCACGATCCCGCGCATCTGGCGCAGCAGGACGGACAGGGGCGCCTGGTCGACGTGGTCGAGCTCGTTCAGCTCCCTGATCATACGCAGGACCTTGTCCAGCGCCGCCGAGGCGTGCTCGCGCCAGGTCTCGACCCGTGCGGATCCCCCGCCGGCCTCGGTGTCCTCGAGCACCGCCGTGGTGATCGACATGACGGCCTGGTAGAAGTCGTCGCGCAGCGCCCCGCGGGCGAGCGCGGTCCACCTGCTGGAGCGGTCGAGCCCGCCGATGAGGTCGAGCAGGCGGGCGCCCGAGACCATCTCCGCGACCGCGAAGTACACGCGCGCGGCCTCCTCGGGCTCCTCGCCCGTGCGCGCGGCGGTCTGGGCGATGTCGAGCAGCGAGAACTCGTCGAGCAGTCCCGCCGAGCGCGCCGCGAGCTCCTCCGGCACGCCGAGCGCGAGGTACTCCGCCTTCTCCTGCTCGTACTCCGCCCGGTCCTCGCCCAGCAGGAAGCCGGTGAGCCGGGTCCGCAGGCGGGAGACGACGCCGTGGTAGGACTCGATCCCCGCATCGACGTCGAGCTCCTCCGGACTCTGGTGGACGAACCACCGCGAGGCCCGGTCGAGCAGACGGATGTAGGAGGCCAGCAGTCGGTTCTGCACGCTCACGGCCACCCGGTTGTCGAGCGCGCAGATCGCATCCACGTGGCGGTCGAGCTCGAACACCTGGGTGACGACGGTGAAGACGCGCACGAGGTGCGGCAGCGAGGCGCCGGTCTCCTCCTGCAGGCGGAAGAGGTAGGTGAGGCCGCCGCGGTCCACGACGGCGTTGACGATCTTCGCCGTCGCGATCTCCCGGCGCAGCGGGTGCTCGGCGAAGTGGCCCGCATAGGCGTCGAGGCTCGGCGGGAAGTAGTCGGCTAGGGGGCCGGCCATCCACGGCTCGTCCGGCACGGAGGAGGCGAGCATCTTGGCCGCCGCATCCATCTTCACGTAGGCGAGCAGCACCGCGAGCTCGGGGGAGGTCAGCCCCGTCCCGCCTGCGACCCGCTCGTGCAGCTCGTCGCCGGTGGGCAGGAACTCGACGGCGCGGTCGAGGTCGGCCTCCCGCTCCAGGTAGCGGGTCAGCCGCAGCAGGGTCTCCGTCATGGGCAGCGAGCCGTCCCGCGCCTCGCCGAGGGCGAGGTTCTGGCTGTAGTTGTTCGCGAGCACGAGCTCGGCGACCTCGTCCGTCATCGACTCGAGGACCTCGACGCGCTCGGACTCCGCGAACTCGCCGGCGCGGATGAGCGCGGCCAGCAGCAGCTTGATGTTGACCTCGTGGTCGGAGCTGTCCACGCCCGCGGAGTTGTCGACGGCATCGGTGTTGATCCGCACACCGGCCAGCGCGGCCTCGATGCGGCCCAGCTGGGTGGCGCCCAGATTGCCGCCCTCGCCCACCACGCGGGCGCGGAGATCCGCGCCGCACACGCGGATGGCGTCGTTGGCGCGGTCGCCGACCTCCGCATGCGTCTCCCCGCGCGCCTTGACATAGGTGCCGATGCCGCCGTTGTAGAGGAGGTCCACCGGCGCGCGCAGGATCGCGGAGATGACCTCGTCGGGGGTGTGCGTGCCCGCGTCCATGCCCAGCGCCTCGGCGGCGGCCGGAGAGATCTCAAGCGCCTTGTCCCGCCGCGAGAACACGCCGCCGCCGGCGGAGATGAGGCTGCGGTCGTAGTCCTGCCAGGAGCTGCGCGGCAGCTCGAACAGCCGCTTCCGCTCCGCGAAGCCCACCGCCGCGTCCGGGTCCGGATCGATGAACACGTCCCGATGGTCGAAGGCCGCGACGAGGCGGATGTGCTCGCTGCGGAGCATGCCGTTGCCGAACACGTCGCCGCTCATGTCGCCGATGCCCACAGCCGTGAAGTCGTCGTTCGCGGCATCGACGCCCAGCTCGCGCAGGTGCCGCTCCACCGACTTCCAGGCCCCGCGGGAGGTGATCGCCATCTTCTTGTGGTCGTAGCCGGTGGAGCCGCCCGAGGCGAAGGCATCGCCCAGCCAGAAGCCTCGTGCGAGCGCGATCCCGTTGGCCACATCGGAGAATCGCGCGGTGCCCTTGTCCGCGGCGACGACGAGGTAGTGGTCGTCGCCGTCATGGGCGATGACGCGCTCGGGCCCCACCACCGTCTCCGTGAGCTCCGGCGAGTACTCGAGGTTGTCCGAGATGTCGAGCAGGGCGGAGATGAAGGTCTCGTAGGCCGCCTGGCCCTCGGCCGCCCAGCCCTCGCGGTCGAGCGCCGGGTCCGGGAGCCGCTTGGGGAAGAATCCGCCCTTGGCGCCCGTCGGCACGATGAGCGCGTTCTTCACCATCTGCGCCTTCACGAGTCCGAGGACCTCGGTGCGGAAGTCGTCGCGGCGATCGGACCAGCGCAGCCCTCCGCGGGCGACGGTGCCGAAGCGCAGGTGGACGCCCTCGACCCGAGGGGAGTGCACCCAGGCCTCGAGCGCCGGGCGCGGCTTGGGCAGGAAGTCGAGCTCCGCAGACCGGAGCTTGATGACGACGGCCGGCGGCAGCGAGCCGTCGGCCGGCCGGTAGAAGTTCGTGCGCACCGCCGCGCCGATGAGTTCGAGCGCGGACCGCAGGACCCGGTCGGCCTCGATCGAGGAGACCTCCGCGAGGCGGGCCTCGAACTCGGCGGCGGCCGCGGCCGCCGCACGGGAGCGCTCGGCGAGCGAGGCGAACTCGCGGTCCGGGTCGAACTTCACCGCGAAGACCTCCACGAGGTCCCGGGTGAGCTCCGGATGACCGGTGAAGACCTCGGCCATCGAGGCGTCCGAATACGTGAAGCCCGCCTGGCGGAGGTACTTGGCGAACGACTGCACGAGGCTCAGCTGCTGCCAGGTGAGGCCCGAGAGCAGGAGGCGGTCGAGCCCGTCCGTGTCCCGCAGGCCCGCCCAGGCGGCGGTGAAGCCGTCGCTGAGCCGCAGCAGGTCCTCATTGGCCGGGAGCGCGCTGAAGGCGAGGCCGAACTCGTAGATCCACAGCGGTTCGAAGCCCTCCGGCCGGACCTCGAAGGGACGCTCGTCGATGACCTCCGCCCCCAGGTTCGCGAGGTAGGGCAGCGCCTGCGTCAGCGTCACCTGCTCCGTGCTGTAGAGCACGAGGAGCACCTCCTCGGACCCGCGCCACCGGACGTCGACGACGGGTCCGGTCTCCGGTCCCGTCCGCTCCAGCAGGGCGATGTCCTCCACCGCCCGCTCCGGCCGGTGGAAGGACTTGTAGGACGGGGAGAAGGCATGCGCCCACCGGCGCACCCGCTCCGCCGAGGAGGCGGGGTTCTTCTCCGCCGCCGGGGCCAGGATCTCCCACAGGTCCGCATTCCACGAGCGCAGGGCCGCGACGATGCGCGCTTCGACGGCGGCGACGTCGGTCTCCGGCAGGCGCTCATCGCGCGGCACGCGCGCGGTGAAGTGCAGGCGCGCGAGTGCGGAGTCCGTCAGGAGCACGTCGTAGTCCACCTCGGAGGCCGAGTAGTGCTCCCGGAGCACCTGCTGCACGCGGCGCCGCGCGGCGGTGTCGTAGTCGTCGCGCGGCAGGTAGGCGAGGACCGAGACGTAGCGCTCATAGGGGTCGCGGCGGATGAAGACGCGCGCCTCGTGCTTCTCCTGCAGGTCGATGACGGCCATGACGGTGGCGAAGATCTCCTCCGTCGAGGCGTAGAACATGTCATCGCGCGGGTAGGTCTCGAGCACGCCCAGCAGCTCATCGCCGGCGTGCGTGTCCTTGGCCAGGCCGGAGCGGCGCAGGATCTCGCGGACCTTCACGCGGATGACGGGCACGTCGAGGGCCGATGCGGAGTACAGGCGGTTGGTCCACAGGCCCACGAACCGGCGCTCGCCGACGATCACGCCGTTCTCGTCGAAGGTCTTCACGCCCACGTAGTCCATGTAGCCGCGTCGCATGACCCGGGAGCGCGAGTTCGCCTCCGTGAGCACGAGCACATGGGACTCCTCGGCCTTCCGGGCGACGGCCTCGGAGAGCGGGGAGATCGTCGAGGCGCGCAGCGCAGAGATGCCGAGCGCCGAGCCCTCGACGGGCTCGAGGCTGCGGGCATCGCCGTCGGCGACGAGCCGGTACTCGCGGTAGCCGAGGAACACGAAGCCCTTGCTCAGCCACTCCAGCAGGTCCGCGGCCTCGGCCGCCTCCTCGATGAGCTCGGGGCGCGGGGCGCGGGCCCGCAGCTCGGCCGCGATCCCCGCGGCCCTCGCCTGCATCCGCCCGCGGTCGGCGTCCGCGGCGCGCGCGAGCTCGAGGGCCTCGCGCACCGCGTTCTCGATGCCCGGAAAGTCCTCCTCCGGGACGCGGTCGGCCTCGACGTGGATCCAGGACTCGCTGCGGGCCCCGCCGTCGGCGTCCGGGCCCGGTGCGATGACGGGCAGCACCGAGGTGTCGGTGGAGACCCGTCGCAGCTGCGAGTCCGCGACGATCGCGGGCCCGTCGGCACCCCGGCGCACTGCGAGGATCGGATGGTGGACCTCCCGGATGGACAGGCCCTGGCGGGTGAGCTCGGTGACGACGGTGGAGACCGCGTGGCGGATGTCCGTGAGCACGATGTCGATGAACGTGCGGCTGCCGGTGTAGTCGACCGCGCCGAGGGCGGGATTGCGGATCGCGATCCGCACCTCGCCTCCGTCATAGGCCTCGGCGAGCTCGAAGTGCGAGGCCGCGATCCGGGCGAGCGCATCCGGTCCGGTGCGCTCCAGATCGGAGCGGCTGAGCCGGGGGTAGTACTCGGCGAGCAGGTTCTCCGGCGGGGTGGTGCCGGTGAGCTCCCCCCAGGAGCGGGCGATGTCGGTCAGGTCGACCTCGGTCAACTCATTCACCTCAGATACGAGTCAGCGGGCTGCCATGCGCGCCGCAGCGTCGCGGCACGACACCAGCCTATGCCCTCGACCGGCGCGGGCGGGCGATTCCCCGGCCGCTTTCGGAGCAATCGTCCGAGACTGCGGACGTGCCGCTCACTCCGGTGTGCGGCGGCGGCGCGCGATGAGGCAGACTTGAGGTCCATGAAGGAGTTCTCGCTCACCGTCGATTCGCCCCGCACCCCCGCCGCCGTCCGCTCCGCCCTGCTGAGTCCGCAGAGCTGGGAGGCGAGGGGCGCCCTCTCCGCCGAGGCCGACGCCGGCGGGCTCACCGCAGTCCTCCCGCTGCGCGCGGATCAGCTCCCCGAGGCCGCACGCCGGTTCGCGGCCGGCGACGCCTCCCTGCGCGTGCGGATCGACGGAGACGCCGAGGCCGCGCCCGCAGCGCCCCTGAACCTGATGCTCACGGTCCCCGGCGCCCCCGTCGAGGTGCGGGTGGCGCTCACGGTGCGGCCGGGTGCCGAGGCGGAGCACTCGGTGCTCGACGCGCAGGCGCAGGTCGTCTCCTCGGTCCCGCTCATGGGCGGGATGATCGAATCAGCCCTCGAGCCCTTCGTCCGGCAGCATCTGGCCGAACAGCTCCACGAGATCGCCCACCTCGGCTGAGTCGAACCACAGCAGATCGGAGCCGGCGAGGGCGGCGAGCGCGGCCTCGCGCTCGGGCGGCAGCTCGCCGAAGCCCTCCGGGTCGTCGATGTGCACGCTCGCGACCCGTGAGGGGTCTGCGCTCACCCCGGGGATCGCCACGATGCCCGGGATGACCTCCTGCGCCCCGCGATCGGCGCCGAGGGGGATGTCGCACGCGATGACGGCGCGCGGACAGCCCGCGTCGAGCGCCTCCTCGGCGATGCTCGCCGCGGCCGCGGCCATCGCCCGGTGCTCCCAGACCTCGGCCTCCTCGCCGCGCAGGGCGCGCTGGGCGCTGCCGGGCGCGAACGCGAGGGCGGGTGCGGGCGAGGGCCACTGCGCGGCGAGGGCGAGGCCGGTGAGGGGCAGATAGGCGCGGATCATGCGCTCATCCTCCCACGGCCCCGCCTGCGGAGGCGCATCTGCGGCGCTCCCGGCAGCCGCGGCAGCAGGTGCTCCTCGACGGCCCGCACGAGCTCCGAGCGGCGCGCGGACTCCACGGGCGAGCGGCCGGCCAGCACCGCGGCGTCGACCGCCTCGCGGTCCTCCGGCAGGACGACGGCGTCCTGCACCCCGGCGAAGCGGGCGAGGACCGCGCGGACCCGCTCCTCGGCCCCGGGCCCCACCGCCGAGGTCCGCAGGCGGTTGACGACGACCGTCGCCGAGTCGAGCTCCCGGACCCGCTCGGATTCCAGGAGGCGCACGAGCCGCTGGAGTCCGAGGGGATCCGCGGAGGCCACGAGGAGGACGTGGTCGGCGCGGTCGAGGACCGCACGGGTCGCCTGGTGCCGGTCGTAGTGGGGATCCGCGTGGGCATCGTCCGGGTCGATGCGGTCGGAGACGTCGACGACGAGGTGCTCGGCGCGGTGCGCGAGCCGGTCGAGCACCTCGGTGAGCACTCCCGCCCGGATCTCCGGCCAGCGTTCGGCCCGGGCGAGGCCCGTGACGACCTCGAAGCCCGGCTCCAGCACCGAGATCCGCTCCCCCATCGCCTCCGCATCGGCGCCCGCCCCGGCCGCGACGAGGCGGCACAGCGCCGCGAGCTGGGGAGCCTCGTCGAGCAGTCCGAGGGCCGGCGCCAGCGAGGAGGACACGGTGTCCGCATCGACGAGGACCGTCCCTCCGGCGCGGCGGGCCAGGAGATGGGCGAGCACCACCGCGAGCGTGGACCGACCGGGCGAGGAGCCCGTCCCCCACACCGCGGTCAGAGCCGCCGCGCGCCCGGCGACGGGCGGCCCCGCCTGCGGAGCCGCGGAGGGCCTGGGCGGGGCGAGGAGGGAATCGGCGCAGTCGCGCAGGACTGCGCCCAGCGCGTCCGGGCCCTCCCCGGGCGCTGCGGTGTGCGCGATCCCCCAGCGTGCGAACAGCGCCGCGTCCTCGCCGAACCCTACGATCCGCCCGCCGGCGGCGCGCAGCCGGGCGACGACGTCCGCATCGGCTCCCGGGAACCATCGCGAGAGCACCACGACGTGCCCCGTCCCGCCCGCGACGAGGGCGAGGAGCTCGGTCTCATCGGCCGGCCGGCGGACCACCTGGGCGTCGGGCAGTCCTGACACCGCTGCGACGACGGCGGCCTCGTACTCGACGTCGACGGCGATCACCACATCGATCACGGCGCCTCCTCCGCGAGCGCGTCCGGGGCCTGCTCCGCAGGGTGCGCGGAGGCCCGGCCGGCGCGCGGCACCGCCACGACGGAGATGTGGTGCCCTGCGGCCTGGGCCCGCACGAGCGCCCCGATCTCGCCGTCGGGCACGTACACCTCGATCCGGCCGGGACCGCTCGCGGTGAGCTCGGAGCCTCCCCGGTCCACCGAGATCACCTCGGCGCCGCTGAGGATCTCCTCCGGCTCGGCGGTCTCCGCGCTGCCGGGATCGGCCGCCCACACGTCGACGGCGCTGCCCGCCGCCACCGCATCCGGCGGCGCCGCCGACACGCCCACGGAGACCACGCGCCCGCTGAGGTCCTCGAGGGAGACGAGGACGGAGCGCGGCAGCAGTTCGCCCGCGACCACCGCGGCTCGGACCGTGGTCCCCGGTGCCACGGCGGAGGCGCTGGGGATGTAGGCCGCGGCCGAATCGGGGAGCTTCACCTCCACCGGCACGAGCGCGGACTCCGCGACCTCCGCACCGGGCACGAGCGCGACCGCCGCGGCCCATACCCGTGTCGTCTGCGCGACGCCGCGCACCACGAGCACCGTCGCCGCGAGCGAGGCGAGCACGAGGAGCGCGCCGATGAGGAGCCGGGGATCGCGCCACCGGGGCGCCCGCAGCCGCGCCGCCCGCCGGGCCCGCGCACTCCCCGCCGCGAGCGTCATCGCTCCTCCCGCCGGTCGCGCCCACCCTGCCGGTCGCGAGCGCCCCGCCGTTCCGCGGTGTTCAGCCGTTCCACAGATTCCTCCCGAAGGTCTTCCCGCGACGACGGTGTGCGCGGGAGGTCATGTACAGGAAATGAAGTCAAGTGATAGCATCGACCTTATACAGCTATCAATCGGGTGCCAAGCACCGGTGCGCTAAGGACAGATCATGGCCGTCGAAACCCGCTTCCTGCCCCTGACCGATGTCGCCGAGGTCCTCAACGTCTCGGTCGCACAGGCCCGCGCGCTCGTGCGCTCGGGCGAGCTGCGCGCCATCAAGGTGGGCGGCCGCGGCCAGTGGCGCGTCGAGAAGACCGAGCTCGAGGACTACATCCAGCGGATGTACAAAGAGGTCCGCGACGAGGTCGCGGCCGGCACCGCCGAATAGTCACCCGCGCGCCCCGCACCGGCGGTCCCGCGCGCCCGCTCACAGACCGGCGCCCCGCACCGTCGCAGGGACCCGCACCCAGGCGATCCGCCTCAGCGGGACGAGGACGCTCACCCGCTCACGCCCCGCACCGCCCTGTCCCGCGAGCTCCACGTAGTCGTCGCCCACCGCGCGCACACCGCCCTCGAGAGCGCGCACCTCTCCGCTCCCCGACACCGCACCCAGGACCGCCTGGGTGCGCTCGGCGCTCAGCCTGCGCAGGGGCGAGGCGAAGGAGAGGGTCTGGGGCGGACGCGCATGCCGCCGCGTGCCCAGCCGCACCTCGTCGACGTGCCCGAGCGCCACGAGGACGCTCGCACCGGAGGCCTCCTCCGCGATCCGCAGCCAGGTCTCCGCGGCCAGCTCCAGCACTCCCCGGATCACAGCCCCCGCCGCCGTGACCGCGATCCGCATGCCCTGCGCCCCGGCCACCCGCTCCGCCAGACCGTGATCGGCGAGCTCGCCGGCGACGAGATCCGAGAACTCGCCCGCGCGCTCGTGGAGGTCGCGCCCCGCCTCGACGGCCTCGAGATCCTCGAAGAGCAGCGCGAAGCGCCCTTCGGGATCCGCAGGCCCGCACGATCGAGAAGCACCCATACCCGAAGTATGCCCCATTCCGAAGGGAGGCCGAGGAGCATCTTCAGTCCCACTCAGCGTTCCTGAGCACAGAAGAACACGTTTGTAATTATATGAAGCGTATTGACTGCGTTTGATGTGCTTTGCAATCATCGAATCGTACTCGATGAGGAGTGAACCATGAGAATGCTCGTCTTCAGCATCTGCGCATCCGCCCACACCGCCGCGGCGATCACGGTCACGGCCCTCGCCCCCGCCGCGCTGCGCGGGGCGGACCCCGGCGGGATCCTGCTCTGGTCCGTCGCCGCCGTCGCCGTGCTCATGGGCCTCCGCGGTGCCCTCGCCGTGCACCTCGCGGTGCTCGCGGAGGTCCTCGCGCACATCGGATTCCGCACCCGCGCCCTCCGGGATCTGGCCCTCCGCCTCGCTCCGCTGGCACTCCGGGGAGCGCTCTCGGCGGCGGTCGCGGGAGGGCTGGGGCTGGCCGCGGTCACCGGGACGGCCCATGCGGCGCCCCCGGGCTCGCCGCTCCCCTGGCCCCTCACCAGCCCCTCGGCGCCAGCGGAGCCCGCAGAGCCGGAACAGGGCGAGGCGGGTCCCGAGGACGCGGAGCACGCACAGCCCGCGGAGGACACCGGAGTCGAGGACGGCACAGAGGACGCGCCCCGCACGCCCGCGCATCACATCGTCCGCGCGGGAGAGAGCCTGTGGTCCATCGCAGCGGAGGCGAACCCGGGGGCCGCGCCCGCACGGCTGGCAGGCGCGGTCGCCGACCTCCACGAGCGCAACCGCACCGTGATCGGCGCCGATCCCTCGCTCATCCTGCCCGGCCAGAGACTGGAGCTGCCATGACCGTCCGACCGCTCTCCGCCCTCACCCTCGTCCGCCCCGCGGAGCGGCTCCCGACGGAGCACGGCCCCGCGCACGGCCCCGAGCACAGGCAGCGCGGCACGCCGGCGCATCCGGTGCCGCCGCGCGCACCGGGCCCACCGCGCACTCCGGGTTCGGCCGGCACTCCCAGCTCGGGGGCCGCCATCGCAGGCGCCCCCGTCGAAGACGGCTCCTCCCCGGGTCGCGGACCCGCGCCAGAGGCAGCTCCCGGACGGGAGCCTGCTCCTTCCCTCCGCACGCTGTCTTCCGAGGACCGCGCACTGCTGGAGCAGATGGTGCCCGCCCTCGGGACCGCCCTCGTCGAGGTGCTCGTGGGGCTGCGCCCGGCACATGCGGTGGAGCGCTGGATCGAGCCGGCCCTCTACGGGCGCATCCGCGAGCACGTGGCCGTGCGCACCTCGCTCACGCGCTACAGCGGTCAGACCCCGGAGACCCGGGCCCTCGCCCGCTCCCACCGCCTCAGCCCCGTCTCGGAGACCGTGGCCGAGGCCAGCGTCGTCGTCCGCACGCGCAACCGCGCCCGCGCGCTCGCCATGCGGTTCGAGCGGACACGGGCGCGGTGGCGCCTCACGGAGTTCCTCAGCGTGTGAGCACCCCTCCGGGGGGGGCGTCGGCGGGTCGGCTCCGCCTCCGGCGGGCGGACGGGCTGCTCAGCGCTTGCGCTTCCTCCGCTCGGCTCGGTTCGCCGGCTCTTCGGCGGGCACCTCGCCCTCGCTGCGGACCTGCACCCCGCCGCTGTCGCTGGGCGCGCTCAGCTGCACCTGCGAGGTCCGCGGCCGGAGCTCATCGGCCTCGACCGTCACGCCGCCCTCCCCTTCCGCGCGGGACTCCGCACTCGCACTGCCGGTGGCCGGACCGGCTCCCGCGGCCGCCTGCGGCGCCTCGGCGCGCCTGCGCACCTTCACCTCGAGCGTGTTGGTCAGGCGCACGATGTCCTCCTTGATGCCCTCCTGCATCGCGGTGAACATGTCGAAGCCCTCACGCTGGTACTCGACCAGCGGATCCCGCTGCGCCATGGCACGGAGTCCGATCCCGTTCTTGAGGTAGTCCATCTCGTAGAGGTGCTCGCGCCATTTGCGGTCGATGACCGACAGCGTCACGCGCCGCTCCATCTCCCGGGCGGCCTCCTCGCCCAGCTCCTCCTCCCGGCGCCGGTAGAAGAGGTCCGCGTCCTCCATGATCTCGGAGAGCACGCCGGAGCGGGACAGCCCGCCCTTGCCCCCGGCGTCGTCGATGAGCTCCTCCGCGGAGAACGACGGCGTGTACAGCCGGCCCAGAGCCTCGAACAGCGAGTCGAGGTCCCAGGTCTCCGGCGGCCCCTGCGTCGCGGCCTCGACATAGGCGGTGAGCACATCACGGCGGAAGCCGTCGACCTGCTCCTCCAGATCCGCGCCTTCGAGCACCCGGCGGCGCTCGTCGTAGATGACGGTGCGCTGCCGGTTGAGCACATCGTCGTACTTGAGCACGTTCTTGCGCTGCTCCGCATTGCGGGACTCCACCTGGCTCTGCGCGGACTGGATGGCCCGCGAGACCATCTTCGCCTCGAGCGGCACATCGTCGGGCACGTTCGCCACGGCCATGATCCGCTCCGCGGCGCCCGAGCCGAACAGGCGCATGAGGTCATCGGTGAGCGAGAGGTAGAACCGGCTCTCGCCGGGATCGCCCTGGCGCCCGGAGCGGCCCTTGAGCTGGTTGTCGATGCGGCGGGACTCATGGCGCTCGGTGCCGAGCACGTAGAGACCGCCGAGCGCGCGGACCTCCTCCGCCTCGGCGTCCACCTGCTCCTCGACCGCGGCCAGGACCTCGGGCCACGCGGCCTCGTAGGCCTCGGGGTCCTCCTTCGCGTCGAGGCCCCGCTCCTGCATCTTCGCCACCGCGAGGAACTCCGCATTGCCGCCGAGCATGATGTCGGTGCCGCGGCCGGCCATGTTGGTCGCCACCGTCACGGCGCCCTTGCTGCCCGCCATCGCGATGATCGAGGCCTCGCGCGCATGGTTCTTCGCGTTGAGCACCTCGTGCCGGACGCCGCGCTTGGCCAGCAGCTTCGAGAGGAGCTCGCTCTTCTCGACGTTCGTGGTGCCGATGAGGACGGGCTGGCCGGCCTCGTGGCGCTCGGCGATGTCGTCGACGATCGCCGTGAACTTCGCCTGCTCGTTCTTGTACACGACATCGGCCTGGTCGAGCCGCTGCGGCGGCTTGTTGGTCGGGATGGGGACGACGCCGAGCTTGTAGGTCGACATGAACTCCGCGGCCTCGGTCTCGGCCGTGCCGGTCATGCCCGAGAGCGTGCCGTAGAGGCGGAAGTAGTTCTGGAGCGTGATGGTCGCGAGCGTCTGGTTCTCCGCCTTGACCTCGACGCCCTCCTTCGCCTCGATGGACTGGTGGAGGCCCTCGTTGTAGCGGCGCCCGCGGAGCACGCGGCCGGTGTGCTCGTCGACGATGAGCACCTCGCCGTTCAGCACGACGTAGTCCTTGTCCCGCTTGAACAGCTCCTTGGCGCGGATGGCGTTGTTGAGGAAGCTGATGAGCGGCGTGTTGTCCGCGTCGTAGAGGTTGCCGATCCCCAGGTAGTCCTCGACCTTGTCGATGCCCGACTCCAGGATGCCGATGGTCCGCTTCTTCTCGTCGACCTCGTAGTCGCGGTCCGGGCGCAGGCGGGTGACGACGCGTGCGAACTCCCCGTACCAGCGGTCGACCCCGCCCTCGGCCGGCCCGGAGATGATGAGCGGCGTGCGCGCCTCGTCGATGAGGATCGAGTCGACCTCATCGACGATCGCGAAGTTGTGCCCCCGCTGGACCATCTCGTCGACCGACCAGGCCATGTTGTCGCGCAGGTAGTCGAAGCCGAACTCGTTGTTGGTGCCGTAGGTGATGTCCGCGGCGTACTGCTTCCTGCGCTCGTCGCTGCTCATCTGCGCCTTGATGCAGCCGGTCTCCATCCCCAGGAAGCGGAACACGCGGCCCATGAGGTCCGACTGGTAGCCGGCGAGGTAGTCGTTGACCGTGACGATGTGCACGCCCCCGCCCGTGAGCGCGTTGAGATACGCCGGTGCCGTCGCGACGAGGGTCTTGCCCTCACCGGTCCGCATCTCCGCGATGTTGCCCAGGTGCAGGGCGGCCCCGCCCATGAGCTGCACGTCGAAATGGCGCAGGCCCAGCGTCCGCGAGGACGCCTCGCGGACGGCGGCGAAGGCCTCCGGCAGGAGCGATTCGAGGCTCTCCCCGTCCTCGTGGCGCTTCCTGAACCTGTCCGTCTCCTCACGGAGCTCCGTGTCGGAGAGCGCCTCGAACTCCGAGGCGAGGCCGTTGATCGCGGCGGTGTAGCTCCGCAGCCTCTTGAGCGTGCGCCCCTCGCCGGTCCTCAACAGCTTCTCGAGCAGATTCGCCACGATTCTCCTTCACCCGCGCGGCACGCGCGCGGTCCTTGCCTGCGGTCCGACGTTCAAGCATATCGGCCGGTCGCGCACCATGACGACCTCGTCGAGGCCCAGCCACTCTGCGAGTTCCCCGAGTTCGGCCTCCACGGCCTCCCAGCAGTCCTCCCCCGGCTCCATGTGCACCCCCGCGGCGAGCACGCCCTCGGCGCGCCTGACCCGCACGTCCACCCGCGCGGCCATCCTGCCGTCGTGGAGGAAGGGCATGACGTAGTAGCCGTAGCGGCGCCGGGCCGCGGGCGTGTAGATCTCGATGCGGTAGTCGAAGCCGAACAGCCAGCTGAGCCGGCGCCGGTTGAACACGAGCGGGTCGAACGGGGCGAGCAGCGCCGAGCCCTCGACCCGCCTGGGCGTCACCGCGGCGTGCCAGCGCCAGGCTCGCACCCCCGCGACGTCGACCTCGACGAGCTCCCCCGTCTCCGCCAGGGCGGCGACGGCGCGCGCCGTGGCCGCCCGCGGCTGCCGGAAGTAGTCCGCGAAGCAGTCCACCGTGCCCACGCCCAGAGCGGGGGCGGCGATCCGGATGAGCGCGAGCGCATCGTCCTCGGCCCCCGTCACACCCCGGGGGATGCTGCCGACGCCGGGTCTCCTGCCGAGCTCCGGATCGTCCGCCGGTCCCCAGACGGCCCCCGGCCGGGGCAGTGCCGGATGCACGTGCTCGGGCAGAGCGTAGACCCGCTCGAACTGCGCATTGCGCCCGGCTGCCGCCGCGCGCCCCGAGTGGAGCAGCGCCTCCAGCGCGGACTTCACCCGCGAGGGGTTCCAGCCCCAGTGGTCCCGGTCCCGCTCGGGCAGCGCGTGCGGCACCCGCTCCCCGAGCTCGCGCGCCGAACCCGGTCCCGCCGCCAGCTCCGCGAGAGTCCGCTCCATGAGCGCGACGAAATCGGCGCCCGTGTCCGGATCGCGCTGGCCGTAGTCGCGGATGAACCACTCCGCCCGCTTCCCGTGGAAGTGCCCGACCGTCTCCGGGGCGACATAGGCGGCCTCGTGGGCCCAGTACTCGACGCCCATGCGCGGGTCCTCCCACAGCAGCCGGTCGAGGGTGGCCCGCGGATAGGCGCCCAGCCGGGAGAAGAAGGGCAGGTAGTGGGAGCGGGTCACCGCCTGCACGGAGTCGACCTGGACGACGCCGAGGCGGGCGAAGGTGCGGCGCAGATGTCCCGCATCCGGCCGCTCCGGTCGGGGACGCGCGAGACCGGAGGCGGCGAGGCCCGTCCGCCTCGCCGCCTCCGGCGTCATCCTCATCGCCGAGCCCGTGACCCTCAGCCCTCTGCCGCAGATGCTCCGTCGAGCGCGATCACGCCGTAGCTCCAGCCCTTGCGGCGGTAGACCACGGAGGGGTGGCTCGTATCCTCGTCGATGAAGAGGTAGAAGTCATGGCCCACCATCTCCATGCGGTTGAGCGCCTCCTCGATGCCGATGGGCTGCGCCGGGAACTTCTTCTCGCGCAGGACGACGGGCGAATCGCCCTCCGCCTGGATCCTCCCGTTGGTCTTGGCCGCGTTGGCCGCGTCGTCGGCCGACCCGGCCGCGGCCTGCGCTCCGTCCTCGGGGATGAGCGGGTCGACGACCTCCATGTTCGCCAGCGCCTCTGCCGTGGAGCTCTTCCGCCGGTGGCCGGAGCGTGCGACCTTGCCGCGGTCCTTGGCCCTCCGCAGGCGCTCGAGGAGCTTGGCCCAGGCGAGGTCCAGAGCGGCGTACTTGTCGTCAGCGGCGGCCTCGGCCCTCAGCACCGGCCCCTTGGCGAAGACGGTGATCTCGACGCGCTCCTCGATCTCCGGATTGCGCGAGTTCTCGTGCTTGACCTGGACCTCGACGGCCTGGGCCCGAGGGGAGAGCTGCTCGACCTTCGAGACCTTGTCCTCCACGTGCGTGCGGAAGCTGTCGGAAACGGCCTGGTTGCGGCCCTTGACTACGACATCCATGATGTCTCCTTGGCGACTCGCTTGACGGATCGCTCCGTACCCATCGGCTGATGGGTACACCCCATTGAACACCATGCCGGCCGTGCTGTGAAAGGCTCCGCGCACCCGTGTCCGTGAGCGTTCCAGGATGCGATCGGGCACCGTCGTCCCTGCTCAGAAGCGTGTAGTGTGAGGGTCGACTGTGTGTTTCACACATCCCCGGCGAGACCCGCCGTCTCACCCGCGCTCGCTCACCGGCTCCCGTCGCCGGCCTCCGCGAGCGCGAGCACCGCGCAGCAGTCCGCGGGGACCCCGGCGGCCTCGAGCGCCCGCGCCGCCTCCGCCAGCGTCGCCCCCGTGGTGAGCACATCGTCGACGAGGACGACGGCCGCAGCGCTCCCCGCCCGGGTGAGGCCTGCGCGTGCCGCGGCGCTCCGTCCCGCCGCCTGCGTGCCGTGGACGTTCCTGCGCCGCTGGCGCGCTCCCGAACCCACCTGATCCCGGTGCCCGCGCGCGGTGAGGACCGGGAGGGCCTCGATCTCCAGCCCCTCGGCCGCGAGCAGCGCGCACGCCCGCACGGTGAGGCCGCCCACGAGGTCGGCGCCGCGCCTGCGCACTGCGCCGCGTGCGCTCGGGACGGGGACCGCCGCGACGCGTCCGCCGCGGAACCCGCGCTCCTCCAGGGCACCGCCGAGCGCGGCCGCGAGGAGGAGGGCGAGCACGGGCAGCAGATCGCGCCTCCGCCGCTCCTTGAGTGCGACGATCGCGCTCCGCAGCGGGTCCGCGTAGGGGCGCGCGCCGGTGACGGGGAGCAGGCCGTAGCGCGGCAGCGCCGTGACGGGCTCCGGGGCCATGCGGCTCAGGCACGTCCCGCACAGGCTCACGGTCTCCGTCCCGCAGCCGGCGCAGGTCCGCGGCAGGACGAGGTCGAGGGCCTCGGCCCCCAGGCCCCGCAGCCGCCGCAGGTCCATGCCCTCAGCCCGGGTAGGCGGGGTCGAACGCGACGAGGTCCACGACCTTCTGCCAGCTGTCCGAGCCGAACGAGTACAGCTCGCCGTCCTCCGTCGTCACGCGGATCGAGGGCGTGTCCGTGCTCGCGGTGATCGAGGCCCCGCCCTCCACCTCGCCGAGCTCCCGGCCGGGCCCGCCCACGCCCACCAGATGGGGCTGCGCCGCGCCGCCGGCCCGCTCCGAGGCCAGCACCGCCAGCTGCGAGGATCCCGCCCAGGTGACGTCCGCGATCTCGTCGAAGCCCGCACCCACCCGCAGAGGGGTGCCGGAGGTGAGGCCCGAGGGCTCGCCCTCGGAGTTCCGGACGATGCCGATCACGTCGATCTGCGGTATGCCGTCGCCGTTCGCGGACAGCACCGCGAGCCGGGTCCCGTCCCGCGAGACGCCGAGCGCGCGGACGGACCGGTCGGCGAGCCACTGCACCGCGATCGTCGCGGTCTCGCCCGAGGAGCGCACCACCTCGAAGTGATGCGGCGAGTCCCGCGCACTCGTCCAGACGTTCCCGAAGCGGTCGAAGCTGGGGCCGACGAGCCCCTCGGCATCCGTGACCATGACCTCGTCCTCGCCCGCCTCCGCGAGGACCCGGTGGAGCTCGGTGCCCCCGGCGGCGAGGTAGGCGTACATCTCCTCGTCGAAGGACACCGCCGGGTCGCTGATGTCCGCGGGCGGATCCGGCAGCCCCCCGAGCGGCTCGATCCGGGTGTCCGCGAGCCTGGCGAGGCGCCCGCCCGAGACGAGCACGGGCCGCTGATCCGTCTGCACCCCGACCGGGGGCGCCTGCCCTGCTCCGCTGGACAGCTCACCGGCCGGGGAGCTCACCTCGACCGAGGTCGTCGAGGACAGCCCGCGCAGGGTCTCGGAGATCTGCGTGACGAGCCGCTCCGCGTCCTCCCCGTCGAGCGCCTGCGCCGAGGAGTCGAGGCTCACCTCGGCCACGCCGCCCTCGACCGTCACCGAGCCCTGTTCGAGCCGGGTGCCGTCGGGCACCGCGGAGACCACTGCGCCATCCAGGTGCTCGGCGGGGCCGGCCAGCAGGGCATTCACGAGCTCCGTCGCCGTGGACGTCGAGCGGATGAACCAGCGCGTGTCCGGCACGAGGTTCTGCAGGCCCGGCGTGTAGAAGTACAGCTGGTAGGCGCTGAAGACGGTGCCGAAGGAGGAGGACGTGAGCACGAGGCCGTCCGGGGCCTCGGAGATCCGCCACTCGCCGTTCACCTGGCGCAGCGAGAACTCGCGCTCCACGCTGGTGTTCCTGCGCCGCTCCCGGTACACGTGGGCGGAATCCACCGAGGCCGCGACGGGCAGCGGGAGGGTGACGTCCTGCTGGTCCGAGGTGACATCGGCGGTGACCGAGTCGAAGCTCGTCTCCGGTGCCATGACGACGACCCCGGCCTGCGGATCCCACTCCCGCGCGAAGTCCTCCGTGAGGAAGGAGCGGGCCACTGCGAAGTCGTCGGAGTAGCCCACACCGGCGGCGAGGAAGCCGCGCACGATGTCGCTCGGCTGGGCGCCCTCCTCCGGCCCGTCCGGCTCGATCTCCGACCGGAGGCCGTCCATCGGCTCGTCAACCTCCAGGGTGCCGGTCTCCCCGTCCATCGGGATGGAGGCGCACCCCGAGGCCAGGAGGGCGAGGGCCGCCCCCGCCGCGAGGACCGCGCCCCGCCTCCGCCTGCCGCCGCTACCGCCGGACGCCATCCGCGCCTCCCTCCGTCCCGGGAGCCGCGGCTCCCTCGCTCTGCGCAGACCCCTCACTCCGCGCGGCCTCGCTCCGCCGCCCGTCGCTCCGGCCCCCGTCGCTCAGCCCGCCTGCCTCGACGGGCTGCGCAGCCGCCTCCTGCACGGGCGGCCCGCCCGCCCCCGGCAGCACCGCAGCCGCGTCTCCTGCGGCCTCGGGCCGGGCAAGCGCGTGATCGACGACGATGGGGATGGAGCCCGTCTGGATGCGGATCGAGCCGTCCGAGCTCGAGGGCCCGGCCACGAGCGCCTGGCCCTGCTTCGCGTCGGCAGGCGGCAGCGGCAGCGGCGAGGAGGTGATGGCCTGGCCGTGCCTGCGCGGGATCGTGAGGCGGAAGCACGAGCCCTCGCCCGGCTCGCCCCAGGCCTGCAGCCAGCCGCCGTGCAGGTGCGCGTCCTCGAGCGCGATCGCCAGGCCCAGTCCGGAGCCGCCCAGTGTGCGCTTGCGCGAGGGGTCGGCGCGCCAGAAGCGGTCGAAGACGTGCTCCACGGCATCGTGGCTCATGCCCACGCCGTGGTCGCGCACGCTCACCGCGGCGGCCTCCGCATTGGTTGCGAGGTACACGTCGATGGGCAGGCCCTCCCCGTGCTCGATCGCATTCACCACGAGGTTGCGCAGCACGCGCGTCACGCGCACCCGGTCCACCTCGGCCATGACCGGCGTGCTGGGGGCGTGGACGCGGATGCGGGTGCCCGCCTTCTCGGCGACGACGCTCACGGTCTCGACGACGCCGGCCACGATCTCGCCGAGGTCGTGCGGGTGGGGCACGAGCTCGGCCGCACCGGCGTCGTAGCGCGAGATCTCGAGGAGATCGCCCAGCAGCGCCTCGAAGCGGTCCACCTGTGAGTTCAGCAGCTCTGCGCTCCTGCGGGTCGTCTCGTCGAACTCCTCGCGCGATTCGTAGAGCATGTCCGAGGCGACGTGGATGGTCGTGAGCGGGGTGCGCAGCTCATGGGAGACGTCGGAGACGAACTGCCGCTGCAGCACGGAGAGCCGCTCCATGCGCGTGATCTGGTCCTGCAGGGTGTCGGCCATGTCGTTGAAGCTCTCCGCCAGCTGGGAGATCTCGTCGCGGCCGGCCACGGGCATGCGCCGGTCGAGGTCGCCGTCGGCGATCTGACGCGCGACCTCGGCGCCCGTGCGGATGGGGGTCACGACGAGACGGGAGACGAGCAGGCCGACCGCGCCCACGAGCACCACGAGGACGACGCCTGCCACGCCCACGGCGCGGGTGACGAAGTCGAGGATCGACTGCTCCTCGCGCAGATCGGCCATGACGTAGAGCTCGAACTGGCCGCCCCCGGGCACGGAGACGGGCTGCGCGACGACGAGGCCGGGCGTCTGGCCGTCCCCGGACAGGCTCAGCGAGCGGTAGAGCTGCTGACCGGAGGCGGCCCCGTGGACCTGGTCGAGGAAGTCCTCCGGCAGCTCCGCCGTCACCGGGACCGGCTCGCTCCTGTCGCTCACCGTCACGGGCAGGGCGCCGCCCCCGGGTTCGCGGGGTTCGAGCGTGATGGAGCGCAGCGGCGCGGGAGAGCGCGAGTACATGCTGCGCAGCTGCACGCTGAGCACCTCGTCGAGGTCGGCATCGGCCGCGAGCGATTCGAGCTGCCCCGTGTAGCCGTTCGTCTGGGCGGACAGGGAGCTGAGCTTGGACTCGAACAGGCCGCGGGCGATCACCTGCGTCATATAGGAGCCCACGCCGAACAGCGCGACCGCCGTGAGCACCATCGTGAGCAGGACGACGCGCACCTGCAGCGACCGCGAGAACAGGGAGACGAAGGCGCGCACGCCGCCGCGGAGGCCGCGGCCGAGGCCGCCGAGCGCGGAGGCGAGTGCGGGGGTGCGGCTCATGCGGGCGGGAGCCTCCGGCCGGTGCTCACGAGGCCTGACCGGCCTTGTACCCGACGCCACGGACGGTCACGACGATCTCCGGCTTCTCCGGGTCCTTCTCGATCTTCGAGCGCAGCCGCTGGACGTGCACGTTGACCAGCCGGGTGTCCGCGGCGTGCCGGTAGCCCCAGACCTCCTCGAGCAGGGTCTCGCGGGAGAACACCTGCCAGGGCTTGCGGGCGAGCGCGACGAGGAGGTCGAACTCGAGCGGGGTGAGCGAGATCGGGACGCCGCCGCGGGTGACCTGGTGCCCGGCGACGTCGATGGCCACGTCGGCGACCTGGAGGAGCTCGGGCGTCGTGGGCTCGAACAGGCGCAGCCGCGCGCGCACCCGCGCAATGAGCTCCTTGGGCTTGAACGGCTTGGGCACGTAGTCGTCGGCACCGGCCTCGAGGCCGGCCACCACGTCGACGGTGTCCGATTTGGCCGTGAGCATGATGATGGGGGTCCCGGCCTCCGCACGGATCTCCCGGCAGACCTCGAGGCCGTCCTTGCCCGGCAGCATGAGGTCGAGCAGCACCAGGTCGGGCCGATGCGCGCGGAACGCCTCGAGTGCGCCGTCTCCCGTGGCGCAGAACTCCGGGTCGAACCCTTCGCTCTTGAGGACGATGCCGATCATCTCCGCCAGTGCTGTGTCGTCGTCGACGACGAGAATCCTTGCGTTCATGGTGCTCATTGTCCCAAACCCCGCCGGGGGCGCGCGCACGACCCGCCGCGGCTCCCGCCTCGCCCGCGGTCTGCCGAACTGGCAGGATGGTGTCCGTGACCACCCCACAGCCCGCAGCCTGGAGCGCCCAGGTCGACTGGCGCTCCGGCACCCTGCGTGCGGCGCCGGAGCGGAGACCGGTGACCGCGTGGCGGCGGCCGCCGCAGCCGGGGACGCTGCCCAAGCGCCCGCTCACGTTCTTCGAGACGCTCGACGGCGGGTTCCGCCTGCTGCGCGGCGCACCGGGCGCCACCTTCGGGATCGCCCTCCTCGTGCAGACGCTGGCCGCTCTCCTCGTGGCCCTCGCGCTCACGGCTCTCGCGGTGGGCGGCGCCGGCTTCCTCATGCGCACGCTCGCCTCCTCCCCCGAGGCCGGTCTGGGCCTCAACGTCCTCGCGCAGACGGTCGCACTCGCGGGCACTCTCGGCTCCCTGTCGATCGGGCAGCTGCTCACCGGCTTCTCCTCCGTCGCCGGCGACCGGGCCTTCGGGGGCGAGCGGCCGCGCCTGGCCGAGGTGTGGCGGCGACTGGCCGGGGTGCGCCTGCGCCTCGTGGGCCTCACGCTCCTGTGCACGGCCGCGCATGTGGGCGCCCTCCTCGTGCTCATGCTCCCGGGCGGTCTGCTCCTCCTGCTCTCCCCCACCGCCGGCGTGATCGTCGGCTCGCTGGGCTTCCTCGCCTGGATCCCGCTCACCGCGGCCGCCTTCGCCCGCTTCGCCCTCGCCGGCTCCGTCCTCGCCCTCGAGCGGACGGGGGTGCTCGAGTCGCTGCGGCGGTCCTGGCGGCTCACCCGCGGCAGCTTCTGGAAGACCCTGGGCCAGCTCGTGCTCGCCTACTTCCTCTCCTCGCAGATCGTCAACCTCGTGATGTCCCCGATCCTCCTCGTCCTCATGGCCGGCGGCTTCGGGCTCGCGCTCGCCCTCAGCCTCGGCGGGGGCGTCTCGGACGCGGTCTTCGGCACCGTCCTCGTCCTCATCGGCGTCGCGGTCACGGCGCTCACGATGGCTGCCACCGCGCTGCTCTTCGCCTATCTCTGCGGCACCGTGTCCTGCGTCTACTTCGACCGCCGGATGCGCCTGGAGGGCTACGACCTCGTGCTCCTCCGCCGCGCCGAGCAGGAGGACGCCGGCGAGGAGGAGCACGCATGAGCGCGGCGGCTGCCGTCCCCGGCCGGGCCCCGGCCGCGCTGGCCCAGCCCAGTCAGGAGGAGGGACAGCGCTGGGCCGAGGAGGAGCTGTCGAATCCCCGGTACGGCGAGGCGGACGTCACGCTGCTCGAGCGGATCGGGCGTGCGATCTCGGATTTCGTCGGCGATCTCGTGGACGGTGCCTCCCGCATCGAGCACCCCCTGCTCATCGTCGTGGTGGTCCTCGCCGTGATCGCGCTCGTCGTGGGGATCGTCTGGTTCACCCGCCGCTCCGCCGGTGTGCCGCTCGACCGGAGACCGGAGCGGGCGCCGGTCTTCGAGGCAGAGACGGATCCCGCGGCACTCCGGCGCACCTCCGCCGAGGCCGCCGCGGCCGGGGACTGGCGCCGCGCCGTCCAGGACCTCGTCCGTGCAGTGTTCGCCGAACAGGGCAGGGCCGGCCGGATCGCGCTCGACCGCTCCTCGACCGCCCATGAGCTCGCCGCCGCCGCGGGGGCCGCGCTGCCGGGGTCCGCCGCCGCATTCGCCGGACTCGGCGCGCTCTTCGACGCCGTCTCCTTCTCCGGGGAGGAGACCGGGCCCGAGGCCCTGGCCTCGGCCCGTGAGCACGACGCCGCCGTGGCCGGGACGGAGGTCCGCGCATGAGCGCCGGACTCGACATCGCCGTCCGCGGCACCGTGCGCACGCCCTCCGGCGGACTGCGGGCGCGTCTCGGCGGGGCCGCCCGCTCCGCCTCCCTCTGGGTCGTCGCGGGGATCGTCGTGCTCGTCACTGCCATCGTCACCGTGCTCATGCAGGGCCGCGAGGCCACCCGGCCGCTGCACTACGACTCCACGCAGGCCGACGGCGGCAGGGCCGTCATCGAGGTGCTCTCCGCCCAGGGGCGGGACGTCGCGACCACCGAATCGCTCGCCGAGGCCCGCACCGCGGCCGCCGGCGGCGGCACGCTGCTGGTGTTCGCAGGCGAGGGCGTGCTCGCCGAGGAGGTGCCCGGGCAGCTCATGGCCGAGGCCGAGGCCGCGGACACGGACGTCGTCCTCATCGCCCCCGGTGCGACGGTCGGTGCCTGGACGGACGCGATCGAGACGGACCTCCTCGGCGGGGCGGGAACCCAGACGCGCCGCGCCCCGGAGTGCGAGGCGTCCGCGCCCCGGACCGCCGGCGCCGTCTCCGCACGTGCGGGCGAGAGCGACCTCTACGCGTCCGGCTCCGTCGCCGGGGACGTCGTGTTCTGCTATCCCGGCACGGGCGGCGGCGCCTTCGACGAGGACGTCTTCGACCACGGCCTCTATGCCGTCGAGGACCGCGGGGGCATGTCGCTGACGGTGCTGGGCACGGCGGAGTGGATGCAGAACGAGACGCTCGCGAACGAGGGGCACATGTCGCTCGTCGCGGGCTCCGTCGCCGGGGACGGCCCCCTCACCTACTACTACCCCGAGGCGGGGGACCAGCCCGGGGCGGACGAGGCCGCCGGGGGCGTCTGGTCGCTGCGCCTCTTCCCCGACTGGGCCCTCGCGGGGCTCCTGTGGCTGCTCCCCCTCGCGCTCGCCGCGATGCTCGTGTACGGCCGCAGGATGGGGCCGCTCGCGGTCGAGCCCCTGCCCGTCGTGGTCCCGGCCGCTGAGACGGTGCTGGGCCGGAGCGCCCTCCTGCAGCGCTCCCGTGCGCGCGCGACGGCGATCCGCGATCTCCGCACGGCCGCGCTCGTGCGCCTGGGCAGGCGGCTCGCGCTGGGCCCCGACGCCCCGGCCGAGGAGGTCGCGGCCCGTGCTGCGGCAGCGGCGGGGCTCGACCCGGCCTGGACGCAGTCGGTGCTGCTCACCGCACCCGTCCCCGATGACGCCGCACTCGTGCGCCTGTCCGCAGACATCACGTCCATCGAGAGAGAGGTCGACCCTCTATGACCACCCCTCCCCCGCACGGCGGGCCCGCACCGCAGGGCCAGCCCGATCAGCAGGGCCAGCCCGGCCCCTACGGTCAGCCGGTCCCGCAGGGTCAGCACGGCCAGCCGATGCAGCTCCGACCGGGCGCCCATTCCCAGGAGCCGCACGCGCAGGGCGGCCACGCGCCGGGCCCTCACGCGCAGGGCGCACCCGGGACGGATGCGCGCTTCGCCCCACCGCGGTCGGAGCGCGGGGCGGCAGCGGACCCTGCCGCGGGCGGAGCATCGGCTCCCCCGCCGCAGGCCCTGAGGCTCACGGAGGATGACGCGCGGCTGCGCGAGGTCCTCCACCGCGTGCGGCACGAGACCGCGAAGGCCGTCGTGGGACAGGAGGCCGCGGTCGAGGGCATCGTCATCGGCCTGCTCGTCCAGGGGCACGTGCTGCTCGAGGGCGTGCCCGGCGTCGCCAAGACCCTGCTGGTGCGCGCGGTGGCCCGAGCCCTCGACCTGGACTCCCAGCGCCTGCAGTTCACGCCCGATCTCATGCCCGGCGATGTCACCGGCTCGCTCGTCTACGATGCGAAGTCCGGGGACTTCTCCTTCCGCGAGGGCCCGGTCTTCACGAACCTCATGATCGCCGACGAGATCAACCGGACCCCGCCCAAGTCCCAGTCGGCCCTGCTCGAGGCGATGGAGGAGCGGCAGGTGAGCACCGACGGCATCACCCGCCGGCTGCCCTCGCCGTTCCTCGTCGCCGCGACGCAGAACCCCGTCGAGCACGAGGGCACGTACCCGCTGCCCGAGGCGCAGCTCGACCGCTTCCTGTTCAAGCTCGTGCTCGACCTCCCGGACCGCGAGACCGAGTTCGCGATCCTCTCCCGCCACGCCGCGGGCTTCGATTCGCGCCGCCTCGTCGATGCGGGGATCGAGCGGGTCGCGGGGCCCGACGAGCTGCTGGCGGCCGGCGCCCGCGTGAGCCGGGTGCACTGCGCCCCCGAGGTGCTCGCGTACATCGTCGACATCGTGCAGGCGACCCGTCGCGCGCCGTCGCTGGCGCTGGGCGTGTCCCCGCGCGGTGCCACCCGGCTGCTGGCCGCGGCACAGGCGAAGGCCTGGCTGGCGGGCCGCGGCTTCGTCACGCCGGACGATGTCAAGGCGCTCGTGCCCGGCACCTTCCGCCATCGCATCACGCTGCGGCCCGAGGCGCAGATGGAAGGAGCGCAGGTGGACCGCGTGCTCGCCTCGATCCTCGACACCGTCGCAGTGCCCCGCTGAGCCATGGCCCCGACCTGGCGCTTCCTCGCACTCACCGCGCTCGCGGGCGTGCCGTCGCTGCTGCGTCCGCACTGGACGACGCTCGCGGTCATGGCGGGCTTCCTCCTCATCGCCGCGCTCGCGGACTGGCTCGCGGCCCCGCACCCGGCCGGCCTCGGACTGCAGCGGACGCCGGGGCCGCGGATCCGCCTCGGCGAGGCGACGCACGCGGTGCTCACGCTGCGCAACGAGGGGCGGCGCACCCTGCGGCTCTCGGTGCGCGATGCCTGGGCGCCGTCTGCCGGTGCGGCCCCGCGGGGGCCCGGGGGCACGCGGTTCGGGGCGCGGCTGCGGCCCGGGGAGTCCCATGAGCACCGGGTGGAGCTCACTCCCACCCGCCGCGGACTGCTGCGAGCCGACCGCGTCACGGTGCGCTCGCGGTCCCTGCTCGGGCTCGTCGCGCGGCAGCGGAGCATCGAGGTGCCCGCGGCGATCACGGTCCTGCCGCCCTTCCATTCCCGCAGGCACCTGCAGTCCAAGCTGCGCCGGATGCGCGAGCTCGAGGGGCGCACCGCGGTCATGCTCAAGGGCGCGGGCACGGAGTTCGACTCCCTGCGCGAGTACGTGCGCGGCGACGATGTGCGCTCCATCGACTGGCGGGCGACCGCGCGGGCGCGGGAGCTGATGGTGCGGACCTACCGGCCCGAGCGCGACCGGAGGGTCATCATCGTGCTCGACTCCTCGCGGCTGGCCGCACGGCGGGTGGGCGAGGGCACGGCCTTCGACGCCGCGATCGAGTCCGGTCTGCTGCTGGCCGGGCTGGCCGCGGGATCCGGCGACCGCGTCGAGGTGCTGGCCGCCGATGCGCGCGTGCGGGCGCACGTGGGCCCGCTCGGCCGGCAGGCCCCGCTCGACTCCCTCATGCGCCGCATCGCGCCGATCTTCCCCGAGCTGCTCGAACCGGACTGGGAGGAGATCACCTCCACGGTCCTGCGACTCACCTCGCAGCGCTCGCTCGTCGTCTTCGTCACGGCGCTCGACGCGCCGACCATCGCCGAGGATCTGCTGCCGGCCCTGCCGCTGCTCGCCCGCAGACACACCGTCGCGCTCGCCTCCGTCGCCGATCCCGCGCTCGAGGAGATGCGGGAGGGCCGCTATTCCACGACGCAGGCCTACCGGGCAGCGGCCGCGGAGCGCGAGCTGCTCGAGGCGCAGTCGCTCGGCCACGCCCTGTCCGCCCTGGGCGTGCACTCGGTGCACGAATCGCCGGAGAACCTGCCGCCGGCGCTCGCCGATCTCTACATCGCGCTCAAGACCTCCGGCAGGATGTGAGGAGCGGGGCCGGAACGCGGGAGTCGGAGGCCCTGCGCACCTGCCTCGACGATGGGCCGACCGTGGTTTCCAGCGATCTCCTGGAGACCGAACTGCGCCGCATCGGCGTGCGCCACCGCATCGACCAGGTGCTGATCACCAGCATCCTCGCCGAAGCGGCTCGCGCTCACGGACTGGCCGTCATCGCCCCGGAATGACGAGCCCGCGCAGGATGCTCGCAGCCGGACATCCCCTCGCCGTGGGCGACCGGCCGCAGCGGAGCAGCGACGGGATGCGAGCAGTTCCCGCGTCCCGCCGCCCCTAGTACGCCGCCACCGTCGTGTAGCCGGCGCGCTCGGCCTCGAGGTCCCCGTCGCCGCCTGCCAGGACGACGGGACGACCCAGCGCCGTCGCATAGGCGAAGATCCCGAGCGTGAGCAGCACGCCGATCGCGATCTTCAGCCACACCGGCAGGGGGTTGGGCGTCACGAAGCCCTCCACCAGCCCGGACAGGAAGAGGAAGAGGACGAGCCCGCCTGCCACCGTGATGAGCGAGCGGGCCTCCTTCGCGAGCGCCTGGCCCCGCGTCATCGCGCGCGGAAGCACCCAGGCGAGGAAGATGCGCATCCCCGCCGCCGCGGCGATGAGGATGCACGTGATCTCCGGGATCCCGTGGGGCAGGATATAGGACCAGAAGTCCCCGGCGTAGCCCTGATCGTGCATGACTGCGGCGGAGATCCCCACATTCACCCCGTTGGCCACGAGGCCCATCGGCACGTAGAAGCCCGTGATGCCCAGCGCCACCCACTGCACCGCGATCCACGCGTTGTTGGTCCACACCCCCACCGCGAACACGGAGTTGGGGTTCTCCTTGTAGTAGTCGACGAAATCGTGCTCGGCCAGCTGCCGCTGCGCCTCCGGGGGCATGAGGGAGTCGAGCACATCGGGGGTGCTGAGCGCCCAGACCGCCGCACCCACCGCAGAGCCGAGGAAGACCACCGTCACGCCCAGCAGCATCCACCGCAGCTGATAGAGCGCCGCCGGCAGCGAGCGCACCGCGAACCGGACGAGGGCCGAGCCCGGACCGCGCGGGATCCCGGACAGGTGCGTGCGCGCCCGGTGGACGATGACCGAGAGCCTGGCCGCGGCCTCGGAGTCCGGCGCCACCGTGAGGATCCGCGAGAGGTCCTTCGAGGCCGTGCGGTAGAGCGTGAGGAAGTCGGAGGCCTCCGCACTCGTGAGCGTCCGCCGCTTCGCCAGCTCCGACAGGCGCTGCCAGTCGCCGCCGTGCAGCTGGGCGAGGAGTGCGGGATCCATGCACCCCACCCTACTCACCGGTGCCGGGCGACCGCACCCGTCTGTGGCACGATGGGGCACATGAGCGTGCTGGTGACAGGAGAAGCGGTCGCACTCCGCGTGCAGCCGGCCCACTACGCCGCGCGCGCCCTCTCCGCGCTGATCGACTACATCGCCTACCTCATCGTCTACATCGCGCTCTTCGCCTCCGCGGCCTGGACGCTCGGAGCCCTGGGCGCGCAGTTCGACCTGCTCATGAACTCCGCGCTCATCCTGCTCACCGTCTTCACCACGGTCGCGATCCCCTGCGCCGTCGAGGCCTTCTCCCACGGCCGCTCGCTCGGGAAGCTCGCGCTGGGCCTGCGCGTGGTCCGCGACGACGGCGGCGCGATCGGATTCCGCCATGCGCTCATCCGCGCGCTCCTGTGGCAGTTCGAGGTGCTCGCGACCGGCGGCGGGGTGGCAGCGCTCGCGGGCCTGCTCTCACCGCGCTGCAAGCGCCTCGGCGACATGCTGGCCGGCACCCTGGCCGTGAGCGAGCGCGCACGGGCGCCGAGGCCGGAGCAGATCGTCCTCGCACCCCACCTGCACGCATGGATCCCGCAGGCCGATGTCTCGCCGATCCCCGCGGGACTGCACTACCGGATCGTCCAGTTCCTCACGACCGCCTCGCAGCGGACCCCGGATTCGCGCCGCGAGCGGGCGATCGAGCTCGCCGAGGAGCTCAACCCCTACGTCGCGCCTGCGCCCCCGCCCGGCACCACACCGGAGATGTTCCTCTCCGCCGTCATCGCCCGCAGCCGCTGGGAGTACGGGGAGCGGCAGCGCCGCACGGAGGCCGTCGCCGGCCGCTTCCGCGAGCGGGTGGGGACCCTGCCCCACGGGCTGCACCTGAGCTGAGCGGCCCCTAACCCGTCGAATGAGCGGTTCCTGTCGGTCTGCGACGCTCAGACCGACAGGAGCCGCTCACTCGGCGGTATTGAGGACTATCAGTACCGGTAGTGGTCCGGCTTGTAGGGGCCTGCGACGTCCACGCCGATGTACTCGGCCTGCTCCTTCGTGAGCTCCATGAGGTGAGCACCGAGCGCCGGCAGGTGCAGGCGGGCGACCTTCTCGTCGAGCGCCTTGGGCAGGCGGTGCACGTCGTTCGCGTACGCGGCCTCACCCGCGTGCAGCTCGATCTGCGCCATCACCTGATTGGTGAACGAGGCGCTCATGACGAAGCTCGGGTGCCCCGTCGCATTGCCGAGATTGAGCAGGCGCCCCTCGGAGAGGACGAGGATGCTCGTCCTCTCCCGGCCCGTGCCCTCGGCGGCCGGGAACGTCCACTCGTGCACCTGCGGCTTGATTTCGAGCGCCTGCGCACCGGGCAGCTTGGCGAGGCCGGCGAGGTCGATCTCGTCGTCGAAGTGGCCCACATTGCCCACGATCGCGCCGGGCTTGAGGCGCTGCATGTCCTCGACCGCGAGCACCCGGGTGTTGCCCGTCGTCGTGATGACGAAGTCCGCCTGCTCCACGGCCTCGGCGGTCGTGACGACCTGGTAGCCGTCCATCGCCGCCTGCAGCGCGCAGATGGGATCGACCTCGCTCACGAGGACGCGCGCGCCCTGGCCGGCCATCGCCTCGGCCGCGCCCTTGCCCACATCGCCGTAGCCGATCACGAGTGCGACCTTGCCGCCGATGAGCACGTCCGTGGCGCGGTTGAGGCCGTCGGGCAGGGAGTGCCGGATGCCGTAGCGGTTGTCGAACTTCGACTTCGTCACGGAGTCGTTGACGTTGATCGCCGGGAACGGCAGCCGCCCCTCCTCCGCGAGGCGGTAGAGGCGGTTGACGCCCGTCGTGGTCTCCTCGCTGACACCCGCAAGCTGCTCGGCGAACCGGCCGAACGTCCCCTGAGCGCCCTCTGCCGCGAAATCCGCGAGCGCGGTGCGCAGGCGCGCACGGAAGGCGCGGACCTCGGCGGGATCGTCCTCGCCGTCGGCGGGCACGCCCCCGCTCGCCTCCGCCTGGGCGCCCTCGAGCAGGTACATCGTGGCATCCCCGCCGTCGTCGAGGATGAGGGTCGGGCCCGCGAGACCGGTGGCGCCCGCCCCGGCAGCGGCGGCGCCCGCGGCCGGGAACCGGAAGATCCGGTCGGTGCACCACCAGTACTCGTCGAGGGTCTCCCCCTTCCAGGCGAACACCGGCACACCGGCGGGCGCCTCGGGCGTGCCCGCGCCCACGACGACGGCCGCGGCGGCCTCGTCCTGCGTCGAGAAGATGTTGCAGGAGGCCCAGCGCACCTCGGCGCCGAGGGCCGTGAGGGTCTCGATGAGGACGGCCGTCTGCACCGTCATGTGCAGGGAGCCCGCGATCCGCGCCCCGGCCAGCGGCAGGGCCCCCGCGTACTCCTCGCGCAGTGCCATGAGGCCGGGCATCTCGCGCTCGGCGAGGCGGATCTGGTGGCGGCCGGCCTCGGCGAGCGCGAGATCGGCGACGCGGAAGTCGTCCGCGCCCAGCACCGCCGGGGTCGTGGGGGTCGTCGCTGCGGGGTTCGTCATTGCCTTCTCCTTACGCACGGGCCCGCACGCGGGCCAGGACGGCCTCCGTGAGGGACCGCGTCCTTGCGGGGTCGGTGGTCTCGCAGTTGAAGCGCACGAGCGGCTCCGTGTTCGATCTGCGGACATTGGCCCAGAAGTCCGCACCCTCGAGGGAGACGCCGTCGAAGACGTCCACCTCGCCAGGGCCGAACTCCCCGGCCCGCGCGCGCCGTTCGAAGTCCGCGAGCACGGCGTCCGGGTCCGCGACCTCCGAGTTGATCTCGCCCGAGGCGACATAGCGCTCGCGTGCGGCCACGAGCTCCGCCGCACTCGCCTCGGTGCCGGTGAGGATCGCGATGAGGTGGCAGGCGGCGAGCATCCCGGAGTCCGCGGAGTAGAAGTCGCGGAAGTAGAAGTGGGCCGAGTGCTCGGCGGCGAACACGCCGTCGTGCTCGCGCATGAGCCGCTTGATGCCGGAGTGCCCCACCGGCGTCCGCACGGCCCGGCCGCCTGCGGCCTCGACCGTCTCCGCGACGATCCGCGAGGTGATGAGGTTGTGGAGGACGACGGGCGTCTCCTCACCGGCGGCGCGGGCCCGGGCGATCTCGCGCTCGGCGACGAGCGCGCCCACCGCCGAGGGCGAGAGCACCTCGCCGGTCCCGTCGATGAAGAAGCAGCGGTCGGCGTCCCCGTCGAAGGCCAGCCCGAGGTCGGCCCCGTGTGCGAGCACGGCGGCGCGCACATCGGCGAGGTTCTCCGGCACGAGCGGATTGGCCGGGTGGTTGGGAAAGGTGCCGTCGAGCTCCGTGTACAGCCCGATCACCGTGAGCGGCACGGCCTCCAGTCCGCAGTCGGTGCCGAAGACCTCGCCCAGGAGCTTGCCGGCCATGCCGTTGCCCGCATCCGCGACGACCGTGAGCCGTGAGCCCCCGCACTCCGCGGCGGTCAGTGCGTCCAGGCCAGTGAGCGCCCGCAGCCGCTCGGCGAACGCGCGTGCGAGCTCGGCGGCGCGCTCAGCGTCCGGCTCCGGCAGTGACGGCGCTCCGGCGGCGGAGTCCTGAGCCGCGGGATCCGGAGCCGTGAGTGCGGCGTCCCGGATGGCGCCCAGCCCCGCCTCGCGGGAGACGCCGGCGGCCCCGGGACCGCAGACCTTCACACCGTTGTAGCCGGCGGGGTTGTGGCTCGCCGTGACCATGAGGCCCGGCATGTCCCAGTGGCCCGAGGCGAAGTAGAGCTGGTCCGTCGAGCACATCCCCACATAGCGTGCGCGCAGCCCCGCCGCACGCACGCCGGCGGCGGCGGCACGGGCGAAGCGGGGCGAGTCCGGGCGCATATCGCAGCCGATGACGATCTCCTCGGCGCCGCCGTGCGCGGCCTCGCGGAAGTGCACGGCCGCACCCCAGCCCAGGGAGAAGAGCAGATCCTCGTCGAGATCCGCACCGATCCGTCCGCGGAGGTCGTAGGCGCCCAGCACACGGTCGAAGCGGGCGGCGCGGGTGCGGTCCGCGGCGGAGGTGTCGGTCATGGTCCCTCGCTGTCTGTCGGGGCGGTGCCGTCCGTCCGGGGCGGCGGTCTGTCTGGGAAGCCGCACCTCAGGGCCGGTGGCGCTGCCGCGCGCACGGCTGCTGTGTGCGGTGCTCAGTCGGCGGTCTCCGCGATCACCCGGAGGTGGCCCTTGCCCCCGGAGACCGCGGGAGCGGGACGGTCGCGCTCGCGGCGGGGCCGGGCGGCCTCGCGCACCGCATCGGCGATCGCGAGCAGATCGTCGCGGGAGCGCTCCGGCACCTCGTCGCCGGTCTCCAGCCGCAGCAGGGTCCAGCCCTGCGGGGCGGTCATGCGCTCGGCATGCGCGCCGCACAGATCGAGGGCGCCGGGCTCGGCCCGCGTGGCCAGCGGCCCGACGACGACGGTGGCATCGCTGTGCACGTACGTCATCGTGGAACGGGCGCTCGCGGCGCAGCCGGCTTTCGAACACATGCGGACTCCTGACACGTCTGCGATTCTACATGCGCGGCCCTCTCCGCCGGTCAGGCGGTCCGCCCGCCGCCCGGCCCGCCGGACGGCCGGCCGGCCGGCCGGTGCCCAGCACCTCCCTCCGACGCCTCGCCTCCCTCCTCGCCTCCCCCGCTCCGCAGGCCTACACTCGCGCATATGGGATCACGGAGAAGGCACGAGCGCCACGGCCGCACGCCCGTGGTCTTCCGCGGCCGCGTGCCCGCCGTCCGCTCCCGCGCGCAGGAGTTCGCGCGCCGCGCCGGCGCCCTCTTCGCCGACATCCGCGAGCGGGCGGCGGGCGAACTGGACTCGGTCGACCTCTTCGTCGACGATGTGCCCGCCCCCGAGGCCGGGCTCGAGCTCGCCTGCGTCCGGCCTGCGGAGAGGTCCGTGCCCGCCGCGATCGTCATCCACCGGCTGCCCGTCATCGCCCGCTGCGAGACGGATGCCGAGCTCACGGAGCTGCTCGCCGGCGTCCTCGCCGATCAGGCGGGACTGCTCACGGGCCGCGATCCCGGCGACCTGCTGCGCTGAAGAGCCCTGCTGCACTGAGCGCTCAGCGCTCCAGGCGCACGTCCCGGTAGTCCACGCCGGTGGGCGGGGCGGGCACGGCGAGGCCGCTCACGCCCGCACCGGTCCGCACGCCCAGCGCCGCGGAGACCTCCGCCCCGGCGGGATTGCGCAGCTCGAGCGCGGTGGCGCCGGGGAAGTCGCCGAGGCCGAGGACCGTCGCCCGGTCCGCGGCCAGCTCCACGAGGCGGGAGTCCGTCTGCGCGCCCTCGGCCCCGATGGCCGCGATCTCGACCGTGCCCGAGCCCTCCGAGAGCACGAGGCTGCCGCCGGACTCCACTGCGTCCGCGGAGCCGTCCGCAGAGTCCTCACCCTCCCCGGACTCGCCCTCCGCGTCGTCCCCGCCCTCGGACTCGTCCGCCGGCAGCTCGGGGAGCACGAGGAGCTGCGTGTCGCCGAGGGGCTCCGCCGCCGCGTAGTGCGCGAGATCCTCCCCGGGTCCCGTCTCCGCCGTCACGAGCGCCGAGGCCGAGACGGGGGCGTCGGCGCTCACGCGCACGCTGCCCTCGCCCAGGCCCTCGCCCAGCTCCACCTCGGCGGTGCCGCGTGCGGGCACGGACACGCTCCCGGCCTCGAGCGGGACGGGGCCCTCGGCGGAGAAGCCGCTGAGCTCGGCCGTGACGGCCTCGTCTCCCGGATTGGTCACGCGCAGCCGGAGGGGACCGACCGTCGCGACCGGCACGGAGACGGATTCCGCGAATCCGGCCTCGGCCGCCGCGTACTCGATCCCGCGCGCGTCCAGGCCGTCGCGGCGCACGTGCTGGAGCACGGCGGAGACCCGGCCGTCCTCGGCCGCGACCTCCGCACCCAGCACCGGCACGCCCGTCGCCAGCGCTCCGAGGGGCACATCGCGGACCGAGTGCGGGGCGACCGTGAGGGCATCGGCTCCGGCGATGTCGACCGGCCCGGTCTCCCCCGTGAGCGCGATCCGCACGCTCACGGGGGCGTCCGTGGGATTGCCGAGGAGCAGCCTCGCATCGTCGCCGGTCATCGTGCTCGCGCCGGAGAACACCGCGCGGCTGACCGTGCGGTCGCACGAGTGCGCGGCGAGCCCGGCGAGATCGCCCTCGTCCGCCTGCGCCGTCTGCACCGCCGAGGTGAGCGCGGGGCTCTCCTCGGCGGCGAGGCCAGTGAAGAGCGCGGGCCCGTCGATGTGATCGCTGCCCGTGACGAAGGGATCGCCCGCGCCGGTCTCGAAGCGGACCTCGCGCTCGGCGCTCAGGTCCTCGCCGGCGGCGCCCTCGGCCGGAGAGTCCTCGGCATCGGCCCCGCCCGAGGAGCCGGCACCGCCGCTCGCCGGCTGCAGGCCGAACGTCTCGGCCCGGATCGCGGCGGCGCGGCTGGAGCCGTCCGGGGCACCCGTCTCGACGGTGACGGCGCGTGCCCGCGTGTCCGGCGCCCCCGCGGAGGCGAACTCCTCGTCGAGGCCCTCGGCCTCTGCGCCGAGCGCGAGCGGTCCCGGGCAGACGGACACGGTGTCCTGGACGGGCAGCCGGATCTGCTCGGGCCCGCGGGCTCCCGAACCGGCGGGCAGCGGCGCGAGGAAGGCCGTGACGGCGACGAGGACGGCCGGCACCGCGACCCCGGCCGCCGTCGCGGCGGTGCGGGAGACGCCGCTCATCCGCGCTCACCCCTTCCGATGGGCAGGGCGACGACGACGCACACGAGGAGGGCGAGACCCGCACCGGCCCCGAGAACGCGGAACCACCACGGCGAGGCGCTCAGCGACACGCTCACGGCCTCGCCGGGCAGCGCATAGGTCTGCGCCCACCCCCCGGCCGGCTCCGCCTCCCCGAGCGCTCCGGCGCTCGTCCGCGCCCCGAGGGCGCCCTCGCGCTCGGCGAGGACGAGGAGCCTGCCCGGCTCCCCCTCCGGCACTTCGACGGTCCCGTCCACCACGGGGACCGGCCGGACGGCACCGCTGCCGTCCACGGTCCGCGCCCACGCCGGCTCCGCACCCCCGGCGTCCTCGACCTGCCACAGGCGGCCCTGGTCGGCATCGCCCAGCCGGGTCAGCCCCCGGGTCGAGGACACCGCGCGCGAGGCGTCCTCGAGGTCCTCGCCCTCCTCACCGGAGAGCACGACGAAGCCCACGCCGAGGTCCGCGAGCGCCTGCCCGGCGCCCGCGCCGGAGGTCAGTCCGCCCACGGCCTCCGCGAGCGCGGTGTCCGCGGCGTCGAGGTCCACGGGTCTGCGCTCGGGCGGGAAGCCGCGGACCTGGGCGGCGGTCGCGACGGTGGAGGAGTCGAGGACGCTGCCGGTGTCCGCCCGGGCCAGCCGGCCGGCGACCTCGCCGCCGGCGACCTCGAGGACGAGTGTGCGCTGTGCGAGCGGACCGGCGGCGCGCTCGCCCGCGTAGACCGGCAGCCGCGCGTCCTGCGTCCTGCCGATCTGCGTGCCGGCGATCGCGCCCTCGACCGTCACCGCCGCGAGCACGAGCACCGCCGAGGCCGCCGCGGCGGTCATCGCGGCACGGGTGAGCGGGGACCTCGGGCGCAGCTCGGCTCCGCGTCTGCCCCCGCCGCGCAGCTGGCCCGAGGCGAGCAGACCGCAGGCGCCCAGTGTGAGCAGTGCGAGGCCGGCCCCCGGCCAGGCCGAGACCATGCGCGCGGCGGTGATGCCGGCCCCCGTCATGGTCTGCGCGATCGCGAGGCTGAGCCCGCCCACCGTGAGGACGGTCGAGGCGACCACGAGCCCGTCGGGGGCGGAGGGCCGCAGGTACGCCGCGCTCACCGCGAGCAGGAGCGGCACCGAGACGAGCGGCAGGAGCCACACCCAGTCCCCCGCGGAAGAACCGGAGAGGACCTGCGAGACGGGGACCTCGGGCCAGCCGAGGAGCAGGCCCCAGGAGCGGGCCACGGGGTACGGGAGGACGGCCCCGGGATCGGCCAGCAGCGCGTCCGGGTGCCGCAGCGCGCCCACGAGCCAGGGAGCGTGGAGGGCGAGGACCGGCGCGAGCGTCCAGAGGAGCCGGAGCCTGCGGGTGCGCAGGACGAGGACGGCGCACAGGAGCAGCGCCGGGAGGAGCAGCACGGGCATGCCCGCGCACACGACCGCGAGTGCGAGACCGGCCGCCGCGGAGGCCTCGATGCTCCTGCGCAGCACGGCGGTGCGCAGGGCGCGGACCGCGACCGGGAGCAGCAGCCAGGCGAGGACTGTGCCGATGCGGCCGCTCGTCACCGAGAGCAGCAGGGCGGGCGCCGCGCCCCAGACGAGCGCGAGCAGCGCACGCACGGCCCGCGAGCGGGTGAGCGTCCCGGCCGAGGCGTACATGAGCAGGGCCGCTGCGGCGGGAGCGAGCAGGAGCACGGTGCGCACCGCGGTGTCGGCGCTGCCGAGGAACGGCACCGCGAGGACCGCGAGGACCGCGAGGAGGGGGTCGGCGGGCGCGCGGGAGCCGAGGCCGGCCTCGTGGCGCAGGCTGAAGAGGCGTCCGAGGATCTGGTCCATGCCCACATCGAGGCGCGGCAGCGCCCCGCCGGTGAGCGCGCCGGGGCCGAGCAGCCGCATGCCGAGGACGCCGCCGGCTGCCAGGAGCGCCAGGAGCACCCAGGTGAGCGGGTGGGCGAGCACGCTGCGCGAGGCACCCGTGTCGATGCGCGAGAAGGACTGCAGCTCCTCACCCGTGTTCGTGGCCGCCTCGGCGCCGGTGCGCTCGGGGCCGTGCGCCTCGGGCTCACGCTGCCACCAGGCCGCCGTGCCGTCCGCACCCGTCTCCCGCTGCTCGCGGCGCGCGATCGCGAGCTCCCCCCGGGCGGCCAGGAGACCGGGGGCCGGCTCGGTGCGCGGGGCGGTGCGCCGGAGCGCGGCCACGGCCCGGGAGTCCCCGCCGAGGCGGGCGGCCGCGCGCAGCCAGCGGCCGGCGCCTGCGGGATCGTTGGAGGCCAGCCGGCCGAGAGCGGCGCCGAACGCGGTGAGGAGGAGGCCGAGGGCGAGCGGCCAGGCCACGGCGCGGCGGGTGCGGGAGAGGCGGTGGCGGTGCTCGGCGCGGGCATCGGCGGCCGAGCGCAGCGGGCGCGGCGAGGACACGAGGGCGCGCGCGGCGTGAGCGGGCACCTCCACCACGGCAGTGGGTGCGAGGACGACGCGGTGGCCGGCGTCACGCGCCCGGCGCGAGTAGTCGATGCCCCGGTAGGAGGAGGGCAGGGCGGACGCGGGCGGGCCCAGGCGGGCCGCCGCGTCGGCGGAGACGAGCAGGCCGTGCGCATCGAGCGCGTAGACGTCCTCGGTGCGGACGTACTGCCCCTGATCGACCTCGCCCGGCCGGACGGGGTTGACGCGCAGACCGGCGGCCGTCGTCGTCACCCCCGCGGAGGCGAGCCGGTCCGTGCCGCGAACCTGCAGCCGCGGGCCCACGAGGCCCACGGAGTCACCGGAGTGCGCGACCTCGAGGAGGCTCTCGAGCGCCTCCGGCTGCGGGACGTCCTCGGGCCCCAGGAGCCAGATCCAGTCAGCACCGGCCTCGAGCGCCCGGGCGAAGTCCCCGGCGGCGTCCTGCGAGTCCGTGACGATGCTGACGCGATCGCTCACACAGCCTGCTTCTTGAGCCGTCGCCTCTCACGCTCGGACATGCCGCCCCAGATGCCGAAGCGCTCGTCGTTCGCCAGGGCGTACTCGAGGCACTCGGAGCGCACCTCGCACGAGGCGCACACCTTCTTCGCCTCGCGGGTCGAGCCGCCCTTCTCGGGGAAGAACGCCTCGGGATCGGTCTGTGCGCACAGCGCCTGGTCCTGCCAGGCGAGATCGCCCTCGCCCGAGCCTCCCAGGAGGATCGACAGCGGGGACACGGCCTCGCCGACATCGCCGGTGAGAGGGGCGCTGAGAACGTCGGCGGTGAGGCCCTCACCGCCCAGCTCCTCGGCGAGCAGCCCGCCCTCACGGGGGCGCGGGACGAGGGAGACCGGGTCGAGGTCGAGCGGGTCCCACCGCTGCGGGCCTGCTCCGGCCCCCGGCTCCACGAACCAGTCCTGCGCGGCGCGTTCCCCCACGGATTCGCGCGGCTCGGACCTCCGCTGCTCGGGTACGGCACCGAGCCTGCGTGCTTCTGCCACTGGTATCCCCCTTATGCCGTCGGTGTTCCGGCGACGCTCACACTAGGAATTACACGCGTGTCGTTCCCCTGGGTCAAGCCGGGTTACGGTACATTGCCCCCTTTTAGAACGCGCGTTCGAGCACGTGCCGCCCGCTCGCGGAGGAGCTTCCACTAGATGTTGTGCGGCTGAGCGGACCCCGGCACAACCTGTGGTCGCATGTGAATTGCCGGAGCGAAGCCTGAGCCGCCGAAACCTCCGAAGTCCGGCGGGACCGCCGCGGGGGCCGGCGCCTGCGGGCTCTGGAATGATGGCCCCATGCCGTCAGAGTCCGCCTCCTCCGCACAGCCCGGCCACCCGCGCCCCGGTCCGGCCCCGTCCGGCCGCCGGCAGCCCGCACAGGAGCCCAGCCGCCTCCTCACCGCCTATGCGGTGCCCGGGATCGGCCGCATCCGCCCGGGCGCCGACCTCGGCCGCGAGCTGGGCGCTGCGCTGCGGGCTTCCGGCCTGGAGCTCAAGGACGGCGATGTGCTCGTCATCGCCTCGAAGATCGTCTCCAAGGCCGAGGGCGCCTTCGCACGCGCGGACTCGCGGGAGGAGTTCGAACGGCTCGTCGACGCCGTGGGAACGCACGTGGTCGCACGCCGCAGGTACGCCTCCGGACGGACCGTGAGCATCATGCGCACGGCGGCCGGCACGATCCAGGCCGCGGCCGGCCTCGACACCTCGAACCTCGACGCACCGTCTCCCGCCGGAGCGGAGCCGCACGCCGCCGAGGCCGGACAGGCGGTGCTGCTGCAGCCCGAGGACGCCGATGCCTCTGCCGCCGCCGTCCGGGAGAGCCTGGAGCGGCTGTTCCGCGTCCGCGTGGGCGTCATCGTCTCCGACACCTCCTCCCGGCCCTGGCGGGTGGGCGTGTCCGACATCGCCCTCGGCTGCGCGGGCATCGTCCCGCTCGACTCGCAGCGGGGCCTGCCCGACGACACCGGCCGCACCCAGTCGCTCACCGTGCGGGCCGTAGCCGACGAGATCGCCGCCGCCGCGGACCTCGTCAAGGGCTCCGCGCGGGGCCGCCCGGCCGCCGTCGTGCGCGGGGTGGCCGAGGCGGTGGCGGACGCGCTCCCGGAGGAAGCAGGTGCTCGCGAGGAGACCGCCGCGGCCGCCCTCACCCGCCCGCTGGCCGACGACTGGTTCCGCACCGGCAGCGCGGAGTCCGTCTGGGTCGCGCTCGGCGCCGACCACGCCTCCGCGGAGATCGTCCCGCCCTCGGCCGACGATTCCGAGGATCTGCTCGCCCGCGCCGAGCGGGCGCTGGCCGTCGCCCGCCAGGGCGCTCCCCGCACGCCCGGACAGCGGTCCTGGTCCGTGAGCGTCCGCGGCTCGGGCTCCCTCATCACGCTCCGTCCGCGACGCGGGCCCGAGTCCGCCGAGGCCGGCGGCAACCGCCTCGTCGAGGCCGCGGTGGGCCTGGGCGCGCTCGTGGAACGCATCGAGACAGCGCTCGCGGCCGAGGACCTCGGGGCGGAGGCGGCGTGGCTGTGGCAGGACAACGGCGCGCCCGCCGGCTGCGATGTCCGCATCTCGCTCAGCCCGCGCTGAGCCGCCCGGCACCCGAACCCGCACACCCCTCAGGAGACACATGCACACCCTCATCGACACCCTCTCGGCCCGGCGCCGCCCCGTCCTGCGCTGGGAGGACGGCGAGGGAGGGCTGCTCGAGCTCACCGGCCCCGTGTTCGCGAACTGGGTCCGCAAATCGGCCGGGCTCCTCGCGGAGCTCGAGGTGGGGCCGGACCGGGAGCTCGGGCTCGTCGACCGGCGCCTGCACTGGCGGGCGCTCGCCGGCGCACTGGCCGCGTGGAGCCTCGGCGCAGCTGTGCGCGCGCTCGATCCCGCAGGCGGCGACCCCGCAGACGCCGGGGAGCTCACCGGGGACTGGATCGCGCTCGCCCACGAGGACTCGGCACAGGAGGCGGTGACGGCCTCGGCGGAGGAGGTCCTCGTCTACGCGGCCGCCCCGCTGGTCCTGTCGCTCGAGGTGCCCGCGGGCTTCACGGACTTCTCCTCCGCCGTGCGCGGCCATGCCGATGACACCCCGATCGCGGAGGTCGCGCTCGTGCGCACGGGGAATGCCGAGAGCACGGAGGAGCTGGACCTCGCCGCGCTTCTCGCCGCAGAGGCCGCCGGAACGGAGAACCCCGGGACCGAGGCAGGCGCGCGGGCGGAGACTGCGGTGACCGCCCTGCCGACCTCCGCGGACGAATGGCGGGCGGTGCTCACCGCGCTCACGAGCGGCCTGCTCGTGCTCCCGCCGGAATGAGCCGCCGTCACCTGTGAAGTGGCGCACGTGCCATAATCGGCCCCATGGACAAAACCGTTGCAACAGCTGCCGAGGCCGTCGCGGACATCGCGGACGGCTCCCAGATCGCGGTGGGCGGATTCGGGGTCGTGGGCGTCCCCGAGGTACTCATCGACGCGATCCGCGAGAAGGGCGTGGGCGACCTCGAGGTCATCTCCAACAACGCGGGCGTGGACGGCCGCGGCCTGGGCAAGCTGCTCGAAACCCGGCAGATCAGCCGCATCATCGCCTCCTATGTGGGCGAGAACAAGGAGTTCGCGCGGCAGTACCTCTCCGGTGAGCTCGAGGTCGAGCTGACCCCGCAGGGCACGATGGCCGAGAAGCTGCGCGCCGGCGGTGCGGGCATCCCCGCCTTCTACACCGTCACCGGTGTGGGCTCGCAGGTGGCCGACGGCGGCATCCCGTGGAAGTACGACGACCAGGGCACCGTCGTGAAGGAGTCCCCCGCCAAGGAGGTGAGGAGCTTCGACACGTTCGGCGAGGAGAAGGAGTACGTCCTCGAGAAGTCGCTGGCACCGGACTTCGCACTCGTGCGCGCGGCGAAGGGCGACCGCGCCGGCAATCTGGTCTTCAACAAGTCCGCGCAGAACTTCAACCCCCCGGCGGCCAAGGCCGGGCGCATCACGATCGCGGAGGTCGAGGAGCTCGTCGAGGTCGGCGAGATCGATCCGGACTGCGTCCACCTGCCCGGCGTCTACGTCACCCGGGTGCTGCCGCTCACGCCCGAACAGGCCGCGGACAAGCCCATCGAGAAGACCACCCTGAAGGAGGCCTGACATGGCGCTCACCCGCAACCAGATGGCCGCCCGCGCGGCCGCCGAGCTCGCCGACGGCTCCTATGTCAATCTGGGCATCGGCATGCCCACCCTCGTGCCCAACTACATCCCCGAGGGCGTGAACGTGGTCCTCCAGTCCGAGAACGGTCTGCTGGGCGTGGGCCCCTACCCCACCGAGGACCAGCTCGATCCCGACCTCATCAACGCGGGCAAGGAGACCGTGACGATGCTGCCGGGGGCGGCCTACTTCGACTCCTCGGAGAGCTTCGCGATGATCCGCGGCGGCAAGATCGACGCGGCGATCCTGGGCGGCATGCAGGTGGCCGGCAACGGCGACATCGCGAACTGGATGATCCCCGGCAAGATGGTCAAGGGCATGGGCGGCGCGATGGACCTCGTGCACGGCGCCAAGCGCGTCATCGCGCTCATGGACCACACCGCCAAGGACGGCTCGCTCAAGCTGCTCGAGCGCTGCGAGCTGCCGCTCACGGGCCGCGGCGTCGTCTCCCGGATCATCACCGACCTCGCGGTCCTCGACGTCACCGGCTCCGGCTTCCGCCTCGTGGAGCGGGCACCCGGTGTGAGCGCCGAGGAAATCGCGGAGAAGACGCAGGGCCTGATGCCCGTCACCGGCGAGGTGCCCGAGATCGCCCTCGTCTGAGGCCGGGGAGCAGAGCGCTCGCCGTCCCGGAGGGGGCAGGGTGCGCTGAGCCCTCAGAGCGCGGCCGAGGCCGCGAACACGAGCCCCGTCCCGCTCACCGCGGGGCGGGGCTCGTCCGCTCCGACGAACACCGCCTGACCGCTCGCGAGCGGCAGAGAGCCGCCGGCCGGCTCCGCGGACACCGTGACCGCGCCGTCGACGCAGAGCAGGACGAGGGGGCCCGGCCGCGTGAGTCGCGTGACCGGGGAGGCGGCTTCCCGGTCCCGGAGGTCGAGCACGGTGAGCACGAAGTCGTCCGTGCTGCCGCGCAGCTCACCCACCGCGTCGGCGGTGAGGATGTGCGGGACCGCGACGGCCGAGCCCGTCGTCGCCACCAGCTCGTCCACGTCGATGTGCTTGGCCGTGAGGCCACCGCGCAGCACGTTGTCCGAGGACGCCATCACCTCGACGGCCAGACCGCCCAGATAGGCGTGGAGCACCCCGGCCTCGAGCGCCAGCGCCTCACCGGGCTGCAGCAGGAAGCGCATGAGCATGAGCGCCACGAGGGCGCCCGGATCGCCCGGGAAGTCACGGTTCGTCTCCCGCAGGGTGCGCACGGGGTCCACGCAGCTGCCCGCCAGGCTCGGGTGCCCTGCCTCGGCCTCGGGCACCTCCGTCGCGGCCAGGGCGTCGGCGAGCGGCCCGTAGCGGCCCGGATCGGACAGGACGAGGGAGAGCGAATGCCGCAGGATGCGGGCCTCGTCCCGGACGGTGGGCCAGGGCCGTCCTCCGGCCGAGAGCGAGGAGCGCCACTCCGTCAGCGCCCCGGCGAGCTCGGGGCCGAGACCGTCCCCCGCTGCGGCGGCGAGCCTGTCCGCGGTGGCCCGCACGGCCGCGAGCGGCCTGAATCCGCACAGTGCGTGGAACTCGCTGAGCGCGCAGACGAGCTCCGGCTTGTGCCATTCGTCCCGGTAGCTGCGCTCCGGGGCGTCCCGCGGGATGCCTCGGGCCTCCTCGGCGGCGAAGCCGGCCCGCGCCTGTGCGAGGGTGGGGTGGGTCTGGATGGACAGCGCGGTGCGGGCCGAGAGCAGCTTGAGCAGGAAGGGCAGGCGCGGCCCGAAGCGCTCGAGGACCTCGCGTCCCAGCAGACGCTCGGGGTCGTCGGCGATGAGCGCGTCCAGCCCCCTCCCGGCCTCACGGCCGGCTGCCGTACGGACGACCGTCGCCGCGCCCTGCGGGTGCGCGCCCAGCCAGAGTTCGGCGAGGGGCCGGCCGTCGGGCTCGCTGCCCAGGATCTCGGGTATGCCCGTGGGAGAGCCCCACGCGTATTCGCGCACGGCGCCTTCCAGCAGCTCCACGTCTCACCTCTCACACCGCTTGCCGATCACGTGCTCCCGGGGCCGGTCCGGCGCACTTCGGTCCGCCTCGCCGTTCGCACGGGTTTCGTTTCAGACTACGCCACGGGGGCGCCCGGACATGACCGGCGGGCGGGGCGTCACCGACTGTTCACGCAGAGTACGCGCGCAGGCCCCCACCGCATGTGCGGTGGGGGCCTGCGCGCGGGCAGCGCCCTCGCGGACGGTCCCGGCGGCTCGTTCCCCGCGAGCCGCCGGAACTCGGTCAGATGACGCGGATGAACACTGCGCCCCGCTTCACCATCCAGTCATAGCTGCGCTTGGAGGTGTTGGTGCGGGAACTGCCCGCATCGTACATCTGGCCCTTGGTCTCGGAGACGATGCCGATGTGGCCCGGCACCCAGATGAGATCACCCGGCTTGGCGTCCTTCTGCGAGATCACCTTCCCGGCATTGCGCTGCGCGCTCGTGGTGCGCGGGAGCTTGATGCCATTCTTGCCGTACACGTACTGGACGTAGCCGGAGCAGTCCCAGCCGGACGTGGGGCTCGTGCCGCCCCAGCGGTAGCGGACGCCCATGTGCTTCTTCGCCTCGGCGATGACCGCATCGCGCTTGGCGGCCTCGGACTTCTCCTTGTCCTTCTTGCCGTCGTCCTCGGGCTTCTCGGAGGGCTTGGGCTCCTCCGTGGGCTCGGGTGAGGCGCTCGGGGACGCCGTGGGCTCAGGCGACTCCGTGGGCTCGGGCGAGGCGCTGGGCTCCTCCGAGGGTGCGGGCTCCTCTGTCGGAGCGGGCTCGGCGGTGGGCGCCGGCACGGGGGTGGGGCCCGATGAGTCTTCCCCGGACCCACCGGACTCACCTCCCTGCCCGGCGTTGTCGTCGAACAGCCCTGCCTGGATCTCACCGCGGGGCGAGAACTCCGTGGTGCCGTACCCCTCGGCCCACACCAGGCGAGCGCCCTGGAAGGTCTGCTCCGCGCGTCCGTCCTTGACCGTGGGCGCACCCGTCGGGTAGCCCAGGTGACCGCGCTCGTAGCCCTTGTCGGCCCAGTAGCCCTGCAGCACGCCCCAGGTGGGCTGCGCGCCGGTCTCCGAGGTCCAGTGGATCGAGCCCTTCGCGAAGGACTGGTAGTAGCCGCCGTTCGGCAGGCCGCCCTTCTCCCCCGCCTTGGGGAAGCCGATCTGCTTCAGCAGCTTCTCATCCACGGCCTTGTCGATGGCGCCCAGCGTGACCTGCGCGCCCGTCTCCTTGGTCCAGTAGATGTGGCCCTTCTCGTACTCCTGGGCGCGCCCGCCGGCGATGGAGAACTCCTTGCCCTTGGGCTTGCCGAGCTGCTTGACGTGGCCCTCGTACTTCTTCTCGATGGGAGTCTTGGACTCCTCCTTCTTCTTCTCGTCCTCCGGAGTCGCACCGCCGTCCTGCATCTTCGAGATGGCCTTGCGCATATCGCCCATCTCGCTGTAGAAGGCCTGGCCGGGGCAGGCCGTCTGGCCGACGTCCCGGTGGCCCACGACGGTCTTGATGCGCTTGCCGTTCACCGTGGTGGTCGAGTCCGCGGAGACCCCGTCGAGGGACAGCTTCCAGGCGATCGCGTGGTTGACCGCGTCGATGGTCTTCTGCGGCGGCGCCTTCGACTCGTAGGAGCCCATGACGGAGATGCCGAAGGTGCCGGTGTTGTAGCGCGCGGCGTGGGCGCCGACGACGGCCTTGTCGAGACCCCCGGCGCGGCCCTCCCAGAGGCGGCCGTACTTGTCGGCGAGGACGTTGTAGCCCACGTCCGACCAACCCTGGCCCTTGGTGTGGAAGGAGTAGATGCCGCGCAGGATCGAGGGCACGTCCTCGGCGGAGTAGCCGTTGGCACCGGCGGTGTGGTGCACCACGGCCGCCTTGACCGACGGCGCGATCGACGGGCTGCCGTTCTTCAGCGACTCGTTCGCGCCCCATTCCTTGCGGGAGGCGATCTTGGGCTTGGACACCTTCTTCACCGAGGTGTTGCCCACCGCGGCGGTGCCCGGGGTGTAGGAGACGTTGGTCGCCTCGGTGCCGTCGGCGGCGGCCGGCAGCGAGGCATCCTGCTGCTGCGCGTCCTCGCCGCCGCCCGCTGGGGGCAGAGCGGGCGTGTTCTTGCGGACGGCCTCGGCGTCGTAGGAGGAGCGTTTGGGATCGACGAGCACGAGCTGCGTCGAGGACGGGGTGCCGCCCTCGCCGAGCGCCCGGATCTGCACCGACTCCGCTCCGATCACGACGAACGGCTCGGAGCCGGCCAGTCCCTCGCCGGAGGACTCGAGGTCGACGTCCTCCCATGCGCCCCAGCTGTCGCCGGCCTTCTGGCGGACCTCGAAGGTCACATCGGACTCGCCCTCGAAGGAGACGCCCACGACGCTCGGGTTCTTCGACGGCACGTCGAGCACCTTGCTGATGGCGGCGATCGTCACACCGTCCTCGGTCTGGTCCTTGACGGAGCCCACACCGGCCGGGCCCTCGGCGGGCTCGTCCTCGGGAGCCTCGGATGCCTCCTCACCGCCGAGGCCGGGGCCTTCGGCGGCAGGCGTCTCCGCGGGCTCCTCCTCGGGAGCCGGCGCCTGGGTCTCGGCGGGAGCCTCGGCCGGGGCTTCTGCCGCAGGCGACTCCACACTCGCGCCGGAGGACTCGGTGAGACCCATGGGCGAGGCGGTGAAGGCCGATCCGGGGGCGGCGAAGGCACCGGGTGCCGCGGCCAGGGTCTGCGCGGCCTCGGGCGCGCGGAGGAGACCGGGGAGGTTGGAGGTGCTGCGGTTGGTCACATTCGCAGTGCTGGTGGAGGAGGCTCGGGCGCCGGGGGCGTCCAGGCCGTCCTCATCGAGCTCGGTCAGCGGGCTCTCGCTGACATCGGGAGTCACCGGAGAGGCAACCGCGACGGTCGATCCGCTCAGACCGATGGTCGTCACCAGCACCGCCGCGGCGCATGCCGCCGCGGAGGGCAAGAGGATTCTCATCGTTTCAGCCTTTTCGAGGAAGACAGGGAAGTTCTGGCTGCTGCGGGGCGAAGGCATCACTGGATGCGATGCATCGCCCCAACATCTCAGAATTGTTACATACTTTCGGCGTGTCTGAGTTGAACTTTCTCCCGGAAGGAGAATTACACCGGTGTAGTTCCCAGTCGTGGCGCGGCAGAGGGGCACAGAAGAATTTTGCCCATTACACCCCCGGCCCCGGGGTGTGCGGCAGGACACGCCGCTATTCGATTATCGTCATAACTAAATGCGCGCGGATTCGATGGGAGAGTCGTGCGATCGGCGCTGTGGACCCCTCGTGGCCCCCTGCCTCGCTCATGCACAGCCCTCGGTCTCAGGGGACCGAGCAGATCGCGGCCTCCTCCTCCGCACCGGCGGAGTCCCCTCCCCCGGCAGAGTCGGCGGTTCCCCCGGCGGCGGTCACGGCCGGCGAGGAGGCCAGGACGGCGCCGGGGGCCAGGACGGCGCTCCGGGCGGGGGTGGACGCGCCTCCCGCACCGCCGGCGGGCCCCGGCCCGGCCGCGGGCTCGGGGAGCGGCGCCTGTGCCTCAGGCCCGGCCTCCGCCTTCTCCTTCGACTCCGCGACGGTGGCGCCCACGAGCTCCCGCACCTCGGCGAAGTCCGGGTGGCTCGGCTCCACCTCCGGCGGGGTGAGGTCCACTGAGGTGGTGCCGGCGTCCCGGGTCTTGAGGGCGAGGTCGACGAAATCGTCCACCTGCACCTGCGGGATGTCCGTCGAGACGACCTCGGGCGCGGCCTTCGCGATGTCCTGGAAGCGCAGGAGCACGGTCTGGGGGTTGAGCTGGGCGAGCATGGCGTCCTGGACGCAGCGCTGGCGCACCATGCGCTCGTAGTCGGAGGAGAACTCGCGGGAGCGCGCGAACCACAGGGCGTGGTATCCGTCGAGCTTCTGCTCTCCCGGTTCGATCCAGCCCTTCACCGGCCCGTGCTTGCCCGTCGCCGGGTCCACCCTGCTGGAGATGGGCACGCGCTTCTCCGAGACCACGGTGATGCCGCCCATGGCGTCGATGAGGTCCTCGAAGCCCTGCAGGTCGATCATGGCGTAGTACTGGGCCTCAAGGCCGGTCACCCCCGTGACGGCGTCCTTCATCGCCTGCACCCCCGCGGTCTCCGCGTCCGGGAAGGCGTCCGCGTGCTGCTCGCCGAGCTGGTAGACGGCATTGAGCAGGCATTCGTCACCGCAGTCGTAGCCCTGCGGGTACTCCGCGGCCAGCGGCGATCCCTCGGCGAAGGGCACGTTCTGCATGTTGCGGGGCAGACCCACCATGACGGCCGCGCCCGTGCGCGCATCGATGCTCGCGAGGGTGATGCTGTCGGGCCGGATGCCGGTGCGCCCCTTTCCCGCGTCCGAGCCGAGCAGCAGGATGTTGTAGCGGCCGTCCACCGGCTTCGCGGCTCCCCCGGAGGCGAACAGCTCCGACATGAGGCCGCGCTGGCTGTTGACCATCACGCCGCCGTAGACGGTGCCGCCGGTGACGACGAGCACGGCGGCGAGCACCGCGCCCAGGAACCGGCTGCGCGCCCGCGGGCTCAGCGTGTGCACGCGCACCCGCCGCACGGTGTCGAGGAGGCAGACCACCCAGTTGAGCGCGGCTGCGGCGCCGACTGCGAGGACGAGGCCGAGCAGGTAGGGATTGGTCGCGAGCGAGAAGGCGAACTGCCGGCGCACGAGCACGAGGCCGAGCACCAGCAGCAGAAGCGCCCACGAGCCGAGCGTGATGCCCAGGGAGAGCCGCGAGCGCCGTGCGCGGAAGAGCGACTGGACGCTGCCGGGGAACACGATGCTGGACACGAGGAGGACCCAGCCGCGCACATCGCGATGCCGGGCGTCCAGCCGGGTTGGATCCCGGAGGGGATCGGCGATCCGCAGCCGGCGTTCGGTTCGGTTCTCCTGGCTCACGTCTCTCTCTCGACTCACGAGGCGCACTCCGCGTCGCGCTCTGGGCGGGTGGAGCGGCGCCGGGCCGGCCGCCGCTCCACCACAATGCACCACCGAACCGGAAGGCGCGTGGAGGCTCGCGGGGAGCGAGCTGGATGCCGGGGACTCCCGCGGATGGGTGCCGGGGGCGCTTCCGGGTCGACTGTCCGCTCAGGTGCCGCCGAAGCCGGTGTCGCCGTCCGCACCCCCGGAATCCGGGGAGTCGTCTCGGCCCTCGGAATCCGGGGAGCCGTCCTCCTCGGCGCCTGCATCTTCGCGGTCCGGGTTCTCGCCGCCTGCGTCCTCGCCGTCCGGGTTCTCGCCCTCGTCAGAGCCGTCGGCGGCATCCGGCGCCCCGCCTGCCGCACCGGCCACCCCGCCCGTGCTGGGAGCGGAGAAGCCGCCGTTGTCGCCTGCGAGCGGTGCGGCCTCCCGCATGATGCTCTGCCAGGTCCGCCCGGAGATGGTGGCGCCGTAGATGCGGCCGGAGACCGCTCCCGCTCCCTCCGTGCGCCAGTCCCGGTTGCGGTCGGGATCGCCGGTCCACACGAAGGTCGACAGCGAGCGGGTGAAGCCGATGAGCGAGGTGGAGCCCACATCGAAGTTGGTGGTGCCGGTCTTGGCCGCAGCGGGCACGCCGATCCCGAGGCCGCTGGTGGTTCCGCCGTCGAAGGTCCGGCTCATCGCGTAGGAGACGCCCCGGGCGACGTCCTCGTCGATCGCCTGCTCGCAGCCGGCCGAGGGCACCTCGAGCTCCTCGCCGCCCGAGGTCGTGATGGAGTCGATGGCGGTGGGCCGGCAGAACTCGCCGTCGGCGGCGAAGGCGGCGAAGGCGGCGGCCATGTCGAGGGGCGCCACCTGCACCGTGCCGAGGATCGACGCCGGTGAGAGCGCGGGCACGAAGCCCTCCTCATCGGCGGTGTCGAGAGGGTCTCCGCTCCCGTAGCCGATGCCCAGGGACTCCGCGGTGTCGAGGATCCCGCACATGTTCAGCTGGCTGCCCATCGCCGCATAGGCGGTGTTGGTCGAGGAGCGGGTGGCCTCGAGCGCGGACATCGACGGGCTCGCATCGCTGTCCCCTGCATTGCGCGGGTTCCAGTCGCCCGCCATCGAAGCGCAGCCGTCATAGCGCCAGGAGCCCGCCGGGAAGTTGCGGCGCGTGGCGTCCACCGTCTCGTTCAGGCCGTGCCCCTCCCGCAGCCATTCGGCGAGCACGAACGGCTTCCAGGTCGAGCCCACCTGGAAGCCGTTCGCGCCGTTGTGAGCGCGGTCGACGTTGTAGTTGAGCTGGGTCTCCGAGGCGTCCTCGGCCTCGGCGACGGTGTAGTCCCGGTTCTGCGCCATCGCGATGACGCGGCCGGTGCCCGGCTCCACCGTGACGGCGGTGTGGCCGGCCGCCGAGGCGTCATCGGCCGGGATGCGGTCGTTCACCTCGCGATGGGCGATCTCCTGGATGTCCGGGTCGAGCGTGGTGTGGATCGTGAGGCCGCCGCGCTGCAGCAGCCGCTTCCGCTCCTCCTCGTCCCCGCCGAAGGCCTCGTCCGTCTCGATGATGCGCTGCACGTAGTCGCAGAAATAGGCCATGCCCTCGGCGGTCACGCAGCCGTTGGGAGTGGTGTGGATGTCGAGCTCGAGCTCCGATTCCCGGGCCTGGCGGTGCTCGGCCTCGTCGATGAAGCCGTTGCGGAGCATGAGGTCGAGGACGGTGTTCCGGCGCTCGAGCGTGCGCTCGGGGTGCCGCTCCGGGTTGTTCGCGTAGGGGTTCTGCACGATGCCGGCCAGCGTGGCCGACTGCTGGACGTCGAGCTCGGCCGCGGAGACGCCCCAGTAGCGGTGGGCCGCGGCCTCGACGCCGTAGACATTGGGCGAGCCCGAGTAGTTGTTGATGTTGAGGTAGCGGTGGAGGATCTCGTCCTTGCCCAGCTGGTTCTCGAGTGCGACCGCGAGCTTCACCTCGCGCAGCTTGCGCGCATAGCCCTCCGTCCCGTCCGACTGGATGGCCTCGGCATAGCCCTCCTCATCGCCCTCGGCATAGGCGTTCTGCGCCAGGACGTTCTTCACGTACTGCTGGGTGAGGGTGGAGCCGCCCTGCGTGGAGGAGGACACGGCATTGCTCACGGCCGCGCGGGCGATCCCCTGGATGTCCACGCCGGTGTGCTCGTAGAAGCGCTCGTCCTCGACCGCGACGGTCGCGTCCTTCATCGCCTGTGAGATCTCGTCGAAGGCGACCTCCTCGCGGTTCTGCCAGTAGAACGTCGCGATCTCCGAGCCGTCTGCGGCGAGCATCCGGGACTGCTCCGCGAGCGGCCGCTCGTCGAGTTCGGCGGGCAGGGCGCTGAACACCTCAGCCCCGGTCTCGGCACCCGCGGCGGCACCGCCCACGGCGGGGATCGCGAGCCCGGCGCCCACGAGCCCCGCGATGCAGCTGACCGCGACGAAGTGGACGAGCGCCCGGAAGGAGGCGCCCTGCTGAATGCTGGACCCGGATGTCACCATGGCGGTGACGGTACCGAAGACCCTGCCCGGCCGCATTCAGGCCATGTGGAGGGAACTTTCAAGGGACATTGCTCTCCGAGTGTCGCAGGGGAAGCGATGCGCCTCTGGCGCGGGACAGCCCTCGCGTCCGACCGGAGGCGTCGAAGCGCTGTCGCGGGCCGGCCAATATAACCGTGGGGAGTAACACTTCGGCGGCGGTTGAGTGGGCAGTCGCCGTGAGTCTCCCGGGGAGTCTGAACGGGCTCTGAAACTTGTGAAACCATCCCGAGACATTCCCCCGATCCGGTTGCGCCGCTCGGCCCCTATGCCGAAGCGTGTCTGCCAAGCCGCAGCACGCGGTGGAGTTCCAGCGACGTAAGGAGACGCTCATGGGCATTGAAGACCTCGGCAACCGGGCAGCGGACGCGTTCAACTCCGAAGAGGGGCAGAACCTCGCGAACCAGGGCCTCGACCAGGCGGCACAGGCCGCTGACAGCGCAACGGGAGGCCGGTACTCCGAGCAGATCCAGCAGGGCCGCGAGGCCGCCGGCGAGTACGTCGGCGGCGGCGGAGGCCAGGGTCAGGGCGGCGGCGAAGGCCAGGGTCAGGGCGGCGGCGGAGGCCAGGGTCAGGGCGGCGGCGGAGGCCAGGGCCAGGGCGGCGGCGGAGGCCAGGGCCAGGGCGGCGGCTTCGGCGGCGGCGAGAACAGCCAGGGCGGCTACGGCGGTCGCGATGACGACCGTCAGGGCGGCGGCTTCGGCGAGGAGAGCAGCCGAGGCGGCGGCTTCGGCGGGGAGCGCTGAGCGTCCGCTGAGCTGAACCGACAGGGGCCGGGCCTGCACGTGCAGGCCCGGCCCCCTCTGTCAGCTCACTGCATCTGTCGGCTCACCGCAGCAGCTGGCGTCCCATCACGAGGCGCTGGACCTGGTTGGTCCCTTCGTAGATCTGGGTGATCTTCGCATCGCGCATCATGCGCTCGACCGGGTGGTCCTGGACGTAGCCGGCACCGCCGAGCAGCTGCACGGCATCCGTCGTGACCTCCATCGCGACGTCCGAGGCGTAGGCCTTCGCGGCGGCGCCGAAGTAGCCGAGGTCTGCGTCCCCGCGCTCGCTCTTGGCCGCTGCGGTGTAGGTGAGCTGCCGTGCGGCCTCGAGCTTCATGCCCATGTCCGCGACCATGAACTGGATCGCCTGGAAGTCCGCGATGTGCTTGCCGAACTGCTTCCGCTCCTTGATGTAGCCGATCGCGTAGTCCAGCGCACCCTGGGCGATGCCCACCGCCTGCGCGGCGATCGTCACGCGCGTGTGGTCGAGCGTGCGGAGCGCGATCTTGAGACCTTCACCCTCCTCACCCACGATCCGGTCCGCCGGCAGGAAGACGTCCTCGAAGAACAGCTCGCGCGTGGGGCTGCCCTTGATGCCGAGCTTGCGCTCCTTCTCCCCGAAGGTGAACCCCTCATCGTCCTTCTCCACGACGAAGGCCGTGATGTTGGACCCGCGCTTGCCGTCCGGATCCGTGACCGCCATGACGGTGTAGAAGTCCGAGACCCCGGCGTTCGTGATCCAGGTCTTCACCCCGTTGAGCCGCCAGCCGTCGCCCTCGCGCACCGCCCGGGTCTTCATGGAGGCGGTGTCGGAGCCGGCCTCGCGCTCGGACAGGCCGTAGGAGAAGCCGCGGCCCTCCGCGAGCTGCGTGAGGTACTTCTCCTTGACCTCCTCACCGCCGCCGAGCTCCACCGGCAGGGAGCCGAGCTTGTTCACGGCCGGGATGAGCGAGGACGAGGCGCACCCGCGGGCCACCTCCTCAATGACGATCGCGGTCGCGAGCGCATCCGCACCCACACCCCCGTACTCCTCCGGCACATGCGGGGCGTAGAAGTCCGTGGCCAGCAGCGCGTCGTGGGCCTCCTGCGGATACCGGGCCTCGGCATCGACCTCCGCGGCGTACGGCGCGACCTTGGCCTCGACCACCTCGCGCACGGCTGCGCGCAGCTCCTCGTGCTCCTCGGTGGGACGGTAGAGATCGTTCATGGGTTCTCCGTTCTCGGTGAAGGACTTCCGCACGGTCGTGCTCACGCGGGCTCCGGTGGGACAGTGTGCGGTGGGCTCCGGTGCCGCCTGCTGGGGTTCCGCCTCAGGTTACTCGCCGGAAGTGTGGGCTCGCACACGCCGGGCGCCCGCATGGGTGCGGGCCCCGGCGCGGACGGAAGACTCAGCTCCCCTGAGCGATCCGCTCCTGCAGGGCACGGCCCTTCGCCGCGGCGGTGTCGCGGAGCCCCGCACGGTGCGCATCGAGCGCCGCTGTCAGCCCTTCGTCCCCTCCTGCCGCGAGGATCCGGACGGCGAGCAGGCCGGCGTTCGCCGCCCCGCCCACGGACACCGTCGCCACCGGCACCCCTGCGGGCATCTGCACGATGGAGAGGAGGGAGTCCATGCCGTCGAGGTATTTGAGCGGCACCGGCACCCCGATCACGGGGACCGAGGTGACCGAGGCGAGCATCCCCGGCAGGTGAGCTGCTCCCCCGGCGCCGGCGATGATGACCTCGAGCCCGCGCTCGGCGGCCGTCGCACCCCAGTCGATCATCTCGTGCGGCATCCGGTGGGCGGAGACGACCTCGGCGGTGAAGGGGATGCCGAAGTCCCGCAGCTGCGCGGCCGCGGCCTCCATCGTGGGCCAGTCCGAGTCCGAGCCCATGACGATGCCCACGCGCGCACGGGCGGATGCGGCCTCGGCGGCGGTCTGCTCCCCGCCGAGGTCCGGGTGCGGGTTCGTGTCCGTCCCGGCGATGAAGTCCGCGGCGTGGCGGGCGCGGGCGAGGAGGCGCTCGGGATCGCCGGAGCCCGCGAGGTTGACGTGGCCGAGCTTGCGGCCCGGCCGCACGCCCTTGCCGTACATGTGGACCTTCACCTGCGGATCGTGCGCGAGGACGTGGAGGTAGGCGTGGTAGAGATCCTCACGGTCCGCGCCGAGGACGTTGACCATCGCGGTGGCGGGGAACTGCGCTGCGGGATCGCCCAGCGGGAGGTCGAGGACGGCGCGCAGGTGCTGCTCGAACTGGCTCGTGTACGAGCCGTCCTGCGTCCAGTGGCCGGTGTTGTGGGGGCGCATCGCGAGCTCGTTGACGAGGTAGCCGTCCGCGGTCTCGAACATCTCCATCGCCATGACGCCGGTGACGCCCAGGCGGGTGGCGAGCTCGATGACATCGCGCTGGATGCGCGCGGAGACCTCATCGCTCAGGCCCGGGGCGGGTGCGACGGCCTCCTTGCAGATGCCGTTGTCCTGGTAGGTCGCGACGACCGGCCACACCGCGGTCTGGCCCATGGGCGAACGGGCGACCATGACGGCGAGCTCGCGGGAGAAGTCCACCTTCTCCTCGGCCAGCAGGGGGCCGGGTGCGGAGTCGAACCAGTCGGCGGCCTCGGCGGGATCGTGGATGACCCGCACGCCGTGGCCGTCGTACCCGCCGCGGGGGGTCTTGAGGATGAGGGGCAGGCCGATGCGCTCGGCGGCCTCGGTCAGCTCCTCGACGCTGCTCACCTCCGCCCAGGCGGGGTTGGGCAGGCCGAGCTCGTCCATCTTCCGGCGCATGACGATCTTGTCCTGCGCGTGGATGAGCGCATCCGGCCCGGGATGGACGCTGTGGCCGGCCGCGGCGAGCGCGCGGAGGTGCTCCGGCGGCACGTGCTCATGGTCGAAGGTGAGGACGTCCACCGTCTCCGCGAACGCCCTGAGCGTCTCGAAGTCGCGGTAGTCGCCCACCGTCACCTGGGAGGAGACCTGCGCGGCCGAGGAGCCGGGGGCCTCGGAGAGGACATGGAAGGAGACGCCGAGCGCCTCTGCTGCGGGCGCCATCATGCGGGCCAGCTGTCCGCCGCCCACCACGCCGATCTTGGGAAAAGTCACGGGTCTCAGTCTACGCACCGGTGCACGGGCTCCTCAGCCTGCGTCGTTATCGTGGACGCATGGGAGCACTCGCGGAGGTCCGCAGACTGGGGAAGTTCTCCGTGGTCGGCGGAATCGCGTTCGTCGTGGACATCGCCCTGTTCAACCTGCTCCGGCCCGAGGCGGTGGGCATCGGCCCCCTGTGGGCGAAGGTCGCCTCGGTCGCCTCGGCCACCCTCGTCGCCTGGCTGGGCTCGCGCTACTGGACCTTCCGCGACGGCAGGAACCGCTCGGCCGGGTTCGAGGCGGTGGGCTTCTTCGCCGTGGGTGCGGCGGGCATGCTCATCGCGGTGGGCTGCCTCTGGTTCTCCAACCACGTGCTCGGACTCACCTCCGCGCTGGCCGACAACGTTTCCGGCAACATCGTGGGCGTGGCCCTGGGCAATGTGTTCCGCTACGGGATGTACCGCTTCGTGCTGTACCGGCCGAGGCGCGAGGGCGCACGCGGTGCCTCCCGCCGCCCGCCGAGGCGCGAGGTGGTCGAGCTCGACGCCCCTGAGGTGCGCCCCTCGGGCGGACGGCCGTGAGTCTCACACCGTCAGCAGGGGGATCTCCAGTTCGTCGTCGCTCACACCGCCGTGGTGGCCCAGCAGCGACAGCGCCGAGGCGGAGTCGCTGAGGGAGTCCACGATCCCGAAGCCCTCACCGGCGATGGCGATGACATCGCCCAGGCGCGGCAGGTTCTCCGGCCGCACCGTGTGGGCCGGACCGAACAGCCCCGCACGCACGGCCTCCTCGCGAGTGAGCACCGTCGCGCGGTCGCCCGCGAGTTCGCGCAGTCCGGCGGTGGCCTCGGCGGCGGCACCGGCCCGTGCGTACAGATGCGCGGCGCGCGGCTCGCCGCCGACCGCCCGCAGCAGCCCCCGCAGTCCGGGGTGCTCGGCCAGGTCGAGCCGGCCCTCATGGGGCACATCGACCATGCCGTGATCGGCGGTGATGAGCAGGGAGGCGTCCTCCGGCAGCGCGTTCGCCAGCATCCGCATCTTCTCGTCCGCGTGCTCGAGCTGCTCCAGCCATTCCCAGGAGTCCACGCCCTTGCCGTGGCCCGTCTTGTCCAGCGCGCCCCAGTACAGGTAGATCACCCGGGAGCCCGGCCTCCGCGCCTCCGCGACGGCGTGCCGCACCCGTTCCTCGAGCGAATGCGAGCCGCGGAACCTGGCTCCCCGCATCGAACCGTTGTTCAGCCCGCGCCCGGCGAATTTGGGCTCACCCAGATTGACGGCCTCGACCCCGCCGGCCATGAGCCGGTCGAACAGGGTCGCATCCGGCACCCAGGCGCGGCCGTCCACGTGCTCGGAGCCGGTGAGCTGGTTGAACACCTCGTCGCGCTCGGGGTCGAGCAGCCGGTAGCCCATGACGCCGTGGGCGCCCGGCAGCAGACCGGTGCCCAACGAGGACAGCGAGTTCGCCGTCGTGGAGGGGAACCCCGCGCTCAGCAGCTGCTCACCGGCGAGCAGCGAGCGGAGGAAGGGCGCGTGCGCGGCCCGCCTGCGCAGCAGCCGCGAGCCCAGACCGTCGACGAGGACGACCACCGCCGTCCGGGCGGCAGCGGCCGGAGCGATGCGGGCCGCGCGGGCTGCGGCCTCGGCGTCGAGGATGTGCTCCGCGCCCACGGCCAGGGCCGCGGCCGGGATCACATCGGAGAGCAGGGGGCTCGCATAGTCCGGGCCGCGGATCAGACCCGCCGCACCCGCATCGGGTCCGTCCTCGGCACCGGCGTCCGCCATGCTCAGCCCAGGCCCCGGCGGGCGCGGAAGACGGCCCGGCGCAGGTCGATCGCGAACGACTCCGCGCGCTCGACCACCTCGGGCCCCTCTGCCTGGGCGGAGATGCGCAGATTGAGGTCCTCGGACAGGAGGCTGCCGCCGTAGCCGTGGTCGGCATCGCACTGCGGGTCCGCACACGTCTCCGGGAACGCGTCGATGCGGGAGTTCTGCCCCCACCCCAGGGTGAGCGAGACCTCCACGGGTGCCTGGCCCGGCTGGAACCCCGCGGGCTTCTCGTACGTGCGGCCGATGAGCACGGTGCGCACGTCCGTGAGCTCGACGGCCTCGGAGGAGGTCATGCCGCGCGGGGGCTCGCCCGGGGCGGCCGGCTGCGGATCGTCATCCACGTGCGCGATGAGCAGGCGCGTGGGCGTGAGGGCGAAGGCCGTGACGTGCCGGTGGATCGAATCGAGGTCCACATGCGTGTCGATGTGGACGAGGTGGTTGGCGATCTCCTCGCCGAACAGGCTCTCGACGAGCATGGTCCCGGCGAGCTGCGGGTAGTAGCCGGCGGCCTGCAGGTCCGTCACGAGTGCATGGGGAATCGACATGCGACCAGCATAGACTTCCGGCCGGACACGGGAGACCTCCCGGCCCCGCATAGACTGGCGGCATGACGAGCTATCCCGCCCAGTGGGAGGCCGATGTCGTCCTCCGCGACGGAGGCACCGCGCATCTGCGCCCCATCGTGCCCGAGGACGCCGACGCCCTCCAGCGCTTCCACAAGGCCCAGTCCCCCGAGTCCATCTACCTGCGCTTCTTCGCTCCCATGCCCGAGCTCCCGCCCAGGGAGCTCGCCCGGTTCGTCACGGTCGACCACACCGACCGCGTGGCCTTCGTGCTCCTCGTGGGCGAGGACATCATCGGGGTGGGGCGCTACGACAGGCTGGACGCGATCTCCGCCGAGGTCGCCTTCAACATCGCCGATGCGCACCAGGGCCGCGGGATCGGCTCGATCCTGCTCGAGCACCTCGCCGCCGCCGCACTGGAGAACGGCATCACCGTCTTCACCGCCGAGGTTCTGCCCCAGAACCGCTCCATGCTCCAGGTGTTCGCCGCGGCCGGCTACGAGGTCTCGCGCGAGTTCGACGACGGTGTCGTCGCCGTCCGCTTCGAGATCGACCCCACGGACAAGTCCATGCAGGTGGTGGCCGCCCGCGAGCACCGCGCGGAGTCGCTGAGCGTCCGCCAGATCCTCCATCCGCGCTCGGTCGTCGTCATCGGCGCCTCGCGCACGCGCCATTCGACGGGCAACCTGCTGGTGCGCAACCTCTCCTCGGCCGGCTTCACGGGCCGGCTCACGATCGTCCATCCCGAGGCCGATTCCATCGCGGGCCTGCCCACCGTCCGCAGCCTCGAGGACCTCACGGAGCCCGCGGACCTCGCGGTCATCGCCGTCCCCGCCGAGGCCGTCTCCGGTGTGGTCCGCGACTGCGCCTCCCACGGGGTCAAGGCCGTGGTGGTCGTGTCCTCCGGCTTCGCCGAGACGGGCGCGGAGGGCACCGCGCTGCAGCGCGAGGTCGTCGCGACCGCGCGCATGCACGGGATGCGGCTCGTGGGGCCCAACAGCTTCGGCATCGCGAACACCGCCGGGGACATCGCGCTCAACGCCTCGCTCTCCCCCTTCTTCCCGGAGTCCGGCACACTGGGCCTGTTCAGCCAGTCCGGAGCGCTGGGCACCGCGCTCCTGGCGCGGGCCACGCAGCTGGGCCTCGGCATCTCCACCTTCGTCTCCGCCGGCAACCGCGCAGACCTCTCCGGCAACGACGTGCTGCAGTACTGGGAGGAGGACCCGGCGACCTCGGCGGTGGGCCTCTATCTCGAGTCGATCGGCAATCCGCGCAAGTTCTCCCGCATCGCCCGCCGGGTCTCCCGGGTCAAGCCCGTCGTGGTGGTCAAGAGCGATCTCACCGGGCAGGAGCTCCCGCCCGGGCACCAGGTGCGGCTGTCCGGGCTCGAGGAGCGGGCCTCGGGCGCCCTCGACGAGGTCCTCGCCCAGGCCGGGGTCATCCGCGCCGCCTCGACCCGCCAGCTCTTCGACGTCGCCCAGGTCCTCACCTCCCAGCCCCTGCCGGCCGGGCGCCGGGTGGGCATCGTGGGCAACTCCGCAGCGGTCGGGACGCTGCTCGCGCAGGGCGCGCGCGCCGACGGCCTCGAGGTGCCCCACGCCCCCGTCTCCCTCCACCCTGAGGTCCAGGCGGACGAGTTCGCCCGCGCGCTCGCGGAGATGTTCGCCCGCGAGGACGTGGACTCCGTCATCGTGAGCTTCACCCCCTCCGCGGGCGCCTCGGAGGCGGAGATCGCCGGAGCGCTGTCCGAGCTCGCCGCGACCTCGGACAAGACGACCGTCGCCTGCTTCTCCGGCGTGCAGGGCGTGCGCGAGGAGCTCACGGCCTTCGTCGCGGACGCCGACGGCCGGCGCATCTCGCGCTCCGTGCCCAGCTACTTCGGCCCCGAGGAGGCGGTCTGGGCACTCGCCCGGACGGTGGACTACGCGATGTGGCGGGCCGAGGACCACGGCCGCTACCCCGAGCTCGAGGGAATCGACCGGCGCTGCGCGCGCGGGATCGTGGACGAGGCGCTGGCCTCGGTGCCGGTGGGCGAGTCCGTGCTCCTGGGCGCCCCGGAGACTCGAGCGCTCATGTCCGCCTACGGCATCGCGCCCCTGCCCCTCATCACCACCCATTCCGTCGCAGAGGCCCGCGAGGCGGCGGAGCAGCTGGGCTACCCGGTCGCGATCAAGGCCGTCAACAAGCGGCTGCGGCACCGGATGGAACTCGGCGGTGTGCGGCTCAACATCGAGACCCCGGAGGAGCTCGCAGACGACTACGCGCAGGTGTGCGAGCTCGTCGCGGAGTACGCGGACGACGACGGGCCCACCGGCATCGACGTGCAGCAGATGGCCCCGCCCGGCATCCCCTGCGTGGTGCGCGCCGGCGAGGACCCGCTGCTCGGCCCCGTCGTATCCTTCTCCCTCGCCGGGGACACGAGCGAGCTGGTCGGGGACATCGCCCACCGGGTCGCCCCGCTCACGGACGTGGACGCCTCCGAGATGATCCGCTCGGTGAAGTCCTCCCCCCGCCTGTTCGGCTACAAGGGCCTGCCGGTCGCGAACGTCGAGCCCATCGAGGATCTGCTGCTGCGGGTGGCCGAGCTCGTCGACGACATTCCCGCAGTGGCCGATGTCGAGATCCACCCCGTCGTCGCCACGCCTGCGGGGGCCCATGTCCTCAGCACCCGGGTCATCCTCCGCGAATCTCACGACCGGATCGACTCGGGCCGGCGCCGGCTGGCGTGAGCCGGCGCGTCTCAGGTCAGGCACCGCTCACTGCGCTTAGGCTTGCCTGACCCGGAGAATAACGGTACGTTGGTGTGACGGAAAGGCGTGAAGAGTGCGGCTCACGAGGAGCTGCGCGAGGCCCGCTGGAGGAGGACACCATGAGCATTCTGCTTCCGTACGAGGGCCTGGAGGCTCCGGCCGCGCGCGGAGGGATCGCCGAGCTGTCCCCCGCAGCGCCCCGCCCGGCCTTCCGCACCCCGCACGAGGCGATGCGCGAATCCGCCCGGACCGCCACCTACCGCTTCTCCCCCCGTCCCCGCGTCCTCACCGTGGTGAGCGCCGTCCAGCTGTCCGCGAGCCTCAGGCGCGTGCGCTTCCGCGCCGATGACGATTTCGCGGACTTCCCCTTCATCAGCCCCGACGACCACCTCAAGCTCATCTTCGACACGGACACCGCGGGTGAGCCCGTGCTGCCCCCGTTCGCGGACGGGCAGTGCTCGCCGCGCGGCTTCGTCCACCGCGATTTCACGGTGCGCTGGTACGACACGACGGCCCGCACCATCGACATCGACTTCGTGCTCGGCACCCACGGGGTCGCCGCGCACTGGGCCGCGGATGCCGCCCCCGGCGACCGCCTGGGCTCACTCGGCCCCCGCGGCACCTACCTCGTCAAGGACGGCGTGCACGACTGGTACGTCCTCGCCGCCGACGACTCCGCGCTCCCCGCCCTCGCCCGCTGGGCCGAGTCCCTGCCGGAGGGCACACCCGCGACCGCCTTCGTCGAGGTCCAGGACGCGGCCTCGCACATCGACCTCCCCAGCCGGGCCGATCTCACCGTCCACTGGCTCCACCGCGGCGAGGCCGCACCGGGCACCACGACGCTGCTCGCCGATGCCGTCATGCAGCACGAGCTGCCCGACCGGAACGGCTACGTCTGGGCCGCGGGTGAGGCGCTGAGCGTGAAATCGCTGCGCTGCCACCTCCAGTTCCGGGCGGGACTGCCGCGGGACAGCTGGAGCGTCGAGGGCTACTGGCGCCGCGGCCGCGCCGACTACGAGCGCCCCGAACCCCTCCCCTGCTCCCGCTGCCAGGCCGAGGCCGCGCGCTGAGAGCCTGTTGTGAACCGCGTCCCGGAGACTTCTCCGGGGCGCGGTTCGAGCGCGCTCAGCCGCCCAGTCCTGCGCGCTGAGCGAGGAGGGCGAGCTCCGTCCGGTCGCGGGCGCCGAGCTTCGTGAGCATGCGGCTCACATAGGTGCGCGCTGTGGCGGGGCTGAGGAACAGGTGCGCGCCGATCTCCGCATTCGTCTCCCCGTGTGCGAGGCGCGCGAGCACCTCCATCTCGCGCTCCGTGAGCGCCGAGAGGTCGACGGGTACAGCTTCGGCCGTCGGGCCGATCCGGCCCGCGGCCGCCGCCTCGGTCTCCTCCCGGTCCTGGCCGCCTGTCGCAGTCGTGCGGGATGGGAGAGGACCAGCCTCCGCCATGTGCTCCATGAGAGTGCGTGCGACCTGCGGTGAGAGAAGGTTCCCGCCAGCGGCGACGGTGCGGACGGCCTCCCGCAGCGCCTCGGCGCGCGTGTCCTTGAGCAGATAGCCGGCCGCCCCCGCGCGCACCGCCGCGAGCACGTCCTCATCGTCGTCGAACGTCGTGAGCACGAGGACGCGGGTGCCGGACAGCGCGGTCTCGGCCCGAATGCGGCGTGTGGCCGCGGTCCCGTCCATGACCGGCATGCGGAGGTCCATGAGGACGACAGCGGGCACATGCGTCAGGGCCGCGGTCACGGCCGCCGCGCCATCAGGGGCCTCGGCCACGACCTCGATGTCCTCGGCACCGCTCAGCAGGGCGCGCAGGCCCGCGCGGACGAGATCCTGGTCATCGGCCAGCAGCACGGTGATCATGGGCGCTCCGCCTCGCCCGCGGCCTGCCCGTGCACACCTGGCCCTGCCGCGGCCGCCTCACCGCTCGGGCCGAGGGGAAGGCGCGCCTCGACGGCGAATCCGCGGCCCTGTGCGTCCGCGCGGTCGAAGCCGAGCGCGGCGGGGCTCCGGGGTCCGGCCTCGAAGGAGCCGCCCAGCGCCTCGGCGCGCTCGCGCATGCCCTGCAGGCCCAGGCCGCCGGGAGCGGGGCCCGCCTCCGGCCGAGGCGGACCGGGGTCCGCGATCAGCACGCACAGGTGCCCGGCGTCATCGTGTCCTCCGTGGCCTTCGCGGAAGCGACGCCGGGAGGTGCCGAGGCCACTGCCGCCCGCGGTCTCGAGCGCGACCGTGACCCGCGCTTCGGCGGCGAGCGAGTGCCTCACGACATTGGTGAGGGCCTCCTGGACGATCCGCACCGCTGCCGCCTCGACCTGTGCGGGCAGGGTGATCTCGCCGGTGCGCAGCGCACGGTCCAGCGCCGCGTCGACCTCCAGCGGCAGGGCGACGATCATGGGCGCGAGCGCGGAGAGGGAGAGCGGCGCCGGGGTGGAGCCGACGGAGGGCGAGCGGCCGCGCGGCCTCAGCGCGCGGACGGTCTCGTGCAGTTCGCCGGACATCGCATCGGCGGTCTCCCGGATGACGGCGAGCGCAGAGGCGAGAACAGCGGTGTCGGCCTCCCTCTCGTTCGTCTCGACGGCCTCGGCCGCGACCTCGGTGTGCAGGGAGAGCACGGCCAGACGGTGACCGAGGGAGTCGTGGAGCTCCCGGGCGAGTTCGGTCCGCTCCATGGCGAGCGCGGCTTGGGCCCCACTCCGCTCCCGCTCTCGCACGACGCTGAGCAGCTGCGCCGAGCGCTCGGCCAGTTCCCGCCGCAGCCGCAGGCTCGCGCCGAGGGCGATGGCCGCGGCCATGAGGCCGAGGTGGCCCACCAGCTCGTAGCCGATGATCCGGGTGAGGTCCTGCCCCTGGAGCAGCCGCACCCCGTAGCTCACGGCCAGGAGAACCGCCGAGGCGAGCAGCGGCCACCGGAGGCGGCAGAACTCCGCGGCGGTGAGCAGGGCACCGGCGGCGGGCACGCTGAGGCCCACGGCGGGATAGCCCGCGAAGTAGTAGCCGAAGAGCGCGGCCACCGTGATCCAGAGGACGAGCTGCGGGTACCTGCGGCGGACGAGCATGAGGCAGCCGAGCCCGAGCGCCCACAGATAGGCCAGCGCGTCCGGGGCGCGCTCACCGGCCTGGTCCGCGGTGATGAGCCAGGAGACGGAGCCCCACACCAGCACGGCGAGCATCACATCGAAGGCGAGCGCGCGGGAGAGCAGCGCGGAAGCCGGTGCCGGCGGTGCGCTCGCATTCGACGTCATGGTCCCAGTCTAGGAAGCGCGCCGCCCGCGCACAGTCGCCTGCAGGCGAATCCTCAGCGGCGCGCGCTGTCTCCTCAGGTCGACCCGGGGCGCTTCCACCGATGCCATGTCGCCCTCGATTCCCTCACGAAACCCAGGCTCAGGTAGAGGGCACCGGCGGCCTCGGTCTCATAGGAGATCTTGATCCGCTCCGCTCCGCGTGCGGCGAGCCTCGCGATGCCCTCGGCCAGCAGGACGCGGGCCACGCCGCGTCTGCGGAATCCCTCCATCACGCGGACCGGTTCGACGAGGCCGACCTTCGTCACCGGGTCGTGCCAGAACACTGCGTAGCCCGCGAGGCGCCCGTCCTCGCTCTCCACGGACAGATCGAGCTCGGGTGCGTAGAGGGAGCACTGCCGCATGCGGCTCTCGACGGCCGCACCGTTGAGGTGCCGGAGGGGATGCGGCGCATCGGCGCGCTGCGTGCGGTCGGTGAGCACGAGGCCTGCGGGCAGCGGCTGCGCCTCCGGCCGCTCGGCCGCGGGCATCCAGGCCGTGGCATCGCCGTCGCCGGGCACGAGGCCGGAGGCGCGCACGAGGGCCCCGAGCTCGGTGTCGTCGTCGCGGACGAGCACCCCATAGCCCTGTGCGGCATGGGCGGCCGCGGTCTCCTGGGCACATGCCCAGACCTCGGCGAGCGCAGGGCCGGGGAGGTCCGGGCTCCACAGCGGAGCGCACTCCCAGGTCTCCTTTCGGGCCTCGAGCACGAAGCCGGCGACGGGTCCCGCGTCATCGCACCAGAACCGCACCCCCCACGGCGTTCGCCGGACTCGGCCGGCGCCAGGCCCACTGGATGTCGGCAGCCTCCCACACGCCTCCCACCGCTGAGACCAGGCGCATGCGCTGCAGCAGCGCCGTGGCATGCTCCACTGCGGCCAGGCCGCTCACCTCCGCTGTCCTCAGCTCCGCCATCTCCGTCTCCCTTCCGTGCGAGTCCCGTCCCCGGCCGGGCACCGCATCGTTCCTCCCGATCGCGGGAGCTGTCGCCCAGAGGCGATTGCATTGCAGCGCGGACTGTCGCCCCTGGACGGATGTGCCGCATGCCCCGGCGTCCCTAGCGTGGAGCCATGATCGATTCTCCTCATGGCAGCCCCTCCCGTCCCATCACCGACCGCACCGACCGCACAGCGGCACCCGGCCCCGGAAGCCGCGGGCTCGTCCTCCTCGTCCTCGGCCTGGCGCTGCTGGGCGTGCCCCGCGTGGTCCTCCACGACCTGCACATCATCGAGGAGGGCACTGCGCTCAACGCGCTCTTCGTGTTCGTCCCTGTCGTCGTCTGGGTGGCGGCAGTGCTGCTCCTGCGCGTCCGGAGGCCGTTCCTCGTCCTCCTCGTGGTGGGCCTCGTCTACGGCGTGCTCCTCGCTGCGGTCCACCAGATCTTCTGGGCCACGACCTTCCCCGGAGGTCCGCCCCAGCTGGGCGGGAACCTCGCCGGCCTCGCTCCCGAGGTGCATAGCCTCATCGTCCGCGGCTTCTCGGTGTTCTCCAGTCTCGTGACCGGCACGCTCGTGGGCGCGGTGTGCGGGCTCGTCGCCGCCGGACTCGACGCCCTGCGCACCCGTATGCGCCCGGGAACCGCATCATGACCGCGGTCCCTCCCGGCCCCGCCTCCGGTCCGAACCCGGCGGGCAGCACGCCCCGCTTCCCCGCAGCCAGCCTCATCTGGGCGCTCGCCCTCGGCACTTTCGCGCTCGTCCGCCCCCTGCTGAAGATCACGGGGGTCGTCGGAGAGTCCGGGCCCGTGTCGTCCGCCGTCGGCTCGCTGGGTGCCACGGCCGTCATCACCCTCGTGTGGGTGCTGGTCGTCGGCCTCAGCCGGATTCCGCGTCCCCTGCTCACCCTCATCGCGGCGGGACTCACCTACGGTGTGCTCTCGATCCTGCTTTCGGGAGTGCTCTCCCCCATCCTCCTCGGGCAGCTCGAGGGCCCGCTCGCCCATCCCATCGCGATCCCGATGGTCCTGCTCACCAATCTGGTCTGGGGTGCGATCGCCGGCGGTCTCGCGCTCGGCCTGCGCCGGCTCCGGCGTGTGTGAGGAGCGGCCGAGCCGGCTCGGTGAGCGGCTGCTCCCTCAGCCGCCGACGCTCACGAGTCCGGATTCGTAGGCCGTGACCACCATCTGCGTGCGGTCGCGCAGACCGAGCTTGCCCAGCGTCCGCGAGACATGCGTCTTCACGGTCTGCTCCGAGACCACGAGTTCCTCCGCGATCTCCGCATTGGACCTCCCCGCCGCCACGAGCCGCATGACATCGAGCTCGCGCTCGGTGAGGTCGGCGAGCACGGCGCCGCTGCGCGGGGCGGGGCGACTCGCATAGTCGGCGATGAGGGTGCGCGTGACGGACGGCGACAGCAGGGCATCGCCGGCCGCGACCACCCGCACCGCGGAGACCAGCTCGTCCGCCGTCGCGTCCTTGAGCAGGAAGCCCGAGGCGCCCGCCCTCAGCGCGGCGAACACGTACTCGTCCGCATCGAAGGTCGTGAGGATGACGACGCGAGGGTGCCCCTCCCCCGGCATGGCGTGGATCGCGCGGGTGGCGTCGAGCCCGTTCATCCGGGGCATCCGGATGTCCATGAGCACGACGTCCGGCTGCGTCCGCCGGACGAGGTCCACGACCTCGCTCCCATCCTCCGCGCTGCCCACCACCGTGAGGTCCGGCTGCGCCTCCAGCAGAGCCCCGAAGCCCTGCCGCACCATCGCCTGATCGTCGACGATCGCCACACGGACGGGACGGGATGCGGAGGCGGAGTCCGCCGGTGAGACCGACTGACCCGGGACCGGCTGGGACGGACCGGACTGCGGCGCGGCTGTGTGCTCCATGCCTCCGAGCGTATCCCGCGAGGCACATCCGCGGGTCCGCAGCGCCGCACGTCATCCTCAGGGATGACATGCGTTTCACTCCGCGGAGTGATGCGCGGGCGCGCACCCCCTCCCTAGCTTCGAGTCATGGTCATCACCCCCGTCTTCCTCCTCGGCATCGCACTCGCCGCGCTCGGTGCGATCCTCCTCGCCGTCGGGACGCACATGCAGCACAGCGCGGTCACGCGCGAGCGCATCGGGCCCGGCACCTCCGGCGCTGTGAGCTCGGCGGGCGCCTCGCCCGCAGCCGCCCGCTCCCGCAGCGGAGTCCGGCTGGCCGTGCTCATGCGCCCGCTCTGGCTGCTCGGGACCGGTCTCATCGTCGCGGAGACGGTCCTCAACGTCCTCGCCCTGGGCCTGGCCCCCGTCGCGCTCATCCAGCCGCTCGGCGCGCTGTCGCTGGTGACCGCCGTGCTCATCAGCGCCGGGGTCGCGGGGCGGAGCTCCGGCTCCCCGCTGCCGCTCACCCGCGGCCTGTGCGCGGCCATCGCCGTCACCCTGGGCGCCGTGGCGGTGTTCGTGGGCATCTCCGCCCGCTATGCCCTCACCCCCGAGGTGACCCCGGCGCGCGCGGGCACCCTCACCGCGCTCCTGCTGCTGGGATCGCTCGCGGCTCTCCTGCTGGCCCGCAGTCCGGCAGGTCATCTGCCGCGCGTCGCCGGTGCCGGCATGCTCTTCGGCGGGGTCGCGACAGGCGCGCACCTCCTCGCCGTCCAGGTGTTCTCCTCCCTCGCCGTGCCCGAGGCGCACGGGGCCTCCGAGTCCGCCGGGATCGGTGCGACCCTCGACCGTCTCGGGCTCGGCGATCCGGACCCCTTCCTCTCCGCGGCCGCTCAGCTCTCCCCCGCCATGTGGGCGCTGCTGGTGAGCCTGGTGCCCGCCTCGGCGGCGGGCATGTGGCTGGTGCAGACCTCCTACGCCTCCGGGCCGCCGGAGACCGTCCTCGCCGGGCTCACCGTCATCGACCCGCTCACGGCGGTGGGCCTCGGCGGCCTCCTCCTGGGCGAGTACGCGCCCATGCCCCCGGCCGCCGTGCTGCTCCTCGTGCTGAGCGCGCTCGCGGCCGTGGGCGGCATCGGACTCCTCTCCCGGCACCACCCGCGAGCGGGAGCGCCCACGGCGGCAGCTCCCGAGACGGCACCCGCCGCCACAATCCCCGCGGCCCCTTCTGCTTCCCCAACCCTTCAGGCCTCCCCGGCCCCACGGCCTCTCTCCTCACTCCGGCCTGCAGCCCCTGCCGCGAACATCCACGCTGCTGCCCCCGCCTCTCTCCCCCAGGCACCTCATGGTGTCCTCGCACAGAACAGGAGACACTGACATGGTGAACCGCACGCACCCGGCCGCACCACACGACCGGAATCTCTCACGGCCCGGACCGGTGGGCACGCTCCGTCCCGGCCGCCATCCGATCTGGAGCCTCCGCGAGCTCGGCCGCGACTGTGCGTACGTGCTCGCCGGCTTCCCCCTCTCCCTGTTCGCGTTCGCCCTGCTGATCCCGCTGTTCGCGATGTCCGTGGGCACTGCGGTGATCTGGGTGGGAGTCCTCCTGCTGCCGGTCACCCTCATGCTCGCCTCGGGCTTCGCCGCGCTCTCCCGCGTCCGGCTCCGAGCCTGGGGACTGCCGCTCGCCCCCGCACAGCATCCCGTGCGGCCCAGCAGTGTCATGGGCCTCGTCCGCCGCATCGGGGAGCCCCGCCGCTGGCTCGACCTCGTGTTCGAGACCCTTGTGGCCTTCCCGCTGCGCACCGTGACCTTCGCCGTGGGCGTCGCGTGGCTCACAGGTGCCCTCGCAGGAGTCACCTTCCCCCTGTGGGGAATCTTCGTCCCCCGCAGCGACGGGACCCTGCCGGGCCTCATCCTCGACGCCCTCACCGACGGCGCGGCACCGGCCTCCCTCACCCGCTCCTATCTGCTGGACGCCGCCTTCAACTTCAGCGCGGGCGTGATCCTCCTCGCTACCCTGGCCCCGGTCATGCGCGGCCTGGCGTGCGCGGACGCCGCGATCACGCGTGCGGCACTGGGCGCCCTGCCCGACGAGCTCCTCGCCGCTGGGATGCCCACCACCCCTCAGACCCCAGGCGTCCCGCATGACCCCGCCGGCCCGCGGACCGCCCACCCCGGTCCGGCCGTGCTCAGCGCCGGCCCCGTCTCTCCGGAGTCTCGTCCCTCGCCCTCTTCTCACCCCCAGCCCTGCCCGCAGGCACCGACCTCCGCGCCCACATCCGCCCCCGGCGTGCTCAGCCGCAGCATCTCCGCGCGCGGCTGGGCGTGGCTCGGCGCAGGCTTCGCCGCGGCCGTCCTGCTGGCCGTGAACTGGCCCGTGACCGCCGCCGCCTACGGTGTGCCCGCCGTCTTCGCGATGCTCACCGCCGCAGGCCACAGCACGGGCCTGGCCCTCGCGGCGGCCCGCCCGTACGCGGCGGTCGTGCTCACCGCCGCCTCGGCCGCGGCGACCGCCCTGCTCACCGCCCACACCACCGGCCTGCCCTGGCCGTGGCCCGTGCCCGGCCTGCTCGCCGCCGCCGGAACCGTGCTCGTCCTCGCGCTCACCGGCCCGTGGCACAGGGCGCTCACCGGCTGGATCCTGTCCCAGGCCGCCGTGCTCGCCGCCCTCGCACTCGCAGCGCTCGTCAGCGGTTCCCCCTTCTCCCCCGGACTCACTCCCGGCGCGCTCTCCAGCCTCGTCACCGCCGCCTCGGTCACGGCTGCGGCCGGCCTGCTGGGCGCAGGCGTGCGCGCTCTGGCCGAGAGCCGCGGAGCACTCGCCGCCGAACGCCGCACGAGCGCAGACCTCACCGCCAAGCAGCGGGAGCTCGCCGAACGCAACCGCATCGCCCAGGAGCTCCACGACGTCGTCGCCCACAGCATGTCCGTCATCAGCGTGCAGGCCACCACCGCCCCCTACCGGCTGCAGGGCACGGGCCCCGAGGAGCAGGCGGAGTTCGCCTCCATCGCGGACTCCTCCCGGCGCGCGCTCACGGAGATGAGAGGGCTGCTGGCCCTCCTCCGAGCCACGGACGCCGAGGCTCCGCTCGCGCCCCAGCCCGGCCTCGCGGACGTGCCCGCCCTCGTGGAGGCGACCCGCGCCTCGGGCACGGAGATCACCCTGAGCGCGGGAGCCGGGGGCACCACGGACCCCGGCGGTCTCGCAGCCCCCGCGGCCACGGGACTCACCGCCTACCGGATCGTGCAGGAGGCGCTGTCCAATGCCGTGCGCCACGCCCCGGGCGCGCCCGTCTCCGTCACCCTCGCAGCGGATCCGGAGAGCGTCACCGTCGATGTGGTCAACGGCTCCGGCGCCCCGGATGCGGAGAGGCGCCTGACCGCGGCGCCCGGTGCCGGCCTCGGCCTGCGAGGAATCCGAGAGAGGGCCCAGGCTCTGGGCGGTATCGTGGAGGCGGGCCCTGCTCCGGACGGCGGCTTCCGGGTCCATGCGGTTCTGCCGCTGGGCTGACGCGGCGCCGAACTGAGGGGGGGTATCCGGATGGAGCTGCTGAGCGGTCTGGCCGAGCTGCTCTCGCACATCGAGGGCTATGTGGTGGACCTCGGCGCCTCGCCCTGGCTGCTCCTGGCCGTCGCCGTCCTCTCCTGCATCGACGGCTTCTTCCCTCCTGTGCCGAGCGAGTCCATCGTCATCGCAGGCGCCTCACTCGCCGTCACTGGCGATGCCGCCTGGTACTTCCTCCCCGCGCTCGCGCTCGCCGCCGCGGCGGGCGCGTTCTGCGGGGACCTCATCGCCTACCGGATCGGCGCCCGTGTGCCGGTCGAGCGGCTGCCGGGATTCCGCGGCCGGCGCGGGCGCATCGTCCTCGAACGGACCCGGCTGGCGCTGCGCCGCAACGGGACCACCTTCGTCATGGCAGGCCGGTTCATCCCCGTCGGCAGGGTCGCGGTCAACCTCACCGCGGGTGCCGTGGGCTTCCCCTTCGCCCGCTTCCGCATCGTGGCGGCGGCCGCCTCGCTGCTGTGGGGATGCCTCTCCGTGGCGCTCGGCCTGGCCGCCGGTCACGTCCTGGGGCACTCGCCGCTGCTCGCGATGGTCGTCGGCATCGTCGTGGGCGCGCTCGCGGGCTTCGGGGTGGACCGGCTCATCAGCGCGGTGGGCGGCCGGCTCTCGCGCATGCGCACCCACGTGCCGGGAGACCACCTGCCGCTGGACTGAGCTCCGCCTCGGCGGGCGCCAGTTCGAGGCGGAAACCGTACACGCGGGCGGCGGTCCCGCCCCACGTCCGTCCCAGCCGCTACGATGTCCCTGCACATGGGACGACCGGTGCGTGAGGCCGGCGCTCGCCGGCCCGTCGCGGCCGGAGAAGACCACAGGGAGCTGAAGCAGACATCATGGCAGGCGGCACCGCGGGGCACGACGCGCCGGGAAGCATCGAGGACATCGACGTCTCGCAGGAGATGGAGACCTCCTTCCTCGAGTACGCGTACTCCGTCATCTACTCCCGCGCCCTGCCGGACGCCCGTGACGGCCTCAAGCCCGTGCAGCGGCGCATCGTCTACCAGATGGGCGAGATGGGCCTGCGGCCGGACCGCGGCTTCGTGAAGTCCTCGCGCATCGTCGGCGATGTCATGGGCAAGCTGCACCCGCACGGCGACACCGCCATCTACGACGCCCTCGTGCGCCTGGCCCAGCCGTTCACCATGCGCCTGCCGCTCGTCGACGGCCACGGCAACTTCGGCAGCCTCGACGACGGCCCCGCCGCCCCCAGGTACACGGAGGCGCGCCTCCACTCCGCCGCTATGGCGATGATCGCGGGGCTCGACGAGGACGTCGTGAGCTTCGTGCCCAATTACGACGGCACCATCACGCAGCCGGAGGTGCTGCCGGCGGCGTTCCCCAATCTGCTGGTCAACGGCGCCTCGGGGATCGCGGTGGGCATGGCGACGAACATGGCCCCGCACAATGCGGGCGAGGTCATCGCCGCCGCCCAGCACCTCATCCGCCATCCGGATGCCACGCTGGACGAGCTCATGCGCTTCGTCCCGGGCCCGGATCTGCCCTCCGGCGGCCGGATCATCGGCCTCGACGGCGTGCGCGAGGCCTATGAGACCGGCCGCGGCACCTTCCGCACCCGTGCGAGCGTGAGATTCGAGAACCTCACCTCCCGGCGCAAGGGCATCGTCGTCACCGAGCTGCCGTATCTCGTGGGCCCGGAGAAGATCATCGAGCGGGTCAAGGACCAGGTGCAGGCCAAGCGCCTCACCGGGATCGCCTCGATCGACGACTTCTCCGACCGCAAGAAGGGCATGCGGCTGGTCATCGGGATCAAGACGGGCTTCGATCCCAAGGCGGTGCTCGAGGAGCTCTACCGCCTCACGCCCATGGAGGACAGCTTCGGCATCAACAACGTGTGCCTCGTGGACGGCCAGCCGCGCACCCTCGGCCTGCGCGAGCTCCTCCAGGTGTACGTGGACCACCGGATCGACGTGGTCCGCCGCCGGACGGCGTTCCGGCTGGGGAAGGCGAAGGACCGCCTCCACCTCGTCGAGGGACTGCTCATCGCGATCCTCGACATCGACGAGGTCATCCAGCTCATCCGCTCCTCCGATGACGCCGCGACCGCGCGCGGGCGCCTCATGGAGGTCTTCGACCTCTCCGAGGTGCAGGCCACCTACATCCTCGACCTGCAGCTGCGCAGGCTCACGCGCTTCTCCCGCCTCGAGCTGGAGGCGGAGAGGGACGAGCTGCGCGCGCTCATCGAGCAGCTCGAGCGCCTGCTCGCGGACGAGGGGGAGCTGCGCGAGCTGGTGGCTCGGGAGCTGGGCGAGATCGCCGAGCAGATCGCCGATCCCCGGCGGACGGTCCTCGTCGAGGGCTCGCTCAAGGAGCTCTCCGCGAAGGGCCGCAAGAAGGCTGCCGCCCCGCTCACGGTGGCCGACGACCCCTGCTGGGTGCTGCTGTCCACCTCGGGCCGGATCGCCCGCACCGCCAACAGGGAACCGCTGCCCGTGGGCGGGCGCAGGGCGAGCCACGATGCGCTCATCTCGCAGGTGCCCGCCACGGCGCAGGGCCGGATCGCCGCACTCACCTCCCTGGGCCGGCTCGTCCTGCTCGACGTCGTGGTGCTGCCGCAGCTGCCGGAGACGGCGACGCGGCCGACCCTCGCCGGCGGCGTGCCCGCCAAGGAGCTCGTGGAGCTGGGCCGGGGCGAGACGGTGCTCGCGCTCGTGGATCCGGACCGCGATGTCTTCCTCGCGACGGCCGCCGGCGTGGTCAAGCGGGCCGCCGGCGCGGGGGCTCCCAGCAGCCGCACGGACTGGGAGGCGATCACGCTCAAGGGCGGCGACACCGTGGTGGGCGCCGCACAGGCCGCGCCCGGCACGGACGCGGACGCGTGCGAGATCGTCCTGCTCACCTCCAGCGCCCAGCTGCTGCGCTTCTCCGCCTCCGTGCTCCGCGCGCAGGGCTGGGCCGCGGGCGGGGTGGCCGGGATCAAGCTCGCCGCCGAGGCACGGGTCATCGCCTTCTCCCTGCTGGGGCCCGGCGACGATGCGCGGGTCGTGACGATCGCCCGCGGCGAGAACTTCTACGGCGATCCGGTCTCCTCGATCAAGGTCTCCGATTTCGCGGAGTTCCCGGCGAAGGGCCGCGCGACCGGCGGCGTGCGCGCACACCGCTTCCTCACGGGCGAGACGGAGCTGGCGCTCGGCTTCGTGGGGCGTTCGCCGCTCGCGGCGGCCGCGGGCGGCGGAGCGCGGAACCTGCCCGAGGCGCTCTCCCGCCGCGACGGCTCAGGCGCCCCGCTCGAGGCGAAGATCGACGCCGTGGGAACGGTGCCCTTCGAGGCGCCGGGCGGTGCGGCGGCCTCGGGGGCGGCGGGCGGCAGCAGCTCGGGTGCTGGGGTGCCGGGGACAGACGGTTCGGCGGCAGGCAGGCCCGGTGTCGCCGCCGATTCCGGGGCCGCTCCCGCGGCCGGTGCGGCGGGGGCCCCTGTGGGCGCCGTCCCGGGGATGGCCTCGGGCACGTTGCCCGACCTGGAGACCGAGGACGACTCCCTCGCCGCGCGCAGGGAGGAGATCGCGCGGTCCCGCACGGACGATGCGGACGCCGTCATCGTCTCCCATGACGAGGACGGAGAGGACGGCTCGCTGTTCTGAGCCCGGGATTCCCGTGCCTGCCTCAGCGGTCGGCGCCGGGTGCAAGAGCAGACCGATGCCCGGGACGGCACGGCGGCATCCCCACGAGCGGCACTCCCGCCGATCAGCGGCCATCGCGATGGTCGGCGACTAGTTCGTCGGTCACCCTGTGCTCAGGGTTTCCGACGAGCACCGGGAACCCTGAGCCGGACTGCTCCGGACCGGGCAACGGTGTCAGGGCGACCAGCGCGATATCCGGCAGAGCCCGCCCCAGCGAGACCCGCTCGACGGCCGCTTTCGCCCGGGCGGCACTGAGGACCACCGGGTCGATGTCCAGCGTTATTCGCATAGCTGCACCATAGCCTCACACCCTCACCGCATCATGATGCCGCATGTGCGGCTCAGCGCGAGCGCACACCAGGGATCCTGAGCGAGACCGCCTTGAGCTGGAGTGCGCTCCAGGAGCTAGCCTCGGACCATGAGCGGGGAGACGGATGTGGGCATCGCGGAGATGGCGGAGCTCTCGGGACTGAGCCCGGACACGCTGCGCTGGTACGAGAAGGAGGGCATCCTGCCGCGGGTGAACCGGGACGCGACGGGACGCCGCAGCTACGGCCCGCGCGAGCGCGATCTCGTCCTGCTGCTCACCGCACTGCGCGCCACCGGCATGCCGACGGCGGCGATGAAGAGCTTCGTGGCACTGCTGGACGAGGGCGCGGCGAGCCACGGCCGAAGGATCACCCTCCTGGAGGAGACCCGCGAGATGCTCGCGCAGCGACGCAGGAGCCTCGCCGCCGCCGAGGCCGCCCTCGAGGCCAAGATCGGCCACTACCGGGAGCTCATCGCCGCCGGGCTGGACTGCGAGGGCGCCCCCGTACCGGCGACCGTGCGCGAGCTCCAGACCGCACGCGGCTGAGGGCCGACGCACTGACCCAGCCCCAGCGCGCCGACCAGCGGCCAGCCCTGCCGCCCTCCCCGCTGCGCGAGGCGCACACCGCACCCGCCCCCAGCCGGCGGTGGGCCCGCCGCTCCGGTTCCGGACCCTCATCCGTCCTGCGGTGCAAGGATGTGGGCGAGCGCCCGGACATCGCCATCGGTGAGAACGTGCGCCCCTGCGGCCGCAGCCCCCGGGCTGCCCTCGCCCTCTGAACCTGAGCCGGCCCCGCCCTCCATGCCGCCCGCGAGGATCGCCCCGAAGACCAGCCGGGCGGCGAGGCCCGCATCGACCGGACTGTGAGGCTCACCGCGGCTCGCCGCCCGCGCGAACATCTCCGCGAAGCGCACTTGCATCGGCTCCAGGAGACCTGTTCGCAGGACGTCCGCGAGCTCCGGATCGTGCGCGGACTCCCCCGCGAGGATGAGCACCACCTGGGCCAGCTGCCCGGACAGCACCCGCTGCTTGCCCTTGAGCAGCGCGCGCACATCACCGGACAGACTGCCGGTGTCCGCCTCGGCGTCCTCGTCCTCCGCGATCTGCCGCGCCGCGGCCAGCAGCAGCTCCCGCTTGGAGTCCCACCGCCGGTAGAGGGTGGCCGTGGAGACGCCCGCGCTCCGCGCCACCGCGGCCGTCGTGAGACGCGAGTACCCGCCCTCGGCGAGGACGTCCAGGACCGCGCGGAGGATCGCGGGCCCGAGGCCGGCATCCACCGGGCGCCCCGGCGCTCGCCCGGGGTCTCCCTCACCTTCGCCAGCAGCCATGCCTCCGACTCTAGGCCAGTCGCCCGGACCACAAGGATACGAAACTGACCAGTTTCCTATTGTGGTAGCCTCGGCCTCACAGACCGCAGTGCAGAGGAGCCGCCGTGCGCACCATCGTCATCACAGGAGCCAGTGACGGGATCGGTGCCGCAGCCGCCGCCCAGCTGGCGCACGAGGACACCCGGCTGGTGCTCGTCGGGCGGTCCCCCGCCAAGACCCGTGCCGTCGCCGCACGCGTGGGCGCAGAGCACCACGCGGTGGATTTCGAACGGCTCGATGAAGTGCGGGACCTCGCCGCCGCCCTGCGCGGGGAGTGCGCGCGGATCGATGTGCTCGCCGACAACGCCGGAGGCATGTTCTCCGGTCCGGCCCTCACGACGGACGGCGTCGAGAAGACCTTCCAGGTCAATCATCTTGCGCCCTACCTGCTGACCGCCCTGCTCGTCGACCGGCTCATCGGCAGCCGTGCCGCAGTCGTGAACACCGCAAGCGTGGGCGCGCGCCTCTTCGGCCGGATCGACCTGGACGATATCGACAGCCGGGACCGCTTCCACCCCAACCGGGCGTACGGCAACGCGAAGCTCGCGAACATCCTCTTCACCCGCGGTCTGCACGCGCGCTTCCGCTCGCGCGGTCTCACCGCCGTCGCCTTCCACCCGGGCATGATCGCGACCAATTTCGCCTCCGACACCAGCAGCGGCCTTCGGCGCGTCTATCACGGCGCGCTCCAGCGCTTCCTCACCCCGCCGGAGCGCGGCGGGGCCGTCCTCGCGCACTTCGTCACCGGCCGTCCGGACCGTGACTGGGCCCCGGGCGAGTTCCACGGCGCACACGGGCGGATCAGCAGAACGCACAGCCAGGCCTACGATCCCCTCATGGCGGAGCGGCACTGGGAGCAGAGCGCGCGGATGCTCGGCCTCGAACCCGCCTGGGGCCTCGCATGAGGCGTGACGCCGCATGAGCCGGACAGCACACCGGACCGTCGTCATGACCGGTGCGACCCGAGGCATCGGACGGCACGCGGCCGCCCGTCTCCTCGCGGAGGCACCCCGACTGCACCTCGTCGTCCTGGCACGGGGGACTTCCGGCGAGGCGCTCGCGGAATCGCTGTCCCGGCACCGCGACAGGCTCACGGTGCTCGAGGCCGACCTGCTCTCACTGGACAGCGTCCGCGCCGCCGCGGACCGCACGGCGCACATGCTCACCGCCGGCTCCCTGCCCCCGCTCCGCGGCCTCCTGCTCAACGGCGGAGTCCAGCACACCAGCAGCATGGTCGAGAGCGCGGACGGACTCGAGGCGACCTTCGCCGTCAACGTCCTCGCCCCGCACCTCCTCATCAGACGCCTGGGGGACCATATGCCGGAACCGGCGCGGATCGTGCTCACCGTGAGCGACACGCACTTCGGGGACCTGCGCCACAATCTGGGCCTCGTGCCCGGACCGCAGTGGATGGCTCCCGAGGCGCTGGCACGGCCCGGCGCGTTCTCCTCACCCGCCGGCGTCACCGCGGGGCGCACCGCCTATTCCACCAGCAAGCTCGCAGCGGTCCACCTCATCCACGAGCACGCCCGCAGGCTGCCGCCCGGCATCGTCATCGCAGGCTTCAACCCGGGGCTCGTGCCCGCCACCGGCATCGCACGCAGCGCCGACGCCCTCTCACGGTTCGCGATGCGCTGGGTGCTGCCGATGCTCGCCCTCACGCCCCTCGCAGCCATGCCGCGCACGGCCGGTCGCCAGCTCGCGCGGATGCTGCTGGACGAGACGCCTCCTCCCGACGGCGGCTATGTGAGCCGCGAGCGGGTGGTCGCCTCCTCGGCCGAGTCCTACGATCCCGCACGGGAGCGGGAGCTGTGGGACCTCGCGGAGCGCCTCACCGCGCCCTCCGCTCCCCCGGCTTGAACACCCGGGAGACGGAGCTGCGCCCCGGCTGCAGCGTCATCGGGACTCATCGGCGGTCCAGCTCGCGACCATCACCTCATAGGGCCCCGCGCTCATCGACGGGCCCTCCGGGGGCGCGAGGGCCAGAGCGGATTCGGGGACCACATTGCTCATCGTCATGGCCGCCCGTCCCGGTTCCAGCACCAGCTCGATCCGCCAGCCCCACTCCTCCGCATAGGTGCCCTCCACCGCGATCCGGGACTGCGAGCGCTCGCCGGTCAGCGACATCAGGCCCGGCTGCTGGTGCCAGGTGTCGAACAGCACGGCCTCCGCTGCACCGGCCTCCCCGGCACCGCCGATCAGCAGGACGCCCTGCTGCGGTCCGTCCGTCGGATGCGTCCACGAGTAGTGCACGCTCGTCCCGCCGCCCACCTCCGTGATCACGGCCGAGGAGGGCCCTTCCGCGAGCGGGTCCAGCGGCATCAGGCGGAATGCGCAGGTGCCGGCATAGGTCTGTCCTCCGAGATCCATGTCGTCATGCTTCCACACCGGGTCCCGCACCTCAACGGCTCCGGAGGTCCGCGAACGGGTGGTCGCCTCCCCTGCCGAGTCCTACGACCCGGATCGGGCACGGGAGCTGCGGAACCTCGCGGAGCGCCTCACTGCTCCCTCACCTTCCCCGCCTCCTCACTGTGTCCCTCGATGACATCGGCACGGATCGGCAGAGCGGCGGCATGTGACAATCGCGCACATGGATCGCACTGAACTCCGCGCACTGCAGGCCCCGCTCCGCGAGCGCTACACCGAGAACCCCGAGTCCGCCCTCACCCCCATCTCCGCAGACGGCGACTGGCGCGATGCCGGGATTACCGCGACCGTGGACACGTGGTCCGGGCCCACCCGCGCGGGCCTGCACTCCGCGACCGGCGGCGACGGCCAGGATGCCTGTTCCGGCGACATGCTCGTGGAAGCCCTGCTCGGCTGCGCCGGAGTGACCCTCCGCAGCGTCGCGACCGCCATGAACCTCGACGTCCGCAGCGCACGGCTGAGCGCACGGAGCACCTTCGACGCCCGGGGCACCCTGGGCATGGACCCGGACGTGCCCGTGGGCATCGGTCCGGTCGAGCTCATCGCGGAGGTGGACTGCGACGCCGATGACGCAAAGCTCGAGCGCCTCGCCGCGACGACGGAGCGCTACTGCGTCGTGGGTCAGAGCCTGCGCGAGACGCCGCGCGTCATCGTCCGCCGCGCTGGCTCCGCGGGCTGAGGCACCTCCGCCTCTTCTGGCGGGCGCCTGTCGCTCCGCCAGCCGGATGGCCGGCCCGGCGTATGCACTCGCGGCGCTCCCCGGCGCCCATACACGCAGAAGGCACATACGCGCAGAGACGAATTCCTGCGCGTATGTGCCTTCTGCGTACGGAAGCCGTTCATGGTGCAGGGAGCACATACGCAGAGCGTCGACATGAGCGGCGGCGCGGGCGCAGCAGGCCGCTTCTCAGTCGATGATGTCCTCCGTCGCGATGGTGCCCGCGGAGAGGCGGTGCATCTCGACCACGCCCACATCGCCGAGGCCCTGCAGCGGCAGATCGCGCCGACCGGTGAACTCGAAGGACCGGTCCCGCTCGATGATCCGCGCGGTGTCCGTGTCGGTGACGACGGTGCCGGGATCGGCCACGGCCGTCAGCCGCGCGGCGAGGTTCACCGTCGTCCCGAAGATGTCGCCCATCCGCGAGAGCACCCGGCCCCAGGAGAAGCCCACCCGGCACTGCGGCAGCGAGTCGTCGGCCTTCACCTGCTCCAGCAGGGTCATGGCGATCTCCGCGCCGGCCTGCGGCGTCTCCGTGGAGAAGAAGACCTCATCGCCCACGGTCTTGATGACGCGCCCGCCCCCGGCCGCGACGATGTTGTAGGCGAGGAACTGGAAGTGCTTCACGAGCCTGCTCAGCTCGCGCGAGTCGAGCTGCTGCGAGAGCCGGGTGTAGGACACGAGGTCGATGAAGCCGATCGCCCGGGCCAGCGGCATCGTCGCGTCCTGCCCGCGCTCGACCCCGCCGATCTCCAGCGAGTCCTCCACATTCACGTTGAGCCGGCTCAGCACTCCCGCGAGATTGCGTCGCCAGGCGTAGACCATGAGCCCCTCGAGCGGGTCGATGAGCTCGGCGAACACATCGAGCACGGCACGGCGGGCCTCGGAGTCGCTCAGCCCCTTCTCCTCCGTGAGGTACTCGACCATCGCCTCCATCTGCCACACGACGAGGCGGTCGGTCATCTGCCCCACCCCGCGGGCGAACTGCATCGCCGTCTCCTCGTCCACCCTGCCCGAGGAGACGAGATCGGCGACGCTGCGCACCGCCTCGGCGTCCTTGACCGTGTAGGCCACCTCCCGCTCGGGGATGAGGGGCTGCCCCAGCGCACGCCACAGCTTCCGCGCCGAGAGCGTCGAGACCTCCGCGAGCTGCGCGACCTCCTTGCGGGTGAGCACGCGCTTGCCGCCGATGAGCAGCTCCTCGAGGCGCTGTGCCGCGCTGCGGAGCTCGTAGACGGTGTCCGCGACCTCATCGGCCTCGCGGGCGGCGGCCTCCTCGTAGAGGTCCGCCCCGCCGTCCCCCCTCACGGACCAGCTGCTGGGCTCGTGGCTCACCGGCTCCGGCTCGTCGTCCGCCTCGGAAGGCGCCGCATCGGAGGCCTGTCCGGTCGGGTCGCCCTCACCGTCCTGGGACGAGGCAGCGCCGCCGCCGGGCGAGACAGGGCTGCTCGCGGACGAGGCAGTGTCCGGTCGTGACGAGACAGCGTCGGCCCCGGTCGCACGGACCGCGGCGTCCCCGGATGCGGCCCCACCGGTCTCAGCAGGCCCAGACGCAGCCGGTGCAGTCCCCGCAGGCGCAGTCTCAGCAGGGGCATCCGCACCAGCAGCGGGCGAGCCCTCGGAACGGATGCCGGGGCCCACCGCCTGAGCGGGCATCTCCCGAGCGCCGGTCTCCCGAGCACGCTCATAGGCCGCAGGGGCCCCGTCCGGCACATATGCGGAGGCATTCGCGGCTTGACCCCCGCCCTCGTCCGCGGCATCCGCACCGCTCGCGGCCGCGTCCGCGCTCCTACCTCTGGAGCCGTCAAAGCCCCTGGAGCCGTCAAAGCCGTCAGAGTCACCAGAGCCCTCAGCGCTCCCCCGCTCCTCGGACTCCGGCTCCGGCACGACCGGCAGGACCTGTGTACGAGGCTTCCATGCCTCGGGGTCGGCGGCGTCGGCCCAGCGCACCGAACCCGTCCAGGTGGGGACCTCGCCGGTCAGCGCATCGTCGTTCCGCGCACCGCTCATGCCGGCCTCACGTGCACCACATCCCCCGCGGACACGCGCACGAGGCCAGCCTGTCCTGCAGCATCGGCCTGCCCCGCAGGGACGGCACCGCCGTCGACGGCGGGAGCACCGGCGCCCGACCCGCCGGCAGACGCCTCGGCGTCCCGGCGGACCAGGAGATTGGCCTCGGCGTCGAGGCCGGCCGCCGTGCCCGTGAATGAGGTGTCCCCCGGCAGGTGGACCCGCACCCGGGAGCCCAGGGTGACCATGGCCTCGCGCACCTCCGCCGCGGCCCGGGTCGCGGAGAACCCCGGACCCGCGTCGAGCACCTCGCGGATGAGCCCCGGCAGCCGCAGCATGATCGCGGCCAGCAGGGCCTCCCGGTCCGGCCTCCCGCCCTCGAGCAGGATCGACGTCGCGGTCCCCACCGGCAGCTCCTCCTCCGTGAGCGACACGTTCGTGCCGATGCCCACGACCACGGTGCGCCCGCCGTCGGGCAGGAGCACGAGGCGGGAGAGGATGCCGCACAGCTTGCGCCCCTCGGCCGAGAGCACGTCATTGGGCCATTTGATCCCGGCCTCGACGCCCAGGTCCGCGAGCGCACGGGTCACGGCGAGGCCGGTGACGACGGGGATCCACCCCAGGCAGGAGAGGTCGGTCCCGGCGGGAACCGCCACGGGGACGGAGAAGGTGAGCGCGGCCCGAGCCGGCACCGACCAGGTCCGTCCCAGCCGGCCCTGACCGCCCACCTGGTGGTCGGCGCCCACGACGGCGAAGTCCGGCACCCGCACGCCGGATTCGAGCAGCGCGGCGAGACGGGTGTTGGTCGAGTCCCGCTCTGCCGGCCACTCGTGGACCATGATGGGACCACTGCCTGCGCGACGCCCGGCCTCGTCCAGCCTGACCTGGGAGAATGCTGTACGGTACTGCTCTCTGTGCACCACATCACCGTAGTCCGTTTTGGCGGGGCACCACAATGCGGCGGGGGCCTTCCTGGAACACTCGTCACCGCGCACGCCGCGCACGTAGGGTGGGGAGCCATGAGTGAGCCCTCCGAATCGCCCCAGACGCCCTCCGTCCCGCGCACCACTGCCGAACGCATCGCCGCCTTCGAAGCACGTCGCGCCGCCGCGCACGCAGGCTCCGAGAGGTCGATCGCGAATCAGCGGAAGAAGGGCAAGCAGACCGCCCGCGAAAGGATCGCGCAGCTGCTCGACGAGGGCTCCTTCCAGGAGGTCGACGAGTTCGTCCGGCACCACAACACCCACTTCGGCATGCAGCGCAACCGTCCGGACGGGGACGGCGTGGTCTGCGGACTGGGCACCATCGAAGGACGCACCGTCGCCGTCTTCGCCCACGACTTCACCGTGCTGGGCGGCTCGCTCGCCGAGGCCAACGGCCGCAAGATCGTCAAGGTGCAGGAGCTCGCGCTCAAGCTCGGCTGCCCCATCATCGGCATCAACGATTCCGGCGGCGCGCGCATCCAGGAGGGCGTGGGCTCGATCGCCCTGTTCGCGGAGATCTTCCGCCTCAACGTCGCCTCCTCCGGCGTCATCCCGCAGATCTCCCTCATCATGGGCCCCTCAGCAGGCGGCGCGGTCTACTCGCCCGCACTCACCGACCTCACCGTCATGGTGGACGGCACCTCGCACATGTACATCACGGGGCCAGACGTCATCAAGACCGTCACAGGTGAGAACGTGGGCCACGAGGAGCTGGGCGGCGGCCGCACCAACAACTCCGTCTCCGGCAATGCGCACTACCTCGCCTCCAGCGAGGCCGATGCGCTCGACTACGTCCGCGACGTCCTCTCCTACCTCCCGCAGAACAGCCTCGACCCCGTGCCCGCCTTCGACGAGCCCGCGGACCTCGAGGAGTCCGAGGCCGACCGGGCGCTGGACGGCCTCGTGCCGGACTCGCCCTCCCAGCCCTACGACATCCTCGACGTCGTCGAGACCGTGCTGGACCCGGACACGCTGCTGCAGGTCGCGGAGCTCTTCGCACCCAATGTCATCACCGCGTTCGGGCGAGTCGAGGGCCGTGCTGTGGGCATCATCGCCAACCAGCCCATGCAGCTGGCCGGCACGCTCGACATCGACGCCTCGGAGAAGGCGGCCCGGTTCGTGCGGCTGTGCGACGCCTTCGGCCTGCCCATCCTCACGTTCGTGGACGTGCCCGGCTTCCTGCCCGGCACGGACCAGGAGTACGGCGGAATCATCCGCCGCGGGGCCAAGCTCATCTACGCCTACGGCGAGGCAACCGTCCCGCTCATCACCCTCATCACCCGCAAGGCCTACGGCGGCGCGTACTGCGTCATGGGCTCCAAGCAGCTGGGCGCGGACATCAACCTCGCCTGGCCCTCGGCTCAGATCGCGGTCATGGGCGCGCAGGGAGCGGCGAACATCGTCTACCGGCGCGACCTCAAGGCCGTCGAGGAGGCCGGCGGCGATGTCGAGGCCCGCCGCGCCGAGCTCATCCAGGAGTACGAGGACGAGCTGCTCAACCCGTACCTCGCCGCCGAGGAGGGCTACATCGACGCCGTCATCCGCCCCTCCGAGACCCGTGCGCGCATCATCCGCTCGCTCCGGGCGCTCGAGAACAAGCACGTGGATCAGCCCGCCCGCAAGCACGGGAACATCCCGCTGTGAGCGCGGGCGAGGAAAGGGGCCGGGTGCCGCGGGACCGCGGCGAGCAGGCATCGGCGCCCCGCCCGCTGTCGCCGGGCGATGAGCGGCGTCTGGCGCAGCAGGCGGCAGTGGCCGCACTCACCGCCGTGGGCAGGATCCGGGGCTCCGCCGCCGAGGCCGCGGCGGGCGGCCGCACAGGCGCGGGCAGTCGCGCGGGGGCCTCGGGCCAGGGTTACGGCGCCTCGGGTTCGGGTTCGGGTTACGGTGCCTCGGGCGCTGGGACCTCCGGTTCCGGCGGCACGGTCCGCCACGGCTTCGCGTCCCCCGCGCGCGCGATCCGCCGTCAGGTGCGCGGCACCTGGCGCTCCCGCACCTGACCACCCGCCCCGGGTCTCCCACATCTGGCCCCCCGCCTCCGCCCCCCGGGTCACCTACCTCTGGCCTCCCACCTCCGGCCGCCCCGGGTCCACGCGCTCGCGTCTCCGTTCCTGCTCGTGTCTCCGTTCCTGCTCGTGTCTCACTCCGCTTCGCTCATCCCGCCGCACATCGATGTGGACTGAGACACCAGTGCAGAGTGAGACACGAGTGCAGAGGTGGGGCAGCAGCGCGGCGCGAGGGGCCAGCGCAGAGTGAGACACGCGTGCACGCCCGCGGCGCCCGGGCCGCTCCCTCAGCGACCCTGCCGCCCTCCACGGGCGCGGCGTCCGTGCACGAGCGCGTAGACGACGGCCGCGACGACCACGAGTCCCCCGCACAGCCAGTACATCGCGGAGTAGCCGCCCGCCGCCGCGACGGGTCCCAGGAAGACCGGGCCCACACCCGTGCCGAAGTCCAGCATGAGGTAGAACGTCGACGTGGCCACGCCCACCCGCGCCGCCGGGGTGCGCGAGATGAGGATCGCCTGCAGCGAGGGCAGCAGGCACCCGAACCCCAGCCCCACCAGCAGTCCGGCGAGGCCGAACATCCACACGGTGTGCGCCTCGGCGACGACGATCATGCCCGCGCCGTAGCTGATGAACACCGGGACGAGCACGATGTTGTCCCCGAACCTGTCCTGCACGCGGCCGGCGAACAGGCGCGCGGCCAGCGAACCCACCGCGAAGACGAGGAAGAAGGTGCCCGAGGCGCCGGGCAGCCCGATCTCGGCCGTGTGCACGGCGAGGAAGGACAGCACCGCGGAATAGGCCGCACCCGCCACGCACATGACGGCTCCCACCCGCAGGGACGGCGCGTCGACGAAGGTCGAGGGGTGGAGCGACCATTTGCGCGCCCGCTCCTCGGGCCCCGGCTCCCGCTCCTCGACGGTGTAGAGCAGCGCTGCGAGCATCGCCGCGAGGCCGCTGAGCGAGGACAGCCAGAACAGGACCTCGAAGCCGTACCGCCCTGAGAGCCAGACGCCCAGGAACGGCCCCAGCGCGGTGGCGAGCGTGGTGGCGGTGCCGAAGTAGCCGTTGCCCTCCGCCCGGCGGTGACCGGGGATGACCGACTGGATCGAGGCCACGAGGGCGGTGTTGCCCATGCCGAAGGCAGCACCGTGGACGAGCCGCAGGACGATGAGGAGCGCGAAGTCCCCCACCGGCACATAGGCGATGCCCGCGACCGCGAAGACCGCCATGGAGATGATGAGCAGGCGGCGCCGGCCGATGAAGTCGAGGAACTTCCCGGCGAGCACCCTGCCCGCGACCGCACCGATGATGAAGGCCGAGGATGCGAGTCCTGAGCCCGTCTCCGAGGCCCGGAAGCGATCGACGGCGTACATCGCCATCGTCGTCATGAGCAGGTAGAAGACGACGGCCATGAAGAGGTTGACGACGATGCCGATGACGAACGTCCTCGTCCACAGCTTCTGCTCGGGCACGGAGGCTCCTTCTCCCCCTCACGAGGGCGGGCGGGTGGTGGACCCGGCCATACTACGCCCGTGCGCGGATTCGGCTCTCAGCCCCGGGCGCCCGCGGCTCCCGCGGGACCGGCCTCGGGCTTGTGCCCGTGCAGGAGGAAGTAGGCGCCTCCTGCGAGCACCACGAGCCCGGCGGCGAGAAGGTAGACCACCTCGTAGCCGAACGGACCCGCCGCCAGCCCCAGGAGGATGGCGCCCAGCCCGAGGCCGAGGTCCATCGACAGCAGGTACGTCGAGGTCACCAGTCCCACCCGGGCGGGCCCGGCCATCCGGACGGCGATCGCCTGCGCGCAGGTGATGAGCGAACCGTAGCCGAAGCCTCCGAGCAGTCCGGCGAGCGCGAGGCCCGCCTGCGTGGGCCAGAGCGCCAGCAGCGTGCAGGAGCCGGCGAAGGAGACGAAGAGCGGATAGAGCACGATGTTGTCCCCGCGCCGGTCCTGCACCCGCCCGATGCTCAGACGCGCGAGGAGTGAGGACAGCGCGAAGCACATGAAGTACGTGGGCGAGCCGCCGGGGATCCCCTGCGCATGCGCGGCGAGGAAGGCGAGGACGGCGGAGTAGGCCGCACCCGACAGGAAGATGACGATCCCCATGCGCAGCCCCTCGGCATCGACCATCGAGGAGGGCCGCAGCGAGAGCGCTCTGCGCCGCTGGGCGGCCGAGAGCTCGCGCTCGGGCAGGCGCAGGAAGAACAGGCCCAGGCACCCCACGAGGGAGAATCCCAGCGAGATCGCGAACAGCGCCTGGTAGCCCCATTCCCCCACCGTGGTGACGGCGATGAGCGGGCCCAGCGCCGAGGACAGCGTCACCGAGGCCGCGAAGTACCCCGTCCCCTCGGATCGCCGCTCGGACGGGATGAGGTCCTGCACACCGGCGGCGAGGACCGTGTGCCCCACGCCGAACATCATGCCGTGAAGGAGCCGGGCGGCGATGAGGAGCACGAGATCGCCCACGACGAAGTACGCGAGGGAGACGAGCACCGCCGTCACCATCGAGAGGACGAGGAGCCGGCGGCGGCCCACGACGTCGAGGAGCTTGCCCGCCGCCGTGCGGGTCAGCACCGAGCCCAGGACGAAGGCGGAGGCGGCCATGCCCGCCTGGGCCTCACCGGCGGCGAAGCGGAGGGCGGCGTAGCCGGCCATCGAGGTGACGAGGAGGTAGAAGACGAAGGCGAGGAAGACGCTCATCCCGAGTGCGATGCTGAAGTCCCTGTTCCACAGCCGCCCCTGCGACATCTCCGCTCCTTCACGTCCCTCGCGCGGCCGGTCCTGATCGGTCGTTCGCTCCCCTGGCAGACTAGCCGGACCGGACCCCTGCTGCCGCCCCGTCTCATTCCCGCACCGCCTCCGGCACTCGTCGACGGCGCCGGGAAAGTACTTGACGTGATGGAAAATACTTGCAATGCTTGTCCCACCGCTTCGCGCGGTCGATGAAGCCGCCGCCCCTCGCCCGGGCGCGGATCGCACACTCAGCTCGAGGAGCAGGCCATGTCACACGCACATCCCGAACGCCCAGCCTCATCCGAGTCCGGAGCCGCACAGGCGCCCACCCCCGAGCAGGCGCAGGCGCTGCTCGCACAGGCCGCCGAGGCCGCCCGCACGCTCCCGGCCCCCGTCCCGGCCGCGCTGATCGGCTACGGCGTCCTCTGCACGGTCGGCTCGTTCGCGACCCTCGCCACGCACCTCGCACCGCACATGACCGCGCCGCCTGCTGCGCTGCCGCCCTTCCTCACGATCCTCCTCTTCTCCTTCGCCTGGATCCTCGCCGCGGTGCTCGCGATGCTGGTGTTCCGGGAGCGGTGGCGCCGCGGCCTCGGCCGCCGCTGGCTGATGTACATGGCCGTCTGGGCCGCCCTGTGGGTCCTCGGCATGTTCCTCGGCGCGACGGCCCTGGGCCTCGTCCTCGCACCGGCGTTCATCGTCGTCTTCATGATCGCCGTGACGACCGAGGCGAAGAAGGCACGGCAGTCGGGGGGTGCGGGATGACCTCGGAGACCGCGCCCCACTCCGAGGGCACCGCCCAGCACCCCCGGTTCGCGCTCGAGAGCACGCTCGCCCATCCCGTCCGCTTCTCCCTCGCCGCCGCCCTCGCCGCGGTGGAGAGCGCGCCCTTCGGACAGCTGCGCGATGAGCTGCAGGTGAGCGATTCCGTGCTCTCCAAGCAGGTCGCCGAGCTGGAGAGGGCGGGGCTCGTGAAGGCGTCGAAGGGCTTCGTGGGCAAGCGGCCGCGCACCACCCTCTCCCTCACCGCGGAAGGCCTGACCCGCTGGCAACGCCATCTCGAGGCGCTCAGGCGCATCGCAGAGCCCGCGCAGCGCTGAGGCGCGCCCGGGTCGGCGTCGCAAGTCCGCTCGGCAGCCCGCATCACAGCCCGCACAGCGTCCCGTTCGGCAGCCCGCGCAGCGCTTCGCGCCGACACCAGCGCCGCCGCGCCGTCCCGGCGGGGACGGCGCGGCGGCCCCGTCATGAGTAGGCTGGCCGCATGACAGAGCAGATCACTGAGCAGGCGGCCGGCACGGCGGCCGACAGCGCCACTCCCCGCACGCCCACTCCGGTCGACGAGGTGGCCGAGGCTCACTTCCGCGGCATGCTCGACCTCTCCCCCGCCCTGCGCATCGAGGTGGGCGCCCCCGGCCGCGACGATGAGCTCGACGACTACTCCCCCGGCGGCTGGGCCGCTCACGACGATCTCGCGGCCCGGACGCTGGCCGCCCTCGGAGCCGCGGAATCCGCCTCGCGCGCGGCCGGGACCTTCGATGAGACGGACGCCGTCACCGCGGACGCGCTGCGCGAGCGGCTCGGCCTCACCCGGGAGCTGCACTCGATCGGCGCCGATGCCTCCGCATTCAACGTCCTCGCCTCCCCCGTGCAGGAGATCCGCGAGTTCTTCGACCTCGTGCCGACCGCCTCGGCCGAGGACTGGGAGGCCAACGCCTCGCGCCTGCGCGCCGTGAGCCAGGCGCTGGCCGGGCATCGCGAATCCCTGCTGGCCGCCCGCGCCGGGGGCCGGTCGCCGGCGCGCGTGCAGGTGCAGGCCGTCATCGAGCAGGCGAGGGCTGCGGCCGAGGCCGGGGGCCACTTCGACCGGTTCGTCGCCGGGGCCTCCGCGGACCGCCCCGGCCCCGCGGACATCTCCTCCGGCCTGCAGGCCGAGCTCGCAGATGCCGCCGGCTCCGCACGGACCGCGTACGCGCGCTTCGCGGACTTCCTCGCCCAGCAGATGCTCCCCGATGCGCGCGAGGACGATGCGGTCGGCCGCGAGGAGTACGCCCTGCACTCGCGACAGTTCCTCGGCGCCGCGGTGGATCTCGACGAGACGTACGAGTGGGGGCTGGAGCTGCTCGCCTCCATCGACGCCGAGCAGCAGGAGATCGCGGAGGCGCTCTTCCCCGGCTCCTCGGTCACGGAGACGATGGCGAAGCTCGACGCGGACCCCGAGCGCCGCATCCACGGGCTCGACGCCCTGCGGACCTGGATGCAGGAGACGGCCGATGAGGCGACCGCAGCGCTGACCGGAACCCATTTCGACATCCCGGAGCAGGTGCGCGCCATCGAGTGCATGGTCCTCGAGGACGGCACCGGCGGCATCTACTACACGCCTCCCACCTCGGACTTCTCCCGCCCGGGCCGGATGTGGTGGTCGGTGCCCTCCGGTGTGGACTCGTTCTCCGCGTGGCAGGAGAGGACGACGGTCTACCACGAGGGCGTGCCGGGTCATCACCTGCAGCTGGGCGCTGCGGTCATGATGGAGAGCAGGCTCAACGCCTGGCGCAGGCAGGGAGTGTGGGTCTCCGGCCACGGCGAGGGCTGGGCGCTCTACGCCGAGCGCCTCATGGACGAGCTGGGCTTCCTCTCCGATCCCGGCGACCGGTTCGGCATGCTGGACTCCCAGCGCCTGCGCGCCGCCCGTGTGTGCGTCGACATCGGCGTGCACTGCCGCAAGCACGCCCCGGCCTCCGTGGGCGGGGGCATCTGGGACCGCGAGAAGGCCTGGCGGTTCCTCACCGACAACGTCGCGATGGAGCGCAGCTTCCTCGACTTCGAGCTCAAGCGCTATCTGGGCTGGCCGGGTCAGGCGCCCTCGTACTCCGTGGGCCAGCGCATCTGGCAGCAGATCAGGGACGCGGTGCGCGCCCGCGAGGAGCGGGACGGCCGGGTGTTCTCGCTCAGGGACTTCCACACGCGCGCGCTCGGCCTGGGCTCGGTGGGCCTGTCCACCCTGCAGAAGGCGCTCGTGGAGGGCTTCTGAGCGCTGCTGTCTTCCCTCACTCCCCCAGCCGCTCGGCGACCTCGCGCCTGCCGGTCTCGATGGCCTCGTCGATGAGCTCGCCCACGGGCACCCCGAGCGCCTCGCTCAGGCGCATGAGCATGAGGAAGGTGGGATTGGCCGGAGTGCGCGCGGCCCGCTGCGAGAGGCCGGATTCCAGCTGCTGATAGTAGTTGCGATTGATGCCGACCTGGTGCGCGAGCTTCTCCTGGGACAGCGCCTTCTCCATGCGCCGGGTCCGCAGCAGGTCGCCGAGCGCGCGGGACGCCGCCCGCTCCACCTCGCTCGCCTCATTCGCCACGAATCCAAGGTTGGGCGAAGCGCATGCGCGAGTCAGCCGCTTATAGGTGGATGTTGCAGGTGACCCGAGGGCCTCAGGCCTTCCGGTAGGAGATCACGTAGTGCGTGCCGTCCAGGCCGTCCAGGAGGAACTCCGCCGAGGCCTCGGACCCGCGTGCGCGCACATGCCAATTGGGCTTGAGGAGCAGCTGCGGCTCGCCGTCCTGGTCCAGGGCGAAGAGGAAGGCGAGCTTGGCGCGCTTGCGGATCGCGGCGGCGGCCGCCGCCCGTGAGGCCTCGGCGGCCTGTGCGGCGGAAACCCGAGGCTCACGATGCGGCACAGCGGTGTCGGCTCCCTCACCCGCATCCCCGGCGCGCAGCACGCGCTCCACCGCAGCCGCGAGCACCGGCTCGGACACCATGTGCGCCGTCGATGTCACGGCGTCCACGAGGCACAGCACGCGGTCGAAGCCCGCCGGCCCCCGCCTCACCGCGAACCGCACCGCCCACATGGGGTGGTGGATCAGGCCCGCCTCGGCCTCACCGCGCAGCGCTGCGGCACCGGGCTCCCAGCCGCCCGCACGCGAGCGGCCCGCTCCTCCGCCGAGGAGGAGGTGGAGTCCGCGGGAGCGGGCCTCAGCGGCGGAGAGGACCGTGGGCAGGGCCGGGAGCGCGCCCGCCTCCGGACGGGCGGCGTCTCCCTCCGCCGTCACTGCGGACGCGCCTCCGCGCCGCCGGGCCCCTCTGCCGCGTCCACGGGGCCGGCCGGACCGGTCACGGGGACCTGGCCGGCCAGACCGCTGTTCTGCGTCACCGCCAGCCGCGCCGGGATCGGACCGACCTTCGCCGTCTCGGCCACTGCCTCGCGGATGTGCGCAGGCACCGGGTGGGACTTCTGCGTGGCGAGCGACACGATCACGATCGCCAGGGTCGAGGCGACGATGCCCGAACCCATCGGATCGATCGTCGTGAGGTCCGTGAGCCCGCCGAGCTCCCAGCCCACCGCCACGACGGTCCCCGTGATCATCGAGGCCAGCGCGCCCGGGGTGTTCGCCTTCTTCCACCACACCGCACAGATGTAGACCGGCACGAACGCCGCACCCAGCACCGTCGTCGAGAAGATCACGATCGCCGCGACCGCCGGCGGATCATTCACCGCGACCACGTAGCCGATGATCGCCAGCAGGAGGACCGTGATCCGCGAGACCCACACCGACTGCCTCTCCGACATGTTCGGGTTGAGGAACCGGCGGTAGATGTCCTGTGCGGCGATGGTCCCCGACTGCAGCAGCAGCGCATCCGCCGTGGACATGATCGCGGCCATGATCGCCGCCATCACGATGCCGACCGCGAACGCCGGCAGCACCGTGTCCGCCACCTCGAAGATCGCGAGCTCCGGGTTGGTCAGTCCCGGCACGATCAGCAGCGCCATGAGGCCGATGATGTAGGGCGCCGGGATGAACAGGAGGTTGAAGCCCGTGGCGTAGAGGCTCGCGCGGCGGGCGACGGACGGCTTCTTCATCGCCATATGGCTCACGACCACGTGCGGCCAGCCCAGGTAGCCGATCGAGAAGATGAGCACCGCGCCGATGATGATGCCCCACTCATTGCCCTGATAGCCATCGGGCCCGAACATCGTCAGCAGATTCGGGTTGATCTCCGCGATGCGCGCATTGCCCGCCGTGAGACCGCCCACCGCCATCATCGTCGCGATGAAGATCCACAGCATGCCGATGAGCATGATGATCGCCTGCACGAAGTCCGTGTACGCAACAGCCAGGTACCCGCCCAGGAAGGTGTAGAACACGATCACGCCCACCGCGATGAGCAGCGCCCACGCGTACGGGATCCCCGTGACCATCTCCAGCCCCCGGCCGCCGCCGATGAACTGGCTCATGACGTAGAAGAAGATGCAGAACACCGCGATGGGGGCCGCGATCATCCGCGTCCACTTCGAGGGATAGCGCTGCTCGAGGTACTCGATGGAGGTGAGCGAACCCAGCATCTGCGAGAGCTTGCGCATCCGCCGGCCGAGGATCGAGAGGTTGAGCACGCCGCCGCCGATGTCGCCCATCGCGTACCACATGCCGAAGTAGCCCTGCGTGTTGCCCAGGGAGCCGGCCCCGAGGAACATGTAGCCGGACATCGAGGAGCTCTGCAGGCGCAGCGCTGTCACAGCGGGCCCGAGGCTGCGCCCGCCCAGCAGGAAGCCCTCGGAATCGCCGCTGCCCTTCCTCACGGACCAGACGCCGATCGCGCCCATCGCGGCGAAGTAGATGATGAGGAAGACGAGTTCGATGCTCACTGCTCACCCGCCTCCTTCACGTCCTCACGGGACCAGCCGCGGGAGGCCCAGACGAAGACGAGCGTGTAGACCGCCCAGGCGGCGGGGATGCCGAATATCACGGCGGAGGTGAAGGCAGGAAGACCGAACATGTGAGGGAGGATACACAACGCTGGCAGAACGATGTACCCGTGCCCACGCCTCGGGCACGGTCCGTCTCCTCCGCGGCCGGCCTCAGGGCAGCGCGCGACGCAGCCGCACCGCGATCCGCAGGGCCTCTGCCGTCGCCGGCTCCGGTGCCCCGTACTCCGGCAGGCAGTCGGACAGGAGCACCACGAGCTGGTCCGCGAGCACCCTGTCGCCGAGGTCGGGAACGGGGCGAGCCTCCGCGGAGAGCTCCGCGAGCTCCCGCAGGGCCGCGCGCACGGCTGTGCGCGCCCCGGCATCCAGCGCGGCCGCGGTCAGGCCCGTCACACGGATGCGCAGGCGGCGGATCTCCTCGTGGAGATCCGCCGCCTGCGCATCGTTCGTCATCGTCCGCCCCGTCCCGGCCGTCGCCGAGCGGCCGGCGGCCTGTGAGATCCTCGGGTCAGTTCTGCCTGAAGTAGGACAGGAGGCGCAGGATCTCGATGTAGAGCCAGATGAGGGTCACCATGATCGAGAACGCGCAGACCCAGGAGTACTTCTCGGGGATGCGGTGCTTGACGCCCTCCTCGATCATGTGGAAGTCGCTCACGAGCGTGAGCGCCGCGAGGATCACCGCGACGCCGGAGATGAGGACGCCCAGGGGCATCGTGATCCCCATGATCGAGATCTCCATCGTGCGAGCGTTCATCGCCCCGCCGCTGAACATCGCGAAGCCGAAGTTCACGAGGGAGAAGACCGCATAGCCGCCCACAGCGAGCATGAGGAACTTCATGAAGCCCGAGCTCATGCGGATGATCTTGAACTTGAACAGCCCGAACATCACGAAGAAGACGCTCAGCGTGCCGAGCACCGCCTGCATGACGATGCCGGGGTACAGCGCCTCGAAGGTGACGGAGATGCCGCCCAGGAAGGCGCCCTGGACCGCGGCGTAGACGAGGACGAGCGCGGGGCTCGGCTCCTTCTTGAACGCGACGATCAGTCCGAGGACCAGGCCCACCAGCATCGCGGGGAAGGCCAGCACCGGCACGATCCAGCCGATCACCGCGCCCGCGAGGAGCACGGCGAAGCACATGCCGGACTTCATGAGGACGTCGTCATAGGTCATCGCGCGTTCGGCGGCGGGCTGCTGCGGCTGGTACGACGGGGCGTCGTACATGCTCTGCAGGTCCTCCGGCGCGGGTGCCGGAATGCGGTTGGGCGTCTGGCCCGCCTTGATGCCCTCGTTGAGGCCGCGGCGCACGAGCGGATTGCTCATTGGGATCCTTTCCCCTGATATGTCGTGGTCTCGATGGTGTCCATCCTATGGAGTCAACCTGAGACGAACGCTCATAATTCCCGCCCGCTGCGAGGATCGTTCTCCAGCCGTGACCTCGCAGGCCGCGCCGTCGCGCACGCCGGCCGCGCCCCGGGGCGCGGCCGGCGCCGCTGAGCGGACCTCCGCCTCGGCGTGCCTCAGTGCGCGTAGTCGATGGGCGCGCCAGGACCCCACGGGATGCCCAGGCCCCACCAGGCGAAGAAGAACGCGCCCCACAGCACGAACATCGCGAACGACAGCGGGATCGTGAACGACAGCAGCGTCCCGATTCCCGCGGACCTCTTGTACCGCTGGATGAAGCCGAGCACCACGATGAAGTACGGGCTCATGGGCGAGATGATGTTCGTCGTCGAATCGCCGATCCGGTAGAGGGCCTGCGTGGTCTCCGGCGAGATGTGCAGGAGCATGAACATGGGCACGAGCACCGGGCCCATGAGCGTCCACAGTCCGGAGCCCGAGGTGATGAAGAGCGCCCCGAGGGCCACGAGCAGCCAGCCGCCGAGCAGGATGACGAAGGTGCCGGTCTCGAGCCCGCCGAAGAAGTCCGCTCCGCGGATCGCGAGGATCTCGCCCAGGCCCGACATCTTGAACATCGCGAGGAACTGGCTGGCCGCGAAGAACAGGACGAGCACGGGGACGAACGGCGCCAGGCCCTTCGCCATCATCTCCGGGATGTCCGACATCCGGGTGATGGTGCGGGTGGCGTAGCCGTACACGATGCCGAGGACGAAGAAGCCGAAGCCGATGATCGCGGCGATGCCGGCCATGAGGCCGGACTGCGGACCGAAGGCACCCTCCTCGTCGCGCAGGAAGGAGTCCGCCGGCAGGGCCAGCGACACCAACAGGCCGATGCACACGAGAAGCGCGATCGCGGCGATGACGAGGCCGCGCTTCTCCTTGGCCTCGAGTCGGATGCTCATGTCGAGCTCCTCCGGGTCGTCCTCGTCCGGCGGGTCGAGCTCGATGGTGTCCGCGCGCTTGGAGAGCACGAGCTCGGTCATGAGCGTGACCGCGGCGGCGACGACGAGCATCGAGGCCATGTTGAAGTACAGGTTCGCCACCGGCGTGACCACGTACTCGGGGTCGATGATCTGCGCCGCCGAGGTGGAGAGCCCGCCGAGGATCGCGTCGAGGGAGTTGACGAAGGGCGCGGCGGAGTAGCCGCCCGAGGTCGCGGCGTACGCGACGACGCAGCCCAGCAGCGGATTGCGGCCCACGGCCTTGAACGCGAGCCCGCCCAGCGGGATCATGATCATGTACGAGGCGTCCGAGGCGATGGAGGCCGCGCTGCCGGCCAGTGCCACGAGGAACGTGATCCACTTGGGCGAGGCGTTGGCGAGGGTGCCGCGCAGCACCGCGGGGATGAGGCCGGAGCGCTCCGCGACTGCCACGCCCAGCAGGACGACGAGCACGAGGCCCAGCGGCGGGAAGGTGACGAAGTTGTTCGTCGCCTCGCTCACGAGGATGCGCAGCGATTCCATGGAGAGCAGGTTGGTGACGGTGACCGTCTCCCCCGTCGCCGGATTCACGGCCTCCACGCCCACGGCCGCGAGGCTCGCGGAGAGGATCATGACGATCGCGGCGAGGCTCAGGAACAGCCAGAACGGATGCGGCAGCCTGTTGCCGGCCTTCTCGATGACGACGAGGAGGCGCATGAGCGGACCGAGGGTGTCCTCCCCGGACTGCGTCTTCGCCTTGTCTTGCGTTGGCACGTCGGTCTCCATTCCTTCGGGTTCCTGTCGGCAGGCCGCGCTCAGAGTACAGTCCTCCGGCGGGTGCGTCACGTCACGGCCGCCGAGGCCGGCTCCCGCCTCCTTCCAGTGCGGCCGCTCCGCCGGTCACCCGGCTCCCCCGGAGGGACGGATCCGGCGGACGGACCCGGCGGACGGGGACCCCTCGGCCCGACACGGGCGGGCCCCCACCGTGTGGTGGGGGCCTGCCGTCACGGGAGTGCGCCTCGGCGGCGGGGGTGCCGCGCGCCGGCGCCGGGATCAGGAGTCGAGCTCGCCCCGGATGAAGGCCTCGACGGCCTCGTGGGCGGCGTCATCGCCCTGCTGCACGGGGGGCGACTTCATGAAGTAGGAGGAGGCGCTGATGAGAGCGCCGCCCACGCCGCGGTCGAGGCCGATCTTCGCCGCACGCACGGCATCGATGATGACGCCGGCGGAATTGGGCGAGTCCCAGACCTCGAGCTTGTACTCGAGCGAGACCGGCGCATCGCCGAAATTGCGCCCTTCGAGGCGGACGAAGGCCCATTTGCGATCGTCGAGCCAGGCGACGTAGTCGCTGGGGCCGATGTGCACGTCCTTCTCCGCCAGCCGTGCGGAGGTGTTCGAGGTGACGGCCTGCGTCTTCGAGATCTTCTTGGACTCCAGGCGCTCGCGCTCGAGCATGTTCTTGAAGTCCATGTTCCCGCCCACGTTGAGCTGATAGGTGCGGTCGAGCACCACGCCGCGGTCCTCGAACAGCTTGGCCATCACCCGGTGCGTGATGGTCGCACCGATCTGGCTCTTGATGTCATCGCCCACGATCGGCACGCCGGCCGCCCGGAACTTCTCGTCCCACTCCTTGGTGCCGGCGATGAAGACCGGGAGCGCGTTGACGAAGGCCACACCGGCGTCGAGGGCCGCCTGCGCGTAGTGCTCGGTCGCCTCCTGGGAGCCCACCGGCAGGTAGCAGACGAGGACGTCGGCCCGGGCCTCGCGCAGCGCCTGCGCCACGTCGACGGGGGCCTCATCGGACTCCACGATGGTGTCGCGGTAGTACTGGCCCAGGCCGTCCAGCGTGGGTCCGCGCTGGACGCGCACACCGGTGGGCGGCACGTCCGCAAGCTTGAGGGTGTTGTTCTCGCTGGAGACGATCGCCTCCGCGATGTCCTGCCCCACCTTCTTGCCGTCCACGTCGAAGGCGGCGACGAACTCGAGATCGCTCACGTGGTAGTCCCCGAACTGCACGTGCATGAGACCGGGCACCTTCTGGCTGGCATCCGCGTCGCGGTAGTACTCGACCCCCTGGATCAGGGAACTTGCACAATTGCCAAGGCCGGCGATTGCGACCCGAATCGGATTTGCAGCCACAGTGTCGATTCTCCTTAGAGGAATTCCAGCGTGCGCGCATGCGCGTACGCGCCTGGTCGATCAGGCGCCAGTCCATAGTAGTCGGGTGCCTGTTCCGCGTCGAAAGCGGGGGCCGGACCCTCAGCGGGCCGCCCCGTCCGGGCACAACACGGGCAGGATGCCGGTTGTTCCGCCCGGCTCGCCGGGTGAGACTCAGCTCACGACGAGCGGCTCGAGCGTGACATCGGGATGCGCCCGCTCGACGCCCTGCAGGCGCCACCGGTCGGAGAAGAGCGCGAGCAGCTCACCGTCGGAGCGGCTGAGCACCTCGACGCTGCGCTCACGGGAGAGCGTGGGGATGTCCGCGGCGACGGTGCGGCGCGCGATCGAGAAGTTCAGCCGCTCGAGCGTGCTCGGCGCGTTGAACTCGTTAGTCATGCGGTCCTCGACGACCTCGAACTGCATGGGGCCCACGGCGCCGAGCACGGGGGCCTGGTCGCCGCGCAGATCGCTGCGGAGCACCTGGATGACGCCCTCGTGGTCGAGCTGCTGGATGCCGCGGCGGAACTGCTTGTACTTCGACGAGTCCTTGGCCCGGATGACCATGAAGTGCTCCGGAGAGAACGTGGGGATGCCGGGGAACTCGACCTTCCCGTCGAGGTAGAGGGAATCGCCCACGCGGAGGGCCGAGGCGTTCACGAGGCCCACGACGTCGCCGGGGAAGGCCTCGTCGATGACCTCGCGGTCGCGGCCGAAGACCTGCTGGGCGTACTTCGTCGCGAAGGGCTTGCCGGTCGCGGCGTGCGTGACGACCATGCCGCGCTCGAACACGCCCGAGCACACGCGCACATAGGCGAGACGGTCGCGGTGGTTCGAGTCCATGCCCGCCTGCACCTTGAACACGAATCCGGAGAAGGGCCGGTCGACGGGGCGGGGCACGCCCGCGGCATCGGGCCGGGCCTCGGCCGGGGGCGCGAAGTCGACGAGGGTGTCGAGGATCTTGCGCACGCCGAAGTTCAGCACCGCCGAGGCGAAGAGCACGGGCGTGGTCCTGCCCGCCAGGTACTGCTCCTCGTCGTGGTTCTGATCCTCCATCTCGAGCAGCTCGGACTCGTCGACGGCGGTGGTCCAGGCCTCGCCCTCGCGCTCCTCAGCCGCGGCCGGGTCGAAGGTCTCCTCACCGGCGATGTCGGCCCCGCCGTCCGTGCGCGTGTACTTGGTGTAGTCGCCCGTGAGCCGGTCGAGCACGCCGCGGAAGTCGCCGGACTGCCCCACCGGCCACGTGAGCGGGGTGGGCAGCATGCCGGTGCGCTCGTGGATCTCGTCCATGAGCGCCAGGGGCTCCATGCCGGGACGGTCCCATTTGTTGATGACGGTGATGATCGGCACACCGCGGTGCGCGCAGACCTCGAAGAGCTTCATGGTCTGCGCCTCGAGGCCCTTCGCGGCATCGACGAGCATGACGGCGGAGTCCACGGCGGAGAGCACCCGGTAGGTGTCCTCGGAGAAGTCCGCGTGGCCGGGGGTGTCGAGGAGGTTGAAGACGCAGTCGCGGTACTCGAACTGGAGTGCGGCCGAGGTGATGGAGATCCCGCGCTCCTGCTCCATCGCCATCCAGTCGGAGACCGTCGCCCGCCTGCCGGCCTTGCCGTGCACGGCGCCTGCCATGCCGATGGCCCTCGCGTGGAGGGCGAGCGCCTCGGTGAGCGTCGACTTGCCGGAGTCGGGATGGGAGATCACCGCGAATGTCCGGCGGCGGCCTGCCTGCGCGCGGACCTCGGCGGGAGAGTGCGAGGAGGAATGGGGACCAGAGTTCACCCGGCCATTCTACGGGGGTGGGCTCAGACCCCGCCCCCGGCCCGTAGGCTTGGCGACGTGAGCAGACGCAGGCGAGACGATGACGAGGCGGAGCTGACCACTGTCGCCCGCGACCCCGGACGGAGCGGGCGCTGGCTGCGCCTGCTCCCGCTGCTGCTCGGAGCGCTCGTCTCCGGCCCGTTCCTCTGGTTCTCGATCCTGTTCAGCGTCGAGGTCGCGGGGATCGCCGCGCTGCTGATCCAGCTGGACGCGGACACCCGCACCCTCCTGGGCGTGATCCTCATGACCGTGGGCGGATTCGTCTGCCTCGTCGGCACCCTCGTGTGCCTCTACGCGGGCTGGCGGCGGGACACCTGGACCTGGCGCTGGAGCTGGGCGGGGGCCGCCGTGCTGTGCGCCGCGCTCATGCCGCTGCTCGGACTGGTCACCGGCACCTACTGGGAGTGAGCCTCGGCCCTAGGCAGGTGAACAGGAGCGCCCACTGCTCCGGGTCCAGGTCGCGGGGCAGCGCGGCGGAGACTGCGCCTGCTTCGGCGAGCGCGGCGCGCACCTCGTGCGGCGGACGTCCCGTGGCTCGCTGGAGGATGCGCGGCAGCGCACCTCCCCTGCCCGTGAAGACCCGGTGCGCGAAATCCCGGTAAGCCCCGGCCGCGGCAGACGGGACGAGCGACTCCTCCCGCCTGCGGATGCGCAGGATGCCGCCGTCGACACTGGGAGCGGGCCGGAAGCCGCGGGCCGGGACGCGCCCATGCAGCTCGAACTCGAACCACGGTCCGGCCTGGGCGCTCATGAGCGTCCGCCCGCCCACGCCCGCGCGCTTGCGCGCCACCTCCCACTGGGTCAGGACGATCGCCTCCCGCCAGGCGCGAAGGCGCAGCAGCCGCCGCAGGATGGGAGTCGTGAGGTGGAAGGGCAGGTTCCCCACCAGCACCGGCGCGTGCATGGGATGGACCATGGCATCGCCGTGCTCCACTCGGACGTGCGCGGGCAGGGAGACGCGCAGGCGGCGCACCCTGTGCTCGTCGAGCTCGATGGCCGTGAGCGGCCGCCCGAGCGCAGCGAGCCTCCGCGTGAGTGCGCCGTCACCGGCCCCGATCTCGATGACCGGCCCGGCAGCGCTCGCGACGAGCGCGGTGAGGGAGTCGAGCGTGGGGGCGTGGACGAGGAAGTTCTGGCCCAGCTCATGGCGGCCGCCGTGGACTGAGCGGACTTCCTGCACACGGGAGTTCTGCGTGCGTGGGTTCGGAGTATGGGGAGAGGGGGTTCTGCGTGACAAGGCAAGCGCTCCAGGGGAGTTCCGGAGCACCTCGGGGATGCACAGCGGCACCGCTGCGAGGCAGCGCCCACGGACGGGGCGGGCCGAGCGGCGTGTGAGGCGCCTGAGGTCCGAGGTGCGGGGACGTATCGGACTCATGGCGCGCTGAGGCGTGGTTTCGCGAGCGCGCCCTCAGGCGCGGCGATCGCGGAACATGAGCTCATGCGCCATGACCGGCGCAGTGCAGAGAGTTCCCATGCGCACCAGGCTCGCATCCCCGGCGGCTTCGGGTCAAGGAGGGTTCCGCACGCTCAGCCGGATGCCGCTCCGTCCGCCCGGCGCGCGGCGCGGTTCACGGGCCGGAAGGCCGCCAGGACGAGACCGGTCTGGGCCAGCAGCGCGATCATGCCCGCGACGATCCCCGCCTCGCCGCCCCACAGCAGCGTCAGCAGCACCATGAGCACGAGGCCCGCCCCGCCCAGCACCGCCGCCGATTCAACCCCACTGGCGATGCGTCCGCACCGCACCATCCAACCGACCGGGAAACTGAACGAACGTACGAAGAAAAACATTGACGTGCGCCGCATTTCGGGTCAGGGTGAGGTATGACCCTCGACGCCGCATCACAGTCGCTGCTGGCACAGCTCGCCGCCGCAGGCTCTCCGCCCGTCCATGAATCCCCCCCCTCCATGGCCCGCCTCTCCGGGCCCGTCCTCGCCCGTCTCTCGGGTCCGGGGCCGGAGGTGGGCTCCGTCGCCGAGCACGAGCTGCCCGCCTCCGACGGAGGCTCCTTCCGCGTCCGCGTCCTCACTCCGCCCGGCGCCCCCACCGCCCTCGTCGTCTATCTCCACGGAGGCGGCTGGGTCACGAGCGACATCGACTACCAGTACGACGCCGTGGGGCGCCGGCTCTGCCTCGACGCACAGGCCACGATGGTCATGGTCAACTACCGCAAGGCCCCTGAACACCCCTTCCCCGCAGCCGTCGAGGACGCCTGGGCCGCACTCACCTGGGCCGCCGAGCGCAGCTCCGAGCTCGCCTCCCCGGAGGCCCCGCTCATCGTCGCCGGCGACAGTGCGGGCGGCAATCTGGCCGCCGTCATGGCCCAGCGGGCCCGCGACCGCGGCGGCCCGCACATCGACTTCCAGATCCTCGTCTACCCCGTCACGGACTGCGATTTCTCCCGTCCCTCCTACAACGCACCGGAGAACCAGCTGCTGCTCAGCCGCCCCGTCATGGAGTGGTTCTGGGACCACTACCTGCCCGATCCCGCCGAGCGCGCGCAGCCCGATGCCTCACCGCTGCACCACCCGGACCTCAGCGGCCTGCCGCCCGCCTACATCTGCCTCGCCGAACACGATCCGCTCTACGACGAAGGCCTCGAATACGCGCGCGAACTCGAGGCCGCGGGGGTGCCGGTGGAATGCGAGACCGCCGCCGGGCAGATGCACATCTTCTTCCAGATGGCGAACCTGCTGCCCGGCTGCACCGAGGCGATCGACACCGTCGCCGCCCGCATCCGCGCCGTCGCTGAGATTCCGTCCGCAGGGGAGCCCCGCACCGTCACCGGAGCCCGGCCCGTCGCCGGCGCGCAGGCAGCGGAGGCGAACGCGGCAGGGCGACCGGTCCGAGCCGCGCACACCGGAGCCGCAGGCCGGGGAACAGCACCCGCACAGAGCCCATCAGCACAGGACATCGAGACACGGGAGGCAGCGCTGTGAGCACCGAGACCGACATGGGCGCCGAGTGCGACGTCATCGTCGTGGGCGCCGGCTTCAGCGGCATGTACCAGCTCCACCGGCTCCGGGAGGCCGGCTTCCGCGTGCACGCCTTCGACACCGCCGCCGAGGTGGGCGGCACCTGGTACTGGAACCGGTACCCGGGCGCGCGCGTGGACATCGAGTCGACGCACTACTCCTACAGCTTCGACGAGGACCTCCAGCAGGTATGGGACTGGTCCGAGCGCTATGCCGCACAGCCGGAGATCCTCTCCTATGCCCGGCACGTCGCCGACCGCTTCGATCTGCGCCGCGACATCTCCTTCTCCACGCGGGTGGAGAGCCTCGACTGGGACGAGGCGAACCAGACCTGGACGGTGCGGACGGCGCCCGCCGAGGCCTCGGGAGCCTCACCCGCCTCAGACGGCGCGGGCATCCGGGACGCCCGGACGGTGGCAGGAACTCCGGCGGAGCCTGCGAACGGGACCGCGTCCTGCGCCGCAGAGGCCGGACGCACCTGGACCGCGCGCTTCGTGGTGCTCGCCACCGGCTGCCTCTCCGTGCCCCAGCGTCCGCGCATCCCCGGCATGGAGGACTTCGCGGGTGAGCTGTACTCCACAGCCGACTGGCCGCACGAGGGCGTGGACCTCTCCGGCAGGCGAGTCGCGGTGGTCGGCACGGGCTCCTCGGGCATCCAGACGATCACGGCGATCGCGGAGCAGACGGCAGAGCTGCGCATCTTCCAGCGCACGCCGAACTTCGCGATCCCCGCGCACAACCGCACACTCACCGCGGAGGAGCGGGCGGCCGTCAAGGCCGACTATGCGCGCATCCGCGCCGCCGACCGCGCCTCGGGCCTGGGATTCGCCACCCATGACGGGACCGGCCCCCTGCCCGCGGACGCACCCGCGGAGGTGGCCCGCGAGCTCGACGAGCGCTGGGCCCGCGGCGGCCTCGGCTATTCGCGCGCCTACACGGACGTCATGACGAACCCCGAGGCCAACGAGGTGCTGGCCGAGTACGCCCGGGCCCGCATCCGCGAGCGCGTGAGCGATCCCGAGCTCGCGGAGCTGCTCTCCCCGCGCACCTATCCGCTGGCCTCGAAGCGCATGTGCGTGGACACCGGGTACTTCGAGGTCTACGACCTCGACCATGTGCACCTGCATGATGCCTCCACCCACGCGATCGAGCGCTTCACGGAGACCGGCGTGCGCGCCGGCGGGGAGGACTTCGACGTCGACGTCATCGTCCTGGCCACCGGCTTCGATGCGATGACCGGCGCGATCACGAGCATCGACATCACCGCCGGTGGGGAGACGCTCGCGCAGAAGTGGGCGCACGGGCCGCGCACGTACCTGGGCCTCATGACCGCGGGCTTCCCCAATCTGCTCACGATCACGGGGCCGCAGAGCCCCTCCGTGCTCACGAACATGATGGTGTCGATCGAGTACCACGTGGACTGGATCACCCGGCTGCTCACGACCATGCGCGAGCGAGGGCTCACCCGGGTGGAGGCGCGAGCCGAGGCCGAGGACGACTGGGTGCGGGTCAACAACGACATCGCGGGCGCCTCCCTCATGCCGCAGGGCGCCTCCTGGTACATGGGCGCGAACATCCCCGGCAAGGAGCGGGTGTTCATGCCGTTCGCCGGGGGTTCGCACACCTACATCGGCCTCGTGGAGGGGTACACGTCCGCGAACCACCACGGCTTCCGGTTCGCGGACGAGGCGGGAGCGCAGCGGCCGGCCGGGGCCGCCTGAGCACACCCCGCCCTTCCTACAGCTTCGCCAGGGCCTTCTGGACGCGCTGCTCGGAGACCTTCCCCATCGCGCCCAGCGCCGGGGCGAAGAGGCTCAGCCGCAGCTCCTCGAGCTGGAACAGGACCGCGTGCCAGCCCTCGCCAGGGTGGCTGAGCACCTGCCCGGGCCGTCCCGCGCCGCCCGTCTCGACCGTGGCCCCCAGACGGGAGGCGCGACCCAGCGCCGCCGCCTCCGGCAGGACTGTGCGCAGCTTCTTGTCCACCGCGGCCTCGACCGCATGCGTCCGATCCATGAGCTGGCGGTCCCGCGGCGGCTGGTCCGCCATGGCGCGCACGCGCACGCAGGCGGCCTCCACCCACACCGGCAGGCGCAGCAGCGCCGCCTCGCTCAGCCCGCCCACGCCTTCGGCAGTGCACATCGCCTGCCGCCAGTCCCCCACGTCCGTGAGGTTCGCGAGGATGACGAGCGAGGACGAGGAGCTCACCAGCCTGTCAAGCACCGTCGCCTTTTCCAGGGCGCGCACGAGGCTGGGCAGCAGCGCGTCCATGCGCGCGGGCAGACCGGCCTGGGCGGACCGGGCCAGCGCCTCGGGATCCGCGGCGGCTCCGGCGCCCTGTGCCTCGCCTGCGCGACCCTGTGCGCTCCAACCCTCCGGTCCGATGCCCGCGGCAGCGAGCTCACCGCGGGCGGCCACCCGCAGCACGGCCGTCAGCAGCTCGTCCGTGCGCTTCTGATGTGCCGCGAGCACCAGCTTCTCCTGCGTGGAGAGGTGCTCCCGGACATAGGCGAGCACCGCGCCCGCACCGGAGACGACGGCGTCGACGAGGTCCACGCGCGTGGGTGCCTCGGGTCCGCCGCCGCGCCCCGGCAGCGTCCCCGAGGGCGAGCCCGCGCGGTCCTGGCCCCGGTCTTCCCGGCCCCGGTGCTCCGCGCCCCGACGCTCCGCGCCTCGGGCACTGCCTGCCGCACCGCCGCCACCTGCGGCTCCACCGCGTCCGCCCGCAGCTCCACCGACATCGCCTGCTGCACCGCTGCGCTCCTCCGCCCGGCGCCGGCGCTGCTCGCGCTGGAGCTCGGCGAGGTCGAAGGACTCTGCGAGCCTGCGCCCGCCGCGCATGAGCCGGAAGCGCATCCGCAGATGGCCGGGCACGCGCCCGAGGTCGAAGTCCTCGGGATGCACCGTAATCGGCGTGCGGTCCTCGAGCCGGCCCCCGCCCGCCCGCGCGGAGAGCTCGACTGCGAGCACCTCAGGCAGGCTGCCCACGCCTTCCTCACCCGCGGCGGCGAGTGCTGCGAGGATGTCCCGGGCCACGTCCGGGGCGGGCACGAAGTACGTGCGCTTGGCCTTGGGCAGCGAGCGGATGAGCGCGGCCGTGAGCTCCGCGCGCAGTCCCGGCACCTGCCAGGAGAAGGCGTGGGGATCGGCCCGATCGAGATCGCGCAGCTGGATCTCGGCCGTCACACCGTCGCCCTCGGTGCCCGGCTCGAAGGAGTAGCGCAGCTCCGCGCGGGCCGGGGCCTCGGAGGCCTCGCGCGCCGGCAGCTCCCAGTGCGTGGGATAGAGCCGGGCGAGCTCCGAGGAGCGATCCTCCGCTCCCTCGGCGAGCAGCCGGGACAGCGGCACGTCGAGGAAAGCGGGATCCTCCCGCCGCTTCTTCCGCCACCAGCCGGTGAACTCGCCCGCGGTCGCGATCTCCAGGGGCACTCGCTCGGCGTAGAACGCGCAGAGCGCGTCCTCGCCCTCGAGCACGCGGCGGTCACGGGAGCGGGAGGCGAACTCCTCGGCCTCTGCCAGGGTCGCGGCATTGGCCTCCTGGAAGGCGTGCTGCTCGCGCCACTCCCCGTGCACGAGGGCGTGGCGCAGGAACAGCTCGCGCGCGTGCTCCCGGTCGATGCGGGCATAGCTCACCGGCCGTTCGGCGTAGAGAGTCACGCCGTAGAGGGTGGCCTTCTCGTGTGCGAGGGCCTGCCCCGACTTCTGGGACCAGTGCGGGTCCGCGTGCGTGCGTTTCACGAGATCGCCCGCGGCGGCCACCGCCCAGTCGGGATCGGCGGCCGCGACGGTGCGCGCCCACAGGCGGGAGGTCTCGACGAGCTCGGCGGCCATGACGAAGTCCGGCTTCCGCTTGAACAGCCCGGAGCCGGGGAAGATCGCGAACCTGGTGCCGCGGGCGCCCTGGTACTCGCGGTTGTCCGGCGTCTTCTGTCCGATCATCGACAGCAGGCCTGTGAGCAGCGCGCGGTGGATCGCCTCACCGGAGTCGTCTGCGTCCGCCGCCCACTGCACCTGGCCCAGCTGGATGCCGGCGCCCCCTGCGAGCGAGCGCAGCTGCGAGACGAGATCCTGCCATTCGCGGATGCGCACGTAGTTGAGGAACTCCGCGCGCAGGGTCTTCCGGAACTTCGAGCCGGAGAGCTCCTGGGACTGCGAGCGCACGTAGTTCCACAGCGCGAGGAACGAGAGGAAATCGCTCGTGGGATGGGCGAAGCGCGCATGCGCGGCATCGGCCTCGCCGCGCTGCTCCACGGGCCGCTCGCGCGGGTCCTGCAGGGACAGCGCGGCGACGATGACCGCCACCTCGGCCCCGCAGCCGTGCTGCGCGCCCGCGAGCACCATGCGCGCCAGCCGGGGGTCGATGGGCAGGGCCGCGATCTTCCTGCCCGTGGCGGTGACGGACAGGCGGCCGTCCCGGTGCGTCCGCAGCGCGCCGAGCTCGTTCAGCAGCGCACGTCCGTCGCGCACGGCCCGCGGATCGGGAGGAGTGAGGAACGGGAACTCCGCGACCTCGGCCTCCGTGGCGGCGAAGCCCAGCGTCACCATCTGCAGGATGACGCTCGCAAGATTGGTGCGCAGGATCTCGGGATCGGTGAACTCGGGTCGCGACTCGAAGTCCGCCTCCGAGAACAGGCGGATGCAGATGCCCTCGCTCGTGCGGCCCGAACGGCCCTTGCGCTGGTTCGCGCTCGCCTGGCTGACGGGCTCGATGGGCAGGCGCTGCACCTTGGTCCGGTTCGAGTAGCGGGAGATGCGCGCCACGCCTGTGTCGACGACGTAGCGGATGCCGGGCACCGTGAGCGAGGTCTCCGCGACGTTCGTCGCGAGCACCACCCGCGGCCGGGAGTGGGGGGCGAAGACCCGCTGCTGCTCCGCGGCGGTGAGGCGGGCGAAGAGCGGGACGACCTCCCAGTCCGGGTAGCGGCGGTTCCGCTCCCGGGTCCGCCTCACGTGCGCGGCGAGCGCATCGGCGGCGTCCCGGATCTCGCGCTCCCCGGAGAGGAAGACGAGGATGTCCCCGTCCGGCTCCGCGGAGAGCTCGTCGACGGCGTCGAGGATGCCCTCGATCTGGTCCTTGGGCTCGCGGCGTGCGGGCACGGGTGCGCGGGCGCCCCGCGCGGCGGAGGCCTGGGTAGCTGTGCCCCGTGCCGCCGGGGTCTGTGCTGATGTGCCCCGTGCCGCCGAGGCCGCCTGCGCATTCCGGGCGTCCTCGGCCTCCCGGGCCTCCTCGGCCTCGAGCGCGCGGAGCTCGGCCAGCAGGGCTGCCTCCTCGGGATCGAGTCCGTCCTCGGCAGTCATTCCGTCCGCCGCCGAGGCGGCCTCCTCACCCGCCGCCGAGGCGCCCCCAGCGCGGGCGTGCTCGCCCTCCTCCGCCGGATCGAGGGGACGGTAGCGGACCTCCACGGGATAGGTGCGCCCGGAGACGGAGATGATGGGAGCGCCGCCGAAGTGCTCGCTGAAGGCCTCCGGATTGATCGTCGCCGAGGTGATGATCACCTTGAGCTCGGGGCGCTCGCGCAGGAGCCGGGTGAGGAAGCCGATGATGAAGTCGATGTTGAGGCTGCGCTCGTGCGCCTCGTCGATGATGAGGACCTCGTAGTCGCGCAGCAGCCGGTCGTGGCGCAGCTCCGAGAGCAGGATGCCGTCCGTCATGACCTTCACCCGCGTGTGGTCGGCCACCTGCGAGGTGAAGCGGACCTGGTAGCCCACAGTGCCGCCAAGGTCCTCGCCCATCTCCTCGGCGAGGCGGGCGGCCACGGAGCGCGCCGCGATCCGGCGGGGCTGCGTGTGCCCGATCATGCCGTTGACGCCGAGCCCCAGCTCGAGGCAGATCTTGGGGATCTGCGTCGTCTTGCCCGAACCGGTCTCGCCGGCGATCACCACGACCTGGTTGCCGGCGATCGCCTCCGCGATCTCCTCCCTGTGCTCGACGACCGGGAGCTCGGCCGGGTACTCGATGAGCGGGCTGCGCTCCGCCCGGGCCTCCCGCAGCGCCGCGCGCCTGCTCTCGTGGTGCTGCCGGCGCTCGTCCTTCCGGGCTCTGTCGTGCCGCCCGGTGCTGCCGTGCTGTGCGGACTTCCCCGGCTGTCCGGACTTCCCCTGCTGCGCGGACTCGTCGCTCCGCTGTGCGCGTCCTGCCCGGCTCCCCCTGCGCCGGGAGCCTCCCCTGCCTCGGCGGCCCGCCTTCTTCCCCGCTCCGGGGTCCTGCCCCGCTCCGGGGCCCGTCTGCTCGTCTCTCATCGCGAACACAAGGCTACCGGGCCGGGCCGAGGCGTACAGTCGCCTGGGTGAGGCTCCCGCGGCGCGCGGGACGAGCGGGTGCGGAGAGGGAGAGCAGTGCTGGCGGTCTTCGAGGGTTTCGGCGTCATCGCCGTCATCGTCCTCACCGGGTTCCTCGCCGGCCGACTCGACCTCCTGGGACCGCACGGACAGCAGGTGCTCGCGAAGATCGTCTTCTACATCGCCACGCCCACCCTGCTGTTCACGACGATCGCGACGACTGACCTCGCGTTCATCTTCTCCACGCAGCTCCTGGCCACGGGCGGCTCGGCGCTCGTGTGCGGCATCCTCCTCTTCCTCTTCGTGAGGTTCGCGCGCCGGGGGAACGCACGAGAAGCACTGTTCGGCGCGTGGTCGGTGAGCTATGTGAACATCGGCAACCTCGGCATCCCGATCGCCGTCTACGTGCTGGGCGACCTCAGCTACGTCGCACCCGTCCTGCTGTTCCAGCTGCTGCTCCTCGCCCCCATCGGCATGGCGATCCTCGACTCCACGGGACCGGGCGGGAATCCGCACTGGTACTCGCCGCTGGTCTCCATCGCCCGCAATCCCATCGTGATCGGCTCGGTGCTCGGCATCCTCGTCTCCGCGACCGGGGTCGAGATCCCCGCCGTCGTCTTCGATCCGCTCGAGATGATGGGGGCGATGTCCGTGCCCGGCGCGCTCCTGGCGTTCGGGCTGAGCTTCCGGGACGGCTGGAGCCTGCCCGCCCGGGGCACGCGCACCCAGCTCACGGTCATCACCGGAGTGAAGCTCGTGGTGCAGCCGCTCATCGCATGGGCCGTGGGCGGGCCTCTGCTCGGCTGGGACGGGATCGACCTGCTCGCCATCGTCGTCACCTCGGCTCTGCCGACGGCCCAGAACGTCTACATCTACTCGATGCAGTACCGGCAGTCCGAGAGGCTCGTGCGGGACGCCGTCTTCATCACGACGGTGCTCTCGGTGCCCGCGCTGCTCATCGTCTCCGCGCTCCTGGGGTGAGGCGGCAGCCCGGGGCCGACAGCGGCTCCTGAGGCCCGCCGCACCACCGGGCGGCCGGGCAGCGGAGAAGCCGCAGGGCCGCGGGAAGCGACAGGCGCAGACCGGACTTCGCCGCCTCGGGCGTGTCCTCCCGGGCTGCGGGGGCCGGCTGCAACAGAATGGCTGCGTGACTGCAGACGATTCGAACGAGCCCAAGGACCTCCTGTCCCGCAGGCTGAGCTCGCAGCCGGACGGGGACGAGCCCACGGCAGCCCAGTTCGCCGCGCCCGCGGAGCACTCGTCTGCGTCCTCCGACGCCGCGGCTGCGGGCGATGGAGCCTCCGGTGGCACTGATCTCGAGGACACCCAGGCGTTCGAGCCCTTCGCGGCGGACGGTCCTGCGCACACGGCCTCGGCTGCCTCGACTGCTCCCGGGTCCTCCGGACACGGCGCCGCGGGCAGCGGGACGACTGCGAGGCCGGCCATGTTCTCGGACGAGGAATGGGCTCTGTTCGAAGGCGGGTCCGCCGCAGGCGGCGCCTCAGCCGGTGCTGCGGGAGGCACTGCGGCACCGGGAGCGGGGACCACCCTGCCGCTCCGGGTGAAGGCGGGAGAGCCCTCCGCCCCCGCCGGGAGCCGCAATGACGACAGGCGCGGCCGCAGTGCGCTCGATGTGATCGGCGCGATCTGGATCGCCGCCGCGATCCCGTTCGTGATCGTCGCGCTGGCGGTGCGGGCGGTGGCCTCGGGCACCTTCCTCAAGTGGACCTACTTCTGGCGCCCCGGCTTCCCCGAGGACCAGTACGGCTTCACCGCGGAGGACCGGCTGCACTACGGCTCCTACACCGTGGACTACCTCTACAACCTGGACTCCTCGCGCTATCTCGCGGACATCGTCACCCCCGAGGGCGTGCCCGTGTTCACCTCCGGCGAGCTCGCGCACATGGCCGATGTCAAGTCGCTCGTGGGCCTGCTGACGCTCATCGCGATCATCGGCGGGATCGGCGCGCTCCTGTTCGGGCTGTACAAGTGCCGCACGGGAGGGACGGGAATGCGGGGCAGCCTGCGCGTGGGCTCGATCCTGACCGTGGTGCTGTTCGCGGTCCTCGGGGTGCTCGCGGTCCTCGGCTGGGACACGTTCTTCACGCGCTTCCACGAGGTCTTCTTCGCCGAGGGCACCTGGACCTTCTACCTCGACGACTCGCTCATCCGCCTGTTCCCGCCCCAGTTCTGGATCGATGCGGGGATCGCCGTCGCCGCGCTCACCCTGATCCTGAGCGTGTTCGCGTTCGTGCTCAGCTTCGTGGGCCGCAGGCGCGCGGAACGGGAGGGCTCGCTGCGCTGAGCAGGGCTCAGTGCGCTGAGCGCGGCGCGCGACCGGTCGTCGTCCCTGCCCGACGAGCGCACCGAGCGCGTCGGGACTGCGCGGTGGTCCCCGGGACGCGGTCGCCATCCGGACGTGGAGCCGGGCGAGTTTTCCCCTCTCGCCCGGCTCCAGTGCTGTCCGCTGCTGCGACCTGAGAACGCGGCAACCGGGAATGCCGGCTTCCGGGACGGCGTTCTCCTCAGGTGAATATCGACATCTGGTCCGACATCGCCTGCCCGTGGTGCTACATCGGCAAGCGCCGGTTCGAGAGGGCGCTGGCCGCCTTTCCGCATCGCGAGGAGGTCACGGTCACCTGGCACTCCTTCCAGCTCGACCCTTCGCTCCCTGCCCATTACGACGGCACCGAGGCGCAGTACCTCTCCACCCGCAAGGGGATGTCAGAGGAGCAGGTGCGCCAGATGTTCGCCCACGTGAGCGAGCAGGCGGCCGGGGAGGGACTCGACTACGACTTCGACTCCCTCGTGGTGGCGAACTCGATGCGGGGGCATCAGCTGCTCCACCTCGCGAAGGAGCACGGTGCTGCCGATGCGGTGAAGGAGGCGCTGCTGAGCGCTCACTTCGAGCACGGCACGGACATCGGCGAGACCGAGGCGCTCGTGCGGATCGGCCTCAAGGCGGGCCTCGACGAGCAGGCCGTCCGCGAGGAGCTCGCCACGGGCTCTCGCGTTCCGGCCGTCGGGGCGGACATCGCGGAGGCCGCCGCGCTCGGCATCCGCTCGGTGCCGACCTTCGTGCTGGACATGCGGTATGCGGTCTCCGGCGCTCAGCCCGTCGAGGTCTTCGCCCAGGCGCTCGCGCAGGCCCGGCAGGCCTCGCACGAGACCGGCTGAGCCGCACGCGCGAGGACAGCGGGCACTTTCTGACAGTGCGGGCACCCAGCAGCGTGCCCGCACCGTAGAAAAGTCCCCGCTGATGCTGAGCCGTTGATGCTGAGCCCTCAGTCCCCCACGGCGTCGAGGCCGCGCTGCACCAGCTGCTCGTCGGCGGGGTACACGACGGTGTCGTCACGTCCCTCGTAGTCGAACTGGTTGAGGAAGTGGCGCAGGGCGTTGAGCCGTGCGCGCTTCTTGTCATTGGACTTGATCGTGATCCACGGCGCGAAGTCCGTGTCCGTGCGCAGGAAGGTCTCTTCCTTGGCCGCGGTATAGTCCTCCCACCGGTCCAGGGACTCGAGGTCCATGGGCGAGAGCTTCCACTGCCGCACCGGGTCGATCTGGCGGATGGCGAACCGCGTGCGCTGCTCGGCCTGGGTGACGGAGAACCAGAACTTGGTGACGTGGATGCCGGAGTCGATGAGCATCTTCTCGAACAGCGGCGCCTGCGTCATGAACGTCTCGTACTCCTCGTCCGTGCAGAAGTCCATGACCCGCTCCACGTTCGCCCGGTTGTACCACGAGCGGTCGAACATGACGATCTCCCCGGAGGTCGGGAGGTGCTGGACGTACCGCTGGAAGTACCACTGGCCGCGCTCCACATCGGAGGGCTTGCCCAGAGCCACGACCCTGGCGGCCCGAGGGTTGAGGTGCTCCGTGAAGCGCTTGATGGTGCCGCCCTTGCCCGCGGCGTCGCGGCCCTCGAAGACGATGACGTGCTTGAGCCCCTCGTCCTGCCCCCAGTACTGGAACTTCAGGAGCTCCACCTGCAGTCGGTACTTCTCCAGCTCATAGGCCTCGCGGTCCATGCGCTCGTCGTAGGGATAGCCCTCACGCCAGGTCTCGACGGCGCGGCCGCCGGGGTCGATGAGATCGGGGTCGTGGGTGTGCCCGTCCGCCACGTGGTAGCCCTCGAGGTGCAGGCGGTCGATGTACTCCCGCAGGTTCTCCCGCTGCCGCGGATGCATCTCGTCCATACCCATCGCCCCACCCTTCCGTATGCGCGCACGCGCCGTGACCGTCTTCCCCGAGGCTAGTGCGGGCGGGTGAGCAGTTGATGAATTCCACGCCCTCCGGGTGTGAACGGGCCGGCCGCGCCTTCCGTCCGGCGGCGGTGTGCGCGGACGCTCACGGCCGCTCCACATCGTGCCGCGGGACGAGGAGGGAGGCGACGACCGGAACGGCCGCCACGCACGCCAGCGCCGCCGGATAGCCCAGTCCGGTGATGAGCGCGCCCACGAGCGGTCCGACGCCCGATGACACGATGTGCTGGCCCGTGTTCTGGATGCCGAGCGCCTTGCCCGACCACCGGTGGCCCGCCGCCTCGGCGATGGAGGTGAACGCGAGCCCGTTGTCCGCCACGGACGCCGTGGAGGCGAGCACGAGCAGGACCGCGCCCAGCACCGGCCACACGCCCAGCGATGCCGCCGCGACCGCGCCCGTGAGCACCGCGGCGGCGAGCGCGACGAGGCGCAGGACGAACATCCGCGAGGGCGCCAGATCGCTGAGGCCGCCCATCGCGATGCGCCCTCCGGCGCCCACGAGCTGAGCGGCGCCCACCACCAGGCCCGCCGTGTGCGCCTCCATCTGCTGGACGTCGATGAGCCACACCAGCCCGTAGGTGACGAAGGTGAACTGCGGGATCACCAGCAGTGCGGAGACGAGGTGGATGCGGTGGAGGAAGGAGCTGCCGCGATAGGGGTTGGAGGATGCACCCGCCGAGGCGGTGTCGGCTGCCGGTGCCGCATCGGCTGCCTGTGCCGGATCGGCTGCCGAGGCCGGACCCGCCGCCGAGGCCGCCGCGGGCAGCTCCGTCCGCGCCGGTCGCGGAGGATCGACCACGCCCAGCCAGCACGCGATTCCGGACACGGCGGCCAGGACGGTCGCGAGCGCGAAGAAGCCCGGCAGGTCCCAGCGGGCGGCCGCGGCGGGGACGAGGAGTGCTGCGATGCCCGTGCCCAGGGGCTGCGACATCTGGCGGATGCCCATCGCGAGCCCGCGCCTCTCGCGCGGGAACCAGCCCGCGACCACCCGTCCCGTCGCAGAGTTCACACTCGCCCCGGCCGCGCCGGCGAGGGCGAGCACGCAGAAGAGCGGCAGGGGTTCCGCGAGCCGGCCGTCGAGGGCCAGGAGCAGCCCGAGGCCGGTCGCGAGCGCGGCGCCGAGGAGCCCCGCGGCGATCACGAGACGCTCGCCCAGGCGATCGGCGAGCGCGCCCCAGGCCACGAGCGTGAGCACCATCCCGACACTCGTGGCGGCCGCGGCGGTGCCCGAGAGGGTCAGCGAGAATCCGTATGCGCTCCGGAGGAAGGGGATGAGGAAGGCCGGCCCGGCGATGACGACGGTCGCCGTCGTCTGCCCGAGCACGCCGAGGGCCAGACCCCGCCAGGCCAGCACGGCTCTGCGCCTCTCGTCGAGAACGGGGGCGCCGTCGCGGGGACCGTACGGCCCGCGCGGGCCGTCAGTTCCATGTCGGCCGTCCGGGCAGGGGTGCTGATCAGGTGGTTCCGGTGCGTCGGGGTCGGCGGGCATGTCCGCAGACTACGCCCGTGACCGCCATCCGGATGATTTCCGCTCACCGATCGGACAGCTCGAAGGCTGGCGGTCCAGAGTCTGGTGCCGCGGGCAGTCGAGCATACGGCATCCCGGCCGAGCGGAGTCAGCCCAGCAGCACCGTCGTCCGCGCGTGCGCCCTGAGCGCGCGCCCCGCGTCGAGCCCGACGACCGCCTCGACGCGGCCGCTGCGCGGGTCGGCGAACTCCACGAGGAGCGGCTCCTCGCTCACCGTCCGCGGCACGAGACCGGGCCGGACCGCGCCGAACCCGGCGAGCTGGCGTCCGTGGATGCGTGCGAACCAGGCGCTCGTGGGGACGTAGGGCGCGTATCGCCCTGCGCTCCCGGGAGCCTCCGCAGCCGCTGACCGGACGCCGGCCCCTGCCGCAGCGGTCCGGTGCCCGTCACCGCCTGCGCGGGCGCGCGGTGCACCCTGTGCATCTGTGTGCAGCGCGCCTTCTGCATCGGCACGCAGCGCACCCTCCGCATCCGCGCCGGAGAAGGCCGCGAGCACCGCCCTTGCGGCATGTGCGCCCTGGGCCTCCGCATCGTCCCAGTGGTCCACGAGCCAGCGGTCATCGGCGCCGGGCTCCCCGAATCCCTCGGCACGGCCGGCATGCGCGGCGACAGCGCCCGCGGCCCAGATCGGCAGACCCGGGGATCCGCTCATGACCCGCAGACTGCCGTCGACGGGCAGACCGCGCGCGGCCCTGAAGCCCACGCGCGTGAGCACATCGCCTCCGGCACCTGTCGAGGCGGTCGCATCCTGCGCGCCCTCCGCGCCCCGCGCGGCCGCTGTGTCCTGTACGGCTTCCGCACTCCGCGCATGTACAGTGCCCTGCACAGCGCTCGTGCCATGCGCAGCGCTCACGACCTCCTGCTTCCGCGCCTCTCCCGCGAGACCCTCCAGCCCCAGTGGGAGCAGGGGCTCGGCGCCGTGTGCGGCGATGACGAGGCCGGCTTCGAGCCGTGTGCCGTCGTCGAGGCGCACCGCACCGGGAGCCCCGCCCGCGGGAGGCGCGTCCAGCGACGCGATCCGCGCACCCCAGCGCGCGTCCACGGCGGCCGAATGTGCATCGGCCAATGCCCTCGCGATCGGTTCGCCCAGCACCTCGGCCCCGGGGACGGCGCTCCGGGACACGAGAGTCACCTCGCAGTCGGCGCCGGACAGGAGGCCGGCGGCCTCCGAACCCACCAGACCGGTGCCGGAGACGATGACGCGCAGGCGGGACTGCGCCTCGGCGGCGGCCTCGACGAGACCGCGGATCCTGAGCGCATCCGCGGCGGAGTGCAGGGAGGTGAGCCTGCCGGCCTCCCGCCAGTCCGCGGCGCCGGGCACGTCCAGAGTGCGCGGGGCCGAGCCCGTCGCGACGATGAGCGCTGCGGCGTCGAGGACCTCTCCCCCGCTCAGCACGAGCCGCAGCGGCGCAGCGCTCCCGGTGCCCTCCCCGGTGTGTTCGACCCGCAGCAGGTGCGCGTCCCGGGTCTCGACGCCCTCCACCGGCGGTCGCAGTGACACGGCCCGCTCCGGCGTGAGGCGGCCGGTCATGAGGGCCTTGTCGACCATCGTCCGGTCGATCGCCTCCGCCGCGGGGCCCGTGAGGTGGACGATGCGGGCAATGCCGGGGCCCGAGCCCCGGGAGCGGGATTCTGCGAGGCCCGCGACCAGCGCACCGGCCGCCGCCCGTCCCGCAGCGCCTCCTCCGGCGATGACGACTGTGGCCGCTCCGCTGTCCGCCATCCGGCCTCCTCTGCCGCTCACAGGTCCGCCGACCGCCCCGGCCGCGGTTCCGCCCCGATCCTAGTCCGCGGCCCCTCACGGCGCAGTGAGCTCGCTCACCTCGGCGAACGACCATCAGCCGGTTCCTGCAGCGCTGTCCCCCCACAGGGACTCGAACCCTGACTGAACCGATTTTAAGTCGGCTGCCTCTGCCGATTGGGCTATAGGGGGCCGGATCAGCCTAGCGGTCCTCCACGTCGAGGCGCACCTCGATCCGTGAGCTCTCCCCCGGCCCCGCAGTCCCCGCAGCGGACCGCCCTGCGCTCTCCTCAGGTGCCGGCCCGGCTCCCGTCTCAGCTGCACCCGTCCGCCTGCGCCGCCGTACGGGTATGAGCACCAGCAACGCGATGAGCACCACGATCACCGCGCCTGCCGCACCGGTCGCCGCGGGTGCGCGCTCGAAGGCGAAGCGCACCGCCGCGAACCCTGCGAAGCCCACGAGCGAATAGACGCTCGCCCAGGCCGCACCGCCCAATGCCAGCGCGGGCAGATAGCGGAGCAGCGGCATGCGGATCGTGCCCGCCGCCAGGTTCGCCACCGTCTGGAAGCCCACCGTGAGGAAGCTCAGCGCCACGATGGGGGCACCCCAGCGGCTCACCCTCGCCTCGGCGGCCGCATAGCGCTCGGAATCCAGCAGCCTCCGCACCCGCAGGGACCGTGAAAGACCTCCGCGCGCCAGCCGGCCCAGCGCATAGGTGCCTCCGGCCCGCAGCAGCACGATGCCGTACATGATCAGCCACACGAGCACGAGGGGCAGATTCCACGAGGTCGGGTCCACAGCACTCCTCTCGCATCGGCGCTCCGCCCCACCATAGTAAGGCTCACCTCAGCGACGCAGTGACGCCCGGCACGTTTCCAACGGTCGGCCCAGCAGGAGAGAGGAGCCGCCGCGAGCCGGAGGGAGACCAGCCGGGGCCGGAGAGGAGGATCGCACCGGGTCGAAGAGCAGCCGGCCGCGCCGGAGAGGGAAGCGGCCGAAGCCGACGAGAGCCCGACAGGAGCCGCAGACGACGACAGGGCCCGGACCGGTTCGCCCGGCCCGGGCCCTGTTCCTCGGAGTGCGCTGCTCAGTGAGAGGCGCTCACCGCCTCCGCACTCGCCCAGCCGCTCTCAGCAGCAGGGATCGTCCAACAGGGATCATGCGGCAGAGGTCACGCCGGCACGGGCTCCTTCTTGGGAGCCGGCTTGGAGTGCGCGGCCTCGACGAAGGCCTTGCGCGGCACATCGAGGTCCTTGAGCGGCGTGACGTCGCGGCCCAGCACGAGGTTGAGGCCCCAGTTCGCGAACACGCGCACCTTGCGGTCCACCGTGGGGATCGCGTAGCCGTGGTAGCCGCGGTGCATGAGCCAGGCGAGCACGCCGCGGGTCTCGAAGCTGCCCATCTGGCTCACGCCCTTGTACAGGCCCATGCCCGCGACGGCGCCCAGCGACTTGTGGAAGTACTGCGTGAACTCGGACTCCCCGCGCATCGCGGCGAGCAGGTTCTTCGCGAGCACCGGGGCCTGGCGGACGGCGTGCTGTGCGTTGGGCACGCAGAAGCCGCCGGGGCCCTCGCCCGAGAGGTCCGGGACGGCGGCGTTGTCACCGGCGGCCCAGGCCCCTTCGACGACGCCGTCCTCGCTCTCCACGCGGAGGTCGGCGCGCACCGTCACCCGGCCGCGCTCGTCGAGCGGGAGGTCCGAGTCGACGAGGATCGGGTTGGCCTTGACGCCGGCGTTCCAGACGATGGTGTCCGCATCGAACTCCTCGCCGTTGGAGAGCTTGATGTGCTTGTCCGTGCAGTCCTGGAGGAAGGTCTCGAGGTAGACGTCGATGCCGCGCTCGCGCAGGTGGTCCACCACCCAGCGGGCCTGCGCCTCGCCGACCTCGGGCATGACGCGGCCCAGGGCCTCGACGAGCACGAAGCGGAGATCGGCCTCCGTGAGCGTGTCGTACTGCGCCACCGCGGCGCGCGCGAGGTCCTCGAGCTCGCCCAGCGCCTCGATGCCCGCGAAGCCGCCGCCCACGAACACGTAGGTGAGCGCCTTGCGGCGCTCCGCGTCGTCCTCCATGAGCGAGGCCTCGGCGATGCGGCTCAGGACGTGATCGCGCAGCGCGACGGCCTCCTCGATCCGCTTGAGTCCGATCGCCTCCTCCGCCAGACCCGGGATCGGCAACGTGCGCGGCACGGAGCCGGCGGCCAGGACGATCTGGTCGTAGTCGAGTTCGAAGGGCTCATCGCCCTCCTGCTCGATGACGACGAACTTCTTCTCGTGGTTGATGCTCGCCACGGAGCCGGTGATGACCTCCGCACCGCGGAGGTTGCGGCGCAGCGGCACGACGGCGTGGCGCGCCTCGATGTTGCCGCCGGCGACCTCCGGCAGGAACGGCTGGTAGGTCATGTACGGGTTGGGGTCCACCACCGTGACCGTGGCCTCACCCCGGCCCAGGTCTCCGAGGAGGTTCTGAGCCACCACGAGGCCCAGATAGCCGCCGCCGACGATGAGGATGCGAGGACGCAGAGCGTTGTTTCGAATGAGAGCCATGACCTCATCCTAGGCCCTTGTGAAAACTTTCACTAGCCGCGCCGGGACGACCTGCGGATCCGCAGGAAACCCACACCGCCCGCGGTCAGAAGACCCAGCGAGACGACTCCTCCCGCCACCAGGAGCGCAGGCCCCAGGCGGGCTGCAGGAGCGGCCGCGGCCCGCACCTGCGGCTCCTCGTCCTCGCCCGTCGCGGTCCCCTCACCGTCGGCGTCCGCCTCCCCGGACGCGCTCGGCGGCGAGTCCGCCGGGCCCTCGGCGCCGGCCTCGGCCTCGGCGTCCGCCCGGCGGTGCATCCGGACCCAGTCCTCGAGCTGCTGCGCCGCCGAGGCCTCGCTGCCGTCGGGCTCCCAGGCCAGTGCCGCGCCCGGGTCGACCCGGCCCCAGCCCACGATCGGGTCGGGTTCCTCGGCGGTGCTGCGGCCCTCGTGGCCGGCGACGTCTCCCGCCGTCTGCGTGAGTGCGGCCACGACCTCGTCCGCGGACATCTCCGGGTGCGCGGACCGGAGCAGCGCCGCGATGCCGGAGATCACGGGCGCGGCGAAGGAGCAGCCGTCGGCGGTGCCGTAGCCGCCGTCGTGATAGGGCACGGGAATGTCCTCCGCCGGGCCCATGAGGTCGACCGCGGTGCCCGGCGCCGTCGAGGACTCGCGGACCTCGCCGGAGCGGCCCAGTCCCCCCACTCCCACGACGCCGGGCACGGTGGCCGGCGACCACGCCTGGCTGGCCCCCTGCGAGCGGTTGCCCACGCAGGCGATGACGACGACGTCCTCGGCGTAGGCGTGCGCGAAGGCCTCGTCCCAGGACTCCGGCCATGCCGGGTCGTTCCAGCCCAGGGACATGTTCACGACCGAGGCCCCCGAGTCCACGGCCCACTCAAGGGCCTGCTGGGCCTGCACGCGCGTGGACTGCGCGGCGGACGGCCCGCCCGCGCCCAGCCACACCGAGGCCGAGGCGATCTCCGCCTCGGGAGCCACTCCGGTGGGTCCGGCCCCGCTGCCGTTGCCCGCGATCACGCCGGCCACCGCCGTGCCGTGGTGGATGATCTCCTCCGGCCCCACCGGCACGGTTCCGTCATGCCCCGAGCCCGAGAAGTCGCGGGAGGCCTTCACCTTCCCCGTGAGGTTCTCGTGATCGGCCTTCACCCCCGAGTCGACCACCGCGACGGTGACCCCCTCGCCGCGCGTGGTCTCCCACAGCTCGGGAATGCCGTAGTCCTCCATGAACCACTGCCCGGGCCCGGGCTGCGGGCCGTCCTCGGCGGGGGCGCTGTGCGCGGGGGCGGCGCCCGCGGTCCCGCCGAACACGTAGACCGCGATCATCCCGAGCGCGGCGACCACCGCAGCGACCCGGAGGAGGCGCGAGCGCAGCCGCCTGCGGCGCTCTCTCCGCTGCCGGTACTCGTCCATGCCCTCGCTCCCGTCGGTCGGCCCTGTGCGGTCGGCCCTCTGCGGTCGGCGCGTGCGGGCCTGCCGCACAGCCGGCCCCGTGCAGTGTCCTCCGAGTCAGTCTGCCGGATCCGCGAGCCCCAGCGCGATCCCGTCGAGGATGTCGGACTCGCTCACCCGGATCTCGAGGCTCCCGCCGGCGCCCGCGACCGCATCGTCGATGAGCTCGACGAGCCGTGCGAACACCTGGGCTCCTGCGGCGATGACATCGGCGCGTCCGGGGTGCATATAGGGCAGGGAGCGCCGCTCCTCCGCGGTCATGGCGGCGAGGCGGTCCGCGGCCGCGACGATCTGCTCCCGGCCGAGCACGGAGCCGTGGATCGCCTCCCGGTCGTACGCGGGCAGTTCGAGGACGGCAGCCGCCACCGTGGTGATCGTCCCGGCCACGCCCACGAGGGTGCGGGCCGAGGCGATGTCCACGTGCGCGGAGGCCTCGGCGAACGCCTGTTCGACATCGGCACGGAGCGCGGCGAGCTCCTCGGCCGTGGGCGGATCGTGGCGCAGCCAGCGCTCGAACAGCCGCACGCAGCCGATATTCATCGAATGCCCCGTCTCGGCGCCGCCCAGGCCCACTACGAGCTCGGTCGACCCCCCGCCGAGGTCCATGACGAGGTGCGGGCCGGGCGCATCGAGCCCCGCCGTCGCCCCGCGGAAGGACAGCTGTGCCTCCTCGGCGCCCTCGATCACCTCGGGCTCGATCCCCAGCCGCTCGCGCACACCCGCGATGAAGGTCTCGCGGTTTCGCACATCGCGGCTGGCCGAGGTCGCGACGAACCGCCTGCGCTGCGGTGCGAGGCTCTCCACGATCCGCGCGTACTCCTCGCACACCGCGAAGGTCCGTTCGAGGGCCTCGGGCGCGAACTCGCCCGTCGCGTCGACGCCCTGCCCCAGGCGCACCACGCGCATCTCGCGGGCGAGCTCCGTGAGCGTGCCGTCGGGAGCGACATCGGCCACCAGCAGGCGCAGGGAGTTCGTGCCGCAGTCGAAGGCCGCCGTGCGCACGGTCTCCGCCGGAGTCGCGGCAGCGGCCGGGGCCGCAGCCGGCGCAGCAGCCGACGTCGCGTCCTGTTCGACCGCGGGCACCCCCGTCATCCGGGACAGGGCGAGATCGCCCACCGGGTTCACACCGGGACCGGCGGCGAGGCTGTGGCCCACGAGGGCGTGGAGGCACTTGACGCGCGTGGGCATCCCGCCCGCGGAGAAGTCCTTCACCTCGGCCACCTCGTCGAGGCCCGCCTCGGCACCGATCCGCGCACGGTCGGCGAGGTAAGCGGTGTGGGCGCGCGCATAGGCCGCGCGCAGCTCCTCGTCCTCGGCCAGCAGCGTGGAGAACTCCGCCATCGCACCGCCGGCCTCCATGCGCGAGCACTCGGCCACGTAGTCGGGGTGCGTGAGGTAGTAGGTCGTGGGGAACGGCGTGCCGTCCTCCAGCCGGGGCGCGGTCGCGACCACGAGCGGCTCTCCGGTGGACGCGGCGCGCGCGGCCACGCCGACCACTCCGCGGGGCATCCGGCCCAGTTGTTCGCGGATGCGCTCGCGATCAGCGTCGGTGCAGGGGGTGATCACCGTTCCTCCTCGTATGCGTAGCCGACCGCGCGCAGGGAATCGGCGAGCTCGATGTACCACGGGCGGGCGCGCGTGGTCCGGGACGCTCCGGCGGACGAGGTCACATTCGCCTCGTCGGCCTCGGGCCCGCCGACGACGATATAGGCATTCTCGCCCTCGCGCACATAGCCCATCCGCTCACGTGCGAGCCGCTCGATGTGCTCCGGGTCGTCGAGCTTCGCCCGCTCCTCGCGCAGCTGCTCGACCTCGCCCTGCGTGGCCTCGATGTCCGCCTCGAGCGCCGCGATCTGCTGCATCTGGCTCAGGCCCGTGCCGATGGGCTTGAGCAGGCCCGCTCCCACGATGACCAGCGCCCCGAGGATGACGGCGGAGCGGTAGGTGAGCCGCCTGCCCGCCGCGGTCTCGTCCGCGGCATCGGGATCCGTGATCGAGGAGCCGGGCCGCCAGCCGGAGCCGGCGCGCCGGGCGCCGGTGCCCCTGCGCCCTGGACCGCGGTCCGGGCGGCTCTTGTCGCTGCGTCTGCTCATCGGTTCACCTCGGGCCGTGGGAAGGAGGAAGGGGCACGGCACACCCAAGTGTGCCGTGCCCCCGACGCCTGCGAGCGGATTGCCCGACCTCCGGCGTGTCAGCGCCGATGCCGCGGTGCAGAGGCGTCTGTGCTGGTCGCAGGCCCGCACAGACTTCGGGAGCAGTCTGCCGCAAGACCGCTCCCGAAGCCGCGGAGGGCCCGCTCGGCCTCTCGCACGTACAGCGCCGCGTGGGTGCGGCCCGGCGCGTCCGGCCCGTGCGTTCCGCCTGTGTGCTCAGCCCTGGAAGCGGGGGAACGCGGAGCGGCCGGCGTAGCGCGCGGCGTCGCCCAGCCAGTCCTCGATGCGCAGGAGCTGGTTGTACTTCGCCACGCGCTCCGAGCGTGCCGGTGCGCCCGTCTTGATCTGGCCGGCGTTGAGCGCGACGGCGAGATCGGCGATCGTGGTGTCCTCGGTCTCCCCGGAGCGGTGGGAGATCATCGCGGTGTAGCCGTTGGTCTGGGCGAGGCGGACGGCCTCGAAGGTCTCCGTGAGCGTGCCGATCTGGTTGACCTTGACCAGGAGCGAATTGCCCGCGCCGGAGTCGATGCCGCGGCGCAGCCGCTCGGGGTTCGTCACGAAGAGGTCGTCGCCGACGATCTGGACGCTGTCGCCGAGCCGCTGCGTGAGCGCCACCCAGCCGTCCCAGTCGTTCTCGTCCAGGGGATCCTCGATGGAGACGAGCGGGTACTTCGCGACGAGGTCCGCATAGTAGTCGGTCATCTGCTCCGCGGTGCGGACCTCGCCCTCGAAGCGGTAGCCGGCCTCGGCGTGGAACTCGGAGGAGGCCACGTCGAGGGCGAGCGCGATCTCCTTGCCCGGGATCCGCCCGGCCGCCTCGATCGCGGTGACGATGAGGTCGAGCGCCTCGGCGTTCGAGTCGAGGTTGGGCGCGAAGCCGCCCTCGTCGCCGAGGCCGGTCGACAGCCCGCGCTCCACGAGCACCTTCTTGAGCGCGTGGTAGACCTCCGCGCCCCACTGCAGGGCCTCGCTGAAGGAGGCCGCGCCCACGGGCGCGATCATGAACTCCTGGATGTCCACATTGGAGTCCGCGTGCGAGCCTCCGTTGAGGATGTTCATCATGGGCACGGGCATGACGTGCCCGTTCGGTCCGCCCAGGTAGCGGAAGAGCGGCAGGTCCGCGGAGACCGCTGCGGCGCGCGCGACCGCGAGCGAGGTGCCGAGAATGGCGTTGGCTCCCAGCCGGGACTTGTTCTCCGTCCCGTCGAGGTCGATGAGCACCTGGTCGACGATGCGCTGCTCATCGGCGTCGATGCCGGAGATCGCGTCGTGGATCTCGTCGACGACGGCCTCGACGGCGTTCTGCACGCCCTTGCCCAGGTAGCGCTCGGGATCCCCGTCACGGGACTCGACGGCCTCGAACTCACCGGTGGAGGCGCCCGAGGGCACGTCGGCGCGGGCGGTGGAGCCGTCTTCGAGGAGGACCTCGACCTCGACGGTGGGGTTGCCACGGGAGTCGAGGATCTCCCGTGCGTTTGCGGCGATGATCTCTGCCACGAGCTCTCCTTAGATGTGTGCGCCTTGGGGCGGTGCTGTCCGCGGACGCCTCAAAGCCTAGTGCACATCCCGCCCCGGCCGGCGTCGTAGTCGGACCTCCTGTCCCCGCCTCCCTGCCCCCCTTGTTGCCCCTCACCCTGCCCCCTCCCCCTGCCCCTCATCGGTTGAGCGCTTCCTGTCGGCTTGACGCCGCCGGACCGACAGGAAGCGCTCACTCGGGGGATGACGGGGCAGGATGCTCAAACGGGGATGAGGTCGGGGCCGGGGGTGTGGTGCTCAGCTGCCGGCGGATGCTCTCCGAGGTCTGCGCGAGGCGGAGCATGTCCACGACCACGCGGGAGAGCTCGTAGGTGCCCACCGCGACGTCCAGGGCGACCCTTTCGCGCGAGCCCGAGAGATCCAGGCCCAGCGTCCCGATCCTCTCCACCGCCTCGGCGATGGTCCCCAGCGCCTCCTCACTCCACGAGGCTCCCCCGCTCCGGACCCGGGCGAGCCCGCGCTCAGCGGCCCGGCGGGCCTCACTGTCCGCATCCGGCCAGCCCCGCGCCTCGATGACCGCGGACACGGACGCCGAGGCCGGGGCAGGCTCTGAGGCAGTCCCTGCAACAGGCCCTGCGGCGGATTCCGGGGCAGGCTCTGGGGCGGATTCCGGGGCAGGCTCTGCGGCGCCTCCCGCCCAGCCGCCCACCGCAAGGGTCTGCGCGGCCTCCATGACCGCGAGCAGTCCGGCCTCGGGGTCGTCGATGACGGAGGTGAGCGCGCCGATCTCCGCCAGTGAGGAGCCGATCCGCTCGCGCACCCCGAGGATGAGGGCGAGGCGCTCCCGGTGATGCTCTCCGTAGACCGCCGTCGTCTGGTTCCGCTTGACTCCGGGCGCCAGGAGACCCGAGCGGATGTAGAACTTCACACTCGCAGTCGTCGTCCCCGCCGCAGCCGCCAGCTCGCTCAGCCTCACAGGACCGCACTCCTCTCCTCACCACTCCCCGCCGCACGCCACGCACCCGCCGTCCCGCGCAGTCCGACCGTGTGGGCCGGCGGCAACGGCGGGACGGCTCCGGTCGGATAGTGCGGGCCTCCCTCACTGTCCACGTTGCCGTATTGGGTAGCGACACTATCCTAGAGGAGTATGGAACTCCACACAGTCACCGTCATCGTCCATGCCACGGCAGCCTTCGCAGCCCTCGTGCTCGGGCCGGTCAACATGATCAGACGCTCCCGCGATCGGCTCCACCGGCGCATCGGACGCTCCTGGGTGGTCCTCATGTACGCCACGTGCGTGAGCGGCCTGCTCATCTTCGGCCACGGGATCACCGTCTTCCACGCACTCGCAGTCTTCACCCTCTGCACCGTCACCCTCGGCCTCTGGCGGATCCGCCGGGGCGACTGGCGCGGGCATGCGGGGAACATGATCGGCAGCTACGCGGGGACGCTCATCGCGTTCGCCTTCGCCGTGCTGATCCCGGAGCGATTCATCCAGCAGACGGCCGCGACGCATCCCGTCGGGCTGACGGCGTACGCCGCGGGACTGATCCTGGCCGTGGCCGGCTGGGTCCTGCTCATGCGCAGGCTCTCCCGCGGGGACGGAGATCGCACGCGGAACAGCGCTCCGGCTCCTGCCGGCGTACCCGCGTAACCGTCCTCGTCAGTGTTCCCCTGCTGCCATCCCCCCTACAGTCGCAGCGGGCCCGACGTCGCAGTCGCAGCGGGCCGCGGGGACGTTCCGCCCGAACGCTTTCCGCGTCGGGACAGGAGCGGGGCTCAGCCCTCGTCCGCCGCCGCGTCCACCACGAGACGCTCCCGCAGCCGGACCGCCACATCATCGGACAGGCCGTGGTGCGCGAGGTACCCCTCCACCCCGTCGAACTCACGGTCGAGCCGGTCGAGCACATCGGCCATCCATTCGGGACGCGCGGCGGTGGCCATGATGTTCCGCTCGGCGATCCCTGCGCTGGCCACGTCCCGGCCGAGAGCACGCAGGAAGTCCTCGCCCAGGTACTGCTCCGTGAGGGAGTAGTCCGCGATGACGTCGTCGCGGCGCACCCCTGCCAGCGTGAGCACGAAGGCCGCGATCATTCCCGTCCGGTCCTTGCCCGCGGAGCAGTGGAACACCGAGGCTCCCTGCTCCTGTTCTGCGAGCCGGGTGATGACCTGCGTGAAGAGGGCGCCCGAGCCCTCGATCATCGCGCTGTAGAGTCCGGGCAGCGAATGGTCGGCCAGGACCAGACGGTGCGGGCTCTGCGGATCCAGCGGCATATAGCGGTTGCCCAGCAGCGGCATGTGCGCATACTCGAACAGCCCCGCCCCCAGCGCATCCGGGAGATGGTGCACCTCGCGCTCCTCGCGCAGGTCCACCACGCTCCTGATCCCCAGCTGCGACATGAGCGTGTGCGAGGAGTCGTCGAGGCGACCCAGGCCGTCCGCCCGGAACAGCCTGCCGGTGGCGATCCGCCTGCCGTCAGCAGTCCGGTGCCCGCCGAGGTCGCGGAAGTTGAACGTGCCGCTCACCGGGATGCGGGGAGCGGAGAAGGCCTCGGAACCTGATGCTGCGGTCATCTGCTCTCCTGGAATCTGTCGTGTCTCCTGGAACCTGTCGAGTCTGCGGGGAGTGAGCGCGCTCCGCGGTCCGGTCGCCCGGTCATCGCCCGCGGCGTTCACCCGGCCAACGCGGTGCGCTTCCCTCCCCGAGCCTGTGCTCCGTCACGGCGAGCGCATCGCGCACGAGCGCCAGGGCACGCACCTGTGCGGGAACCGGCGGCTCGGGCGCGGACAGGCCCGTGCGCTTCTCCCGGTCCTTCACCCCACGATAGGCGCACTGCACCTGCTCGAGCGGCACCGGGTGCTCCGAGTCGAAGACATGGGGGTGCCTGCGGACCAGCTTCGCCGCCAGCCGCGTCTCCACCCGGGCGTAGGTCTCTCCAGGCTCGCGCTCCTCGTGATCGTCGAGGAGCGCGGAGTGGAAGAGCACCTGGTAGAGGACATCGGCGAGCTCCCCCTCGACGCCGTCGACCGCCTCCTCGTGCCGCGCCGCATCGTGTGCCGTACCCGCTCCGTCTGCCGGCCTCCCGTAGAGGTGCTCCTCCGCGGCCAGGAGCTCTGCTGATTCCTCGACGAGATACCGCGACAGCGACACGTGCGTATGCGCCGAGGCCCAGGGACAGCGCGCCCGGATGAACGCCATCAGCGCGGGCAGGTCCAGCTGCTCCGTCTCCGGCCGGGCCCAGGGCTCCCGGACATCGCGCGGGTCCGGGCTGCCGCCCTCCCGCCGTGCGAGGCGGGGCTCGTCCTTCAGGCAGGACGGGCCCGGGGTAGGCCCCGTCCCGGGGGCCTCACCTCCGGCAGCCTCGCCGTCGGCCCTCCGAGCGCCGGCAGCCTCGCCGCCGCGCGCCTCGGCGCCGGCTGCCTCGCTGTCGCGCCCCTCGTTGCCGGGAACCACGCCGCCGGGGCTCTGCCCGCCGCTCATCAGCCGGCCTCGGCGCCCGCGGTCGCCGCGACAGCGCCCCCCTGCCCAGCCTCCTCACCCGGGATTGCGGGCTCAGGCTCCGGCAGGATCGCATCGAGGAACGCACGTGCCCAGGCGAGGATGTCCGAGTCGACCACCTCGGCTCGGTCGAAGCCGTTCCCCGCCACCGGCTTGGGCACGAGGATCGAACGGACGGCGGGCTTGATGAGCGATTTGGGGTACATCCGCTTGAGTCTCGCGATCTGCGAATCCGGCAGCTCCCCGACCGGCCCGAACCGGATGAAGTTGCCCTGCACCACGATGTCCGTGACGCCCGAGGCGCGCGCCCGGATGCGCAGCCGCGCCACGTCCGCGAGCACGTCCACGGAGGCCGGGGGCGGGCCGTAGCGGTCGGTGAGTTCGGCCAGCACCTCCCGGATCTCCTCCTCCCCCGAGGCAGCCGCGAGCTTCCGGTACGCCTCCAGGCGCAGGCGCTCGTGCTCGACGTAGTCGGTGGGGATGTGCGCGTCCACGGGCAGCTCGATCCGCATCTCCGGCTCCTCCTCCGCGGTCTCACCGCGGAAGTTCGCCACAGCCTCGCCCACGAGGCGGACGTAGAGGTCGAAGCCCACGCCCTCGATGTGCCCGGACTGCTGTCCGCCCAGCAGGTTCCCGGCACCGCGGATCTCGAGGTCCTTCATCGCCACCTGCATGCCCGCACCCAGCTCGGAGTGCTCGGCGAGGGTCTTGAGCCTGTCGTGAGCCGTCTCCGTGAGCGTGCCGTCGCCGGGGAACAGGAAGTAGGCGTATGCCCTCTCCCGGCCGCGGCCCACCCGCCCGCGCAGCTGATGGAGCTGGGAGAGGCCGAAGCGGTCCGCACGGTCGATGATGAGCGTGTTCGCGTTGGCGATGTCGATGCCGGTCTCGACGATCGTGGTGCACACGAGCACGTCGTACTTCCGCTCCCAGAAGTCGACGATCACCTGCTCGAGCCGCTGCTCGCCCATCTTGCCGTGCGCGATCCCGATCCTGGCCTCGGGCACCAGCTCCGCGATATGGCCGGCGACCCGCTCGATGTCCTGCACCTTGTTGTGGATGTAGAACACCTGGCCCTCGCGCATGAGCTCGCGCCGGATCGCCGCGGCCACCTGCCGGTCTTCGTAGCGGCCCACATAGGTGAGGACGGGGTGGCGCTCCTCCGGCGGCGTGGCCAGTGTCGACATCTCCCGGATCCCGGTCACCGCCATCTCGAGCGTGCGCGGGATGGGGGTTGCGGACATCGCGAGCACATCCACGTCGGCGCGCATGGCCTTGAGCGTCTCCTTGTGCTCCACGCCGAACCGCTGCTCCTCATCGATGATGACGAGGCCCAGGTCCTTGAACTTCACGGAGCCGGAGAGCAGCCGGTGCGTGCCGATCACGAGGTCGATCGTGCCCGCGCGCAGTCCCTCCACGACCCTGTCCGATTCCTTCTTGGCCTGGAACCGCGAGAGCGCGGCGACCGTGACGGGGAAGCCCGAGTAGCGCTCGGAGAACGTCTCGAAGTGCTGCTGGACGAGGAGCGTCGTCGGCACGAGGACCGCGACCTGCTTGCCCTCCTGGATCGCCTTGAATGCGGCCCGGACGGCGACCTCGGTCTTGCCGTAGCCCACGTCGCCGCAGATGAGCCGGTCCATCGGGACCGACTTCATCATGTCCTCCTTGACCTCGTCGATGGTCGTGAGCTGGTCCGGGGTCTCCACGTAGTGGAAGGCGTCCTCGAGCTCCCGCTGCCAGGGCGAATCGGGACCGTAGGCATGGCCCTGCGTGGCCTGGCGCGCGGAGTACAGGCGGACGAGCTCTCCAGCGATCTCCTTGACCGCCTTGCGCGCCCGCGATTTGGTCTTCGCCCAGTCCGCGCCGCCCATCTTGTTGAGCCCGGGGTTCTCCCCGCCCACATAGCGGGTGACCTGGTCGAGCGAGTCCGAGGGCACGAACAGGCGGTCGCCCGGCTGCCCCCGCTTGGAGGGGGCGTACTCGATGACGAGGTACTCGCGGGTGTGCGCGTCCTTCCCCCGCCCCGCGGTGCGCTGGATCATCTCGACGAAGCGGCCCACTCCGTGCTGCTCGTGCACCACATGATCACCCGGCGCCAGGTTGAGCGGATCGACCTGGTTGCGCCTGCGGCGGGCGGGGAGCTTCCGCATGTCGCGGGTCGAGGCGGCCGAGGCCCGGCCCAGCACATCCGCCTCCGTGAGGACGGCGAGCCTGAGGTCGTCGACGACGAACCCGCCGAACCCCGCCGCGGTCGCGACCTCCACCCGAGCGGCCGCGGAGAAGTCCGGCTCCTCGACGAAGGCCGCCGGCACATCGGCGTCCGCGAACACCTCGACGAGGCGCTGGCCGGGACCGTGCCCCTCCGTGAGCACCACGACGGACCAGTCCGCATGGACGAGACCGCGGACGTCCCTGAGGATCGCCTCGACATCGCCGGCGTAGCCGCGCGGCTCGCGCGCCGGAACCGTGAATACGTCCTCGCCGGGCGCGGCCAGCTCCTCATCTGCGGCGAATCCGCCCACCTCCCACCACGGCAGGGAGAGCACGCCGGCCGCCTCCCGCGTCTGCTCGAAGGTGCGGAAGCTCGCGGCGGAGAGGTCGATGGGCGCCTGCGCCCCGTCCGAGGCCGACTCCCACGCCGCCTGGAGGAACTCCTCGGAGGTGCGCACGAGGTCCTCGGCGCGCGCCGCGATCCGCTCCGGCTCGATCGCGAGCACGCGGGTGCCCGCAGGCAGGACCGCGACCAGCGGCTCCATGCCGTCCGCGAGCACGGGTGCGAGCGATTCCATCCCCTCGACGGCGGTGCCGTCTGCGATCTTCGTGAGCATGTCCGCGGCGGCCGGGACGGTCTTCGCGAGCTCCGCGGCCCGGGTGCGCACCTCGGGGGTGAGCAGCACCTCCCGGCAGGGCGGTGCCCACAGGGTCACGGCCTCACCGGCCTCGGCGGGCTGCGAGCGCTGGTCCGCGACGGAGAAGCGGCGGATCTCCTCCACCTCGTCGTCGAAGAACTCGATGCGCAGCGCGGAGTCCGCCGTGGGCGGGAAGACGTCGATGATGCCGCCGCGGACGGCGAATTCGCCGCGGCGGGAGACCATGTCCACACGGGAGTAGGCGAGCGCGGAGAGCCGCTCCGCCAGCTCCGTGAGGTCGGCGCGGTCGCCGGCGGCCAGAGTCAGGGGCTCGAGCTCCCCGAGTCCCCTGACGAGCGGCTGCAGTGCCGCGCGGACAGGGGCCACGACGACCCGCAGCGGGATATCCTCGCCCTCCGGGTGCGTGAGCCTGCGCAGGACCGTGAGGCGGGTGCCCACGGTGTCCGAGCGCGGTGAGAGCCGCTCGTGCGGCAGGGTCTCCCACGAGGGGAAGACCGCGACGGCTTCCTCCGGCAGATAGTCGCCCAGGGCGCGCGCGAGGTCCTCGGCCTCACGGGTGGTCGCAGTGATCGCGAGGACGGTGCCCGTACGTGCGGTCGCGGCGGTGAGGGCGGGCCAGAGGCCGCGCACCAGCGAGACGGAGCCGCCGGGAGAGGAGCCGTCCGCGACGGCCTCCCGGACGGCTGCGAACTGGGGCAGGGTGAGGGCATCGCTGAGTCTCGAGAGCACGCGCCCAGTCTAGGCGCAGGCGCGGACACGGGATCGGGGAGGGCGGGGTCACGCGGAGCGGGCGGGCGGGGCAGCACAGGAGCGGGTAGAGGCACGCGGGAGTAGAGCCGGCGGAGTCATTCGCTCAGGGCAGGTGGGTCCCTGAAGAGCAGAGCGCAGCTGAATCCCAGAGCCATGATTCGAACTGTAATTCGTTCATGGTTGACTGTGAGCCTCCGTCTATTGCATTTCATGATCGCTCCGGTAGAATGGGGGCAGGGAATCACAGGGAGGTGAGGAACATGGGCACCGGGCACACAGCAGGATCACCGGCGGATCGGCCGGACGGTCCGCCGCCGGATCAGGAGGAGCCCGTGTTCAGGCAGCCCTTCTCCCCCGCCGACCGGCTGACGCTCATGGAACTGGCCCTCACGGAATCCGATGGTGCGGGCTCCCCCGTCCCCGGCCTCGCGCTCAGCCTGCTCGAGGCGACGGAGCGCTGCCGGGACCGTGCAGGAACGACCTCGCTCACACCTCAGCAGACGCTCTCCGCACTGCGCGCCCTCGAAATTGTTCGCAGGCGCATCGACGGACTCTCCACGCACCTGCTGGCACAGTTCGACAGGTCCGGCACACCCACGGACCACGGCTACCGCACCACGGAGGCGCTGCTGGCCGGAGAGTTCCGCATCGCTCACCACGAGGCGCGCAGGCGCGCCGCTCTGGCCCGGCAGCTGGGGGCGCGCACCACGCTGCTGGGCGAACAGCAGGAGCCGGCACACCCGGCGATCGCAGAGCACTACGAGCAGGACCGACTCTCCGCGGATGAGGCTCGCACCCTCTGCACCGCGCTGGAGGAGCTTCCGCCCCACGTGAAACGGGAGTACGGGGAGCGGATCGAGGCGACGCTGATGGAGCTCGCACCCGGTGTGCGGCTGACCGACGTCCCCGAGCTCACCGCACGCATCATCAGCCTGGTCGATCCGGACGGCACTCCCCCGCAGTTCGCCCCGGAGCCGCAGAAGCACCACATCACGCTCACGCAGAAGGTGAATGGGGACTGGCGCGTCTCGGGACTCCTCGACTGCCCCACCGGGACAGTGATGCACTCCCTGCTGTACGCACGCATGAGAGACACTGATGCCGAGGTCCAGCTGCGGCCGCGAGCCGGGAGGGGAATGGTCTCAGAGGCGCAGGACTCGGGTCACGGCGCAGGAGCAGGGGGCTCAGGTCACGGCGCGAGCGACTCATCGGCAGAGTGCGGATCAGTGGCAGAGAATGGTTCAGCGGCAGAGCGTGGGTCGGCTGCACAGCAAGGGTCGGCAGAGCAAGGCGGGTCCGCGGCACAAGGCGGGTCGGCAGAGCAGAGCCCGGCAGTGCGGCGGGAACCGGCAGAGCGATATGAGCCAGTACAGCGATATGAACCGGCACAGCGACGCGAGTCGACGCCGCGACATGAGTCAGCGCAGCGAGCGGAACCCGCGGCGTCGACCCCTGCGCCCCGCGAGGCCGTCTGGGAGCGCACGGACGTCTCGGTGACCGCTGACGGCGGCGTCTGCCTCACCGGCGGGGCTGCCGGTGCGGGCACGATCCTGCCCGATGACCCCGGCTACCTCCTCAAAGACGACGGCTGGCCTCTCGCGATCAGCGACCGCATCGCAGAGGCTGTGGCAGAGCTGCACGAAGAGGCGCAGGAGGACGCAAACGGCACCGCGTGCCGCACCCTGTGGGAGAAGACCCTCGGGCGAGTATCAGCGGATGTGACCGGGCGCGCCGGATCAGCGGCCTGTCCTCGCTCGGCCAAATTGGCGGACTCGACCGAGGCGCCCGCCGCAGATGTCGCGGAGGCGCGGGCAGCGCGAAGCACATCAGCTGCCTCCGGCGCATCAGCCGCACCGGGGACAGCGACCCCGGCCGCATCGGACAGAGCGGTGAAGGAAGCACCCTTCCGGGAACCTGCCGCAACAGGCGGACAGCTCCGCCCGCCACCTCACCCACCGGACGAGGCCGAAGCACTGACTCCCCTCGTCGTGGGCGGCCGCGCCCAAGGTGTGCGCGAGGACGGCAGCCGCAGCGAGATCGCCCCGGAACCGGACTCGCAGTCCCCCGGCCGGCACCGGCACGACCGCCTCGCCTTCCTGCTGCGCTGCCTCTCCCGGCAGCGGGTGCTCCACGGTGCCGATCATGCACTCGTGGTCACGGCGGGCGCGCAGGACCTCGGACGCCCGGACCGCCCTCTGCCCACCCAGACCGGAGGCACCACCACGCTCCGGCACCTCGAATCCTGGTCGCAGGCCGGGCAGCTCTTCGCACACATCGCCGCAGCCGGCGGCAGGACGCTCGCGGTGCACTCCACCGGCCGGTTCGCCACCCGCACCCAGATGACGCTCCTCACCGCCCGCGACCAGGGGTGCACCTTCCCCGACTGCGATGCCCCGGCGGCATGGTGCGAAGCGCACCACATCGTTCCCGCCGCAGAGGGAGGCCCGACGCACGTCGACAACCTCACGCTGGCCTGTCCGTTCCATCACCGGTGGTTCGAGCGCTCCGGCTGGAGCTCGACATTCCGGCCCGGCCTCCCCGCATGGATCCCGCCGCCGAGGATCGACCGCGAGCGCACCCCGGTCTTCCATTCCCGGTTCCGCGCCGCGCTGCTGAAGCTTCCGCCCCTGCTCGGCTCCGCCGCATGATCCCGGCCAGCGCGCAATGCCGCCTCGCCGAGCACGGCAGTCTTCCGGCGAGTCCGCACCTTCGGGTTCGGCCCAGCCTCCTCAGGGACAATGAGGGCATGTCGCAGACGCCTGCCCGCGCCGCCGCTCCCGCATCGCCGTCCACGTTCGCACGGTTCCTCCCTCCTCTTGCGCTGCTCGCCCTCATGTGGGTGATCGAATTCGCGGACATGCTGCTGCCGGGCAGGTTCGAGGTCCTCGGCATCCGGGCCTGGGACTTCACGCACCTGCCGGGCGTCGTCCTCGCTCCGCTGCTCCACTCGACCTGGGGCCACCTCATCGCGAACTCCGTCCCCTTCCTGGTCCTCGGCCTGCTCGTCGCCGCCGAGGGCACCCGGCGCTTCTGGACGGTCACTGCAGTCGTCACCCTCGTGGGCGGGGTCGGGCCCTGGCTGCTCGCATTCCCGGGGACGCTCACGGTGGGCGCTTCGGGGCTGGTCTTCGGCTACTTCACCTACCTGATCGCACGGGTGCGCAATGCCCGCCCCGGAGGCGCCCGCGTTCTCCAGATCGTCATCGCCGTCCTCGTCGTCTGCCTCTACGGGGGTTCGATGCTCATGGGCATCCTGCCGGTGAGCCCGGGCGTGTCCTGGCAGGGCCACCTGTTCGGAGCCGTGGGCGGGGTATGCGCCGCTCTGCTTCCCGGCTCCCGTCGGAGTCAGATCTCCCGCACGGCACAGTCCTCGCTCAGAGCACGGTCATCCTGAACAGCGCGGCCCTCATGAGCGGGTCGATCTTGACGATCTGCACGGTCACCCGCGGATGGCGCGATCCTCATGCTCCTGAACGCGATCCCCGCGGTGGCCGTACATGCGCAGGGGGTTCACCCCGGCCGCACCCACGCGTAGCATTCGCCCCATGACGACGCACACGGATCGGACCGTACTCCGAGGACAGCAGCTGCTCAACGCGCTCGCGGACGCGGGCCTGGACGACTGGCAGGGCCTGCCCGGCTGCATCCGGGCGCGATTCGGCACGGGAGGCTTCACCTCGGGCCTCGCCCTGGCGAACAGGATCGGCGAGGCCGCCGAGGCCGCGAACCACCACCCGGACCTCGCCCTCTCCTACCCCCACCTCGACGTGCGGCTGACCAGCCATGACGTGGGCGGGGTGACGAACCGGGACCTGCGCCTCGCCGTCGAGGTCAGTGCACTCGCGCAGACCGCGGGCGCGTCCCCGGAACCGGACGCCCCGGTCCTGCTGGAACTCGGACTCGACACGGCCCAGCGGGAGGTCATCGCCCCCTTCTGGGCCGCGCTGCTCACGGGTGATGCCACCGCCGCCTCCGGCGACGAGATCATCGACCCGAGCGGTCAGCTCCCGCCCCTGTGGTTCCAGGACTGCGAAGAGCACGAGGTTCCCCACCAGCGCCTCCACGTGGACCTCTCCGTGCCCGAGGCCCTCGCCCCCGCCCGCATCCGCGCGGTCGTCGCGGCCGGAGGGACGGTCGTGGACGACTCCCGCGCACCCATGTTCACGGTGCTGGAGGACGCGGACGGCAACCGCGCCTGCGTCTGCACGCTCGCACAGCGCTGAGCATCCCCAGCCACACGCCCCCTGCTGCCGGGCGTGGTCCTCTCAGCCGCGGCCGTGGAACCGCTGCTGGGCGGCCTCGAGCCCCTCGAGCGTGAGCGTCTCCACGGCGTCCGCGAGGTCGGAGACCATGATCGGCAGGGTCTGCTGCTCGTCCTTCGTGAAGCGTGCGAGCACATAGTCGGCGGTGTCCATGCGACCGGGCGGCCGCCCCACCCCGGCGCGCACGCGCAGGTAGTTCTTGGTCCCGAGGTGCTGGGTCAGCGAGCGGAGGCCGTTGTGTCCGCCCTCGCCGCCGCCTCGCTTGAGCCGGACGGTGTCGAAGTCGAGGTCCACATCGTCGTGGATCGCAATGACGTTCTCGGGCGGGACGGAATGGAAGCGGGCAAGCTGTCCGGCCGACTGGCCGGAGTCGTTCATATAGGTGCCCGCGCGCATGAGCACCGCCCGCGGCCCGGGCAGACCGCCTCGGCCCGGCAGTCGTCCGCTGGCCGCGGTGGCCCGGAACCTGGTCCGGGTGAGCGCGGCGCCCATCCGGCCGAGCAGCTCGTCGACCACGAGGTAGCCGATGTTGTGGCGTGTGCCGGCGTATCGCGCACCCGGATTCCCGAGTCCCACGACGAGCCAGGTGTCGTTGCCCATCCGCCTCTGTCCTCTTCCCTGCTCCGGTGTTCCCTGTTCGAATGCCGCCCGCTTGCACACGGGTGGTCTGAGCCCTGCCGGCTCGAGCGCCCCCGAGGCCTGTGCCCACGGGGGCCTGCCCGATGGCCGAGGGCCCGAACCCGGTGCGGAACCGGGCTCGGGCCCTCGGCGGTACGGGTCCGAGTCGCAGCCGCGCACGGCTGCGTCTCAGCTCATTCCTTCCCGGCGGTCTCCGACGGGCCCTCGTCCTCCTGCGTCGCGGCGACGACATCGCCCTCGACCGCGTCGGACTCGAGCTCGGCCTCGAGCTGGGCCTCGGAGATCTCCGCGGAGACGTTGACGACCATGGTCTCCGGATCGCTCACGAGCGTGGCGCCCTTCGGCAGGACCGCATCGGAGGCGTGGACGTGCTCGCCGGCCTCGCGCCCCTCGATGCTGACCTCGACGAACTCGGGCAGCTTGAGGGCATCGGCCTCGAGCAGCAGGGTGGTGATCTCGGGGGAGACCAGCGTGCCGGGTGCGGCCTCGCCCACGATGTGCACGGGGATCTCGACCTCGACCTTCTCGCCGCGCTTGACGATGATGAGGTCGACGTGCTCGATCTCGCGGGAGACCGGGTGCACCTGGATGTCCTTGGGCAGGGCGAGCTCGTTGCGGGTGCCCTCGGCGTTCTCGAGCTCCAGCAGGGCGTTGGCGTTGCGCAGCGCCAGCATGGTCGCATGCGCCTCGAGGAGCAGGTGCTCGGGATCGGTGCCGTGGCCGTAGAGGACCGCGGGAACCTTGCCGGCCCGGCGCGCACGGCGCGAGGCGCCCTTGCCGAATTCCTCGCGCTTGGCTGCGAGCAGCTTGATGGTGTCTGCCATTGTCTTCTCCTTCGTGGTGACGGGACCACGGCGGACGCTGCTCGTGGACCGCACCCGCACCGGCGAAGGCCGGGAGGAGGCTGAGAGCACCGCGTCGATCACGGAAGCATGGGGCTTCCCTCGCCGAGGCAACCCTGCAAGTGTACGCGCACCGGTCATCCGCCGCAAAGCGGGGAGGAGCGCCTCACATGTCGAAGAGGCTCGTGACCGAGCCGTCCTCGAACACCTCGTGCACGGCGCGCGCCAGCAGCGGTGCGATCGAGAGCACCGTGAGCTTGTCGAAGTGCTTCTCGTCCTCGATGGGCAGGGTGTTCGTGACGATGACCTCCTTCGCCACGGAGCCGGAGAGGCGCTCGACGGCCGGGCCGGAGAACACCGCGTGCGTGGAGACGATGATGACGCCCTCCGCCCCCGCGGCCATGCAGGCATCGGCGGCCTGGACGATCGTGCCGCCGGTGTCGATCATGTCGTCGACGAGCACGCACGTGCGGCCCTCGACGTCGCCCACGACGCGGTTGGCCTTCGTCGCGTTGGGCCGGGTGATGTCGCGCGTCTTGTGGATGAAGGCCAGCGGCACTCCGCCGAGCGAGGACGACCAGTTCTCCGCGACCTTGATGCGACCGGCATCCGGGGAGACCACGGCGAGGTCGCCGGGGTAGTTGCTCTTCACGTAGTCGGCGAGGATCGGCAGGGCCACGAGGTGGTCCACGGGCCCGTCGAAGAAGCCCTGGATCTGCGCCGTGTGCAGGTCGACCGTGATGAGGCGGTCGGCACCCGCCGTCTTGAACAGATCGGCCATGAGGCGGGCCGAGATGGGCTCACGGCCGCGGTGCTTCTTGTCCTGCCGGGCGTAGGGGAAGAACGGGGCGATCACCGTGATGCGCTTGGCCGAGGCCCGCTTGAGCGCGTCGACCATGATGAGCTGCTCCATGACCCACTCGTTGATGGGAGCGGAGTGGGACTGCATGACGAACACGTCGCATCCGCGCACGGAGTCGCCGAACCGCACGTAGATCTCGCCGTTGGCGAAGTTGTAGACGTCGGTCTCCAGGAGTTCGGTGCCGAGGCTCTCCGCCACCTGCTCCGCGAGCTCCTGGTTGGACCGTCCGGCGACGAGGACGAGCTTCTTCTCGCCCGCTGTGGTGATCGACTTCACGATCGGGACTCCTTATCCGCGGTGGGATTCTCGCTGTCCGCGGCCAGCTGGGCCGCCTGTGCCGCAGGGGTGCCCGGTCGTTTGCGCACGACCCACCCTTCGATGTTGCGCTGCCGGCCTTCCTTGATGGCCAGCGCCCCTGCGGGAACATCTTCGCTGATCACCGCGCCGGCGCCGGAATAGGCGCCATCGCCCACCTGCACGGGGGCGATGTACATGGTGTCCGAGCCCATGCGCACATGCGATCCGATCGTCGTCCGGTGCTTCTGCACACCGTCGTAGTTGACGAACACGGAGGAGGCGCCGATGTTCGACTGCTCCCCGATCGTCGCGTCCCCCACATAGGTGAGGTGCGGAACCTTGGAGCCGGCGCCGATCTGCGCGTTCTTCGTCTCCACGAAGGTGCCGATCTTGCCGTCGGCACCCAGCTCGGTGCCCGGGCGCAGATAGGCGTATGGGCCGACCGAGGCGCCTGCTCCCACCACCGCGAGCGAGCCGTGGGTGCGCGTGATCTGCGCGCCGGCCCCCACCTCGGTGTCCGCGAGCGTCGTGTCCGGCCCGATCACCGCACCCGTCGCGATGTCGCAGGCGCCGTGCAGCTGCACGCCCGGGAGGATCGTCACGTCTGCCGCCAGGACCACATCGGCGTCGATCCAGGTGGTCTCCGGATCCACGACCGTCACGCCGGCCCGCATGTGCTCGACCACGATGCGACGATTGAGCTCGCGGCCCAGCTGCGCGAGCTGCACGCGGTCGTTGGCGCCCTCGACCTGCCACACGTCCTCGGTGGTCAGGGCCGCGACGCGCGAGCCGGCCGCCCGCTCGATCCCGATGACGTCCGTGAGGTACTTCTCCGCCTGCGCATTGTCCGTGCTCACCTGCGCGAGCGAGCGCCGCAGGGCCGCGAGGTCGAAGGCGTAGATGCCGGAGTTGATCTCGGTGATGGCCCGGACCGCCTCGTCCGCGTCCTTCTCCTCGACGATCCGCTCGAGAGCGCCGGAGGCGTCGCGGACGATCCGACCGTAGCCGTGCGGGTTCGCCACCTGGGCGGAGAGCACCGTGACGGCATTGCCGCGCTCCTCGTGGTGGGCCACGAGCTCGTCGAGGGTCATCGCCGTGAGGAGGGGGACATCGCCGTACGTCACGACCACGGTGCCCGTGAGCGTCTCCGGCAGCTGGGTGAGGGCGCATTCGGCGGCGCGGCCCGTGCCCGGCACATCGTCCTGGTCCGCGATGAGCACGGACCGGGCGATGGACTCGGAGACCTGGTCGACGTGCGCGGCCACCTGCTCGCGTGCGTGCCGGAGGACCACGACGAGGTGCTCGGGGTGCGTCCCGGCCGCGGCGCTGATCGCGTGGTGCAGGAGGGAGCGCCCCGCGATGGGGTGCATCACCTTGGGGGTCGAGGACTTCATCCTGGTGCCCTCGCCCGCGGCGAGGACGATCACTGCAGCGGGAGAGTGATCCGCCATATGCTCAAACGCTCCTCATGGATCGACATCCGATCGCTTTACCGTCCCGGTCGCGCAGCGCGCACGGCCGTCCTCCAGCTCCGCCCCTAGGACTCGAACCTAGACTGCACGGCTCCAAAGGCCGGCGTGCTGCCATTACACCAGGGCGGACCGTGTGGCGGACCGCGCAGGGGCCCGCGGACACCGACTGCAATCCTGCCACTAGACTCGGCCTCATGGAAATTCTCCGCCTCATCCTGCTGTTCCTGCACCTGCTCGGCATGGCCCTCATCATCGGCGGATACTTCGCCAATGTGAAGTCCCCCCGCGTGATCCCGGGCATGCTGCACGCCTCGTTCCTCCAGCTGGTGACCGGGCTCGCCCTCGTCGGGGTCGTGGAGATGGGACCGGGTGAGGTCGACCACGCCAAGATCGCCGTCAAGACCGTGCTCGCCATCGCCGTCACCGTCCTGGCGCTCCTGGGCAACCGGCGTGAGAAGGCCTCCCCCGGCGAGGGGGCCTCGGCGGGGCTGGCCCACGGCACCGTCGCCGCAGCCGTTCTCGCCGTGGCGGTCGCCGTCTTCTGGGTCTGACGGCCCTCGCCCGCCCTCCGCAGCCCGGACGCATCGTGCGTCCGGGCTGCGTCCGTCCCCGCTGATAGGTTCTGGAGCACCATGACTTCGCCCTTCGACTTCCTCTCCGCCCTCACCTCGCCGGCGGCCGACGGCCCCTCCGCGGGCGTGTCCGCCGCGAGCGCGGTCTCCGTCGCCGAAGCCGATCCGGCCGCCGAAGGGGCGGCAGGCTCCGCCGGCCTGCGCGCAGGGACGGCCGCCGCTCCCCCGCCCGGCGCCGATGAGCTCCTCGACGGCCTCAATCCCGCACAGCGCGAGGCGGTCCTCCATACGGGCTCCCCCCTGCTCATCGTCGCGGGCGCCGGATCCGGCAAGACGAGCGTCCTCACCCGCCGCATCGCCTACGCCCTGCGCACCGGCAGGGCCCGGCCGGGCGAGGTGCTGGCGATCACCTTCACCAACAAGGCCGCCAAGGAGATGGCCGAGCGCGTCGCCGGCCTCGTGGGCCCCTCGGCCCGGAGCATGTGGATCTCGACCTTCCACTCCGCGTGCGTGCGCATCCTCCGGCGGGAGGCGCAGGCGCTGGGCATGAAGTCGAACTTCACGATCTACGATGCCCAGGACTCCCTGCGCCTCATCACCCAGGTGTCGCGGGAGGCCGATCTCGACCCCAAGAAGTTCCCGCCACGCGCCCTGCGCAGCCGCATCTCCAATCTCAAGAACGACCTCCTCACCCCGGAGGACTTCGCGGCCACGGCGGGAGAGCGGCCCAACGACGTGGCGGCCGCCGAGGTCTACCGCCGCTACCAGGAGCGCCTGCGCCTGGCGAATGCACTGGACTTCGACGACATCATCATGGAGACCGTCCACCTCCTGGAGGCCTTCGAGGCGATCGCGCAGAACTACCGCGCGCGCTTCCGCCACATCCTCGTTGACGAGTACCAGGACACGAATCCGGCCCAGTACCGCCTCATCCGGCTGCTCGCGGGGGCGGATCTGCCCGCACCCTCGGCCGAGCTCACGGTGGTCGGGGACGCGGACCAGTCCATCTACGCCTTCCGCGGCGCGACGGTGCGCAACATCGTCGAGTTCGAGGAGGACTTCCCGCAGGCCCGCACGATCCTGCTCGAGCAGAACTACCGCTCCACCCAGACCATCCTGTCCGCGGCGAACGCGGTCATCGCGAACAACGCCGACCGCTGGGAGAAGCGCCTGTGGACGGACCGCGGCGACGGGGAGCCGGTGACGGGCTGGGTCGCGGAGACCGAGCAGGCCGAGGCCCGGTTCGTCGTCGAGCGGATCGACGAGCTCCGCGACGACATGGGCCTCGAGTACGGGGACTTCGCCGTCTTCTACCGGACCAACGCCCAGTCCCGCGCCATCGAGGACGCGCTGGTCCGCGCGGGCATGCCCTACCGCGTGGTGGGCGGCACCCGGTTCTACGAGCGCAAGGAGATCAAGGACGCACTCGCGTACCTGCGGGCCGTGGCGAACCCGGCGGACGATGTGAACCTGCGCCGTGTGCTCAACGAGCCCAAGCGCGGGATCGGAGACCGGACGGAGGCGCTCATCGCCGCCCATGCCGAGCGCGAACGGACCGCCTTCCGCACGGCGCTCGAGGACGCGGAGAACGCGATCGGCATCACCTCCCGCGCGCTGGGTCCCATCCGCACGTTCCTCACCCTCATGCGCGACCTCTCAGGCGTCGCCGAGGCCGGGGGCGTGGCACCGGTGCTCGAGGCGGCCCTCGAGCAGACCGGCTACCTGGCCTCGCTCTCCCAGTCGAGCGATCCGCAGGACGAATCGCGGGTGGACAACCTCGCCGAGCTCGTCGCGGTGGCGGAGCAGTTCGATGCGCAGAGCGAGGGCGCAGGCACCCTGGACGAGTTCCTCGAGGCCGTCTCCCTGTCCTCGGACTCGGACTCGCTGCCGGACGAGCACGGGGGCGAGGTCACGCTCATGACGCTGCACACCGCGAAGGGCCTGGAGTTCCCCGTCGTGTTCCTCACCGGCATGGAGGACGGGGCCTTCCCCCACCAGCGCTCCTTCACCTCCTCCCAGGAGATGTCCGAGGAGCGCCGGCTCGCCTATGTGGGCCTCACGCGCGCCAAGCGCAAGCTGCTGCTCACCCGGGCGGAGACGCGCAGCCAGTGGGGGCAGCCCCAGTACAACCCGCCCAGCCGGTTCCTCGCGGAGATCCCCGAGCACCTCATCGAGTGGGAGTCGACCGGCTCCGGTGCGCTGAGCGGCCTCGGCGCACCGGGCGGCTCTGGTGCAGGGGCCTATGGCTCCGCCTACGGCAGCGGCGGGACGGGCGGCGTCATCGGCTCGGGCCGTGGGGCCTCGTCCTCCTCCAGCCGACCCGGTACGGGCTTCCCCAACCGCATCCGGCCGCAGCGCGAGATGGTCTCGGTCGAGCCCGGCGACAGGGTGTCGCACGACTCCTTCGGCCTCGGCACCGTCGTCGAGGTCAAGGGAGCCGGGGACAAGACGGTCGCGGTCGTGGACTTCGGCTCCGAGGGCACCAAGCGCCTGCTCATGCGCTATGCGCCCGTCGAGAAGCTCTGAGCGGGAAGAAGCGCTGAGCGGGAAGCTCTGGCTCGAGAAGCGCAGAAGACTCGCAGAAGGCCTCGCGGGAGCATCCCGGGGCAGGCGGCGATCCCGGGCGAGCAATGGCTCAGGCCGCACAGCGGCTCAGGCCGGACGTCGGCCCGATCAGGCGGCGAGGGCCGGTCCCCCCTCCGGGGAGCCGGCCCTCTCTCGTGTGCGGTGACGCCTCAGCGGCGGTCGTCCCGGCCTGCGCCGGGCTCTCCGCCCTCGGCTCCGCGGTTGCCGATCTTCTCATCGGCGGCATCGCGGCCCTTCTGGATCTGCTCGGTGTACTTCCCGCCGGTCAGCTTGTCCGCTGCCGCGGCGACCTTGTCCAGACCCTGGTCCGAGATCTTCTCACCTCTGTCCGAGTTGAGAGCGTCCTTGGCCTTGTTCGCAAGATCTCCGAATCCCATGCGGCACCTCCTCGTCTGTGGGCGACCGCCTTCGTCCGGCGGCTTCCCCACAGACGATTCCAGGTGGGGCGTCGCAATGCAACGGCGCCGACTCCCGTACGCGGTATCTGCGGCCTTCGCACATGCGGTTCACAGGATGCCGAGGGCGACAGCAGTGCTCGCCTCGGGCTGTCGCCGCCCCGCGGCTCAGTCCGGGACCGTGACCGTGAGCAGGGCGAGCAGAGCCGCGGTGCACAGCAGCAGCGTCGCATCGAATGCGCGCCCCCGGTTGCGCACCGTGGCGGCCCATTCCCCGCCCGTGAGCCGGAGGAGGCCCATCGCGGCGGGCACCGCGGCCAGCAGCAGTCCGCTCAGCCGGAAGCTCACGAACGAGCACGCGACCGCGGCGATCACGCTCAGGAGGATCGCCAGCAGCACCCAGTCCCGGCGCGTCGGATCGGAGTACCTGCGCTTCCAGTAGATCCAGCGCTTCGAGAACCATCCTCGGCCGCGACCGGTCCGCGGCAGGGCGTCGCGGGCGTGCCGGGGGTGCGCAGCGGGGGAATCAGTGGAAGAAATGGCGCGATCCCGTGAAGTACATCGTCACCCCGGCCGCCTTCGCCGCCTCGACGACCTCCTCGTCGCGGATGGAGCCGCCGGGCTGCACGATCGCCTTCACGCCGGCGTCGAAGAGCACCTGCGGGCCGTCGGCGAAGGGGAAGAAGGCGTCCGAGGCGCACACGGAGCCCTGCGCACGCTCGTCCCCTGCGCGTTCGACGGCGAGCCGGGCGGAGTCCACCCGGTTCACCTGGCCCATGCCCACGCCCACGGCGGCGCCGTCCTTCGCCAGCAGGATGGCGTTGGACTTCACCGCGCGGCAGGCGCGCCACGCGAACTCGAGGTCCGCGAGGGTCTCGGCGTCCGCGGCCTCGCCGGCGGCGAGCGTCCAGTTCGCCGGATCGTCGCCGGACGCCTGGAGCAGATCGCGCTCCTGGACGAGGAAGCCTCCGGAGATCGGCTTGATCTCGGCGGCCTCCCGGCGCACCTCGCCCAGCTCGAGGAGGCGCAGGTTCTTCTTCTCGCGCAGCACCTCGAGGGCCTCGGGCGCGAAGGACGGCGCGGCGAGGACCTCGGTGAAGATGGGCTTGACGGACTCCGCCATCGCGAGGGTCACCTCGCGGTTCGCCGCGATCACGCCGCCGTATGCGGAGACGGGATCGGTCGCGTGCGCGCGCTCGTGGGCCTGCGCGATGTCCGCGCCCACCGCGATCCCGCAGGGGTTCGCGTGCTTGATGATCGCGACCGCCGGGTCTGCGAAATCGTATGCCGCGCGGATCGCGGCGTCGATGTCCTGGTAGTTGTTGTAGGACATCTCCTTGCCACCCAGCTGGACCGCGTTCGCCGCGCCCCCGGCGCCCGGCAGCGCGTGCACGGCCGCGGCCTGGTGCGGGTTCTCGCCGTAGCGCAGATCCGCGGACTTGGCGCCGGCGAGGCCCGCGAAGCCGGGCATCTCGCCCTCGTCCGCGGTCTGCTCCGCGAGCCACGAGGCGACGGCGACGTCATAGGCGGCGGTGTGCGCGAAGGCCGCGGCAGCGAGCTCGGTGCGCCGGGTCAGGTCGAAGCCGGCCCCCGCCGCGACCTCGGCGACCTCGGCGTACACTCCGGGATCCGTGACGACGGCGACGCTGGGGTGGTTCTTCGCGGCGGCGCGGACCATCGAGGGACCGCCGATGTCGATCTGCTCCACGCACTCGTCGTAGCCCGCGCCGGAGGCGACGGTCTGGGTGAACGGGTAGAGGTTGACGACCACGAGGTCGAAGGCCTCGACGCCCAGCTCCTCGAGCTGTGCGAGGTGCTCGGGCTTCCGCGAGTCCGCGAGGATGCCCGCGTGCACGCGGGGGTGCAGGGTCTTCACGCGGCCCTCGAGGCACTCCGGGAAGCCGGTGAGCTCCTCGACCGGGGTCACGGGCACACCGGCCTCGGCGATCCGGGCGGCGGTCGAACCGGTGGAGACGATCGAGACGCCTGCGGCGTGGAGGCCGCGCGCCAGGTCCTCCAGTCCGGTCTTGTCGTAGACGCTGATGAGGGCGCGGCGGATGGGGCGGGCTGACGTCACGGTGTTCTGTCCTCCTGGAACTCGCGGGATCGCGGGCGGACCCGCCGGACGCTGACCTGCCCGGCGGGAGGGTCTGTCAGGGTGCCGGGGTCCATCCCGTCACGCGGCGGCCGTCCACGTCCAGGGAGCCGCCGGCCAGGTGGCGCAGCAGCTCGACGAGCCGGGTCCGCTCGATCGCGCGGATGCGCTCGTGGAGGGCGTCCTCGTCCTCGCCCTCGCGGATCGACACCGGGAACTGGGCGATGATGGGGCCGGTGTCCGTGCCCGCATCCACCAGATGGATCGTGGTGCCCGTGACCTTCACGCCGTGGGCGAGCGCATCGCGGACGCCGTGCGCGCCGGGGAAGGACGGGAGCAGCGCGGGGTGGGTGTTGATGATCCGGCCGGCGAAGCGGCCCACGAACCCCTCCCCCAGGATGCGCATGAACCCGGCGGAGACGACCCAGTCGGGCTCGTGGGCGGCGACCGCAGCGGTGAGCGCGGAGTTCCAGGCGTCCCGGTCCGCGTGATCGGCGGGGGCGACGGAGAACGTCTCCACCCCGGCGGCCCGCGCGCGTTCGAGCACGCCGGCCTGCGGCCTGTCGGAGCCCACTGCGGCGATGTCCACGCCGGCATCGGTGTGGACGAAGGCGTCGAGGACGGCTTGGGTGAGGGTTCCGGATCCGGAGGCGAGGAGGACGCAGCGCACGGGCCCAGTCTAGTACGGGAGAGGCCGAGGCGGGCGCGGGCCGAGACGCCGGCGGGTGCGGGCCGGAGCGCGGGCGGGCGCGGGCCACGGTGCGGACGGGCGCGGGCCAAGGCGCGGGCGGACACCAGCAGCGGGGCGGGTGCCGGCCCCGGGGGCGCCCCGAGGTATGGGAGACTGAGGCGGTGAGCACTCCGAACAGGACCGACGACGCGCAGGACACGAACCTCTCGGCAGGCGAGGGCGGTGCAGGCGGCTCGAACTCCCCCGGGGAGCCGGGAGGTCAGGAGCCCGAGGGCCCCACCGCCCCGCAGAAGCGTGCGGTGAAGCTGGGACTCATCCTCACCCTCCTGCTCGCCGGCGCCGTCCTCACCTCGCTGCTGCCCCTGCCCTTCGTCATCGTCTCCGGTGCCCTGGCCCTGGCTGCGATCGTCTGCGCGGTCATGAGCATCGTCGCCGGCGTGCGGGCGGGACAGGCGCCGCAGGCCCTCGTCACGGGGATCATCGGCCTCCTCATCGCCGGCTATGTGCTCATCTCCGCCGTCGCGACGGCGGCCATCTGGCCCATCCGCCAGGAGTTCGAGGAGTGCATCGCCCACGCGATCACGGAGCAGGCCCAGGCCACGTGCCAGAGCGAGTACGGCACAGGCGTCGCGGACTGGTTCGAGAGCGTCACCGGCCAGCCGCTGCCCGCGTCCCTGAGCTGAGCGCCCTCGTCCCGGCCAACCCTTCCCTCCTCCCCTCCCTCCCAATCCACGGGTGAGCGGTTCCTGTCGGTTTCAGCGTCGAGAACCGACCGGAACCGCTCACTCGGCAGATAGAGAGGAGAGAGCTCAGCTCTCCCGGCGGTCCGCGAGCAGGCGCAGCCCCCATCCCGCTGTTGCGCCGAGCGCCGTCGCGCCCGTGATCAGCAGCGTCGCGGTGCCCACGGGCGCACCGAAGCGGCTGAGCCCGTCGGGACCGATCGCGCCGGTGCAGAAGAGTGCGAGGACCGCGGTCACCGCCGCCATGAGGCACACGTGCACGAGCACGGTCCGCCAGTCCAGCCGCTCGGCCCAGGCGCGCCGGCCGATCGCCGCTCCCAGCCCCGTCAGCACGAGCGCGATGACGAGGAAGCCGCTCCAAGCCGGGGGCTGCGCGGGCACGACCGCGAGGACGGGCACAGCGGGCACGGGTCCCTCGAAGCCGGCGCCCGGCGAGGCCAGGACCGTCGCCGACATCCAGACGCCCGCGCCCGAGGCCCAGGACAGCACGAGCAGCAGGATCGTCGGGCCGAAGAGCGCCTGCACCGCGGCGAGGCCCACCGCCGCGGCGACGGGGTCCGAGTAGGCGGCCAGGGCCTCGGCGACGGACTGCCGGCCCAGCACCAGCGCCGCGGCCAGCAGCACGAGGGCGAGCACCGCCAGCCCCGCCCAGGTGCGGCCGGTCAGCCGCAGCCCGTCCTCGACCGCCTCGCCCCACTGCTCGCCGAGGCGCGGCTGCACCCATGTGCGCAGGGTCTCCGCCCAGCCCGCGCTCTCACGGTCCCCCGCCGCACGGGTCGCGCTCCGGGACCCCCGCCTGCGTGCGGCTCTGCGTGCGGCTCTCCTGTCGGACCGGCCTGCGGTGAGGAAGGCGAGTGCGAACGCGGCGGCGAGGACCAGGAGGAAGCGCGCCGTGCCGAGCGGACCGGCAGTCCCCGGTCCCACCAGCAGACCGGCCAGCAGGAGCCAGACGGCACTCGTGAGCACGACGGCCCCCGTGCCGAGGGCCCGGGCGTGCTCGACCTCCGGGATCCGCCCGGAACGGACGAGTGCGGCATTCACCGCGAGCGCCCGGCGTGTGCGGCCGAAGGCCTGGGCGAGGACGAGGACGAGGGCTGCGGTGAGCAGTGTGGGAGGCAGCGTCGTCGCGGATTCCATCGCCCAGCCGCTCGCCGCGCCGATGAGGCCTCCGGCCCAGACCGGGATCACCGAGATGGGCTGCTGCTGTGCGATGGCGACGAACCATGCGGCGGCGGCACAGAGGAAGCTCGCGCCCGCGACGAGGACGAGGGCGCGCACGCTTTCGAGCACACCGATCGCAATGGGGTGGCGGCTGGCGGAGGGGGAAGGGTTCGGAGCCTGAGACATCGTGCCCAATCATCCCTCTCCCTGCCTCTTCCCGCGCGCTCGACACACCCGCATTCACGCCCAGGTGGTAGCTTGACCTCGTGCATGTCCCCGTCGTGAAGGTGAGCGTCAGACGATGAGCTCGCAAGGCCCGATCCCGCCCAAGCCGCCGCACTCCCCCGGCTCCCAGCCCGCAGGCGACGTCCCGCGCCCTGCTCCGGCACCGGGGTACGCTGGCTCGGGCCCGGCCTTCGCAGGCGCCCCCGGCGCTCCGCAGGAGGGCCCGCACCCCTCGGCTCCGGGGCACCAGGGGCGCCCCCGCGAGCGCGGCAGGAAGCGCCGGCTGCCCCTCATCCTCTCGCTGTGCGCGATCGGCGTGGTCCTCGTCCTCGTCGCTGTGGGCATCATCACCGTGATGAACGTCAACAGGACCCAGTACGGTCCCGACGTCATCGCGCAGGAGTACCTCGACGCCGTCGCCGCCGGCGATCTGGAGGCTGCCCAGGACATCGTCGAGGCCACCGTCCCCAACGGCGCCGACACCTCCCTGCTCACCCCGGAGATCACCGCGGCCGCCGCTGCGGGCATCGAGGCGCCCCAGATCGCGGAGGTGCACGTGGACGGCGACCGGGCAGAGCTCACCGCGACCTATTCGATCGACGGACAGGCCTACGAGATGGCCCTCACCGCCCAGAAGGCGGGCCGGACCGGGATCTTCTTCGACGAATGGGCGCTGGACCCGCCTGTGCTCCCGACCCTCTCCCTCGACCTCGTCCAGACCGACGGCGTGAGCGTCAACGACGTCCCCGTCACCCTCCAGTCGGGCAGCACCGAGTACGCCGTCATGCCCGGCACCTACAGTGCTGCAGTGGAGGAGACGAAGTACACGGAAGCGGCGCAGGCGGACATCTCCCTCGGCTTCGCCGCCGATCCGGAGCCGCAGCCCGCGGCTCTGGACGTCAGCATCCACACGACGGACGAGTACGCGAAGGACGTCCAGACCGCCGTGGAGAAGAAGCTCGAGGAGTGCGTCGACTCGGAGAAGCTGGAGACGGCGTGCGGCTTCTTCGACCGCGACGCCTTCGCCTCCGAGGACGAGAAGGAGCAGTTCGACACGCTCAAGACGGAGGGCGTCGACTACGACCTCGCGGAGATGCCGACGATCACGGTGTCCTCCCTCGCCCTGACCTCGACCGGCTCGTTCTTCACCGAGGAGGACAATCGCGGCAGGGTCGAGGCCGTCGTGGAGGCCGAGAACGGCGACAAGTACCAGCTCGAGGCGGATCTCGGACCCTCGGGCACCGCGCGGATCGAGGACGACGCCGTCGTCATCGACTTCATCATGAACTGAGGCGCGCGAGGCGTCCTGAGGAGCAGGCGGGCCGGATCTTCCGGCCCGCCTGTTCCTGGCCCGGAATCTGCCCCGGGCCCGACGATTCAGCCCGCCGGCTCAGCCCAGCAGCCGCTCCAGCTCCTCTGCCAGGCTCAGCACGCCGGCGTCGTCGAAGCGTCGTCCGGCCACCTGGATGCCCACGCGGCGGCCGTCGGCGCAGGCGCCGGCGTCCACCGTCGCGGCCGGCTGCTCGGACATGTTGTAGGGCACCGTGAAGCCGATGTGCGTCATCGGCAGGTCCGGATCGCCGAAGGGCATGGGATCCTCCGCGGGAAAGGCCCGCATGGGCGCCACGGGCGAGAGGACGAAGTCGTAGCCGATCGTCGCGGCCACCGTCACCTGCCGCATGCGCTGGATCGAGTGGTAGCAGCGCATGAGCTCGACGGCGGAGACATCCGCGCCCCGCTGGCACCACCGTGCCACATGGGGCAGGATCCGACGCTGGTCGTCGGCGCTCAGCAGGCGGAAGTCCGCCCACGAGCGCACCCGCCAGAAGCGGTCCACGTCCGCGAGCAGCGCAGGCTCCATGAAGGGCGGGATCTCCACCACCTCGGCGCCCGCCTCGGCCAGCAGGGCGGCCGCGGCGGCCGTCGCCTCGGCGACCTCCGGCTCCGTCTCCGTCCCGCAGCCGGCCTCCGTGTGCCAGGCGATGCGCAGGCCCGCGAGCGGCGCCGAACGGTCCCCCGCTGCGGGACGGTCCACTGCCACGCGGCGATCCCCCGCTGCAGCGAGCCTCGCCGAGGCCCCGGACAGCGGCCGTGAGTAGTCGCCGTCATAGGGCGGCAGCTCGGAGAAGTCGCGGGGATCGGGACGGCCGATCACCTGCATGGCCGCCCGGACATCGGCGATGCGGCGGGCCAGCGGTCCGGCGCAGCGGCCCAGATAGGGTGCGTCCAGCGGGACCCGGCCGAAGCTGGGCTTGAGGGTCGCGAGTCCCAGCCAGGTGCCCGGGAGGCGGATCGAGCCGCCGATGTCCGTGCCGATGTGGACGGGTCCGTACCCGGCTGCGGCCGCCGCGCCCGCCCCGGAGGACGAGCCCCCTGTCGTGAGCGAGGGGTCGAGGGGCGAGCGCGTGATGCCGTGGCGGGAGGACACCCCGGAGGAGAGCATGCCCCAGTCGGGCATGACCGTGGAGGAGTAGATCACTGCACCGGAGCCGCGCAGGCGCGCGACGATGGGCGCATCGGCCCCGGCGACGGGCGGGGTTCCTGCGGCGTGGCCCGAGGGCACCGCGACGCCCTCACGTGCGATGTTCTCCTTCACCGTGACGGGCACGCCGTCGAGAGGGCCCAAGGGCCTCCCCTCGGCGTAGCGCCGGGTCGCCGCGGCCGCCTCCGCCCAGGCCTGCGAGCCGGGTGCGAGGTCGCTCGCCCACAGGGCGTTGATCGTCGGTTCGAGGGCGTCGACGCGGCGCTGCACGGAGGACAGCGCCTCCTCGGGCGTGAGCGCGCCCTCCGCGAACGCCCGCGTGAGCTCGGCGACGCTCAGATCTGCGGGCTCGGCGCCTCCGGTTCCCGGCCCGGGCAGCGAGGGCGCGCCGGCGGGTGAGCCGGCACCTGTCGAAGGAGCTGCGGCGTCGCTGCCGCCCGTGTGCGAATGCATGGGTCACCGTCCGTTCCTGTCGTGTGCGGCTACTGCGCCGCGAGCGCTCCTGCGAGCGTGGGGGTCGCCGCGACGAGCGCGCGCGTGTACTCCTGCTGCGGCCGGTCGTAGACCGCCTCCACAGTGCCCGCCTCCACCAGCTCCCCGCCGCGCATGACGACGACTTCGTCGCACAGATGCCGGACCACTCCGAGGTCGTGGGAGACGAACACGAGGGTGAGCCCGTACTCGTCGACGAGGTCGGAGAGCAGATTGAGCACCTGCGCGCGGACCGAGACGTCGAGCGCGGAGACGGGCTCGTCGGCGACGAGGATCCGGGGACGGCAGATGAGTGCGCGCGCGATCGAGATCCGCTGCCGCTGACCGCCGGAGAACTGGTGGGGATAGCGGAAGAGAGCGTCACGGTCGAGCCCCACCGCCTCGACCACCTCGGCCGCTCGCCTGCGGCGCTCCGCGGAACCCGCGCCCAGGGAGCGCAGCGGTTCGGCGACGATCTCCTCGGTCGTCATGCGCGGGTCGAGAGAGGCGAAGGGATCCTGGAACACCACCTGGAGGTCCTGCCGCATCGCGGCGAGGCCGGCCGCGTCGTGCGGGTCAACGAGGACGTCGCCCACCCGCACCGTGCCCGCGCTCGCGGGGATCAGCCCGGCGAGGATCGAGAGCAGGGTCGTCTTGCCGGAGCCGGACTCCCCCACCACGCCCAGCCGTCCGCCGGGCATCACCGAGACGTCGATGCCTGCCAGCGCCCGCACCTCGTGCCGGCGGAAGAGACCGCCGCGGCGCACATACGTCTTCTCCAGGCCCCGGATCTCGATGAGGGGCCGTGCGTCCTCGCCGGCATCTGAAGGCCTCGCTTCCGTGGGCGCCGCCTCCCCGGACTCCGCCGCCCGAGGCGCCGCCTCCGCCTGCTCCGGTGTTCCCGGTCCGCGGTACTCGGCCGCGGTCCGGATCGTGAAGAGGCGGCCCCGGGCATCCGTGGCGGTGAGGTCGCTGGCCGCGAGCAGGCCCCGCGTGTACGCATGCTGCGGGCGGGTGAAGATCTGCTCGACCGTCCCGGACTCGACCACGCGTCCCGCGTGCATGACGAGCACGCGCTCACACACCCGCGCGACGACCGCGAGGTCGTGCGTGATGAACAGCAGGCCCGTGCCGCGCGCGGCGATCTGCTCGTCGATGAGGTCGAGCACCGCCGCCTGCACCGTGACGTCGAGCGCCGTCGTGGGCTCATCGCAGATGAGGAGGTCGGGCGAGTTGGCCAGCGCCGCCGCGAGCATGACCCGCTGCCGCTGTCCGCCGGAGAGCTGGTGCGGATACGCTCGCGCGGCCTGTGCGGGGTCCGGCAGGTGCACCTGGTCGAGCAGCTCCACCGCACGGGCTGTCGCCTGCCTGCCGCGGGCGGTGCCGTGCAGGGTCATGGTCTCGGCGACCTGGTCCCCCACGCGCATGAGGGGGTTGAGGGCGCTCATGGGCTCCTGGAACACCATGCCCATGCGCCGGCCCCGCAGGCGTGCGAGCGCGCGCTCATCGAGGTCGAGCAGGTTCCCGCCCTCTCCCGCGAGCTCCACGCGCCCGGCGGCGGAGAGCTCGGAGGCGAGCAGGCCCATGACCGCCGAGGCCGTGAGCGATTTGCCCGAGCCCGATTCGCCGATGAGCCCCACCCGCTCGCCGGCCCCGATCGCGAAGGAGAGCGGTTCGACGAGCGTGCGCGCACGCGTGCCGATCGTGAGGCCCTCGACGGTGAGCAGGGGCGTGCCTGCCTGCGGATCGGTGCGTCTCATTCGCGCCCCCTCAGCGTCGGATCCAGACGGTCCCGCAGCCCGTCGCCCAGCAGGTTGAAGCCCAGCACCGCGACCGCGATGAACACGCCGGGGAAGATCGCGAGCTCCGGGGCCGTGCCCAGGTACTGCTGGGACTCCTGGAGCATGCGCCCCCACGAGGGGGTGGGCGGCTGCGTGCCCAGCCCCAGGAAGGACAGCCCCGCCTCGGCGAGCACGGACAGCGCGAAGGCCACGGAGGCCTGCACGACGACGAGCCCGCCGATGTTGGGCAGCACATGGGTCACCGCGATCGCCCACGGGGAGCGGTTGGCCGTCCGCGCTGCCGCGATGAACTCGCGGCTCATGATCTGCAGCGTCCCCGAGCGCGCCACCCGGGCGAAGGCCGGGATCGCGGCGATGCCGAGCGCGCACATGGCAGGCACCGTGCCGGGGCCGAACACCGCGGAGAACACGATCGCGAGCAGCAGCGCGGGGAAGGCCAGGAGCACATCGCTGCCGCGCATGACGAGGCCCGACAGCCAGCGGATCCGCGTCATGCCCGCGAGCACTCCCAGCGGCACGCCGACCACGAGCGCGATGACCACCGCGATGAGTCCCACGAGCAGGGTGATGCGCGCGCCCATCATGATCCAGGTGAGCGTGTCCCGGCCGTAGCGGTCCGTGCCGAAGGGATGCGCCGCGCTCACCCCCTGCAGCCGGGCGGCGGGATCCGGCGCGGCGTAGTCGTACGGCGTCCACACGAAGGAGACGAGCGCGAGCACCACCACGAGCCCCACGAGCACGGCGCCCGTGACGAGGGTGAGGTCGGCCCTCCGGGAGCGCCGGGAGGCCGTCGGCGAGGCCGGCCCCGGCGCAGCGGGTGCGACCGGGTCCGGCAGCGCCTCGACGGCGGATCGCGGCGCGCTCATGAGCGGCTCCTCACGCGAGGGTCGAGCACGGTGTACAGGAGGTCGATGACGAGGTTGAGCACGAGCACCATGAGCACGAGCACCATGACGATGCCCTGCACCGTGAGCAGGTCGCGGTTCTGCACCGCGCGGATGAGCTCGGAGCCGATCCCGGGCAGGACGAACACCTGCTCGATGACGACCGCACCCACCAGGAGGGTTGCGAGCTGCACCCCGGCCACCGTGATGACGGGGATCGCGGCATTGCGGAGGCCGTGCACGGCGAGTGCGCCGGCAGCGGTGCGTCCCTTGGCCCGCGCCGTGCGCAGATAGTCCTCGCGCAGCACCTCGAGCACGGCCGAACGCACATAGCGGGTGAGGATCGCCGCCTGCACGAGCGCGAGCGCCAGCACCGGGAGGACGAGGTGGGAGAGGAACCCGCCGAAGCCCTCGATGGGGGCCTGCCAGCCGGAGGAGGGGAACCAGCCCAGGCCCAGCGAGAAGACCATGACGAGGAGGATCGCCGCGAGGAAGTTCGGCACCGCGACCCCCACCTGGCTCAGCCCGGAGAGCACCGCGCCCGCGGCTCTGCCCCGCAGCAGGGCAGCTGTGCTGCCCACCGGCACCGCGATGAGCAGCGCCACCGCCATCGAGGCGAGGACGAGGATGAGCGTCACCTGGACGCTGTCGGCGATGAGCGGGCTGATGGGCACGTGCGTGACGTACGAAGTGCCGAAATCACCGCGCAGCATGCCGCCGACCCAGTCGAGGTACTGCACCGGCAGCGGCCGGTCGAGGCCGAACTCGGCCTCGATCCGGGCCACGTCCTCAGGCGTCGCCTGCAGGCCCGCCGCGACCTGGGCGGCGTTGCCCGGGAGCACCTGCATGAGCGCGAAGACGACGACGGTGGCCGCCCACACGGTCAGCAGGAACTGCAGGAGCCTGCTCAGGAGTGCGCTCACCTCAGCCCTCGGACCAGCCCAGTCCGGAGATGGCGAAGGCGTCCGAGACGGCGTTCTCCGGCAGTCCGGTGACGGCGGCATCGGCGACGATGAGGTTGGGGAAGAGGAACAGGAAGCCCGCCGCGGCGTCCTCCGTGATCGTGCGCGCGACCTCCTTCATCCCCTCGACGTACTCCTCCTCGCTGCCCTGATCGGCGGCGAGCGCGGTGTCGGCGATCCGGCTGGTGTCATAGCCGGTGTAGTAGCCCTCGCCGAACACCGTGAGGAGGTCACGGGCCTCGGCGTGGTTGACGACGCTCATGTCGTAGTCCTTCTCCGTCATCGTCTGCTCGATCCAGACGGCGGGGAACTCCTGGGTCTCGATCTCCGCGTTCAGCCCGATCTCGCCCAGCTGGGCCGCGACGATCTCCGCCGAGGCCTGCGCATAGGGCAGGGAGGGGACGGTGAAGGAGATGCTCTCTCCCTCGACGCCGGCCTCGGCGATGAGTTCCTTCGCCCGCTCCACATCCGTGGGCCACACGTCCGTGAGGTCCTCGTAGTAGGGGTCCGTGGGCGGGACCATGCCGCCGATGAGCGTGCCCTTGCCGCCCCACGCGGTGTCGAGCACGGCCTGCTCGTCGATGCCGTGGAGGACGGCCTCGCGCACCCGCTGGTCGGAGAAGACGCCCTCGGCGTTGTTCATCGAGAGCAGCACCTCGCCGTTCGTGGTGCCCTCGATGACCTGCTTGGTGTCATCGGCCTCGAACTCGGCGGTGAGCTCGGGGGCCTGAAGGCTGCCGATGACGTCCACCTGCCCGGACTTGAGCGCGTTCGCGGCGGCGACGGCGTCGCCGAAGTAGCGGAATGTCACCTCGTCGAGGGTGCCCGGCGCGGCACCGGCGTAGTCGTCGCGCTTGGCGAAGACGATCTCCTGGCCGCGGGTGAACTTCTCGACGGTGTAGGGACCGCTGCCCACCGCCTCGTTCGCGAGATCGCCCACCCCGTCCGGGGAGAACACCGCGCCGACGAGCGAGGCGAGCTCGAACAGCCAGCCGTTCGAGGGGCGCTCGAGGGTGATCTCGACGGTGTGCTCGTCCGGGGTCTCGATTGTCTCGATGATGTCCATCTTGGCGCTGAGCGCGTTCGTCCAGTCATCCGAGACCACGCGCTCGTAGGAGAACTTCACGTCCTCGGCCGTGACCGGATCGCCGGTGGAGAAGGTCGCGTTCTCGTCGAGCAGGAAGGTGTAGGTGAGGCGGTCGTCGCTGAGCTCCCAGGACTTCGCGAGCGCGGGCTGGACCTCGCCGCTCTGGTCGATGCGCACGAGCGATTCGTAGACGTTCTCCATGAGCGCCTGCGGGATCGCCGCACCCGAGGTCGTGGTGAAGTCGAGGTTGGTGGGCTCGGCCGTATGGGCGATGACGATGTCGGTGCGCGTCTCGCCCCCACCGGAGCCGCCGGTGCTTCCGCTGCCGGCGCTGCAGCCGGCGGCCAGCAGCCCGACAGCTGCCAGTGCTGCGGTGAGGAGGATCGGACGGGACATGCTTCTCCTGCGGTTGCACCGTCCCGGCAGGCGGGACGGACTCGAATGTGGGGCGGGCCACAGTTTAACGGAAGCCTGACCCGGAGCCCGTGCGGTCCGGAGTCCGGACCGCACGGGAGCGCTCCGCTCCGGCCGTCCCCGGCCCGGGCCGGGGACGGCCGGGGGCAGAGCCCACCCGGGAGGCTGCGCCCCACGGGGCACGGCGCGCAATGCGCAGCCGCCCTCAGCCGCGTACGGCGCGCCGGAGCTCGGCGGCGAGCTCCCGGAAGGCGAGCGCCCGGTGCGAGACCCGGTTCTTCTCCTCGGGGTCGAGCTCGGCGGCCGTGCGCTCGCCGCCCGCGGGCAGGAACAGGGGGTCGTAGCCGAACCCGTTCTCCCCGCGGGGCGCGGACAGGAGGGTGCCTGCGAAGCGGCCGTGGCACACGAGCTCGGAACCGTCCGGGTGCACGAAGGCCGCGGCGCACACGAACGCCGCACCCCTGTGCTCCTCGCGCACATCGGCGAGCTGGGCCAGCAGCAGCGCGTTGTTCGCGGCGTCGTCGCCGTGGGTCCCGGACCAGCGCGCGGAGAAGATCCCCGGCGCTCCCCCGAGCACGTCGACCGCGAGCCCGGAGTCGTCGGCGAGTGCGGGGAGACCGGTGAGCCGGGCTGCCGCACGCGCCTTGAGCAGGGCGTTCTCCGCGAAGGTGATGCCGTCCTCGACGACATCGGGCAGGTCGAGCTCGGCGGCCGAGCGCACCCGCACCGTCCCGGGCAGCGTCGCGGTGAGGAGAGCCTCGAGCTCGACGCGCTTGCCCTCGTTGCGGGTGGCGAGGACGACCTCCGTGAGCGGCGGGAGGGAGAGCGGCTGCCCTGACGGGGACTGCTCCGGCATGATCGATCCTCCCTCAGGCACGGCGGGGCTCGGCCAGTGCCGTCCGCTGGAGCTCGGCGAGCTGCGCGCAGCCGTGCTGGGCGAGGTCGAGGAGGCTGCCGAGCTCGGCGCGGTCGAAGGGCTGCCCCTCCGCCGTGCCCTGGACCTCGACGAAGGCGCCCGAGCCCGTCATGACGACGTTCATGTCCGTCTCCGCCTGTGAGTCCTCCTCGTACGGGAGGTCGAGCACGGGAACGCCGTTCACGATGCCCACGCTGATCGCCGCGACCGAATCCTTCAGCGGGTCCACCGCCGCCGGGATCCATCCGCGCCGGCGGCCGGTGTCGATCGCATCGGCCAGCGCGACGTAGGCCCCCGTGATCGCGGCGGTCCGGGTGCCGCCGTCGGCCTGCAGGACGTCGCAGTCGAGCTGGAGGGTGTTCTCCCCCAGCTTGGCCATGTCCACGACGGCGCGGAGGCTGCGGCCCACGAGGCGCGAGATCTCGTGCGTGCGGCCGCCCACCTTCCCCTTGACGGACTCGCGCGAGGAGCGGGTGTGCGTGGCCCGGGGCAGCATGGCGTACTCGCCGGTGACCCACCCCTTGCCCGAGCCCTTCATCCAGCGGGGCACGCCCTCGCTCAGCGAGGCCGCGCACAGCACGCGCGTGCGGCCGAACTCCACGAGGACGCTGCCCTCGGCGTGGTCGAGCCAGTCGCGCGTGATGCGGACCTCGCGGAGCTGGTCGGGGGTGCGTCCGTCGAAGCGGGTCGTCGTCATCGGGGTCCTCTCTGTCGGTGGTGCTGCATCTGTCGGTGGTGCTGCGGGGCCGGCTCGTCGGTCAGGCCGGCCCGACCGGGCTGCCGGTCCGCCTGTCCCGGAGCCTCGACGGGCACCGCCGTGGTCGCCTCGGCGCCGTGCGCGTTCACGGTCCAGCTCCGCCCCGGCCGCGCGATCTCGACGGGGCCGGGGAAGACGCCTCTCGCCTCGGCGGCGACCGTCTCCTCACCGGTCCAGGGCGGGATGTGGGTGAGCACGAGCGTCCCGGCCCCGGCCTCGGCCGCGGTCTCGCCGGCGCGCAGGCCCGTGAGGTGCACCCCGCGCACGGTGTCGCGGCCCTCCTGGTACGCGGCCTCGCACAGGAAGAGATCCGCTCCCCGCGCGGCCTCCACCAGACCGGGGCAGGCGTCCGAATCGCCCGAATAGGCGAGCACCTCCCCCTCGGCCCCGGTGAGGCGCAGGGCGTAGCACTCGACGGGATGTTCCACGAGAAACGGCTCGAATCGCACGCCGCCCACCGAGAACCCCTGCCCCTCGCGCATCTCGTGGAACGCGAAGGCCCCGGTGAGGTCCGTGGGATGGGCCTCGGCGGCGCGCGGGCTGCGTCCGGGGTCGGTGTGGTAGGCCGCGGTCAGGCGCGCCTCGGCACCCTCCGGGGCCCAGACGTCGAGGGGCGGACGGACCGCGCCGCTCTCCTCCTGCGCCGCGAGCGCCCACGGGGAGTAGCGCCGGTGCACGTATAGCCCGGCGATGTCGAAGCAGTGGTCCGGGTGCAGGTGCGAGAGCACGACGGCATCGAGCGCATCCGGGTCGATATGGGCCTGCAGGGGCCCCAGCGCGCCCGAGCCCAGGTCGAGGAGCACGGCGCGGCTCCGCTCCCCCTCCTCCCATTCCACGAGGTAGCAGCTGGCGGCCGAGGCCGGTCCGGCGAACGAGCCCGAGGTCCCCACCGCGGTCAGCCGCATCATGCGCGGTCTCCGTCCCCGCCGTCATCGGGCAGTCCCAGCGCCGCGAACTCCGTGAGGTGCTCCTGCAACCAGGAGGTCAGCTCGTAGAGGCTGATGACGGCCTCGACGGCATCGCCGTGCTCCTCCGTCCCGGAGAGGATCCGCTCCGCGTCCTCCTCGTCCGTGATCTCGAGCCGCGAGGCCAGGACGAGGCGCACATCCGTGAGCACCCGCATCCAGGCCAGCGCCGTGTCCCGGTCGAGCTCTGCCGTCCGCGCGCCCGAGGCGGGCCTGACCTCCGCGGTCCGCAGCGATTCGAGCACCACCCGGATCCGGTGGAGCTTGTCCTCCCTGAGATCCGTCTCCGTGAGCCGACGGAACTCCGCCGAACGCTCCGGATCGGAGGAGTCGACATCGGGCAGGAGCCGCAGGAGCGCGGGATCCTCGGGACGCGTGACGTGCTGGTCGGGATCGAGGTGCCCCACCAGGCGCTCGAAGGGGTCCGCCGGCGGATCCGGCATGTCCTGTGAGAGGAGCTGGGACACATCGGTGAGCAGTGCGAGGAGGATGCGGTGCTCACCGCTCTCCATCTCCAGGCCGAGCGTGCCGGAGGAGATCCGGTCGGTGAGGATCCTCATCGGCGCCCCCCGCCGTCCGCGCCGTCGCCGGGACCGTCCGGGGCGCCTTCGGGACCGCCCCAGCCCGAGGCGTCCTCGGCCGGCCTGCACTCGGCCCAGAGCCCGTAGCCGTGCATGGCCTGCACATCGGTCTCCATCTGCTCGCGCGAGCCCGTCGAGACACGGCTGCGACCCTGCTCGTGGACCTCCAGCATGAGCCGATGCGCCTTCGCACGGCTGTAGCGGAAGTACTCGCGGAAGACGAACTCCACATAGCTCATGAGGTTCACGGGATCGTTGAGCACGATCGTCGTCCACGGCAGGTCCTTGGCCGGGGCCGGCACCGGGTCGGTCCGGGGCTCGGCGACAGCTGTCGCTCCCTCTTGCTCAGTCACGTGCTCCACTCTACGGGCAACACGGGAGAGGGGGACCCCGGTGTTCTAGGATCTGGCCTATGAGCGTTCTCACGGCCGGCCCGCACACCTCTGCGCTGCTCACGGACATGTACGAACTCACGATGCTGCAGGCCTCCCTGCAGTCCGGCACAGCGCACCGCCGGAGCATCTTCGAGGTGTTCGGCAGGAGGCTGCCCGCCGGCCGCCGGTACGGCGTCGTGGCGGGCACGGGGCGCGTGCTCGAGCTGCTGGAGGACTTCCGCTTCGCAGACGAGCAGCTCCACTTCCTCGCTAAGCGCCGGGTCGTCGGCTCCGCGGCGCTCGACTACCTGCGCGAATACAGGTTCACGGGCACCATCCGCGGCTATGCCGAGGGTGAGGTCTACTTCCCCGGGTCCCCGCTCATGACGGTCGAGGGGACGTTCGCCGATGCGGTCGTCCTCGAGACGATGATCCTCTCCGTCCTCAACCACGACACCGCGGTGGCCTCGGCCGCCTCGCGGATGGCGAATGCGGCGGGCGGACGGCCGCTCGCGGAGATGGGTTCGCGCCGCACCCACGAGATCGCGGCTGTGGCTGCGGCACGCGCCGCCGCCGTCGCGGGATTCAGCGCCACCTCCAATCTGGAGGCCGGCATGGCGTACGGCATCCCCACCCTGGGCACGAGCGCGCACTCCTTCACCCTCGTCCACGACACGGAGCGCGAGGCCTTCGAGGCGCAGGTGGCCTCGCTGGGCCGGGACACCACGCTGCTGCTGGACACCTATGACGTGGACGCGGCGCTGCGGACCGCGATCGAGGTCGCGGGCACCGGTCTGGGCGGTGTGCGCATCGACTCAGGCGATCTGGGGATCCAGGCGGCCGAGGTCAGGGCCAAGCTCGACGAGCTGGGCGCCGTCGAGACCACCATCACGGTCACGAGCGATCTCGACGAGTACGCGATCGCCGCGCTCGCCGCCGCCCCCGTCGACTCCTACGGCGTGGGCACGCGCGTGGTGACCGGCTCGGGCCATCCCACCGCGAACCTCGTCTACAAGCTCGTCGCCCGGGCGGGCGGGTCGGGGCCCGGGGCGGACGGAACCGAAGCGGGCGGCGCCGAGGCCGATGGAACCGTGGCCGGCGGCACCGAGGGCGCGGGCGAGCCGGAATGGGTTGCCGTCGCGAAGACCGCCTCCGCGAAGTCCAGCCGCGGCGGACGCAAGCAGGCCCTCCGCGTCCTCGACTCGGGGATCGCGACGGAGGAGGCGATCGGCATCCCGCAGCTGCCCGCCGAGCTCGCCGACGGTCGCGAGCTCCTCGTCGACCTCGTGCGCAACGGCGAGATCGACGACGCCTTCACCGGCGCGGAGGGGGTGCGGCGCGCACAGGAGCGGCACGCAGCCTCCATCGCGGAGCTGCCGCGCACGGCCCGCCGCCTCCAGGACGGCGAGCCGGCGATCCCCACGGTCTTCTATGAGGGCTGAGACTGCCCGCCTGCCGCGAGGGCTGAGCGCTCAGCGGGACGACTGAGTGCTCAGCCCCTCCGCGGCCGCCTTCCCGGCCGGGGCCGTCCGCGTCCGGCTGTGCGCCTACGCGAGCGCTCGGACGCGGCCGGCCCTCAGCCGCGTCCGATGAACCAGGACTCGAGCTTCGTGATCCGGTCGCGGACCTGCTGCGGAGTGGCCTCGGCGACAGCGGGCCCGCCGCAGGCCTTCCGGAGGTCCACGTGCACGGTGCTGTGCGGTTTGCCGGTCCGCCGGGACCATGCGCCCACGAGGCTCTGCAGCCGGTTCCGGTCCTCCTTGAGCGCGCGGTGCTCGAACTCGTCCGTCGCCGCAGTGGGAGCCGGGGCCTCGACCACCTCGCGCGAGCGCCGGGTCTGCTGCTCGGCCTGGTGCTTGCGCAGCAGCGCGGAGACCTGGTCCGGTTCGAGGAGCCCGGGGATGCCGATGAAGTCCATCTCGTCCTCGGAGCCGACGGCGCCGCCCGCACCGAACTCGCCGCCGTCGAAGAGCACCTTGTCGAAGCTCGCCTGTGAGTCCAGCGCCTCGAACGAGCCGAGGAGGTCGGCACTCGCGCTCTCGGACCGGTTGGCACGCTCGAGCTCGTCGTCGTCGAACGTGATGAGGCCGTCGTCGTCCGGGTCCGGCTTGCGGTCGAGCGCGTGGTCACGCTGCATCTCCAAGGAGTTCGCGAGCGCCATGAGGACGGGCACGCTCGGCAGGAAGACCGAGGCGGTCTCACCACGCTTGCGGGCGCGGACGAAGCGTCCGATCGCCTGTGCGAAGAACAGCGGGGTCGAGGATGAGGTCGCGTAGACGCCCACCGCCAGCCGGGGCACGTCGACGCCCTCGGAGACCATGCGGACGGCCACCATCCACCGCCGGGTGGACTGCTGGAACTCCTCGATGCGCTGGCTCGCTCCCTCCTCGTCGGAGAGGACGACCGTCACCGGCTCGCCGGCGATCTCCCGGAGCCGGCTCGCATAGGCGCGCGCGGTGGTCTGGTCCGTGGCGATCACGAGGCCGCCGGCATCCGGCACGGTGCGGCGCACCTCGGTGAGCCGCTTGTCTGCCGCGCTGAGCACGGCGGGGATCCACTCCCCGTCCGGGTTGAGCGCCGTGCGCCAGGCCTGGGAGTGGATGTCCTTCGTCGCCTCGGCGCCCAGGACGGCGGACATCTCGTCTCCGGCCTTGGTCCGCCAGCGCATCTCTCCGGCGTAGGCGAGGAACAGGACCGGCCGCACCACCCCGTCCGAGAGTGCATCGGCATAGCCGTACGTGTAGTCGGCCTTGGAGGTGCGGATGCCTTCGGCGTCCTCCTCGTACGTGACGAAGGGGATGGGCGAGGTGTCCGAGCGGAAGGGCGTGCCGGTGAGGGCCAGCCGCCTCCGCGCGGGCTCGAAGGCCTCGCGCACGCCGTCGCCCCAGGAGAGGGCGTCGCCGGCGTGGTGGACCTCGTCGAGGATCACGAGGGTCCGCGCGGCCTCCGTGCGGTTGCGGTGCAGGGCGGGTTTGGCCGCCACCTGCGCATAGGTGAGCGCGACCCCGTGGAAGCCCGGGGCGTGACGGCCCTGGGCGTTCCGGAAGTGCGGATCGAGCTTGATGCCCACGCGGGCGGCGGCGTCGGCCCACTGCACTTTGAGGTGCTCGGTGGGGGCGACGACGGTCACCCGGTCGACGATGCGCCGGGCGAGCAGCTCGGCCGCCAGCCGGAGGGCGAAGGTCGTCTTGCCCGCGCCCGGGGTCGCGACGGCGAGGAAGTCACGCGGGGACTGCGAGAAATAGCGTTCGAGCGCCTCCGCCTGCCATGCGCGCAGCTTTCCGGCCGTGCCCCATGCGGCACGCTCGGGGAAGGCCGGCGGCAGCTGCTCGGCGGCATGTGTGCCGGGAACACGCTGTGCCCTCATTTACTCCTGCGGTCCTTCGGGCATCGTCTCGAAGATCTCCCGGCACCTGGGGCACACGGGGAAGCGCTCGGGGTCACGCGAGGGGATCCAGACCTTGCCGCAGAGCGCCACGATCGGGGTGCCGTTGATCATGGCCTCCATGATCTTGTCCTTGGGCGCGTAGTGGGAGAAGCGCTCGTGGTCACCGGGCTCGACGAGCTGTTCCTGTTCGAGGCGGTCGAGGGTCGCGGACCCTCCGCCGGCGGGATAGGTTTCAGACATGGCACCCATTCTAGGACCGCGCGAGGAGCCTCGTCGTGCAGCGGGACCGCAGATCGCTCACACCCCGCTTGCCGGACCGTCGCGTTCCCAGGCCGGCGGCGGTGCGGGCGCGGGCGACGAGGCCGTGTCCTCCCTCGGGACGGGGACCGCAGCCTCTCTACGGATCGCGGCGCAGGCGGACGACCCGGCGTTCGCGGAGGAGTACCGGCGCCTCGCCGGTCACATGCCGCGGCCGGTCGCAGTCCTCGGAGTGAACCGGCGCGGCCTGCGCCATGCGATCACCGTCGACTCCTTCCTCGACGTGTCCTACGATCCGCCCACCATGGCCGTCAGCGTGTACGGCGGCTCGCGCATGGCCGAATCGCTCGCCTCCGTCGGGGCCTTCTCCCTCAGCATCCTCACCGCGGAGCAGAAGGGCACGGCGCAGTGGCTGGGCGAGCCCGGACAGCCGCTCCGCGGGCCGCTCGACACCGTGGCGACGTTCGAGGCACCCTCGGGTGCGCCTGTCGTCTCGGACTGTGCGGCATGGTTCGATCTCGCGATCGCGGAGCGCTTCGAAGCCGCCACGCACGACCTCGTGATCGGCACGGTGACAGCGCTGGGGCCGGTGGCCGCCCCGCCGCGCGCTCCGCTCGTGCGATGGGACGACGGGTACCACAGCCCCGTCCGCCGGTGACGCCGCTTCACGCTGCCGGACCCTCCGCCACCCCACCCCACCGCACCGCCGCAGCAACAGCTCGCCTCCGCTTCTCAGCATCGGACCTCCGGAACCCGCCGCTCCAGCGCCGCGTTCCGGAGGAGGATGACGAAGGAGGCGCCCCGCACCGGCGGGACGCCTCCTCCTGGACCTGTACAGCATCTGCGAGCACGCTCAGCCGAAGCCTGAACTCACGCTCCAGCTGCGCTCAGACGACGGTTGTGCTCTCACAGCGGCTCGGACCGCACCGCAGCTGCGTTCGGCCGATGGCGCACATACTCGACGCCGGGCCTCAGACGACGCCCTGGGCCACCATCGCGCGGGCCACACGCTGGAAGCCCGCGATGTTGGCACCGGTCACGTAGTCACCGGGCGAGCCGAACTCCGCCGCCGCCTGCGCGCACGCGGCGTGGATGCCCGTCATGATCTCGTCGAGCTTCGCATCCGTGCGCTTGAAGCTCCACGAATCGCGGGAGGCGTTCTGCTGCATCTCCAGCGCGGAGGTGGCGACACCGCCCGCGTTGGCGGCCTTCCCTGGCCCGAACTGGACCCCGGCCTCGCTGAAGACCTTGATCGCACCCGGGGTGCACGGCATGTTCGCACCCTCCGCCACGGCGAGCACGCCGTTGGAGACGAGGGTCTTCGCCCCCTCTTCGTCGAGCTCGTTCTGGGTCGCGCAGGGCAGCGCGATGTCGACGGGCAGGTTCCACACGCTGCCGGCCGCATGGTAGGTCGCCGAGGAGCGCTCGTCCGCATAGGCGGAGATCCGCTCCCCGCGGGTGAACTTGATCTCGGTGAGGAGGTCGATGTCGAGGCCGTCCATGTCGTGGACGTAGCCCTGCGAGTCCGAGGCGGCCACGACCGTCGCGCCCAGCTCCTGCGCCTTGATCGCGGCGTGGATGGCCACGTTCCCCGATCCGGAGACGCTCACGGTCTTGCCGCTGAGGTCGAGGTCGCGGGCCGCGAGCATCTCCCGGACGAAGTACACGAGGCCGAACCCCGTCGCCTCCGTGCGCACCATCGAACCGCCGTAGTCGAGCCCCTTGCCGGTCAGCACACCGGCCTCATAGCGGTTGGTGATCCGCTTGTACTGCCCGAACATGTAGCCGACCTCCCGGCCGCCCACGCCGATGTCGCCCGCGGGGACGTCGGTGTGCTCGCCCAGGTGACGGTACATCTCCGTCATGAAGGACTGGCAGAAGCGCATGATCTCGTTGTCGCTCTTGCCCTTGGGGTCGAAGTCCGAGCCTCCCTTGCCGCCGCCGATCGGCATGCCGGTGAGGGCGTTCTTGAAGATCTGCTCGAAGCCGAGGAACTTCACGATCCCCAGGTAGACGGTGGGGTGGAACCGCAGTCCGCCCTTATAGGGGCCCAGCGCGGAGTTGTACTCGACGCGGAAGGCCCGGTTGATCTGCACGCGGCCGGCATCGTCGACCCACGGCACACGGAAGATGATCTGACGCTCGGGTTCGCACAGGCGCTCGATGACGCCGGTGTCCACCAGCTCGGGGTGACGTTCCGCGACTGCGCCGAGGCTCTGGAACACTTCGTGCACGGCCTGGTGGAACTCGGACTCCCCAGGGTTCCTGTGCAGAACCGTTTCGTAAATGGGCACAAGTGCGGGATGAAGTGACATGCTCGGCAGTGTATATCCCACGATCCTCCGGCTCGCCACGGCAATCGGATTCTGAGACGCGAGCTGAACACATCCCGGATGCCGCGACCACTCATCTGCCACAGGGGCGCGCAGCGTCCGACTGCACAATCACGGATGGTGCACTGAGAATTGCCCAACGGTCGCGCATCTACCGAAAAGCGAATTCGCTTCTGTTCGTGAATGCGGTTCGAAGCCCTCACGACTCGGCGAATAAGAGAATGCTCCTCAGGAACGGGCCTGCCGGCGGAGGCAGTTCGAGGTCCTCACGACCACCACCCTGGCCACCAGGGCAGGGGGTTGCGTCTGGTGAATAGGGAAAGGCCCCAACCCCCACACAAGGGGATCAGGGCCTCTCAACCATACAAAACATTGCGGCAGTGACTTACTCTCCCACACCCCCTAGGGTGCAGTACCATCAGCGCTGGCAGGCTTAGCTAACCGGGTTCGGAAAGGATCCGGGCGTTTCCCCACCGCTATAACCACCGCAAAACCACAACCACACACAATCCCCACACCCACAACCATAAAGGAAAGGGAGAAGATCATACCGTGTGGCAGGAAACCAAAAACAAGTCTACCAACAATGGACGCGAACACACAAACCAGCAATCACCAGTCATCATCGTGTTTACTCGTGTTACCCGACCCACACCACCACAAAAACAATGTGTGTG
>NZ_AUFJ01000013.1 GCF_000426445.1 Brevibacterium album DSM 18261 | reverse complement strand
TCGGCGGTGTTCTCGGAGGATGTGGAGCGGGCCGAGCGTGTGGGTTCCCGGATCGATGCGGGGATGGTGTTTCTGAATACTCCGGAGGGGTCGCGGGAGTTCCTGCCCTTCGGTGGGGTCAAGCGTTCGGGTGTGGGTCGGGAGCTGGGCCCGCTGGCGATGGACGAGTTCGTGAACAAGCAGCTCGTGTACAAGCGCGGGGGCAGCGAACCTCTGCGAGGACAGGCGCAGCTCTCCCGTGCCGAGGCCGCTTCGAAGGGCTGAGGCACCCCTCGCACCCACCAGAATGACATCTGCGCACCTGCCGTGCTGAACGGCAGGTGCGCAGACGCAGCTCGGAGGAGCGGGAGGCATGAGGAAGGGACAGCGCAGGAGCGGAGGCTCACTCCCTCCGGTACTCGTCCACCACGCGGTCGAGCATCTTCAGCTGCGCCTCGGGGGACAGCCGCCTGCCCACCGCGACCCGGAAGCTGATCCCGTCCATCACCAGCCGCAGGGTGGAGACGAGATCGCCGTCCTTGGCAGCGGGAATCAGCGTGCCCTCCTCCACCGCGGACTCGATGAGATCGGCGACGATGCTGTTGAACGCCTCGAACTCCTTCACCACGACCCGCCCGATGCCGCCATCGCCCACCGCGAGGCCGAAGTAGCTCGCCTCCACCTGGGCGAGGAACACCCTCCGCTCATCGAGGGGAAGACATGCCCGCATGAATGCGTAGAGCCCTTCGAGCCCTTTCAGGGAACCCGGATCCACGAATTTGTAGATCTCCCGGTGGGAGTACATCAGCGCGTATCTCATCACTTCGCTCTTGTCAGCGAAATAGTGAGCGAGAATGCCCGTCGAATATCCCGCCTCGGCGGCGATCTGTCGAGTCGTGACCTGCGCCGCCCCTTCTCGCACGATCAGTCGGCAGACAGCCTCGGCGAATTCATCTCGCCTCTTGTCGTGATCGATGATCTTGGGCATTCTCAGGCCTCCGCTTTTATTCTGCAGTCCTCCCAATCATAGATCATCGGCACCAGGTCGCCCTGTGCCCAGTTCGCGTGCTGGCTCATCGACTCGGCCCGGACGGGTGAGCCCGCAGTGCCGGTGAGCGAGACCCACCGACTGCCGTGCGCCAGATCCGCGAGGTCGAAGACGTACTTGGCCACCGGACCGTAGACGGCGCGCAGCCCTCCCGCTGCGACGCACCCGTTGGCGAGGACCGTCTCGTTGTCCCCTCCCACGGCAGCACCCTCCGGCCTGACTTCGGCGAACAGGCTCGGACCGGACAGCGGCAGGAAGCGCACCGTGTGCAGCGCATCCCAGCGGCAGACCTCCGTGCCGGTCAGCACCTCCGCGATCGCCTCCGCCGCGAGTGCGGACAGGCGCTCCCGGACGATCACGCCTTCGGGGTCCCGGAGCAGGACGGGCAGCATCCACCACACCTCCGTCACCCCCTGAGCCTCGGCCACCGGCAGGGCAGCGCCCGCGGGGTTCAGCCCGCAGTCGATCCCCAGCTCGGCAAAGACCCGGGCGGCCAGCGTCCAGCGGATCCGCGCATAGTCCGCGGCGGCCGTCGACTCGGCCGCCATCTCCCCATCCCACGCGACCAGAGCGGCCAGCCTCCCGGCCGCTCCCCTGTCGCTCCCGGAGGCCACGGCCTCACCGGACAGGTCCGCCAGCAGGGCGACCACCTCGCGCGCGACGGCGGAGCTCGTGTCCTCGAGGAACCCCGCGGCCTGTGCGGGACTGACCTCGTCTGCCTCGGCGATCAGCTGCGAGAGCCTGTCCGCACGGTAGGAGGGGTGCGCATCCGTGCAGAAGTACGTGCCGTCCGGCAGCGCATCGCAGACCCGATTGTTCGCCGTCACCAGGAAGCCCGAGGCCGGATTCTTCTCCCGGGGCATGTCCGCGAACGGCACGTACCCGTGCCAGCGGTGCCCCTCGTCCGAGGCCGGCACCGGCAGCAGCCCGTTCTCCGCCGACCGCACGGGCACCCGTCCCCGGGCCCCGTACTCGATGTCCCCGGACAGGTCCGCGCACACGAGGTTGCTGTCCAGAACCCCCCAGGGCTCCATTGCGTCGATGAACTCCGTCGTGGTGCGCGCCCGCAGCATGGGCAGGGTGATGTCGAGGCTCCTGTCGGCATCGCGGAACTGCGCCGATTTCAGACTGAGCGCACCGCCACCGGCGCCGCCACGCTCGGTGACCAGCGGCCCCTCCGGAGTGTCGACGACCTCGATCCGGACGTCCTCGCCCTCGCGCACCCGGAGGGTCTCCTCACGCACGCGGTACTCCTCCGGCCGCTGCTCGATGCGCTCCTCCAGCTCCCCGAGATCGTGCACGTAGAGATCGTGGATGTCCGCGAACGTGTGGGTGAGCCCCCAAGCCACGGTGCCGTTGTGGGCGAAGTGCGGGAATCCGGGCACACCGGGGACCGTGAAGCCGATGGCGTCGAAGGTCCCGCCCCGCACGTGCATCTGGTAGTACATGGCAGGAAACTCGAAGGCTCGGTGCGGATCGCCCGCCACGATCGGCATGCCCGTGGAAGTCCGGGAGCCGGCGATCACGAAGTTGTTCGAGCCGCCCCCGGTCTCCTGCGGCACGAAGTGCCCGCGCAGCGCCTCTGCGAGGGAGGCCGCGGCCTCGGCGGAGAGGGTCGCCCTCGGCGCTCTGCTGCCGGCCGGCACCACCCGCAGCTCCTCGTCAGCCGCGTGGTACCGGAAGCGGCTCACGTCGAGGTCCGGGCGGCTCAGCGCCACGATCGCCCGCCACAGCTTGAACCACACCGACCCCATGAGGAACCCGCGCTGGCGCGCCACGGTGAGGCAGTCCGCCGGGGTCCATTCCGCAGGCTCCCAGCCGAGGTGCTCGAACTCGGCCGCATCGTAGGCGCGCTCGGCGATGCAGCGGTTGACCCCGCAGGCGTACGCCTCGAGGACCTCCCGCGTCTGCGGGGAGTGCGCGAGGAGGTCGCGCTCGGAGTTCGCACGCCCGCCCAGGCGCCGCGCGAGTGCGTCCCCGGCCACCGCCTCGGCCCCGACCACCTCGGCCCAGCGGCCCTCGCCGCGCAGGCGTGAGACCTCCATCGACCACAGCCGCTCGCGCGCGTGCTGGTGGCCCTGGAGCTCGAACGCCTCGGGGTCGGTCTCGGCCCACAGGTGGGCGATTCCATAGGGGTCCTTGAGGATGCGTGCCGTCATCGGATGCTCACTTTCACAAAGATCGTCGTCTGCTGTCCGGTGTGCCTCATCGCGCACTCGCCCCGGAGACCGCCTCGGCCGCCCCGGAGGCCGCGTCCCGCCCGCCGCGCCGCCTGCGCGCCGCCCTCCTCCGGATGTACTGCAGGCTGCTGACGGCGCGCGCACGCGGATCGATGAGCGCGCGCAGCCCGTCGCCGGCCAGGTTGAGCGCGAGCACGCTCGCGATGATCGCGATGCCCGGGAAGAGGATGAAGGTCGGCGCGACGGACAGGAAGTACCGCGCCTCGCCGATCATGTTGCCCCACGTGGGGGTCGGCGGCTGGACGCCCAGGCCCAGGAAGCTGAGCGAGGCGTCCGCGATGAGCGCGTTCGCGTACACGAAGATCGCCTGGATGAAGATCGCCGGCGCGCAGTTGGGCAGGATGTGGACGAGGATGTTCCGCACCGGGGAGACGCCCGAGGCCGTCGCCGCCGTCACATAGCCCTCCTCCTTGAGCGCGAGCACCCGCGCGTACACGACGCGGGCGATGTAGGGGGTGAAGACGATCCCCAGGCCCACGACCACGCTGATGATGCCGTTCTGGAGCGTCACCAGCAGGGCCATCGCGAGCACGATGGGCGGGAAGGCGAGGATCCCGTCCATGAGGCGCAGCACCACCGCAGAGGTGGGCTTCCACCAGGCCGCGATCGCGCCGAGCAGCACACCGCAGACCACCGCTATGAGGGTGACGAGGAGGCCGATGCCCAGCGAGACGCGGCCCGCGTAGACCGTGCGCGCGAGGATGTCCCGGCCGTACTCGTCCGTGCCGAACCAGTGCTCCCCGCTGGGCCCCAGCAGGCGGTCGGCCGGCTCCATCGCGGAGTGCGAGGGGAGCACGAACGGCCCCAGCAGACTCAGCAGCACCATCGCCGCGAACACCGCGGACCAGAACGCCGTGGACGGATCCCTGACCACGAACCGCACGAGCTGGCCGGGTCTCCTCGCCCGCGCCGCCGCAGCGGCCGGTCCGGCGGTGGGGACGGATGCTCCCGCTCCCGCCGCCGCAGTCGTCATCTCGGTCATCACACACGCACCTTCGGGTTCACGACTCCGTAGAGCAGGTCGGCAACGAAGTTCACGACCACGAACAGCAGGGCGAAGGTCATGGTCAGCCCCACCACGAGCGCGTAGTCGCGCGCCGTGATCGCGTTGTACATGGTCAGCCCCCAGCCCGGGATGGAGAAGATCGTCTCCGTGATGACCGCCCCGCCGAGCAGCGCGCCGAAGCTGTTGGCGGCCACCGTGATGAGGGACAGCAGGGAGTTCTTCAGCACATGGCGGACCAGGACCGCGGTCTCCCCCAGGCCCTTCGCACGGGCGGTCCGCACATAGCTCTTGAGCAGCTCGCCCGTCACCCCCTCGCGGAGCGTGGAGACGAACAGCGCCACCTGATGCGAGGCGAGCACCACCGTGGGCAGCGCGATGTGCAGCGCGAACAGGCCCAGCCCCTCCCCCGGCGGGACGTATCCCGCCGTCGGGAAGATCTGGATGGTGACGGCGAAGACCAGGATGAGCAGCAGCGCGAACCAGAACGTCGGCATCGCCAGGAACACCGCGCTGAGGCCCGGCACGAAGCGCGAGATCACCGACCGCGGCTTCGCGACCGAGTACACGGCCAGCGGAACGGAGATCAGCAGGCTCAGCACGGTGCTCGCGATCGCGATCGTCACGGTGGGCATCGCATGCGCGGCGATCACATCGAGCACGGGCAGCGAGAAGGAGCTGGAGAAGCCCAGGTCCCCCCTCACGAGGTTGCCCAGCCACGTGAGGTACTGCACGTACAGCGGCGCGCCCAGGCCCATGGACGCCGTCAGCGCGTCGATCTGCTCCTTGGTCGCATAGGGGCCCAGCAGCGCGGCCGCCGGCGACCCCGGGATCATGTGGATGAGCAGGAACGCCGCCGTCCCCACGAGGAGCAGGACGAGGACCAGATCCCGGAGCCGTCTCAGGACAGTGATCAGCATGGGTCACTCACCGAGGTGGGCGTTCCAGAAGATGCCGCTGGAGAAGTCGCTCATGTCCTGGAGCTTCTTCGACTTGGTCCCCAGGGTCCGGTTGGGAGCGATCGAGATGGCCGGGAGATCGTTCCAGATCTCCTCGTGGATCGCATCGACGGCGGCCCGCGCCTCCTCCTCCGAGGTCGAGGCGCTGTAGTCGGCCATGAGGCCGTCCATCGTCTCGCTGCTGTACTCACCGGGCCAGCTGGGCGAGAGGAAGAGCACCTGGGAGGGGGCGGACACCGCGCCGGAGAAGGCAGTCATCGAGATGTCCCAGCTCTCCGGCTCCTCCGTGAGCTTCGAGATCATGGTCGGGAAATCGTAGATCTGCACGTCGACCTCGAGTCCGGCCTCCTCGAGGACGCTCTGCAGGACCACCGCCATCTGGTAGTACTTCGGGTAGGTCTGCGAGGTGAAGATGCGGATGGGCCGGTCGATCCCGAGCTCCGCGAACTCCGCCGCGGCGGCCTCGGGATCGTGCTCCTCGTAGACCTCGCTGCCCGCCTCGGAGTGCATGGGCGCGTTCTCCGGGAGCGCGAAGGAGCCGTTCAGCGGGGACCACAGGTCCTCGGGCCCGAAGGAGGCCTGTGCCATCGCCTTCTTGTCGATCGCCTTGTTGAGCGCTCGGCGCGCCTCGACGGAGCTGAAGGCCGAATTCTCGTTGTGGTTGAGCAGGACGGTCGCGATGAGGCTCGACTTCACGGTGAAGACGTCCAGCTGCGGATCGTTCTGGAGCGGTTCGTACTGGTCCGCCGAGATCGACTGCGCCCAGTCGTACTGTCCGGCCTTGAGGCCGTTGAGCTGCTGGTTGGGGTCCGCGACGAACGAGTACTCGATGGCGTCGACATACGCCGTCTTCTCACCCGAGAGGCCGCTGGACTCGGCCTCGGAGGGGGCGTAGTCCTCGTACCGCACCAGCTTGATCCCCGTGCCGGTCGTGTAGGACTCGACCTCGAACGGACCGGTGCCGATGATCTCCTCGGTCGGGATGGGCGACTCGCCCGCCGCCTCGGCGACCTCCGCGGGAATGATGATCGCGCCCTGGATCGCGCCGGCGAGATCGGCCAGCAGCGAGTAGCGCGGCTGCGTGAGCTGGATCGTGACGGTCGACGCGTCATCGGCGGTGACCGATTCGATGGCCGCGGCCGCGGCCGTGCCCGTCGCGCTGATCTGCTGCCAGCGCTCGAGGCTCGCGACCACGTCCTCGGCCTCCATCGGCTCGCCGTTGTGGAAGGTCACGCCCTCGCGGAGCCGGATCGTGTAGATCCTCGAGTCCTCGGAGACCTCATAGCTCTCGGCGAGCATGGGCTGCGGGACGAAGCTCTCGTCCATCGCGAACAGGTTCTCGAAGATGTTGATGCCCGGGACGATGGTGAGCGAACCGGTGTTCAGGCCCATGTCCAGCGTCGTGGGGTCGCCGGCGATCGCGGCGCGGACGGTCCCGCCCTGTGCGGGCTCACCGCCGCCCGCCCCGGAAGCTGCGGTGCCCGCGCCTCCCGAGGACCCGCAGGCGCTCAGCAGCAGAGCCGAGGCGAGCAGGCCCGAAAGCGCTGCCGCCTTCGCTGTTCTCTTCATGGTGTTCTCCTTCTCGGATGACGGCGATCCGCGTCGCTGCGGTCGCAGAGTTCGTGGGCCCCGGCACGGAGCCGGAGGCCATGGGGTCAGATCGAAGTCTCGACGTTCGCGGCGAGCAGCCTGCGGGTGTACTCCGTCCGCGGGCTGCCGATGATCTCCTCGGGGGTGCCGACCTCGACGATCCGGCCGCCGTGCATCACCGCGACGCGGTCGGCCACGTTGAGGACGAGATTGAGGTTGTGAGTGATGAACAGATAGGAGACGGAGGTCTGTTCGCGCAGATCGAGGAGCACGTTCATGATCTGCCCCTGCACGGAGACGTCGAGGGCCGAGGTCGGTTCGTCGGCGATCAGCAGGGCGGGGCTGATGCTGATGGCCCTCGCGATCGAGACCCGCTGCTTCTGACCGCCGCTGAGGGCGTCCGGGACGTGGTCGAGGTACTCCTCGGGCAGCCCCACCTGGCTCATGAGCTCCGCCGCCCGCGCATGCGCCTGCCGCTTGGACAGCCCGCCGAGGTGGATCATCGGCTCCGACACCGATTCGCGGATCGTCAGGCGCGGGTCCAGCGTGCCGTGCGGGTTCTGGAAGACCACCTGCACGTTCCGCCTGAGCTCCCGCACGGCCGCCCTCCTCCGCGAGTGCTCGTGCCCCTGCACCGAGACCGTTCCCGCATCCGCGGTCTCGATCCCGGCGAGGATCCGGCCCAGCGTCGTCTTCCCCGAACCGCTCTCGCCGACCAGACCGAGGAACTCGCCCTCCCTGATCTCGAGGCTCACCCCGTCGAGGGCGCGAGTGACGTGCGAGCGCCGCAGGGACGCTCTGCTCCGATAGCTCTTCGAGACGTCCTCCGCACGCGCGATCACCGCGCGCCCGGCGGTGTCCTCGCTGCGGCCGGGCTCCGCCCCGGCGTCCTCGGCGAACCCCGCTGCGGCCACCGCCTCCTGGTTCCAGCACGCGGCCTCGTGCTGGGCCGAGACGGGCAGGAGCTGCGGGGTCTCGGTCCGGCACACGTCCGTGGCGAACGCGCACCGGTCCTGGAACCGGCAGCCGATGATCTCGAGCGAGGGGTTGGGCACCCTCCCCGGAATCGTCTCGAACCGGGAGACGCCGGTCCTCCCCACCTTCGGCATGCACTCCAGGAGCCTGCGCGTGTAGGGATGCCGCGGGTTCTCCAGGAGCTCCTGCGCCGGCGCGGCCTCGACCACTCGCCCGGAGTACATGACGGCGATCCGGTCGGCCATATAGGCGGCGACGCCGATGTCGTGGGTGATGAAGATGCACGCCATGTCCCTCGTGGCCTGCTCGTTCCTGATGATCCGGAGGATCTCCGCCTGAACCGTGACGTCGAGCGCCGTGGTCGGCTCGTCCGCGATGAGGAGGCTCGGATCGTTGATGAGCGCCATCGCGATCATGACCCGCTGCTGCATCCCGCCCGAGAGCTGGTGCGGGTACTTCCGCAGCGTCCCCGCCGGATCCGGAATGCCCACCTCCTCCATGAGACGCAGCGCCTTCGCCCGCGCGGCCTCGCGGTCCATCCGCCTCGCCGCCTCGACGAGCTGGTCCTCGATCCGGCAGCTGGGGTTGAGCGCCTCCATGCTCTCCTGGAACACCACGCCGATCTCGCTCCCGCGGATCCGGTTCATCGCGGTCTGGTCGAGGCCGAGGAGGTCCTCGCCGTCGAGCGCCGCATGTCCCACCGGAACCGTCGCCGAGGTGTACTCCAGCAGCCGCGCGAGCGAGAGGGAGGTCAGCGTCTTGCCGCTGCCCGATTCCCCCACGATGCACAGCAGCTCACCGCGCTCCAGCGAGAGGTCCACCTGCGCGACGAGCCGGCTGCTGCCCTCGTCCGTCAGGAGGTCGACCCCGAAGTCGCGAAGCTCCAAGAAACCCATGCATCCCTCCTCGTTCCGTTCGCTTTATTCTTCATCGGATGACCGACATTGTCTAGAGATATCTGTGACTCATGTCGCAGACCTGAGATCAGACGCGCGCCGCCAGTGCGGCGAAGGCCTCGTCCGTGATCTCGAGGGCCCGTGCGATGTCCTCGGGCCCGTGCGCGGCTGAGAGGAACCAGTTGTGCGTCGGGTGCAGGTACACGCCGCGACGCACGGCCTCATCCGCGAACGCACGGGAGAGCTCCTGGTGCTCATCGCCCGCGAACTGCAGCAGCGGCATCTGCGCGGGCCCGGAGACCTCGACCTCGAGGCCGAGCGCGCTCGCCTGCGCGCGCAGCCCGCTCGCGAACGTCTCCCCGGCGGCGCGGATGCGCTCCAGGGCATCGGTCTCGCGGAGCACTCGCAGAGTGGCGAGCGCCGCGGCCATCGGGACGGGCGAGTACCAGAAGGAGCCGGTCACGTAGATGGCCTCCGCGCCTGCACGCAGCCACTCGCGGCCGGTCACCGCCGCGAGCGGCTGGCCGTTGGCGATCGCCTTGGACCACGCGGCGAGGTCGGGCCGCACCCCCAGGGGCTCCCAGCTGCCCGCGAGGTCGAGGCGGAAGCCGCAGCGCACGTCGTCGAGGATGAGCGCGGCACCGCGCGCGTCCGCGATCCCGCGCAGTCCGCGGGCGAATTCGGCCGTCGCGTGCTCCTGCCGCCTGCCCAGCTCCTGGCGCACGGGAGAGACGATGATGCCGGCGAGGTCGTCGCCTGCGCGGTCCGCGGCCGCCTCCGCCGAGGCCGCGTCGTTGTACTCGAAGAAGTCGAGGTGCGCGCGGTCCTCCGGCAGCACGCCGCCCAGGGAGGGGCTGCACCACGGCGCGGCCCCGTGATAGGCGCCGGCGGCCACGAGGATCTTGCGCCGGCCCGTGGCCGCCCTCGCCGTGGAGACGCAGGCGGTGGTCGCATCGGTGCCGTTCTTCGCGAGCACGGTCCAGTCCGCGTGCGGGATCATCCCGGTGAGCACCTCGGCGAGCTCGACCATGACCGGCGTCGGCCCGTTCATCACGTCACCGCGGGAGAGCTGCCCGCGCACCGCCTCCTCGACCTCGGGATGCCTGCGCCCGAGCACGATGGGTCCCCAGCCGCACATGAAGTCGATGAATTCGCGGCCGTCGACGTCCCGGAGCCGGCACCCCTCGCCGTGGTCCATGAACTGGGGGTATCCCTCGGGCAGCTTCTGCGCGGCCATGTGCCCGTACATCCCCGCAGGCAGGACGGCTGCGGCGCGGCGCCTCCACTCACGGTCCTGCGGCCTGCCGTCCCCGGCGCTCACAGCAGCTCCTTCGCGACGGCCTCGATGCCGGGGGCGTCGAGCCGGTAGTGGGCATAGAGTGCGGCGGGCGGGCCCACCGGGACATGCTCGTCGGGGACCCCGTGCTTCCTGAAGCGCACGCCGGGCAGGCCGAGCTCCAGCAGGACCTCGCCCACCGCGGTGCCGAGGCCGTTCGTGAGGTTCGCCTCCTCGACGACGAGGATGCGCCCGGTCTCCCGGGCGGCCCGCTCGATCGCCTCCCGGTCGAGCGGGCGGATCGAGTACATGTCGATCACACGGACACCGATGCCGTGCTCGCCCAGCCGCGCGGCGGCCTCGAGCGCGGGGTGCACGGTGGAGCCCACCGAGATGATCGTGAGGTCGCCCCCCTCCCGCACGGTCAGGGAGCGGCCGAACCGGACCTCCGGCGGGGTCTCGTACACCTGGGGATCGCGCCCGCGGCCCAGCCGGATGTACATCGCGCCCGGGTGGTCCACCGCGGCCCGGAGCACCGCCCGCAGGTGGTTCGCATCCGTCGCGGCGACGACCGTGAGGTCCGCGATCGTCCGCATGATCCCGAGGTCCTCGAGGCTGTGGTGGCTGGTGCCGTAGAAGCCCAGGGAGATCCCGGAGTGGTGGCCCACCACGCGCACCGGCATCCGGGGATAGGCGCAGTCGGTGCGGATCTGCTCGGCCCCGAGCAGGGCGGCGAAGGACGCGAAGGTGCTGGCGAACGGGACGCATCCCGCGCTCGCCATGCCCGCGGCCATGGTGATCATGTTCTTCTCCGCGATGCCGGTGTTGAAGAAGCGCTCGGGGTGCCGCTCGCGGAAGTCGTTCGCCCGGCTGGCCCGCCCGAGGTCCGCAGTGAGGACCACGATGCGCGGGTCCTCCTCCGCGAGGTCCGCGAGTTCCTCCCCGAAGACGAACGCCGGGATCTGCCGGGTGTCGTTCCCGTCTGAGGAGCGCGCGTCCCTGAGCCCGGTGTCCGCCGTGCCGTTGAAGACCTCGGACTGGTCCTGCCAGTCCTGCTCGCCCGTGCCGGTGAGTGGCTGCGTGCTCATCCCTGGCCCCCTTCCAGCTCCGCGACGACATCGTCATAGTCCTGCCCCACGAGGTTGCCCACGTGCCAGTCGGGGCTCAGCTCCATCCGCGCCACTCCCCTGCCCTTGACGGTGTCCGCGATGATGCACTGCGGCGCGCCGTGATCCTGGGAGGGCAGGGCATCGAAGGTCGCGAGGATCGCGGGCAGATCGTGACCGTCGATCCGATGCACGTCCCAGCCGAAGGCGCGGAAGCGCTCGTCGATCGGCTCGACCGCCATGACGTCCCGCGTGAAGCCGTCGATGCACAGCTGGTTGGCGTCCACGATCACGCGCAGGCGGCCGAGGCGGTGATGGGCGGCCGCCATCGCCGCCTCCCAGATCTGCCCCTCCCCCAGCTCTCCGTCGCCCGTCATGACCCAGACGTTCGCGGAGTGCCCGGCCAGACGGGTGGCGAGCGCCATGCCCGCTCCCACCGAGAGCCCGTGGCCCAGCGAGCCGGAGCTGAAGTCGATGCCGGGGATCTTCTTCATGTCGGGGTGATCGCCGAAGGGGCTGCCCATGCGGGTGAAGGACTCCAGCAGCTCAGGCTCGTAGAACCCCAGGTCCGCGAGCACGGGGTAGAGCCCGATCGCGGCGTGGCCCTTGCTGAGGACGAAGCGGTCCCGGGCGGGGTGCGCCGGCTCGCGCGGGTCGATGCGCAGCTCGCGGTAGTACAGCGCCGCGAGCAGCTCCGCACAGGAGAACACGGCCGAGTAGTGCCCGGCCCCCGCGATCCTCGTGAGGCGGACGGTCTCGAGCCGGATGAAGCGGGCCTTCTCCTCCAGCACTTCGAAGGGGACCTTCGAGCGGCCCGGCAGCTCCCGGACGGGCGTCGCGATGGACATGGTGAATTCTCCTTCTGATTTCTTCGGTTAACCGATATAGACAGGGTGTGGAAAGGCCTTCGCAGAGACGCCGCGCGCAGCAGAGACCCCGCCCGGTCGCGCTCAGAGGTTGGGGCGCCTCCTGCCATGCCCGGTCGCGGCCTCGAAGGCGTGCGCGACCCTGAGCAGCTCGACGTCCCGGCCGGGCGCGGCGACGATCTGCACGCCCACGGGGAGCCCGCCCGCGCTGAAGCCGCCGGGGACGGACACGGCCGGGCACCCCGTCGCCGAGACGAGCGTGGCCGCCCGCATCCAGCCCAGGTAGTCCGGCATCGCGACCCCGTTCACGGCGACCGGGTACTCGATCTCAGCGTCGAAGGGGAGCACCTGGCTGCTGGTGCAGACCATGACGTCGTGGTCCGCGAAGAACGCGTGGACGGCGGCGGCCAGCCGGGTCCGCGCCCGGTCGCGGTCCCGCAGATCCGCCGCCGTGAGCCTGCGCCCGAGCTCGATGTTCTCCGCGACGAAGTCCTTGATCCCGCCGGGGTGCGCCTCGGCGAGCTCTCCGAACCCGCAGAAGAAGTCATAGGCGCGCTGGACGCGGAACACCTCATCGGCGTCCCGCAGGTCGATGGCGGCGGCCCCGACCTCGGCACCCAGGCCGGCGAGCACCCCGGCCGCGCCCTCGACCACCGCGCGCACCTCCGGCTCCACCTCCACGAGCCCGCCGAGGTCCGCGGAGAACCCCACCCGGAGGTCGGCGAGTCCCGGCTCCCAGGCCGCCCCGAGCGCGAACTCGGGGAGGTCGAAGACCTCGCCGCCCTCGTGGATCGAGCCCGGGCCGGCGGGATGGGGACCGGCCGTGGCCTGCATGAGCAGGGCGACGTCCCCGACCTCGCGCGCCATGTACCCGGACTGGGTCATCCACGACCAGGGATTGGGCGAGACATTGGGCAGCCTGCCGTTCGAAGGCCGGAAGCCCACGATGCTGTTGAAGGACCCCGGGGTGCGCAGCGAGCCGCCCATGTCCGAGCCGTCGCCCGAGCCCTGCACGCCCGCCGCGATCACGGCCGCGGCACCACCGGAAGAGCCTCCGGCCGACCGGCTCCTGTCATAGGGGTTGCGCGTAGTCCCGAAGAGCGGGTTGAACGTGTGGGAGCCAGCGCCGAGCTCGGGCAGGTTGGTCTTGCCCGTCGTGATCACCCCGGCGCGCTTGAGCCGGGCGACGGGCAGGCAATCCTCCGCGGCCACCGCGTCCCTGAGCAGGAGCGAGCCCCAGGTCGTCGGCAGTCCCGCCGCGGCATGGGAGTCCTTGTGCGTCATCGGCACGCCGTGCAGCAGGCCGAGCGGCTCACCCGCCGCACGTGCGGCATCGGCGGCGGCCGCCCGCTCGAGGGCGGTCTCGGCGTCCAGTGCGATGACGGCATTGAGCTCGCCGTTCACCTCGTCGATGCGCGCGAGGTGGTCCCGCACCGCCTCGACGGCGCTCACCTCCCCCGCCGCGATGCGCGCCGCGAGCTCGCGAGTGCTCAGCCACGTCAGTTCACCGGCCATGTCTCCCCTTCCCTCGTCCGCCGAGGCGCCACAGGCCCCCGGCGCCGGCGGCGGGACGCTCTCGGCCACCGCCCGCTCTCATGTGCCGACCGCCCCGCCCTGCTCCCGTGCGAGGCTCAGTGTTTTATATTGGACGACCGACCAATAACATGGAACACTAGCACGTGATTCCCGACACATCCAGGGTCCCCGGGAGCCTCCCCGCACGGACCCGGCCGGCAGAAAGGCCTCCATGAACGACCGCGCACCCCTTCTCGACCTCCGGCTCCCGGCCGCCGCCGCAGTCCCCGAGGCCCTCCGAGACCCCGCCGCGCACTGGGCCGCCGTGGACGCCGCCGCCGCGGAGCTGGACCCGCCCTTCGCAGTGCTCGACCGCGGCGCCCTGGCCTGGAACGCGCACGACATCCTCAGGCGTGCACAGGGCATGCCGGTGCGCGTGGCCAGCAAATCCGTCCGCATCCGCGCCGTCCTCGAGGCGGTGCTCGCGCTCCCCGGCTACCGGGGCGTCCTCGCCTTCACCCTGCCGGAGGCCCTGTGGCTCGCGGAGTCCGGCTTCGACGACATCGTGGTGGCCTATCCCAGCGCGGACCGCGCGGCCCTCCGGCGCCTCGCCTCCGATCCCGCACTCGCCGCGGCCGTCACGATCATGGTCGACGATCCCGCACACCTCGACCTCGTGGACGAGCTCGCGCCGCCGGCCGGGCGCGCGAGGGTCCGCGTGGCCCTCGACCTCGACGCCTCGCTCCTCATGGAGCAGCCGGACGGGAGCACGCGGCGCGCCGGAGTGCACCGCTCCCCGCTGCACAGCGCAGACGACCTGGCCGCGCTGGCACAGGAGGTCGCGCGGCGTCCCGGCTTCCGCCTCGTCGGCCTCATGTCCTATGAGGCGCAGGTGGCCGGAGTCACAGACGAGGGCCCCGGAGCCGAGGCGATCCGCGAGATGAAGCGCGCCTCGGTCGCAGAGCTCGCCGTCCGCAGGCCCGAGGCGGTGGCCCGGGTCCGCGAGATCGCGCAGGCGGCCGGGCACGACCTCGAGTTCGTCAACGGCGGCGGCACCGGGTCCATCGAGACCACCCGCGAGGACCCGAGCGTGACGGAGGTCGCCGCGGGCTCCGGCCTGCTGGGCCCCCACCTGTTCGATCACTACACCGCCTTCACCCCCGCACCCGCGGCCGCATTCGCCCTGTCCGTGGTCCGGAAGCCCGCCCCGGACATCGCGACGCTGCTGGGCGGCGGGTGGATCGCCTCGGGCTCGCCGGGGCCGGACCGGCTGCCGCAGCCGGTGTGGCCGGCAGGCCTCGAATACACCCCCACGGAGGGTGCCGGCGAGGTGCAGACCCCGCTGCGCGGTGAGGCCGCCCAAGCGCTCCGGGTGGGTGACCGCGTCTGGCTGCGGCACACGAAGTCCGGCGAGCTCGCCGAGCACGTGCCCGCCGTCCGCCTCATCGACTCCGCGGACGGGGGCAGGCTCCTCGGCGCGCTGCCGACGTACCGCGGCGAGGGCCGGTGCTTCCTCTGAGGCAGTCGCTCCTGCGCGGAGGCGGCGAGCGGGCGCGGCGAGCGCTCCCGCGCCCACTTCGCGAGGCCCTGCGCACAGCTCTGCGCCGAGGAACTCCGCACCCGGCCCGGCGGCCCCGCACTGAGAACATCTGCGCCCAGTGCGACAGCCCCGCACACCAGCACGCGGACGCGAACCCGTCGACACGGATGCGGTCGCGCGCCGCATCGACATCAGGAGAGTGATGACACATGAAACAGGCCCCACCGCCGGCCCAGGACGCCGGCACCGCCCGACAGTGGCAGAACTGGTCGCGGACCGTCAGCTGCCTCCCGGCCAGGGCACCGGTCGCCGCGAGCCTCGCCGAGGTGCGGGAGGCCGTCGCGGCCGCGGCCTCGGCCGGAGAGCCCCTGCGAGTGGTGGGAGCCGGGCACTCCTTCGGCGACAACGTCGCCACCCCCGGGACCCTGCTCAGCCTCGACGGCATGAAGGGGCTGCTCGACGTCGACGCGCAGGACCACCGGGTGCGGGTGGCGGCAGGCACGCGGCTCTGGGAGCTCAACGAGGAGCTCGACCGGCACGGCCTGGCCATGATCAACCTCGGAGATGTGGACCGCCAGTCGCTCGCGGGCGCAGTCTCCACCGGCACGCACGGGACCGGCGCCGGCATGGGCGGCCTGCCCACCCTCGTGGAGGCGGTCGAGCTGGTGACGGCCTCGGGCGAGGTCATCGAATGCACGGCCGACGATCCCCGCCTGCTGCGCGCGGCACGGCTGACGAACGGGGCGCTCGGCGTCGTCACCGCGTACACCCTGCGCGTGGCACCGGCCTACCGCCTGCGGGAGCGGCTGAGCACCGAGCCTCTCGACGAGCTGCTCACCCGCCTCGACGCCGAGGCCGACGCCCACCGGCACTTCGAATTCTTCACGTTCCCGTACAGCGACAGCGCGATGGTCAAGCGGATCGACCTCGCCGACGGGCCCGGCGGGGCTGCTGGGGGCGGCGGCACGGCCGGGGCAGGCGGGGGCGAGGTGCGGTCCCGCACCGAGGTCGCACCCGCCGACCACCTCACGATGGCCGAGGCCGTCGCCCTGGGACGGGCCGACCCCTCCCGCATCCCCGAGCTCAACCGCAGGCTCAGCGCCTCCGTGGGCGTCCACACCTTCGAGGGCCCCTCGCATCGGATCCTCATCTCCGCCCGCAACGACCGGTTCGTGGAGACGGAATGGGCGCTGCCCTGCGCCGCCGCGGCCGCCGTCCTCACGGAGATGCGCGCCTTCGTCGAGAGCAGGAATCTGCCCGTGAACTTCCCCTTCGAGGTGCGCTTCGTCCAGGGTGACGAGGACTCGCTGCTGAGCTCCTCCTACGGGCGGGACACGTGCTACATCGCCGCGCACGTGTCCGAGGGCATCGAGCACCGGGGGTTCTTCGCGGGGCTCGGGGAGATCGCGCTGGCCCACGGCGGGCGGCCGCACTGGGGCAAATGGCACGACCTCGACGCGGACCGGTTCGCGCGGCTGTACCCCCGCTGGGAGGAGTTCCAGGCCGTGCGGCGCGAACTCGATCCCGCCGGCGTGTTCGCGAACGACCACATCCGCCGCGTGTTCGGCGACTGAGGCCGGGGGCGCGCCCGCGGGGCCACCCCGCACCCGCGGGAATGGCCCGCCGCAGGTCAGTGTGCCCGCACCCTCCATCCGCACCCACGGAAGTGGTCTGCCGTGCCAACGCGTTTCGCGCAGAATCGCGTTCGCACGGCAGACGACAACCGCGTGCGGCCAGGCAGCAGGGGGCGGCGGTGGGCCTGTATGCCGGTACCCGCAGGCCCGCCCCGCCTCAGCCGGCCTCCGCGACCTCCGCCTCCGCGAACGTCGCGGTGTCGATGACGAAGCGGAAGAGGACATCGCCTGCGACCACGCGGTCGTAGGCGGCTTCGACATCGGCCACGCCGATCTTCTCGATCCAGGAGCCGATGCCGTGCTCGGCGCAGAAGTCGAGCATCTCCTGGGTCTCCGCGATCCCGCCGATGTTGGAGCCCGTGAGCACCTTGGCTCCCGCGATGAGCGCGCCGAACTTCAGCGCCTGCGCCTCGGGCGGCAGACCCACGACGGCCATGACCCCGCGCGGTGCCAGCAGTCCCAGGTAGCGGTTCAGCGGGAGATCGGCACTGACGGAGTTGAGGATGAAGTCGAACTCGCCGCGGTGCGCGGAGAAGAAGCCCTCCTCCGCGGTGGAGAGCACCTGGGAGGCGCCCAGCCGCCGCGCGGTCTCCTCCTTGCGGAGGCTGCGGGAGAGGACCGTGACCTCGGCGCCCATGGCACGGGCGATCTGCACGCCCATGTGCCCCAGACCGCCCAGGCCCAGCACCGCGACCTTCGTTCCGGGCCCCACGTTCCAGCGGGAGAGCGGTGCATAGGAGGTGATGCCGGCGCACAGCAGCGGCGCGGCCGTGTCGAAGTCCAGCGAGTCGGGGATGCGGCAGACGAAGCGGTCGTCCACGACGACCTTCTCGGCGTATCCTCCCTGCGTGATCGTGCCGTCGAGGTCCACCGAGTTGTAGGTGCCGACCTTCTGCGCCTCACAGTTCTGCTCGAAGCCGGCGGTGCACTCCCCGCACTCGCCGCACGCGTTCACGAGGCAGCCCACGCCCACGCGGTCGCCCGGCCGCCATGCGGTGACCTCCGGCCCCACCGCCTCGACGACGCCGGCGATCTCGTGTCCCACCGTGAGCGGGAAGTGCGCCTCACCCCATTCGTTGCGGATGGTGTGGATGTCGCTGTGGCAGATGCCGGCGGCCCGGATGTCGATGAGGACATCGTGCGCGCCCACGTCCCGGCGCTCGATGGTCGTGACGCGGAAGGGCTCCTGCGGCCCGGTCTTCTGCAGGACCTTGGTGGGGATCGACATGGCTTCCTCCTGGGCAGGGCGCATCGGGTAGGATCGCAAGGACACTGACCGAACGATCACTCAATACCAGTCCTGCAGCCTCCGCCTTCCTCCGGCGAAGGCCATGTGACCGGCAGTCGGTACTGTACCGCTGTCTTCGGCGCAGCGCGGCAACGACGCCGCGGAGCACCCGCGGGTCCGTCACAGCCCGCACCGGCGAACCGAGCACGAGGAGACCCCACATCATGGCCAACTCCGGCAACGGGCGGAGCGAGATCCTCCGCGCAGCGCGCATCACCTTCGCCCGTCACGGATACGACGGCGCCTCGATCCGCGACATCGCGCAGGAGGCCGGTCTCAGCCTCTCGGCCCTCTACTACTACTTCCCGTCCAAGCAGGACGCGCTCTACGAGCTCATCCACAACTCCTTCACCTGGTTCCACGACCGCGCCACCAGCCTCATCGAGAATGTGGGCGAGGACCCCGTCGACCGCATGGCCGCACTCGTGCGCTTCACGGTCCGGTACCGCTCCACCTTCACGCAGATCAGCCGGGTCATCCTGCGGGACACGGAGCGCCTGAGCGAGGAGAAGTTCACAGAGATTCGCGCCCTCCAGCGCGAGACCCGCAACATCTACGCCCATACCGTCGCGGCGGGCATGGACGCGGGCGCCTTCTCCGTCAACAGCGCCGAGACCGCCTCGCGCGCGATCCTCTCGATCGTGAACTCGATCCCGCTGTGGTTCTCCAAGGACGGCGCCCTCACCTCGCGCGACCTCGAGCGCGAGTACCTCGTCTTCAGCCTCCGCCTGCTCTCCCACGACCCCGGGCCGGAGGAGTTCGAGCGGCTGCTCTCCCTGCCCATCAGCGATTTCGACGAAGAGGACATCATCCACTCCAGCACAGCAGACTGACGCCCGGCCGCACCGCGCGGCCCGGCGCTCCGCGGCCTCGGCGCATCAGCCCGAGGCCGCCTTGCACCCGACACCAGAGAGGTTCCGATGACGCACCCTTCTCCCGCACCCGCACAGACCCCCGACTCCCCCACCCTCTACGAGGTCCGCGAGGGCGTCGCGGTCCTCACCCTCAACCGCCCGCACCGGCGCAACGCCTTCACCCGCGCGATGCTCGCCGGCTGGGCCGAGGGCATCGCGCGGGCGGCGGCGGATCCCGAGGTGCGCGCCCTCCTCGTGACGGGAGCCGGGAAGGGCTTCTGCGCGGGGGTGGATCTCGACGAGTTCTCCCAGGTCACCTCCTCGCTCGACCGCCGCGCCTACCTCGCTGACGACGTCCATGCCGTCGCCCGGGCGCTCGAGGGCTTCGAGAAGCCGTACATCGCGGCGATCAACGGCGATGCGATCGGTGCGGGCATGGACATGGCGCTCATGGCCGACATCCGCCTCATCGGCGAGACCGCGCGGCTGAGCCAGGGCTACGTCCGCGTGGGCCTCGTCCCCGGCGACGGCGGCGCGCACATGCTGCCGCGCATCGTGGGCGAGCAGCGCGCCCTCGAGCTCATGTGGACGGGGCGGATGGTGCCCGGGCCCGAGGCGGTGGAGCTCGGCATCGCGCTCGAGGCGCATCCCACCGAGGAGCTGTTCGAGGCCGCCTTCGCCCTCGCCGCGCGGCTCGCGGCCGGCCCGCCCGCGGCCATCCGCACCATCAAGCGCCTCACGCGGCTCGCGCGGTCGCAGTCGCTCACGGAGCACCTCGTGCACGCGGCCGCGGAGCAGGCCGTCATCCAGACCACGGAGGACTCCGCCGAGGCGCAGGCCGCCTTCCGCGAGAAGCGCACCCCGGTCTACCGCGGCCGCTGAGCGGGATCCAGCTCTGAGCGGAGCCTGTCGCCGAACACAGCCGAACTCACGCCGCAGCACCCTCACCCATCCGGAGACAGCGCGCACCGGAGCGCGTGCACAGGAGGTCACGTCCCATGAGCTCACCCCAGACCCGCGCGAAGGTGCGGGAACTCCTCGACCGGCAGCGCGCCTCGGGCACGGCCCTCGGCCGCATCGACTCCTGGCTGCGCGCCCCCGATGCGGAGTTCTCCCGCGCCCTGGGCGCGGCCGGACTGCTGGGCATGACCTGGCCGGTGGAGCACGGCGGTCGAGGGGCCTCGAACGTGGAGCGCCTGGCCGTGACGGAGGAGCTGCTGCGAGCGGGCGCCCCGGTGACGGCGCACTGGATCGGCGAGCGGCAGATCGGCCCGGCGGTGCTGCGCGCCGGGACCGACGAGCTCAAGGAGCAGGTGCTGCCCGGGATCGTCGCGGGTGAGTTCGTCGTGGGCCTCGGGATGAGCGAGCCGGAGTCCGGGTCCGACCTCGCGAGCGTCCGCACGCGGGCCACTCCCGTGGAGGGCGGCTGGCGGCTGAGCGGGCACAAGATCTGGACGACGATGGCCCACCGCGCCACGCACATGTACATCCTCGCGCGGACCGCCGACGGCGAGCGCAAGCACGAGGGTCTGTCCGAGTTCCTCATCGACATGGACGCGCCGGGCATCACGGTGACGCCCATCGTGGACCTCGCCGGCGAGCACCACTTCAACGAGGTCCGCTACGAGGACGTGTTCGTCCCCGCGGACCGGCTCATCGGCGCCGAGGGCGGGGGCTGGCGGCAGGTCGTGGAACAGCTGAGCTTCGAGCGGGGCGGGCCCGAGCGGGCGCTGTCCACCTGGGCGCTGCTCCCCGCGCTGCTCGCGGAGCCGGGCCTGCGCCGCGATGAGGGAGCGGTCCGCGAGCTGGGGCAGATCGCGGCTGTTCTCGCGGGGCTGCGACAGGCGTTCTACGAAACGGCGCGGGCGATGGACGCCGGCGGTGCGCCGGTCCGGTTGGCGGCCGCGTCCAAGCTGCTGGGCAACCGGTTCGAGAAGGACCTCATCGGCATCGCCCGGCGGCTGGCGCCGGGGGCGGGTCCTCGCCTGCGGGGGCTCATCAGGGATGCACAGCTGGCCTCGCCGGGCTTCGGCATCCGCGGCGGTGCGGAGGACGTGCTGCTGGGCATCATCGCCAAGCTCGAACTCCCCCGGGACCTCACGCAGGCCGATCCTGCTCCCCGGATCGCGGACCCCGAGCTCGCCGAGCTCGCACAGCTCGCCGTCCAGGTGGGCGGCGGGCTCCAGGAGGCGGATCGCTCCGCCGCGGGCGAGGAGGCGCTGCGGGCGCAGATCGCGGAGCTGGGCTGGGAGACGGTCGCCGTGCCCGAGGCCGCGGGCGGTTCCGGCGGGACGCTCGCCGAGGCGCTGGCCCTCGTCCGGGGCCTTGCGCGCACAGGCAGGACCGGCGGGCTGCCGGAGAGCCTGGCCGCGGCATGGGCCGGCACGCGGTCTGGGGCCGCAGTGCCCATCCTCAACGCCGCCGTCCTCGTGGGTGCGGCCGAGGCCGCCCTCGAGCTCACGGTCCGCTATGTCATCGGACGCGAGCAGTTCGGCGCTCCGCTCGCCGCACTGCCTGCGGTGAAGTCTCAGGTGGCGACCATGCGAGTGCAGCTCGACCTCGCGGTGGCGGCGCTGAACCGCGCCTCGGCGATCGCGGAGGGCCCCGGCGCGGACGGAGATGCGGGGACGGCAGCCGATCCGGCCTCGGCGGCCCGCTTCGCCGCGCTGGCCGCCTTCGCCCTGGCCTCGCAGGCGGGAACGCTCATCGCGGAGCAGGCGCACCAGCTGCACGGGGCGATCGGGGTGACGGCGGAGTATCCGCTGCACCATCTCACGACGCTCATCTGGGCGACCCGCGACGGCGAACGCGCGGCGGACGGGGCCTGGGGCCTCGGCGGTGCGACGGTCGGGGCCTCCGCGGAGGCCGGGGACGGCGCGCAGACTGCGGCTGATGGGCATGAACAGCTGAGCGAGCACGCGGCGCTCGTGGAGCTCGGCGAGGCGGTGCTCGCCGGCGGCGAGCCGTTCCTCTGGGACGTCCTCACCGACACGTCGCCGGAGACCGCTTGACACCTCGCCGCCCCCGCACTCTCCTTCCCCGCCCCGACTGATCACTTTCACCAGCCACCAGCACGAAGGCGGCTGGTGAAAGTGATCAGTCGGTGGAGGCTGGGAGGCCGTCGCGAGAATCTGAACATACTTATCTACTTCTGAGGCATAATTCCCTCATGCATACAGCCGACGACGCCTGTCCCCGACCCCCTTTCGACACCCGAGTGACCCCGCCGCAGCCCACGATGGCCGCGCTGTGGCAGGATCGCGTGCGCGCCATGCCGGAGGCGCCCTTCCTCCACTGCTTCGACAAGACCCTCACCTTCGCCGAGGTCGACGCACGCGCCCGCGCGCTCGCCTCCTCCCTGGCCTCCGAGGGTCTGGGCCGGGGCGACCGGATCGCGCTGTACACCCAGAACGACCCCCTCTTCGCGGTGGGCGTCCTCGCGGCCTGGAAGCTCGGCTGCACGGCAGTGCCGATCAACCCCATGAACACCGCACGAGAGCTGTCCTACCACCTCCGGGACTCCGGCGCCCGCGCGCTCATCGCCCTGCCGACCCTCTGGAACGAGGTGGCGGCGAGCACGGTCGCGGAGTCCCCTGTCGAGGTCGCGATCCTGGGCGCCTTCACCCGCTGGCGCGAGACCGACACCCTCGTGATCGAGGAGATCCTCGCGGACCTGCACGCCTGCGCCCCGGCACCGGAGGGCCTCACCCTGCTCTCAGCCGAGGAGGTGTACGCGGAGCACGGCATCGCGGTCGGGGCGCCCACCGCCTCGGCTCGGGGAACGGCTGCGGCTTCACCTGAGGCAGCAGTCCCGCAGGAACCCGCACTCCCCTCCCCCGACGATCCCGCATTGCTCACCTACACCTCGGGCACCACGGGACAGCCCAAGGGTGCGATCAACACGCACGGCGGTGCGGTGTTCAGCGCCGAGGTGTTCGCGCACCTGCTGCGGATCGCTCCGGGAGCGCCCATCCTCGCGATCGCGCCCCTCTTCCACATCACGGGCTCCATCGGCCACCTCGCCTTCGCGATCCGCAGCGGCAGCCCCCTCGTCCTCAGCCACCGTTTCCACCCCCGTGCCATGCTCGAGACCGTGCGCCGCTGGAGGCCCGTCTTCACCATCGGGGCCATCACTGCGCTCATGGCGCTCGCCGATCAGCCGGACCTGCGCGAGGGCGACCTCGACAGCCTCGAGGTCGTCTACTCGGGAGGCTCTCCCATCGCCCCCGCGCTCGCGCAGCGGCTCGAGGGCGTCTACGGGACCGCGATCCACAACATCTTCGGGATGAGCGAGACCACCTCCCCGCTCATCGCCGTGCCGCGCGGGGAGCGGGCTCCCGTCGATTCGCACTCGGGTTCGCTCTCGATCGGCCGGCCCGTGTTCGAGACCGCGGTGCGCATCGTCGACGACGCCGGCCGTGACGTGCCGGTGGGCGAGCAGGGTGAGATCTGGGCGAAGGGGCCCCAGATCACGCCGGGGTACTGGGGGCGGGAGGAGGCCACCCGCGAGGCGATCACGGACGGCTGGCTGCACACCGGCGATGTGGGCGTCCGCGACGCCGAGGGCTGGCTCTACCTCGTCGACCGCAAGAAGGACATGATCAACGCCGCCGGCTACAAGGTGTGGCCGCGCGAGGTCGAGGGCGTCCTCTACGACCACCCCGCCGTCTCCGAGGCCGCCGTGGTGGGCGTCCCCGACGACTACCGCGGGGAGACGGTCAAGGCATACGTCACCCTCAAGGAGGGCTGCAGCGCCGCCGAGGCGGAGCTCATCGCCCACTGCAGGGCGAACCTCTCCGCCTACAAGCGCCCGCGGAGGATCGAGATCCTCGCCGACATGCCGAAGACGGCGACCGGCAAGATCATGCGCAGGAGCCTGCGGGACGAGGAGCGCTGAGAGGAGCGGGTGAGGAGTGTCCGCCTGCGCCTCGGCCGCGGCGCTCACGTGCTCAGCGGAAGCTGATCTTCGCGGTGATCGCAAGGCCGCCGGGACCGACGACCGCGAGCTCCTGCGCGCGTACATCCTCGTCCGCGCCCGCAGGGGCCTCCGCGGCCCGGCCGCAGAGGTGCGCCTGCTCGTTCGCGAAGAGCGGGCTGCGCGCGGAGAACTCGAAGGCGACGATCTGCGCGCCCGGGTGCTCCTGCTGGAAGGCGTCCACGAGCAGAGTCGCGGAGAGCGGGCCGTGGACCACGAGACCGGGATACCCCTCGACCTGCGTGGCGTAGGGCAGGTCGTAGTGGATGCGGTGCGAGTTGAACGTGACCGCCGAATAGCGGAACAGCGTGACCTCGCCGGGACGCACCGCGCGCGCCCAGTCCCAGCCCTCAGGAGCGGGCTGGTCCTCGCGCGGCGGGCGCGCCGGGCTGGGCGCGTCCGGGTCCACGGGCGAGGCCTCCCGGTAGACGATGGTCTGCCGCTCCGTGATCGCAGGAGTGCCGTCGGCGCTGAGGTCGTGACGCAGCCCCACGAAGCACAGGCGGCCGCTGCGCCCCTCCTTGGGCGTGATCGACTCGATGGTCGAGGTCTTCTCCAGCGCGGCGCCGAGGCGGATGGGCGAGAGGTAGGTGAGCTCGCTCCCGGCCCACATGCGCCGCGGGAACGGCAGCGGGGGCATGAAGCCGCCCAGCTTCGGGTGGCCGTCCGGGCCGAGCTCGCTCATGGGTGCCGTGGGCGTGAACTGCAGCCAGTGGCCGAGGGGGGTGAGCAGCGCGGGGTCGGCGGGGCGGTCGAGGATCGCCCCCAGCTGGATCGCCGCGGTGCGCGAGGCCGTGTCCGTGAGGGTCTCGGTGCGGCCGATCCACTCGCCGTAATCGGGGAGCGGCTGAGCCCCGTCCTCACCGGCGGCCGAAGCCGAGCCGCCTGCGGTCGATGATGCCTGAACGTCCATGTCCTGCCCTCTTCGAGTCGTGCCTGCCTGCCGTCCACAGGCTAACCCGCGCCCGCCGGGCGGCGACTGCACGTCTCGCGCATCGGCACGCAGCCGCCTTCCCACCCCTTGTGCCGCTGACCGCCCCGTCGTATCTGGGCGGCCAGCGGCACAAGGGGTGGAAGAGGAAGACGGGGCCCGCGAGGCCCTCATTTGTGCAGTGAAGGTAGCGCAGATCGTGCAGTGAAGGCAGCTTTGGTCCGCTGACCAGCACGGATCATCGATCATCGCAGATGATCACCCAGGCACGCTTTTCATGTCTCTGACTGCGACGCACGGGCGAGAAGACGAAGTACGCGGTCAGCCCTCTGACTCCTCCGGGCCGGGAAGGGGAGCACCATAGATCTCGAACTCGTCGAGATCGTCGACATCGACGACCCTGACGCCCAGTTCGGCGATCACTGCGCGAGCGGACGGGTGTCATGCGGGGCATCCGGGCGCGCTCCTGCTTCCCCGAACAGAGCCACGGCACCACGCTTGCCCCCGGGGAGAGAAGCGCGGCCGGTACCGGACGCCGCCGAAGCCATGCGCGTGAAAGGCCTCCGCCCACTGCTGAGGCACCCCGAAATCATCCATCGTCGTCAGCTCACCGGTGATTCCGAAGGGAAAAGCCCCGTCACAGGAGACGTGCGCGAGTTTCACCTCGCGTGGCATGAGCAGAAAGGAAACCTGCCGCTGCGCCACGAACGAAGATGGCACAGCTCCCGCCCCCATGATGTCAGGGCCGATGACCTCTCGCGCAGCGTTCTCAGCACTTCCCGCAAGATAGCAGATGCCATCGGGATCGCTGAGATCGAATCGACCGTCCCCGCTGCAGGCATAGAACCACGGGCCAAGCGCACGCCGGTGAGCCCGGTACCACAGGGTTCCCTGACGCACCTGCTCAAAGGGGAAGGCTGAGAGCTCAGCCCCTTCGGCAGGCGGGCGCTGCATTCTCGACGATCGAGGCATTCCGCGATGATATTACGATCAGCGTCACTCATGGGAGGCTTCGTCCTCATCAGACTGTCCAGCGCACAGCGGCCCGCCGCGCAGCAGCACGGACAGCATCGAGCCTTGCGGCGTCGAGCAGCTCCAACGGCGTTCCCCCCATGCTCGGACAACGGAGACCTCATCCACTGCGCGATCGTGAATGCATCGACGGCACCTTCGAGCTCCTGCACGATCTCGATGACATCGGCTCGCACTCGTTCGCCGTCGAACTGGAACACCGGAAAGAGGGAGCGCCCCTTCACCTTCAGCGCGAGGAGCTTGCCCGTGCGGACCTTCTGACTGATCGCTGCTCGCGTCATACCCCACATGGCTTCGAGCGCTCTGGTCGAGTAGACGGGACCGATGATGCGGCCATAGGCACCAGGAGTGCGCGGCACGAGAGCGACCATCTTCTCACCGAGCTGCTCAGGGTGCTCGAGCGCCTCAAGAGCGGAGTCAGGCACGTCTTTGAGATGACGTGTGACATCGGAGATGATCCTGTCACGTGCGCTTTCCGCGGCCTGTGTGGTCATGCTGACCTCCAATATGCAGCAATCGCCGGCAACCACCCCGTCAACGTGTCAACCTCGGCGACATGTCAATGCCGAGTCGCTCCTGACCGCGCTCCCACCCGATATGCCGCTGGCCGCCCAGTCATATCTGAACGGCCAGCGGCACAAGGGGTGGGGAGGAGGCGAGGGCTCAGCGCAGCAGCTTCTCGAGCTGCGCGCGCACGGCGTTCTTGTCCGGCTTCCCGATCTTCGTCACCGGGATCTCCTCGACGAACACCACGTCCTTGGGCGTCTGCACGCTGCCCTTCTCCGCACGGACGAACGCCTGGATGTCCTCGACCAGCCCGTTCGCACCCGCGCCCACGGACGCCGCACCAGCAGGCCCAGCCCCGTCAGACTCGGCCCCGGCAGGCGCAGCACCAGCAGACCCAGCACCACCCGCCTTCGCACCCTCGCGCAGCACGACCGCTGCGACCACGCGCTCGCCCCAGTCGGCATCGGACACGCCCACCACGCAGGCGGCGGCGACGGCCGGGTGCTCGAGCATCCTGACCTCCACCTCCGCGGGGTAGACGTTGAGTCCGCCCGTGATGATCATGTCCTTCTTGCGACCCACGATGTGCAGGAACCCATCCGCATCGAACCGGCCCAGGTCGCCCGTGTGCAGGCGGCCGCCGCGCAGGGTCTCCGCCGTGAGCTCGGGCTGCTTCCAGTACTCGGACATGACGATGGGTCCGGCCACGCAGATCTCGCCGACCTCGCCCGCGGACACCTCGGCGTCCTCATCGTCGCGGATCGTCACGTCCGCGCAGGCAGTGGGCAGGCCGGCGCTCGCCAGCCGCCCCGGCACGGAGGGATCGTGGTCCTCCCGGCGCAGCACCGAGATGAGGTTGGGCGCCTCGGCCTGGCCGTAGAGCTGGAGGAAGATCCGCCCCAGCCGCTCGATCGCCTCGGCCAGCCGTGTGGGGTCCATGAGCGAGGCGCCGTAGACCACGGTCTGCAGCGACCGCAGCCTGTCCGTCTGCGCAGGCGGCAGCGCGAGGATGCGGTAGATCATGGTCGGCACGAGGAACGTCGAGGTGATCCCGTGGGCCTCGACGGCGTCGACGAAGCCCTCCGGCGAGAACTTGTCCATCATCACCATCGACCCGCCGCGCAGCAGGATGGGCAGCGCCATCGCACCCGAGGCATGGGACATCGGTGTCGTCACGAGGAACCGGTTCTCCTCCGGCCACTCCCAGTCGACGACGGTGTAGAGCGCGTTCGTCACCATCGTCCGGCCGCTGCGCACGATCCCTTTGGGCGTGCCGGTCGTCCCGCCGGAGAAGCCCATCGAGGCCGGCGCCTCCGGGTCCACCCGCACCGGCTTCTCCAGCACGGCGGAGCCCGAGGCGATCCCCGGCTCCGGCTCGCCCACCGTGAGCGGCACGATGGTGAGCCCCGGCAGCTCCTCGGCCAGCTGCCGCGCCGTCTCGTCGAAGCGGCCGGCCTCGTAGAGGAGGTAGGAGACCTCGGCGAGCTCGAGCGAGAGCCGGTGGTCGCGGATGCCGTTCTCCGGGTGCAGCGGGCTCACCCGCAGCCCCTCCATCGACATCGCCGAGGTCGCGAAGAACGTCTCCGGCCGGCTCCCGCCCAGCACGGATCCGAAGTCGCCGAGACCGGCCCCGGCCGCGCGCAGCCGCTCACGCACCGCCTGCACCCCGGCCGCGGCCTGCGGGTACGTGAAGGTGCGCTCCCCGTCGATGAAGGCGGTGCGCCGCGGGTAGCGCGTGAGCGCGGAGTAGAGCAGCTCCCCCGTGGTGCGCGTCGCAGGCTGTGCGCTCATCCGAGCAGCTCCAGGATGGTGGCGTTGGCCTGACCGCCGGCCTCGCACATGGTCTGCAGGCCGTAGCGGGAGCCGGTGGCGCGCATGTGGTGGACGAGGTCGGTCATGATGCGCGCGCCGGAGCCGCCCAGCGGGTGGCCGAGGGCGATCGCGCCGCCGTTGGGGTTGACCTTCTCCCAGTCCACACCGATGTCCCGCATCCACGCCAGCGGCACGGTCGCGAACGCCTCGTTGACCTCGAACACGTCGATGTCCGAGGCGGAGAGGCCGGACTTCGCGAGCGCCTTCTGCGTGGCCGGGATGGGGGCGGTGAGCATGATGACGGGATCGGCGGCCGCGAGCGCGGCGGTGTGCACGCGGGCGATGGGCTCGAGCCCCAGCTCGGCGGCCTTCGCCTCCGTCACCACCAGCAGTGCGGCGGCACCGTCGGAGATCTGCGAGGAGTTGCCCGCCGTGACCACGCCGTCCTCGCGGAACACCGTCTTCAGCCCGGCCAGCGTGTCCAGGGTGCCGCCGGGGCGGATGCCCTCGTCGACGGCGAACTCGAACTCCTCGCCCTCCTTGGTGAGTCCCGTGAGAGGGAGGATGTGGCCGGAGAGGCGGCCCGCCTCGGCGGCGGCCTGGGCGCGGGCATGGGAGTCGAGCGCGAGCTGGTCGACGTCCGTGCGCGTGAAGCCCCACTGCTCTGCGATCATCTCCGCGCCGATGCCCTGGCTGAATTCGTCCTGCCCGTAGCGCTCCTTGATGGAGGGGCCGAAGGGCCTGCCCGGCCCGTTCTTCCGGGAGGAGCCCATCGGCACGCGGGTCATGGACTCGACACCGCCGGCGATGACGACCTCCTGGTGACCGGCCGCCACGGAGGCCACCGCGAAGGTCAGCGCCTGCTGCGAGGAGCCGCAGGCACGGTCGACGGTCGTGCCTGCGACGGATTCGGGCAGACCCGCGGCCAGAGCGGCCCAGCGGCCCACGTTCCCGGCCTGCTCCCCGGCCTGGCTCACACAACCCCAGACGATGTCCTCGACGAGCGCCGGGTCGATGCCCGTGCGCTCGACGAGGCCGCGCACCACATGGGCGCTGAGGTCGACCGGGTGGATGTCGCGCAGGGCTCCCCCGCGCCTGCCCACGGCTGTGCGTGCGGCATCGACGATGACTGCTTCCGGCATGGTGTCTCCTCTTCGAGTCGGACCGCTCTCAGGTCTCGTGCAGGGCCGCCCGTTCCCGCCCGGCGCAGGTCGGCCGCTCGCCCGTGAGGGCAGCCCGCCGCTGCGCGGACGCCCGCCGTTTGCACGTGCGGGACAGGCTCGGTAGCCTGACTCCTACCTTAACGAGTGTTCGATTCAATGTCGATGGAGACGCCATGCGCAGGACCGTGTACGGGCCCGATCACGAGGAGTTCCGAGCGCTGTGCGCCGAATTCGCCGAACGGGAGCTCGCGCCCCGCTTCGCCGAGTTCGAGGAGAACGGGGTCGTCGACCGCTCCGTGTTCGCGAAGATGGGCGAGCTCGGCCTCATCGGCATGCAGATCCCGGAGGAGTACGGCGGAGGCGGGCAGACCAGCTTCAAGTTCAACGCCGTCCTCACGGAGGCCACGGCGGCGGCCGGCACGGGCCTCGGCACCCTGCGCGTCCACCAGGACGTCGTCACCCCCTACATCCTCGAGTACGCCACGGCGGAGCAGAAGCGCCGCTGGCTGCCGGGCATGGCCGCCGGCACCTTCCTCGCGGCGATCGCGATGACGGAGCCGGGCACCGGCTCGGACCTCACCGGCATCCGCACCCGCGCCGAGCGCACGGACTCCGGCGCGTGGCGCCTCACGGGCGAGAAGACCTTCATCTCCGGCGGCACGAATGCGGACCTCGTCCTCGTGGTCGCCCGCACCTCACCCCGTGATCCGGCTGACCGCCGAGGCGGTCTCACCATCCTCGTCGTCGAGGCCGGGATGCCGGGGTTCAGCGTGGGCAGGCCGCTGAAGAAGCTGGGCATCCGCTCGCAGGACACCGTGGAGCTGAGCTTCGACGGGGTCGAGGTGCCGGAGGCCAATGTCCTCGGCGAGGTCGGCCGTGCCTTCGAGTACCTCTCCCACAACCTCGCGCAGGAGCGGCTGACGATCGCGGTCAACGCCGCCGCCTCGGCACATGCCGCGATCCGCCACGCCGCCGAGTACGCCCGCGAGCGCACCTCCTTCGGCACGCCGCTGGCCGGCTTCCAGAACACGAAGTTCGTGCTCGCGGAGTGCTCGGCGGAGGCGGATGCGGCGCAGGCCTTCGTGGACCAGGCGCTCGAGGCCCACGACGCGGGCGAGCTGAGCGCGGCGGACGCGGCCCGCGTCAAGCTCTTCGCGACCGAGGTGCAGGGCCGGGTGGTCGACAAGTGCCTGCAGGTGCACGGCGGCTACGGGTACATCCTCGAGTACCCCATCGCCCGGCTCTATGCGGACGCGCGGATCACCCGGATCTACGGAGGCACCTCGGAGATCATGAAGACGATCATCGCCAAGGACATGGGCCTGTCCGCCCGCCGCAGCTGACTCAGGCGCACTGCCCCGTCGCAGCGATACTTGGCATACTTGAACAGTCAGACCTGACTCGAACCGGACGGGCCAGCCGGATTCCGGCGGCACCCGCCACGGGCCAGGGACGCACCGACCAGACACAGCAGACACAGGCAAAGGAGCTCACATGTCAGAGAACACCGCAGAGGCCCAGGTAGCGGAGAACGCCGAGGTCCTCACCGAGGTCCGCGGCAACGTCCTCGTCATCACCCTCAACCGCCCGCAGGCCAAGAACGCGGCGAACGCGGCGATGGCCCAGCAGATGGTCGCGGCCCTCGACCGCCTGGAGTCCGATGACTCGCTCTACGTGGGCGTCATCACCGGCGCGGGCGGCACGTTCTGCTCGGGGATGGACCTCAAGGGATTCGTGCGCGGCGAGCGCCCCTCGATCCCCGGCCGCGGCTTCCTGGGCCTCACGGAGGGCCGCATCGCGAAGCCGCTCATCGCCGCGGTGGAGGGCTACGCCCTGGCCGGCGGCTTCGAGACGATGCTGGCCTGCGATCTCGTGGTCGCGGCGGAGACGGCGAAGTTCGGCGTCCCGGAGGTCAAGCGCGGCCTCGTCGCCGCGGCCGGCGGCGTCGTCACGCTGCCCAAGCGCACGCACCGCGCCGTGGCGATGGAGATGGCGCTCACCGGCGACATCTACCCCGCGACGTTCGGGAAGGAGAACGGCTTCGTCAACACGATCGTCGGCGAGGGCGGTGCGCTGGACGGCGCACTCGAGCTCGCACAGCGGATCGCGAAGAACGGGCCGCTCGCCGTGCGCGTGTCCAAGCAGCTCATCGTCGAGTCCCAGGACTGGACGGACGAGGAGAAGTTCGCGAAGCAGGCGCCCATCGTCGACCCCGTCTTCACCTCGGCGGACGCCAAGGAGGGCGCGACCGCCTTCGCGGAGAAGCGCGAGCCCAACTGGACGGGTCGCTGAGCGGACTCCTTCCCCTCCACCCGCCGGGTGAGCGGTTCCTGTCGGCCTGCGATGCTCAGGCCGACAGGAACCGTTCGCTCGGTTTGGAGGAAACGCCAGGCGTCGGGCATGTTTGACCTCATGTCTCGCATCACGGATCCCGTCCTCGCATCCAAGGTCACGACTCCGGAGAGGGCCGCTGGGCACATCCGCCACGGCGACACCGTGGGCATGAGCGGCTTCACCGGTGCGGGCTACCCCAAGGCCGTGCCCGCGGCGCTGGCGGCGGACATGGAGGCTGCCCACGACCGGGGCGAGGACTTCCGGATCAACCTGCTCACGGGTGCCTCGACCGGCGACGAGGTCGACGGCGTCCTGGCCCGCGCCCACGGCATCGCCAAGCGCGCCCCCTTCATCTCCGATCCGACCCTGCGGCAGCAGATCAACGCGGGCGAGGTCGAGTACACGGACACGCACCTCTCCCACCTCGCCCAGCAGGTGTGGTTCGGGTTCCACGGCAGCCTCGACGTCGCGGTCGTGGAGGTCGCGGCGGTCCTGCCCAACGGCCTCCTGGTCCCGTCGAGCTCCGTGGGCAACAGCAAGACCTGGCTGGACCTCGCGGACAGGGTGATCCTCGAGGTCAACGACTGGCAGCCGCGCGAGTACGAGGGCTTCCACGACGTCTACTACGGCACCCGCCGCCCGCCCTACCGCACGCCCATCGAGCTGCGCGATCCCCTGCAGCGGATCGGCGACCCCTATCTGCGGGTGGACCCCGAGAAGGTCGTGGCGGTCGTGCGCACGCACGCCCCCGACCGCGACAACTCCTTCGCGCCGTTCGACGAGACCTCCGAGGCGATGGCCGGCCATCTCATCGACTTCCTCCGGCACGAGGTGCGCGCCGGCCGCCTGCCGGAGAGTCTGCTGCCGCTCCAGGCCGGGGTCGGCAATGTCGCCAATGCCGTGCTCGCCGGGCTCGCCGAGGCGGAGTTCGCGCACATGACCAGCTACACCGAGGTCATCCAGGACAACCTGCTGGCCCTCCTGGACTCCGGGAAGCTCGATGCGATCTCCGCGACGAGCTTCAGCCTCAGCCGCAAGCGCGCGGAGCGCTTCAACGAGGAGATCGAGTCCTACAAAGGCCGCATCCTCCTTCGCACCCAGGAGATGTCGAACCACCCGGAGATCGTGCGCAGGCTGGGCATCATCGCGATCAACGGCATGGTGGAAGCGGACATCTACGGACACGTGAACTCCACGGAGGTGAACGGCTCCCGCATGATCAACGGCATCGGCGGCTCCGGGGACTTCGCCCGCAATGCCTACCTCAACTTCTTCGTCTCGCCGTCGACGGCCAAGGGCGGGGCCGTGTCCTCGATCGTGCCGATGGTCCCGCACGTCGACCACACGGAGCATGATGTCCACGTCCTCGTCACCGAGCAGGGCATCGCGGACCTCCGCGCCACCGCGCCCAATGAGCGCGCCCGCCGGATCATCGAGAACTGCGCGCACCCGGACTACCGGGAGAGGCTGCTCGACTACCACGACCGCGCCTGGCATGCGAACCCCACCGCCCGCCATGCCCCGCACATCCTCGCCGAGGCGCTGAGCTGGCACCAGCGCGCGCAGGCCGGCGAGCCCATGTGAGAGGCCCCGCCGCTCCCCTCGCCTTGAACGAACGATCAGACAGTCGTAAGCTCCCAATCGGTTCGCAGAGAAGGGGACGACATGACATCCGAGACAGCAGGGGCAGGGTTCGCGGGAACCGCAGCGCCGGCAGACGGCGGCACGGCCGCGCGCACCGATGCGGGCTTCCCCGCCGGCATGCCCAGCGCCCTCGACTACCCCGAGGCCGCGGTGCCGGAGCTGCTCGTCTCCGCCGCGGCCCGCTGGCCCGAGCAGATCGCGGTGGTCGACGGCGAGGAGGGGCTGACTTTCGCGCGGCTTCTCGCCGAGGCGCGCTCGCTCGCCGCCTCGCTGGCGGCAGAGGGCGCGGGCCCCGGCAGCGTCGTGGGCATCCAGGTGCCCAATTCGCGCCATTTCGCCGTCGCCTACTGGGGCGTCCTGCTCACCGGCTCTGCCGTCACCCTCGTGAACCCGCTGCAGCCCGCGGCCGCCCTCGCCCGGCAGCTGCGCGAGGTGGGTGCCGTCGCGCTCATCTCCCATGCCGCGCATCTGGCCGCGGTCGAGGAAGCCGGGACGGACCTGGGCGTGGACCGCGTCCTGCTCGTCGAGGGCACCTGGGCCGCTCCCGCCTCCCCGGAGCAGGCCGAACGCGCCGCAGCTCTCATCGCCGATCCCGAGGCGCCGCGCTTCACGTCGTTCGCCGCGGCCCTCACGCAGCAGGCCGAGGACTTCGAGCCCCGCTTCGCGGACCCGGACGCGGTGGCGCACTACCAGTTCACCGGCGGCACCACAGGACGGTCGAAGGCAGTGCGCGTGCTGCACCGCAACGTCGTGTCCAATGTCGTGCAGATGGCGGCCTGGCGGCTGTACTCGCGGGTGGAGCGCGATGCCGCCGGACGCCTCGCCCTCGTCCCGATTCCCGCCCTGGGCGAGCCCTTCCTCCGCCCCGGCGCAGGTGTGGCCGCACAGGTGCCGCCGCTGTTCCACGCGCAGGGCATCGCGAGCCTCGCGCTGTTCGCGTTCGGCGGTGTGACGACGGTGCTCACGGGGCGCTTCCGCCCCGACGTCTTCGCCGATCTGTGCGAGCGCTGGCAGGTGACCTACACCTCGGGCAACCCTCCCATGTTCATGGCGCTGGCCGAATACGGCAGGAAGACGGGCCGCACGATCCCCAGCATGACGGTGGCCGGCTCCGGTGCCGCTCCCCTCGACGCGACTTCCCTGGAGCGGATCGGGGAGGTGCTGCCGAACGCCGTCGTGGCCGAGAGCTACGGGCTCACGGAGGGCACCTGCGTGGTGCTGGCCTCGGACATGACGCCGGCCGGAGTCCGCCGCCTGGGCAGCGTGGGCGTCCCGATCCCGGACACCCGCGCTGAGATCCGCTCGGCCGACGGGCTCTCCGTGCTGCCCACCGGCGAGGAGGGAGTGCTCTGGGTCTCCGGACCTCAGGTGACGGACGGCTACCACGGGGCGCCCGAGCTCACCGCCGCGCAGTTCGTCGACGGCTGGCTGTGCACCGGGGACATCGCCTCGATCGACGCGGAGGGCTTCTGCCGCATCCACGACCGGGCCAAGGACATGCTCCTGTACAAGGGCTACAACGTGTACCCGCGCGAGCTCGAGGACGTCCTGGGCGCGCACCCTGCCGTCCTGCGCTGCGCTGTCATCGGCCGTCCGGACGAGGAAGTGGGCGAGCTGCCCGTGGCCTTCGTCGTGGCGGACAGAGGCGCGCTGGCGGGAGCAGCGGAGGCGGAAGCCCGCCCGGGAGTCGAGGCGGTTGCCGGCGCGGCCGTCGGCACCGAGGCGGGGCCGGATGCCGAGCCCGGGATCGCAGAAGCGAGCGACGAGGAGCTGCGCGAGGCACTGGCGACCTGGTTCGCCGCCCGCGTCCTGCCCTACCAGAAGATCCGTGAGTTCCACTTCGTGGAGGAGCTGCCCGTCTCCGCTGCGGGCAAGGTGCTCAAGACGGAGCTGCGCACCCTCCTCTGAGGCTGGATCCCCTTCCGCCCCCATCGGTTGAGCATTTTCTGTCGGATCTGCCGTCCGGATCCGACAGAAGATGCTCACTCGGCGGGAAAGGGCAGGAATGGCACTGCTTCGCGTTGCGCATCCGGAACAGTGTGCGTCCTGACCGCCTGCCCGCCTCCTCGTAGAATCGTGGGCATGGACATCCCGAGCGTTGCAGTCACAGAGATCCCCGAGGGGGCGCCCATCCTCGACGTCCGCGAGGACCACGAATGGGAGGCCGGGCACATCGACGGCGCCCAGCACATCCCGCTGGCCGACCTCCCGGCCCGCTACGGCGAGCTCCCCCTCGACGACGACATCTACGTCGTCTGCCGCACCGGCGGCCGCTCCCGTCAGGCGGTGGCCTGGCTCAACCAGAACGGCTTCGACGGCATCAACGTCTCCGGCGGCATGGGCGCGTGGAACCTCGACCACGGCAAGCCCATCGTCTCCGAGACCGGAGAGGAACCCTGGGTCAAATGAGCGCACCGCAGACGGGCACCGGCCCGCATCAGGCGCACAGCGCACTCCGGCCGGAGGAGCGCCGCGCCTCGACGGGGCCCGCCCGGGCGCTGCGCCGCGCTCTCCCCGCCGCCCTCACCGCGGCCGCGCTGCTCGCGCTCGCGGCCTGTTCCGGCGACGAACCGGCCGAAGCAGAGCCCGAGGCTCCCGCCGAGACCACCTCGGCGCCGGCGCCGGAACCCACCCCCGAACACCCCGCGGCGATCACCCGCGACTCGAACGTGAATGTGGGCAGCGGCAGCTTCGGCTCCTTCCCCGCCTGCATGCATGCCGGCCCCGTCTCCTTCACCGGCGGCGAGGCGACGATCGACCCCAGCGCGCCCTCGGAAGAGCTCGCGGACACCGGCGCACAAGTGCGCATCCGCCTCACCGACGCGCCCGACTACGTGGAGATCGGCCCCGACGGCAGGGCCTATGCGAGCGTCTCGTTCCGCTGTGATGCCGTCGGCGGCGATGCCCCCGAGGGCGATGCCGCACGCATCGACTCCGGCCACATCATCGTGGGCGGAACGGAGGACGCGCTCACCGTCGTGGGGCTCGTGACCGCGGGTGCCCTCGTCGACGAGGGGCAGGCGGACGGGAGCGGAGCCGCGGCCGGCGGTGCCCAGACGGATGCCGCCGCGGCTGAGGGGCCCGAGGCCGCCTCGGCGGCCCCCGTCCCCCTCCGCGCCCCTGCCGGTCAGGGCGAGGCCTTCCTCCACTCCAGCCTGCGCAACGGCGACGGCTACCGCTACTTCCTCCGCCCCGAACAGGACGGCGACGAGGCGGGCGAGCCGAGCGGCCGCGAATGGGCGACCTTCGACTGGGACCCCGAGGCCGGTGCCGTCGTGCAGCTCGAGCGGTCCGAGGACATCCTCGACACCGTGCCGCGACCGGAGGAGACCGTCGTCGTGGGCGCCGACGGCGACCGCGCGGTGCTCACGGGACAGGAGGACCTCGCCCCACAGGAGGCCTTCGAGACGCTCACGGAGCGCCTCGGCGAGCCCGATGACGAGGAGACGACCACCGTCTCCGACACGGACTACGCAGGCTACGAGCAGCGGACCCGCACCTGGGGCTCCTTCTCCGCGAGCCTCGTCACCCCGCCGGAGGGCACGGACTGGGCCACGTGCCTGGCCTGGGAGGCCGAGCTGGGCGACATCCCGCCGGAGATCACCCTCGACTCGCCCCTGCGCTGGGGGACCTCGCTCACGGACATGGGCTTCTCGGACTCCGCGGTGCGCGAGGACATCGGCGAGACGGCGGCGGTCGTGGACGACGACGGCGACCGGTACGTCACCGAGACGATGAACAGCACGCCGGTCGACGGGATGATCACGATCATCGGCTCGGGCACCGGATGCCGGGACACCCCGGACGCCTGAGACCTGCGCATCTCGCACAGCCCCGCCCCGGGACCGCCGCGGTGACACCTCGTGTCGCCCCGGTCCCGGGGCGCGGCGTCTCACTGGGGGATCTTCGGGGCCGCATGGCGAGAAGAGCAGGAAACCGCCTTGGCCATTGGGCATCATGAGCACATGCGCACACGAGCCGGACACCCCGCCGCGGAGCAGGACCTCGCAGACATCCCCGAGGTCCTCGACGCCTACCACGACATCGTCCCCGACCCCGCCGAGGCGGCGCAGCGGGTGAGCTTCGGAACCTCGGGGCATCGCGGCTCCAGTCTGCGCGCGTCCTTCAACGAGGCGCACATCGCCGCGATCACCCAGGCCATCGTCGAGTACCGCCGGACCCAGGGCATCACCGGCCCCGTCTACGTGGGCCGGGACACGCACGCGCTCTCCGAGCCCGCCTTCCTCACCGCCCTCGAGGTTCTGGCCGCCGGCGATGTGCCCGCCATGATCGACGCCCGGGACGGCTTCACCCCCACCCCTGCGATCTCGCACGCGATCCTCGCGCACAACCGCAGCCGCGCCACGGCGCAGGGACTCGCCGACGGCATCGTCATCACCCCCAGCCACAACCCGCCGGAGGACGGCGGCTTCAAGTACAACCCGCCCCACGGCGGCCCCGCCGACTCCGCGACGACCGGCTGGATCCAGGACCGCGCGAACGCCCTGCTGGAGGCCGGCTGGGAGAGGATCCCGCGCACCCCGTTCCAGCGCGCCTTCCACCTGGAGAACACGCACAACTTCGACTACGCCGAGGGCTATGTCTCCGATCTCGCCTCTGTCGTGGACATCGCCGCGATCCGGGATGCGGGCCTGCGCCTGGGCGCCGATCCGATGGGCGGGGCCTCCATCGACTACTGGGTGGAGATCGGAGAGCGGTTCGACCTCGACCTCACGGTGGTCAACCCGGACGTGGACCCGGCTTTCGGCTTCATGACGCTGGACTGGGACGAGCGCATCCGCATGGACTGCTCCTCCCCGTACGCGATGGCCTCGCTCATCTCCGCGCGCGGCTCCTACGACCTCGCGACCGGCAACGACGCGGATGCGGACCGGCACGGCATCGTCACCCCGGACGCCGGGCTCATGAACCCCAACCACTACCTCGCGGCGGCGATCGACCACCTGTTCTCGCACCGGCCGGAATGGCCCGCGGATGCGGGCGTGGGCAAGACCCTCGTGAGCTCCGCGCTCATCGATCGCGTGGCCGCCGCCTCCGGCCGCCGCCTCTACGAGGTGCCGGTGGGCTTCAAGTGGTTCGTCGAGGGCCTCGGCGACGGCTCGCTGGGGTTCGGCGGCGAGGAGTCCGCGGGCGCGTCCTTCCTGCGGCGGGACGGCTCCGCCTGGTCGACGGACAAGGACGGTATCATCATGGCCCTGCTCGCGGCGGAGATCACAGCCGTCACGGGGAAGACCCCGTCCCAGCGGTACGCGGAGCTGGCAGCTCAGCACGGCGAGACCGCGTATGCCCGCGTGGACGCGCCGGCCACCCGCGCGCAGAAGGCCGCGCTGTCCGCGCTCAGCGCGCAGAACGTCACGAGCACGCAGCTGGCCGGTGACGCGATCACGGAGGTGCGGACCACCGCGGCGGGCAATGACGCGCCCATCGGCGGCATCAAGGTGAGCACGGACTCCGCGTGGTTCGCCGCACGTCCCTCCGGCACGGAGGACGTCTACAAGATCTACGCCGAGTCCTTCCGCGGCGAGGACCACCTCGCGCGGGTCCAGGAGGAGGCGCGCGGATTGGTGGACAGCGTGATCGGCTGAGCAGCGGCTCAGGGGCGGCCTGCTGAGATTCGTGGCACATTCGTCCCCGAGACCCCGGATCGCGAGGATTCCCGGGCCGCTGCGGCCATAGACTCTGGCTCTATGCTGAGCAAGTACTCCGAGATCTTCCGTCTGCCGGGAGCCCTGCAGTTCTCCCTCGCGGGCCTCGTGGCGCGGCTGCCCATCGCCGTGCTCGGGATCGGCATCGTCCTGTTCATCCAGGGCGAGACGGGGTCGTACGAGCTCGCCGGCTTCGTCACCAGCTGCTACATGGTGGTGCAGGCGCTCACCACCCCCATGATCGCCCGCCTCGTGGACGTCTTCGGGCAGGCTCGCGTGATGGTGCCGGTGGTCTGCGTGCACATCACGGCTCTCACCGGTCTGCTCGCAGCCGTGCTCCTGGGCTGGTGGTTCGGCTGGGTGTTCGCCTTCGCCGGCCTCGCCGGTTCGACCATCGGCAGCATCGGCTCACTCGTGCGGGCGCGCTGGAACGCCGCAGTCCAGAACAGCCGACAGCTGGACACCGCCTTCAGCTGGGAGGCCGTCGCCGACGAGATCCTGTTCGTGACCGGTCCCGTGCTCGTCACGGCGCTCGCGACGACCTGGTTCGCACCGGCCGGCGTGCTCATCTCCGGCTGCGCCACGCTGGCAGGGTCCCTGCTCTTCTACCCGCAGAAGCGGACCGAGCCCGTCCCCCGCGGGCGGAAGGCCCCCGGCGGCGGCCGCGTGCTCTCGCATCCGGGCATCCTGCTCGCGGTGGTCTGCCAGGTGTTCCTCGGCATCCTGTTCGGCGCAGTCGATGTGACGGCCGTGGGCTTCGGCGACGAACAGGGGGCCAAGGCCTTCGCGGGCGTCGCGCTCAGCGCCTTCGCCGCGGGCTCGCTCGTGGCCGGCGCCGTCTACGGAGCCATGGACTGGACGATGCCCGTCCGCAAGCGCTTCGTCCTCATGCTCGCCGTGCTGGCCCTCGGCTCGTGGGTGCTCCTGCTGTTCGCGGACGACATGCTCGCCTTCACCCTCCTCCTCTTCGTGGTGGGCGGTGCGATCGCGCCCAGCCTCATCGCCGTGAGCTCGGTCATCCAGGCGCTCGCGCCCCCGCACAGGCTCACCGAGGCGCTCGCATGGATCTCGACGGCTCTCGGCTTCGGGGTGGCGATCGGCTCGGCCGTGTCCGGCAGCATCATCGACCGCGTCGGCGCGCACGAGGCGATCTGGGTCGTCGCGGTCTGCGCCACCCTCGCGTGCCTCCTGGCCTTCGCCGGTCAGCGCCTCATGAACCCCGAGCGCGTCTCCGGCGCCCGGAGCCGCCCCCGCCGCGAGACCGTCGACACCTCGTCCCTGCCCGTGGTCCGCGAGGTCTGAGCTCCTGCCGCACCGCGCCTCTCCCCGCCCCGCCGCGCGAGTTGCCGAACGATCGTACAGCTCCGGTACACTGATCGCACCGTGGCGGTCAGGCTGAGAGATGTGTGGCCGTCATGGCTCTGACTTCCGCACGTCGCCGCCCGTATAGGCTCGGGGCCATGCGCATCCTCCTCGCCTGTGACAAGTTCAAGGGCACGCTCACCTCGGCCCAGGTCGCCGAGGCGCTGGCCGCCCCGCTCGAGGCCGCCGGCCACACCACCGCCTCCGTGCCCGTGGCCGACGGCGGTGACGGCACGGTCGCCGCCGCCCTCGCCGCCGGGTTCTCACCGCGCACCAGCACCGTGACGGGGCCGCTGGGCGATCCCGTCCGGGCGCAGTGGGCGGTGCAGGGCGAGACCGCGATCATCGAGCTCGCCGAGGCCAGCGGCATCGCCCTCCTCTCCCCCACGCGCTCCACCGCGTTCGCCGCGGACACCCGCGGCACCGGGGAGCTCGTGTCCGCCGCGCTCGACGCCGGCTGCACGCGGATCGTGCTCGGCGTGGGCGGCTCCTCCTCGACGGACGGCGGCGCAGGCATGCTCACCGCCCTCGGCGCGCGCCTCCTCGACAGCGCCGGGGATCCGGTCGCCCCGGGGGCGGCCGGCCTCGCAGCACTCGCCTCGGCGGACCTCTCCGGCCTCGATGCGCGCCTCGACGCCGCCGAGGTGGTCCTCGCCTCCGATGTTGACAACCCCCTGCTGGGCCCCCGCGGCGCCGCGGCGGTCTACGGCCCTCAGAAGGGCGCCGAGCCCGAGGACGTCACCCGTCTCGATGCCGCGCTCGCACACCTCCTCTCCGTGCTCGGCCAGGCGCCCGGAGCCGATGCCCGGGCGATCGCCGAGGCCGCCGAGACCCCCGGCGCGGGTGCGGCCGGCGGCACGGGCTTCGGGGCGCTGGCGGGCCTGGGCGCACGGCTGCGCCCCGGCGCGGAGTACATCATGGAGCTCGTGGGCTTCGACGCGGAGCTCGTGCGGGCCGCGGCGGTCGTCACCGGTGAGGGCCGCTTCGACCGGCAGACGCTCAGCGGGAAGGGCCCGGGCGAGGTCATCGCACGCGCACAGGAGCGCGGGCTGCCCGTGTGGGTGGTGTGCGGCGCCTCCGAGCTGGAGGCCGCGGACCTGCGAGGCACGGGGGTCTCGGGCGTTGTCGAGATGCGCGAGTTCGCTCCCGTGGAGACCTGCCTCGCGGAGCCGGAGCGCGTGCTCGCCGAAGCCGCCTCGGCGCTGGCGGCACGCCTCGCCTGACCGTGCCGGCCGCACGTCTCGACTGGGGCGGCCGGCAGGCCTCGGCCGCTGACGCCTCGGCGCGCGCAGGCGTCCGCCCCGACCGCAGAACGCAGAAGGCCGCCCGACCGCTCCGGAGAGCGGCCGAGCGGCACACGGGTCCGTGCGGGGAGGATCAGCTCTTCGCGCCGCCCTCCGGGTTGCCGGGGGTGCCGGGCAGCCCCTTCTTCTTGCGGGTGAGCAGGAGGACGACGAGCACCACGACGGCGAGTCCGCCCACCACGAGCAGGACGATCATGGGCGTCGACATGCCGGAGCCGGCGGCATCGTCCGAGAGCGTGCCCTGGTCCTGTGCGCCCTCCTCGGGCTGGTCCACGGCCGCGCCGCCCAGCTGGGCGCCCTCGCCCTCTCCCTCGGCACCGTCCTGGCCGGCCGCGCCGTCATCGGCGATCGTGAAGGCGAAGGTCCCGTCGACCGGGTGGGAGTCCTCCGAGACGACCCGCCACTGCACGGTGTACTCACCGGGGCCGAGGTTGTCCGGCAGCGCACTGGACAGCGTCCGGCCCTCGACCGTGAGCTCTCCTGCGGAGACGTCCTCACCGCTGGGGTCGAGGACGCGGATCTCGCTGCCGATCTCCTGGATCTGCCCCGAGAACTCGAGCTCCAGCCACTCCGGCTGGGTCTCGAGCTCGTCTCCGTCCGCGGGGTTCGAGGACACGAGCTGGTCGTGCGCGGATGCCGCGCTGCCGAGCGTGAGCCCGAACAGTGTGAGGAGCAGCGCAGCGAGCACTGCGGCCGCCGGTCGTAGGCGTGAGATCACGGGTTGCCTCCTGGGGATCGCATGGTCAGCGCGGCAGCGGAAGGGGTCCGAGGACGGTGGGCTCCGCGCACCGCGCACACGTCACGATTGTCTCCGATCTGCCTGAGAAGTTCCTCCTCCCGGAGGAGCGCGTCGCCGGCGGTTCCCGCCCCTCCGGCCCCGGCGACCGCCTTTTGGGTCCCACATCACACCGCCGTAGGGTTGGGCGCATGACCTCTCACCAGGACTCCTCCCAGGACACCCAGGCCGGGGACCCCGGCATCCGCCCGCAGGACGACCTCTACCGCCATGTGAACGGCGGCTGGATCGAGCGCCATGTGATCCCCGACGACCGCGCCGCCGACGGCGAGATGCGCCGCCTCTTCGACGAGGCGGAGGAGAAGGTCCGCACGATCATCGCCGAGGCCGAGGATCCCAAGGTGGCGAACCTGTTCGCCTCCTTCATGGACGAGGAGACCATCGCCGCCCGCGGCCTCGAGCCGCTCGCGGGTCCCTTCGAGGCCGTCCTCGCAGCGCCCGACCGCGATGCCCTCGTCGCCGCCCTCGCGCGCCTCGAGAAGGAGGGCGCGGGCGGTGCGCTGGCCGCCTATGTCTCCGCGGACGCCGCCGATCCCGAGCACTACGCCCTCTACCTCCACCAGGGCGGCCTCAGCCTCCCGGACGAGTCCTACTACCGCGAGGACTCCCACGCCGCCATCCGCGAGGCCTTCCGCGCCCACGCCGCCCGCATGCTGTCGCTCGCCGGCGTCGATGCGCGCACCGGCCGCAGCGCCGAGGAGCTCGCCGAGGCCGTCTTCGCCTTCGAGACCGCGCTGGCCTCCCACCACTGGGACGTGGTGGCGAGCCGGGATGCGGAGAAGACCTACAACGCGCTCACCGTCGCCGATGCGGCCGAGCGCGCCGGCGCCTTCGACCTGCGCGGCTGGCTCGAGGCCTCGGACATCGCCGGGGCCGGGGGCGAGCCCTCGCACCTGGTCGTCGCGCAGCCGAGTTTCCTCTCCGGCCTCGGCGAGGAGTGGGAGAGGACGCCGCTGGAAGACCTCAAGGCCTGGGCGATGCTGGGGATCGCGCACGCGTATGCGGGCTACCTCGACGCGCCGGTCGTGGAGGAGAACTTCGACTTCTACGGCCGCACGCTCTCCGGCACGCCCCAGATGCGCGAGCGCTGGAAGCGGGGCGTGAGCCTCGTGGAGAACCTGCTGGGCGAGGCCGTGGGGCGCATCTACGTCGCGAGCGAGTTCCCGCCCGAGTCCAAGCAGGCCATCGGCGAACTCGTGGACGCGCTCATCGCCGCCTACGACTCCTCGATCAGGGGCCTCGACTGGATGAGCGAGGAGACCAAGGGGCGCGCGCTCGAGAAGCTCTCCCTCTTCACCCCCAAGGTCGGCTACCCGGACCGCTGGCGCGAGTACCCCGCGGAGATCCTGGCCGATGACCTCGTGGGCAACGTCCGCCGCTCCACGGCCGCCGAGCACGCGCGGCAGGTGAACCGGATCGGGAAGCCCATCGACCGCACGGAATGGCTCATGACCCCGCAGACGGTCAACGCCTACTACCACCCGGTGATGAACGAGATCGTCTTCCCCGCCGCGATCCTGCAGCCGCCGTTCTTCGATCCGGAGGCCTCGGACGCGGTGAACTTCGGGGCGATCGGGGCGGTGATCGGGCACGAGATCGGCCACGGCTTCGACGATCAGGGCTCGCGCTACGACGGCCACGGGCGGCTCACGGACTGGTGGACCCAGGCCGACCGCGAGGGGTTCGAACAGCGGACGGGAACGCTCATCGAGCAGTACGACGCGCTCGTGCCGGCGGGCCTGGAGGCGGACGAGCACGTCAATGGGGCGCTCACCATCGGCGAGAACATCGGCGATCTGGGCGGACTCACGATCGGGTGGAAGGCCCTCGGCATCCGCCGCGCGCAGCAGGGCCGCGAGATCACCGCCGAGGACGGCCGCGCGTTCTTCACCCAGTGGGCGCGCGCCTGGCGCTCGACCATGCGGACCGAGGAGCGCCGTCGCCGCCTGACCATCGACCCGCACTCGCCGGAGGAGTTCCGCTGCAACCAGGTCGTGAAGAACATGGACGCCTTCGCGGAGGTCTTCGACGTGCGGCCCGGTGACGGCATGTGGCTGGACCCGGCCGACCGCGTCACGATCTGGTGAGCTGAGGGCTCAGTCTCCGCTCGTGTCTCAGTTCCTTCTCGTGTCTCGCTGTGCGTCGCCGGAGATCGCTTCCGACGATGCGCAGTGAGACATGAGCGCGAACTGAGACCTCAGCGCGTGAGGACGAGGCGGGCGAAGCGGTCGATGAGCTCGAACCACATCCGGTGATGTCCGTCCCCCTGCTCCGCAGAAGGATCGGGAAACACTCCCGGGTCCAGCCGGCCCAGGCCGCTGTCCTCCTCGATCCGGACGTAGGGTGCGAGCAGCCGGTCCTGTGCGAGGCACTCGCTCAGGACCACCGGCGGTACCCCCGCGCCCCCGCGTCCGGCTCCGGCTCCGGCTCCGGCTCCGGCTCCGGCTCCGGCGACCGTGCCCGAGGCTGCCTCACCGGCACCCTTGCTCCCGGCTCCGGGCGCGGCTGATGTGCCCGAGGCCGCCTCGGCGACCGCTGTGCCCGCGGCCCTCCCCCTCGCCGCGAGTGCGGCCTCACGGACCACGGCCGCCCCGGAGGTGCCGAGGCCCACCACGGGCGTGTCGACGGCAAGCGCGTCCTCGACGAACTCGCGCACCGCGGCCACGGCGTTCTCGTCCGCGTGGTCCGGCACACCGGACACACCGGTGATGATGAACGCGGCGGCGGCGATGGGGCCGGGGATCGGCACCCCCTCGTTGACCTGGAACGGGATGACGTCGACACCGGCGTCGGCCAGCCATTCCAGCGCATGGGGCATGCCGAAGCCGCGGGAGAGGTAGACGAGGCCCACCGGATGGTTGATGCCGGACTCCCCGATGGTCCGCAGCGGCGTGAGCTCGCCGGCGGTGACGGCCACGGGGAGCATGTTCTCCGGCACGGGGGCGGGGCACGTGGCCCACGGGAGGAACGCGAAGGGGTAGACGACCGTGCGGTTGAAGTCCAGGATGACCTTGCCCTGCGCATCCGGCACCCCCACGCCGAGGGTGCGCCAGGCGGGCGTGGACTCGCCGTTGGTGTAGTCGTGGAAGTCCGCCTGCAGACCGGTCTCGGGGCTGCCGGTCACCGTGAGCCGGTGGGTGTGGCCCGCGAGTTCGAAGGCGACCGTGCCCACCGTGACGGCATCGGCCTCCAGGCCGGGCAGGGCGGTGGCGATGCGCACCGTGCGGGGCTCGGGGAACGCGGTGAACGTGCCCGTCACCGTCCAGGCGGGGTCGAGGGGGAACGTGGGCACCTCGACGAAGTTCTGCAGCAGCTCCGATTTGGAGTCGCGCACGCGGATTCCCAGCCGGCCGTCCCGCTCGAGGACCTCGTAGACGACGTGGTCGGCGATGAGCCACGGATGGGAGAAGCCGCGTGAGCGCACCCTGATCCACGGGGTGCCGTCGTCCTCCCGCCCGAACTCCGCGTCGGGGTGCCCCGAAGCGCCCTGCTGGATGTCGAGGGTCGCCGCGGTGGGGCCCACGCTCCGGCCGGGATCCACCCGGAACCGGATGAGGTCGCCCTCGCGCTCGAAGACGCCGGGGGCGGACTCCCACGACGTGCCGCCCTCCTCCAGCCAGTGCAGGGCGGTGACGCTGAGGAATCCGAAGGGCGTCGCCAGCGCGGAGAGGCGCTCGTCGTGCCAGGCATGCCATTCTGATTCGAACTGTTCCACTGAAGAACCTCGAACTGTGGGAAGCTGCGGGACGCCTCACATCCTAGGACACGCCGCTGCGAATCCCTTGGCTCCGGCTGAGAGCCCGGTCGGTGTCGTGCGGGTCCCGTCGCGTCCGGCGCGGGTCCGTCGCAATCGGCACACGATGAGGTCCGGCTGCGCGAGGACAGCCGCACGTAGGCTGGGCGCATGAGCATGCATTCCGTCCACGCACCGGCCGGTCCCGACCGCGCGCGCTCAGCCGCGCATGCGGCCGAGCTGTCCGAGTTCGTCCTCGAGTCCCCCTCGTCCTATCACGCCGCCTATGCCGTCAGGGAGCGGCTGTCCGCCGCCGGCTTCGCCGAACTCCTCGAGGAGGAGCCCTGGAAGCTGGAACCGGGCGGCCGGTACACCGTGGTCCGGGACGGCGCCGTCATCGCCTTCGTCCTCCCCGAGGCGGCCGGCGGGGGCGAGGCGGTGCACGGGGGCGAGGCACCCGGCGGGAACACGGCGGCGAACCCCGCCGAGGCAGCCGAGACGGACTCCGCGCCCGCCGGGTTCGCGGCGCTGCCGCCGTTCCGCGTCCTCGGTGCGCACACGGACTCGCCCGCCTTCAAGCTGGGCCCCGATCCGGACTTCACCGCCGAGGGCGCGCTGCAGGCCGGCGTCGAGGTCTACGGCGGCCCCCTGCTCAACTCGTGGCTGGACCGGGAGCTGTGCTTCGCCGGGCGCCTCGTGCTCCGCGACGGCTCCACCGTTCTCGCCCGCACCGGACCCATCGCCCGGATTCCGCAGCTGGCGATCCACCTGGACCGGAAGGCCAATGAGGGGCTGACCCTCGACCGGCAGCGGCACACGCAGCCCGTCATCGGCCTCGCGGACATGCTCGCCGTCGAACCGGCGGAGTCGGTGAACACGGCCGACGGCGGCGAGACCGAGGCCGGGGCGTCGTCCCTGGTCCTCCGGCTGCTGGCGGAATCGGCGGGCGTCGAGCCCGGAGAGATCGCCGGCACGGACGTGGTGACGTTCCCGGTGCAGGCGCCTGCGCTGTTCGGCACACACAGCGAATTCCTCGCCTCGCCGCGGCTGGACAACCTCTCCTCCGTCTGGGCGGGTACGAGTGCGCTCGAGGCTCTCGATCCGGCCGAGCTCGAGACCATCGCCGTCCTCGCCGCCTTCGACCACGAGGAGGTGGGCTCTGAGACCCGCTCGGGCGCCTCGGGCCCGTTCCTCTCCGATGTGCTCGAACGCATCTCGCTGGCACTGGGTGCGTCGCGGGAGGACCATCTGCGGGCTCTCGCGGGGTCGGTGTGCCTGTCCTCGGATGCCGGCCACGCGGTGCACCCCAACTACCCCGGTCACCACGACCCCGTGACCCGCCCGCGGCTGGGCGCGGGTCCCCTGCTGAAGATCAACGCCCAGCAGCGCTACGCCACGGATGCGGTGGGGGCGGCGGTGTGGGCGCGCGCCTGCGCGGATGCGGGGGTGCGGAGCCAGGAGTTCGTCTCGAACAACACGGTGCCGTGCGGCTCGACGATCGGACCGCTCACCGCGACGCGTCTCGGGATGACCACGGTGGATGTGGGTCTGGCCCTGTGGTCCATGCATTCGGCGCGCGAGATGTGCGCGACGGCTGATCTCACTGCTCTCCGCGACGCCGTGGAGGCGTTCCTCCGCGGGTGAGAGCGCGGCCGCTGGGTGAGCGGTGTGGGCGCGCGGTCGAGGCGGCCGAGGTGAACGGCCCGCGGCGGTGGGTCCGTCCCGCCGCACGGCGTCCCTGTGCGCGCCGGATCTGCGCACCGAGCCCCAAGCACTGATTCTCCGGATCGACACGCTGCAGCATGTCGGTCCGGAGAATCAGTGCGCGCACCCGGAGGTGAGGTGTGATCGCGGAGGCTCAGTGCGGATCCGGCAGTCGGGCGCATACCCGCAGTTCAGGTGGGCCCCGGAGGCACAGTGTCGGAGGTGAGGTGAAGCCCCGGCGCTGAACGCTGTGGCCGGAATTCCGGTGCGGGTCAGCTGCTCAGATGTCCGCGGGCGAGGTGCCGGGAGTCGAACCGGGCTCGCCGGCCGTGCCGGACTGCTGACGCTCCTGCTCCTGCGCCATCTGCTTCTTCTGCTCCTCGACCTGCTTGTGCACGTCCTCCATGTCGAGGCCGCGCACGCCGGAGATGAGCTCTTCGAGCTGCGGTGCCGCGAGCGCCCCCGCCTGCTGGAACACGCCCACGCCCTCACGGAAGACCATGAGGGTGGGGATCGAGGAGATGCCGAAGGCACCGGCGAGCTGCTGCTGGTCCTCCGTGTCGATCTTGCCGAACACGATGTCGTCGTGGGTCTCCGAGGCCGCCTCGAAGACCGGGGCGAAGCTGCGGCAGGGACCGCACCACTCCGCCCAGAAGTCCAGGACGACGATGTCGTTGTCCTGGATCGTCGACTGCAGGTTGTCAGTGGTGATGGTCGTAGTAGCCATGCGGCCACGCTACGCGAGAACCCTCCGTGCGCGCACACCGTCCCGTGGGATTCCCGTGACCGAGGCCTCCGCTCTCCTGCCTGCTGCAGCATCGGCCGGCGGCCCCGCCGGAACCGGCAACCGTCCCTGATCCATCGGGTGAGCGGTTCCTGTCGGTCTGAGCGTCGCAAACCGACGGAAACCGCTCACTCGGTGGGCGGGTGGGTGAGTTGGGTGGGTGGTGAGTTGGGGTTCAGTCCGGGTTGCGCTGTTCGGCGACGAGCAGCTCCGCCTCGGCGAGCATCCACGCCGCCGAACGCGCAGCCTGCGCCATCGCCTGAGCCGCGGAGAACACGAGCAGCCGCCGCAGGCGTGCGAGCTCCTCGGCCGTGAGCCCGCCGCCGTCAAGAGCGCCCTGGCCCGAATCACCCCCGGCTGAAGCTCCCTCTTCCAGGCCGAGGTCCGCCTCGGCGACGAGCACCAGTCGCAGCGCCTCCGTCAGCGCCGAACGCCCCGAGGGCTGTGAGCCGTCGAGCGGGTCGGAGCCGCGGGCGGGCACGATCCCGTCGCCCTCGCAGTCGAACAGCACCGTGTGAAGCGTACCGTCCTCGGCGCGCGCGGACTGCACGAAGGACAGTGCCTGCCGCAGCAGCGGGCCCACGTGCGCCTGCAGGTCCGCGCCGGCCACTCCCTCACCGCCGACAGAACCGTCAGGGGCAGCCACAGCAGCATCCCGGGCAGCGGCGTCCCCGGCAGCAGTGTCAGCGCCGGCCCGGGCGGCAGCAGGCCGTCCCCCACCAGCGGGGGCGACGCCAGCAGGCCGACCCCCTGCCTCACCTCCCGCCCGCAGCACCGTCAGGCAGGCCGCGAGCATGCCCGCGACGTCCGCAAGGCTCGCCGCTCCCGGTCCGTGCAGACCGTGCGTGCTGCTCCGCAGCAGACGGCCGCCGTCATCCGTGTTGGCCTTGAGGATCGCCGCACATGCGCGGGCAGCCGCCGAGGCCCACTCCGGCTCCGCGAACTCCTCGGCCGCCTCGGCGAGCGCAATCACGGCGAGGGCGTTCCACTCGCTCACGGCCTTGTCGTCGCGGCCCGGACGGGCGCGCTCCTGCCGCCGTACCGCCAGTGCCCGGCGGACGGATTCGGCCGCCGGACGCTCCCACGGGGCGAGGTCGCGAGAGGCGGACCCGGCTGTATGCTCCCCGAACACCCAGTCGCGGATCGCGGGCACGCCCACCGGATGCGCGCGTGCGGGGTCCGCGGCTTCGACGGCTTCGAGGAGGACGAACGGGGAGACCGGTCCTCTCTCCCCGCCGACCGGTGCACTCGCGGTGTCGACACTGGCCGACGTCTCGACCGGGTGCTCCTCGGCATTGTCCGCCCCGCCCGCGTCCGCACCGACGGCCTCCGCCTCCTGCGACCGCGCCGCGGGCAGATCGGCCTCCAGATAGTAGGCGCCCTCGGAGTGCTCGCCGCGGTCGTCGAGTGAGTCCGCGTCCAGGGCCGCGGCGAAGGTGCCGTCCGGGAGCCGGAGCTCGGCGAGGAGGAATGCCGCGGTGTCGTATGCCTCGCGGCGGGCCAGCCGGGCGAAGCGGGAGCGGGGCTCACGTGAGCGCTCAGCCCGGTGCCAAGCCGCCGCGGCACGCAGATGGAGGGCATTGTCGTAGAGCATCTTCTCGAAGTGCGGCACGTCCCAGCGCGCATCGACGCTGTACCGCGCGATGCCGCCGCCCACGTGATCGCGCAGACCGCCCGAAGCCATGCCTGCGAACGCCCTCCGCACGGTGCCGAGGAGCTGATCGGCCTCGTCCGCGGCACCGCTCGCAGCTCCGCCGGCGCCCTCACCTGTGCCGCCCTCGCCCGCAGCCCCACCGGCGAACCTCTCCCGGCGGCGGAGCAGCTGGATGAGGGCCATGAGGGGAGGGAACTTGGGTGCCGTGCCGAATCCCCCGTGCACGGTGTCCTCCGCGGAGAGCAGCGACTCGACGGCCGCGGTGAGGGAGTCGGGGTCCGGCAGCGGCGCAGCGGGCAGAGTGAGCCCCGCACCAGCCGCGCCCCGACCTCCGGCTCCCACCGGCAGGCCCACGTCAAGAGGGCTCACACGGCTGAGACGCTCCTGCAGGGAATCGGCGATCTCCTCGGCGCGCTCACGCTGCTCGCTCCAGGTGCGGGAGACGGCGCCGATGACCTGACCGAAGCCGGGCATCCCCTGCCGCGGCTCTGGAGGGAAGTACGTCCCCGCGAAGAAGGGGCGGGCCTGCGGGGTGGTGAAGACGGTGAGCGGCCAGCCGCCCTGACCGCGCATCGCGAGCAGCGCGTCCATGAAGTGGGCGTCGACGCCGGGCAGCTCCTCCCGGTCGACTTTGACGGCGACCACCGCCTCGCGCAGCCGCCGGCCGATCACGGGGTCGGAAAACGACTCCGCGGCCATGACATGGCACCAGTGGCACGTCGAGTAGCCGATGCTCACCATGACGGGCACATCGCGCTCGGCGGCCTCGGCGAAGGCCTCCGGCCCCCACTGCCGCCAGTCCACGGGATTGTCCGCGTGCTGCAGGAGGTAGGGGCTGGTGGAGCTGCCGAGGCGGTTGTCGGCGGGTCGCTGGCCGGGCTCGGGCGTCTGTGTGGACATGCGTCCACCGTCGCACACCCGGCAGCGGGGCAACAGGGGTGCGCCCGCGGCAGCGGGGCAACAGGGGTGCGCCCGCGGCAGCGGCACCGGACGCACCCCGCACCCGCCCGCACCTCAGCTCTTGCGGTTGTAGATCACCATCGAGATCGGACCGAAGACCACGACGAGCACTGCGCAGTAGACGAGCACCATCGTGATCGAGCCGAGGTCGAAGGTCCCCGCCATGAGCTCGCGGATGCATCCCACCACCGTGGAGACCGGGTTGAACTCCGCGAACGCGCGGATGGGGCCGGGCATCGTCTCCGTCGGGGCGAAGATGTTGGAGACGAAGGTGAGCGGCATGAGGATGAACATCGACACGCCCATCGCCGCCTGCTCGGTGCGCATGAGCAGCGCCACCGAGGTCCACACCCAGGACAGGCAGAAGCTGAACACGAGCAGCAGCACGAAGGCCGCGAGCACCCCCGTCACACCGCCCTCGGGCCGGAAGCCCATGATGAAGCCGACCACGAGGATGATCACGCCCGCGAGCGTGAACCGCACCTGGTCCCCCAGCAGCGCGCCCACCAGCTGGGCCGGCCGCCAGACCGGCAGCGAGCGGAAGCGGTCGAAGATGCCCTTGGAGATGTCCCGGTTGAGCGTCAGCCCCGTGTACATCGTGATCATCACCAGCGTCTGCGCGAACACGCCGGGGATCAGCCACTGCACATAGGCGCCCACGGCATCGCCGCCCATCTGCGCATCGGAGACCGCCGCCCCGATCGATCCGCCGAAGACGTACGTCATCATCACCGTCATCATGATCGGGAAGACCGTGACGTCGAAGAGCTGCTCCGGGATGTGCTTGATCTTCAGCAGCGCCCTCCACCCGTAGGTGAGCGAGGCGCTCAGGGGGTTCGAGGGGCTGGGCCGCTCCTCGCGCGGCAGCAGCACGCCGCGGATCCCCGCGGATCCCGTCTCCCTCATGGCTGTCTGTGCGGTCATCGTCCCTCTCCCCCGTTCTCGCCCGCCGCCCTGGCGGACACCGTCGCCGAGGCTGCGGCAGCCTGCACGGCTCCCCTCGCCCGGCCTGCGTCCTCGTCTGTGCTCCTCGCATCTGCGCCGGCGTCGCCCGCCGCGGCGGCTCCCGCTGCCCCGGCAGCGGCACCGGCCGCGCCCGTGCCACCGGAGCCCGCCTCGGGCACGGTGCCCTCTTCGCCCTCGCCCTGCTCCGGTTCGGCCGGCCGGCCCGTGAGGGCGAGGAACACCTCGTCGAGGCTGGGCTGGCCCAGCGCGAAGGTCTCGACCTCGACGCCGGCGCCCTCGAGCGCGGCGAGCACGGGACCGGCGGCCTGGCCCTCCGAGAGCCGGGCCGTGAGCGCCGCGGCGTCCGGCTCGCGGATCACGTCCGCACCCAGTGCGGAGCCCATGAGCCCGGCGGCGCGTTCGCGGTCCGCGGGATCGGCGACCCTCACCTTGAGCGCGCCGGAGCCCACCTGCGCCTTGAGCCGGCCGGGCGTGCCCTCGGCGATCACCTTCCCGTGGTCGATCACGGCGAGCCGGTCCGCCAGCTGATCCGCTTCCTCGAGGTACTGGGTCGTCAGCAGCACCGTCGTGCCGCCGTCCACGAGGGTCCGGATGATGTCCCACACCTGGTTGCGGCTGCGCGGATCCACGCCGGTCGTCGGCTCGTCCAGGAAGATCAGCTCCGGCGTGACCAGCAGCGATCCCGCGATGTCGAGCCTGCGCCGCATACCGCCCGAGTACTTCTTCACCTGCCTGCCCGCCGCCTCGCTGAGGCCGAACGCCTCCATGAGGTCCATGCCGCGGCGCCGGGCCGCACGGCCGGAGAAGCCCAGCAGCCGCCCCAGCAGCACGAGGTTCTCGATGCCGGTGAGGTCCTCGTCGAGCGAGGCGAACTGACCGGTGAGGGCGATCCTCTCCCGGATCGCCCCGGCCTCGGCGAAGACGTCGTGGCCGAGCACGCGGGCCTGCCCGCCGTCCGGCCGCAGCAGCGTCGCGAGCATGCGGATGACAGTGGTCTTGCCCGCACCGTTGGGGCCCAGGACGCCGTAGATGCCGCCCCGGGCGATGGAGAGGTCCACGCCGTCGACGGCGGTGTTGTCTCCGAAGCGTTTGACCAGGCCGTGGGTCTCGACCGCAAGTTCGGTGCCGGGTGCGCTGTGTGCGCTCATCGGGTTCCCCTCTCCTCGTGCATCAGCTCAGGTGCGATCCGGAACCGGAAGCAGTGGGATCACCACCGGCACGGACGCCTCCGCGTCCCCGCGCACCCTTCTCGGTACACCGCACGCAGTAAACTTAGCGTACAGTGTCCGCAATAGACAAGTTCCCGTCTCCAGGAGCCGATGTGAGCGAGCAGAACCCGGTGAGCGAGCAGAACCCGCTGGCGCCCAGCCTGCAGCTCCTGTGGCATGGACTGCCGGAGTCGGACAGGGGCCCCAGGCCTCGGCTCACCCTCGCCCAGATCGTCGAGGCGGCCGTCGTCCTCGCGGACGGCGAAGGACTCGAGGCCCTCTCGATGCGTGCGCTGGCGCGGGAGCTGGGCGTCGGCACGATGTCGCTGTACCGCTATGTGCCCTCGAAGACCGAGCTGCTCAACCTCATGCTCGATGCCGTCGTGGCCGATCCGGCGGACGGGCATCCTGCCGCTGAGACGGCAGCGGTCCCGGCCGCCGGAGACGCGGACACGCACTGGCGCCGCTCGCTCGAGGAGGCCGCCCAGAGCGCGCGCAGGCTCTACCTCGCCCATCCCTGGACGATGCAGGCCACCTGGATGCGCCCCGTCCTGGGGCCCAATGCCCTCACCGGCCTCGACCGCAGGCTCGCCGGTCTGCGCGGGCTGCCCATGAGCGATCAGGAGAAGATGGGCATCCTCTCCGCGGTCGACTCCTATGTCATGGGAGCCCTGCGCCAGGAGATCCAGTGGCAGAGCGCTGCCGAGGACAGCGGCATGACCGACGACGAGTTCTGGCGCCACCAGATTCCGGCACTGTCGGCGGCCATGGCCTCGGGCCGCTTCCCGGAGATGGCCCAGTTGTCCGATGACACGTTCGACCTCACCTGGGAGGACGACTTCGACTTCGGCCTTGCACTGCTCCTGGACGGAGTGGAGCAGACCGTGGCACGCAGGCGCGCGGTCGGCAACGAGGACTGCTAGGGGCACGGACGGCGCCCACACAGCGAACCTTCTGCGAACTCCGGCCGGGTCACCGGGCCGCACGTCCGTGCCTGCGCCTAGGCTGAGTGGCGTGAACAGTCCGCACGCCAGCTCCCATCCGGATCCGCTCGCACCTCCGCCCGGTCTGCGCTGGTCCTCGAGCTACCGCACGCCGCGCGCCCGGTGGTGGAAGGGCGCCATCGGCATCGTGCTGATCCTCGCGTCCGTGTTCGTGCTCTCGACCGCCTTCTCGATGATCGCGGTCACGCTCGACATGGTCACCGGCATACAGGTCCTCGGACCTGGGGGCGCACTCCGGATGACTCCCCTGCTGCTCCTGGCCACCAACCTCTCGCTCATCGCGGCCGGCGGCATCGCACTCCTGCTCCACCGCTTCCTCTGCGGACTGCGCGTGAGCTGGTTCCACTCGCTCGGCCCCGGGCTGCGGATGCCGTGGCTCCTGACCTCCCTGGCGGTGGCGGCACCGGTCTACCTCCTCTTCGCGGCCTCGAGCCTCCTCGATCCCGCCTACCGCGACTTCGCGCTCGATCCGAAGGCCCTCGGCTTCCTCGCCGTCGTCGTCCTCACGACCCCGCTGCAGGCCGCGGCGGAGGAGTACATGTTCCGCGGGGTCGTCCAGCGGGCCGCCGGCTCCTGGGTGCGGAGCGGCACGGCCTCCCTCGTCATCGGCGCGCTGGTGAGCGCCGTGCTCTTCTCGATCGCCCATTTCGCCGCCGATCCCTGGCTCATCGGCTACTACTTCGCCTTCGGAGTGGGCCTCTCACTCCTCGCCCATCTCACCGGCGGGCTCGAGGCGGGCATCGCGGTCCATCTGGCCAACAACCTGTTCCTCCTGCTCCTGGCCTCCGTGACGGGCGAGATGGACGCCGGCTTCGACCGCTCCGCAGGGGTCGGCGGACCCATCCTGCTCGTGCCCATCGCGCTGCTCGCGGTCGTCGTGCTCGTCCTCGCGCGCCTGGCGCGGCGACGGGGGCTCACGACCGTCACCGCGGGTGAGCAGACCCCTGCGGGAGTTGGGATCGGCTCACCACACTGAGTGCGTCCTCCCTGGCGCATCGCCCGGGCACTCCATAGACTCGAATCAGTCAAAAGAAGGAGAAGACAGGTGGTCGTGCAGAAGATCGTCACGCCCCCGCCGCCGGCGTCCCTGTTCCTCGTCCTCACCCTCCGCCCCGGTGGTGAGGGACGGGTCCGCGAGGTGCTCACCGGCATCCCGGGGCTCACCCGCAGTGTGGGCTTCCGCGCCTCGGAGGCCCATCTCGTCACCGTGACGGGCATCGGCGCCGCCGCCTGGGACCGGCTCACCTCCGCGCCGCGGCCGGAGGGCCTCCACCCCTTCCCCGCCCTCGTCGGCGCCGTCCACTCGGCTCCCTCGACCCCCGGCGATCTCCTCCTGCACCTGCGGGCGGACCGCCTCGACCTCTGCTTCGAGTTCGCCCGGCTGGCCCTCGACGCCCTCGGCGATGCGGTGGAAGTCGAGGACGAGGTCCACGGCTTCCGCTACTTCGAGGTCCGCGATCTGCTCGGGTTCGTCGACGGCACGGAGAACCCGGAGGACGAGGACGCCGAGGTCGCCGTGCGGATCCCGGAGTCCGAGGACCCCGCGCAGGCCGCGTATGCCGGCGGCAGCTTCGTGCACGTGCAGAAGTACCTCCACGACCTGCACGCATGGGGAGAGCTGAGCACGGAGGAGCAGGAGCGGGTGATCGGCCGGACCAAGCTCGACGACGTCGAACTGGACGACGAGGTCAAGCCCGCCAACTCGCATGTGGCGCTCAACGACCTCGACGACCGCCCGGACGGCACACCGCGGGAGATCTTCCGTCACAACATGCCCTTCGGCACGCTGGGGGAGGACGAGTTCGGCACGTATTTCATCGGCTATTCCGGGGATCCCGCGGACACCGAGGAGATGCTGGAGAACATGTTCATCGGCAAGCCGCCGGGCAATCACGACCGCATCCTCGACTTCTCGACCGCGGTCACCGGCGCGATGTTCTTCGTGCCGCCCACCGCCCTGCTCGAGGCGTTCACGGACCTCCCGCCCGCCGCTGCCGCCGCCCTGGGGCCGGCCCCGGAAGCCGCCCCTGAGCCCGCCTCGGCGGCATCTCCGGCAGGCCCCTCCGCACCCGCCGCAGACGAGGCACCCGCCGCGCCCCGGCCGGTCTCCCCCTCGCTCCCGGCCGAGGCCGGTGCCGGCAGCCTCGGCATCGGCAGCCTCAGGACCACCGCCCGCACACCCAGCTAAGGAGAACGCACCATGACTGCCAACAACCTCCACCGCGAGCTCGCTCCCCTCTCCGAGGCCGCCTGGTCCGACCTCGAGGGCGAGATCGCCGAGACCTTCAAGAAGCACATCGCCGGCCGCCGCATCTTCGACATGCCGGAGCCGCGCGGGTTCGACTTCTCCGCGCTCACCACGGGCCGCACCGCGCACACGCAGACGGGCGTCCCCGAGGTGCGCGGCCTCAGCCGCACCTCGCTGCCCGTCGTGGAGCTGCGGGTGCCCTTCTCCGTGAGCCGGAGCGAGGCCGACTCCGTCACGCGCGGCAACCCCAACCCCGACTGGGACGCGGCCAAGGAGGCGGCCAAGCTCATGGCGAAGGCCGAGGACGGCGCCGCGTTCTCCGGGACCCGTGAGGGCATCGGCTTCCAGGGCGTGATCGCGGACAGCCCGCACAAGCCCATCCAGCTGCCCGGCGACATCACGGAGCTGCCCTCGGCCGTGGCCGAGGCGATCACGACCCTGCGCCTCGACGGCATCGGCGGGCCGTACCACCTGGTGCTCTCCGCGGAGCTCTACACCCAGCTGGCCGAGGCCGCCGACGAGGGCAATCCGGTGTCCGCGCACATCCAGCGGATCCTCCAGGACGGCGATGTCGTCTTCGCGCCGGCCATCGAGGGCGCCGTCGTCATCTCCGCGCGCGGGGGCGACTACGAACTGCACCTGGGTCAGGACCTCTCGGTGGGCTACGACTCGCACGATGCGACGACGGTGAACCTGTACCTGCAGGAGACCTTCACCTTCCGCATCGCGGAGGACTGCGCCGCGATCCACCTGCTGCCGTGACCGCCTGCTGCCGCGTCCGGCCGCTGACATGACGGATTGCTGACATGACCGAGCCGCGGCTCTTCTGGCTCAGGGACTGGAACCGGTTCGCCGGTGCGGTGGGAGCCGGGGTGCTCGTCGGTGCCGCGGTGCGCCTCTGGGAGGCCGCCGCCGGGGCGCCCACCGGCACCTCGCCCTGGCTCAGCGGCGCCCTGTCCGGCTGGCTCGCGTTCGTCCTCGTCCACGCCGTGTGGGTGTGCCTGTCCGTGCGCGGACTCGATGCGCGCAGGACCCGCATGCACGCGCAGCGGGAGGACCCTGTGCGCGCGGTCAGGGAGGGGCTGCACGTGGCCTCGGCGCTCGCCTCGGTGGCGGGCATGGGGGCCATGCTCCTGGCCTCGGGCTCGGATCCGGTCGGACGCGCCGTGAATGCCGGGCTGGGGCTGGCTGCGGTCCTGGGCGCCTGGGTGGTCGTCCAGCTCATGTACATGCTCCGCTATGCGGCGATCTACTACCGGGACGCACCCGCGGCGGACGCCTCCGCACCCGCGGAGGCGTCCCGGGTCGCCGCGGAAACCGTCACCGACGAGAGCGGCCGGGCGGACACCGCCTCGGCGATCCCTCCCATCGACTTCAACTCCCGCCAGGAGCCCACCTATGTGGACTTCGCGTACTTCGCATTCACGGTGGGGGCGTCCTTCGCGACCTCGGATGCGAGCGTCTGCACCACGGAGATGCGCAGGGCGGTGCTGAGCCACAGCCTGCTGAGCTTCTTCTTCGGCAGCGTCGTGCTCGCCTCGGCCACGAGCCTCATGCTGCAGCTCGTGAGCGTGAACTGAGCTGCGCGGGTCGGGCCGGCGCACTCACCGCACGGCGGAGCGCTGCTCCGGCGACGGGCCCCGGGGGATCGCGATCGAGAGCGCGGTGGCGGCGAGTGCGGCGCTGATCGCGATCCAGAAGCACACCGTGAACGCCGCTGCGGTGGGGTGGGGCACGCCGTCCGCATCGAGGCGGCTCATCGCCGCGAGGACCCCGCCCATGACGGCGGCGGCACTGGCGGAGCCGATCGAGCGGAACAGCGCATTGAGGCCGTTGGAGACCCCCGTCTTGCCGGCGGGCACGGCACGCATGATGATCATCGGCATGGCGGCGAAGGAGAACGCGATCCCCACGCCGATGAGCGCGTTCGCCGTCACCAGGTGCCACACCTCGCTCGACCACAGCAGCACGAACACATACGCGAGCACTACGGATGAAGCGCCCACGGTGAACAGCAGCCGCGGCCCGAACGTCCGCTCCAGCAGGCCGGAGAGCGGTGACAGCAGCATCATGATGATGCCGGAGGGCATGATGCACAGCGCGGCCTGGATCATGGTGAGGCCGAACCCCGCGCCCGTGGACTCCGGCATGACGAGCATCTGCGGGAAGCTGACATTGGAGCCGAAGAGCGCGAAGCCCATCCCGATCGCGGCGAGGTTGGTGAGCAGCACGGGAGGCCGCGACGCGACGCGCAGGTCCACGAGCGGCCCCCGCACGCGCAGCTGGTGGAAGCCCCACAGCAGGAGGATGACGCCGCCTCCGGCCGCCGAGGCGAGGGCGAGCGGAGAGGACCACCCCCAGTCCGCGCCTCGGGAGATGAAGAGCATGATTCCGGTCAGGCCCGCAGCGAGGCCGAGGGCGCCGGGGACGTCCAGCCTCCCGCCGGCCCGGAGGGTGTCGCTGGGCACGACCGCGGCGATGATCACGAGCCCCAGCAGGCCCAGACCCGCGGACATCCAGAACAGCACCAGCCAGTCCGCGTTCTGCGCCACATAGGCCGCGAGCGGCATGCCGATCGCGCCGCCCACGCCCATCGTCGCGCTCATGAGGGCGACGGCCGAGCCGAGGCGCTCGGGCGGCAGCACATCGCGCATCACCGCGATGCCCAGCGGGATGACGCCGATGGCCGCACCCTGCAGGCCCCGGCCGATGATGACGCCCAGGAGGGAGCCCGTGAGGGCGGCGACGAGCGAGCCGACGATCATGACGCCCATGAGGGCGAGGATCGCCCGGCGCTTGCCGTACATGTCGCCCAGGCGGCCGGAGATGGGGGTCGCGACGGCGGAGACGAGGAGGGTGATGGTCACGACCCAGGCGGTGTCCTCGCGCTCCGCGTCGAGGAGGAGGGGCAGTTCGCCCTGCAGCGGGACCACGAGCGTGAACATGAAGGCGGAGCACAGTCCGGAGAAGGCGAGCGCTGCGACGACCGCCCAGTCGGGAGCACGGCGGGAGAGGCGTCTGCGCCGTCTCCCGTCTCTTCCGCTCACATGCCGAGGTTAGCCCACGCCGTTCCCATGACCGCGCACCGGGTGCGGCTCAGCCCGTATCCGCCGAGTGAGCAGTTCCGGTCGGTCTGCGACGCTGAAACCTACAGGAACCGCTCACTCGGCGGGAGGCGCAGCGGGCGGCGCAGCGGGCGGCAGACCGGGGGTCAGCTCAGCGAGCCGAGGTACACATGCGTCGCATTCGGGAAGCGGTACACGCCGTCCGTGCTGTGCTCGTCGAAGATGCGCTCGAGCTCCGCGATGAGCGGCGCGCGGCCGGGATCGCCCTCCTTGGGGAAGTACGAGGTCGAGAGGTAGCGCCCCAGATAGGTCTCCCGGTCGAGGTCCTCGTCGTTGTCGAACACTGCATGCGAGCACCCGCCGGGGCCGAAGAACTCCGCGAGGTCCTCCTGCGTGACCGTCTCCCCCAGCGTGAGCGCCACGAAACCGCTCGCATGCTCCCGGAAGGCCTCGACCGTCTGCCGGATCGAGGGCTCCTCCGCGCGGCGGAAGTTCCAGATGATCGCCACCTGCCCGCCGGGCGCCAGGATCCTGCGGCACTCCTCGCGGAAGGCCCGCGCATCGAACCAGTGGAACGCCTGCGCCACCGTGACGAGGTCGACGCTCCCGTCGGCGAGGCTTGTGGACTCCGCAGGCATCTGCAGGGTCCGCAGCCCCGGACGGCCGCCGAGGTGTGCCTCCAGCTGGCCGAGCATGTCCGGATTGGGCTCCACCGCGGTGACCTGCCACCCGCGCTCCAGCAGTCCCGCCGTCAGCTTGCCCGTGCCGGCGCCGATGTCCGCGACCACGGCGGCTCCGGCCTCGGCCGCGTCGCGCTCGCTCCCCGCAGCATCGCCGGCTGCGGCACCGCTCCCGCCCACCGCCTGCTCCAGAAGGGCATAGCAGGCCTCGGGGTACCCCGGACGCGCACGGCTGTACACCTCGCCGAGGCCGGTGAACGCCTCGGCGCCCCCGGCGCTCACCCCTGCACCCCGCCCACGAACACGCGGGTGACGAGGGGGAAGCGGATGAGATCGGATTCGCGGTGCTCCTCGAACAGCGCGCGCAGCTCCTCGACGACGGGCTGGTAGGAGGCATCGCCCTCGCGCGGGGCGTACGTGGCGGAGAGGTTGCGGCCCAGGAACTCGTCCCAGGTGAGCATCTGGTCGTGCTCGAACTCCCGGTACTCGTAGCCCGCGGGCCGGAAGAAGTCCGCGAAATCGTCGGCGGAGACGCGGTGGTCCCCGCTGAACCCCGGGAAGTACGGCACATGCCGTTCGAAGACGGCCGCATTGGCCTGGACGAGCGCCGTCTCCCTGCGCCGGGAGTTCCACAGCAGCGCCACCTTGCCGCCCGGCTGCAGGATCCGGGCGCACTCCTCGCGGAAGGCCTCGGGGTCGAACCAGTGGAACGACTGTCCCGCCGTCACGAGGGTGATGGAGGAGTCCTCGAGCCTCGTGTCCTCCGCTGTGGCCTGCACCGTCGTGAGCAGAGAGGTCATCTCCGACTTCCTCTGCAGGACGGAGTACATGTCCGGATTGGGCTCCACGGCTACCGTCCGCAGCCCCGTGAGGACGAGCTCCTCCGACAGCTTGCCCGTGCCGGCACCCATGTCCGCGACCACGGCGCTGCCGGTGAGGCCGGCGCGATCGGCGAGCCACTGCAGACACGCATCCGGATAGCCCGGACGGAAGCGGTCGTACATTCCCGCCAGGCCGGTGAACCGTGTGGAGTTCTCATAAGCGGCTGCGCTCATATTCATGCGCCGTCGCTCCTCTCTGGGATTCCGGTCTGCCCCAGGCCCACGGACGACCCATTCGCGCAGGAACCGGCAGTGTGCGGAGCTGGTGCTTTTTTTGAGAATACCCAGTGAGGAACCGGCTGACTCCCCCAGAGGACATCGACTACCTCACAAGGGGTGACGTGCATCACGATCAGTGTGCGCCCCCTCACGCGCACACCCGCCCTGACAGCTTGACCTGCGCCCCGGAATCACATATAGACTTGGTGACATGCAACGCACCTCCTCCATCTGGGTCAGGGACCGCATCCGCCGCTGACGGCGAGCACCCGAGTCCCGCAGAATCGCCTCGGCCCCGAGCAGACGCGCCGCACTCCCATTTTCGGCTCCTCCTGCTGTGCCCCTGAGCGCACTGTCGCATCCCCGCGCTTCTGCACTCTTCGCCTCGCCGTCGGAACGCATGACCCCACGACGGCACTTCTCCGGCACCCTCTGCCGCGCACCCGTACCGGTTCGACCGCCTCGGCGACCGGGCCCAGCGATTCCGCACGCTCTCCGGCCCTGACCGGACCGCGCGCCGGATCCGCCCGCACCGTGCGCGCCGCGAACCGCCGAGCACCTGTGCCGTCCGCACCGGCTGGAACCGAACGGACGAAGACATGACCCTCACCCCCACTCACCCATCCGCGGGCGGGAGCGCCCATATCCGCGCCCGCGCCCTCACCCACACATTCAGCGGAACCCCGCTGCTGAACCGCGTCGACCTCGCCGTCGGCACCGGCACCCGCCTGGCCCTGGTGGGAGAGAACGGACGCGGCAAGACGACCCTGCTGCGCATCCTGGCCGGGCGGCTCGCGCCCGATTCCGGCACCGTCGAGCGCACGGGCAGCCTCGCCTTCGCGGAGCAGGAGCTCAGCGCGGAGGCAGGGGCGACGGTCGGCTCGCTCATCGCCGAGGCGATCGCCCCCGCCCGGTCCGCGCTCGCGGAGCTGGACGCGGCGGCGGCACAGCTGGCGGGAGAGGCGGAAGGCGCCTCCCCCGTTGAGAGCGGGGACGCCTCGGGCCCCGCTCCCGAGGACCGCTATGCCGCAGCCCTCGAGGCCGCCATGCGGCTGGACGCCTGGGACGCCGACAGGCGCGTCGACATCGCGCTGGAAGCGCTGGGCGCCTGCACGGACCGGGAGCGTCCGCTCGCGGAGCTGTCCGTGGGCCAGCGCTACCGGGTGCGCCTGGCATGCGTGCTGGGCGCGGCGCCGGACCTGCTCCTGCTCGACGAGCCCACGAACCACCTGGACGCCTCGGGCCTGGACTTCCTCACGCAGTCCCTGCGCGCGCACCAGGGCGGGCTCGTGCTCGTCTCCCACGATGCGGCCCTGCTCTCCGATGTCGCGGACGAGTTCCTCGACCTCGACCCCAGCTCCGACGGCCTGCCCCGCCGCTATGCGGGCGGCTGGGACGGCTGGCGGAGCGGCCGCGCACGGGAGCGCGAGGCCTGGCAGGCGGAGTACGACGAACAGCAGGCCGAGCACCGGCGGCTGAGCGAGGCCGTCGACGCCGCCCGCTCCCGCCTGTCCACCGGCTGGCGCCCCGACAAGGGCACGCACAAGCACCAGCGGCAGTCGCGCGCGCCCGGCGTGGTGCAGGCGCTGCGGAGGAGGGAGGGCGAACTGGCCGCGCACGCGCTCACGGTTCCTCCCCCACCGCCTGCCCTGAACTTCCCCGCCCTCCGTGCGGAGAAGGGCGCCCCGCTCATCACCGCCGAGGCCGTGGCGGTGCCCGGACGGTCTGCGGCACCGGCCTCCCTCACCCTGCGCGGGGGCGGGCGCCTCGTGGTGACCGGACCCAACGGGGCGGGGAAGTCCACCCTCCTGGCGATGCTCGCCGGTGCGCTGGAACCCGGCACCGGTGAGGTCCGCCCTCACCGCGGCGCGCGGATCGGGCTGCTGGGCCAGGAGGTGCCTGACTGGCCGACCGAAGCGCTGCCGTACCAGGTGCGCGAAGGAGCGGCTGCGCGCGCGACCGGGCCCGCGATGGGTGCCGGAGCCGCGAAGGGCGCCGGAGCCGCGGCTTCGGAGGGCGCCGAGGCTGCTGTGCCCGCCGGGCGCGAGGCGTTCTCCGAGAGCCGCGATCCGGGCGGGATGTTCGGCCTGCTGAGCGGCGAGGCCCTGCGCACGCGCGTGCGGCACATGTCGCAGGGGCAGCTCCGCAGGCTCCATCTCGCGACGGTCCTGGGCGCCTCCCCCACCGTCCTGCTCCTCGACGAGCCGAGCAACCACATGTCGATGCTGCTGGTCGAGGAGCTGCTGGACGCGCTGGAGGACACCTCGGCGGCGGTCGTGATCGCCAGCCACGACAGGCAGGTGCTGCGGAGGCTGGCCCACTGGCCGCGGCTGGAGCTGGGCGGTCTCTCGTCCAGCGCTGAGCCGGACGCCGGAGCTGAGCCGGTTGCCGGAGCCGGTGCGGACGCGCGCATGGCCTCACCCGCCGCAGGATAGGGGCGGCACACCGGCGCTTCCACTGTCGTCTGCCGTGCGAACCGTCGAACGCCGAAATCGGGTTCGCACGGCAGACGACAACCGCCGGGGCGGTGCGGCACGGCAGCTGCCGCGACGACCGCCGCGGCCGCGCGGCAGGGACGGATCAGGCTTCGGCGGCCCCCGCGGCGGGACCGGCCGCACGCGCCTCGGCAGCCTCGGCGGCGAGGCCCTTCTCCTGCCAGTCCTTCCCGTCGAGCAGCCTCGCGACCATCATGGACGAGGCCTGGTCGCCCACCGCATTGACGGTGGTGGCCGGGGCGTCCACCACGGTCCCGATGATCTGGATGACCGGGAGGGCCGCAGGCGGGAAGCCGTAGAGCGTGATGATCATGAGCTCGCCGATGAAGCCGCCCGAGGGAATGCCCGCCATCACCATGCCGGACAGCAGCGCGAAGGCGATCGCGGTGAGGATGGTGCCGGGTGTGAAGAAGTCGCGCTCGAAGATCGCGAAGAGGAAGGCGATCTTGAGGATCGCGCTGAGGCACGAGCCCTCCATGTGGATCGTCGCGCCCATGGGGATGATCGTCTCGCGGATGTCGCGGGGCACGCCGATGCGCGCTCCTGCGCGCAGGTTCGCCGGGATCGCCGCGACCGAGGACGAGGTGCCCACGGAGACCGCGAACGGCTCGATGATGTTCTTCCAGAAGCTCGCGAAGCCGCGCCTGCCTCCGGCCAGGAACGCGTAGAGCGAGAACGCGATGAGGAAGTAGCCGATCGAGACCGGGAAGTACACGAGGAAAGCCCGGAGGTACCCGCCCACCAGCTGCGGCCCGAGCTCGCCGACGAGCGCGGCGAAGTACGCACCCAGGCCGATGGGCGCGTAGTACATGATGAGCGAGGTGAACTTCAGGAAGACCTCGGAGCCGGACTGGAGGAATGCGTTGAAGGGCCGGCCCTTCTCCCCCAGCGTGCTCGTCGCGAAGCCCACGAGGATCGCGAAGACGATGAGGGCGAGCATGTTCTCCGCGGAGAGCAGCTTGGAGAAGTCGTCGACGACGAAGGAGCCCACGATCTGGTCGCCGAGGGACCCCTCGGTTTCCTCGACCGCCTCGGGCGCGGCGAGTTCGATGTCCATGCCGTTCGTCGGCTGGAAGACCCACAGCGCCGCGATCATGATCACGGAGGCGACGACGCCGGTGGCGATGAAGACGCCCATCATGCCGCCCAGGATTCCGCCGAGACGCCTGGCCGACTGCATGCCCGCCACCGCCGAGGCGATCGAGAGGAACACGAGCGGCACCACGAGCGTGAACATCATGTTGATGAAGAGGGTGCCGAACGGCTTGAGGACCGCGGCCCGCTCGCCGAAGACCAGGCCGATGATCGCGCCGATGAGCACACCGGAGAGGATCGCGAGCGGGAACCGGTAGCTGCGCAGGGCGGCGCGGAGCCCGGACTGCGGGTTCTTCCCCGCGGATTGGGTTGCATTCATGGGGCTCTGCCTCTCCTCATGCCGATCACGTCGTCAGCCACACCACTGTAGTCGGGCGGTGGCGGAGGTTCAGCGACTCGTCGCCGGGCGAGTGAGCAGGCCCCCCTGCTTCCTTCTCCGTCAGGTGAGCGTTTCCTGTCGCCTTTCGGGCCGAGAAGCGACAGGAAATGCTCACCCGGGGAGATGGGGCGAGAGGCGGGGCATGACGACGGAGGCCCCTTGCCCCGGCAGGCTCCGGCCCTCATGATGAGGGCATGGTGAATGGTGCCCTCCGCTCAGGTGTCCCTCCCATCAACGCCCGTGTCGCCGGGCTGGGCGGCTCGCCCATCCGCGAGCTGCTGCGGATCGCGACCGCGCCGGGCATGATCAGCTTCGCAGGGGGATCCCCGGCGAACGAGCTGTTCGACGTGGCCGGGGTGGCGCGCTCCTACGCCGAGGTGCTCGCCCAGCAGGGGCCTCGGGCGCTCCAGTACTCCTCCACGGAGGGAGAGCCGGAGCTGCGGGCCCGCATCGCCCAGTTCCTCACCGCCAAGGGGGTGTGGAGCACGGCCGATGACATCATCATCACCTCGGGCTCGCAGCAGGGTCTGGGGCTGATCGGCCAGGTGGTGCTCGACGAGGACGCGATCGTGCTCACGGAGAACCCCACCTTCGTCTCCGCGCTCCAGGCGTTCGCCCTGGGCGGCGCCCGCTTCCGGGCCGTCGAGACGGACGAGAGCGGGATGGTGCCCGAGGCGCTGGAGGAGGCGATCATCCGGCACTCGCCCCGCGCCGTCTACACGATCCCCACCTTCCAGAACCCCACTGGTGTGACCACCCCGCGGGAGCGGCGCAACGAGATCGCGGACGTGCTGGCCCGCCACGACATCTGGCTCATCGAGGACGATCCGTACTCGGAGATCCGCTTCCGCGACGAGCCCTACTCCCCCATCAGCTCCGATCCGCGCCTGGCCGGGAAGTCCCTCTACCTCGGCACACTGTCGAAGATCCTGGCGCCGGGACTGCGGATCGGCTGGATCCGCGGACCGCAGGAGGTGCTCGAGACCCTCACGACCACGAAGCAGGGCATCAGCCTGCAGACCTCCACGATCGACCAGCTCGCCGCACTACACTGGTGGGAGAACCACGACCTCGAGGAGAAGCTCGACCCCGTGCGCGCAGAGTACATGCGGCGCAGGGACGCGATGGTCGACGGTCTGGGGCACGCACTGCCGGAAGGATCGACGTTCAACAGGCCCGATGGCGGCATGTTCGTCTGGGCGAGCATGCCCGAGCCGTACGACGCCAACCATGCGCTGTCGGTCGCGATCGCCGATGGGGTCGTCTACATCCCCGGCTCCCAGTTCTACGTCTCCGATCCCGTGCCGGGGACGCTGCGACTGAGCTTCGTCTCCAACTCGGTCGAGAGGATCCACGAGGGCATCGAGCGCCTGCACCGTGTGTTCGCAGAGGACTACCGCGTCTGAGGGGCCCGAACCCGGTCGTTTCGGTGCGACGGCTGCACTGCCTTCTGCGGGCCTCCTCGTCTCCGGCGTTCCGCCCCGCGCAGGCACAGGCACCCCGCCTCCCCACCGGCGGCGACGGGCGCCCGCGCGGGACCTGCGCATTCCTCACGCCGCGCCCTCTACACTCACCCCATGAGCGCTCCCGCTGCCCGCCTCGGCCCCCGCGCATCGGACCGCTGCCCGGCATGCACCCCGCAGAGGCGCGGAAACCCGTGAACCGCCTGGTCAGAGCGCTGCTGGGACTCTTCGCCGCACCACGGGTGAACATGCGGGAGGACTATGAGCGCGTCCGGCGCCTGCAGCGCCAGCTCGCCGCCCGTCCCGTGCCCCGTTACCGGATCCTGGACAGGCAGATCATGTCCGCGGACGGCAGCCATCAGATCCCGGTGCGCGTGTTCCGCCCCCGGGAGCGGCGCCGCGAGGACGTCCTGCTCTTCTTCCACGGCGGCGGATGGGTCACCGGCGACATCGAGAGCTACACCCCCGCATGCACCACCATGGCCGAGCTCACCGGCTGCGTCGTGGCCTCCGTGGACTACCGGCTGGCGCCCGAGCACCCCTTCCCCGCCGGGCTCGAGGACTGCGTGCGCGCGACCCGCCTCCTCCTGGACGAGCCCGGGAGGGCGGAGATCGCGGACCCCGGGCGCCTCGTCCTCGTGGGCGATTCCGCAGGCGGCAACCTCGCCGCGGCCGTCTCGCTGCTGCTGCGCGAGGAGGGACATCCCGGCGCGCGCAGGCAGATCCTCCTCTACCCCGTGACGCACTGGGATCATGATCCGCGGACCTCGCCCTTCGCCTCCGTGCGCGCCCACGGTGAGGGCTACCGGCTCACGAACACGGAGATCCAGGACTACATGGACCTCTACGCACCCGATCCCGCCCAGCGCTGCGACCGGCTCATCTCCCCGCTCATGGCCGACGACCTCTCGGGTCAGCCAGCGACCCTGCTCATCACGGCGGAGCTCGACCTGCTCTGCGACGAGGGGGAGGACTACGGGCGCGCGCTGGCTGCGGCCGGGAACGAGGTGCGCGTCCACCGGGTCGGCGGGGCCCTGCACGGCTTCATAGCGCTGCCGCGCTTCGCCCGGCCCCTGCGGGAGGCCTACGAGGTGATCAACGCGTTCCTCGACGAGACCGCAGACACCGCGGGAGCCGGCGCATGAGCCGCCGGGTGGGCACGCGCCCGGCCTGGGCTCGGCTGGACAACGCCTCGAACATCTTCCTCGCCGCCCGCAGCGATGTGGACTCGAAGGTGTTCCGGCTCGCGGCCGAGGTCGATCACGAGGTGGACCCCGCCCTGCTGCAGGAGGCCCTCGACGCCGTCTGCGCCCGGTTCCCGATCTACCATGCGGTGCTCCGCCGCGGAGTGTTCTGGCACTACCTCCAGGACAGCGCGCTGCATCCGGAGGTCACAGCCGAGAACCAGTACACCTGCGCGCCCATCTATCAGCCGGACCGGCGCACGCTCCTCTTCCGGCTCGTCCACCACCGCAGACGGATCACCCTCGAGGTCTTCCACGCCCTGTCCGACGGCACCGGTGCCCTGTGGTTCCTCACCGATGTGGTGACGTCCTACCTGCGGCTGTGCAGTGCGGAGGACGACCGGCCCGCGGACGCCGAGGCGGACACCGAGGCGCTGGGTGCCGACCTGCTCCCCGCTCCGGCCTCGTCCGGTGTGGGCCCGGTCCCCGCTGCGGCCTCGGCGGGCGCCGTTCTCTCCGATGCCGATGATGCGGGCACAGGAGCGGATCCCGTCCACGAGCTCACGGCCGACAGCTTCGCGCACTACTTCCGGAAGCCCCGGCGGCGCGAGAGGAGGCGGAGCGGAGGGGAGCCCGAGGCGTTCCTCGAGGGCTCCGGGGACGCGGAATCCGGTCATCGCACAGCGCCTCCCCGCGAAGCGACACCTCCGCCTGAAGCGGCGCGCCCGCCCGAAACAGCGCAGGAGCGGCTGCTCGGCCTCTCCGCCGGGCGGGCGCATCGGGTGAAGGGCACGCGGACGCCGGACAACCGCACGCGCGCCGTCGAACTCACGATGCCGGCGGCGGACGTGCTCGCACTCGCGCGGGCGGAGCGCACCTCGCTCACGATGTACCTCACGGCGCTGTTCTTCGAGGCGATCCGCACGGCCGCCGAGGCGCGCTCCCCGCATGGGCTGGGCCGGCGCCGGACTGTGGCAGCCTCGGTGCCGGTGAACCTGCGCCAGTTCTTCCCCTCCTCCTCGCCGCGCAACTTCTTCACGACGGTGCGGGTGGCGCACACCTACGGTCAGGGCGCGGACGACCTCTCCGCGATCTGCCGCAGCCTCGAGGGCCAGTTCCGTCCGCAGACGGCACCGGCGGCCCTCGAGAAGAAGCTGCGGAGGTTCATCCGGTTCGAGCGGATGCCTCTGCTCCGCATCGTGCCGCGGGGAGCCAAGGACCTGCTGCTCCGGCTCATCAACGCGCTGAGCAATCGAGGGCTCACGGTCGCGGTGTCGAACCTGGGACGCGTGAGCCTGCCGGAGCCGGCGGAGTCCCGCGTGGGGCGGATGCTCTTCCACGTCTCCGCGGTGCGGCCGCAGTTCTGCGCCGTCTCCCACGGCGGCCTGCTCACCGTCACCTTCACCTCGCCGTTCACGGAGACCGACCACGTCCGCGAGTTCGCGCGGATGCTGACAGGGGCCGGGGTGCCGGTGACGGTCGCCTCGGCGCGCGTGACGGAGCAGGAGCTCGCCGAGGCCGCCCTCGCCGAGCTGGCCCAGGCCTGCGGGCGGCGCAGCGCCCCCGGCCGGGCGGAGGATGCGGACGGCACACAGGAGGAGCGGGGATGAGACGCTGCGCCGACTGCTCCGTGGACGTCGAGGGCGACTGGGAGCGCTGCCCCCTGTGCGCCTCACCGCTTGCAGGGACGCCTGGCCCGAGCCCGTTCCCGGCAGTCCCCCTGTCCTTCTCGCGGAGGAGGGTGCTCCGGGTGCTCGTGCTCGCCTCGCTCGCGGTGGTGCTCGCGTCCTTCCTCGCGCAGCTCCTGTTCCGGCATGAGGACGACAGCGTGGGGGTGCTGCGCGCGGTCTGGCTGGGAGTGAGCACGATGTGGCTCGTGGTGCTCATGGCGGTGGGCAAGCGCCGCAACGTCGCGAAGGGGACCGTGTACCTCGTGGTGGTCGTGGGAGGGGTGTGCGCGTACTGGGACTATCTCTCCGGCTGGGACGGCTGGTCCCTCTCCTATGCCGTGCCGGTGGTCTGCGCCTGTGCGATCGCGGCCGTGCTCATCACGGTCAGGGTGCTGCGCATGGAGGTGGGCGAGCACATCGTCTACAGCGGACTCACCGTGGTGCTCGGCCTGGCGCCGCTCGTGTTCCTGGCCCTCGGCTGGGTCGCCGATCCGCTGCCCTCGATCTTCTGCGGCGCGCTCAGCATCGCGGCCCTCGCACTGCAGCTGGTGCGCGAGCAGGAGCTGCGGCACGAGCTCGCCAAGCGCCTGCACCTGTAGAGTGCTCGCGTCTCGGTTCCCGCTCGCGTCTCGGTTCCCGCTCGCGTCTCGGTTCCCGCTCGGGTCTCAGTTCTCACTCGCGTCTCGGTTCTCGCTCGTGTCTCGATGCGCGTCGTCTTCCGGGCCGGGTAACGAAGCAGAACGAGACATGAGCGGAAACGGAGACGCGAAGGAGGCACGGCGGGCGAGCACGGAGGGCCGTCCCGGAAGAGCCTGTGCTCCGGATAGCCTGTGCCCATGACTGACTGCGTGTTCTGCGAGATCGTGGCCGGAGAGTCGCCCGCGGTGAGGGTGTACGAGGATGAGCGCACGCTCGCCTTCATGGACATCTTCCCCGGGACGGACGGGCACCTGCTCGTCATCCCCAGGCTGCACAGCCGCGACCTGCTGGAGATCGGCGCCGAGGACCTCACGGCGGTGACACTCGCGGCCCAGCGGATCGCCCGCGTCGTCGTGGAGGAGCTGGGCGCGGACGGCGTGAACCTCCTCAACTGCTGCGGCGCGGAGGCCTGGCAGAGCGTCTACCACTTCCACCTGCACGTGGTGCCGCGCTATGCGGACCAGTCGAAGGACGCCCTCGTCCCGCCGTGGCGGCCGGGCATCTCCGGGGACCGCGCACTCCTCGAGGAGCTGGGCGGCCGACTCGCCTCGGCGCTGGGGTGAGCGTGCGATTCCGGCCCGGACCTCGCCCCGCGCTCAACCGCCGGCGTACGCGCGCCAGCGACCGTTCCTGCGCTCGATGGCGACGGGGTAGTCGAAGCACGTGGAGACGCGCTCCGTCGTCAGCACCGCCTCCGCCTCACCGGCCGCGAGCACCGCACCGTCCTTCACGAGGAGCGCATGCGTGGTCGAAGCCGGCAGCTCCTCCAGATGGTGGGTCACGAGGACGGTGGTGAGCTCCGGCTGATCGCGGTGCAGCCAGTCCACTGTCGCGAGGAACCGCTCACGGGCGGCGACGTCGAGGCCGGTCGCGGGCTCGTCGAGGAGCAGGAGAGGCGGGTCCGGCAGCAGGGCGCGGGCGATGAGCGCCCGCCCGCGCTCCCCCTGCGAGAGCACGGGCCACTTCGCATCGCGGATGCCGCGCAGTCCCATGCGGTCGATGAGCTCCTCGGCCCGCGCGGCCGTATCCGCGCTCGGCGTCCAGCGCGGCACGAGCTCGGTACTGCCCGTCGCACCCGTGAGCACGACCTCGAGCACCGTCCGCGGCGAACGCAGGGGGTGCCGCGGATTCACGTGGCCGATCGATCTCCGCAGCGTCTGGATGTCCACCCGTCCCAGCCGATGGCCGAGCACGCGGACCGTCCCGCGCGTGGGGTGGTTCACTGCGCCGCACATGCTCAGAATGGTGCTCTTGCCCGCACCATTGGGCCCCAGCAGCGCCCAGTGCTCCCCCGCTCGCACGGTGAGATCCACGCCGTGGAGGATCTGTCCGCCGTCCCGGACGAAGTCCACGGACTCCATCGTGAGAACCGCCTCCGCGACTCCCGTTCCCGCACCGTCCATCCGCGCATCCTTCCTCCCGATCACGACTGGACTCTACACAACTCATCAGACAAGCTGATAAGTGGGACGGCTTGGCCGAACACGGACACACGGAGGCACTATGGCGACACCGACAGCTCGCATCCCGCTCACGCGGCGACCTCTGGCAGATCAGGCGGCCGAGGCTCTTCTCTCCCGCATTGCGGCCGGCGAATGGGAGGTGGGCGCGCGGCTCCCCTCGGAGAGCGCACTCGTCGCGCAGCTGGGAGTGGGACGATCCACCGTGCGCGAGGCCGTCCGGCAGCTCGCGGGCCGCGGAGTCGTCGAGACGCGGCAGGGCGCGGGCGCCTTCCTCACCGCACTCGCACCGCATGAGGACTGGAACACCGTCCTGCGACGCGCGCACATCACGGCCGTGCTGGAGGCCCGCTGCGCGATCGAGGCCGAGGCCGCCTCGCTCGCCGCTCTCCGCCGTACCCCCGAGGATGTCCGCTCGATCCGCCGCGCCCTGTCCGCACGCGCCCGCCTCCTCCCCCGTCCCAGCGCGACGGCGCAGGACGAGAGGCCCGGGCGACAGGAGGGCGCTGCGCCCCCGCCGGCCGAGCGCGCGGAAGATTCCGCACCCGCGGCCGGGCTCTGCGCAGACCCCGGCGCCGGGCCCCTGGGAGCAGCTGAGGCGCCGCCTGCCGACTCCGGAGAACCCATCCTCGCACCCACCGCTCCTGCAGACGCCCGTGCTCTCGTCGAGGCCGATATGCGCTTCCACAGAGCTGTGATCGCGGCGGCGCACAACGAGGTGCTGCTCAGCGTGTTCGACGGGCTCACCGACCGCCTCCGCACGGCGATGGAGGAGATGCTCGATCTCACCGGACGGCTCGACTGGACGACGGACGAAACGGGGCACGTACGGCTGGCGGAGGCAGTCATCTGCGGCAGGGACGCAGAGGCCGCCCGCTGCGCCCGCGCCCATCTCACCGCGCTGGGTTCAGGTCTGGAGACGGACGGGGCACCCTCGGCGCCTGCGTGAGCGCCTGTACCGGCGCCTGAGACGCCTCGGCGGGCGCCACTGCACCCGGAACTCCGGACACGGGGTCACCCGGATGCACTGTTCCCCGCGAGACGACACTGCGAGAATGGCTCCGGGGCGGCGAGAGCAGCCTGCGGGGCGAACGGCGGACTCTCCGTCCGGTGCGGACCGCCCATCCCCTATCGACCCACACGGGAGGACCACGGCAGTGCGCGAAGAGACCATGGAACCGATGACCCTGACCGCCGATCCCGTGATCGGCACCCTCGCCCGCAGCGAGCCGCTCACCTGGCTGCGGACAGGCCTCCCGCCCATCGCCGGGGCGTTCGCGGAGACCGGCCTCGACCCCACCCTGATCACAGATGCGGCCGCGCGGCTGCGCCGCTTCGCGCCGTGGTTCGCCGAGGCGTTCCCGGAGACCCGCGCGGCCGGCGGCATCGTGGAATCGGGACTCGCCGAGGCCGCCGGCCTCCGCGCGCTCGGCAACGCGCGCCTGGGCGCACACCTGCGCGGGCGCCTGCTCCTCAAGCGCGACGACGCCCTGCCGGTGAGCGGGTCGATCAAGGCCCGCGGCGGCTTCCACGAGGTGCTCGAGTTCGCCGAGGCCGTGGCCCGAGAGGCATCCCTCGACGCCGAGGACCCGCGGACCTACGGCTCGCGGTCCTTCCGGGACGCCGCTCGCACCTACTCGGTGGTGGTCGGCTCCACGGGCAACCTGGGCATGTCGATCGGGATCCTCAGCGCCGCCCTCGGCTTCTCCGTCACGGTGCACATGTCCGCGGATGCGCGGGAGTGGAAGAAGGCGCTGCTGCGCGAGCGCGGCGTCGAGGTCGTCGAACACCGAGGGCCCTTCGACGAGGCGGTCGCCGCCGGACGGGCGGCAGCGGGCGACGATCCCCGCGTGCACTTCGTCGACGACGAGAGCTCCGTGAGCCTGTTCGCCGGCTACGCCACCGCGGCTGCGAGGCTGCGGGCGCAGCTGGAGGAGCGCGGCGTGCGGATCGACGCCCGGCATCCCCTCGTCGTCCACCTGCCCTGCGGCGTGGGCGGAGGTCCCGGCGGTGTGACCTACGGACTCAAGCGGGAGTTCGGGGACTCCGTCCGCTGCGTCTTCGCGGAGCCGGTGCGCTCGCCCGCGATGGCGCTCGGCGTGCGCTCGGGACTGCACAGCGACATCTGCGTCCAGGACATCGGGCTGTCCGGTCTCACGGCCGCGGACGGCCTCGCGGTCTCCCGCCCCTCCCGGTTCATCGGCGAGCGGCTCGCACCGATGATCGACGGCTTCGCCACGGTCGGGGACGCCGTCATGCAGGCCGGGGTCGCCGTGCTCGAGGAGGCCGAGGGAATCCGCATCGAGCCCTCCGCAGCCGCCGGGCTCACCCTGCCGTGGCGCATGGCCCGCGCGGCCGAGGCCGGAGGCCTGCCCGCCTCGTGGAACTCACCGGAGACGGTGCACCTCGTGTGGCTCACGGGCGGGAGCATGGTGCCCGCAGAGGAGATGGAGGCCTACCTGGAGCAGGGCAGGGCGCTCGCGGAGGAGTTCACCGCGGACGCGGCGCTGTTCGCGGAGTGAGTTCCGGCTGCGGTCTCATTCGGCGCAGATGCTTCTGCGTCGAATGAGACCGCAGCGGAAAGCTCAGCAGGAACCCGCGCTCACAGCCCCAGCAGATCCGGGAGCCAGTTGGACAGCGCGGGGACGAAGGTCACGAGCATGAGCACGGCGATGCCGGCCGCGAGGAACGGCCCGATGCCCCTCACCGCTTCCGCGAACGGGATCTTCGCGATGCCCGCCGCCACGAACAGGTCGATGCCCACCGGCGGCGTGATGAGGCCGAGGGCCAGGTTCATCGTCATCATCACGCCGATCGTCGTGATGTCCATGCCGAGTTCCAGCATGACCGGCACGAACAGGGGCACGAAGAGGTAGAACGCCGAGATCGCGTCGAGGAACATGCCCGCGATCAGCAGCATGAGATTGATGATGAGGATCAGGAGGACCCAGCTGTCCGTGAGCGCGAGCAGCCAGTCCGCCACCGTCCGCGCGATCTGGTTGCGGGTGATCACATAGGCGAAGACCGTGGCCGTCGCGATGATGAGCATGATCCGCCCGGAGGCCAGGCCCGCCGCGGTGAACACGCGGTACAGCTCGCGCAGGGACAGCTCCCGCATGACGAACAGCCCCACCACCAGGCCGTAGACGCAGGCCACCGCCGCGGATTCCGTGGGCGTGAAGATGCCCCCGTAGATGCCTCCCAGGATGATCACCGGGACCAGGAGACCCGGCACCGCCCGGTAGAACGCCCGCCAGATCTCCGACCAGGGAGCGCGCACCGTCCGGACCACGTCCACACCCACGGCAGCCGGCTCGGAACGCTCAGCCTTCGCGACCCCTGCGCCCGCAGCGGTCGCGCCGACGCCCGAGGCCGTGGAGCCCGAGGCTGCGACCTCACCCGGAGCTGCGCCCGCAGCGGTCGCGGAGCCCTGCCCGGAAGCACCCCCGGCGCGCAGGCCCACGCGGTCGAGCGCTCGGTCGGCGTGCTCCCTGGCGCTCGCCTTCGCGATCTCGCCCACCCGGGGCAGGAAGAACGTGACCGCGTAGAGCGCCACCAGCAGGGTCAGCCCGGGGATGACACCGGCCATGAACAGACGGCCGATGGAGACGCGCTCATAGTCGGCCGCGACCACCGCGAAGACGATGTAGGCGATGCTCGGAGGGATGATGATGCCCAGCTCGCCCGCGCTCGCCACGAGCGAGGCCGCATGCCGCTTCGCATAGCCCTTCTTCGCCAGAGCGGGGATGAGGATGCCGCCGATCGCCGCGACGGTCGCAGGCCCCGAACCGGAGATCGAGGAGAACAGCAGCGCCACGATGATGGTGGTGAGAGCGATGCCGGTCTTCCGGTGCCCCACACAGGCATCCGCCAGCGCGATGAGGCGAGCGGAGATGCCCGTGACCTCCATGATCGTGCCCGCGAGGATGAAGAACGGGATCGCGAGCAGCGTCTCCGAGGACATCCCCGCGTACAGCACCGCCGAGGCCGGGACGAGCGCATGCACGCCGCCCTGCCAGATGATCGCGGCGAAGGCGGCCACGCCCATTGAGAACGCCACCGGCACGCCCAGGAACAGCAGCACCGCGAAGGTGCCGAACAGGATGAGCTCGATCATGGCTGGGACTCCCCCTGCTCGTGTCCTGCGGTTCGCGGCGCACCGGCCGGCCGCGTGGTCTCTCCGGACCGCCCGGCGGCCGCGACCGGCGGCTCTGCATACTCCGCCCGGACGGCCTCGGCGGCCTCGATGGCCTCGGACTCCTCACCCACGAGCGCCTGCCCACCGCGCAGCTCGATGACGGCGATCTGCACCGTCCTGATCCCGCCCAGCAGCGCACCGAACGGCAGCGCCAGGGAGAAGATCCACTGCGGGAAGCCCAGCGCCGGAGTGAGCCGGCCGCTCGCCGCCTGCTTCTGCACCATGTCCAGGCCCAGCCAGCAGAAGACGGCGTAGAACGCGAACATCGCCGCGCAGATCACCAGGGCGACGGCCATCCGCCGCCCTCCGCGCAGGGAGTCGCGGAGCAGGCTGAACCCCGGGTGCGACCCCATGCGAGTCGCCGCCGAGGCGCCCACGAGGGTGAGCAGCACCGCCAGATTGACGATGAGCTCGCCCGTGAAGGACAGCGAGGCGCTGAAGACGTAGCGCGCCACGACGTTGACGAACGCCACCATCGTGATCGTGAAGAACGTCACGGCCATGAGGACGTTCTCCGTGAGGGTGAGGACCTTGTCGAACATGGGCACCGGCTTCCGGGGAGGGGCTGAGCGTGCGCTCAGCCCTGCGGCTGGACCTTCTCGAAGATCTCGGGCGTCCACTCGGCCTCGTACTTCTCGTAGACCGGCTCCATCGCGCTGCGGAACACCTCGCGCTGCTCCGGGTTCAGCTCCACGACCTGCATCGTCTCCTGCAGCTCCGCGAGCTGCTCATCGGCCTTGTCGCGGTTCGCCTGGACCTGGAACTCATTGGCCTCCGCCGCGGCCTCGGTGACGATCTGCTGGTCCTCCTCGCTCAGCTCGTCGAACATGCCCTTGTTCATGCCGAGGATGAGCGGGTCATAGACGTAGTTCCACAGGGTCAGGTGGCTCTGCACCTCGGACAGGCTGGAGGAGTGGATGATGTCGATCGGGTTCTCCTGCCCGTCAATCGTCCCGTTCTGCAGCGAGGTGAAGACCTCCGCCCAGTTCATCGACACGGGATCGGCACCCATCTCGCGGTAGATGTCGAGGAACAGGGCAGAGCCGGCCACGCGGAACTTCAGACCGTCGAGGTCCTCGGGCGCGGTGACCTCCCGGTCCGCCGTCGTCAGCTGGCGGAAGCCGGATTCGCCGAAGCCCAGGAACTCGATGCCCATCTCCTCGGTGAGCTGGTCGTAGGCCTCGGCGCCGGTGCCGGCGAGCACTGCATCGGCCTCCTCGATGTTCTCGTAGAGGAACGGCGCCGTGATCGCACCGAAGCGGGGGTCGATGCCCGAGTAGATGATGGGCGAGTTGTAGGAGAACGCCTTGCCTCCGTCTGCGAGCATCTCCACGCCGGCGGCCGGGTCGCCGCCGGAGAGCTGCTCATTCGCGACGATGTTCAGCGTCATTCTCCCGTCCGACTTCTCCTCGAGCAGCTCGCCGAACCGCTCCGCACCCTCGTACCAGGTCGAGCTGTCCGAGGTCGTGATGGTGAAGTCCCAGGTGTAGGACCCGCCGCCCTCACCGCCGCCCGCGCCCGAGCAGCCGGAGGCCACGAGTGCAGTGGCGGCCATCGCGCCGGTCACCAGCAGTGCCTTGTTCTTCATCGTCTCTCCTTTGAGGTCCCTCTGAGGGGCAGCCCGGCAACCGGGTCCTGGGTCTCCACCCGACGACATCCCGCCGAGCGCATGGAAGGGAATGTACTCATCCGTGAGATAGCGCACAAGCAATGTTCCACGATACGGACCTCAGGCGACCTGGGCAGCCCTGTGATCATCGCTCATCCCCGGAAAGACGGGTCAAGCACCGCGATACTTGTCCCGCTCAGTGGAACTCACGGAGACGCTCGAAGCCAGTTCCGGATACAGTTCCCGCATGGACAACGACCGTCACGGGATCGTCCCCGGCCGCCCGGTCACGCACCCCGGCATCGTCGCCGGGTCGCGCACGACGGTGCGGGTCGGCAGGACGCAGCCCTTCTCCACCGCAGATCTCCTCCCGGCCCACGTGGCGTCCGAGACCGAATGGCCGCTGATCGACGCCGTCGTCGCCGCCGTCGAGGCGACGGGCGCCGATTCAGGCGTCGTCGAGTTCTCCGGTGCTCTGCTTCCGCGCATCTCCTACTGCTTCCCCGCCTACGGCGACGACGTCCGCCCCATGCTCTACTCCGACACCCACGAGAGCTCAGGGGTCGTGACGGCCGGGACCGCGACGGTCGGATATCGACGCACGGCACCGGAGGCTCCGCTGACCCGCTGGGTGCACTTCCACGCCGCCTGGCAGGCGGCGGACGGCGAGCTGCTGGGCGGGCACCTGTGGCCGGAGACCACGACCGCGGGCCCGCTGACGAATGCGGTGGTCTGGCCGCTCTACGGGATGTCCCTGGTCAACAGCACGTGCGAGGAGACCCTGCTGCCGGTCTTCGCGCCGGAGCCTCCGCTGACGGCCGCCGGCCGCGGGACCTCCGGAGGCGGCGCGATCGCCGAGACCGAGGGTGCCCTCCGCGGGGACCGCACCGCGGTGTTCGCACGGGTGCGGCCCAATGTCGATCTCGGCGAGGTGATCGCCTCGCTCTCGGCCGAGCACGGGCTGGCCGGCGGCAGCGTTCGCGGCGGCACGGGCAGCTTCGTGGGCGCGCTCTACGAGGGCGGACGTGTGGTCGACGGCCCCGCGACGGAGGTCATCACGCTGAGCGGGATCCTGGGCGAGGGCGCGCCCGCGCTGACCTGTTCGCTCATCGACCGGCACGGCGCGGTCCACTCCGGATCGCTGGCGGTCGGCCGCAATGTCGTGGGAGCGACCTACGATCTCATGCTCGCAGGTCCGAGGGGCTGACGCAGGGTCGGCGACCGCCCGGCACCACCCGACAGGACGACGCGGGCACCCGGGACGAGCAGGAAGCGCAGGCTCCGGAGTCCGTCCCCGGAGCCTGCGCCCGCCTCAGCTCATCACCGCACCGCCGTCCACGCGCAGGATCTGGCCCGTGACGAACTCCGCGGCGGGAGAGGCGAGGAAGGCCACCGCCCCGGCGATCTCCTCGGGCCGGCCCATGCGCCTGATCGCCTGCCCGGAGAGGTCGTAGGCCTGTCCCTCCGTGAGCGCGGACTCGACCGGACCCGGCGCGACGGAATTGCAGCGGATGCCGTGGACGCCCACCTCCTTCGCCACCCATTTGGTGAGCGCGATGATGCCGCCCTTGCTCGCGGAGTAGGCCGGGCCGGAGCGCGCACCGGCCTCGCCGTCGGACACCGCACCCCCGTTGATGCCGGAGATCGAGGAGATGTTGACGATCGAGCCGGCGCCGGCCTCGACCATGTGCGGGTAGAGCGCCGCACGGGTGAAGTGGAACGTCCCGCCGAGGTTGGTGGACAGATCGCGTTCCCACTCCTCGGCGGTGATCTCGTCGAGGCGCTTGCGCGCGGCCGTTCCCGCGTTGTTCACGAGGATCTCGAGCCCGCCGAACTCCTCGACGAAGCCGTTCACGGCGCCGGTGACGGCCTCGGCATCGCGGACGTCGAGGTCGATCCCCGTCGCCCTGGTCCCCGGCACCGCGACCGTGAGCGCCTCGGCGGCCTCCTGTGCGCCCGCGAGGTCGACGATCCCCACGGTCGCGCCGCGAGAGGCGAGCGCGAGGGCGATCCGATAGCCGATCCCCCGCGCCGCGCCCGTGACGAGCGCGCGGTGGCCGGCGAGGCTCTCGGTGAGCACCGCGGGGTCCGGGGTGCGGCTCTGCGCCGCACCCGCCGATGACTGTGTTCCATCCATGACTGACTCCTGTGGGTTCGGTCCGGCGCTCCCGCGCCGCGGGTGCGGGCGCCGCACAGCGGAGGCCGTGGGCGCAGTGAGCGGCTCCCCTGCCGCAGCGGGCGGAGGAGCCGTCCCGTCCGCCGCGCTCAGTGGGCGGCGAACGAGGAGTGGATGAGCCCGCCGTCCACCGGGACGGTCGTGGCATTGACGTACGCCGATTCCGGCGAGGCGAGGAACACCGCGGCCTGCGCAACGTCCTCGGGAGTGCCCATCCGGCCCGTCGGGCTGGCCGCGTGCCGGGCCGCGAGCATCGCCTCCCGCGATTCGTGGTGGCCCACGATCGAGGTGTGGATGAGCGGGGTCTCGATGAGTCCCGGAGCGATCGAGTTCGCACGGATGCCCTCGCGGGCGTAGCGCATGCCCACTGCGTTCGTGAGCTCGATGAGTCCCGCCTTCGAGGCCGCGTAGGCCGGATAGTCGTAGCCCATCCAGCGCAGTCCGCCGGCCGAGGACACCGTGATGATCGACCCCCTGCCGGCCTCGCGCATATGCGGCACGGCGTGCTTCATCGCCGCGAAGGCTCCCGTGAGGTTGATGTCCAGCGCCCGGCGGAAGCCCGCGATGTCGAGCTCCTCGACTCCCCCGTTGACCACGATGCCCACGTTGTAGTGGAGCACCGTGAGCACGCCGAATGCCTCGGCGCACGCATGTGCGGCCGCGGCGAGCTGGGACTCGTCGGCGACATCGGCCACCCGCGTCAGGAGCCGGTCCGCGGCCTCCGGGGCCTCCTCCAGCAGCACCCGTTCCGCGGCGTCCAGCGCGGCCGGCTCCCGATCCGCGATGCACACCCGCGCGCCCTCGGCCAGGAACGCCCGGGCGGCGGCGAGGCCGTTGTTCGTCTGCCCGTCCGGCGAACCGCAGCCCACCGCGAGGACGGTCTCCTCCCGAAGCCGTCCGCTCTTCATTCCGTCACGTGAGCGGTATGTGTCGGTTTGGGCGCCGCGATCCGACGGAAACCGCTCACTCGATGAGTTGGGGCTCATCGTGCCCGCCCCCTTCCTGCGGAGAGCTCGGCTCTCAGCTCCTTGCGCGCGATCTTGCCGTACGCGGTCACCGGCATCTGCGCCACGAACACGTACTCCTTGGGCACCTTGTAGGCGGCCAGGCGCTCCTTGAGGTGCGCTCTGAGGCGGGCGGCGAGCTCGGGCTGCGCTGCGGCCTCGAGCGAGGGCTGCGCTGCGGCCTCGGAAGCGGACTGCGTCGCCGAGGCTTCGGTGCCGGGTGCGCCCGTCCTTCCAGGGGCACCGCTCTCAAGCTCGACGACGGCCACGCCCATCTCGCCCCAGTCCGGGTCCGGCACGCCCACCACACAGGTCTGGCTCACACCGGGGAAGGTCTGGATCGCCTCCTCGACCTCGCGCGGATACACGTTCGAGCCGCCGGAGATGAACATGTCCGATTTCCGTCCAGTGAGGAACAGGTAGCCCCGGGCGTCGAGGTAGCCCACGTCGCCGGTGTGGAACACGCCGTGGGCGAAGGACTCCGCATTGGCCTCGGGCCTGCCGAGGTAGCCGGCGCAGACCGTGGGACCGGAGACGCACACCTCCCCCTGCTCGCCCGCGGGCAGCTCACGGCCGGACTCGTCGCGGATCGAGACCACCACACCGGTCCGTGCCCGCCCGCAGGTGCCGATCCCCGCGGCATCGGCGGGAATGCGCCCGTGCTCGTGCCGGCGCAGCACCGTGATCGAGCCGGTGACCTCGGCGAGGCCGAAGTACTGGACGAGGCACTGTCCCAGCCGCTCCAGCGCCGCCGCCTGGTCGGTCGCGAGCATGGGGGCGCCCGCGTACACGACGTACCGCAGGGTGTGGTCCTCCGGCCCCCGGTCGGTCGGATAGGCCTGCACGAGGCGGTTGAGGATGGTCGGGACCGTGAATGCGTTGGTGACCCCGTGCCGATCGATGAGCTCCCATGCGAGACCGGCGTCGAAGCCGGGGCCGGGCACCAGCACGGAGGCGCAGCCGGTGAACACCTGGGCGAGCATGTGGATGCCCGCTCCGTGCGAGAGCGGGGCGATCACGAGGCTCGCCCCGTCCTCGCCCTCGTCGGGGAAGAGGTCGCCGTGGTGGTTGGCGAGCACGGCCGCCAGATGCCGGTGCGTGAACACCGCGGCCTTGGGCCTGCCCGTGGAGCCCGAGGTGAAGAAGTACCAGCACGGGTCGTCCTCGTCCACGGGCGCATCCGTCTGCTGCGGCGCCGCCGGCAGCGAGTCGAACTCGCCCACCGTGAGGACGTCGCCGTCCCAGCCCGTCTCTCGCAGCGCCGTCACGAACTCCGCATGCGCGGCATCGGCGAGGACCGCGGCCGGCCGCACCTCCTCCGCGATGCCCAGCAGCTCCTCGACGGAGAGCTTCGCATTGGGCGGGGCGATGACCCCGCCGGCGCGCAGGATGCCCCAGAACGCGGTCACGACATCGGGACAGTTGTCCGCCACCAGCATGACGGTGTCGCGGCGGCGGGTCCGGCCGGCCAGCAGTGCCGCCGCGAGCGCCGAGGCCCGCTCGTCGACCTCGGCCCAGCTCAGCGCGGTCTCCCCGCCCGCTGAGGTGCCGCCTGCGATCACGGCAGGATGCTCGGGCAGCCGGGCGGCGGTCTGCCGGAGGAACTGCGCGACGTTGACCGCGCGCCGCGGCACGGGGGCGAAGGCCGCCGCGGGCGAGGCCGCAGAGACCGGGGGGAGCTCCGGCAGCGCGAACCCCTCGGGCACCGGCGGGGAGAAGCGCTCACCGGACTGCTGAGCCTGGGCGACCCGCTGAGCCTCCGGTGCGGAGGAGCCGTGTGCAGTCATGGTCATCAGCGCACCCTCTCGAGGACGGAGGCGAAGTTGGACACTGCGAGCCCTCCCATGTTGAAGACGCCGGCGAGCGCGGCCTCGGGCACCTGCAGCCCGGGAGCCGTGCCGGTGAGCTGAGAGGCGGCCATCACGTGCATCGAGACTCCCGTCGCGCCGATGGGATGGCCCTTGGCCTTGAGCCCGCCGGAGGGGTTGACCGGCAGCGCCCCGGTCATCGTCGTCAGGCCGGACTCGATCGCCTCGGCGCCCTTGCCCTCCTCCGCGAGGCCGAACGCCTCGTACTCGAGCAGCTCGGCGACGGTGAAGCAGTCGTGGGTCTCGAGGAGGTCCAGATCGAGGATCCCGACGCCTGCCTGGGCGAGCGCCTGCTCCATCGCGGCGCGGGCGCCGGAGAGCACGAGCGGATCTGCGCGCCGGGACAGGGGAAGCGCCTCATTGGCATTGCCCATCCCCCGCCAGGCAACGCCCTTCGCGGCGCTCCGGGCGACCTCGGGGGCGGCGATGACGAGGGCGGCGGCGCCGTCGGAGACCATCGAGCAGTCGGTGCGGCGCAGGGGCTCGGCCACATAGGGGTTCTTCTCGCTCACCGCGGAGCAGAACTCGAAGCCGAGGTCCTTCTGCATGTGGGCGAGGGGGTTGTGGGCGCCGTTGGCATGGTTCTTCGCGGCGATCCGTGCGAGCGGATCCCCGATGTCGCCGTAGCGATCCGCATAGCGGCGCGCGAGCTCGCCGAACACCCCCGCGAAGGAGCCGTACTGCTCCTCCTCGGCGCGGTAGGAGGCCGTCAGCAGCACGTCGTTGACCTGGGCGCCCGAGACCGCCGTCATCTTCTCCGCGCCGATGACCAGCACGGCCTTCGCACGGCCGGCGGCCACCTGGTCGTGTGCGGCGAAGACGGCGGTCGAGCCCGTCGCACATGCGTTCTCGTGCCGGTGGGCCGCGGTCTGAGCCAGTTCCGGCATCTCCACACCCAGCAGCGCGGCGTCGAAGCCCTGCGAGCTGAAGCCCGTGTTGTACACGCCCACGTGGACGGCGTCGATGTCGCCGGGGGCCAGGCCGGCGTCCTCCAGCGCTCCGCGGGCGGCCTCCGCCATCATCTCCTGCAGGGTGTCGTCCCTCCTGCCGAACTTCAGGTGGGACCAGCCGATGATCGCCGGTGTCGTCATCTCCATCTCCTTGGGTCTGGGTCAATGGGTGTCGGTAACTGAGTCTGAGTCGCTGGGTGCGGCGGCCCCGGATCCGGGCCGCTGCCGTAAGCGGGGCATGCGTGGTGCCGGCGGTCGGAGGTCTGCGGGCGGAGGGCGCCTCCGACGAGGCGCGGACGAGGGGGCGGCTCAGGATGCGGACCGCGCTCGTTCGGCCAGGGCCGCCGCCTCCTTCCGCAGCGCAGCCGTGATCTGGGAGAGGCGCGGCTCCTGCAGTCGGCTGCGGATGCTCGCGACGGAGAGCGCGCCCCAGGCCTCGCGCTCATCGTCCGGGACCGGCTCGGCCCCCTCCGAGGCGGACGTGCGGCCGGGAGGCGGAACGGCGACGCCCACCGCCCACGATTCGTCCACGACGAGCCCGGGGTTCACCGCCCTGCCGGTGCTCCTCGCCTCGTGCAGGGCGCGGGCATAGCGCTCGCTGCGCAGGATCGCGCCGGCCTCTGTGTCGTCACCGTATGCGCGCAGGTTCTCCTCCGTGATGCGCGCGGCCTCCGCCGGAGGAAGTGCGGCGAGGATCGCGAGCGAGCCGCCGCCGATGCCCAGGGGATGCCTGTCGCCCACCGCGAGGACGTTGTTGCGGAACGGACCGTTGCCGTCCTCGCGCATGAGGCACACGGCGATGGTCCCGGAGCGCTCGGTGTAGAAGGAGGTGTCCCCGGTGAGGGCGGCGAGCCGGGCGAGGGCGTCTCCGATGGCGTCCAGATCCCGATGCGCGCCGCGCGCGAGCCTGCCCAGGCGCACGAGGCCGCGGCCGAGCACGTACTGCCCGTCTCCGTCGCCGCTGACGAGGCCCACGTCCTGGAGCGCGCGCAGGAGGCGGTGGACGGTGGACTTCGCGAGGCCGGTCTCCTCGGTGAGCCGAGTGAGGGACAGAGGCGCGCCGATGTGCTCCTGGGCGCGGGCGAGCGCGTCGAGGATCACGGCCGCACGCCGGAAAGAGCGATTGCCGTAGTTCCGCTGCATGGAACCGCCCTCTGATATCGCGCCTTCGCTCATAGCCGTGAGTGTGGCGCACTGCACCCTCAGATCGCAACACATGTACCGGCATGCGGACCATGTCGCGACTGCGGCTCAGCAGACTGCAGCCTCACGCCACTCACCCTGGAGTCCCAGTGTGTGGAACCAGCTCGCGCCCCGCCCCACTGGGATCTCAGGCCTCCGGTGCTCGCGGCCGGTCATGCGCGCAGCTTCCACAGCGCGGAAATCGGCAACCCGTACAGCTTCTCCGCATAGCGGTATCCGGCGTTCGCGGTGCCGAGGACCACACCTGCGGTGATTCGATCCCCAGGGCCTCCCGGTGGCTCTCGAAATCCGTGAACTGCCGGGAGGTGCACGAGGCTGCCGCCTTCATCTCGATGCCCAACGCAGGAAAGCAGCGCAGACGTTCGGCGGCCACAGGTTCATCGCGCCTGGTGAGGACGGCGGACATGGCTCCGGACTGCCGGCAGTCTGTCGGTTCGCAAGGGCGAGTTCGCCGATTCGCAGGGGTGCACGGCCGCCTCGGCCGCCCCTGCGCGCTCACGTCTCAGTTCCTGCTCATGTCTCACTGTGCGTCGAGGAACGCGCCTCGAGACGATGCGGATTGAGACGCGAGTGGGCATCGAGACGCAAAAGCAGACTGAGACGCGAGGACAGCCCGAGGCGCGTCCTCAGCACTCCACGACGTTGACGGCGAGGCCGCCCATCGCGGTCTCCTTGTACTTGTGGCTCATGTCCTCGCCCGTGGCCTTCATCGTGGCGATGACCTCGTCGAGGGAGACGAAGTGCTGCCCGTCGCCCCACAGCGCCATCTTCGCCGCGTTGATCGACTTGCCGGCCCCGATCGCGTTGCGCTCGATGCACGGCACCTGCACGAGACCGGCGATGGGATCGCACGTGAGCCCGAGGTTGTGCTCCATCGCGATCTCCGCGGCGTTCTCCACCTGCTCGACGGTCCCGCCCAGCACCTGCGCGAGTCCCCCTGCGGCCATCGACGAGGCCGAGCCCACCTCGCCCTGGCACCCGACCTCGGCGCCGGAGATCGAGGCGCGCTCCTTGTACAGCACCCCGATCGCCCCCGCGGTGAGGAGGAAGCGGACGGTCGCCTCCTCGCGCGCCTCGTCGCCGCCCTCTGTCACCCAGTCCACGTAGTTGAGCGCGTAGTGGAGCACGGCCGGGATGATGCCCGCCGCACCGTTGGTGGGTGCGGTGACGACGCGGCCGCCGCTCGCGTTCTCCTCGTTCACCGCCAGCGCGATGAGGTTGACCCACTCCTGGTAGAAGCGCGGGTCCCGGTCCGGATCCTCCGCCTTGAGCCGCAGGTGCCAGTCGTGGGCACGCCTGCGCACTTTGAGCCCGCCCGGCAGGAAGCCCGAGCGGTCGAGTGAGTTCTGTGCGCATTCCTCCATCACCTGCGCGATGTGGAGCAGCCCCTCGCGGATCTCGCCCTCGGTCCGGCCCGCGCCGATCTCGTTGGCGAGCATGACCTCCCAGATCGCGAGCCCCTCGCGGTTCGCGATCTCCATGAGCTCTGCCCCGGTCTGGAAGTCGTACGGTGTGGCCGGTTCGCGGGCGAACTCCTCCGCCTCGGCCCCCAGCACCGTTCGCTCCTCGTCCGAGTGCGTGACGACGAAGCCGCCGCCCACCGAATAGTAGGTCTCGTGTGCGAGCTCCTCGCCGTCGGCGCCCCGCGCGCGCAGCTCGAGCGCGTTCGTGTGCCGTTCCAGGACCGTGAGCGGACGCTGCCGCATGTCCTCGACGCGGAAGGGGATCTCGACGGACCCCTCGGTCGCGGACGAGGCCTCGCCGAACCGCACGATCCCGGACTCCGTCATCCGCGCGATCCGCGCATCGACCTCATCGGGGAGCACGGACTCCGGATCACAGCCCTCCAGCCCCAGGAGGATCGCGTCGAAGGTGCCGTGTCCCCTGCCGGTGGCAGCGAGGGAGCCGTAGACGTCGACCTCCAGTGAGCGCACCTCGCCGGCGCGTGCTCCCACGAGGGCGACGAATCCGGCGGCGGCCCGCATGGGGCCCACGGTGTGAGAGCTGGACGGGCCGATGCCCACGGTGAAGAGGTCGAAGACGCTGATCGGCATGGTGGTGCTCCAATCGCCCGCAGCGCTGCGGGGAACGGGGAAAGGCGGAAGGTCAGGGGGAAAGCCAGGGGATCGGAAAGCAGAGGAGAGGAAGGCCCAGGGGAAGGAGTGCAGAGAAGAAGACCGTGGGGTCATCCGGAGCCGCAGGGCGGGCGGCCCCATCGTGGCCCGAGGAGACAGACGCCGCCGTTGCGGTCTGCCCTGCGAACACGGGATCCGGGTTTCCGCGTTCGCACGGCAGACCACAGTGCCGGGGCAGGCCAGGTCAGACGTGGTTGGCCTCGGCGTAGGCCGCGGCGTCCATGAGCTCGCCCGCCTCCGTGACGGCGACCTCGAAGAGCCAGCCCTCGCCGTAGGGGTCCGAGTTGAGGATGCCCGGGTTCCCGGACACGAACTCGTTGACCGCCACGACCTCGCCGCTCACGGGCGAATAGAGGTCGGACACGGACTTGGTGGACTCGACCTCGCCGCAGACCTCGCCGGCGGTGACGGAATCGCCCACACCGGGGGTCTCGACGTAGACGACCTCGCCCAGTGCATCGGAGGCGACGGCGGTGATGCCCACGCGCACCGTCGCACCGGCGACGGCATCGGCGGAGGCGTTCACCCACTCGTGCTCCGCGGAGTAGGAGAAGTTCTCGGGAAGCGGGGGGAGCTCGGCCATGATGATTTCCTCTTTCTCAGGATGTCTGCTTCTCAGGGTGCTTGGGACGGTTCGGGGACGGCGGCCTGGGGTGGGCCGTCCGCCGGGCCCGGGCGGCCGGTGAGCCGTGCGGGCTGGCCAGCCGTGCGGGCCGGTCAGCCGTGCGGGCCGGGGTGCGGCGATCAGCCGCGCGAATAGAAGGGCAGCGCCGCGACGGCGAACTCGTGCGCCTTGCCGCGGATGTCCACGACGACGGGGGTGCCGGGCTCCGCAAGCGCCCGGTCCACGCGCGCCAGCGCGATGGGACGGCCCAGAGTGGGTGAGGGCTGGCCCGAGGTGACGATCCCGACCTCCTGACCGTCCGCCTGCACGGCGGAGCCGGCGCGCGCGGCCCGGCGGCCCTCCGAGGTGAGGCCGACGAGGACGCGGGCGGGCTCCTCGGCCGCCTGCGCCTCGAGCGCGGCACGTGCGAAGACGTGCTCCTTCTTCAGCGCGTTGGCCGCCATCCGGCCCAGCCCGATGTCGGCCGGGACGCTCGTGCGGTCCATCTCGTTGCCGTAGAGGGGCATGCCCGCCTCCATGCGCAGCGAGTCGCGGGCGGCGAGGCCGCAGGGCAGCAGCGCGATGCCGGCCGATTCCGCGGCGGCCGTGAGTGCGTGCCACACGGGTGCCGCATCCGCGTTCGCCACGTACAGCTCGAAGCCGTCCTCGCCCGTGTAGCCGGTGCGCGCGAGCAGGACGGGGACGGTGCCGGACGTCGTGTCCGAGGCGTCCGAGGCGTCCGAGGCCGCAGCATCCGCCGTGCCCACCGGCAGCTCCAGGCGGGTCCAGGCGTAGTAGCCGAGGGCACGCACGGCTTCGGCCTGCCCATCGCCGGATCCTGCAGAACCGGCCTCAGCGGAACCGGACCCGGTCTGCGGGGACGCCCCCTCGGCCCCGTCCCCGCCTGCAGCAGCCAGGGCCGCCAGCAGGATCGCCTCGGACTGCGGACCCTGGACGGCCACGAGCGAGGTCGCCTCGGACTCGTCCGAGACGGTCACCGCCGCACCGGGCACCACGGTTCCGGTGAACTCCTGCGCGCGGGCGGCCAGCGCCTCGGCGACGGCCTGCGCATTGCCCGCATTGGGGACGACGAGGAACTCGTCGGCGCCCAGGCGGTAGGTGATGAGGTCGTCGAGGATGTGCCCGGCCTCGTCGAGGATGAGGCCGTACTTCGCCTTGCCGATCCGCAGGATCGAGTACTTCGCGAGCAGCGCGTAGTCGAGGAAGGCCCCGGCGTCCGCACCCGTCACGCGCACCTCGCCCATATGGGAGAGGTCGAAGATGCCGGCCGAGACGCGGACCGCGCGATGCTCGGCGAGCTCGGAGCCGTACTTGAGCGGCATATCCCAGCCGCCGAAGTCGGTGAAGGAGGCCCCCAGCTGCGCGTGCAGCCCGTGGAGGGCGGTGGTCCTGGTCATGGATGAACCCCTGTCGTAGGAGGAAGTCTGTCTGCGGAGCCGTGGTCACCAGCTCCGGGTATGTGCATTCTGCGTGCAGTCGGCCGCATCCGCGGATGAACTGCATACGTGCCCGAAGCCCCGCACCGGAGGTATGTGCGTTCTGCGGTGATCAGCGGCGAAGACCGGAGAACGCACATACGTGGGGCGGACCGAGGCCGGACCGTCCGGCGGGAGCGACCCCGCCGGACGGCATCCCGGTCTCAGGCCGTCTCGAAGGCCTCGGGCGGCGGGCAGGAGCACACGAGGTTGCGGTCCCCGTAGGCTCCGTCGATGCGGCGGACCGGCGGGAAGTACTTGGTCAGCCGCAGCCCGTGGACCGGGAACACCGCGGTCTCGCGCGAGTACGCCCCGTCCCAGTCGTCCATGACGCTCGTCGCGGTGTGCGGGGCGTTCCGCAGCGGCGACTCCTCGTACGAGTAGGCCTCGCCGATCGCATCGATCTCCGCGCGGATGGAGCGCATCGCCTCGATGAAGCGGTCGATCTCGCCCTTGTCCTCGCTCTCCGTGGGCTCCACCATGAGGGTGCCGGCCACGGGGAAGGCCAGGGTGGGCGCGTGGAAACCGTAGTCGATGAGACGCTTGGCCACGTCCTCAGCGGTCACCCCGGTCGCTGCCGTGAGATCGCGCAGGTCGAGGATGCACTCGTGCGCCACGAGCCCGGAGTCGCCCGTGTAGAGGGTGGGGAAGGCATCGGCGAGCTCGCGGGAGACGTAGTTGGCGTTCAGGAGCGCGGTGCGCGTGGCCTCCGTGACGCCCTCGCCGCCCATGAGGCGCAGGTAGGCCCAGCTGATGGGCAGCACGCCGGCGGAGCCGAACAGCGTGTTGCTGATGGGCTGACCCAGGTCAGCGGCCTGCTCGCCGCCGGCCACGAGCTGCGCATCGCGCGCATCGCCGGGCAGGTACTTCGCGAGGTGCTCGCGGACGGCCACGGGACCCACGCCCGGTCCGCCGCCGCCGTGCGGGATGCAGAAGGTCTTGTGCAGGTTGAGGTGCGAGACGTCGCCGCCGAACTGACCCGGCTGCGCCAGGCCGACCAGCGCGTTGAGGTTCGCCCCGTCCACGTAGACCTGGCCGCCGGCCTCGTGGACCTTCCGGCACACGGTGCGCACGTCCTCCTCGAACACGCCGTGCGTGGAGGGGTAGGTGATCATGATCGCCGCGAGCGCCTCGGCGTGCTTCTCGATCTTCGCATCGAGGTCCGCGAGGTCGATCGAGCCGTCCTCGGCCGTGCCCACCACGACGACGTCGAGGCCCGCAAGCACCGCCGAGGCCGCATTGGTGCCGTGCGCGGACTGCGGGATGAGGCAGATGCGGCGGTCGGGCTGGCCGTTCGCCAGGTGGTACTGGCGGATCGCGAGCAGGCCCGCGAGCTCGCCCTGGGAGCCGGCGTTGGGCTGGAGGGAGACGCGATCGTAGCCCGTGACGTCGACGAGCAGGCTCTCGAGGTCGGCGATGAGCTCGCGCCAGCCCGCGGACTGCGAGGCCGGGACGAAGGGGTGGATCGAGGCGAACTCGGGCCAGGTGATCGCCTCCATCTCCACCGCGGCGTTGAGCTTCATGGTGCACGAGCCCAGCGGGATCATGGTCCGGTCGAGCGCGAGGTCCCGGTCCGCGAGCGTGCGCAGGTAGCGCATCATCTGCGTCTCCGAGCCGTGCGTGCGGAAGACGGGGTGCGTGAGGATCTCGCCCTCGCGGTGCAGGGCCTCGCTCCAGGCCGGGGCCGGCACCTGGGCCGGGCCGAAGGAGCCCTCTGCCCCTGCGGCGGCGAACGCCTCGGCGTCGATGGCCTCCTGCGCGCCGAGCGCCTCGAGGAGGATGTTCGCCTCCGCGACGGTGTGCGGCTCGCCGAAGCTCACCCCCACCGTCGTCGCATCGATGCGGCGGATGTTGACGCCCACGGCATCGGCCGCGGTGAGGGCGGCGTCCGCATCCGGGACGGTGAGCGCGACTGTGTCGAAGAACTGGCCCTCCTCGCCCGCGAGCGAGGTGCCGGGCGCGGTGACGGCCGCGGCGGCGAAGGCGGCGGCGAGGCGGTGCAGGCGCGAGGCGATGCGGGTGAGGCCCACGGGGCCGTGGTAGACGGCGTAGAAGCCGGCGACATTGGCCAGCAGCGCCTGCGCGGTGCAGATGTTGCTCGTGGCCTTCTGGCGGCGGATGTGCTGCTCGCGGGTCTGGAGCGCGAGACGGTACGCGGGCTTGTCGTCGGCGTCGTGGCTCACGCCCACGAGGCGGCCGGGGAGCTGGCGCTGCAGACCGGCGCGGACGGCCATGAAGCCGGCGTGCGGTCCGCCGAAGAACAGCGGGACGCCGAAGCGCTGGGCGCTGCCCACCGCGATGTCCGCGCCCTGCGAGCCCGGCGAGGCGAGCAGGGTGAGCGCGAGGAGATCCGCGGCGAACGTGACGAGCGCGCCGCGCTCCTTGGCACCGGTGACCGCCGCGTCGAAGGAGCGGATCACGCCCGAGGTGCCGGGCTGGGCGCAGACGATGCCGAAGACATCCTCGCCCACGAGCCCCGCGGACAGGTCCTCGACGCGCACCTGGAAGTCCATGGCACGGGCGCGGGCGCGGACGATGGCGATGGACTGCGGGTGCAGCTCGGAGTCGAGGACCACGGCCGAGCCCTTCTTCGAGGCCCTGCGCATGAGGAGGACGGCCTCGGCGACGGCGGTGGACTCGTCGAGCAGGGAGGCGTTGGCGACGTCGAGGCCCGTGAGGTCCTGCACCGCGGTCTGGAAGTTCAGCAGCGCCTCGAGGCGACCCTGGCTGATCTCCGGCTGGTAGGGGGTGTAGGCGGTGTACCAGGCGGGGTTCTCGACGACGTTGCGGCGGATGACCGCGGGGGTGACCGTGTCGTGGAAGCCCTGCCCGATCATCTGCACGCGCACGGTGTTCTTCGCGGCGAGCTCGCGGAGGCGGGCCTGGACCTCGACCTCGCTCATGGCCGGGGTGCCGAGCGGGGTCTCCTGGACGATGGAGTCCGGCACGGCAGCGGCGGCCAGCGCCTCGGTGGAGTCGAAGCCCACTGCGGCGAGCATCGCCTCGGTCTCGCCGGCACGGGGACCGATGTGCCGGTCCGCGAACGGCCGGGGAGCGTCACCGGCCAGGGGGACCAGCTGGGTCTGCGCGGCATCGGGGCCGGGCTGCGTCGGTGCGGCCTGCGGGCTGTCGGCCTGCGCGTGTGCGGTCTGTGCGTCCTGGGCAACGGCGGTCATGGAACTCCTCCACTGGGTGTGCCCGCACCCCTGGGGGACGGGCTCGCATATGGGCTCGTCCTCCCCGCTCTGTCGCCGTGATCCGCGGCCCGCAGCGCCGGTGGGGCGCTGCGAACGGATCACCGTTCCAGAGGTGCCTGCGCATCGCGGTACTGGGCCTGAGAGTTTCCCGGGGAGGGATTGCACCTACGGCGCCGCTGCCCGGCCTGCCGGCCGGACCGTGTGTCTGCGTAGGTCCGTGCGGGTCCGGAGCGGACCTGCCCGGCCGTTCGCGGACGCGCGGCTCTCCCACGATGTGTCGTAACGGCAGTCACGGACCAGGATAGGGGACGCGGCGGGCAGGGGCCAACAGGGGCCGTCTCCTCGCCGCTCCGGGCACTTTCTGACGGCGCGGGCACCATGCCACGTGCCCGCACCGTCGGAAAGTGCCGGATGACCGGAGGAGTGAGCGGTTCCGCCGCGCGGCGACGGAACCTCTCACTCCTCCGGGACGAAGCTCTCCAGCAGCCTCACCAGGTCCAGGCGGTCAGTGCACCGGAAGCGCCGCAGCAGCTGGGAGATCAGCCGCTCCACCGTGCGCGGCGAGAGGCTGAGCCGCCCTGCCACGGTCGCCGTCCGCTCGCCGTCGCGCAGGCTCCGCACGATGGTCCGCTCCCGCTCGCTCAGCCACAGCTCCTGTGCGAACTGGTCCAACAGCCACGGGTCCTCCTCCGCCTCCGCCCGGGCACGGAGGACCAGCCTCATGAGCTGCGTCGAGGGCTGCCCGCCCCCGTCCGTCTCCGCGCTCCAGCGGGCCGCGAGCACCACATGCGCCAGGAACCGCGAGCGTGAGGTGAGGAAGGTCTCGACCGTGGAGAAGACCGCGCTCGCCGCGGCCGGCTCCGGGCAGGCCCGCAGGGCCGCCGCGAGCATCCGCACCATCCCGGCCCTGCTGTTGTGCGCCTGCCAGCCGTCGGACAGCACCGCTGCGAGAGCCGTGGGGGACGCCCCGAGCACCGCGAGCATCAGCACCTGCTGCGACTGCGCGGCATAGCCGGCCGCATGCGCCTGCCTCGCCACCTCCACGATCGCCTCGGCCACCTCGGGAGTCGGCGGGCCGCCGCCCACGAGCGCGAGCGCCTGTGCGAAGAACCGCAGATAGGGCATGCCCCGCAGTCCGCCCATCTGCCGGAGCTCGGCCCGCGCCTGTTCCCCGAGTTCCGCCTCCGGACGCTGCGGCAGATAGCTCGCGGCCGCCGCCAGCATCGCCAGGGCGGTGGGACGCAGGCCGAAGGGATCGGCGCCCGCGGTCGCGGCGACCGCCCCGCGGGCATGGCGCACACAGCTGAGCATCCGATCGTCCTGCATCGCCAGCGTCCCGGAGACCAGCTCCTGTGCCGCGGCCAGGCCCGGCTGCCAGGGATGGCGCTGATGCGCGCGGTGCACGGTGGTGAGGAACACCTCGGGGTCCCAGCCCACGTGCATCGTGATGAGGAGCAGCACCCCGCGCACGGATTCGGCCACGTGCGGCGGGCCCTGCTCACGGTGCAGCTCCTCCAGCAGCTCGACGAGGACATGACGGCCGCGATCGTGTGCCCCGCCGAGGCCCAGGCTCGTCCCCACCCACAGCCGTGCCAGGGCGCTCTCCTCCGGCCCCACCTCCAGACAGCGCCGCCGGACCTGGGTGAAGGCCTCCTCCTTCCGGCCTGCGTGCAGCAGAGCGATGACATCGGCCAGCAGCGTCAGGCCAGCTTCCCTCCCCCGGGCCACCCCCAGCCGGAACTGGGCCTCGTCGACAGGACCTGTCGCCGCGGGCTCCCGGCCCGTGAGCGCCGCGAGCGCCCGCTCCGGATGGAACAGCCCGATATGCGCGATCAGCAGCGCAGCGGCATAGGCCGGCCCGCTCTGCCGCCGGCCCAGCACCGTCTCCGCGCGCGATGCCGCAGGGAGCACGGCCAGATGCTCCGGCGCAGCACACGCATTCGCCGCGGCGCCCCGGGTCTCCGCCGGAGCCGTCACGGCGTCCGGCCACAGGAAGCGGCTGCTCGCAGCCACCAGAGACAGCGCACGGTCCTCGTTCCCATGTGCCCAGGCGAGCTCCGCGCGCAGCACTTCGAATTCCAGCGCGAAAGGGTCCGCCGCCGCACCGAGCACGGGAGCCCCGCCCTGCCCGACCTCTCGGAGCGTCCGGGCTCCCTCTGTCACACCCGGCAGCCCGGCGAGCAGGCGCTGGGCCGCGGGGTACCAGCCCAGCGACAGCGCCGTGCGAACGTGGGCCGCCGCTGTCTGCGTGCTCGGCTCAGCCTCGGCGCAGGTCCTCCAGGCCGCCAACGCCGCCTGGACGCTGCGGTCCCCGTGCGCGGCCGTGATCCCGTGGCCGAACTCGTACCAGGCCGCCGCCTTCTCCCCCGCCGAGGTCGTGTCCTCAACCGCCCAGAGCAGCATCTCCGGGGCCAGCTGCAGGGAGGAGCAGCCGGGTGCCGAATCGTGCCTCCAGGTGAGCACGCCCAGGTTGAGCAGGTCGAGGACGGTGGACCAGCTGGTCGCGGCCTCGACCGGCGCCTCGGGCAGCACCCCGGCGAGTCCGGTGTGCCGGACGATGAATCCGTGCTCACCGCTGAAGTGCGTGAGCAGGCGGGCGCACACCGGGCGCAGGGCTGTCCTGAGCGCGTCCTCGTCCCAGCTCCACAGCCAGCCGGAGGGAACTCGGACGAGGACGCTCGTCCCGACCGCAGCCGCCAGCAGCTGGTCCACCAGCTCCGGGTGCCCCGCGGTCAGGTCGTGCACCCGGTCCAGCACCGCGGTCTGGCCGGTCACGCCCGGGCCCGTGCGCAGCCTCTGCGCGAGTTCCTGAGCGCTCAGCGGTGCGATTCTGGCCCACACCAGGCTCCCTCCGCGCAGGAGGGTGCGCAGCGGTGGACAGAGATCCTCGTCGGTGCGCATGAGCACGAGCAGCCGCAGCCGGGAGTCATGGACGGCGCGGGTGAGCAGGGAGGCGGTCTCCGGATCGAGCGCGGCAGCCTCCCGCACCACCGCGTAGGCGCCTCCGGCGCACAGGCGGTCCCAGGCCTCCAGCGCCTGCTCGGTGGTCTCGACGCCGACACCGGCAGCCAGCAGCGCCGTCAGCAGGTCCGCGAATGCGCCGGGGCCGCCGAGACCGCCGATGAGCACGAGGTCCGGCTCCCGGCCGTGGGTCTGTGCGGCAGCCGCGAGCACGCCGCCCATGCCCCAGAGCCCGGGCAGCACGAGTGCTGCCGCCCGCTCTTCGGCCACGAGAGCGCGGGCACTGGCAGCGGCGATCCCGAGCGCTGGGGGCGCTTCCTGCGGGACGGGCTCCACCGTGTCCTGTCCGTGCGGCTCTCCCTGCTCGCGAGACCGGGGTCCCGCCCTCACAGCACGATCTCCGCACGCAGCTCCGTGCGGCTGTGCACGTCGAGCTTGCGGTAGATGCTGCGGATGTGCGTGTCCACCGTCCTCACGGACACGCCGAACAGCCCGGCCGCCTCCGCCGTGGTGCGGCCCTCAGCGAGGGCGCGTGCGATCTCCTGCTCACGCGGAGAGAGCACCGAGAGGCGATCGTGACGGAACATCGTCTCCGGAGCACCGTCCCGTGTCGGGGACCCGCCGTTCCACGGCGCGACGTGCACACGGGGATGCCTGCGGTGAGCCTGTGCCCGGGCCTCTTCGTAGGCGATCTCGTCCTGCGCCGCACATGCCTGCGCCAGGGCCAGCCATTCGGGCTCAACCCCCACGTGCTCAGCGGTACGGCGAAGATCAGCGCAGATCCTCGGAGGCAGCTCCGGGGCCCTGCGGATGATGACGGTCCGGACGAGCATCCGACGGACCAGCACCCCGTACGAGTTGCCGGCGAAGATATGTGCGGCGTCCAGCACGTCGACGGGACCGTGCAGCAGCCTCGCGAACTCCGCCATGATCTTCAGACCCGGTTCGGCTTCGTAGGCCGCGGGCAGCGGACCCTCACGCAGCTCCGCACCGAGCGGTCCCGACAGCCCGGTGCTCACGGTCCCGGGCACTGCCCGGTCCATCATCTCCATCAGCCCCCGTGTGACGGTGCCCTTGAGCAGCTCGGTATCCGTCTTCGCCCACAGCATGCTCAGCTGCTCCTGCAGCTGGGCGATCGGCTCCCCCCGTACGAGCCCGCCGACCAGTTCGAGGGAATCCGTCGGCACCGCGGCCTGCAGGCGGATGCCGATGGGGGCTTCGGCGAGCCAGCGATCAGTGCAGGGGTCGGCGTCGAACTCCAGCAGCAGCCGGGTGAAGAATTGAAGTTCGCGGCACCAGACCACCCCCAGCAGCGGCAATCGCACCCAGTCCACTGCCGCAAGTTCCGCCAGCAGGGCGCGGGCGTCCTCGCTCCGGTCCTGCAGGACAGCCAGACACGCCTGAGCAGTCAGCTCGCAGGCGTACGCGAGCTCGCTGCTGCGGCCGCCCATGAGGCGGTCGCCGATGCTGACCGGCAGCGACTCCCCGGCCGGTGCGCCCGCCTCCGTCGTCGGCTCCTGGTGCGGCGGGAGCGCCGTGCCGGTGTACGCAGGGTGATCCGCCGGCCCCTCCGCGGACCACGGTGCCGAGGCGGGCTCGTGCACCGCCCACAGCGCGAGGGCGAAGCTGCGCATCACCCTGGCGGCCCGGTACAGCCCCGAGGAGCCCGGGCCCAGGAGCGACTCATCGACCGGCGGCGCCGGGGCGAAGACGATCTCCTCGAAGCGGAAGCTGGCGGCGACGACGAACTGGGCCACGGCCTCGGCTTCGGCCTGGGAGACGCGGTCGCCTGCCGCGGCTGCGCGCTCGGCGGCTGCGCGCAGAGTGTCCAGCGCCCTGTGCGGGCGTGCCGCGGAGGCCTCGATGGTGGCACGTGCGAAGAAGGTGCGGGGCCCCGGGTCCATCACCGGGCTGAGCAGGGCGTACGCCTGATGCAGGCGTCCGTCGCCGGAGGCGAGGACCGCACCCCGGCCCAGCTCGGCCGGTGCCACGGGGATGCCCGAGGCCAGCGCCATGAGCGGGGAGCGGTCGGGAGCGTCCTCGGCGACGGCGCGCTCCCAGTCGTCCTGCGCCTCCGGCGAGGAGGAGCCTGCGAGCTCGAAGGCCGTCGCGACCACGGGCTGCCGGATGCGCAGGGCGCCGCCGGACACGTGCGCGATCCCGGCCTGTTCCAGCCGCACGGCAGCCGCTCGCCGCAGCGGGTCCTCCATCGCCTCCCGCAGAGGAGCCCGGCCGGTGAGTGCGGCGCGCTCCAGCAGGCGCAGCCCCGCGACCGTGACGACCTCCGCGTACCTGTCATGGAACCTGAGCGCCCAGCGGCGGTCCAGCCACAGCGGAGAGCGCGCGATGACGGTCCAGTCCCCCCGGTGCTGCAGCCACTGCTCGCTCCGGCCCACGTGCACGACGGCGTGGAAGAGGCCCAGCATGCCGCCTGCCTGCTCCAGGAGGTAGGCGAGCGCCTGCGGGGTCGGCGGTGCGCCGGTCCGGCGGGCCACGATGTCCGCCGCGTCCGCGGGCGTCAGCGGCGGCAGCTCCGCGTGCAGCCCGCGCGGGGAGTCGAGGATCTCGAGATAGCGCTGCGGGATCTGCAGGCTGGCCAGCACGACGGTATGGGCGCTGCTGTGGACGAGCGCGTCGAGGAGGCGGAGGGAGTCGTCGTCGAGCAGGTCCGCATGCGGGACGAAGGCGATGACCCGGCTGCCGCCGGTGCCGTCCTGCGGCACCAGCCGGCGGAGGAGTGCGGCGGGAGACGCCTCGGCTCCGCCGTCCAGGGCCTCGAAGCGGCGGACGGGTGCGTCCGGCCCGAGTCTGCGGGAGACGCACTCACGCAGCACCGCCGGGGCGCCGTCGCACATGAGGGAGCGCACCAGCATCTGCAGGACCTGCCGCTGGCCGGCGCCGACGGTCCCCGTCAGCGACACCACGGCCCCGCGATGGGAGCGGCAGTGGTCGCTCAGGCGCGCGATAAGTGCCGGGAGGGGCGTCTCCCCGCCCTTCGCCTCCGTGCGTCGATCGTCCATGTGCGGGTCGCACCTCCTGTGCCGCAGAACTCCGTCGTCTGGCGGAGCGACTCTCCGCAGCGTGGGGGAGCACGCGGACCACCGCTCAGACGCTCCGAGGCTACGATACTCGCCTCTTTTAAGCGGCGTGGCCGCGGATGAGGACCTCCGGCGTCCGCGGGGGTAAACGCTCGTGCCTCCAGCTCGATTCCGGGGCCGTCTCCCGAGGGGATACGCGGCGCGCGTGCTCATCTCCGCACCTCCCCCGCGGTCCGGGCGGAAGCGGGCGAAGCCGCGATCGGACCAGTGCCGGCAGCACCCGCTCGCGCTCTCCCGATCCACGCCGCGGTCTCGCGGTCGAAGCGACGGCACAGCAGATACCAGAGCGCACAGTACACAGTGCCCGCGAGTGCGAGCACCGGCAGCAGCACAGCGGGCACCCGCGGGAGGACCGCGATCAGCGGCAGGCAGGCGCACGCAGCGGCAGCGACCGTGACCGCAGCCCCGCGGACGAGGCCGGGGATCGGAGCCAGCCTGGCCAGTCCGAGTCCCAGCACCGCGGCCTGCACGCCGAAGGCGGCGGTCTTGGCGAGTGCTGCGGCCTCCGCTGCCAGGTGCGGGAGGAGGACGAGGTTGAGCCCGAGGTTGACGGTGAGGGCGAGGAGCAGGGCGAGCGGGACGAGGGGGTCGGGACGGCGGGCGAAGAGCGCCACCTGAGAGAAGTGCGCGATCCCGAACAGCAGCGGGGCCGCCGCCAGGAGGGCCAGCACCCCGCCGGTCTCGTAGCCGGAGCCGAACAGGAGCGCTGCGAGCCGGTCCCCGGCGAGGGCGAGGACCGCTCCGTAGGGCACGTAGAGCGCGCCCAGGAGCACCAGCCCGAGGCGCAGCGGCGGACCGAGCTCGGCCCCGTCCCGGGCGCGCACGAGGTCCGGCGTGAGCGCACGGGCCAGCGACCAGCTCACGAAGAGGGCCGTCTCCATGAGCCGATGGGCCACGCCGTAGACGCCCACTGCCGCGTCCCCCGCCAGCAGCCCGAGGAGGATGACGTCGAGACGGGCGAGGCCTGCCTCGAGGATGCTGCTCGCTCCGGAGACGGGCACCGCCGCGAGCAGCTCGCGGAAGTGCTCGCGACGCAGCCCTCGGTAGGCTGCCCGGGCCCCGAACCTGCGGGCCAGCCGGGCCATCGCCGCGTTGGCGAACAGCGCTCCCAGGACGAAGGCCGCCGCGACCGTCACGGGGGTGGGATGCAGCGTGAGAGCGCCGAGCACGAGGAGCAGCGTGACGAGGCGCTGGGCGACGAGGACCGCCGCCGTGGCCGCCTGCCTGTCGAGGGCGGTGCAGGCCGCGAGCCAGACCTTGAGCGTGTTGTCCAGCAGGGCCGCCGCGACCATGAGCGCGAGCGCCCAGCGGTCCGCGGCCTCGGGACGCAGCAGGACGAACGGCACCGCGAGTGCCGCCGCGGGCACCGTGAATGCCCAGCGGAGCACGGTGAGGGCGGCCAGGCGGACGCCGAGCGTGCTGAGATCCCGGCCCACGAGCTGAACCATCCTCGCCGAGGGTGCCAGCGAGGGCAGCGTCGCCAGCAGCGTGCCCAGCCCCATGCCGAAGGTGAGGAGGCCGAAGCCCTCGATCCCCACTGCGCGGGCCGCGAGCACGAGGGTGGCGAGCGTGAGCACCTTGCCCGCCACCTCGCCGCCGGCCAGGGAGAGGAGTGCCGCCGCGAGCCGGCGCTCGCGTCCTGCCGTGCCGGTGCCGGCACTCATGGGCACCCGCCTTCGGGTGCATGCGCATGCGGATACGGCGGAGAGAAGGCCCCCGGCAGATCGCCGTGCGGCCGGCGGCCGCGCGGGGAGCCGCCGGCGGGCAGGGCGTCCACCGCGACGGCCCAAGAGGGGACTGCGGTCCGTCTGGGCGGGCTGGGGTGGGCGGCCCCGGCTCTGCGGGAGGCCAGGCCGTGGGCGCGTTCGATGTCCTGGGCCCAGGCCCGTCCGAGTGCCCAGCGGCGGCGCGCCCGTGCCACACGATGCGGATCCTGCGGATCCTCTGCGGTGATGAACTCGGCGAGCGGACGCAGCGCGAGCCAGCGCAGCTGCGCAGCGATCCCCGGCCACTCCCGCGCCGGTGCCGTGCGCAGCAGCAGATCGAGGCCGTACTCGGCGTCCTCCGCCCGTGGCACGGTCGTGAGCAGCCGCAGCGCATCCGCGTGCGCCGGGCCCATGCGCAGGTACTCGAAGTCGATGACGAAGGCAGCGGCGTCCGTGCCTGCAGCGGCCGGACCGGGAGCTGCCGCGGACAGCAGGACGTTGCCGGTGTGGAAGTCGAAGTGGGAGGGCACTGCGGACGGCAGCCGGTTCGCCGCTGCCCGGGCCGCGGCGAAGCGCACGGGGCTGATCCCCGCTGCCGCCAGCTGCACGGCTCTCACCGCCGTCCGCCTGCGGTCGGGATGACGCCAGGTGGTCGCGGGCGCCGGCGGCCGCGGGGCTGCCCCCGCAGCGATGAGGGCTGCCGACTCAAGGGCGGCGTCGACGTAGGCCCGTCCCTCGGACGGGAGCGCACGGATCCGCCGGCCCACGAATCGGGAGCCGTCCTCGGCTGCCTCGATGACCTGCGGCACGGGCACTCCCTGTGCGGCGGCCCACCGCCTGCCGTAGACCTCCAGACGGTTGCGCCGGCGGCCGTCCGCGTCGTCTGCATGCACGGTGATCGTCTCTGCCGGGGCACGGCCGGGTGCGGCACCGCTCATACCGCCGTCAGCCTCTCCCCGCGCAGGGAGTCGACAGCGGGTATGTCGAGCGGGGTGAGCGCGCAGGGGTCCAATCGCAGCGCCCGGGCCAGCAGCACGTCGGCGAGCTCCGGACTGCGGGCGAGGACGGGGCCCTGGAGGTCCGTGGCGATGATGCCTCCCTGCACCGCCCCCTCGACCCGGGCGGGCTCACGGCCGCTGCCGAGCACGCGGCCCAGCGGCGCGCAGCCGCTCCCGCGCACCCAGTCGTGCGTGCCCGGGACCACCCCGCTGAGCGCGGAGCTCAGTTCGTCCATGAGCGGGGAGCAGACGACCTCTCCGGCAGCGGGCAGCGCACCCGCACGGGTGCGCGCGGCACCGGTGCGCCTCCCGCGGGGTGCGGGGACGCTGTCGCCGGCCCCAGCGGCGCCTGCGGCCAGAGGGAACACGGCGTCGAGCAGACCCAGGCCCGCATGCCTGCGGCCTGCACGGTCCTCGAACCATTCTCCCAGCAGCTGGGCTCCGGCACGCACCGCGAGGATCGGCACACCGGACTCCGCTGCGGCCAGGAACCCCCGGGAGCCTCCGAGGTGTGCGACCGCGAGCCGCTGCTCCTCTCCCCCGTTTCCGCCCAGGACGCACAGGTCGAGATCGGCGGGGACCGCGTCGTCGAAGCCCAGTGGGAGGATCTCGGCGCGGAAGCCGCGCCACCGCAAGCGCTCGCGCAGGACGAGCGCGTTGCCGCGGTCGCCCGAGGCCGCGAGCAGCTCCGGGAGCAGGAGCCCGATCCGCACCGTCCGGCCGTCGCCCCTGCCGCCGGGCACCGCCGCGCAGGGCCGGTCCGGTCCCGTCGACGGCATCGGCAGCGGCAGCGGCAGCGAACGAGCGCGTACACGGGAACCGTACAGCGGCACTCCGCCCCGGCGGGCAGCGGCCGTCGCCTCCCGCATGAGCGCCTGCATCGTGTCGACCCCGGGCACGAGGACGTCCACACCGCCGGGTGCGCACCGCGCGACCGCCCGGAGGACATCGGTCTCGACGACGTGGGGCACGCCGTCATAGGTGAGGCGCACGGAGAGATCTGCGGCCCGGTCCCCCGCGGCGAGCACGAGCGGGGGCGCCTCCTCGGCATCGGGGTCAGGCCGCGCGGCCCCGGAGGCTGCGGGCGCGCGGCCTTGCCTTCCGAGTGCGCTGTAGTCCACGTCCCACACCCAGGCCGTGTCGCGAGTCTCGTCCCCCTGCGCGTTGAGCACTATGACCGTCCCAGCAGCCTCCGGCGAGGCTGCGGCCACGCCTTCCTGCGCCGCGGGCGGGTTCTTGCCGAGCAGCAGCCGCAGGCGGTGCTCCCCGAGTTCGAGCGTGCTGTAGCGCTCGCCGATCCCGTGCACCTGCGCAACCGCCGCGACGGCGGTGCGGGGCTCTGCGCCCAGGGCGACTGCCGCGGCGACGGCCTGCGCCGCATTGCCCAGATTGGCCTCGCCCGGCAGCTGCAGGGTCAGCGGCGCGCAGAAGCCCTCCGGGCCGCGCAGGACGTGGCCGCCGCCCTCCCTGTCGAGCGACCAGTGCGGACGGGGACGGGAGAACGAGCATGCGGAGCAGCGCCAGTCCGGATGCGGATCGGCAGCGGTTCCCGGTGCGGCAGCGGCCAGGATGAGCGCGCCGCAGCGCGGGCAGCTGCGCACCGGGCCCTCGCGGCCGATGCCCGCGGCGACCCAGACGACAGCAGGCGCGGCGGCGGCGACCGAGGCGATGCGGACGTCATCGCAGTTCGCGATGAGCACGACGTCCGGATGCGCCGCGATCCGGGCGCGCAGCGCGGCTTCGAGCTCTGCAGCCTCGTCGGGCCGGTCCGCGTGCTCGCTGCTGAGGTTGAGCAGGACCAGCGCGGCCGGGCGGAGGGAGGCGAGCACGGTTCCCACGTCCCTCTCCCGCGTCTCCAGCGCGACGATCGCCCCCGCAGGCGCTTCCGCCAGCGCTGCGACGAGGCCGGGGATCTGGTTCGCACCCGTGCCCTCGGCGACCGGTCCGGTCCCGGTGAGTGCCGCGGCGAGCAGACGGCTCGTCGTCGACTTCCCGTTCGTCCCGGTGACGAGCACATGCGTGCGCCCCAGACCCAGCCGCGCGAGCGCGCCGGAGTCGAGGCGGAGTGCGAGGCGGCCGCCGGTCATCGTGCCGCTCCCCCAGCCGAGAGCCCGCGAGGTGCGAGCGATGAGACGGGCGGCGAACCCCACGGCCCGCGCGCGCAGCGGTCGGACGACCGGGAAGGCCGGGACCGCGATGTGCGGGGGCGCAGACTGTGCGACTGGGCGGGTGGAGGAGTGCATGTGTGCGGGTCCTTCTTCTCTCAGGTCTTCTCTCGTATGCCGGGTGCCCGGGGAGGCAAGGGGAGCAGTTCTCACGGGTTCCGCCCGCGCTCGCAGCTGATCGCGCCCCTTCTCAGCGCCTGCGCCTCGAAGGCGTCGTCATCGGCCCAGTAGACGGGTCGGAGGCCATCGGCGCAGGCCGTTGCCGGGGCGAGCGCGAAGCCCTCGTTGTTGGTGTCCGGCATGTCGGCCGGCCGGGCGTAGCGGGCGACGGGCTGGAGCTCGCCCGTCTGCCGCCGGCCCCACAGCTCCCATCCCCAAGGTCCCGGGGTGCTGCGGCGCACGGTCAGGACGGCGGACTCGCCTTCGCAGGAGTCATCGCACACCGCCCACAGCAGGCCGGTGTCCGGTTCGTACTCGAGTTCGGCGAGCCGCGGCAGACCGCTGTCGACAGCGGTGATCCGGATTGCCGCGCCCGAGTCCTCGAGCACATATCCGTAGATCGCGCCGGTGTCCTCCCGGGCGAGGAAGAACACGCCCCCGGCATGCGGACCGTAGCCGTCCGGGTCATAGCGCTCGCCCGTGGTCTCGTCCGTGAGCTTCCTCTTCACGAGGTGGGCATCGGGGACGAAGGCGATTCCCTCGAAACCCTCATTGGGCTCCGGCGGCAGGAAGAAGTCCCCCGTGAGGTCCCATTCGGCGGCAGCGGTGAGGACGGGGAGGTCTTCCTCGACGGCCTCTCCCGGTGACCCCGCGGCCGCGGCGGCCTCCGCATCGGGTGCCGAACGCCCGGGCGCGTAGCGGAGGACCGTCAGCGACGAAGCATCCGGGGCGTCGTTGTCGCGTTCGCTCGCGACGTAGACGCCGGGTCCTCCCGTCGCCGAGGCCGCCGCGAGGACGGCGACCGCCTCGGCATCGGGGGCGCCGGCACCATCGGCGTAGGCGAGCCTCCAGCTCGCATCCGGCTCCCAGCGACCGGCCCGGTGGCCCAGCCGGTGGAGGAGTCCGGGACTGTTCTGCACCGCCCAGAGCGCGGCGGGCCGTTCCGACACCGCGTCCTCGCCGCCACCGCTGCCCGCGCGGCCCGGAGTCTCCGTCCCCGGATCCGCTGCGAAGGACAGACCGCTGAGATCGCTGGGGAACAGGCCGTCCTGAGCCGCCGGAGCGACCTCCGCGGCACCCGGCCAGGGACGGACGGCCGAGAGGTCAGCGGAGAGGCGCACCGTCCACACCGCCAGGAGAGTGAGGCAGACGAGGACCGCGCACACGAGGGCGAACGCCCGGAGGCGGTGGCGCGTTCGGGGCGGGCGCGGTCGGCGCAGCAGATCGCGAAGCATCACAGCGACCTCCCTGCGGCCCGGGCGGAGAGGACGACCTCCGGAAGAGGCTCCGGGGATGCAGGGGGCTCCGCCCGAGCGGGCGCGCCCCCTATCGCGGGCACCACCGCTCCGGTCTCCTCCGTGCCCTGCGCGAGCGCTCCGGCGGCAGCCTCGGTCCCGGAATGCGCTCCGGCCTCGGAGCCTCCGGCGATCGCTGCCGCGCCGAGCTCATAGGGCAGGAGCTCGTTGTAGCGGGAGGTGTGGAATGCGAAGTGCACGGAGGCGGCGAGGACCAGTGCCGCGAGGAGGCCCAGCGCGTGACGGGGACGGGCTGCGGTGAGCGCATGCGGCAGGGCCAGGATCGCGAAGATGCCGAAATACGGCTCGAGCCGACCCACCACCCAGTTGGAGGTCGCGAGGACAAGTATGCCGCAGGACAGCAGGTAGATCGCCGTGAACTCGCGCAGCAGCGTCTCCGAGTACGGCGCCCGGTCCTCCTCGGCCCGTGCCTGGGCCGCACGGATGCTCAGGATGAGCCAGACGGCGATGACCACGTGCACGGCCAGCACGAGGACCGTGCCCAGGCCGGCGCCCTCCTCCGTGGAGAGGTACTCGTCGTAGCGGCTGTTGAGGAGGGACAGGACCCTGCCCACCACAGGCACTCCGAACAGTGCGGCTCCCATCGCGGAGGCTCCCAGCACGAGTGCCAGCAGCCGGCCCGGGCGCGCGGACTGCCACCGCGCCGCGAGTATGAGGAGGAACACCGGCAGGACGGAGATGTGGAAGCTCAGGGCGAGGAGATGGAGCAGCAGCCAGGTGAGCCGGCTGCTGCGCCGGTGGGTCTCCGCCAGCAGCACGAGGGAGACGGCGATGGACTGCCGGATCCCGTTGAACGACAGCAGGTAGTAGGACAGGGCGATGTAGAGGAACAGGGAGAGGACGGGCATGGAGCTCGCCCTCCGGATCGCCATGAGCACCGGGACCACGGTGAGGAGGGAGCAGAGCAGCAGGAACACCTGGAAGTCGCCCGTGAACTGACGCACCACGTACATGAGGGTCACATAGCCTGCCTCCTGGGGGATGCGCTCGAGCGAATCGGCCAGCGAGTTCGGGGCCACCTCCCGGAAGAAGCGGTGGTACATGCTGGTGTCCGTGCCCACCTCCTCGCCGCGTCCGGCCGCGAGCAGCACGAGCACACCGGTGGGGAGCACCCACCACAGGAGGCGCAGCCCCGGCACGGAGCCGACCCTCCCGCCGACGAGGGCGGCGAGCGCGCTCAGCAGATAGACCTGCATGGTCTCAGCCGCCTCTCCGGCCCTCGGCACCGTGCACCGCACCCGAGGCGCCGGTGGACCCCACATTCCGGACGGCACCCGGCTCAGCCCCTTCGAGGCCGCCGATCTGCGCGCGAGCGGACCCACCGCGCAGGCGATCGTCTGCCCGCCGGACGCGGCTCGTGAGGTTCCGGCTGGTGAGGAGCTGCGCCGCAGCCCTCAGCAGGCCGTAGGCCGAGCCCGGGTGCCAGTCCCAGTGCTCGCGGATGATCCGCATCCGGGTCAACAGCTGCCTGCGGCGATGGCGCTGCGAGATGCCCCCGTCCATCGTCGTGCAGGCCACGAGGGAAGAGGCGAGGTTGTGACCGGCGCTCACCCGCAGCAGCGCGCGGAAGAGTGCGTAGTCCTCCGCCCAGGGGTAGTCCTCCGAGTAGCCGCCCGCGGCCTCGTAGGCGGAGCGGCGGAACATCACCGCCGGCTGCGTGAAGGCGCAGTTGACTCGCATGCGCCGACGTATGGCCGCGTCCTCCGTCGGCTGGACGAGGGTGTAGAGGTGGCGGCCGGCCGGGTCCCGGAAGCGCACCGCGCTGCCCACGATCCCGCACTCCGGATGGGCGTCGAGATGGGCGCGCTGCAGCGTGAACCGCTCTGCGGAGCAGACGTCCCGGCAGTCCAGTCTGGCGATGTATGCGGCCTCGGGCGGAGCGGCGGCCACTCCCGTACGGGCGGCGACCGCCACCCCGCGGTTGCGGGGGAGCTCGACGAGGCGCACGGGCGCCCCGCCGGCCGTCTCAGGGCAGAAGTCCCGGGCAGGCAGACGACGCGATCCGTCGTCGACGACCACGACGGAGTCCCCCTCCTCCAGCCGCACGGAGGCCAGCGAGGTGCGCAGCGCCTCGCCCTCCTCGAAATAGGCGAGCACGAGGCAGACGGCCCCCCGCACCTCGGCGGCCTGCCCCTCGGCGGCGCGCATCACGCCGCCGCCTCGTAGAGCTGCGACAGCGAGGCGCCCAGCCGCTCGAGGCTGTGCGCGCGCCGGATGCTCGCATTGCCGCGCAGCGCCGCATTCTGCCGGTGGCCCGGGCGGCTGAGGAGGCAGGCGGCCTCGGCGAGCGTCTCCGGGGTCGACTCCAGCACGATGGGCAGATCCCGGACGGACAGGATGGCGCGAGCCGCGATCGGCGCGTTCGCCGCCGCGGCGTCGAGAATGCTCAGCGGCAGTCCCTCATAGGCGGCCGTGTGGACGTAGACGGCGTCGACGAGGCGGGCGCGCACCTCCTCGGGCCCCAGCCAGCCTGTGACCTCCACACCGGAGGCCTCGAGCATCTCCCGGTAGTGCGGTGCGCCGTCGCCCACCCACACCGGGCGCAGGCCGGGGTCCCGTTCGCGGATCGCGGCGACGGTCCGGAGGAAGAACTCAGGATCCTTCTGCGGCACCAGCCGGCCGATCATCACAATCGTGTCCCGCTGCCGGCCGAAGGACGGATGCTCCGCCGCCGCGGCGATGCTGGGCACGTTCTCCAGTCGCACTGTCTGCGCGGACGGCACGAGACCGCGCATCAGTGCTGCCTCGTGCTGGGACAGCGTGCCGAAGGCCGCCGTATGGCGGGCGAGCACGCGCTCGGCGGTGCGGTAGGCCCAGCGGGCCAGCGGGGAGGCACCGGGATCGTCGAACTTGAAGCAGTGCGGTTCGTAGACCACGGGGCAGCGCAGCTCCAGCAGTCGGCTGTGGAAGCCCGCCCAGCTCGAATGGGCGTGGACGACATCGGGGCGCAGCCGCCGCACCGTCCGCCGGATCGCCGCCACGGCAGGCAGGTGGCCGGCGGGCAGGGCGGTGACCGAGGTCCAGGGCGTCCCCGGATCCACTGCCTCATCGCCCGAATGCAGGAGATGGTGCTCGTAGTGGGGGGGTGGCGCCGACCCGCGCCTCGATGGCGCGCTTGACACCGCCGGCGAAGCACTCGGTGATGTGGAGGATGCGCTTCATCAGTACGCCCCTTCTGCTCGGACGACAGCGCGGAACGTCCGCGCGAGGATGACGAGGTCGAGCCCCAGGGACCAGTGGTCGACATAGCTCAGATCCAGCCGGATGCTCTCCTCCTGGCCGAGGTCGCTGCGCCCGCTCACCTGCCAGAGGCCGGTCATGCCCGGCCGCACCCGCTGGCGGCGGCGCATGACGGGAGTGAAGCGCTCCGCCTCGTGCGGCAGCGGCGGCCTGGGACCCACCAGCGACATGTCGCCGGCGAGGACGTTGAGCAGCTGCGGCAGCTCGTCGAGGGAGAACCTCCGCAGCCAGGTCCCGATCCGGGTGACGCGGGGGTCGCTGCGCATCTTGAAGAGCAGGCCGTTGCCGTCGGAGGACTCCAGCAGCTCCGGCAGGCGCGCCTCCGCGTCAGGGACCATGGTGCGGAACTTGACCATGCGGAAGAGACGCCCGTGTGCGCCCACCCGCTGCTGCGTGAACAGGACCGGACCCGGGCTGTCCAGCCGCACGAGCAGACCCAGGAGCAGCAGGAGAGGTGCGAGCGCGAGGAGGCCCGCGAGCGCTCCACTCACGTCGAGCATGCGCTTGAGGGCGCGTGCCGGCCCCTCCGGTCGCGGAGGGGCCGTCCCGGCGAGCGCGTGCTCAGAGGTGTCCCGCAGCGCCAGCGCGGTGTCCCGGACGTCCTCAGCGTCAGCGGCTTCGCGCATGCGGGCAGTGCCCTCCCCTCCGGGCCGCGTTATCTGCCGGAGCATCACGAGAGTCCCGCCCAGAGCTGTTCCGTGCGGCCGGCGGCGGACCGCCGCAGCAGTTCGGCCACGGCCTCGACCGCGGGCACGATCTGCCGGGCGGAGCGCTCGTAGGCGGAGGCGCCGCCGCGGTAGGGATCGAGGACATCGGCCTCGGCGGGGTCCGCCGGCGGCGGCAGGGTACCGCGGGTCCGCGCGACGGACTCGACCCCGAGGCGCAGGCCGGCGACGGCATGGAGCCGCGGGTCCGCCACCTCGGGCCCCGTCACTGCGGCCGGAGCCTCCTGAGCGGCGGAGAGCCGGGCGAACTCGCGGAGGGTGAAGATCCTCCGACTCGCGCTCGGCAGCAGTTCGGCCGCCTCCCGGCGATGCTCCCGTGCCAGGCCGAGGACGAGGTCCGCCTCGAGCAGGTCGGTGAGCGTCAGCTGCCGGGCCCGGTGCTCGCGGGCCGTCCGCAGGCCGAGGGCCTCGGCAGTCCGCTGGGCCGGCTCGGTCATGGGGCTGCCGTCGTGTGCGGCGGTCCCCGCGCTGCGGACGCGGACGGGCAGATCGCCGAGACCGCGCCGCAGCAGGAGGGCGGCCAGCGGCGAGCGGCAGATGTTCCCCGTGCAGAGCAGGAGGAGCACGAAGTCGTCCGTGCGGCGGCTACTGCTGTTCGGCGTTCTCATGTTCGATCCATCTCGTCGGTGGCTTCGGTTCTGTCAGGTGCGCGGGCGCGGTGCGCGGGTCCGGTCGGGGCGAATAGTCCCGGTAGCCGTACACGCGCGAGGCGCTGCGCTGGGACATCGACATGACGACGCCCCTGACCCGCGCCCCGGCGGTCTCGAAGGCGCGCAGTCCGTCGCTGAGCGCCCGTCCGCGGGTCGATCCGGCCGCTGCGACGAACAGCACGCCGTCGGCGTTCCTGCCCATCACGGTGGCGTCCGTCGCGAGCAGGACGGGCGGGCAGTCGATGAGCACATAGTCGAAGCGGCGCCGCAGCTCCGCCAAGAGGCCGGCCATGGCCGGGGATTCGAGCAGTTCGCTGGGGTTGGGCGGCACCCGCCCGCTGGGCAGGACGCTGAACTCGCGGCCGCCCCAGCCCTGGAGGACGTCCTCGGGCTCGCATCGGCCTATGAGCACGTCCGTGAGTCCGGCTCCGCCCTCGATGCCCATGTATTCGGCCACACTGGGGCGGCGCAGATCGCCGTCGACGAGCACCACACGCGAGCCGGCCTCGGCGAGTGCGATGCCGAGGTTGCACGCGGTCGTGGACTTCCCCTCGCCCGGGCTGCCGGAGGAGAACGCGAGGACGCTGCCGCCGCCGGACCGGTCGGCGGTGAGGAAGCGGAGGTTGGTGCGCAGGGCGCGGAAGGACTCCGCCCGGGCGCTCGGCTCCCGCGACTGCACCGTGAGCGGGGCGCGCTTCGCCTCCCTGTCATAGGCGATCTCGCCCACGAGCGGAACGGAGGTGACCGCGGCGATGTCGTCGGGGTGGTGGATCCGGGTGTCGAGACTCGCGCGGAGCACCGCCGCACCCACCCCTGCGACGAGGCCGGCCAGCGGACCTGCGGCGAGGAGGACGAGGGTGCCGGGGCCGGAAGGCTCGGCGGGCGGCACCGCCGCCTGCACCGTCGTGAGCTTCACGAGGCCGGCCGCCTCGCCCGCGCGGGCGCCTTCGAGCTCGGACTCGACAACCCGGGTGAGGCTCTCGCCCACGGCGGTCGCGATCCCGGCTGCCTCCCCCGGGTCCGGCCGCGTGACGGTGATCGAGACGAGTGAGGTGTCGTCGTCCGCGTCCGCCTCGACGTCCTCGGCGAGCTCGCGGCCGCTCTCCCGCAGCCCCAGCTCCTCGACCACGGGATCGAGCACGCTGTCGGAGGTCGCGACGCGGACGTAGCTCTCCACGTTCTTGCGGGCGAACTCGGAGCCGCGGACGAGGTCGTCGGTGTTCCGGTAGTCCCCCAGAGCGGAGACGTAGAGCTCGGTGGTCGCCTCGTAGCGGGGCGGCAGAACCAGGACGGCGGCGACGGCGGCAGAGAGGCCGGCCACCACGATGACGATGACCATCGCGAGGTGGCGGCGGACCATGCGCAGGTAGTCGCTGAGGCCGAGCACCCCGGTCTCGTCCCGGCTGTGCCTCCCCTCCGGACGTCTCGCCCGCCATGCGGAGGCCTGCCGCGGACCGGCCTGCGGCCGCAGATCGTCCGGAGGGGAATGGGGCATGGCGTGCGGCTCCTGCTTCTCGTGCTCGCGTCAGCGCTGTGCGACCGGAAGGCGCGGGCGCTGAAGCGCTTGCCCGCTCGGCCCCTGGGGGGGGGGGCTGCAACTTTCGGTTGGGGAAATGTGCGATGAACGCTATAGACGCGGCAGCGGTCGGAGCATCGGTCTCCGTACGTCATCGCTGCGCGGGGCGCACGATTTCCTGCGCAATCTGGGCGCGCCCTCTACGTGAGATCACCTGCATGCCTGAGCGCGACTACGCATTCCTACGCGATCCCGCACGGTGCGGAAGCCCCTCCAACACAGGCGGATTTGGCGCGGGTCACATTCGGAGCTAGCGTATGTGACGTCTGATACATCAGTGAGATATCAACACGACGAGCAGTGGAGCTCTCCAGCCGGAGCCGGCACAGACACCTCGACAGAGAGCTCACCGCCCGGGCAAGGACGTTCATGGCTGAAACATCGCAGACCTGCACGGCCCGGACCGGCACAACAGGGCTGAACACGCGGGAGAAGGCCAGTCCGCTCCGCGTCCTCACCTACGCCGGGGCGATCCTGGCCCTGCTGATCGGGTCCGGCTTCGCGACGGGGCAGGAGATCCTGCAGTACTTCGCCTCCTACGGCTTCTGGGGGATCTTCGGCACGGGCCTGCTGGTGCTCGCGCTCATGGCCTACGTCTGCGTCGAGTTCTTCCGCGCGGGCCAGACCCAGCAGTTCGAACGTCCCACGATGGTCTACCGCCACTTCTGCGGGAAGTACGTGGGCGGCTTCTTCGACTGGTTCTCCATCCTCTTCGTCTTCCTCAGCTTCACCGTCATGGTGTCCGGTGCCGGCGCCGTGTTCGAGGAGCACTACGGCCTGTCCAAGTACGCCGGCGGGATCGGCCTCGCGGTGGTCGTGGGCCTGACCGTCTGGTTCGGCCTGGGCCGCCTCGTGGACATCATCGGGAAGATCGGCCCCGTCATCGTCGTCATCGCGGTGGGCCTGGGCGTCTACGGCATCGCCCAGAACCCCGGCGGGATCGTCGAGGGCAATGCCCTGGTCGCCGAACTGGACGTCACGCACGCGACTCCCCACTGGGCGCTCAACGCGCTGTCCTATGTGGGCTTCTGCATGCTGTGGCTCGCGGCCTTCCTCGCCGCGCTGGGGAAGTCCGCGAAGAGCCGGCGCGAGGTGATCGCCGGCGGCGCAGCGGGCGGCGGCCTGTTCTCCCTCGCCTGCATGGTGGTGGGCCTGGGCCTGCTCGCGAGCATCGCGCAGGTCCACGACGCGCAGATCCCCATGCTCGTCCTCGCCGGCGGCCTGGGGCCCTTCGTCGCAGGGCTCATCTCCGTCATGATCCTCGCCGGGATCTACACGACGGCGGTGCCGCTGCTGTGGACGGTCTCCTCGCGCTTCTTCCCGGACCGCACCCGCCCCTTCAAGCTCCTCACGGTGGCCCTCGCCGCTGCGGGCACCCTCGTGGGGCTCGTCCTGCCCTTCGCAGACATGGTCAAGCTCGTCTACAGCATCAACGGATATGTGGGCATCGCGCTGCTGGTCATCATGATCGCCGGGAGGGTCGTGAGGACCGCACGCGGCGAGCGCATCTGAGCCGCGCTCGCCTGCGGGAGCCGCACGTCCCGCGCGTCGTACGGCGGAACCGTCACTCCGCCACGAATCCCTCGAGCAGGCGCACGAGTTCGAGGCGATCGGCGCAGCGGAAGCGGTGGAGCAGCTGCGCGATCAGCCTCTCGACGGTGCGCGGGGACAGGCCCAGGCGTCCTGCCACAGCCCCCGTCCGCTCGCCGTCGCGCAGCCCCCGCACGATGATGCGATCCCGCTCGCTCAGGTCGAGCTCCTGGGCGAACCGGCTCAGCAGCCAGGAGTACTCCGCGGCCTCGGCCCGTGCGCGGAGCACGAGGCGGAGGAGACGCGCCGAGGGCTCCCCGCCCCCGGCCGTCTCCGCCTGCCAGCGCGCCCCGAGCACCACATGCGCGAGGAAGCGCGAATGCGTGGCGAAGAACGCCTCGGCGGCATCGAGCACGGCGTCCCCGGCCCCGGGGTCTGCGCTCGCAGCCAGCGCGACCGCGAGCGCACGCACCATCCCGGCCCTCTCGTTGTGCACCTGCCAGTCCTCGGCCAGCACAGCGGCGAGTGCACGGGGCGACCCCCCGGGCACCGCGAGCAGGAGCGCCTGCTGCTCCTGCGCGGCATAGCCCGCCTCGCGCGCGGCCCAGGCCACGTCCGTGATGGCCTCGGACACCTCGAGGGTGGGCGGGCCGCTGCCGACGAGCGCGAGCGCCTGCGCGAAGAACCGCAGGTAGGGGATGCCGTGGACGGGACCCAGCTCCCGCAGCTCGGCCCTCGCCCGCTCGCCGCAGGCCGCCTCCGGCCGGTGCGGCAGATAGCTCGCGGCAGCCGCGAGCATCGCCAGGGCCACGGGGCGCAGGCCGAAGGGGTCCGCATCCGCCGTCGCCGCGAGCGCGCCGCGGGCATGGTGCAGACAGCCGAGCATCCTGTCGTCCTGCATCGCGAGCACCGCCGCCGTCAGCTCCTGGACGGAGGCGAGCCCGGGCTGCCAGGGCCTGCGCCGATGCGTGCGATGGACGCTCGTGAGGAACTCGTGCGGATCCCAGCCCATGTGCATCGCGACGATCAGCAGCACCCCGCGCACGGTTCCGGCCAGATGGGGCTGCGCCTGCTCCCGCAGCAGCTCCTCCAGCAGCTCGGCGAGGACGTGGCGGCCGTCGTCGTGCGCACCGCCGAGGCCCAGGCTCGCACCCACCCACAGCCGCGCGAGCGCACTCTCCTCCAGACCCACATCGAGGCTCCTCCGACGCACCGCGGTGAAGGCGTCCTCCCACCGGCCCTCGTGGAGCAGCCCGATGACATCCGCGAGCAGCGTGAGACCGGCCGCCCGGCCGCATGCCAGTCCGAGCCGGAACCGCTCCTCCTCGACCTCAGCCGCCGAGGCCGGGGCCTCGCCCAGCACCGCGGCCGGGTCCTCGCCCAGCACCACGGCCAGGGCGCGCTCCGGGTGGAAGAGCCCGATCTGCCCCACGAGGAGCGCGGCATCATAGGCGGGCCCTCCGGGATCTCCCCCGAGCAGGAATCGACCCGCCGGAGGACCCTGCGGACCAGCGCCAGGGGCCGGCGCTGACTCCTGCGCGGCCGTGCCGATGCTGCCGGCGCCCGATGCCTCCCGTGCCCCCGAGTCGTCAGGAGCCCCCGACCCCTCCCGCGCATTCAGGCCCGCCGGAGTCCCCGGATCCGCCGGGGCGCCCTCCCGCCCGGCCGGCCACAGCTGGTGACTGCTGGCAGCCAGCAGGCGCAGCGCCCGGTCCACCTCCCCCTGCGCCCATGCGAGCTCCGCCCGGAGCACCTGGGCCTCGAGCGCGGCCGGATCGGCCGGTGCCGCCGCTTGCTCCGCCGCCTCGGCCCCCGCCGCTCCCGCCGCCTCGGCCCCTGTCGCCTCACCTGCCCCGCGAGGCAGTGCCGCCTCCATCGCCTCACCCGCCCCGCGAGGCGCCGCCCCGCCCGGCAGCGCCGTGAGCAGCCGCTCCGCGAACAGGTACCAGCCGTGGAAGAGCGCCGTCCGCACGCAGCCGGCGGCGTCCGGGATCGCACTGCCCGCCTCGACGCTCAGCCTCCAGGCGGAGAGCGCAGTCCGGACCGCCCGGTCCTCGGGTGCCGTCGCGAGCCCCTCGCCGAACTCGTACCAGGCCGCCGCGTTCTCCGCCGCCGAGGTCGTCGCGGCCACAGCCCACCGCAGCATCTCCGGCGCCAGCTGCAGCGAGGAGTGCCCGGGCGCGGAATCGTGCCGCCAGGTGAGGATGCCCTGGTCGAGCAGATCGAGCACTGCGCCGGAGCCGGCAGCGGCCTCCACCGGCGCCTCGGGCAGCACCCCGGCGAGGCCCGTGCTCCGGACTGTGAATCGGTGGTCGCCGTCGAAGTGCGCGAGTAGCTGCGGGTACACGGGCCGCAGCGCGGTCCTGAGCCGTCCCTCGTCCCAGGACCAGAGCCAGCCGCCTGCGGTCTCCTCCAGCATCCCGACGGACGCGGCCGAGGCGAGCAGCCGGTCCGCGAGCTCCAGATGCCCGCCGGTGAGATCGTGCACCCGGTCGAGCACCGCGCCGGGGCCGGTGAGCCCCGCCCCGGTGCGCAGCCTGTCCGCGAACGCCTGGGGCCCCAGCGGTGAAACCCGCTGCAGCGCGAGGACGCCCGCACGCACGAGGGCGCGCAGCGGAGGGCAGAGGTCGCGCTCATGGGCCATGAGGACGAACACGCGCAGCGATGTCACGCGCACCGCCCGGGCGAGGAGCGCGGCCGTGGCCTCGTCGAGGGAGGTCGCCGTGCGCACGAGGACTAGAGCGCCCTCCCCGCACAGCTCCTCCCATTCGCGCAGCGCCCGCACCACGGTGCCGGCGGGCCGACCCGCCGCGGTCAGGGCCGCCGCGAGATCGGAGTACGGCTCGGGGCCGCCCCGACCGCCCTCCAGCGTCAGAGCCGCTCCCCCGCTGTGGGCCGCGGTCGCAGCACGCACGCCCTCGTGCCCCCAGAGCCCCGGGAGCACGAGTGCGGCGGCCTGCTCCTCGGACAGGAGCGCACGGGTCCGGGCGGCCGCTTCGCCGAGCATCGCCGGCACCGGCGCTCCGAAGTCCCAGCTGCCGGCGCTCACAGCACGATCTCCGCACGCAGCGCTGTGCGGCTGTGCACATCGAGCTTGCGGTAGAGGTTGCGGATGTGCGTGCCGACGGTCCGCACGGACACGCCCAGCTCCGCGGCGATCTCCGCCGTCGCCGCACCCTCGCTCAGCCTCCGCGCGACCTCCTGCTCCCGCCGGGAGAGCACGGCCATGCGCTCGTTCCGGAACCTCGTGCCCCGGTCGTCCGGGCCGCTCCGCCACGGCGCCGGAGCCACCCGCGGATGGGAGCGGCGGACCTCGGCGCGCGCCCGCTCGTAGGCGGCCCCGTCGCCGGCGGCGGCCGCCCGGGCGAGCGCGAGCCACTCCGGTTCGACCCCGGCCTCCTCCCCGGTCACGGCGAGTCCGGCGGCGGCCTCCTGCGGCAGTGCTGCCGCGCGCCGGATGATCACGGTCCTCACCAGCAGCCGACGCACGAGGACGCCGTACGGGTTGCCCGTGAAGAAGCGGTCCGGGCCGAGCTCCTCCACGGGACCGTGGAGCAGCCGGACGAGTTCGGTCACGAGCCTGACCGCGGGCTCCGCCAGCCCGCTGTCCGCCACCGGGGACCACCTCGTCCTCTCCGAATCGGACGATCCGGCCGGCCCGCCTCTCCCAGGATCCTCCGCCACCCGGCCGAGCGCTTCGACGAGGGCCAGCGTGATGGAGCCCTTGGGAAGATCGGTGCCGTGCTTGGCCCGCAGCACGTCCACCCGCTCGCGCAGCCCGGCCAGCGACTCCCCGCGCACCAGCGCACTGATCGTCTCGTGCGCGGCCATCGGCACGGCCACCAGGAGGCGCACGGCGACGGACTCCCCGGAGAGCCAGTGCTCCGGGCCGGGGTCCGCATCGAAGTCCAGCAGCAGCCGCGCAAGGGTGAGGCGCTCGAGGCACCAGGTCGCGCCCAGGCTCGGCAGAGCGCCCCAGCGCACCTCCGCGAGACCGGCGAGCAGCGCCGCACCCTCCTCGCGCCGGTCCTCCAGCGCCGCCCGGCACAGACCGGCCACTCGCGCGCAGGCCTCGGCGAGTTCGCTGCTGCGCCGACCCATCATACGGTCGCCGAGGCTGACGGGGTGCACGGCGGGCGAGGTCACGGGCACCGCCCCGGTCGCTGTCGGCGGAGCCGCGGGCGCACCGTCCCGCGACTGCTCGCGCGGTTCTCCGGCAGTGCTCCCCGCGGGCCGTTCGCGCGCATCGGAGCCGTGTGCCTCGTTTCCCGGCTCCTCGCCGAGCGCCCTCCGGTGCACCTCCCACAGGAAGGAGTCGAAATCGCGGATCACCTGACTCGCCCGGTACAGCCCGCGGGAGCCCGGCCCCAGGAGCGAGGCGTCCACGCGCGGCCGCGGCGCGAACTCGACCTCCTCGAGTCGGAAGCCCGTGGCGACGAGGAACTGGGCGACCGCCTCGGCCTCGGCGGCGGCGACCGCGTCCCCGGCGGCCTCGGCGCGCTCGGCCGCCCCGCGGAGGGTGCGCAGCGCGCGGCGGGGCCGACCCGCGCTGGCCTCGATGGTGGCCCGCGCGAAGTGGGTGCGCGGTCCGGGCGCGGCGACGGCCCCGAGCAGCGCATAGGCCCGGTGCAGGTTCCCCCGCGCATGGTCGAGGACCGCGCCGCGGCCGAGTTCCTCGGGCTCCACCGCGACGCCCGAGGCCAGCGCCATGAGCGCCGAGCGGTCCGGCACGTCCTCAGCGACCGCACGCCGCCACTCCTCCGTCTGCCGCGGCGCACCCGTCAGCTCGAAGGCGGCCGCGACGACGGGCTGGCGGATGCGCAGAGCCCCTCCTGCGATCTCGCACACCCCGGCCCGCTCCAGACTCACCACGGCAGCGCGGGCGCGCGCATCCGCCATGGCCTCGCGCAGCGGGATCCGTCCCAGCAGGGCGGCGCGCTCGAGCAGGGCCAGTCCCTGCTCGCTCACCAGGTCCTCGTAGCCGCGGCGGAAGCGGGCGGCCCATCTGCGGTCCAGCCAGAGCGGCGGGCGCGCGATGACGGTGCGGCCCTCGATCCCGAAGAGCCACTGCTCTCGCATCCCCACCTGCACGACGGCGTGGAGCAGCCCCAGCAGGCCGCCCGACCTCTGCATGAGGTAGGCGAGCGCATGCGGCGTGGGCGGGAAGCCGGTGCGCTGCTCCACGACCGCGCTCGCGTCCGCAGCCGTCAGCGCGCGCAGGTGCTCGACGAGACCGGAGGGGGAGCCCAGTTCCTCCCGGTAGCGCTGCGGGGGCTCCAGGGCTGCGAGGACGACAGTGTGCGTGCCGCTGCGGACGAGCACGTCCAGGACGCGGAGCGAATCCTCGTCGAGGAGGTCCGCGTGCGAGGCGAAGAGGAGTGGCGGGCGGCTGTCGGAATCGGACCGGACCGTCAGCAGGGCGGCGGCGGCCGAGACCTCCGGACGCTCGTCCAGGACCTCGAAGCGGCGGGTGGGCGAATCCGGGCCGATCCGCCGCGAGACGCACTCCCGCACGGGCACCGGGGCTCCTGCCCCGCCGAGCGCCTGCGCCAGCGCCGGCAGGAGGTGCCGCCGGCCGGCCCCGACGAACCCCGTCATGGCCACGAGTGCGCCGCGGTGCTCACGGCAGTGCGCGGCCAGGCGTGCGACGACTGCGCTCGGGGAGGATCCTCCCGTCCCGCCGCTCGCATCCATGCGCACCTCCGGACTCACACCTCGCACGGGCTCCTCCGCGCGCGTCTCCCAGCGCCGGCTCCTCCGCGCGTTCCGCCGCACGGAGCGGAGGATCCGCGTCGATCCTCCCCCGTGTCCCCATGATAGGGAGGCCGGCGCTGCGGTTCCTCGCTCGTGTCTCAGTCTGCATCGGCTTTCGGAGCTCCCGACGGTGCGGATTGAGACACGAGCGGAGAACGAGACGCCTCAGCCGCGGAAGCCCTCCCCGTCTTCGAGCGCCGGATACTCGCTGCGCGGGTGCTCTCGCACGCAGACGTGCAATTCTCACATCACATCCACCATCAAGTGTGCTCATCTGCCATAGAGGGAGCCGCGTCCCTCACGTACGGTGTGAGGGGCTTCCCGACAGCGGGGTCGGGGGCGAACGCACAGGAGCAGATCGATGACAGTGGAGCCGGGCGACGAGAAGGCAGATGCTGAAGGTGCGGAGACGTTCATCGCGCTGTGGGACCGCGCCGTGCAGGCGCATCCGGACGATGTGTTCCTCGTGTTCCGCGGAGACGGGCGCACAGACCGGAGCTGGACCTACGCGGAGTTCGATGCCGCCGTCGACGGCGCTGCCGGCGCGCTGCGGCAGCGGGGTGTGCGCCGGGGCTCTGCGATCCACCTGTGCCTGGAGAACTCACCGGCCTTCGTCGCGGTGTGGCTGGCGGCTTCGCGGCTGGGAGCCTGGATCGCACCCGTGGATCCGACTACCGGCCTCGGGGAGCTCAGGACGCAGATCGCACGCACCGCGGCCGCCGTCACCGTGACGTCGCGCCTGCGGTCCTCCGAGATCTGCGCAGCGCTGCCCGCCCATCCGGTGATCGCGGTGACAGGCGACGGTTCCGATCTCGCCCCCGGCGCAGCCCTCGCCGGCTCGACCCCGCACGAAGCTTCACGTGCGCGGTGCGAACCCGGAGACCGGCTGGCCGTCATGTTCACCTCCGGCACCACCTCACAGCCCAAAGGCGTCGTCCTCACGCAGGCGAACTACGCATACACCGCTCTGCGCATGTCGCAGGCGGCCGCGCTGCAGCGCGAGCACCGCTGGCTCGTCGTCCTGCCGCTGTTCCACGGCAACGCGCAGTTCTACTGCTTCGCGGCCGCGATCGCGGCCGGCGCCTCCGTCGCCCTGGTCAGCGGTTTCAGCGCCTCCCGGTGGTCCGCGCAGGCGAGGGAGCTGGGAGCGACCCACGCGAGTCTGTTCGCCGCACCGATCCGCATGATCCTGGCGCGCCGCGATCCTGCGGAACCTCCGCTCTCGCTCAGCCTGGTCTGGTTCGCGCAGAACCTCTCAGCGGCTCAGCATGCGGAGTTCGCACAGATCTGCGGCGTGAAGCCGCGGCAGCTGTACGGCATGACCGAGACGACGGCGGTCGTCACTGCACAGCGCCAGGAGCAGGCCGGTCCCGAGACGATCGGCTCGGTGGTCGCAGGCAGGGAGCTCGTCCTCGTCGACCCGGACACGGGCGAGGACACCGAGCCCGGGCCCGGTGTGCTCACCGTGCTCGGCCGCCGCGGGCACGATCTCTTCCTCGAGTACCTGGACGCGCCGGAGATCAATGCACGGGTCTTCTCCGAGCGCGGCGGCAGGGACGCGTTCTCCACCGGCGACCTCGTGCGCCGCCTGGACGACGGCCAGCTGCGGTTCGTGGGGCGGGTGGACGATGTCGTGAAGGTCTCCGGGGAGAACGTGAGCCTCACGGAGGTCGAGGCCGCGCTCGCAGCGGCGCCCGGCGTCCTCGAGGTCGCGGTCGTCGCGGTCCCGGATCCGCTGCGGGATGTGGTTCCGCATGCCTTCGTCGTCGCACGGGACCCTGCCCGGCCGCCCGCGCAGGAAGCCCTCGACGAGTACGCGTCTGCACATCTGCCCAAGGCCGCACGCCCGCGCGCATGGACCCTGGTGGACTCCCTGCCGAGAACCAGCGTGGGAAAGATCCGGCGCTTCGAGCTGAAGCGATGAGCGAACCGTCCGGCGGAGCGTCCGCACTGCTGCGGCTTCTCGCGGGGCACGCCGATTCGACGGATCTGGGCGGGGTCGAGGCGGACCAGGCGGATCGCGACTCGGCGTTCTCCGTGCTCCGTCGCATCAGCGATCTCGAGGATGCGAGGGAATCTCTGCAGGCCCTGGTCGCCACGCTCACCGACGTGAGCTCGTCAACAGATGCGGAGGCGTTGCTCTGGTCAGTGGTCAGCCGCGCCCGGAGGCTGCTGCGTTCCGACTTCGCGTACTTCCTCGCCCTCGGCGTCGACGGCGGCCTCACCATGCACGTCTACGACGGCCTGCTGAGCGATTTGTTCACGCAGGAGGTGATCGCTCCGGGCTTCGGTATCTCCGGTTACATCGCGGACCGACGGCAGCCCACCTGGACGTCCGATTTCCTCACCGACGAGCGCTACCGGCACACGGATCACGGGGACCGCTCCGCACGCTCGGAGGGGATCCGCGCATTGGCCGGTGCGCCCGTCATGGCCGAGGGGCAGGTGATCGGAGTGCTGCTGGCGGGCGAGCGCCACCCCCGGACCTATTCCGCGGGTGATCTCGACCTGCTCATGAGCCTCGCCGGCCACGCCGCAGTGGTCCACAGCCGAAATGCCACGGTCTTCGCCCATGAGAACGCGGCCTCGGCCCGGATCCGCGAGGCCGAGTCGATCGTGAGGCTCCAGTCGAAGCTGCTGGGGCACCTCGTCGACGGCACCGGCGCGGACGAGATGGCGGAGACGCTGTCGCAGGGGATCGGCGGCCGGGTCGTCGTGGAGGACGCCGCGGGCACCGTCGTGGGGACGAGCGCGCCGCAGGGGCCGGACCATGCTCCCGAGGCGCAGGCCGGCGCGCTCTCCGAAGCGGTCGATCTCCGGGTGCGCGAGGAGTCGGTGGGCCGACTGCGATGCGCGGTGCCCTCGGGAAGCTCGGAGCAGAGGATGCTCAGGGAGCTCGCCCCCACCCTTGCGATCCGGCTCGCGCTCGACGCCGGCTCCCGGCGCTATCGCCGGACGGCCGAGTTCGACCAGGTGACCGCCGCGGTCCGCGGGGACACGGACGCGGAGAGCGCAGTGCTCGCAGCCCTGGGGGCGGGAGAGGGAGGCCCTCCGACGGTCTTCTGCATCGAGCTCACGTCGGGGGACCGCCGGACCGCCGCTGCCCTCCTCGCCGATGGGCTGCGGCGGAAGGGTCTCACCGCCGTGGCAGGGGCGTCGGGTGAGAGCGTCGTTCTCCTGGCGGCAGGATCGGCCCCTGTCGACGACCTCGTTCGCGGCCTCGACCGGCCGCGAATGGTGAGGCGATTCGTCCTCAGCCGCGGTGACGAACACTGCCGCTCACACGCGGAGCCGGACGTCGCCGCCCGCACGGACACCGCACTCCGCGCTCTGCAGGCCATGCGCGCGCTGCGCTGGGGACGGCGCTGGGCGGACGCGGACGAGCTCGCGCTCTTCCCGATGGTCATGCGCTCCCTGCCTCCCGGCGAGATCCATGCGTTCGTCCGGGCCCATCTGGGCCCCGTCATCGACTACGACCGCCGCTGCGGAACGGCCCTCGTGGAGACGCTGAGGACACGGCTGAGCAGCAGCTCGAACGCCGCGGGGGCCGGAGCGATGAACGTCCATCTCAACACCCTGAGGCAGCGGCTGGAGCGTGCGCAGGCCCTTCTGACATGCGACTGCGATGACGCCGTCCACCTGCTCGCTCTCAACCTGCATCAGCTCATCGAAGCGTCCGGACTCGAGGAGGAGTCATGAATGTCATCGTCAAGCCCTTCGTGGTGCTCGTGGAGAAGCTCTTCCCCGAGTCCTTCGTCTTCGCCATCGGGCTGTCCGTCCTGGTGTTCCTCGCGTGCATCGGCATGACGGACGCGGGCCCGCTGGAGACCCTCACCGCCTGGGGCGACGGTCTGGCCGGTCTGTTGTCGTTCATGGCCCAGATCGCGCTCACCGTCCTGTGCGCGCACGCCCTCGCCCACACGGGTCCTGTCAGGAAGGCGCTGAGCGCCGTGGGAGGCCTGCCCCGGCGGCAGTGGCAGGCGTACTCCCTCGTGGTCCTGGTCTCCGGTGTCGCGAGTCTGTTCGCCTGGGCCTTCGGCCTGGTCGTGGGGGCGCTGCTGGCACGCCAGGTCGCGATCGAGATGAAGACCCGCGGCGTCCCGGTCCACTACCCGCTCCTCGTCGCCAGCGCCTACGCGGGGTTCGTCATCTGGCACATGGGGTACTCCGGCTCCGCACCGCTGTTCGTCGCCACGGAGGGCAACGCGATGCAGGAGACCATCGGCGGCCTCATCCCGGTGACGGAGACGATCTTCGCTCCGTGGAACATGATCACCGCAGCCGTGACGCTGGCAGCCATCGTCGTGCTCATGCCCCTCATGCGGCCGAAGGAGGGGCGCGACGAGAATGTCGAGATCAGCCAGGACGCGATCGACGACTACGTCTCCTCGCAGAAGGCACTCAAGGAGGAGCTCCGCGACAACCGCGGCGGGCCGCTGGGGGCCGGCACCGGCGAGGCCGCCGCACGTCCGACGATCGCCCAGCGCCTCGACGGGACTCGGCTGCTCGTGCTCATTCCCGGATGCGGTCTGGCGGTCTACCTCATCAGCTACTTCGCCGCCAACGGCCTCGCTCTCAACCTGGACATCGTCAACTGGACGTTCCTCTGCCTCGGGCTGCTGTTCTCCCGCTCGATCCTCGAGTACGTGAAGCTCATCGCCAACGCCTCGCAGAGCGTCGGGCAGCTGCTCGTCCAGTACCCCTTCTACGCCGGCATCATGGGTATGATGGTCGGCACCGGCTTCATCTCCATCGTCTCCGACTGGTTCACGACGATCTCCACCCCCGCGACGCTCGGCTTCTGGGCCTTCATCTCTGCAGGCATCCTCAACATGTTCGTGCCCTCGGGCGGCGGCCAGTGGGCCATCCAGGGACCGATCTTCCTGGAGGCGGCCAAGAACCTGGGCGTTGACCCCTCCCGGGTCGTCATGGGCGTGGCCTACGGGGATCAGTGGACGAACATGGCCCAGCCCTTCTTCGCCGTCCCACTGCTGGCCGTCGCGGGGATCCACGTGCGCAAGATCATGGGATACACGATCATGGTCCTCTTCCTCACGTTCTTCACCTTCGGCGGAGGGATCCTGCTGGCCGGCTCGGGGGCGTAAGAGCGCGGAGCCCTCGATAGGTCACTCGCGGCAGACCTCCGAGCAGCTTCCACGTCGCCCGGCGGGTGGTTCACAGCTCAGTAAATGAGATTCCGTTTGCGATCAGCGGGCGCGGAGGAAAAGCTGAGGCGCATGAACTCAATGACACCTGCGAGAATGACGACGATGCCCGCCGCTCTCGCCGCCACCGCGCTGCTGCTGAGCGCGTGCGGCGAGACCGAGGCCGGGCAACAGGCCCTGAGCGGCGGCGAGGTCGAGGTCGACGAGGCGCTGTACGACTGCGAGCCCGGCCAGGACTCCGTCGATCTGTCCACCCTCGAGCCCGACGAGGACAGGGACGTGACGGTCGGCGTCTTCAACGGCTGGATCGACACGCTCGTGTCCGCCCACCTCGCCGAGCACCTGCTCGAGGAGGAGTACGGCTACAGCGTCACGGTCGAGGCCTATGACCCCGCACCCGGCTTCACGGGCGCGGCCGCCGGCGACATCGACTGGATCGCGAGCTCCCAGCTGCCCAGCACCCACGCCGACTACCTCGCGGAGTACGGCGACAGCCTCGACGTGCAGGGCTGCTGGTACGGAGAGGCGACCAACACCATCGCCGTCACCGAGGACTCTCCCGCACAGTCGCTGGCGGACCTCCAGGAGATGAGCGAGGAGTACGACAGCACCATCGTCGGCATCGAGCCCGGCGCCGGGCACATGCGTGTGACCGCGGACAGCGTCATGCCCGCCTACGGCCTCGACGACTGGGAGCTCACGGAGGCCTCCACCCCCGCCATGCTCGCCGCCGTGCAGCAGGCCGCGGACAGCGGCGAGAACATCGCCGTCACGATGTGGCACCCGCACTGGGCCTACGAGTCCTTCCCGCTGCGCGATCTCGAGGACCCGGAGGGCGCCTTCGGCCCGGCGGAGAAGCTCTTCCCGCTCACCAACAGCGAGTTCGCCGAGTCCCATCCCTTCGTCGCCCAGGTGCTGACGAACATGGCGATGGACGAGGAGCGCACCGCGAGCCTCATGCACCTCATGGCCGCACCGGACGAGTACGACAACGAGAACCCGGAGGAGGCCGTCGCGGAGTGGATCGGGCAGAACCCTGACTTCCTCGAGGAGTGGAAGGCCGGTGAGCTCACCGGCTGAGCCGTTTCGGCCCGGAGCGCTCGGGCCGTACGGCAGCGGCCCCCGCTCGTGCCTCAGCCCGCATCGGCGTCCAGGGCTCCCGGCGATGCGGGCTGAGACACGAGGGGAGATTGAGACGCCTCAGCCGCGGAAGTCCTCCACGTCCTCGAGAGCCGGATACTCGCTGAGCGGGAAGGTGTCCACCTGCGGACTGCGCTGCTGCACGAGCGTGCCGCCGTCCACGGGCACCCGGATGCCCGTGATGTACTCGGCCTCGTCGGAGGCGAGGAAGATCGCCGCTCCCACGAGGTCCTCCGCCTTCCCGCCGCGGCCCAGGGGAACCGTCGCATCGCGGAGTGCGATCGACTCCGGGGTCTCGTCGGGCGAGGTGGCGATGAAGCCCGGCACGATCGTGTTGACCCTGACGCCGTAGGGCGCCAGCTCGATCGCCGCGGCCCGGGTCAGCGCCTCGATGCCGCCCTTCGAGGCGTCATAGGGCACCATGCCCCGGTGCGCCCGGGTGGCGCCGCCGCTCGAGAAGTTGACGACCGCACCCCCGCCGCGCTTGGCCATGATCCGCGCGGCGCGGGAGAGGAACAGCCAGTGACCGCGCAGGTTCGTGCGGATGACGGTGTCCCACCAGTCGTCGTCCACGTCGAAGAAGTGGCGCACGCCGGAGGTGACGCCCGCGTTGTTGACCAGCACGTCCACCGTGCCGAACTCCTCGAGCACACGTGCGAACACCGCGTCCACGGCCTCCGCATCGCCCACATCGGCGCCCAGTCCGAGCGCCCGGCCGCCCGCGGCGGCGATCTCATCGGCCACCGTCTTCGCGCCCTCCTCGTTGAGATCGACGACCACGACCGTCGCTCCCTCGCGCGCATAGCCGAGTGCGATCGCCCGCCCGATCCCGCGCGCGGCCCCGGTGACGATCGCCACTCGATCCGTCAGCCGCCCGAGGCCGGAGTGCTCACGCCCCCGCGCCTCGGCATCCTGCCCCAGTGCATCCGCCATCGTCGGCCCCTCTCATTCGCCTCGCCGCGTGCGCAGCCCCGCGCACGTTCGTCCGACGATCCCACACTATGCGCACGGTGCAAGTGCCGGCCTCGGAGAGGTTCTGACGCTCCGGGCACCCTGCAGGATGTCCGGAGCGTCAAAACCTCCCGGACGACGGAAACGGAAGCCGCACGCGCAAGCTCCCCCAGGGCAGCAGGAAAGGGGGCCGAAAGGAGGGTCACATATGCGCGAAGGCCACCTCGCCGGCCACCACCGTCATCTGCACCTGCGCGTCACGCACCGCGAGCGCGTGCTCGAACAGCGCCGCCTCCGAGGCGTACTCGCCCGTGACCCCGCTGCCGCCGTCCGCGTGCAGCGGATCGACGTCCACCGCGATGAAGTCCGCGGCCTGCCCCGGCACGAGCGCACCCGTGCGGCCCTCCAGCCCGGCCGCGTACGCCGCCCCGCTCGTGTGCGCGGCGACGGCGTCCCAGGCGGGGATGCGCCGCTCGGCCTGGAACGTCGTCGCGGGGTCGCCGGAGATGTCCGCCCTCGTCATCGCGGCGTAGATCGCGGCGAAGGGATCGGTGGGCTCCACCGGACCATCGGAGCCGAAGGCCAGCGGCACACCCGCGGCCAGCAGGTCCTTCCACGCGTACGCGGCCAGGCGCGGGTCCGGCCTGAGCGTCTCGAGCAGATGCAGATCGGAGATGCAGTGCCGCGGCTGCATGGAGGCCACGATCCCCAGCTCCGCGAAGCGCGCGACCTCCTCCGGACGCACGAACTGCGCGTGCTCCACCCGATGGCGCAGACTCCGCCCGTGCCGCAGCCGGGCCTCGCGCCAGGCCTCCTCGGTCCGGGCGAAGGCGGCGAGCACATGGTGGTTGGCACGGTCGCCGATCGCATGGACCGCCGCGCTGATCCCTGCCGCCGCGGCGGTCTCCAGCTGCTCCACGAGCATGTCCTCGCTCGCGATGGGCAGCCCGTAGTTGGGCAGGTGGTCCTCCCCCGGATGCGCGGGGAAGGGGTCCGTCATGTGCGAGGTCTGCGAGCCCAGCGCCCCGTCGGAGAACAGCTTGAGCCCGCCGCGCACGAACCAGCCGTCCGCGTCCGGCGCCCCCGGCTGCCGCACGCGGTCCCCCGAGCGTCCCAGCTGGTCACCGGTCCGCCAGCCGCTCTCCCGCGCATGGTCCAGCTCCTCGAGCCGCAGGTACTTGACCACCCGCATGAGCTGCCGGTCCTCCGCGCGCAGCGCCTCCCACGTCTCCTGCGAGGCCGCGCCGTCGATGTCGTGCAGTCCCGTGAGCCCCTCCGCGAGCCAGCGGTTCTGGGCGGTGAGGAGGTTCTGCCTCCGCTGGTCGAGCGACAGCGCGGGCATCCGCCGCTCGGCGATCGTCGCGGCGTCCTCGCGCAGGATGCCGGTCGCCCGCCCGGAGCCGTCCCGCACGATCTCCCCGCCCACGGGATCGGGGGTCTCATCGTCGATCCCCACCGCCGCGAGCGCCGCGCCGTTGAGCCAGAGCGTGTGGTAGTCGATCGACCACAGCGCCACCGGCCGCTCCGGCACCGCCTCGTCCAGCAGCCTGCGGTCCGGCTGGTACGCCCCGCCGAGGTCCCACGTGTTCGAGTCCCAGCGGCCGCCGGTCACCCACTGGCCCGCGGGCAGCGTGCGGGCGTGCGCCGCCACCGTGTCCACGGCGGCGCGGAGGCTGCGCACCTGCCGCAGGTCGACCTCGGCGATGGTGTTGGCGGTGGAGATCGCGTGCAGGTGCGCGTCGGTGAAGCCCGGCAGGATCACGCGGCCGCCCAGGTCCACCTCCTCGGCCAGCCGCACCCCGGCCATGTCGCGGAGCTCATCGCGGGTGCCGGTCGCAACGACCGTGCCGCCCGCGGTGAGGATCGCGTCCGCGCCCGAGGCGGGGTGCGGGTGGGCTGCCGCCCGCCCGCCGGCCGCGGCCTCGGCGAAGGTGTGGACGCGCCCTCCCGAGAAGAGGCGCAGCTGGTCCGGGGACGGGGAGTCAGTGGTCATGCACTCATGCAACCACACGCCCGCGCACGCACCTTTCCCAATTAGCCAACGAAGACTTTGCTTATTGGAAAACCCTGTGCAATCATTTAGCTGAGCCTTAGCTCACTCGCAGCTCCGTGCAGTCCGCCCCCGGGTGCGGCCGCGGCGCGCAGCGGAGCAGGGCCCCACCAGCGAACCCACGAGGACACACGTCCTCACGAGTCCTAGGAGCAGCACGCTCATGATCAGACGGCACCGCCGCCTCCCCGTCTTCCTCGCCTCCGCCGCCGCTCTCACCCTGGGCCTCACCGCCTGCGGCAGCGCCTCTGCGGACGAGGAGGACAGTGCCGCCGGCTCCGGCGAGACCGCGAGCACCGTCACCGTCGAGTCCAACGGCGGCCCCGTCGAGGTCACGACTCCCCCGGAGAGCGTCGTGGCGCTGGACAACACGACCTTCCGCCTCCTCGACACCATGGGCGTGGAGCTCTCCGCCGGCGCCGTCTCCCTCATGCCGGACGATCTCTCCTACCAGGACGCGGGCATCCCCGATGTGGGCAGCCACCGCGAGCCCGACCTCGAGCAGATCGTCGCGGCGGAGCCGGACCTCGTGATCGGCGGCTACCGCTTCAGCGACTACGAGGGGGACATCAAGTCGCTGGCCCCGGATGCCGCCTACATCGACATCACGGCGCGCGACGGCGAGGACTTCTCCGAGGAGCTCAAGCGCCAGGCCACCGTGCTGGGCGAGATCTTCGACAAGGAGGACGAGGCCGCGCAGATCGTCGCCGACTACGACGAGTCGGTGGAGCGCGTGAAGGCCGCCTACGATCCGGAGCAGTCCGTCATGGGCGTCATCACCTCCGGCGGCGACATCAACTACTCGGCGCCCGGCGTGGGCCGCACCCTCGGGCCGGTCTTCGACGCGCTCGAGCTGACCCCCTCACTCGAGGTCGACGACTCCTCCACCGACCACCAGGGCGACGACATCTCCGTCGAGGCCATCGCGGATTCGAACCCCGACTGGATCCTCGTCATGGACCGCGACGCAGGCGTGAACGGCGGCGAGGACGGCGAGGAGTACACGCCGGCCAACGAGCTCATCGCGGACTCCGCCGCGCTGCAGAACGTCTCGGCGGTCCAGGAGGACCACATCGTCTACATGCCCCAGTTCACCTACGTGGACGAGGGCATCCAGAACTACACCGAGTTCTTCAACTCCGTCGCGGACGCGATGGAGGCGAGCAGCTGATCTCCGCCTGCCCCGCGGGGGACCGTCCAGGTGACGCCTCCTCCGCAGCAGACTCCCTCCGGGGAGGCGAAGCGGACTCTGTGCCTACTGCCCTGAGCAGCACCGGCGCGGGGTCCGCCTCGCGGCGTCTCTGAGCCCATGCGAATCCCAGCCACCGCCCCCGCCCCCGGCGGCTCGCCGAGCAGCACCGCACGCGTGCGCCCGCGCCGCCTGTTCACCTGGCCCATGCTGATCGGCGCGCTCGTCACCCTCGGACTGGTGACCGCCTCGCTGTTCGTGGGCGTCTACGACGTGTTCGGCGCTCCTGACGGCGCCGCCATGTTCGCCATCACCCGCATCCCCCGCACCGCGGCCCTCGTGCTCGCAGGAGCGGCGATGGCGATGTGCGGCCTCGTCATGCAGATGATCACCCAGAACCGCTTCGTGGAGCCCACGACCACCGGCACCACCGAATGGGCGGGCCTGGGCCTGCTCCTCGTCATGGTCCTGTTCCCTCAGGCCGGGATCGCCGCGAAGATGATCGCGGCCATCATCGCGGCGTTCATCGGCACCATGATCTTCTTCGCGTTCCTGCAGCGGGTCACCCTGAAGTCCTCCGTGATCGTGCCGATCGTCGGCATCATGCTGGGCTCCGTGGTCGGCGCGGTGTCCACCTTCATCGCGCTCTCGACGGACATGCTGCAGAGCCTCGGCATCTGGTTCGCCGGCTCCTTCACCTCCGTCATCAAGGGCCAGTACGAGCCCATGTGGGTGGTGCTCCTCGTCGTGCTCGCCGTCTTCGTCACCGCCGACCGGTTCACCGCCGCCGGCCTCGGCGAGGAGTTCGCGACCAACATCGGCCTCGACTACCGGAAGGTGGTGCTGCTGGGCAACGGCCTCATCGCGGTCGCCACCGGCATCGTCACGGTGGTGGTGGGCGCGCTGCCGTTCCTCGGACTGATCGTGCCCAACATCGTCTCGATGGTCCGCGGCGACGACCTCCGCTCCAACCTCCCGTGGGTCGCCATGACCGGCATCTGCATCGTCACCGTGTGCGATCTGCTGGGGCGGACCATCATCATGCCGTTCGAGGTGCCGGTCTCGCTCATCCTCGGCGTCGTCGGCGCCATCGTGTTCATCGCCCTCATCGCCAGGAGGCGCTGAATGGAACGGGAAACGCAGTCGGCACGGACAGCCGCCGAGGCGCGGGCGGCTGAGGCGCAGTCACCCGAGGCGCCTGCCGGGACGGCCCCGAGCGGGACGGTGCGGGCGACCGGCGCCTCGGCGACGGACGTACCGGAAGCCGTCGTCCACCGGCCGGTGGACGGAAGACCGGGAGGCGCCTCGGCGACGGGGCCTGCGCGGGCGGCCTCGGCACGGGCGGCGAACATGAGCGCCCCCGGCCCCTCCGCCCGCCGCCGCACCCCGCCGGTCACCTCGACCTGGCGGCCGGCGGGACGGCAGTCCGGGCCCATGCCCTCGGCCCCCGCCCGCCGCCGGTACTGGATCATCCTCGGTGTGCTGATCCTCGCGGCGCTGGGCTTCGCCTTCGGCAGCATCGCGTACGGCAACCCCATGCCGGTGGGCTCACGGGGCTTCTGGCTGATCGGCCAGATGCGGGCGACCAACCTCGTGGTGGTGCTCGTGGTCGCGTTCTGCCAGGCGATCGCGACGGTGGCCTTCCAGACGGTGACGAACAACCGCATCCTCACCCCCTCGATCATGGGCTTCGAGTCGCTCTACACCCTGGTGCAGACGGCCGCGGTGTTCTTCCTCGGGATGGGCGGGGTGGTCGCCGTCACGGGGCTGTGGCAGTTCATGCTGCAGATCGGGCTCATGGTGGGCTTCGCCGCCGCGCTCTACGGCTGGCTGCTGACCGGGCGGCGCGGGAACCTGCAGGTCACCCTGCTGGTGGGCATCGTCATGGGCGGCGGGCTCGGAGCGGCCTCGACCTTCATGCAGCGCCTCCTGACCCCCAGCGAGTTCGACATCCTCACAGCGCGGCTCATCGGCTCGATCGCGAACGCCGACACGCAGTACCTGTGGGTCTCCATCCCGCTCGCAGCGGCGGCCGGCGGCCTCCTGTGGGCCCGCTCCAGCCGGCTCAATGTCCTGGCTCTGGGCCGGGAGACCGCGATCAACCTGGGGATCGACCACCGCAGACAGACCATCGTGGTCCTCCTGCTGGTGGCCGTCCTGATGGCGGTCTCCACCGCGCTCGTCGGGCCCATGACGTTCCTGGGCTTCCTCGTGGCGATGATCGCCTACCAGCTCGCCGACACCTACGACCACCGCTACATCTTCCCGATGGCGTGGCTGACCGGCTTCGTGGTGCTGGCCGGCGCGCACTTCGTGCTCAAGCACCTGTTCTACGCCGAGGGCGCGGTCGGGATCATCATCGAGATCGTCGGCGGTTCGTTCTTCCTCTTCTACATCCTCAGAAAGGGACGTCTGTGATCACCCTGAGCACCGTCACCAGGCGGTACGCCTCCGATGTGGCCATCGGCCCCGTCGACCTCGACATCCCTGCCGGCGGCATCACGGCCCTGGTGGGGCCCAACGGCGCCGGCAAGTCCACGCTGCTGACCATGATCGGGCGGCTCATGGGCATGGACGAGGGACGGATCGAGATCGCCGGGATGGACGTGAGCACCACGCCGTCGAAGGACCTCGCGAAGATCGTGTCCATCCTGCGGCAGGAGAACCACTTCGTCGCCCGGCTCACGGTGCGCCAGCTCGTGGGCTTCGGCCGGTTCCCCTATTCGCAGGGCAGGCTCACCCGGACGGACGAGGAGATCATCAGCCGCTCCATCGACTTCCTCGACCTCACCGAGCTCGAGTCGCGGTACCTCGACGAGCTCTCCGGCGGCCAGCGCCAGCGCGCCTATGTCGCGATGATCCTCGCGCAGGACACCGAGTACGTGCTGCTGGACGAGCCCATGAACAATCTCGACATGCAGCACTCGGTGCAGATGATGAAGCACCTGAGCGAGGCGGCGGCGGAGCTGGGCCGGACCATCGTCATCGTCCTGCACGACATCAACTTCGCCAGCCACTACGCGGACCGCATCTGCGCGCTCAAGGACGGGCGGATCGTGCGGTTCGGCACGCCGGAGGAGATCATGGTCCCGGAGATCCTCACGGACATCTTCAACACGCCCATCGACGTGGTGGACGGCCCGCGGGGCAGGCTCGCCTGCTTCTACTGAGGCTGCTGGGTCGCGGCCCCGCGGCGCTGCTCCGCGACCCCGACGGTTTTCGTCTGCCGTGCGAACGCGATTCGCGCGAATCCGCGTTCGCACGGCAGACGAAGGCGTCCTCAACTCTGCTCAGCCGTGAGCGAGGAGGAACTCGAACCTCTCCCGTGTGTCCGCGACGACCGTGAGTTCGGGCGCGCCGATGTCCGCGACGCCGGTCGTCCTGCCCGCCTGCGCCGCGCCGACGCCGCTGTCACCCGTTCCCACGTGCACCGCACCGCTGTCCGGTGCGGCTGCTGCGGCCGCGCCCATCGGGACCTCTCCCGCCGAGGCGGTGGGCGCACCGGTGTGCACCACGGGTGCGAACGCGTCCCGACGGCGCCGCACGTACCGGCCCGCGCTCTGCGCGATGTAGGCGCCTCCCGCGAAGTCGTAGACGCCCAGGCCCCGCTCGTAGTAGGCGTTCACGCGCCCCTCGGCTGCCATGCAGAGATCGAGCGCCGCGGAGCCGCAGCGTCTGATGTCGTCGAACTCCTCCATGACCAGGGCCAGGGAGGCGAGCTGCTGAGCCCGCCGCTCGGGCGCGTAGCCGAATCCCGTCGCAACCACACGACCGCTCGTGGGCGCCGAAGCTCCTGTGAGCGGGCGAGCCTCGACGTCCGGGTCGGTGAGGGCCGCGAGCGGCGCAGTCCACGCACGCCCCTCCCGTGCGAACCAGATGCGGCCGAGGGCGGGGGCCGCGACGAGCCCGGCGGTCCAGCCCGCATCGGCGTCCGCGGTCACGGGCTCATCCGCGCTGCCTGCGCGGTCCGCATCGCCGCTCTCGTGCGTCCCGGGCAGCACGCGCACGCCCACCGAGAAGCAGTAGTGCTCGATCCCGCGGACGAAGTTCACGGTGCCGTCGATGGGATCCACATGCCATTCGAACCGGCCGGAGGACTCGAGGTCGTCCGCAGGCCCGGAACCTCCGCCGTGCAGGAGTTCGCGGATCTCAGCCCCCGCAGCGTGCTCGTCGAGCGACAGGGAGGCGGAGTTCTCCTCCCCCACCATGACGTCCCCGGGTCGCAGGTCCAGCAGACGGCCCCTGACCAGCGCTTCGATCTCTGCATCGGCGACGGTGACGAGGTTGTTCCGGCCGTCCTTGGAGTCCACGCTCCCGGCACCGAGCGCATGCGCCCAGTGCTCCATGCGGTGCACCGCGATGACGGCGGCCTCGCGAGCGGCGGACAGCAGCGGATCGGTGCGCAGCAGAACGCTTCCGCACGGAAGGGCCCCGGAGATCTCGCCGAGGGGGGAGGCCGCCTCGCCCCCAGCGGAGTGCGTGCGTGCGGACAGCGGGCCCGAAGGGAGGAAGTCAGATGTGCTCACGCCGCGATTCTCTCATCGCGAGGGGATCCTGCGGCTGCCGGAACCGCATTCGACAGACCTCGCAGGCCGGACAGCGGACGCCGTCCCCGCCTCGCGCGCCGCCGGAGAACTCGCGCGCGCCTCCGTCAGCAGGCGCTTCGCCCCGCCTCCGCACGCGACCGGACTGCCCGCAGCCGGTCGAGAGGCCCCGCCGTTCTGCGGACCACTGTCAGCTCCGACGCCGGCGCCCTGCACCTCCGAGAGGTGCAGGGCGCCGTGCAGAGATCGTCGCGGAAGAGCGCGGGGGATCAGAGAGCCGCCGTGGTACCGCCGCTCACCGTCGTGACGTCGCCGTTGAGACCGACCATTCCGGTGTCCGTGCCGGAGACCGCGGCGATCCCGCCTGCCGGGCCCGCGCCGCTGGGAGCCGAGAGCTCCTCGTCCGCGGGCTGAACCTCGGCATCCCCCCGGATTCTCGCGGCCTCACCGGCGGCGGCGGCCCTGTGCCTCCGCACGATCTCCTGCACGGCCTGCGAGGACGTTCCCACAGCGGCGGCGATGGCGGCGTAGGTGACCCCCGACTCACGGGCCTGCAGGATCGTGTTCACGTAGTTGGCATTCACGCGTGCACGCTGACGCGCCACGCGCTTCACCGCAGACACCAGCACCTTCTGGTCTGCATTCAGCTCTCGTGCCCTGCGCACCATGAGATGACCCCTTTTGCTCCCTATGGGATGAACGTTGAGCGACAGCGCGGTGAATCAGGGAGGCACAGGCGAGGTCATCTCCCCGTCCGTGACGAACTCAGCGCGCCGATACGCACTGCCATGATAATACGCGCGCGAGCGTCCCTCATACCGAAGTCCACGTATTGGAAAGGCGCTGTCCGCGTTCCGCCCATGGCCCGTCCGCGCCATGGACTCCCATCGACCGGACAGCGGCGCGCGCTCAGCCGCCCAGCCGCTGCGATTCGTCCGCAAGCCTGCCGTCCCGCCTCCGTTCGAGATCGCGTCGCCAGCGGGCAGGCAGCTCCGGGGAGGCGAGCAGCCGTTCGATCCCGGCGCGGTCGAGCCGGTCGACGTTCATGACCCGGTTGACCTCCGCGACGGATGCTGAGCCGGGCAGCCGGGCATCCAGCACCATCGCATCCCCCGCGGCGATCGCACCCGGCTCCAGCACCCGCAGGTAGAAGCCGCAGCGGCCCGTCTCCTGCATGAGCGAGGGCAGCAGGCGATCGCCCCAGCGCGCGGAGACGGTGGCGCACGGACGCCTGGGCTGAGTCACCTGCGCACGCACGGAGCCCACCGCGAAGACGTCGCCCATGTGCACGTCCTCCTCCCGGAGCCCGCACAGCGTGAGGTTCTCGAAGAAGCCGTCCGCGCCCAGTTCGCGTCCTTCTGCGGCCCAGGCGGCGTAGTGCTCACCGGGGTAGCAGCAGATCGCCTTGTCCGGTCCGCCGTGGACCTTCGTGTTGCCCTGCTCGTCACCGGCCAGCCCCAGCGTCCCCACGCGGACGGGACCCTCATGCGGGAGCTTGTGCGCGCCGGTCGCGATCTCCCTGCCCGACCACCGCCGCACCGCCACCGCGCCGGTGCGCACGCGCTCCACCGTGCCGCTGAGCGGTTCCGCTCCCCGTCCGGGCATGTCCATAGTGCATCCTCCGTTCCGCGCGGCCCGCGCATCCTCTCAAGGTACGCCACGCCTCGCCCGCGCACCCGTGCGCTCCTGTGCGACGATGGGCGGAAGCCACATCCCCGACGAAGAGGAGACCGCCCCCGTGAACGGCGCCGATTCCCTGCTGTCCGCCCTGGAGCACAACGGCGTGACCACGTGCTTCGCCAATCCCGGCACCTCGGAGATGCACTTCGTCGCCGCGCTGGACGGCGCCACCCGCATCCGCGGTGTCCTCGGCCTGTTCGAGGGCGCGGTGACCGGAGCCGCGGACGGCTACGCGCGGATGGCCGATGAGCCCGCCGCCACCCTCCTGCACCTGGGGCCGGGGCTGGCCAACGGCCTCTCCAACCTCCACAACGCCAGGCGCGCGCACTCCCCCGTGGTGAACGTGATCGGCGACCACGCGAGCTACCATCGCGCCCTCGACGCCCCGCTCACCAGCGATGTCGAGGGGACCGCGCGGCCGTTCTCGCACTGGGTCCGCACCTCCTCGGGCGAGCGCGCACTGTCCGCCGATGTCGCCGATGCGGTCACGGTGGCGCGCCGCGGCGAGATCGCCTCGCTCATCCTGCCCGCCGACGCGGCCTGGAACGAGCTGCCCGATCCCGGCACACCGCCCACGGCGCTCCCCGCGCCGCTGCCGCAGGTGGACGCCCTCGCCGCCGAGGCCGCCGCCCGTCGCCTGCACGAGGCGGGCCCGCGCGGGGCGATCCTGCTGGGCGGACGCACGCCTCGGGCCGAGGCGCTCGAGGCCGCAGCCCGGATCGCCGCCGCGACCGGGGCGGAGGTGCTCACCGACACGTTCGCGCCCCGGGTCTCGCGCGGTGCCGGACGGCATGCCGCACGCAAGGTGCCGTACGCCGTCGGTCCCGCCCAGGAGCTGTTCGCGCGCTTCGACACCCTCGTGCTGGTGGGCGCGCGGCCGCCCGTCGCGTTCTTCGCCTACCCCACCAAGCGGAGCAGGCTCACGCAGCCGGACACCCGGCTGCTCGAGCTCTGCGGGGAGACCACCCGCGCAGACCTCCCGCTGCAGGCGGTGTGGGAGGCGCTGCCGGAATCTGCGAGGACTGCCGCCGAGGCGCCGGCCGCCACCCGGCTCTCGCTCCCTGAGATGCCCTCCGGTTCGATCACGCCCGAGAAGCTGGGCGCGTTCCTGGGCCGGGCGATCCCGGAGAATGCGGTCGTCGCCGACGAGTCGATCACGACCGGCTGGGCCTTCGACGCGGCGACGCGGGGCGCCCGGCCGCACGAGTGGTTCAATCCCACCGGCGGCTCGATCGGCTGGGCGCTGCCCGTCGCGACGGGGGCGGCACTCGCCTGTCCCGAGCGGAAGGTCATCGCCCTCGAATCCGACGGCTCCGGCATGTACATGCCGCAGACGCTGTGGACCCAGGCGCGCGAGGGAGTCGACGTCGTCTCCCTCGTCTTCGCCAACCGGAGGTACCAGATCCTCCGCAACGAGATGGCGAACGTGGGCGTGGAGGACGTGGGCGAGCGCGCGGGTCAGCTCCTCGACCTCGATCGCCCCGTCGTGGACTGGGTGTCGGTCTCGCGCGGGTTCGGCGTGCCCGCCTGGCGCGCGGAGACGATGGAGGAGCTGTCCGCCGCATTCGACCGCGCGCTCGCCGCCGAAGGACCCGCCCTCATCGAAGTGGTGCTGTAGTCACAGCCCTGGCATGCGGGCGAGCGCTCAGCGCCCGCGCAGGGAGCCCACCGTGAAGCCCTCCGGCCTCACTCCGGCCCAGGCCGGCGGGACGTCCGTGCCCGCGGCCTCGTCCCTCTCCGCCTGCGCAGCGGTCTCCTGGACGATCCCCGCAGCATGGTGGACCGGGGCGTAGATCGAGTACAGCTTGAGCGGCTCCTCGCCGGTGTTGACGACGTCGTGCCATGTGCCCGCCGGCACTTCGATCGCCCAGCCGTCGCTCACCTCCTGCTCGAAGGTGATCTCGTCCGCCGTGGGTCCCATGATGCACCTGCCGGTGCCGCCCTCCACCCGGAGGAACTGGTCCGTGTCCGGGTGCACCTCGAACCCCACGGATTCGCCCACCGGGATGGACATGAGCGTCACCTGGAGGAAGCGCCCGGTCCAGGCCACGGTGCGGTACGCCCCGTTGTCCAGCGTCGCCTGCTCGATGTCGAATGCCTGGGGTGCGGGCCCGATGTCCTCGAATGCCATGATCCACCGTCCTTCAGCTGCTCGGAGGCGGGAGCTGCCCACGCACCTCCCGCCTCCGAGCCTAGAACCTCTCCGCCGCGCATTCCACGATGACCTGCTTCACCTCAGTGAGCACAGGCTTCCCGCACCGCGGTCCGCTCGCGCACTCCCCCAACCTTCCCCCCCGATCTTCTGTTCACTTCTCACAGCCGGGTGCGTGCGAGCGGCTATGAGAAGTGAACAGAAGATGGAGCTGCGCTCCAGCCCGCACCCGTCTCAGCGCACGGCGCCGGGGTACGAGCCGAACGCCCGCGCCCGCCGGTCGACGAGGTGCCTGTCGTAGGCGTGCACCGTGAAGCTCTCCGGCAGTTCCTCTCCCATCGCCCCCGCCCGGAACAGCTCCGCGGCGTCCGTGTAGTGGTCGATGGGGCTGCGCTCGGTGATCGCGAGCTCCTCGGCGAGCCACCGGTCCACCAGCAGGCCGGTGAGCACGCGGCCCCCTTCCAGCTGGACGCCTCGGCGGATCCACTGCCAGATCTGGGCCCGGGAGATCTCCACGCTGGAGACGTCCTCGACGAGGTGGTCCACCTTGAGCGCGCCCTGCCCGGAGAGCCACGCGTTGAGGTAGGCGAGGCCCGCGCGGATGTTGGTGCGGACGCCCTCCTCGCTCACGCGCTTGCTGAGATCCTCCGTGGTGGGCAGGCCCTCTCGCGAAAGCAGATCGGCGGCCGTGATCGCCCCGTTCTCCCCCGAACCCGAGGTGGGCGGCACCCAGTCGATCTGGCTGTCGTCGTCGCCCAGCACCTCCTCGAAGGCCGCGCGGGCCACCGGGATGAGGGAGGGGTGGGCGACCCACGTGCCATCGAAGCCCTGCGCGGCCTCGTGCTCCTTGTCCTCGCGGACCCGCAGCTGCGCCTCGGCGGTCTTCTCCGGGTCCTCGCGGTCGGGGAAGGCCGTCGCCATCCCGCCGAGCGCGTGGATGTTCCGCCGGTGGCAGACGTCCACGATCCGCTGGGTGTAGGCCCGCAGGAAGGGCAGGTCCATCGTGAGCACCTTGCGGTCCGGCAGGAGGAACGTCGGATCGTGGCGGAAGGCCTTGATCATCGAGAAGATGTAGTCCCAGCGGCCGGCGTGGAGGCCCGCGCAGTGGTCGCGCAGCTCCCAGACGATCTCCTCCATCTCGATGGCCGCGCCCAGGGTCTCGATGAGGGCGGTGGCGCGGATCGTGCCGACCGGCAGGCCCAGGAGCCCCTGGCTGATGACGAACATGCGGTTCCACCAGCGGGCCTCGGCCGCGCTCTCCATCTTGGGGATGCAGTAGTAGGCGCCGCCTCCGGCCTCGGCGAGCGCGCGGGCATTGTGGAAGAAGTACAGGCCGAAGTCCACGATGGACGCCGAGGCCTGGGTCTCCGCCCCCTGCGCGTCGGTGTAGCGCAGGTGCGCCTCGGGCAGGTGCAGCCCCCGGGGCCGGACCACGATGGTGGGCGGGTTCGGATTGCGCTGCTCATAGAGCTTGCCCACGCGCGTGACGTGGCGCAGCCGGCCGCGCACGGCCTCCATGAGGTTGGCCTGTCCCGTGACCACATTGGCCCACGTGGGGGACATCGCGTCCTCGAAGTCCGCGAGCCAGGAATCGGCGTCGGAGTTCAGCGCGTTCGCAGCGGTGCGGCCGTCGGGTGCGCCGGTGATCTCCACGCGGCGGCGGGACAGGCCCTTGGCGCCGCGGTGGCCGATCGCGTGCCAGGAGGTGTCCTCGCGGATCGCCCGGGTCTCCTCCGGGTAGGCGGGGAACTCGCCGCGGAGGAAGGCGGCGGAGCGGAACTCGCGTTCGGTCAGCAGCGTGCGGCGCTCATCGAGGAGCTGCGTGTGCAGGGCAGCCAGGAAGGCCAGGGCCTCCGGGGTGAGCACGGAGTCGAAGCCGCTCTCGAGGGGGCCGGTGACGTACATCCGTCCGGCTGCGGGCGAGGCCTCCTGCTGGTGAGGAGTCTCCTGCTGCGGTGAAGGGGACTGGGTCGTGAGCATCATGGCGGGCTCCTGGTGCTGCGGGATGAAGTGCGATGCGGGTGGGAGGCGGGGGTGGCTGAGCGGGTGCGGCCGGGGACCGCGGCGAGCCGACTGCAGCGGCCGAGGCGGTGACGGGCCGACTGCAGCGGCCGAGGCGGTGACGGGCCGACTGCAGCGGCCGAGGCGGTGACGGGCCGCGTGCGGCCGCCGCAGGAGGGAATGGTGCGGGACGACCGCGCCGGACAGGGAAACCCCAGAAAACCCTGTCCGGAGCGGCCGCCCCGCGTTCCCGCCCCGACCTCGCGCGAGCGCGGAGCCGGAGGCGGGAGGAGGTCCGGCAGGCGCCGGATCCTCAGTCTGTGGTGCAGTTCTCAGCGTGAGCTCGGTTCGAGCCGAGCGGTCGGACCGCTCCGCGTGCGGAGCCCTGTGGGCCTCGGAAGCCGGAACCCAGGCCTGCGGCCCGGACAGCAGCCCCCGATGCGCCGGGCGGCACGGGCCGACTCAGCTGAACTGCGCGGCCTCGGTGGAGTCCTTGAGCGCGGTCGTCGAGGACTCCGGGTTGATGGCGGTAGAGACGAGGTCGAAGTAGCCGGTGCCGACCTCGCGCTGGTGCCTCGTGGCGGTGTAGCCGCGGGCCTCGTCGTTGAACTCGCGCTCCTGGAGCTCGACGTACGCCTTCATCTGCTCGCGGGCGTAGCCGTGGGCGAGGTCGAACATCGAGTGGTTGAGCGCGTGGAAGCCGGCCAGTGTGATGAACTGGAACTTGTAGCCCATCGCGCCCAGCTCGCGCTGGAACTTGGCGATCGTCGCGTCGTCCAGGTGCTTCTTCCAGTTGAAGGAGGGCGAGCAGTTGTAGGCGAGCAGCTGATCCGGGAACTCCGCGTGGACGGCGTCCGCGAACTGCTTCGCGACCTCGAGGTCCGGTGTGGAGGTCTCCATCCAGATGAGGTCCGAGTACGGGGCGAAGGCCTTGGCGCGGGCGATGCAGGGCTCGATCCCGCCCGTGACCTTGTAGAAGCCCTCGGCCGTGCGCTCGCCCGTGATGTAGGGCTGGTCGCGCTCGTCGATGTCCGAGGTGATCATGTTCGCGGACTCGGCGTCCGTCCGGGCCACCACCAGCGTGGGGACGTTCTCCACGTCCGCGGCGAGGCGCGCGGCGTTGAGGGTCCGGATGTGCTGGCCCGTGGGGACGAGCACCTTGCCGCCCAGGTGGCCGCACTTCTTCTCCGAGCCCAGCTGATCCTCGAAGTGGACGCCGGCGGCACCGGCGCTGATCATGCCGCGCATGAGCTCGTAGACGTTGATCGAGCCGCCGAAGCCGGCCTCCGCGTCCGCGACGATGGGGGCGAGCCAGTCGTCCACGGTGACGCTGCCCTCGCTGCGCTCGATCTGGTCGGCGCGCATGAGGGCGTTGTTGATGCGGCGGACGACGGCGGGCACGGAGTTCGCCGGGTAGATGGACTGGTCCGGGTAGGTCTGGCCGGAGAGGTTCGCGTCCGCGGCGACCTGCCAGCCGGAGAGGTAGATGGCCTTGAGGCCCGCACGCACCTGCTGCACCGCCTGGTTGCCGGTGAGCGCGCCGAGGGAGTTGACGAAGTCCTCGGTGTGGATGAGGTCCCAGAGGCGCTCGGCGCCCCGGCGGGCGAGCGTGTGCTCCTCGATGACGGATCCGCGGAGCCGGACGACGTCGGCCGCGTTGTAGTCGCGGGCGATGCCGGCCCAGCGCGGGTTGGTCGCCCAGTCGCTCTGGAGGGCCTGCTCGTTGTGGATGTCCTGCTGCGTCATCGTCGTCTCCTGTGGTGGGTGTCTGCGACCGACCGGCTTCCGCGTCCAGTCCGCTGCTGCGTCCTGTCCTGCTCCGCCGAGACCGCGTCTTCGATGTGACACCAGTCTTCCGCCTGCACCACCAGATCTCACTCTGATTCGAGGTGAAAAAATGGATGGTTTCTATCTCAGTGAAGAACGTCTGCCCTTTCGCAATCCGGGTGCCCCGTGTCACAGTGAGCACATGACGACACGGACAGCACGGACCCCGCGGACGAGCCGGGCGGCATCGGGAGCCTCGGGAGCCTCGGGAGCCTCGGGAGCCTCGGACCCATCGTCCGGCCCCGCGGTGGAGGCGGCGGACGCCCTGAGCATCGGGCGGCGGGTCCGGCACTTCCGCACGGAGGCTGGACTGACCCTGGAACAGCTGGGCGAGCGGATCGGGCGCGCCGCCTCGCAGATCTCCGTCATGGAGAACGGCAAGCGCGAGCCCAGCCTGGCGCAGCTGCGCGATCTGGCCGAGGCCCTGGGAGTGAGCGCCGACGACCTCCTCGACCCCGCACCGGTGGACGCCCGCCAGGCCCTCGAGCTCGAGGTCGAGCGCAACCAGCGCTCACCGCTCTACACCTCGCTGCGCCTGCCCCGGGTCAAGGTGAAGTCGCTGCCGCAGGACGCCCTCACCGCCATCGCCGGGCTGCAGCGCCAGCTCTCCGAGGCCGTGCGCCGGAGGGCGGCCACGCCTGAGGAGGCGCGCCGCGTCAATCGCAACCTGCGCGAGCGGATGCGCAGGCAGGGCAACCACTTCCCCGAGCTGGAGCGGGTCGCGGCCGAGGTGCTGGACCGGATCGGCTACTCCGGCGGACCGCTCTCACAGCGTCAGACCGCGGCCGTCGCCGACGACATGGGCTACTCACTGCACTACGTCTCCGATCTCCCGCCGAGCACCCGGGCGGTCGCGGACACCTCCCACCGGCGGCTGTACCTCTCGCACGACGACGTGACCGGGCACGACCCCCGCTCGCATCTGCTCACGGCACTGGCCTCGCACATCCTGGGGCATTCGACCCCCGCCGACTACGAGGAGTTCCTCACCCAGCGGGTCGAGGCGAACTATCTCGCCGCCGCGCTCCTCATGCCGGAATCGGCGGCCGTCCCGCTGCTCCAGTCGGCGAAGAAGAACCGCTCGATTTCCATCGAGGAGCTGCGTGACATGTTCGGGGTGTCATACGAGACCTCCGCGCACCGGTTCACGAACCTCGCGACCGCGCACCTGGGCCTCCCGGTGCACTTCATGAAAGTGCATTCTTCCGGAACCATCCACAAGGCGTACTCGAACGACGGCCTGCCGTTCCCCACCGACCCCCTGGGCGCGGTCGAGGGGCAGTACGCGTGCAAGCGGTTCACCTCGCGCACCGTCCACCGCGTCTCCGACCGGTTCAGCCCCTATTTCCAGTACACGGACACGCCGAACGGGACGTACTGGTGCACCGCGCGCGTGCTGCCGGGCGGGGACTTCTCGATCAGCGTGGGCGTGCCGTTCGCGCACGTGGGGTGGTTCGAGGGCCGGGAGACGCCCAAGCGCTCGCGTTCGGAGTGCCCGGATCCGGACTGCTGCCGCACACCGCCAGTCGATCTCGCCGAGAAGTGGGAGGGCGCGAGCTGGCCGTCCGCGCGCACGCACGCCTCGCTGCTCGCCGCCGTGCCGCCGGGGGTCTTCCCCGGTGTGGACACGACGGAGGTGTACGCCTTTCTCGACCGCCACGCCCCGGAGTGAGGGCCCTGGCGGGGCGGGGAGCCGGGCTCCGCCGCCCCTCCGCGGACATGCGCCTTCGGTTCACCACGCTGCAGCCCCGCAATGCGAAGGAACGATGCAGCCAAGCGGCGCCAGACCCGCAGCGTGAAGGTTGAGTGCGCATACGACGGAAAGACGCAGACAGCGGGAACGCCGGCGGCGGACCAGCGGGAGCGCCGGCAGCGGACCAGCGGGAGTCCTCAGAGCCAGTTGGCCTCATCGGCATGGAGCCAGCTGATGGGGTTGACATTGCGGCCGTTGGACATGGCCACGGAGAGGATGTTCGCGAGGTAGCGGTCCTCCGAGACCTCGAGCGGCCGGCCGCTCGCATCGCGCCCCACACGCATGTGCCGCAGCAGCGGGCGCCCGCGTGAGACGCCCAGGAGCGTGGCGTCCTGATGCCCGCACACGGTCGCGGAGAAGAGGTGGTCCGCGCCGGCGAAGACGATGCCGTGCTCATCGGCCAGGAAGCGGCTCACCGATTCGAGGTCCGGCGGCAGGCCCTCGACGATCTCCCCGATGCGCTCCGGGTACCGGGTCCTCTCCACCATGACCCGCTCACCGTCGAGCGTGCGCACGCGCAGCACGCGGAGGACACGGCTGCGCGGATCGACCTTGAGGGTCCGCCCGGCCTCCTCACCGGCGATCTGCCAGGACTGCTCCACGACCTGCCCGCCCGGCCTGCGCCCGCGCACCAGGGCCCACTGGGCGAAGCTGCGGAACTCCTCCTGCGTGGCGGCCGGCCGCGGCTTGCGCAGCACCGACTTGCGCGCCCCGCGGCGCCCGCTCAGCGCGCCCTCCGCGACCAGCAGGCGCAGAGCCTCGCGCACCGTGCCGGGCGCCACCTCGAACTCCGCGGCGAGCGCCGCCTCGGACCCGAGGCTCTCCCCCACCGCGAGCTCGCCGGACCTGATCGACTCGCGGATCTGCTCGGCGATCCGCTCATACCGGGCGGTGCCCGCCGAGCCCATCGCACGTGCGGACCGCTCCTGAGCGTCCTGCCGGGACTCCATCGCCATCCCACCGCCTGTTCACCAGTGCCCCCCGGCCGCATCCCTCGCGCCGGCGGGCTTCGAAAGCCAGTTCCTGCGGCGGACATCGCACGCCGGAGCCGCTGTTCGCACAGGCTCCGGAAGCTCGGACACCGCAGTCGGAACTAAACTACCCGGTCCTCCTCCCACGCACTCGCAGAGCCAGCCGGGCACAGCCGCCGCGATCACGACCGGCAGCCCTCAGCAGTCAGCTCCCGACCAGCTGTTCGAGGCCTCGCGCAGACATACGCGATGCCTGTCGACCACGCACCGCGGACGCACAGGACGCTGAACTGGCACACACCTGCGAACAGCACGAAATGCCCCGCCCCAGGCGGCGCGAGCACGCCCCCAGAGTTCACCCCGAAGACCCTCCCCATCCATCTCTGAGTCAATCCTCACTGGTGAACTTTCCTTACCTCTACACACTTCACTAGTAACGAACCTTGGCAATCCGCTCAGACTTCTCTAAGGTGGAAGTGACTCGAGCCACGCACACGACCCTCAGGGCGTCCCCGGACGCACCCTTACGAAAGGCGAGTACGACCATGCTCAAGCACACCCGGCTGCTCACGGCGGCGGTCTCCCTGGGCGCCCTCACGGCGCTCTCGGCCTGCGGTTCCGGCGGAGAATCCGAGGAATCGGCCAACTGGCGCGCAGCGACGTCCGTGGAGGACGGCGGGGGCATGGACGCCCTCATCGAGGCCGCGCAGGCGGAGGGCACGCTCAACACCATGGGCCTCTACCCTGACTGGGCGAACTACGGCGGGCTCCTGGACGCGTTCTCCGAGAAGTACGGCATCGAGGTCGAGAACGACACCTCCACCGGTGCCAGCCAGGACCTCATCAACGCAGTGAAGAACCGCCAGGGCCAGGACACATCGCTGGACTACCTGGACACCGGCGAGTCGTTCGCGGTCGCCGCAGCCGAGGAGGGCCTTCTCGCAGAGTACGTCCCCGAGACCGCGGGCGACATCCCCGAGAACATGAAGTCCTCAGACGGCACCTGGTACAACCACCTCGGTGGAACGGTGGGCATCGGCTGTGACGCGGCAGCGATCGGCGAGTGCCCCGAGAGCTTCGAGGACCTGCTCGATCCCCAGTACAGAGGCAAGGTCGCGCTCCCCGGCGATCCCACCACAGGGGAGTCGGGATTCATGATCGTGTTCGCCGCGGCTCTGGCCAACGGCGGCAGCCTGGACGACATCCAGCCCGGCATCGACTACTTCGCAGAGCTCTCCGACTCCGGAAACCTCGTCCCCACCGAGGCGGTGGCCGGCACGGTCGAGACCGGTGAGACTCCCATCGTGCTCAACTGGGACTACCTGCTGCTGCAGTGGGGAGACGATGTCGCGGACGCCGGCGTGGAGTTCGAGACGGTGATCCCCTCCGACGGAACCGTCTCCTCCTACTACGCGGCCTCCATCAACGACGACGCACCGCACCCGGCGGTCGCGCGCCTGTGGCAGGAGTTCGTCTTCAGCGACGAGGGCCAGAACCTCCTGCTCGAGGGGTACGTCCAGCCCGGCCGTCTCGACTCCATGGTCGAAGCAGGCACCGTTGATGAGGACGCACTGTCCGCACTTCCCGAGGAGGCCGTGGAGCAGACCGCACCGCAGCCCACCCAGGAGCAGCGAGAGTCCCAGCAGGCGGTCCTCGCGGAGAACTGGGCGAAGGCGGTCGGATGACGTCCGCTCCTCCCTCCCCCGCCAGAAGCACCGGTGAGGACCCCCGTGCCGAGGCGGCCTCCGCCCCGGCACGGGCCCGGCGCGGCCTGCGGCCCACACCGGCCTGGGCCGCGCTCGCGCCGCTGGCGATCGTCCTCCTCCTCTTCTTCGCCGTGCCCCTCGTGGGCATGGTCGCCACTTCGCTCGTGCTCCCCGGCGGGCGGGGCGAGGCCGGCACCCTGAGCCTGGAGAACTTCGCCGCGCTGGGCTCCGGCTCCCGCTCCATGGCCCTGCGGAACAGCCTCGTGCTCTCCGCGGCCGCGGCGACGATCGCCGCCGTGCTCGGCGGAATCTGCGCATGGGCCATCTCCACGGTGAAGTCCAGGCTCGTCGACTCGCTCACCGCCGTCGTCTCCAGCGTGCTGGCCAATGACGGCGGCGTGCCGCTGGCCTTCTCATTCATCGTCGCAGTGGGCAACACCGGCTACTTCGTCACCCTGCTCACCGCCGTGGACCCCTCCTTCACGCTCTACAGCGTGCAGGGCCTCGTCCTCATGTACCAGTACTTCCTCATCCCCACCATGATCCTGCTGACGCTGCCGAGCTTCGCAGCGCTGCGACAGCAGTGGCGGGAGGCGAACACCTCCCTGGGAGGCACGAGCCTCACCTTCTGGCGCCGCGTCGGGATCCCCGTCATCATGCCCGCCCTGCTGGGCGCCTGGCTGCTGATGTTCGGCTCCGCCTTCGGCACCCACGCCTCGGCCGCGGTGCTGATCGGGACGGGAGGATTCCCCCTCATCCCGCTGGAGATCGCCGGGCAGCTCGCCGGCTCCGCCGCCACGGGCGGCGAGGGCGTCGCCATGGCGCTCGGCGTGACCACGGGCGTCATCGCCGTGGTGGTCCTCCTCGCCTTCAGCGCACTCATGAGAAGGAGCGCCAAGTGGCTGAACACGTGACCTCCGCGCGCTCCGGCCGCACCGCGAAGACGCTCGCCTGGCTGCCGCTGATCGCGCTGGCGATCTTCATCCTCACCCCGCAGCTGAGCTCGCTCACCTACTCCTTCTTCCGCGGCGACGGCAGCTTCACGACCGAGGGGCTCACGGGGCTGGCAGATTCCGGGGCCATCGTCGCCCCGCTCCTCCGCAGCCTCGTCATCGCCTCCCTCACGGTGGTCGTCCTCATCGCGACGCTCGTGCCCGCCGTGGTGGCCGTCCATCTGTGGGCACCGCGCCTGCGCCCGCTGCTGAGCATCCTCTGCACACTGCCGCTGGTGGTGCCCGCCATCGCGATCGTCGCAGGGCTTACCACGGTGCTGCGCGGCCTCGCCTCGCAGGGCAGGGGCAGCCTCGGGATGCAGGTGAACACGCTCCTGCAGTCGCAGGACCTCCCGCTGGTGCTCGTGGGGACCTATGTGGTCCTGTGCCTGCCGTTCACCTACCGCTCCATCGACGCCGCTCTGTCCACGCTGCCGCTGCGCACGCTCTACGAGTCCTCCTCCGTGCTGGGCGCGGGGATGCGCACCACGCTGCGGCGCGTGGTCGTCCCCAACATCCGCGGCTCCGTGATGTTCTCCGCGTTCTTCACGTTCGCCCTGTCCATCGCGGAGTACACCGTGGCCGCGACCCTGTCGATCAACACTCTGCCGGTGTACCTCAACACCCTCTCCAGCACGAACTTCCGCGGCTCCATCACCCTGTCGGTGCTGCTCAACCTCACCACCTGGCTGCTGCTGGCGGCCGCGACGCTGAGCGCCTCCCAGTTCGGGCAGAGGGCGGAGTCAGCGCCCGAGGCCGAGCCGGACGCACAGACGGACCCCGCTGCCGCCTCCGCCGCAGGCCTCTCCCCCGCGGCTGAGACGGCCGCACGGGCCGCATCACCTGCCTCGGCGGCGCCCGCAGCCCCAGATTCTCCCCGGAAGGAAGCCCAGACACCATGAGCACCACCGCACAGACGAGTGCGCACGCACCGCGCGGCGACCGGGCATCCGCGTCGGACCGCGAGCCCATGTCCGTCCGGTTCCAGGACGTGCGCAAGTCCTACGACAGCACGGAGGTGCTGAGGGACTTCAGCATCGACATCGAGGCCGGCTCCATGGTGAGCCTCCTGGGCCCCTCCGGCTGCGGCAAGACGACGACGCTGCGGATCCTCGCGGGGTTCGAGGAGGTGAACGGCGGGGACGTCCTGGTGGGCGGCCGGTCCGTCCTCTCCCTGCCGCCTCACAGGCGCGACATGGGCATGGTGTTCCAGAGCTACAGCCTCTTCCCGAACCTCAGCGTCGCGGACAACATCGAGTACGGCCTCCGGATCCGGAAGGTGGACGCCGGTGCCCGCCGCCGGCGCACGGAGGAGCTGCTGGAGGTGTGCGGACTGGCCGGGATGGGTTCGCGCTACCCGCATCAGCTCTCCGGCGGTCAGCAGCAGCGCGTGGCACTGGCCCGCGCGCTCGCCACGCAGCCCACGGTGCTCCTGCTCGACGAGCCCCTGTCCGCCCTGGACGCCGCGGTCCGCTCCTCACTGCGGGACGAGATCCGACGAGTGCAGCAGGCGCTGGGCACCACCACCGTGTTCATCACCCACGACCAGGGCGAGGCCCTGGCGATCGCGGACAGGGTCGCGGTCATGAACAGCGGGCGGATCGAGCAGTACGATGCCCCGCACAGCGTCTATGCCCGGCCGGGAACCGCTTTCACCGCCCGGTTCGTGGGCTCCATCAACGAGTTCGCGGTGTCCCCGGCGTGGGCGCCCGGCGCTCCGCTGCCCATCGCGGCGGATGGCGCCGAGGTCGTCTTCATCCGGCCGGAGGATCTCGCCATCACCCCGCAGGAGGAGGGGTTCCTGCAGGTCAAGGGACAGACGTACACGGGTGAGCGCACCATGATCCGCCTGGGACGGCCAGGCGAGGAGGACGCACCGTGGTCCGCTTCGCTGGCCTCCGCACAGGCCGGAACGGTGCCGCCGGGCACACGTGTGAGCGCGACCGTCACGGCGGACCCCGCACTGCGGCTGCCCCGCGCCGAGGCCGGAGGCGCCTGGGCATGAGCGACAGGTTCGGGACAGCGGAGGACACGGACGGGCCGGCCGCGGACGAGGCCGCCGCGAGAGAGGGGACAGCGACCGGTGGGGATGCCGGGGACGCAGGGAACGCGGGGGCGGCAGGAGAGGCCGCGGAGGTCGACCGTGCCCTCGTGGCGGCGGGCATCGCGGGCGTGGTCTTCGACTGCGACGGCATCCTCGTCGACTCCGAACAGCCGTGGCTGGACCTCATGGCCCGCTGGCTGCGTACGCTGGGGATCAGCGGATTCCCCCCGGAGGCGATGCGCGGGATGACCGGCGCCGAGGCCGCCGCGGCGCTGCGCCGAGCGCACGTGGGCGGGGCCCGCCCCGCCCCGCCTGAGCCCCAGGAGATCGACCGCGCCTACAGCGAAGCGCTGGCCGGCCTCGCGGCCCCCATGCCGGGGGCGCCGGAGCTGGTGCGGGCACTGGCGGGCACGGTGCCCGTAGCGGTCGCGAGCAACGGCAGGCGGGAGGACGTGCACGGGCTGCTGGAGCGCGTGGGCGTGCTGGACCTCTTCGACGTCGTCGTGACGGTCGAGGACGTGGAGCACGGCAAACCGGATCCTGCCCCGTACCTGCTGGCCGCGCGGAGACTGGGAGTGGACCCGCACCGAACCGTCGCCTTCGAGGACTCGGTGCTGGGCTCACAGGCCGCCCGTGCCGCAGGATGCACCGTCGTGGGCGTGAATGAGGATCTCACCCTCCCGCTCGTCGCCGATGTCCGGCTGAGCAGCATGCGGGAGATCGTCTTCGAGGCGGAGACCCGCACGATGCATGCAGCCCCCGCACAGAGGCCGCGGGCAGCGGTCACCGCGGAGACTGCCGACAGGGCCGGGCGACCCCGCACCCCGGGAGCCGGTCGGCGAATGCACACAGCACACGGAACACCCCGATGAACGGAGACGCAGTGACACACCAGGACCAGCCCACCTTCACCCTGCAGACGTGGAACGTCTGGTACGGCGGCCGGGAAGTGGACTACGGACAGGAGAAGCAGTACGCGATCTGCGCGCAGTTCCCCGCGGACGTCCTCGCCCTGCAGGAGTGCTGGGGCACCGCGGCGGAGAACCTCGCGCCCAAACTGGGTGTCGCGAACGCCCAGTTCGGCTGGGACACGGCGGTGCTCAGCCGTCATGCGCTCGTCCCGCTGCGCACCTCCACCCTCCCCTATGCGCAGGCGGCGATCGTGGAGGTCGGGGACAGCGGCACAGACGCCGGGGGCGTGCGGCGAGTCCTGGTCTGGTCGGTGCACCTCGCGCCGTATCCCTATGGCGTCTACCGAGCGCTCACCGGTGAGGGCCAGGGGGTCGCCGATGAGGAGGAGGCGCCCCGGCGGGAGCAGATCGAGGAAGTGCTCGCGGAGACGGGGCGCATCTGCGCCGAGCACGGCGATCCTGATCTGCCCGTGGTGGTCTGCGGAGACTTCAACACGCCGTCCAGTCTGGACTGGGCCGCGCGCTCGGACCGTCCGGACATCCGCTGGCGGGCCACGGACGCCCTCCTCGAAGCAGGGTTCGCGGACGCGTTCCGCACAGTCCACCCGGACCCCGTCGAAGCGCCCGCGGACACGTGGTCGCCCATCGAGCCGCTGACCCGCGCCGGCCATGCGGAGAGCCCGGAGCCCGGCCGCGCCGGCGGTGCGGAACCGCGTGACCGCATCGACTTCATCTTCGTCCGAGGACTCGACACCGTGGACAGCGTCATGCGCGGCTGCACTGCCGAGGGGCTGGCCGAACCCGGTTTCGCGGATGTGGGCGGTCGCTGCGCTCACATCCCGGAGCAGCGAGGCAACCGGTTCCCCTCCGACCACCAGATGGTGGAGGCACGCCTCGCGTTCCGCGGGTGACCCTGCGGTGCCCCCAACCTCGTACGATGACGCCCAGTTCTCACGCAGACACCCGGAAATCTGCGTGAACAGCTGGGCGTCTGAGCGAGAGCTGGGCGTCATAGGTCGGAGAGCGGCGGCCGCAGCGGGCCGCCGCACGGGTCTCACCGCACGACGGTGAGGTCGATCCCCCTGCGCTCGGGCAGTCGCCAGGCCGCCCACAGCGCCAGCGCCGCGGCGAACACGATGAACAGGTTGGAGGCCCACGGCGCCTCCACCGCGACCGCCAGCTGGTTGACGTACGGGGTGGTCCCGCCGAACACCGCCGTCGCCAGCGAGTACGCGAGCCCGATGTTCGCCGTCCGTGCGGCGGTGGGGAAGGTCTCCGCCATGACGGAGGCGAGGAGGGCTGCGCCGGCGGCGAGCACGAACAGTGCGATCGAGGTGGCCGCGAACAGCGTCCAGGGCCGCTCGTCGATGAAGGCCATGAGCGGGAACTGGGTGACGATCACGCCGCCGGCGAACGCGAACAGCACCGGCCGTCGGCCCACCCGGTCGGACACCGCTCCCCAGAACGGCAGGGCTGCGAGCCCCACGAGGAGAGCGGCGACGAGGGACCAGTACGCGCCCGAGGGGTCCATCCCCTCCTGCGTCACCGCGTATGTGGAGACGTACGAGGTCCACGTGTAGTTGCTCGCGGCCACACCGGAGACCAGGAAGAAGATGAGCACGATCGACAGCGGCGTGCTCAGCGGCTTCAGCGCCTGTGCGGAGAACGCACCGGCGCCCAGACCGTCGGGAGCGAGGATCGGCTTCGAGGTGCCCGCATCCGAGGCGCCCGCGGCGGGGCCGTCCTGCCCGTCCCCTGCCCGAGGGGCGCCGTCACCTTCGTCCTTGAAGACCTGCGACTCGACCATGCCGACCCGCAGCCACAGGGCCACGACCGCCAGCACGGCACCCAGCAGGAAGGGGATCCGCCAGCCCCATGCCTGCACATCGGCCTCCGGCAGCGCGCCGGTGATGAGACCGCCCACCACGAAGGCCAGGAACGCGCCGCCGAAGATGGTCATGAAGACGAAGGAGCCCCACAGGCCCCGCTTCCGGGCGGGTGCGATCTCCGCGATGTAGGAGTTGGCGGTGGCGGATTCGCCTCCGTGTGCGAATCCCTGGACGACGCGGGCGAGCAGCACCAGGATCGATGCGCCGATCCCGATCGTCTCGTACGTGGGCAGCAGGCCGATCATCACCGAGGCCGCGGCCATCATGAGCATGGTCGTCACGAGGACGAACCGGCGGCCGCGCCGGTCCGCGATCCGGCCGAACACGATCCCGCCCAGCGGGCGGAACAGGAAGCCGATCGCGAAGACGCCGAAGGTCGCCAGCAGCGCGGACACCTGGTTCTGGGAGTTGAAGAGCGCGACCGCGATGAACGGGGCGAAGACGGCATAGGCGCTCCACTCGTACCACTCCAGCAGCTGGCCGCAGATGCTGGCGAACATGGAGCGCCGCTGCACGGCGCGGCTGGACGCGGTCGAGGCGGCCTCGGGAGCGGCCGAGGCGGTGGCGGCACGAGGGCTCGCGGGTCCGGGATTCATAGCACGAGGATCGCGGCACGGCGTCCGCGCGCGTACCTCAGAGGTCATGACACGACCCGAAACGTCACAGAACGTCACGTCCGGTCAATTCCGCGCGGACACCTCCCTCACGGAGGGGGCGGAGCCTGCCGTCGCCGGGAATCTTCGACCGCCCTGACCGCGCGCCCGACTCAGCCCACGAGACCCTGCTCCTCGACCCACTCGCCGGCGATGACCTCGGGAGCGGCCTGCTCGTCGACGCTGCGGGTGTTGAGCTCCAGCAGCTCCTCCTGCGTGAGCGCGGCCGAGACCTCCTCCAGCGCCGCGCGGGCGTCCGCGTCGAGGGCCTCGGAGACGATCGGCACCACGTTCTCCGGCGGCACGAGCGACTCCGGGTCCTCGAGCACCACGAGGTCCTCGGCGGCGATGGCGGGGCTGGCGGTGAAGATGTTCGCCGCGACGTCGATGTCACCGTCCTCGAGCGCCTTGACGGTGAGCGGCCCGCCCGAATCGTCGATCGTCTGCAGCTGCACCTCCACGCCGTAGACCTCGCGGAGGCCTTCAGGACCGTAGGGGCGCGTCTCGAACTCCGGGGTGGAGCCGACCACGAGGTCGTCCAGGTCCGCCAGGTCCCCGATCGACGTGAGTCCGTGCTCCTGTGCGAACTCGGCCGTCACCACCATCGCGTTCTGGTCCGTGGCCTCCGATTCCCGCAGCGCGGCGAGGCCCTCGGGCAGAGCCTGCTCGAGCCCGTCGCGGATCTCCTCGGCGGTCCGTGCCTGGGACTCCGGATCGAAGTACTGCAGGAGGCTGCCGGCGTACTCGGGGAACACGTCGATGTTCCCGTTCTCCAGCTCCGCGGCGTAGACCTCGCGCTGGCCGATCTCGAAGTCGCGCTGGACCGTGAGGCCCGCGTCCTCGAGCACCTGCGCATAGACCTCGGCGATGAGGGTGTTCGAGTAGTACTGCTGCGAGCCGATGACGACGGTGCCGGTCTCCCCTCCTCCGCTCTCGAACGGATCGGAGTCGGCGCCGCACGCGGAGGAGATCAGCGCGAGGGCGCCGACGGCGGCGAGGCCGGGGACGAGGCGCATCCGCGCACGGAGGCGGCGCGCGGTGCGGCGGTTCTCAGGAGGGGGCTTCATGGAACTTCCTTTCGCAGGGGAGGGGTCGGGGTGCAGGGCGTCTCGCCGCGCCCACGGACGTCACCGCAGTCCCGGCAGCCGCCGGAGGAGGCGCTGTGCGATCTCGAAGGCGAGGTCGAGGACGAGGGCGAGCAGGATGACCACGGCCGAGGCCGCCAGCAGCAGCGGATAGTCGTAGGTGCGCAGCCCCAGGAACAGGGGAGCGCCGAGGCCGCCGGCGCCCACATAGGCCGCCAGGATCGCGGTCCCCACCACCTGCAGGGTCGCCAGCCGGATGCCGCCGACGATGAGCGGCAGGCCCAGCGGGATCTGCACCGTGGTGAGCACCTGCCACCGGCTCATGCCCTGGGCGCGCGCCGCGTCGACGGTGCGCGGATCGACCGACTCGATGCCGGCGTAGGCTCCGGCGAGCACCGAGGGCACTGCGAGCACCACGAGGGCGACCATGGGAGCGAGGAGGCCGAGTCCGGTGAAGAGGGCGACGAGGGTGAGCAGGCCGAGCGTGGGCAGCGCCCGCACGACGCCGGAGGAGGCGACGACCACGTTCCGGCCCCGGCCGAAGTGGCCGACGGCGAAGCCGAGGGGAAGGGCGATCGCAGCGGACAGGCCCACGGCGAGCAGGGAGTAGCCGAGGTGCTCGAGCGTACGGGCCCCCAGTCCGTCCGCGCCGCCCCAGACGGCGGGGTCGAGCAGGAGGTCGAGGGCCTCGGCGGGATAGCTCATCGCGGGCTCCTCTCACCCGTGCGCAGCCACGGCATCGCGAACCGGCCGAGGGCGCTGAGCAGCAGGTCCAGGACCAGGGCGAGGAGCGCGGTGATCACCACGCCGCTGACGATGGAGGGGACGATGCCGCGCTGGAAGCCGTCGGTGAACAGCGAGCCCAGCGACTGCACGCCCAGGACGGCACTCACGGTCACCAGGCTGATCGTGCTGACGCTCACCACGCGCAGACCCGCCAGCAGGGGACCCGCCGCCAGCGGCAGGTCCACCGCCCAGAACCGGCCCCAGCGGGAGTAGCCCTGCGCGGTCGCGGACAGGCGCGCCTCGGCGGGCACCGAATCGAATGCATCCGCCGCCGAGCGGACCATGAGCGCCATGCCGAAGAGGACGAGGGCGACGATCACGTTGGCCCGGTCGCGCACCCCGGTTCCCAGGAGGACGGGGAGGACGATGAACAGCGGCAGCGAGGGCACCGCGTAGAGCAGGCCGGTGCCGGAGACGATGACCTCGCGCAGAGGACGGACCCGGTTGGCAGCGATGGCGACCGGGAGCGAGAGCACGAAGGCGAGGAGGATGGCCGGCAGGCTCAGGCCCAGGTGGGCGAGGGTGAGGGAGGCGATGTGCGCACGGTTCTCGAAGACCCAGTCCATGCGCTCACGCGCTCTCAGCCGGAGGCGGGGAGTCCAGCACGCCCACGGGACGACCGGCGCCGTCGCTCACGGACCAGCCGCCCTCCGGACGCGGCCGGGCACGAAGGGTGCGGCGCTCCGCACCCGCTCCGAAGAACCGCTCGACGAACTCGTCGGCCGGACTCTCCACGATCTCGCGGGGCGTGCCCGCCTGGGCGACCACCCCGCCGGCCCTGAGGACCACGATCTGGTCGCCCAGGGCCAGCGCCTCGTCCACATCGTGGGTGACGAAGAGGACGGTCTTGCGCAGCTCCGTCTGGATCCGTCTCATCTCCGCCTGGAGCTCCATCCGGACGAGGGGATCCACCGCGCCGAACGGCTCGTCCATCAGCAGGATGTTGGGATCCCCGGCGAGCGCCCGTGCCACCCCCACCCGCTGCTGCTGGCCGCCGGAGAGCTGTCCCGGAAAGCGGCGGGCGAGCGATTCGCCGAGCCCCACGACGGAGAGGAGCTCGAACGCCCGCTCGCGCGCCTCCCGTCTGCCGACGCCGTTCAGCCTCGGCACCGTGGCGATGTTGTCGATGACCCTGCGGTGCGGCAGGAGGCCCGAGTTCTGCATGACGTAGCCGATCCGCCTGCGCAGGGCCACCGGTGCGGCATCCGCCAGATCCTCGCCGTCCACGAGGACACGGCCCTCGGTCGGATCCACCATCCTGTTGACCATCCTCAGCAGCGTGGTCTTCCCGCAGCCCGAGGAGCCCAGGAGCACCGTGGTGCTGTGCGAGGGAATGCTGAGGCTGAAGCCCCGGACCGCCTGCGTGCCGTCCGGATAGGTCTTGCCGACGTGGTCGAACTCGATGCCCATGGATCGTGCCTCCTGCCGCTGGAGCGCCGGAGCTGAGCCGACTGCGAACTGCCCACCAGCGTATACAGATCTGCGGCCGAGAGCACCTGCGGAGGGCCACATCCACGGCATAAGCTCCCTTGCCGTCGCGGACGGCAGCTGGGAGGATCGGGCAGGAGAGCGGAAGGCCGAAAGCGGAGCCCGGGAGAGGAGCAGGAGACCATGGATGCTCGCGACGTCCTCATCGAGGCCGCCGGCAGGCCTGCGGAGGCCGCCCGCGCCCTGCGCGGCAGCCTCGCGCGGGGAGCGCTCAACGTCCATCCGGCGAACCACCCCAACTCCCCCGCCTGGCTCCTGTGGCATTCGGGCCGGGAGCTGGACTCCCAGCTCTCCGAACTCACGGGAGCCTCCGAGGTGTGGACCGGCAGGGCCTTCTCCGAGCGCTCCGGACTGGGCGCACTGGGCGAGAGCATCGGCCTCGGACACACAGGAGAGCAGGCTCGCGCCATTGCGGTGGACGACCCCGATGTCCTCCTCGACTACCTCACCGCGGTGACGGAGGAGCTGTGCGCCTACGTGCGGACGCTGCGCGAGGCGGACCTCGACACCGTGATCGACGAGAGCTGGGATCCTCCCGTGACCCGCGGCGTGCGCCTCGTGAGCATGATCGACGACGCGGTCCAGCATGTGGGGCAGGCCGCCTACGCGGCGGGGGCACCCGATCCGGGCGCGTGACCGCACGCTCAGGTTAGGCTTACCATAGTGTGGGCCCTCCGCCGCTGGAGCGGCCGACCGCCGCACGACGAGGAGTACCCGCTCATCATGCCCCCGCGCTCCGCCTACCGTCCCTTCTCCGTGACCGTCTCCGCCCGCCGGCAGCTCAGCGCGAGCTTCCACCGGCTCACCTTCTCCGGCCCGGACCTGCACCGGTTCGCAGACACCTGCCTGGACCAGCGCATCAAACTGGTGCTCGGGCCGCCCGAGGTGCTGGCACAGGCGGCAGCCGCGGACTCATGGCTCGACTGGTGGCGCGCACAGCCCGATGAGACCCGTCCGATCATGCGCACGTACACCTCCCGCCGCGTGAGGAGGGAGGACCGGGAGGTCGATGTGGACTTCGTGGCGCACGGGACGGAGGGGCCGGCCAGCCGCTTCGCCCTCACCGCCCGGGTGGGCGAGGCCGCCCTCCTCGTGGGTGCGGACGCCGAGCACCCCGAGGCGGACGTCCAGGGCGTCACATGGCGCACGGACGGCGCGGCCCAGGTCCTCCTCGCAGGCGACGAGACCGCGCAGCCTGCGATCGCGAACATCCTGCGCAGTCTGCCCGCCCACGTCACGGGAGCCGCCTTCGTCGAGGTCCCCTCCCCCGCCGATGCGCTCGCGACCGAGTCCCCGTCCCGCGTGACGGTCTCCTACCTCCCCCGCACCGAGGGCTCCGCCCGCGGAGAGCTGCTCGCCGAGGCGGTCTTCGGCTGGGCGGATGCCTGGGCTCAGGGTGCCGGCGCCGCTGCCTCCGGTGCGGGGCATCCGGCGCACCATCCGAGCCCCTCTCCGGCAGCAGCGGAGGAGGAGACGACCACGGAGGCCGGTCTCCTCTGGGAGGAGGGCACGGACAGCAGCGGCCTGAGGATCTGGGCGGCGGCGGATGCGCTCACGGTGCGGACGCTGCGGCGCGGCCTGGTCCGCGAGCGGGGCTTTGACAGGAAGTCCTGCTCCTTCATGGGCTACTGGAAGCCGGGCTCCCGCGAAGGCGAGTGACGAAAGGCGACGGAGCGCCCCGTGTTCCCGGCCTGCCACAGCCGTGGCCGATCGCGCACGCGGAACCGCCTCTGCCGGCAGGCGCCCCTGCCAGGCTGGAACCATGATCGCGGTGCAGCGCACCGCTCCCGCTCGGTTCCAGGAGGCACAGCCATGCGCACCATCCGCACCACGACCCTCAGCATCCTCGGAGGCACCGCCCTCGTACTGTCCCTCTCGGCCTGCGGCCTGACGATCTCCTTCGACGGGGAGGAGGACGGCAGCGGGGGCGAGCAGACCGCGGAGCCGGTCGAGGAGGGCTCTCAGGAGGATCCGGAGGCCGAGCCAGACGCGGGCGGTCCGGCCGCGGACGCACAGTCCGAGTCCGCCGCTCCGCAGGACCAGGAGGGTGCCGGCGGCACACCGGCGGAGCCTGCGGACGGAGGCTCCGCCGCGGGCAGCGGCGAGGGCGGCTTCTCACTCGACGAGAACGGGACCGGCACGATTCCCGCAGAGGTGCTCGAAGAGGACATCCGCGCCGCATACCAGAAGCAGGGCACCGTGATCGAAGCGGTCGAATGCTCGAACGACATGTCCGTGTGGAACGAGACAGGCTCCGCGTCCTGCACCGTCACCGCGGGCGGCAGGGACTACTACGGGGTGGCGAAGGTGGTCTCGGTCTCAGGACAGCAGGTCCAGTACGAACTCGAGTTCGCCGGCATCGACTTCTGACGTGCGCCGCTGCCGGAGTCCGCGCCGAAGGCGCCGTCTCCGGCCGGCCGCCGCTCACCCGACCAGGTGCAGACCCCGGAAGCGGCCCACCGCCGCGAGGAGTTCGTGGCGCCGGGGACGTGCGAGGCGGCCCGGGTGTCCCCGATGCGGGGACAGCCAGTCGAGTCCCTCCTCGTCGAGCCGGCGTTCGAGGGCGTCGAGCGCCTCGGCGATGCTCGTCCGCCCGTCGAGCTCCCGGGCAAGCACATCGAGCGCCCGGGCGATCGCCTCGGTCTGGGACCGGTCGACCAGCTGCGTGACGGCGCTGAGCTCGATCGTCTCCGCTCCGTACTGGATCTCGCCGAGTCCGCGCGCACGGGCAGGCTTGGGCCCGCGGCCGCCGGACCCGCCTCGGCCGCCCTTGCCTCGACCGCCCTGGCCGCCACGTCCGCCGCCGCGCTCCGGGCCGCCCTCATCCTCGGCACGGCCCAACCCGCCGGCAGCGGGCACCCGGGAGACGGCCTCGGCGAACACACGCGCACCCGCCTGGGATCCGGTCTCGGTGCCGGTCCGGGCACCGGCATTCGCCTCTGCACCGGCCGCCGCACCCCCGACCGCCGTCTCGGCCGAGGGCTCGCCGCCCTCGCCTCGCGCGCTGCCCTCGCCGCGTGCGGCCAGACTCTCCTCCGCGATCGCGTGCGCCTGCGCGGTGACATCGGCCGGGACGTACTCGTGCAGGGCGATGACGTGGTCGGCCACCTCGAAGAAGGCCCCCGATCCCCCGGCCACGAGCACGGTCGAGACCCCGCGCTCCTCGTACAGCGGGCGGATGCGCTCCACGAAGGGGGTGATGGGCTCGCGCTCGGCGGGGATGAGCCGGCGCATCCGGTCGTCGCGGATCATGAAGTTCGTCGCCGAGGTGTCCTCGTCGATGAGGAGCGCGCTCGCGCCGGCCTCCACCGCCTCGGCGAGATTGGCCGCCTGGGAGGTGGACCCGCTCGCGTTCGTGGTGGAGAACGAGCAGGTGTCCGTGCCGGTGGGGAGGTTGCTGATGAACGGAGAGATGTCCACGCCGGTGACGGCGCGCCCGTCCTCCGCCCGAATGGCGACGGCGTCGGCACGCGTGACCACCCATTCGCGGCCGTCGCCTGCGATGTGCGGGTACACGCCGCGCTCCAGCGCCCGGAGGACGGTCGATTTGCCGTGGTAGCCGCCGCCCACGATCACGGTGACGCCCTCGGGCACCCCCATGCCGCTGACGCTGCCCCCGCTGGGCAGGGCGAACTCCGTGCGCAGCGAGTCCGGGCTGGTGAAGGGCACCGCGCCGAGGCGGGACTCCAGGGGCAGATCGGAGTCGCCGGAGCGCCGCGGCAGGATCGCGCCCTCGCCCACGAAGGCGATGAGGCCCCGGTCCCGCAGGGAGGCGCGCAGATGCTCCTGGTCCCGGAGCAGGACGACGTGCGCACGCAGCGCCTCCCGGGTGCGGGCGTCGAAGCCGCGGTGGAGGAGCGCGGCGCGGGCGACCTGCGGGAGGACCTCCGTGAGGATGCGCGCGGCGGCACGGCCCTTGATGCGGCGTCCGGCGGCGGGGAGGGCGACCTCGAGGCGGACCTCCGCGCGGTCCGGGGTGAGGAGGACGCTGCTGCGTTCGAGAACCTGCTGGCCGGGCGCGTCGATGCGGATGTCCCGTTCCGCGCCCGCCGCCCGCAGCTCTGCGGCGAAGCGGCGGGTGAGGAAATCGCCCACCGCGATCCGGTCTCCCGCGGTCTCGAGGAGGTCCTGGGGCAGGTCCGCGTCCTCCGCGTCTACGAGCACGCACATCCGCGAGGGCGGGGCGTAAGGATCGGACTGCACGTGGTCCACCGCCAGCCCGCAGTCGCCGAGGTCGTGGGTGCCGACCAGCTGCTTGTAGGAGGAGTAGCTGCGGCCGTCCATGCCGATGAGCGTCCGTGCGAGGTCCTGTGGGCGCCTGTCCGATCCGTGCGTGTCCTGCATGGCACCAGTCAATCAGACGGGGCGGACATCGCTCATGGGCCGGCAGTCGCGCCAATCGTCGCAGACGCTGCGATAGTTCAGTCCAATCCGCCTGGCGCGTCGGTGTCCTCGACCGTTTCCACACCCACACTCTCCAAGGCGTCTGCCAGGACGGTGAACTTGCGCAGAGCGGGCGAGGCAGGTCCGGCGGGCGCGGTGCAACCGGCGCAGTAGGAGCGGGATGCGCCAGCCTCGCCCCCCCATCGATCAGGAATCGAGAAGCCGCACGCAGAGGGCCTGCGTACTGTGGGCGCATGCGCACACCCGAGGACCTGCTCGCAGAGCTCGCACTGCTGCGGCGGGTGCGCGACCGGATCGACCGCGAGTACGCCTCGCCGCTGGACGTCGAGGCCCTCGCCCGAGGCGTCCACATGTCCGCCGGACATCTCAGCCGCCGCTTCCGCCAGGCCTACGGGGAATCGCCCTATGCATACCTCATGACGAGGAGGATCGAGCGCGCGATGACGCTCCTGCGCAGGGGCGATATGAGCGTCACGGAGGTCTGCTTCGCAGTGGGATTCAATTCGCCGGGCACGTTCAGCACGCGGTTCACCGAGCTGGTGGGCGTGCCGCCCAGCGCCTACCGGCAGAGCGAACGCAATGCCACGGCGGGGGCGCCCTCCTGCCTGGTCCAGCAGGCCACACGACCCGTCCGGATCAGACCGGCGCGGGCAGGACCGGCGCAGCCCTGACCCGCAGTTCGCAGTCACACCACCACTCACCGAAAGGAAACCAGAACCATGAGCCTGCACGTCCAGACCGCTTTCCTCCCCCACACGGATCCCGAGGCCTCGCTCGCCTTCTACCGTGACGTCCTCGGCTTCGAGGTCGCCAACGACGTGAGCTACGGGGATATGCGCTGGATCACGCTGAAGCCCGCCGGTGTGGATCCCGATGCGCCCTTCGCCCACCTCGTGCTCGAACCCCCGGCGACCGACCCGACCCTCACGGACGAGGAGAGGCAGACCATCCTCCAGCTCATCGCGAAGGGCAGCTATGCCGGGATCCAGCTGCAGACGGACGATCTCGACGGCTTCTTCGAACGGGTCGAGGCGGCAGGAGCCGATATCGTCCAGGAGCCCATGGAGCAGGAGTGGGGCGCTCGCGACTGCGCCCTCCGCGATCCCGCAGGCTCGCTCATCCGCGTCGCCGAGGCGCGCTGAGCACCCGGTCCCTCCGCCGCAGAGGCGGTCGAGGCGGCCCTTCCACAGTGCGCTACAGCGCACTACACTGTAGCGCATGGCGACTCCCACGAATGTCCGCTTCGCAGAATCGATCGAGGAGGCCCTTGCCCGCCACATCCGGCGGACCGGGCACACCAAGTCCGCAGTCATCAGCACTGCGGTGTACGAGTGGCTGGCGATGCAGGAGCACGTCAGCATAAGGTTCAGGACTGCGGAGACCGGAGAGCGCCGGGCCGCCCTCGCCGACGGCCCGGAGGTGTGGGCGGTCGCACAGTCATGGCTGGACCACGAGGATCGCACCTCCGCGAACGTGGCCGCGACTCTCGAGCTCAGCCAGGAGGCGGTCGAGGCGGCCCTCGGCTACTGGGCCGACCATCGCTCGGAGATCGACGGGATCCTGGAACGCCATCGCGCCGCCCAGGACGAAGCCCTCGCCGCCTGGGAGCGCAGGCAGAGCCTGCTCGGGGCTCACGGGTGAGCGGAGCGGCGCCGCCCTCGCCCTACCCCTCGCCGCGGTAGAAGGCAGCGGTCTTCCGGGAGGCGGCCTCGGCGGCAGCGGGCTCTGCGCCCGCGGCGCTGTGCGCCTCTCCCCACCCCTCTGCCGCTCGCGAGATGTACTCGAGCCCCGGAGGAGAGGCGAACAGCTCCGTCATGGCATCCGGAGCGGAACGGGAGTCCCCATCGAGGTGGAGGGCCAGCGCCAGCAGCGCCCCCTCCCAGCCGATGCCCGTCGCCGCGGGGCCGAACTCGTCCCAGTGCGCATTCGCTGTGACGATGTGCCGGAGTGCAAGTGAGGTCCGCCCTTCCCCGGTGGCAGCCAGCACGATCTCCACCGTGCTCGCATCGTCCTCGTACTCCCAGGTGAGCCGGAGCCGGGAGGGGCGTTCACACACCTCGATCGTGCCGACGGTCCCGCTGTCCGCGAGGGCGTATCGGCCGCCCGGGCGCAGCTCGCCGTCTGCGGTGTCGAACCACTGCCGCAGCCTCTCAGGGCGGGTGCACGCCTCCCACACCTCGTCACGGTCCGCCGGGAAGACCCGGCTCACCTCGACCGTGTGCGTCCCCTCGCCCAGGACCACCGTGCGCACGACCGCGCCCGCCTCCGCCTGCAGGTCCAGCTCCGCTTCCATGCCCGTCTCCCCTCTTCGCGCCATCCGTCCGGATGCACCACCGACGATACGCGCATCGCACGCGCCCTCACTGAACGGCAAGTGCGGGTCCGCAGTCAGACTCGGCCCCGCCGGTATCCCGCAGGAGTGAGGTCCAGGACCGCCCGGAAGTCCCGCGTGAGATGCGCATGGTCGGCATAGCCGAGGTCCGCCGCGACCTGCGCGATCGTCACGTCCGGATCCTCCCGCAGCCGCTGGGCCGCCTCCTGCAGGCGGTACCGGCGGATGATCGCGAGCGGCGGCACGCCCACGTACCTCCGGGCCAGCCGCTGCACTCCGCGCACGGAGATGCCCAGTCGCTCGGCCGCCTGCTCGATGTGCACGATGCTCCGGTCCCCGGCGATGAGGTCCTCCATCTCATTGGCGAGCCGACCTCCTTCGTCCGGTGCCGGAATGTGCGCGGCGAACCAGCTCGCGAACGCCTCGGCGGCGGCGCGGTGGGCCGAGGCGGCGGCAGTGTCATGCGCGTCCTCTCCCGCCGCCATCGCCTCCGCGACGGTGCGTCCGAGGGTTTCCGCGCGCAGTCTCGCCGCCGGCACGACCTCGACCTCGGCCGCCTGCGCACACTCCGATGCCGCCGAGGCCGACGCAGTGCCCCTTCCGCTCCCCCAGAGCCGCACCTCCGCATCCCGGATCGCCGTGGGATCGATGCCCAGCGCGGCGACCGCCGCGGGTCGGAGCAGCGCACCCACCGCCCATCCGGAGCTCCTGAGGTCCCGATGGGACACGCGGGTGGCGGGGCCGTTGAGGGCGACGGAGAGGCTGACAGAAGCGCGGTGTTCGCGCACGCACTCGACCACCAGGTTCGAGGCCGGGAAGGGGAGCACGCTCTGCCGCGAGACGCGGCCCGGCGCCAGGTCCCACTCCGGAATCCAGAACCAGCACACGAGGCCGGTAAGGCTCTCCGGTGCGGGCAGACGGACGAAGGTGGGCAGACGGGCCGGATAGAGGATTCCGCGCGCGTCGAAACCGCTCGCCGCGGTCCTGCGCTCTGATCCGTCCGCCATCTCTCCTGCCTCCGGCTCTCCGCGCCTCGCTCGGCGCCGCTGCCCAGCGCACCTCCGGCTCCGCGCTGTCCCCTCATCGCCGATTCCCTGCCTGGAAGGCGAGAGGAATCCGTCGCGAATATCCAAGCCCGCCGGTTCGGCGCCGCCGTACTCTCGGTGCATGAACGATTCAAGCACGCCGCGCAGAGGTGCGACCGGCGCACACACGACAGACGGAATCCCCCATGGCTCCACGAGCCTCACCCCGTTCCTCGCCGTGCCCCGGGCGAGCGAGGCCGTCGAGTTCTACCGGGAGGTGTTCGGGGCACGCGTCGTCGATGTCACGGAGATGGGCGGGGTGGTGGTCCATGCGGATCTCGACATGGGCAGCGGCCACCTGCAGCTGGGCGAGCCCAATCCCGCCTTCGGACTGGTGCCGCCGCCCGAAGGAGATGCGGACTGCTGCTCCCTGGGCTACTACTGCGCGGATGTGGACGCCGTGGTCGAGCGCGCTGTGGCGGCGGGGGCGACGATCCGCGAACCCGTGAGCGACTTCGTCTCAGGAGACCGCTTCGCCTCGATCCGCGATCCCTTCGGCATCCGCTGGTCCGTCATGAGCCGGGTGGAGGACCTCTCCGAGGAGGAGAGCGCCCGCCGGGTGGCGGAATGGGCCGCTGCACAGGAGGGCACCGGGCCCGCATCGGACGGTGCGGACTGAACAGCCGAGGACCGCTCCCACGCACAGGAGTGCACCTGGGCACGCAAGGGGGCCGAACCCTCACGCCGCCATGGACCGCACGCCGTCCAGCGCCTCCCGGATGATGTCGGCATGACCGGCATGCTGCGCGGTCTCCGCCGCGATGTGCAGGACCGCACGGCGGACAGACCACGCCTCCTCGTCGCTCCACGGCGACCTCGGCAGCTCGCGGAGGGCGTCGAGCGAGGGCACCGTGCGGATCGCGGCGTTCGTCCGCTCGGCCACCTGCGCGTACTCGTCGAGGAGATCGCCCAGGTGCTCATCGGCGCCCATCCGGAACGCCCTGTCGTGCTCCGCGTAGTCCTCCTCCGTCCAGTCGATGAACTCCTTCTCGCGGACGTCCCTGCCATGCAGCAGGAAATCGCACCAGCTCCTCTCCACCTGGGTCACATGCCTGATCAGATCGCCGAGGCAGAACGCGCTGGGCGTGGTGTGCGCACGCGCCTGCTCGTCCGTGAGCTCACGCGTGGTGTGGCGCAGGTAGAAGCGCGCGTGGTCGAGCATCGCGATGAGGTCCTCGCGCTCGCGATCGGAAGCTGCCGTGTTCGTCTCGGTGCCCATGGTCTCCACCCTCTTCGCCGTCGTGATGATGAGCGCTTCCCACGCTAACGGCGCCTGCGGACAGATCGTGTCCGCAGAGGCCTCACCCACCCGGACAGGCCGGTCGCGATGAGCGGGCCGGCTGACAGATCAGCCTATGTCATGATGGCACAAGTATCACGAAATCGTTATACTTATGCCATGATGACGAAACCGCTGGCACGTGACGAGCTGTGGGACATCGCAATTGCCCAGCACGGCTTCGTCACCGCCCAGCAAGCCGCAGAAACGGGCATCGGCAAGCACGCAGTGCAGATGCTCGTACACCGGAACACGCTCGAACGAGCCGCACGCGGCGTCTATCGCTTCCCGCAGTACCCGGCAGGAGAGCACGACGCGCTCATGCTCGCGGTGCTCTGGACGCGAGTGCCGGAGGCGGCCCTTTCGCACGAGACTGCGCTCAACGTCTACAGCATCAGCGACGTCAACCCCAACCTCATCCATGTCACCGTCAGCAGACGACGCCGCTTCCGTCGCGCAGACGGCGGGGACTACGCCATCCACCACGAAGACTTGGCTCCTCAGCAGATCGGCTGGTGGGAGGAGATCCCGACCGTGACTCCCGCGACAGCGATCGCACAGTGCCTTGCCTATGGAACACAGACCCATCTGCTGCGGCAGGCGATCGAACGCGGCCGCGCCCGGGGGCTCCTGAAGACCACAGAAAGCAATGTGCTCGCCAAGCGCCTGGAGGCCCGCCATGAGCAGTGAACCCTCCCGCTCCAGACTGGCATCACTGCTGAAGAGCTTGAAGCCGAAATCGAAGCGCCCGGCTTCAGCTCGAGTCCTCAACACCTGGATCGTTCAAGCCGAGGGCCTGCTCGGCGACGAGGCGCGGGGAGGGCGCCTCGGCTGGCTGGTCGCACCATCAGTGGCAACCGCGGCAGTCCAACGCGCCCTCGACGCAGACGGGCGCCAGCTGTTCCTCCTCAAAGGCGGAACCCTGCTCCAGCACCGCCTCAATGCAACTGCTCGCGCCACGAAGGATGTCGACGGCGTGATCCGCGGTGACATGGACAATTTCCTGCGAAAGCTCGAGGACGTGCTGGACGAGCCGTGGGGTCCTCTGACACTGCGTCGCGGCGAAGTCGAGGATATTGCCGTGCCCTCCAGAACCACCACACCTCGCAGGTTCGACATCCTCCTCGAGATCCGCGGAGTGACTTGGCGGCGAGTCCAGTTCGAGGTCTCACCCGATGAGGCGGGAATAGGAGAGGAGCACGAGAGCATCGAGCCACCACCGCTCAGCGGGTTCGGGCTGCCCGACCCCGACGTCCTCACGGGGATCACCTTGCGGTATCAGATCGCGCAGAAGCTCCATGCAGTCTCCGACCCTCACACTCCTCCATATGCGGTCAACGACCGCGCTCGGGACGTCATCGATCTGCTCCTGCTGCGCGACCTCATCGCCACCACCGGGAGCCCAGCACTCCCCGAGGTGCGAGATGCATCCATGGCAGTCTTCGAAGCCCGAGCCGCAGAAGCCTCCGAGCTCGGTCGAACGGCGAGGAAATGGCCGCCGACCGTCACAGCGCTCAGCCACTGGGACAGCGACTTCGCTCAGGCCGCAGCAGGCAGCAGCGTCACCCTCCCGCTCAGCGACGCAGTCACAGATCTGAATGCATGGATCGCAGAGATCGACGCCAGCAGGTGACCTGGCAAAACCACTCAGATGCCACTCCGACGCCCCCCTGGTCAAGCTGCACCCGGGAAGCCTGCCGATGCGCGACTCGCGCGGCCCCGGATGTCCTCACTGCCCCTCCCCCTCCTCAGCGCCCTCCTCCGCCTCCGTGCCGGCCGGCACGCTGCGCAGCAGTACCCCGGTGAGCACCGCCGCGAGCCCCATGACTCCGGCGATGACGAAGGCGACGGAACCCATCGACGAGGCGAAGGCCTGCGCTGCCGCCTCGAGGAGGGGCGCGGCCTGGTGAGCGGGAAGGCCCGCGGCCGCAGCCTCGGCACCGGCCATCGACTCACTCACCGCGGGCGGCACCGTGCCCGGCGCCTCCGCCATCTCCGCCCGGTAGAAGGCCGTGGACACGAGCCCGAAGCCGGCGATGCCCAGCGCGCCGCCCAGCTGCACGCCGGTCTCGGAGATGCTCGCCGCCGCACCCGTGCGACCGGACGCAGCGGTGGCGAGCACGAGCGAATTGGCGAGCGCACTCACGGCGCCTGCGCCCAGGGTCAGGAAGATGTACCCGCCGATGAACCACACCGGTGAGCGGTCGGCGGCGACCGCGCCGATGAACACCAGCCCGCCCGCCGTCAGCGCCATGCCCGCCGCCACGAGGAACGCCGGACGGACGCGCTTGGCGAGCTCCGAGGCCAGCGTGGCGCCCACCGCCGTCCCGAGGAACGTGGGCAGGGTGTACAGCGCCGCCTGCAGCGCACTCAGTCCGTGCACGGACTGCAGGTACGTGAACGCCAGGGCGCCGATCCCCACCATGCCGAGGGCCGCGAGGACATTGGCGACGACCGCACCCGTGAACGCCCCGCGGGCGAAGAGGGAGAGGTCGATGAGCGGATGCTGGGCCCTGCGCTGCCGCACGACGAACGCCGCCAGCAGGCCGAGGCCGAGCACCAGCACGCCCCAGGCCACCGGCCCCATGCCCTGATCCGTGAAGCTCTTCACCGAGTACACGATCCCGAACAGCGCGAAGAGGGAGAGCACCGCACCCGGCAGGTCGAAGTGCGCGCCCTCCGGGTCACGCGATTCCGGGAGCAGGAACGGACCGGCCACGAGCAGGAGCGCCATGACGGGAAGGTTGATGAGGAACACCGCGGGCCAGTCGAACATCGAGAGCAGGAATCCGCCCAGGATCGGACCCGCCACTGCCCCGCCCGTGTAGGCGATGGTCCAGGCGGAGACCGCCCGGCGCCGGGCGGTGAGGTCCGTGAACACGCTGCGGATGATCGCGAGGGTGGAGGGTGCGAGGGTGGCCGCGCCGATCCCCAGCAGCACCCGGCCCAGGATGAACAGCGCCGGGGTGGAGGCCAGTGCCAGCACGAGGGACGCGAGCCCGAATGCCACCGCGCCGATGAGGAGGAGCCTGCGCCTGCCGATCCGGTCGGCGAGGCTGCCCATCGTCACGAGGAGGGCCGCGACCACGAGGCTGTAGCTGTCCATCATCCAGAGCCACGCCGAGGCGGTGGGCGCCAGGTCCCGCGCGATCGCCGGATTCGCGACGAAGAGGATCGAGATGTCCATCGAGACCAGCAGGGCCGGGAGCAGGAGGACGATGAGCGCCGCGATCTGCTTCGGAGCGCTCATGGGCCGGACGCCCCCGAGCGGGGCACCTGCGGACGAGGCGTCTGCAGGCTTCCGCTCAGACGCCTGCTGGCCGGGACGACGGGAATGGGACTGAGGGTTATTTGTACGTACGTTCATGATGTCAGCGTAGGACGCTCGCACCCCCTTCCGCAAGTACGTACGTACAAATCACTGCGCGGGCCGTTCCGCACGCACTCGCCGAGGCGCGGGCCGCCACTCGGCCCGCGCCTCGGCGTCCGCTCTCCTCAGCGCGGGCGGAACTGCGCGACGACCGGGCACTCCAGCGGATCGGAGCGCCCCAGCCCCACGTCATTGAGGTAGCGGATGACGCTGCCGTAGGCCCGCACGAGCCCCGTCTCCGTGTAGGGGATTCCCCGTTCCACGCAGAACTCGCGGACGATGGGCCGCACCCTGCGCAGGTTCATGCTCGGCATCCGGGGGAAGAGATGATGCTCGATCTGATGGTTGAGCCCTCCCATCGCCCAGTCCACCAGCAGCCCGCCGCGGATGCTCCGGGAGGTGAGGACCTGGCGGCGGAGGAAGTCGACCTCCGCATCCGCAGGCAGCAGCGGCATCCCCTTGTGTTTGGGGGCGAAGCTCGCACCCATGTACACGCCGAACACCGCCAGCTGCGTGAACAGCACGCCGAACAGAACGGCCGCGCCCAGCTGCCACATGCTGTGCCCCAGCGCGAACAGCAGGACGAAGGCTCCCGCGAGCGCCAGGAGCAGCAGTGCGAAGCGCAGCATGCAGCTGCCCGTCCGCCTGCCCATGAGGCCGGCCTCCTTCACCCTCCTGCTCAGCTCGAAGTAGTCGTCGGCCGGGCGGTTCCGCGGAGTCCGGGGGCCGGGGGCCGGGGGCCTCGGTGACCGCAGCGCCGCGCGCCTCCGTTCTGCTCGCGCCGTCCGCGAGGTGGGGATGCGATGTCATGGCCCGACCGTAGGAAGCCACCCGCCTCCCGCGCGTCACCCCGCGGAACCGTTCGCACCCCCTACCGCAGTAGGGGCGAGCTCGGGAATGCCCCGCCCGGACGGGTGAAACGGACATACGTGCAGGACGTACGTTCTGCGGGCCCCTAGACTCAGTCCCATGAACCAGAAGGAAGCACTCCTCGCAGGAGCCAAGAAGTGCCTGGTCGAGAAGGGCTATGGCCGCACCACCGCCCGCGACATCGCCGAGGCCTCGGGCGCCCATCTGGGGTCCATCGGCTACCACTACGGTTCCAAGGACCGTCTCATGAATCGCGCCGCGATGGAGCTGAGCAGCGAATGGGGCGACCTCCTCACGGCCCTCACGACGGAGGCGCAGGGGGAGACTCCCCGTGCGCGCCTCGGCGCCCTCCTCGCTGCGATCAGCGACTCCCTCCCGCAGACGCGCGCCGTTCAGTCGGCCAGCCTGCAGGCCTTCGCCCAGGCCCAGTTCGACGAGAGCCTGCACGCGGAGGTGGCGGCGGGCTCGGCCAACGGGCGCGAGGAGGTCACGGCGCTGATGACAGGCCGGTCCGGGAGTGCTCCGGAGGCGAGCGCGGGGAAGACGGAGGCCGAGGCCGCACTGGGCTCGCTCGCCTTCGCCCTCATCGCAGGCCTGATCACGCAGTTCCTCATCGACCCGGACAGTGTGCCGAGCCCCGCGCAGATGCGGGCCGCCCTGGACCTGCTCGCTGAGGATGCGCCCGGCAGCCCCACGGAGTGAGCACTTCCTGTCGGATCATCACGCTGGCACCGACAGGAACCGCTCACCCGGTGGATCGAGGGCTGAAGGGGACAGGCCGCGCCGGCGCTCAGGCGAGGCCGGCCTCGCGCGCACGGATCGCCGCCTGCATGCGCGAACGCAGATGCAGCTTGCTGAGCAGGCTCGACACATGGGATTTCACCGTCGCCCGACTGATCACGAGCGTCTGTGCGATCTCCGCATTGGACAGACCGCGCCCCAGTGCCGCGAGCACATCGAGCTCCCTGGGCGTGAGTGCGCCGAGGCCCTGGGCAACCGCCGTCTGCAGTCCCCCGGGGCCGGCTCCAGTGCTGCCCGACCCGGTGCCATACATCCCAGCAGGCTCGCGCCCAGCTGCCCCAGCTCGCGCCGAGGGCCCCGTACCCGCGGGACCGGGAACAGGCCCCGCGCCGGCAGGGCCGGAGACACCGGGTCCCGCAGCTCCGCCCCCGGGCCTCGCAGCGAAGGCGTCGAGCAGCCTGCGCGTCACCTCGGGCGCCACAACGCCCTCCCCCTGTGCGATGCGCCTGATCGCCTCGATGAGCTGCGGAGGCTCCACGGACTTCAGCAGGAACCCCGCCGCCCCTGCCCGCAGCGCCCCGAACACCACCTCGTCGAGGTCGAAGGTGGTGAGCATGAGCACCTCGGTCCCGGTCTCCGCGACGATCTGCCGGGTCGCCTCGATCCCGTCCGTGCCCGGCATCCGGGCGTCCATGAGCACGATGTCCGGGCCCAGCGCCCGCACCTGCCGCACGGCGACGGCACCGTCCGCAGCCTCGCCCACCACCTCGATCCCGCTGTCCACCTCCAGCAGCAGGCGCAGTCCTGCACGCACCGCAGCATGGTCGTCCGCCAGCAGCACACGGACCGGCCCGGAAGCCCCGGCCCCGGGATCCGATGCGGAACCTGCGCCCGCGGGGTCGTCATCGACACTGCCGCCGGCTGCGGGGTCGCCATCAGCGTAACTGCCGTCAGCCATGTGTCCTCACCTTCAGGGGAAGCTCCGCCTCCACCGTCCATTCGCCGTGGGCGCGCTCTCCCGCGCCGCCCTTCTGCCGCCCCGAGCCCGACGCTGGGGAGCGGCCCGATGGGCCTGCCCTGAACCGCCCTCCGCTCAGCCGCACCCTCTCCCGCATCGCGGCGAGACCGGTGCCGGCGCCCAATGAGGCAGCACCTGCACCCGACGGGCCGGCGGCATCAGGCGGACCGGCGCCGGCTGCCGATGAGACGGCATCAGGTGCAGCCCTCCTCCGCTCCTCCGCGACGCCCGCCTCCGTGCCCTGTTCGCGAAGGCCCGAGGTGATGCGCAGCCGCAGACATCTGCGTCGGCGCACGAGCTCCACCCGAGCGCGCGCATCACCGTGTTTGAGAGCATTCAGCAGCGACTCCTGCATGACGCGCAGCGCCACCTGCCGCACGGCGGGAGGCAGCTCCTCCGGCAGCCTGCCGTCCACGTGCACGTCGATGCCCTGACGCTCAGCCCGGCTCAGCACACCCTCCCAGGTCTCCTGTCCGCCCGCGGCGCCCGCGGCCTCCGGGCCCGCTCCGCTCAGCAGCTGCACCATCTCCCGCAGCCGGCCCAGCGCCTCGACGCTCGTGGTGCGGATGTTCCCGAGCGCTCTGCGGTCGCGCTCCTCGCTGGCCTCGGCGTTGAGCACGGCGCCGGCGGTGAGCGCTATGGCCGAGACCTGCGAGGAGACCACGTCGTGCAGCTCCCGCGCCATGTGCCGCCGCTCCTCCGCGACGGCCAGGCGGCGCTCGTCCTCCTGGCGCCGCAGGAGGGCCGCATGGCGTTCGGCCTCGAGCTGCCGGCGCACATCGCGCTCGTTCCACAGCGGGTAGCCCTTCCGCACCTCCCGTGCCCACCACAGCGGCAGGACCGCCACAGCGCCCACGGCCAGGCCGATGTTGAACGCGCCCCAGGGCTCGGCCCCTGCGGCGAAGGCGGCTGCGATGCTGAGTGCCGCGACCGCCAGCGCACCCGCCTCGACCGTGCGCACGGTGCGCCGCTCCGCCCGCAGGCCCAGGCTGGTGATGAGCTCGGAGAGGCAGAAGAGGAGACCCAGATTCAGCCCCACCGCCAGATCGAGGAGCACGCAGGCGGACCCGGCGAGCACGGCCGCCAGCGGATGCCTCACCCGCAGCGGGACCGCCGCCGCCATGAGCGCGAGCGGGACCAGATGCCACCACGCCCGCGGCCTCACGTCGAGCAGGTCCCACCAGGGCGCGTGGTCCCAGACGGGCGCCCACCCCAGGGCGACGAGGAGCAGGGCGAGGCCGAGGGTGAGGAACTGCGGCACCTGCACCCGCATCGTCCCGGCCGCACGCCGCACACCGGATCTCAGCGTCGTCACACTCGTATTCGACCACACCGCCGACTCTGCTGCCTCATCCGGAGGAGCGAGAACCGCGGCGGGCGGAGCGGGAACCTCGATCCTTCGGCCGATGCGCCGGGCCTGCTCCCGCGGCAGGCTGACCGCATGACCACGGGACCGCTGACCGCCACCGCCATGAGCGCCGCTCCGACAGCCCTCCTGGACGGCGGCACAGCCGTCCCCGCCCTGTGGGGCGTCCTCGCGGCTCTCGCCCTCCTCGACTCGACGAGCTTCGGCACCCTCCTCATCCCCGTATGGTTCCTCATGGCCCCCGGCCGGCTGCGCGCGGGCAGAGTGCTGGTCTACCTGGCCGTGGTCGCCGGGGCCTATGCCCTCATCGGCCTGCTCGTGCTCGCCGGCCTGCTGATCGTGGGCGAATCGCTCCTCGACTGCCTCGAAGCCGCCCAGCAGAGCGCACCCTTCCTACTGGGGCAGGCCGCGCTGGCCGCCGGACTCATCTGGTTCAGCTGCCGCCTCGACCCCTTCACCGCACGGGGCAGGGAGCGCAAGCGCGCGCGGGAGGCCGCACGCGGCACTCCGGACAGACTCGCCCGGTTCCGCAGCCGGGCGGTGGGCGAGGGCGCCGAGGCCGGCCTCGGGCCGCTGCTCGGGCTCGCGCTCGCCGCGGTGGGCCTGGAGATCACCACACTGCTGCCCTACCTCGCCGGCCTCGGGATGATCGCGGCCGCGGATCCGGGTCTGCCCACGGCGCCGGCGATGGGCCTCTTCTACTGCCTCGTGATGATCCTGCCGGCGCTCCTGCTGCTCGTGATCCGGGTGACGGCCGAGCGGTTCGCTGCGGGCCCGCTCCGCAGGCTCGAAGCGTTCCTCAGCAGGCACGCGAACGGCACCATCGCCCTCATCCTCTTCCTGCTGGGGCTGTGGCTGGGTGCGGGAGCGCTCTTCGGCCTCGCCGATCTCGCCGGTCTGTGAGGGCAGCCGCCTCATCCTCAGGGAGGTTTCTACGGTGCGGACACTATGCAGGGTGCCCGCACCGTAGAAACCTCCCGATGTCGAAGCCCTCCGAGGCAGGGCTCAGGAGCCGAGCCGCTCCTCGATCTCGTCGAGGATCTGGTGGGCGCCGGTCACGCCGATCCCCGTCATCCACGTGCCCTCCGGGACCTCGAACGCCTGTCCGGCGGCCACGCCAGGCTGGTCCTTCCACAGGTCCGTGACGGTGCCCAGTGTGGAGGCCGCAGGATCGCCGCCCGGGCTCGTGTAGAAGATCACGTCACCGTCGATCTGGTCGTAGTTCTCCGGGCTGAGCTCCAGCATCGAATACTCGTTCCAGCTCCGGTCACCCAGCTCATAGCCCATATCGGTGAGGATCGAGCCGGAGAAGGTCTCCGGGCCGTAGAGCCGGAAGTTGTCCTCGAGGAAGCGCACCATGCTCACGGTCGTCCCCTCCGCGCCCACCTCCTCGCCGAGCTCCTGGGCCCTCGCTTCGACCTCCCCGATGAGCGCGTCCATCTCCCCGGACTTCCCCACGGCCTCGGCCGCGAGCCGCGCCTGGTCCTCCCAGTTGGTCCCCGAGGTCTCGGAGTAGACGGTGGGGGCGATGGCCGAGAGCTCGTCGTAGATCGCCTCGTGCCTGATCTTCGTGCCGATGATGAGATCCGGAGCGAGGTTCGCCACGGCGTCGACGTCCGGCTCCGCGATGAGGCCCACGGTCTCGACCCCGTCCGTGGCCTCGCCGAGGTACCCGGGGAAGCCCTCCCCCTGATCGGCCACGGTGCCGCCGGCCGGCGTGATGCCCAGGGACACGAGCGCGTCCATGAAGGGCGAGTCGAGGACGACGATGGTGCTCGGCTCGCCCTCGACGACGGTTTCGCCCATCGCATGCGCAACGGTGCGGGACTCCCCTCCTCCCGGCTGCCCGTCCCCGCTGCCCGCCGAGGCGGACGAGCCGCAGGCGGAGACGGTGAGGCATGCGAGAGAGGCGGCAAGGGCGACGATGCTGCGCAGAGCACGGCTCCGCGGCTGAGTGGAATTTTTCACAGGCCGAACGCTATCCTCAATTGTTTGGTAAGGCAATCCTTATTTATCGAAGAATCGGGGGCCGCGATGGCGGAACGACGACGGCGGGGCTGGACCGCAGCGGCAGTGTTCGCCTGTGCGGCGCTGGGCCTGTTCCTCGCGGTGGTGCTGAGCTTCGCCCTGGGAGCGCGTGCGCTGCCGCCGGCGGAGGTGGCCGCCGCCCTGCTCGGCATCGGCGACCACGGCACCGTCGTCATCGTCGGCGACCTGCGCTTCGACCGCACGGTCGCCGGCCTCGCGTGCGGCATCGCGCTCGGTCTGGCAGGGGTCCTCATGCAGGCACTCACTCGCAACCCCCTCGCAGACCCCGGCTTGCTGGGCGTGAACGTGGGAGCCGCGCTGGGGGTCGTCATCGGCATCGCCGTGCTGGGCTCCGCCGGCTCGGGTCAGGTGCTCTGGTTCGCGCTGCTGGGTGCCGGTGCCGCGAGCGCGGCGATCGTGCTCACCGCGGGCTCCTCCCTCGTGAGCGGCTCGCCCGTGCGACTCGTGCTCGCCGGGGTGGCCTTCGGCGGGGTCCTCAGCGGCGTCACCCAGCTCCTCGTGCTCACGAGCGAGCGGATCCTCGACTCCTTCCGCTTCTGGCAGGTGGGTTCGCTCGCCATGCGGAGCGCCGCGGAGACGGGGCCGCTCCTTCTGCTCATCGGCATCGCGGCTGCGGTCGCGCTGCTGCTCGGTCCGCATCTCAACGTCCTGGCGCTCGGCGAGGACACCGCCTCCTCGCTCGGGGTCTCCCCGGTGCTCGTGCGGACGGTGGGCTTCGGCCTCGTCACCGTTCTGTGCGCGGCTGCCGTCGCGATCGCGGGACCCATCGCGTTCATCGGGCTGGTGTCGGCGCACCTCGCCAGGCTCCTCGCGGGCCCCGATCTGCGCGTGGTCCTGCCGCTGGCCCTGCTGCTGGGCCCCTGCCTCGTCCTCGCCTCGGACGTGCTCGGCAGGCTCATCGGCGGAGGAGCCGAGATCCCCGTGGGCATCGTCGCGGCCTTCCTGGGCGCCCCGGCGCTCATGGCGTTGCTCCTTCGCGGCGCCGGCGGCGGGCGAAGACCCAGGAAGCGGCGGAGCTCCGGCGTACGGGGAGATCCCAGTGCGCGGCTGAGTCCCGGCCCCTGGCGGGCCTCGGGCCGGCAGACCGACGGCGCAGGGCAGGTGCGCGCATGAGCGCCGCTGCCGGAGCCGACCGCCTGCTCGTGCTGCGCACGCCCGGGGAGCGGCTGTCCCTGCGCGTGGAGCGCCGCCCTCTCGTGGCGACCGTGGTCCTCGCCGGTCTTGCGAGCTTCCTCTGTGCGGCGGCGCTCATGATCGGCGAGTTCCGCATCTCCCCGGTCGCCCTGCTGCAGACGCTCGCCGGAGAACCGCCCGATCCCCGCATGGAGTTCTTCGTCCTGCACCGGCGCCTGCCGCGCGCCCTGGTCGCGCTGTGCATCGGAGCGGCGCTCGCATGCGGAGGCGCGCTGTTCCAGCGGGTCACGCGCAATCCGCTCGCGAGTCCGGACCTCCTCGGCATCTCCTCGGGTGCCGCGGCGGGGGCCTGCACGGTCATCCTGCTCCTGCACGGGTCACCGGCGCAGGTCTCGCTGGGCGCGCTCGCCGGGGCCGCGGTCGCGGCCCTGACGATAGGCGCCTTCGCCCTGCGCGGTGGAATGACCTCGGGGCGGATCATCCTGGCCGGACTCGCCTTCGCCGCTCTCGCGAGCGCGACGACGGGCTATCTCCTCACCCGGGTCTTCGTGGGTGCCGCGGTGACGGCGCAGACCTGGCTCGTGGGCAGCCTGCAGGGCAGGGGCTGGACGGAGCTGCTGCCCCTGCTGCTCGTCTCGGCGGTCGTGCTGCCCGTGCTGTTGTGGCGCGAGCGGGTCCTTGCGATCCTCGAGTTCGATCCCGCCACCACCACCTCCCTGGGCGCGGCCGGAGGCAGGGAGCGCGCGCTGTTCCTCGCCTGCGGGGTGGTGCTCGTCGCATTCGCCGTCGCCGCTGCCGGGCCCATCTCGTTCATCGCCCTCGCGGCCCCGCACATCTCGCGCGCGGTCGCGGGCTCGCGAGCCCTCCTCCCGGCCGCGCTCACGGGCGGGATCCTTCTCCTGACCGCGGACCTCCTCGCCCAGTTCGCACTCCCCGTGCCGGTGCCGGTGGGCGTCGTGACGATCGTGCTCGGCGGCGCGTTCTTCCTCTCGCTGCTGCTCCGGCAGGGGCGGCGGAGATAAGGGGACGCGGCCGGGCTCTTCTGCGCGTATGCAGTCTGCGCGCTGATACCGCCGTCAGCACGCGGGCTGCACATACGTGCCGCAGGCCAGTCAGCGCCTCAGCGCATCGACTCCACCGCGCGGTCCACCACGTGCTCGGCGATCGCGAGCGCACTCGTGGCCCCCGGAGAGGGGGCGTTGCGCACCTGTGTGAGCCGGCCGCGGCTGGTGATGACGAAATCGTCCACGAGCGAGCCGTCCGGGTTCATCGCCTGGGCGCGCACCCCGCGCGGACCCGGATGCACGGCGGAGGCGTCGAGGCCGGGCACGAACTTCTGCGCCTCGGCGATGAACGCCTGCGGGCTGAGCGCGGTCCGCGCCTCGCGCGCCGCCGCCCTCATGTTCTGGGACGCGAACTTCCAGAAGCCCCGGTAGCCCAGGGTGCTCCCCAGATCGGAGAGGTCCAGTCCGCCGATGGGCCCCATCTTCCGCTCGTACTTCTCCCGGCCGAGGGACAGGAAGGCGTTGGGCCCCAGCAGAAGAGAGCCGTCGATGCTGCGGGTGAGGTGCACGCCGAGGAAGGGGTAGGCCGGGTCCGGGACGGGGTAGATGAGACCGCGGACGGCCTCGGCGGCCTCGCCCCTCGCCACGAAGTAGTCACCGTAGAAGGGCACGATCCGCGGGTCCGGGTCGAGGCCGCTCGCCACGGCGAGCCTGTCGGACTGGAGGCCCGCGCAGGTCACGGCGAGGTCGAAGACGCCGGCGTCCTCGGTGACGGAGGAGCCCTTGGCACCCGGCAGGGCGAGACGCACGCGGACCTCGCTCGAGAGCGTGTCCAGGCGGGCGACCTCGGAGTCGTACCGGATGACGCCCCCGGCGGACTCCAGGTCGCGGCCCAGGGACTCCGTGAGCCGCACGAAGTCGATGATCGCGGTGTGGGGCGAGTGGAGGGCGAGGACGCCGCGCACGCCGGGCTCGACCTCGCGCATCTCCCGCCGGTCGAGCAGCTTCACATGGGGCACGCCGTTGGCCTTCGCCCGTTCGAAGATGCGCTCGAGCCGGTCCGCCTCGTCCGTGTCCTGCGCGACGACGAGCTTCCCGCACTCCTCATAGGGAATCCCGTTCTCCGCGGAGTAGCGGATGATCCGCTCCACGCCCCGGCGGCACAGGCGCGCCTTGAGCGAGCCCGGCTCGTAGTAGAGGCCCGCATGCACCACTCCGGAGTTGTGGCCTGTCTGGTGCTGCGCGAGGTGTGACTCCTTCTCGAACAGGGTGACGGTCGCATCGTCGAAGCGCAGGGCGAGCTCGCGTGCGACGGCGGTGCCGATGATGCCGCCGCCCACGACGGCGATGCGCTGTGGCTGTGCTCTCATGTCTCAAGTCTGCACGTTTTCCGTCCGGGCTTCACCCGTCTGCGGACCAGACACCGCATACCCTCAACCTCCCCTGAGAACGCAGTGCACCGGGAGAGGACTCTCGTGAACGCAAGGGAGCATGTCGCCGAGCACTCTCCCACGGCTTGTCGGAAGGGGGTCGACAGCAGGCGTGCGGTGCGTAGACTCGGGATCAGCATCACCCGAACCGCAGAGCGATCCGAAGGACGGGAACGATCATGACCGAGACCGACGGCACGGCTTTCGACGACACCGACCCCACACCCGACGAAGTCCGCGACGCGGCCGCGGAGGCGGCGGAGGCCGAGGCCGTCGACGCGGAGCTGGGCGATCCGGCGTTCGGATCCGTGGAGCCCGGCAGCGAGGGGCCGGAGGGCACGGGCGTCGAGGGCGCGGACGATGCGCTGCTCGCGGACACCGAGGACGCCGATGCGCCCAGCGACTCGCTCCGCGCCATCGACGAGTTCACCTCGGAGGAGACGGCGGCGGCCGAACAGGGCAACAGGTTCGGCGACGAGATGGTCTCCGAGGGCGACGACGACGCCGAGGTGGCCGAACTCGACGGTGACGACCTCGACGTCGACGCCCTCGCCGACGACGGGGTGCGCGGAGTGGACGTCATCGACGGGCTGCCGCAGGAGTCCGAGTAGCGACGGTGGGAGGCGGGCGGCCTCCCCTGACTCGCGCGGGGCAGATCCGCCTCCGCGTGCTCTTCGCGTCCGCTAGCCTTGGCGGATGTGAGCAGATCAGCCGCCCGGCTCCCGCATGAGAGCCTCGTGATCGAGGGCGACAACCTCGACGTGCTCCGCGCGCTGCTGCCCACCCACCGCGGCTCCGTCCGGGTGGTCTACATCGATCCGCCCTACAATACGGGCAATGCGCACACGTACCGGGACTCGTTCCGGGCTCCTGGAGCGTTCGCGGCTGCGCACGCGGCGACGGGCTCCTCGCCGCAGAGCCAGGCGGTTGCGCCCGAGGCCCCCACGGCCGCGTCCGCCGGCGATGGCTCGGCGGCCCCCAAGGCCTCGGCGGAGGAGCGCCTGCTCACCCGCAGCTCGCACTCCGCATGGCTGGACTTCATGCGTCCGCGCCTGGCTCTAGCCCGCGAACTCATGCGGGACGACGGCGTCCTCTTCCTCCACATCGACGACCGCGAGCAGGCCTACGCCCAGCTGCTGGGCCACGAGGCGTTCGGCGAGGCGAACTTCCTGGGCACGCTCATCCACCAGCGGGCCAAGGGCGGCGGGCAGGCCCGGTTCTTCGTGCGCGGGCACGACTACATCCACGTCTGGGCCAGGGACATCGAAGCGGCAGGGCCCCTCGTCACCGAGAAGAAGCCGCCGGCCAGGTACGAGGTGATCGGCGGCAGGAGGATGCTGATCGAAGACGATGTGCTGCGGGTGAGCTTCGGGACGTATGTGCGCGGGCAGGAGCGGCGGCTCATGTACGAGGACATCGAGGCCGTGCGCGGGCCGGCCAAGCTCGCAGAGGTCGACCGGCGGATCGATGCCGGTGAGCTCACGCTCCGCCCTTGGGGCGATCCCGATCCCGTCACGGGCGAGCATCGTCATGCCGTCGTCCGCCTCACACCCGCGGAGGAGGCGACCTCGAAGCTGTACTCGATCATCCGGGTGATGGGCTCGGAGGGGCGGACGGACCTCGAGGAGCTCGGTCTCGGCGGGGTCTTCTCCTACCCGAAGCCGGTGGAGCTCGTGCGCACACTCGTCGAGGCCGTCACCTGGCACGACCGCGAGGCCGTGGTCCTGGACTTCTTCGCTGGCTCCGGCACCACGGCCCAGGCCGTCATGGAGGCCAATGCCCGCGACGGCGGTTCGCGCAGCTTCGTGCTGGTGCAGAAGCCGGAACCCGTCGCTTCCCGCCTGCGCGCTGGTCGCGGCACGGACACGGGGCGCGGCCGCGCCCGCCCTGGGGCCGACGAGGAGGCTGCGGGCAGCGTCGAGGCCCCGAGTACGCGCGCGGCCGCGCCCGCCTTCTCCACCATCAGCGAGTTCTGCGTCGAACGGGTCCGGCGGGCGGCAGTGCGCCACGAGCACACGGGACGGATCGGGATCTTCGCCGTCGACGCGAGCACCGGAGACCTCCGGCCGGTCTGACCTCGCGAACTCCTCGCAGCGGCCATTCCCCTGCGGGCGGCGGACGATTAGGCTCGGCAGTGTCACGAGCAGGGCACCCGTGCATCGCCGCACCGCCGATGCCGCAGGCGCCCCTCTCCGCCGCTGCGATCGAGGAGCGACCATGACCCCCGAACCCGCCCGTGCGCACACCGTGAGCGAATCCGGCCTCGTGAAGGCCCTGGGCAGCCTCGACGTGCTGTTCGTGGGCTTCGGAGCGATGATCGGCTTCGGCTGGATCGTGCTGACCAGCGGCTGGATCCAGTCCGCCGGGACCGCAGGCGCCATGCTCGCCTTCGCCGCAGGCGGCGTGGTCATGATCTTCGTGGGCCTGGTGTACTCGGAGCTGGTCTCCGCGATGCCGCTGGCCGGCGGTGAGCACAACTACCTGCTGCGCGGGATGGGGCCCAGGACGGCGGTGTTCGGCTCCTGGGCGATCACCGGCGGCTACATCTCCGTCGTCATGTTCGAGGCCGTGGTCATCCCCGAGACGGTCCTCTACCTGGTACCGGATCTGGAGCAGGTCTTCCTGTGGAGCGTCGCCGGTTCGGACGTCCATCTCACCTGGGCGCTGACGGGCACCGTCACGGCGGTGATCATGGGCTGGATCAACGTGCGCGGCATCCGCACCGCCTCGCTCGTGCAGACCTTCATCGTGTGCTTCCTGCTCCTGGTGGGGCTGTTCCTCATCATCGGCGTGTTCGTGGGCAGCGAGCCGGCCAATGCCGAACCGCTGTTCACCGGCGGGGCTCCCGGAATCATCGCGGTGATGGTCGCGGTGCCGTTCCTATTCGTGGGCTTCGACGTCATCCCGCAGTCCGCGGAGGAGGTGAAGGTGCCGCCGCGGAAGATCGGCAAGCTCGTCGTGTTCTCCGTGCTCATGGCGATCGCCTGGTACCTGCTCATCATCTTCACCTCGTCGATGGCGATCCCCGCCGCCGATCTCCCCAACCACGATCTGGTCACCGCGGATGCCCTCTCCGTCCTCCTGGGCCACGAGATCTGGGGGACCGTGGTGATCGCGGGCGGCATCGCCGGCATCCTCACCTCGTGGAACGCCTTCCTCATCGGCGCCTCGCGCCTCATGTTCTCCATGGCGCGGGCGCGCATGATCCCGCTCTGGTTCGGCAAGCTGCACCCGAGGTACCGCACGCCGTCGAATGCCGTGATCTTCATCAGCGCGCTCGCGGCCATCGCCCCGTTCCTGGGCTCCGGGATGATCGACTGGATCGTGAACGCGGGATCACCGGCCATCATCATCGCCTATTTCCTGGTCTCCGTGGTCTTCCTGGTGCTGCGCCGCCGGGAGCCGCGCATGGACCGGCCCATGCGGGTGGGCGGCAGCGGCTCGGCAGGAGGCACGGTCATCGGTGTGCTCTCCGTGGTCCTCACCGCGTGCATGTTCGCCCTGTACCTGCCGCTCACGCCGTGGTCCACGGATCTGGGCTGGCCGGCCTGGGTGATGTTCGGAGCCTGGATGCTCATCGGCATCTGGTTCATGGTCCGCCTGCCGCGCGGCATCCGCGCCGGGGCGGGGGCGGAGGAGGAGCTCATCGCCGCGGTGCGCAGACGCCGCGGCGAGTGAACGGCTGCGCCGGGTGCCGCCGAGCGCCCCGCCGGGTGCCGAGCGCCCCGCGATCACCCTCGCCCCCCTCCCCACACTGTGGTCTGCCGTGCGAACGCGAAATCACCGAAACCGCGTTCGCGCGGCAGACCACAGTGGCGTACGGGGTGCGTCCCTGAGCGATCACCGCCAGCCCCACCCTCAGGGCACGCTGTGCCCGGCGGCCTGGATGAGGCCGTACCACTCGCCGCGGGTCAGCGGAATGTCCGAGCCCGCAGCGGCATCGGCCACGCGCTGCGGCTTCGTCGTGCCGAGCACCACCTGGATGCCCGCAGGGTGGCGGGTGATCCACGCGACCGCGATCGCGGTCGGGGTGACGCCGTACTTCGCGGCGAGCCGCCCCAGCTCGGCGTTCAGCTCGGGGTGATCGGGCGAATCGATGAACACACCGTCCTGGAACCCCTTCTGGAACGGGGACCACGCCTGCAGGGTGATGCCGTTGATGCGGGCGTAGTCGACGATGCCGCCGCCGTCGCGTGTGAGCGAATCCTCCTCACCGGCCATGTTCGAGGACAGGCCCTGGGCGATGACCGTCGAGTGGGTGAGCGAGAGCTGCACCTGGTTCGCAGCCATCGGCTGGGTCACCGCCGTCCGGAGCAGGTCGATCTGCCGGGGCGTGTGGTTGGAGACCCCGAACGCACGGACCTTGCCGGACGATTCCAAGTGGTCGAAGGCGCGGGCGACCTCCTCGGCTCCACGAGCGCATCGGGACGGTGCAGCAGGAGCACGTCCAGATAGTCGGTGTCCAGCGCCCGCAGCGACTCCTCGGCGGAGGACACGATGTGCTCGTACGACTGGTCGTAGCACCACGGTTCGTCGACGATGCCGGTCTTGGTCTGCAGGGTGATCTGCTCGCGCTCGGACGGGCTCAGCCGCAGCGCCTCGGCGAACCGGCGCTCGCACAGATGCGTTCCGCCGCCCGGGTGGTTGAACCCGTAGAGGTCGGCATGGTCGAAGAAGTCGATCCCGGCCTCCCGTGCCGCGGTGTACAGCTCGCGGATCTGCTCATCGGAGTCTCCGGCGATGCGCATCATGCCGGCGACGATGTTGGGCACCTGCGTGCCGGCGGTTCCGAACGGAACTGTCTTCATGGTTCTCCTTCGCGAATGCGGTGTATGCGGTCCGGTGGGGCGGAGCGTGTCCGCTCCACGACCTCCACCGTGGTCTCCCGGCCCTCGAACCGGGCGAGCTCCGCCTCGGTCGCATCGTAGGTGCCCAAGCGGAGCGTCTGATCGGAGTGTCCGATGCCAGTGGTGGAGCCGGTGACGAGGATGCGGGACATGGATTCCTTCTTCCGCAGAGGGCGGTCGGCGGTGCATGGACAGCGGGGCGTACGGCGCCGGACAGATCAGTCTCCGGCAGACCGGATCAGCCGGAGCCGGTCAGGTCGAGGCGCAGGATCCTGTCGTCGTCCGGCCCGGGATCGCCGCGGCCGTCGGTGTTGTTGGTGAGCACCCAGAGCGAGCCGTCGGGCGCCTCGGCGACATCGCGCAGACGTCCGTGCTCGCCCACCAGGTGCGTCGTGGAAGTCATGGGATCGGCGAGCGGCACCTGGTGCAGGCGTGCCCCGCGCAGATTCGCGATCCAGACGTCATCGCCGGAGACGGCGATCCCGCTGGGGCTGGCCTCGGCGGGCTCCCACTGCTGGACGGGGTCGATGAGCCCGTCCCGCTCCGCGATGCCCTCGGCCTCCGGCCAGCCGTAGTTGCCGCCGGGTTCGATCACATTGAGCTCGTCCCAGGTGTTCTGGCCGAACTCGCTGGAGTACATGGTGCCGTCATCGGACCAGGCGATGCCCTGCGGATTGCGATGGCCGTAGCTGCAGACCGGGGAGCCGTCGAAGGGATTGTCCTGCGGCACCGAGCCGTCCGGGTTCAGCCGCAGGATCTTCCCTGCCAGGGAGCCGGTGTCCTGCGCGCTGCCCGTGTCGCCGGCATCCCCCGCCGTGGCATAGAGCATGCCGTCGGGGCCGAAGGCGATCCGGCCGCCGTTGTGGTAGCTCGCCGCCGGGATCCCGTCGAGGACCGGCTCGGGCTCCCCCAAAGCCAGCGCGCCGGGCTCCCCCGTGAGGGCGAATCGCTCGATCCGGCTCTCCCCGCTCGCGGTGAAGTAGGCGTACAGGTGGCCGGCCTCCACGGCGATGCCGAGCAGACCGCCCTCACCCGCGGGCGAGACTCCCTCGATGACCGCGACCTCCCTGGGCTCACCCGCCTCGTCGAGCTCGCTGATCCGGGCGCTGTCGCGCTCGCTCACCAGCGGAGCGCCCTCGTGGAAGGCCAGCGACCAGGGCGCCTCGAGTCCGGTGGCGATGACCTCCGGCTCCCCGAGGCCGCCGGGCCCTTCGGCGGTTTCCTCGCTGGCCTCGCCCGGAGAGGCTTCTGCGGTCGCCGAGGCGCTCTCCCCCTCCGCAGCGCGCTCAGGAGCGCCGCCCTCGGGGGAGCAGGCGGAGAGGGCGAGGACGGCTGCGGCGGAAACCGCGGCGGCACGGGAGCCGCGGGCGGCGGGACCGTCACCGTACGTGCGCGTGGCTGTGAGGGCTCGGCGTCGCGCGATCATGGGACCTCTTCCGTTTCGCTGAGCGGGTGCGGGTGGAATGCTGCGCGGATGCACGCGGCCTGACGCGCACATGTGCAGCCCGCGTCATGATCCACGCTAGGGGCGGTCGGGGCTGTGTGGGAGTCCCTACCAGTACCTCCATCGAGCGGGTCTCCCCCGGCGGGGCGAGGCGTGATCGGATGCCCTGGTGACATCTGACAGAGAACCTCACCGCCTGCCCCTGCTCACCTATGTCCTCGCGGCCGGGGTGTTCCTCATGGGCACCACCGAATTCATCGTGGCCGGCATCCTGCCCGAGATCGCCGCAGACCTGGGGATCAGCGTGGCGAACGCCGGGCTGACCATCACGGTGTTCGCGATCGGGATGATCGTCGGCACGCCCACCATGGCGATCCTCACTCTCAAGCTGCCCAAGCGCGTGACGCTGAGCCTCGCCCTGTTCGTCTTCTCGCTCGGCCACATCGTGGTCGCTCTGAGCGGCGATCTCCCCACGATCCTCATCATGCGCTTCCTCACCGCACTGGCCACGGGCGCATTCTGGGCGGTGGCCGCGGTGGTCGCCGCCAAGGCGGCAGGACCGCGGCTGGCCTCGAAGGCGCTGGGCATCGTGCTGGGCGGCGGCATGCTCGCCAATGTGGTCGGGGTCCCCCTGGGCTCCTTCGCCGGTCAGTCGGTGGGCTGGCGCGGACCGTTCTGGGCCCTGGCCGTCATCGCGCTCGTCGCGATGGTCGTGGTGTTCCGGCAGGTCCCGGCAGAGGACGACAGCGGGCCGGTGCCCTCCGTCCGTGCGGAGATCGCCAGTCTGAAGGACGGCCGGGTGTGGCTCGTGTTCGCAGGTGCAGCGATCGTCTGCGGCTCCTCGCTCGCCGTGTACAGCTTCATCGCCCCGCTGCTGACGGAGAACAGCGGGCTGGATGCCTCCGCCGTCCCGCTCGTGCTCGTGGCCTACGGGGTGGGCGCCTTCATCGGCTCGAACCTGGGCGGCGGCCTCGGTGCCAAGCGCCCCTACACGGTTCTGTGGACCGCAGCGGCGGCCACGTTCCTGGTCCTCGCGGCCCTGTTCGCCTTCTCCCGCAGTGCAGCGGTGACGATCGTGCTCGTGGGGCTCCTCGGCCTGTTCGGCATGTCCACCAACCCGATCCTCATCGGCATGGCCGTGCGGTTCGCGGACAGGGCGCCCACGCTCGCCTCGGCACTGACGACGGCAGCGTTCAACTTCGGCACCGCGATCGGCTCGTGGATCGCGGGCATCGCGCTCGAGTCCGCCCTGGGCGCGAGCGGTCCCGTACTCGTGGGCGGCATCATCGCCGCGCTGTACTTCCTGCCGCTGGCGGTGCTCACGCTCAGGGAGAAGCCGGGCTCACAGGGCGCCGCGGGCCCGGGACGCGAAGTCGTGCCGGTATGAGGAACCGGGGCCTGCTCGTGCCGACGCCGCAGGTCAGCGGACTGCAGCTGCCGGCCGCAGACTGCGGATCTGCGGACTGAGGGCTGAGGGCCACGGGCAGGATGCCCCCGGCTGAAGGGCTGCGGGCGCGCGGCCGGGCAGCCCCCGCTCAGCCGCCCGGCACCTCGGCCTCGTCCCGGCCCGGCTCCCCTGCCTCGGCCCCCGTGCCCTCACTCGCCGCCCACGAGGCGAGCAGCTGCACCCGCTCGGCCGAACGGGTGCGCGGCTCCGCGGCATAGATCGTGAGGGTGAGACCCGGCTCGGCCTCCATCGCCATGCCCTCATAGGCCAGAGTCACCTCCCCGACCACAGGGTGGTGGAAGGTCTTGAAACCGGTCCCGTGATGCCGGACGTCGTGCGCGCCCCACAGCCGGCGAAAGTCCTCGCTGCGCGTGGAGAGCTCGCCGATGAGATCGTGGAGCTCCTTGTTGTGCGGATCGCGCGCGGCCTCCGTCCGCAGGATCGCCACCGTGACCTCCGCGAACATGTCCCAGTCCGGGTAGAAGACCTGCGCGCGCTCGTCGAGGAAGGTGTGCCGGGCGATGTTGGGCGGCTGCCCCGGCATCTCGTAGAGCTCGGCGTAGAAGGCCCGGGCCAGCGGATTCACCGCGAGCAGATCCATCCTCCCGTTGCGGACGAAGGCCGGGCCGGCGGTGACGGCGTCGAGCGTCCACTGCAGGCTGGGGTGCGGCTTCCACGACCGGGGCGGCCGCCTGCGCGGCGGCCGGGCGACGGGACTGGCGGCGTGGGCGAGGTCGAAGAGGTGGGCCCGCTCCGCATCGTCGAGGCGCAGCGCCCGCGCCAGCGCATCGAGCACCTCCGGGGAGGCGCCGCTGATCGCGCCGCGCTCGAGGCGCGTGTAGTACTCGACGCTCACCCCGGCCAGGGTGGCGACCTCGCTGCGGCGCAGCCCCTTCACGCGCCTCTTGGCTCCCGCCGGAAGACCCACGTCCTCGGGCGTGATCTTCTCCCGCCGCGTGGTGAGGAACTCACGGACCTCTGCTCTGTTGTCCATAGCACCACGCTAAGTCAGCGGCCACCCGTCAGGGAGGCCCTGGGAGTACCTCCATCATCACGGCCTCCCACAGCGGCCGCGACAGTGATGTCATGGATGTCGACCCATTCGCAGAGATGCACACATGCATATGAGGAGCAGGACAATGCGCGCAGTAATCATGGACGCCCCCAGGCAGGTCACAGTCGCAGACCGCGAGGACCCGCAGATCATCGAACCCACCGACGCCGTCATCCGGGTCACCGCAGCGTGCATCTGCGGCTCGGACCTCTGGCCCTACCGCGGCGCGGAGGAGGCCGACCACCTGCTCATGGGCCACGAGTACGTGGGCATCGTCGAGGAGGTGGGCGCGGCGGTGCGGACGGTGAAGCCCGGCGACTTCGTCGTGGGCTCCTTCGTCATCTCCTGCGGCGAGTGCGAGATCTGCACCGCGGGCTTCCCCTCCCGCTGCGTGCACGCCGAGTTCGTGCACGGCGGCATCGGCACCCAGGCGGAGAGGGCCCGGATCCCCTACGCAGACGGCACCCTGGTCGCGACGCCCGGTCAGCCGGAGGAGGACCTCATCCCCTCCCTGCTCGCGGCCTCCGATGTGCTCGGCACCGGCTGGTACGCCGCCGTCGCCGCCGAGGCCGGCCCCGGGAAGACCGTCGCCGTCGTGGGCGACGGGGCCGTGGGTCTCATGGGCGTGCTCGCCGCGCAGCAGCTGGGGGCGGAGCGTATCGTCATCTCCTCGCGCCACGCCGACCGCCAGGCCCTCGCCCGCGAGTTCGGCGCGACGGACATCATCACCGAGCGCGGGGACGCCGCGGCGGAGAAGGTCAGGGAGCTCACGGACGGCCTGGGCGCGCACAGCACGATCGAGGCCGTCGGCACGCAGGAGTCCATGATGCAGGCGCTGCGCTCCACCCGTCCCGGCGGGAACATGGGCTTCGTGGGCGTGCAGCACGGCGTGGAGATCCCCGGCGGGGAGCTGTTCTTCTCGCAGGTGCAGGTCCTCGGCGGACCCGCCCCCGTGCGCCGTTTCCTCCCGGACCTCATCCAGCGCATCTGGGACCGGAGGATCAACCCGGGCAGGGTCTTCGACCTCACGCTGCCGCTCGAGCAGGCGGCCGAGGGCTACCGCGCGATGGATCAGCGCACCGCGACGAAGGTCCTGCTCACCCTCTGAGGCGAGCTCGCCCTGACTCTCGGCCCGGCCGGGCCGAATGTCTCCGCGCCGCCTCTCCCGTCTCCGCCACCGAGACCGGACTTAACGTGCGCTCGATCACGGAGATAATGGAGGCTCGGTTCTGTCGACGAAGAGGAAGCCATGCCTGCCGTCCCTCCCACGAACACCTCCGAAGAGACTCCGCCCTACGGCCCCGGTGCTCAGGGCACTGATGAATCCGGTTCGCACAGCGCCGGAGCCCCGGCCACCGCGGATCCGGACTCGCCCGGACAGCGGGTCCCGCAGCAGCCTCCGCGCCGGGTGAGAACCCTCGACCTCCTCCGGGCGAAGGCCGAGGGGCGCAGATGGGCGATGCTCACGAGCTACGACCAGTACACCGCCGCCCTCTTCGAGCAGTCCGGGATCGAGGCCCTGCTCGTGGGCGACTCCGCGGCCAACAACGTCTACGGGCACACGACGACGATCCCGGTCACCGTCGATGAGCTCATCCCGCTCGCGAAGGCCGTCGTCCGGGCGACTTCGCGCGCGCTCGTCGTCGCCGACCTCCCGTTCGGCAGCTACGAGATCTCCGATGAGCAGGCCGTCGCCTCGGCGGTGCGGTTCATGAAGGAGGCCGAGGTGCACGCCGTCAAGCTCGAGGGCGGCGCCGCGATGGCCTCCCGCATCCGGGCGATCACCGCGGCCGGCATCCCCGTCATGGCGCACATCGGCTTCACCCCGCAGGCCGAGCACAGCCTCGGCGGCTACCGGGTGCAGGGACGGGGAGAGGCGGCCGAGGCCCTGCTCGCGGACGCGCGCGCCGTCGCCGAGGCCGGAGCGTTCTCCGTCGTCATGGAGATGGTGCCGGCGGGGCTGGCGGGACAGGTGACCGCGGACCTGGACATCCCCACGGTGGGCATCGGAGCGGGTGCCGACTGCGATGCGCAGATCCTCGTGTGGCAGGACTTGGCGGGGCTGCGCCCGGGGAGGGCACCGCGTTTCGTCAAGCGGTACGCGGACCTGCACGGCGTCCTCTCCGCAGCCGTGCGCGAGTACGTCAGCGAGGTGCGCGACGGCGTCTTCCCCGAACCCGAGCGGAGCTTCGAGTGATGGAGTCCGGCGGAATCGCCGCGCTCAGGGAGTGGCGCGCGGCCCAGACAGGCACCGTCGCGCTGGTGCCGACGATGGGCGCGCTGCACTCGGGTCACCGCGCCCTCATGGACCGGGCGCGGGAGTCCGCTGATGCGGTGGTGACGAGCGTCTTCGTCAATCCGCTGCAGTTCGGGCCGGACGAGGACTTCGACCGCTACCCCCGCCCGCTCCAGGACGATCTGCGGCTGTGCGAGAGCGCCGGCGTCGACTTCGCGTTCGCGCCCGCGCTGGAGGAGATGTACCCCTCCGAGCCCGAGGTGACGGTCTCCTCCGGGCGGATGGGGCGGGTCTTCGAGGGTGCGGCGCGGCCGGGTCACTTCGACGGGGTGCTCACCGTCGTGGCGAAGCTCTTCGCCCTCGCGCGCCCCCACAAGGCAGTGTTCGGCCTCAAGGACATCCAGCAGTTCTCACTCGTGAAGCGCATGATCGCGGACCTCGACATGGGGATCGAACTCATCGGGCTCCCCGTGGTGAGGGATGCCGACGGCCTGGCGATGTCGAGCCGGAACCAGTACCTGAGCGCCGCGGACAGAGAGGCCGCGCTCGCGCTGCCCCGCGCGCTCGAGGCCGGAGCCGCACACGCAGAGGCGGGGCCTGCCGCCGTCGTCACCGCCTCCCGCGAGGTCCTCACGGCGGCGGGCTCGGACCGCTTCGAGCTCGACTACCTCAGCCTCGTCGATGCGGCGACCTTCCGCGCCTGTCCGGCGGACTTCCGGGGCTCGGCCCTGCTGCTCCTCTCCGCGACGGTGGGCGGAACGCGTCTCATCGACAACCGGCCCGTGGAGTTCTGAGGCGGACACAGCGGACATGGCACCCACTTTTCGCTGAGACACCCAGCAGTTCCGCGATAAACCTGGGTGTCTGCGAAAGAAGTGGGCGCTGAGGGACGAAGCGCATGAGAGCCCGGTGTCCCGGGCTCAGCGCCCTGGTGCCCGGGACGCGCACAGGCGGATCGTGGTCCTCAGCAGCCCGCCGCCCGGCGGGCCCGGCACGAGGAGAGACCATGACCGCGCACCCCGACTCACCGCTCACGGACGCCGAGCGGCCACATCCCCGCCAGGCGGCGCCCACCCGCCCGGCCCGTCGGCAGCACCCGCCCAGCCGCGCGTGGGCATGGACCGGTGTGGCCGCCGGCGTCCTCGGCATCGCGGCCATCCAGGCGTCCATGGCCACTTCGGTGGACTGGGAGCTCACCGCGGGCGACGCCGAGGCCATGCTCGCCGACGCCGCCGGCAACCAGGCCGCGTTCCTCGCCTTCCACGTGCTCGCGGTGCTCACCTGCCTCCTGCTGCCGGTCTTCGCCGCCGGCCTCAAGCGCCGCCTCGACCAGCAGGGGCCGGCCGGCGCGCTGCACGGGCAACTCGCCCTGATCGGCCTCGTGCTCACCTCCGTCGCCCTGCTCCTGGGCAGCGGCCTCGACACGCAGTTCGCTCTCGGCTTCTCCGATCCGGAGGCCTTCGTGCCGGAATCGGCGGCCTTCTACACGGACTGGGTCGCGACCATCCCCTGGGTGTGGGTGGGAGCCGGACTGTCCGCGCTCGCGGTCTCCGCCTCGGCGCTCCGCCACGGTGCCGCGCCCCGCTGGACCGGCGTCGTCTCCCTGGTGCTGGGCGTCCTCATCGTGCTCATGGGAGTCTCGCCGTTCCAGTACCTCGCCGGCTTCGTCGGCCCGGTGTGGGTCCTCGTCACCGCGCTGGGCTTCGCACTGGGAGACCGGCGCTGAGATCCGGGACCCGTGCCCGTCGCAGCACGCGGCGGAACACCCCGAAGCCCCAGGGCTCCGGGGTGTTCCGCCACGTCCTCCCGCGCTGTACTGTTCAGCCATGACAGCGCCGTCACGGTACCCCGGCCGTCCCCGTGCGGCCCTCGCCGTCCTGCTGGCCGCAGCGCTCCCGGCCCTCGGCGGAGCGGTTCTGCAGGCTGCAAGCCGCGTCCCGCTCTCCCCCGATGCGCTCTTCCTCGCCGTCGATGCGATGGTGGGGCTCGTGTACGGCACCGTCGCCGCCGTCGTCCTCTCCCGCCGCAGCCATCCCGCGGTGTGGCTCATCGCCCTCGCCGCGGTGGGCGGGGGCCTCGCCGCGCTCGGCGGGGGCTGGGCCTCGTTCGCCTCCTCGCACTCCGCACCGGCGGCCGATGCCGCGATCCGCCTGTTCGGCTCCGCCTGGGTGCCCGGCACCCTGTCGCTGTTCCTTGTGCTGCCGTGGCTGGTGCGCGAGACCCCGCTCTCCGCGGCGGCCCGGCTGGGAGCCGCGGCGGGTGCGGTGACCGTGCTGGCCTTCACCGCGCAGCGGGTGCTCCTGCCCATGTGGGACAACACGGCGCTGCTGCTCCTCATCGTCGCGATGGGGCTCGTCACCGCGGCCGCAGTGCTGCACCGCCACCGCCGAGGCCCCCTCGGCGAGCGCGCAGGCCTGGGCCTCCTGGCCCTCGGAACCGCGGTGATGGCGCTGTCCTTCCTCCCGCTCCTCCTCGCCCCGCACACCTCGCCGGCGCTCATGCTGCTCGTGCCGCTCCTGCACCTGGCCTGCCAGGCGCTCTTCCCCGGGGCGCTGCTCGTGACGATGCTGCGCAATCGGCTGTGGGGCATCGACCTCGCCGTCAGCCGCGCCGTCCTCGCCGGGCTCCTCACCCTCGGCATGGTGCTCATCTACGCGGCGCTCGTCTGGGCGGCCTCCGCGGTGGTGGGCAGCTCGGGTGCGGCGCAGGTCATCGCTGCAGTGGGCGTGGTGCTCGCAGTCCAGCCCGTGCGGACCTGGCTCGGGGCGCGGGTGCGGCGCATGGTGTGGGGCGAGGCGGCCTCACCCGGACGCGCGGCGCTGAGGATCGGGGCCTCACTCTCCTCGGGGGAGGACGCGACGGAGCTGCTCGACCGCCTGGCCGCCGCCGTCGGCGAGACACTGCGGCTCGAATCCGTGGTGCTGCTCGCAGAGGGAGTGCAGGCGGGCGATCTCGTCTCGCAGGCGACCGTACCCGACGCGCGGAGAAGGGCGTCCGCGATGCACACGGGTGCGGCCGCGCCGTCGGCGCGTGCACCGCAGCGGCTGGAACCGGTGGAGGGCGGGGCCCCCGCTCCGATGGGTGGCCCGGAGGGGACTGCCCCGGTGGGCAGCGGCGGTGCCGCGGTCGGGCGCTGGGGTGCGGCGACCGGTCCCGCGCTGGAGGTCGCCGTCCGCCGGCACACCGCGGCCGAGGCCGGGAACGGTGTCGGGAACGGGAACCGTGCCGGGGACGGGAACGTGACCCGAACCGTGTCCGGAGGCGGGAAAGGTGCCGTGCCTGCGGCCGTCACCGGTCCCACGCCCGGGACCGGGAGCACGGCGCTCACCGCGGGGAGCCTCGCCGGACGCCTGTTCGTGACGCCACGACCCGGTGAGCAGCTGGACCGGCGCACCCTCGCCGCACTGGACGGGCTCCGGCCCATCCTCGCCGCCGGTCTCGACCTGGTCCGGGCGGCCGAGGACGTGGCTCGCGCGCGGGACGCCGCGGATCGCGCCCGGGAGACCGCCGACCGCGCCCGCGAGGCCGCCGACCGCGCCCGCGAGGCCGCCGAGAGCGCGCGCCTCGCGGAGCGGAAGCGCATCCGCCGGGAGCTGCACGACGGGATCGGTCCGTGGCTGTCCGGTCTCCGGCTGGGCCTGCAGGGCGCACGCAACGTCCTCGCCGCGGACCCCGCCGGTGCCGATGCCGTGCTCGCCGCCCTGCAGGAGGAGGCCGCGCACCGCGTGCAGGACGTGCGCCTCCTCTCCCGCAGCCTCCTGCCGCCCGTGCTCGAGGCGCGCGGTCTCGGAGCCGCACTCGAGGAGCTCGCGGCGCACCATGCCCGCTCCGGCTTCACCCTGGAGGTGCGTCTCGAGACGGAAGGCACTGGGGCTCCGGCAGGTGCAGAGGCCGACGCGCTCCGGGACCTCGACCCACGCGTCGCCGCGGCGGCCTACGCCGTGATCGCGGAGTCCGCACTCAATGCGGCGAGGCACTCGAGGGCGGACCTGTGCACGGTCGAGGTGACCCTGGAACCGGGCGAGGGCCTCGGCTTCCTCCGGGTGGTCTGCCGCGATGCGGGCCGGGGCCGCCCCGCGGACGCTCCGGACGGCGTGGGCACCATCTCCATGCGGGAGCGTGTACAGGAGCTCGGCGGCGCGTTCTCCGTGGGGCCGGCACCGGATGGAGCGGATGCAGACCGACCGGGAACCCTCGTGACGGCGACGATCCCGCTCGCGCCCGCGGAGGCCGCGACATGAACCCGCAGAGGCCGCGATCTGAACACGCAGGGGGAGACGGCATGGATGCGCAGATCAGGGTGGTGCTGGTGGATGACCACCCCGTCTTCCGTATCGGAATGGCGGCGCTGCTCGACTCCCTCGACGGCGTCTCCGTGATCGCACAGGCGGAGAGTGCGAGCGCCGCTCGGACCCTGTTCTCCGGTCGCGGCGAGGAGGCGCGAGGAGACCGCTCCACATCGGAGAGCAGGGACGGAGTCGCGGACATCGTCCTCATGGACCTCGATCTGGGCGACGGCTCCGGGATCGACCTCACCCGCGAACTCGTGGACGCGCACCCCGGTCTCCGGGTGCTCGTGGTCTCGATGCACGAGGACGACGAGGCCGTGCTCGCCTCCATCCGCGCCGGAGCGCGCGGATTCCTCGTGAAATCGGCGCCGCCGGAGGCCGTGGAGCGGGCGCTGCGTGCGGTGTCCGCCGGTGAGATGATCCTCTCCCCCGCCGTCGCGGAAAGGGCGATGGGCTACCTCATGGGCGGGCACCGCGCCGTGCACGTCCCGTTCCCCCAGCTCACGCCTCGGGAGCGGGAGGTGCTGGACCTCGTGGCCCACGGCCTCGACAACACCGCCATCGCCCGCCGCCTCTCGCTCAGCCCCAAGACCGTGCGGAACACCGTCGCCACCGTGCTCGCCAAGCTCTCACTGCGCGACCGGGCCGCCGCGATCGTCCGCGCCCGCGAGGAGGGCCTGGGCTCGGACGGCTCCGCATGAACCGCCGCCGCGCACCGCACGCCTGTCAGGCGAAGCGCGCGAGCAGCGCCCTCCGCCGCACCTTGCCCGCCGCATCGCGTAGGGGCTCCGTCGCGGCGAGCACCCGCACGGGTCTCTTCACCCGGGCCAGCGCCTCGGCGAGACGGTCCTCAAGATCCGGCGGCACCTCGCCCGAGGCCGTCTGCACGACGAGCGCCGGACGCTTGCCCAGCTCCTCGTCGTCGAGGCCCACACAGCCGGCCGAGAGCACCTGCGGATGTGCCTCCGCCGCCGCCTCGACCTCGGCGGGATAGACGTTGACCCCGCCCACGAGGATCATGTCGGAGCGGCGGTCGGAGAGGAAGACGAAGCCGTCCTCGTCCTTCCATCCCATATCGCCCACGGTCTCCCAGCCGGCGGCGTCGACTTCCGCCTCCGCACCCAGGTACCGGTAGGGCACCGGCTCCTCCGCACCCCTGCGCACCCAGACCTCGCCGACGGTCCCGGGAGCGGCCTCGGCCCCGGTCTCGTCCCGGATCACCAGCTCCCCGGAGATGACGCGGCCCACGGAACCCGGCCGCTCCAGCCAGTCGCGGCCCGAGATCGCGGTCGCGGCCTGCCCCTCCGTGGTGCCGAACACCTCGTAGACCACGTCCGGACCCAGCCAGTCGATCCATTCCCGTTTGAGCCATGCGGGGCAGGGCGCGGCCAGGTGAAGGACGGTCTCGAGACTGGAGAGGTCGAAGCCGGTGCGGACCTCGGGCGGGAGCTTCCACACGCGCAGCATCATGGTGGGCACCATGTAGATCCAGGTGGCGCGGCGGGCCTCGATGAGGCGCAGCGCTTCCTCGGCGTCGAAGCGGTCCATGAGCACCGCCGTGCTGCCCTGGACGAGCGCGGCGAGCGCATTGCTGAAGGAGGCGTTGTGGTAGAGCGCGGCGGTGACGAGGCAGACGCCCTCGGCCGGCACGCGCATCGCCGCACCCAGCAGGCAGTACCCCTCCGGAGCGCCCGGTGCGGTGGAGACGATGATCTTGGGCGTGCCCGTGGAGCCCCCGGAGGTGGGCGCCTTGAGCGAGGGGCCGACCACCGCGGGCAGGGCGTCTGCGGGCAGACTGTCCGCCTCATCCAGGCTCCGCAGGCGAGGCGTGCTCACCTCCCGCGCGGTCGTGTCGACGGCCAGTACGGGCGAGGCGAGCGCGATGAGCCCGTCGAGCTCCGCCTGTGTGAGGCGGTCGGAGACGGGCATGGGGATCGCGCCGAGCTTGAGGGCCGCGATGCTCGCCTCGACCATGAGGGCGCAGTGCGGGGTGGAGATGAGCACGAAGTCGCCGTGCGCCACGCCCCGCTGCTCGAAGAGGCGGGCGGCCCTGGTGGTGCGCGCGTCGAGCTCCGCGAAGGTGAGCGTGCCGTCGCTCGCGATGACGGCAGCGCGCTCGCCGCAGTGCCCGGCGAGGAAGGCGAACTGCTCGCTGAAGGTCTCCGCGAGGGGGAAGCCGGTGGGAGCGGCTGCCGGACCGGGCGCCGAGGCGGTGACCGCCGGGGCCTCTGCGGCGCTCACCCGCACTCCCGTGCGCTGCGCACCCGCCGCGTTCGCCCTCGCGTCCTCGTTCACGTCTCCGCCCTTCCGCCGCCTCTCTGCGGCACTCCTGACCTCCCCTGCCACGCATCGCCGTGGTGGCTGACGGCAGAGGAGCTGTTCGCGCCGCGGCGCTGTGCCCCAGGCTACGGTGATCGTTCGATAAGGAGCAAGGCGGGCGGACTCTCCGCGATGCCCGGGCGCCCACCACCGGATGCCGCCGCTGACCATGCATGCACCGCCATTCACCATCGAACGCCGCAGACACCACTCAGCGCACCGTCGGCACTGGCGTCACGCACACTGCGCGGTGAACCGCATCCGCGTCCGGTCCAGCCCCAATCCCGGCCCGGCCCAGGACACACTCAGGCTCTCTCGCGAAGATGGAACTTCCTCCGGAGCGCCGGAGGACGAGATGGAAGGGCCCGCCCATGACCGGAACTCCCTCGCGCCGCCCCCTGCGCGCCCGCCTGATCCGCACGGGTGCGGGTGCCACCGCCGCGCTCACGCTGCTGTGCGTCCTGGGTGCGCTCGTGTTCACGGGCGTCGTCTGGCCCAATCGCTGGTTCGTGCCCCAGGATTCCGCCGTGGGCGTGGACGTCTCTGCCCACCAGGGGCGCATCGACTGGGACGTGCTCACGCGCACACCCGTCCAGGGCCGCGATGACACGATCGCCTTCGCCTTCCTCAAGGCGACCGAGGGCTCCTCTCACGTCGATGCCCAGTTCGCGGCGAACTGGGCCGGCGCCCGCTCCCAGGACATCGCGGTGGGCGCCTATCACTTCATGAGCTTCGAGAGCCCCGGTGAGACCCAGGCGCAGAACGTCATCGACACGGTCCCGGCAGAGCCCGGCACCCTCGTGCCCACGGTGGACCTCGAGTTCTACGGGGACCACTTCGACGACCCGCCCACCGCCGAGGAGGTCCACGGCATTCTCGACCCCCTCCTCAGCCGTCTCGAGGAGCACTACGGCGCCCCGCCCCTGCTCTACCTCACACGCGAGGCCTACGACCTCTACATCGCGGACCTCTACCCGGATCACCCCATCTGGTTCCGCTCCATCACCCTCCCTCCCCGCCTCTCCGACGGACGCAACTGGACCCTCTGGCAGTACTCGCACCGCGACCGACTCGACGGCTACGACGGCCGGGAGCGCTACATCGACCTCAACGTGCTCCACGGCGGCGCCGAGCTCCTGGCGGCGCTCACCCTCGGGGACTGATCCGCGCGCCCTCCCCAGCAACGCCCGCCTTCACACCTGGAAGGCGCCCCCACCCACGACGAGGCGCTCCCTCAGCTCTGCGCACCCGCACCGGCCTCCGCCTCCCCCGGCGCTTCACTCCCGCCTCGGCTGTTCCCCCGCCCACTACACTCGAAGCATGACTGCAGCACTGCTCATCGTCGACGTGCAGAACGACTTCACCGAGGGCGGAGCCCTGGGCGTGGACGGCGGCGACGCCACGGCCGCCGCGATCTCACTTCACCTGGCAGCTCACGCGCAGGACTACGCGCTCGTCATCGCCTCCCGCGATTGGCACGACCCGAACAGCGACAACGGCGGCCACTTCGCGGCGGGGGAACCCGATTACACGGACAACTGGCCGGTCCACTGCGTCGCGGGCACGCCCGGTGCGGACTACGACCCCGAATTCGACACCACCGCCGTGACCCACCACATCCGCAAGGGGCAGGGCGCCCACGGCTATTCGGCGTTCGAGGGCGTCGCCGATGACGGCAGCTCCCTCGCCCAGCTCCTCACCGGCCACGACATCACCCGTCTCGACATCGTCGGCATCGCCACCGACCACTGCGTCCGCGCCTCCGCGCTCGACGCCCTCGACCAGGTGGCGGAGGTCCGGGTGCTCACAGAACTCGTGGCCGGCGTCGCACCGGCCTCCTCGCAGGCAGCGCTCGAGGAGATCGCGGCCAAGGGCGGCACGCTGGCCTGAGAGCTCGCTCCTGACGCCCCCCGGGGCGACGCCCGCTTCGCGCCCGACACCGGTGAACGGAACCGCTCCCACCCTTTGTGCCGTTGGACGCCCCGCCGTATCGGGGCGTCCAACGGCACAAAGGGTGGATGAGTCCGAGGCAGCCTCACTCACCCCAGCGCGCCGACCTCCCGCAGCTGGGCGATCTGCTCAGCGGAGAATCCCGCCGAGGTCAGCACCTGCTCCGTGTGCTCGCCCACCTCCGGTGCGCGCTGGGGCCGAACGTAGGGCTCATCGCCGCCCAGCACCTCGGCGGAGGTCTCCGCAGATGCAGCACCGGAAGCGTCGGTCACCGCAGTTCCCGAAGCCTCCGCACCGGGAGCATCTGCGCCCGAGGCGCCCTTGGCCGCGGATGCTCCACCCGCCCACGCGGCACCGCCCAGGTCCGCGAAGCGCGGCGCCGGCGCCGGATGCCGCACCCCCGCCTCATCGCGGTAGAAGAGATCGCGGGCGCGGTTGTGGGGATCGGCCTCGGCCTCGGCCCAGGAGCGGATCTCCACGGTGCAGGCATCGGAGCCCGCGAACAGCTCTGCGAGCTCGGCGCGGGTCCGCGAGCCCAGCGCCTCCGTGAAGACGGCCCGCTGAGCGGCCCAGTGCTTGGGGTGGCGGTGCTCGTTGCGGGCCATCGCCGGGAGTCGATCCGCAATGCCCAGCTTCTCCACGAACTCCGCGAAGAACTGCGGTTCGATGCAGCCCACGCTCACATGCCCGCCGTCCGCGGTGGTGTAGACGTCGTAGAACGGGGCACCGGAGTCCAGCATGTTCTGCCCCCTGCCCTCCTGCCAGACGCCCTGCGCCTCGAACCCGAACTGCATGGCCCAGAGGAGGTTCGCGCCGTCGCCCATCGTCGCGTCCACGACGGAGCCCCTGCCGCTGATCCGAGCGCGCAGCAGCGCGGAGACGATGCCGAGGGCCAGCTGCATACCGCCGCCGCCGAAGTCCCCGGCAAGATTGGCCGGGAACTGGGGAGCCTGACCCGCCCGGCCGAGCTGAGCGAGCAGACCGGAACCGGCGATGTAGTTCATGTCGTGTCCGGCCTTGGAGGCATCCGGCCCCGTCTGGCCCCAGCCGGTGATGCGCCCGTAGACCAGCTCCGGTCGCGCCGCCAGCAGGTCTGCGGGTCCCAGGCCCATGCGCTCGGCCACGCCGGGGCGGAAGCCCTCGATGACGGCGTCCAGCGAGGGCAGGAGCCGCAGGACGACCTCCCGGCCCGCCTCGCTCTTGAGATCGAGGACGAGGGAGCGCTTGCCGCGGTCCAGCACGGGGCTCACCGTGCCGATCGCGGCTGCCGTCTGGCCTGCCGCCTGCGCCCTGGCGGCGGCCTGCGCCTCCTGCGGCCGGTGCACGCGGATCAGCTCGGCTCCGAGGTCCGCCAGCACCATGCCCGCGAAGGGACCGGGGCCGATCCCGCCGAGGTCGAGGATGCGAACGCCCTCGAGGGGCCTCGGCGGTGTGGCCGCGGGGCGCGCAGACCCTGCCGCCGTTTCCCGTGGAACATCTGCTGCGTGCGCTGAGGACACCTCGACTCCTTCGTCCGGCCTGGCCATTCATACTGCTGCCGTCCAGCGCAGCGCTGCTCACGGCGGTGCTGCCCGGCGGTGGATCCCGTGCCTCACGCGTCGGCAGGCACCGGCGCTCCACGCTTGCTGAACGATTGCTAAGTTTGACCCTATGTCCGCACACCCGCTGCCGTCCACCGGCTCAGGAGGCCCCATGAGCGTGTTCCCCGCATACGTCGCCCACCCGCAGATCCGCTGGTCCGACCAGGACATCCTCGGGCACGTGAACAATGCCCGGATCGTCACCCTCGTCGAGCAGGCGCGCATCGACTGGCTCAACACGATGCGCGAGCGCGACGCCATCAACCGCCCCAAGCTCGTGGCCCGCGTGGAACTCAACTACCGCGCGCCCGTCATGCACGGCCCGGAGCTCACGATCGAACTCGGCATCGGCCATGTGGGCCGCACGTCCTTCACCATCACCAACCGCGGCATCCAGGACGGCGAACTCATGTTCGACGGCCTCAATGTGCTCGTGGTGCTCGACCGGGAGACCGGGAAGCCCGGTCCCATCTCCGAGGCCGACAGGGAGTTCCTCTCAGGCTTCGGCTCCTTCGACCCCGAGAACCCCGCCGCCGGCATCGGGTGAGTGTGCACCGCTGCTGACACGCCCGCTCAGCAGAAAGCTCCCGGCCTCACGTATGTGGAATCTGCGCCCAGTCGCGCCCCAAAGCGCACAGACTGCATACGTGCACCGCCGACCGCCGACCTCAGAGCAGCGAGGGGAACGGCAGCAGCTCCTCGAGCGCGGAGCCCACCCGGAACACGCTCGCATCGGCATAGGGGTGGCCCACGATCTGCACGCCCACGGGCACACCGGACTCCCCCACCCCGGAGGGCACCGCGAGCACCGGCAGGCGGTTGGCGATGTTGAACGGCAGCGTCATGTGCGCGCGCCAGTAGAGCTCCTGACGACCTGCCGGACGGTCGATCCCCTCGAGGTACATGTTGTCCGCCTCGAGCGCGGCCGCGGCCGAGGTCGGCGTGAGCATGACGTCCACCCCCGTCATCGCGTGGGCGAGCGCCCGCTGGACAGCGTTCTCGAACATGAGCCCGTCCACCGCCGTGTACCGCCGCGCGTACTCCTCGGCGCGCTCGACGAACCGCTGCGCGTACGGCTCCAGCGCACCCAGGTCACCGCCGGCCAGCCTGCGCATATTGCCCGCGAGCAGGTGGCCGAAGTGCACCATCGCCGCGTTGTCGATGTCGTCGAGGCTGAGTCCCGGATCGACCTCCACGATCTCTGCGCCCGCCGAGGCGAGCGCGGACACCACGGCATCGAACCCTGCGAGCACATCGGGGTCCACGTCATAGCAGCCCAGATCCCGGCTGATGCCCACCGTGAGCCCGTGCACGCCGTCCGCTCCCGGCAGGCTCGACGGCACGGGGGATTCGCCCGCATCGAGCGGGACGGTGGCATGATCGGCCGGGTGGAGGCCGGCGATGAGGGCGGTCGCGAACGCGGAATCGCCCACGGTGCGGGCCAGCATGTGGTCGCCGCGGTAGGAGTCGAGGTTGAGCGGGGGCACCGCGGGCGTGCGCCCGTAGGGGGTCTTGAAGCCGACGAGGCCGCAGAATGCGGCGGGGATGCGCGTGGATCCGGCGATGTCCGAGGCTGTGGCCAGCGGCGCGTAGCCCGCCGCCACGGCAGCGGCCGAACCTCCTGAGGACCCGCCCGGGGTGAAGGCCCGGTTGAAGGGATTGCGCGTCACGCCCCAGGTCGCCGTCTGGGTGAAAGTGGCACAGGACAGCTCCGGCGTGGTGGTCCTGCCGAAGAGCACGGCTCCGGCCGCCCGCAGCCGGGCGACGATGGGATGGTCCGCACCGGCGGAGCTGCCCGCCAGCGCCCGGGAGCCGCGCGTGGCCGACCTCCCCCGCACATCGTGCTGCTCCTTCACGAGGACCGGCAGGCCGAGGGCCGCCGGGAGCTCCGCGAGCGAATCCGCGTCCCCGTCGGCGCGCGCATAGGCGCGCTCGGCCTCCGCGGCCGCGTGCCGCGCCTCATCGGCGAACACGTCGACCATCGCGTTGATGGGCCCGGCTCCCTCCTCGGCGGAATCAGCCGCCTCGATTCGCGCAAGCAGCGCGTCGAGGTGATCGACGGGCGAGAGCTCGCACGCGCGGTAGGCGGAGAGGGCGTCGAGGGCGGAGAGGTGAGTCAGGTCACTCATGCGGTCAGTCTGTCACGTTCGCACGGTCTTGTTGAGCCCTCCCCGAGACGGGATCGCTACTCTGGAGGCGTGGACGAGGCAGAGGACAGGGAGCTCGACCGCCACGCGACGGTGTTCCTCGACGTGGACGGCGTCCTCAACTCATACCCTGTCCGGGGCCTGCGCTACTACCGGGAGCGGCGCCGCACCGCGCGCGCCTGGCGGTTCCGCCTCCACTATCGGCCGGCCGTCGTCCGCGCGCTCGAGCGCCTCCTCCGCACGCACGCCGCCGATCTCGTCTGGCTCTCCACGTGGTCGCACCGCTGCACCGAGGAGCTCGAACCCGCGCTGGGGTTCCGCGAGACCCACGCTGTCGTACCCATGCCCGACGATTCCTACAACCGCTACGCCGGCGACCCCCACGTGTGGTGGAAGGCCCTCCACGTCTCCGCGTGGCTCGACGGCGATCCGCGGCGCCGGGCGGTGTGGGTCGACGACGACCTCGCCTCACCTCGGACCCACGCCCACTTCGCGGAGCACTACCCGGACCGCCTCCTCATGGTCGCCCCGGCGTTCTCGCACGGGCTCACCGGCTCCCATCTCAAGGCCATCCGGCGCTTCCTCTCACCCCTGCGGCGCGCCGAGCGCCGCCGACGCAAAGGCAGGACCGCACTGCTCACCGACACGCCCACCACCGCCGAAGCCTCGCCCCGGACCGCCGAGACTGCCCCTCAGACCGCCGAGGCCTCCCGCCTCCCGGAGCCCGCTGGCTCAGCGCCGCCCGGCTCAGCCCCCTCCGGCGCGAGTGCCTCCGGTTCGGAACTCTCCGGGGCTGTCCCCACATCCCCCGCCGCCCGCACCGTGCCTCGGCCGGACCTGCGCGCGCCCGGCGTCTCCCTCCGCGAGGACCGGCCCCTCGCGGACCAGTCGCCCGGGGAGCAGACGTCCAAGGACCAGCCGCCCCCGCGCATCGGCCTGCTCGACTCCGGTCTCGGCCTCGTGGGGTTCGCGGACGCCCTCCTCGCACAGGCGCCCGAGGCCGAGCTCGTCCTCGCGATGGACCCGGACAACATGCCCTACGGCAGACTGGACTCGGCCCGGCTGCGGGAGGTGACGGAGACCTCGGCGCGCCGGCTGGCCGACTGGGAGCCCGATGCCCTCGTCGTCGCCTGCAACACCGCGAGCGTCCACGCCCTCGACCACCTCCGCAGCGTCTTCGAACCCGCGATCCCCGTCATCGGCACGGTCCCCGCGATCAAGACCGCCGCGGCGCTCGACGCGCCTTTCGCGGTGTGGGCCACCACCGCGACCACCGGCAGCGAGTACCAGCGCCGCCTCATCGAGGCCTTCGCCGGCGGACTGGAAGTCGCGCAGGTCGCGGCCGTCGGCCTGGCCCGGGCGATCGAGTCAGGTGACCAGGAGCGGATCACCGCCGCCGTCGCCGAGGCCGCCGCGCAGACACCGGACGAGGCCGCCTCGGTGGTCCTCGGGTGCACGCACTACGGGCTCGTGGCTCCCCGCATCGAGCAGGCGCTGCACGAGGCGCTGGGCCGCGAGATCAGGCTCTTCGACTCCCCGCACGCCGTCGCTGCGCAGACGCTGAGACGGGTCGCGGCGCACAGGCGCGGGGCGGCCGAGACCCGGGCTGCCGAGGCAGGGGCGATCGAGGCCGAGGCGCCCGAGGCCGGGGCAGACACGCAGGCACGGGGCGGCGGGCGCATCCTCGCCACGTACCTCTCGGGACGCCGAGGCCGCCTCCCCGGCGTGCTCGCGACCTATCCTGCCGGACGCCGCCTGCTGGAGCGGGAGCTGCCGGCGGAGGACGTCCGCGCCGGCGCACCCGGCTGAGACGGCGATCAGCCGAGTGCGGGAGAATGGGGGCATGAACTCCACGCCCGCTCACCGCCCCTCCGGCCCTGATGACCACGGCGGGTCCACCGGCGATGACGCGCACGTCGTGCCCAACCCCTTCGAGGTCCTGCGTTCCCGCATGCGGACGGGCCTCATGGTCCAGGGCGCGCTCGCGGTCCTCGCGGGTCTGCTGTTCCTCCTGTGGCCCATCGACAGCGCCGTCATGCTCATCCGCGTGTTCGCGGCGTGGCTGCTGCTCAGCGCCGCGGTCTCGGCGGTGCTCGCGGTCAAGCGCAGGCGCGGGGGCCTCGCCGGCACGCTGCTCCCTGCGCTGCTGGGCCTGGCCCTCCTGCTCGTACCCGAGGCGGCCGGCGCCGTCGCGGTGTTCGTCTTCGCGTTCCTCGCGCTCCTGGTGGGCAGCACCTCGATCGCGGCGTCGTTCGGCCTGCGCCGGGCCGGGGTCTCCGCGTGGTGGGCAGGACTGCTCGCCGGTGCCGCCGCGGCCGTGTACGGCTTCCTGCTGCTGCTCAACCCCACGGCCGGGCTCACCGGGCTCCTGTGGGTGCTCGGCCTCGTCCTCGTGGTGATCGGCGCCGCACTCCTGGTGCTGGGCTGGAAGGTCGGGAAGCTCAAGGTGCGGTCCACCGCGTTCGGCGCGGGCCCGCCGGGCGCGGGCTTCGGCCCGGGCGGCTTCGGAGCTCCCGGCCGGGGCTTCGGCGGAGAGGGATTCCCCCGCGGAGAGGCAGGCGGTCGAGGCGCGGGCGGCGGCACCACCGGCGGAGGCGAGCGCCCGCATCGGGACCAGCGCCGCGGCGATGACGACGACGTCATCCCCGGCGAGGAAGCGTAGCCGGCCCACCAGGGCCCGCACATTCCCGCCAGGGCCCGCATATTCGTTCTGACGCCCCGCCACGGTGTGATGTCGAAAGGAATATGCGGGTCGTGACGGAGGAGTAACCTGAGAGCGGGAGCATCCCGCAACCGGATCACCGTGCTCCCGCCGCCACCGAGGAGTGAATATGTCATCCACTGAGAATCCCGCAGCACCGCGCCTCGACTGGGACCGCCTGCGGAAGGGCGCGCGAATCGCCCTGATCGTCCAGGGTGTGCTGAGCCTGCTGATGGGGCTCGTCTTCCTCTTCCTGCCCTTCGCCTCGATCTGGGTCCTCGGCGTCGTGTTCGGCGCCTGGATCCTGACCATCGGCGTCATGTCGATCATCGGCTGGATCGCCAGGGACCGCGAGCACCGCAGCGGCTGGGCCCTCGTCTCTGCGATCCTCTCCGTCATCGCGGGCATCCTCGTCCTGGTCCTGCCGGGAACCGCCGCTGTCGCCACCGTGTACATCATGGCCTTCTGGGCGATCGCCCTGGGCGCGCTGTACGCCGTGAACTCGTTCGAGCTCCGGCGCCTCGGAGCCGCCGGATGGTGGGCCGCCCTCATCACCGGCATCCTTGCGGTGGTCCTCGGCGTCATCATGCTCATGAATCCGGGCGCGGCGGTCCTCGTCGTGGTCTGGGTGATCGGTGCCTATGCGATCGTCGACGGGATCACGGAGATCGTGCTCGGCGTGCGCATGAGGAAGAACCGGGCCTGAGGGCGCGTCCTTCGAACAGCCCCCCGTTGTGCCGCTGGACGCCCTGCTCTATCAGGGCGTCCAGCGGCACAACGGGGGGCTGACGAGCAGGCGGAAGGCCACCGGCTCACACGCGGGCGCAGCCTCGCGGAAAGGCACCGCTCAGGCGGGAACGCTCCTCACGCAGGAGCCGTGTTCACGCAGGCGCGCCGCCGTCGACGGTGAGCAGCGAGCCCGTCGTGTAGCCGGCCATATCGGAGCAGAGGTAGAGGGCCGCACCCACGATCTCCTCCGGGTCCCCGCCCCGCCGCGCGGCGAACGTCTGCGCCCTGCGCGCGAACTCCTCCGCGTCCCAGTGCGCCGAGACGTCCGTGAGGAACGTCCCCGGGACGATCGCATTGACCCGCACGTGCGGACCGTAGGCCGCGGCGAGCGCCTGCGTGGTCGCGTTGAGCCCCGCCTTCGCCGCGCCGTAGGGAACGGTGTGCGGACGCGGGTGGACCGCGGCGGTCGAGGAGATGTTGAGGATCGCACCTCCGCGCCGGGAGGCTGGTTCCGGCACTGTGCCGGAGGCGCCCGGCCCACCGGCCGCGGTCCCGGCACTCACCGCGCCTCCGGCTGCCGCCTCGGCCCGCTCCCACATGCGCTCGCCCAGGATCGCGGCGAGCCGGAACGGACCCTTGAGGTTGAGGCCGATCACCCTGTCGTAGAGCGCCTCTGAGATCTCGCTGAGCCTCCCGTACGGCGGTGAGGAGCCCGCGTTGTTCACGAGGACGTCGATGCCCCCGAACGTCTCCCACACCTCATGCGCGAAGGCCGTGCACGCATCCCAGTCCGCGACCTGCAGAGCGCGCGCATGCACCTCGCCCCCGGTCTCCGCGGTGATGGCCGCTGCGGTCGCCTCACAGGCGTCGAGCTTCCGCGAGGCGATCACGACCCGCGCTCCCAGCGTGGAGAACGCACGCGCCATCCGGTGGCCGAGGCCGCGGGAGCCGCCCGTGACCACGACCGTGCGGCCGGAGAAGTCGAACGCCCAGGCCTGGCCCGGGTCCGCCGCGTCGACACCGGATCCCGCCGCGCCGCTCATCCGCCCACGCCCTCGCCGTCGATGACGCGCATCGCCTGGTCGAACAGCGACACCGTCCGCTCGTGCAGGCGCCTGCCCACCGACTCCGGGACGAGCCCCGCACTGGCGCGCGCCTGCGAACCCTCGAGGATCGCCCCGAACCGGAAGCACGCGAGCACGTGGAAGTAGTCGACATCGCCCGTGTCGTGGCGGCTGGCGCCGGCATAGGCCTCGACCACCTCGGCGTTCGTGGGCGCGCCGGGCAGTGTGAGCCCGTCGCGTGAGGCGAGCAGGTGGCCGAGGTCCAGCAGCGGGTCCCCGAGCGTGCTCAGCTCCCAATCCACGAGCGCGGCGACGGCCGGTTCCTCCCGGGAGAACAGCACATTGCCCGCATGGCAGTCGCCGTGGATGATGCCCGCTCGCTCGGTCTCCGGCAGGCGCTCCGCGAGCCACCGGGGGATCGTCTCCGTCCCCGGGTGGTCGAGACCCGGCCAGGACTCGAAGGAGCGGTAGCTCTCGAGCTGGCCGGTCCAGCGCCCGGGCTGCCGTGCGAGCCATCCCGCGGGCTTCCCGAAGCCCTCGAGGCCCACCGCGAACGGGTCCACATTGCCGAGCGCAGCGACCGCACGCGCGTGAGAGAGACCCATCGCGTGCTGCCAGGCCTCGTCCTGGGCCACCGAAGCCGGCACCTCCGAGACGCCGTTGAACCCGTCGACGGCCTCCATGACGAAGAACGCATTGCCGAGCACATCGAGGTCCTCGCACGCCGCGACGAAGGCGGGGTGCGGCACGTCGGAACCGGCGAGTGCGGCGAGCACCCGCGCCTCGCGCAGCATCACGGCGTCCGAGTTCTCCCGCTTGTTCACGGGCGGGCCGCGGTAGATGAGGCGCCTGCCGGGAGCCGCCGCCGGCTCCCAGGTGAAGCCGAGCAGCACGTTCTGCGTCCCGCCTGTGAGGAACTGCGGGTCGCGAATCGCTCCGTCGCCGAGGCGTCCGCGCAGCCAGCCCTCGAGCGCCGCGGTGTCGAGCCCCGCGGCACGGGCGTGTGCCGCCGCGGCCTCGGCGTCGCCGGCTGTCTGCGCGCCGCGGGCATCAGCGGCGGTCGGGCCGGCGCTTCCTCCCGCAGTCGCCTCGGCGTCACCGTCTGCTGCGGCCACCGCCTCACCGGTCCCGCGCCCCGTCGCTGCGGTCTCGCCCGCACCCATCAGGAGGCGGCCTCGAGGAGGGAGGCGAACTTGCGAGCTGCGGCCTCTCGGCGGGTGGGGATGTGCTCGGTGGGCACCTCGACCGGCGTGTAGTCGCGCAGCGTGCGGCGGGCGACCGTGACCTTGTGGACCTCGTCAGGACCGTCGTAGATACGTGCGGCGCGGGCATCCCGGTACATCTCCTCGAGCGGAAGGTCGCCGGTGATCCCGAGCGAGCCGTGCACCTGGATCGCGCGGTCGATGACGTTGTAGAGCACCTGGGCGCCCCAGAACTTGATGAGCGCGATGTCCGTGAGCGCCGCCTTCGTCCCGCCCTGGTCCATCTTCCAGGCCGCCTGCAGCGTGAGGAGGCGCGCGGCCTCCATCTCCGCCTTCGAGGTGGCGACGAGGTCCTGCATCATCTGCTTGTCCGCGAGCACACCGTCCTTCACGTGGCGGGAGACCACGCGCTCGCACATGATGTCGAAGGCCCGCTGTGCCTGACCCAGCCACCGCATCGCGTGGTGGATGCGGCCGGGCCCGAGGCGCTGCTGTGCGAGCAGGAACCCATCGCCCTCGGCCCCGATGAGGTGGCTTGCCGGCACGCGCACGTCCTCGTACAGGATCTCCGCGTGTCCCTTGTCCCCCGCCGAGTGCGCCCCGCCCATGACCGGGATGTCGCGGAGCACGTTCACCCCGGGCGTGTCCCGGTCGACGAGGATCATGGACGCCCGCCTGTGCGGCTCCGCCTCGGGGTCGGTGACGACCATGACGATGAAGAAGTCCGCGTGCGAGCCGTTCGAGGAGAACCACTTGTGGCCGTTGATGACGTACTCATCGCCCTCGCGCACAGCCCGGGTCGTGAGCCGCGTGGGATCCGCGCCCGCACCCGGCTCCGTCATGGAGAAGCAGCTGCGCAGCTCGCCCGCGAGCAGGGGCTTCATCCAGCGCTCCTGCTGGAAGTCGTTCCCGCCGATCGCCAGCAGCTCGGCGTTGCCGGAGTCCGGGGCGTTGTTCCCGAAGATCGGCGGGGCGAGGCGGGAACGGCCGAGGATCTCGTGCATGAGGCCCAGCTTCAGCTGGCCGAAGCCCCCGCCGCCCAGCTCGGGCGGGAGGTGCGCGGCCCACAGCCCCTGCTCCTTCACCCGCTCCTTGAGCCCTGAGGTGACGGCGGCGAAGGTCTCGGGATCGAGGTCCGCCACCTCCAGCGGCAGGATCTCCTCGCGGACGAAATCGCGCATCCACTGCAGCTTCGCCTCGAAATCCGGTTCCGTGCTGAAGTCCCAGGCCATCGTTCTCCCCTTCGAGAATCAGGTGCGCTCGCACGTGCCGTCCTGCCGCGTGCATACGGGCGGAATCGGCAGCTGTGCAGGGTGCCCTCCACGGCGGATGCACCTCGCAATGTGTGAGCGACACCACTTGAGCAATCGTTCGTTCGACGGTAGCACGCAGGTGAGCGCAGGAGGAAGCCGCCGCGCTCCCCCGGTGCGCCACCGGCAGGGCCTGCGCGCCGCGGATGGGGCCTGCCTGCCGACAGCTTCGCGCGCGCCTCCGGAACATCACGCTTCAGCGCCGCAAGGCGGAGATTCGATGCGGCGAAGCGGAGCCGGACCCGCAGCGCGGAGGCGAGGTGCGAACACGGAGGCACCGGCAGGCCTGCCGACAGCTTCGCGCACGCCCCCGGATCAGCACGCTGCTGCGTGGGTACGCCTGCCTATGCCAGCTGAGCGCTGAGCTTCTCCGCCGCCCGGCGGACGGCAGCGGCGATCTGCGACGCCCCGGCGGAACCGACCTCGGGAGCGGCCTCGATTCCGGGACCGGCGGCCGGAGCGTCTTCTCCAGCGCCCTCGGCAATGTCCGCGCCGCAGCCCGCGCCGCCTGCACCGCCCGCCTCACCGGTCGGCATGCTCACGCCGAGAGCGGCGATGGGGCGTTCCATCACGTCGAGGACGGGAGCGGCGACCGTCCGCACGCCCGGCGTGATCTCGCCGGTCTCCTCCGCCCAGCCCCTCCTGCGCGTGAGGGAGAGCTCGGCGCTCAGCTGCGAGTACGTGCGCGGGCCGAGCCCCGTCCTGTTCACGAACGTCGTCTCCCCCTGCAGGATCGCGAGCAGGTCGCGCTTGGGCAGGTGCGCCATGATCGCCCTGCCCGTCGCGGTGAGGTAGCCCGGCATCGTGATGCCCGAGGCGGTGATGACGGCCACCGATTCCACCGCCTGCTCCTTGAGCAGGTACACCGTCTCCCAGCCGCGCAGCACCGCGAGCTGGGCGGTGGCCCCCGTCTGCTCCGCGAGCGAGCGCACGAGGGGCGCGGCCAGCCGCTGCAGCGGGTTGGTCCGCAGGTAGGAGGCGCTGAGCTCCTGCACGCCCGCGCCCAGCACGTACCCGGAATCCGCGTGGTAGACCATGCCCAGCTCCTCGAGGACCCCGAGCAGGTCGTACACGGTGGAGCGCGGCAGACCCAGGGTCCGCACGAGCGCACCCGCGCTCACCGGCCGGTTCGAGCCGGAGAGATGGCGGAGTATCGCCACCCCGCGCCGCAGCGCCGGCACCTCAGCCATCCGCTCCGCCCCTTCCCGTCGTCGTCACACCGTCTGCCCCATTCTCCGCACCCGCGCTGTGGTCCGCACTCCGCCGCACGTGCGCACCGGTGGAACTCACGCCCCCGGGCCGCACGCTGCCACTCACGTGCAGAGATGGCGCGCTCACGAGCTCCCGCACGGACGGCGCGCACCCGGCCGGAGGGAGTTGCGGCTCAGAGCCCCAGCGCCGCATATGCCTCGCGGTACAGCTCGCCGATGTCCCCCAGCTGTGCGTGCACACCGTCGCGCACGCGCACCTGTCCCGCAGTCACGACCGTCCGTATGTCCGCCGAGGTGCCGGTCAGCACGATCTGCTCGTCCACCGAACCGTACGTCCGGGGCGAGCGCGGGTCCACCTCGATGAGGTCGCACACGCGCCCCACCGCGAACGCACCGGCCGGGAGCCCGAGGCTGCGAGCCCCTCCCGCGGTCATCGCCTCCAGCAGCTGCTCCGGCGAGAACCGGCCGCGCTCACCCGAGCGCAGGCGCTCCCCGGCCTCGAGCGCCTGCAGTTCGCGCAGGGCGTCGAGGACCACGTGCTGGTCGGAGCCCAGGGCGATGGTCGCACCGGCCTCGGCGAGCTCGTTGGCGGGACCGATCCCGTCGGCGAGGTCCGCCTCCGTGCACGGGCACATGACGATGCTGGTCCGCGCCGCGCCCAGCCGCTCGATGTCCTCGCGCGTGAGGTGCGTGGCGTGCACGGGCGAGAGGTTCGCCGCGAGGATCCCTGCATCCGCGAGCACCCCCGTGGGCGTGCGGCCGTAGGCGGCCAGGCTCGCGGCGTTCTCGGCGGGCTGCTCGGAGAGGTGCACGTGCACCGGGCCGTCGAGCTCCGCGAAACGGGGGATGTCGGAGGCGGGCACGGCGCGCACGGAGTGGATCGCAGCTCCCAGCGTCACGAGGCCGGCGGCCGAGGAGGCGGCGATGCCCTCGGAGGAGGCAGCAACGGCAGCGCCCTCCGCGTCGCCGGCGAAGGGACCGCCGGCCAGCACGCGCGCGAGGTCCGCGTGACGGCGCAGGTAGCCGTCGATGTCGCCGTCGCCGAACCGCACCTGCTCCTCGCTCAGCGGCTCGCCGATGCTCCCGGTCAGATAGCAGGTGTCGAGCAGGCGCATGCGGATGCCCGCGTCCTCGGCCGCGGCCGCGAGCGCGAGCTCCATGGCATGGGCGTCGCCGAGGCCGCCTCCGGACCCGTCCTCGGCGCCCGCCGCCTGCTCCGTGCCGTACGGCGCACCGCCGGGAGCATGGTGGACGTAGTGGAACTCGCCCACGCTGGTCCAGCCGCCCAGCAGCATCTCCGCGAAGACGGCGCGGGCCGCGATCCGGTAGTTCTCCGGCGTGAGACGGCCCGCGATCCGGTACATCACCTCGCGCCACGTCCAGAAGGTGCCGCCATCGCCGTGCGTGCGCCCGCGCAGCAGGCGGTGGAAGGCATGGGAGTGCGCGTTCACGCCGCCGGGGAGCACGAGGCCGGGCAGGTGCTGGGCACCGGCGGACGCCTCGGCGGCGGGCACCCCCGCACGCACCTCCGTGAGCACGCCCGCGGCATCCGCGCGCAGGAGCACCCCCTCGCGCACCGCCCCATCGACCCAGGCGCGCTCGCACCAGAAGACGGACGCTGCGGAAGCGCCCGCCTCCGCGGTGCCGCCCGCTTCCCCCGCCATGCCGGACGTCCGGGCGCTCATCGTGCGAGCTCCATCGCGAGCGCATCCGCGAGCGCCTTCACGCCCGCGCGGGCGTCCTCGTCCTCGCAGGCCTCCTCCGGCGCATGCGAGACGCCCGTGGGATTGCGGACGTAGAGCATGGCCGAGGGCACGTGCGCAGCGAGGATGCCGGCGTCGTGGCCCGCACCCGAGGGCAGCAGCGGCGCGCCCGGCAGCAGCCCGGACAGCCGCCCGTTGAGCGCCGAGTGGAACTCGGTCGTGGCGGAGTAGGACTCCTGGTCGACGGTGGCGGCGACCTCGCGCCCGGCGTACCCGGCCTCGGCGGCACGCTCGTGCGCTCGCCGGGTGATGTCCGCGAGCACGGCGGCCACCACATCGTCGTCCGGGTGGCGGATGTCGAGCCAGAAGTCCATCGCCGAGGCGATGACATTGGTCCCTCCGGGGTGGATGAGGGTGCGCCCCACCGTCGCGACCGCACCGGCGTGGGCTGCAGCGATGTCCGGGATGTCCCCGATGAGGCGCGAGGCCGCCACCACCGGGTCCGCACGGTGCGTGAGCGGGGTGGTGCCGGCGTGGTTGCCCTGGCCGGTGAACCGGAAGTGCCAGCGGCCGTGGCCGATGATCGAGGAGCCGATCGCGACCGCGTGCTCCGTGCCCGCAAGCCCCACGCCCTGCTCCACGTGCAGTTCGAGGAAGGAGCCGATGCGGCCCAGCCGCTCCTCATCCCGGCCCGCTCGCGCGGGGTCGAGGCCGTAGGCGGTGAGCGCGTCCGCGAGCGTGGTGCCCTCGGCGTCCGTGAGCGCGAGCGCCTTCTCCGCGGCGACCGCACCGGTGAGGAGGCGCGAACCCAGGCAGGCGAGCCCGAACCGCGAGCCCTCCTCCTCCGGGAACACCGCGAGCGCGAGCGGGCGCCCGGTCGCGTCGAGCCGGCCGCTGGAGCGCAGCTCGTCCACCGCCGCGAGCGCCGAGGCGACCCCCAGCGGACCGTCGAAGGCACCGCCGCCGGGCACCGAGTCCAGGTGGGAGCCCGTGACGACGGCGTTCTCACCCGGTTCCGTCACCCACGCCCAGGTGATGCCGTTGCCGTCCACCTCGGTGTCGAGTCCGCGGGCGTCCGCCTCCGCGAGGAACCACTCGCGGAGGGTGCGCTCCTCCGCGGAGAAGCCGGGGCGGAGGTAGCCGGGGCCGCGGGGGTCGCGGCCGATGTCCTCGATCTGGCCGAGGAGGGAGACGACATCGCTCATGGGGTGCGTCCTTTCCGGAGCGGGCCGCGGTCGGGGACCGCGGGGCGGGGTGGTAGGAATGGGCGGGGATCAGGCCGCGGCGGATCAGGCCTCGGCGGCGGACTGCTCCCCGGAGAACTCCGGCAGGACGCGCACGAGATGGCTCACGGCCTCGGCGGCCGCGAGCACGGTGCCCGAGGACACGAGGCCGATCGTCTCCTCCAGCTCGGGGGTGAGGAAGCGGTCCGGGCCGGGGCCGGGCACCGTCTGCCGGAGCCGGGCGATGACCGCGCCGGTGACGGGAGCGGGCGCGTCCTCGCGGAGGTCGATGCCGCGGGCCGCGGTGTAGAGCTCGATCGCGACGACCCGGCCGAAGTTCTCCACGGCCGTCCGCAGCTTGCGGGCAGCGCCCCAGCCCATCGAGACGTGGTCCTCCTGCATGGCCGAGGAGGGGATCGAGTCGACGCTCGAGGGAGCGGCCAGGCGCTTCATCTCGGAGACGAGGCCGGCCTGCGTGTAGTGGGCGATCATGAGGCCGGAGTCCACACCCGCGTCGTCGGCGAGGAAGGGCGGCAGGTCCTGGTTGCGCGCCCTGTCGAGGAAGCGGTCGGTGCGGCGCTCGGCCATCGAGGCGACGTCCGCGAGCACGATCGCGAGGAAGTCCAGCGCGTGCGCCAGCGGCGCGCCGTGGAAGTTGCCGTTCGAGGAGACGGTGCCGTCGGGCAGGACGACGGGGTTGTCGATCGCCGCACGCAGTTCGCGGGAGGCGGTCTGCGCGGCGAAGGACACGGCATCGCGCGCCGCGCCATTGACCTGCGGGGCGCAGCGCAGCGAATAGGCGTCCTGGACGAGGTGGGTGGAATCGCGGTGGCTCGCGACGATCGCGGAGTCCGCGAGGGCGGAAAGCATGTTCGCCGCGGCCTCGGCCTGGCCCGGGTGCGGGCGGAGCGGGTGGTGCAGGTCCGGCTGGAAGACGCGGTCCGTGCCCAGCTGCCCCTCGACGCTCATGGCGGCGGAGAGGTCCGCGGTCGTGAGGAGCACGTCGATGTCGTGGAGGGCGAGGATGAGCATGCCGAGCATGCCGTCGGTGCCGTTGACGAGGGCCAGGCCCTCCTTCTCCCGGAGCTCGACGGGGGCGATGCCTGCCGCCTCGAGCGCCTGGGCGGCCGGGACGGGCGCGGAGGGGGTGCCGTCGGCGGATACGGGGCCGTGGACCTCGCCCTCGCCCATGAGCACGAGGGCGCAGGCGCTCAGCGGCGCGAGATCGCCGGAGCAGCCCAGCGAGCCGTACTCGCGGACCACGGGGGTGATGCCCGCGTTGAGCAGCGCCACATAGGTCTCGAAGGTCTCGGGGCGCACGCCCGTGCGGCCGGTGGCCAGCGTGCGGGCGCGCAGGAGCATGAGGGCGCGGACGACTTCGCGCTCGACGGGCTCGCCCACGCCCGCGGCGTGCGAGCGGATGAGCGACTTCTGCAGCTGGGCGCGCAGATCGTGCGGGATGTGCCGCTGGGCGAGCGCGCCGAAGCCGGTGGACACGCCGTAGACGGGCTTCTCCGCGTTGGCGAGCGCATCGACGGCCTCGCGTGAGGCCGCGACGGCGGCGGCGACGTGCTCCGGAACGGTGAGCCGGGCGCCGTGGCGGGCCACGGCGACGACATCGGCGAAGCTGAGCGCCTCCGGGTCGAGGGCGACGGTCTGCTGTGCTGCGGTCATGTGGGACTCCTTGGGGGTTCGTGGACGGAGGTGAGTGCGGGGCTCTGCGGGGCCGGCTTGCGGCGGGCGCCTGAGGCCTCGGCCGGACTCGGTGGAGCAGCTAGAGGATCAGGTGGGCGAGCGGGGCCGTGATGAGGACGCTGAGCACGACGCGTTCGAACCAGATCACGATCATGTGCCACAGCTTGATCGGGATGTCCGTGGCGAGGACGGAGGGGACCATGGCGGAGAAGAAGATGATCGCGGAGACGCAGACCACCGCCACCGTGAAGCGGGTGACGAGATCCCCTTCGGCGCCGATCTCCGCCGCCGGCAGGAACATCTCGACGAGACCGAGCGACAGCGCCTTGCCCGCCGCGAGCGGGTCCTCGAGGCGGGTGAGCCACGTGACCGGGTAGAAGAGCCAGGCAGCCCAGTCGAAGAGCGGCGTGTGCTTGGCCAGCAGCAGGCCGCCCAGGCCCACGGACATGATCGAGGGCAGCACGGAGGAGACCATCACGACGCCGTCGCGCAGGCCCTGCCAGACCACCACGGGGATACCGGGGAGGCCGGCGAGGGTCCCCCTGGCCTGTGTCCAGGCCGCGGCGAAGCGGCTGCCCCGCACCTCCTCCTCCGGATTGGGCGTGGCGCCGGGGAAGTACTCGTCCGGGATCCGCGACAGGGGCGGGATGCGGACGGAGATCGCGGTGACGAGGAAGGTCACGAGCAGTGAGACGAAGAAGTAGGTGAGCCAGCGGTCCATGATCCCCGTGGCGTTCGCGACCACGATCATGAAGGTGACGGAGACGGTGGAGAAGCCCACCGCGATGATCGCGGACTCCTTGGCGGTGTAGCCGCCGCTCCGGTACACGCGGTTGGTGATGAGCAGGCCCAGCGAGTAGGAGCCCACGAAGCTCGCGACCGCGTCGATGGCCGACCGCCCCGGCGTCTTCCACACCGGCCGCATGACGGGGCGGACGAAGACGCCCACGAACTCCATGAGGCCGAAGCTCACGAGGAAGGCGAGGAAGATGCCGCCGATCGGGATGAGCAGGCCCACCGGCGTGACCAGTGAGTCCCACAGGAAGGGACCGATGTCCTCGGCCGCGAGCCAGCCCGGAGGCGTCGGCATGAACACGAGTGCGGACGCCGCGGCCAGGCCCGCGATGTTGAGGAAGGAGAACACCGTGCGCGTGGGCGAGGCCCGCCAGGTGCCGATCGCGAAGGGGCGGATGGTGCCGAACAGGATGATCGCGAGCAGCACGTACGACACCGCAGGCCCCAGGCCCGTGCGGACGAGGGTGACGAGGTGGTCGAGCGGGATCGAGCTCTTCCCGTCCATCGTCACGGGGACGAAGAACATGAAGACGCCGACCGCCGAGCAGAGGACGAGGGTGAGGGCGTCCCGGAGGGCGCCGCGGGCGCGCTGGCCCCTGGGGCTCTGGTCTCCGGGCCCCTGGTCCCCCGGGGCGCTGGGCGTGCCCACCGTGGCGGGAGCCGCGCTCGCCTCGACTGGGGCCTCGGCGGCGGAGGCACCTGCGGCCGAGGCCCCCGCAGCACCCGCCGGATCGTGCCGACCGGAGCGGTCCCCCGCCGTCACCGCACCTCCTCGCCGCCGCGGAACACGCGATCCACGAGCGGCACGCCGGGGCGGTACATGAGCTGGACGTAGGAGGGTGCGGCGAGGATCGCGAAGTCCGCGCGCGCACCGGCGCTCAGATGCCCCACATCGGTGCGTCCCAGCGCCCGGGCGCCGCCCGCGGTCGCGGCGTGGAGGGCCTGTGCGGGGGTGAAGTGCATGTCCCGGACGGCCACGGCGAGGCAGAACGGCATGGAGTTGGTGAAGCTGGAGCCGGGGTTGCAGTCGGTGGCGAGCGCCAGCTCCACACCGGCGGCCACGAAGCGGCGGGCGTCCGGGTAGACGGCGCGGGTGGAGAACTCGGCTCCCGGCAGCAGGGTCGCGACAGTGCCCGAGGCCGCGAGCGCCGCGAGGTCCTCGTCCGTTGCGTGGGTGGCGTGGTCGGCGGAGTAGCAGCCGGTGCGGGCGGCAAGCGCCATGCCCTCGCCGTGCTGCAGCTGATTGGCGTGCAGGCGCGGCAGGAGACCGGCCGCCTTGCCTGCGGCCAGGATGCGCTCGGTCTGCTCCGGGGTGAAGGCCCCGCGGTCGCAGAACACGTCGATCCACTTCGCCTGGCCCGCGGCGGGGATGATCTCGTTGATGACGAGGTCCACATAGGCGTCCGGGTCCCCGGCGTACTCCGGCGGCACCACGTGGGCGGCGAGCAGGGTGACCTCATCCGTGTGACGGGCGATGATGTCCAGCGCGCGGAGCTCGTCCTCCTTCGTGAGACCGTAGCCGGTCTTGATCTCGACGGTCGTGGTGCCCTGGCGGCGGGCCTGGTCGACGAGCATGACGAGGTTGGCCTCGAGCTCGGCCTCCGAGGCCGCGCGGGTGGCGTTCATGGTGGTGCGGATGCCGCCTGCGGAATAGGCCTGACCGGACATGCGCGCGGCGAACTCCTCGGTGCGGTCGCCTGCGAACACGAGATGGTTGTGGCTGTCGACGAAGCCCGGGATGACCGCCCGGCCGCCGGCGTCGACGACCTCGGTCTCCGCGTCCGCCGCGGGGGCCTCGGACCCGGACCCCGCCCATGCGATGCGCCCGTCCTCCACGAGGAGCGCGGCATCGCGGAGGACGCCGAGGCGGTCGCCCGGGTCCGCGTGGTGCGCCTGTGCCGGGTCGTTGGTGACCAGCTCCCCGATGCCGGTGACGAGAGTCTTCATGGGCGGTGGCCTCCTCGCGCTGAGATCGCCGGCCGGCACGGGGTGCGCTGTCTGCGCGCCCGGTCGGGGCGGGTGGGACGGTGGGTGCGGGGCCGCTGCCGCAGGGCTCCGCACAGGTTCCCCTCCAGTATGGCCAGCGTCACGGACACGGCACACGCCTCGCCCGTGAATCCGTCCGAAATCTCGGACTGAGCGCGAGTGTCGGGCGCCCTCAGCCTCTCGGCACGAGCTCCGTGTGCCCGGGGTACCTGTGGCTGAGCGCGTGATCGAAGGTGGCGAGCACCGTCCCCCGCGAGGCCGCCAGCGAGACGAGGTAGGAGTCCGTCACCTGCTTGTACCCGCGCACACTGTCCAGGGCGGCATCCGCATAGGAGAGGGAGTCCGGCCAGAAGACATAGCGCTCCTGCCGGTACAGAGAATCGAGCAGGGACTGCACCGCCGCCGCACTGCCGCCGGACCGCACCACGAAACGCATCAGGGCGCCTTCCGTCACCGGGGAGACCGCGAGGGAACGTCGCTCCGCGCTCCACAGATCCGCTGCCCGGTGGTGGATATGGCCGACCTGGGTCAGCGCAATGAGCACATTCGCATCGAGGAGGAGCGGCGAAATCGCCACTGCGATCAGTCCTCCTCGATGAGTTCGGCAACCTCTTCCGAGGTGAACCTCCGGCCGAGATCCATGCACGGGGTGCCGGACACCTCGCTGTATCGGATCTCGATGGGCTTGGACAGCTGATCGAGCCCCCGCACTGCGAGATCCACGAGCACAGCGGAGACCGACTGGCCGCGCTCGGCCGCGAGCGCCCGCACCCGGGCATCGACGTCATCGGGCAGATTCACGGTGGTCCTCATATCCGCATCGTAGGCGCATCACCCCTGCATCACAAGGGTTCACAGCACCGAGCCGACGCCGGACCGAAACGGCAGCATTCTCACCGAGTGCCGCACGCAAACCACGCACCCCTCGTGATGCGCGTGCGCCACCGCCTCACGTTACTGCTCGTTCACTTCGGAGCTTCTTTTCAGCCATTTCTCAGCTCTAGGTTCGCGGTGACGTTTCCGCGAACCTGAAGGGCACTCTCCATGACCCGCCTGTCACGACTGCTGGCCGCCTCGGCGGCGCTGGTCCTCCTGTCACCCGCGGTGGCGGCCCATGCCGCACCCGCCCCGCACGGCGCAGACGCGCCCCTCGGAGCCGCGTCCGAGGAGAGCCCGGAGCCCACGGCGACGCCCGGACCCGGCCCGGAGCCAGCCGGCCCCGCCTCCCTCCTCCTCGGCGTGGGCGCGAACGCGAGCGAGCGCAGCCTCTCGTGGTTCACGGACGGCGAGGCGGACGAAGTCGTGCAGATCGCCGCGGGCGAGCACGACGCCATGCCCGCGGGCGCCCGGACCGTCGAGTCCTTCGCCCGCGGGGGGTCCGCGGAAGGCACCAGCGACTACGTACATGCGACGGTGACGGGCCTGGAGCCGGAGACCGCGTACTCCTACCGCGTGGGCAGCGAGGAGAGCGGCTGGTCCGAGGTGCAGCGCTTCCGTACGCACGACGAGGAGCTGGAGCATTCGTTCACCTTCGTGGGCGATCCGCAGATCGGCTCCTCCGGCGACATCGCCGCGGACGGTGCGGGCTGGCAGAGCGCCCTCGACGCCGCCGACGGCTTCTTCCCCGACTCCCACTTCGTGCTCTCCGCCGGCGACCAGGTGAATGCCTATGCCGGCGATCCGGAGGAGTACCGCGCCTATCTTGCGCCCGAGCAGCTGCGCACCCAAGCATTCGCGCAGACTCTGGGGAACCACGACTACAGCCGCAGCGCGCCGCAGCCGCTGTTCGGCCAGCACTTCGTCCTGCCCAACCAGTGGGAGGGCGACCCCACGGGCGGCACGTACTGGTTCGAGCAGAACGGGGTGCTGCACCTCAACATCTCGACGGAGAACCGCGACTACGAGTCCCACCGGCAGTTCCTCACGCAGGTCATCGAGGAGCGCGGCGATGAGGCGATGTGGACGATCCTCACCTTCCACCGCTCCATCTACAGCTCGGGCGCCACGCATTCGCAGTCGGGCACCACTCGGGCCATCCGCGAGGGCCTCGCTCCCCTCATCAGCGAACTGGACATCGACATGGTGCTCGCCGGGCACGATCACTCCTACACGCGCTCGCACCTCATGAACGGCACGGAGGTCGCGAGCGAGGAGACGGTCACCGCACCGGAGGGGCACGATCAGCTGTTCCCCGGCGAGGACGAAGTCCTCTACATCACTGCCAACTCCTCCTCGGGCAGCAAGTACTACCCGCTGGCACCGGAGGAGCTCACACCGTGGGCCGCGGTCCGCGACCAGCAGAACGCGATCACGGTCGCGAACGTCGTGGTCACCGAGTGCTCGCTGACCACCACGACGAAGAAGGTCGACGGCGGCGAGGAGGTCGACCGGGTCGAACTGGTCCGCGACCGCATCGCCCCGGAGATCACCACGCCCGGCGATGCGTCCGTCGAGGTGGGCGGCGAGTTCGATCCGCTGGACGGCGTGGAGGTCTCCGACTCCTGCGGTGAGGTCGCGCTGGAGGACGTGCGGGTCTCCGGCTCCGTCGACACGGCGGTTCCCGGGGAGTACGCGCTCAGCTACAGCGTCGAGGACTCCGCGGGCAACACGGGGACCGCAGAGCGCACCGTCACCGTCGCCGAGGCCGCCTCGCCGGAGCCCTCGCAGTCGCCTTCCGAGGAGCCCACGGAAGGCCCGAGCGGCGAGCCGACTGATGGACCGACGGACAAGCCGAGCGGCGAACCGACCCAGGGCCCCACGGAAGCTCCCTCCCCCGATCCGAGCGACGATCCCGCCGAGGTCGGTCCCGGCTCGGACGACGACCGCGGCACCCTGCCGCGCACGGGTGCGACCATGACCGGTGCGATCGCGGCTGCGCTGGCGCTCGTCGGAGGCGGAGCCGCCCTCCTCCTCGCCGCACGTCGCCGCCGGGGCTGAGCACTGTCCGGCCCGTGCTAGGCGCAGTGCAACTCCCCTGCGCGCACAATGCATGCATGGGAGTTGCACTGCAGATCCATGACGTCCCCGAGGATGTTCGCGAGGCGCTCGCGGAAGCGGCCTCGAGGAACGGCCAGACCCTTCAGGCATACCTGCTGGGGCTGGTCACCCGGGAAGCGCGCATGATCGGGAACACCGGTGTCGCGACGTTCCGCGTCGAGCTGCCGGACGAAGCCCTGCCGGAGAAGATCATCCGCGAGGGACGCGAGGGCGGATTCGAGATCGACCGCGGCGAGTTTCCGTGATCGTCCTCGACGCAGGCGTCTGGGTCCGCGCCCTCGTCGACTCCGGGGCCAAGGGACGCCCTCAGCGGCATCCGGCCCGGCCTCACCTGTGTGCGAGTGAGTGGATCCGCAGCGCCTCGGGCACCCGCTCCTCGTCCCCGGACTCGATCACATCGACCAGCGTGGTGTGCGCCCGGATCCGCACCTGCAGGTATTCCTCCGTCTGGTCTGCCGGGCGCCTGACCCCCATGACGGTGGAGCGCATGCTGCCCAGCAGCCATCCGTAGAGGTCCGAGAGCACTGCGTTCGGCGTGATCTCCGCGATGCGCGCGTGCAGCTCCCAGATCTGCGCGATGAACTCCGCCGGCCGGTCGGACAGCTCCTCGAGCGCCCCCACGATGCGCCGGAGCTCGGTGATGTCCGCCGCGGTGCGATGGCGGACGGCCTCGCGGATCACCAGCTCCTCCAGATGGTCGCGCACAGCCATGACGTCCCGGATGTACCCGGCCTTGCCGCCCACGTCCAGCAGCGAGCGCCCCAGGGCGACGAGAGAGCTCCCCTGCGCCACGAACAGCCCGCCGCCCGGTCCGGGGCGGGCCACCACCCGGCCCCGGTCGCTGAGGATCCGCACGGCCTCGTTCACGGTTGCACGCGCATTGCCGGACCACACCCGCAGCTCGTCCTTGGTGCCGATGAGCTCGCCCGGCCTGAGCCCGCGCTCCTCGATGAGCGCGTCGATGCGCTCCGCGAGCAGGTCACCGCGGGTGCGGCGATCGCCGAAGACGCCCAAGTTCTGCATGACTGCACCGTACTCAAACTGCGCGCGGAACACCCCATTGACTTATGTCATGGGTCACACTACGTTCCACCTAACGGTTATCACCATTTGGGAGATCGGTGAGGCCGAGGATCTCGACGAAGGAGTCGACATGCACAAGAAGATCTGGGCGCTGGCGGCCGCACCCCTCCTCCTCGCAGCCTGCGGCGGACCGGCCGCCGAGCAGGCGGAGTCCGGCGGCGCGGAGGGAGATGCGACCGCCCTCACCGTCGCCCTGCCGACCACCAGCTGCCTCGTCTCGTTCGAGAACTACGTCGCGGAGTCCGAGGGCTTCTTCGCCGACGAGGGCGTCGACATCGCGATCGAGGCGGTGAACGGCTCCGCAGGAGTGCTGCAGGCGATCGCCGCCGGTCAGGCGGACTTCGGCGGCCCCGGGGCCACTCCCGTCCTCGCGGCGCTGGAGCGCGGGGAGGACGTGAAGTACTTCCTCAACTCGAGCCCGGGCGGCTCCTTCTGGCTCGTCACCCCCTCGGATTCCGGCATCGGCTCCGCGGCCGAGCTCGAGGGGAAGCGGATCGGCGTCGCAACCGCGGACGGCAACGAGGTCGGCTTCGTCGATGCGATCATGTCGAACGACGGCGTCGAGGCGGACGGCTACGAGAAGATCACCGTCGGCGAGGGCGGCACCGCGGTGGCGGCCTTCGAGCGCGGGGAGATCGACGCCTATGCGGCATCCGCGGACGGCTATGCCACCATCGAGCACGCCGGCATCCCGCTCGAGGACATCACCACCGACTCGGTCGACTACATGTTCGGCAACGGCTATGCCGCACCCGCCGCGCTCATCGAGGAGCAGCGCGAGGCACTCGTGGGCTTCGGACGCGCATGGCACCGGGCCTCCCAGCTCGGTGCCGAGGATCCTCAGAAGGTCATCGAGATCTGCGCCGACTACCAGCCGCAGGAGGTCGAGGACGAGGAGTACGCACTGTCGATCCTCGAGCTCCTCGCGGAGTCCCGTCAGCCGGTCAGCCCCGATGACGAGTTCGGGCACATGCACCCGGAGCACTGGGAGGCGATCCTCGCCGATGCCGTCGAGGCGGGCACGGTCACCGACGACTCGCTCAGCCTCGAGGGCGCCTACACCAATGACCTCGTGGCCGAACTCAACGAGTGATCCGGAAGGACCACACGCAGTGAACACGAGCTACAGCATCCGCGGTCTGCACAAGACCTTCGACCGGGCAGGGGTCGTCGCACTGGAGGACGTCTCCCTGGACGTGCCGCGCGGCTCGATCATCTCGCTCATCGGGCCCAGCGGCTGCGGCAAGTCCACGCTGCTCAGCATCATGGCAGGCCTGCTCGCGCAGTCGTCCGGGACGGTAGAGCTGTTCGGCACGCCGGTCGACGGGCCGCCGCACGAGGTGGGGATCATGTTCCAGCGGGCGACGCTGCTCCCCTGGCGCTCCGTCGTCGAGAACATCCTGCTGCCCATCGAGATCCAGGGCGGGCGGAAGGCTGCGAGAGCTGCGCGTGCTCGCGCTGCCGCACTGCTCGAGATGGTGGGGCTCTCCGGCTTCGAGGATCGCTATCCCGACGAGCTCTCGGGCGGGATGGCCCAGCGTGCGGCGATCTGCCGCATGCTCATCACGGAGCCCCGGGTGCTCCTCCTGGACGAGCCGTTCGGCGCCCTCGACGAGATGACGAGGGAGAAGATGGACCTGGAGATCCAGCGGATCGCCGCCGCCCAGGAGGCGACGGTCGTGGTCGTCACGCACTCCATCCCCGAGGCCGTCCTCCTGTCGGACACGGTGTACGCGATGTCCGCGCGGCCCGGACGGATCAGCGAACGGATCGACATCGACCTGCCGCGTCCCCGCGGCCTCGACGTCATGGCCGAACCGGCCTTCGCCCGCTACACCGCCCGCGTCCGCGATGCGCTCGACCGCGGCCATGACGCCGCGGCATGAGGAGAGGAAGGCAGCCATGAACCGCAGATCCGATGCCGCCGCGCCCGCCCGGGCGCGCACGACGCGATTCGCCGCGGCCTCGGCCTGGATGGACAGGCTCCCGCAGCCGGTGGCGGTCTCACTCGTCGTCGTGGTCGTCCTCGGCCTCTGGCAGGCGCTCGTCTCGTTCGGCGGGGTCTCGGAGATCATCCTGCCCTCGCCCCTGAGCGTCGGAGAGCAGATCGTCGAGGTCGTCCGGCAGCTGGTGATGGGGGACTTCCTCCTCGGACAGCTCTGGATCACGGTGCAGGAGATCGTGCTCGGCTTCCTCATCGCCTCGCTCGCGGGGTTCCTGATCGGCCTGTGGATCGGGCAGACGGAGTTCGGGAGGAAGGCGGTCATGCCGCTCTTCGTCGTCGTCGAGGCGAGCCCCAAGATCGCCTTCACCCCGGTCTTCATCGCCTGGTTCGGCTTCGGGATCAGCTCCAAGTTCCTCATGGCGGCGTTCATGTCGATCTTCCCCGTCATCATCAACACCGCCGCCGGCATGAACGCCGCGGGGGCAGAGGAGATCCGGCTCTTCCGCTCGATGCGCGCCAGCTCCTGGGAGATCTTCTGGAAGCTCAAGTTCCCCCGGGCGCTGCCGTTCATCTTCGCCGGCCTCAAGATCGCCATCGTCTCCGCGGTGACGGGCGCCGTGGCCGCGGAGTTCATCGGCGGCGGCGTGGGCTTCGGCGAGCAGGTCCGGGTGGCCGCCTCCCGCATCGCCCTCGACCGCGTCTTCGCCCTCATCCTCGTGCTCAGCATGCTGGGCCTCGCACTGTTCGGACTCGTCTCACTCGCCCAGCGCAGGTTCGCGTTCTGGGATCTCAAGAAGGACCGCTGAAAGGAAACCCCATGAAACTGGCTCGCACACTCATCGACTCGGCTCCCGCCTTCATCCTCAGCGAGGACGGAGAGCGCTGGGTGAGAGCCGCCGATGCGCTCGGCGGGGAGACGGACTACACCGCTCTCATCGGGCGCCTCACCGCCGGGATCTCTCCGGAGGACCTGCTCACCGCACCCGAGGTCGCCCCGGCGGAGCTCCTGCCGCCCGTGGGCGCCCTGGAGAAGTCGATCGCGATCGGCAAGAACTACGTCGCCCACGTCGAGGAGACGGGCAGCGACATCCCCAGCCACCCCGTCGCCTTCTCCAAGTACCCGAGCTCCTTCGTGGGCGCGGCGGGCGACATCGTGGTGGACTCCGGCGTGACGTCCACCGTCGACTACGAGGTCGAGCTCGTCGTCGTGATCGGACGGGAGGCGAAGGGCATCAGCAGGGAGGACGCCGCGAGCGTGATCGCCGGCTACACCGTGGGCAACGACGTCTCCGCCCGCGACTGCCAGCGCCGAGACGGGCAGTTCGACTACGCGAAGGGCATGGACACGTTCGGGCCCATCGGACCGTGGATCACCTCGACGGATGAGATCCCCGACGTCACGGACCTCGCGATCTCCAGCTCCGTCAACGGCGAGACGCGGCAGAGCGCGAGCACGAGCCTCATGATCTTCCCCATCGACGTGCTCATCGAACACCTCTCCCGGGTCATCACGCTCAGGCCCGGAGACCTCATCTGGACCGGCACGCCCGCAGGCGTCGCCCTCGGCATGGAGCAGCCGGCGTTCCTCTCGGACGGCGATGTCGTGCGCTGCGAGATCGAGGGCCTCGGAGAGCTGCGGAACACCGTCGTCATCCGCTGAGGCAGGAGACGCGGCGCACTCCGCCAGACGCCGCCATGCACCAGCACATGCGCAGAGCACCACCGCAGGGACGCTCCCTGCGGTGGTGCTCTGCGCTTCACGTGGTGCGCACGCGCGTTCTCCTCGCGCCCCCGCCGCGCCTCAGGCGCGGTGGTCGAGCTCCTCGTCGGTGGGCACCCAGATGCCGCGCTCCTTCGCGACCTCGTGCGCACGGTCGTAGCCGGCGTCCACGTGGCGCAGCACGCCCATGCCCGGATCGTTCGTGAGCAGGCGCTCGAGCTTCTGGGCCGCGAGCTCGGTCCCGTCGGCCACGGAGACCTGCCCGGCGTGGATGGAGCGGCCCATGCCCACGCCGCCGCCGTGGTGCAGCGAGACCCAGGTGGCACCGGAGGAGGTGTTGACGAGCGCGTTGAGCAGCGGCCAGTCCGCCACCGCGTCCGTGCCGTCGGCCATGCCCTCGGTCTCGCGGTAGGGCGAGGCGACGGAGCCGGAGTCCAGGTGGTCGCGGCCGATCACGATGGGCGCGGACACCTTGCCCTCGGCCACGAGGCGGTTGAAGAGGAGGCCGGCCTGGTGCCGCTCCTTGTAGCCCAGCCAGCAGATGCGCGCGGGCAGACCCTCGAACTCGACGTACTCGTTCGCGGCGTCCAGCCAGGTGTGCAGGTGCTCGTTCTCCGGGAAGAGCTCCTTGAGCGCCGCGTCCGTCACCGCGATGTCCTGCGGGTCGCCGGAGAGCGCCACCCAGCGGAACGGCCCGAGGCCCTCGCAGAACAGGGGCCGGATGTAGGCGGGGACGAAGCCGGGGAACTCGAAGGCGCGGTCGTAGCCGGCCTTGCGCGCCTCGTCGCGGATCGAGTTGCCGTAGTCGAACACCTCAGCGCCGCGGTCCTGGAACTCGACCATCGCCTTCACGTGTGCGGCCATGGACTCCTGTGCACGCAGCGTGAATTTCTCCGGGTCCTCCTCGGCCTCGTCGTGCCAGTCGTCGAGGGAGACGCCCAGCGGCAGGTAGGACAGCGGGTCGTGCGCGGAGGTCTGGTCGGTGACGATGTCGACCTCGGCGGCCTCGGGCCGGTCGAGCAGCAGCGGCAGGATCTCCGCGGCATTGCCGACGAGGCCCACCGAGAGCGCGCGCTTCTCCTGCTTGGCAGCGATGACCTTGGCGAGAGCGGCGTCGAGGTCCGTCTCCACCTCGTCGAGGTAGCGCTTCGCCTGACGGCGCTTCAGGCGCGTCTCATCCACGTCGATGATGAGGCACGCGCCGCCGTTGAGCGTGACGGACAGCGGCTGCGCCCCGCCCATGCCGCCGCAGCCGGCGGTGACGGTGAGCGTGCCCGCCAGGGTGCCGCCGAACCGCTTCTTCGCCACGGCGGCGAAGGTCTCGTAGGTGCCCTGGAGGATGCCCTGCGTGGCGATGTAGATCCACGAGCCCGCCGTCATCTGGCCGTACATCATGAGGCCTTCGGCCTCGAGCTTGCGGAAGTGCTCCCAGTTCGCCCAGTCGCCCACGAGGTTGGAGTTCGCGATGAGCACGCGCGGCGCCCATTCGTGGGTGCGGAGCACGCCCACCGGCTTGCCCGACTGCACGAGCAGGGTCTCATCGGACTCGAGCTCGTCGAGCGTGCGGACGATCGCGTCGTACGCCTCCCAGGAGCGGGCCGCGCGGCCGGTGCCGCCGTAGACCACGAGGTCCTCGGGGCGCTCGGCGACCTCGGGGTCGAGGTTGTTCATGAGCATGCGCTTCGGCGCCTCGGTCTGCCAGGACTTCGCGGTGATCTCCGCACCGCGGGGGGCGCGGATGACACGCGAGGGATCGTGCGTCGTGTGGGTCTGGGCCATGGGGTCCTCCTCGGTCGCGGGCTGCGCGTGATGGGGCACAGCGGTGAAGGGCTTTCCTCCATCATGCGCCGAGGCGGTCCCCGGCCGGAGCGAGCCAGGCCACTTTGCGTCCGATATCTCGGACAGGGTCACGCGCGGCCGAGGCGGTGGCAGGCACGGGCCCGCCGGCGCCTCGGCGTCAGCACCCCGTCGCCGCCGTCAGGGACTCACAGACCTCCCTCATCCGCCCGGCACTCAGCCTCCCGGCCCGCTCCGTCAGCACGCGGACGTCCACATCGACCACCGCATCGAGCTGCACCGCACAGCGCCGACCGAGAGGGTCGCCGTCCTCCGGGTCCAGCACCACCTCGCTCACCAGACCGCGGATCACCGTGCTGCACGGCGCAATCATGGTCCGCCCACGGGACTCGATCGCGATCTGCCGGGCGATGACCACCACCGGCCGCGTGCCGGCCTCACGCAAATCCGCCCACCACACCTCCCCGCGCAGCGGCATCCGCCTCATGAGCGCGCCGCAGCATCGACGAAGGCGGCGAGGTCGCCCCACTCATCGGGAGTGTCCATCGGCTGCTCCGCATAGGCCGCGGCGTAGTCCGCGTCGATCTGCGCCGCCCTGTGCTCACGCAGCAGCGCAGCCAGCGCGGCCTCCACCACTGACGCCATCGTCTCGTGCGGATGCAGTGCACGCACCTGCGCGAGAAGAGCCCGGTCCACAGTCGTGCTGATCCTCTCCCGCGTCTTCATGCCACAATCATGCCATGATCATGCCACTGCCACCAGCCCATCCCGCATGCGGATCACCCCCGTCGGGGCGACCCGCTTGCGGGTTGCTGCATGGATGAGCGGGCACAGGCCTCCTCCGCGACCGCGCGGAGCAGCCGTACACCGCCGTCTCAGGACGCGACGAGCACCGTCCGGCCGGCGACCGTTCCCTCCGCGACGGCGGCGAGCGAGTCCCGCAGCGTCTCCGCGTCGAGCGGCCGCTCCGTGACGGGCACCCCGGGCAGGTCCGCGTCCTGCGCCATGCCGACGAGGTCCCGGAGGTCGTCGAGGCTGCCCACATAGCTGCCCTGGATGCGGAGGCTCTTGAGCGGCAGCAGCGCGGTGGGCACCACGGCCTCCCCGCCGAACAGCCCCACGGGAACGAGCACACCGGCCTTGTCCAGGCATTCGAAGGCCGTCTGGAACGTGGCACCGGTGTTGACGAAGTCGATGACCGCCTGCACCGGCGCCTCCAGGACCGAGGCCACCGCGGCCCCGTCGAGCGCACGGGAGTTCACGGTCCGGGCCGCTCCCAGCCGTGCGGCGGAGGCGAGGTTCGCCTCCGAGACGTCCACGGCGATCACCTCGGACTCCGTGAGCCGTGCGAGGAACGCGACGGCGGCGAGCCCCACCCCACCGGTGCCGATCACCATCACCCGATCACTCGCCCCGAGCGGCAGTGCCCGCTGCACCGCGGAGTAGGCGGTCAGGCCGCTGCATGCGAGAGTCGCGGCCCAGGCCGGATCGAGCTCGCCGATGTCGACGAGGTGCTCGGAGTCCGGGACGAGGACCTCGCTCGCGAACCCGCCCCAGCGGAAGACCCCCAGCGCCCGGCTCGACCGGCACACATGGGAGTCCCCGCCGCGGCAGAGTGCGCATTCGCCGCACCCGATCCAGGGGTGGACGAGGCGCCGTTCGCCGAGGCGAACCCCCTCGGCGTCCTCGCCCACCGCGATCACCTCGCCCACGATCTCGTGCCCGAACACGGCCGGGTATTCGAGCCCGCGATCCGCGATGGACAGATGCCCCTGGCGGCCCAGATCGTATCCGCCCTCCTGAGTGTGGACGTCCGTGTGGCACACGCCCACGTGCGTGACCCTCAGCAGCACCTGGCGTCCGTGCGGAACGGGGCTGGCCACCTCCGTCTCCCGCACGGGCTCACCGGGGCCGGCGACTGCGAATGCCCTCATCTGCGCGCCCTCAGCCCTTCTTGTAGACGAGCTGCTTGTTCACGAACTCGTCCATCGCCAGCGGGCCCAGCTCCCGACCCACACCCGAACGCTTCACCCCACCGAAGGGCAGGAACTCCCGCGACCCCTCCGGAGTATTCAGAAACACCATCCCCGCATCGATCCGGGAACCCACACGCTCGGCCCGCTCCACATCCTCCGAGAACACCGCCGA
>NZ_AUFJ01000012.1 GCF_000426445.1 Brevibacterium album DSM 18261 | reverse complement strand
GCCCAGTGCCAGGTTGGGGGCGGCGAAGCGGGCGACCTGGTAGTAGGGGAAGTTCCAGGGCATGATCCCCAGGATGGACCCGACGGGCTTGCGGCGGACGTAGGCCTGGTCGGCGGGATCGGTGCCGCGGAGGGGTTCGTCTGCGAGGAAGGCTTCTGCGTGTTCGGCGTAGTACCGGTAGATGAGCTGGCAGAGCTGGAGTTCGCCCTTGGCCTCGGCGATCTTCTTGCCCATCTCCTGGTGGATGATCTCAGCGAGCTCGTCTGCCCGTTCGGCGTAGAGGTCGGCGACTCGGTTCAGGACCGCCGCCCGCTCGGCGACCGGCCGGGCCGCCCACTCAGCGAACGCGTCATGGGAGGCCTGCTGGGCGGCGGCGATCTGCTCGTCGGTGGCGGTGGGGTATTCCTCGACGACCGCACCGGTGGACGGGTTGAGAATCTGATAGATCGACATGATGTGCACTCCTCTGTGCTCGTGTGTCCTGTCCTTACTGCTGCTCCGGCCGCGGATCGACCGTCGCGTCCTCCTTCAGGGAGATCCCCCTGACCCAGAACCGGGTGAGGAGATCGACCATCTCCTCACTGGGCTGGCGCCCGCGCCAGCCCAGCTCGGTCTGGGCGAAGTAGGTCATCATCGAGACGATGGCGAGTCCGGCCTCGGCGGGATCCACCTCCGGGTCCGCGATCCCCCGCGCCTGCTGCCGCCGGATGCCCTTGGCGATGCGGCGCGCGAAGCTGTCGCGGATGAGCAGGCGCACGGTGCGGAAGGTGGGGTCGTGGTGCGCCACCTGCTCGATCACGAGCGACAGGCCCATCGTCTGCCGGAAGGAGTCGAGGAACTTCCGCACCGAGGCCTCGATGCGGTCGCGCACCAGCGGCACATCGAGCTCGCTCACGTCCGTGCTGGTGAGCCGCGATTCGATGGAGCGCTCGATGATCGCGGCGAAGACCGCCTTCTTGCTCTTGAAATGCGCATAGAAGGTCCCGCGCGAGACATCCGCCTCCTGCAGGATGTCCTCCACCGCGCAGTCGACGTACCCCCTCCGCACGAGCGCGCGGGTGGCGGAGTCCAGCAGATGCTGCCTGGTGCGGAGACCGCGTCTGTTCTTGGGCTCCGCCTGCGCCGTCACCCCGCTCCACTGGCTCAGCGCCCTCGTCACGTCCTCGATGTCCGCGTCGACCGCTGCCGGAAACTTCCCCTGTGGTTGGCTCATGCTCCGATTGTGTCGCCCGCGGGGATCGTTCGCCATACGCACGACGTTCTCGGTCTCACTGCCGGTCAGCGGCATGGGCGGCCTCACTGTCCGCGCAGACGCTGCGCCTCGGCGGCGGACAGGCCGGCCAGCCTCCCCAGCACCTCCACCTGGTCCGCCCCGACGGCGGGCGCGGGTGTGAGCGGTTCCTCACCGCAGCCGGCGGACATCCTCAGCGGATTGCCCACGGTCGGCACGCGACCGTTCTTGGGATGGTCGACGTAGCGGATCATCCCGCGCTCGATGAGATGGGGGTCCGCGTCCACCTCGCGCAGCTCCTTCACCGGCGCGCAGGGCACCTTATGCGCGCCGAGCCGCGCCGTGAGCTCCTCGCGGGTGAGGGCCGAGGTCGCCTCCGTGAGCGCTGTGTCGAGCGCGTCCATGTGATCGGCGCGGTCGTGCACCGTGGCGAACCGCGGGTCGTCGAGCAGCCCCTCGATCCCCAGGGCCCGGCACACGCCCTGCCAGTGCGCCTCGGCCGCGCTGATGATCGCGAGCCAGCCGTCCGCCGCCCGGTAGACGTTGTAGGGGGCCATCGCGAGGCCGGAGTGCCGGTTGCCGGTGCGCTGTGGCAGCTCGCGGTCCGGATAGTTGTACAGGCCGCTGAGCGCGGAGGTGAGCATGGGGTAGATCGTGTCGTGCATCGAGACCTCGACGCAGCGTCCCCGGCCGGTGAGCTCCCGGTCGTAGAGCGCGGCCATCGCCGCGCCGAAGAGGTGGATGCCGCCGGAGAAGTCCGTGAATGCCGGGCCCGCCTTCACCGGCGCGCCGTCCTGGAACCCGCTCGTCGCGATCGCGCCGGACATCGCCTGCACCGTGAGGTCCATCGCCGGCAGCGCGGCATAGGGCCCCGAGGAGCCGTAGCCCTTGCCCGAGGCGACGATAAGCCGCGGATTCCGCGCGAGCAGGGTCTCCGGCCCCAGTCCCAGCCGTTCGAGGGCACCGGGGGCGTAGTTCTCGATGAGGACGTCCGCGGAGTCCGCGAGCCGCAGCAGCGCCTCCCGCCCGTCCGCGGACTTGAGGTCGAGGGCGACGCTCTTCTTGTTGGAGTTGAGCATGATGAACTCCTGCGGGTCCGCATCAGCGCGGGCGCGCCCGCGCAGCTTCTCCCCCGAGGGCGGCTCCACCTTGATCACCTCCGCCCCGAGATGGGCGAACATGAGTCCGCAGTACGGCCCGTTGTAGATGTGCGCGAGCTCGATGACGGTCAGCTCAGCGAAGGACGAAAGCATGGTGCTCGTGGTCTCCGGTTCGGTCGGCAGGGACGGCGGCGGTCAGCTCGCGAGCGCGCGCAGCTCGGAGGTGCAGGACTCGGCGGTGCGCGTGAGCTTGTCGAAGACCGCCAGCACGTCCGTGCCGCGGCTCAGCCCGTCCGGCCCCCAGACGGTCAGCGAGAACACGCAGGCGCCGTCACGGTCGAACACGGGGGCTGTCGCGGAGTGGAACTCGTACTCCCCAGCCCGCTCGACCTGCGCGGTGTTGAAGTGCGCCGAGGCCGCATTGATCGCCGCGGACAGCCGTCGCCGGTGCTCCCCCGTGGGTTCGAGCCCGCCCGAGGCCGAGGCGATCTCGATGGCCGAGCCGGTCTCGTGGCCGATGCCGAAGGCGTAGCCGGACTCCCGCACCGCTTCCAGGCCGCGCTCGAAGTTGCGGCGCGCCGCATCATCGGCGTCATCGTGGATGCGCGACATCCACAGCGCCTCCGTCTCGGGACCGCCGAAGGCCGCGAACACCCCGCCGATCGGCGGCATGAACGGCACATGCCGTCCCACCCGGTGATTGCGGGCTGATCGCCTGTCCGTGCCGGCCGCCGCCACGGTCACCATGTCCTCGTCGACCATGCACATCGCCGTGATCTCCGTGGAGAGATCGTTCGCGAGCCGCTCCATGTGCGGGCGGATGCGGTCCAGCTGGGCGACCCGGGCCGAGGAGATGCCCGTCCCCATCGCCATGGAGCCCGGGCGGAAGGAGCCGTAGCCGCCGCGGAAGAACAGCAGCGGGAGGTGCGAGCGGAGCGTCTCGAGCGCCTTCACCCGGCCCACCACGATGTCATGGTCGCCGCCGTCGAACACATCCTGCGTCTCGCAGTCGATGAAGGCGATCGCATCCGCGAGGCGGGGGTTGCCGTGCGCGGAGAGCGACCAGTCGAAGCCCTCGAGCTTGTCCGTCTTGCGCTTCGCGACGGCCCGGCAGACGTCCTCCTGCGTGTTCCCCAGGATGTTCACGCCGAACCTCGTGCCGCTCGCGCGCAGCGCAGCCCAGGACGAGGAGGTCTTCTGTGGCAGGAAGGCCACGAGCGGCGGCTCGAGGGAGACGGAGACGAAGGAGCCCACCGTCATCGCGACGGCCTCGCCCGCGGGGTTCGCCGCCGTGACCACCACGACACCGGTGGGGAAGGAGCCCAGCACCCGGCGGAACTCGTCACTGTCGAAATCGCTCATCACATTCGTCCTTTCACTTCCGGCCTGCGGCCAGGATCCGTGCGGCGTTGCCGGTCATCATCTGCTCGATCTGGACCTCGGCGACCCCGCGGTCGCGGAGATCGGGCACCACCTGGTTCATGATGGCGCGCGCGTCCCACAGCGGCAGGTTCGTCCGCCGGTGCTCATCGGGGAAGTTCATGCTGAACACGGAGGAGTCCGTCGCGAGCACCATCCGGTCCGCATATCCCAGCTCGCACATGCGCACCACGGTGTCGATGCGCTGCGCATAGGGCAGCCGGGACTCCAGGCCGAACCGATCCATCCCCAGCACGGAGCCGCGATCCGCGATCCTGCGCAGCAGGTCGATGTCGGTCGTGTCGCCCACATGGCCGATGACGACGCCGGCGAGGTCGATCCCCCGCGAGGCGAAGTAGTCCTGCTGCGCCAGGCCCGTGCCGTTGTCCGTGTCCGAGTGCGTGAAGATGGGCGCCCCGGTCTCCAGGTGGGCGTCGGCGACCGCCTGCATGACGGTGCGCACGCCGTCCGTCATCCCGTACCGGTCCGCGGAGCACTTGAGGACCGCGGCCCGCACGCCGGTGCCGCTGATCCCCTCCCGGATGTCCCGCACGAACATCTCCGTGAGGGGGTCAGGGCCGTCGAAGAGGCGCCCGGGCCCGTTGATCTGCGCGAACACGGGCGCCTCGTGATAGGTGTACCAGCCAGTCGCCACGAGGATGTTGAGATCCACCTGCGCGGCGATCCGCGCGAGCACGGGGACGTTGCGGCCCGTGCCCATGACGGAGAGGTCCACGAAGGTGTCGATGCCCGAGGCCCTCACCCCGTCGAGCACCTCGACGGCGCGGGAGACCATCTCCTCCACCGGGAAGAGCTCCGGGTAGTTGATCATCAGCTCGGCGTTGAGCACGAACACGTGCTCGTGCATGAGGGTGCGGCCGAGCTCCTCCGCGGAGATCTCGCCTCTCAGGGTGGGGATCACCTGGGGTCCTCCTGGTTCGGTGGGTGGTCGGGGCTGGCGGCCGGCTCAGCCGGGGCTGCTGAGCCGGCCGCACTCAGCTGGGCATGCTCAGCTGGGACGCTGCGGCAGGATGATCTCCTCGAACATGCGGTCGGAGATCGCCTGCAGGTACTCCCGGTCCTCGAAGTCCTCGCTTCCCTGGTACCAGGAGGAGAAGTCCTCGAAGCCTCCGTCATCGGTGTAGCCGAGCTCCTCGGAGACGGCCGTCCACTTGTCGATACTCTCCTTCACCGCGGCGTTGAGCGCGGCGCCGTCGAGATTCTCGGAGTCCTCCAGACCGGCGAGCAGGGTCTCGTTGGCCCCCGTCAGCGCCGCCTCGGACTCCGCGTCCAGGTACTGTGCGCTGCCGCCGGCGGCGGTCGCCGCATCCGAGGTCTCGCGCACGGCCTCGAGCGCGTTGAAGAACTCCGCGCTCGTGTACTCGCGCTGGCGGTCGAAGATCAGCTGCTGGGCCACGAGCGGCAGCTGCTCCCACGAGGAGCCGGCCACGAGCGAGCCCGGGCCGGGGGCGAAGCTCTGCTCCTGCGGGAAGTAGACGTTGGGCGCGACCTCCAGCCAGCCCACGGCCAGGGCCGTGGCAGGCGACTGCAGCGAGCAGTCGAGGATCCCGCGCTGGAAGGCCTCATAGCCCTCAGCGAGCTCGATCGAGGTGATCGTGCCTCCCAGCGCCTCGACCTCGGTCTTGTGCGAGGCCGCATTGCCGCGGATCTGGGCACCGCTGAAGTCCTCCGCAGAGGCCCGCTCGTCTGCGCACACCATCGAGATGTTGCCGCCCGGATTGGCCGGGTTGATCACGTGCAGACCGCGGCTCGCGAACTCCTCCATGATCTCCGGCGTGCCGAAGGAGACCTCCTGGAGAGCGGCGTGGGTGACGATCTCGCCCACGAGCGGCGTGGAGGGGACCTGCACCATCGAGGTCGTCATGTCCACGAAGCCGGGCATCTCCTGCGGCTCGTACGTCGTGTAGTAGTGCGCCATGTCGAGGCGCCCATCCACGAGCGCCGCCGGCACCTCCGTGGGTGCCGCGACCGCACCGGCGTAGTGGATGTTGACGGTGATCTTCCCGCCCGACCACTCCTCGAGCGACTCCGCCAGCTGGCGGTCGCGCAGCGAGGCCGCCGCCTCCGGATTGGGCGAGGCGACCTGGAAGTTCAGCTCGATCGGCTCGACCTCCTCGAACGCCGCCTGGTACTCCTCCATCGTCGCGCCCGCCTCGACGCCCTCACCGCCGGCGCTGTCGCCGCCTCCGCCGTCCGCCTTGGAACAGCCGGCCAGCGCCAGGCCCGCCACCAGCGGCATCGCCGCCAGCCTCGTGAATCTGCTTCTCATCGTGAATACTCCCTCGTATGCGCGCACCTCTCCGTGCGCTCACGCTCCGCCGCTGCCGCGTCCTCGCGGCAGCGGGTGCTGCTGTGCTGGTCGCTTCAGCTCGCGCTGCTCTGCTAGTTGCTTCAGCTATCGCTGCTGTGCTAGTTGCTTCAGCTGCCGCTGAAGTGCCTGATGGCCCCCTTGAGGCCCAGCTCCGCCATCTGCTCCTTCACCCGATCGATCGACTCCGCCGTGTGCGAGATCGAGTCCCATTCCGCACCGGCCCGCAGCGCCTCGGTGAAGCCCTGCCGGTCGAACACCCTGTTCAGCGCGTTCTTCTTGAGGTAGAGCAGGTCCAGGGGCGTCTTGCCCACCCGGCGCGCCATGGTCTCGGCGGTCTCGGCCACCTCGGCCGCGGGGACGGCGCGGTTGGCCCAGCCCAGCTGAGCCGCCTCGACGCCCGTCATGCCGTTGCCGGCGATGTAGCTGAGCTCCTTCGCCTTGCGCATGCCGATGTGCCAGAGCGAGACGGTGCTGAGCAGGCCGCCGCCCAGCGGGATCGAGGGCCAGCCGATGTTCGCGGTCTCGGACACGATCACGAGGTCGCAGCAGGCCACCAGCATGGTCGCCCCGCCCAGGCAGTGCCCCTCGACCGCCGCGATGAGCGGCTTGGGGTACTTCCAGATCCGCTCCCACAGGTCGATCTTGTCCTGCAGGTTCCGCCAGTCCGCGTAGGCGCTGGACGCCGCGTAACCGGAGACCACGTCGTAGCCGGCGGAGAAGTTCCCGCCGCTGCCCGTGAGGACTACCGAGGAGATCGCGTCATCGTCGGCGAGGGCGTCGAGCGCGGTGAACAGGTCGTCGAGCAGCTCGTTGTTGAAGGCATTGAGCTTCTCCGGGCGGTTCATCGTCACGACCGCATAGCGCCCGGCCTCATGCCGCTGAGTGGATACGAGGGACATCCGTCACTCTCCTTCGAATCGGACTGCCGTCTTCGCCTTGAAGGCGGCGACGGAGTTCTTGTGGTCCCGGGTCGTCGAGGTCACCGCCGAGGCGAAGGACTCGAAGTCCCAGGTCTGGGCGAAGCTGAGATCAGCTGCGGCCTGCACCGCCTTGCGGGTGGCGAAGAGCGCGGCGGTCGGCCCCTCGGCCAGCGAGCGGGCGAAAGCGTGGACGCCCTCGGTGAACTCCTCCGGGGCGAAGGCCTTCGCGGCGATCCCCAGCTCGAGCGCGCGCCCGGCATCGATCACCTCGCCGGTCATCGCGTAGTACATGGTGGTGCGCGCGCCGATCTGCTGGCTGAGCAGATAGGGGACGGCGCTGTCCGGGGCCAGTCCGCGCTTGACGAAGCCGAACTGGAAGCGGGCGGTGGAGCTGGCCACGATCATGTCCGTCGCCAGCGCCAGGCCGAATCCCGCGCCCACGGCATGCCCCTCGACCGCGGCGACGGTGGGCTTGCGCACTCCGCGCAGCAGCTCCGCGAGCTCGCGCCCCAGGGCGATCCTGCCCGCACTGTGCGCGGGCGTCGCGGGGCCGCCCATCCTCTTCACATCGCCGCCGGCGGAGAAGCTGCCGCCGCTGCCGGTGAGCACGAGGCACCGCACGCGCGGATCGTCGTGCGCCTCGAGCAGCGCCGTCCGGAGATCCTCGCGCAGCTCCGCGCTCAGCGCGTTCCTGGCCTCGGGCCGGTTCATCCGCACATAGAGCACGCCCTCGCGCAGCTCCCTCTCGACGAGGCTGAGGGGCGCGAAATCGGCCGCGTCACCGGAAACCGCCCGCACGTCGTCAGGCTCCCTCGTCCCGCTCACAGCGCCGAATCCCCCGCCAGCATGCGCTTGGCGATCGTCCTGCGCTGGATCTCCGAGGTGCCGTCGGGGATGCGCAGCATCCGCGCGAAGCGGTAGCCCGCCTCCAGGCCGAGCTCATTGGTCAGCCCGAGGCCGCCGTGGATCTGGATCGCCTCGTCGAGCACCCGGCCCACCATCTCGGTGCAGCGGGCCTTGATGATCGAGGTCTCCTTGATCGAGGCCTCGCCGGCGTCGACCATCTCCGCAGTCCGCAGCACGGCGGACTTGCACAGGTAGATCTCCATCGCCATCTCCGCGAGCTTGGCCTGGACCATCTGGTGCTCGCCGATGGTCCTCCCGAAGGTCTTGCGCGTGTTCGCGTACTCGACGGACATGTCCAGAGCCCAGCGGGCCAGTCCCACGCAGGTCGCGGACATCGTGAGGCGGCCTCGGCTGATGCCCCCCAGGGCGAGCTTGAGGGCCCTCCCCTCCTCCCCCACGATCTGCCGCGGGGTCACGCGCACGTCCGTGAGCGAGATGATCGTCGCGTTCGAGCCCCGGCTGCCCATCATCGGGATGCCGGTGTCGACGGAGAAGCCCTCGGCGTCCGTGTCGACGAAGAAGCAGGTGATGCCCCCTGTGCGCGCCCTGAAGGCCTCCGGGTCCGTGATCGCGAAGACGAAGGCGTGGCTCGCGTGCGCGGCATTGGAGATCCACTGCTTCTGGCCGTTGAGCACCCAGCCGCCCTCGACCGGGGTGGCCTTCGTCTTGAGGTTGAAGACATCCGATCCGGCGTCCGGCTCCGAGAGCGCGAAGCAGAGGGTCGCACTGCCCGCGGCGATGGCCTCGATCCGCTCCTCGCGCAGCCCCTCGTCGAGCTGGAGCAGCAGCGGGGAGAGGCCGTTGGTGAACGGCGAGGGGATGACCGATTCGTGCACGACCGAGCGGCCCGGCCCGTACCTGTGGTGCATGGCCTCCTGGACCGCGACGATGCCGGAGGCGGAGAGGTTCCCGCCGCCCAGCTCCTCGGCCCCGTAGAGCGAGTAGAAGCCCGCCTCCGCGGAGAGCTCCCGGACCCGCCTGCCGATCTCCCGGTACTCGGGAGTCATGAGGCCGCGTTCGTCGTAGACGCGGGTCTCATCGGCCAGGAGCTCCGCGTGCTCCTGTTCGATGGGCGCGACGGCCTTGTCGACGAAGCCGAAGAGCGCGTCGATGATCTCGCGGTGCTCCTGGGCTTCTTCCGTTGTGATGCCTGGCATCTGTGACCTCTTCGTGTGCTGTGTCAGACGTGGGGGTGCGGCGTCAGGACGCGGCGCCGGTGAGCTGCGGGCGCACTTCCTGCGCGAACTTGGTCATGGAGCGCAGGACCTGCTCCTGCGGCTGGCTGCCGGCGTCGAACCAGCCCACGAGGCCGCCGATCCCGGTGGCCTTCTTGTAGTCCTCGAGCTGCTGGGCGACGTCGTCGGAGGAGCCGAGGATGATGGCGCCTTTGTCGAGGTAGTCCTGGAAGCTCAGCTCATTGAGGCCCAGGCCCACCTTGGCCCGGTTGCTGAGGATGCTGAGATACCACATGAGGCCTTGCTCGTACTCCCTGGCCGCGGTCGCGCGGTCATCGGAGACGTGGATGGCCTTGAGCTGCGAGGAGCGGGCCACGAGCTCGTCGATCTCGTCGTAGCTGCGGCCGGCATCGCGCGCCTCCTCGCGGTAGATGTTGACGAGGCGGGCCATGTCCTCCCATGTGGGCATCTGGCCGAGCACGAAGGCGAAGCCCTCGCGAGCGGCGTTCCGCAGGGAGGCCTCGGTCTGGGAGACCATCACGAAGACGGGCGGGTGCGGCTTCTGCAGCGGCATCGGCATGAGCTGGATCTCCGTCGCCTGCTCGCCGCGGCCGGGCACCCGGAAGTGCTTGCCCTGGTAGCTGATCCTCCCGTTCCGCCAGCCCTCCATGATGATGTCGAAGGTCTCCTGGTAGCGCTCGTCGCGCTCGTCCGGATCGATGTCGTAGGCCTGGAACTCGAGCAGGTCGTATGCCTTGCCGATGCCGAAGTTCAGGCGGCCGTCGCTGATGACGTCGAGCAGCGAGAAGTCCTCGGCGAGCTTGAGCGGGTGGTTCATGGGCAGGCGGGTGACGCCGGAGCCCAGCCGGATGTTCTTCGTCGTGCCCGCGCAGGCGGCCAGCAGCACCTGCGAGGAGGAGATGATGCCGTACTGGCGAGCGTTGTGCTCGGCCACCCAGGCCTCCTCGAAGCCGAGCTCGTCGGCGAGCCTGATCTGCTCGAGGTTCTTGTGCACCGCCTCGCGCTCGGTGGTCCAGTCCGGCACGTTGGTCAGGCAGAAGATCCCGAAGTGCAGCTGGTCGTGGCTCACGCTTACCTCCATCGGCAGTCGATGCCGCGAGCGCTCGGCCCGGCATCGTGTGGTCTGAGTGATGCTTGTTTCTATACAAGCTTATACACATATTGCACCCGAGACGCCTTCCGCGCAAGACTGGGGATTAGAATAGTCGAAATCGGCCCCTGGACAGATCATTGAGATAGGTGTGTATAGTTTCGACCGTGAACGGGCTTCTCCGCGAAGACGCGGGGACACGCACTCGTGAGGAGTGAGGATGGAACACAGCAGAGCGGTCGTCGTCACCGGCGCGGGCAGCGGCCTGGGCGCCGCTGCCGTGCGCAGGTTCCTGGCCGCCGGATACGCCGTCCACGGCTTCGACCTGAACCCCGGGGACGCACCCGTCCCGGAGGCAGCCGCCGCGCAGTTCTTCCCCGCCGCCGTCGACGTCACGGACGATGCCGCGGTGGGGAGGGCGGTGGCCGCGGCCGCGGCCGTGCACGAGATCGTCGGCCTCGTGCACTGCGCGGGGATCGCGGCGTTCGGTCCCGCACAGCCGGGCCACCTCCTCGCGCCCGACACCGGGGAGCCCTTCGACAACCTCGCGGCGATCGAGCGCACCCTGCGCGTGAACCTCCTGGGCTCGTTCGTCACCGTGCGCCGCGTCGCCGCGTCCATGGCCGCACGCGAGGTGCCCGCGGGGGCGGAGCGCGGCTTCATCGTGCTCACCTCCTCCGGCGCGGCAACCGACGGCAAGGCGGGGCAGTCCGCGTACTCGGCCTCGAAGTCCGGCGTCATCGGCATGACCCTGCCGCTGGCCCGGGAGCTGGGGGCCTTCGGCATCCGGGTCGCGACCATCGCGCCCGGGCTCTTCGACACGCCGATCCTCGACGGCACCCCCAAGCTCACGCGCCATGTGCCCTTCCCTGCACGGGTGGGGAATCCCGAGGAGTTCGCGGCCCTCGCGCACCACATCGCGGAGAACGCCTACATCAACGGCGAGGTGATCCGCATCGACGGCGGCATCCGCGGCGAGTTCGCCTCGCCTGCGCCCTTCGTCCGCTGAGCGGCCGGATCCCTCCACTCACCTCCTCGCGGTCCGCGGATGAGGCCCCGTACGCGGCCCACCGCGCCTCCGCGCACCGGCCGCGCCGCGGACGCCGCACCCGCCGGCCTCGCCGGCGAGCAGCGGCCCCACACCCCCGAGAAAGCGAGATCCACCCATGCTGAAAACCGTCAGAGCTCTGGAGAGAGTGCTCTCCGGGCTCGCAGCACTCGCCCTGATCGCCCTCATCGTGCTCAGCGTCTCCCACGCCCTGGGACGCACCTTCTTCGGGGCGCCCGTCCACGGGGCCAATGAGATCGCCGCCCAGTGGCTCCTGCCGATCATCGTGCTCTTCGCGATCCCCAGCGCGCAGGTCTGGAAGGAGCACTACGTCGTCACGATCGCCACCGAGCGCATGGGTCCGCGCTCGCTGTCCCTGCTCAAGCTCATCGGGTTCCTCGCCGGCGCCGCGCTGTGCGCGGGCCTCGCCTGGTACGGCTTCGAGGAGGCCTTGAAGAAGGCCGCCGTCGGGGCGACGGCGGGCATCACCTCGCTGCCGGTCTGGCCGTTCCACTTCCTGGTCCCCATCGGCATGACCGTGTGCACCCTCGTCTTCGTCCTGGACGCCCTGCTCGCCTTCAGGCACCCGGAGGACGACCTCAACACCGGCACCGGCCGGTCGATCAACGTCGATCCCGAAGAAGAAGTTCTCTGAGAGGGGCCTTCATGTCGTCAGTCACCCCCGACTCCTCCGTCGAGAGCCGTCCCGCCGCAGCCGAGGCCTCCGCGACCGCCGAGCGCGGCCGGGCCCGGAAGCTGCCCCTGGGCTTCCTCATCGCAGCCGGCATCAGCGTCGTCTGCGCCGTGGGCCTCTTCACCTCGGTCAGCGACGTCGCCTCCGGGCTCTGGGCCATCGCGCTCATGGTCTCGCTCATGTTCACGGGCATGCCCATCGCGGTCGCGCTGGGCGTCGCGAGCGTCCTCGGCATCTACTACGTGAGCGGCACCCTCGCGCTCACCAATGTGCTCTCGACCTCCGCCTTCACAGCTGCGTCCTCGTGGTCGATGACCGTGCTCCCCCTGTTCATCTTCATGGGGCTCCTGCTCACCCAGGCCGGGCTGACCCAGCGCCTCTACCGTGCCACGGACCTCTGGTTCGGCTGGCTGCCCGCCGGCATCGGCATCGGGACCACCGCGGCGGGAGCAGGTCTCGCCTCGGTGTCCGGCTCCACCATCGGCATGACCTATGCCCTGGGCCGCGCGGGGATCCCCGAGATGCTCCGGGCCGGCTACGACCGCAGGATCGCGGTGGGCACCATCATCATCGCGGGCCTGCCGGGGCAGCTGATCCCCCCGAGCATCCTGCTGGTGGTCTACGCGGGCATCGCCTCCGTGCCGGTGGGCCCCCAGCTCATCGCCGGCGTCATCCCAGGCCTCGCGATCGCCTTCGCCTATGCGCTCATGTTCCTCTTCATCGGCATCTTCCTGCCCCGGCTGGTGGGCCGGGGCAAGCACGCCGCGGCACAGGCGGAACGGACCGTCACATGGGGTGAGCGCTTCGACGCTCTGGCCAAGATCTGGGGCTTCCCGCTCATCATGCTCGTGCTCTTCGGCGGCATGTTCACCGGCGTCTTCACCCCGAGCGAGGCGGGTGCGGCGGCCGCCGGCATGTCCCTCGTCCTCGCCGTGCTCTACACGTGGCGTGAGAAGCCGCTGGCGCAGGTCGCCACGGCTGCGACGAACACGGTGAAGGCCTCGGCCGCGGTGTTCTTCATCCTCATCGGGGCGGAGATGCTCACTCGGATGCTCGCGGTGACCGGGCTCGCCGAGGCCGTCACGGGCTTCATCACGGGCCTCGGGCTCTCCCGGTTCGCCTTCCTCTGCGTCCTCATCGTGCTCTACATCTTCATGGGCATGTTCTTCGACACGATGGCGATGATGCTGCTGACGATCCCCATCCTGCTTCCCGCCTTCGCCGCCTTCGACATCGACCTCATGTGGTTCGGCATCTTCATCGTGCTGCTGGGCGAGATCGGCATGATCACGCCGCCGGTGGGGGTCCTCTCCTATGTGGTCTACAACCTGTGCAAGCGCAGGGAGATCAACACCGGGGTCAGGATCAGCCTGGGCGATGTCTTCACCTCGCTCCTGTGGTTCCTGCCGCTGTCCCTGGCCTTCCTGCTCCTGCTCATCGCGTGGCCGGACCTCGCGCTCTGGCTGCCGAGCATCTCGCAGGCGCAGTAGCGCGCGAGAACCTGCGCGGACCTCCGGCTCGCGGCGCCCTGCGGCCGCCTCGGAGGTCCGCGCACTTCTGCACCCACCCCCTATAGAGGAGAGCACATGTCCGCACTCTCGCGACTGCACGACAAGGTCGCGCTGGTCTCCGGCGCCGCCTCGGGCATCGGCCTGGCCACCGCGCGGAGGCTGACGGAGGAGGGAGCGTGCGTGGTGCTCGCGGACCTCGACGCCGAGACCGGAGCATCCCGGGCGGAGGAGCTCGGCACCGACCGGGCGCACTTCGCGGAGCTCGACGTCACGGACCCCGGCTCCTGGGCCGCGGTCGTGCACAGGTCCCTGGACCGATTCGGGCAGCTCGACGGGCTCGTGAACTGCGCGGGAGTGGGCGGCGGGGGCAGCCTGTGCGAGACCTCGGAGGAGGACTGGCGGCGGGTGATGTCGGTGAACCTCGACGGCGTGTTCTTCGGGATGAGGGCGGCCCTGCCCGCCCTCCTCGAGCGCGAGACCTCCTCCGTCGTCAACATCTCCTCCATCGCCGGGCTTGTGGGCTTCAAGGGCTCCGCCGCCTATGCCGCCTCGAAATGGGGCGTCCACGGGCTCACGAAGACGGCAGCGCTGGAGCTGGGCGAGCACGGGGTGCGCGTGAACTCCGTCCACCCCGGCAGCATCGCCACGCCGCTGACCGCCGGCCTCACCCGGGGCATCGGCCAGATCCCGGCCGGCCGGGTGGGCGCACCGGAGGAGATCGCGCACCTGGTCGTCCACCTCGTGTCGGACGAATCTCGCTTCACCAACGGCGCCTCGATCGCGGTGGACGGCGGGGAGACGGCGGGCAACAGCCTCCGCGGCCTGCTCTGAGGGGCGCCGGGCCGGCACAGCAGTGCGGGAGCCGTCTCATGACGGTTCCCGCACTTCTCGCTCCGCCTGCTGTCACACCGGAGCGGGCCGGTTCATGCGAGCGCAGGCACGCTCACTTCGGACGGTGGGCGGCGAGCACCTCCTCGTAGAAGCGGTCGACGAGCGGGGTGAGGTACTCGGTGTCGACCACCTCGCCGCTGCCCTGATACCAATCGGCGAAGTCGAGGTAATCGCCCTCGTCCACATAGCCGAGCTCCTCCGTGATGCCCCGCCACTTCTCCGCGGACTCCTCGACCTCGCTCAGCAGCGCCGCGCCGTCGAGGTTCTCGGACTCCCGCACGCTGTCGAGGATCTGCGCATTGCCCTCCTGGAGTAACGCGGAGGACTGCTCGTCGAGGAAGTGCATCCCGCCGCCGTTCTCCTCGGCACCGGCGGCGACCGCCTGCGAGGAGACGAAGGAGTTGCCGAGCTCGGCGAGGTTGTAGGTGACGATCCGGTCGAAGATCAGCTGCTGCGCGGCCAGGGGCAGGCCCTCCCAGCTCGCACCGGCGACGATGCTGCCGGGACCGGAGACGAAGCTGCTGTCCTTCGGGACGTAGACGTTCGCGGCGGTCTCCACCCAGCCGAAGCCCATGATCGAGGTGAGCGAGCCGAAGGTGCACTGGATGACGTTGCGCTGCAGCCCCTCGTAGGTCTCGGCGAGCTGGAGGGAGACGCTCGACCCGCCGAGTGCCTCGATCTGCTGCGTCTGGGCCTCGGCATTGGCCCGGATCTGGCTGTCGTCGAAGTTCGCCTGGGCGCTCTTCTCGTCCGCGCAGGCGAGCGCCGTGGCACCGAAGGTGTTGTAGGGGTTGAGCACGGTCATGCCCTGGGCCTCGAACTCGGCCATCACCTCGGGCGAGCCGAAGGAGGCCTCCTGCGCGGCGAAGTGCGAGACGATCTCGCCCTGCAGGGGGCTGGAGGGCAGGCTCACGAGCGAGTTCTGGACGTCGACGAACGCCTTCATCTCGTCCGCGTGGTAGGAGGTGAGCCAGTGGGCGAGGTCGAGGCGACCGTCGGCGAGCGCTCCGGCGATGTCATCGGGCGGGACGACGGCGTTGCCGTAGACGACCTCGATCTCGATGGCCCCGCCCGACCACTCCTCGACGGATTCCGCGAAGGCGGCGTCGCGCTGGCCGGAGGTGGACTCCGCGGTGGCGGCGGAGACCTGGAAGGCGAGGCTGACGGGTTCCATGTCGGCGAGCGCCTGCTGGTAGTCCTCCATGCTCGCGCCCGCGGGCACCCCTTCGCCACCGGATGCGGCCGCGTCCGCGCGGTCCGCCTTGGAACAGCCGGCGAGAGCGAGCAGCGGGACTGCGAGGAGTGCCGCCGCGCGTGCGCCGGTGCGGATGCGTGACCGCGTGCGCGGCCGGGAGAGTGCTGTCATGCGTGCGTCCTTCTCTTCTCCGAGGTGTGGTCTGCCGGCGGCGCGGTCTCACCGCTGCGGCCGGTGACGCGCGCGAGGGCGGCCGCCCCCATGAGCGTCGTGTCGATGCCGATGCCGCTCGCGATCGTCATCACGTCGATCACCTGGGCCGGGTTCGCGCCGTACCGCAGCGCCTTCTCCGTGTGCACGCTGATCCCGGCCGAGAACAGGTGGGTGGTGGCGACGTCGATCGCGACGTAGACGAGCTCTCGGAACCAGTCCGGGAGGGTGCCGTGGTTCCAGGGGATGCTGGAGAGGTCGAGGTAGGCCTCGAAGTACTCGGGAGTGTGGGCGAGGACGACGTCCCAGCCCGGCGACCAGTACTTCCGCTCGCGGATGAAGCGCTCCTTGAGTGCGGTCCGGTGAGGATCCCCGGGCTCCTCGGAGACCTCCTCGGCGAGCCCGAGGCGTTCGAACGCCTCGTGTGCGAGCGGCACGCCCACGAGCATGGAGTGCGTACCCAGCGATGCGGCCAGCTGCAGGGTCTCCATGACCTCGGCCTCGGTCGCTCCGGCACTAAGCGCCTGTGCGATGTGGAGCTCCGTCGCGGCGGGATGCAGGTATGTGACCTGTGCGTTCACCGCGACGGCGATGAGCTCGCGCTCGCGCGCCGAGAGCGCTGCCCGCTGGGCCGTGACGCGCAGCAGACGGTCATAGGCCACGAGATAGCGCGGATCCTCGCGCAGCAGCGCTTCGTGCTCCTCCGACCAGTGGCCGTGGGCGGCCTCGAAGTCCCGCCTCAGCAGGGACCGGTCCGGATGTGCTTCCACCATTGTCGACCTCTCCGGCACGCACTCCTCTGTGCGCGCCTGCGGTCTCCTCATTATGGTGAAACTAGACAGACATGTCTATATAAATATCATGTGCGGACCGGAACGCCCCAGTAACCCCAGAGGCCCCCGCTCACCCCTGCCGGCCATCGCAGTCGAGCCGGGCCCGACAACACCACAGTTACCCCGGCCAGCACCAAGAAGCAGCGGACCTTGACTGCCTCAACAGTGGCATCTACTGTTACCTGAACACTATTGTTCGACTAAGAACAGTCCATGACAGAGGTGCATAAGGCTGACACTCCACCATATGGACAAATCTGTACATATGCGTGTGAAGCGGAATCGACGTACGGGACAGCTCCCGTGCGAGCGCATCCGCCTCCTACCGCACGGCCGCATCGCGCACCTTCCCGAGCTCGGGCGGATTGCCGCCCCGAAAGGCCGCAATCATGACGCTGCGACTCATCACCACATTCGCCATAGGATCGACCGCCGCTCTCCTCGCAGGCTGCGGCAGCTCGGCAGGCCCCGCCGAGGATGCGGCTTTCCCCGCAGGGACGATGACGGTCGTCGTGCCCTTCTCACCCGGAGGCCCCACCGATCTGGCGGTGCGCAGCATGGCACCGCTCATCGAGGAACGCACAGGACAGACCGTCGTCACCGAGAACAAGCCGGGGGCGACCGGTACCATCGGGATGAACTACGTCATCGGCGCGAAGCCCGACGGTCTCACCTCGGCCATCGCCTGCACGAGCAGCGCCGTCGTCGTGCCCCTGACCCAGGAGAACCCGCCCTACGCCACAGCGGACTACCGCACGGTGGGCTCGGTGACCGCGGGTCCCATCGCCTTTCTGGTGAACAAGGACTCCGAGTACGACGACATCGGCGAGCTCCTCGCTGCGGCGGAGGCGTCTCCCGACACTCTGACCGCGGGCACGAGCGGAGCGAACTCGCACAACTCCCTTGAGCTGAAGCGCCTCGCCGACCTGCACGGAGCGTCTTTCACCGAGGTCCCGTTCGAGGGCAACTCCGCCGCCACCGCGGCACTGCTGGCAGGGGACATCGACGTGGCCTTCATCTCGGTCGCGGACGACATTCCGCAGTACATGGAAGAGGGCAGCCTGCGGATGCTCGCCGTCGCCTCGGCCGAGCGGAGCACCGCCGAGGCTCTCGAGGACGTTCCCACACTGGCGGAATCGGGCTATTCCGACATGGTGAACGGGAGCAGCGCATGTGGCATCGTCGTGCCGGCGGAGACACCGGACGACATCGTGGACGCCTATTCCGGCATCCTCGGAGAGGTCACGGCCGACCCGGAATTCCGCGAAGCGGTGGGCGAGGACAGGGTCACGGACCCCTATCTTCCCGGTGACGAGATGACCGCATTCTTCGAGAACCAGCTCGAAGCCTACGAAGGGCTGGTGGACGGCGGAGCAGGCAACTGAGCCATGGGTGCGCTCTCTCCCTCGCCCGAGACCGGCCCGCGTCAGCCGCAGGCCCCACCGCTGCGATGGTCTGTCGGCCGCCTCGCATTCCCTGCAATCGCAGCAGCGGTCTCAGCGGTGTTCCTCGTCCACGCGCTCGGCCTGGGCTTCGGCACCCTGCAGACTCCCGGAGCCGGCCTGTGGCCCTTCTCGATCGCGATCATCACCATTGTGCTGGCCGTGATCCAAACAGTGCTTCCGAGTGCCCCCGGCAGCACCGCAGATGCGGCAGCGGAATCACGGGGAAGACCTCACATCCATGCCCTCGCACTGGGGGTGATGATGATTGGCTGCGCATTCCTCGTGGACCTCGTGGGCTATCTGCCGCTGACCGCCGCCCTCGTCTTCGCCGCCGCGGTGTTCGTCGCCCGCGCACGCTGGTGGAGCGCAGCCCTCACCGCACTCATCTCGGCGGGGCTGGTGTACACGGTGTTCTCCGCCTTCCTCGGAATCCCCCTTCCGGCCTGGCCTGCATTCTGAACCGCACAGGCGCGGCCGCGGTGACGTGGTGCGCACCTCCCTCCGACCGCACTGGAGCAGCAGTGGAACCCCTTCTCACCGGCTTCGAAGTCGCACTCTCCCTGCAGAACATCTTCTACGTATTCATCGGCGTCCTCCTGGGCACAGTCGTCGGTCTGCTTCCGGGACTGGGCCCCACCGCGGCGGTGTCAGTGCTGCTCCCCTTCACGTTCTCCCTCGAACCCGCATCGGCGATCATCCTGCTCGCCGGCATCTACTACGGCAGCATGTTCGGCGGACGTATCCCCGCCATCCTCATGAACCTCCCCGGTGATTCGTCCAGCGTGGTGACCACGTTCGACGGATACCCGCTGCGCAAGCAGGGGAAGGCCGGCGCGGCGCTGTCGATCACGGCGGTCGGTTCATTCATCGGCGGGACGATCGCGATCATCGGCCTCACCTTCCTGGCACCGCTCCTGAGCAGATGGGCTCTGAGCATCGGACCGCCGGAGATGTTCCTCCTCGCGCTCGCCGGGCTCATGATGATCGGGCTGCTGGCTGAGCAGCACCGCATCGCGGCGTTCACCGCCGCGGGACTCGGGGTGCTCCTCGCCGCGGTCGGCACGGACGCAGTGACGGGCGTGCCTCGTTTCACCTTCGGTTCTTTCTCCCTCATGGACGGGATCAGCATCGTCCCGCTGGCCGTGGGTCTGTTCGGGATCTCAGAGCTCATGATGGAGGCCGAACGCCGCTTCGCCCCGTCCTCGGTGGGCAGAATCGGCACGCTCTGGCCCTCGAAGGCGGAATGGCTCCTCACCCGGATGGCGATCGTGCGTGCATCGATCATCGGATTCGTCGTCGGAATCCTCCCGGGCGGAGGAGGCACGCTGTCATCGGTCCTCGCCTACGGCATCGAGAAGCGCTTCTCCGCGCAGCCGGAGAAGTTCGGCAAGGGGGCCGTCGATGGGATCGCCGCGACCGAGACCGCCGACAACGCCTCGGCAAACGCCTCCTTCATCCCGCTGCTGACGCTCGGCATCCCACCCAATTCGGTGCTCGCCGTCATCGCCGGGGCGCTCATGCTCCACGGCGTGGCACCGGGTCCACGGCTCATCGAAGACGCACCCGACGTGTTCTGGGGCGTCATCGCATCGATGTACATCGGGAGCATCATGCTGCTGGTGCTCAACCTGCCGCTCATCGGTCTGTTCACGAAGATCCTGGAGATCCCGCCCCACATCCTGCTCGGGATCATCCTCGCCGTCTCCGTGGCCGGCGTGTACAGCGTCCGGAACAACTGGTCGGACCTCCTCGTGATGGCCCTGGCCGGTCTGGCGGGCTATCTCTTCAAGAAGCTGTCCGTCCCCGTTGCACCCTTCATCCTCGCATTCGTGCTGGCACCCATCCTTGAGGACGAGTTCCGCAAGTCGATGCTGATCTCGCACGGCGATCTCAGTGTGTTCGTCAGCCGGCCGGCCTCGGCAGGCATCATCGTCGTCCTCGCAGCCGCAGCGGCCTACTTCTCCTATGCCTCGGCGAAGTCCGCTCGGGCGAAGCGCGAGCGGACGCGGAGCCTGGCATGAGACGGCACGGGCTGGTGCCGCGACTCAGACGCAGCCCGGACCGCGTCTACCGCGCCTGCAGCACCGCCACCAGGAAGTCCTCGGAGGCGGGCCTGATGTCCCACGTGCCCAGCCGGAGGCTCAGCCGCAGCCCCGCGGCCTCCGCATCGGCGAAGAAGTCCTCGAAGGCGTAGCCCCGCCCTGCGCCGAACCCGCAGACGAAGCGCGCGTCGTCGAACATGTGCGCTCGGATGCGCTCCAGCACCGAGACCCGCTCGTCCGTCGCGACGAAGGTCATGACGTTCCCGGCCATGACGACCAGATCGAACATCTTCTGCGAGCCCCAGGGCTCCCTCAGGTCCATCCTGGCCAGGTCGCCCACGTGCCATTCGGCCGCGGGGAAGTCCTGCCTGGCCACCTCGACGAGGTGCGGATCGAGGTCGACGCCCACCACCGCATGGCCGCGCTCCGACAGCCAGCCGCCCGTCCTGCCCGTGCCGCAGCCGGCGTCGAGGATCTTCGACTCCCGCTCCGCCATCGCGTCCGCGAAGCGCGCCTCACCGTCGATGTCCTGCCCCGCCTCGACCATCCGCCGCCAGCGGCGGGCGTAGTTCCGGGAGTGCTCAGGGTCCCGGGCCAGCGCCTCGGTCCACAGGTTCCCGTGGCCGGATCCGCCGCCGGAGACCGCGCCCGAGGCGCCCGCACCCGCCGCGGAACCGGCCTCGGCGAAGCCCTTCGCGCGTCCATCACCGGGCACTGCGCCGAGATGTGCGCCGCTCACCGCCGCCTCAGTCCCGGTCGACCAGCAGATGGGAAGCGCCCGCGGCCGCAGCCGTGACGGCGAGCACCGCAGGCCAGGCCCCGATCCTCTTCGCGAGCGGGTGCGAGAGGCCGAAGCCCAGCAGGTACGCCGCGGACAGCCCCACGGTCGTCCCCACCCCCCGCTTCTTCAGCCAAGTCCGGCCCGCATAGGCCCCGGCCGCGGCGAGCACCGCGCCCCCGAGCGGCCGGATCATCGTCTCCCGCGCCGTGAGGAACCCGCCCACGAGCCCGAGCGCCACGACCGGCGCCGTGCTGACTTCCCCTGCATCCTTGAAGATCGCTTCCTTCGCCATGCCCGGAGTCTATCGGTGCACCGAGGAACCTCGGCTCGGAGAATTGTCCATTGTGATAAGCGCACCGATGAGCTCTGCACGGCTCCTGTGCAAGACTGTCGCGGTAAGGAACATCTCCCGCCGGACGCGCCACACCGTCCCGGGGACCCCTGCGGACCTCCCACCGGCACCTGCTGGCGTGCCCTCGGACCCACGGCTCCAGAGCCTCGCGGACGTTCGCCGGTTTTGCACAGATCTGGAGAAGCACATGTCACAGCCTCCCGGCTACGGCTCCCACGACCCGGCGGGGATCAACCCCAACACCGGCCTTCCCTACTCCCCCGGTGAGGTGTCCGGCCCGGACGGCACCCGGGCCTATCCGCAGCAGGACGTCCCCGGCGGCCAGTACGGCTCCCCTCAGTCGCCGGCGTACGGAGCCCAGCCCGGCTACGGCTCCCCTCAGGCGCCCGGCTACGGAGACGCCTCGGGCTACGGGAACCAGAGCCCCTACGGCGGGCAGCCCTCCTACGGCGACCAGGGCGGGTACGGGCAGGCGCCCGGCTACGGCGATCAGGGCCCGTCCCCGTACGGCCAGTCCCCTCACGGTGCCGAGGCCGCGGGCGCGCCCGCCTATGCCCCGGCGGGCGACCAGTTCGCTCCGATGGGAGGCGCCTACGGCGCAGCTCCCGCCGGCGAGTCCGACAAGTCCTTCGTCGTCACCTGGCTCCTGGGCTGGCTCCTGGGCGGCCTCGGTGCGGACCGCTTCTACCTCGGCAAGATCGGGACGGCGATCGTCAAGCTGATCACGGCCGGCGGCTTCGGCATCTGGGCCCTCATCGACGTCTTCCGCACGCTGTTCGGCGCGACCCGTGACCAGCAGGGCCGCCCGCTGGCCGGCTACGAGCAGAACAAGAAGATGGCCCGCCTCGTCTTCTTCATCGTCTGGGGCCTCAGCGTCATCGTCAGCATCGTCATGGCGATCGTGCTGGCCGCCACCGGCATCTTCACCGCCGTGAGCAGCGGCTCCGGCGGCACCGGCGGCTCATCGAGCACCAGCGCACCGCAGGATCCGGCGGCAGACCCGGGTTCCGATTCCGACGGCCAGGGTGCCGCGGCCGGCACCGCCGCGGAGTGGGCGGAGACCAACTTCGGTACGTTCGAGACCGTCGAGCAGTCGGGCTCCGGCGACGGCCAGGTCGAGTTCCCCGCCGATGCGCAGGGCGCCGTCATCACCTTCGACTACGAGCCGAGCGAGAGCTTCGACTACGGCATGCTCGAAAGCGTCGGCGCGGACAACCAGACGACCTCGGACATCTACTTCAGCTCGGATTTCGGCACCCCGAGCACCAGCACCACGGCGTGGACCGCGACCACGGCCTCGGATCCCATCGCAGCCCTGAACGTGGACGGTGAGGGTGACTGGACCGTGACGATCGAGCCGATCTCCGCCCTCGAGACCCTGCCGGCGTCCGGCGAGGGCAACGGCGCATACCTCTACGAGGGCCCGGGCGGCACGCACACCATCAGCACGGACGGCGATATGGGCATGTTCGTCACCCAGTACGGCCGCACGGACTACGCCGAGGTCGCTCCCACCGTCGTCGTCTCCGAGTCCACCACCGCGTGGTCCGGCACCGGCGAGCTCGAACCCGGCCCCGGCCTCGTGACGATCATGACCGACGGCGCCTGGGAGATCGCCCCGCAGTGACGCCTGGGCCCTGAGCTCCGCCAGGCGGCCGCCGAGCTGCCGCTGGGCGCGCAGGGCACTGGAGCTGCACTCCCGAGCCTCTGACCCGCCCTCGATCCCCAAGTGACGTCTGCGTACCGGCCGTGCTGCACGGCCGGTACGCAGACGTCACTTGCATACAGGGGGAGACACGGAAGGAGGAGAGGAGGCCGGAGAATCCACGGGCCGGGCCCGTCGCCCGCCTCGGGCTCACTATTGTGGGAGCAGCGGCCGGCTGCGCGAGGTCGCGAAAGCCGGACCGCGAAGACCCGAGCGCCAGGAGCCGGGACCACAGGAGGACGGAGGAGGACCATGACCGCCATCGACCTCAACGCCGATCTGGGCGAGAACGCCCCCGATCGCATCGTCAGCGATGACGGAGCCATGCTCGAGCTGGTGACCAGCGCGAACGTCTCCTGCGGGTTCCATGCCGGCACCCCGGAGGGCATCCGCGGGACTCTCGCCGCCGCAGTGCTGCGCGGCACGGCGATCGGAGCGCATCCCAGCTACGACGACCACGAGGGCTTCGGCCGCCGCACCCTCGAGGTCACGCCGGCAGCGCTCCAGGCGCAGATCGAGTACCAGATCGGCGCCCTCATGGGTCTGGCCTCGGCGGTGGGCGGCCGGGTCAGCTACGTCAAGCCCCACGGGGCGCTCTACAACGACATCGTCCGCGAGGAGGCGCTGGCCCGGGTCGTCGTCGCGGCCGTGAGGGCGGTCGACCCCGGGCTCGCATTCCTGGGGCTGGCCGGCAGCACGGCCAACCGGATCGCCGCCGAAGCCGGCCTCCGGGTCGCCGCCGAGGCCTTCGCCGACCGCGCCTACGCCCCCGACGGCTCGCTCGTCCCCCGCTCCCGACCGGACGCCGTGCTCCACGACCCGGAGCTCGTCGCCGAGCGCGTGGTGCGCCTCGCCGAGGAGGGCGCCGTCGACGCCGTTGACGGCTCGCGGATCCGCGTCGAGGCCCAGTCCCTCTGCTTCCACGGGGACAGCCCCGGTGCGGTCGGCATGGCCCGCTCGGCACGCGCCCGCCTCGAGGCCGCGGGAGTGCGGCTGACCCCCTTCACCGGCGGCTTCACCGGCGGACCCACCGGCGGCGGGCGATGATCCCGGTCTTCCGCACCGCCTCGCCCCGCGCCCTGCTCGCCGAATGCCCCGATCTGCGCTCCACGATGCGCCTGCACCGCGCACTCACGAACGCCGGTCTCGCAGGCGTGGAGGAGCTCGTCCCTGCGGCGCGGACGGTGCTGGTCCGCTTCGACCCGCACCGGACCTCGGCGGAGCGGCTCCGCGCCCGGATCGCGGACCTCGACCTCGCGGAAGCGGAGGCCGAGGCGCCCCGCGAGGTGACCGTCGACGTCCGCTACGACGGCGAGGACCTGGCGGAGGTCGCCTCCCTGCTGAACGTCGCCGCGGACGAGCTGATCCGCAGGCACGTGCAGGCCCGGTGGCAGGTCGCGTTCTCCGGCTTCGCACCGGGATTCGGCTACCTCGCCTGCGACGACCCGCTCTTCCGCGTGCCGCGCCGGTCCTCCCCGCGCACGCGCGTGCCCGCGGGAGCCGTGGCACTGGCCGATGAGTTCACCGGCGTCTACCCGCGCAGCACCCCCGGCGGCTGGCAGCTGATCGGACGCACGGAGGCCCGCCTGTGGGACCTCGACCGCACACCGCCCGCCCTGCTCGTACCCGGCACCGCGGTCCGGTTCCGCCGGGCCGCGCCCGAGGCGATCACGGCCGCCGCTCCCACGGCACCTGCCGCGTCCGAGGACACCGCCGTTCCCCTCCCGCGTTCCGGCACAGCCCCGCTGGCGGCTGACTCCTCCCCGCAGAGGGCCACCGGTGCGAGCGAGGGGACGGCCCCGGACGCTCCGGAGGAAGCGGCCTTCCCCGCACCGGAGGGGGCGGCAGCCTCGGCGTCCGCCCCCTCCAGGACTTCCGCGACCGTCGAGGTGCTGCGTCCCGGCCTGCAGCTGCTCGTCCAGGACCTCGGCCGCGAGGGTTCGGCGGCCCTCGGCGTCGCAGCGGCGGGTGTCGCCGACAGGACCGCGTTCGCCCAGGCCAACCGCGCTGTGGGCAATGCGCCGGGGGCCGCGGTGCTCGAGAGCTTCGGCGGCGGCGCCCGCCTGCGGTTCGCCGGGAGCACGGTCGCGGCGGTGACGGGCGCCTCGGGCGCGGTCATCCTCACCGCGGCGAACGGCGAGGTCCACAGTCCGGCACCGGGTGCGCCGTTCGCCGTCGAGTCCGGCGACGTCCTCGACCTCGGCCCGGTGCGGGAGGGGATGAGGCGCGTGGCCGCGGTGCGCGGCGGCGTCGCGGCAGCGCCGGTGCTCGGCAGCGTCTCCACCGACACCCTCGCGCACCTGGGCCCGGAGCCGCTCGCCGCCGGCGATGTCCTCGCCCTCGGCGCACCGCGCACCGCCCCGCATCCGGTGGATCCCGTCCCGGCCCCGCCCCGCAGCTTCACGATGCCTCCCGCCTCCGCGGACGGCTCGCCCACGACTCGCACCGGCCTCCCCTCTCCCGGAGACGCAGTGGTGCTCACGGTCATCCTCGGACCGCGCGAGGACTGGTTCACCGCTGAGGGCCTCGCGACTCTGCTGAGCCAGGAGTGGACCGTGACGCCGGACTCGGACCGCGTGGGCATGCGCCTGCACGGACCGGTCCCGCTGGAGCGCGCCCGCACCGGCGAGCTGCCCAGCGAGGCCGCCGTCACCGGCGCGCTGCAGGTCCCGCCCGACGGGCAGCCCGTGCTCTTCGGCCCCGACCACCCGCTCACGGGCGGCTACCCCGTCATCGCCGCCGTCACGGACACCGATCTGGCCGCCCAGCTCCCACCCGGCACTCGCGTGCGCTTCGCACTGCCGGAATTCGCACCGCCGGAGGGCGAGCGCCGCACGCCTGCCGGGACGCCCGCCTCCCGCACCGCACCCTTCGAGGAGAGCTGATATGCCCACCGTCCTCATCGCCAACCGCGGCGAGATCGCCCTGCGCGTGATCCGCGCCTGCGCCGTCGCCGGGCACCGCAGCGTCGCCGTCTGCGCCGAGCAGGACCTCGGCGCCCTCCACGCGGAGCTCGCCGACGAGACGCATGTGCTGCCCGGCACCTCGGCGGCGGACACATACCTGAATGCCGAGGCGCTCCTGTCCGCGGCACGCGCCGCCGGCGCCGATGCGATCCACCCCGGCTACGGCTTCCTCTCCGAGAGCGCGGAGTTCGCCGCCGCGGTCGAGGCCGCCGGGCTCATCTGGATCGGCCCCACGGCGGAGGCCATCAGGGCGCTCGGCGACAAGGTCACGGCCCGGCAGCTCGCCCAGCGGGTGGGCGCGCCGCTGGCTCCCGGCATCGACCGCCCGCTGAAGGACGCGAGCGAGGTCGAGGACTTCATCGCCGCCCACGGCCTGCCCGTCGTCATCAAGGCCGCCCACGGCGGCGGTGGCCGGGGCATGAAGGTCGTCCGGGAGGCCGCCGAGGCGCCCGCCGCCTTCGAGGCCGCCTCCCGGGAGGCGCGGGAGGCCTTCGGGCGGGGCGAGTGCTTCGTCGAGCGCTTCCTCGAGCGCCCCCGCCATGTCGAAGTGCAGGTGCTCGGCGACGGAGAGGGCACGGTGATCGCCGTGGGCGACCGGGACTGCTCGGCCCAGCGCCGCAACCAGAAGCTCGTCGAGGAGGCTCCTGCGCCGGACCTGAGCCGCGAGCAGCGCGAGCGCCTGCACCGCTCCGCCGAGCGCATCTGCGCCGAGGTGGGCTACCGCGGAGCCGGCACCGTCGAGTTCCTGCTCGGCGCCGAGGGCACCATGACGTTCCTCGAGGTCAACACCCGGCTCCAGGTGGAGCACCCCGTGACGGAGGCGGTCACCGGCGTCGACCTCGTCGCGGAGCAGCTGCGGGTGGCGTTCGGGGAGGGCCTGTCGCTGGCCTCGGCGCCGGAGCCGCGCGGGCACGCCGTCGAGGTGCGCGTGAACGCGGAGGATCCCGGGCGCGGCTTCCTCCCCAGCCCCGGCCGGATCACCGCACTGCGCGTGCCCGGCGGTCCCGGTATGCGGTGGGACTCCGGCGTGACCGCGGGGGACGCCGTCCAGCCGGCCTTCGACTCGCTCATGGCCAAGCTCATCGTGCACGGCCCCGATCGCGAGACCGCGATCCGCCGCACCCGCGCCGCCGTGCGGGAACTGCAGATCGAGGGGCCGGCGACGGTGCTGCCCTGCGCGCTCGCGATCCTCGAGCATCCGGACTTCTGCGGCGGGCCTGCCGGCGACGGCGGTCTCCGCATCCACACGCAGTGGATCGAATCCGTGCTCATGCCGGAGTTCGCGCCGCAGCGGCGGCCCGCTCCGCTCGCGCAGGCCCCGCTCCACCGGTTCCGCGTCGAGGTCGACGGCAGGTCCGTGGAGCTCGGCCTGCCGTCCGAGGCCGTGGGCGCACTGCTGGGCGCCGGTGTCGCGGGAACGGCGGCAGGGGCGGGAGCAGGGGCAGGAGCTGCGGCGGGAGGGCCCTGCGAGGCGACCTCGGGCGGCGGAGCCGATCCCGCCTCGGGCGCGGCAGCCGGCCCGGGAGCACGCTCCGGTGCGGTCGCCGCAGAAGGAGGGCGGCCCGATGCGAATGGCGAACCGGATCCCGCAGCCGTCCCCGCCCCCGTCACCGGCACCCTTGTGAGCCGACGGGCCGAGGACGGGGCCCGAGTGGAGGCCGGCGAGGAGATCGCGATGCTCTCGGCGATGAAGATGGAGACGCCTGTGACCGCGCACACCGGCGGGACCGTCACGTTCCTCGCGGAGGAGGGCGCACTCGTGGAGGCCGGCGAACCGCTCGCCCGGATCGAGGACTGAGCGCAGAACCACCCGATCGTCGTCTGCTGTGCGAACCCGAGAACGCGCAGACCGCGTTCGCTCGGCAGACGAAAGCAGCCTGCCGCGCCGGGCCCGCGCACATCGCGTGTCGCCCGCGCACGGCCACCGCACTCGCCCTCCGCACTGCGCCCGGGGAGCCCGAGAAAAATAAGGCTCCGCGAAAACGCGGTCTCCGGCACAGAACCGGCTACAGTGTCCTGGCACAGCGAGGCTCAGCACCTCACAGCAGAGAGCAGTCTCAGTGCCGAGGCGCGGCACCTCGCTGCGCGGAAACCCCACCTTCACGAGGAAGCAGTTCACCATGAGTCCAACGACGGGTGTGCGCCGCACGGTGCTCGCCGTCTACGCGATCGTCACAGCGATCGTCGTGGTCGTCGCGATGACCGTCTCGGTCAAGAAGGCCTCGGCCGTTCCAGACATCTCCGCCAATCTCACGCTCATCGCCCCCGCGAGCCCCGGCGGCGGCTGGGACGGCTTCGTGCGCGAACAGCAGCAGGCCCTGCGGCAGGCGGGCCTCGTGGGCAATGCCCAGGTCGTCAACATCCCGGGTGCCGGCGGCACGATCGGGCTGGGACGGTTCACCACGATGGAGGGCCGCTCCGACACCATCATGGCCACCGGCTCCGCAATGACCGGCGGCATCCTCATCAACGACTCCCCCGTGGGCTACGACGACGTCCGCCCCATCGCGAAGATCGCGGAGGACTACGACGTCGTCATCGTCCCGGCCGATTCCCCCGTCGAGACCGCGGACGACCTGCTCGCGGAGTGGAAGGAGGATCCCAAGGGCACGCCGTGGACCGGCGGCTCGGCGGGCTCGCTGGACCACCTCGTGGTCGCAGAGCTCGCGCTGGCCGGAGGGATCGACCCTGCGGACATCACCTTCATCCCCAAGTCCGGCGGCGGCGAGGCCATCCAGGCCCTCCTCAACGGGACCGCGAAGTACGCCTCCACCGGCTACAACGAGGTCTCGGACCAGATCGAGGCGGGCCGGGTGAAGGCCATCGGCATCACCGGTCCGGAGCGGATCGAGGGCACCGACATCCCCACCTTCACCGAGCAGGGGCACGATGTGGTGCTCGCCAACTGGCGCGGCATGCTCGCCGCACCCGGGGTCTCCGAGGAGGAGTTCCAGCAGCAGCTCACCCTCCTCGAGGAGATGCGCGAGACCCCCGAGTGGCAGGACGCGCTGGAGCGCAATGCGTGGTCGGACGCCTGGGAGACCGGCGACGAGCTCGACGCATTCATCGCCGACGACGTGGAGCGGACCTCCACCCTGCTTGAGGAGCTGGGACTGTGAGCACCCCGACGAACCCGACCGGCGCCTCGGGCGCGGCTGCCGGTGAGAGCGGCCCCGTCATTCCCGCCCACACACCCGATGCGGCTGCCGAGATCCCCGTCCTCGGCACCGAGCAGATCCGCGAGCGGGGCTGGTGGACCGGCCGCGCCGGCCTCCTCTTCCCGCTGATCCTCGCCGCTCTCGCGACGTACATGCTGGTGGGCCAGTTCATGATGGACGTGGCCGAGGATGTGGACCGTCCCGGCCCGCAGTTCATGCCGGCCCTCATCATCACCGCGATGTACGTGCTCGCCGTCCTCATCGCGCTCGACATCGTCCGCCGGCCGCAGCTGCCGGAGATGGCCGTCGTCACGGACCCCGCCGAGGTCGGCAAGGTGCACGCCCGGTACTCCGACTGGCCGCGGCTGGCCTGGGCGATCGGCGGCGTGGCGGTCTTCGCGGTGCTGCTCGTGCCGCTGGGCTGGATCATCTCCGCGGCCCTGCTGTTCTGGTGCATCGCGCGCTCGATGGGCTCTGTCCGCGTACTGTTCGACATCTCGCTCGCGCTGCTGTTCTCATCCGCCGTGTATCTGATCTTCGGAGTCCTCCTGGCGGTCGATCTGCCCAGCGGACTCATCTTCGGGGGAGGCCGCTGACATGGAATCGCTCTTCTCACTCATCGACGGGTTCGGCTCCGCGCTGACCCCCATGAACCTCCTCTGGGTCCTGGTGGGCTGTCTGCTGGGCACCGCCGTGGGCGTGCTGCCCGGCCTCGGCTCCTCCATGGCGGTGGCCCTGCTGCTGCCCATGACCTTCGCCCTCGATCCCACCGGTGCGTTCATCATGTTCGCCGGCGTCTACTTCGGCGGCCTCTTCGGCGATTCGACGATGGCGATCCTCATGAACACGCCGGGGCAGGGATCGGCGATCGCCTCGACGTTCGAGGGCCATCGGATGGCGAAGTCGGGCAGGGCCCCACAGGCCTTGGCGACTGCGGCGATCGGCGCGTTCACGGGCGGCATGATCTCCTCGGTCCTCGTGGTGTTCCTCGCGCCGGCGCTCGCGGCGTTCTCGACGATCTTCGGTCCGGCGGAGTACTTCGGCCTCGCCCTGTTCGCCTTCATCGCCACCTCCTCGGTCGTCTCCGACTCCGTGCTCAAGGGACTCGCCTCCCTCGTGCTGGGTCTGGCCATCGCGGTGGTGGGCATCGACTCCGTCACCGGCACGGAGCGCTTCACCTCCGGTGTGCCGGAGCTGTTCGACGGCATCTCGCTCGTCACCGTCACGGTCGCCGTGCTGGCCCTGGGCGAGGTGTTCCGCGTCGCCTCCCGCCTGCGCCGCGATCCCGGTGCCATGCTCATCCAGAGCTCTGGCCGGCCATTCCTCTCCGGACGCGAGTTCCGCGAGGCGCTCCCGGCATGGCTGCGCGGCACCAGCATCGGCCTGCCCTTCGGCGTGGTGCCGGTGGGAGGCTCCGAGGTGCCCACCTTCATGGCCTACGGTCTGGAGCGCCGCCTCGACAAGCGGAGCGGGCGCAACCAGTTCGGCAAGGGCGCGATCCGCGGCCTCGCGGCGCCCGAGGCGGCCGGCAACGCCACGACCGGCACCGCCATGGCCTCGCTGCTGGCCCTGGGCCTGCCGGTCTCCGCGACCGCGGCGATCATGCTCGCTGCGTTCCAGCAGTACGGCCTCCAGCCGGGCCCGCTGCTGTTCGACCGCGCGCCGGATCTCGTGTGGGGCCTCCTCGCGAGCTTCTTCATCGCGATGATCGTGCTGCTGATCCTCAATCTGCCGTTCGCGCCGCTGTGGGCGAAGCTGCTGCTCATCCCCAAGCCGTACCTGTACGCGGGCATCACGGTGTTCTGCGTGCTGGGCATCTACGCGACCTCCAACAGCGTGTTCGACCTGTGGATGCTGCTGGGCATCGGCGTGGTGGGCTTCGTCATGCGCCGCTTCGACATCCCCCTGGCGCCGCTCATGATCGGCATGGTGCTGGGGCCGCTCGCGGAGACCAGCCTGCGCGATGCGCTGCTGAGCTCGGGTGGGAACTACGCGGTGCTCGTGTCCAGCCCCATCACCATCGTGCTCTACCTGGTGCTGGTCGCGGTTGTGGGCTTCTCGCTGTTCGGCAGGATGGCCCAGCGCCGGAAGGAGCGCGGCAACGTCATGACCGACGTGGACGGCTGAGGCCAGCTGCCGTCTGACGTGCACCGTGGGGGCGCCCCGCCGGATGGGCGGGGCGCCCCCCACGTCGTCTGCGTAGCTGTAATCCGCCGCCGCGTGTCGTCTGCCGTGCCTCCCGCGCTCAGCCGCAGGCGCCGATGCCCGTGCCCCTCCATTGTCGTCTGCCGTGCGGACCGCGGGCCGTGCACCCTCCGTTGTCGTCTGCCGTGCGAACGCGAAAACGCACGGATCGCGTTGGCACGGCAGACGAAGACCACCTCAGCTTCCTCTCGCGGCTACCGCACCATGCACGGGCGCTTGGGGTCGAACTCCCATCCCGGGATGATCGTCCGCATCGCCACCGCGTCATCGCGCCCGCCGAGGCCGTGCTCACGGTAGAGCTCGTGGGCTGCGTCCAACCGCTCCTCGTCGAGCTCCACCCCCAGGCCGGGACGCTGCGGCACGGCGATCTCGCTGTCGGCGATGAGCGGCGGCTCCTTCGTCAGGCCCTGCCCGTCCTGCCAGACCCAGTGGGTGTCCAGCGCCGTGATCTCCCCCGGCGCGGCAGCGCCCACCTGCGTGAACATCGCGAGCGACACATCGAAGTGGTTGTTCGAGTGCGATCCCCAGGTCAGGCCGAACTCGTGGCAGAGCTGCGCGACGCGCACGGATCCGGCCATGGTCCAGAAGTGCGGGTCCGCCAGCGGGATGTCCACCGATGCCTCGCGCACTGCGTGCGCCATCTCCCGCCAGTCCGTGGCGACCATGTTCGTCGCCGTCCGCAGACCGGTGGCACGCCGGAACTCCGCCATGACCTCGCGCCCGGAGAAGCGGCCTTCGGCGCCGCAGGGGTCCTCCGCGTAGGCGACGACGTCCCTCATCATGCGGCCGTAGCGGATCGCATCCTCCAGCGGCCAGCCGCCGTTCGGGTCGAGGGTGATCCTGGCCTCGGGGAAGCGCTCCTTCAGCCGGGTGACGGTCTCGACCTCCTCCTCGCCGGGCAGCACTCCGCCTTTGAGCTTGAAGTCGCGGAAGCCGTACCGCTCCTGCGCGGCCTCGGCCAGCGCCACCACGGATTCCGGTGTCATGGCCTCCTCGCGACGAAGGCGCGACCATGCGTCCGCCGCCTCCGGCTCGCGGAGATAGGGCAGTCCCGTCCGGTCCACGGGACCCACGTAGAAGAGGTAGCCGAGCACGGGCACGCTCGCGCGCTGCTGTCCCTCCCCCAGCAGCTCGGCCACCGGGACGCCGAGGCGCTGTCCGTGCAGATCGAGCAGGCACGACTCGACCGCGGTGACGGCGTGGATCGCGATGCGCTGGTCGAAGGTCTGCTGCCCGCGGCCTCCCGCATCGCGCGCGGCGAAGGCGGCGTGGACCTCCCGCAGCAGCGAGCGGAAGCGTGCCACCGGCTGTCCCAGGAGGACCCGGGCGGAGTCCTCGATGGTCCTGGCGATGGGCTCCCCGCCCGGCACTTCGCCGATCCCCACGCGCCCCTCGCTGTCCGTGATCCGCGCGATGTTGCGCGTGAAGTGCGGACCGTGCGCACCGGAGAGGTTCATGAGCATCGAATCGTGTCCCGCGACCGGGATCGCCTCGACCTTCGCGATGGTGGGGCCGTGCGCGCTCATCGTGCGCCCCCCTCAGCAGGGGCGCCGCTCTGCGCGGCACCCTCCATGTGCATGGTCCCGTCGATGCGGCGGTTCAGCGCGTAGGCGTTATCGTCCCGCACCGGCGCCGGCAGCAGCGCCTCCGGCAGCGACTGATAGCTCACCGGCCGCAGGAACCGCTCGATCGCCAGGCTGCCCACGGAGGTGGTGGCGCTGTTCGAGGTGGCGGGGAACGGTCCGCCGTGGATCACGGCGTGCCCCACCTCGACCCCGGTGGGCCAGCCGCCGGCGAGGATGCGGCCGGCGAGGCGTTCGAGCACAGGCAGGAGAGCGCGCACAGCTTCATGATCCGTGTCCGCCAGGTGCAGGGTCGCCGTCAGCTGCCCCTCCATGCCCGAGGCCAGCTCAGGCAGCCGTGCCGCATCGTCGTAGCGCACGATGAGCGAGGCAGCGCCGAAGATCTCGCGGGAGAAGACCTCGTCCGCGGAGAAGGCCTCGGCGGTGGTCTCGAAGACGACCGGGGCCGGGGCGTTCTCGCCGGCGCCCGCCGTCCCCTCGGCCACCTTCCGCGCCTCGGGCCGGGAGGCCAGGGCCGCGACGCCGGCCTGCCAGGCGCGGTGGATCCCCGGGGTGAGCATGGTCTGCCCGGTCGAGCCGGCGAAGACTCGGGCGATCGCCTCGACGAGACGGTCGCCGGCCTCGCCGGTGGGCACGAGGAGCAGGCCGGGCGAGGTGCACAGCTGGCCGCTGGACCCCGTGACGGAGCCCAGGAATCCCTGGGCGAGCGTCTCGATGTCGCCGGCGAGCGCCCCGGGGAGCACGAACACGGGGTTGATGGAGCTCATCTCCGCGTAGACCGGGATCGGCACGGGACGGGCGTTCGCGGCCTCGACGAGGGCGAGCCCGCCGCTGCGGGAGCCGGTGAAGCCCACGGCCGTGATCCGGGGATCGCGCACGAGTGCCTGCCCCACCTCGGCGCCGGGCCCGTAGAGCAGGGAGAACACGCCCGCCGGCATGCCGGTGGCGGCTGCGGCCTCGGTGACGGCCCGGCCCACGAGCTCGCTCGTGCCCGGATGGGCGTTGTGGGCCTTGACGATGACGGGGCAGCCGGCGGCGAGCGCCGAGGCGGTGTCACCGCCGGCCACGGAGAAGGCGAGCGGGAAGTTGCTGGCGCCGAACACCGCGACGGGGCCCAGAGGCACCTTCCGCTGGCGCAGGTCGACGCGCGGCGCCGAGGTGCGCTCGGGTTGGGCCGGGTCGATCCGCACGCCGTGGAAGTCCCCCTGCCGGATGACGGAGGCGAACATGCGCAGCTGTCCCGTGGTCCGCGCCGTCTCCCCCACGAGGCGGGCCTCGGGCAGGCCCGTCTCCTGCATGGCGCGCTCCACGAGCTCCCCGCGGACCGCCTCGATGCGCTCGGCCGCAGCGTCGAGGAACGCCGCGCGGCGCTCAGGGTCGATGTCGCGGTACTGGGCGAAGGCCTCCTCGGCGGCGCGGGCCGCCTGCTCCACCTCAGCCGCACCGACGAACGAGTACGCCGGCTCCAGCTCTCCGTTGGTCGACGGATTCACGGCCCGCGTGCTGCCGTCGCTGCCGAGGACGGTCTCCCCGGCGATGATCGAATGCCCGGTGAGTGCCATTCTGCTCTCCCTTCTGCTGTGTTCCTGGTCAGCCTGCCGGATGCGCTCGCTCAGTGCGTCGCCGGTGCGATGCCGGCCCGCTCGATGAGGGCGCTGAGATCGGTGAGGTCCGCCTCGGTGAGGTCCTGGAGCGGTGCGCGGACGGGGCCGTTGTCACGGCCGATGGCCCGCAGACCCGCCTTGACGATGGACACGCCGTACCCCTTCACCCGATCACGGATGTCCAGGTAGGGGAAGACGAAGCGGTTGAGCTTCTCATTCACCGCATCGCGGTCCTGCGCGCGGACGTCCGCGTAGAACTCGAGGGCGAATTCCGGGACGAAGTTGAACATGGCGGAGGAGTAGGTGCTCAGGCCGAGCTGCAGGAGCGGGAGGGCGAAGGTCTCGGCGGTAGGGAGCCCGCCCAGGTAGAAGAGGCGGTCGCCGTTGAGGGCGTACATCTTGGCGAGGTGCTCGATGTCGCCGTGCGCGTCCTTGAACCCGATGAAGTTCGCGTGAACGTCCGCGAGCCGGGCGACGGTCTCCGGAGCGTAGTGCGCATTCGCCCGGTTGTAGACGATGATGCCCAGGTCCGTCGCCTCGCAGACGGCGGAGACGTGCCGGTACAGGCCCTCCTGGTCGTTCTCGGTGAGGTACGGGGGCAGCACGAGCAGACCCTCGGCGCCTGCCTCCTGCGCGTCCTTCGCATTCTGCACCGCCTGGCGGGTGCTGCCGCCGGCGGAACCCAGCACCGGCACCTCGGGGCGCGAGGCCGCGACCGCGGCGCCGACCACGTCCTTGGCCTCGGCCGGGGTGAGGCTGAAGCCCTCGCCCGTGCCGCCTGCGGCGAAGAGGCCTGCGACGCCGTAGCTCGACTGCCAGGCGACGTGTTCGGAGACCTTGGCGAGATCGACCTCGCCCGCGGCGTCGAAGGCGGTGGCGGGGAAGGACAGAAGGCCGTCCTTGAGGTGGGCGGCGAGGTCTTCGGGGGCGAACTGGCTCATGGCTCTCCTTGGTGAACGGACCGATGTCCTCCCGAGCGTAGGAGCGGCCGATCATGCACGTCCAAGCCCGTTATCGAATCATGTGATGCTCTAGACGCATCGGCATTCCCTCTCCGAACAGTTGTATGACTTTATGAGAAGTTGTCATACTCATTGCCTGGGCACCGTGGTCTGAGAGGACCTCGCTCCCGCTGACCCCCAACCCGAGGAAGAGGACAATGCCGTACTCACCTGACGCCATCGCGTCGATCACCCTGTCGTCCGTCACGCTGCCCCTGGCCCGCCCCATCTCCGACGCCAAGGTCTTCACCGGCCGCCAGAAGCCCATGACCGAGGTCGTCTTCCTGTTCGCGGAGATCCGCACGCAGCAGGGGCACGAGGGGGTGGGCTTCAGCTACTCGAAGCGGGCGGGCGGCCCCGCCCAGTACGCGCACGCGAAGGAGGTCGCGGGCGCCGCGATCGGCGAGGACCCCAACGACATCGAGAAGCTGTACGCGAAGCTGCTGTGGGCCGGCGCCTCGGTGGGACGGTCCGGGGTCGCGACGCAGGCGCTCGCGGCGATCGACATCGCCCTCTACGACCTCAAGGCCAAGCGTGCGGGTCTCCCCCTGGCCAAGCTGCTGGGCTCGCATCGGGACTCCGTGCGGACGTACAACACCTCCGGAGGATTCCTCTCCGCCTCACTCGAGGAGGTGAAGGAGGCGGCCTCACGGTCCGTCGAGGCCGGGATCGGCGGCATCAAGATCAAGGTGGGGCTGCCGGACACGGCCGAGGACGTGCGCCGCGTGAACGCGGTGCGCGAGCACATCGGCGAGGTGCCGCTCATGGTCGATGCGAATCAGCAGTGGGATCGCGCCACGGCGCTGCGCATGGGCCGCCGCTTCGAGGACCTCGACCTCGTTTGGATCGAGGAGCCCCTGGACGCCTATGACGCGGCGGGGCACGCACAGTTGGCCCACGCCCTCGACACGCCCATCGCGACCGGCGAGATGCTGGCCTCCGTGGCCGAGCACCGCGAGCTCATCCGGCACGGCGCCTGCGACATCATCCAGCCCGATGCCCCGCGGGTCGGAGGCATCACCCAGTTCCTCCGGCTGGCCCGGCTGGCGGACGAGGCGGGCCTGGACCTCGCACCGCACTTCGCGATGGAGATCCATCTGCATCTGGCCGCCTGCTACCCGCGGGAGCCGTGGGTGGAGCACTTCGACTGGCTCGATCCCCTGTTCGAGGAGCGCCTGGAGACGCGCGGCGGCCGTATGATCGTTCCCGACCGACCCGGCCTGGGCTTCACGGTCAGCGAGCAGGCGCGCGCCTGGACGACGGACTCGGTGACGATCACCGAGGGGTGAGCGGCCTCACCGCACCGGCACCGCCCGCACGGAAGGAGCCTCATGCCCACGACACTCGCCGCCGCGGTGGCCGCGGCGCTGCGCGAACGGATCGTGACGGGCGCGCTCACTCCGGGTGAGCGCCTGCCCAGCGAGAACGACCTCGCCAGGGAGCATGCGGTCAGCCGCACCGTCGTCCGCGAGGCCATCGGCAGGCTGCGAGCAGAGGGGCTGGTGCGCTCGGCCCGCGGCAGCGGCACCTACGTCCTCGCAGTGCCCCATTCCGCTGCATACGATCCGGGCCGGCCTGCCGCCTGCGACGACGGCACCGATGCCGGCACCGGGCGCCCTCCGAGTGCGGCGGCCGCAGCGCTGCCCACCAGGCCCGATCCGGCAGCGCTCCTCGAGTTCCGGCTCGCGCTCGAACCTCATGCGGCCGCGCTCGCGGCAGAGCGCCGCACGACGGCCGATCTGGCCGCGCTGGAGGCGGCGGCGACTGCCGTCGAGACAGCCGGGGCGCACGCCTCGGACAGCCTCGAGGCCGACTACCGCCTGCATCGCACGCTCGCGGAGGCCTCGGGCAATCCGTACATCGCAGGCGCGCTGATGGGTCTGGGGCCGGCGATGATCGGCATGCCCGCCTCGCGGATCGTCGGGGACGGTGAGCACGCGCGCACCGTGCACGAGGAACACCGCGCAATCATCGGAGCGGTCCGGGACCGCGATGCGCGCGCCGCCGCCGCGGCCATGACCTGGCACCTCACCCGCTCGCGACGGGAGCTGGGGTAGGGACCTCGCGCGGCTGCAAACCTCGCCCGCGCCCGTCCGGCGGTTCTCGAGACCCACTCATCCACTCGAAGCATCGGTCGAGAGCCACATAGTCTTAGACACGCATCAGAAAGGCACCTAGCGTCTCCAAGTGCACCGTGCGGGCAGCACAGCGACCACATTCGTCGATCAGGAGCATGCAATGATGCAGGACCAGCCAGCCGCAGCAATCACCGAAGTACGGGTCACACCCGTCGCCTTCGCCGATCCGCCCCTGCTCAATGCCGTCGGGGTCCACGAGCCATGGGCCCTGAGATCGATCGTGGAGCTGGTCACCGACAGCGGCGAATACGGTCTGGGCGAATCGTATGGTGACGCCGTCCACGTCCAGAGGCTGCGGAAGGTGGGAGCAGAGCTGGTCGGGCTCGACGCGTTCGACATCGCTCGCCTCAGGATCGCGGCCACCGAGACCCTCGCACACGACACGCTCACGGGCGGGCATGGCACCAGCGGCATGGTCACCGGCACCACAGACCTCGACCGCGTGTTCGCCCCTCTTGAGGTGGCCGCCCTCGATGTGCAGGGCAAACTGCTGAACGTCCCCGTCACGACCCTGCTGGGCGGACGTCACCGAGAATCGATCCCATTCAGCGGATACCTGTTCTACAAATGGGCCGGCCACCCCGGTGACGGTCGGACACCAGACACGGCAGAAGCCGATGGATTCGGCACAGCGCTCGATCCGGAGGGCATCGTCGCCCAGGCGGAATGGATGGTCGAACGGTACGGCTTCACCGCACTCAAGCTCAAGGGCGGTGTGTTCGATCCCCACCAGGAGGCCTCGGCCATAGAAGCTCTGGCCGCCCGGTTTCCCGGCATTCCACTGCGACTCGACCCCAATGCCGCCTGGACCGTGGAAACATCCATCGAGATCGGGCGCCGCCTGGGCGGAACACTCGAGTATCTGGAGGATCCCACCGCCGGCTTCGCAGGCATGGCGGAAGTCCGTGGGCAGGTGCCGATGCCGCTGGCGACCAACATGTGCGTCGTCGCCTTCGATCACCTGCCACCCGCGGTCGCCGCAGGCAGCATCGATATCGTCCTCAGCGACCACCACTTCTGGGGCGGCCTTCGGCGTTCACAGGAACTCGCCGGCATCGCCGACACGTTCGGCCTGGGGCTGTCGATGCATTCCAATTCGCATCTGGGCGTGAGCCTGGCCGCAATGCTGCACTTCGCCGCCGCGGCACGCAATATCGACTATGCATGCGACACCCACTGGCCGTGGAAGCAGTCCGATGACGATGTGGTCGAAGGCTCACCCTTCACTTTCGCCGGCGGCAGCATCGCCGTCCCGTCCGCGCCGGGCCTGGGGGTCACACTCGACCGAGACCGGCTCGCCCGCCTCAACCGCGCGTACGAAGACTGTGGCCTGACCGCACGCGACGACACCACTTACATGCGCCGCTTCCAGCCGGCATTCAGCCCCTCAATCCCCCGCTTCTGACCGTGATGCATGCCCCGGCATAAGTGACATAGGCCCATAAGGGCTCCACTCCGCGCACTGCACCGGCCCGGCACCCATACGCCCACCAGCGTGCGATCCAACGATGCACTAATGGCATTCTTTGATTCCCATATTGGCTTGGACAGGTATTGATGCCTCTCACTAAGCTCAGACACCATCCACATTCGGTGACACCTCTCACATGGTGTCCACAAATCGGAAGACCCTTGCAAGGAGGCACCATGTTCCGAAAGATCCGTTCCCCGCGGCGTCTGCTCGCCCTCTCCACCACCGCCGTCCTGGGGATTTCCCTGGCCGCATGCGGCAATGTCACAAGCGGCGGCAGTGACGGGGACTACCCGGCCCAGAGCATCGGCCTGACGGTCGGGGGTGCGGCAGGGGGCAGCACGGATCTCATCGCCCGAGCAATCGCGGACGGCTCGCAGAACGCCCTCGGAGTGCCGATGACCGTGGAGAACAAGCCGGGTGCCAACGGAGCCGTCGCGACCAAGGAAGTCGCCGGCCTGCAACCGGACGGGTACAACCTCGTGATGCTCAACGCCTCCCTGATCACGATCACATCCCTCGTGGCCTCCGAAGAGGAAACGGTCGAGCTCGACGATCTCGATATCGTCATGGGCCTCTCGCAGGACGACTACATCATGGTGGCGAACGCGGACAGCGACATCGAGTCTGTCGACGACCTGGTGGGAACGGAGGGAAGCGTCACCTACGGCACCGCTGGCGTGGGCACCGGCAGCCAGCTCGCGCAGCTGCTGCTCATGGAGGAGGCCGGCGTGGAAGGCAACGAGGTGCCCTTCGACAGCGGGGCGCCCGCGCTCACCGCCGTGATGGGCGGCCAGGTCGAGGTCGCCACTATCCAGCTGGGAGAGGCCATGCCTCAGATCGACGCGGGCACGATCAAGCCCATCGTGACCTTCGCCGAGGAGCGGGTCGACTACATCCCCGACGTGCCCACGGCCGCGGAAGAAGGCTACGACGTGCCCGTCTCCCAGTACCGCGCGCTGGCACTGCCCGCAGGCGCCGATGAGGAGATGCTCAACACGCTGCGCGAGGGAGTCGCCGAGATCACCCAGACGGAGGAGTACAAGCAGTTCAACGAGGACAATTTCCTCACCCCTGCGGAGATCTCCGGCGACGAAGTGCGCGAGCAGTGGACCGAACTGGCCGACCGCTATGCCGCACTGGTCGAGGAGAACGACATCGACCTCGGCGGCAGCCAGAGCTGACGGCCGCGAAGCCCGAGGAGGAGAACGCCGTGGAGGAGAAGCAGACCAGCGCTCACACCGGTGCGCACGAGCCGGAGGACCGGACGCCCGCAGCCGCAGACGGCCCGCCCGAGGCCCCGCAGGACGAGGGACCGCAGCAGGCAGGAACCCTGGCGAACCTGGTGAGCGGGATCGTCGTCACCCTGCTGGGGGCAGGATCCCTGACGGTGGCTCTGAACCTCGGTTTCGGCACCCTCACCGCTCCTCGGGCGGGCACCTGGCCGGCGATCCTCTCGGTGCTGCTGATCGTCCTCGGCCTCGCCCTCATGGCCCTGTCGAAGACCTTCACGGATGCGGAGAGGATCACCCGCCGGGCGATCTCGGTGGGTGTGGGCGCACTCAGCATCGTCATCGCGGTGCAGCTGATGCCCGTCATCGGATTCGAGATCCCCGGCTTCCTCCTCATGGTGTTCTGGATGACGGTGCTCGGACGCGAGAAGCTGCTGAAGTCCGCGCTCATCGCCGCACTCGCCGTCCTCGCGCTCTACCTCATCTTCGTGACGGGGCTGAGCATCTCGATCCCGCACCTCTTCTGATCGCCCCCGCTGCCCGACGTCCCTGAGAAAGGCACTGACCCCATGGACTTCGCACCTGTCATCGAGGGCTTCTCGGTTGTCCTCGAACCGATGAACCTCGTCTTCTGCCTGGTCGGCGTGCTGGTCGGAATGGTCATCGGCGTGCTGCCCGGCCTCGGCCAGGCGGCGACCATCGCAATCCTGCTGCCGCTGACCTATGGCATGGAGCCCGTCTCCGCGATCATCATGCTCGCGGGCATCTTCTACGGCGGCATCTACGGCGGCACCGTGACCGCAGTGCTGCTCAACATCCCCGGCGAGACCAGCTCCGCGATCACCGCGCTCGAGGGCTACCCCATGGGGAAGAAGGGTCAGGCTGGCAAGGCACTCGGCATCGGTGCCATCGCGTCGTTCATCGGCGGCACCATCTCGATCATCGCGCTGACCTTCGTCGCACCCATCGTCTCGGGCTGGGCGCTGCGGTTCGGTCCGCCCGAGTACGCCGCGCTGACCCTGCTCGGCATCCTCCTCGTCGCCACCATCTCGAACGGCTCACGGGTGAAGGCCTTCATCGCGGCGACTGCAGGCCTGCTGCTCGCGGTCATCGGCCGCGACGGATTCACCGGCGAGATGCGCTACACGGCGGGCAGCCTCGAACTGGCCGACGGCCTCCAGTTCGTGCCCATCGCGATGGGCGTCTTCGGCCTCACGGAGATCCTCTACGCGCTGGAGCGACGCCATCTGCCGCAGCCGCTGCGGGTCAAGGTGGACAAGGTGCTGCCCACCAGGGCGGACCTCAGGCAGTCGGCCGGTCCGATCGCCCGCGGAGGCCTCATCGGCTTCTTCCTGGGGCTCCTCCCCGGCGGTGGGGCCACCGTCTCCGCCATGGTCTCCTACGGCACGGAGAAGCGGCTGGCGAAGGATCCGAGCCGCTTCGGCAAGGGGGCCATCGAGGGTGTCGCCGGGCCCGAGACCGGGAACAACGCCGCCGCCACCTCCTCCTTCATCCCGCTGCTCACCCTGGGCATCCCCGCCAATGCGACGATGGCGGTCATGTTCGGCGCGCTCATGCTGCAGGGGATCACCCCCGGGCCGCAGCTCGTCAGCGAGGATCCCGGGCTGTTCTGGGGAGTCATCAACTCGATGTACCTGGGCAACATCATCCTCATCGTGCTGTCGATCCCGCTCATCGGCCTGTTCGTGAAGATCCTCGACGTCCCCTCCACCATACTGGCGCCGATCACCCTCATGATCGTCTGCATCGGGGCGTACACCATCAACAACCGCTTCTTCGAGGTGCTCGTCGTCGTGGCCTTCGGCGTGATCGGGTACCTCATGAAGAAGATGGGCTTCGATCCGGCCCCTCTCGTCCTCGCCTTCGTCCTCGGCTCGCTGCTGGAGGACAACTTCCGCCGCTCGCTCATGATGTTCCAGGGCGACGTCACGCAGGTGACGAACCATCCGATCGCGGTGACGATCCTGGTGCTCTTCGTCCTCGTGCTCCTCGTCCCCCTGGTCCTCAAGCTGGTGCTCGGGAAGAAGAGCTCCATGCGCTCGGTCGTCGTGGCCGATGAGGAGCCTGCCGCCGACCGCGGATGAGGCGGGACTGCGGCGAGACGGGGGCACTCCGGCAGAGCAGTCAGTGGCGCCGCCGGAGCGACCGGTCCCGGGGGCCGCTCTGATACTTTGATGCCCTCACGAGCATTGGAGCCTCCATGTACACCCTGGATCAGGTGCGCTGCTTCGTGGCAGTCGCGGAGCACCTCCACTTCGGTCGCGCCGCCGTCGAGCTGAATATGACGCAGCCGCCGCTGAGCCGCCAGATCCAGAAGCTCGAGCGCCATGTCGGCGCCGAGCTCCTGGACCGGCGGGGGCGCAGCGTCGAGCTCACGGCGGCCGGGCGCCTCTTCCTCACGGAGTCCCGCAAGCTCCTGGGGCTGGCCGAGCGGGCACCGGAGGGCGCACGGAGGGTGGCTTCGGGGAGGCGTGGGCTCGTGCGCCTGGGCTTCACCGCCGCGGCGGGGTTCGGCCCCCTCAGCCGTCTGCTCAGCACCGTGAAGGACGATCTGCCGGACCTCGACATCGACCTCGTGGAGATGGTGACCGCCGAGCAGCTCCAGGCTCTCGACGAGGAGCGCATCGATGTGGCTCTCGGGCGCCTGCACACTCCGCTGCCGCATCTGCAGTCACAGCTGCTCCTCACGGAGCGGCTGCTGCTGGCGGTCCCCGCCGACTCGGAGCTGGCCCGCCTCGACCGCGAACTCGTGAGATCCGACATCCGCGGACAGCCGATCATCATGCACTCGGCCACCAAGGCCCGGTACTTCTACGACATCATCGTCGGCAATTTCGAGATCGATCCGTCCCAGGTGCGGCACTCACTCGGCCAGATCATGACGATGGTGAGCCTCGTGGCAGGCGGGCACGGGATCGCCTTCGTCCCGGAGTCAGCCGAACGGAGCCGGATCCCCGGCGTCACCTACCTGTCCTTCTCCGACTTCCGGGAGGACGTCGTCCGCCTCCACGCCCTGTGGCGGCCGGACAGCAGCAATCCCGCTCTCGCGGCGTTCCTCTCCACGCTGCGCTGAGTCGGTGCGCTCCCGGCGTTCACGCCTCAGCACCGCGACCGCCGCAGCCCGTGCCCCGTTGTCGTCCGCCGCGCGAACGCGAAACCGCGCGGATCGCGTTCGCACGGCAGACGAGGACCGCGTCAACTTCTGGTCGCAGCCGGTATCCCGACGAGAACGCTCTACCTCTCGATGACGGCTGTCGCACGGCTGCGCTTCGCGAACAGCCACATCGCGACCCCGGCCCCCGCGAACACGATGAGCAGCGAGAGTGAGAACGGTCGTGTGAGGAACAGGTCGAACGACCCGCCTGACATCAGCATCGCCCGCCTGAACTGCACCTCCAGTATCGGACCCAGGATGAAGCCGAGGATCAGTGGTCCCAGTTCGAAGTCCATCCGCTTGAGCACGAACCCCACGATGCCGAACACGACGGCCACACCCACGTCGAAGAGGCGGTTCTGCGAGCTGAAGACCCCGATGAGGGCGACGACGATGATGATCGCATTGAGGATCGTCTGCCTCACCCGGAGCAGCTGGACGAACACGCCGATGAGCGGGATGTTGAACAGCACCAGCAGCAGGTTGCCGATGTACATCGATGCGATCACGCCCCAGAACACCTCCGGGTGGCTGTTCACCAGCTGCGGGCCCGGCGTGATGTTCTGCAGCAGGAGCGCCCCGAAGATGAGGGCGATGACGGGATTGGGCGGGATCCCGAGGGTGAGGAGCGGGATGAAGGCCGCATTGGACGAAGCGTTGTCAGCCGTCTCCGTCGCCGCCAGCCCGTCGATCGCACCCTTGCCGAACTTCTCCGGATTCTTGGAGAAGTTCTTCTCCGCGCCGTAGGCGACGATGGAGGAGACCGCTCCCCCGCCACCGGGCAGGACGCCGATGATGAACCCGATGCCCGAAGCTCTGATAATCGCACCGATGCTCCTGCGCACATCGTCTCGAGTGGGCCAGAGCCGTCCGATCCGACTGTTCTCGAGGGAGACCGCATGGCGCTCGTACATGCTGTTGAGCACCTCCCCGATGCCGAAGAGCCCCACGGCGAGCGCCACGATGTTGATGCCGGCGTCAAGCTCGGGAAAGCCGAAGGTGACCCGAGGCGTGGCCGAGACCGCGTCGATGCCGATCGTCGCCAGGATCAAGCCGAAGGCGCCCATGAGCAGGGCCTTCCAGCGTGAGCCGGAACCCATGAACGCGATGAGGAAGAGACCGATGAGTGCCAGGAGGAAGATCTCCGGCGGGCCGATCCTCCCGGCGAAGCGGGCCAGCCCGGGCGCGAGCAGGGTCATGAGCACGATCGCAATCGTGCCGCCCACGAACGAACCGATCGCGGTGATGGTGAGTGCCGCGCCCGCCCGGCCCTGTTTGGCGAGCGGGTATCCGTCGAGCGTGGTGATGACCGCCGAGGAGTCACCCGGGAGACGCAGCAGGATCGAGGGGATCCTGCCGCCGTACATGCCGCCGTAGTAGATCCCCGCGAGCATGATGATCGCCGAGGCCGGCTCCAGATGGTAGGTCAGCGGCAGCAGCAGAGCGATGGTTGCCGTCGACCCCAGACCGGGGAGCAGCCCCACGACAGTGCCGATGAGCACTCCGAGCGTCACATAGAGCAGGTTGGCAGGCGTGAGCGCAGTGCTGAACCCCTCGGTCAGGCCGTTGATGACTTCCATGTCTCTTCCTCGAGTTCTCTCACATCGGAACGCGCAGCAGCACGACGAACACCCAGTAGGTCCCGCCGGCCAAAGCTGCGGAAACGATGCCGGAGAGGACCCACCCCTCGCGGCCGATGACCTTCAGCAGGATCATCGAGAGGATGAACGACGTGAGGGGCAGTCCCAGGTAGTAGTAGACGAACGGGAATGCGGCAAGCGAGAGACAGCCGAGCAGCAGGCTGGAGAGGGATCCTCCCCCGGCCGACCGGAACCGTGCAGAGGGCATGAGGAACACTGCGATGCTGCACAGAAGCCCCGCGACGGCGACCACCAGGGGCCAGAAGCCCGACCCGGGTCCGCTCAGTCGCCCCACGCCCGCGCTCACCGATTCCGTGATGCAGAAGATGAAGAAGGCAGCGATGACGGCGACTGCGGCAAGTCCCGTGACGCGTTCCCTCCGGCTTCCCGGAGACGAGGATGTCCGATGTTCCTCAAAGTCAGCCGTTGTGGAGCCGTCGGGCGTTTCGCTCATCTCCGCACCTCACTCCGCGCCGATCCCGAACTCGTCGAACTTGCCTGCGACGAGCTCGCGCTCCTCGGGGATCCACGTCGTGAACCACTCCTCGGCATCCGTGTGCGGGGAGGGGTAGAGATAGTTCGACGCCGCGAACTCCGAGAAGGAGTCCGAGCCCAGGACGGTCTCGACGGCCCCACGCAGAACTCCCACGGTCTCCTCGGGCGTTCCCGCCGGTGCGGCGAGCGCGAACCTGGACGCGTACACCTCTTCCCCGAGGTAGCCCTCCTCATGGAAGGTGGGGACATCGGGAAGCTGTTCCTGTCTCTCCTCCGTCGTCACCGCCAGTGCTGCCAGTTCTTCGTCCTGCGACACCTGGGAGCCGGCGATGTTCAGGTCTGCGATCGCGAAGTCGACCTGCCCGCCTCGGACCGCCTGAATCGCATCGGTGGCAGCATCGAAGGGTACGCCCTCCGCCTCCAGCCCGGCCTCGGCCGCGAAGTCCTCCGAAGCGAGGTGGGTGGGGTTGCCGGTGCCGGTGTAGGCATAGGTGACGCGGCCGTCCTGCGAAGCGAGGTCGGCGAGATCCGTGAAATCATCCTCGTGGACGACGAGCCCGTACCCCTGCTCGAACATCATCGCGACGCCGGTGAAGTCGTCCTCGCTGTAGCTGATCTCCTGAAGATTCGGAACCGCGGTGAAGGACGAGGCAGCTGCGAACAGCAGCTCGTAGCCGTCTGCACCGGCCTGTGCGGTCTCGCTCGTCCCGATGGCCCCTGCCGAGCCCGGCTTGTTGACGACCTGGACGTCGACCCCGAGCTCTCCGGCCATGCCGTCGGCCACTGCACGTGCGTGGGTGTCCGTCGCCCCGCCCGCGCCGTAGGGGACCACGATCTCGATGCGCTTCGAGGGGAACTCGCCGTCGGCAGATCCCCCGGTAACGCCGGGCCCGCAGGCGGACAGCAGCAGGGCGGCGGTGCCGATCGCAGTGAGCGCGGCGACACGGCGCGGGTGTGATGTTCTCATAATCCTTCTCCTTCATCTGAGCCGGTCACGCGCCGTTGCGCACCGAGCCTCCGTCTATCGTCAGCAGCGAACCGGTGACATATGAGGCCCCCGGCGATGCCAGGAACTCGACCGCGGCGGCGCACTCCTGCGGGGTGCCGATCCGCTTGAGCGCGGTGCGATCGACGATGACGTCGACGCCCACCTCCTCGAACTGCCGCATGAGACGGTCCGTCCCGATGTAGCCGGGGGCCACGGCATTCACCGTGATCGCGTGCTCGCCGAGGTCCTGCGCGAGGTTGCGCATGTAGCTGATGATCGCCGCCTTCACGCTTCCGTAGTGCGCGTAGCTGCCCTGCAGGTTGGCGCGCATCCCGCCCTGGGAGCTCACTAGGACGATCCGCCCGTAGCGCCGCTCCTTCATATGGGGTGCGACCGCGCCCACCAGCGAGACTGCGGTGAGCACGTTGCGCGAGAAGACCTTCGAGAAGTCCGCGGCGCGCAGCGTCGAAGCCCGCGTGTCCGCAATGCTCCCCGTGCCGCCGCCGGCATTGGCGACGGCGATGTCGATCCGGCCGAACTCCTGCGCGACTGCGTCGACGAACGTCCGCATGGCGGCCTCGTCCGCGGCGTCGAACTCGGCCAGACGGTACTCGGCACCGATCGCGTCGAGCCTCTCCTGTGCCGAGCGCACGTCCGCACCGGGAGCGCCGTGCTCCCCGTGCGCGGAGAAATCCAGGTCCTGGATCGCCAGCACCGCTCCGGCCCGTGCCAGTGTGAGGGCGTACTCGAGGCCGAGGCCCCGGCTCGCCCCCGTCACCACCGCCACCTGGCCGGCGAGTGCCCTGGCCTGTTGCCCGCCGCTCATCACACGGCCTCCGAGAGGTCGCCGAATGCAGTGATCGGAGGATAGGCACGCGGGTCCGTCCGTACACTGATGAGCACGGAGCTCTCCCCTGCGAGCGCCGCTGCGAACACGGCGGCCAGCGCGCCCGGGTCCTCAACCTCGACCGCCTCGACTCCGGCCGCGCGCGCCACCGCCGCATGGTCGACCGGATGGAATTCGGTGGCCGTCGTGGTCCCGCTGTACTTCGCGATCTCCGCATGTTTCTGGAATCCGAGGATGCCGTTGTCGAGGAGGACGATGATGACCTTGCGCCTCATCCGAGTGAGTGTCTCCAGCTCCTGCCAGACGTGGCCGAACCCGCCGTCGCCGGTGAGGCAGACGACCTCGCGCGAGGGGTGTGCGACCTTGGCCCCGATCGCCATCGGCAGACCCCAGCCGAGCCCGGCCATCCCCCGCGGCTCCACGAACTCGCGCCTCCCGCCTGCCGCAGGGAAGCAGTTCGACAGCCAGATCGTCGAGTAGCTCGCATCCGCAACGAGGATCGCGTCCTCCGGCACCGCGGCCGCCAGTTCGCGGACGACGCGCTCCGGGCGCACGGGGGTCTGTCCCATGTCGACCAGCGCGTCCAGACGCTCGCGCGCAGCCTTGCGGATCTCCGCGATCCTCGCGATCACGGGCTCCGCATCGTAATGGGAGAGCTCCTCGCATGCGGCATCGAGCGCCTCTAGGGTGACCCGCACGTCGCCGCGCAGCCGGATCGCCGGATAGTTGCGTCCCAGCTCGTCCGCGTCGAGGTCCACTTGGATGTAGACGGCGTCCCGGGGGAAGAGCTTCCAGGAGTCCGTGCCGTTCTCATTCATCCGCGCGCCCAGCACCAGGATCACATCGGCGGCGCGCACCACCTCGTCCATGCCGTGCGTCGTGCTCCGGGGCGCCATGACGTTGCCGACCACGCCCACGGAGAGCTCATGGGCCTCGTCGAACGTCCCCTTGCCCATGTTCGTCGTCGCCACCGGAATGCGGCGGCGCTCGGCGAAGCTCCTGAGCGCAGCCGAGGCATCGGAGCGGCGCACCCCGCCTCCCGCCACCACGAGCGGCCGTGAGGCACCGGCCAGCGCTTCGACGGCCTCCCGGATCCTGTCCGGTGCCGGCACGCTCCTGTCTGCGGGGAAGCGGAGGTCCGCCGGAGGGGCGGGTGCGCTCTGCACAGCCTCCTCGATGAGGATGTCCGCCGGTGCGAGCAGCACCACCGGCCCCGGCACTCCTCCTCCCGCGAGGTCCACGGCTCGATCCAGCATCTCGACGGCGCGGTCGGCATCGTCGATGCGCAGCACCGCCTTGGTGCACGAGCGGAACAGCTCGAAATGATCGATCTCCTGGAAAGCGTTCTTCCCACGGAGGCGGCTGGGAACCTCCTGCACGATCGCGAGGACCGGCGAGCGCACCAGCTTCGCCTCGAGGAGCGGGGCCACGAGCAGTGCGGCAGCAGGACCGTTCTGGGCGGTCACCACTCCGATCTCGCTGCCCACGCGAGAGAACCCGTCCGCCATGGCCCCGCCGGCGTTCTCGGTCCGATAGGCGATCTGCTCGACGCCTCCGGCCTCGAGCGCGAGCACCAGTGCCGACGGCAGGCTCTGCCCGAAGAAGTGCCTCAGTCCGCGCTGGCGGAGGCGCTCTGCAAGATGTTCTGCGACTGTGCTCACTCTGTTCTCAACCCTTCTCAACCATGTCAACGAAAACCTTCCGTGCCTCACCGCGCTGAAGCAGTTCGAACCCGGCGACGAGCTCCTCGAGGGGAACCGTGTGCGAGATGATGGACCGCGGCCTGATCGCGCCGCTGCTGAGGTACCCCGTCGCCGTCTCCCAGTCGACGGCCCGGCTGCCATAGGTGCTCACGATCGAGTGCTCGTTCCGTGTGAGCAGATCCGCGTCGAGGCTCACCTCTCCCAGCCCGAGCGCGATGTTGAGCAGCGTTCCCCCACGGGCGAGCCGCTGCACGCCGGCCGCATACGCCTCGGCGCTGCCCGCCGCATTCACGACGAGTTCCTGCCCGCTGCTCGCGGCCTCCGGCAGGACCGGGCTGAGCCCGAGTCCGGCGAGCACCTCGAAGCTCCCGAGGCGCCGGTCGCGCTCCGTCCCCACGATCTCGACGTCCGCGCATCCCTCGGCTGCGAGCACACACGCGGCGAGCGCTCCCACCGCCCCCATCCCCACGACCTGTGCGCGCAGATCCGGACCGAACCGAGGCCGCAGCCCGGACCGCCGCAGAGCGGACACCGCTACCGCCAGCGGCTCGCACAGGGAAGCCGATTCGACGTCGAGGTCCGCTGGGAGGTCATAGACGCAGTCCGACGGCACTGAGACGTACTCGGCGAAGCCTCCGGCCCTATCCCAGCCGATCCGCACCGGCGAACCGTCCTCCCGCTGCCCTGCGCGGGGACGCACCACCACCCGGCTCGGGGAGGCTTCGCTCTCGTCTCCGCCGACGGGCACGCGACAACCCACGATCTCGTGGCCCATGATCAGGGGGAAACGGTCCTCCACCCAGGTGTAGTTGGGATCGCGCTCGAAGACGTGGAGGTCGCTTCCGCACATCCCGCAGCCCAGCACTCGGATGAGCACCTCGTTCTCTGCGACTGCCGGAATGGGTAGATCCGCGTGGATACTGAACCCTGCCCGGTCGACTACCGCTGCTCTCATGACCGCGTCCCTGCGCCTCTCCGCGAGCCCGGCGGCGGTGTTCCCGGCGGGACTCGTCCATCAGTGGAACCGCATCTGTGCGGCATCGAGGATCACGGTATTCCCGGCCTCGGACGACGTCCAATGAAACCTTCGAATCCGGGCAATAAAGGTTCTTTATAGGAAATCGGAGAGCGTCAGAGAGTCTCTCTGATGATTTCGATGAATGCAGCTATGAGAGCCTCTGGTTCGCGTGACTCATTCCAGATGATCGTATTCTCCAGCGCTTCGATCCCCTCCAGTTTCAGCAGCTTCACCCCGCTCACAGGTACCGGGACGACGGACGAGAACGTCTGCGCCACACCGAGGCCCTCCGCAACGAGCGCCAGGATCATGGGAGTGTCGGCGACCGCATAGCGCACCGAGAATGTGCCGCCGGAGTTCTGCGCCATCCCGCCGATGGTGTTTCGCACCATTCCATCCCGCACAAAGGGATAGGTGATGAAGGGCTCGTCCTTGACGTCCTCGATGGAGACCGTTTCCCGATCCGACAGCCGGTGGCCCTCCGCAACGGCGATGAGCACGTCATCCAGGGCATAGACGTGTCCGCCCACATGCCCGCCGTGGTGCATCTCCCGTGAGAAGGCGAAGTCCGCAGCCCCCTCCAGGACGGCCTTCGGTGCAAGCCCTCCGTGCATTCCGGGAATGAGGCTGACAGCGACGGCGGGATGCTGCTCCTGGAGTCTGCGCAGCAGCCTGGGCAAGAAGTTCACCACATGGTATCCGGAGTAGGCGATGCGCAGCCGTCCATGCAGGCTGCGGTTCCGCCCGTCCGCCATCGCCCTCAGCTCAGCGACGTCGGCCAGGATCTCCCGAGCCCGGTCGAGCAGTCGGGTGCCTGCGGCAGTGAGGCGCACACCTCGCGGGTGCCGCTCGAACAGCTCGGCCTCGAGATCACGCTCCAACCGCTTCACCTGCTGCGAGACGGCGGGCTGGGTCAGGTGCAGACGCGCAGCCGCCCTGCCGAAGTGCCGCTCCTCGGCGAGGGCGATGAACGCCTCCAGGAGCTTCGTGTCCATACCGTCCCCTCTCGCCCTCGAGCCCAGTCAATCATCGCGAACGGACGAAAGCCGCCTCAACTTCCGCTCGCGTCCTGGATTCTGCCGCCCTACCGCAGAGCAGAGCGGCAGAATCCAAGACGTCGACGCCGCAGGACCGCGTTCCCATCCTGACGGGCAGACCCGCCGCCGCTCCCCTTCCGCACTTTGTATACGATCGCAGCATGACGAAGGGCACCCTCCACCTCATCCTCATGCTCACCCTCACGTTCTCCACCGGCATCGTGGACGCCGTGGGCTACCTGGGCTACGACAAGGTCTTCACCGGCAACATGACCGGCAACGTCGTGATCCTCGGCATGGGCCTCGCGGGCGCCGAGGGCATCCCCGTCCTCCGCCCCCTGCTCGCCTTCGCCGGCTTCATGCTGGGCGCAGTGCTCGCCGGGCGCATCCTGAAGCCCACGGGCAAGGGCGAGTGGACGGGCCGCACCACCACGGTGATGGGCATCGTCGCAGGCGCCTGCCTCGGGCTCACCGGCCTCGTCATGGCCGTGGACCCGTCGCAGAACCACACGGCCGGAACCGTCACCACCTCGGTCCTCGCCCTCGTCATGGGCATGCAGGCCGCGGCCGCACGCAAGATCGGCGTCGCCGACGTCACGACCGTCGTCGTCACCTCCACGATGGTCGGGCTGGCCAGCGAATCCCGCCTGGCCGGCGGCTCCGGCGACAAATGGCCCCGCCGCCTCCTCGCCATCGCCTGCATCCTCCTGGGCGCGCTCGCGGGCGCCCTCACCCTGCAGGCGAACCTATGGCTCGGCGTGCTCCTCACCGCGCTCATCATCGGCGCGGTCACCGTCCTGGGGCACACCACCCGCCACCGGTACTGAGGCGGATCGGACGTGCGCGTGCAGGCCTCCGCGCCTGACCCCGCACGCGGCCCCCCAGGAGACACGCACCGGTACGACTGCCCCGTGCGCGATGCGCCGGAGGCCCCTCCCCGGCTCAGGCCACCGCCGCCTCCAACTCGACGATGCCCCGTGCGACCTCCTCTGCGTTCTGCCAGGCAGCGAAGTGCCCGCCGTCCTCAAGTTCGGCCCAGCTGCGGATGTCGCGATAGGTGCGCGCGGCATGATGTCGCGGAAAGCCGCGTTCACCGTGCTGGACGAGCACCGAGACCGGGACGTCGATCAACGGCATCTCCGTCTCGTGAGGATCATCGAGATAGGGCCGGAACGAGGTGCCGATGGAGCCGGAGAACCAGTACCAGCAGACGGTGGTGAGGAGGTCGTCATCGCTCCACCAGCGTTCGGGCCGCTCACCACTCCACGCGAGCAGCTTCTCCACCACCCAAGCGGCAAGCCCGAGGGGTGAATCGAGCAGTGCCGCCGCCAGCAGGTCCGGCCGTGTCGCCTGAATGCTCGCATAGCCGGTGGCCCCGGACCAGCGCTTGTCGAGAGCGGTCCTCCACGCCGATTCCTCCGGGCTGAGGTCGTGCGCACGGGAAGCGGGCGCGAACGCCGCATGGGTCGCGAAGAGACCCGCGACCGCCTCGGGCTGCGTGGCCGCAAGCCGATCGCTCACCAGGGTCCCGACGTCCTCGCCATAGCTGAGGTACCGCTCATGGCCCAGAACCTCGGTCATGAGGGCATGCCAGAGCCGGGCTACCTCAGTGCTGGTGAACGGCCGGTCCGTGAATGGGTCGCTCCATCCGAATCCGGGCAGGGACGGGATCACCACCTCCATGCCCGCGGCGGTGAGCGCCGGGACGATCCGGGTCATTTCGACGGGACTGTAGGGCCAGCCGTGGCTGAGGATGATCGGCAGGGGCCGGCGGCCTCCGACAGGTTCCGCCGGAGCGACGATCGCATGCACCTGCTGACCGTGCACCTCGGCCAGGACATGCGGCAGCCGGTTGATCCGCCGCTCCTGAGCCCGCCAGTCGAAGGTCTCACGCCAATAGCGCAGCAGCCCGTCCAGGCGCTCCATCGACAATCCGCTGAGCCCGGCGGCGCCTGGGCTGTCGGTCGGCACCGAGGCCAGGTCGAGCCGTCGCCGCAGCTCATCGACCTCGGAGTCCGGAACTTCGAGCAGGAACGGGCGCACATCGGCGTCGAAGGCCATACGGCGAATCTAGTGCATGGTGTCAAGACTCCTGCCCCCCTCATTCCATGCCCGAGGCGCTTCACCCGCCGGGAGCATCACCGGCGCGGCATCTCACCCGCCCGCCGGCACCTCGCGCGCAGCAGTGCGCATCCCGCGCGCGCCCGCAGCGCCCACCGATTCCCTCAGCCCGGTCCGCGAGCGCTCCAGGTGTGCGGCCATGAAGGCAACCGCGGCCTCCGCGTCCCCGGCGTCCACGAGCGCGATGAGCTCCTTGTGCTCGCTCCAGGCGCTGTCGCCCCGGTTGGTCCCCGACCACGCGAACAGGCGCTCGATCTTCCCCGCCACCTGCCTCAGGACCCCCGCCAGCGAGGCGGAAGCGCTCATCTCCGCGAGCAGCGAATGGAAGCGCTGGTTGCAGGTCGGCATCGCCGCCAGCTCACCGGAGGCCAGTGCCGCATCACCCTCGCTCAGCACGGCGGCGATCTCCCGGCGCAGACGCCACCACTCGGGGTCCGGGGCCTCGCGCCCCAGCTGTGCGAGGCCCCGCAGCGTCGCCCGCCTGATCATCTCCGTCTCCAGCGTCAGGCGCACGTCGAACAGCACGTCCACGTTCTCGGGCTCCGGGTGCGCGACCGTGGCACCGGCATAGGAGCGCACCTCGACCAGGCCCTCGGCCTCGAGCGCGCGCAGGCACTCGCGCACCGGCACACGGGAGACCTCGTACCGCTCCGAGAGCAGCTTCTCCGTCAGCCTCGTGCCCGCCTCGATCCGACCGGAGATGATGTCCGCGCGCACGTGCTCCGTGACGCGGACGGCTGCTGGACTAGACACGTGTGAGCTGCTCCCCTGGGACGGCGGCGATCAGGCTCTGAGTGTACTCATGCCGCGGATCCTCGATGACGCTGCGGACGGAGCCGCTCTCCACGATCCGGCCCGCGCGCATGACCACCACGTCGTCGGCGAAGTCCGCGACGACGGCGAGGTCGTGGGTGATGAACAGGCACGAGACGCCGAGCTCCCGCTGCAGCGAGCGCAGCAGGTCGAGAATCTGGTCCTGGACCAGCACGTCCAGCGCGGAGACGGCCTCGTCGCACACCAGCAGGGGCGGCCGGCTCGCGATCGCGCGGGCGATCGCGACGCGCTGCCGCTGACCGCCGGACAGCTCGCCGGGCCTGGACTGGGCAACAGCCTGCGGCAGCGCCACCTGATCGAGCAGCTCCCGCACGCGCGCCCTGCGCTCGGCCCGCGTGCCGATCCCGAACACCGCCAGGGGCTCGGCGATGATCCGCTCGATCGACTTGGTCGGGTCGAGCGAGGAGTACGGGTCCTGGAACACCGGCTGCGTGAACCTGCGCAGCCGGGCCCGGTCCGCCCTGCTCCCTCCCGCCACCGGGGTGCCGTCGAGGACCACCTCGCCCGAGGTCGCGGACTCCAGGCCCAGCACGATCTTCGCGGTCGTCGACTTGCCGGAGCCGGACTCCCCGATGATCGCCGTCGTCCTCCCGCGCTCGGCCGAGAAGCTCACGCCGTCGAGGGCGCGCAGCTCCTCGCGCCGGCCGCGCAGCCGGTACACCTTGGTCAGGTCGCGGACGTCGAGCACGAGGTCGCGGCCGTCTCCGGCACCGCCGGCGTGCTCCGCGCCGGCCTGCTCCACCGGCGGCACCGCCAGCTTGGGCGAGGCCGCGATGAGGCGTTCGGTGTACTCGTCCTGCGGGTGGAACAGCACCTGTGCGGGAGCACCTGCCTCGACCACGTAGCCCGCGTGCATGACGAGGATCCGGTCCGTCCGGTCCGAGGCCACGCCCAGATCGTGGGTGATGAACAGCAGGGACATGCCGCGGGAGTCCACGAGCGCCTGCAGGTGGTCGAGGATCTGCTTCTGCACCGTGACGTCGAGGGCGCTCGTGGGCTCGTCCGCGATGATGAGGTCCGGGTCACCAGCGAGGGCCATCGCGATGAGCACGCGCTGCCGCATGCCGCCGGAGAACTCGTGCGGGAACTGCCGGCGCCTGCGCTCGGCCTCGGGGATCCCCGCCTCCGTCATGAGGCGCACCACCTGCGCCTCGATCTCGGCCCTCCCGCTGACTCCATACGTGCGCAGGGCGTCCGCGATCTGCTCGCCCACCCGCATCGAGGGATTGAGATTGGTCATGGGGTCCTGCGGCACGAGTGCGATGGAGCGGCCGCGGAGTGCGCGCATCCGCGCTTCCGGAGCACCTGCGATCTCCTCGCCCCGGTAGCGGATAGAGCCTCCGGTCACCCGGCCCGCCCCGGAGAGCAGGCCGAGCACCGCGCCCACCGTCGTGGACTTGCCCGAGCCGGACTGTCCCACGATGCCGATCCGCTCGCCCTCGCCCAGGGTGAAGGACACCTCGCGGAGCACCTCCGCGGAGCCGTAGGCCACCGTGAGGTCCGTGACCTCGAGGACGGGCGTGCCCGCCGCGCCCGCGGAATCCGTCCCGTTCGCATCACCGTGCACGTCGCTCACCTCCCCGCCGCGTATCCCTGTGCACCGCGCGGATTCGCGGCCGCCTGCAGCAGACCCGTGGCCGGCTCCCGCGTCACGCAGGACAGCCGTCCCAGGGCCCAGTCGCCGGCGCGGGTGACCCTGTGCCCGCGCGCCTCGAGGCCTGCGATGACCTCCTCGCCCAGCCGGTCCTCGACGATCACGCCGGCCGCCTCGAACGTGCGGGGCCAGAAGGAGCCCACGAGCGAGGTGGTGTGCAGCGCGGGTGCGTCGATGGCCTGCTGCGGTTCGTATCCGCCCACGAGCAGCCGGAGCACGAGCAGCAGCTGCCACTGGTCCTGCTGATCGCCCCCGGGCGTGCCGAGCGCGATGACGGGCTCGCCGTCCCGCAGGACGAGGGTGGGCGAGAGCGTGGTGCGCGGCCGCGCTCCGGGCGTGAGCGCCGCGTTCCGCTCCTCGTCCAGCCACATCATCTGCAGGCGGGTGCCGAGGCAGAAGCCGAGGCCGGGGATGGTCGGCGAGGACTGCAGCCAGCCGCCCGAGGGCATCGCGGAGATCATGTTGCCCCAGCGGTCCACGACGTCGATGTGGCACGTGTCGCCCCGGACCGCCCCCGTCTCGTCGGCGCCGGGCTCCGCCGGATCCTGAGCCGCGAAGGCCTCAGCGGCACTGCCGGCGCCTGCACGTGCTCTCGCACCCGGCACGGTGGGCTCGCCCGCCCCGAAGCCGGACAGGTCGCCGGCCTGCGTCGCCGCGAACTCCGCGGCGCTCACGAGGCGGGGCGCATCACCAGCGCTGCCGCCCACCGTGCCGGGGCGGGACTCCCCCGAGGCGACCTCGCCGATCAGCGCCCGCCGCACCGCGATGTACTCCTCGGAGAGCATCGCGTCGAGATCGAGGTCGTTGTCGCCGAAGTGCGCGTCCCGGTCGGCGAGCGCGAGCTTGAGCGCCTCGATCACGGTGTGCGCTCCGAGCTCCGTCGAGGGGTCGAGGCGCTCATCAGGCAGGCCGTCGAGGATCCGCAGCGCTTCCAGCAGCACGGGGCCCTGGCTCCAGTGCGGGACCTTCGCGATGGTGTGCCCGCGGAACTCGATCGTCGCGGCCTCCTCGAAGCCCGCAGAGGAGCGCGCGAAGTCCTCCTCGGTGATGACCGCCGCGTAGTCCCCGCCGTCCGAATGGCGGTGGGGCCGCGAGAGGAACTCGCTCGCGAGCTTCGCGACCCGCCCGGTGGCCCATTCCCGGCGAGCGGCGGCGACGCGGTCCTCCCGCGTATCCGCGTTCTCACCCGCGGCGATGAGCTCCCGGAGCACCTGCGCGTACTCGGGGTTGCGGAAGAGCTCGCCGGGCTGGGGGACCCTGCCCTCCGGGATCCACTGCGCGGCGCTGCTCGGCCAGTGCTCCTCGAACAGCGCACGGACGGACTCGATCTGCTTCGTCACCCGCGGCAGGATCGGGAAGCCCTCCTCCGCATAGCCGATCGCATAGGAGAGGACGTCGGCAAGCTCCCATGTGCCGTGCTCCTGCAGGAGCATGAGCCAGGCGTCCACGGCGGCGGGCACCGCGGCGGCGAGCCCTCCCGCGCCGGGGACGAGCTCGAGGCCCAGGGAGCGGTAGTGCTCCACGGTCGCGCCCGCGGGGGCCGCGCCCTGGCCCATGAGGACGACGGGGGTGCCCGGCGCCTCGGCGGTGGCGAAGAGGCCGGTCATGTCGCCGCCCGGACCGTTGAGATGGGGCTCGACGACATGGAGCACGAAGGCCCCGGCCGTCGCCGCGTCGAAGGCGTTGCCGCCCCGCTCCAGGACCGACTGCGAGGCCGCGGTCGCGAGCCAGTGGGTCGACGAGGACATCCCGAAGGTGCCCTGGAGGGTGGGGCGGGTGGTGTGCTCGCCGGGGGTGACGAAAGCGCTCATCGGTCGTTCTCCTTCGCTGCCGCGCCCGTCTCCGCGAGCGCGTCTCCGTTCTGGTCTCGTTCCATCATGGTGCCGCGTGCCCGCTCCTGTCGCCGCTTCTGCCGCAGCGCCCGGCGCTCCTGCCGCGGGGTGCGGGCCAGCGCCGAGCCCGGGTCCAGCGCATCGCGCAGGGCGTCGCCGAAGAGGTTGAAGGCGAGGCAGATGAGGAGGATCGCCAGGCCCGGGAAGACTGCGGCGGCCGGGGCCCGGTAGATGTACTGCTGCGCATCGGAGAGCATGATGCCGAGGCTGGGGTTCGGCGGCTGGATGCCGAGTCCCAGGAAGGACAGCATGGACTCCCCGATCACGGCGGTCGGGAGGATCACGGTCGCCTGGACGATGATCGCGCTCACCGCATTGGGCAGGATGTGGGCGAACAGGATCCGCCACGCCGAGGCGTCCATGGCCCGCGCCGCCCGGATGAAGTCCGCGTCCCTGAGGCGCAGCGTCTCGCCGCGCACCACGCGGACCATGGTGGGGATCTGGGCGATGCCGAGCGCGGCGGCCGCGCTCGTGAGGCTGGCGCCGGCGATCGCGACGAAGCCCACCGCGAGGATGAGGAAGGGGAACGCCAGCGCCACATCCGTGAGGCGGGAGATGACGCGGTCACAGGCCCTCCAGTAGCCGGCGAGCAGGCCCAGCGGCACGCCCACGACGACCGCGAGGCCCACCGCGAGCAGCCCCACCTGCATCGAGGCGCGCACGCCGAAGAGCAGGCGGGAGAGCGAATCGCGGCCCAGGTCGTCCGTGCCCAGCGGATGCCCCACGGTCCCCGGCACCTGGTAGGGGTGGGCGAAGTCCGTCTGCGAGAAGCCGTGCGGAGCCAGCCAGGGGGCGAACAGCGCGGTGAGGACCGCCAGCGCGGCGAGCACCGTGCCCAGCAGGCCGAGGGGAGTGCGGACGAGGACGGCGAGTGCGCCTCGGCGCCGCTTCACCGGCCCGTCCGCGCCGGAGCGATCCGCGGCCGGCCGGCCCGCGCCGGGGCCGGCACCCGGACCCGCGCCGGTGTTCGCGCCCGCCTCGCCCGGTGCGGTGGTCGCTGTGCTGTCCGTGGAGGGAGGGGGAGCGGTCATGCCTTCGCGGCTCCTGTCCGGATGGTCGGGTTGATGACGGAGTAGAGCAGGTCGACGGCGAGGTTGATGAGGATGTAGGCGAGGGTGATGACGAGGACGACCGCCTGGATGACCGGGTAGTCGCGCGCGAAGACCGCATCGAGGGTGAGCTTGCCGAGTCCCGGCAGGGCGAAGATGCGCTCGGTGACGACGGCGCCTGAGATGAGCCCGCCGAGCTGCAGCCCGATGATCGTCACGAGCACGATGAGCGAGTTCCGCAGTCCGTAGCGGAACAGGATGCGGGGGCGGGAGAGGCCCTTGGCACGAGCGGTCCGCACGTAGTCCGTGCCCATCGTCTCGATCATGGAGGCGCGCGTCTGCCGTGTGATGACGGCGGCGAGGCTGGTGCCGAGGATGACCGCCGGGAGGGTGAGGTAGTAGAGGCCGCGGAGCGGATCGGACAGGACGTCCACATAGCCCGAGGCGGGGAACCAGCCCAGCGTCACTGCCAGCAGGAGGATCGCGAGGAGGCCCAGCCAGAAATTGGGCACCGACAGGCCCACGAGGGCGGCGAAATTGGCCAGCGCCTCGGGCAGGCGGCCGCGGAAGCGCTCGGCGAGCATGCCCAGCAGGACGCCGGCGACCACGGCCACGAGGATGGCGTAGGCCGCGAGCCACAGCGTGACCGGCAGGGTCGTCGCGATCATCTCGGTGACCTGCTGCCCCGTACGGGTGGACTCGCCCAGATCGCCCGTGACGATGCTCGTGAGGAACTTCCAGAACTGGACGACGACGGGCTCGTCGAGGCCGAGGTCCGCGCGGATCTGCGCGATCCGCTCAGGTGTGGCCTCCTCGCCGGCCATCGCGAGGGCGGGATCGCCCGGCAGCGAGCGGACGCCGAAGAAGATGACGATCGCGGCGAGCACGAAGGTGATGAGCGATTCGCCCACCTTGACGGCTGTGAAGCGGAGCATCAGCTCTCCTCCTCGACGAATCCGGCGCGGGACAGGTGCACGACGCCGTCCGCGTAGACCTGCACGCCGGCGATGTCCTCGCTGTAGGCCGTGAGGTTGCGCTGGCGGTACAGGTAGATGACGGGGTTGATCTCGTGCAGCCGGTCGATCGCCTCGCCGTATGCGGCGGCGCGGTCGGCGACCTCGGTGAGGGAGGCGGCCCGGTCGAGGCGCCGGTTGACCTCCGCGTCGTCGAGGCCGGTGTAGTTGTTGTTGCCCCCGGTGTAGTGGAAGTTGTGGAGGTTGCCGTGCGGATCGACGCGGCCGGACCAGCCCAGCTGGACGGTCTCGAAGTCACCGCGGTCCTGCACGTCGAGAAGCGCGGTGTACTCGACCGGCCGGATCGAGAGCGCGAAGCCGGCCTCCGAGAGCTGCGCCTGGAGGGCCTGGGCGAACCGGAGCGAGTCCTGGCTGTTCGTCACCTGGACGTCGATCGGGTAGGGGACGGGCGCGCCGGCCTCGCGGAGGAGCTCCTCCGCGCCCTCGGGATCGTACTCGGGGCAGCCGCGGCTGGCGTCCGAGGCGAAGGGCGAGGAGCCGGCGATGCCCGAGCACGCCGGCAGGTACCAGCCGTTGAATACGGTGTTGACGAGCGCCTCGCGGTCGACGGCCATCGAGAGCGCGCGCCGGATGCGCGGGTCCTCGGAGAGCGGCGTGGGCTCCGCGCCCTCGGGCAGCCGGTCGAGGTTGATCGTCAGCCCCTGATAGCCGAGCGATTCGACGGCGAGCGTGCCGATCCCCGACTCCTGCTGGAGGGCGTCGATGTCCTGCGGGGAGATCATGTCCGCCACCTGGACGTCGCCGGAGCGGATGTTGGCGGCGCGGATGTTCGCATCCGTCATGATGCGGTACTCGATGCTGTCGAGGTGCACCTCGTCGCGCGCATAGTAGTTGGGGTCCGCGGTGACGGTGATGCTGGTCTGCGGGATGCGCTCGGCGAATCTGAACGCACCCACGCAGACGGGCGCGTCGCCGAAGTCATCGCCCTTCTCCTCCAGCGCAGCGGGGGACATGATCATCCCGGCGCGGTCGGCGAGCGCTGCGGTGAACGGCGCGAACGGGGTCTCGAAGGTGACGCGCACGGTGTCCTCGTCGAGGGACTCGATCTCCTCCACCGGGCCCAGGTCGGAGACGCGGGCGGAGTTCTCGTCCGTGAGATTGCGGTGGAGCGTGGTGACGACGGCGTCCGCGTCGAACTCCGTGCCGTCGGCGAACCTCACATCGTCCGTGCGCAGCGGGATGTCCACGGTGAGACCGTCGTCAGAGACGCGGGGCATGTCCGCCGCCAGCATGGGGACGATCCCGCCGCTCGCGTCGATGTCGTAGAGCTTCTCGCACATCGTCTGCATGACGTAGCGGGTGTAGAGGGAGTTCGAGGTGGTGGGGTCGAGCCGGTCGGGCTCCGAGGAGAGCGCCATGACCAGGTCGCCGCCCTCGACCGGTGTGCGGTCGCCGAACTCGACCTCCGTGACGTCCTCGCGCTGGGGCGCGGGGCCGAGCTCCTGGAGCGGCACGCATGCGCTCAGCACCACGGCGAACGCACTCAGGGAGGCGGCTGCGGCAGTGCACCGGCCGAACCGGCCCCGCCGCGTCGGCCCGGGCATCGGTCTTCTGATCCTCACGCTGACCCCTGTCCCATGAGCTCAGCGACCGGCTCCGGTCCATCGCTCAGCTTTTGCATACAATTCAGAGAATACTGAGTATTTGTATACATCTATGAGTCAGTTCACGTCCACGCGGGGTCCACAGTGCGGACTCGGGAACTGGGCGGGAGGGCTCAGTCCCCCTCGGGCGGCGGGACGCGCCGGTACTGCTGGTCGCCGTCCCTGTCCCGGACGACGACGCCCCTCCCCAGGAGAGCCTCGCGCGCCTCGGCGGCGGCGCCCTTCCGCTTGTCCTGCAGGGCATAGGCGCGCGTGCGGAGCAGCTTCTCGGCCTCGGGGTCGAGCGCACCGTCGCCCTCCACCCACTCCCGGTACTCGGCCTCGCGCGGATCCCGGGCGCCCCGCCATGCGATCCCCTGCGCGGTCAGGGCGGCGCCGAGGCGCGCATGCAGCATGCTGTCCGTGGGCGTCCGCAGCAGCTCCCGACCCTCCGGATCTGCAAGGACCAGCTCGTCCTTGTCCGCATAGGCCTCGGCGATGCCCGCCCGCGGCACGAACCGGTTCCCGCCCTTGCGCCGCACCGCCACGCCGTCAGCGCGCACCTCGACCTCCCCCAGACCCTCACCCCAGATCGAGGCGATGAGCCATCCGCCCACGAGGCCCGCGAGCGTGAGCACGCCGATCGCCCACGGCAGCGGCAGCAGGGCGGCCAGCCGGAGAGGGGCGGGAGCGTCGCCCACCAGCCCCAGCAGCCAGCCCAGGACCGGCCGCACCACGAAGGCCGCGCCGAGGCCCACCGCCGCGCCCGTCAGCGCGAATCCCGTCACCCAGCTGCCAGGCAGCTTCACCACCGTCGCGTCAGACATTTCCATTCCCCTCTTCGCCGAGGCGAACCCCGGCATCGCTCCTCACACTCGAATCGCCTGCCGGCGTCCGGCCGCCCGGCGAATCCCGACGGCTTGCCTCCCCACCGCCACCGGCCTCGGGGGCAGGCTCGACGGCCCTCAGATACCCGAGCGCCGTCCGCCGCATGTCCGCGGAGACATCGCGCCCCTCGCCTCCGTTGAGAAAGGCGGCATCGGCAATGGACAGCAGCCAGGCCGCCGCGGCCTCGGGATCCCCGAGGGTGTCGATCCGCCCCTCCTCCGCCGCACGGACGAGCAGCGCGGCCAGCCCTTCGCGGAGGAGAGCACCCGTCCCCTCCACCACCTCGAGGAGCTGGGGGTCCTCCCCCGCCCGCCGGAGCAGCTCGATGACGAGGCCCGCCGCGTACGGACTGCCCGCATCGGCGACCTGCTCGTCGAGGAAGGCGAGGAGCCCGGCGAGCGGATCAGGTGCGCCCGCAGCCCTCGCGACCGAGGCCTCCGCGGCGGGTCGGTCCGCCTCGAAGATCGCGCGGAACACCGCGGCCTTGTCCCCGAAGTGGTAGAAGACCGTCCCCGCGCTCACTCCCGCGGCGCGCGCGATCTGGGCGACGCTCGTGCGCTCGTACCCGCCCTCGGCGAACATCTGCGCCGCAACAGCGACGACCGCCTCGCGGCGGCGGGCCGCCCTCTCGGGGTCGACGGGCCTGGCCATCAGCACTTCCCTCCATTAATTAACTGATTGCTCAGTTAATAGTGTACAGAAGCCCTGCGCCGGACGACAGTGCGCTGTCAGCCGATCGCGCTCATGAGGCCGGAGTGCTCACGTGCAAGCTGCTCGGCCAGCTCGTCGAACATCGCAAGCACCGCGTCGACGAGGGGCGACTTCGCCTCCGCACCGTACACGGCCCACAGGGGCACCGTGGCCGCGCTCGCCGGCAGTGTGATCCGTCGGAAGGCCAGCCCCGGCAGCTCCAGCTTCGCCACGGAGACCGGAGCGAGCATCGCGGCGATCCCCTCCCCGACGATCGCCGCGCCCGACAGGGTCTGGGAGACCTCGAACCGCGCAGGAGGAGCAGCACCCGCGAACACGGAGTCGTGGAGCCGGGCGAGGAACGGGGAGCCTCCGTGCTCATAGCGCACCAGCGGCAGCGCGAGCAGATCCTGCGGAGTCAGGGGCCCTGGCTGCTCCGCGAGCGGGTGCCGCCGGGGGACGAGCGCGATCACGGGGGCTCGTTCCACCACACGGCGGCGCACATTGGAGGGCAGCCTCTGCGGTCGCACGAAGCCGAGGTCGAGCCGCCCCCTGCTCACGAGGTCGATCTGCTGTGGTGAGATCCGCTCGGCGATGCGCACGTCCAGTCCCGGTGTGTATGCGGCGGTGAGCTTGAGCAGCTTGGGCATGACGGCGTACGTGGAGATCGAGGTGAAGCCCACCTCGACCTCGCCCTTCGCCTCGCCGCCCTGCATGCGCGCCCGGTCGAACGACTCGGCCACGAGAGCGGTGATCCGGTAGGCGTCGCGGAGGAACTGCTCACCCACCGCGGTCAGCACCATGCCCTCGCTGGAACGACGGAACAGACGGCACCCCAGCCTCCCCTCGAGGTGCTGCACCCTCCGGCTCACCGGAGGCTGGGTGAGCGCCAGCCGCCTCGCCGCCCGGCTCACGCTGCCCTCCTCCGCCACCGCGATGAACGACTCGATCTGCTCGATCGACAGGTCCACTGGCACCGCTCCTTCGCGCTCCGCCCCCGCTGGGGTGCGATGGTATCGCAGCCGAGCCCCGCTGAGTGCGGCACCGGGCCCGCCGCTCGCCCTCAGAAGGACCGCGGCGCTGCCGTTCCGTCAGTGGATCTCCGGCTCCGGGCCGCCCACACCCGCGAGGAAGTCGAAGTCGCAGCCGGCATCGGCCTGGCCCACGTGTGCGCGATACAGCCGGAGGTAGCCGCGATCACCGTCGAAGCGCTTCGCACGCACCTCCGCCAGCCTGCCTTCCCACTCCTCGGCGGGCACCCGCGCGTCGAGTGTCCCCGCACGCACGTCGAGATCCACGAGATCACGGGTCCGCAGAGCCGCGAGCGGTCCGCCCACCGCGGACTCGGGAGCGACGTGGAGCACACAGGTGCCGTAGCTCGTCCCCGACATCCGCGCATCGGAGATCCGGACCAGATCACGGACCCCTTTCTCGAGCAATCGCTTGGGCAGGGGCAGCATGCCCCACTCGGGCATGCCGGGACCGCCCACGGGACCTGCACCGCGCAGCACCAGCACGGTGTCCTCGTCGACCTCGGTGGCAGGATCGTCGATGCTCCGCTTGAGCTCGGTGTAGTCGTCGAAGACGAGCGCCCTGCCGGTGTGCCGCATCTTGCCGGGATCCATCGCAGAGGGCTTGATGAGAGCCCCGTCCGGACAGAGATTGCCGCGGAGCACCCGCAGAGCCGGCACGGTGGAGACCGGTTCCTCGCGCGGACGGATGACTGCGGGCAGGTGCACCCGGGCGCCGGCGATGTTCTCACCCAGTGTCCGGCCGTTGACCGTGGGGGCATCCGGGCGCAGAAGATCGCGCAGGGATTCGAGAAGCGCAGGCAGGCCCCCCGCGTCGTAGAAGTCCTCCATGAGGTGCGTTCCGGCTGGGCGGACGTCCGCCAGCAGCGGAACCCGTTCCGCGAGCTCCTCGAAGACCTCCGCCCCCACCGGGATCCCGACCCGGCGCGCCATCGCGATGACGTGGATGACCGCGTTGGTCGAACCTCCCAGAGCCAGAGCGGTGACCACGCCGTTGTGCACCGAGTCCGCACCGAGGATCGCCGACGGCCTGCGGCCGGCTGCGACAGCGGTGACGACGGTGCGGCCGCACGCAGCGGCCATGCGGCCGTGCTCCGCCATGACCGCCGGGATGGACGAGGCCCCGGGCAGCGAGAAGCCCATCGCCTCGGCCACGGCGGTCATCGTCGAGGCCGTGCCCATCGTCATGCAGTGCCCCGGCGTGCGGGCGATGCCGCCCTCGACTGCTTTCAGCTCGCACTCGCCGATGTTCCCCGCCCGGTACTCGTCCCAGTGTTTCCAGGCATCGGATCCGCTCCCGAGCGTCTGCCCTCTCCAGCATCCGCGCATCATCGGCCCCGCCGGCAGGAAGACAGCGGGAAGGTCCATGCTGGCAGCTCCCATGAGCAGACCCGGCGTCGTCTTGTCGCAGCCGCCCATGAGCACGACACCGTCGACCGGGTAGGAGCGGAGAAGCTCCTCAGTCTCCATCGCCAGCAGATTGCGGTACATCATCGTCGACGGCTTCTGGAAGTTCTCCGCGAGGGCGAGCGCTGGCAGTTCGAGGGGGAAGCCGCCCGCCTGCAGCACACCGCGCTTCACGTCCTGCACACGCTCACGGAAGTGGGTGTGGCAGGGATTGATGTCGCTCCAGGTGTTCACCACCGCGATGACGGGCCTGCCCTCGAAGTCCTCCTCCGCATATCCCATCTGCTTCAGCCGCGAGAGATGCCCGAAAGTCTTGAGATCTCTGCGCCCCAGCCAGCGCGCACTCCGCAGTTCGCCGGGCGAACGCAATTCGCCCTCGGCACACGTATCCACGGGATGTCCCACCGTCCTCACGTCGTTCCGCCGATCGGTCCAAGCTCATGATCGGACGCGGCGGCTCCGCGAGCACAAGAGAAGGGGAATGGCCCTATGCGCACTGCGCATGGAGCGCCTCCTCACCCGAACCTACTCTGAGAGCGGAAAGCCACAGGGACATGTGACCGCGAGGATGCGGGACCACGAGGGAGTGGGCATGGAGGTTCTATCCAGACGACGGCTTCTCCGCGGAGGCGCCGCCGCAGGAGCCGTGACGCTGCTGTCGGGCTGCGGGCTGGTCAGCACATCGGGGATGCTCGGCGCGGGAGACCGGTTCCCAGCACGGAACATCGAGACGAGCATCGGATTCGAACCCGGAGGGAGCACGGATCTCCTGGGCCGCGGCCTCGTCGAGGTCGCCACGGAGGAACTGGGCCGGGCGATGCCCGTCGTCAACAAACCGGGGGCGAACGGCGCTCTGGCCGCGAGCGAGCTCACGCGAGCGCCTGCGGACGGACACTTCATCGGCATCGTGAATGCCTCGACGGTGATGATCACCCCCTTCGCCGTGCCGGAGCGGGAAGCGGTCCACCTAGACGAGCTCGGCCTCGTGCTCGGAACCACCCGCGACGACTACGTGCTCGTGGCCCACCCCTCCAGCGGCATCGGAGACGTCTCCGACCTGACCCGGCTCGACCGCTCTGTCAGCTACGGCACCACCGGGCACGGGAGCGGAGCCCAGTTCGCGGCGGCACTGCTCTTCTCCGGCACCGGCATCGAAGGGGCGGACATCCCCTTCGGCGGTGATGCCCCCGCGATCACGGCCATCCTGGGCAGCCAGGTCGATGTGGCCAGCGTCCAGTTCTCCGCCGCCTTCGAGTACGTCAGCTCCGGCGAACTCACGCCCCTCGCAGTCTTCTCCGAGGAGCGCAACCCCCGTCTGCCGGATGCGCCCACCGCGCTCGAGCAGGGGGTCGAGGCCGTGGTCTCCCAGTACCGGCTCGTCTGCACTCCGCCGGGAGTCCCGCAGGACAATCTCGACGTCCTCGTCGAGGCATTCACCGCGGCGGCGCGCAGCGACAGGTTCCTCGAACTCTGTGAGCAGCTGGTCGTGCTGCCGGACGTCTACCCCGATGAGGAGATCCGGTCGCTCGTCGAGACCTCCCGAGACCGCTACGGACAGCAGCTGGAGGAATACGGGATCGACCTGAGAGGAAGCAGCTGATGGACACCGGAGAGCACTCGGAGGCCGCGACCCGGAGGCCTGCTCCCGAGGACACGACGGCCCCCTTCGGCTCCGCTCAGGCCGTGAGGACGAACCGGATCGTCGGGGCGGTCCTCACTCTCACCGGTGTCCTGGCCGTCGTGGGTGCGCTCCGCATGGGAGTGGGCTCGCTCGCAGACCCCGGTGCGGGGAGCTGGCCGCTGCTGCTGGGAGTCGTCCTCGCCGGCACGGGAACCGCCGTAGGCGTACGGGCCCGCAGACACATCGCCGATGTCGAGAGCTTCGGTTCGGCGACCCGGGGCCCGCTGCTGGGACTCGCCTCCATCGCCGCCTACGGCCTCGTGCTCCCGCTCGTGGGCTTCGAGATCGCCTCACTCGCCCTCTTGGTCTTCTGGCTGCGAGGCCTCGGCAGACAGTCATGGCGCTCGAGCCTCATCGGCTCCCTGCTCATCGTGCTGATCCTCTACCTCATCTTCGTCGTCGCCCTCGCCGTGCCCATCCCCCGCATCGTCTGATGCCCGATCCCGCTCAGGACTGATTGCAGTGAACACACTCGACAGCGTGCTCGCCGGCTTCGCCACCGCCGTCGAGCCTGCGAACCTCCTGTTCTGCCTCATCGGCGTCACGATCGGCATGTTCATCGGCGTCCTGCCAGGTCTGGGGCCCTCCGCCACCATCGCCATCCTCCTGCCCGTCACCTACTCGATCGAACCCACCGGTGCGATCATCATGCTCGCCGGGATCTTCTACGGAGCGATCTACGGCGGCACCATCACCTCAGTCCTCCTGCGCCTGCCCGGCGAGGCCTCGAGCGTGGTCGTCACCTTCGACGGCTATCCCATGGCGCAGAAGGGGAGGGCGGGAGTCGCGCTGACGCTCGCCGCCGTCGCCTCATTCATCGGCGGCACCGTGTCCCTCATCTTCCTCACCGTCCTCGCCCCCGTCGTCGCCCGCTTCGCCGTGGACTTCGGCCCACCCGAGTTCGCCGTGCTCACATTGGTCGGCATCGGCCTGGTCTCCTCCGTGGGCTCGAGCAGCGTGCCCAAGTCACTGGCGGCTGCCGCTCTCGGCCTGCTCTTCGCCACGGTCGGACGCGACGAGCTCACCGGCGACGCCCGCTTCACCTTCGGCACGCTCACGCTCATCGACGGCTTCGGCTTCGTGCTCATCGCTATGGGCGTCTTCGGAATCGCGGAGATCATCCACAACCAGGAGGCAGCGGGTACGACGGCAGCGCGCAAGCCCATCCCCATCACCCAGCTGCGCCCCACCTCCTCCGAGGTACGCCAGGCGGTCCCGGCCGTCGCCCGGGGCGGAGCGCTGGGCTTCCTGCTCGGTCTCCTGCCCGGCGGAGGGGCCACCCTGTCCTCGCTGGTGTCCTATGCGGTCGAGAAGGGCGTCGCCAGAGACAAGTCCCGGTTCGGCCATGGCGCAGTCGAGGGTGTTGCAGGCCCTGAGACCGCGAACAATGCGGCCGCGTCCTCCTCATTCATCCCGCTGCTCACCCTCGGGCTGCCCGCCAATCCGGCGATGGCGATGCTGTTCGGCGCATTCCTCGTCGTGGGGATCACTCCCGGCCCCAACCTGGTGGATACCGATCCCGATCTCTTTTGGGGCGTCATCAACTCGATGTACGTGGGGAACATCCTGCTGCTGATCATGGCGATCCCCCTCGTGGGTGTCTTCGTCAGAGTGCTGTCCGTCAATCCCGCGTACCTCGCGGCCATCTGCGTGATGGTCACCGTACTGGGGGTGTTCAGTCTGCGGCAGTCGCCCACGGACATCGTCTTCCTCGCGTTCTTCGGCGCTCTGGGCTATCTCATGAAGAAGACGGGCATCTCTCCCGGTCCGATGGTGCTCGCATTCATCCTGGGCGGAATCCTCGAACCCGCCTTCCGCCAGTCCATGCGGATCTTCGCCGGTGATCCCACCGGTTTCCTCACCCGTCCGATCTCCGGAACCCTGCTCGTCGTCGCCGTCCTGGGCTTCCTGGGGATGCTCGGGTTCAGGATGTGGCGGAAACGCACCGGCAGGACGCCACTCTCTGCAGTCACCGACCCCACCGCTCAGACTCCGCGAACATGAGATCGTGAACAGGACGATCGCTCCCGGCGAAAGGAAACCCATGCACACCCTCCTCCCCCGCCTCCGCAGCGACGAGCCCACGACCGGCTACTTCGCGATGGCGGCGAGCCCTCTGCAGCTCGAACGCCTCGCCGGGCTGGGCTATGACTACATCGTGCTGGACGGCCAGCACGGCACCTACTCCGAGCACGACCTCCCGGACGCGGTCCGGGCAGTGGAGTGCGGCGGCGCACCGGCGGTCGTCCGCGTGCCGGAGGGCGGGATCGGCACCATCGGGCGGGCCCTGGACATGGGAGCGGCCGGGGTCATCGTGCCGCTTGTGAATGACCGGGCGCAGGCCGAGGCGGTGGTCGCCGCGGCGAAGTACCCGCCGCAGGGCGTGCGCTCGCGCGGGCTCGCGCGGACCTCGGCCTTCCTCACGGGCAGCCTCGGGGAGGTGAACGGGAAGACCTTCGCGCTGTGCATGATCGAGACGCGCGAGGGCCTGGAGAACGTGGAGGAGATCGCGGCGACGCCGGGCCTCGACGGCCTCTACATCGGCCCCAACGACCTCACGATCGGACTCGGCGGCTACGGCCTGGGCGACCCCGCCGTGGCGGACGAGTTCGCAGGAGCCCTGCAGCGGATCCTCGCCGCCGGGCGCGCTCATGGCGTGCCGGTCGTCATCCACACGGCGAGCGGCGAGATCGCCGCCCAGCGACGGGGTGAGGGCTTCACCCACGTGGCGGTCGCGAACGAGCTGAACCATCTGTGCGACGCCGCGAAGGGGCACCTGGAGGCGTCAGGGCACACCGGCTGACCGCCGACCCGTGAAATCCAGCTCATCCCTTGCAGAACACCCTCCGCCCTTCTTAATATGCTGGTATTAATAATCAGCGCTCGATGAGGAGGCTGCTTTTCGTGTCTTCGCTGTTCCCCCACCTCTTCAGTCCCCTGGACCTCGGCCCGCTGCGCCTGCGCAACCGGATCGTCTCCTCGGGGCACGACACGATGCTCGCCGAGGACGGCCTCATCGGCCCGGACCTCGTCGCCTATCACGAGCGCCGGGCCGCCGGTGGCGCGGGGCTCATCGTGCTGCAGGTCTCCGGGGTGCACGAGACAGCCCGCTACACCAGTCACGTCCTCATGGCGACGGACCCGGAGTCAGCGGCCGGCTACCGTGCCCTCGCCGAAGCCGTCCATGCGCACGGCACCGGGATCATCGCACAGCTCTTCCACCCGGGCCGCGAGGTGATGGACGGGGAGCAGGGCATGGCCCCACAGGCGGTCGCGCCCAGCGATGAGCCCCAGGAGCGCTTCCACGTGGTCCCCCAGGCTCTTGACGCGGAGACGATCCGGGAGATCATCGCCGGCTACGGAAGAGCCGCCGCGCTCATCTGCGATGCGGGGGTCGACGGCGTCGAGGTCGTCGCCAGCCACGGCTACCTCCCCATCCAGTTCGCCAACCCCCGCGTGAATACGCGGACCGATGAGTACGGCGGAACACCGGAGAACCGGATGCGCTTCCTCCTCGAGGCGATCGAAAGCACCCGCACCGCCGTGGGGCCTCACCGGGTGGTGGGCCTGCGCATCTCCGGCGACGACCTCACGAGCGACGGCATGGCGAGCGACGAGTTCCTCGATGTGATCCGGGCGGTCGAGGAGCAGGGCCTGCTCGACTACGTCTCCGTGACCGCCGGGGACTCCTCCACGCTCCAGGGCGCCCAGCACATCGTCCCTCCCATGCAGTATGAACCCGTCTACGCGGGCGGGCTCTCGGGAGAGGTGAAGAAGGCGATGGAGCTTCCGGTCATGGTCGCCGGCCGGATCAACCAGCCGCACGAGGCCGAGCAGGCGATCCGGGACGGGCAGGCGGATCTCTGCATCATGACCCGGGCGATGATCTGCGACCCGGAGATCGCCTCGAAGGCCGAGCGGGACGCCGTGGACGAGATCCGTGCCTGCATCGGCTGCAATCAGGCATGCATCGGCCACTTCCAGCAGGGGGTGGGGATCAGCTGCATCCAGCATCCGGAATCGGGCAGGGAGCTCACCTTCCTCCCGCGGCCGGTGGTGCGCAGACGCGCACGGCTCCTGGTGGTGGGAGGCGGTCCCGCAGGCCTCAAGGCCGCCGCGGTCGCCGCCGAGGCCGGTGCCGAGGTGCTGCTCGTGGAGCGCGAGCGCCGCGTGGGCGGGCAGGTGCTGCTGGCCGAGAGGCTCCCCCACCGTGCGGAGTTCGGAGGCGCGGCGACCAACCTCGAGGCCGAGGCCCGCAGGTCCGGGGCCGAGATCCGCACCCGCACCCCGGTGTCGGAGGAGATCCTCGCGTCCTTCCTGCCCGATCAGGTGATCCTCGCGACCGGTTCCACCGACCGCGAACCGGCGCTCGAGCTCGCAGGAGAGCCCACCCTCCTCACCGCCCGCCGGTTCCTCTCCGACCCTCCCGAGCTCTCCCGCGGGGGCGTGCTCATCGCCGACTGGAAGGGCGACTGGACCGGGTTGGGGATCGCGGCCGCTCTGGCGCGGAGGCGGCCGGTCACGCTCGCGACGGCGGCGAGCTTCCCCGGCGCCGCGGTGCAGCAGTACACGCGCACCGCGCTCATGGGGGAGCTCATCCGAGCGCGGGTGACATTCGTGAGCGACGTCCGCCTCGCCGGCCTCGACGACAGCACCGCCTATCTGCAGTCCACCCTCTGCGACGAGGTGCTCGAGGTCGAGGACATCGCGACCACGATCCTCAGCCAGCCGCCTCGCGCCTCTGTCCCGCACCTCGGCTTCGGCTCGGTGCCGGTGGTGCGGATCGGCGACTGCAGAGCTCCGCGCACCGTCGAAGAGGCGGTCTACGAGGGGCTCGTCGCGGCCACCGAGTTCGTCCTGGGGCCCTCGGCGGTGAGCGCGTGACGGTCCGCGGCGGTCGGCCCGCCCTCACCGCCGACGAGGTGGAGCAGCGGAGGGAGGCGATTCTGTCCGCGGTCCTGGAGCAGATCAGCGAACGCGGCACGGCGGGTGTGCGGATGAAGGACGTCGCCCGCGCCGCGGGGATGTCCATCGGCACAATCCAGTACTACTTCGACTCACGCGAGGCCCTGGTGCTCGCCGCGTACCGCCGCCACTCGGAGAACGTGGTGAGCCGCGTGAAGTCCCCGTTCCCGGGTGAGGGCGATCCGTGGGAGGGCCTGCGGCGGACGCTCCACGAATTCCTCCACGTCGCGGACTTCACCATGCGGACGCGGCTGTGGATCGAATTCGTCGCGGCGTCCGCGCGTGATGACCAGCTGCTCGAACTGCTCGACAGCGTCTTCCTCACCTGGAAGCAGGTGGTCCGCGAGGTCGTCGACGCCGGGGTCGCAGACGGCACGTTCTCACCGCGGGTCGATCCCGAGGTGGCGGTCGATGCGCTCCTCGCGCAGCTGGACGGCTTCGAGATCGCGCATGCCATCGGCTCCCGCGGGACGGACGTGGAGCGGATCGAGCTCGTCCTCCAGCAGACCGCCCGCGCCCTGCTGGGCGTGGAGCCATCCCATCCCGAATGACGCGGAGGCCGCGCGCCTCCGGAGGAAAGGAAGAGACCCAATGGCGGGATCCCTCATCGTCTCGATCGTGTACAGCGCAGTGCCGATCCTCGCAGTCCTCGCAGGCTTCATCGTGGTGCGCAGGGACTACGCCGGGCGGCAGCCGTCGCCGGCCTCCGGAGCATCGCGCGGGGGCACAGCGCCGGCTCGCGCACCGCGGAGGGAGAGCTGACATGTTCGCACTCGCGATCTTCGCAAGCTTCGTCCTCTACCTCGTGATCGGCGCGGTGGTGGGGCGGACCGTGAAGGACAAGTCCGACTACTACGTGGCCGGCAGGGCCGCGCCCACCTTCCTCGTCGCCGGAACGCTCGTCGCCTCGTTCCTCTCGACCGTCTCGTTCATGGGGGAGCTGGGCTTCTCCTATGACGGCTATCCGCTCGTCATGCTGCTCCTCACCGCCTTCAACGTCTCCGGCTACCTGGTGGGCGTGGTCTTCTTCGGCAGGTATCTGCGCCGCTCTCAGGCCCTCACAGTCCCTGAGTACTTCGGCAGGCGCTTCGACTCCCCGGGCCTCCAGGCGCTCGCGGGAGTCATGGTCGTCGTCGGCATCGGCCTCTACCTCGTGGCCGTCACGCAGGGCCTCGTGCTGGTCATGGGCCAGCTCATCGATCTCCCGCAGTGGGTCATCCTCGTCTCGGTGTGGGCCTCGTACACCGTGTTCACGTTCCTCTCCGGATCGCGCGGCGTGCTCATCAACGACACCCTCATGTTCGTGGTCTTCACCGTCGCCGCGATCCTCGGCATGGGCTGGCTGATCGGCAAGGCCGGAGGCCCGGTCATCGCCATGCAGCGGATGGCGCAGATCGCGGAGAAGCCCGACGGCATCGCCTGGCACGGACTCAGCGGTGCGGACAACTACCTCGGCAGCCCTGTGCAGGCGGTGGTCTACGCCGTCACGTTCGGAATCGTGTGGTGCACCGTCGTCGCAGTGAGCCCGTGGCAGTCGAGTCGGTTCCTCATGGCCAGGAACGAGCACGTCGCGATCCGCTCGGCGCTCTTCGCGACCGCGGCACTCGCCGTCACCTACCTGTTCCTCACCTTCGGCGGGTTCTCGATCAACCTCTTCGACTCAGGCATCGACCCCTCCGAGACGGCATTCATCTGGGCGGCGCAGAATGTCCTGCCCTCTCTGCTGGGCGTCATCGCCGTCACGGGCATCGTTGCCGCGGGCCTGTCCTCGGCGGCGTCGTTCCTCTCGCTCATCGGCTTCTCCGCCGCGAACGACGTCCTCCCCTATCTCTCCGGCGCACGGAGGAAGGCGTCGCGGCCGGCAGCGGTGACTGCGGCGGCGCGGGGCGCGGGCGGGGGCACTGCCGAGGTGGGTGCCGAGACCGTCGAGGCGAGTGCCGGTGCCGCCGGGGCGGGTGCTGAGCCGAACGCACCCACCGCCTCGGCGACGGGGGACGATGACGTCGCGGGCCTGCGCGTGGCGCGCTGGACGATGCTGGTGGTGGGGCTGGCGGTCCTGGCGGTGACCTCAGTGGCCCCGCCGGCGGTCCTCACCATCGGGTACTTCGCGGCGACGCTCTTCGCGGCGTCGTGGGGCCCCATCGCCTTCTGGAGCGTGTGGTCGGAGCGGCTCTCCGCGCGGGGTGCGGCATCCGGGATGATCGCGGGATTCGCGGTGGTCGCGGTGCTGGAGTCCCTCAGCGCGTTCGCGGGACTGGAGCTGCCCGACCTCCTGAATCCGACGGTCCTGGGCTTCGCCGCCTCGGTGCTGGGAACGGTCCTGGGCAACAGGGGCGCGAAGCCGTCACCGGCGGGCAACGCCTTCCGGAAGAGGCTCATGCAGGTGCCCGCAGAGGACCGCGACCCCGCGAAGTACCGAGTCACACGGGCCTGGATGCTCGTCACGGTGGCGATCCTCGCCGCATGCGGGATCGCGCTCATCGCGCTCTACGTGGTCCCCTACGCGCAGGTCGCTGGCTGAGCCGGCTCCGAGCGGAAGGCCGCGCTCAGCCGTCGTGGCTGTCGCGGGAGCTGAACAGCTGCTTGATCAGGAGGTACACCACCACGGCGACCACCGCGACGACGGCCAGCTTGGCGACGAACCACACGAGCGAGAAGACGATCTGCACGAGCCACCATGCGATGACGACGGCCAGGACAGCGCCCGCGACGCTCCATACGGTGCTCATCTTCATGCCTCCACGGTAGGAGGCGGAACGGAGCGGACGCAAGAGAAGCGCCGGCCCGGTCCCAGTGGAGACTGACCGGAACGTATGTGCGTCGTGCGCCCACACAGCCGCAGGAGCGCAAAAACTGCATACGCGCATCCGCTACAACCACTCACATCTTTTGCCACACTCGGAGCATGAACTTCGATCAGCCGCCGGTGGTCTCCGTCCGGCAGAGTGAGGACGCGGCTCCCACCCCTGGAACCTGGCCCATGACGGTGCCCGCAGTGGCGCAGGTCCTGGACGAGGGGCTGACACTGGGTCACGGCGTCACGTTCCTCGTCGGTGAGAACGGCTCCGGCAAGTCGACGATCCTCGAAGGGATCGCCGAGGCCTACGGCCTCAACCCGGAGGGCGGCACCATCCATGCGCGCCACGTCACCCGGCGCACGGAGTCACCGCTGGCGGACTGGCTCCACGTGCAGCGCGGTATCGGGCGACCGCGCTGGGGTTTCTTCCTCCGCGCAGAGACCATGCACTCCTTCTACACCTACCTCGAGGACAACCCGTCGAGAGCACCGGAGCCGCTCTTACATCGCATGAGCCACGGTGAATCCTTCAACGCGCTCCTCGACTCCCGCTTCACCGGTCCGGGCTTCTACTGCCTGGACGAGCCCGAGGCCGCCCTCTCCTTCGGCTCCGCGCTCCGGCTGCTGTCCACGCTCAGCGAGCTCGCGGCAGCGGGCGGCCAGATCCTCTGCGCCACCCATTCCCCGATCCTCGCCTCCCTCCCGGGAGCACGTCTCCTCGAGGTGGGCGCATGGGGTCTGCGGGAGACCACCTGGGACGACCTTGAGCTCGTGCAGCACTGGAAGCGCTACCTGGAGTCTCCGGGGCGCTACCTCAGACACCTCCTCAATGAGCCTTAAGTGAGGGCAGGCATCGGATCCTCCCTACTTTAAGGACTAAAGTAGGGTCTGCATCGAGAGAACCGTGGTTTAGGAGCCAAAGTGGGGACCTGGGAACTGCAGGAGTGGCAGCGAACGGATGACGCAGCCCTGCCTCGCCGTGAACGACGCACCGGCGAGTACTGGTCCTACAGCCCTGATCCGCTGCAGACACTCCCGCTCCACGTCGATCCTGAGACCAGCCGACTCCTCGCCCGTGCGGAAACAGCCGTACTCCGCCTCGCGGCCAGGGAGAGGGCGGACCTCGTCTCCATCTCACGGTATCTGCTCAGATCCGAGGCCATCGCCTCCTCGCGCATCGAGGGAATAGCCCCCAGCCCCCAACGCATCGCTCTCGCTGAACTGGGGCAGCACGAGACCGTGACAGGACTCAGCGATCCTGCAGTCCTAGTGGCCAACAACATGACGATCGTCCGCGAAGCGACGGGCCGTCTCGCGGACGCAGACGCACTCACGGTGGCCGACCTCACGGACCTCCAGGCGGCACTCCTGCCGGAGACTCCGCGTCTGCACGGGATCAGAGACCGCCAGAACTGGGTGGGCGGGTCGCAGTGGCACCCTCTCGACGCCGAATTCGTCCCTCCGCATCCCCAACATGTGCACGCACTGCTCGACGACCTCATCGACTACTGCAACGGAGCAGCGCACGCTCCTCTCGTCCAGGCCGCCCTCGCCCACGCACAGTTCGAGACGATCCATCCCTTCGCGGACGGAAACGGCCGAGTCGGCCGTGCGCTCATCCACGCCGTCCTGGCCCGCCGCGGGCTTACCGCCGGAGCTGTTCTGCCGGTGAGCCTCGTCCTGGCCACTCACAGCGACGAGTACATCCGCGGACTCTCCGGTTTCCGCTCCACCTCCTCGAATGTGAGCGATCCTCTCAGCATGCCCGGTGAGGGTAACGCAGGGTCTCACGCCGAGGGCGTCCTCGTCTGGCTGCAGATGTTCGCAGCAGCAGTGCTGGAGGCTGCGGCGCGTGCAGGGGAACTCGCTGATGAGCTCGCACAGATGCGCATCGGCTGGGACGCACAGCTCGATGACTGGCGTGCATCCTCAGGGATGACCCGCGCACTGCGCAGCGACTCCGCTGTGCACGCGATCCTCCGCGACCTGCCAGGCACCCCGGTCCTGACCGCGGCTGCAGTGCGCAGGATCCACGGCACTTCCGAAGCAGCCGCGCTCAAGGCGCTCGAAACACTGCGTGAGGCGGAGATCCTCTCCACGATCTCGATCGGCCGGGGCAAGCGCGCCTATCTCAGCGGAGACGTGCTGAACCTCATCACCGTGACGGAGAGGCAGCTGGCCAGCACCCGGTTCGACACACGACTCTCCCCACCCATCCGTCCGGTACCCGCAGCCCCTCCGGATGCGCGCCGCGCATGAGCCTCACTGCAGGTTGAGGACGGCCACTCCGGAGCAGCTGCCCACGCCCACACCGATGAGCATGAGCACGATGGTGATGACCCACGCCACCACCTTGCGGTCCTCGTAGCCCTCCAGCGGCCGCCCCTGGGAATCCCGTGCCGCCCCGACGAGCACGATGACGAGGTCGATGAGCGCCCAGATCCCCAGCCCGCCCACGGTGATGAGCTTGAGGACGCCGGTGCCGACCTTGCCCAGATAGAAGCGGTCGATGCCCAGGACACCCAGGAAGTACGACAGCAGCCAGGTGACGACGAAGCTCTTCCGGCCCATGAGCGGTCCTTTCGGCGGTGAGACAGTGCTGCCGTCATAGTAGATGCCGCAGCCGCCGTTCGGCGAGATCCCGCCAGGCGAAGCTTCAGCCGACCGTCGCAGGCGTCTCCATCACGACCTCGCCCAGCGGTCCGGAGAGCACCGCGCGGAAGCCGGCATGCGCGGCCTCCTCCACGACGAAGGCGCCCTGTGCCCCATGCTCGCGCTCAGTGCCCCCGCACTCCGCTCCCGAGGCCGCGAGCACACCCAGCGCCCGCACCAGGGCCTCCGGCTCCGGCCCGAAGAACTCGAGCCGCTCCAGGGTGAGCACAGGAAGCCCGGTGTCCGCACGCAGCGCCTGAGCCGGGTGTAGTGAGTCCTGCCAGTCGATGAGGAAGGGCTGCGCACCGCCGAACGCCAGCGGAGAGCGCCGCGTCAGCCGCCATGCGAGCCGGCCGCCCTCCGGGGTGTCCCGCGCCATGTCGAAGACCGCGCCGAAATCCGCCCCCGCCTCCGCAGCGGCCGCGATCGTCGCATCGAAGTCCTCCGGGTGCACCGCCCAGCGCTGCGCGGCGAGGCGGTCGAAGCCGTGCAGGGACGCCGAGGCGAGCGCGGGATCCTGCTCCGGATCGGGCCCCAGGATCTCCAGGTAGGTGAGCGCATCCGCGCTCCAGCCGCGCGGGACGAGCGGCACGAGGTGATTGGCCGTGCCGCGGCCCGGGTGCCGCCCGCCGGGAACGGAGACCGCGCCCGTGCGCCGTTCGAACTCCTCCACGCCGGCAGCCAGCTCCGGCACCGCGAGCACGAGGTGGTCGAAGGAGACCGGGACTCCCGGTGCCGGCACCCCCGCGGCCGCGGCCCCGGCGCGGATCCCGCCGCCCGGCGCGCTCCCCTGTCCGCCGCTCACAGCTCGACCGAACCCGTGGGGCCGGCCAGCACCGCCCGGAGGAGCGTGTCACCCTGCGCGACCTCCGTGTCCGGAACTCCCACGGCGCCCAGCAGGGCGGCGAAGTCCTCAGGCTCCGGGACGATCACCTCGAACGATTCGAGGGTGAGCACGGGCAGCTCCCCCAGCGCCGGGTGCGGAGTCTCCCGCCAGTCGATGAGGAAGGGCTGCAGGCCCTCGTGCGGCAGCTCCTCCCGTGCGGTGAGCCGCCATTCCAGAAGCTCTCCTGCCGGGTCGCGGCGTGACATGTCGCGGACCTCGCCCACATCGGCACCGAACTCCCGCGCGGCCTCCACCGCGGCATCGAAGTCCCCCGGCCGCACGGCCCAGGTGCGCAGCACCGGCTCCGTAACGGTATGCACCCCCAGCGGCAGCGCCGTCCCCTCCGGCACGTCCTGCTGCGGATCCCGGCCCAGGATCTCCAGGTAGGTGAGCGGACGCTCCCCGCCCACCCAGCCCTGCGGCTCCAGCCGTACGAGGTAGTTCGCGGTGCCGAGGCCCACATGCCTGCCGCCGAACACCGGCGTCACACCGGTGCGCTCGGCGAAGGCGGCCACTCCGGCCTCCAGGTCCGGGACTTCGTACACGAGGTGGTCGAGATTCTGCGGGATAGCCATGGGGCAGAGACTACAGACACTCGCGGACACTCCGCCGCCCTCCGACCCGCACAGTCACACGCCCCCCACAGTCACGCGACGCGCACCCGACTCGCAGACCTCTGGCACCCTTGGTCCATGACAGTGACGATCGCGGAGATCGCCGAGAGGCTCAAGGGGTTCCAGGCGACCATCGCCGACGACGCAGCGGACACGCTCCTCGCAGAGCTGAGCTCCTACGCCGCGGTGCCGCGGGAGGAGATCCTCGCATCCGCCCGGACCAATGTGAGCCGCGGAGTCGACACGCTCATCAGCCGCAGCGCCCCCACCCGGGCACAGGAGGGCGAGGACCGGCGAACGACCAGGGACAGGATCGAGCGCGGGGTCCCGATCCAGGACATCATCAGGGCCTACCGCATCTGCCTCAGCCTCACCCATGCCCGCTTCCTCACGCTCGCGCAGGAGCACGGCCTCGCGCCCGAGGAGACGCTGACCGGGTCCACCCTGCTGTGGGAGGTCGGCGACTGGTTCGTCGCCGGTGCAGCCGCGGAGTACCGGGAGCACGCCGGCGCCGAGGCCGTGCAGCGGTCCGTCGAACGGTCCTCCCTCGTCGTCGATCTCCTGCAGGACCGCATCGGCGAGGCCCACACGCTGCATCGCGCAGTGCGCTTCGGCCTCGACCCCGAACAGCCCCATGCCGTCCTCATCACGCGCGCCCCGCACGGGCGGCACGAGCAGTTCCTCACGCAGCTGGAGCGCGCGTGCACGGCCCCGCGGGCACCCGCCCTGCTCGCCCAGGTCGGCGACCGTGTCATCGGGCTGGTCCCGGAGCAGTCCCCACTCCACCGGGCCGATGCGGCAGTGGACCTGCACGGCCCCGCCGCCCTGGGGACGGCGGTCCCGCTCACGGAGCTCTCGGACTCCGCTCGGCTCGCCGAGCGCATCTGGCGCTCCGTGCGCACCGCGGAGCCGCGCATCCACACGCTCGAGACCCGCAGCTGGCAGCTCGCGGTCGCCGAGGAGGACGTCGTCAGCACCCATCTCGTCGACCGCTGCATCACCCCGGTCCAGCCCGCGACGGCCTCGGGAGCGGAGCTCCTGCGCACCCTGCATTCGCTCGTCCGCACCGGCATGCACGTGCGGCGCACCGCGGACGAGCTGCTGGTGCACGAGAACACGGTCCGCTACCGCATGCAGCGCTACCAGGAGCTCACCGGCCGCTCCCTCACGGCACTGCCGGAGCTGCTCGAACTCACGTGGGCGCTCGAGGCCTGGGACCAGCGCACAGAACCGACCGATCTGTAGTTCTCCACAAAACGGGGCCGCGAAGTCTGGGGACCGCTCTCTCGTCATGGCGCGGGCCGAACAGCAGAATCAGAAGGGACATCACCGCTGAGTCGACGACGACATCAGGAGACCGCCGCATGCCCCCGCACCACCCGGGCCCCGCCCCGACCGCCGCACCGCTCCCGGACACCTTCGCCCGGCTGTGGTCGGCCACAGCCACAGCGCATGCGGACTCGCCCTTCCTCCTCTTCATGGACCCCGACGGCACCGTGACCCGGTGGAGCTACGGGGAGTTCGCCGAGGTCGTGGCCTGCGTCCAGCAGACGCTGGAGGCGGCCGGTGTCACCGTCGGGTCGGCCGTCCACCTCTGCCTGCGGAACTCACCGGCCTTCGTCGCGCTCTGGCTCGCCGCCGCCCGCCTGGGCGCATGGATCGTGCCGGTGGATCCCGAGTCGACTGCGCGCGACATCGCAGACCACGTCTCGCGCGTCGCCCCCGCCCTCGGGGTGTGCGCACGCACCCGCTCCGCGATCTACCGCGAAGGAGCGGCCGGCACGCCGGTCATCGAGCTGGAGGAAACCGCCGCGGACCTCGCTCCCGGCGGTCCGCTGCTCGCCCGCACCGCAGAGCCCGGCACGGACGCCCGGCCCCGCCCGGAGGACCGGCTCGCGGTCATGTTCACCTCGGGCTCGACCTCCCGCCCCAAGGGGGTGAAGCTCACGCAGGCCAACTACGCGCAGGTCGGTCTCCCCATGGCGCGCGCGGCAGGCCTGCAGCGGGAGCACCGGTGGTTCGTCAGCCTGCCGCTGTTCCACGCCAACGCCCAGTACTACTGCTTCGCCTCCGCGATAGCCGTGGGCGCCTCGGTGGCGTTGGCCTCGGGCTTCTCCGCCGGCCGGTGGCTCGAGCAGTGCAGGTCCCTGGAGGCGACGCACACCAGCCTCTTCGCCGCCCCGATCCGCATGATCCTGGCGCGCACGCCGGAGGACGCGAAGCCGCTGGAGCTGCGCCACGCCTGGTTCGCCCAGCCGCTGAGCACGGACCAGTACGCGCGCTTCACCCGCCTCATCGGCTGTGCGCCCCGCCAGCTGTACGGCATGACGGAGACGGTCGCAGCCGTGACCGCGGATGCGGCAACCGCCGATGCGGACGGCACATCCCGGCCGGAGACGATCGGGCGTCCGCTCCCCGGCCGGAGTACGGTCCTGCTCGACCCCGCCACCCTCGCCGAGGCCGCCCCCGGCTCTCCCGGAGTCATCGCCGTGGCGGGCGAGCCCGGTGTCGACCTGTTCGAGGGCTACCTCGACGATCCCGCCACCACCGCGCGCACGCTCATCCGCGGCGAGGACGGCAGTCGGCTCCTCCTCACGGGCGACCTCGCGAGCGCGGACGAGGACGGCCGGCTCCGCTTCGTCGGCCGCACGGACGACGTCATCAAGGTAGCCGGCGAGAACGTGAGCCTCGCCGAGGTCGAGACGACCGTCGCCGAGGCGCCGGGCGTGCAGGAGGCCGCGGTGATCGCCGTCCGCGACGAGATCCGCGACACGGTGCCCGAGGCCTACATCGTCCCCGCGGACCCGGATCTCCCGCCCAGCGGCGAGGAGCTCGACGCCTGGGCTGCCCGCAACCTCACACCGGCCGCCCGCCCCCGCGCCTGGCACATCATCGACGCGCTGCCGCGCACGAGCGTCGGGAAGATCCGGCGCTTCCTCGTGGGCAGCCCGCAGGCTACCGGCACCCGCTGACCCTCATCCCCGCACCACCTCACACGAAGGAAGATCGATGAAGATTTCCGCACAGATCGCAGCCGCCGCCGCGCTCTCCCTCGCACTCGCCGGCTGTGCCAGCAGCGTGGGCAGCGACGGCGGCGAGGGCGGCACGCTCACCCTGGGCTTCGCCCACGTCGTCGGCGAGGACTCCGCTCTCGGGGAGGCGGCCAAGGCGATGGTCGCCGCCATCGAGGAGGAGTACGACGGCGAGGTCGAGGCGGAGTACTACTGGACCGGCGCGCTGGCCGGCGGCGCCGAGCTCCTCCACGCCGTGGGCGACGGCCGCACGGAGCTCGCGAACTCCCCCGCCGCCTATTCCGCGAACGAGCTGCCGACGGCGACGTGGACCGACACGCTCCCGGCGCTCGCCGGGCCCGCCCCGTTCGCCACCGCCATGGCCGGGACGGCCGCCCACACCCAGCTGTTCCGGGACGCCGCGATCACGGAGGAGTACGCGGAGATGGGCGTCACCCCGCTGGGCGTCCTCATCCCCGACTACTTCTACATGGTGTGCAACACGCCGGTGGAGTCGGTCGAGGACGCCGAGGGCCTGCAGGTCCGGGCCGGCAGCCCCACGCACTCGCGCGAACTCGAGGCGCTCGGCATGACACCGGTCTCCATCGAGTGGGGCGAGACCTACGACGCCCTCTCCCGCGGCACGATCGACTGCTCGCTCACCTCGCTCTCAGGCGCCGTCGACCTCGGCCTCTACGAGAACGCGAAGCACGTCGCGATGGTCCCCTTCGCGCCCACCGTCCTCCCCGTGCTCATGAACACGGACGCGCTCGAATCGCTCGACCCCGAGATGCAGGAGTTCATGCGCACCGAGGCCGTCTCCGCATACCTGCGCGGTTACATGAAGGCCGGCATCACCGAGAACCAGGAGCTCTACGCCGAGGGAGGGGTGCTCGCACCCGGCGGCGAGGTGGCCGTCACCCAGCCGAACGACCTCATCGCCGAGCTCGAGGACTTCCGCGCCGAGGAGCTCGCGAAGCTCCCGGAGAGCGCACCCGAGAGCGTCGCGGACCCGGACGCCGTCATCGAGGACTACACCGCGCACATCGAGACATGGCGCACACTGTTCTCGGACCTCTCCGGCATCCCCGCCGAGGGCTACGACACCCCCGAGGCGACCCTCGAGGGAATCACCTCGGTGAGCGACCCGGACACCCTCGTCGGCGGCTTCATGGACGAGTTCGCCGCAGAGGCGCTGACGCCGGCCGACTGAGCCGGACCGCGCGGTCCCAGCGGCGCCGTGCCGGCGGCACGGAGCCGATGGGGCTGTGCACCCGCGCACCCACGCACAACGACACGCAGGAGGCTGCAGACATGAAGAGAATCGCCGTCGTCGGGGCGGGATCCCTCGGCACGATCGCCGGAGCGCTCATCGCGGACCGCGGCTACGACGTCGAGCTCATCGACGCGAACGCCGCACACGTCGCGGAGCTGAATCGCACGGGCGCGCGCATCACGGGCCACATCGACCGGCTCATCCCGGTCACCGCGAAGCTGCCTTCCGAGGTGACGGGCGAGTACGACCTCGTGATCCTGCTGACCAAGCAGGTCTACACGGAGCAGGCGCTCGAACCGTTCCTCGGCCGGCTGAGCCCCGAGGGCATCGTCTGCACCCTGCAGAACGGGACGCCGGAGCAGCACGTGGCGGAGATCGTCGGGCACGGGCGCACCCTCGCCGGCAATGTGCGCTACTCCGCGATCTACCGCGGGCCGGGCGAGTCCGAGCTCGCCACCACGTGGGAGCAGACGCTCGCGCACTCCTTCGACATCGGCGAGCTCGACGGGAGCATCCCCGACCGCCTCCGCGAGACGGCAGACATCCTCTCCAGCGTGGGACACTGCGGGCTCACGGAGAACATCATCGGCATGAAGTGGTCGAAGCTGCTCATCAACTCGACGTTCAGCGGGCTCTCCGCGGCGTGCGGCTGCACGTTCGGCGAGGTGATCGACACCCCCTCGCTCATGCGGGCGGCGGTCCGTCTCCTCGACGAGGGGATCCGCGCGGGGCAGGCGGCCGGGATCGAGATCGAGCCCCTGGGCCCCGCGCCCATCGAGGCGTTCCTGCTCGACGGCGAGTGGTCCGCGGAGCAGAGGATCGCCTTCTTCACCGATTCGATCGAGAAGCACCGGCACGCCGAGGCGAGCATGCTCCAGGACCTGCGCAAGGGCATCGACTGCGAACGCGATTTCATCAACGGGCGCGTGATCGAGGTCGCCGAGCGCTTCGGCGTCGAAGTGCCGTTCAACCGCCTCGCATACTCCCTCATCTCGCGGGGAGAGGCGGAGCGGACAGTGCCGCCGTTCGCGGACGGGGTGGCCGCGTTCGAGGAGCTGCTGAGCCGCGTCACCGCCGAGGCGGCCGGCACCGCCGAGGCGACGGCAGGGGGCCTGCGATGAGGTTCGCGAGCCTGCGGGTCGCAGACGGCCGCGAGCTGGGCCTGGTCGCGGACGGGCTGTTCCACCCGATCCGGGGCTGCGCGGACGTCACCGAGGCCATCGAGCGCGGGGAGGACCTCCTCGCGCTCGGCGAGGCCGCACTCCAGGAGCCCGGACGGCCCTTCGAGGAGAGGAATCTGGCGTCCCCGCTCCGCCCGCCGGCCATGCGCGACTGCATGTGCTTCCACGAGCACATCCGCAACTGCAGCCCCGGACAGGAGCTCGACCCCCTCCACTCCCGGTTCCCCGCCTACTACATCACCAACAGCAACGCCGTCATCGGCCCCCATGACGATGTCCGGATCCCGCCCGGAAGCACCTCCTTCGACTTCGAGCTCGAGCTGTGCGCCGTGCTCGGCCGGGCCGTGTCGAACCTGACCCCGGAGGAGGCGCGCGAGGCGGTGCTCGGCTACACCACCTTCCTCGACTGGAGCGCTCGCGATCTCCAGTTCGAGGAGATGCAGCTGCGGCTGGGTCCGGCCAAGGGCAAGGACTCCGCGACCACGCTGGGGCCCTACTTCGTCACGACGGACGAGTTCGCCGGCCGCGAGTCCGGCCTCTCCTACGACATCGCCATGCGGGCATGGGTCAACGGTGAGCAGATCGCCGACGGCAACTGGAACACCATCAACTGGAATGTGGGGGACGTCATCGCGTACGCCGCGCGCGGGACGACCCTCTCGGCCGGCGAGGTGCTGGGCTCCGGCACGGTGGGCGGCGGCTGCCTCGTCGAGCACGAGCGGACGGGCTCGGAGAAGTTCAGCCGCTACCTCCAGCCCGGGGACGTCGTGGAGACCTCGATCGACCTCCTCGGCTCGACCCGGCAGACGATCGCCCCGGCGCTGCCGAGGCACCCGCTCTCGAGCGGTCACTGAGCTGGGTGGTCACCGAACCGGGACGGTCGCCGAGCCGAGGCGGCGACTGAACTGGGCAGTGGCTGTAGGAGTGCGGGCCGGTCCCGAGGACTCACTCCCCGTCGCGGGTCTTCGCGGTGACGGTGTGCGTCCCGTCCGGGTTCCGGGTGATGACGTCGCCGTGCTCTTCGGCGAGCTCCTGCAGCCGCTCCTCGTCGACGGGGGTGTCGCCCACCTCTGCGGTGTAGTCGACCTCGGCATCGCCCAGGACGTCCCGGACGGTCTCGTGCACGGCATCGAGCGCCTCATTGCCGCTGGGCTCCTCGCCGCCGCGCCTCCGCACGGGGCCGCCGTCCGTCGTCCGCTGATGAGTATCCGCGTGCGTCCTGTTCTCGCGTGCGTCCTGCTCTGCCATGACGTCCTCCCGATGATCGGCGGATCCGCCCCTGCGGGCGCTGACTCCGACGCTACCTCCTCGCCCGCCGCCGCAACAGATGCCCTTGCGAACTCTCAGGCTTCCCTGCCGGGGGAGGCCGTCCGCGCTCCGCGGCCTGTCGCGGTCAGGTGCCCTGTCACGGGCAGGCGCACTGTCACGGGCAGGTGCACTGTCGCGGGCGGGCACCACGTAGCGAGGGGGCACCGTGTCCCGGTCCCGCGCCTGCGTCCCCCACACCGTCGCGCGCCTGCGTCCCTCACACCCCGGAGCCCCGTCACGCCCCGTCACACACCGTCGCCTGCGGTCCGGAGCACGGGAGCAGAGTTGACTCCGTGTCCGCTACGGGCTTGAATCAGGGGCGTGACGACTTCGATGACCCCTGCCTGGAAGATGTGCTGGCGCCGCCTGCACATCGACCTCATGCTCGTCACCTCCACCTCCTGTTGAGGCCGCCTCCGCGCTGAAGGCTCCTGATCTGCGCCTCGCCCCCAGGCTGCTCCCGCCCCGCGCCGGACGCAGCTCCGCGGCGAATCTCGCACCGGTCCCGCCCGCGCACTGAGCCTCGTCTCCGGGCCTCCTCCGCGCCACAGCGGCACCCCCGTCTGCAAGCTGCGTCTGCGTACAGGGCGTGCAGTCCCTCCTGTGCACGGACATGGCTCAGGCAGGTCGGGTGAGGGCAGCCGGAGAGGCCGGGTGTGAGCAGGGCTGTGCCGCCCTGGTGCCCCGGCCCGCAGCACCCAGCGCCCGGTCCCCCGGCCCGCGTCGACTCCCCCGGCCCGCAGCGCCCAGTTCCTCCAGCATCCTCCCGCCCACTCCCACCTCAGGACGAAAAGACACCTCCGTGCCCTCTCACCCGCATTCCCCGCACGCACTCCTGCGTCAGGCCCCGCTCGCGGGTGCCGCCGCAGAGCGGCCCCGCTCCGCAGCGCACCTCCCCACCCGGCGTGCGCTGCTGGGCGGCGGGCTGAGCCTCGGCGCCCTGCTCGCCCTGGCCGCCTGCACCCCGGACGACACCGCCCCGCTGTCCGGCGGCCGGCCCGCCCCCGGCGGGGTGCTGCGGTACTTCGAGCCCCAGACGTGGACGACCCTCTACCCGCCGTCCGCGGGCTTCTACCCCAACGGCGGCATCGTCAACAACATCACCGACCGCCTCCTCTTCCAGGACCCGCAGACCCTCGAGCTCCACCCGTGGATCGCAGAGGCGCTGCCGGAGGCGAACGCGGACGCGACGGAGTTCACCTTCCGGCTCCGGACGGGAGTCACGCACTCGGACGGCACCCCGCTCGACGCGGAGAACGTGGCGCGGAACTTCGACCTCTACGGCCGCGGCGACAACGCCCGCGCGCTGCCCGTCTCGGAGCAGATCACCAACTACGCCGGCTCCGAGGTCCTCGACGAGCGCACCGTCGTCTTCCGCTTCGACGCACCTGCCCCGGGCTTCCCGCAGGCCACCGCGACGATGAACGCCGGGCTCGTCGCGAACAGCACGCTGGAGCTCGACGCGGAGGGGTTCGGGCCCGGCAGCGCCACCCGCATCGTCACCTCGGGCCCCTTCACCGTCGCCGAGGAGGAGGTGGGCACCCGCCTGTCCGTCCGGGTCCGCGAGGACTACGACTGGGCCCCGCCGCACCTCGAGCACCAGGGCAGGGCCTTCCTCGACGGCATCGACTACCTCGTCAACGGCGAGTACTCGGTGCGGATCGGCGCGCTGGTCTCCGGCCAGGCGGACGGGGTGCGCGGAGTCGAGGCCCCGGACGAGGCACGCGTGGAGGAGAAGGGGCTGCGGCTCTACGCCCAGCCCACCAACGGCATCAACAACGGCCTGAGCTTCCGCTCCCGGCACCCGCTGCTGGCGGACGTCACGGTGCGCCGAGCGCTCACGCACGCCATCGACCGCGACCGCATCGTCGCCAAGCTCTTCACGGACAACTACCCCAAGGCCACCGGCGTCCTCGCCCAGGGCGCGGCCGGCTACGTCGCAGCGCCTCGGGCCTGGGCCTTCGATCCGGACCGGGCGAATGCGCTCCTCGACGAGGCCGGCTGGACCGAGCGCACCGAGTCCGGGCACCGCACGCGAGACGGCGAACCGCTCACCCTCCGCGTCAACATCGCCCATCCGCAGCCCCGCTCCCGTGAGGTGATGAGTCTGGTGCAGGAGGACTTCGCCCGCGTGGGCGTGCACCTCACCATCAACGAGGGCGACTACGCACAGCAGACGATCGACAGCCTCGAGCTCGACCGCGTGCAGGTCTACCACTCGATGGTCGCCCGCGCCGACTACGACGTCCTCGCCAGCCAGTGGTCGGTCGCCAACCGCGATGCGTTCCTCAACCACGACGAGGAGACCGGCGAGTGGGGCGACGAGCGCACCCAGGAGATCCTCGACCGCATCACCGGCTCCGCCTCCGCCGAGGACCGGGCCGCCGCGGCCGCCGAGCTCCAGGAGCACTTCATCGACCAGGCACTGGTCGTCCCGCTGTTCGAGGAGCCGCAGGTGTTCGGCTTCCGCCGCCGCGTCCGGGACTTCTCCACCGAGCCCGTGGGCCGTCCCGCCTTCTACTCCGTCTGGCTCGCAGACTGACGAAAGCCCTCATATGACATCCGCACAGAACCCACCGCCTGCCCGCACCGCGCGGGGCGGCATTCCGCCCATGGCCGTGTACCTCGCGGGCCGGCTCGGACAGGCGCTGCTCGTCCTGTTCCTCGCCTACACCGCCGCCTCGATGCTGCTCATGATCCTGCCCGGCGACGGGGTGCTGGCCCGGTACGCCAATCCCGCGCTCGGGCTCTCCGGCGAGCAGGTCGAGGCGATCCGCCAGTCCTACGGCGCCGATGCGCCCTGGTACGTCCAGTACTGGCAGTCGCTGTCCGGCTTCCTCACCGGCGACCTCGGCTACTCCGTCAACTCAGGTGCCGCAGTCTCCACGCTCGTCGCTTCCGCTCTGCCGTCCACGGCCCTGCTCGCGGTCTCCGGCTTCGCCGCCGCCGTGGTGCTGGCGGTGGCCGTCGCGGTGCTGGCCTCCTACGGGAAGCCGCGCTGGCTCGCCTCCGCCTTCGACTCCGCGCCGAGCCTCTTCATCTCCGTGCCCGTCTTCTGGCTGGGCATCGTCATCATCCAGGTGCTGAGCTTCCAGCTGGGCTGGGTCACGATGGTGAGCCCGGGACCGCTCGAGTCCCTCATCCTGCCCACTCTCACCCTGGCGATCCCGCTGTCGGCTCCGCTCGCGCAGATCCTCATCCGGGCCATCGCCGAGGTGCGGGCACAGCCCTTCGTCCACGTCACCCGGGCCAAGGGAGCGGGTGAGGCGTGGATGCTCGTCCATTCGGTCATCCGCAACGCCATGCTCCCGGCGCTCACGATCGCAGGTCTGCTGTTCGGCGAGCTCGTCGCAGGCGCTGTGGTGACGGAGACGGTGTTCGGCCGAGCCGGGATCGGCGCACTCACGGCACAGGCCGTGGCCAACCGGGACAACCCCGTCCTCCTCGCAGTGGTCGTCATCGCGACGGTGGGCTTCGTGCTCGTCAACCTGCTCGTCGACCTGCTCTATCCCGTGGTCGATCCGCGACTGCGCCACCGCGGTCGGGTGGGCGCGGCGGCCCGCCGCAGGCTCGGCGCCCGCGCACAGGCGTCCGGGACAGGCCCCTCCCGCACCGGAGCGGACCGCGCCGATCAGGAAGAGGAGATCCGCGCATGAGCGCATCCACCGCACACACCCCACCGTCCGCGGGGACGGCGGCACCGGCCTCGGGCACCCCTGCCCACGGAGGTGCACGCCCGGCAGGCCTGGGCACGCGGCTCCGCCTGCCCCGCATCACGACGCTCATCGCGGCCGTCGTCCTGGGCGTCACGATCCTCTGGGCCCTGGTCCCCGGCCTCTTCACCGGGCACAATCCCATCGACGGCGGTGAGACGGCCTCGCTGCTCGCGCCCAGCGCCGAGCACTGGTTCGGCACCGATCAGATCGGCCGGGACGTCTACTCGCGTGTGGTCCACGGCGCCTCGCGCTCCCTGCTCGCGGCCCTCATCGCGGTGGCGGTGGGCCTCGTGGTGGGGTCGGCGATCGGGCTCATCGCCGGCTCCCGCGGCGGCTGGGTGAGCGATGTGCTCATGCGCATCGTCGACGTGCTGCTGTCCATCCCGGCCCTGCTGCTCACCCTCACGATCGTCATCGTCCTGGGCTTCGGCACTGTGAATGCCGCGATCGCGGTGGGCATCGCCGCGATCGCGCAGTTCGCCCGACTCGCACGGGCGCAGACGGTCACGATCATGCAGGCCGACTACGTCCAGGCTGCCTACGGCTCGGGCGGCACCTACTGGTCCGTCCTGTTCCGCCACGTCCTGCCCAATGCGGTGAGCGCCGTGCTCGCACTGGCGGTCCTGCAGATCGGCAGCGCGATCCTGCAGATCTCCACCCTGGGCTTCCTGGGCTACGGCACCCCGGCGCCCGCACCGGAATGGGGGCTCATCATCGCCGAGGGCCGCAACTTCGTCGCCACCGCCTGGTGGCTCACGGTCCTGCCGGGACTCATCGTCATGGCAGTCGTCGTGTCCACCCACCGGCTGGGCACCGCACTCAGGGAGGCAGCGCAGTGAGCGAGCAGAACAGGCAGGCGGCCGGCGCTGATCCGACGGGATCGGCATCCCCTCACTCCGCCACCAGGGGGAAAACAAGGACCCCTAGTGAAAATCCGAGGAGCCGCGGCAGCGCCATCGGCACCGACTACTCGATCGAGTACCCGGAGGAGTTCGCCGAGACGGCCGGCGCGCACGCGCAGCCCCCCGTGCTCACGGTCTCGGGCCTCAGCATCGACTACCGCACCCGCAGCGGCGAGTCCGTTCCCGCGCTCCGGGACGTGGGCCTGACCATCCGGCCCGGTTCGATGACCGCGGTCGTGGGCGAGTCCGGCTCGGGCAAGACGACCACGGCTTCGGCGGTGATCGGGCTGCTCGCTGAGAATGCGCAGGTCACGGATGGCACAGTCGTCCTGGGCACGTACGGTGAGGAGCCGGAGCTGGACCTCGGTGCGCTCTCGCCGCGCGAATGGAAGCGGGTGCGCGGGCGGCGGATCGGATACATCCCGCAGGATCCCGGGACCTCGCTCAACCCGGTGAAGACGGTGGGCGCCAACGTGGCCGAGTCCCTGCGCCTGCACACCGCGCTGAGTGCGGAGGCGCGGCGCGCACGCGTGGTCGAGCTGCTGGACCGGGTGGGGATCGACCGCGCCGCGATGCGCGCGGACCAGTACCCGCACGAGCTCTCCGGCGGCATGCGGCAGCGTGCGCTCATCGCCGCGGCGATCGCGGTGGATCCGCAGCTGCTCATCGCCGACGAGCCCACGAGCGCGCTCGACGTCACGGTGCAGAAGCGCATCCTCGACCTGCTCGACGAGCTGCGGCGCGAAGCCGGCACCGGCATCCTCTTCATCACGCACGATCTCGCGGTCGCCGCCGAGCGCGCCGACGCGCTGCTGGTGGTGCGGCGCGGCCACGTCGAGGAGAGCGGGCCGGCCTCGCGCCTGCTGCGGCACCCGGAGAGCGCGTACACGCGCCGGCTGCTGGCCGATGCCCCCTCGATGCAGTCCCTGCTGGCACTGGGCGGGGATGGTGGAACGGCCGGTGGGGCCGACGAGGCGGCCGACGGGGTGGCTGCAGCCTCGGGCGGCGAGGACTCCGGCACCTCGGCTGGGGCCGGCGGTGAGGCGCGCCCACTCGTCGAGGTGAGCGGCCTGACCCAGGTGTACGCGCGCGTGCCGCGGGACGAGCACGATGCCGACGCCGGCGAGCAGATCATCGGCATCGAGGACGTGGGGTTCACGGTGGAGCGCGGCACCACGCTGGGGCTGGTGGGCGAATCGGGTTCCGGGAAGTCGACGATCGGGCGGGCCCTGACGGGGTTCCTCACACCTCAGTCGGGCGCGATCCGGGTGGGCGAGCTCGATGCGACCCGCCTCGATCGCCGGGGTCTGCGCGCGTTCAGGCGGACGGTGCAGCTCGTGCACCAGAACCCGGCGAGCGCCCTCGATCCCGTGCACTCCGTGGGCTCGAGCATCGAGGAGCCGCTGCGGAACTTCCGGATCGGATCCAAGGCGGAGCGGAAGGGGCTCGTGGCCCGCGCGCTCGACCGGGTGGCGCTCGATCCCTCGCTGGCCGCACGGCGTCCGCGCGAGCTCTCCGGCGGGCAGCTGCAGCGCGTGGCCATCGCCCGGGCGCTCGTGATCGAGCCGGAGCTCGTCGTCTTCGACGAAGCCGTCTCCGCCCTCGACGTGACCGTCCAGGCGCAGATCCTCGAGCTCATCGACGGGCTGCAGCGGGAGCTGGGGCTCACGTACGTGTTCATCTCGCACGACCTCGCGGTGGTGCGGCAGGTGGCGCACACCGTGACGGTGATGTCGGCGGGACGGCTGGTGGAGTCCGGTCCGGTGGGCCGGGTGTTCTCACAGCCGCAGGAGGCGTACACGAAGCGCCTCCTGGGAGCCATTCCCCGACCGCTGGAGACCCAGGTCCTCGACCACCAGGCGCTGTCGATCTGAGCGTGAGCGGCCGAGGGACGAAAATGAGGAGACGGGGTTGGGAGAGACGAGGATGACGGAGCGACGCGCGTCCGCGCAGAGGACTCCTACGGGGACAGGCGCCGCAGAGGGCACGTCCGCGGAGGCCGCGCCTCCGGAGGCGCGGCCCCTCCGGCTGGGGTTCTTCACCCGGCTCATGGAGGACGAGGCGGCCGGTGGCCGCTACCGACACGCGCTCGAGCAGATCGCGTACGCGGAGGAGCTGGGCTTCGAGACCGCCTGGGTCGCCCAACACCACTTCCACCGGGCCGAGGGCGGGCTCCCCTCACCCTTCGTCCTCCTGAGCGCGGCGACGCAGCGGACGAGCTCGATCCGCCTCGGCACCGCCATCGTCACCCTTCCCATGGAGAACCCGGTGCGCGTCGCCGAGGATGCCGCAGTCCTCGATCTGCTCTCCGGCGGCCGCGTGGAGCTGGGTCTGGGCTCGGGCGGGAATCCGCGTTCGTTCCCGGCGTTCGGGGCGGAGTTCGCTCAGCGCCGCGAGCTCATGGCGGAGAAGCTGGCCGTGCTGCGCGGGCTGCTCGCGGGCGACGCGGCTGCAGCAGGGCACGCGCTCTATCCGACCGTCGCGGAGCTCCCGGGGGCGGCCTCGGCGGCGGGCTCTGCCGCGCCTCCCCTGGCCGGGCGCATCTGGCAGGCCACCTTCTCCGAAGGCGGAGGCGCGCACGCGGGGGCGGGCGGGGACGGGCTCATGCTCTCGCGTTCGCAGCCGCGGCCGGAGGAGCACCCGGAATGGGACCTCCTCGATCTGCAGGGACCCGTGATCGCCGCCTACGATGCGGCGCTGCCGGCGGGCGCGCGGAGGCGGGTGCTCGCCTCGCGCACGGCATTCGTCACGGATGCCGCCCACCGGGAGGAGATCATCGCGCGCACGGCGGCGGGACTGCGGGAGGAGGCGCCGCGGCTCATCGGACGCACGGTGGAGGGGCTCAGCGATGCGGAAGTGCTGCGGGTGACCAACACCTTCGCCGGGACCGCCGAGGAGGTGGCGGACGGGCTCGCGGCAGAGCAGACGCTCGATCCGGCGGCGGGCCTCGTCACGGACGTCTCCTTCCAGGTCCACTCCGTGCCCGCGACCCATGCCGAGACCATGCGCTCACTGGAGCTGCTGGCCGGCGAGGTGTTCCCGGCCCTCGGCTGGCGCTGAGCGTGTCCCCGCCGCAGAACCGCCCGGCGGCGTCACCCGCCAGAGCCGCGCGTCCCGCAGTCGTGACGCCGAACTGAGAGAATGCGTGTATGCCTGAGAACCCGTTCCCCCGCTCCATCGCCCCCGCCGACTCGGTGCCCGCGGGCATGGAGGATCAGGAGGCCGATGTCGTCGAGTTCAACGACTTCCGCCCGCGCTCCCCGCAGAAGGTGGCGGTGGTGACGGGCGGATCGAGCGGCATCGGGGCGGCGATCGTCAAGGAGCTCGCCCGCGACCATGTGGTCATCGCGGTGGGCAGGGACTGGCCGCGGCTCAGCGCGGTCGCGCAGCTCGCGGAGGAGATGCACGGCGGGGGTGAGGCACAGGGCGCGGGCAATGCCGCGGTGACGGGCAGCCCGGCACGCGTCATCCCGGTGCTCGCGGACCTGGAGGAGCCGGCGGCGCTCGAGGTGATCTTCGACGAGGAGGTCCGCCCCTTCGGCCGCCTCGACGTCCTCGTGCACAATGCGGCGGTCGCCCGGCGGTTCACCGTCGAGGACGCGACGATCGAGGACTGGCGGGAGTCGCTGGCCACGAACGTCGTGGGGCCGGCGGAGCTCACCCGCGTGCTGCTGCCGTGGCTGCGGATTGCGAAGGGGACGGTCGTGTTCATCGGATCGGGGGCCTCGCGGACGTCCGTGCCGTTCCACACCGTGTACTCCGCCGCGAAGCACGCAGTGCAGGCGCTGGCCGACGGCCTCCGGCAGCAGGTGGCCGGCGACGGCGTGCGCGTCTCCACCGTGGCCCCCGGCCCCACCCGCACCCCGATGAACAGCCTGGAGCACTCCTACCCGGTGCAGGAGCGGGACGTGCGCCTGGAGCCGGAGAGCGTGGCGCGCTCCGTGCGGCACGTCGTCGACGCCCCCGCCGAGGCCTCGATCAGCGAGGTGTGGGTCCGCCCTCGCGAGTGAGGGCGCTCATTCCCTCCCGGAGCTGATCCAGGCGGGGTTCTCGTGGATGTTCCAGGTGCCGCGGACCAGGCCGGCCACGGCGTCGAGGCGCGCGACCTGCTCGTGCGTGAGCTCCACCCGCGTGCTCGCGAGGTTCTCGATCATGCGCGCAGCGCGCCGCGATCCGGGGATCGGCACCGTCGGCACGCCGAACTCCCTCCCCTTCGCGAACAGCCACGCGAGGCTCACCTGCGAGTTCGAGGCGCCCACGGCCTCGGCGATCTCGCTCACGAGCGACAGGGCAGCCTGATTCGCGTCCCAGGACTCGCCCATGCGGGCTGTCCCGCCGCGGAAGTCCCCGGCGACGTCCTCCCTGGTCAGGGTGCCTGTGAGGAAACCGCGTCCAAGCGGGCTGTAGGGCACGAAGCCGATCCCCAGCTCCGCACAGGCCGGCAGCACATGGGCCTCCACGTCCCGCGACCACAGGCTCCATTCCGACTGGACGGCCGTGATGGGGTGGACCGCATGGGCACGGCGGAGCTCCTCGGCCGTGACCTCGGACAGGCCCAGGTGCCGGACCCGGCCCTGTGCGACCAGCTCTGCCATGGCGCCCACCGTCTCCTCGATCGGCACGGCGGGGTCCGGCCGGTGGAGGTACCAGAGGTCGATCGTCTCGACGCCGAGGCGCCGCAGGGAGGCCTCGTTCGCGGTGCGGACGTACTCCGGGCGGCCGTTCACACCGCTCGCGGCCACGCGGGGCGCACCGTCGTCGCCGCTGCGTGCGACGGTGTCGCCGGCGATGCCGAACTTCGTGGCCAGCTGGACGTCACCGCGGCGTTCGGCCAGCAGCGGGGCGAGCATCTCCTCGTTGGTGCCTGCCGGGCCGGTGCTTCCAGGTCGCGGCTCGCCGTAGACGTCCGCCGTGTCGAGGAAGGTGATGCCGGCGTCGATGGCCTCATGCAGGGCGGCTCGCGCCTCCGCTTCCGTGAGGCCGCCGCCGTAGACGTGGGAGAGCGCCATGCAGCCGTAGCCGATGGGCGAGACCTGCAGATCGCCGAGTGCTGTCTTCGTGCTCATGTGTGCTCCATCCTCGCAGGGGGCGCCGGGGATCCGGCCGCCGTACCGGGAGCGTACGTCCTGGAGTGCACTCGAAGGCAAGGGGCGGGAAGCGGGGACGACGCCCCTCACCTCGCCTGCGCGTACTCCATCGGGCTGCCGGCCAGGCAGTCCATCGTCGCCTGCTCCACGTCGAGGGAGACCGTCAGCAGTGTCTCCCCCTGCTCCTCCGGCGCACCGCCCGGCACCGGGCGCATGCAGATGGGAGCCCCCTCGCCGTCCGGTCCGCACAGCGCCCGGGCCAGCCCGGCGGAGCTCGACGGCACGTCCAGCCCATGGCTGCGCTCGCGCAGATGCGCATAGCGCTCCGCGGTCAGCTTCGCCGTCGCCCGGTCACCGTCCGCCAGCTCCGGGGCGAGGAAGTGGTTGGTGTGCAGCAGCACCCGGGTCCCCGGCACCGTCCCTCCCGTCCATGACCGCACCGCGCCCACGCCTTCCGGGCACAGCTCGATGCTCACCGCATCCGGCTCCCGCGTCACCACCGTGAGCACGGTGGACGCACTCACCCGGGCCGAACGTGCGATCTCCACGGCCTCGGCCACGGTGCTCGCACGGTCGAGCACCCGCCTGGCCACGGCGTGGACTGGCACACCTCCCCCATCGTGGTCGGAGTCGTGGTGCAGGATGTTGAAGTGCACGCCCAGCCCGGCATCGTTCACCCCGATCTTCGCCGGCGCCCCGAACTCCGTGAAGGTGCGCACTCCCCTGCCTGCGCCGCTCGTGTACTCGAGGACGAGCCCCTGCGGCACCAGCTCCGCGTACCAGTCCCAGGTCTGGAGCGTCCACGGCGCGGCGTTGCCCGGCGGCAGCACGACCGCGGTGGAGCACTCCCCCGGGGCCTCCCGGCCCAGCGTCGCGAGAATCTCGGTGCGCGCGGTCACCGCCATGACGCCATCGAGCGGAGCTCCGCGCCCGAGGCTGTCTCCGGGCGCACTGCCCGCCTCCTGGCCCGCGGCGGCCGAGCTGCTCCCCACGGCTTCCGCCGCCGCGTCCGCCATCGCCTCGAGCTCGGCGAACTGCTCCGGGTCCCATTCCGCGAGCGCCTCCTGACAGCCGCGGATCACCCGGTCCACCGTCGCCTCGGCGATCCCGCGGTCCCGGTACAGATCTCGGTACAGCTGTGCGCTGCGGGCGATCTCCGCACCGAAGCGCAGACCGATCTCCCGGCCCCGCACCTCGGGGGCGGGGCTGTCCGTGCGGAAGGCGACGAGATCCATGGGTGCTCCTCTGCTCGTGTGGAACGACTGCGGCCTCCTCCGCATCATCCCACGGACGTGACTCCGCGCACGGCCCGCCCCTGCCGTAGGATTCCGCCATGTCCGAGCGTCAGCCCCCGCGCCCCGAGGAGGGCAGTGCCGCCCTCGACCGGCGGATCATCGCCGCGCTCCAGATCCGGCCGCGCGCCACCTGGGCCGCCCTCGCCGATGCCCTCGGGGAGTCGGCGCGCTCCGTCTCCCGCCGCGGAACCGAGCTCCTCGCAAGCGGCACGGTCCGCGTCGTCGGAGTGCGCGGCGTCACCGGCACCGCCATCGCCCGGGTGCGCCCGGCGGTGGGCGCGACCCGCACGGTGGCCAGCGGCCTGGCCGCGCGGCCGTACACCGTGTTCTCCTACGCCACCACGGGCGCCCACTCCGTGTTCGCGGAGCTCAGGATCGACGCGGAGGTCTGTGCGGGCCTCGTGTTCGACGAGCTGCCGTCCGTCAACGGGATCGCCGACCTCCGCATCGACACCGTCACCCGCAACCACCGCTCCGTGAGCGAATGGCGGCCGGACGTGCTCACACCCGCGGAGACCGCGGCGCTGGGCGAGTCCGGAAGACCCCCGCTCCCACCGCAGACCGCACCCCATGGAGAGCTCTCGCCCAGCGACCGCGTGCTCCTGCGCCTGCTGGCCGACGACGCGCGCATATCCACGGCGGACCTCGCCGCCCACAGCCGTGTCTCCGAGAACACCGTCCGCCGCCGTCTGGCCTGGCTGGAGCAGCACAGCTACCTGCGCATCCGCGTGGTCGCGGAGCCGGAGCTGCTGGGCTTCCCCGTCGAGGCCCTCGTGGTGCTCACCGCCGCCCGCGGCGCCTCGGACCGTCTCGTCGCGGGCCTCCTCGCCCGCACGGAGACCCGCTACCTCAGCGCCCTGGGAGGCGACCGGCACCTGCTCGCCCACTTCGCATGCAGGGACCTGGCCGCGCTCCATGCGGAGCTGACCTCCGCACCGTGGACGGCGGAGGCGGAGTCGTTCGAGGTCTCGCACGTGCTCCAGGCCTTCAAGCGCAGCGGGTGGTCGCGCGCCCAGGACGCCGCGACCGCCCACCTCTACTGAGCGCCTCGGGCACGGGCAGCCGCGCCCGTGCCCGGCCCTACCTCAGCGGACGCTCACTCCCGGCCCGATCGGCAGGCCCAGGAGGTACCAGACGATGAACAGCACCGTCCACACCGCGAGCATCGTGAGCGCCAGCGGCAGGGTGAAGGAGACGACCGTGCCGATCCCCGCCGACTTCCGGTACTGCTGGACCATGCCGAGGGCCAGCACGAAGTAGGCGCTCATGGGTGTGATGGCGTTCGTGCAGGAATCGGCGATGCGGTAGACGAGCTGGGTGGTCTCCGGCGGGATGTCGAGGTACATGAACATCGGGATGAGGATGGGCGCGAGCAGGGACCACATGGCGGAGCCGCTCGTGATGATGAGGTTCATGACGGAGATGAGGGCGATCGCGAGGACGAACAGGAGCAGCGGCGGCATTCCCGCGGTCTGCAGCCAGCCCCCGCCGTTCACCGCGATCACGGTGCCGATGCCCGTCCACTTGAAGTAGGCGAGGAACTGGCTGATCGCGAAGAAGAGGACCAGCACGGGGGCGAGGGTGCGCAGGCCGCCGGCCATCGCCTCGGGCACGTCCCGCAGCGCCGTGAACTCGCCCACCATGCGCCCGTAGACCATGCCCAGCAGCACGAATCCGAGCCCGATGAACACCGCGATGTTCTTCATGACGACCGACTGGACGATCCCGCCGTCCTCCCCGCGCAGGGGCGAGGACTCCGGCACGAGGGCCAGGGCGATGACGAGGGCGTAGACGGCGAGGACCGCGAAGGAGGTCAGCAGCGCGCGGCGCTCCCGCGCGGAGATCGCCAGGTGCGCGGGCTCCCCTCCCAGCGCATCCACGTCCGCCTGCAGGTCCGCGCGCTTGGCGAGTGCGAGCTCGACCACCAGGGTGATCGTGATCGAGAGGACGATCGAGGAGGCGATCGCCCAGAAGTAGTTGCCCAGCGGAGAGACGACGTACTCGGGGTCGACGATCCTGGCGGCCTCCGTGGACAGGGCGGAGAGGATCGCGTCCGAGGGGGTGACGAGCGGCGAGGCGTTGTAGCCGGCCGAGATCGAGGTGTAGGCCACCAGCAGGCCCAGCACGGGGCTGCGCCCCACCGCGCGGAAGGCGAGCGCGGCCAGGGGCAGCAGCACGATGAACGCCGCATCGAACATGACGTGCGAGATCATGCCCGCGAAGGCCACGGAGAACGTCACCCACTTCGCCGGCAGCCTCTCGATGGTGACGCGCAGCAGCGCGGCCAGCACGCCGGAGCGCTCCGCGACGGCCACGCCGATGATCACGCTCACGATGATCGGCAGCGGCGCGAAGCCCGCGAAGTTCTCCAGCGCCGTGCCGAAGACCATCGTCAGGCCCTCGCCGGTGAGCATGGACTTCACGGCCACGGCCTCCGTCTCGCCCGGGGGCGTGACCTGCACGCCTCCGGCCGCCAGGAGCGCGCTCACGACGCCCAGGACCCCCGAGAGGATCCAGAACAGCCAGAACGAGTGCGGCAGCTTGTTGCCGATGGCCTCGATGACCTCGAGCACGCGGAAGAGCCGCCGCATCCCTCCGGAGAGGGAGCGGTCCTCGCTCGCGCGCAGGGGAGTCGTTGTCGTCATGGGTTCTCCTTCGATGGTGATGCCCCTCACATTCTGCGAGTGAGGCGCCCGCGCACCAGCGCAGACGGGCCCTCAAGGGCCGAACGGCGGGACACGGCCTCGTTCGTGGCCGAATCCCGCACCCTGCGCGCATCGCGGTCCACGGCTGTGCCGCCTGCGGGGCGCGGGCGCAATACTGACGCCGAGGCATGCACCCGCATGCGCCCGCCTCGCCGAAGGAGCCAGTCATGACCGAATTCCCCTCGCTCACCCTGACCGAGCTCTCGGCCGCGCTCCGGTCCGGGGAGATCACCGCGGGGGAGGCGCTCGATGCCCATCTGGCGCGGATCGGGGAGGTCAACGGCGCCGTGAATGCCGTCGTCACCCTCGACGAGGACGGCGCCCGGGAGCGCGCGCGGCAGGCCGATGCGCGTCTCCGCGCGGCCGCCGAGGGCAGTGCGCCCCCGGCCCCGGAGCTGTGCGGCGTGCCGATGACCCACAAGGACTCGATCGCGACCAAGGGCATCCGCACCACGCTGGGCTCCCCGCTCTTCGCGGACAGCGTCCCGGAGCGGAACGCGCTCATCGTCGACCGTCTCCAGGCCGCCGGTGTGGTCTCCTCCGGCAAGAACAACGTGCCGGAGTTCGCGGCCGGCTCACACACCTTCAATCCGCTGTTCGGCACGACCGTGAACCCCTATGACCGCAGCCGCAGCGCCGGCGGCAGCAGCGGGGGCGCGGCCGCGGCCATCGCCGCGGGCATCCAGCCGGCCGGCGACGGCTCGGACACCGGAGGCTCCCTGCGCACGCCCGGGTCCTTCTGCAACCTCGTGGGATATCGCCCCGATCAGGGCCGGATCCCGCTGTGGCCGTCGGCCAATCCCTGGGCCTGGGTCTCACGGCAGGGCTTCCTGGGCCGCCGGGTCGAGGACGTGCGCATGCTCATGCGCACCGTCACCGGCGCGCATGAGCAGAGCCCGCACCCCGCGCCCGAGGACGGCGCCTATGCCGCTCGGCGCAGGCACGATCTCAGCGGACTGCGCGTGGGCTGGACGGCGGACTTCGGCCTCGACGTGCCCGTCGAAGCGGAGGTGCTGCGCGTGCTCGAACCGCAGCTCGCCGTCCTCGAGGGGCTGGGGGCAGACGTCGTCGAGGCGACGCCGGACCTCCGCGACGCCGACGAGGTGTTCCTCACCGCCCGCGCCTACGACTTCGCGGCCTCCTACGGCGAGCTCGTGCGCGCCCGCGGCGACGAGATCAAGGAGACCATGCGGGAGAACGTGGAGCACGGCCTGCGGCTCACGGTCGACGAGCTCTTCTCCGCCGGGGCCGCCCGCGCCCGCCTGCGGGCGGCGACGACGCAGTTCTTCTCCGAGTTCGACCTCCTCCTCACCCCCGCCGTGCAGGTGCTGCCCTTCGACGCCGAGCTCGAGTTCCCCGTCTCCGTGGAGGGTGTCGCGACCCCCCACTACCTCGACTGGATGCGCGCCGCCACGCTCATCAGCGCCACCGGCCTGCCCTGCCTCTCCGTGCCCGGCGGCTTCTCCTCCTCGGGACTGCCCGTGGGCCTGCAGATGGTCTCCGGGGAGTTCGGCGACGGGCTCCTGCTCGATGCCGCCGAGGCGTTCGAGGAGGCCACGGGCTTCTGGCGGACCCGGCCTGCACTGGGGTGAGGCGTGAGCGCCCCACTCCCGCCCCACGTCGAGTGAGCGCCTACCACTTCTCCGTCGAGTGAGCGATTCCTGTCGGATTCCAAGTCTGAGACCGACAGGAACCGCTCACTCGACGGATCGGGGAAGGGGCCCCGCGTGCCACACTGGGAGCATGGCTGAGATCACTGCGGTGCGCGGCGACATCACGGAGCAGCACGTCGATGCGATCGTCAACGCCGCGAACACGGCGATGCGCGGCGGAGGCGGGGTGGACGGCGCGATCCACCGCGCAGGCGGACACGCCGTCCTCGCGGACTGCATCGCGCGCTTCCCCCACGGCCTGCCCACCGGTGAGGCAGGCTGGACGACCGCGGGCACGCTGCCGGCACGCTGGGTCATCCACACCGTCGGGCCGGACTTCACCTCCGGCCAGCGGGACCGCGACCTGCTCGTCTCCTGCTACCGCCGCGTGCTCGAGGTCGCGGACGAGCTCGGCGCACGCAGCGTGGCGTTCCCGCTCATCAGCGCCGGGGTCTACGGCTGGCCGCGGGAGGACGCGGTCGCCGCGGCGGTCGACACGCTCCGCGACATCCCGAGCAAGGTGGAGGAGGCCCGCATCGTCTCCTTCAGCGCGGACCTCCACGCGCTCGTGCAGGCCCGGCTGCAGCAGTCCCCACACACCTGAGCGAGCATCCCCCTCCCCAACACCCCTCCCCTCCCCCACGTCCCTCACGCCCCCAGCCGAGTGAGCAATTCCTGTCGGAATTCGGGTCTGAGACCGACAGGAACCGCTCACTCGGCGGGGAAGTGGGGCGCTCACACGTGGGAGGAGGGCGGGGAGGTGAGAAGTGCTCACTCCACCTTGTAGGCGTCGCGCAGGAGCATGATGTTGTCCGGCCGTGCGGGGATGCCGTGGACGTTGACGAGGCTCATCCGCATCCAGTCCGCGCCCCACAGGTAGCAGTACGGGGTGATCTCCGCGAGCTTGAGCGACACCTCCCGGTACTTCTCCATGCGCGCCTGCGGATCGCGCTCCGCCGCCGCGGCGAGCATGAGCCCGTCGAGCTCCTCGTCGGACACGAGGTTGTAGTTCGAGCTGGGAGCATCCGGCGTGGCGAGCGCGCTGTTGAACCAGCGGTTGACGTTCCCGTCCGGGTCCATCGCACCGCGCCAGCGGTAGAGCAGTGCGTCGAAGTCGTGGGCGAACGCGTTCTCCACCAGCGTGGGCTGGTCCGTGGGGCGGATCCGCGCGTCGATCCCCACCGTCCGCCACTGCGCCTCGATCGCCTGAGCCGTCCGGGTGTTCTCCGGGTTCGCGCTGATCTGCAGGTCGAAGCTCAGACCTCCCAGCTCGTCGACGAGGGACCGCGCGCCCTCCTGGTCGAACCTCGGGTACCCCTCCACCTGCCCCATGTCCCAGGCGCTGCCGGTGGGGAACGGCGATTCCTGGCCGGTCAGCCGCGTCCCGCCGTAGAAGACCTCGTCCATGAGCTCCGTGTCGAGGGCCATGCAGGCCGCACGCCGCGCATCGGAGTCGGCCAGCGGCCTCCCCTCGGCGGTGTTGAACATGACGAAGCTCGAGCCCACGGCCCCCTGCGGATCCAGCCGGATCGAGGGGTCCAGCTCCGCATCGCTCACCCAGCTGTGCGCCACGTTGTCCGCGACGTCGATGGAGGTCGAAGCCAGGCTGGAGTAGCGCGAGTCGGTGTCCGCGATGACGCGGAACTCCACACCGTCCAGATAGGGCCGCTCCGGATCCCGGTACCCCTCCCATGCCTCCATCCTCACGGAGCTGTCAGCGACCTCGCTCACCAGCTGGAACGGGCCGGTGCCGACGGGGTTCGCGCCCAGGTCGCCGCCCGAGGCCTCGATCGCCGCCGGCGAGGCCATCATGCCCGGCGCCGAGGCCAGCACCGCCGTGGGGAAGCCGGCGTGCGGCCGGTTCAGCAGAAACTCGACGGTGTGCGGATCCTTCGCCCGGACGTCCTCGAGCATCCCCATCTCGCCCAGGCAGGAGCAGCCGTTGGCCGGGTCCCGCATGCGGTCCACGTTCGTCACGACGGCGTCCGCATCGAAGGGCTCGCCGTCCTGGAACTCGACGTCCTCCCGCAGTGCGACGGTGTAGGTGAGCCCGTCCTCGCTCACCTCATAGCCCGTCGCCAGATTGGGGACGACCTCGCCCTCGGCGGTGAGGTCGAACAGCTGCTCGTACATCGTCAGCAGCACGCTGTAGCTCACGTACGTGGTCGCCCGCAGCGGGTCGAGCGACACCCAGCTGGCCTCGACACCCACCGTCAGCGTGCCGCCGGACTGCGGTTGGGGATCGGGATCGTCCGGCACCGCGGCCGCGCCGCAGCCGGCGAGCACGAGCGCCGTCGCCGCGGCGAGGATCCCCCGCAGACCGCGCCCGAGGCCGCCTCGGCACCCGGCCCCGGATCCCCTCACTTTCCGATTCTCACGCATTCCCCACCTCGGCTTCAGCCGCGTCCGCCTCGGCGGCGCTCGGCCCGGGCTGCGGGTCGAAGAAGCCGAAGAACTCGACCACATCGGCCGCCTCGCCCCGCACCCTCACGGCACCCTTGGCGATCGCATCCGCCCAGCTCAGCCCCCCGGTGAGCAGCAGCGCCCAGGTGTGCGCGTCCAGTTCGAGCTCCGCGTCCGGGGCATAGGGGTGGCGGTCGACGTCCGCGACGTACTCGCACACCGAACGCCGCAGGTGCAGGCCCGCGCGGGTGTCCCGATCCGTGAGCGTGAGGGCGAGGAAGCGCTCCGTCTCCCCGCTCCTCTCCGGATCGAGCCGCACTCGCAGGTGGTCGATGTGCATGCGCGGCGGGGCCCGCAGCACATCCGCGACCGTCCAGGGCTCGGACGGCGGGATGACCGCCGTGCCCTCGAGCTGCCGGGCGTGCGTGAGATAGAAGTGACGGGCGATCGTCCCGCCCGCCCGCTGCGCGAGCGCACGCAGCGTCGCGGCCTTGAGCTCGCGGTGCGCGCGACTGCCCGGGTCCGCGTCCAGCAGGTGGCCGGCGAGGGCCGCCGCCCACGAGGCCTCGCCGCGCTCCAGCGCCTCGGCCACCGCCTCGCGCACCCGTGCCGGTCCGCCGAAGCCCTCCACGATCCGCGTACCCGCCAGTTCCCGCGGCGGCGGGTTGATGTGCTCGGGGCGGCCGTCGTACCAGCCCAGCACGCGCTCGTAGACGTAGGGCGGCTGGTACTGGGTCTCCCCGTAGCCGTCGCGGTTGTGCGCCTGGGAGGCGAGGTGCTCCGGCAGGCGCACGAAGGAGCGCAGCTCGTCCGGTCCCAGACCGTGCAGGATGCCCCGGATCGACTGGTCGTAGGTATGCGCGATCGCGTCCGCGTATCCCTCCAGCGTCTCCCTGACGCACTCCCGCCCGCTCACCGGTCGCGCATGCGTGCTGATGAGGTGCTCCGGCTGCAGGTCCCGCAGCTGCAGGACGCCGTCGCGCCACGAGCGCGGATCGCGGAACCCGGTGCCGCGCAGGGAGTAGAAGTTCGGGATGGTGGGCCAGAGGAAGTTGTTGAGCGCCACGCCGAGATCCGGCAGCCACACCGTGAGTGTGTCGTCCGAGTCCGTCCAGTGCTCCGTCAGGAACTGCATCCGGACGCCTGCGACGGTCATCTCCCGCCCGTCCTCGACGGGCACGCTCACCGGCACCGTCCCCGCCGGCGTCGCCGAGGGGTAGGTGGCCCCCACGGGTGCGTCCGGTCCCGTCTCCGGGAGGAAGGAGGCGAACTGGAAGCGGAAGCGCAGCGCGAGCGCCGGGGCCGCCTCGGGGAAGTCCATCGCGTCCCCGCCGCGCGCGAGGTTCCCGTTGACTCGGGGATGCCCGATGACGGGCACCTCGGCGGAGTCCCCGAGGAAGGCCTGAGTCCCGTGCGCGTAGTGGTTGTGGCTGTAGATCACGCAGGCGACGGGCTTGTCGGTGACGGAGCGCAGCGCTGCAAGGGCGCGCCGGCCGTCGGCGAGGTCCACGCCCGTGTCGTAGACGATCACCCCGTCCTCGCCCTCGATGAAGGTGCGGTTGACGATCGAACCGCCCACGTAGGTGTGCACGCCCGGGGCGACGGTGATGATCCTGGGCCCGCCGGGGCTGCGCGCCTCGGGTCTGTCCGGGCTGCGCGTTTCGGGACCGCCCGCACTCCGCCGGTCGCGAATCAGCTCCGCCGCCGCGACCGCGCCGTTCGCGGCCGTCCGCGTGGCCGGCGCAGGACCGCAGTACCTGTCTGTGCTCTCACTCATCGGTTCTCCTCCGCGCCTGTGGGTTCCGCTCTCTGCGCATCCAGCGCCGCCTGCGAGTGGCAGGCGGCGTAATGCCCCGGGGCCACCTCGTGCATGGGCGGATGCTCACCCGCGCACTCCGGTGCCGCGTACACGCAGTCGGCACCCAGCGGCTCACCGGCCTCCCGCACGAGCAGTTCGCGCAGGGCGGCCGCTGCGGTTCCGCGCACGCGTTCCTGAGGCCCGCCGCCGAGGCCGCTCCCCGCCTCCCCCGCCGCTCCGTGCGCGGCGGGGTCGGGATGCGCTCCGCCCCCGCCCTCGGCAGGGGATGGAGCCGGGTGCGAACCGGCCCCGCCGGCCGGGTCTGAGCGCGATCCGGCCCGGCCCTCGGGACCCGCACCACCGAACTCGGGCCTATCCCTCACCACCCGCGGCACGGCCTCCAGCAGCGCACGCGTGTACGGGTGCGCGGGAGCGGAGCAGACGGCCTCGGCGGGCCCCAGCTCCACGAGGCGGCCGCGGAACATCACACCCACGCGATCGCTGATGCGGCGCACCACCGCGAGGTCGTGGGCGATGAAGAGGTACGTGAGCCCCAGTTCGCGCCCCAGCCGGGCGAAGAGCTCGAGCACCTGCGCCTGGATCGTCACATCGAGGCTGGAGACGGACTCGTCGCAGATGAGGAGTTTGGGGTCGAGGGCGAGCGCCCGGGCGATGCCCACGCGCTGCGCCTGGCCGCCGGACATCTGCCGGGGCGTGCGCTGTGCGAAGGTCGCCGGATCGAGTCCCACGAGGCTCAGGAGCTCCTCGACCCTCCGCGCGCGTTCGCGGGCCGTGCCCACCCCGTTCACCCGGAGGGGCTCGGCGATGATGTCGCGCACCTTCCAGCCGGGGTTGAGCGAGGAGAAGGGATCCTGGAACACCATCTGCATGTCCGTGCGCACCTGGCGCAGCCGCTCGCGCGAGAGCTCCGTGAGGTCGGTCCCTTCGAACACGACCGAGCCCCCGGTGGGCGCCGGCGCCCGGAGGATCGCCCGCGCGGTGGTGGACTTGCCGCTGCCGGACTCGCCCACGATGCTCAGCGTCTCCCCGCGTCGCACGTCGAAGGACACGCCGTCGAGTGCCCGCACCGTGCCTCCCGCGGGGCCGCTGAGCCGGAACTCCTGCTCGAGCCCGCGGACGGAGAGGAGGACGTCAGGGGCGGCGTCGTTCCCGGTGGGCGAGGCGGTGCCCGAGGCGCCGTACGGCTGTCGGGCCCCTCCCGCCTCGGCGGCAGCCGCCGCACCGGCGGCGTCCGGGCGCGGTGCGTCCATGTCCAGCACGGAGTCGAGCAGTCCGCGGGTGTAGGCCTCCTGCGGGTCCGAGAGCACGCGCGCGGCCGGACCGCTCTCCACGACCCGGCCCGCGTGCATGACGTAGAGCGTGTCCGCGTAGTTCGAGGCGAGCGCGATGTCGTGCGTGATGAGCATGAGCGCCATGCCGAACTCGTCCTGGAGGTCCCGCACGAGGTCGAGGATCTGCTTCTGCGTCGTGACGTCGAGGGCCGTGGTGGGCTCGTCCGCGATGAGCAGGCCCGGGCCGCAGCTGAGCGCGAGCGCGATCATCACGCGCTGCCGCATGCCCCCGGAGAGCTGGTGCGGGTACTCGTCGACGCGGCGGGCGGGGTCAGTGAGCCTGACGGCGTCGAGCAGCTCGACGGCCCTGCGGTGGAGCGCCTCGCCCTCGAGGTCCGTGTGCAGGCGCAGCGCCTCCTCGATCTGCTTCCCGACCTTCATCGTCGGGTTGAGCGAGCGCATGGGGTCCTGGAAGACCATCGAGATGCGGGAGCCGCGCACGCTGCGCCACTCCTCCTCGCGCAGGCCCACGAGGCTGCGGCCGTCGAAGGTGATGGCACCGGCCGCGACCCGTCCCGGCGGCGTCGAGAGCCCTAGGACGGTGCGGGCGGTGACGGACTTGCCGGAGCCGGACTCGCCGACCACTGCGACCGTCTCGCGCGGGCGGACCGTGAGCGAGACGGAGTCCACCGCGGTGACGGAGCCGCGCGGCCCGTCGAAGACGACGCGGAGATCCTCGACCCGCAGCAGCGGCTCGTCCGGATGCGGGACCGGGCGGGCCTCGGCGGCGCGGGCCCCGACGGCGGGCCGAGCCGCTGCGGACCCGGCCTCGGGTGACCGGGGGCCGACAGGCCCGCCGGAAGCGTGCAGAGCGCTCATCGGGTGCTCCCTTCGCTGTCCATGCGCTGGCGGATGCCGTCTGCCAGCAGGTTGAGCGAGACGACTGTGAGGAAGAGGAAGAAGCCGGGCACCAGCACCAGCTGCGGGGCGGAGGCGAGATCCGTCTTGCCGTCGGCCATCATGCTTCCCCAGCTGGGCGTGGGAGGTTCGATGCCGAGGCCCAGGAAGCTCAGCGAGGCCTCGGTGATGATCGCGATGCCGCAGATCGTGAGGCCGTAGGTGAGCAGCGAACCGAGCACGCGGGGCACCACGTGGCGGGCCAGGATGTGCCCGGCGCGCGCTCCTGCCAGGCGCGCGGCGAGGATGAAGTCCCGCTCCCGCACGGCGAGGGCCCCGGCCCGGGCGATCCGCGCATAGGAGGGGATCGAGTAGAAGGCGATCGCGATGATGAGGTTGGGGATGCTGGGCCCCAGGTAGGTCGCCACGACGAGGGCGAGGATGAGCGAGGGGAAGGCGAGGAAGATGTCGAGCACCCGCATGAGGACGGCGTCGATCGCCCCGCCCAGGTAACCGGCGACCACACCCAGGCCGCCGCCCACCACGAGCCCCACGAGCACCGAGCCCAGGCCGATGAGGATCGACACCTGCCCGCCGGAGAGCGAGCGGGCGAGCAGATCGCGGCCCAGCGCATCCGTGCCGAGGAGGTGGCCGGCGGCGAACAGGCCCATGCGCGGCTCGCCGTCGCCTCCGTTGAACACCCCGAGGTTCGGATCCGCGATGAACGGCAGCACGGGCGCCGTCAGGCACAGCAGCACGAGGAGGGACAGGAGGACGGCCGGGATCGCGATCTCCAGGGTGGAGCCGCGGAGCTTCCGCGGCCCCGCCGCCGAGGCCGCGACGGGAGGCAGTCCGGCCTCGGCGGCTGCGGTGCCGTCCTGTGCCCCGGCGGCACCGCCCTTCGCGGTGGGGTCAGCTGGCTGTGCGCGCATGGCGGATCCTCGGGTCGAGCGCCGCGTACAGGACGTCCACGGCGAAGTTGATGAGCACGAACGCGACGGCGATGACGACGACGGCGCCCTGGACGACCATGAAGTCGCGCTGGTAGATCGCGTCGACGATGAGCTTGCCGAGGCCGGGCACGGCGAACAGGGTCTCGACGATCACGGCGCCGCCCAGCAGCGCGCCCATGTTGATGCCCACCACGGTGATGAGCGGGAACACGGAGTTCCGCAGGACGTGGCGCCACGTGATCGCGCTCTTCGGCACGCCCTTGGCCCGCGCCGTGGTCACGTACTCCTCCTGGGTGAGCTGCGTGACGAGGTCTGCCCGCAGGACGCGGAAGTACATGGCGTAGAGCGCGAAGGCCAGGGTGAAGGCCGGCAGGAGCGCGGAGCGGGCGTTGAGGAAGGGGTTCTCCGTGAGCGGGATCCAGCCGGTGGCCGGCAGGCCGAAGGGCACCGCGACGATGAGGACGAGGATCATGCCGACGAGGAACGGAGGGCTCGCGACTCCCGCGAAGGCGGTCAGCCCCAGCAGGCGGTCCAGTCCGGAGCCTGCGCGGCCGGCGGCGAGGACGGCCACCGGAACGGCGACGAGCAGGGCGATGACCTGGGCCAGCACCATGATCTGCACCGAGGCGGGCAGACGCTGGAGCAGCAGGGCCGACACGGGCTCACCCGAACTCGCGGACATCCCCAGATCCCCGCCGAGAGCCGCGACCAGCCAGTGCCAGTAGCGCAGCAGCAGCGGCTGGTCGAGGCCCAGCTGCGCGCTCAGCGCGGCCACGGCCTCCGGTGTGGCGCCCTCGCCCAGAATCGCCTGGGCAGGATCGCCCGGCAGCAGGTTGAGGAGCATGAAGGTGAGGAAGCTGACCCCCAGCAGGACGGGGATCAGCTGGAGCAGGCGTCTGCCCAGCATTCGACCCATGCGGTACTCCTTCGTATCGCGTCAGGCGCGGACCGGTGCGAGCGGCGGACCGCAGCGGACTGCGGCCGGCTCCGATGGGCCGCCGTCGGCCGCAGAGGACTGCAGCCGGCTGCGGCGGTCGCACCAGTCGCACCGGCGTGTGATGTCTGCAGGCTAGCCCTGAGTTGATGGACCGTCAATGAAAATTATCGTTCCGTCAATTCCTGGCACAGCTCTGCGGCGGCGCGGAACGGCTGTCAGCGCAGGTCAGAGGGTCAGGAGCGGGAGGCACCCCGCGGGCAGGATCGAGCGCAGGCCCGGGACGGGAGTCTCACGGGAGGCCGTGCGGAACAGCGGATCGGCGGACCAGCGGATCAGCGGACCAGCGGTCAGCAGGGAGTCAGCGGGTCAGCGCCGATTCCGCCCCGGGCGCTCGGCGCGATCCTCACCGCCGGCCTCTGGGCCGTCCTGACCGTCTCCGGTATGCGCCTCGCCGCCGGGCACCGTCACGAGGCGTTCGAGCAGGGCCTCCATCCGAGCGTCGAGGTCGCGGACGCCCATCCCGAACTCCGAGGCCAGCGACTTCCGGGAGACGACGTAGCCCATGAGCATGGACTGGACCATCGCGTGCAGAGCGATGGGATCGAGGTCGGCGGGGACGTTCCCCACCGCCTGGTCGTATTCGAGGTCGCGCTGCGTCTGCTCGCGCCGGGGCATGAGCCGGACCTTCATCCGGCCGTCGAGCAGGAGCAGCATGACCAGCCGCAGCTGCTCGGCATTCCGGATGGTCTGCCTGAACAGCCTGTCGATGCGGTTGGCGAAGCCCAGGCTCTCGCCCGGCTGCCAGTACGAGGCGGAGCGGCGCTCGCTGTTCCGGCGCAGGGCCGAGCGCAGCAGCTCGCCGCGCGAACCGAAGTAGTGGTAGACGAGGCCGCGGTTGATGCCCGCGAGGTCCGCGACCTCGCGGAGATTCAGCCCCGCGAGCACTCCGTCCTGCTTGAGCAGCTGCAGCGCGGCCTGTTCGAGCTTGCGGTCGGCGCTGTCGTCCTTGGCCGTGCCGGCACTCCCCGCGCCGGGCTTCGCGCGACCGGACCTGCGGCCCTGGGCCGCACCCTTCGCGGTGCCGCCCTCAACAGGGTCCTCGCTGCTCCGTGACATGGCTGGACGGTACCACTGCGCTGCCACTGCGCTGCCGGCAGGTGCGCAGCAGCGCCGGGTCCCGACCGCACACGTATGCGGAAACTGCGCCTGCACGGCGTTCTGCCCGTAGGAACTGCATACGCACAGAATCGAGAGCCACCTGCGTATGTGGGAAACGCGTCCGCGCCGGCAGTTCAGCGCAGAAACTGCATACGTCCGACGGACTGCCGGGCATCGCGCCCGCACCGCGCGCAGGTGCGCAGCAACCTCAGCCGGGCAGCGCCCCGGTCCGGGCGCGGGCCTCGGCGAGGACCTCCTCGGTGTGCTGGCCGAGGGCGGGCACCGTGCCGCCGTCGCCGTCGCGCACGCGATGCGTCGTGGTGAACGGCAGTCCCGGCATCCGGTACTCCGCGCCGTCGGAATCCCGGCATTCGAGGAACACCCCGCCCGCGCGCACGTCCCCGGCGGCGAGCACCTGCGCGTAGTCGCGGATCGCGCCGGAGACGATCCCCAGCGCGCTCAGCTCCGCCACGACGGCCTCGGAGGTCCGGGCGGCGAAGTAGGGGGCGAGCGCGGACAGCAGCGCGGGCCGGTGGGCCACGCGGGAGGGATTGTCCGCGAAGCGCGGATCCTCGAGCAGCTCCGGCACTCCCGCATGCCGGCAGAGTGCGGCGAACTTCTCGTCCGTGTAGGCGGAGACGACGACGGCGCCGTCGGAGGTGGCGAAGTGGTCGGCACCGGGGGCGGCCCCGGGCTGGCCGTTGCCGCGCCGGGTGGGCATCTCCCCCGTGAGTGCGTACTCGCCCCAGTTCACGCGCTGCAGGTCCACGGCGGTGTCGAGCAGGGAGACGGTGATCTCGTCGCCGGCGCCGGTGCGCTCGCGGTGGAAGAGCGCGGCGAGGATGCCCTGGACGAGCGCGCCGGCGGAGACGTGGTCCACGATGGGCGCCCCCACGCGCTGGGGCTCTCGTCCTGCCTCACCGGTGACGGACATGAGGCCGGACTCGGCCTGCGCGGCGATGTCGAGGCCGGGGCGAGCGCGCGAGGGTCCCTCCGTCCCGAAGCCCGTGACCGCGGCGATGATGACGCTGCCGTTGACCGCACGCAGGGCGGCCGCGCCGAGGCCCAGACGGTCCATGACCCCGGGGCGCATGTTGTGGATGACGACATCGGCACCGGCCACGAGGTCCAGCGCCGCCTCGCGCTGCTCATGCTCGCGGAGGTCGAGGACCACCGAGCGCTTGCGCCGGTTGTAGCCGCGGATGATGGCCGCGCCGTAGCTTCCCACGCCTCGTGCCTGGTCCCCCGTAGGCGTCTCCACCTTGATGACGTCCGCGCCCAGATCCGCGAGGGTCTGCCCCGCGCCCGGCGCGGCGATGAAGTGGCCGAAGTCCACGACGCGCACGCCCCCGAGCGGTCCCGCGGCCGCGGTCCCCTGTCTGCTGACACCGTCCTCTGTGGGCATCCTGTCTCCTCACGTTCCGTGACTGCGCTGTCCGGTTCACCGTACGGAGGCCGTCCCGGCGCTACCATCGACCCGGATCACAAGGACGTGGAGGGGGATCTGTGACGGATCACAGACACAGGGATGCGAGGCCCGAGGGTCGCGGCGCGGTGAGGATGACCGGCGGTGCGGCTGACGCCGAGGAGCGAGCCGGGACCGTCGATCCGGCCGGGAGCGCTGCCGCGGACGGGAGCGCTGCCGCGGACCGCGCCATGGATTCCGCGGCAGAGCGGCTGCGGCGGGAGGTGCCGGCGCTCGCGCGGGAGACCATCGCGAAGTATGTCTCCGGCGCGGAGCGGTACGCGGAGTCCGGCGTCCCCGACCACCTGCGGCGGGAGAGCGCGCACACGGTGCGGACGATCATGCGCGCATGCGTCACCAGCCTCGCCGGGGAGGAGCCGCCCGTCGAAGCCGCGATCAGGGAGGCCGCAGCGCGCAGCGTCGACCGGGTCGCCGACGATCTGACCCTCGACGAGTACATGCGGTGCTGGCAGGTCGCGTTCGAGGTGCTCGCCGAGGCAGCCGTCCGGGAGCTCGCCGATCCCGCCCTCGCACTCACCGGGCTCGCGCGCATGCGAACGGCCTTCGACGTCATGGTCCGGAAGGTCGCGGACTCCTATTCCGTGACCGCGCGCGACGCGGCGGCAGCGGCCTCGCGCCACGACGCGGAGGCCATCGACGCACTGTGGGAGGGCAGGAGCTGGCCGTTCGGCGCCTCCGCGACCCCACCCTCGGCACCCCTTGCCGTGGTCCTGCACCTGGGGCCGGCGCCGGGCGAGGACGCCGCGGCCCACCGGGACCGGTCCAATGCCCGGCACCGCAAGGTCCGGCAGGTGCGCGCCCATCTGCGCCGCGAGTTCCCGGACATCTGGCTCATGGACGTCCAGGAGCGGACGGGCAGGATCCTGTCGTGGTCGCAGACCACCGGCCTCGGCGACGCCGCAGCCGTCACACGCTCGCTCACCGCCCTCGCCGAGGCCGCGGGGGTGGAGGTGACTGCGGCGTGTGAGCCGGCAGCCGGCCTCGGGGACATCCCGCGCGCCGCCCGCGTGGCCCGCGAGGCGCTGGAGACCGGACTGCGCCTGGGCTCGTCCGAGCGGCACTTCCGCATGGCCGACATCGCCCTCGACCACCACCTCGGGCATGAGAGCGCGGCGCTCCCGCACCTCCTGGAGGCGAGCAGACCGGCTCTGGAGCGCGCGGATCTGCGGGAGACGGTGGGCCGCTTCATCGACTGCGACCGGGACCGGCGGGCGACGGCGCAGGCGCTGGGCGTGCACCCGAACACCGTCGACAACCGGCTCGCACGGGTGCGGGAGCTGACGGGCCTCGATGTGCACAGCACTCGCGATCTGCTCGTGCTGGCGATCGGGGTGCTCGCCTGACAGGTGCTCGCGGCTCCGCCGGGGTGCGCCGGACCATACTGTGACGCCATCACACCTTCAGCCGCGCAGGGCTGTCACGCGGGACGATTGTCCGTCCTCTGCCGCACGCATAGCGTCGAAGCGGAGCGCCGCCGTACGGCGGCATCGCACCCGAGACTGCTTCAAGGGGGAAGTGTGACGGACATCTTCGAGTACGCGGATCGAGCCTGGCGCGGTGAGGAGTCGCTGCGGGCCTACCATTCGGGCGCACTGCGGGAGGACGGCCTGGTCAGACTGGCTGAGGGGCTGCACATGTGGCCGGCCTTCGGCAATGTGTACGTGCTGGAGACCTCGGAGGGCCTGTTCCTCTACGACACGGGCGACCGCCGCACGGCGCAGGATCTGCACGCGGCCGTCCGGGCGCTCACCGCCGACCGCGTGCACACCGCGGTGTACTCGCACGGACACGTCGACCACGCCTTCGGCCTGGGACCGTTCGACGCCGAGGCGCGCGAGAACGGGTGGACGCAGCCCACGGTGCTGGCGCACGAGAACGTCGTGCCCCGCTTCGACCGCTACCGGCGCACGCACGGGTACAACGAGTCGATCAACAGGCGGCAGTTCCAGGCCCCGGACTTCCGCTGGCCCGTCGAGTACCGGTATCCGGACGTCACCTACCGCGAACAGGCCTCGCTCAACCTGGGCGGCGAGCGCATCGAGCTCCGCCATGCCAGGGGAGAGACCGATGACTGCACGATCGCATGGCTGCCGGAGAGGAAGGTGCTCTTCTCCGGGGACTTCTTCATCTGGTCGAGCCCCAATGCGGGCAATCCGCAGAAGGTGCAGCGCTTCGCACTCGAATGGGCGCAGGCGCTGCGGTGGATGGCGGGGCTGGGGGCCGAGACGCTGCTGCCCGGCCACGGTCTGCCGGTGGTGGGCGAGGCCCGGGTCCGCGAGACCCTGGAGAACGCCGCCGAGCTCCTCGAATCCGTCTACGGCACCGCGCTCGACATGATGAACGCGGGCGCGACCCTCGACGAGATCGTGCAGGCGGTGCGCATGCCCGAGCACCTGCTGACGCTCCCGTACCTCCGCCCCTCCTACGACGAACCGGAGTTCGTCGTCCGCAACATCTGGCGCCTCTACGGGGGCTGGTACGACGGGAACCCGGCGCACCTCAAGCCCTCGCCCCAGGCCGAGCTCGGAGCCGAACTCGCCTCACTCGCCGGCGGCGCGGAGCGGCTGGCTCGGCGCGCCCGCGAGCTCGCGGAGCAGGGCCGCCACCGACTGGCAGGCGAACTCGCGCAGTTCGCGGCGGACGCCTCGGGCGAGGCAGAGGTGCACGAGGCGCGCGCCGCGGTGTTCTCGCAGATGGAGAAGGCCGCGACCTCCACGATGGCAAAGGGCATCTATGCCTGGGCGGTCGTGGAGTCCGAGGCCGCGCTCGCGGGCACGGACGCGCTCACCGAGCTGCGCAGCCGGACGGCGGGACGGATGCGGTGGTCGGTGTGAGCTCTCGGCCGGCGGCCGCTGCTCACGGGGCCGCCGGTGCGGTGACGCTGACCTCCAGGGCCTCCGGCCGTTCACGGGCGGGATCCGTCGCTCGCCTCACCTGCCTCGGCGCCGTCGGGGCGCTCAGCCTGAGCGCATGTGCGGGAGGCGTGGGCGAAGCCGACGCCGGAGTGCAGCAGGGCGAGGGCTTCGAGTACGGGGCACCGCAGGAGGAGGTCGACGCCCTCGTGGCGGACCTCGAGCCCGTCACCCTGAGGTTCCAGCCGGGTGCGGCCTCGGAGGCTTCGGTCATGAGCCCCACAGGCACCACGATCAAGGAGCTCATCGAGGAGCGCTCGGACGGGAGGATCACCGTCGAACTCGTGTGGGGGCAGGCGGTGGCGGGCTTCGACACCGTGCACGATGCCCTCGCCGACGGACGTCTCGATCTTGCGAACACGCTGCCCGGCTACGCGCCCGCGGAGTATCCCGCATTCGACGATCTGTCCACGACGACGGCCCTGCTGCCGTCCTCGCCGTTCGCAGGCAGCCTCATCGCCTATGCGGTGTACAGCGACCTGGGCTGGCAGAACCCGCAGGTCCTCGAGGAGTTCGAGGCCGAGGGACTTGTGCCGCTCACCCCCTTCGTCCCCACGGCGGAGAACTACACCATCTGCCGGGAGCCCCTGGAGGATGCGGCCGACTGGCAGGGGCTGCAGGTGCGGATCGGCAGCGCGGCGCAGTCCGCGCAGGTCTCGCAGCTGGGTGCGTCACCGGTGTCGATGGAGTTCACGGAGATGTTCGAGGCGCTGGAGCGCGGAACGGTCGAGTGCAATCTGGGTCCCGGCCCCGCGACGGCGGAGAGCGGCGTGCTGGAAGTGGCGCCGCACCTGGGCTACACCACCAGCACGAGCTTCCCGCGCACCGGTACGACGGTGCTCGCCGGGAGCAGCTTCGCGGAGCTGCCGCTGGCGTACCAGCAGATCGTGTTCGACAGCAGCGCGCTGGGAGCTGCCGGCTTCGTGCAGAGCTATGCCGACTCCGCCGCGGAGGTCGTGCGGCAGGCCCGGGAGTTCGGCGGCAGCGTCAGCCCCCTGCCGGAGGACACGCAGGAGCAGATGCGCGTGATCGCCGATTCCCTCACCGCAGATGCGGTGGCCGACGGCGGCCTCGCCCCGGAGACCGTGGACGCGCTCACCTCCGGAATCGACGCATGGACCGCACGGCTGGAGGAGCTGGGCTATGCGGATGCCGGCGCACCCGAGGACTTCGACGAGTGGTACGACCCGGAGACGGACTTCCCCGCATATGCCCGCGCCGTCTACGAGTCCGGGGCGGCCATGGAGCACCGCCCCGGGACGTAGGCAGTGGGCAGATCAGTGTGTCTGCGCCGGCGCCTGCTGTGACACGCGGCCGGCGGCGAGGAGTTCCGGCAGCCGGATGCGCTCCCAGTCACTCACCTCCTGGGCCGCGTTGCCCGCTCTGACGGGGACGGCCTCGGCGAGCCAGTAGGTCCCGAGGCTGTCCCGGGCCAGCAGGCCGTAGTCCACCATCTCCCGCCGCAGCCAGGCGACGTCCTCATGGGCTTCCCGGAGAAGGGCGTTGACCTCGGTCTCCGTGTAGGTGCGGCCGGGTGAGAAGCGCTCCAGGAGTTCGAGCACGACGGACAGCCGTGTGCGGCGCCTGGCCGGGATGCGGAGCAGGGTGCCGCCGGAGCTCTCCCGTCCCGCTGGGCCACCGAGCGGATCGCGCCAGACAGCGTGAGCGCTGGGAGGCCCCGTGTGAGCACTCGGAGCGCCCGTGTCTCCGTCCTGGAAGAAGGGGCGGATGCGGCGTAGGTGCTCGAGGCGGGCAGCCTCCCTGTCCAGCCGCAGGGCGGCGAGCGCGGTCGTGTAGTTCTCGCCGGTGAGCTCCATGCGGGAGCGGACGAGATGTTTGAAGTCGCTGTTCTTCGTCATGCGGATCCGTCTCGCGTCGCGCACATCCCCAGCATGCCGCGACGCTGTCTCGCACGCGAGGCGTCGGCTTCCCGCGTCCGGTGCGCGATGTGGCCACCGGCGCGGTTCTCTGCGATCCGAGGATGTGCTCCCCTTCGCCTGAGCACCCGGGCTGGGGCCGCGGTGCGGGCTGGGCGGCGGATCAGCGCCGAGCACAGAGACTCACACACCGCGGAGCACGGTGTCAAGGCGGTGTCCGGGGCAGACCCGAGACAGGTTCTTCGGAGGGCGAGGGCTTCGGTGCAACGGAGGGCCGACTTGCCGTCAGAGGGTCCCAGCGCAGCGACGGACAAGCGTACAGAGGGAGGGGTCCCGCGTGCGCTCGCAGAGAAACTAGGGGCCCTAGTTTCTCTGCGAGCGCACGCGGGGCACGAGTCGACCTGCGAAGAACAGCACGGAGCACCCACTGCGCGCTCAATGGCGCGAGAGCACACTCAGCGCTCCGGCTGTGCCCCTCAGCTGTCAGGGATCTCGATGGTGCCGTCCTCACGCGCCGGCATGCCCGGGGCGAAGGCGACCTCCCAGAGGTGGCCGTCCGGATCCGCAAAGTACCCGGAGTAGCCGCCCCATTCCGCCCGTACGGCGGGCTTCACCAGCCGGGCACCTGCGCTGACGGCCTCCTCGAGCGCCTGGTCCACCTCGTCCTCGCCAGCGAAGTTCAGCGCCAGGGTGACACCTCGGTACTCCGGCGCCGGAGTGCTCGCAACACCCACGTCCTCCGCCAGGGCGTCGTGCCCGAACAGCCCGATCCACGTGCCTGCCGTACGGAACCACGTGATGCCCAGGGATTCGTCGCCGCGCTGGGTCCAGCCCAGCCTGCGGTAGAACGCTGCGGACTCGCCCAGATCGGCGACACCCAGCGTGACGATGGAGAAGTGCGCGGGAACAGGCATACGACCTCCTTGAGCCGGGCAGGAGCAGGACGGCACCTCGGACCCCCATTATGACGGCTCGTCGCCACGCGAGGGCGGGCCGCGCAGCCCCACCGGCGCCCTCACTCCATCCCGGCGTACTCGCGGAGCCGCTCGATGTACCAGACGCAGAACGCGTCCACGTCGGTCTCCGTGGGCGCATAGGGGCCGGGGACATAGGCCGGGCTGCTCACGCCCAGCTGGGCGCGCTCGCAGAGCTCCGCGTCCTCCGCATTGGTCTTGTGCCAGACCTCGGTGAGGCGGTCGAGGTCGTAGTCGACCCCGGCCTCGGCGTCCTCGTGCACCAGCCAGGTGGTGCGCACGAGCGTGCGGTCCACGCTCAGCGGCACGAGGCTGAAGGTCACCACGTGGTCGCTGAGGAAGTGGAACCACGTGTTGGGCTGGACGTGCAGGGACAGCCTGCCCAGCGCGTGGGTGTCGAAGGACCCCAGCAGCCTCCGCGAGGCGCGTCCGCCGTCCATCGTGTAGGACTCGCCCGCACCGTCCAGCGCCTCGCGCTGGATGCGGAAGCCCGTGGGTCGGCCGCTGAGCTCGGTGATGAGCCGGCTGCGCAGGCCGTTGCGGTCGGCGTCCACGGTCAGGCGCTTCTCCGCCTCGAGATACCGGGCATGGGCCGGCAGCAGCCGCTTGGGGATCTGGTCCTCGGGATAGCCGTACGTGGGGAAGAAGGTCGCGGTGAGCTCCGGGTGCGCGCCCTCGCAGTGGTAGCACTCGCGGTTGTTCTCCATCACGAGCTTCCAGTTGGCGTTCTCCACCAGGTCCTCCTGGTGGGCGACCCTCGTCCGGGTGAGATCGTGAGGGGCGATGTAGGGGCTGATCCGGTCGGCGACCTCGTGGATGTCCTCCGGCGGATCCGCGGCGAGGCAGATGAAGACAAGACCCGCGATGACCTTGGTGTGGACCGAGCGCAGGGAGAAGCACGACCGGTCGAAGTCCGGAGCCTGCAGGCCCGCGTGCATGAGCTCGCCGTCCGGGGAGTAGGTCCACTGGTGGTAGCCGCACACGATGTTGCCCACGGAGCCGGAGGAGTCCATGAGCAGGCGGGCCCCGCGGTGACGGCAGACGTTGTGATAGGCGCGGATCTCCTCGTCATCGTCGCGGATGACGATGACACTGTCCCTGCCCACGTCGATCGTCACGTAGTCGCCGGGCTCCGGGACCTCCGCGACGGAGGCGACGAAGAGCCAGGTCCGGGAGAAGATCGCCTCCATGTCCTTCCGGAAGTGCGCCTCGTCCGTATAGAAGGGCGCCTCGAGGGAATAGCCGGGGCGCCGGGCGGTCACCCGCTCCCTCCACTGCGCATCGAAGATCGCCTGGCCGGATGCGGTGGGCCGGGTCTCCGGGATCGTCGTCATCGTCGCTCCCTCCTCACACTGGTCAGCGGGGGCTGGTCCGCTCACACTGATCTGCGGCTCCGGGGACAGCCGCGTCCCCGGTCGTATCCCCAGTCTGAGCCGCTGGAGCCGTGAAGAGAAGCGAACGAAATTCCACGAGAACGTGCAGAATGGTTTCATGATCGACAGGCGCCTGACCGTGCTCCGGATGGTGGCGGAGACCGGCACCGTGACCGCGACGGCGCATGCCCTCTCCTACACGCCCTCGGCGGTGTCGCACCAGCTCAAGACGCTCTCGGAGGAGATCGGCGTGCCGGTGGTGGAGCAGCACGGGCGGGGCATGCGGCTCACCCCCGCAGGCCGCGTGCTGCTCGAGCACGCCCACGAGCTCAGCGAGCGCTGGGAGGCCATGCGCGGCGAGGTGCTCGCGGCCGCGGAGAGCCGGCACGGCGGAGCACTGCGCATGTGCGGGTTCTCGACCGCCGCCGGCTCGCTGCTGCCGGCCGCCGCCGAGGCCGTGCGCGCACAGTTCCCCACCGGCAGGATCGGCATCATCGAAGCCGATCCCGAGGAGTGCTTCGAGCTGCTGCTCGCGGAGCGGGCGGACGTGGCCGTGGTGGTCGCGACCGACCCTCTGCCGCCGCGCAGCGATCCCCGGTTCGCGCAGAGGGATCTGCTCACGGATCCGCTCGACCTCCTCGTGCACGAAGAGCACCCGCTCGCGGTCCGCAAGGAGGTCGCGCTCCTCGAGGCCGCCGATGAGGACTGGATCGCAGACCGCCCCGGCAGCCCCTACCACCAGCTGCTCATGATGGCCTGTTCCGCCGCCGGGTTCCGACCCGAAGTGGCGCACCGGTCCCACGAATGGGAGACAGGAGCGGCCCTCGTGGACGCCGGCCTGGGCGTGTCGCTGGTGCCGAGGATGGCCCGCCTGCCCTCGGGCTATCGCGTGGTCCGCGTACCGCTGCGGGGCGATCCCGTCCCCTCCCGCCGCATCCTCACCGGCATCCGGCGGGGCAGCGAGCGCCATCCGCTGGTCGCGGCGGCGCTGCGGGCGCTGGAGGAGGCCGCGGAGCGGTTCACAGCCTGCTGAGCGTCAGAGACACCGAGCTCTGGGAGACCGGGTCTCGGCCCCGGGACCCAACACGCCGCGGCCTCGGCAGTCGCCTGCCTCAACACGCCTCGGCGTCAATACGCCTCGGCAGTCGCCTGCCTCAGCGTTCCGCGGCCGCGGTGCCGCCCTTCCCCCTCGCGGCGGCGATGAACGCCCCCGCCTTCTCCGTCTCCGGCTTCGTCGCAAGGCTGACGACCAGATAGGCGACGAGGCTCAGCGCCAGGCCCGTGAGGATGCGCGCGGGACCGTCGGTCCAGAAGTGCGGCAGCGGTGCGCCGAACTCGATCGCGAACCCGTAGAGGATGAAAGTGCCGCCGGCGAGGATCGAGGCGATCGCGCCCGGGGTGTTCCCGCGCTTCCAGAAGAACCCGAACACCATGGGCCAGAACAGGCCGGCGGTGATGAGCTCGGAGGCCAGCCCGAGCACCTCCAGCGCGCTGGGCAGCTGCACCGCGACGACCATCCCGAGGACCGCGGCCGCGACCGTCGCCACCCGCCCGGTGCGCACCGTCTGCTTCTGGGTGGCGTCCTTGAGCGCATACTTCACGGTGAGCTCGGTGATGTAGAGGCTCGCGACGTTGAAGGTGGTGCAGATGGTCGACATGATCGCCGCCGCGATGCCCACGAAGACCAGGGTGGTGAGCCACGGCGGCATGTGATCGGCCGCGAGCGTGGACACGATCCCGCCCGCGGGGACCTCGCCGAACACGCCCAGCGCCGCGATCCCCGTGATGACGACGAAGAAGTACAGGGGCACGAAGCCGACGAGCGCGGTCACCGCCGTCCAGCGCGCGGCCTTGGGCGTGGGTGCGGCCTGGATGCGCTGCCACGCCGCGCCGTCGATCATGAACGCCAGACCGAAGGAGATGATGAACGAGAGGTTGAGCTGGATGCCGTGGAACAGGTTGAAGTAGCCGGGCTCGCGGGTCTCCGCCGCGATCGCGGAGACGTTGTCCCAGCCGCCGGACAGGGTGAGCGCCACGCACATGGTGACGATGAGCCCGGCGAGGAGCAGCAGGAACTGGAAGACCTCTGTGTAGACGACCGCGCGAAAGCCGCCCACCAGCGCATACACCACGCACACCGCTACGGCGATGAGGATGGCGGTGAAGTAGGAGATGTCGAAGAACGACTCGAAGAAGTGACCGATCGCCACCATCTGGGACGCGCCCCACATCACGAGGTAGAGGGTGAGGACGACGGAGAGCAGATTGCCGGTCGCGGCGTTGTACCGGCTGGCGAGGATGCCGTTCTGGCTCATGGCCCCGGTCCGGCGGATGAGGGGCGCGAAGGCGATGAGGGCGAGGACCGCGATGACGGTGGGGCCGCCCAGGATCCACCAGGAGGACATGCCGTCCGCATAGGCTTCGTCCACGCTGATGAGAGCGGAGTTGCCGCCGTACCACGTCGCGATGAACGCGAAGCCGAGCATCCACGCCGGCGTCCTCCGGCCTGCGAGGAAGAAGTCCTCGCCGGATTTGGTGCGCTGCCGCACGAAGGAGAGCGCGAGGAGCGCGAGGAAGTACACGGCGAGACCGCCGATGAGCCACACGTGCAGCATGAGGTGTCTCCTGGGACAGGGCCGGGACAGAACCGGAACGAGAGTGCCGCACGTCACTCTTGCAGGTGAGGGGGTCCGTCTCCAACAATCGTTCTCGCGATGCAGGATCGGCCTCGCGGCGGGCCTGCCGTCGTGCTGTCATGGAGCGATGGACACCCACTCGCCCGCACGCGTCCCCGAGGCTCTCGACAGAGACCTCCTCGAGCGGGCGGGGTTCCGCCCCGTGCGGGTCATGGAGGCGGAGCCCGTCGCCGAGGCCGTGCTCGCCCTCACCCTCGACAGCAGGCAGCCGTTCGCCCCGGGCGCGCACCTCGAGGTCGCGGTACCGGCGCCCTCCCCCACTGCAGCGCCCTCCGCCGCACCCGAGGCCGGCCCCGACTCCGGCCCTGATTCCGCCTCTGGTTACGGCGCACCCGCCACACCCGAGACCGGTGCAGCCGAACCGCTCATCCGCCACTATTCGCTGTGCTCGGACCCCACGGGCGCGACGCCGTGGCAGATCGCGGTGCTGCGCCACGAGGACGGGGACGGCGGCTCGGAGTGGATCCACTCCCAGGTCCGGGCCGGCGATGAGCTCTTCGTACGCGCCCCGCGGGCCTCGTTCCGCTTCCGCGCAGCACTGCCGGCGCTGTTCATCGCGGGCGGTGTGGGCATCACCCCGCTGCGGTCCATGCTCACGTTCGCGGACGGCCTGGGGCTGGACTGGCGGCTGCTCTACATCGGGCGCTCGGGGGCTTCCATGGCCTTCACCCGCGAGCTGGAGGCGGAGTTCGGCATCGAGCGAGTGGAGGTGTGGGCGACGGCCGAGCGCGGCGGCCGGCCGGACCTCGCCGCGGTGGCGGGCCAGTGGCTGCGCGAGCACCCCACCGCCGTCGTCTACACGTGCGGCCCCACGGCGCTCATGGACGCAGTGGCAGCAGGGCTCGAGGCCCTGCCCAACCGGGTGGAGCGGGAGGTCTTCGACCCGGCCGCGGCCGAGGCGGCCTCGGGCGCGGGCTCTGCCGGCGCAGGCGCCCCCACGACGGTGGGCCCGCCGTTCACCGTCGAACTGGCCGACGGCGGCGAGGTGGCGGTCGGGCGGGACGAATCGATCCTGGAGGCGTTCTCCCGGGCAGGCATCCGCTCGCTGTCGAGCTGTCGGCGCGGCACCTGCGGCACGTGCGAGACCCGGATCCTCTGCGGCGAGGCGGACCATCGCGATGCGGTGCTCTCCCCCGAGGAGCAGGCGGAGCAGTCCTCCATGATGGTCTGCGTCTCGCGGGCGGCGGGCGAGCGCATCACGCTCGACGTGAAGCGGTAGCGCAGCGGCGCTGCCTGCCCGGCCTCGACGGGCACCGGAGCGAGCGCTGCCAGGCCACGGGCGTACGGACGGCGACGACCGCCTCGGGCGCTGTCACCCCACGGTCACCCGCAGCGGCACCTGCTCGAAGGACCGCAGCGTCGTGTGGATGTACGGCGTGGGCGGGGCGGTGGGCTCGAAGGCGCTCACACGGCGGACGAACTCCGCGAAGAAGGCGTCCATCTCCATGCGGCTGATGGGCTGGCCCACGCACATGTGGATGCCGAGGCCGAAGGTGAGGTGGCCGGAGGCGTCGCGGTCGAGGTCGAACCGGTCCGCATCCGGCCCCCACTTCTCGGGATCCCGGTTGGCGGCGCCGGGGAAGACGATGAGCTTGACGCCCTCGGGCAGCGTGATGCCGCCGATCTCCACCTCGCGCGAGGTCTTGCGGAAGAACGACTGGAAGGGCGCCTCGACGCGGAAGGCCTCGTCGATGGCGTACTTCACGAGACTGGGATCGCGGCGGAGGCGGGCGTACTGCTCCGGCTCCTGCGAGAGCGCGACGAGGGTGTTCGCGATCGCGAGGATGGTGGTGTCGAGGCCGGCGGAGAGCATGGCACGGACCAGGAGGGTGGCCTCCTCGGGGAGGATGTCGCCGGAGTCCGCATGGTCCCAGATCAGGGAGCCGAGGCCGCCGGGGGCCAGATTCGACCGCTCACAGGCGTTCATCACCCATTCCATGACCCCGTCAGCGGCGTCCATGTGGTGCTGCGCCACCTCGTTCATCGGTCCGAAGCGGGAGAAGTTCATGGCGCCCTGCAGGACGAGGTAGGGATCGCGGCCCTCACGCGGCACACCCACCGCGTCGCCGAAGACCCGCAGAGTGAAGCGCTTGGCGAGCTCGAAGGCGTCGAGGTCGACGGTGCGGGAGCCGGCGGTGGGGACGCCGGGGGCGCCGGGGGCAGGGGTGCCGGGGGCAGTCTGGCGCGTGCCGGCATCCGTGCCCGAGGCCGCCGCACCGCCCACGGCGCCCTCCGCCCCCAGCACCTCGTCGAAGAGCTCGCGCGCATAGTCCTCGAAGCCCTGGCGCAGCGGCCGGAGGCGGGCCGGGGAGATGACTGCGGACATCGCCGAGCGCATGCGCGTGTGGATGGGCGGGTCCACCTCGAGGATGCCGGGGCGCCACCACGTGGGCGCGTCCTTCGCGAAGTCCACCGGGCCCACGCCGGCGCCGCTGATGAAGGTCTGCCAGTCGTCGAGGATCGCACGGACCTCGGCATCGCGGCCGAAGGCGTGCACCCCATGCTTCTCCAGCCACACTGCCGGACCCGCCTCGCGCAGGCGGGCGAGGAAGGGGTAGGGGTCGGCGAGCACCTCGGGCGCATAGGGGTCGTCCTGCAGCACCGGGCATGTGCCGGAGATCGTGGAGGTTCCGTCTGCCATCCCTGTCCCGCTTCCTCGCCGTCTTCCCTACCGCGCCGCCGGGCTTGACTACCTTGCCGCCGGGGCCGACTGTGACGACCAATCTATGCCGCAGGCCGCAGATCCGCGAGGCGGGTCTCACGGGCGTCCGGGTCACAGGCGGCGTCAGGGCAGGCGGCCTCGGCGGCGTGCGACGATGACTGCATGTCCCCGGACTTCACGCTCGTGCAGCTGCGCTACTTCCAGGCCGTCGCGCGCTGCGAGAACATGACCGCCGCTGCCGCCGAGCTCAGCGTCTCCCAGTCCGCGGTCTCCACCGCGATGGCCCAGCTCGAGCGCGCGCTGGGCGTGGACCTCTTCATCCGGCAGCCCAACAGGTCCATCGTGCTCTCGGCCGCAGGCAGGCGGCTGGCCGCGGAGGCGGACGAGTTCCTGGAGAGCGCCGAGGCCCTCACGGAGCTCGCGCACGGGCTCACGCACTCGCTCTCCGGCCGGCTCCGGATGGGGGTCTTCGCACCCACGGCACCCACTTTCCTGCCCGCGTTGCACCAGGAGTTCATACGGCGGCACCCCGGCGTGGAGCTTACATACCTCGAGGCGGACCTCAGCGGTCTGCGGACCGCCCTTGCAGCAGGTGAGTGCGATGCCGCGCTCATGTACACGCTGGGGCTGGACGGCACATTCGCGCGGTCCGTCTTCAGCTCCGTGCCGCCGCACGTCCTCGTCGCAGAGGACCATCCACGCGCCGGCGGGAGCGCGCGCCTGCACGATTTCGCGGATGAGCCGTACATCGAGCTCGGCATGCCCCATTCGCGGCAGTACTACGAGCAGCTCTTCCGCCTCGTGGGCGTGACTCCGCGCACCCAGCACGTCTTCGAGGGCTACGAGACCGTCCGCGCCTTCGTCGCCCAGGGACACGGCTATACGATCCTCAACCAGCGCATCACCGCGATGACATACGCGGGCACACGCGTCGCCACCGTGGCGCTGCTCGACGATCTCCCGCCCATCGACTTCGCAGTGGCCTGGCCGCGTAGCACCGCCCTCAACCGCCGGGCCCGCGCGTTCCGCGACCTGTGCCACGAGATGTTCGGGTGAGAGCGTGGGCCAGTATGCGCCTGATCTTCCAACAAGTTCCCCTGCACACTCTCATCGACTGAGTCGATGAGTCTTCCAAAAACAATCCGTTTGACTGATGTGACATTCCCGACAGAGGCTGATCTGCAGAAGGAACGCTGATCTGCTGCGAGCGCAGCAACAGCGCCGGGATCGCAGCGAGGCGATTGCGCAACACGGCGACTCCGACAGCGCAGCGGCTCCTCATCACAGCGAGCCCGGCAGGAAGGTGCAGGCACAGTGTCAGACATCGAGTCCATCCCCTCCACGGACCAGGCGTTCCTGGAGGACTTCCACGAGGTCGCGACGATCGGAGCCACGGACGCGGGCGGAGTGGACCGGCAGGCGGCCACCCCCGAGGACGCGCAGTCCCGGAAGTGGTTCACCGGCTGGGCGCGCACGCGCGGCTGGGAGGTCCGCGTCGACGGGATCGGCAACCAGTACGCGTGCACCGAGTTCGTGCCGAACGCACCGTACGTCCTGGTGGGATCGCATCTGGACTCGCAGCCGCTGGGCGGCCGGTTCGACGGCGCCTACGGTGTGATCGCAGCGCTCCACGCCGCCCAGCGCGTCCGGCAGGCGGTCGCGGAGGGAGCGCGAAAGCCCGCGTACAACCTCGCCGTCGTCAACTGGTTCAACGAGGAGGGCGGCCGCTTCGCCCCGTCCATCATGGGCAGCTCCGTCTACGCCGGGCTGTTCGACCGCGAGGAGATGCTGCGAGCCAGGGATCTCGACGGCATCAGCGTCGCCGAGGCGCTCACCGCGATCGGCCAGCTCGGCACCGATGCGCCGCCCGAGGCCGCCGGCTATGCGGAGATCCACATCGAGCAGGGCCGCATCCTCGAGCGCGAGGCCCGGGACATCGGCGTGGTCGAGTCCAGCTGGTACACGCAGAAGCTCGACATCGACGTGCTGGGCGAGCAGTCGCACACCGGGGCCACCGCGATGGCCGACAGGCACGATGCGCTCGTCGCAGCGGCGAAGGTGGTGCTGCGGGTGCACGCGGTGACCGAGAGCTTCGAGGAGGAGGCGATGGTCTCCTCGGTGGGTCAGCACGTGGTGGAGCCGAACTCGCCCATCGTGGTCCCGCGCCGGGTGCACATGATCGCGGACCTGCGCTCGTCCTCACCGGAGATCGTGCGCGAGGCGCGGGCGATCCTGCTGCGCGAGATCGAGGAGATCGCACGCGAGCACGACATCACGATCGACGTGAGCGATTTCGACATCCGCGAGAAGCGGTACTTCCCCACCGATGGCGTAGAGCTCGCGGAGAAGGCGGCGGCGAACGAGGGCCTCAGCAGCCGTCGCATCGAGACGATGGCCGGCCACGATTCCGTGGCGATGAACACCGTGGTCCCCTCCGTCATGCTCTTCGTCCCCAGTGTGGACGGCGTCTCCCACTGCGAGCGCGAGTTCACGACGGACGAAGACATGGTCAGGGGGGTTGCGGTGCTCACCTCCGTGACCGGCGAGCTGGTGAGCGGGGAGCTGCCGCCCGAAGCGCCCTGGGCCGGGAAGTCCTGAGGGGCCGGCACAGCGACGACACAACGACGACACAACAAGGAGCAGACCCGATGAATGAGATGAACACAGCCGCGTCGGATTCCGATGACCTGCATGCCTGGAACGCCGCACAGGTGCTTGAGGCCTTCCGCACCCTGGACCTCTCACCGGTGGAGTACCTCGAGGCACTGCGAGACAGGATCGAGGAGAGTGAGGAGAAGGTCAACGCTGTGACCGAGATCCTCGACGACGCCTGGAGTCACGCGCGTCGTGCCGAGGACGAGTACCTCACGGCCGCGCGCAGCTGCGGCGCGGACGCGAAAACTGCCACTCGGTCCCGCCCCCTGCTCGGGCTGCCGGTGGCGGCCAAGGAGAAGCACGCGATCGCCGGCCGGACTCTGACGCAGGGCCTGCTTAGTGAGCGGGACACTCTCGCAGACGCCGATTCCGTGGTGATCGCACGGATCAGGTCGGCCGGAGGCCACATCCACATACGGACGACGACACCTGAGTACAGCTGTGCCTCGTTCACCCGCAGTCAGCTGTGGGGCGTGACGAGGAACCCCTGGGACCTGGAGCACTCACCGGGCGGCTCCTCCGGGGGATCCGGGGCAGCCCTGGCGGCAGGCTACGCTCCACTGGCGACCGCCTCGGACATCGCGGGCTCCACACGCCTGCCCGCCGCGTTCACCGGCACCGTGGGTTTCAAGGCACCCTACGGCAGGGTCCCCGGAGCACCTCCGCTGTCCCTGGACTGGTACCGGGGCGACGGCCCGCTGGCGCGCTCGGTGGCCGATGCCGCGCTGCTGACCACAGTCCTCGCAGGACCGCATCCCGGGGACCACTCAACGGTCCCGGCACCGGACTCCGCCGGCATCCTGCAGGCGGCCTCGACGCCGGTGGAATCCCTCGCGGGCACCCGGGTGGCCCTGTGCATGACACTGGGCGACTTCGATCCCACGGCGGACACCCGCGCCAACACCGCCCGAGTGGCCACTGCTCTGCAGGAGGCCGGGGCGATCGTCGAGGAGGTGGAGCTGCCGTGGACAGTCGAGAGGCTGTGGGCGGCCGCCGCGACGCACCTCGGCCACAACCTGGGAGCTGCCATGCGCGAGGCGACTGAGGGTGCGGAAGAAGCCCTCTCCGCCTACACCCGGTATTTCATGGAGAAGACGACGGCAGCCGCAGAACTGCGCAGCTTCCACGAGGGCCTCGCGCTGGAGGCGCAGATCCAGGCGGAGCTGGCCCAGGCGATGAAGGGGTTCGATGTGCTCCTCTGCCCCACCTCGGCCGTGCCCGGGCTGCGCGCGGACGAGGAGTACCTCGACGGAATCCGCTACACCGGCGGGAACGGCGAAGTCTCGCGGCCGGAATACTGGCAGTCACACATGACCGTGCCCTTCAACATCGCCAACCGAGTGCCGGTGCTCGCCGTGCCCTCCGGCTTCACCGGAGCCGGGCTGCCCACCGGGGTGCAGATCGTGGGGCACCCCTATGACGAGGTGAGCGCATTCAGGGTGGGAGCGGCCGTCGAGCAGCTGCTGCCCTGGCCCAAGACCGCGCCCGCGCACCTCCACACCTCAGGGAGATGACCATGCAGTTCCGCTCGCGGCGACCCCGGACCGCCAGGCACTTCCTGGCCCTCGCAATCGTGGTGGCGACTCTGTTGCTCGGCCTGTGGCCGGTCGTTGCCCTCTTCAACAGCACCGAACTCTTCCTCGGGATGCCTTTGCTCATGACCTGGTCGATCGTGGTCATCGGACTGACGACAGGTGCCATGCTCCTTGTCAATGCGCTCGGAGTCCATGGCACGGATGAAGTGCCCGCGGTTCACGCGGGCGGCGACACACAGGGAGCGGAGGCGTCATGACCCAGTACATCCCCTTCGCGATCACGGCCGCGTATCTCGTCGCCGCCGTCATCATCGGCGTGCGCGCCGGGCGCGGACACAACATGTCCACGGTCCGGGCCTGGGGCGTGGGCGACCGCAGTCTCAACCCGTTCGTCACGTACCTCCTCATCGGTGCCGGCGCGGTCAGCGCGTACACCTTCATGGGCTCTCCCGGCTGGGCGTTCTCCCGTGGGGTTCCGGTCATGTACGTGGTCGTCTACGTCTCCTTCATGGCGTTCCTGGCCTGGTACCTCGGCCCCAAGGTCTGGCACTTCGGCCGCAAGTACGGCCATGTGACGCAAGCTTCGACCATTACGGACAGGTACGAATCTCCGGTGCTCGGCGGTATCGCCGCAGCTGGCGTCTCCATCGCAGGTCTGGCCTATGCGGTGCTACAGACGATCGGCTCAGCCTACATTCTCAATGTCATGAGTTTCGGCCTCATCCCCACCTGGATGGGAGTCATCCTGGTCCTCGGCGTCATCTCGATCTACCTCTACCGCAGCGGGCTGCGAGCCATCGGAATGACGAATGCGCTGCAGGGCGTGCTGATGTTCGTCACGGCGTGGCTGGTGGGGCTGTGGGCGATCAACCACTATACGGGCGGGTTCTCCGCCCGGCCCATCTTCGAACGCCTGCAGGAGGACATGCCGCAGTTCCTCACGTTGCCTGGGGCACTGGGCGATATGAACTACGCCTTCTGGACCACATCGATCCTCATCTCCTTCTTCTCCATCTGGCAGGCGCACTGGATCTCCTGGATGGGTGCCGCCTCCCCTACCGGGCTGCGCAAGGCGACGACCTTCATTCCGCTCTACTACATCATGCTGATCCCCATGATCGTCGTGGGCTTCATCGGCATCTTCGAGTACCCGGAGATAGGGAATCCGGACCAGGTGGCCATCCAGATGGCGGTGGACAACATGCCGGTGCTGCTCGCCGGTCTGCTGGGTGCCGGCACGCTGGCGGCCTCGATGTCGTCGAGCGAACCGCAGATCCACGCGACCGCGCTCACCTACAGCAAGGACATCATCCAGCCGCTGTTCAAGCTCAGCGAGGAGAGGACCGGGAAGCTCACGCGCTGGCTCATCTTCCCGATCATGGCGCTCATCATCGCACCCATCTCCATCGCGGAGCCGGCAAGCCTGGTCTACATCCTGCTGATCGGGTATGGGTTCTCGGGGCAGGCGATGCCTACCATGCTCGGCATCTTCTTCTGGCCCCGGGCCACCAAATGGGGAGCGCTGACCGGTATGGCCGCGGGACTCCTGGTCACAGTGCTGTTCTCGTTCTTCATCGTCCATCCGCTGGGCATCCACGCCGGCATCTGGGGGCTCATGGTGAACATCCCGCTGTTCGTCATCGTGTCCCTGCTCACCAGGCCGAGCTCGGACCGGGCGCTGGCGCGGTACTTCGAGCGGAAGCAGGTAGCCGCCGAAGCGTGAGCCGGGAGAGTGCGAAGCGTGAGCTGAGACCGAGCCCGAGGAACGGGCTGAGACAGGTCCCGAGGCGCCGCTCCGGCCAAGGAGAGAGCCGGCGGTGCCCGCCAAGGAGAGAGAGCTCGAGGCCCCCGCCACGGCCTCGGCGACACACGGCACCCGACATATACAGCACTGGAGATATGCGGTACCGGTCGCGGAGAGGAATCGCATGACCGCCCAGCAGCACACTCAGGACCGGCACACGATCTTCACCGGCGGCGAGGTGCTCACCGTCGATGCCCGCGATTCCGTCGCCGAGGCCGTCTCCGTCAGGAGCGGGCTGATCGAGGCGGTGGGCACCTCGGCGGAGATCGAGGCGCTGGCCAGCCCGGAGACCAGGCGGGTGGAGCTGAGCGGGCGGACGCTCATGCCCGGGTTCGTCGATGCGCACGCCCACCTCACGATGGTGGGATCGAATCTCACCTCTGTGTCATGCAAGGATCCGTCGGTGCGTTCGGTCGCAGATCTGCTGGAGCAGCTGCGGACCAAGGCTGGCTCCTTGCCTGCCGGGACGTGGGTGCGGGCGTGGGGGTTCAACGACACGGTCATTGCGGAGGGTCGCTACCCCACGCGGGCGGAACTCGACGGTGTGACCACCGAGCACCCGCTCATCGTCGTGCGGGCGTGCGGGCACATCTCGGCGGTGAACTCGCGGGCGCTGGAACTTGCGGGGATAGATGCGGCCACGCCCGATCCGGTGGGCGGGCGGATCTCCCGCGACGACTCTGGTGAACCGGATGGAGTGCTCATCGAGAGCGCGCACATGCGCATGTTCTCCACTGCCGCGCTCAGCGATGCCGAACTGGACACGAGCAACGAGGCCGGTTCGGAGCTGTTCGCCGGGCACGGGGTCACCTCGATCCACGACGCGACGGGCCAGGGGTTCAGCCATCTGCGCGGGCTGCAGCGGGCGGTGGCCGCCGGGCTCGTGAAACAGCGGATCTATGCGGTGGTGGGCGGCCTCGGCGATTCGCTGGGCATCGTCCGGGACACGATGCGGGTGGGGATCTTCTCGGGGCTGGGTGATCATCGGTTCCGGATCGGGCCGCTCAAGCTGTTCCTGGACGGGTCGAGCAGCGGGCCGACGGTGTGGACGCGGGAGCCGTACACGAGCGATCCGAGCACGTGCGGGGTGAGCTACCTCAGCCAGGAGGAGCTGGACGAGGTGTTCGTCGAGGCGCATGCACAGGGCTGGCAGCTGACCTCGCATGCGCAGGGGGACGCGGCGATCGAGATGCTGCTGAACACGATCGAGAGGGCGCAGCGGGAGCATCCGCGTGCGAATGCGAGACACCGTGTGGAGCATGGTGGGCTGGCCGCGCCCGATCTGGTGGCGCGCATGGCGGAGCTCGGTGTGGTGCCGACGGCGAATCCGGCGTTCCACTACGAGTACGGCGACAGCTACATCAGGAACTACGGCGAGCGGGTGGAGCACATGTATCCGCTGGCGGACTATGTGCGAGCGGGGGTGCCAGTGGCGATCGGCTCGGATGCGCCGGTCACGGAGGTCTCACCGCTGCGGGGAATCCACGCGGCGCTCACCCGCCGGTCTCGGAGCGGTGCCGAGGTGGGTGCGCGCCAGCGCGTGGGACTCATGGATGCGGTGCGGATGTACACGCTCAACGGCGCCAGGGCCTCGCACGAGGACGAGGTGAAGGGCTCCGTCGAAGTGGGAAAGTTCGCGGATCTGGTGGTGCTGGACCGTTCGCTGATGTCTGCGGACGTGGAGGAGATTCCTGAGGTCGGCGTGGCGATGACGATGGTGGGCGGGGAGGTGGTGTGGGAGGGGTGAGGGCCTTTCCGCACAGCGAACGGAGTCTGAGGCAAACGGTTCGGCTGACAGAATGGACGCCGACGCGGAACGTCTCATCAGGCACTTGCGCGAGGCAGGAACAGCCGAGCCGTGAACCTGCGATAGGTTGGCGATGAGCACATGACATCTTCGTCCTGAGGGGCTGATGCAGGGGTGAGTTCCCCGCGAGGGCAGGGAACAAGCGATTGAAGAACGCGTTGTTCCGGTCCGCGTGGGTCGCGTCATGTCACGACCCGCTATCGCAGGCGCACTACGAGCGGAAACGTGATGAGGAGAAGCGTCACAACGCTGCGGTCATGTGCTTAGCTCGTCGCCGCCTGAACGTCATGTACGCGATGATCAAGAAGGGGACTCTCTATGAGCCCCGCGTCCCCGCGGTTGCTTGACAACAACCATAGGGACACCCCCCATCGTGAAGAGTCAGCTAAACGCCCTAGGGAGCGTGTACCCAAGATTTAACCGCCACGAAAAGTGGCCTGCTCTCAAACTCACCAACTCTCATCATCGCGGATAACATCGCTTCTTCAATAACTTCTATTTTAGTTATTCCAGATTTATTCTTAAATCTGTTTGAGTAGGCCGCGAGAAGAAGCTCCGAAATGTCATGCCCGTATGCAAATGTTCTGCAGTCTTCGCCTCGACGCTCTGACCTTACGGTCCAATCGGTTTCATCCATGTCTACAATCGAGGCATCAACAGAAACTTTAACGTCGAACTCGCGGAGGTCTCGGGAAGAGGATGCTTTAATTCCCTTTTCATACCTAGGACGAGGAAGATGTGGGTACTGGAGGCGAACCGCAAACAAGGCACCAAGGGCATACTTCAGACCTTCAAAAGCAGCATCGATATCAGGTATTGCCCGGCAGAAGCCCAGTAAATTGGCCGCCTCTAGCACCTCTCGAGTCATCGCGTAACTCTCGAGTGCAGGAAAGTCAGTAACCAGGAGAAAATTCCCACATTCAATGTTAAGCTCTTGCCCGAGATCCCTGTCAATAATGCATCTTATCTTAGATGAAAAAGCAGGCGTTTCATTACTCCCAGAAGCCGCATGCGCAAATGATACAACAGCCCCTCTATTCCCCACCGTCACGCCCAGGCTTTCAATTGACTCGCGAGATACATCAATTTCGTCAACTGAACTTACCACCAGGTCGTCACCGCGCCCAAGCATGCTAAACCAGCTTTGATAGAACCTCTGATCGGAATTTCCCTCAACAATCAGATGCTTTTTTCTTGAAAGACGGATTTCAAGGAGTCGCTCCTCAACTGTGAGGCGTCGGCTTTCATCTGTGTTTACAAGTTCAGTCACTCCGGTTCCTCCGGCTGCACGATCTGGTCAAAAGGAATCGAGTTCATAACCTGAACAGAGTGAGAAGCTACAATGAATTGTACACTTCCCTCCTGACTACATTTCAAAAGCTCCGGAAGCAGCATCCTTTGCCAGTCAATTCCTAGCGATATTTCAGGTTCATCGATTAAAAGAAGGCGCCGCTCACCTGCGGCAAGAACAGCCTGAGACATGAGACTCAGTAAATGACGCTCTCCGCTAGATAAGCTCGCCGGAGGAATACTTTCCCCGTCGCGCCCTTCAAGCCGAACCCCTTCCTGCAGAGAGAACTTGAGGGTTTTTCGGTCGAGGAACTTGTTAATTCCTGTGACGAAGGTGTTGATGCGGGCGTACGCCGGGCGGAGAGATTCGATCTGAGATTTTAGACTATCGATATACGGCTCCAGAATTTGCAGCAGAACGGGCAATGGCCTGGCGTTTCTCCGCGCACGGCTAATTTGCTGGCGGATTTCTTCAACTTGCCCGAGCGACAGAAGCCCGTACAACTCCAGAGGCTTTCCATCTTGCAGCAGGCCGTCAAGCTCCGTCTCAAGACTTTCTCGTGCTTCGTTCGTGGAGACGGATGAAGCACCTTTAAGTGTAGCTTGCGTAATCTTGCTGTAGACTCCAGTTCCGCGACTTTTTTCTGAAATTCCAAAAATGGCAGACCTGGTTAACGCCCCCTCCACTCTTTCAATTAGCTGAGCCACAGGATCCACCGTCCTTTTATTGGCTCTATTATTAGCCGCGCGCGCACTCCCAGCTCGACCGTATTCGGCCTTCTCTTCAAAAGTCGTTGATATTCTATCGTCTCCAATGTAAACGGGAGCTAAAGATAACCGTTCAAGCTCAGACCTAAATTTAACATACTCCTTCTTTTCTTCCCATATGCGCCTATACAAGCGCCCCGGAAAATCGGAAGCATCGACGTAGACAGAAATGCCACCTTCGGATTGTTCCTCCGAGGGCGAGATTCGCATCTCGAATGATCCAACGGTCGATTCTTTGCGCAGCATTTCTATATAGCCGCCGTTCTCAAACTCGATTGCGAGTCGAGAAATAGGAACTTCAATAAGATCCTGAAGGTCATCCGGGGTCCCGGCCAGCAAGGCCGCTATTGCATTAAGAAGGTTCGTTTTCCCGCGGCCGTTTTCGGCATAAAGAACTTTCATTCGACTGTTATTACCGGAATTATTTGTAAACTTAAAATCATAAGAGAATTCCCCGAGTACACCGTCGGCGGAAATTCTTCTTACTGGAGGATGATTGCTCGCGGCCATAAAGTTTCACCTCGTATCCTTTATATTGTCAACCGAATGTCGCTGAGTGTATCATTGAAGTTTCACGATGAGCAAATAATGTAAATTTCCGATCAGGTTGCTGAGGTAAGATACTGGTATAAAGCGTCTTCCGCTGCCGACCTGAGCGACAGTGTCATCGTCACCACATCGAGCTCGCGTCCGCCCTCGCCCCGCATCTTCGTCTGCACCGGGTCAGAGGACGTCGCCTGGCCCAGGTAGTAGAAATCCGTGCCCTCCGCATCGTCCTTCTTCGCGAACAGGTGCAGCGGTACCTGATTCTCCACGATCGCCTTCACCTCTGCACTCTGCAGCGTCCGCTTGCTGCGGGTGAACCACCGCACCTGCGACTCGTTGAGGAACTCATCCTCATAGGCCGTACTCGCTGAGACCTCATCGTGCTTGTGGTACGTGATAAAGATGGGACACGTCTGCGTGTCCAGATCCACCTTGTACCCATAGATCGTCCCCTTCTGATCGCTCTTCCAGTTGAGCAACCGGCAGACATCCTTCCGCGAATACCGCTTCCCCACCTCCAAGTCCTCCGACCACACGTACCTATGGCGAGCCAGGTACAGTCCGGTCTCCACGACATCCCACACATGACCGGCGAAGTCCGTGTCCCCGCGCATGTGCTCAGCGAACTCCAGCGATAGAGCAAACGCCCCGTCTGACACATCGAGCACCGGCCTGCCGTACTTGGGACGCTCAGTATCCGTGAAGAACGTGAGACCAAAGATCGCACGCAGCGAACGCAACACGTCCTCCCCTGCGCTGACGCCCTGCTCCACCAAGAGGTCAACAAGCTCCGCATCGCTCACGCACGCTCGTCCGCCGACCTCGCCATCGAGACCAGCGCCATCACGCCACCCTTCCAGCTGCTCCAGTAGCTCCCGGAACAGTAGAAGCTCATGCGGACGCTTCCCATCCAAGATCTGCGAGGACAGGAACCGCAGCGCAGCCGCCTGTTCGGGACTCGGCTCCCGCTCCGTCCCCTTGAACTTCTTCACCAGACTCCAATAGTTACGATCTGCTCCCGCTGTCGCCACCACCACTGGGTCAGCCAGATCGAACCGCGCAAAGTCATACAGCTTCGGCGCCTGCCCCAGGCGGTTCTGCAGCTGACGGTACGTCTCCTTGATTGCCTTCAGGCTATCGAGCTTCGCCGTCGCTAGAGACTCGAAGATCCTCTCCTGGGATACCCGGTCAAAGTTCACGCTCGAGAGCCCGGCAATCGCCCCCGCTTCCTGCGCCTCGATCAGGTCCCGCCGCACCGAGTCCTTGTTGAGCGAATTGTTCCCAAAGAGCGCGATGGGTATCAAGTAGTTATTCGTGTAGTTGCCGATGAAGTCGATGACAACCAAGTGATCCTTGCCGGCAGCTTTACGGAGCCCGCGACCCAACTGCTGAGTGAAGATAATGCTCGACTCCGTCTGCCTCAGCATGACTACCTGGTTCACGCTCGGGATGTCGATCCCCTCGTTGAACACGTCAACGGTGACGATATAGTCCAGCTCACCGTTCTCCAGTCGGGTGACAGTGGCTTCCCTCACCGACACCGGGTCCTCACCCGTCAGCGACGTCGTCCTCAATCGCTTCCCCCGAACATCCCGCTGGTTAAGAAGTTGAGAAAGCTCCTGCGCCTCCTTCTTCCCGCTGCAGAACATGAGGCCGCGGACAGGCGCACCCGCATGCCCATAGGCCTCCAACGCCTTGATGATGTGCTCAATACGATCCGGATCAACAAGCGTTCCCAGCTGCGCAAAGTCGTCAATGACTTCACCCTCACGCTCAAAGTCGGTCACACCGTAGTAGTGGAACGGTGCAAGCATGTCCTCGTCCAGAGCCTTCTGTAGCCGGATCTCGTAGGGGACGTTGAAGTCGAAAAGCTCGTAGACGTTGAAGTCGTCGGTCCGTTCTGGCGTTGCCGTCACGCCCAGCAGGAACGTGGGCTGCAGATGCTCCAGGATGCGTCGATACCCGGCCGCACCTGCCCGGTGCACTTCATCCACCAGCACATAGTCGAAGGCATCGGGGGCTATCTGCGCGAGTACCTCAGGGTTCGCAAGCGAGCGATCCGTCGCGAACACGTACCTGCGATCCAGCTGCTTCTCCGAACCCACGAACTTGCCGAAGTCGCTGCGCGGCGCCTCCAGCACCTTCTGGAACTCCTCGATCGCGCGATCAAGGATCTGCTCACGATGCACAATGAAGAGCATCCGCTCAGGATTAAACGCACGGACGTCCAGCGCCGCCAAGATCGTCTTGCCAGTCCCCGTCGCTGAGACTACGAGTGCCCTCTCCTCGCCCGCAGCCCGCACCGCCTCAATCTCTGCAAGCGCTTCTCGCTGCATCGCGTTCGGTTGGATACGCTCCACCGGATGCAGAGGGTCCACCGCCAGCGGTCGTTCCTCGGGAGGAGTCCACTGTGCCGCGTACTGCTCGATCCACTCGGGCGTGAGCGGAACCGAGTGTGCGAGTTGCTCATCCACCTCGGCCCGCAGCTGTTCCACCACGTCACCACCCGGCAGCGCGGAGAAACGCAGGTTCCACTCGTGGTTACGTACAAGAGCGTTGTCCGTGAGGTTCGAGCTCCCAACGATCGCAGTCGTGGGGCCCTCCTGTGCAAAGAGGTACCCCTTGGAGTGGAAGCCATGCCGCGATCCCTCGTGAACGTAGACGTCCACATTCGGCAGATTGAGCAGCTCCCAGAACGCCGCCGGTGAGTTGAACCCCAAGTAGGTCGAGGTGATGATCGTGCCCCGCCCCGGAAAGTCGAGGAACGCCTGCTTGAGCATGGCAACCGCACTGGGACTCACGAAGGCCACCGAGAAGGTAAACGACCGCGAGCGCCGCAGCTCCGTCCGGATCGCCTTCACCATCGTGTTAGTTCCCCTGTTGGACACCAACAGGGGGTGGTAGACCTGCGAGGAGGCCAGCTCTCTGTCCAGGAACCCGAACGCGGTGTCGCTACGAAGTTGTGCCTCGGTGCTGCTGCGGCTCACGCTGCGGTACTCCTTTGATCACACAACAACCACTCAGGCCGCGAAGTCCCGCATGATGCTGTCAACTGCAGGAACATCAGCTGGAGCCCATTCCACGCTGTTGAGCTGGGCCGCAGGGATCCAGCGGATCTCCGCATGCTCAGTCAGCTGCGGCTCGCCCTCCTGCAGTTCCGCATAGAACGTGGTGAGTGTGACGATACCAAATTCATACTCATGCGTGGTCGTCTCGATGTGCTTACCCACGGTGATGGTGCACAGCAGCTCCTCCTGCATCTCACGCACCAGGGCCCCCTCTGGGGTCTCCCCACTCTCGATCTTGCCGCCCGGGAACTCCCACATGCCAGGCAGCGACATCATCTCACTGCGCTGCGCGGACAAGATCGCGCCATCGCGCACAACGACGGCTCCCACAACGTTGATCTGCTTCTTCATAGACAACGACTCCTGCATGCAACGATCAGTAAGGCAAAGACCAGTAGGACCTGGGAGGAAGCCTATCTGCCCGCCAGGATACGGGCGCACCACAGGCGATCAAGAACCTCATACCGCATGTAACCGCAGAGCGCACACAGCCGCATGCAGCGCCATCCTCCCAAGCAGAACAACACCTACTCACGTCCGCAGCGCCAGATGCAGCCGCAGGGCCACTTGGTCCAGGAAGCTCTGCACGGTGGCCGTGTAGGAGTCGTCGAGCTCGCGGATCTCGTCGAAGTACAGGGTCGCCACCCCCACCAGGGAATCGCCGTATTTGAGCGGAAATGAGACGACGGTGCGATAGCCCACGCGCTTGATGAGCGGCTTGGCCCAGTCGAACATCTTCGACTCCTGGGCGTCACGCACATAGACCACCCGCTGCGTCTGCGCAACCGAGTTGATGGTGCCCGGCGAGCGGTCGGGCTCGCTCAGCTTCAGGATCTGCGGCGCATAGTACGGCGGGAAGTTGTGCCACAGATGGTGGGCAAGTTTGACGCTTCCAGGCTCACCGAACGCACCTGCCATCGAACGGTCCGCACCGAATACGCTCACCAGCTCGTGAGTCAGCCAGCCCAGAAGCTCCTGCACGTCCATCTCCGCCGTATTCCGCAGCAGTGCCGCGTTCAGCGCCTTCGGATCGATGAGCGGCATGGCACGGCTGGAGGAACCGGCCAGCACCTCTGACATCAGGCGCAGCGCCAGCACCATCTCCACATCTTCGAGCGGCTCGAGGATGTCGTGCTGGAACTTGAACGCCTCTGCATCGTCGTCGAAGCCCGCGAGGAGAGCGATCTCCGCTCCACCCGTCACCGCATAGCCGTACTGCACCGCTGGCTCCGCAGTGAGCCGGTTGAGTATCCGGAACCTCTCCGCCACATCACAGCTGAGGACGTAGAGCATACGGGCAGCCGTCCGCGGGCGATCGCGCACCGACACCTCGATGCGCATGTCGAACTCGGAGAACAGCCGCTCCATCCGGACGCGAATCGTCTTCTCAGAGACCCCCAGCTCCCTTGCGAATCCGGAGTTCGAGCCGCGCGGATTCTCTTCGAGCAACCCGATCAGCCGCGCATCAAGCTCATCGAGGTGTGTGGATCTGGGTCTTGACATACCCCTAGGTTAGCGGCTTAATGGGTTCAGGCTTCGGACTTAACTAGAGATTGGGTCCGAATTACGTCTCACAAGGGAGTGTGACAATGACTCGACTCAGCAGATCCGTCCTCGCCGCAACGGCGACGGTCGCCTCACTGGCGCTGTTCGCCGGCTGCGGCAGCTCCGCCAGCGGCAGCGACGCAGATTCCGGCTCCAGCAGCGCCCCCATCACCGTGGGGTACTCCACCGACGGAGGACAGAACTACGATCCGGCCAAGGCAGGCAATCAGTACGTCTCCGTCTACCTGCTTCCCACCTATGACAGCCTCCTCAGCGTGGACGACGCGGGCGAGGTCGGCGCGAGTCTGGCCGAGTCGTTCGAGCTCTCAGACGACGGAAAGACGCTCACTCTGCACCTGCGGCAGGGGGTGAAGTTCCACGACGGCGCCGAGCTCACCGCAGATGCCGTGAAGAAGAACTTCGAGCGGAGCATGAACGGAGAGGGCTCGGTCCTCAAAGCCGACTTCGCCTCGGTCGAATCGATCGACGCTCCCGACGACTCCACCGTCGTCATCGAGCTCGAGAACCGGGACGCTGCCTTCCTCTCCGCCCTCGCCGACCGCGCCGGCATGATGATCAGCCCGGACGCCCTCGACAGTCCCGATCTCGATCTCCAGCCGGTGGGCGCCGGTCCGTACAAGGTCACGGAGCACCTCCCCGGCTCGTCGATCACCTATGAGAAGTTCGATGAGTACTGGAACCCGGACCACGCCGGCACCCCCAAGCTCACCCTCAAGATGATCGTGGACCCCGAAGCCCGCCTCCGCGCGATCTCCACCGGTGAGATCGACATCGCGGCCCTAGGGCAGGACCAGGGCGCGGCCGCCGAACAAGCCGGGCTCAGCGTCACTGCGATGGAGCCCATGACCATGCCCCTGATGATCTACCTCAATATGAAGGAGGGCAGCCCCCTCAACGATCCCCAGGTGCGCCGGGCGATCTCACTGGCGATCGACCGCCAGGGCATCTCCGAGACCATCCTCGAAGGCAACTGCGAACCCACCGGCCAGCTCTTCACACAGGACTACTGGGCAGCGAGTCCCGAGGTGCAGGTGCCCGAGCGCGATGTGGATGAGGCGAAGAAGCTGCTCGCAGAGGCCGGGTACGCCGACGGCTTCACAATGTCCCTCTCCGCGATCTCCGCGGCACCCTACCGGGTCATCGCAGAGGCCGAGGCCGCACAGCTCGCGGAGATCGGGATCGACGTGGACCTCCAGATCAGCGAGCCCACCAAGGTCGTCAGCGACTTCAACGGCCAGAAGACCACGGACGCCTACACCTCCCTCTGGCCGGGAGCCACGGACCCGGCCAAGACCTTCGCCAGCCTGTACCAGCCCACCGGACTGTTCAACCCCGGCGCCTACGAGGACGAGGAGCTGCTCTCCCTCCTGGAAGAGGGCCGCAGCGCCGCCACTCAGGAGGACCGCGCCGCCGCATATGCCAAGGCCAATGAGCGGGCAGCAGACCAGGTCGTGCAGATCCCCATCTGCAGCTCAAAGGCACTGCGTGCGGAGAAGGCACCCGTCACCGGCATCGGACTCACCGCCGCGGGCACCGTGGACTACTCCGAGATCTCGATCGAGGAGTGACCTATGGCGCGCGAAATCCTCACGCGGCTGCTGTCCTCACTCCTCGTGCTCTGGCTGGTCTCCGTCATCGTCTTCATGCTCACCGCGCTCATCCCAGGTGACCCGGCGCTGACGATCCTGGGCGAGAACGCCACTCCGGAGCAGATCGCCGAGGTCCACGCGCAGCTGGGCCTCGACCAGCCCCTCGTGGCGAGATACTTCCAGTGGCTCACGGCGGTGCTGAGCGGAGACCTCGGGCAATCGCTGTTCTCCAGCCAGACCGTGGCAGGCGCGATCGCCTCACGCATCACGCCCACGGTGGAGCTCATCCTGTTCGCTCTCGTCCTCTCGCTGCTCATCGGCACCGCTGTGGGCGTCATCAGCTCGATCAGGCCGCGCAGCGTCCTCGACCGGGCCATTCAGACCCTGAGCTCCGTGGGCATCGCGGTGCCGAACTTCTGGCTGGGCGCCATGCTCATCGCGATCTTCTCGATCTCGCTGGCATGGCTGCCGAGCGGCGACTACACGGCATTCGGCGACGACCCTCAGCGGTGGGCGAGAAACCTCACGCTGCCCGTCATCGCGCTGGCCGCCGGCGGCATCGCAGAGATCGCGCGGCAGTCGCGGGCCAGCCTCATCGACGTCCAGGAGATGGAGTTCGTCCGCACGCTCAAGGCGAAGGGCCTCGACCCCGTGACGATCAAGCTGCGGCACGTGCTGCGGTCGGCGATGATCCCGGTCGTCACCGTAGCCGGGCTGCAGGTGAACAGGCTGTTCGGCCTCTCCGTGCTCATCGAGGCGGTCTTCCGGATCCCCGGAATCGGCTCCCTCCTCGTCAGCTCCGTCTTCACCCGCGACATCGTCATGGTGCAGGGCACAGTGCTCCTCATCACGTGCGTCGTGATCGCGGTGAACCTCGTCGTCGATCTGTCCTACCGCTGGCTCAACCCGAAGACGGTGTGACCCATGTTCATGAGATCCCTCCGTGCCCCCAAGGAGCACGAATCCCCCTTCGCGCGGTTCACGCGGCGCTTCCTCTCAGACCGCCTGGGGATGAGCTTCCTGGTGTTCCTGCTGGTCCTCATCGCGGTCGGCCTGCTGGCGCCCCTCATCTCCCCCTACGACCCGGAGGCGCAGGACCTCGGAAGCGCCTTCGCCCCGGCCTCGGCGGCGCACCTGCTGGGCACGGACGAGGTGGGCCGCGACTACCTGAGCAGGATGCTCCACGCCATCCGGCCCACCCTCCTCGCCGGAGTGCTGGCCACGGCGCTCAGCCTCCTCATCGGACTGCCCACGGGGCTCGCCGCAGGCTACTTCCGCGGCGCGCTCGACACAGCGCTGAGCCGGTTCACCGATGCGGTCATGGCCATCCCCTCGCTGCTCTTCGCCCTCGCGCTGGTGGCGATCCTGGGACCGGGCATCCGCACGGTCATCCTCGCGATCGGCGTGGCCAACGCCCCGCGCTTCTTCCGCGTGGCCAGGAGCATCGCCCTCGTCATCCGGCAGGAGACCTACATCGAGGCCTCACGCTCCCTCGGCATCTCGCACTCGCGGATCCTCCGCACGCACGTGCTGCCCAATATGGCCTCGCCGCTGATCGTGCAGATCAGCATGACCATCGGCTTCTCCATCCTGTTCGAGGCCGGGCTCAGCTTCCTGGGCCTGGGCGTGCAGGCGCCCGAGGCCTCCTGGGGCTCCATGCTGCGCAACGCAACGGCCTACGCCTCGGAGAACATCGGCCTGGTCCTCTGGCCCGGCCTCGCGATCCTCGTCGTCGTACTGGCCTTCAACACCGTGGGAGACTCCGTCCGCGACTCCCTCGGACGCGAGCAAAGGAAGTTCTGATGCCTCAGACACCACCCCTGCTGGAGATCGAGGACCTCGTCGTCGAGGTGCCCGGCGCCACCGGTCCCATCACCATCGTCGACGAGGTCTCGCTGACGCTGGAGCGCGGCCGCGCCCTGGGGCTCGTGGGCGAGTCCGGCTCCGGAAAGTCGATCACCGCCAATGCCGTTCTCGGCCTGATCGGCTCCGCGCGGATCGCCTCCGGCGACATCCGCCTCGAGGGACAGAGCCTCCGCGCAATGTCTGAGAAGCAGATGCGCGACATCCGCGGCAACCGGATCGCGATGGTCTTCCAGGAGCCCATGACCGCGCTCGACCCCAACTACACCGTGGGTGAGCAGATCGCGGAGACGGTGCGCCGCCACACCGGCATGAACAGACGCGACGCCTGGGCCCGTGCCGTGGAGGTGCTCGACCAGGTGCACATCCCTTCCCCGCAGGTGCGGGCACGCGATCACCCGCACAAGTTCTCCGGCGGCATGCGCCAGCGCGTCGTCATCGCCATGGCGATCGCCTGCTCACCGGACGTGCTCCTCGCAGACGAACCCACCACCGCTCTCGACGTCACCACTCAAGCCCAGGTGCTCGCGCTCCTGCAGGAGATCAGCGAGACCCAGGGCGTCGCAACGCTCTTCATCTCCCACGACCTAGGGGTCATCGCACAGATCTGCGACGAGGTGGCGGTCATGTACGCCGGGCAGGTGGTGGAGAACGCCGAGGCCGCGGAGCTGTTCGCGAACCCGCGCCACCCCTACACCCGCGCACTGATGGACTGCATCCCCAACGGCCCCGGCGACCGGCTGGTCGACATCCCCGGCACGGTGCCCGAGTTCCGCTCGCTGCCGCACGGATGCCGCTTCGCCGCACGCTGCCGCTTCGCCTCGGAGGAGTGCGAGGCCATGCCCATTCCGCTGACCGCCGACAGCCCCGAGCACAGAGTGCGGTGCATCTTCCCGGAGAGGATCGACAATGCTCACAGTCACCGATCTGCGTAAGGCCTTCCGCATCTCCCCGCTCTCCCGCCAGCGGGTGCATGCCGTCCGCGGCATGTCCTTCGCGGTGGAGCCGGGCAGCACCGTCGCGGTGGTCGGCGAGTCCGGCTCCGGGAAGTCCACGAGCGCCAGGCTGATTCTCCGCCTCATCGACCCGGACTCCGGCTCCGTCGTCTTCAACGGCAGGGAGCTCACCGAGCTCACGCGCACGCAGATGAACAACGCCCGCCAGTCCATGCCCATGGTGTTCCAGGACCCCTACTCCTCGATCGACCCCTCCTGGACCATTCGGGAGGTCATCCTCGAACCCCTGCATGCCCGCACCTCCGGCGGCAGCGCTCCCCGCGCCGATCCCGCCGAGCTGCTGCAGAAGGTGGGCCTACCGGAGTCATTCCTCCATCGCTACCCCTACGAACTCTCCGGCGGCCAACGGCAGCGCGTGGCCATCGCCCGGGCTCTCGCCTGCAATCCGGAACTGCTCATCTGCGACGAAGCCGTGGCAGCCCTGGACGTGTCCACGCGGGCGAGCATCATCAATCTCCTCAAGGATCTGCAGGCCGAACACGGGTTCGGCATCCTGTTCATCACCCACGACCTCTCCCTGGTGGAGGCGATCAGCGACAGAGTGGTGATCGTCTACCTTGGCGAAGTGGTGGAGACCGGACCCACCCGGCAGGTCTTCAGCGCTCCCCGGCACCCCTACACCCGCCTCCTCATGGATTCCATCCCGCGTCCCGATCCGCAGAATCGGATGGATCTCAGGGCGCTCGCCCGCACCGGAGAAGTGCCGAGCGCCTCGAACCCCCCGCCCGGCTGTGCCTTCGCCTCGCGCTGCCCCCGGCGGACGGATATCTGCACCACTGTGCCCCCAGAACTGAGCGGTGCGGACGACAACGGCGAAGCCCGCATGTTCGCCTGCCACAATCCGCTCACCCTGACCTCCAGCACTCCCGAAGAAAGGTGAGGACCATGACCGAGACCTACGAGCGCGGACTCACGCGCGTGGCTGACGGCTGCTATGCGTGGATGCTCCCCGACGGCGGATGGGGCTGGAGCAACTCCGGCCTCATCGTCGACGAAGGAGAATCCCTCATCGTCGACACGCTGTTCGACCTCAAGCTCACCGCGGAGATGCTCGATGCCTATGCAGAGCTGCTGGGCACCCGTGACATCACCTACCTGTTCAACACCCACGCCAACGGCGATCACTACTACGGTAACCAGCTGCTGCCGAAGCCCACGGAGATCATCGCCTCCTCCGTGGCCGCCGCGGAGATGACGCAGGAGGACGTCGACCGCATCGTCAGCTACAAGGACCTCGAGGGCCCCGTCGGCGACTACATCCGCAAGGTCTTCGGGCCCTTCGACTTCTCCGGCATCGTGGCCACTCCGCCCACCCGCACCTTCGATGAGTCCCTTACTCTCACAGTGGGCGCGACAGACGTGGACCTCGTGTTCGTGGGGCCCGCGCACACTCCGGGAGATGCGATCGCCCACGTGAAGGAGAAAGGGGTGGTCTATGCCGGGGACGCGCTGTTCATCGGCGGCACCCCCATCATCTGGGCCGGACCCGTGGAGAACTGGATCAGCGCCTGCGACTACCTCATCGGGCTCGACGCCGAGCACTACGTGCCCGGCCACGGCCCCGTCACGGATGCGGCAGGCGTCGCCGAGGTCAAGCGCTATCTCGAGTTCGTCAAGCACGAGGCCGAGGACCGCTACCACCGCGGCATGAGCGCGGCGGAGGCGATCGACGACATCGAACTGGGCGAGTTCGCGCAGCTGGGCGACAGCGAGAGGCTAGGGCAGAACGTCATCAACATCTACACCCATCTGGACCCCGACCACGTGGCCCCGTCCCAGCCGGCCCCCTTCGAGGCCATGGCGCGCCTCGAAGGCCTTCCCATCCCGACCGGAGGAGAGAAATGAGATTCGTCAGCGCACAGACCAGCGGCGAGTCCGCAGGGCAGCTGTTCCTCGGGCTGCTCGAGGACGACCGCGTCCATCCCGTTCCGCAGTTCAGCGAGGTCGCCGAGGCCCTTGCCGCCGGGGCGGACCTCGATCAGCTCGCGGCCGAAGCCCGCGCCGGCACATCCATGCCCCTCGACGAAGTCCGGCTCCTGACGCCGGTGAGACCGCCTGCCATGCGCGACTGCATGTGCTTCCACGAGCACATCCGCAACTGCAGGCCGGGCACGTTCGACCCCAGGCACGAGCAGTTCCCCGCCTTCTACATCAGCAACCACAATGCAGTGATCGGACCTGAGGACCCGGTGCAGGTACCACCGGGCTGCCAGACCTTCGACTACGAGCTCGAGGTCTGTGCCGTGCTGGGAAGGGAGCTGCACAATCCCACCCCCGAGGAGGCGCGGGCGGCGATCGCCGGCTACACCCTCTACATCGACTGGAGCGCTCGCGATCTGCAGATGGAGGAGATGGCACTGGGCCTGGGCCCTGCGAAGGGGAAGGACAGCGCCACCACGCTGGGCCCGCACTTCGTCACCGCGGACGAGCTCGAACCTCGGCGAGCCGGCAAGGGCTTCGACCTGCGGATGCGCGCATGGGTCAACGACAGGCTCGTGACCGACGGCAGCTGGAAGACGATCAACTGGGACTTCGGCGACGTGATCGCCTACGCCGGACGCGGGACCACGCTCAGCGCAGGAGAGGTGCTGGGCTCCGGAACGGTGGGCGGCGGATGCCTGCTCGAACACGAGCGCACGGGCAGTGAGGCCTTCTCCGGCTGGCTGCAGCCGGGCGACACGGTGAAGCTGGAGGTCGAGCTTCTCGGCTCCTTGACGCAGACCGTGGCCGAAGGCCTCCCCCGGCATCCGCTCTCCAGCGGACACTGACCTCATCCGCCCATACTCCACTGCGCCCACGGCTGTGGGAGTCGACGGCGTCCCGTCGCTCTCAGAGCCGTGGGCGGCTCACTCCCCGAGACGAGCGATCGATCATGGACCTCCTCACTTTCGAGCAGCTGTGGCAGCGGACTGTCGCTGCTCACGGCGACCGGACCTTCCTGCTCTTCCGAGACCGTCAGCGCACCGATGCGGGATGGACCTACGCGGAGTTCGACCGGCTGGTGACGGCCGCCGCCGCACGGCTGCCGCCGCACGGCTGCAGGAACTGGGCGCGGACAGTGAACGTCCCGTGCACCTCTGCGTGGGCAACTGCCCCGCCTTCGTCCTGCTCTGGCTCGCGGCCTCGCGCATAGGCACATGGATCGTGCCCGCCGACCCTTCCTCCGGCGCCCGTGAACTCCAGCACCAGGCGGAGAGAACCTCTCCGGCCGTCACCTTCATCGCCGCCGAGCACGCAGACGCGGCAGCCGGCCTGAGCGTCCCCGTCATCCTCCTCGAGCAGACCGCCGACGACCTCCGCGCGCATCACAGGTGGCTGGTGACGCTTCCGCTGTTCCACGAGAACGCACAGTTCTACTGCTTCGCCAGTGCGATCGCGACAGGCGCCTCGGTGGCGCTGACCTCCTCATTCAGCGCCAGCCGCTGGGTGGACGACGCATCCGAACTCCGTGCCACGCACGCCAGCCTCTTCGCCGCACCCATCCGCATGATCCTGTCCAAGCAGGCGGATCGCATCGCGGCCGCGGAGGAGCTCCGGCTCGCCCTCACACATGTGTGGTTCGCCCAGAACCTCTCGCATGCCCACTATGAAGCATTTGCGCGCCTCTGCGGCGTCCGCCCCCGGCAGCTCTACGGAATGACGGAGACCACGGCCGTCGTCACGTGCCAGCCGCAGGGCGGGGAGGCGCCTGACTCCATCGGCCCCGTCGTCCCCGGACGGCGCATCCGGATCGATCTGCTCGCCGAGACAGAAGCTGCTGGCGCCGAAGCCGGCCATGAGTCTTCAGAAGCCCCGGCGGCTGCCACCCGCAGCACTGAAGATCGTCCTGGCCTTCTGCAGGTATACGGGCGCCGCGGCGTTGAGCTGTTCCGCGAATACCTTGACGCACCGGAGGTCACACGGCGTGCATTCGCGAGCGATGCAGAGCAGGAGGAGGGAGATGACCTTCCGGAGGTCCTCTTCACCACCGGAGATCTGGTGACGAGCGATGCTTCAGGGGTGCTGCGCTTCGCCGGCAGATCCGACGACATCATCAAGGTCGCCGGGGAGAACGTCAGCCTCGCTGAGGTGGAAGCGGTGCTGGCGGAGGCACCGGGGGTGCTCGAGGTGGCAGTCGTCTCGGAGGCCGATCCCATCCGTGATGCGGTGCCAGTCGCCCATGTGGTGGCGCAGGATCCCGCGCGCCCTCCCTCGGAGGAGGAACTCACGCGGTACGCCGCGGAGCGCCTGCCCAAGGCAGCTCGGCCGCGCCGGTGGACATGGCTGGAGACGCTCCCCCGGACAAGCGTGGGCAAGATCCGTCGGCATGCGCTGCGGCAGTGAGGGTGAGGCAGCGTGCCCTGATCTGCACAGAAGAGCGCTCTTCGGCCCGTCCCACCCCAGCCGAGCAAGCCGAAAACCGCCTCGTCTCACCATCCGTCGGGCGTAACAACCGCGTAATGAGACAGTGGCATTATGACCCCCAGCACAGATGGCCGTGTGTGCATACGAACCTGCCCTCGTGCCTCACGAATCAACAGGCCCATCAGGAGCCCCTCATGACCGCCGCACCCACCACCGTTGCATCGGCAGCCACATCCACGGCTGGCCCGGATTTCCCCGCCGAGGCCCGCGCCCTCGCGGACGACCTCATCGCACTGCGCCGCGACCTCCACCGGATCCCGGAGCTCGGCAACGACCTCCCGCAGACGCAGGCGCGCGTCCTCGCCGCACTCGACGGCCTGCCGCTGGAGATCACCACCGGCACCAGCCTCACCTCCATCACGGCAGTGCTGCGCGGCGGGAAGCCCGGCCCCACCGTCCTGCTCCGCGGCGACATGGACGGCCTGCCCGTCCGCGAGCAGACCGGCCTGGACTTCGCCTCGGACAACGGCAACATGCACGCCTGCGGCCATGACCTCCACACGACCGGCCTCGTGGGTGCCGCCCGCCTGCTCTCCGCGCACCGGGACGAGCTGCCCGGCAACGTCGTCTTCATGTTCCAGCCCGGCGAGGAGGGCCCCGGCGGCGCCAAGCCCATGATCGACGAGGGCGTGCTCGACGCCGCCGGCACCCGCGCGGACGCCGCCTTCGGCGTCCACGTCATGCCGGGCGAGCAGGGCGTGTTCAACACCCGCCGCGGCCCCCTCATGGCCGGCTCCAACATCCTCCGCGTCACCTTCCACGGCCAGGGCGGCCATGGCTCCCAGCCCCAGAAGGCCCTCGACCCGGTCCCGCCGCTCGTCGAGTTCTGCCAGGCCCTTCAGGTCATGGTCACCCGCCGCTTCAGCGTCTTCGACCCCGTCGTCGCCGCCATCACCAACCTCAGCGCCGGCGAGGCCGTCAACGTCATCCCGCCCAGCGCCTCCATGGGCGGGTCCGTACGCACGCTCTCCGCGGAGACCACCGCCGCCTTCCCGCAGCACGCCGAGGAGCTCGCACACTCCATCGCCGCCGCCCACGGCTGCACCGCGGAGTTCTCCTGGGAGGTCCTCTACCCGCCCACCATCAACGACCACGAGCAGGCCGGATTCGCCCTCGACACCCTCGCCCAGGTGTTCGGCGAGGACCGCGTGGTCGATGCCCCGGATCCCCTCATGGGCTCGGAGGACTTCTCCTTCGTCCTCAACGAGGTCCCCGGCGCCTTCTACTTCCTCCAGGCCACCCTTCCGGAGATCGACCCGGAGACCGCCGCCGTCAACCACTCCCCCCTCGTGCAGTTCGACGACGCCGTCCTCGCGGACCAGGCCGCCTCGCTCGCGGCCCTCGCATTCGCGCACAACACCCGCGCGTCGGCTTCACAGGACTGAGTGTCCTGCCTCACACTTGATCGCAGGTTCAGCGGACCGGTCTTCCACCGGTCACGCCTCGCCGAGGTCAGCCCCGCCGGCGGCACGGGCCTCACAGCCCCAGCCCGCCGGCCCGGTACCTCACCGAGGCCGCAGCCGCCGTGCGCCGGGCAGCCGCCCGGTGCACGGCGCACGCGCCTCCGCGCACACCTGAACCGGCGTCCTCACGGGAGGACGCCGCACGGAGACAGCAGAAAGGCTCTCCAATGGAACCCATCTTCGCCGCAGCCATCGTCCTGGCGTTCATCGCCCTGGGCGAGCTCGTCTCGATCTGGTCGAAGGCCCGCATCCCCGGCCTCCTCGTCGCAATGCTGGCCGCATTCGCCTTCGCCCAGCTGGGACTCATCCCCGCGGACACCATCGACCAGTCGCTGCTCGCCCAGATCTACGCGATCCTCGTCGTGCCGCTGCTCTTCCACATGGGCTCGCTCATCCCGCTGCCCACCATGATCCAGCAGTGGCGCTCCGTCGTCATCGCGATCGCCGGCATGCTCGTCGCGGTGCTCCTGCTCGCAGCGGTCGTCACCCCGCTCTTCAGCTTCGAGCACTTCGTCGCGGGTGCGGGCCCGCTCGCCGGCGGCATCGTCGCCACGGGCCTCACCACAGAGGGCATCACGGCCGCAGGCGTCTCCTCTGCGATCATCGTCCTGCCCTCCCTCGTGCTCATGATGCAGTCGCTGCCCGCGATGCCGCTGACCAACTTCCTGCTCCGGAAGTTCGCGATCAGCCTGCGCGACAGCGGCGAGCTGGACCGCCTCGCCGCCGAGGCCGAGAAGCGCGAGGCCCTCGCCAAGGAGGGCGGCGCCAAGAAGAAGCTCATCACCCTGCCGGACATGCTCGCGAACAACGAGCTGTTCGTCCTCTTCATGATCCTCGTGGGCGGTTCCGTCGCGACTCTCCTGGCCATCCCCACCCACATCCCGGCCTCCATCCTCGGCCTGATCCTCGGCATCATCTCCACCGCGATCGGCCTCACCCCCGAGCGCGCGATGGAGAAGTCCTCGAGCTTCGGCATCGCGATGGCCGGCGTGGTCGCGATCGTCATGGCGCCGCTGCTCACGGCCTCCATGGCCGATGTCCTCGCCGCCCTCCTGCCCATGGTCACGATCCTCATCGTGGGTGCCGCCGGCATCATGATCGGCGGCTTCATCGCCACCAAGCTGGTGCGCTGGAAGCCCACCCTCGGCATGTCCGTCGCGCTCACCGCCATGTACGGCTTCCCCGCGGACTACCTCCTCACCAACGAGGTCGCCCGCTCCGTGGGTCGCGACACCGAGGAGCGCAACAAGCTCACCGAGGCGATGCTGCCGGCCATGCTCGTGGGCGGCTTCACCTCAGTGAGCGCCGGCTCCGTCGCGATCGCGAGCGTCCTCGTCAGCTTCCTCTGACGCTCACCCGCCGCTCACCGGACAGGGCGCACACCGCCGCCGAGGCCGGAACAGGCAGCTGCCCGAGGCCGCACCCAGCCGGGTGCGGCCTCGGGCACGTCCGGCTGCCCCCGGTGCCGTCCCCTCGGCGCCAATGCTCCGGCGTCACTGCCTCGGCTTCACTGACCCGGTGCCGCCCCGCACCTGCCCACATAGGATGGACGCGTGTCAGCACAACCGGCCCCCGCCTCCGATGATCGCTCCCGCACCGGCGACGACCACCAGAGGTTCCTCGACAGCCTCGCCGAGGTGATCCGCACGCACGGCCCCCAGAGCGCCACCGTCGCCGCGGTCGTCCGCGAGGCACGCGCGTCGAGACGCACGTTCTACGCCGTGTTCGAGAACCTCGAGGACTGCCTGCTCCAGCTCGTCCGGCGCGAGAACACGCGCGTGCTCACGGCTGTCGCATCGGCCATCGACCCGCACGCCGCCTGGACGGAGCAGATCGACCAGGCGCTCACGGCCTGGGGCACGGCGGCGAGCGCAGCCCTGGAGATCCGGCTCCCGCGCAGCAGCGGGCCGGCCGGCGCTCGGCTGCAGAAGGCCGTCCTCGAGGAGTACGTGCAGCTGCTGATCTCGATCTCCGAGAACCCGGGCATGATCGCGGGCGGCGTCCGGCCCGTGCACCGCCACGAGGCCATCATCCTCATGGGCGGGATCAGGGAGCTCTACCGGTATGCGGTGGAGCAGGGCGTCCCGATGGAGGAGGTCGTCGCCTCCGCCCGTGGCTTCATGACGACCGCGCTCAGGCCGACGGACGTCTGACCACCGCGCCCGAGGCAGACCGCACCGGATGCGCCCCGCTCAGGCCCGCTGCACGGACTCTCTGACCCACCGGCTCAGATCGAAGCCCGGCGCGCGGGCCTCCTCGGCGCTCGGAACGACATCGGTGGCGAGCGCCCGGCGCGCGGCCATGTGCTCCCCCGCCCGGTTCACGGTCTCGACACAGCGCAGTCGGCCTCGGGCGAAGTGCGCGGCGATGAACTCCTCGGGACCGTCCACGGGCAGCAGCACCGTCTCCTCACAGTCATCGCGCAGCCCCGCGATCTGCAGCGTGTGGGATCCCTGATCGGACCAGAACCAGGGCACCGCCGCATAGGTGCCCGGTACCTCGGACCCATCCAGCAGGGACTGCGCGAGGAAGCGCGCCTGATCACTCGCGTTCTGCACCGATTCCAGCCGCACCCGGCGGCCGCTGCCGTCAGGGAACACCGCGACATCGCCGATGGCGGAGATCGCGGGATCACTGGTGCGCAGCGCCGCATCGACCACGATGCCGCGATCCACCTCCAGCCCCGCCTCCTCGGCCAGCTGCGTCCGCGGCACGGCGCCGATGCCGCTGAGCACGAGGTCCGCCGGCAGATGCTCGCCAGTGCTCGTCACCACACCGGTGACGCGGCCATCGCGGTCGGCGCTGCCTCCGCGGTCGCGGTTCGTGCCGCCTGCGCTGCCGCCGCTGCCGCTTCCTCCGGTTGCACGGCAATCACCCTCACCGCAGTCTTCACGGCCTATGCCGCCTTCGACGGCGGCGATCCCTGTGCCGAGGCGCACCTCGATGCCGGCCTCGGCGTGTGCCCGAGCGAAGTAGGCCGAGGCCTCGGGTGACAGCACGCGTTCCATCACTCTGTCCGCGATCTCGAGGACGCGCACATTCGCCCCCTGTTTCCGGGCCGACGCCGCGACCTCGAGCCCGATGAACCCGGCGCCCACGATCACCACGTCCTCGGCCGTGGTCAGGACTGCCGCCAGCGCGTCCGCATCGTCCTTGGTGCGCAGGTCCATAACGGTGCTCAGCTCCGCCCCGGGCACTGTCAGCCGGCGGTTCTCCGCCCCCGTTGCGAGCACGAGGTGGTCGTAGCCCAGCCGCCTCCCGCCGGCGAGCACCACGGCAGCGGCCTCGCGGTCGATGCCCACCGCCGCCTCGTGCACCACCTCGATGTCCTGATTCGCGTACCAGTCCTCCGTCCGCAGCGTGAGTCTGCGCGCCGGCAGCTCCCCTGTGAGGTAGGCCTTGGACAGCGGCGGCCGCTGGTAGGGCAGGTGCGCCTCCGCGCAGACCAGCGTGAGGCTGCCCTCGTAGCCCTGCTTGCGCAGTGAGGCGACCGTCTGCTGACCGGCCTGACCGCCGCCTATCACCACCACCGAGGAGGGGGCGCTCATCGCGCCTCCGCAGCATTCCGTCGCGGGATGAGCACCCGCATGGACTCGTAGCCGCGCACGAAGTTGTCGAAGGTGCGCACCGGCTCCTCCACGACGTGGATCTCCGGGAAGCGCACGAGGATCTCCTCCCAGATGATGCGCAGCTGGAGCTCCGCCAGCCGGTTACCGAGGCAGCGGTGGATGCCGAAGCCGAAGGAGATGTGCCGCCGGGGGTTCTTCCTGTCGATGATGAACTCGTCGGGGTCCTCGATCACCGCTGTGTCGCGGTTGCCGGAGATGTACCAGAGCGCGACCCGGTCACCCTTGCGGATGGTCTTCCCGCCCAGCTCCGTGTCCTTCGTCGCCACCCGCATCATGTGCGTGAGCGGGGTCTGCCAGCGGATCGTCTCGGAGACCATGGACGGGATCTTCGCCTCCCCGCTGCGCAGTTTCGCGAACTGCTCCGGCCAGCGGCTGAGTGCGTAGAGGGAGCCAGTGATGGTGTTGCGGGTGGTGTCGTTGCCGCCCACCAGCAGGACCACGAGGTCCCCGAACAGCTGCGCCTTCGTGAACTCGCCCGTGTGCGGGCTGTGAGCCAGGAGCGAGGCGAAGTCCAGCCCGGGCTCCTCGGCCCGCCGGCTCTCCAGGACGCCCATGAGCGTCGCGAAGAACTCGCCCATCGCGGCCACGCGCTCCTCGGGCGTCTCGATGGCCTGGCCCGGCCCCGCGATCGCGGTGACGGCATCGGACCAGTCGGTGAGCCTGCGGCGGTGCTCCTGCGGGAAGTTCAGCAGGGTGGCGAGCGTCATCGCCGTGAGCTCCTTCGAGACGAGGTCCACCCAGTCGAACTCCTCGCCGATGGGCAGGCCATCGAGAATCTTCTGCGCGCGCTCCCGGATGAGGGGCTCCAGGTCGGTCAGCCGCGTGGGCGCCACGCCGGGAGCGACGATCTGGCGGTGCAGATCGTGCTCGGGCGGGTCCATCGAGAGCAGGGACTGGATCTGGAAGGGCTGCGCGTCGTGGTTGGTCTGCGCAGTCTGGCTGGTCGGGCCGTCCTGGCTGGAGGCCGCGCGTTCGGCGGGATCCTCATAGGCGTCCGCGAGACTCGCATCGCCCTCGCCGGGCTCGGGCCGCATCGCGATCCCGGCATCCGCGGAGAATGTCTCCGGGTCCGTGTCCGCGGCCATGATGTGCTCCCAGGTGGTGAGCGACCAGTAGGCGCCCATCCGGGTGTGCTCGGCCGGAGTGAAGTGGACGGGGTCCTCCCGGCGGAGCCGCTCGAACTTGGCGAAGACGCTCTCGTCCCGAAAGGCGCTCGGGGAGCCGGGGTCCAGCTGTTCCAGGGGGCGCGTGCGGATGTCCTCGAGCCGTTCCGCCGAGGCCGCAGTCCTGCTGCCGCGCGCGACCTCGACCTGTGCGAGAGCCTCCGCGGCTCTGCGCGCCGCTCGGGTCTCAGTGGTCTCAGTGGTCTCAGTGGTCTCAGTGGTCTCAGTGGTCTCAGAAGGCAGAGTATCTGCACTGGTGAGGGCTGTTGCTGTGGGATCACTTGCGGGCATTGTCGTCACCTCATTGTGTTCGCTGCCGGGGATGCGGGGGATCTGCTGTCAGCTGGGTGCCACTTCCACGCGGAGGCCGTCGAGCTCCTCCGTGACGGGGATCTGGCACGCAAGCCTGCTGTTCTCCTGCACATCGAAGGAGTTCTCGAGCATGGCGCGCTCGGCAGGGGTGCGCTCTCCCAGCTTCTGGCACCAGGCCTCGTCGACGTAGACATGGCAGGTGGCGCAGGCGGCCATGCCTCCGCAGTCGCCGTCGATGCCGGGAACATCGTTCTCCACCGCGGCCTCCATCAGCGGGATGCCGGTCTCAGCTTCGATCGGCTGCTCCGAGCCGTCGTGGATCTGGAAGGTGATCGTCGTCATCGTCGTCTCCGGTCTCTCTGGCTGGCTTCACTGGTCAATTTCTCCGGGCTTTGGCTGCGGACACCCGCGGCCGCAGTGTGCTGGGCGGGAGGTGCCGGTCAGCGCCGACAAGGGCGTACTCCCGGTCCGCGCACAGGTCCGCGAAGAAGAGGATCTGCTCGCGGGTGTAGCTGCGCTCCGGGTGCGCCTCCCGCAGGTGCGCGCGGCTCATCTCCACGAGTTCGTCCTCGTCGTGCGCGGAGACCGCATGGCCGCAGGGGCAGTTCAGCGTCATCATCGGCGTTCACTCCCGGTCTGGGTCGGTGTCAGGGGCGGCGGTCCTGCACGAGCGCTGCAGTGCGCTCACCCCTGCGGTACGCGAGCGTACCGGCAGGTTGGTACACAAACGTACCACGCATACGGGCGGAATGTGAGCCCCCTCACGGACCGACCCAGGCACGGCACAGCCGGCAGCACCCAGTTGCCGAGCGAATCGATGAGATACTCGCTGATAAATTTATCAACGGATCTCTTCGCTGATAAATTTATCAACATGCGCACTCCGCTCGACTCACCCTTCAGCCCGGGCTCGGACACAGTGCCTCAGATCTGGGCCGGCCGCACGGAACAGCTCAGCGACTGGCGCGACGTCGTGCGGCCCCGCAGACTCGCCGGGCTTCACGAACGGGGCCGCACCATCCTCGGCGAGGCGGGGCTCGGAAAGTCCTCGCTGGTGCGCCGCATTGCCGCCTCTGCTCAGAACGAGGGCGATTGGGTCACCCCTCAGCTGCGCATCCCCTCCGGTGCAGATCCCCTGAAGAAGGTGGCCGAAGCACTCCTGCGGCTGGCAGACCAGGCGGGGCTGTCCGCCATGAAGGAAAAGCAGATCGGCGCCCTGCTGAACCGCGTCGAAAGCGTCGCGGCGTCAGGCTTCTCGCTCTCGCTGCGCCAGGCCTCCGGTCCGGAGCCGTACACCGTGCTGACAGAGCTGCTCATCGAGATCGGCCGGGCGGCCCTCCGCCAGGGTGACGTCGTGGCGCTGATCCACATCGACGAGGTCCAGAACATCAGCTCCGAGGATGCCCTGTCGCAGCTGCTCATCGCCCTGGGAGACGCGCTGACCCACGAGGAGCAGATCACCGTGCCGGGAGGCGTGCAGTTCCAGTGCGCGCTGCCCCTCGCCGTCTATCTCACAGGCCTCCCCGAGTTCGCGGACATGGCCGGCGCCCGCACGGGAGCCACATTCGTCCGCCGCTTCCAGACGACCATGCTCGCGCCCCTCGAGGACAGCGATCTCCTGGCGGCCCTGCAGCCCTTCGTCGTCGAAGGATGGGAGACCCCAGGGAGCGAAGGCCGCAGCGAGCGCGTCTTCATGGAGCCGGAAGCGCAGCAGGCGATCGTCGATCTCTGCCGCGGAGAGCCGTTCCTCTTCCAGCTCGCGGGCGAGCGAGCGTGGTACGCCGGCAGCGGCGACGTCATCACCACCGCGCAGGTGAGAGCAGGCTGGCAGAGCGCAAGCGCCGAGGCCGAGGCTCATGTGGAGCGGATCCTCGCCCGTCTGCCCCAGCGTGAGCGGCAGTTCGTCGAGGCCATGGCCGGGCTCTCCCCGGAGGACCGCACCCTCACTCGCATCTCCGAGGCGATGGGATACGCGAAGACCTCCGATGCGGGCCCCACCTCCCGCCGCCTGGACACGGTGCGAGGCATCGTCCGCCGCGGGAAGCCGTACAGCTTCAGCCATCGCGCGGTCGAGGCCGCCCTCACGAGCGAGTGGCCGGACCTGGAATGAGCTCGGAGCGCGGCCGCCCGGCGCTCATCCCACCGACGCCGCCGCGTACATCACGAGCGCGATGACGAAGCCCACCAGCCCCACCCCGGTGCTGCCGATGGTCCACGTGCGCAGCGTCTGCGAGGTCGACATGCCGAAGAACCGGCTCACCAGCCAGAACCCGGAGTCGTTCACATGGCTCGCGGCGATCGACCCCGCTGCGGTGGCACCCACGAGCGCCACGAGCTGCACCGAGTTGAAGCCGCCGGCGTGGACGGCCGGCTGCATGAGCGCGGCCGAGGTCGTGAGCGCGACCGTCGCGGACCCCTGCGCGATGCGCACCAGCAGCGCCACGAGGAACACCGCCACGATGAGCGGCATGCCCAGCCCGGCCATGGAGTCCGCGATCGCATCGCCGATGCCCGAGGCCCTGAGCACCCCGCCGAACATCCCGCCCGCTCCCGTGATGAGGATGACCGAGCAGACCGGACCGAGCGCGGAGTCCGCGATCGCCTCCGTGAGCCTGCCGGGCTTCCCGCGGGCCACGCCCAGGACGACGAAGCCCAGGAGCACGGTGATGAGCAGCGCCACGGGCGTCTCGCCGATGAGCGAGAGCACCTGCACCGCTCCGTTCTCCTCGTCCACCGTTCCCGCGGTCACGAGCGTGCTCAGCACGGTGTTCATGCCGATGAGCACGAGCGGCAGGAGGAGCAGCAGCACCACGATCCATGTGCTCGGCTCGGACCGGAACCGCGCGGCGGTCTTCTCGTCCTGCGGGGAGTCGAAGATCTCCGGCACCGGCAGATCGAAGCGGCGGGCCATCGGCGTGCCCAGGAGGTAGCCGCAGAGGTACCAGGTGGGCAGCACGAACAGCAGACCGAGGATCACCATGAGCCCCTGATCCGCACCGTAGAGGTCCACCGCCGTGACCGGCCCCGGGTGCGGAGGCACGAAGGCGTGCATAGCGCTGAACGCGATGGCCGCGGGGTACGCGATGGCCAGGAAGGACATCTCCAGGCGCCGTGCAACCGCGTAGATGATCGGCAGCATGAGCACGAGGCCCGCGTCGAAGAAGATGGGGAACCCCATGAGCAGGCTCGCGATCGACACCGCCAGAGGCGCGCGCCTCTCCCCGAACACGCCCAGGAGCTTCTGCGTCATCCGCTCCGCGCCGCCGCTGGCCTCGAGCATGCGCCCCAGCATCGCGCCCAGCCCCACGAGCAGCGCCACGCTCGCGAGCGTCCCGCCGAAGCCGTCGAGCATTGTGGGCACCACATCCGGCGGCGCAATGCCCGATGCCACCGAGGTCAGCAGGCTCACCACCACGAGCGCGATGAACGCATGCAGCCGCAGCGCCATGATGAGGAACAGCAGCAGCGCGATCGCACCGGCGGCCAGAAGGAGCAGGGAGCTCGTGGACAGCTCCCAGAGGAAGGTGGTCTCTTCGGACATCGTCGTCCTTTCTCGTCCGCGCTGCGCGCCGCAGCACGGGGTGGATGGAACGGAGGTGGGCCCGCCCTGAGTCGTCGAGGCTCAGCAGATCGAGCTCCAGCAGCTGAGGCTCAGTGGTTGAGGCGCGGAACGGGCTGCGTCTGCGCCACCCGCTGGTGCTTCACCGCCGGACCCAGCACCATGCCGTCGCCCAGCTGCAGCGTGAGCGCGCGGCTGATCTCCTGCCACGGCGTCTGGCTGGGTGGGATGCGATAGCCGCCGGCAGCCTCGAGCGCAGTGCGTCGGCTCTCCAGCTCCGCGAGCTCCACGAGGAGATCCACCCGCCCCTTCCCCACGTCCACCCGCAGGCGGTCGCCGGTGCGCAGGAGAGCGAGCGGTGCGTCCGGTGCCGCGGCCTCGGGCGAGCAGTTGAGGATGGAGGGCGAGGCCGAGGTGCCGGACTGGCGGCCGTCCCCCAGGCAGGGCAGGCTCGTGATGCCCTCGCGGATGAGCCTCGCCGGCGGATGCATGTTCACGACCTCGGCCGCGCCCGGATAGCCCAGCGGACCGGTGCCCCGCATGACGAGGATGGAGCGCTCGTCGATCCCGAGCTCGGGATCGTCGATGCGACGGTGGTAGTCCTCCGGCCCGTCGAAGACGACTGCGCGGCCCTCGAACGCCTCGGGATCGTCCGGATCCGAGAGGTAGCGCGCCCGGAACTCCTCGCCGATCACGGAGGTCTTGAGCACCGCGTTGTCGAACAGGGAGCCCGTCATGACGCGGAAGCCCGCCTGCTCCACGAGGGGCTCGCCGATGGGCCGGATGACCTCCCGGTCGGTGGTGCGCGCATCCCGGCAGTTCTCGCCGAGGGTGCGGCCGTTGACGGTGAGCGCGTCCTCCTCGATGAGACCCGCGTCCATGAGCTCGCGGACGACGGCGGGCACGCCTCCGGCGCGGAAGAACTCCTCGCCCAGGAACCGGCCGGCCGGCTGCATGTCGAGCAGCAGGGGCACGTCGTGGCCGTGCTCCTGCCATTCGTCCAGCCCCACGTCCACGCCCATGTGCTTCGCGATGGCCGTGAGGTGCCAGGGCGCGTTCGAGGAGCCGCCGATCGCCGAGCACACGCGGATCGCATTGAGGAACGCCTCGCGGGTCATGATGTCCGAGGGCTTGCGGTCCGCGTACGCCATCTCCACGATCTGCCGGCCCGTCTGATAGGCGATGGAGGGCCGCTCCTGGTAGGCGGCCGGGATGGCGGAGCAGCCGGGCAGGCTCATGCCGAGCGCCTCGGCGACGGCGTTCATGGTCGAGGCCGTGCCCATCGTGTTGCAGTGGCCGATCGAGGGCGAGGACTGCTTGACGATCGCCCAGTACTCGTCCCGGTCGATGCGGCCGGCGGCGAAGTCGTCGCGCGCCTTCCACGCGATGGTGCCCGTGCCCACCCGCTCGCCGCGGTACCAGCCGTTGAGCATGGGCCCGCCGGAGAGCACGATCGCGGGGATGTTCACCGTCGCCGCCGCCATGAGCTGCGCCGGAGTGGTCTTGTCGCAGCCGGTGGTGAGCACCACGGCGTCGAGCGGGTAGCCGTGCAGGGTCTCGACGAGGCCCAGGTACTGGAGGTTGCGGTCGAGCGCGGCGGTGGGGCGCCGGCCCGTCTCCTGGATGGGGTGGACGGGGAACTCGAAGCAGATGCCGCCGGCGTCGCGGATGCCCTCTCGCACCCGCTTCGCGAGCTCGATGTGGTGGCGGTTGCACGGGGTGAGATCGCTGCCGGACTGCGCGATCCCGATGATCGGCTTCCCGGACTGCAGCTCCTCCCGCGTGAGCCCGTAGTTGAGGTAGCGCTCGAGGATGAGGATCGTGGAGTCCGGCTCGTTCGGGTTGTCGAACCACTCCTGCGACCGCCAGCGCAGAGGAACGTGCTCACCTGCGGGAGGTGCCGCGGCGGGAGAGACCGGCACGGTCCCGGGGAAGCCCTCGGGGTCGTATCCCCTCGTGCTGTGCGCGCTGTAGTCGGTGACACCTGCCGGTGCGGCGACGTCGCCTCCCCCGTTCTCTGCACGGTGGTCGTGTTCGGGCATCTGCTCCGGCATTGCAGCACTCCTTCGTCCTCGGTGGATGCACGCTATCAGAGCGCGGTGTCGCACGATCGTCTCTGCGGCGACGCTGGACCGACGAATATTCTCCTCCGGGACCGGCTCCGGCCTCGGCCTCGGGATGACAGCAGTCCTCCTCGCGCAGTAGCAGAAAAACTAGGGGCCCTGGTTCTTCTGCTACTGCGCGAGCTGCGACTGTCCACGCTCGCGCGGCGCCCTCTTCTGCTCTGCCCTGTTCTGCCCTGCACCGCACCGCACCGCACCGCACCGCACCGCACCGCACCGCACCGCACCGAGAAGATCCTCGCGCACGCGCACGTCGGCACCGCCCTGTGACGCCGGATGACGGCTCCTGACGCTTTCCGGTGCCGATCCCGGCCGACCTCGGGTACGGCCTGCTAACGTCGCCACCACGTTCCAGAGATGCGGTCCAGGGCCTGGCCGGCCGCACGGCAACCCGAGTGCGACCGGGTGCTCCCAGGCAACAGAACAGGCCCGCGGCCACGCGCCCCGGGCAAGAATCGATGCGGGGCAGCGCCCCGGAGAGGCAGGACGACGTGTCCGTCGACTACATCCGCACCACACCGCTCTGCGACGCCGAGGATCGCACCCGCTCCCCGCAGGAGGCCGCGCACGCGGCCGACCGCGAGTACCTTCCGCATGCGCGCTTCCCCTCCGCCGAGGCCGCCCGCGAATGGGACGGCTTCTCCCCGGACGAGGCGCACAGCTGGGCCGGAGCCCTTTTCCACGTGCACCCGCATCCCGTGAGCGCCGAGGCGCTGCGCCGGGCCCACGACCAGTGGCGCGCGAGCGAGGTGCCCCAGGTCCTCGCCTGGGCGCAGACGGCACGCGAGGCGCGCAGCGCGGGCTTCACCCCGCTCACGCTGAAGATCCTCCGCTCGGCGCTCGCGGACCTCTCCCCCAGCGAGCACCCCGCCCATCCGCACAACCTGGCCCTCGTGTTCCCGCATCAGCCGCAGACGCTGCCGTTCGATGTGGGCCTGTGGCGCGCGTGGCCGGACCTCGTCGCCGGCGGCGTCTCACCCCGTGAGGCCGCGCTCCAGGTGCTGCACGAGGCAGAGGCGAGCGCGGAGGACTGATCGCGGCTCAGCCTGCGTGCGTGCGCCGCTCCGGCAGGGCGAGCCCTGCGAGGAACACTGCCGCGAGCGCCGCACCCCAGACCACCGCCGCCGCGGCGCCGCCCACCAGCAGAGGGAGGTTCCACACGGAGATCGCGAGCACGCCGAGCAGGCCCGCACCGCCCAGCCCCGTCGCCGCGAGCACCGCCGTCGAGGCCCGGGTTCCGGTCGAGGCATGCGCCCCGGTGGAGGCATCCGCCCCGGTCGAGGCGCGTACCCCGGACGCGTCCCGGCCCGCGATCCCGAACCGCAGCACCGCCGCACTCGTGAGCGCCATCATGAGGATGACCCCCACGGCACCCGCCCCCGAGTACCAGGTGTAGATCTGCGTGACGGGATGCAGCTGTGCGAGCGCGGAGACCGCGACCACCGTCGTCGTCACCCCGCTCACCCACAGCGAGGCGTGCGAGGGTGCGCGGTGCACCGGATGCGCACGCCCCAGGCTCTCCGGCAGCACTCCGCGCCCGCCCAGCGTGAACAGGTAGCGGGTGACGATGTTGTGGAAGGCGAGCATGCACGCGAACATGCTGGTCACGACGAGCACCTGGACGACATCGCGCATGATGGGGGCGACGACCTCCCCGGCCAGCCCCACGACCACGCCGTCAGGATTCTCCCCCGAGGCGGCGACCGCCTCGCCCGCACCCAGACCGGAGATCACGAGCCATGCCGAGAGCGTGTAGAGCACACCGATGAGGATCACCGCGATGTAGGTCGCCCGCGGCACGGTGTGCAGCGGATCCCGCGCCTCACCGCGGAACACCGCCGTCGCCTCGAACCCGAAGAAGCCCAGGAACGCGAACAGCAGGCCGAGGCCCGGAGCGCCGGCGAGCGCCTCGGCGGGGCTGAAGGGAGCGGCCGCGAGCTCACGGCCGGAGAGGAGCACGCCCACGTCGATCGCGACGACGGCCATGACCTCGAGCACGAGGACGATGCCCAGCACCTTGGCCGAAAGATCGATCTGCCGGTAGCCGAGCAGCCCCACGACGAGGAGCATGACTCCGGAGATGAGCCACCACGGCAGCTCCACGCCTGTCCACAGAGTGAGCAGATTGCCCGTCTGCACGCCCAGATAGCACGTCATGGAGACGGTGAGGAGGACATATGAGAACAGGGCGACCGCCGCCGTGCCGAGCCCCGCACGCCGGCCCAGCCCCCGGTGCACGTACGAGTAGAAGGCCCCCGCGTCCGGCACATGCGGTGTCATCCAGGCATAGCCCACGGAGAACAGCAGGAGGATGGCCGTGGCCGCGAGGATCATGAGCGGCGCGCCCACGGTCCCCGATTCCAGGAGGATGATCGGGAAGTTCGCGGCCACGACGGTGATGGGCGCCGCTGCGGCCACCACCATGAGCACGATGCCCGTGACCCCGAGGCTGCGGCTCAGACCCGGCCCGGCTGCCCGGCCCGAGGCCGCGTCCGGCCTCCCCTCCTCCGCCTTCAGCGTGTTCCGCTCAGAAATCGTACCGTCTCCCTCTGCTCTCACTGCCGCCATCGGCTCTGTCCGCGCACCGGTGCCGTCCGCGCGCGTGTCCGCACCGACCGTACGGTCAGGCATCCGCACGCCGACGCGCGCTCCGCTCAGCGCCTGCGCACGCCGTCCTGGAAGACGGCCTCGATCTGGCCCCGGAGGGCGCCGAGGCCCGTGGCGGCGAGATCGCCGTCGAACAGCACGAGGTCGGCGGCCTTCCCCTCCGCGATCCGGCCCACGGACTCCGAGCCGATGAGGTCCGCGGCGTTCGCCGTTGCGGCCCGCAGCGCATCCTGCGCGGTCATCCCCGCGGCGAACATGAGCTCGAGCTCCTCGAGGTTCTCGCCGTGCGGGCCCACACCCGCATCCGTGCCCATCGCGATCTTCACCCCGGCGGCATAGGCGGCCTGGAACGCCTCACGGTGGGTCTCCGCGACCATGATCGCCTTCTCCACGACCGCAGGCGGCAGTGCGGCTCCGGCCTCGGCGGCCTTGATGACGGCGACGGGCGCCTGCAGCGTCGGCACGAGGTACGCGCCCTTCTCGATGAAGAGCTCGATGGTCTCCTGATCGAGGAAGATGCCGTGCTCGATCGAGCGGACGCCGGCCTCCAGCGCGTTCCGGATGCCCTGGGTGCCCTGGGCGTGGGACATGACGTAGGCGCCCTGCGTCTCGGCCTCGGCGACGATCGCCTCGATCTCGGCGACCGTGAACTGGCTGTGGCGCGGGTCATCGGTGGGCGAGAGGACGCCGCCGGTGGAGCAGATCTTGATCTGGTCGGCACCGGCGCGCAGGATCTCACGGGCCTTGCGCGTCACGCCCTCGATGCCGTCGGCCACCCCGTTGGGTGCGCCGGGATGCCCCGCGAGCATGGGCATCTCCGCGCCCGAGGCCATGCATCCGTCGCCGTGCCCGCCCGTCTGGCTCATGATCGAGATCGCCGCCCGCAGCTTGGGACCCTCGATGAGGCGCTTGGCGAGGGCGGCCTTGACCCCGGCATCGGCTCCCCCGGCGTCACGTGCGGTGGTTACGCCCGCGTGCAGGGTCCTGCGCAGGTTCTCCACCGCGTGGAAGAACTTGAGCGAGAAGGGCTCCGTGAATGCGTCGAGCCTGCCCGCACCGCTGACCGTGACGTGCACGTGGCAGTCGATGAGCCCGGGGGTGAGGGTCCTGCCGGTGCCGTCGACGAACTGCGCGCCCTCGGCCTCGGCGGACTTCTCCGTGTGGGTCCAGGCCGCGGTGATCTCCGTGATGACGCCGTCGACCGCGATGACATCGCGCTTGCCGATGAACTCGGTGCCGTCGAAGACCTTGGCGCCGGCGACGATGAGCTTCTCTGCCATGGGGAACTCCTTCTGGGGTGGGGCTGGTGATGGTGGTGAGGGGCCTGCCCGGGCTGCGCCAGCCCGGGCCGAACGCCATCCGCCGGGTGAGCGCTTTCTGTCGGTTTCAGGCGCTGAACCCGACAGAAAGTGCTCACTCGCGGTGGTGCGCGGGGGCGGGTGCGGATGCGCGGACGCGGGCGAGCGCGAGGTGCGCCAGGGCGGCGGCCTGATCGCCCAGCACGGAGTCGTCGAACACGACGTACGGCGAGTGGTTGTCGACCGCGTCCTCCGCTGCGAGTGCCTCCGGGCGGGCGCCGAGCATGATGTAGGTGCCGGGCACCTCCCGCAGCACGTAGGAGAAGTCCTCGCTGGGCATGATCGGATTGTCCACGACCGCCACCCGCTCCTCGCCCAGCAGCCCGCGCAGGCGGTCCACGGCCCACGCCGTCTCGGCCGCGTCGTTGACGGTGACGGGGTACTCGACGGAGAAGCGCACCTCGGCGGTGCACCCGTGCGCTGCGGCGATGCCCTCGGCCAGCCGCCGCGACTCCTCGCGGAACCGCTCGGTGGATTCCTGCGAGAGCGTGCGGACGGTCGCGCCCAGGGAGGCGCTGGGCGGGATGACGTTGACGGCCTCCCCCGCGCTCAGCTGCGTGATGGACATGACGACGGGGTCGAAGACGTCGAACCGGCGGGTGATCATGGTCTGCAGCCCGAGGATCGTCTCCGCCAGGGCCGGCACGGGATCGGCCGCATTGTGAGGCTGCGAGCCGTGGCCCCCGGCGCCGTGGACCGTGACCTCGAGGACGTTGGAGCCGGCCTGCAGGCTGCCCGGCTTCGTGGCGAAGAGGCCGCGCTGAGCCGAGCTGGTGACATGGACGCCGTAGGCGGCGCCCACCCGCACTCCCGCAGCATCCAGCACACCCTCCTCGATCATGATCTTCGCGCCGTGGAAGCCCTCCTCGCCCGGCTGGAACATGAACACCACATCGCCGGCGAGCTCGTGCCGGTGCGCCGCGAGCAGGCGGGCCGCGCCCACGAGGCCTGCGGTGTGGAGGTCGTGACCGCAGGCGTGCATGTTCCCGTTCTCCGAGCGGAAGGGCTCGTCCGTGAGCTCTCGCACGGGCAGGGCGTCCATGTCGCCGCGGAGCAGGACGGCGGGCGCCCCGGTCGCCGGCCGCTCAGGATGGGTGCCGCGCAGCACCGCCACGACCGAGGTGGTCCCGGTGCCCGTCGTCACCTCCAGGCCCAGCCCTTCGAGGGCTGCGAGGACGCGCGCCTGCGTCTGCGGCAGGTCGAGGCCGGTCTCCGGAATGCGGTGCAGCTCGCGGCGCAGATCCTGGAGCTGCGGCAGGAGTGCTGCGGCCTCGGCGGTGAGCGAGGCGGAGACGTCCGAGGCGGGGGCTCCCGAGGTGTCTGCGGGAGCGGGGACCCCAGGGCTGTCCACTGGAGCGCTGCCTGCTGCAGCAGTGCCTGCGGCGGGAGCGCCGGTGCCTGCGGCGGAATGGGTCATGGGTGGAATCCTTTCCCGGGGGAGACGGGGAACACATCTGCTGAGCCAATTATGCGCCGCCGCGCATACGTGTTCCATCACCGCCCGCCCAGTGACACGGCGGCGGTCCGGTCCGCCTCCCACGCGGCCCGCCGTCCACGCGGTGGCGTGGGGGCGTGCTGGAGCTGCAGTTCGACAGTGCTCACGGCCGGTTCACGCTCGCCGCGGTGCCGGACGCACCGCAGGACCGTACCCGCCGCGCGGCCGCGCTCGCCGCGGGGCCGCGCTCGGCTCACCGCTGGACCGGATCAGCCCCCGAGGCGCCGAACCCGTCGAGGTCCCGCAGCGTGGGCGCGCCCTCCCAGTCTCCGGGGGCCGTGCACATGTACGCCCCGCAGGCGTTCGCCCGGGCCAGGCGCTCCTCGACTCTCATCCCCGCGAGCATCCCGCTGAGATAGCCCGCGACGAAGGAGTCCCCCGCCCCCACGGTGTCCACGACGCTGATCCGATGACCGGCCGCCCGCACCTCCCGCAGACCGCCGGCGCCGTCCGGGAGGAGCACCGCCGCGCCGTCCTCGCCGAGCTTCACGATGATCTCGCGTGCAGACGCGGACTGCGCACCCCCGCGGGAGCTCTCAGCGTCACCGGCCTCCGAGCCGGCGCCTGCACCCTCGACCGTGTGCACGCCCGCGCGCATCTCGCGAGCACCCGCACCCGAGGCCGCACCGGTGTCCGCAGCCGCACCGGCATCCGCGAAGCGCACCGCATCGCGCAGCGTCTCGTACGTGAAGTCCTCACCGGGCGCGCATCCGTCCTCGCCCAGCACCATCGCGAGCTCCTCGAGGGAGCCGAAGAGGAGGTCGGCCTCGGCGGCGAACTCGCGCAGCACCCCAGACGCCTCCTCCGCGGAGGCCAGCGCGCGGCGGTGGTTCACGTCGAAGCTGACGGGCACACCCGCGGCCTGCGCCCTGCGCACGGCTTCCCGGCATGCCCGGCGCGCGGCGTCCGAGAGCAGCGGCGTGATCCCTGTGAGGTGGAGCAGCGCGGCATCCTCGATCACGCCGGGGGCCAGATCCTCCGGGCACAGTCGGGAACCGGCGGACCCCCGGCGGTAGTAGAGCACGCGCGCGGTCCCGGGTCCCGTGAGCTCCTTGAGCATGAGGCCGGTCGCGGCGTCCGCATCTTCGATGCCGCGCACCTCGATGCCCTCTCCGCGCAGCTCCCGCACCACCCGCGTGCCGAGGGAGTCCTCACCCACCCGGCCGATCCAGCGCACCGGCGCGCCCAGGCGGCTCAGCCCCACCGCGACGTTCGACTCCGCCCCGCCGATGCTCACGTGCGCCTGGTCCACATGTGCCAGCGTGCCCAGCCGCGCGCCCGTCATGAGCGCCATGGTCTCGCCCAGCGTCACGACCGGTGCCGAGGCCCTGGTGCCGCCCGCCCGGGAGGAGGCGCCCGAGGCCGCGGTCGCCCCGGAGCCCTCGCCGCCGTGAGCGCCGGTCATGCCTGCGCTCCCGCCGCGTCCGCATCCTGCGCACAGGCGGCGACGAACCTCCGAGCGCGCTCCGCGAGGGCGTCCAGGTCACCACCGGCGAAGGCATCGCCCAGGAGGGGACCGCCCACGCTCACGGCCTCCGCGCCGGCGGCGAGCCACGCCTCGGCGGCCTCGAAGTCCACTCCGCCCGAGGGCACGACGCGCATGCCGGGGAACGGTCCGCGCAGGTCCTTGACGTACCCGGCACCCACGACGCCGGCGGGGAAGACCTTGACGGCAGCGGCGCCTCGGCTCCAGGTGGAGTGCAGCTCCGTGGGGGTGAGCCCTCCCGGGATGACCGGGATGCCGCGCTCCACTGCGCGGTCCACGACGGGCAGCACGGACACGGGCGTGACGAGGTAGTGCGCACCGGCAGCCGCCGCGAGGTCCACCTGCTCCGGGGTCGTCACGGTGCCCACGCCCAGATCCGCCTCGGCGCCGAAGCGCTCCACCAGCCCGGGCAGCGCCTCGAACGTGCCCGGCGTGGTGAGGGTGAGCTCGAAGCTGCGCACGCCTGCGGCCGCGAGCACCTCGATGACGGGCGCGTAGTCCTCCGCACGCTTCGCACGCATGACGGCGATGAGGCGGGAGGCACGGGTGCGTGCGGGGAGCTCGGGACGTGCGGGGACCGCGGAGCGCTCCGGCGAGGACGAGGCCGCGTCCCCCGCTGCCTGAGGTGCCTGCGCCGCGGGGCGCTGATGCGCCGCCGGGTGCGGCTGCGCTGCGGCGTGCGGCTGCGGCGCGTTCGAAGGTGGGTCGGAGTGCTGAGACATGGCGTCCTTCCGAAGAGCGGGTGGATGGTGAGCGGTGGCAGCCGGGTCAGCGGCCTCTCCACCGGGTGTTCCTGACACCACAGTACGACCGGTCCCGGCGATGGGGTGAGATGCGCGCGGTGGCGGCCTATGGCAGCACAGGGCGGGAGGCGCCACGGGCGGAACGCGGAGGCACCTGCTGTCGGAACGCCGGTGCGCGCACCGATGGGCCGCGCCGCCTCAGCCCGTCGAGCGCAGAGGGCCGACCGGCGGAGCGCCCGCGGGGGCCTCGCGCAGGCCCTCGCTGAACCGGTCGAGGGAGGAGTGCAGATGCATGCGCATCGCGGTCTCCGCCTCCTCCGGCGCGCCGTCGGAGATCGCGCGGGCGATCGCGGTGTGCTCGGCGAGGGTGCAGGAGCCGTCGCGGTCGGCGGGGAAGAGGCGGAAGAGGTGCAGGTGCGAGTGCAGCTGCGTGAACGCGGCCAGGAGGAACCCCGGGTCCACGGCCCCGAGAATGGCCTCGTGGAAGCGCACGTCGTGGTGGAAGTTCGCATGCACGCCCCCGTGCGCGTGGGCCTGTTCGTCCTGGAACCGCGCGATCTCCGCGAACAGCTGCCCGCCCAGATCGCCCTCCAGCTCCGCACCCGCCCGTGCGGCCCACGGCTCCAGCAGCAGCCGCACCTCGAACATCTCGCCGAGCTGCTGCTCCGTGAGCAGATCGCTGGTCTGGTAGCCGCGCGGCCTGCGTGCGAACACGAGCTTGTCGCCCTCGAGCCGCTGGACCGCCTCGCGCACCGGGGTCTGCGAGACGCCCAGCTCCCGGGCGAGCCGGTCGATGTTGATCCGCTCCCCCGGCGGGATGCTCCGATCGAAGATGAGCGCACGGATCCGCTGGTAGACGGACTCCGCCGCCCCGTTCTGCTCGGCCACACCACAACCTCTCCGACGCTCCGCTGAGCGCCCAGCTTCATCCGGTCCGCACACGCCTCGCGCCCACCTCACACGAGTGAGCGGTTCCTGACGGATTCGAGTGCCAGATCCGACAAGAACCGCTCACCCAGCGGGAGGGGACGGGGCGGGCCGGAATCGTGTCATCGGTTGCTCACTCTACGGAATCCGGCCCCTGCGACGGCTCAGGCCTGCAGACCCGCCCGGGCGAGGTCTGCGAACAGCGCCCGCACCCCGTAGGTCCACGGCTCCAGCTCCTCCGTGCGGCCCACCGTGTTCACGAGCCTGCCCAGCAGCGGATTCTCGATGACCACCCGGTCGCCGAGCGCATGCGTGAAGCCCTCGCCGGGCACCGCGCGGTCCTCCGTGGGCGCGAACAGCGTGCCCGTGAGGATGACGCAGCCGTCCGGGTACTGGTGGTGGTCCCCGAGGGCGGCGTCGACCAGGCGCTCGAACGTCCGGCTGAGCGAGCCGCACGTGTTGAGCCCCCGCAGCACGTAGCCGTCGCCGCCGGCGGCCTCCGACGCGCCCTCCACCGTCAGCTCGATCGAGACGGTGCGCGCATCGTCGAGGGTGAACCCCTCGTCGAACACGCGGATGACCGGCCCCAGCGCCGTCGAGCGGTTGTTGTCCTTCGCCATGCCGAGCAGCAGCGCGGAGCGGCCCTCGACATCGCGGAGGTTGACGTCGTTGCCCAGCGTCACGCCGGCGATCCGCCCCTCGGCCGTCACCACGAGCGTGAGCTCCGGCTCCGGGTTGTTCCACGCGGAGAACGCGGGGATGCCGATCGCATCGCCCGTGCCCACGGCGGAGAGCACCGGCCCCTTCGTGAACACCTCGGGGTCCGGTCCCAGCCCCACCTCGAGGTACTGCGACCACCAGCCGAGGCCCAGCAGCTGCTCCTTGACGGCGGCGGCCTCCGCCGAACCGGGAACCACGGCGGAGAGGTCCACGCCCACAGCCGCCTGCATCTCCTCGCGGATCTGCTGGGCACGGGCCGGATCGCCCTGCGCGCGCTCCTCGATGAGGCGTTCGATCATGGAGCCCGCGAACGTCACGCCGCAGGCCTTGAGCACCTGCAGGTCCACGGGCGCGAGCAGGACGGGCGCCGAGGCCGCCTCCCCGCGACCGGCGCTGTCACCCGCCGCAGCGGCCGCGTCCGGGCCTGCACCCGAGGCAGGGCCTGCGCCCGAGGCAGGGCCTGCGCCCGAGGCAGGGCCTGCGCCCGAGACCGAGACCGGGCCCGTGGCCTGCTCCGGCAGGCGCACCTCCTCGATGTGCCAGGTGGGCTCGGTCGCGTAGACCTCGGCCAGCTCCGCTGCGAGGTCCGCCCGTTCCATCAGCGTCGCCGAGGTGCCGGCCAGCTGCGAGACGTCCCACAGCCCCGTGCCGCGGTAGGCGACGGGCACCGGCGCACCGCGTGCCGGGTCCCAGACCCGTCCCACGAAGGTGCCGTTCTCCTCGCCCACCGGCAGCACATCGCGGAGGGTCGTCTCAGCCGAAGTGCCGGCCGCCGCACCTCCTGCGACCGCCGTCTCCCCTGCCGTCACCGTGCGGCCTGCCACTCGCCGTCCACCCGGCGGGCGATGCCCAGCGGATTGGCCTCCTGCAGCTCCGGCGGGAGCATCCCGTCCTCCATGTCCTGGAAGGCGACGGGGCGGAGCCAGCGGTCGATCGCCGCCGTCCCCACGCTCGTCGCGTGCTGCGTGGCAGCGGGGTACGGCCCGCCGTGCTGCTGCGCATAGGACACCGTCACGCCGGTGGGCCAGCCGCCGCGCAGCACCCGGCCGCAGCGGTCCTGGAGGAGCTGGAGGACGCCGGAGACGTCCTCCCCGTCCTCGGAGTGGATGGTGCCCGTGAGCTGACCGCCCAGCAGGCCCAGCACGCGGTCGAGTTCGGCCGTGTCCGCATAGGTGATGAGCACGGCCGCCGGACCGAACATCTCGGTGCGCACCGCCGCGGCGTCCTCGTCCAGGTCCGCCGCGCGCACCGTGAGCACGCCCGGGGCGGGCGGATTCGCGGCGTCACCGGCCACCAGCACGGACACGTCCGCCGAGGCCGCCACGGCATCGCGGTTGGCCACGAAGCCGTCGCGGATGGACTCGGTGAGCATGCCCGTACCGAGGGCCGCGGCCGAGGCAGCACCGGGCAGGACCCGCGCGGCGGCCTCGGCGCCGGCCTCCGGGAGGAGGAGCAGACCGGGCTTGGTGCAGAACTGGCCCACGCCCATCGTCATGGACCCGATCCAGCCGGTGAGGATCTCCTCGGCGCGGGCCGCGCAGGCCGCCTCCGTGACCACGACGGGGTTGAGCGAGCCCAGCTCCCCGTAGAAGGGGATCGGCTCGGGCCGGGCGACGGCGCGGTCGAACAGCGCACGCCCGCCGGCCTCGGAGCCGGTGAAGCCCACGGCCTTCACGAGCGGGTGGTCGACGAGGGCCTCGGCGGCCTCGCGCCCGGAGACCGCGCCGAAGAGCCCCTCCGGTGCCCCGGCCTCGGCGAGCGCCCGGACCACGATCTCCGCCGTGCGCGCGGCGAGGCGGGCGTGCGCGCCGTGCAGCTTGTGCACCACGGCGCAGCCGGCCGCGAGCGCCGAGGCCGAGTCCCCGCCGATCACGGAGAACGCGAAGGGGAAGTTCGAGGCGCCGAACACGCCCACCACGCCCAGCGGCACATTCATGCGGCGCAGGTCGGGGCGCGGACCCATGCCCCAGTCCGGGTCCGCGTGGTCCACCACCGCGCCCAGGAACTCGCCGCGGCGGGCCTCACCGGCCAGCAGGCGCAGCTGGAAGGCGGAGCGGGTGAGCTCGCCGTTCAGCCGCGCCTCCGGCAGGTGCGTCTCCTCCATCGCGAGCGGCACGAGCTCCTCGCGGTGGGACTCGAGGGCGTCGGCGACGGCCTCCATCCAGGCCGCACGCTCCTCGCGGGTGCGGGTGCGGGCGGCGAGGAACGCCGCGTGGGCGGCACGGACGACCGCGTCGGCCCCGTGCGAGCCGGTGCGGGCCTCGGCGTGTGCGAGTGTCATGGATTCTTCCTTCCGTTCGAGGTCTGCGGATTCCGCACTGGGGTCTCCACACTAGGGGCGATCGGCCCGGGCATGCTCACACCATTCCCAGCAGTCCCGGCAGCCACAGGCTGAGCATCGGGATGAAGGCGATGAGCAGCAGCGTCACCAGCATCGGGACGAAGAACGGCACCGTGCCCCTGATGACCGTCGTGACGGGGTGCTTCGTCACGGACGACAGCACGAACAGCACGAGCCCCACGGGCGGGGTGAGCAGGCCGATCATGAGGTTGAAGATCATCATGGTGCCGAAGTGGATGGGGCTGAGCCCGAACGCCTCGGCCACGGGAACGAGGACGGGCGCGAGGATGAGGATCGCGCTCGTGGGCTCGAGGACCGCGCCCACGATGAGCAGCAGGATGTTCGCGAGGATGAGGAACACGAGCGGGCGGTCCGTGATCTGGAGGATGAGGTCGGCGGCCACCTGCGGGGCCTGTTCACGCGCGAGCACCCAGCCGAACAGCGCGGCACCGGCGACGATGATGAGCACGCCGCCCACCGTCTCCACGCTCGTGGCCAGCGCGTACCTGACCTTCTCCCAGCCCAGGTTGCCGTAGCAGGCGGCCAGGATCGCGATGTAGGCCACGCCCACCGCCGAGGCCTCGGTGGGGGTGAAGATGCCGGAGAGGATGCCGCCGAGGATGACGACCGCCGCGCCCACCGGCGGCAGCGCCCTCACACCCAGCCGCACGCGCTCGCGCCGGCTCGCCTTCTCCAGGCGCAGGTCCTCGCGCCCCCGTGTGAGGAACCAGACCATGAGGGAGAGAGCGACGACGAGCACGAGCGCGGGCACGATCCCGGCCATGAACAGGGCACCCACGGAGACGCCGGCGGTGACGGCGTAGATGATCGCCGGGATGGACGGCGGCATCATGGGCGCGATGAGCGAGGAGGCACCCGTGACGCCCAGCGAGAAGCCCGGCGAGTAGCCGCGGCGCACCATCGCCGGCACCTGGATGCGGCCCATCGCGGCGGCATCGGAGATCGCGGCCCCGGAGATCCAGGAGAAGCCGAAGCTCGTGAGGATGTTGACGTAGCCCAGCGAGCCGCGCACGTGCCCGATCGCCGCGACGGCGGCGTCGTAGAGCCGGTCGGTGGCGCCGGAGATGTTCGCGAGGTTGCCCAGCAGGATGAACATCGGCACCGCGAGGATCGCGAAGTCGAAGACGCCCGAGGTGGCCTGCTGCGCGGCGAGCGCGAGCGTCGCCGTGGGGTCGACGAGGATGTAGACGAGCGAGGGGACGATGAGCGCCACCCCGACGGGCACCCGCAGGGCCAGCAGCGCCAGCAGGGCGAGGACCATGATGAGAAGAGTCATGTCAGATGCCCTCCAGCTCCGCGGCCTTCATGACCGGATCGAGTTCGTCCTCGGGATGCCTGATCTGCAGGTACAGGGCGAGGATCGAATGGATGAAGATGCCGGCGAAGCCCACGACGGCGGCCCCGTAGAGGAGCGTGGTGGGCAGCCCCGTCGCCGGCAGCGAGACGCCGCTGACGAGGACCACCATGGCGATGCCGGCGATGCTCATCACGGCGGCGGTGGCGATCACCACGAGCTCCGCGAACGCGCTCACGGCGCGGCTCACGCGCGGCGGCACCACGGTGGCGAGCAGATCGACCGTGATGTGCGCCCGCCGGCTGGAGACGAACAGCGCCGCGAGGAAGGTCAGCCAGACCATCACGACGCGGGCCAGCTCCTCCGTCCAGGAGAACGGCGAGCTGAAGACGTAACGGGACACGACCTGGGTGAGCACGAGGACGAAGACGCCCACGAGGAACACGCCCGCGACGGAGCGCTCGATGCGGATGATCCACCGGTAGAGCGCCGAGTTCTGCTCGAGGCGGTCCTGCCGGAAGCTGTAGTCCTCAGCCTCCGCGGCCGGGGCGCCCGCCGACGTCGATGCGCCCGCCGTCCCTTCCGGCTCGGCCGGCTGCGCGGGGCCGGGTGTCTGCTCGCTCATGACTCGTCCTCCGTCTTCCCGTCTGCGAACACCGGGGAGTCCTCCGGGTCGGTGCCCACCACGGTGGGCGTGTCCGCGGCGATCTCCTCCTGCACCTCCAGGTACAGGTCGCCCCATTCCTTCGCGGGCAGCAGGTTCTCCTTCACGCCCTGCCGGAAGGCCTCGGCGTCGATGTCCTCGACGATCTCGATGGTGCCCTCGGCGCGCCACTGCTCGAGGATCTCCCGCTCCTCGTCCTCGATGCATTTGAGGTTGGCCAGACGCGCGGCATCCGCGGCCTCGAGCACGGCCGTCCGCTCGCCCTCGCTGAGCCCCTCCATGAAGTTCTCGCTCGTGACCAGCTGCACCCCCTGCACCATGTGGCGGGTGATGCTCACGGTCGACTGCACCTCCTCGAACTTGTTCGAGGCGATGGTCGGGATGGGGTTCTCCTGCGCATCGATCGCGCCCTGCTGCAGGCCCAGATAGACCTCGGACAGGGCCATCGGGGTGGCCGTGCCCCCGAGTGCCCGGATCGTCTCGAGGTAGAGCGCGGCATCGGGCGTGCGGATCTTCAGACCGCGGAGGTCCTCGGGCGAGCGCACCGGCTTGTTCGCCGTGACATTGCGCGCGCCGTAGTACCAGGAGCTGAAGACGCGCAGTCCGGTCTCCTCGGCCATGTCGTCGTACAGCCGGGTGAGCAGGGGGCCGCGGGTCGCACGGTCGTACTCGCGGCTGTTGTCGACGAGGAACGCCCCGTCCACCACCTCGGCGTCCGGGTACCAGGCACCGAAGAACGAGCCGCCGGAGATGCCGATGTCGAGCGCGCCCGTCGCGACCTGCTCGATGATCTCGGGCTCGCCGCCCAGCTGCGCGGCCGGATACACCTTGAGGTCGATGCCGTCCTGTGCGAGCTCCTCCCTCATCGTCGCCGTCCCGCACGTGTTCGCGGGGTGGCCCGGTTCGTAGACGTTCGCCAGGCGCACGACCGTGGCGTCCGGATCAGGCGCCTCGGCCGCGAAGCCGCTGATGTCGACCGGCTGCATGAGGCTGCAGCCGCTCAGCGCCAGTGCGCTCGCCCCTGCCGCGAGCGCGGTGAGCGTCTTCCTTCTCATGACTCCTCCATTGCAGTCGTCTTCTCCTCTGCGCACCTGTCCTGCGCAGTCGTCGTGTCCTCCTCCGCCTGCCGCGGCGCAGCCTCCGAGGCCGCCTCGGCGGCGGCCGGCAGCTCCAGCCCGAGCTCGCGGGCGAGCGCGCGCAGGTCCGCGATGAGGCCCGCCCCGAGTGCGAGGCGTGCAGCATTGCGCCGGTGGAGCACGTACTCCCTCTCCCCCGGCACGAGCACCCCCTCTCCGGCTGCGTGCACGGCACCGGCGAGGTCGCTGATGCGGGACTCGACCGTCTCGCGGCCCGCGAAGGCGCGCGTGTCCAGGGTGATGAGCAGGTGCCCGTTGTTCATCCGCGAGGCCGGCGACTCCCAGATGTCCTGGGTGTCGAAGGCGAAGGTCGCCGGTGTGAGCGCGGCCGAGAGCCCCTCGATGAGCACCGAGAGCCCCGAGCCCTTGTGGCCGCCGAACGGCAGCAGCGCACCCCCGATCGCGGCGTCCGGGTCCGTCGTGGGCTCGCCGTGTGCGTCCACGGCCCAGTCCGCCGGGATCCGCTCACCCGCCTGCTTGGCGGCCATCACCTTGCCCAGCGCGCCCGCCGAGGTGGCCATGTCCACCGTGAGCGGCTCGCCCGTGCTGGGCATCGCGACGGTGAGCGGGTTGGTGCCCAGCACTGTGCGCACCCCGCCGAACGGCGCGGTGACGGGCCCTGTCGTCGAGGTGAGGATGCCGATCATGCCGTGCGCCGTGAGCTGGTCCGTCCAGAACCGGCCGGCCCCGTAGTGACTGGAGTTGTGCACCGCGACGGCGCTGATGCCGTGAGCAGCCGCGTGTGCGAGGCTCCAGTCGACGGCGGCCTGCATCACGACCTGGCCGAGGCCGGCGTCTCCGTCGAGGACTGCGGTGGCGCCCTCGGCGTTCTCGAACCGCAGCTGCGGGCGCGCCGTGATGCCTCCGTGTCGCAGCGCACTCACGTACAGCGGCAGCCGCAGGAGTCCGTGCGAGGCGATGCCCCGCTGATCGGCCTCCACGAGTGAGCGGGCCACGAGTGCGGCGTCCGCATCCGGGACGCCCTGCGTCGCGAGTGCTGCGCGGGCGAAGCCCACCAGCTCCTCGACCGCGAAGAGGCGCGCGGCATCCTCGTCGTTCTGCGTCATTGCTGTTCCTCCGGTTTCCTCGGTGAATCCGCGAAGTGGTGATCTGCTGTGGTCGTCCGTGCCGTCTCGCAGTGGGACGGCGGACTGGGGGCGGGGTCTCACTGACTCACAGTGAGACCCCGAAGCGTCCGCGCGAGACCTGGAAGCCCACGTTCGCCCGGGGCGGTGTCGCCTGGACGAAGTCCCCTGCGGCAGCGCCCGCCACAGCGGCGAGCACGGTCTCGAGAGTCCTCCCCGTGCCGGCATCGGTCGCCGCCGGCCCCTCGCCGGCGTCGGGTCCGCCCAGGAGGACGTCCATTCCCGCGGACCTCCCGGCCGTACCGACCTGGACGGTCGGGAGGAAGCGGTGCGGCTGGCGGGGGTGCTCGTCCGCGAACACCAGCAGGACGCTCGCGCCCGAGGCGCCCAGACCAGTGGCCGTCTCCAGCCAGTCCGAGGAGGAGTCGTCCATGAGATGCAGGCCGGGGATCCGAACCTGGGCGGCGTGCGCAAGAGTGGGCTCGGGCCGTGCGTCGAGTCCCAGCGGGCGCAGGAATCCGTCCTCACCCAGCACCGGGTCGGCGGCGGCGATGAGCACGCCCGTGCCGCCGTCCAGGAGCGTGCGCACCAGTGCCGCGACCAGGGACGCGGTGCGTCCGGCGTTCTTCGCGGAGGTGGAGACGCCCACGAGCGGAGCGGGCCGCGAGACCGCGGCGGATGCGCCCGCGACGGAATCCGCGCCCGCCCGCGCCGCCTCCCTGGCGGCCTGCGCGGCGGCGAGGGCGGAGAGCACGTGCTCGGTGACGCTGGCGATGCCGCCCTCGCCCTGGATGCTCGCCCAGTCGAAGCCGCCGGCGTCGATCCCGCGGCCGGCGAGCGATCGGCGGAAGAAGTCGTTGTGGGTCTTCTCGCAGCCGTGCTCCAGGAACACCGCATGCGCGGTGAGCGGATGCGTCGCATAGCCCAGGAGCGTGTCCCGGAAGATCTCCTCTGCGCTGCCGGAGGACACGCCGCAGCCCTCGGTGTGCGAGAGCGCCACGACGGACAGCCCGCTGCCGGAGGCGCCGAGACCGCCGCCTGCCGACTTCGCGCCCTCCGTCCGCGCCTCGCCGATCCGGGCCGCGATCTGCTCCGCCACCTGGCCGGAGCACAGGCTCGTGGGCAGGACGAGGTCGAAGCGCCCTCCGGCCACCACGATCTGCGGTGGGGAGGAAGCACCGCCGGGGCCCGCCTCGGACACGGCACCGGCTCCCGCCTCGGGCACGGTGTCCGCCCCGAGCGGCAGCAGCGGCTCGCCCGTGAAGGAGTCGCGGTCCCGCGCGGCACCGGGGGCCGGCCCCTCGGATCCCCCGAAGTGCCAGCTGCGCCAGATCTGCGTCTGCGACTGCCGGCTCGCCTCGCCCTTGGCGGCCTGTCCGCCGGCGGTCGCCACCGCCAGCTCGAACAGCTCCTGCCCCTCCGCGTCCATAGAGCTGCCGTCGAGGATGCGGCCGGCGTTGTAATCCATGTCGCTTTCCAGATGCCGGAACCGCGCGGTGGTGGTGACGACCTTGAGGGTGGGCACGAACGGGAAGTTCGTGATGGAGCCGTTGCCGGTCGTGAAGATGATGAGATTCGCCCCGCTCGCCACCTGCCCGGCGACGGACTCGAGGTCGTTGCCCGGGCTGTCCATGAAGTAGAAGCCGGGCCGGTCCATGGGCTGTGCGTAGTCGATGACGTGGTCGATCGCGGTCTGCGGGTCCTTCTTGCGCGCGGCCCCGAGCGATTTGAGGGTGATGTTGTACAGGCCCCGGTAGATGTTGCCGCCGGAGACATTGCCCTCCGCGGTGTGCCCGTGCGCCTGCGCATAGTCCTTGAAGCGCTGCTGGATCTCGAGGAACCGCTGCGTGATCCGCGGATCCGCCACGCGCGCGAGGGTGAAGACCTCGGAGCCGATGAGCTCGTCCGTCTCCGCGATGCCCACCGCACCGCCGTGGTCGATGAGGGTGTGCATGGCCCGCCCCAGCACCTGGTTGGCGGAGACGCCGGAGAAGGCGTCGGAGCCGCCGCACTGCATGCCGACCTTGAGTGCACTCAGCGGTGCCGGCTCCCGCACGAGCCCGGTGACCCGGCCGGCCACGGTCTGCGCCGTCGCCACGATCTGCGCGACGGAGTCCGCCGAGGCGTCGGGCACCTGGCAGAACCGCACCGTGTACTCGTGGGGCGAATGGGGCAGCTCGCCCAGGGCCGCGAGCACGTCCCGGTTGCTCACGGCGGCATCGGGATCCCCCACGATGACCGCCGCTCCCACATTGGGGTTCACCGCGAAGCCCGCGAGCGTGCGCACGAGCAGATCCGCATTGAGGGGAGCATCGCGGCCGCCGCCCTCGGTGTGGACCACCGGCACCACCCCGTCGAAGCCCTCGCCTGCCGGGTGCAGGCGCGCGAGCTCCTCGGCGGCGGCGAGCACGGCCGCGCGCGAGTGCGAGGTCGTGCCGATGACCGCGAGGTGGTTGCGGGTGCCCCAGCCGCGCGAGGGGCCGCGGCGGAAGCCCGGGAAGGTGCGCTCGCCCGCCCGGGTGGGCGCATTGGCGCCGAACACCGGAGCGGCGGGAAGCGTGCGCTCGGCCACGGTGTCCCGGTCGCTGAAGTTCACAGCGGGAGCGCTGCCTGCCGGGAAGTCCTCGGGATTGCGCTGCAGCAGCACCTCGCGCATCTTCGCATTGCAGACGTACTCGCCCGGTGCGATGTCCTCGAGCGCGGTGCCGAACGGCAGCCCCCAGGACAGGAGGGATTCGCCCTCCCGCACTGCGCGCACGCAGATCCGGTGCCCCTGCAGGACGGCGTGCTTCAGGACGACCCGAGCGCCCTCGAGGTCGAGGACCTCTCCGGCCTCGAGCCTTTCCGGCACGATGGCGACATTGTCCTCGGGAGTGGGGAGGATGTGCGTGGGAGCCAATGTTCGCGTCCTGTCTGCGAGTGGGAGGTGGTGGGGAGGAACGGGCCGGCTCACACGAGCCGTGTTCGTCCCCGGAGTTCAGAGTTCGATGAGGACCTTGCTGGAGACCGCGGAGTCACGGGCCACGTCGAAGGCGCTCAGGGCCTCGGCGGCGGGCAGCACGTGGGTGACGATCACGTCGCTGAGCCCCGGGCGCGCGGCGAGCATCGCCACGGCGTCGTCGATCTCCGTGTCGAAGCGGAAGGTCCCGCGCAGCTGCAGCTCCTTGGAGACCAGGCGTGAGAGGTTGGCGCCCAGCGGCACGTCCGGGAGGATGCCCACCTGCACGATGGTGCCCGCCGGCCGCGCCGAGAGCACGGCCTGGCTCAGCGAGGCCGGAGCAGCCGAGCACTCGAGGACCACGTCGTAGGCGTCTGCGGGAACCTCGTCCGTGCCGACGTGCAGCACCTCGTCAGCGCCGAGCGCACGGGCGCGCTCCAGCGCCGACTCCTGGATGTCGCCGACGGCCACCTCGGCCGCGCCCCGCGCCCGCAGTGCGGCGAGCGCCAGCAGACCCACCGGCCCGGCGCCCAGCACCAGCACCTTCCTGCCCGCGACCTCCCCGGCGATGGTGAGTGCGTGGAGGGCCACCGCGAGGGGTTCGGCCAGTGCCGCATCGCGCAGTCCGAGGCCCTCAGGCAGGACGCGCACCATGTCCCGCTCCACCACGAGGAGGTCCGCGAGGGCGCCCTGGCAGTGCGGGGTGCTCGAGGCGCTGCCCAGGTACTGGCCCCCGGGCCACAGGTGGCCGCGGTCCTCCAGGCCCGGCTGGGAGCGGCCATAGCGCGCCGGGTGCACGGTCACGGCCGTGCCCGGCGCCAGCTGCCCCGAAGGGTCCAGGTCCACCTCGGCGGAGAGCTCATGGCCGGGGATCAGCGGTTCGCGGATGACGTTCTCCCCGTTCGCGCCGTTGAAGAAGTAGTGCAGGTCGGAGCCGCAGATGCCCACGTAGCGCACGCGCAGGCGCACCTGGTCCGGGCCGGGCTCCGGAACCGGCGCGTCCTCCCAGTCCATCTGGCCGGCGGACTGGATTCGCAGTGCTCGCATCGTGTCTCTCTCTTCTGGGTCTTATGCGGGTGGATCGGGGGTGGGCGGCCCGGGTCGTGTCTCGGGCGAGTCGCGCCTCGGGCAAGTGGTGTCTCAGGCGGTGGGTGTCCCGGCGGCGGGCCGGCGGAGGCCGCTCAGGTCTCAGGCCGAGGCAGCGGGAGGTCACGCGCCCTCGGCGATTCCTGCTCCGGCACCGGCCGAGGCTCCGGCAGCCCCGGTGCCCTCAGCCGCCCCCGCCTCCTCTGCAGCGGCGCGGGCTCCGTGCCGCACAAGGACGTCCAGCAGGTCTGCGACGCGGGCGGCGAAGTCCTCGCGCCCGGCGAGCGCCGGAGGGAAGAGGCCCGCGTCGAGGACGCGGCGGGCGTGGTCCTGGGCTCCCGCCGCTCCGCGCACGGCCTCTATGAGGCGCTCCCGCGCGGGCTCGGCGATCCTCTCCGCCAGCGGCCCCGGATCGAAGCCGGCCGGGGGCACCGTGCAGGCGATCCATGCCGCGACGCACAGCGCGAGGTGGTGCGGCATGCCCCCGCGTTCGAGGGAGTGCAGGGCCGCGTCCGTGAGCCGCTGGACGAGCTTCGAGGAGCCGTCCGAGCCGACCTGCGCGGTCGCGTGGCCGATGAGGGGGTTGCCCCAGCGCCGGGACAGCTGCGCGAGGTGTGCCTCGAGGTCGAACCCGGAGGGCAGGGCGAAGGTGGGCAGGAGGTCCGCGCGGATGCCGCCCATGACGGCCTCGCGCACGAAGTCCTGATTCCAGGACTCGGCGATGGTCTCGCGGCCGGTGAGCACGCCCAGGTAGGCGATGAGGGAGTGCGAGGCGTTGAGCAGGCGCAGCTTCACCATCTCGTAGGCACCGACCTCCGCGGAGAAGACGGCACCGCCCTGCTCCCAGGCAGGGCGCCCGCCGGCGAAATCGTCCTCCATGACCCACATGGAGAAGTCCTCGGCCGGCACCGGGCAGGCGTCCTCGACGCCCAGGAGCTCCGCGACCCGCCGGGAGTGCGCGGCAGTGGTGGCGGGGACGATCCGGTCGACCATCGTGTTGGGGAAGGACACCGCCGAGGCCGCGTAGTCCTGCACGTCCGGGGAGGCGCCGGCCGCCTGCAGGAACTCGAGGACCGCTGTGCGCGTGGCCGCGCCGTTGGACTGCAGGTTGTCGCAGGAGACCACGGTGAACGGCTCGCCGCTCGCCGCACGGGCCTCGAGGCCGCGGGCGATCATGGCGATGCCGGTCGAGGGAGCGGCACCCGGACGGAGGTCCGCGGCGACGCGGGGGTCGTCGACGGCGAGGCGGCCCGTGGCCCCGTCCCGGCTGTAGCCGAGCTCGGAGATGGTGAGGGTGAGGATGCGGTGGGCGGGATCGGCGAGCGACGCGACCACGGCGGCGGGGTCCTCGGCAGCGATCCCGGTGTCGCGGTGGACGTCGACCACTCCGGCCTGCACACCGTCCTCGGTGAGCTGGAGGATCGAGTAGAGGTGGTCCTGGGCGCGCATCGGCTCCACGACCCGGCCCGAGGAGAAGGCGAAGCCGCGGATCCCCCAGTCACCTCCGGCGACGGCCATCGCACGAGCGGTGTGGACCGCGGCGTGGGCGCGGTGGAAGTTGCCGAGGCCCAGGTGGACGATTCCCGTGCGGGCCGGAGCCGAAGCGCCGATGAGGGCACGGCGGGGCAGGGTGCTGCGTCCGAGTCTCTCGGTCATGACGGCGCTGTCCTCTCCACGGCTCGGTCTTCTCCACGACGGTGCGGCCGGAAGCGATCCAGCGGCACAATCGTATAGCAAAACACGTTTTTACATATTTGAGCCAAGGATAGGGCCGCCGGAGGCGGAGCGCAATGGAACACCCGTGTCCGGTTCCGGGCGGCGGGAGAGTGAGGGCGGGGCGTGTGAGCTGTCAGATGGTGGGCAGGACGCAGCCGGTGGGCGGCAGCGGCCGGCCGTCGCTCTCGCCGCCCACGGTCGGCAGGAAGCGGCCCAGGGACTGCTCAAGGTGCGTGCGCATGAGCGCCTGGGCACGCTCGCCCTCGCAGGCGGCTATCGCCTCGGCGACCTCACGATGCTCCTCCAGCGTGTCCGCGCTGGTGACATCCTCGGCGTAGAGCCGGAAGAGGTGAAGCTGCGCATGCAGACCCTCATAAGCGCTGATGAGGAAGGCATTGCCGGTGGCCCGGTGGATCGCCCGGTGGAACTCGAGGTCGTGGGAGGCGAGCGCGCTGCGTGAGCAGACGTCCGGGTGCTCGGCGGCGAAGACCGCAACGAGCCGGAGGAGCCCCCGGCCCGGATTGGAGGCGCGGTCCACGGAGACGACGCGCGCAGCCCAGGGCTCGATGAGCAGGCGCACCTCGAACATCCTGCGCAGCTGATCCTCGTCGAGGAGAGGGGTCGTGGAGTAGCCGCGGCCGCGGGCCCGCATGACGAGCCCGTCCCCTTCGAGATGCTGCAGGGCCTCACGCACGGGGGTCTGGGAGACGCCCAGCTCCCGCACGAGCGCATCGATGCTGACCCGCTCGCCTGAGGCGATCTCATTGCGGATGATCTTCTCGCGGATGCGGTCGTACACCGAAGGCCGAGGCATGCGGTCTCCCCTTCCCTGGGAGCGTGCGGACGAGGCAGCACCGTGCCGGCTGAACGGCGAAGTATGGTTCATGGGTTCATGGATTCACGGGTCTATGGGTTCATGGGGGCGCGATGCGGATACAGAATCTCACATCGGCCTCCCGCGCTCGCCTGCGGTGCCGGCGAGCTCACCTGAGGCTTCACCTCACCGGCAGCGGCTCATCTACAGTGCCGGTATGAGCGACCCCGGAGCATCGTCCCTGCAGACCCTCGCCTCGCACGCGGAGAGGCAGCCGGTGCCGTGGGCCAATGGTGCGGGCTCCACCGTCGAACTCGTCTCGCTCGCGGAGTCCGCCTCGCTCACGCCCGGCCGCCCCCGCTGGCGGCTGAGCATCGCCGCCCTGGAGCGCCCCGCGGAGTTCTCGCCGCTGCCGGGCATGCGGCGAGTCTTCCGCCCCGTGGGAGCCGACGTGGTGCTCCTCATCGACGGCCGGCGTCACGAGATCGCGGACGGCGACCCGTGCGCCTTCGACGGAGGAGCCGCGACCTCCCTCGTGGAGCTGACCGGGCCGTGCCACGCGGTGAACCTCATGACGGAGACAGGGTTCGCGACCGGCGAATCTTCCGCTGAGCACAGCGCCCCCGAGGCCGCCGAAGACAGCGCGGCCGGCCCGGACGGCTCCTTCCTCCTCACCCTGGAGGACTCGGACCTCGGCCCCCGCTTCACCCTGCTGCGGGAGCGGGGCGTGCGCGGACAGGAAGGCACGGGACAGCGGAGCGGCCCAGGAGCAGGCGCCCCGGACGACGACTCCCCGCATGACGGCACGGCGGAATCGCTCGGAGGAATCCGCGTGCTGCGGTTCTGACGCTCCGCCCCATCGCGTTCGCAGCCACCCGCCTCCCTGTCGTCACCACGCGGCCCTCTGCCGCCGGGAAGCCGCAGAGCCGCAGCCGCAGCCGCAGCCGCAGAGCCCACCCTCGCAGTCCTCTCCAGACTGCGGTCTGCCGTGCGAACGCGAACGAGGCGAATCCGCGTCGGCACGGCAGACCACAGTCGGCACCAGCCGCGAAAGCGCGGGTGCGGCTCAGACCAGCCCGCGGATCTGTTCCACGAGCCTCGCAGTGCTCACCCCGTACCGGTCGAACAGGGTCGGCAGGGCGCCCGCGTCCAAGAACGCATCCGGCAGGGAGACCGGCGTGACCTGCCTGCCCATACCCCGCAGAGCCAATTCGTGCGCCACCGTGTCGAAGAGGCCGCCGATGACGGCGTGGTTCTCGGCCGTGAGGACCACCCGGTCCTTCGCGACCTCGGCCAGCACCGTCTCCGAGTCGAAGGGCTTGAGCGTGGGCGAGTGCAGGACCGCCACATCGATGCGGTCGCGCTCGAGGAGCTTCGCCGCCTCCAGCGCGTTCTCCGTCATCAGCCCCGAGGACACGATGAGCACATCGGCGCCGTCCCGCAGCAGCTTCGCCCGGCCCAGCTCGAACTCGTAGTCGTACTCGTCAAGCACGGAGGGCACCTTCCCCCGCAGGATGCGGGTGTAGGTGGGACCGTCATGGGCGACGAGCTGAGGCACAGCCTGAGCTATGTCGACGGCATCGCAGGGGTCCACGATCGTCAGTCCCGGCACTGTGCGCAGGATCGCGATGTCCTCCGTGGCCTGGTGGGAGGGCCCGTACCCGGTGGTGAGCCCCGGCAGAGCGCAGACCATGTTCACGTTCAGGCCGGGTTCGGCCACATCGAGGAGCAGGAAGTCGAACGCCCTGCGGGTGGCGAACACGGAATATGTCGAGGCGAAGGGCACGAAGCCCTCCTGCGCCAAACCCGCGGCGGCCCCGATGAGCGCCTGCTCGGCCATGCCGATCTGGTAGAAGCGGTCGGGCATGGCATCGCGGAAGATGTGCAGATCCGTGTACTTCGCGAGGTCTGCGGACAGGCCCACGATCCGCTCATCGTCCTGCGCGGCCCTGACCAGAGCGTGGCCGAGCGGGGCCTGGACCGCGCGCTGCCCCTCCTTGGCCAGTGACACGTCCATCGCGCCGGATCGCGCCACTGAGCCGGTGTCTGTGTTGGGGGTGCTCATCGTGCGAAGTCCTCCTCAAGTGCCTTGCGTGCCAGCTCCCATTCCTCCGGGGCGACCTTCATGAAGTGCAGCTTCTCCCTCCGCTCAAGGAAGTCCACGCCGCGGCCCAGCTGCGTGTCTGCGATGAGCACGCGCGGGCGGGGATCGCTCAGCGTCCGCAGCTCCTCGAGGCAGCCCAGCACCGCTGCGATGTCATTGCCGTCGCAGCGGCGGACGAACCAGCCGAAGGCCTCCCATTTGGCGCCCGCGTCCTCCATCGAGAGCATGTCCGTGGACTTGCCGTCGGCCTGCTGGTCGTTGAAGTCGACGATCGCGATGAGGTTGTCCAGCCCGTGGTGGGCGGCCACGGCGGCGGCCTCCCAGGTGGAGCCCTCACCGAGCTCGCCGTCGGAGAGCAGGTTGTAGACGAAGGCGTCCGATCCCTTGCGCTTGAGACCCATCGCCGCTCCGTTGGCGATCGTCAGCCCGTGGCCCAGCGAGCCGCCGGAGATCTCCACACCGGGAGTGTAGGTGCGCATGGCGGACATGGGCAGCCGCGAATCGTCCGCGGCATAGGTGGCGAGCTCCTCCTCGGGCAGGACCTTGGCCTCGGCGAGCGCGGCGTAGAGCGCCAGGGCGTAGTGGCCGATCGACAGGAAGAACCGGTCACGGCCCTCCCACTCCGGGTCGGCCGGCTCCAGGCGCAGCTGATCGGCATAGAGGACGGCGAGGACATCGGCGATGTCGAGCGCCTGCCCGATGTAGCCCTGCCCCTGGACCTCGGCCTGGACCAGCGCGTTCTGCCGGATCCGGTAGGCGGCCTCCCGGATGCGCTCCAGGCGCTCCGGATCGATCGCGTGCGGTGCGGAATCTGTGGACATGCCTTCGCAGTCCTCCTTCGGTTGGTTGCCTGCGGGGAAGGTGCCGGAGCTCATGCGAACACCCAGGCAAGGCCCACGAACGCGCCGCCGATGAGGCCGAGCGCGGTCACCAGGACGGACCAGGTCCGGAGCCCGTCGAGCACCGAGAGGCCGAGGTAGCGCGTGACGATCCAGAACCCGGAGTCGTTGATGTGGGAGAGGGTGATGGCTCCGCAGCCGATCGCAAGGTTGAGCAGGGCGATCTGGTAGGTCGTGTAGTCGCCCGAGGCGATCGGCGCCGCCAGCAGTCCTGCCGTGGTGATCGCGGAGACGGTCGCCGAGCCCTGCGCCGCGCGCAGCGCGGCGGCCAGCACGAAGGCCAGGACGATGAGAGGGAGCCCGAGGTCGGAGAACATGTCGGAAATCGCCTCGCCGATGCCGGTCTCGCGGAGCACGGCCGCGAACACACCGCCGGCTCCCGTCACGAAGACGACGATGGCCGCGGGACCGAGCGCCCCGTCCATAAGCCTTCCCATCTGGGCGACCCCGTAGCCGCAGGGTAGGGCGAGCAGGAGCAGGCCAACCACGGACGCGACGAGCAGTGCGAACGCCGGAGCTCCGATCAGGTCGAGAGCCGCTGCCGCGCCCGAACCCTCGGCGGCGAAGGACCCGCCCACCGTGCCCGTGCCGATCATCAGCACGGGCAGCAGGATGACGAAGAGGACGGCGAGCGCCGAGGGCGTCCGCTTCTCCGCATGCGTGCGGGTGAGGACGTCCCCGCCCTCCTCCCCTGCCACCGGAGAGGCGCCCGTGCCGAAGGTCGCGTAGTTCCTCGCGGTCTCGGGAAGCATCTCGAACTCACCGCGGGTCAGCCGCCTGGAGATGAGGTAGCCGATGACGCCGACGGGCACGCAGAGCGCGAGGCCGAGGAGGGTGATCAGCCCCATGTCACCCTCCGTGACCTGCGCGCTGCCCACGATGCCGGGGTGCGGAGGGACAGTCACGTGCACGAACAGCATGAGGGCGAGGGGGAGGCCGAGAACCAGCGGCGACCGCATGCCCGCCGCCTTGGCGAAGCTGTAGACGATGGGGATGAGGATGATGAAGGCGACGTCGAAGAAGATCGGGATCGCGATGATGCAGCTCGCCGTGACGAGTGCCGGCGCCACACGCGCGGGGCCGAGCACCCTGGTGAAGGCCTGGGCAAGGACCTCGGCGCCGCCCGTCTTCTCCACGATGGCGCCCAGCATCGCGCCGAGGCCCACGAGGAGGGCGACATTGCCGAGCGTGCCGCCCAGCCCCTCCATGATGAGCGGGATCACCTCGGCCGGACCCACGCCGGCGAGCAGGGCGGTGAGGAGGGAGACGATGAGGAGGGCGATGAATGCGGGCAGCTTCACCCAGATGACCATCACCAGCAGGAGCACGACCGCCAGGAGGGCGGTGAGGATGAGGAGGCCCGGTGACATGCGCTCAGCCCTCCGTCGAGTAGGTCCGGATGACCTGGGAGTCGTCGAGCTGGGCCATCCCCGCAGCTGCCGCCAGATCGAAGCGCGCACGCGCGGCTCTCACGAGGGGCGCGTCGAATCCCTGCGCATCCGCGATGTCAGCGACGAGGCCGGCGTCCTTGACGAAGATGCTCACAGCGCTCGTCACCCTGGCCTCGGGGCCCTCGAGCATCCGCGGCCCCCTGTCGCTGAGCATCCACGAACCGCCGGCGCCCTGCTCCACGGCGGCGAGCACCTGTTCGGGGTCGAGGCCGAGGGCGCGTGCGAAGGCGAGGGCCTCGGCAGCAGCGGCGAGGTTGACCGAGCACAGGAGCTGGTTGACGGCCTTGAACGCCTGCCCGTCGCCGATCCGCGCGCCCGCCTCGACGACCCGGCCGAAGCACTCGAGCACCGGCCTGTGCCCCTCGATCACCGCGGCCTCGCCGGAGGCGAAGAGCGTGAGCGCGCCCCGCTCCGCGCCGGCCACGCCGCCGGTCACCGGCACATCGAGAATCCGCACACCCGCGGAAGCGGCCTGCTCGGCGGCCCGGACGACGGCCTCTGGGCCCACCGTGCTCATGACGATGAGGGCCGCGCCCGGCCGCATCGCGGCGATGACGCCGCCGTCGCCGCCGAGCGCCGTGTCGAGCTGCTCCGGCGTGGCGACCATGACCACGACCGCGTCGGCAGTGCGCACGGAGTCCGGGACCACCTCCATGTCCAGTCCTGCGGCGACTCCGCGCTCACGCGACGCCTCGACCGGGTCGACCCCGGTGACCTCGAATCCCGCCCCCTTCAGCTGCAGGGCCATCGGCAGGCCGATCGCGCCGACGCCTATGAAGGTGATCGTCTGTGGTGGTGTGAACGGCATTGTTCCTCCGGTGACTCGTGCCTCTCACAACTGCGATGCGCAATTGGTCTGCCCATAATGGTCTGACCAATCAATCAGAGTCAAGTCCCCGCACGGCACAGTGCCATCGGGGCAGGAGAGAGCCCCCGGAGGACGCACGGGGAGAAGAGGAATGCCGCGGCGCCCGGCCGAGCGCCGCGCGCGTCAGGAGAGGAGGCCGCGGTGCACGCTGAAGTGCAGCCGGACGGCACGGGCCGTGGCGACGTCGTCACCCGAGATCAGCGCCTCGAGGATCTCCTCGTGCACCGCATCGGTCCGGAACGAAGCGGGCCTCTCACCGCCGTTAGCCTCCGCCTCAGCGGCGAGAGCCCTGACCCGGCGATCCAGGATGTGCGCGCGCAGGGTGCCGTCGAGGCTGTCGATGATGAAGTCGAGCAGCCTGTTGCCGGCGCAGCGCAGCACCGCCCGGTGAAAGGCGAGGTCCGCCTCGCACCCCGCCTCCGCATCGCCGGCGCGCGAGGCGGCGTGCATCTCTTCGATCCGCAGGCGGAGCTCTGCGACCCGCGCCTCCTGCAGGGTCCCGGCGAGCTGCGGCAGCACACCGATCTCCAGCATCTCGCGGAACTCATCGATGTCGTCGAGCGGAAGCTGCCCGGACCTCTCCATGAGAGTGAAGACGTTGGCCTCGTCGTCCGCACCGGGGACCCGCAGGAGCGTGCCGGACCCCTGGACCCGCTTGAGCAGGCCCACCGTCTGCAGGCCCGCGAGGTACTCCCGGATCCGCGGCCGGCTCAGCTTCGTGAGGGAGACGAGTTCGCGCTCCGGGGCCACCCGGATGCCCCCGTCGACAGGACGCCCCGTGGCAGCGAGGACCTGCACGAAATCAGCAGCCGTGACTATCTGCTCGTCGCCCACGCTTCCCCCTCATCGATGCGGACACACGGCACCCGGCCCGCCCTCGGCCCAGCACGGAATGCCCTCCGGGCCATGGTCTCACGCGCATGAGGCACCCTCGCACACGATAGAAGCCCGGGTGTCCGCGGCGCCGCCCTTCACCCGGCCCCGTCGCGAAGGCTCAGGTGCTCCACGCAATTGCGCGACGCACCTGAGCTTTCGCGACCGAAGGCGGGCGCCTCGACTCAGCCGGGCGCCGCGCTCACGCATCCGGCCGCGCGGCGTAGCCGAGCGCGAAGCGGTCGCGCGCTTCCTCGAGGTGCACCCGCAGCTGCTCCTCCCACGCAGGGTCCCCCTCCTCGACGGCGCGCAGCAGCTCGGCGTGCACATCGACCGCGCGCAGGAGGTCGTCCGCGGGATGCGGATTCACCTCGAGCAGCGTCTCCAGGCTGCGCTCGAACTGCCGCCACATCGTCAGGATGCGGCGCTGGCCGCTCGCCTCCGGAAAGCTCCTGTGGAACGCCACATCGGCAAGGCCGAAGGCGATGCCGTCGCCCCGCTCCGCCGCCTCCCGCATCCTCCGGAGCGCCGCGTGCGCGGAGCTGAGGTCGAGGGAGAGCCGCGCCGCCCTGCTCATCGCGTGGCGCTCCAGCAGGTGCCGCAGGTCGTAGATCTCCTCGATGTCCTCGGCCGTCACCTCGAGCACCCGGAAGCTGCGGCCGGAGGCGGCGATGAGGCTGTCCTCGGCCAGCTGGGCCAGCGCATCGCGCACCGGACCGCGGCTGGTGCCGAACTCCTCGGCGAGGGACTTCTCGATGAGCAGCGAACCGCCCTCGCACTCACCGGAGAGGATCCGGCGGCGGAGCACACGTGCCGCCTGATCACCCAGCGATTCGTTCCTGATCTTCACCCCGGACCCGCTCCTCTTCATCCTCGCACCTGCTCCCGCGACGGCACCCCGCCGGGCAGCCGTCCGCCCACGCAGGACATTCGCCGGCCGACAGCCGCACCCAGCCGCCGCGGACGCCGCGCTCTCCCTCCGCAGGCACTCGCCGCGCTCTCCCGCCCGGCACGACAGCCCCCACCGACCCATGTGCTTGACGCCACATCCGACGCATGATCCAATGATCTCACACGGCTAACGGTTAACCGTTAACTGCGCCTGAAGGAGACGACGATGTCTGCAGCCGCCCACGCGCGATTCCCCCGACCGGCCCCCTCCTCGAACGCCCGCTCACTCTCCCGGCGCTCGCTGCTGGGCCTGCTGGGCGCCTCCGGCCTGGCGCTGGCGGGATGCGGAGTCGCGGCTCCCGGCAATGCCGAGCACACGCTCGTCGCGGCCCATGCCTCCTCCACCGACCACTTCATGCACCGCTCCTTCGTGCGCTTCAAGGAGCACCTCGAGGAGATCAGCGAGGGCAGGATCGAGGTGAAGATCTTCCCCAACGGCGTGTTCGGCGGCGACCGCGAGCTCACCGAGGCCATCCAGCTGGACAACCTCCAGCTCACCGCACCCTCCTCCTCGCCCCTGGCCGCGTTCTCGCCGTCGATGAACATCTGGGACCTGCCCTATCTCTTCGACTCCCGCGAGCACGCCTATGCGGTCCTCGACGGACCCCTCGGCACCAGGATCATGGACGACCTCGGCGATGTGCGCCTCAAGGGCCTCGGCTACTGGGAGAACGGCTTCCGCAACCTCACAGCCGACCGCGAGGACATCACCGGCCCCTCGGACATGCGCGGCATCAAGCTGCGCACCCTGGAGAACCCCACGCAGATCCGCGCCTGGAACGCCACCGGCGCCAGCGCCACGCCCATGGCATTCACCGAGGTCTACACCGGCCTGCAGCAGGGCACCATCGACGCGCAGGAGAACCCCCTGCCCCTCATCGTCACGCAGAAGTTCTACGAGGTGCAGACGGCGCTCGTCCTCTCCCGGCACGTCTACACGCCCTCACCCCTCATCCTCAGCAGGAAGTTCTACGACGGCCTGCCGGACGAGCTGCAGCGGATGGTCGAGGAGGCGGGGACGGAATCCGTGCGGTACTGCCGCGAGCAGTCCGTCGTCGACGACGAGGCCGCCCTCGGCGTCATCGAGGACGCCGGCCTCACGGTCACCGAGCTCTCCGCTGCGCAGCGCGAGGAGTTCGGCACCGTGATGACGGAGGCCGCGGAGCCGTTCGTCCGCAGGCTGCTCGGCGACCGGCTGGTCGACGAGCTCAGGGCAGAAGTCGAGGAGGCGCGATGAGCTGGGGCACCGACACCCACGCAGGACCCCGCAGATTCCGGATCGAGGAGATCCTGGGAGCCGGCCTCATGGCGACGATGGTCGCGGTCCTCTTCGTCCAGGTCGTCTCGCGCTTCGTCCTCGGCAGCTCGCTGTCCTGGAGCGAGGAGCTCGCCCGCTACGTCTTCATCTGGCTCATCTTCCTGTGCCTGGGCGCGGTGACCGTCCGCGGCGAGCACATCGCCATCGACATCCTCACCGACAGGATGCCCGCGGGGGCGCAGAGGGTGCTCGGGCAGATCTGCCTCGTCCTCGCCTTCGCGATCAACTGCGCGCTCCTGGTCAAGGGCTTCGAGATCGCCTTCGTGATCGCGGACCTCGGCCAGACCTCGGCCGCGCTCTCCCTGCCCATGTGGATCGTCTACGCGGCGCTGCCGGTCGGCATGGCGCTCACGGCCCTGCGCGGCGTCCAGGCCAGCGTCCTCCTGTGGCGGAGGCCGCCGCGGGAGGCCGGCACCCCAGCCGCACCCACCGACGCGAGCGAGAGCTGAGGATCCGCCATGACGCTCACCGTGCTTCTCATCGCCCTGCTGGTCGCGATCGCCTTCGGCCTGCCCATCGCCTACGGCCTGCTCGCCTCCAGCCTCCTCGTCATCGTCCTGTTCGCCCCCGGCGTCTCCCTGGGGATGCTCACGCAGACCCTCACGACGGCGAACGACTCGTTCCCCATCATGGCGGTGCCGTTCTTCATCCTCGCCGGCCTCATCATGGGCCGCGGCGGCATCTCCAAGCGGCTCTTCGACACGGCCAACTCCCTCGTGGGCCACGTGCCCGGCGGCGTCGGCATCGCCGCGGTGCTCACCGCCATGTTCTTCTCCGCCATCTCCGGCTCCGGACCGGCCACCGTCGCCGCCGTGGGCGGCATCATGATCCCGGAGATGGTCCGCGTGGGCTACTCGCGGACGTTCTCCGCCGCCCTCATCGCCGCGGCCGGCACGATCGGCGTCGTCATCCCGCCGTCCATCCCGCTCGTGGTGTTCGGCGTCGTCACCGGCACGAGCATCGGAGACCTGTTCCTCGCCGCCGTGCTCCCCGGGATCCTCATGGGACTCGTCCTCATCGGCTGGGCGATCTGGCACGCTCGGACGAGCGGGGTGCGCGGAACGGCCAGGTCCACGTGGAGGGAGCGCCTGAGCGCCCTCAACCGGGCCAAGGGAGGCCTCCTCCTGCCCGTCGTCATCCTCGGAGGCATCTACGGCGGCATCTTCACCCCCACCGAGGCCGCCGTGGTCGCCGTCGTCTACGGACTCGTCCTCGCGGTCCTCGTCTACCGCGAGATGCGCCCGCGGGACCTCCTCGAGACCTTCGTGAACGCCGCCCTGACGACGAGCGCCCTCATGTTCATCGTCGCGGCCGCGGCGATCTTCGGCCGGATCCTCACGATCGAGAACGCGCCGGAGGTCGTCGTCGCAGCACTCACCTCGATCTCGGAGAATCCGGTGGTGATCGTCCTCCTGGTGAACCTCCTGCTCCTGCTGCTGGGCACGTTCATGGAGACCATCGCCGCCGTCACCATCACCGCGCCCATCCTCGTCCCCGTCCTCACCCTGGCAGGCCTCGATCCGGTGCACATCGGCGTGCTCATCATCGTCGTGCTCTCGTTCGGCTTCATCACCCCGCCGCTGGGGGTCAACCTGTTCATCGCCGCGGGGGTGGCGAAGGTGAGGACGGGCGAGGCCATCGTCGCCGTGCTGCCCGGCTTCGGGCTCCTGGTCGCGGTGGGCCTCATCGTGAGCTTCGTGCCCGCGCTGTCCATATTCCTGGTGGGGTCCTGAACACCCCGATGCACTCGCACGGGAGCACCCCCGCCACCAGTTCCGTCCACCCCGCACAGTGAGGAAGAATCCGATGTCCCAGTTCCGCCCCACCCGCCTCGAGTCCGTCCGCAGCGGCGAAGTCCACCACGGCATGTGGCTCATGTCCGACAGCGCCGATCTCGCCCGCATCGCCTCCTCCGTGGGCTACGGCTACGTCTGCATCGACATGCAGCACGGCTTCGCGCGCGCCGGCGACCTCGTGCGCCTGTCCGATGCGATCCGCTCCGGAGGCGAGGCGCTCGTGACCGTCCGCGTACCGGAGAACGACTTCACCCAGCTCGGCATGGCCGCCGATGCCGGCGCCGAGGCGATCATCGTCCCGCTCATCGACTCCGTCGACGATGCCCGCCGCGCCGTCTCCGCCCTGCGCTACCCGGACGCCGGCGGCACCCGCTCCTGGGGGCCCGCGAACGCGCTCATGATGGGCGATCCCGGCGAGGACCCGGCGATCCGCCCCCTGCTCCTCCTCATGATCGAAACGGCCGAGGCGCTCGCGAACGTCGAGGAGATCGCCGCGCTCGAGGGGGTCGACGGCCTCTACATCGGCCCCTCCGACCTCGCCTTCGCCGTGGGCTCACGGCCGGGACCCGAGGAGCAGGCCACCACCGAGGCCATCGCCAGCATCCTCGCGGCCACCCGGGAGCACGGCAAGATCGCAGCCTGCCACACCGGCGGCGGCGCCGAGGCCCACGCCCGCCGGGAGCAGGGCTTCACCTTCATCACCACCGCCGCGGATGTGGCCGCCGCCCGCACCGCATTCGGCGCGGAGCTCTCCGCCGGCCGGGGTGAGCGCTGATGCCCGCAGGCCGCCGGGCCCGGGTCGTCATCACGGACCAGACGTTCCCGGACCTCGCGGAGGAGAAGCGGATCGCCGCAGAGACCTGCGCGGAGCTCATCGTCCGCGAGGACGTCGTCGCCGAGGCCGAGGTCGCCGCCCTCACCGCGGGAGCGGACGTCGTGATGCTCGCCTATGCGCAGATCACCGATGCGGTGCTGGCCGGACTGGCACCCGGTGCCACCGTCATCCGCTACGGGATCGGATACGAGACGATCGACTTCGAGGCGGCGACCCGGCACGGGGTCCGCGTGTGCAATGTGCCGGACTACGGCGCCGACACCGTCGCCGACCACACCGTGACCCTCGCCCTCACGGTCCTGCGCAGGGTGACCGAGCACCACGCCGCGCTCACCGGTTCGGAGGACGGCTGGGTCACGACGGCCGGCCTCGGCCCCGTCCCCGCGGTCTCCGACGTCACCTGCGGCCTCGTGGGCACCGGCCAGATCGGCCGCAGGGTGGCCGCCAGGCTCCGGGCCTTCGGCGCCCGCGTCATCGCCTACGACCCGTATGCGGACCCCGCGGCCGTGGCCGCCGAGGGCATCGGGCTCGTGAGCCTCGAGGAGCTGCTGGAGAGCGCCGACATCGTGTCCGTCCACGCTCCGCTCACACCGGAGACCCGTCATCTCATCGACGCGAGCGCGATTGCCGCGATGAAGGACACCGCGATCCTCGTCAACACCGCACGCGGCGCGCTCGTGGACACCCGGGCGGCCGCCGAGGCCGTCACCGCCGGGCGCCTCGGCGGCCTCGGCCTCGACGTGTTCGAGAGCGAGCCGCTGGAGGCCGGGCATCCGCTGCGCAGCGCCCCGCGGACGCTGCTCACCCCGCACGCCGCGTTCTACTCGGAGCGCTCGCTTGCCAACCTGCAGCTCTTCGCGGCCGAGGAGATGGGCCGTGCCGTGCGCGGCGAGCGCCTGCGCTGCCAGCTGAACCGCTGAGGCCCTTCCCCCTGCTGCGGTCGACCGCCTCCGGCCGCAGCCACGCGCCTCCGGTCGGCGGGAGGCCGCAGAGCCCACCCTCCCGGCGCCCCCAGATCCTCGCGGTCGTCTGCCGTGCGAACGCGGATTCGCCCCGATCGCGTTCGCACGGCAGACCACAACGGAGAGGTCTCGAAGACCCGCCCCGATATTTGCAAACTGGACATGCCTGAATCCGCATTGCGTGCAGAACTGGCATGAATGGCGGGTTGCGCTGTAGCCTGTGCGAGCTTCCTCACCCGTGACCGGGACCACGGCGACCGCAGAGGCTCGCCGCATCCGGAAAGGTCGGCGTGAGGTGAACCCCTCGAGAGCCGAACGGCCCCGTTCGCTCTCCGCAGCTGATCGAACGAACAGCCAAGACGGAACGACAACCCTGACGAGGTGCAGATGAGCACGCCAGACACCGGTGCCGCCGCGCGAGGCGGCGCGGTCACGCCCGATCCCGAGGCCCCGGACGGGACGGCAGCGAACCGCCCCCCTTCCAGCACCGCAGCGGCGGACCTCGCAGCCGGTGAGAGCGCCGCCGTCGACAGCCTCGAGGACCCCAGCGAGTCCGGCCCGGGTCTGCCCCTGTTCTGGCGCGTGGTCGTCATGGTCCTCACGGTGGCAGGCGTGGTCCTCGTGCTCAACCAGTCGTTCCTGTGGAACCTGGGCGGGCTCACGATCCTCACCAACACCTTCCTGTACTGGCTGCTCGCGGCCTTCCTGCCCATCGTCTTCATCGTCTTCCCCCTGCGGAAGCGGGCGGACCGGCCTCGCACCTCGGTCCCCTGGTACGACATCGCGCTGGCCGTCATCGTCTTCGCCACCACCGCCTATCTGGGCGCGCAGGGACAGCGCATCTCGGAGCGCGGCTGGGACTACATCGCCCCCACGAGCGCCACGGTCCTCGCCTTCGTCCTCTGGTTCCTCGTGCTCGAGGCGCTGCGCCGCACGGCCGGCCTCGTCGTCACCGTGATCGCCTTCGTGTTCTCGCTCTACCCCGTGTTCGCCGCAGGCGTGCCCATCACCTTCCTCGAGGGCATTCCCTTCTCCCTGCCGCTGACCGCCCAGATCCACGCGATGGGCGTCGACTCGATCCTCGGCCTGCCGCTGCAGACCGCGGCGAGCATCCTCGTGGGCTTCCTCATCTTCGGCGTCGCCCTCCAGTTCTCCGGCGGTGCGACCTTCTTCTACAACCTCGCCATGAGCGTGTTCGGCCGCTTCCGCGGCGGCTCGGCCAAGGTCTCCGTCGTCTCCTCCGCCGCGATGGGCATGATGTCGGGCTCCGCCGTGTCCAATGTGCTCACGACCGGCCCCATGACGATCCCCGCGATGAAGCGCACCGGCTTCCCCGGCCGCTACGCCGCCGGCATCGAGGCCACCGCGGCCACGGGCGGCACCATCACCCCGCCCATCATGGGCACCGCGGCGTTCCTCATGGTCTCCTTCGTGGGCGTGCCCTACGGTGAGATCGCCCTGGCCGCGGCCATCCCCGCCTTCCTCTACTACTGGGGCATCTTCCTCCAGGTGGACGCCTACTCCGCCAAGAGCGGTCTGCGCGGCATGCCGAAGGCGGCGCTGCCGCAGCTCGTCCCCACGGTCATGAAGGGCCTGCCGTACCTGATCGCGCTCATCGGCCTCGTCGTCCTCATGGTCGTCACGCAGAACGAGACGCAGGCGCCCTTCTGGGTCATCGCCTTCCTCCTCGTGTGCATGCTGTTCATGAAGAAGCACCGGCTCACCCCGCGCTCCTTCCTGGACTTCGTCTTCACCTCCGGCCGGACCGTGGCGGAGATCGTGGGCATCATCGCCGGCGTGGGCCTCATCGTGGGCGGGCTGTCGATGACGGGCGTGAGCCTCTCGCTCGCCACCGAGCTCATCCGCCTCGTGGGCGACAACCTGTGGCTCATGCTGCTGGCCGGAGCAGTCACCTCGTTCGTCCTGGGCATGGGCATGACGGTCTCGGCCGTCTACGTGCTGCTCGCGATCGTCCTGGCGCCGGCGCTCACCACCGAGCCCTTCGTGGTGTTCGGCGAGACCATCGCGGTGAATCCCATCGCCGCCCACCTCTTCGTCATCTACTGGGCGACGGTCTCCTACATCACCCCGCCGGTCGCGCTGGCCTCCTTCGCCGCGGCGAACATCGCCGGCACCCCGCCCATGGCCACCTCGCTCACGGCCATGCGCCTGGGCGCGGTGAAGTACATCGTGCCGTTCGCGTTCGTCCTCAACCCGGCCCTCGTGGCCCAGGAGTCGACGTTCACGGAGATCGTGCTGGCCCTGCTCACCGCGATGGCCGGCGTGTACTTCCTCGCCTCCGCCTTCGAGGGCTTCGTGACGGCCGCGGACCGCCGCGCGGGCACGCTCGTCCGCATCGTCCTCGCCGCCGGCGGCCTCCTCATGTTCTGGCCGACCACGACGGCCGCGCTCATGGGCCTGGGGATCGGGCTCGCGGGCATCCTCCTCACGTACTTCACGGGCCGGAGGCCCGCCGCCGAGGCCGCCCCGGCGACCGCGGCAGGCACCGCTCCCGGCGCCTCGGCCGCGGCATCCACCACCTCGAACGGAAAGGCGCAGTCATGAGGCGCACCAAGGCACTGCTGGCGGGGCTGACCGCCGCCGCGCTCCTGCTCACGGGCTGCCAGGCGCAGACGGAGATGACGGAGAGCGGGCTGCGCGATCCGTTCGTGTTCTCCACCTACGGCACCGGCACCGCCACCTATGCGGACCTCTCCGCCGTCGCCAACCAGGTCTCGAACGACACGGGCTCCCGCGTGCGGATCATCGCCTCGGACACCGCGATCGGCCGACTCGCCTCCGTGCGGGCCGGGGCCGCGACGATGGGCCGTCTGGGCGATGAGTACATCTTCGGCTTCGAGGGCGTCAACGAGTTCGCCAACGAGGACTGGGGACCGCAGGACACGCGCGTGGTCTGGGCCCCGCACTCCGCGCACTCGCTGCTCACCCGGAAGGCCGACGGCATCGAGGAGGTCGCGGACCTCGAGGGCAGGAAGGTCCCCTACATCACCGCGAACCCCTCGGTGAACCAGAAGATCGACGCCTATCTGGCCTACGGCGGGCTCACCCGTGACGACGTGCAGTCGGTGAGCGTGGCCTACGGCGAGCAGACGGAAGCGCTCAAACAGGGCAAGATCGACATGCTCTACCAGCAGGTCTACGGCGCAGCGCTCTACGAGCTCGAATCCCAGGTGGACGTCTCCTGGATCGACCTCGACCCGAACGACGAGGAGGCGGTCGCCCGGGTCACCGAGAAGGCGCCCTCCGTCAACGTGCTCCCCTTCGAGGACGCGCCGGGCATGGAGGAGGGCGAGGAGGTCAACGGCTTCGTCTACACGCTGCCGCTGGCCGGGTACTCGGATATGCCGGAGGACGAGGTCTACGCCCTCGTCTCCTCCATCGCGAAGACGTTCCCCAAGTACGAGAACGCCACCATCAACATGCCGCGGTGGAACCCCGAGCTCGTCGAGGACATGCCCCGCGAGGTGCCCTACCACCCGGGGCTCGTCCGCTGGCTCGAGGAGCAGGGCCGCTGGACTCCGGAGGCCCAGGCGCAGCAGGAGGAGCTGCTGGAGCGCGGCGAGCGCCTCGACGAGGAGTGGGCGGCCTTCATGGAGACGGCCGAAGACTACTCCGACGAGGAGATGCTGCCGGCCTGGATCGAATGGCGCGAGGAGCACGGCATCGCGAAGGCCACCGACGATCCCGAGGCGATGGGCTGAGGCCCGTGCCCCGCTCACGCGCGTGTGTGAGTGAACGGTCCGCGTGACGAGGCCTGCCACCCCTTGTGCCGCTGGCCGCCCAGATACATCGGGGCGTTCAGCGGCACAAGGGGTGGCCAACGACGCCCGGTTCCGCACTACGCTCGGAGAGTATGACGCAGTCGCACAGGAGCACCCCGCACCGCGAGGACGGGGTGCTCTCGCGCATCCGCAGCGCAGCCGCCCACCCGCTCGACACGACGGTCGGCGTCCTCCGCGCAGCCGCCCGCCCCGAGATCGCCTCGGACCTCCTGCAGGTCGCCAAGTCCGTGGTCGCCGCGACCGCCGCGTGGTGGCTCGCGGTCAACGTCCTCGAGTCCCCCGTCCCCTTCCTCGCGCCGTGGGTGGCTCTCCTCACCGTCTTCCCCACGCTCTACCAGTCCGTGCGCCGCGGTCTGCAGACCACCGTGGCCTCATGGCTGGGCGTGGGGCTCTCCTTCGTCATCGGGAACTATCTGGGTGTGAGCCTGTGGACCTTCGCGCTGGCCCTGCTGGTGGGTCTGGCACTCGCTCGCGTGCCGGGCCTGCGCACGGAGGGCGTGGCCGTCGCGACCACCGCGATCTTCGTCCTGGGGGCCGGCTTCGACGAGCAGGCCCCGCTGCTGGACGACCGCCTCCTCGAGGTCGCGGTGGGCGCCGGGGTGGGCATCGCTGCGAACCTCCTCCTGCTCCCGCCGCTGCGCGATCGCGAGGCCGCCCGCTATGTGGACAGCATCAACCGGCGCATGGGCGAGGTGCTCGTGAGCATGGCGGAGGAGTTCGCCTCGTCGTGGGACACGGACCGCGCCGAGGCGTGGATGGCCGAGACCCAGTCCATGAGCGAGGACCTGGACTCCGCCTGGCAGACGGTCCGGGGCGCTCGCGAGAGCCGCTGGGCGAATCCCCGGCGGCTGCTGCGCACGCGGCGGGGCCGGGAGGAGCCGGGCTATGAGCAGATCCTCGGCCGGGTCGACGAGAGCGTCTCCCATCTGCGCAACCTCGTGCGGACGCTGCGCGAGGCATCGGCACAGGAGGGCGGCTGGGACACCCGCTTCCGCGAGGAGTGGTCCGCGATCCTCGGGGACGCCGGCCGTGCCATCGCCGATCCCGATGCCCACGTGGAGCCCGTCCGCGAGCGCCTGCACCGGCTGACGGAGGAGATGTCCGCCGACGGCGCGCTCCCCCGCACCGGATGGCCGCTCTACGGCGCGCTCATCAGCAGCGCGGAGTTCATCGTGGCGATCGTCGACGACGTCGCCTCCACCCGCGAGGCTCGCGAGGAGTGAGATGTGCCGGGCGGGGACCCCGGCGCGCCTGACCTGGCCGGCGCTCACTGTTCGGATGATGGGTCGTGGTCAGTCGGCGTGCTCTGCACGGTCGGCGCAGCTTGCTCGTTCGGCGGTCTGAGCACAGTCAGCGTCCCGAGGCCCCACGCACGTCCGCAGGAAGCGCGCGATCGGTCGCGCCGGATCTCCGGGCCCGTCCGCAAACAGCCGGGTCACGAGCATCCCGGTGAGGAGGTCGAGCAGGTCTGCGGCATCGGCCTCCGGTTCAGGGGAGCCCAGCCGCTGCAGCAGCTCGACGGCCAGTGCGCGCGAGAACAGGCAGCGGGTGAGCGCATCGCGGAGCCGGGGCTCACCCGCCACCTCGGGCAGCAGGGCGAGCACGGCCAGTGCCGGGGCACGCCGTTCCGAGGTGAGCAGGCGCAGATGCTCGGTCATCACGGCCGTGACCGCATCCAGGGTGAGTCCCGCATCCGGTCCGGGTGCAGCAGGGCCGGGTTCCGCATCGAGGCCGTGTGTCCCGCTCCGCCCGAGCACTCCGGCAGGGTCCGCCGCGCCGGCGACGCCCCAGGCCGCTGCCGGGTCCGGCTTCCCAGCAGCGTCCGGCATCATCGTGCGCGCAGCGTCGAAGGCCTCCCGCGAACCCTGCCTGATCCGCTCGACCACCGCCCCGACGAGCGCACTCCGCGAGCGGAAGTGGTAGGAGGCGGAGCCGGCGGGCAATCCAGCATGCGCGTCCACAGCCTTGTGGGTGAGCGCACGGGCCCCGCCCTCCGCGAGCACCGCGATGGCGTGGTCTGCGATGAGCGCCCTGCGCTCGTCTCCCCTGGACACCCGTTCCTCCCCTCTCCCGTATCTCCCGAGCCCTGCAGCGGGGAACGCCTCCCTCTCCTCTCCGCGCAGAGTAAGGCTTTCCCTCCCAGACTCTACAGGCGTAGAGTCTGAGGGCATGAGTTCCTCTACGTCTGTAGAGGAAATTGCCGGTGGGCAGGAGAGAGATGGGACGGCGCACGCGGAGGAGACTTGCGAGGGCCGCGGCGGCGCGCTTCGCCCCGGCGGCGGAGCGGCCCGGTCTCGAATACGACGCCGGACAGCGACAGGTGATCGGAGAGCTGAGCCTCCCCCTTGCCCCGCATGAGCACGGCTGGTACGTGTGGGGACCCGCGGGCCGGGGCAAGACGCTCCTCGCGCAGACGCTCTTCGAGGCCGTTCCCACGGAGCGGAAGGTGCGTTTCCATTTCCACGGCTTCTTCCGCCGCCTGCACGCGGAGATCGCCCGCGCCCGTCGTCCGCTGCGCACATCGCTGGCACAGACCCTGGGGGACGCACACGCGGTGATGTTCGACGAGTTCCATCTCCACGATGTCGCCGATGCCGCGTTCCTCACCGCCGCCCTCCGCTTCATCGACGACGCAGGGATCCTGCTCATCGCCACCTCCAACTATCCGCCCGCAGGGCTGCTGCCCGACCCCCTCTTCCACGAGCACGCGCTGCCCGCCATCGCGCGGATCGAGGCCGGGCTCCGGGTGATCGGCACCCCCGCAGGCCCGGACCACCGCATGCGCATCGCGCAGGCAGAGAGGACAGTGGACGCTGAGAGCGCCTCGCTCCGGGAAGGTGCCGGACCCGAGGGGAAGACGCCAGCGCGAACCGGGTTCGCCTCAGGCACCTGGACCCTCGCGCCTCGCGCCCCGAAGCTCTTGCGCCCACACCAGCCGGGCCGGACCGTCGACCTCGCGGGCCTGCGCCTCCTAACCCTGAGCTGCCCCACCCGCCGGGGAGACCTCGGAAGCCCCGAGGGCTCAGAAGGGCCGGGCACAGCGGACATCGCCTTCACCTTCCGGGAGCTGTGCGAACGGGCCGTGGGGACGCACCAGTACCTGGCGCTGGCCTCGGCGCACCCGGCCGTGCACCTCCATGCCGTCCCGGACCTCGCCGGAGTGGGCCGCGAGCCCCTCCAGAGGCTCAGCCTCCTGGTCGACGTCCTCTGCGATGAGGACATCCCCCTTCATGTGGAGAGCACCGCCGAGCCCGAACGCATGCTCGCCTCAGCCACTCCGCCGAAGGATGCCGCACGGACCCTCAGCCGCCTGCGGATATTGGAGCGCATGCCCCGAGCCGGAGGCCGCCGAGCACAGAACGGCTGAGCACGAGTCCGGTGGACACGCGTCCGCTGGGCACGGCACGGCCCGGCATGGAGCGGCTCAGCGCATACGGGCACCAGCCGCGAACCCCGCCCTCACATCACTGCGGTGAGGAGGATGAGCGAGAGCGGCAGGACGATGAACACGCCCAGCACCCAGGCGGCGGCGTAGACCTTCTTCTCCGCGGCGAGGTCGGCCAGTACGGTCGCACCGCGCAGGGGGAGCTCGCGCAGCACCGGCAGGCCGTAGATCACCGCGGTGGCGAAGACGTTGAAGAGGAGGTGGACGAGGGCGGCCGTCAGCGCCACCTGCCCGGCGGGGCCGTCGAAGGCGAAGGCCGCGATGAGCGCGGTGATCGTCGTGCCGATGTTGGCCCCCAGCGTGAAGGGGAAGAGCTGGCGCAGGCTGAGCGCCCCGGAGCCGGCCAGCGGGACCACGAGGGCCGTGGTGGTGGACGAGGACTGCACCATGACGGTGACGAGCGCGCCGGAGCCGATCCCGGCGAGCGGACCGCGGCCGATCGCCGTGTGCAGCACCCGCTCCGCGCGGCCCACCAGCAGGACCTTGAGCATGCGGCCGATCGCGTTGACCACCAGCAGGATGAGGGCCACCGCGACGAGGATCATGACGATGCCCTGCCAGACGCCGGGCAGCCAGGCGAGGGAGGCCTCGATGAGCTCGGCCGGGGGCGAGGTCGCGCCCTTGACCACTGCGCCCACCCCGCCCAGGACGGTCGCGACGACACCGCCGTCCGAGCCCATCGCGAGGCCGGCGAGCGCGGATGAGGCCCGCCCCAGCAGTCCGAACATCATCTCCAGCGGGAGGAAGATGAGGACGGCGAGGAGGTTGAAGAAGTCGTGGACGGTGGCCGCGGCGAAGCCCCTGCGGAAGGACTCCTTCTCCCGGACCATGCCGAGGCTCACGAGCGTGCTGGTGAGCGTGGTGCCGATGTTCGCGCCCATGATGATGGGCACGGCCACGGCCAGCGGGAGCCCGCCTGCCACGAGGCCCACCGTGACGGAGGTGGTGGTCGAGGAGGACTGCGTGAGCGCGGTGGCGACCACGCCGATCATGAGGCCCACGAGCGGGTTCACGGCGAAGGCGAAGAGGGATTCGGCCTGGTCGCCGGCGGCGATCTTGAAGCCCGCGCCGATGACATTCACGGCAGTGATGAGGACGTAGACGGCCAGCGCCACGGCCAGCCAGTTCGCGATGCCGAGCGCACGCCCGCGCAGTCCCAGCCGTGCGAGCAGACCGCTCGCCGGAGCCGTGCCGGCGCCCCCGGAGGGCGCAGCAGCCGAGGCCGGGCCCGGGGCGACAGCAGCCGGGACCGAGGCGGCAACTGGGACCGAGGCCTGCCCCGCCGCGAACTCAGACCCCACGCCCGCTGCCGGGAGGGCGGTCCGGTTCGCGGTCTCGGCGGCGTCACCGCTTGTGGGAGCCTCCGCGAGCGAGGTGCGCGTCTCCGTGACAGCTGGTGCCGACATCCGGGTCCTCTCGAACGTGAAGGCCGCCCGCCTTCGCCCTCCGGTGCCTGCGGCACCGTTTCCGCCCACCACGGTGACGAGCGAAGGTGAACAGCAGGCAAACTCCAGACGTCTTGAGCCCTCAGGCGGTCGCCGAATTGCTCACACGATGAGGCCCCGCTCTCATCCGCACCCATACCCCCGCCGCCGGCCCACCCCTCAGCCCGTCCGTGAGTCCACCCGCCCCTACAGGTCCGGCCACCAGCTGCTGGCGGCCGCACGTGCCTCCCACTGCAGCAGTGCGTCGACTGCCGGCACGAGCTGGCCGGCCATCTCCCGGTGCACCGCCTCGGGCAGCTGGTAGGGATCGACCACATCGTCCGCGGACGGATCGCCCGCCACGGGCCTGCGTCTGCGCGCGGCGAGGACAACGGCCGAGCGCCAGCGCTCCCGCCGTGAGGCCGCCCGCTCCACCGGCACCTGCGGCAGGATCCGGGCCAGTTCGCGCAGCGTGAAGGTCCGCTGCAGCGCTTGGGGCACCATCTCCACGACGGCCGCGCGGTGACCCCTGTCGAGCGCCAGCACGAGATCGGCCTCGCGGATGTGCGCGGGCGTGAGCGCGCGGGCCCGGAATCCGCGCACGTCCACGCCCAGCCGCTGTGCCAGCTCGGCGATCTCAGGCGTCACGGAGGCGCCCACCAGCGCCTGCGCCCCGGCGCTGCCGACTCTGAACACCCCGGGGGCCTGCCCGTCGAAGCCCGCCTGCAGCATCCGCTCGACGAGCGGCGAGCGGCAGACGTTGCCCGTGCAGACCGCAAGGATCCGGAACACCGGCTCGTCCACCGCCCACGAGGTGCTCATGTCCCTCTGCCACCCGCGCTCGGGACCTGCCCGCCCACCTCCCGCCGCACGACCGAACCGGCGAGGAAGGTGAGGATCTCCGCCGCGACCGCCTCGCTGCCGAGGAAGCCGGGATCGTCGTCGAGCGCGCGGTGGAGCAGCCCGGACTCCCAGTCCGTGCGGATCGCCGAGGCGAGTGCGCCGGCATCCGCGTCCGGCACCAGCACCGTGCCGGGAGCGTCCCGCACCCCCTTGACGTCGAAGGCGTAGGTGGGCCGGCCCACCGCGAAGGCCTCGAGCACCACCCGCGGCAGCCCTTCCCAGCGCGCGGTGTGCACGAGCGCATGTGCTCCGGCCAGCGCCTGGGCGGAATCGCCCCATCCCGCCACGTGCACCGAGCGGCTCAGGCCCCGCGCCCGCACCTGCGCACGGGTGCGCTCGAGCAGATCGCCGCGGCCGATCATCGTGAGCTCGCAGTCGACCCCGGCCGCCTCCAGCCTGCGGACCGTCTCGAGCGCCTGGTCCGGACGCTTGCGTGAGGAGTGCTCCCCGATCCACACGAGGCTCAGGGGACCGGCCGGCAGCGGCGCCCGCGGGTACCGCCGCAGGTCGAGTCCCACGCCCGCCCGGATCCGCCGCACCGTGTGGGCGGGCATCCTGTGGCGGAACCACACCTCGTCGTCGGAGTTGATGGTGATCACCGCGGCGGTCCGCACGAGCAGCTGGTGCTCCACCAGCTGCCACACATGGTCCTGCGGAGTGCGCAGACGGTTCCAGTGCAGGCCGTGGCAGAAGTACACGACCGGAGCCGGCAGCCGGCTCAGCCGCACGAGCGCCGAGGCCGTCGCCGAACTCGTGACGACGACGTCCAGCCGCTGCTCCCCGCACCAGGCCCGCAGCTCCCGGCACGCCCGTCCGCTGGAGAGGCCGGGCCGGCGCGTCAGCCCGCCGATGACGGCTCCGGGCATCTGCGCGCAGGCGTCACCGGCCGCGGTGTGCACCGTGTGCCCGGCCTCCTCCCAGGCCGCGGCGATCTCCGGGAAGAACGCGTCGAGCATCCCGCCCGTGCTGGCCAGCAGTCCGATCCTCATGTCCGCGCCCCCTGATAGTCGTTCCGCACATCGCGCCGGAGCAGCGCGCGCGGTCTGCCGAGGCCCATGTGCGCACCCGCGCTCTCGGCCCGGTCCCCCACCTCATCCGAGGTCCCGGCAGAGTCCCCGCCTGGGGCCCCGGCTGAGGCGTCGTCCGGGGCCCCAGCTGAACCGGCGCCCGGGCCTCGGCGTCCCGCGGACGGGCCCCGACCCCACGGCCGAGCCGCAGGATCGTCGCCGTCCCCTGCCCGGCCGCCCGGCCCGGCAACGCCGCCGAGGCTCATCCGGCCGTCCGCGCCCGCGGGCCCCTCGGAGATCGGCCCCGGATCGGCCAGTGACCGGTACTCGACCCCGTAGCCGGCGACCTCATGGCTCGAGGCCGGGACCCTGTTGAGCACGATCCCCACTCGCGTCGCATCGACCATGGCGAGCGAGGTCAGCGCCTCCTGCACCTCCCCCATGCGGACCTGGCCGACTCCTGCGACCAGCACCACGCGGCCCACCTGCCTGGCCAGGATCACCCCGTCGGCGACGGGCAGCAGCGGCGGGCCGTCGATGACGACGAGGTCGAACTCCGCGGCCAGCTGCGCCACTATCCGCTCCATCACACGGGACTCGAGCAGCTCCGAGGGGTTGGGCGGGATGTCGCCGGCGGTGAGCACGTAGAGCTCGTCATCGCCCCAGGGCTGCACGAGCTCCGTGACCTCGGCGGCACCGACCAGCGCGGTCGTGAGCCCGGCGGCGTTCTCCAGGCCCAGCCGCTCGGCCACCCGCGGCCGGCGCAGATCCGCGTCCACCAGGGCGACCCGCTTGCCGGACTGCGCCATCACGAGCGCCAGGTTGATGCTCGTCGTGGTCTTCCCCTCGCCCGCGACCGCCGAGGTGACCAGCACCGAATTGGCGGTGTCCCCCACCTGGGCGTAGCGCAGATTGGTGCGCAGACGGCGGAAGGCCTCCCCGCGCGGACTCGCCAGCGGGATGTCCGTGATGAGGGGGGTGCGGGAGGTCGTCGGATCCGCGGGCACCGTGGCGAGCACGGGGACGTCGGTGACGCGGCGCAGATCCTCCTTGCCCCGCAGCTTGGTGTCCAGCGCCGAGCGCAGCAGGGCAGCGCCCACGCCCAGCACGAGTCCCACCACGAGCCCCAGGGCCATGTCGATCCAGATGCTCAGGCTGGCCGGCTCCTCGGGCAGTTCCGCGGCCTCGGCGACGGAGATCTGCACGGGGGATCCCGCGCGGGCCCCGTCGCCCTCCTGCGCGGCCGCGCCCTCCGGGTCCTCGAGCCCGACCACCACCTCCACCAGGCTCGCCGCCACCGCCTCGGCGATGGCCTGGGCCCGCTGCGGGGAGGCGTCGGTGACCTCGATGCCGATGAGCACGGTCTCGGGATCCGTGCTCGCGCTCACGCGCCGCGCCAGCTCCCTGGGCGTGTCCTCGAGCGCGAGCTCGTCGATGACCGGCTGCAGCACGGCCCGGCTCCCGGCCATCTCCACATAGGTCTGCAGCCTCTCCTGGGTGAATGTGGAGCCCTGCTGCAGGTCTGCGACGGTGCCCGAGCCCGGGATCGAGACGAACAGCTGGGTCTGCGACTGGTAGGTGGTCGGGGAGAGCAGGCCCACCCCCAGCCCTCCGAGCACCCCCACGACAGCGGCGGCGATGATGAGTGCGAGGTTCTGGCGCAGGGTGCGCACATAGGACTTCAGTTCCATGACATGTCCGTTCGTGGGTCTCTCTGGTCTCGTGGCGGGGAGACGCGGGATCGGGGTGGAAGAGCGCGGGAGGCGACGAGGCCGGGCGGCCCGTGGGGGAGAGGAGCGGCGGCCGAGGCGGGTGCGGTGGAGGCGGTGCATGCGAAGGCGAGGGCCAGCAGCATCCAGAGCGGCCGGAAGTTCTGCAGGTTGAGGCTCACCGCCATGACGGCCGCCCCCGCACCGGAGATCAGCAGCAGCCTGCCGGCCGTGTCCGCGCGGCGCAGCAGGCTCACCGCAGCCGCGCCCGGCAGGGCGAAGTACAGCGCGGCGCCCAGCACCCCGCCCTCGGCCAGGACCGAGAGGAAGGTGTTGTGCGCGAGCACTCCGCCGGCGGAGCCCAGCAGATCCTTCGAGCTCGTGATGAACTGCCCCAGGCCCACGCCGAACACCGGCGAGTGCAGCCAGACGTCCGTCGCGGCCTCCCACAGGCGGAAGCGCACGTCCTCGCCGAACCCCACCCCCCGGTTCGTCTCGAGGAGGCTGCCTGCGGCACCGCCCATGACCAGTGCGACCGCCGCTCCCGTGGCCAGCAGGGCCAGGAACCGCAGCGAGCGCAGCGCAGGATCGCGGAACGCGGCCGCGCACAGCATCAGCAGCACCGCCGCGATCCCCACCAGGGCGCCGCGCGAGAACGAGGCGATGACGCCCGCGAGGATCGGGACCAGGTGCCAGCTCAGCAGGCTGCGCCCGGACAGGTGCCTGGCCAGCAGGGCCAGCGGCACGGACATGATGAGGTAGGTGGCGAACGCGTTGGGATCCTCGAAGGTGCCGGTGGCCCGGAAGTCCATCGTCAGACCGGTCTCCACGCCTGCCGCGAACAGAACGGCTCCCGCTGTTCCCAGGGCGCCCACGACCGCGGCGGTCAGCGCCCACAGGCGCAGGAACCGGAAGTCCCCGCGGGCGCACAGGTCGCGGAAGACCACGACGCACACGATGAAGTAGGCGATCACCACGAGCAGCTTGAAGGCGTCGGCGGCGAATGCGGTCCAGTCCACCCGGGCGCCCAGCGCACCGCGCGCCATGGCGGTCGCCGCGGTCGCGGTGAGCAGGAGGGCGACCACGCACAGCGCCGCCTTCACCGTTCCCGTCACCTGCGCGAACGCCTCAGCGCAGGCGGGGTCGGCCAGGATCCGGACGAGCAGGAGCAGGAGGAGGACGTCGCTGACCGCGAGGTTCACGAGCATGCCCCCGGCCGTGATGTAGAAGGCCAACGGCACCGTGATCACCAGGAGCTCGACAGCGCCCACGCGCAGGAGGCAGAGGAGGCACAGCAGCACCACCGCGCCCGCCGCGCCCAGGGACCAGAGGGGTCCGCCGGCCACCGCGGCCGTCGCGGCCGCCGCGATGGGCAGGAGGAGCCAGTACCGGCGCAGCAGAGCACCCGCCGCTCCCGCGTGGGCATCCGCCGGGCGCACGGCGCGTCCTGCGTGCCTGGCGCTTCTCACACGTCTGGCGCTTCTCACACGTCCGCCGCTGGTCGCCCGCGCGGCCCAGGCCGCTGCGAGGAGGCCTCCTGCCGCCCGCGCCGCCATGGTCGCGGCGAACGTCCACAGAGCCGTCCGCAGACCGAAGACGCCGAGCAGCGTGAGCGCCAGCCCCAGCGCGGTCCCGACCGTCAGCGCGCTCACGCTCACCAGCAGGGAGAGGGAGTAGCGGTTGCGGACGACGACAGCGGTGTCCGCGGCGAACACGGTCGGCACCAGCAGCACACAGCACAGCAGCGGGACGGCGAGGGAGAGCGTGACGGTGAACTCCGGTCCGAGCACCACCGGGAGGAGAAGCGCCGCGAGCACGAGGCCCGCGAGGCCCGGACCGGTCACGAGCGCGGTCCACCTCGCGGCGGTGCGCGCCACGGCGGCCGGCCCCAGCGCCCCGGAGCGCAGGAGCGTGCGGGCGTGCGGGATCCAGGACTGGGCCAGCGCGTGGAGCACCATCTCGACGGCCACCACCACGTAGAGCAGGACGGCGAAGCGACCGGCGGCCGCGACATCGCCCGTGAGTCCCAGCAGGTACTGCGGCACCGTCGAGAGCAGCGTGATCATCCCGATCGCGACACCGGTGGGCAGGCCCGCGGCGAACAGCGCCCGCCAGGGGGCGGGGGCCGCTCCGGCCTCGGCGGCAGAGGAGGCGTCGGGAGCCGACACCGTCCCGAGGGCGGCTTCCGTCCCGAAGGAGTGATCGCGCGGCACCGCCGGGCGCAGGGCTGCGGGCCGGGCGAAGAGCAGCAGATTGAGGGAGTACATCGCGGCGGAGGCCAGCAGCGCCTGCGGCAGCGCTCCGCCCAGGAGGAACACCGCGCAGGCCGCGGCGATCTGCAGCCCCGTGCCCGCGGACACCACGAGCACGATGGCGCGGGGCCGGCCGGCGCGCTGCAGCATGCCGGAGTAGAGCTCCAGGTACGTCTCGCCGGTGCGGATCACCGCGACCACGAGCAGGACGACCGCGATCTCCCCGGGCAGGAGGGCTGCGACGATGCACACCACCGCACCGGCGCATGCGAGGGAGACCAGGAGGAAGCGCTCGTACGCACCCGGGGCCACCGGCCGGTGCAGGGTGAGGAACACGGTGCGGATGCCGAAGCCCGCGATGATGTACACGGGCGCGCACACCGCCAGGGCCACGGTGAACACGCCCACGTCCCCGGCTCCTCCGAAGCGCGCGATGAGGACGAGCAGGACGAGCTGACCGGCGTACCGCACGCCGCTGGCGCTCAGCAGCAGGCCGGCGACCCGGTACATCCCCCGCGGCTTCTCACCCATGTGCGTCCTCCGAGCCGACTCCGCCGGCCGCCGGGAGACGGTTCGTCCCGGTCCGGGTGTCCGGTGGAGTGCATGCCGCCCACGCTAGGCGCGGGCGGGCGGCGGCATCGGCGACGGCGGGCAGCCGCGCGGGAAGCCACAGGCGACGTGCGGCAGGCCGCACCCCTCATCACCGCCGAGTGAGCGGTTTCTGTCGGTCTGCAGCGCTCAGACCGACAGAAGCTGCTCACTCGGCGGGGAACTGGCGGGGAGCTAGCGGGCCGTCAGTCGAGCAGGCGCAGCTCGTAGGCCCTGCGCAGCGCCTCGCCCCTGCCGTCGGCGCCGAGCTTGCGGTAGAGGCTCACCGTCTGCTTCTTGACGGTGTTGACGGAGAGCACGTGTGTGCGGGCGATCTCGGCCACCGAGAGGCCGGCCGCGAGCTCGCGCAGGACGGAGAGCTCGCGCTCGGTCAGCTCCACCAGCTCGGCGCGGGCGGGGAAGACCCCGGGGTGGTCGAGCAGGGCGGGCTCCCAGGCGGGCAGGTCCACGCGCGGATCGTCCGCCAGCAGCTCGAGCAGCGCCAGGCGGACCTCGCGCTCGACGCCCAGCAGGGCCGTGCGCATCCCGGCGCGCTCGGCCAGCACGAGCCCCCGGCCCGCGCTGCGGGCGGCATCGGCCTCCTGCCCCAGGAGCAGGGCGGCCGCCGCGTCGATCAGCAGCAGCTCGCTCGTCTGCCGTCGGGTCAGCGAGCGGGCCAGGGCGGCCGAGACCACCTGCCTGGCCGTCCCGTGCTTGCCGGCGATGCGGCAGATGCGCGCGTGTGCGACGGACAGCGCACGGACCGCCAGCGAGCACACCGGCTCCTGCAGCACGAAGGGATCGGGTCCCAGCACCTCTGCGATGAGAGCGTGGGCCCGGTTGAGCTCGCCCTCCGCCACCAGCAGATCGCAGCGCGCCCGGGTCACCATCGCGGTGGCGAACGTGCTGGTCCCGTGGGCGTCCTCGCGCAGCGAGAGCGCGTACTCGATCGTGTCCAGCGCGGAGGCGGGGTGCCCGAAGAGGAGGGCCAGGCGCGCCCGGGTGTGCACCGCGAGCGGCCACAGCTCCGAGACCCCGGTGGGTTCTCCCACCTGCTGGAGGTGCCGCCTCGCGCCCTCCACATCGAACTCGTCGAGGGCCAGATCCGCCTGTGCCAGGGAGAGGGCGGGAGCGAGCAGCGAGGCGGTCCACGGCTGCTCCGCGATCCCCTCCTCGGCGCGGCGCAGCCACTGCCGGGCGTTGTCCCGGCGGCCCTCGTAGGCGAAGACCGCAGCGCTGTGCGCAGCCGCCGAGGAGGCCACGAAGCCGGCCTGGGCCGAGGTGTGCTCCTCGTACGCACGGCCGAAGCGCCGCACCGCACTCCCGAGCTCGCCGCCGTAGAGCTCCGCGAAGCCCGCCTGCAGGTAGTACATGGCCCGGTTGAGGGGCGTGACGGCATCGCGCCGGTGCAGCGTCGAGGTCCGCAGCTCCTCGCTCAGGCGCAGCGCGCCTTCGACCTCTCCCGCCTGGCGCAGACCGTTGACGAGCGCGGTTCCCAGGAATGCGCGCTCGTCCGGGTCGCCCGTTCCCAGGATCCTGCGGATCTGGGCGGCACCCGCACCGGAGAGCACCCGCTGCACGGGGGCCGAGCGCCGTTCGGGCTCGCTCGCGGCAGCCGCCTGTGCGCGGATGAGGGCGCTCGTGATGAACAGCACGGGGCGGGCCCGCAGAATCTGCTCCGGCACCGTCCCGAAGGCCTCGTGCGCCTCGCGTGCCCAGCGCACCCCCGCGAACCACCCCTGGCGAGCGGCGATCCGGGCGAGGAGGTCCCAGTCCTCGGCATGCCGCGCGTGGATCATGAGCCGGCCGAGGTCGGCCTCGCGCCCGGCCTTCCGGTAGTAGCGGGCCGCCTCCGCGTGGAGGCGGAGGTCCGTCCCCGGGTGTGCGGACGCGAACTCGCGGGCGAGCGGCTCCCGCAGCGTCTCCGGCAGGCGCCGCCGCTCGTCCGCTCCGGCCCGCCCCGTCGCGTCCGCGGGATCGCCTCCCTCCCCGTCCTGCTCGATCCGCAGCAGACCGCTGTCCAGCAGTCCGTCCGCCGCGGAGCGGAACGCCACTCCGTCACCGGCGGGCAGCCAGCGCGACAGGGTCCGGCACAGATGGTCGAGGAGCGCGGCGCTCACGGTCCCCAGCACCGCGACCGCGGAGGCCGCGAACAGGAGCGGCTCACCCCCGGCCGCGCGCAGATGACTCCGGCGGAACCGCTGCACCGTCTCTGCGGAGCCCACCCCGGCGAAAGCCTCCGGATCGTCGAGGAGCGCCCGTGCGAGCGCGAGCCAGCCACCGGACTCCGCGTGCAGGCGCACGGCCTCGGCGAGCGCGAGCCGGTGGCCCCAGCTCGCGGCGAACTCCGGCAGCTCCTCCACCGCCGCCATGAGCTGCCTGCCGGTGAGCGCGGTCAGGGGCAGCCCGGTCGCCGCGACGTCCGGGCACAGCGGGCGCAGTTCGCGCGAGGCGCCGGCGAGGTGCAGGCCGGGGTGCGCCGCGCACGCATCGAGCAGCCAGCGGCGGAGCCGAGGATCCCGGAACAGGTGGGAGTCGTCGATGACGAGGATCACGCGGGGATGGGCGGCGCACAGCCGTGCGAGGACGCTCGCGGGATCTGCGGAGTCCCCCTCGGCGGTGCCGGGGAGGCCTGTGCCGCCGGATGCGCCCGCGCCGCCGGACGCCCCGGCACCGGATGCGGTGCCGCGGACGATCTCGCAGATGCGGCGCGCACAGGCGTCGAGCGAGTCGAGGGCCTCGGAAGCGCTGATCCAGATGACGACATCGCCGGCGTCGAGCCGCTCGAGCGCCCAGTCCGCCAGGAGGGTGGTCTTGCCGCTGCCCGGAGGGCCGCACACCTGGATGAGGGGCTGAAGCGCGTCGAGCCTGCGCAGCAGGTGCTCCCGCGGGACGCGCGCATCTGCCAGGCGCAGGTGCCCCACAGCTTCGCGCTGTCGGCGGGTGAAGCCCTCGGTCCCGCCCTGCCCGCCGGTCTCCCGCATCCCGTCCTCAGCCCCCGGCGCACAGATCACCGATGGATCGCCGCATGCATCCGGCCGGTGATCGGTCCTTCTCATCGCTCGCCCCCTCCCCGGTTCCGGCCGGACGAGCACGCTGCACCCGGGAAGAATATGACATACATCATACTTCGAACCTCCACTCCGTCCGCAAGTGGGATCATCCGCAGCTGCGCAGGGCCCTCCCGGGTGCGAACGAGAGCTGCCCCGGCATCCGTGCCGGGGGTCAGCGCCGGGGGCTCCGTGCCCGGAGGCCGCGTCCGGCCCGGCGGTACGCGCCGCCCTTCCTCCACAGGTGCCCCGCAGACCTCCTGCGGGAGTGCGCACCGCAGGCCAGGCCCCTGCCACGATGTGGAGGTCGGAGCGCGCCGCTCCGACGCCCGTCACCTCACAGCCCGCGCCCTGCCACGGCAGGGAGATCGCAGGCGCCGCGCCGCCGGGCGAACGCCCCCCGGCCGGAGGAAGGAGCCGTCCGTGAGCACTCCGCCCCGCATTCCCGAGAGCCCCCTCGAGCACTTCCGCGCACTGGGGGCGCATCTGGGCTGTGAGCTGTTCGTCAAGCGCGACGACCTCCTCCTGTTCCCGCTGCCCGGCAACAAGTCCCGCAAGCTCACCGCGGAGCTCGGACCGGGGGCGGCCCGGCGGGCCGAGGTCTTCATCACCAACGGCGCTGCGGGCTCCAGCCACTGCTGCACCCTCGCGCTGCTGGCGGCCCGCTCCGGGCGGCGCTGCCACCTCGTGCTGCACGACGAGGGCGCACCGTACGGCCCCGCCCTGCGCATGCTCGCCGCGCTCGGCGCCTGCTGGGAGATCGTCGCCCCGAAGCTGTTCGCGGAGACGCTCCACACCGCAGAGGAGGGATATGCGGAACGGGGCCTGCGCACGCACGTCATCGCCGGCGGCTGCCACACCCCTGCGGGCGAGCGCGGCGGGGTCCGGCCGCAGGTCATCGGCGTCTCGGTCGCACGGACGGCTGAGCGCGGTCGGGCCGCCGTGAGCGAGGCGGCGATGCTGGACCTCGTGCGGACCCTGCGCCCCCACCTGCTCCTGTCCGTCAACGACTTCGAGCTCGATGCGCTCGCAGGCGGGCTGGGAGAGGAGATCCGCGGGCTCGGGACGCTCGTGCCGGGCCTGACCGGAAGCGCCGCGGGCGCCGCGATGGACAAGGCCCGCATGGCCGGGGTGCTCACCGCGGCGGGCGCGCCCACTCCCCCGACCGTCCTGGCCTCGGACGCCACCGGGGTGCGCGCTCTCGCACGCCGCTGGGGCCGGCTGGTGGTCAAGGACCGGTACGGCAGCGGCTCCTCCGGGCTGCACATCGTGTCCGCGGCCGATGTCGACGTCGCGATCGGACTCTCCGCACAGACGCTGAGCACGGGTTCCGTGCGCAGAGCGGGAGCGGCGGGAGGAACAGGTGCGGTGAGGCCGCTGGAGCCGCTGGAGCGGATCGTCGTGCAGCCGGCGGTCGGAGGACAGGAGTACGGCCTCGACCTCGTGGGCGATCTGCATGGGAGCGGTCCGTGCGGTGTGCTCGCGCGCAGGAAGCTGCTCATGCGCGAGGGGGAGACCTACCGGGCCGTCTCGGTCGCGCGCGAGGAGTTCGCGGACACGGCGGCCGCCCTCGCGGAGGCGCTGCGTCCCACCGGACCCGTCGACGTCGATCTCATCCGCACCCCGGACGGGCGGGACAGCGTCATCGATGTGAATCCCCGGTCCGGCGGGGGCTATGCCTTCTCGCACATGGCAGGCGCGGACGTGCCGCTCCACTATGTGCAGGCCCTGGCCGGGCGCACGGTGCGCGAGGACTGCCTGTCCTATGCGCCCGGACTCGTGGCCGCCAAGTTCGTCGACGTGGCGCTCACCCTCGCTGAGCCGGACGCGGCGCGGGCAGAGGTGCCCGCCGACACGGACGGGACGCCGGCGGGTCGAGCCTGACCGGCGGGCCGGCAGCGCAGGGGCCGGGCTGAGACCCCCGGATCATCTGCCCGGCTCAGGAGCCCGCCCGCGTGAGGAACGCGGTGATCGCCTCCTCGACGCGGCGGAGCTCCGCCTCGCCCATCCCCGATCCGCTCGGCAGGGCCAGCCCCCTGCGGAACAGGCTCTCCGCCGTGCCGTCGACCACCGCCTGTGCGCCGGCGAACACCGGCTGCAGGTGCATGGGCTTCCACACCGGCCGCGTCTCGATCCCCATGTGCGCCAGATGGCCGGCGAGGGCGCCGCTGTCCCAGCCCGTCGCCTCGGGGTCCACGAGGACGGCGGTGAGCCAGGCGTTGTCCTGAGCGGGCGCCTCGGCGTCCTGTCCCTGCCCCAGCAGCCGGGTGCCGGGGACGGCCGCGAACAGCCGCCGGTAGCGTTCGCGCACTGCCTGCCGCCGCGCGATCATCCCGTCGAGGCGCGTGAGCTGAGCCCTCCCGAGGGCGGCCAGGAGGCTGCTCAGCCGGTAGTTGAAGCCCACCTCCTCGTGCTCGTAGTGCGGCACCGGCATCCGGGCCTGGGTCGAGAGGTGGCGGGCCCTGGCGGCGATGCCGGCGTCATCGGTGAGCAGCATGCCCCCGCCCGAGGTGGTCATGATCTTGTTGCCGTTGAACGAGAGCGCGGCGGCCTCGCCGAAGGATCCGGCGGGCCTGCCCGCATGTGCCGCCCCCAGCGACTCGGCGGCATCGGCGAGGACCGGCACGCCGTGCTCATGGGCGATCGGCAGGAGCCGCGTGTAGTCCGCGGCCCGGCCGAGCATGTCGACGGGCACGACGGCGCCCACCCGCTGACCGGCCGCCTCCAGCTCGTCCAGGGCCCGGGTGAGCATGAGGGGGTCGAGGTTCCCGGTGTCGGCCTCGACGTCCGCGAAGACGGGCCGGGCCCCGCAGTACACGATCGCATTCGCGGTGGCGGCGAAGGTGAGCGTCGAGGTGACGACCGCATCGCCGGGCTTCACCCCCAGGCACAGCAGGCCCAGGTGGAGCGCCGCCGTGCCGGAGGACAGCGCGACGGCGTGGGCAGCACCCGTGCGCGCGGCCGCCTCGGCCTCGAAGGCGTCGAGCTCCGGTCCGGCGGGGGCGATCCAGCCGCTGCGCAGCGCCGCGAGGACGTACTCCTCCTCGACGGGACCGACATCGGGAGCCGAGAGCAGGATGCGCTCCTGCGGCACGGCCTGCGCCGGGGCGAGTGGCGCCGCCGCGGCAGCCGCCGGGCGCGGGAGGTGCTCAGCAGTGCGGGTGCTCATGGGAGGGCTCCGTCCGGGTCCGAGGCGAGTCAGGGCGTGACGTGTCAGGTCGAGGCGTGTCGTGCAGGGGCGTGTCAGAGCAGCCGATGGCCGCGGTGAAGAGAGCTCCTTCGGTGGAGTCTCCGGGCGTCCCGGCTTCTCTGCGGAACCCGGCGCGGAGGAGCACAGCCTCGAGCTCGTCCTGGGCGGGGTCCGCCGGTCCGCATCCCTGAGAATCGGAGGTTCGTGCGGCGAACCTCAGCTCGGCCGTCTCACAGCCGGCGGCGCGCGCTCGGCTGAGCACCAGGGCCAGGGCCTCGGCGAGGAGGGCACTGCGCTGTTCCCCTCCGAGCGTCCGCAGGTTCGCGGAGGGCTCGAGGAGCACCCGCGCGGGCGCATCCCCGAGCACCATGAGCCCGCAGCGGGCGACCGGCTCCTCCTCCGGGGTGAGTGCGGTCCACTCGGCGCCCGGAGCGGGAAGCACCGCAGCGGCCTCGGCGGCGTGCCGGGGGACGAGGCGCAGGCGAGGCGTGTGCATCGGGCCCGGGTAGTCGGTGGAGGTCGCATGCCCCGCCTCGGTGACGCCGTCGCGGCTGAGCACCGTGGCGAAGGTGCGGAGGAAGATCCACAGGTCGAGGAGCGGTCCGCACAGCAGCACATAGCGCTGGTCGAGCTCGAGCCGTTCGTCCCAGGGGACGCCGTTGCGCCCGCTCACCTGTGCGAGTCCCGTGAGCCCGGCCCGCACGCGGTGCCGCCCGCTCTGCTCCGGGCTGTAGAGCGGCAGGTACCGGCTGGGCAGCGGACGCGGGCCGATGAGGCTCATGTCCCCCACGAGGATGTTCCACAGGCTGGGCAGCTCGTCCAGGCTGCTCGCGCGCAGACCGCGGCCGAAGGCCGTCAGCCTCGACTCCTCGCTCACCCACCCGCGGGCCGGGTCCTCCGGCCGCATGGTGCGGAACTTCCGCAGCGGGAAGCGCCGTCCGCCCAGCGTCACGCGCTCCTGCACGAAGAGGGCCGGCCTGCCGAGCATCACCAGGACGAGCACCCAGACCACGAGGAGCAGCGGGGACAGCAGCACGAGAGCGGTGCCCGCCGCGAGCGCGTCGAGGAGGCGCTTCACGCGCAGATAGGTGCGCAGGCCGGGGCGGAGGCCGCGGACCTCCGGCGCACCGGGGACTTCCGGCGCGGGCGGGACGAGGCTCTCCGCTTCGGCCGCTGTCCGCCGCTCCGTGATCCCGGCGCTCATGACACCGCCTCCCTCTCATGGCCCACCGCACCTGCACGCAGCGCTGAGACGTCCGCCGCCCCGTCCTTGCCCGCGCCCGCGCCCACTCCTGCGGGCGACCGCAGCCCTCCCGCCGGACTGCGGTAGGCGGGGAAGAAGACATCCGGGCCCTCGGCCTCGGCGGCGCCCTCCCCCCGGCCTGCGCCCGTCAGCTGCACGTACGCGCCCGGATCGAGGACCCTTTCCCCGGAGCAGAACATCTGCGCACCCTCCGGCGCGAAGCCCCGCTTGTAGCGCTCGAGGCCGTCGCCGGTGCGCACACCGCCGCCCAGCACGAAGCGCGCGCACCCCAGCTCCTGGGCGAGCTCCATCGCATGGACCTTCACCAGCTCGTTGGGGCGGAGGCCGAAGGCCTCGGCGTCCGTGCCGCCGAGGAAGTAGTACGCCGTGTCCGCACCGAACACGACGAGGTCGACGGACACGGGCACCCCATCGTGCATCGCATGGACATAGGCCAGCCGGCCGGGCAGCGCACGGTGCAGGCGTTCGAAGAACTCCCGGTCGAACCGGTACCACTGCTGGCTGCCCAGCCGGGTCATCGTCCCGTGGTAGATGCGCAGGAAGTCGTCGAGCATCGCGCCGGTGCGGTCCACCCGGGTGCTCAGCCCGCATCTCCGCGCCCGGCGGACGTTCTGCCTCACCTTGGGGGCCATGCCCGCCCAGAGCTCCTCGGCGGTGCCCGGCAGCTCGCGCACGTAGTTGACGAGGCGCGGCCGCACCCGGGCGGGATACGGCAGGACGTCGTCGAACAGGGACAGCCGGACGAACTCGGTCACCACGGCGCGGTCTCCCGCCCATGCGTCGAACGCGGTCCAGAATCGGCGGGCGAGCTCGGCCCGAGGCGCGTGCGCGCCGGTCGAGGCGGGTGCGGGTGTGCGCTCCGCCTCGGCGCCTGCCGCGGCCGGACCGCCCCAGGCGAGCGGGCCGCCGTACCCGTACGGGGAGGCGAGGTCGTGAAGCCCCGTGCCCCCGATCCGCCGGAGCACGAGGGGATACAGCACGCTGCCCTCGGTCCCCTCGAACGCGGCGGCCAGCAGCCGGCCGCCCGCGGGCAGCACGAGCTCGCCGTACCCCGGATGCGCGAACGGGAGCTGCATGGGCGAGCGCTCCCACATCCGGATCCAGTGCGCGCGCTGGGCGGGCACCTGCGCATCGAGGACGCGGAATCCCGGGCTCATGCCGCACCCTCCCGCTCATCGGCCCGCGCTCCGCAGCCGCAGGCGGAGCGCGCGCGGTACGCGGGGAAGAACCCCTCCGCCTCGGGACCGGGCTCCGGACCGCCGGCGGAACCGCGGCACAGCAGCTTCCGGTACCGCTCCTCGTCGAACACCTGCTGACCGGTCCGGTAGCTCGCCTCGCCCCGGGGTGCGAAGCCCCGTTTGAAGCGGAGCAGACTGTCCTCAGGGGTGTTGGTGACGCCGCCCGTGAGCACGTAGCTGCGCAGTCCGCGGCGCCAGGCGAGCGCGATCGCCTCGCAGTGGACCAGGACGCTCGCGTACAGCGGCAGCGCTGCGGTCTCGGTTCCGCCCAGGAAGAAGTATCCCGTCCGGTCGTCCATGAGCATGAGCTCCACCGCGACGGGCCGTGCTCCCTGTACGGCATAGACGTACGCGAAGCGTCCGGGGAAGGCGGCGTTGAGCTCCGCGAAGGCGCGGGCGGGGAACCGGAAGCGCTCCGCCGCCTGCCTCCGGTCCATGGTCTCCGCATAGATCCGCAGGAATGCCTCCAGCCTCTCGCCGGTGGTGTCCGCGACGACGTCCAGCCCCGCCGCCCGCGCCTTCCTCGCCCCGCGGCGCACGTTCGGGTGCATGTCCGCCATGAGCGCTTCCACGGAGCCGGCGTCCAGGCTGCGGACGATGTGCGGCGCCTGTTCGCGCACCTCGCCCGGGTAGGCGAGCAGCGGATCCGCCGCGGGAAAGGCGACCGGGCTCGTCCGGATGAACTCGCTGACGGTCCCGGTCTCCCGCGCCCACGCGCGGAACCGCGACCAGAACGCGGAGAGCAGCGCGGCGGAGTCGCGGGTGGCCAGCGGCCCGCCGTAGAGCAGCGCGGTGCTGATGTCCCACAGCCCCGGTTCCACGGGGTTCCCGCACGCATCGGCCTCGATGGGGCGGTGCAGGAATGCGTGCAGGACCCGCTCCGTGCCCGGCCCGGTCAGCAGCGCGCAGCGCGCCACCTCGCCCGGGCCTGCGAACTGCTCGAGATAGGCCGGGTGGCGGAAGAGGTCACCGCCGCCGAAGGCGCACCAGGCATGCTCCCATTCGGCGCGCTCCTCCCGGCGGCGGGAGTCCAGCACCGCGAGCGAGTATCCTCCCTGCTCAGGCGACATGCTCGGCGACCTCCCCGGTGAGCGCTTCGGCAGGCAGGGCGGCGGGCAGGGCGGGGGCGGCGGGGAATGCCGCAGGAGCGGCCTGCGCCTTCGCCGAGGCGGGGAGTGCCGAGGCGGGGAGCGCCGGGACCCGGTCCGCCTGCGCGCTCGGCCCGCGGACCGCGCAGGCGGCGTCGACGAACTCCCCCACCCCGTCCTCGGGCGCATGGGGCGGAGGCAGCTGCGCGGGGTCGAGGGCGGGCACGCGCACACGGGAGATCCGCTCGTGCACCTGCACGTCCGCGCACTCCCGGTCCCCGAACAGCGCCTCGTCGAGCTTCTCCCCCGGCCGCAGTCCGGTGAACACGATCTCCGCGTTCGAACCGGACAGGGCGATGAGCTTCTTCGCGATGTCGACGATCCTCACCGGCTCGCCCATGTCGAGGACCATGACGCACCCGTCCTCCCCCATCGCCTGGGCCTGGAGGACCAGCTGACAGGCCTCGGGGATGGTCATGAAGTACCGGGTGACCTCCGGGTGCGTCACGGTGAGCGGCCCCCCGTGGTGCAGCTGCTCCCGGAACGAGAGCAGCACCGAGCCGCGGGAGCCCAGGACGTTGCCGAACCGCACGGACAGGTACGTGCCCGGCGAGGTGCGGGCGAAGTCCGCGACGAGCCGCTCCCCCATCCGCTTGCTCCGGCCCAGCTCGCTCGTGGGATCCGCGGCCTTGTCGGTCGAGATGTTGACGAAGGTGCTCACACCTGCCGCCCGCGCTGCGGCGAGCACGTTGAGGGTGCCGTGGACGTTCGTCTTCCAGCCCTCGAGCGGGAACCGCTGCAGCATCGGCAGGTGCTTGAGTGCGGCGGCGTGGAACACGACCTCCGGACGGGCCGCGGCGAAGATCCGGTCGAGGGCCGCACGGTCGCGGATGTCCGCGAGCACGGTGTCCTGCGAGGTCAGCAGCGCGGAGCCGCGGATGGAGAGCTCCACCCCGTGCAGGGCGGTCTCGTCCCGGTCGAGCATCACGAGCGAGGCCGGCCCGAAGCCGTGCAGCTGCCGGCACAGCTCGCTGCCGATCGAACCGCCGGCGCCCGTGACGAGCACGCGTCTGCCGGCGATGGTGCGGCCGATCTCGTCCAGGTCGATGTCCGAGGGTCTGCGGCCGATGAGGTCCTCGACGTCGAGGCTCCTGATGTCGTCGAGCTCGACCCGCCTGTTCACGAGCTCAGCGATCGAGGGGATGGTGCGCAGCCACGCGCCGGTGGGTGCGAGGCGCTCCCGGCACTCGCACAGGAACTCCGAGTCCGTGCCCGCGATGGCCACGACGACGCCGCGCGCGCCCACGCGCCTCACGACCCCGGCCAGATCCGCGGTGGTGCCGAACACCCGCACGCCGGAGATGCGCAGGAACCGCTTGCCGGGGTCGTCGTCGACGATCCCCACCGGGATGTACGGGCTCTCCCGGTCGGTGATCATCTGGCGGATGATCGCGAGCCCGGCGTCCCCCGCACCCACGACCACCACCGGCTCGGCGCCGTCCGGACGCATCATCCTGTCATGAGCCAGTCGCATGAGATATCGGCTGCCGGACATCATCACGATCGCCGCGAACGTGGCGGCGAGCGCGGGGACCGGCCGGCTCAGGGTCGCACCCACCAGCACGAGGCCCGTCACGAGGGCGACGGCCCCCATGCTCCCCGTCTCCGAGAAGCTCGCATAGACGTAGCGGCTGCGGTAGAGGCCCATCGCCCGCCCCAGCACCGTCTGGACCAGGATCGCGACGCCGATCATGAGCACCGCGGTCGCAGGGGGCACCGGCTCGTCGGGAAGAGCCCAGGTGCCCAGCAGGGCCGCCGTCCACGCCGCGATGTCGAGGAGGGCCTGCATGCCGTGCCGCCCGGACCACAGCCGGTCGGCCAGTCTGGTCCCGGCGCCCTCGGCCCTCGGGATGCTGCCGTTGCGATCCCCACCGATCCGGATGACCGCCGCACCCACCCCGGGCAGGGCTCCGAGCAGGGCTCGCGCTCCTGATGCGGGCAGTGCGCCCTGATTGTCCGTCATGATCGTCCCCCACAGTCCGGTCGGTGCCCGATGTCCCGCGCCGCGGCCCCATCGCCAGCGGCGTGCTCGAACGCGCTGCATCGAGTGGATGAGGGCAACGCTAGACAGGGCAGTGCGGGTTCCGGCCGGCCTGCGGGGCCCGTCTGCGGGGCCCCACAGCCGCCCTGCGGCAAGCCGCGCCGCACCGGCAGGGCCCGCGGGACCGCGAAGGACCGGGAAGGGAGCGGGGAGGGATCAGGCGGCCGTCTCGCGCCGGAGGGACCGGCCGTGCAGCGGGGCAGGGCCCGGCTACGCCGGGAGCGACTCGGGTGCGCTCGCGAGCTTGGCGAGCAGCTCGGTCCGGGAGCGCACCCCGAATCTGCGGTAGACGCTCGTGAGTCTGATCTCGACCGTCCGCAGCGACACGTAGATGCGCTCCGCGATATCGCGGTTGCGGCAGCCCTCGCGGACCAGCTCGACCACGGTGCGCTCGTCCTCGGTGAGTTTGGCCAGGAGCGGGTGCTCGGCCGGTGCCTGACGGGGCTCCGGGTCCGCAGCAGGCGCCAGCGCCTGGGCACGCAGCAGGTCTCCCGTGCTGTGGAACAGCGCGGTCGCGGCGGCACGCTGCTCAGCGGCCTCGCCGGGCGCGCCGAGTTCCCGGAGGCGCTGGGCGTAGGCGGCCACCGTCCGCGCCCTCTCGTGGTCGGAGTCCGCCGGTCGCATCGCCCGCAGCGAGCGGCGGAGGAGCTCCAGCGAGCGCTCCCCCGTCTCCAGGAGCGCCTCGCAGCGCTGTGCCGCGAGCTCGCCCCAGCGCGAGGGGAAGCGGTCCAGCCGCTTGCGGAACCTCTGCAGGAGGAGGAGTGCGTGCTCCCGGCGTCCCAGCCGCAGCAGCGCCTCGATGAGCTCGGGTTCGTGGCGGAGGACGTTGGGGGCCAGCCCGCCGGAAGCGAGCTCCTCGCAGCGCTGCAGGTGCCACAGCGCCTCCGCAGGCAGTCCGGCCTGCAGCAGATAGGACCCCTGCAGTGCGGAGAGCTGGGCGAGCACGCTGCGGTTGCGGGTGGTGCCCGCACGGCGCATCAGCGTCTGCTCGAGTGCATCCGCATCGCCCGCGCGCCCTCGCATCAGCAGCAGCCTGCACTCCAGCAGGAGGAGCTGGTCCTCCCGAAGCGGCTCGTCCGGCCCCTGCCTGCGCCGCGCCTCCTCGGCATAGGGCTGCACCAGCTGGAACTGGCCGGCGCGGACCTCCAGGTCCGCACGCAGGACCGGCAGGAGCTTCAGCCACATCGAGGCGTCGGGGAGGCGGTGCTCGAGGAGCTCGAGCACCGAACGCGCCTCGGCATAGTGCTCTGTGACGATCAGCGCACGCGCCGTGGCGACCGCTGCGAAGGCGGAGCCCACCGACTGATCGAGGCCGGACAGGGTGTGGAACTGCGCCAGGGTCCGGGCACTGTCGCCGCGGTAGGCCTCGAGCATCATCCATACGCACTCGTGCGTCGTCCGCGTCACGGGCGAGAAGCTCTCTGCGAGTTCGCCCGCCGCCGTCAGCAGCTCCTCCGCCTCCGTGAGCTCGTATCGCTCCACATGGCACAGCGCGAGGACCGTCTGCACCGCCGCGACCTCGTCGGGGGCCTCGGCGATCTCACGCGGACCCCAGAAGCGCGCTCCCCCGGAGGGGACCGCCTGCCTGCGGTGGTAGTCGGTCTGGACGGAGATCCGCAGGGCGCACAGCTGCACGGCCGGCGCGTCCGAGGTCCGGGCGAAGCGCACATAGCGGTCCGAGAGGACGGAGTCGCCGCACAGGGACAGCAGCTCCGCGAGGTCGAGGAGGGGTGCGGCCAGCTCTGCCGGGTCCGGGGCGAGCATGAGGGCGCGCTCGGCGAACTCCAGCGCCGCTTCCCGATGCCCCTGCCGCAGCAGCGTCCGCGCCGCGCGGAGCAGCCCGGCGGCGGTGTCCTCGTCGAAGTCGGAGAACGACCGGTGCCAGAGGCACATGGGGGTCTCGCCGGCCTCGGCGGACACCGCGGCCGCCCGCCCCTCCCTGCGGGCTGTGGGTGACAGGGCCCAGTAGAGGTGGGAGCGCACCAGCGCGTCGGAGATGCGCAGGCAGGGCCCCACCCGTTCGACGAGACCGCTGGACTGGAGGTCGAAGAGCTCCTCCTTCAGCGCCGGATGCCGCCGTCGCAGCGAGACCACCGAGGTGAGCGGCGCGAGCGCGAGAGTGCTGAGGACCTCTCGCGCCTCGGCGCCGATGCCGTCGAGCACCTCCCGGGCGAACTCCCCGCCCACCTCCGAGGTGCGCAGCGGCTGAGGGAACGGCGCGTCCCCGCGACGCTGCCGCTCCGTCATCATCTGGAGCACGTGCCGCAGGGCGAGGGGGCTGCCGCCGGCCGCCGTCGCCGCCGTGAGCGCCGCATCCTCGCACAGCGGCTCCGGGACCAGGGTGTGGGCGAGTGCCACGGACGCCGTGCGGTCCAGCGGCAGGAGCTCGACGGCGGGGATGCCCGCCAGCGGACTGTCCTGGCCGATCCGCCTCGCCACCACCACCGTGCGCAGCGGAAGCCCGGTGAGCCGCCGCAGCAGATGTCCCAGGATCTCCTGCGAGACCCCGTCCATCTGGTCGACGTCGTCGATGACGACGAGAGCGCGCGGGAGCTCCGCGGATCGGCGGATGCGCGCGACGAGGGAATCGGCCATGGCCGCCGCAGGTGCACCCGAGGCCAGGATCTGCTCCAGGTCCTCGAGGGTCTCCGGCATCCGGAGCACCCGCAGAGCAGCGAGGACGATGTCCATCCCGGAGAGCCGCACGGCGGACTCCGCGGGGTTGCAGACGATCTGCACCACCGGCCCCCGGGACTCCCTCACGATCCTGCTCAGGAGCTCCGTCTTCCCCATCCCGTGGCGGCCCACGACTGCGACGTTGAGCCCCTGATCGATCATGGAGCACAGGCGGTCGTGCTCCTGGCTTCTGCTGTCCGACTGCATTCTCAGGTTCCTCCGGAACGAAACCGCGGCTCCTCGCGGAGTGCGCGGACGACGGCGGTCGGGTGCACCGCCGCGCTGCTGGCTGATACTCGTACTGGTGCTTGTGCTGGTACTGGTGCTCATGCTGCAGGTGCGGGCGCCGGTGCCCGCACTCTCGTCGAGCCGGTGCCGGTGCGGTTTCGCCCCCAGGCCGTCCTGCGCTCGCTGCGATGGTCCTCTGTGTAGTCCCATGCCGTGCCGCATTCAACATGCGCGAAACCGCATGCCGGGGGCGGGAGGCGAAGCGCGGTGCCGGTCCGATGCCGGCACCGATGCGTCGAGGTGCGCAGCCCGACGCTCCGCCCGGCATCCGCGCCTCGTCCCGCACAGGCGATGCGGGCGCTCGCAAACAGTGCGGAACACCAGCAAACAGCAGGTTGAAAGCGGTTGCGCCCGACGCTCCGCCCGAAAGGAGTCCGGGTTTCGGCTCATCGGCGCACCGAGGTCACCGCACCGGCGGGAGCGGGCGGGGAGGACCGCTGCGGCAGAGGGCGGATGCCCGTGAGCAGGCGCACCGCCCGCGCTTGGTCCCCTGCTTGGTCCAGCCGCGTAGATATGCGTAGTGGCCGCCTCGCCACCGCGCTCGAATACGCAGGAGGGGCGCGCGGGTCGACAATGGGGGCATGTCAGACCCCGCCCTCACCGCCCAGCAGATCATCGCCCACATCCGGTTCGTCCAGCCCGGCATCGACAAGACGAGCGCCCTCCTCCTGCTCTACTTCACCGCCGGCTGGCTGGAGGCCTGGCACGAGGAGCCCGTGGTCGCCGGCCGCTTCGAGGCGTGGGAGTACGGCCCCACGGACCCCGAGGCACACGCCGCCTTCAGCACTACGCTCCCCCGGCGCCTCCGCCTGGGGGAGGAGGACGAGGCGGTGCTGCTGGGCCTCGAGATCGACGCGGTCCTCGCATGGGGCCTCGGCGATGCGGCGGGCCGGCGGACGGCCGCGCCCTCCTCGGCGCTCATCCGCACGGCGCGCGCCACTCCCGCCTACGCCGACACCGCCGGCGAGGCGAACGGGGAATCGCGGCCGGCCTTCGCCTCGGGCCCTGCGATCCCCGCCGATCGCGTGCGGGAGACGTTCCGGGAGCTCGCGCGGGCGGTCGCGGCCGGGGAGGCGGAAGGACCGGAGCGGCCCGGGGCCGAGGCGCTGGCCGAGCACCGCAGGCAGGCGCAGGCCCGCTCGCTCCGGAACCAGGTGGCCGCGCGCTTCGACACGGGCCCGGGCCTCTCACCGGCCTGAGGCTGCGGCAGGCCCTGCGCACGCGGCAGGCGGCTGCGGCGCGTGCCCATCGGCGACTGCACGTATGCAGCTTCTGCGCTTCTGCGACTCTGCGCGCGCAGAGACCACATACACCCCGCCGGAACCTCCGGGCGCATTCCGGTACGTATGTGCGCTCTTCACGCTGCGGCCGCTCAGGGCGCAAAGACCACATACGCGCAGCCGGCGCGTCGCCGGGCACGGCAGAAACCTGCCTGCGGCTGCGCTCAGGCGAACCGGGCCGAGGCCGCGTCGAGCCGGGCGATCTGCTCCTCGCTCAGCCGCACGGACGCCGCCGCGATGAGGGCGTCGAGCTGCTCGGGCGTGCGCGCCGAGGCGATCGGGGCGGTGACGCCCTTGGCCAGGAGCCACGCGAGGGCGACGGAGGCAGGGCGGGCCGAGACGGCCTCGGCGATGGAGACGAGGGTCTCGACGAGCTCCACCGCCTGGCCCTCGCCGAACTGGCCGAGGAAGTGCGCACGGGGTGCGCCCGCGAAGGCGTCCGGCGTCCGGTACTTGCCGCTCAGCAGACCGGCGGCGAGCGAGAAGTAGCTGAACACGGCGAGGCCGTGCTCGCGTGCGAGCGCCCCGTAGCCGTCCTCGCCCTCGACATCGCCGCGGTGGGCGAGCGAGTAGTGGGGCTGGATGGCGGCGGGCACGGTGAGCCCCTCTGCTCGTGCCGCGGCGATCCAGGCGCGCTGGCGCTCGGGGCTGAGGTTGGAGATGCCGATGTGGCGGACCGCACCCGCACGGACGAGGCCGTCGAAGGTGCGCGCGAGCTGCTCCGGCGTCTGGGTCTCGTCGTCGAAGTGGGCGTAGTAGAGGTCGATGGCATCCGTCTGCAGGCGGCTGAGGGAGTCCTGGACCGCAGCCTCGACGTTCTCCCTGCTCAGGCCCTTGCGCTCGTCCAGCGCCCCCACCTTGGTGGCGAGGAAGACCTCGTCGCGGCGGCCCGTGGCCGCGAACCACTCCCCGAGGATCGTCTCCGACTCCCCACCGGAGTTGCCCTCGATCCACTGGGAATAGGAGTCCGCGGTGTCGACGTGCTGGCCGCCGGCGGCCGTGAACGCGTCGAGGACCGCGAACGACTGCGCCCGGTCGCTCGTCCATCCGAAGGTGTTGCACCCCAGCACGAGCGGGAGCGCGGGGCTGTGGAGGCGGGGGTCCGAGGCCTGGGCGGTCGGGGCCGGGTGAGCCGGGGCTGCGGTCGTGCTCGACTGCGTCATAGGAGCTCCTTCTGCGGGTGCGTGCTCTGCGGTGCGTGGCGAACGGACAGTGCGTCATGCCCCACGATAGTGTGGGTGAGCGCACACTCTGCACGCACCGCACCTGCACCGCTCCGGAGGGAGAGGACCGCGATGACCGGCGAACACCCGAAGACGGGCGCCCAGCCCGCCGAGCACGACCACAGCGGGTTCTGGGAGGAGAGCCTCGACGCCGACTGGACCGAGCGCGGGGTCGGCTATCAGGCCCTCGGCCTGGCCTTCAACTCGTGGATGTACCGGGCCCGCGAGGAGGTCTTCATGCGCGAGGCCGGGCGTGCGGGGGTCGGGCGGGGCACGCGCGTTCTGGACATCGGCTCGGGCACCGGCCTCTACATCCGATGGTGGTCGCGCATGCTGCCCGCGGAGGTCTCCGGCAGCGATCTCACGACCGCGGCGGTGCGCAACCTCCGCGAGCGCTTCCCGGAGAACCGCTTCGAGCAGCTCGACATCACGTCCGGCACGGGCCCGTTCGAGCCGGGCTCCTTCGACGTCGTCTCCTGCATGGACGTGCTCTTCCACATCACGGACGACGAGGCCTATCGCGCGGCCCTGCGGAACATCGCGGCGCTGCTGAGGCCCGGCGGCACCTTCGTGCTCACGGAGAACTTCGTGCACCGGCCGGCGGCCCGGGTGCCCGCGGAGTCTGCGGACACCACGGCAGACGGCACCGCGACAGAGGACGCCGCAGCACAGGGCGCCGCGGCCCACGAGCACCGGGCGCACCAGACCAACCGGAGCCTCGCCTGGATCGAGGACGCCCTCGCCGAGGCCGGCCTGCGCCTCGAGCACCGCACACCCCACCTGGTGCTCATGAACGCGCAGGTGGACGCCCCGTGGCTGTGGCGGAAGGCCTGGGGCGGAGCGCTGCGGGCCGCGACGCTCACAGAGGCCACCGGCGGACTGGCCGGCCGCATGCTCCACCCGCTCGAGCGCACGCTCGCGCGCCGGTTCCGGGAGAGCCCGACGACGGAGCTCGCCTTCGCGAGGAAGGAGTGAGGAGGGGATGTGCGCGGGCCCCGGGCACGGCACCTCTCCCGCACGCGGCACGGCACCGCGAAGCCGCCACGCCGACCGACGCGCTGCGGCGCTGAGGGACGTCGCCCGGCGGGGTCTGCTCACGGATGAGACTCCGCTGCTCGGGATCGTCGACGAGGACCGGGTCCGTGCGCGCGCTGCGGAGCTTTGCAGCGCGTTCTCCCGCCCGGAAGGGGCCGGGAGTGCGGCACCGGGCATGCCCGCAGACCTACACACCGTCGCGGTCAAAGCCGCCCCGCTCGTGCCCCTCCTCGAGCTCCTCGGCGATGCCGGGCTGGGCTGCGAGGCCGCGAGCCGCGGGGAGATCGCGCTCGCTCTCCGCGCGGGCGTCCCGCCGGAGCGGATCGTGTTCGACGCTCCCGCGAAGACGCGCTCCGACATCCGGTTCGCGCTCGCACGCGGCATCTCCCTCAACGTCGACGGCTGGCAGGAGCTCGACCGGATCGACGAGGAGATCGGGCACGGAGCTGCTGCCGGCACGGCAAGCGCGGTCACAGGAGCGGATGCCGCCGGCACCTCGGGCACGGCCTCCCGCATCGGAGTGCGCGTGAACCCTCAGCGCGGCGCCGGAGCCATCAGCGCGATGAGCACCGCGACGGAGACGTCCAAGTTCGGGGTCGGCCTGCGCGATCCCGGGGCGCGGGAGGCCCTCGTCGAGGTGTTCGCATCCCGGCCGTGGCTCACCCAGCTCCACGTGCACAGCGGCTCGCAGGGCATGGCGATGGAGCAGATGGCGCTGGGGATCCGGGACGCCGTGGAGCTCGCCGAGGAGATCGATTCCCGCGCGGGCCGGCACCAGGTCACCCGCGTGGACATCGGCGGCGGTCTCACGACGAACTTCTCCGGCGAGGACGATGCGCCCGCCTATGCCGAGTACCGAGCGGTCCTCGAGGAGGTCGCCCCTGCCCTGTTCTCCGGCCGCCGTGAGATCGTCACCGAGTTCGGGCGCTCCCTCCTGGCCAAGGCCGGCACGCTGCTCACCCGTGTCGAGTACACGAAGTCGACGGGCGGGCGGCGCATCGCCGTCACCCATGCCGGTGTGCAGGTCGCCACCCGCACCGTGTTCGCCCCGGAGGCCTGGCCGCTGCGCCTCACGGTCCTCGCACCCGACGGCACGGAGCGGATCGCCCCCGCCGTCCCGCAGGACGTGGCCGGGCCCGCCTGCTTCGCCGGCGACCTCCTCGCCCGCGGCCGGCTGCTGCCCCGCATCGAGACCGGCGACCTCCTCGCGGTGCACGACACCGGCGCGTACAGCTTCTCGACGCACTTCGGCTACAACGCGCTGCCCCGCATCCGCGTCCTCGCGCATCGCGAGGAGGCCGGACAGATCCGCTGGCGGACATACCGCGATCAGCAGTCGTGCGAGGAGCTCCTCGCCGAGGCCGGAGCAGGCCGCGCCCGACCCCTCACCCGCGAGTGAGGCCGCTCTGCGGGGCTGGTCTCGGTGAGGCCGCTCCTCACCTCCCCGTCAGGTCGAGCCCCGCGCGCACGATGGAGTCCTCGTCGATGCCGTGGATGCGGTAGGCCTCGCTCACGCCCGAGGCCTGCCCGAACTGGGTGACGCCCAGGTTCCGCGTCCGGTCCCCGCGCACACCGGCGAGGAAGGCCAGCGTGTGCGGGTGCCCGTCCATGACCGTGACGAGGGGCGCGGGGTGCGCCGCCGGGAACAGCTGATCGACGATCGCGCTGCGCCGTGACTCCCCCACCTGTGAGCGGTCCTGCAGCGAGCGGAACAGCCGGGCCGGGCTCGTCACGCACACCACTCCGGCGCGCACGCCCAGCGACTCCAGCCGCTCGGCGGCGGCCAGCACCTCGGTCATGATCGCGCCCGCGCCCACGAGGGTGACGGCGTCCTGCTCCGCCGGGTGCACGCTGAGCCGGTAGCCGCCCGCGAGCACCTGCTCGCGCCGGCGCTCCCGCAGCACGGGGTCGCTCGGCACCCGGGCGAGCGCCTGGTCCACGGGACGGGTGGTGAGCCGGAAGTACGCGGCCTCCCCGCCCTCGGCCTCGGGCAGCCCCAGCCTTCGCATCGCGTCGAGCATCGCCCATTCGAGATCCTGCGCGAACGCGGGCTCCCAGCTCGTGAGCCCCGGGATCTCCAGCGTGACGGAGGGGGTGTTGAACGACTGGTGGGCGCCGCCCTCCGGTGCCAGAGTCACGCCGGAGGGCGTGCCGATCACGATCGAGCGGCCGCCGGCGTAGAGGCTGAACGTCCACGGCTCCAGCGCGCGGTTGATGAAGGGGTCGTAGAGCGCGGCGATGGGCAGCAGCGTCCGACCCCAGCGCGAGCCCGTGGAGCCGAGCTCACCGGCGAGCGAGACGAGGTTGACCTCGGCGATGCCGAGCTCGATGTGCTGCCCCTTCTCCGTCTCCCGCCAGCGCATGACCCTCTCACGGTCGTCCGCGAACCAGTCCGCGCGCCCGGCGATCGACCACACGCCGGTCTTGTTGATCCAGCCGCCCAGGTTCGTCGAGGTCGCGACGTCCGGGCTCACGGTCACGACGTGAGCGGCGACCTCGGGCTGCGCCCGGTGCAGATCGGAGAGGAACCGGCCGAGCGCGGCCTGCGTCGAGGTGGTGGCCTTGGGCGAGTAGCCCAGCTCGTCAGGGATCCGCGGGCCGGGCTCCTGCGGGATCGGCTCGCGGCGCAGCCGGGTCGCGGCCTCGGCGAGCGCCCGGCCCGCAGGCGTCTCCGGACCGAACCGCTGCCACGGATCGGCGGTGTCCATGCCCGAGGCACGCGCCAGATCCTCCATCTGCTCGCCCGTCAGCTGCGCGGCGTGGTTGCCGGGGTGGCCCTCGGTCGCGAGTCCGCGGCCCTTGATGGTGTAGGCGAAGACGACGGTGGGACGGGTGTCGTCGATCTGCCCGAAGGCATCCACGAGACGGGAGAGGTCGTGGCCGCCGAGATCGCGGACGAGCTCTGCGAGCTCCACGTTCGTGTACGGCTGCAGGAGGGCCGCGAGGGCCTCGCGTTCGGCGCCGCCCGTGCCTGCGAGCAGGCGCTCGCGCACCTCGTCCGGGTGGGAGCGCAGCAGTCGCTGGTACTCCTCGTTGGGCATCTCGCGCATGCGGCGCTCGAAGACCTCGCCGCCGTGCGCGGCGAACAGGGCGGAGAGCCGCGTGCCCCAGGTCAGGGTGAGGACCTGCCAGTCGGCGGCGGCGAACATGCCCTGGAGGCGCTGGATCTGCACGTCCGGGATGACCCGGTCGAGCGACTGCCGGTTGAGGTCCACGATCCACACGACCTCGCCGAGGCCGCGAACCTCGGGGTCGATGATCGCCTCCCATACCGCGCCCTCGTCGAGCTCCGCATCGCCCAGCAGCGAGTAGAAGCGGCCGGCGGGCGGTGTGGTCTCCGGGAAGCGGTCGGAGAGGTAGCGGTGCGAGAGCGCGGCCCACACCGGCGCCGTCGCCCCGATCCCCACGGAACCGGTGGAGAAGTCCACGGTGTCCGGGTCCTTGGTCCGGGAGGGGTAGGGCTGGAGCCCGCCCTTGGCGCGCAGGCGGGTGAGGTGCTCCTCGCCCAGATCGCCGAGGAGGTAGTTGAGGGCGTGCAGCACGGGCGAGGCGTGGGGCTTGACGGAGACGCGGTCCTCGGCGCGCAGCTGGGTGAGCCACAGCGCCGTCATGATGCCGGCCATCGAGGCCGAGGACGCCTGGTGGCCGCCCACCTTCACGCCGTCGGGGTTCTCCCTGCCCCGGTTGGCGGCGTCGATGATCGAGGTGGCCAGCCACAGCACGCGCTGGGCGATCTCATCGAGCACCTCGGCGTCCGCCGAGGCCCGCAGGGGGCGGTCGTTGGCGGTCGGCGGGTCGAGCTGCGTGCTCGTCTCGAACTGGACGTGCTCCTCGTGGATCTCGTGCTCCTCGCGGTTCTCGTGCTCGCGCGCATCCTCGAACTGCGTCATGCGGGTGTCTCCCTCTCGCTCTGCCTGCCGCCGGTGGTCGTGCTGCGGGGCGCCGGACCGGCCGGCACCCCGTCCTGCGCAGTCCGCCGGTGCCGCCCAGCGACTCCGGCCTGCGCAGTTCTCGCGCCTGCTCAGTCCTCGAAGATCGCGCTGTAGGCGTTGAGCGCGAGCTGCCCGCCCAGGTGCGCGTAGAGGACGGTGTTCTCGCTCGTGAGCTCGCCGGAGCGGATGAGGCCGAAGAGGCCGGCCATGGACTTGCCCTCGTAGACGGGGTCGAGGATGACGCCCTCCTGCTCACCCGTGGTGCGGATCGCCTCGATGGTGGACTCGTCCGGGATGCCGTAGGCCGGCCCCTCCCAGCCTGCACGGATGATGACCTCCTCGGGGCGGATCTCGCGACCCAGCCCGATCTTCTCCGCGGTCGTGTTGGCGATCCGCGTGACCTGGTCGACGGTCTTGTCCAGCGTCGCGGAGGCGTCGATGCCGATGACGCGGCGCTTGCGGCCGCCTGCGTCCTCGATCTCCGCGAAGCCGGCGATCATGCCCGCCTGCGTGGAGCCCGTGACGACGCAGACGACGATGGTGTCGAAGAAGACGCCCATCTCCTCCTCCTGGGCCACGACCTCGTGCGCCCAGTTGGCGAAGCCCACGCCGCCCAGCGGGTGCTCGGAGGCACCGGCGGGGATCGGATAGGGCTTGCCGCCTGCGGCCTCGACCTCTTCCAGCGCCTGCTTCCAGGAATCGCGGATGCCGATGTCGAAGCCGCTCGCGTCGAGGCGGACGTCCGCGCCCATGATGCGGGAGAGCTCGATGTTGCCGACCTTGTCGTTGACCGGGTCGTCCCAGTCGACCCAGCGCTCCTGCACGAGGCGGGCTTTGAGTCCCAGGTGCGCGGCGACCGCGGCGACCTGGCGGGTGTGGTTGGACTGGTAGCCGCCGATGGAGACGAGGGTGTCCGCTCCGGACTCCAGGATGTCCGGGACGATGTACTCGAGCTTGCGGGTCTTGTTGCCGCCGAAGGCCAGGCCGGAATTCACATCCTCGCGCTTGGCGAAGATGCGCGGGCCGTCCTCGCCGCCCACGTGCGCGGCCAGCCGCGGCAGTTCGTGGATGGGGCTGGGTCCGAAGGTGAGCGGGTGACGGGGGAGGTCGGCGGTCGCCATGTGCGGGGCCTCTCATGAGTGAGCGGGAAGCACCGTGACATGGACTTCCCGATGGGCAGCGATATGCAGTATATTGCGTGGTGCAGATCATAGAATCACACATGGTCCGCCCGTATGTCCAGGCCGTCCCGCTCCACGGCTTCGAAACGGCCTGCGCTACCGCACGCCAGGGCATCTGCCGAAGCCGCACCTGCCCGCCTACGCCTCGGAGGCTTGCCGCATGCCCGTTCCCGCCGGCCACGCGCCCACTGCACGCACCCTGCTGCGGGACAACGTGTACGCCGCGATCCGGGATGCGATCGTGCGGGGACAGCTGATGCCGGGCGAGCAGCTGCGCGACGGCGAACTGGGCGAATGGCTGGGGGTCTCCCGGACGCCGGTGCGCGAGGCACTGCTCCGGCTCGCCGAGGCCGGCCTCGTCCGGGCGCGCCCCGGCAAGGTGACCCTGGTTGCGCCGGAGGATCCGATCGCACTGGCGCACGCGCGCACGATCGCGGCCGAGCTGCACGCCCTGGCGGCACGACTTGCGGCGCAGGCGCTGGCGGTCAAGGCACAGGCGATGGCGGTACTGCCGGCCGCCGGCGAGGCAGGCCGGGCTCGGCCATCCAGTGAGGTCGGCCTCGAGGGTCTCCGTGAGGCGAACGCGCGGCTGCGCGCTTCTTCCGGGGAGCCCGAAGCTGCGATCCGCGCGGATGCGGAGTTCCACGACGTCGTGGTCGAGCTCTCCGGCAATCCGCTCATCGGCACGCAGCTGGAGCTGCTGGTGCCCATGCTCATGCGGGCGGAGTATCTGCACTTCGACGCCGCGACGGTCGAAGCCTCGGCCGCACAGCACGAGGCGATCATCGAGGCGCTGGAGGCCTGCGACGCAGACCGCGCGGCAGAGCTCACCCGCCGCAACTGGCTGAGCTTGAGCTGAGCTGGGCGCGGGTCCGCTCTCTCACTGTCAGGGAGTTTTCGACGGCGTGGGCACCCTGCGCCCCGCCGGGAGCGTCAGAACCTCCCATGTCGTTCGTCAGCAGACCTCCCGCACTTCACTCTTACGGAATTGAGACCTACCTCATATTCTTTCAAGTGTTCGTTCAGTTTTCGTGGACCGCTCACCGTCGAGCATCTGCGTGCGTGGGCGACCAACCGCTCAGCCTCCCTGTCACGAAGGATCCCGCATGCGCACCCTCAGGACATCCGCCCTTCTCCGCACCGCCGGCGTCATCGCAGCATCCGGCCTGTTCCTCACCGGCTGCTCCGACGCTGCGACAGACAGCGCCGAGGCCGCTGCGGCGAACGCCCAGGAGACGGCCGACACGGATGCAGCAGGCTCCGGAGAGCCCCTCGACATCATGCTCACCAACGACGACGGCTGGGACGCCCCGGGCATCACCGCCGCCTATGAGGCTCTCACCGGCGCCGGCCACTCCGTCACCCTTGTGGCACCGGCAGAGAACCAGAGCGGCAAGGGCGGGGCTGTGGACATCTCCGGCACCCTCGAGGTCACCCAGCCCACGGACGATCCGCAGATCCATTCCGTAGGCGGGACTCCCGCCACGGCGGCCTCTTTCGGGCTCAAGGAGGTCATGGAGGAAGCCCCCGATCTCGTGGTCTCCGGAATCAACGCAGGCGCCAACGCCGGGACCGACATCCGCTCCTCCGGCACGTTCGGCGCCGCTTCGATCGCCTCCGGCTCCTACGGGGTCCCCGCGATCGCCACGAGCCTCGACGCCTCCTCCGAGGACCAGGCCGACTACGAGGCCGCCGCGCAGCTCCTCCTCGACATCATCGACCAGGCGGCCGGCTCGCTCGAGGCCGGGTACGTCCTCAACATGAACTACCCGGATCCCGCCGAGGCCCCGGAGGACCCCCAAGTCGTCTATGCGGAGACCGCACAGGGTTCGGGCTACGTCACCACCTACGAGCGCCAGGATGGAGACACCTACGAGGTGAGCCTGGGCTATGCGGAAGACGCACCGGAGAGCGGCGACCTCGCCGAGCTGAGCAGGGGCAATGTCACGCTCTCCCTCATCACGACCACGCCCTCCCTTCCCGCGGGAGAGGCCGGGAACGTCACAGCTCTCGTCGACGCCCTCAACTGAGGCAGTCCGCCCATTCACGGTCGGGGAGTTTTCGACGGTGCCGGCACCCTGCACCCTGCCCGGACCGTCAGAACCTCCCGTCTCATTCATCGACCCGCGCAGGCCCTTCCTCACACGAACGCCGGCGCGCCGGAACGGCAGCCGTCGCTCCCCGTTCCGCGCCCTCGATGCATATAGGATCACGTGCAGGAGCACCTCTGGGCGCTGTGTGCGCTCCGGGTCCCGATGTGCGACCGGACTGTGACGGCGGGGTCGGCGCTGACAGCGGAAAGCAGGCGATCCTCATGATCCTCGCCCACGACCTGACCGGAGACGGTCCCCTCCTCGTCCTCATCCACGGGATCACGGAGAACCGGAGCAGCTGGGACCCCATCGACCTCACGACGGCCTTCACCGTGCTGCGCGTGGACGCACGCGGCCATGGAGATTCACCGGCCGGCGACGCCTACGATCCCGCGACGCTGGCGGCGGACGTCCACGACACGGTCGAAGCGCTGCGCCCCGGCGCCCGGCCGCTGGTGGTGGGGCATTCGATGGGCGGGCTCATCGCCACCGCCTATGGCGCGCGGTTCCCCGCCTCCGGCATCGTCAACGTCGATCAGCCCCTGGCGTTGCGAGGGCTTCAGGAGCACGTCCGCACTGCGGAGAAAGCTCTGCGCGGCGACGGTTTCCGCGAGTTCATCCTCGGACTGTTCGCGCAGATGTATGGGGATCTGGACCCTGCGCAGACCGCCCGGCTCGATGCGCTGCGCGCACGGATCCCGCAGGCAGTACACGAGGTGTGGGAGCCTCCCACGCACTACCCGCATCTGCAGAATCCGCAGAAGTTCGCAGCACGGATACGGGGGTTCGCCGCCTCGACGCCGGTTCAGACCTTCTGAATCTGACACAGAGCGCCCGCATGGCAGTTCGGTGTCAGATTGCGATCCCCCTCATCTGACACGAAGCAGCGCACTGCACCCTTCCCCGGCAGGACACGTGGAGCCGTTCCGGCCGAAACGTCCGAATCCGCGACCCCGCGATACGACGGTCCGGCGTCTCCGGAAGCTGCCGGACGACACCATGCCTCATCGCGCATTGGCAGAAAAACCAGGGCCCCTGGTTTTTCTGCCAGCGCGCGGACCACCCATGTCCCACCTCGCCCAGCACCCGCTGCCCGAGCGCGCCGAGCCGGCCAGCTCCGAGCCGATCACCGCGCAGCCGCGCCAGCTCAGCGAGCCGCGGCCTCCGCCGCCCACACGGGGCCGGTCGGGTACAGGTGCTCATCAATGCTCGTCTGGTGCATCTGCGCACCTGAGCCGGGCAGCTGCGGCGGCCAGTAGCGGCCCTCGCGCACGTCCACGGGCTCCGCGAAGTGCTCGTGCAGATGATCGACGAACTCGATGACGCGCCCCTCCATCTCCCCGGAGACCGCGACGAAGTCGAACATCGACAGGTGCTGGACGATCTCGCACAGCCCCACTCCCCCGGCGTGCGGGCACACCGGCACGCCCTTGTGAGCCGCGAGCAGCAGGATCGCGATGTTCTCGTTCACCCCGGCCACGCGGCAGGCGTCGAGCTGGAGGACGCGCAGCGCATCCGCGTCCAGCATCTGCTTGAAGACGATGCGGTTCTGGCAGTGCTCTCCCGTCGCCACGGGCACGGGGTCGATGCCGCGCTGGATCTTCGCATGGCCCAGCACATCGTCCGGGCTTGTCGGTTCCTCGACCCAGCACAGATCGAACTGCGCGAGCTCACCGATCCAGTCGATCGCCTCGGCGACGTCCCAGCGCTGATTCGCGTCGACGGCGATGGGAAAGCCCTCACCGCACACCTCCCGGGCGATCCGGAGACGGCGGAGGTCGTCGGCGCGGTCAGCGCCGACCTTGAGCTTGATCTGCCCGAACCCCTCCGCGATCGCCTCACGGCACAACCGGGCGAGCTTCTCGTCGCTGTACCCCAGCCAGCCGGGCGTGGTCGTGTAGGCGCCGTAGCCCTCGGCCTTCAGCCGGGCCACACGCTCCTCCCGCCCCTCCGCGGACCGCCGCAGGATCGCCAGCGCATCCTCCCGCGTCATGACGTCGCTGAGATAGCGCAGATCCGTGAGGTCGAGGATCTCCTCCGGGCTCATGCGCGAGAGCAGCTCCCACAGCGGAAGCCCCGCGCGCTTGGCCTTGAGATCCCAGAACGCGTTGACCACCGCACCGATGGCCATGTGCATGACGCCCTTCTCCGGCCCCAGCCAGCGCAGCTGCGAATCGTGGACGAGCTCGCGCCAGAAGGCTCCCATGTCATCGAGGATCGCCTCGGCATCGCACCCGCGGAGGCGTCCGGCAAGGGCCTCGATCGCAGCAGACTCGATGTCGTTGCCCCGCCCGATCGTGAAGACGAAGCCGTGCCCCTCGTGCCCGTCGCCGGCATCCGTGCGAACCACCAGATAGGCGGCCGAATAGTCGGGATCCGGGTTCATCGCATCGGAGCCGTCGAGTTCGCGCGAGGTGGGGAAGCGCACGTCGAAGACGGCGATATCGGTGATGATGCTCAATTCTCTGTCTCTCTGGGAGGTGTGGCTCTCTGGAAGGTGCGGATGGGCTCTCCGGGAGGAGCGGACGGGAGGGCAGCGCCGCCGGACCGCGGCCGGCTCATTCGGACCGCGGCCGGCTCATTCCGGGCGGAGTTGCGGGCTCACTCCGAGCGGAGGCGGAGCCCCTGCATGCCCCCGTCCACGGCGAGCGCCGTGCCGGAGATCGCCGAGGCCGCGGGCGAGGCCAGATAGGCGATCGCCGAGGCGACCTCGTCCGCGGAGACGAGCCTGCCGGAGGGCTGACGAGCGCTGAGCTGCGCGCGCTCATGCGCCGGATCCTCGGCCGCGTCGAGCAGCCGGCCCACCCACGGGGTGTCTGCCGTGCCCGGGTTCACGCAGTTGACCCGGATGCCCTCGCGGAGGTGGTCGGCAGCCATCGCGAGCGTCATCGACTGGACGGCGCCCTTCGAGGCGGAGTAGAGGACACGGTCCGGCAGACCCGCGGTCGCGGCGATCGAGCAGGTGTTGACAACGGCCGCGCTCTCGGACCGCCGCAGGTGCGGCAGCGCCGCACGGGTGACGCGGGCGATGCCCACGACGTTGACGTTCAGGACGCGGTGCCACTCCTCATCGGAGTTGTCGGCCACCGTGCCCTGTGCGCCGATCCCGGCGTTGTTCACGAGGATGTCGATGCGGCCGAACCTCTCCGCAACCGCCTCGATGCCGGCACGGACCGAGGCGTCGTCGCCGATGTCCACCTGCTGAGCGAAGTGCCTGGTGACGGAGCCGACGTCGAGGTCCAGGACGGCGACCTCGGCCCCGCGACGGGCCAGCAGGGCCGCCGTGGCCTCGCCGATCCCCGAGGCCCCGCCGGTGACGACGGCGACCAGGCCGGAGAGCTCGCCAGTCGGTTCAGATGCAGATGCAGATGCCAAAGCTGTACTCCTTGGAGACTGGGGTGGGAAGAGACGGACCCGGGCCTGGACGACTCGGATCTGGAGGGCTCAGGCCTGGACGAACTCCTGACGCTGCCGGCCGAGCCCCTCGATCTCGATCTCGACGACATCGCCGGCCCGGAGATACGGGAAGCGGCCGGAGAGCGCGACGCCCTCGGGGGTGCCGGTGAGGACGATGTCTCCGGGCTCCAGCTGCATGTACTGGCTGAGGTCCAGGACAATGTCCTCGACGGAGAAGATCATGTCCGCCGTGTTCGAGTCCTGGCGGGGCTCGCCGTTGACCCAGCTGCGCAGATTCGCATTGTGGGGATCGAACTCGTCGGCCGTCACGAAGTACGGACCCAGCGGGGAGAAGCCCGGAGCGACCTTGCCCTTGGACCACTGGCCTCCGGAGTGCTCGATCTGGAAGGTGCGCTCCGAGAGGTCGTTGGCGACGACGTAGCCCGCGATCGCCTCGGCGGCCTCCTCCCGGCTGGAGAGGTAGGAGGCGGGTCTGCCGATGACGAGGCCCAGCTCCACCTCCCAGTCCGTCTTCTCCGAGCCCCGCGGGATGAATGCGGTGTCATCGGGGCCGGCGACCGTATTGGGGTGCTTGAAGAAGATGATGGGCCGCTCGGGCGGCTCCGAACCCGATTCCGCCGCGTGCGCCGCATAGTTCTGACCGATGCAGATGAGCGCCTGCGGGCGGCCCAGCGGCGAGCCGAGGCGCGCGCCGGTCTCCGGGGCGAACTCCGGCAGCTCACCGGCGAGGGCCTTCTCGCGCAGCGTCTCGAGCCCGCCCGCAGCGAAGAACGCCGGTCCGAACTCGCCGGTCACCGACGAGGCGTCGTAGTCCCTGCCGTCGACCGTGACGACCGGCGTCTCGTCTCCCTGCGGTCCCGATGTCCAGAGCTTCATGCTGTCTCCTCCTCACAGTCGGCGGGACGCATCCGCCGCACGACCGCATACGGACGCAGCGCAGACGCATCCCCACTTATAGGAATTCACTATTCCATATATTGACGGGGAATGACAGGGCGTCTCATCTGCTGTGAGAGTGCTGCGACACAGCATCAGCACGCAGTCGCGGCCGCGCGGTGCCGCCGACCCAGGTGCCGCCGACCCAGGCTCACCGGCTGAGGCTCACCTGCTCAGCTCCGCCCGGCGGACAGGTTCATCGCGTCCCGGTCGAATCGAGGCACGTCCGGTCGAATCCGCGCACGTAGGAGACGAATGCGCGTGCCAGCGGTTCCATCGCCTCCGCGACAGCCTCCTGCGCCGGGACCACCTCGGCCACAACATCCTCGAGGCTCCGCCCGCCCGGGTACGACGCATCGCCGCCGAGCGTCCCCCACACCCGCAGCTGCTCGCCCGTGGACTCTGGATGGAACTGGGTGCCCCAGGCCTCGCCGCACCGGAACGCCTGCACCGGGGCCGCAGTGCCCTCGACCAGGTGCACGGCACCGTCCGGCAGCGTCATCTCGATGCCGTGCCAGAGGATGACGGGGAACTTCGCGGGGAGGTGGGAGAAGAGCGGATCCGTGCGGGCCTCGGGCCTCGTCACCGCAGAGCCCACCCCGATCTGCGGCACCTCCCTCTCGCGCACCCGCGCGCCGGCGGCCAGGCACAGCTGCTCCCCGCCCAGGCACACCGCGAGGGCGGGGAAGGCACCCGCCGCCGAGGCCGCGAGCAGCTCGCGGGTTCCCGGCATCCAGGGGTGGTCCTCGTCATCCGCGGGCCCCATGGAGCCGCCCAGCACCACCAGCCCGTCGAACTCCTCGGGACCGGGCAGGCGCCCCGGCACCGAGGCCGCAGTGCCGGCGCCCTGCATCTGCGGGGAGTGGTCCGGCTCCGAACCGCCTGCAGCACCTGCACCTCCCTGCTGCCCTACGCACCTCTCCGGCCCCTTGGGGAGATATGGGCGAAACACCGTGAGCTGCGCCCCGGCGGACTCGAGCCACTCCCCCAGCCTGCGCGCGTCCGTGCCCGCCTCGTGCTCGATGACGGCGAGGCGGACTGCCGCACCCCTCCGGCACTCGGACACGCCAGATCCGGGCTCGGCAGAACCCTGCGCGGACTCGGCTCCGGCCTCTGTGCTCACACCACTCACTCCGGGGTCACATAGGCTGCGCTGATGCCGCCGTCCACCGTGAACGCGGTCGCGTTGACGAAGGAGGCGTCGTCACTGGCGAGGAACGCCACGGCCGCCGCGATCTCCTCCGGCTCCGCGAACCGCCCGCCCGGCACGTGGACCAGCCGACGCTGCGCCTGCACCGGATCGGAGGCGAACAGCTCCTGCAGCAGCGGGGTGTTCACCGGCCCGGGGCACAGTGCGTTCACGCGGATGCCGTCCTTGGCGAACTGCACGCCCAGCTCCCGGCTCATGGAGAGCACCCCGCCCTTCGACGCGGAGTAGGAGATCTGCGAGGTCGCCGCGCCCATGAGCGCCACGAAGGAGGCGGTGTTGATGATGGAGCCGGACCGCTGCTCCACCATGTGCTCGAGCGCGTACTTGCTGCACAGGTAGACGGAGGTGAGGTTGACGGTCTGGACGCGCTGCCAGGCCTCGAGTCCGGTGTCCAGGATCGAGGCGTCGTCGGTGGGGTTGATGCCGGCGTTGTTGAACGCCACGTCCACGCTGCCGTAGGCGTCCTTCGCCTGCTGGAAGAGGTTCTTGACCTCTGCCTCGTCGGCCACGTTCACGCGGACGAAGAGGCCGTCCAGCTCCTGCGCGGCGGCCGGCCCGCGCACCTCGTCGAGGTCGCCCACGACGACGTTCGCGCCTTCCGCCGCGAGCCTGCGTCCGGTGGCCAGCCCGATCCCGGACGCACCTCCCGTGATCACGCAGGTCTTCCCGGCGAACCGACCGGGGACGAGCGACTTGTTCTCTGTCATCTGCTGCTTTCCTTCGCTTCTGGTGGGGGTGCCGCCGAGGCCGGTGCCGACGGTCGTGTGGGGCAGGCGCGCTCGCCAGGAGGATGATGCCCTCCCCGCTGCGCGGCGCCGATCAGTCGTCGGTCGCGAAGAACACGTTCTTCGTCTCGGTGAATGAGTCGAGCGCATCCGGGCCGAGCTCACGGCCCAGCCCGGACTGCTTGTATCCGCCGAACGGCGTCCAGTACCGCACGGAGGAGTGCGAGTTCACGGACAGGTTCCCGGCTTCCACAGCACGGGCCACCCGCATGGCGCGGCTCAGGTTCTCCGTGTAGATCGAACCGGAGAGGCCGTACTCCGTGCTGTTGGCGATCTTCACGGCTTCGGCCTCCGTATCGAACCGCACCACGGACAGCACCGGGCCGAAGATCTCCTCGGAGAAGTCCCGGGCGGTGAGGTCACCGGGGGTGATGACCGTGGGCGGGAACCAGAAGCCCGGCCCCTCGGGCGCGCTCCCGGAGAAGGCGACCTCGCCGGAATCCGCGTAGGCGGCCACGGAGTCACGATGCGCCGCGGAGATGAGCGGCCCCATGTCCGCGGCCGGGTCGGCGGGGTCCGCGACGACGAAGGACTTCACTGCGGTCTCCAGCCGCGCCATGAAGTCGTCGTACACGCTCGACTGGACCAGCAGCCGCGACCGCGAACAGCAGTCCTGGCCCGCGTTGTCGAACACCCCGCCCGGCGCCTCGGCGGCGGCCTTCTCCAGGTCCGCGTCCGCGAACACGATGTTCGCGTTCTTCCCGCCCAGCTCCAGCGTGACGTTCTTGATCTGCTCCGCGCAGCCGCGCATGATCCCCCGGCCCACCTCGGTGGAGCCTGTGAAGACCACCTTGCGCACGAGCGGATGGGTGACGAACCGCTCGCCCACCACGGATCCCTTCCCCGGGATCACCGTGAGCACACCCTCGGGCAGACCCGCCTCGAGCGCGAGCTCCCCGATCCGGATCGCAGTGAGCGGGGTGAGCTCCGCCGGTTTGAGCACCACCGTGTTGCCGGCGGCGAGCGCGGGAGCGAACCCCCAGCCGGCGATCGGCATGGGAAAGTTCCAGGGCACGATGACGCCCACCACGCCCAGCGGCTCCTTGAAGGTGATGTCCACGCCGCCGGGCACGGGGATCTGCTTCCCGAAGCTGCGTTCCGGAGCGGCCGCGTAGTACTCGACGACATCGCGCACGTTGCCGGCCTCCCACGTGGCGTTGCCGATCGTGTGCCCGGCGTTGGCGACCTCCAGCTGCGCGAGCTCGTCCACGTGCGCGTCGATGACGGCGGCGAACCGGCGCAGCAGCCGGGCCCTGTCGCCCGGCGCCACCCTCCGCCACGCCTCGAACGCGGTCTGCGCGCGTGCGATCGCCGAGTCGACCTCGGGCAGTGCGGTCCGCTCGATCCGGGCGATGGCCTCGCCGGTGGCCGGATTGAGGACTGTGCTGACGCTCACGTGGCGCCCCCTTCCTGTCTGCTGTGGGTCTGCGGGTTCGGTGCGGTGCGTGCCGGCTGCGGTGCGGTGCGCGCCGGCCGGCCCGGCGGTTCCGCCCAACTCGACACCGCCGGAACCGTCTGCGGACCCGGTGGCCGTGCCGCTCGTGCGCGCTGCTCAGCGTAGACGCGGGCGGCGTCCACGGCCGCCGTGACGACGCGCACATCCTGGACGTTGTGCTCGGGATGCCACTGGACGGCCAGCAGCCAGGGCTCGGCGGAGTCGCTTCCCCCGGCCTCACCTGCAGCAGGCTCACCAGCAGCAGACTCGCTTGTACCAGACTCGCCTGCCGAAGGTGAGGCGGTCTCCAGCGCCTCCACAGTGCCGTCCTCGGCCCGGGCCGTGACGACGAGCCCCGCCCCCACCTCGGCGACGGACTGGTGGTGGTAGCACGGTGCGCTCACCTGCTCCCCCACCGCACGCGCCAGCCGGGAGCCGGGCTCCACCCGGGCCGTGACCTCGCCGTAGACGCCGGGTTCGGGCTGACAGTCGGAGTGGCCCACCACCTCCGGGACGTGCTGGTGGAGCGTGCCGCCGAGGGCCGCGTTGATGACCTGCAGGCCGCGGCAGATGCCGAGCACCGGCATGCCGCGCTCGCGCGCAGCGGCCAGGAGGGTGAACTCGTGGTCGTCGCGCCAGGGCTGCGCCTGCGTGCGCTCGTGGGGAACGGCGCCGTAGCGCTCGGGCCCCACGTCCGCACCACCCGTGAGAACCAGCCCGTCGAGGCCGTCCAGCACGGAGGCGTCCGTGCCGTGGGGCGGGAGGAGCACCGGCACGCCGCCGGCCGCCACCACCATGTGGACGTATTCGGCGGGCAGGATCACGGCCTCCGTGTCCCACACACCCCATGCCCCCTGCTGCATGTAGGTGGTGAGTCCCATGAGAGGGCGGCGGGCGGTGGTGCCGCTTGCGACCGGGATGGCAGCGGCGGCTGCGCCCGGTCCCGCCTCAGAGCCGCTCGAAGCCACGTCGGCGCTCCCAATCGGTCACAGTGGATTCGTAGTCGGCGAGCTCCACGTCCGCGGCGTTCACATAGTGGCGGACCACCTCGTCCCCGAAGGCCGCGCGCGCAGCCTCCGAGGCGGCGAGCCTCTCCCGGGCCGCGCGCAGGGTGGTCGGCAGCCGCGGGGCGTCACCGGCATAGGCGCTGCCCTCCGTGACCGGCGGGAGCTCCAGCTCGTTCTCCATGCCGTGGATGCCCGCTGCGATGATGGCCGCCGTCGCCAGATAGGGGTTGAGGTCCGCGCCGCCCACCCGCGTCTCCACGCGCAGGGAGGGACCCTCGCCCACCACCCGCAGCGCGCAGGTGCGGTTGTCGAATCCCCAGGCCAGGGCGGTGGGGGCGAACGAACCCTCCACGAACCTCTTGTAGGAGTTGATGTTGGGGGCGAAGAAGTAGGTGAAGTCCTCCAGGCACGCAAGCTGACCGGCGATGAAGCGCTCCATGATCGGGGAGAACCCGTGCTCGCCGTCGCCGGGGAGCACGGCACCGCCCTCCGCGCCGCGCAGGCTCAGGTGCACGTGGCAGGAGCTGCCCTCGCGCTGGTTGTACTTCGCCATGAAGGTGATCGACTTGCCGTGCTGGGCCGCGATCTCCTTGGCGCCGTTCTTGTAGATCGAATGGTTGTCGCAGGTGGTGAGGACGTCCGCGTACCGGAACGTGATCTCGTGCTGGCCCAGGTTGCATTCGCCCTTGGCGCCCTCGACGTACATGCCCGCACCGGCCATGGAGTTGCGGATGTCCCGCAGCAGCGGCTCCACGCGCGCCGTGCCCAGCAGCGAGTAGTCCACGTTGTAGAGGTTGGAGGGCCGCACCTCGCGGTAGTCGGAGCGCTGCGCGTCCTCATAGCTGGTGTCGAACGCGATGAATTCCAGCTCCGTGCCGGCGAACGCCTCCAGTCCCAGCTCCCGCAGCCGCTCCACCTGCCGGGCCAGGATCTGCCGGGGCGAGGCCGGCACCGGACTTCCGTCCGGCCACAGCAGGTCGCAGGTGACGAGCACGGACCCCGGCTGCCACGGCAGGCGGCGCAGCGTGGACAGGTCCGGCGAGAAGACGAGGTCACCGTAGCCGGTCTCCCACGAGGACATGTCGTAGCCGTCGACGGTGTTCATGTCGACGTCCACGGCCAGCAGGTAGTTGCAGCCCTCCGTCCCGTGCTCCATGAGCTCGTCGAGGAAGAAGCGCGCGCTCTGCCGTTTGCCCTGCAGGCGCCCTTGGATGTCCGTCGCCGCCATGACGACGGTGTCCACCTCGCCGCTGTCCACCAGGGCGCGCAGACCTTCGACGGTGAGCGCGGGAGCCTGGTTGACCCCCGTCGCCACCCGCTGCGTGCTGGTGGGCGAGAGGGGGACGCCGGGAGCGGCCGGAGCGAGGACAGCGGCGGTAGCGGAGTGGGTGCGGGTCATGAGCGCGATTCCTTATGGGGCTGGGAGCGGACGGAGGGGGCTGTGCCTCTCACTTGAGCTGGTCCTCGGCGGCCTTGAGCTGTGCGAACTCCTCCTCCGGGGCGCTCGCCACGAGGCGGTGGCGGGAGTAGAACCAGAAGTAGGCGATCGCGAGCAGGAGGACGCCGGCCGCGATCCCGGCGGCCAGCACGTCGACGACGAAGGTCGCGACCACGGCGACCGAGGCCAGCACCAGCGCGATCGAGGTCGTGGCGATGCCTCCCGGGGTGCGGTAGCCGCGCTCCAGCTCCGGCTCCTTGAGGCGGAGCATGATGTGGGAGAGGTTGAGGAGCACATAGGAGACGGTGGCGCCGAACACGGCGACGTTGAGCAGGATGCCGCCCTCCCCGCCGGTGGCGACGGCAAGGACGAAGCCGATGGTGCCGGGGAAGATGAGGGCGAGATAGGGGGTCTTGCGCCTGCCCGTGAGCGAGAGCCACTTGGGCAGGTACCCCGCGCGGGAGAGGGCGAAGAGCTGCCGGGAATAGGCGAAGATGATGGAGAAGAAGCTCGCCACCAGGCCCGCCAGGCCCGCCCAGTTCACGAAGGCGGCGAGCAGCGAGGAGTCCCCGTAGACGTGGCGCACGGCCTCCGGGAGCGGATTGTCGGAGACGCTCATCGCCTGGGCTCCCGCAGTGCCCGGGACCAGGACGAGCATGAGGGCGCCGAACACGAGCAGCACGAACATCGCCGTCATGATGCCGCGGGGCATGTCCCGCTTGGGGTCCGCGGACTCCTCCGCGGCCAGCGGCACGCCCTCGATCGCGAGGAAGAACCAGATGCCGAACACCAGGCTGGCGAGCAGACCGGAGACGCCGAAGGGCAGGAACTCCGAGGAGCCCATGCGTTCGGCCACCGGCGCGATGTCGAACAGGTTGGAGGCCTCGAAGTGACCGATCATGCCGAAGACGAAGGCGAGGATCGCCACGACCGCGATCGCGGTGATGACGAACATGACGCGCAGCGCCTCGCCCACACCCCAGATGTGGATGCCGACGAAGATCAGATAGGCGAGGAGGTAGATCGTCCAGGCGGGGACGCCCTCCGGCAGGATGCCGAGGGCCTGGACGTATCCCGCGATGAAGGTGGAGATGGCCGCGGGCGCCATCGAGTACTCGATGAGGATCGCCATTCCCGTGGTGAAGCCGCCCAGCGGGCCGAGGCCGCGGCGGGCGAAGCCGTAGCCGGCCCCGGCGGTCGGCAGGGTCGAGGACATCTCCGCCAGGCCCAGGGTCATGCACACGTACATGAGCCCCATGAGCAGGAAGGCGATGAGCAGGCCTCCCCAGCCGCCCTGGGCCAGGCCCAGGTTCCACCCGGAGAAGTCTCCGCTGATCACATAGGCCACGCCGAGGCCGGCCAGCAGGATCCAGCCCGCCGCCCCCTTGCGAAGCGAGCGGCGCGCGAGGAAGTCCTCGCTCACCTCGCTGTACTCGACTCTGGACGTCCGGGCCATGAGAGCTCCTCCACGCTCAGTCAATGGTGCCAGAATGGACCATTGAGTATCGCAAATGTAACCTGGCGCACATGGAGGGTCAAGGGGTGGAGAGCAGATCCGCCGAAACCGGGCGCGGCGGCACCGCACGCGAGGCTGGGGAACCCGGGCCCGAGGGCGGGGAACCCCCGCGTGAAGCTGGTGCGCCCGAGCCCGAGGACGGGGCGCCCGTGCGCGAGGGCGGAGCTGGGAACGCCTTCGAGGACACGCTGGCCAGACTGCTGCGCGAGCTGGGGCTGGGCACGTACCTCGTGGGCGACAAGCTGCCTCCGGAGCGCGAGCTGGCAGCGGAGCTCGGCGTCTCCCGCGCGACGCTGCGCACCGCGCTGAACGAGCTGCGCGATGCCGGGATCGTCCGGGTCACGCGGGGCCGCTACGGCGGCACCGAAGTGCTCCGCCTGCCTGCCGAGCACGGCTCCCGCGACGACCCGGTGCCGGCAGCGGAGCTGGAGGACGTCCTGCGGTTCCGCGAACTGCTGGAGCCCGAGGCAGCGCGGCTGGCCGCGCAGGCCACGCTCAGCGCGGAGGACCGACGGCGCGTCGCCGAGCTTCTCCACTCATGCTCGAATGCGCCAATGGATCAATACAGAGCCTATGACTCGCGATTGCATCTCGCGATCAGCGAACTCGCCGGGATCCCGAGCCTGACGGCGGCCCTCGCCGAGAACCGAGCACGGGTGAACGCGCTGCTCGACCGCATCCCCATGATGAGCGCGAACATCGCGCACGCGAACGAACAGCACACGCAGCTGGTCGAGGCGATCCTGCACGGTGACGCGGACGGGGCAGCTGCTCAGGCGCGGGCGCACGCGCACGGATCCGCGGCTCTGCTCCGCGGGTTCCTCGCCGGCAGCGGCGGGTGAGCGGGCGGCGAGTGAGGGGCAGCATGCCCAGGACGGCGCTTCGAGCAGCCGACCTCTGCGGGGTCCGATCGGCTGCGGGGCCCGGTCAGCCGCGAGGCGCTCCCGCCGCTGCGTCTCTGCGGTTCACGGCCGCCAGGTCGGGTCGGCCCAGTTCGGGTTCGGTGTGCCGCCAGGACCGGATGAGGGCGGCCCGGTCCGGCCCGTCGGCCCCTGCCCGCTGGCCGGTGCCGGCCGATGCCCCGCGCCCTGCGCCGGTGCTGGGGCCTGTGTCTGCGTCAGAACCTGTCCCGGCATCGTACTCTGCCCCGGCGCAGGGAAGCCCGGCGCCGTGGGCCCCTCCTGACGGCGCCTGCCCAGCAGCTCGCTCAGCGCCAGGAGCCCGGCGGTGAACAGGGGGAGGACGAGCGCCAGCCCACGGCCGACCCACTGCAGGGCTGGGCTCTCGGCCGGCGATCCCGTCGTCCATATCACCACGATCCTCACGAGGAGGAAGAACACGAGCCCGGCCCCCATGAGGATGTATCCCCCGCGTGTGCGGTTCCGGACGAGCAGCCACGCGGCCAGCAGCAGAGCCGTGACGGCGAAGTCGACGAGCACAGCGAGCGAGCTGCTGATCGCCATGAGGATCTCGACCTCCACGGTGGAGACGAGGGACATCACCAGGCTCGTACCGACGGTCCCGTACACCAGGCGCACCGCGCTGCCGCCGACGATCATCGCGGTGGCAATCCACTGCCGGCGCCTGTGAGCGCCCCCGCCCCCTGAGGCCGCGGGCAGCAGCCAGACCGCGGTGAGGGTGAGCGCCAGATGGACCGCGGCAGCGCTCACCTGCACGAAGATCATCAGGAGCCCGAAGGTCTCCGGTGAGGACGGCGCCATCAGCCGCAGCGCGAAGAACTGCTGGAAGACGACCACCAGCAGGCTCAGCAGGAACGTCGCGTAGAAGAGCCCCACGGCGACGCCTGTACGACCTCGTTGTGACGGCCCGGCCGCGTATGCGGCTCGGCCGTACGGCGCAGGCATCCCCGGCCGCTGCATCGGGGGGAGAGGACCCCGGCGGGCCTCCTCGTAGGACGGATTCCCCTGCGGCGCGTAGCTCATACGCGAACTCTACGATGCGCGGCATCCGCAAGGACAGGCTGTGCCTCGCCATGCACACCGAACCGACCGTGCAAGCTGAACCGGCCGCCGAAGGTGCCCCGCCGCTCCGGGGCTCAGTCCTAGCGCACCACCTCACGGTGGCCGGCGTCCAGGCGGCGGGTCCAGCCCCGCGCGTCCAGGTGTTCGAGCAGCGGGATCACCGTCCGCCGTGTGGTGTCGAGCGCCTGCCTGGCCTGCGAGGTGGTGAAGGGCTGCTCCAGACCTGCGAGCAGCCGCATCGCCTGCGCAGGAGCGGTGGGCCCGAGCACGATGCCCTCGCCCTCCTTCGCGGTTCCGCCGCTCGTCCCGGCCCCACCGCGACCGGCCGGTCCCCCCAGACGCAGGAGCCTGCCCCGCTGCTCCGCCGCTGCGAGCTCCCGGGTTCCGAGCCCCAGCGCACGCAGCTCGTGGGCCTCGGGCGCGTGGAACGGACGCTGCCGCCACCCGGCCTCGAGCTTCTGCATGGCGCCCTCAGCGGCTCCCAGACCCGCGGCAGCACCGCGCGCGCGGATCCGCCCCTCCGTCACCGCCAGGTCCGCCGCGCGCACCACGGCCCCCAAGAGGAGGGACCGCGCGGCGCCGAGGTCCGGCAGGTCGAGCGCATCCGCCGCCGCCTTCCCGGTCACGCCGCGGCTCAGCGCATCCTTCGCATGCTCCCGTTCGACCACCTCGATGAGCATCTGCGCCCACGTGCGGATTCGGGCCTCGTCCGCGAGCAGCGCCTCGCCCAGTCGCACGATCCCGGCCGGCAGCTCCTCCGGCACTTCGATGCCCATGGCGAGGAGCACGGGTTCGTCGACGGCGCCTCGGCGGCGGACCTCCACGGCGACGTCGCCGGCCGGATCCAGCCGTGCCAGCTGAGCCGCACGCCTTCGCGCCGCCCCGCGCCTGTGCAGCTCGGGCGGATCCACGTCGAGGACGTCGACCCCGCCCAGCACCGACCGCTCTCCCGTGGAGCGCAGCAGCATGCGGTCACCCACCGCCAACGGCAGCGGACGGTCGAGGACGAGACGGCCGTGCTCTGCATCGAACGGCCGCAGCCGGGCCTGCACCGCGGCGGTCCCCAGGTGGACGGTGAGGTGCAGCGGTGCGGCATCGAGCGCCTCGCCGGTGCGCCGGCGGACGTCGACCGTCTCAGCGAGCACCCAGGCACCGGGAGTCACGAGCGCGTCCCCCCGGTGGACGTCCTCGGCGGCGACCCCGCGGAGGTTGACGGCCGCCCGGGTGACCGGTCGCAGCGCCTCGACGCCGTCGTTGTGGGTCTGCAGTCCGCGGATGCCCACGCGCGGCCCGGCTCCCGCGCCGTCGCGTCCGCCCGCGCCGCCGCTCGCCGCGCCGCCTGTCCTGCCGGAACTCCCCGTGCCTGCCCCGCCGGTGCGCGCCTGCGCAGCCGAGGCCAGCTCAAGCTCCCCTCCCACGCGCAGCGAGCCCTGGTCGAGGGTGCCGGTGACGACGGTGCCGGATCCGGCGACGGAGAACGCACGGTCTGCCCAGAGGCGCACTCTCGCGCCGGGGTCCGGCACCGGCATGTCAGCGAGAACGGCATCGAGCTGCTCCCGCAGCGCGGCCAGGCCGAAGCTGATCCGTCCCGCTTCAGGCTGCGCTGTGTCCTGTGCTGCGGTGTCTCGCTGTGCTGGGTCCTGCTGCGCCTCGTTCGCCAGCGCGGAGACGGCCACTGCAGGGGCGTGAGCCAGGCCGGTGCCGGCGAACTCCGCACGTGCGCGCTCGACGACTGCCGGTACGGCCTCGGGCGCGGCATCCGTGCGGGTGACGACGATGAGGCCGTGCTGGATGCCGAGCGCGGCGACGGCGTCACGATGGTCCGAGGACTGCGGCATCCACCCCTCGTCCGCCGCGATGACGAAGAGGACGACGGGGGCAGGCCCCAGCCCCGCGAGCATGTTGCCGAGGAACCGCTCGTGGCCCGGCACGTCCACGAAGCTGATCTCCCGGCCGGAGGGCAGCGTCGTCCAGGCGAAGCCGAGGTCGATGGTGAGCCCGCGGCGCTTCTCCTCGTCCCAGCGGTCGGGCTCGATGCCGGTGAGCGCTCGCACCAGCGTGGACTTGCCGTGGTCCACGTGTCCCGCCGTGGCGATGACGTGGGAGGCGGGCGTGCGCGGGGCGGTGCGGCCCGCAGCCGTGCCCGGGGTCATCGCAGACCTCCTGCGGAGCCCGTCGCGTCGAGGGCCGCGATGAGTGCGCGGAGCAGTTCGCCGTCCTGCGATTCCGGGACGCAGCGGAGGTCGATGAGGCACCTGCCCTCGTGCATGCGGCCGACCACTGCGGGGGTGCCGGTGCGCAGAGGACCGGCGACGGCCTCGGGCAGGGCCAGCGCCCAGCCCGGCAGCGGCACTCCGGTGCCGCCTCCGCCGCCCACCCGGCCGTCATGGGGGACGACGATGGAGGACTGCTGGGGCGCTGCGGGCACCGCGGCGGCGAGCTCCCGCGCCAGCGCCAGGGTCCGCTCGCGGAGGAGTTCGGGATCCGCGCGCAGAGCCCGGGTGACAGGAGCTTCACCTGCGGTGACGGTGGCTTCGAGGGCGGCGAGCGCGAGTTTGTCGGCCCGCAGCGCGCGGGCCAGAGGGTGCCGGCCGAGGGCGGCGACCACCTCGGCGCGGCCGAGCAGAATGCCCGCCTGGGGACCGCCCAGGAGCTTGTCGCCCGAGGCGATCACGAGGTCCGCACCGGCGGCCAGGGCCGTTGCGGCATCGGGTTCACCGGGCAGCACGGCTTCGGGCTCGAGCAGCCCGCTGCCCAGATCCACCACGAGGGGGACGCCGTGCGCGTGGGCGAGCGCGCTGAGCTCGGCGAGATCGGCCTCGGCGGTGAAGCCCTCCACGCGGAAGTTCGAGGTGTGGACCTTGAGGACGCAGCCGGTGGCAGGGCTCAGGGCGCGGGCGTAGTCGTCCACGTGCGTGCGGTTGGTGGTGCCCACCTCGCGCAGCCGGGCGCCGGCGGACTCCATGAGGTCGCTCAGCCGGAAGCCCGCGCCGATCTCCACGAACTCCCCCCGCGAGAGGAGGACCTCGCTCGGTTCGGAACGGGGACTGGGCGAACCGTGCGAGCGCGGGGCGGGTGAGCCGTACGGCGGAGTGGCCCTGGGCGTCTGCGCGGAGAAACGGGTGTCTGCGGCCCGGCCCGCGAGGGCGGTGACCGCGAGCAGGAGCGCCGCGGCGCCGTTGTTGACGACGAGTGCGTCCTCAGCCTCGGGGCACGCCTCGAGGAGCGCGGCGCGCACGCCCGTCCCCCGGCGTCCGCGCTTGCCCGTGGCGAGGTCGAACTCGAGGTCCGTGTACCCGGAGGCCTCCGCGACGGCGGCGCGGGCGGCCTCGGACAGCGACGCGCGGCCCAGATTGGTGTGCACGATGACGCCGGTGGCATTGATGACGGGCGTGAGCGAGGCCGGCCGCCGGGCGTCCAGCGCGGTGAGGAGCTCCGCCTCGACGGCCTCGGGCGCGATCTCACCACTGCGGGCGCGATCCTGCACGGCGCGGACGAGGCCCTTCACCACGCCCGCCCCCAGCGCCTCCGCGGCCGCGGCCACGCGGGGACGTGCGAGCAGCGCATCGGTGCGCGGGATGCGGCGGCGGGGATCCATGGTTCCTCCTGCGCGGACGGGGCGGCGATGGGACGGGAGGGCAGTGTGCTCGGGCGGGACGGCGGCGCAGGTGCTCCCGCGCACTGCATGACCCGGTGAGCACACTCTGCCATCCAGACGCGAAGTGAGCGCTTTCTGCCGTTCTGACCTCTTCGGATCAGCAGAAAGCGCTCACTTCGCGGCCCTGCACAGCTGGTGGCGGAGGCGGACGGGAATCGAACCCGCCAAGCCCAGATGCTGGGCTTCACCGGTTTTGAAGACCGGGGGGCCCACCAGGACCCGGACGCCTCCGCGGCAGAATCTACCAGCAACGATGCGGGTGGGGAACACGGCTCAGCCCTCACAGGCTCAGCTCTCACAAGCCCAGTGCCCCCCACGGAGCAGCCTTCTCGGAGCAGACACCTCACAGGACGGGCGAATAGTGTGAGCGGAGCACCACCCAGCAGGAGTCCCGGTCCGTCCGACACCGATTCCCCGGAGGCACACATGGCCCGCTTCCACAACCGTGAGACCATCGACGCTCCCCTCGACCAGGTGGTGCGCTGGCACAGTCTGCCCGGCGCGCTCACCCGCCTCTCCCCGCACTGGGCGCAGGAGGTCGTGCGGGAGGGCGATCCCACCCGCCCGGGCAGCCGCGCCGAGATGCGGATCAGCGCTCCCGGCACCTCGGGCGCGGTGCGGGTGCCCTGGACAGCGGAGCACTTCGCACTGCCGGGCCTCCCGCCCTTCGCACAGTCCGCGGCACCGTCCGACGGGCAGACTGCTGCCGGCCACGGAGACTCCGCCGTCACTCGACCCGCCGAGGCGCAGGACCGGTCCCGGGCACACGCCTCCGCGGGCGCCGAGGCCGGGTTCGGCGACCGCATGGTCCCTTCCGCACTGAGCCCCTTCTCCGCCTTCGAGCACCGTCACGTGTTCCGCGCCGTCCCGGCCACGGAGGGCACCGCCGGGATTGCTGGCACCGCCAGGATTGCAGACGACACCGCCGGAGCTGCTGACGGCACCGCCGGGATTGCGGACACCCCCGCCGGGGTTGCCGACGCCCCCGCGCCTGCTGACAGCCCGGACGGCACGCTCGGAGACGGGAACGACGCAATACAGCGCACGGAGATCGAGGACACCCTCGACTTCTCCCTCCGCGGCAGTGCGGGTGCGGAGGACCGGGCCTCAGGCGCACCTGCGGATGCATCTGCGAGCGACGGATCCGCGACCGACGACACCGAGGTCACAGTCCTCGACGTCCCCCGCACCTATGGGAAGCGTCCTGCGGGCTCTGATTCCGCCGGCAGCCCGGGCGCGGCAGACGCCCCCGGCACGGGTCCGGGCGCCGGGCGGGATTCCCGTGGCGCTCATTGGACCGATGTCTTCGACGACCTTCGCAGCTTCGACGCCCGTGCCTTCGGCTCCGATCTCGCGGCCGGCCTCGAGCGCTTCGCCTCCCGCATCCCCGGGCTCTCCCGGACCGCGCAGTCGGTGAGCGGCGGAGTGGAGGACCGCGTCCGCACCACTCTGGAGCAGACCTTCGCGGCCCGAACCCGGCGTCTGGAGCAGGAGTTCGCGTTCCTCCGCAGCATCGACGCCCCCGTCACGGGCGGCACCCGCACGCTGAATGTGCTGATCACCGGCGCCTCGGGCCTCGTCGGAACCCAGCTGAGCGCGCTTCTCACAGCCGGCGGTCACCGTGTGCGGGCCCTCGTGCGCAGGCCTCCGCGCACCGGACTGGGCCGGGAGGACGCCCGCGGCGACGACGGCGGCCATGACACCGACGACGGCCCGGCCGGAGCCTCGGGCACGGACGGCGGGACCGGAGCATCGAGTGCCCCACAGCACTCCGACGCTCCCGCCTTCGACGCCCTCCCCCTCACCGAATCCACCTGGGAGCCCTCCCTGGGACTCGTGCAGAGCGAGGATCTGATCTGGGCGGACGTCGTGGTGCACCTCGCGGGCCGGAGCATCGGCGGCAGGCTCACGGAGACCGCGAAGCGGGAGATCCGCTCCTCACGCATCGATTCGACCCGCCTGCTGGTCGACACGATCGCGGGTCTGCCCGCAGAGGAACGGCCCGAGGCGTTCGTCTGCGCCTCGGCGGTCGGCTGGTACGGAGCGGATCGGCGCGAGCCCGTCGCGGAGGACGCCGCACCGGGTCAGGGCTTCCTCGCCGAGGTCTGCGCGGACTGGGAGGCCGAGGCCGCCCGCGTCGAAGGCCTGGGAGTGCGGAGAGTGTCCGTCCGCACGGGTCTGGTGATGAGCAGCCTGGGCGGCCTGCTGAGGATGCAGCTGCCCCTCTACCTGGCGGCCGCGGGCGGTCCCCTCGGCTCGGGCGAGCAGTGGTTCCCCTGGATCAGCCACGACGACCTCGTCCGCGTCTATGCTCGCGCCCTCACCGATGCCGCGCTCGCAGGCCCCGTCAACGCCGTGGCTCCGGGCATCGTCCGCCAGAGGGAGTGGGCCGAGGAGCTGGGCCGCCATCTGCACCGGCCCGCCGTCCTGCCCGTGCCGAAGGCCGGCCCGGCGCTGCTGCTGGGCGATGAGGGCGCGGATGAGCTCGCATTCGCCGGTCAGCACGCGGTCCCCGCCGCACTGCTGGATGCCGGCTTCGAATTCGCCCATCCCACCCTCGCGGAGTGCTTCACGGAGGAGCTGGGTCCGCGGAGGTGACGGGACTGTGCAGATCGGGGCTGCGCAACTGACACGTTTCCCACCCCTTGTGCCGCTGCCCGTTCCCGTACGACGGGCCGGCCGGCCGCACAAGGGGTGGCAGAGCGGTGCCCCGGAACGCCGCTTGCCCCGGGCCCTAGACTCGGCGGCATGAGCACCTCCGGCATCCCCAGCGCCACGCCTCCGACATCTGCAGGCTCTCCCGCGGCCTCGGCCCCCGCGCCGCGCCTCACCGCCATGGCGCACGGCGGCGGCTGCGCCTGCAAGATCCCGCCGGGCGAACTCGAGGACGCCGTCGCGGCGCTCGCCGGGCAGAGCTTCGGCTCCGTCCTGGTGGGCCTGGACGACGGCGACGATGCGGCCGCCGTCCAGGTGCGGAACGATCTCGCCGTGCTCTCCACCGCCGACTTCTTCACCCCCGTCGTCGACAGCGCCTTCGACTGGGGACGCATCGCAGCGGCCAATGCACTGTCCGATGTGTACGCGATGGGCGGCACTCCCGTCGTCGCGATCAACCTCGTGGGCTGGCCCCGCGAGGTGCTGCCCATGGAGCTGCTGAGCGAGGTGCTGCGCGGCGGCCTCGAGGTGGCGCAGGAGGCCGGCTGCCCCGTGATCGGCGGGCACTCGGTGGACGATCCCGAGCCCAAGTACGGCATGGCCGTGACCGGCACCGCCGACCCCGCGCGCCTGCTGCGCAACGACTCCGCCGAGGCAGGGCTCCCCCTCACCCTCACGAAACCCCTCGGCGTGGGCCTGCTCAACAACCGCCACAAAGCGACCGGTGAGGTGTTCGAGTCCGCTGTCGCGACGATGACGCAGCTCAACCGCGCGGCCTCGCACGCCGCGCTGGAGGCCGGAGCGCGCGCGGCCACGGACGTCACCGGCTTCGGGCTGCTGGGCCACCTCCACAAGATGATGCGCGCCTCGGGCGTGGGAGCGGTGATCGACCGTGCGGCAGTGCCCATGGTCGAGGGCGCAGCCGAAGCGCTGCGCGACGGCTTCGTCTCCGGCGGCACCCGCCGCAACCTCGACTGGGTGCGGCCGCATCTCACCGCGGGAACCGGCATCACGGAGGACGATCTTCTCTTCCTCGCCGATGCTCAGACCTCCGGCGGCCTGCTGGTGGTGGGCGAGGTGCCCGGCCATCCCGTGATCGGCGAGACAGTCGCCGGCAGCGGCATCACGGTGCGCTGAACGCGGTCAGCCGAGCGCCGCGGAGCCGGAAGTCCCAGGGCGGAACTCCGCTCCGCCGTCGCGCGACCTCCTCCGCGAGGCCGCCCAGTTCCGCCGCGCGGCGTCCACGCGAACGCGTTCGAGCCGTGCGCGTTCACGGGCCTGCTCCTCGGCGAGCGCGCGCTTCGACGGGGTCAGCTGCTGCACGCGCTGCGCGGATATGCCCATCATCAGCCCGATCTCAGCATGAGTGAGACCGTCGCGGCACATCTCCCCCGCGCACTCTCGGCGCAGACGTGCGGATTCGGCCAGCAGCTCCCGGCCCTCGCTCTCCAGCACCGTGGCCGCCTGCAGTGCGTCGGCCATGCGGTCTGGGAGATCGAACTGCAGCCGGATGCTGATCTCCTCCTCGGGGATCCCGGTGGCGCTCCCGACCAGATGACGAGCGGCCGATTCGATCTGCACTGCCCTCCTGACGAACCCCCAGGCGGGCACACAGTGATCATCGTCTGCGCGAGGCCCCGCCCAGCTGCCGCACGGAGCGTCCAGCTCGCAGATCGCACCCTCGGAATCGGTGAGCGGCTCCTCCGGCTGGGGCACGAGCACTGCGGGAACCCGGAACATCCAGGTGCCCGACATCCGCCTGCCCGCCCGCACCTCGAAGGCCCCGAGCTCGCCGGACACCCGTGAAACGTCAGTTGACCACCGATCGTCCACAGGCATACGCACTCTCTTCTCACTCGGGTGCTCGGGTGGAGGCGCGGACTTCCACGTCCGGGCCTCCAAGCATATGTGGAGCACGCAGCCGGCGGAGCAGACTGCGCTCTCCGGGCATCGCCGGTCGTCGAAGGCAGTCGATCACCAGGGGCGGCCGGTCGCTGGAGGCAGTGGGGCATCCACGAGTCAGGAAGAAAACCAGGGGCCCTAGTTTTTCTTCAAGTCCTCGGAGGAGGGGCACTCGGTCTGCAGGGCACTCAGGGGAAGGACCCTCTCGTTTCCCACACACGGCGGACGTCACCGGCCGAGCCTCTGCCCCGCCACGCCGAAACCGCGTGCACAACAGCCCAGCCCATAACGGAGAACCATCGCGATGGACGAACCCCGTCGGCCGATCATCGGCTCTGCCGCACCCCGTCAGCCGGCAGTCGTGATCGAGTCGTGCGCCGCACCCCAGACACCCCGAGGGCGGCCGTCTCACTCCGGGCTTTCCGCAGCCCTCCCCTGGTCGCGGAGGATCTCCAGCGCCACGACCTCGGCCCTCGCCGCGTCGCAGGCCTCGATGGCATTCAGCAGGGCATCGTGGTCCTGACCGCGGTCCCTCACCGCGTGTTCGAGGGACAGCTCACTGTCGACCGAGCGGACGAGGGCCCCCACGAGACCGCTGTACACGGCGCTGAGCAGCGGATTGTGCGCCGCCTGGGCCACCAGCAGATGGAACCGGGCGTCCGCCTCCGCGAAGGCCCCGCGGTCTCCGTCCTCCGCGGCTGCCCTGCGCTGTGCGAGCGCCCCGGCGAGCGCTTCGAGATCACCTGCGGTGCGCCGCTGTGCCGCCAATCCCGCGCACACCGCGTCCAGCCCCGCCCTCACCTCGATGACGTCGGCGACGCGGCTGTCCAGAGCCCGATGGGTGAGTACCGCGGAGATCTCGTCCGTCGCGGTCACATAGGTGCCGTCTCCGCGACGCACTGACAGGAGGCCCGTGTGGACGAGCGCCCGCACCGCTTCACGCAGAGGCGACCTGCTGATTCCCAGCAGGGAGGAGAGTTCGGTCTCCGAGGGAAGTCGCGTGCCCGTGGCCCATTCCCCCGACCCGATCCGCTCGCGGATGGCATCGATCGCACGCTGCACCGCAGAGACCTGTGGCACCGTCATCAGCTCCTGACTGCAGCGCCCCGTCGCCCCGCAGAGGGGCATCCACACCGAGGCGAAAGGTATGACGTCTGGTAGAAATGATACCGAAGAGCCGCTCGGCAGCCTGGAGGAACCGATGACCCCCGACCACGACCTCGTGCTGCGCGGCCAGCGGGTGCACGGCCCTCAGGGGTTCGATCCGGCCGAGGTGGGGGTGAGCGGCGGACGCATCGCCGCGGTGGCGCCCCTGGGCGCCGGTCTCACCGGAGCGCGCGAGATCGAGCTGGACCAGGACGAGGTGCTCCTCCCGGGTCTTGTCGACTCCCATGTGCACATCAACGACCCGGGGCGCACCGAGTGGGAGGGCTTCGACACCGCCACGCGGGCAGCGGCGCGCGGAGGTGTCACCACCGTGATCGACATGCCTCTGAACTCGATCCCGCCCACGACGAGCGTCTCCGGCCTGTCCGCGAAGGTCGCAGCCTCCACGGGGAGCAGATATGTGGACATCGGGTTCTGGGGCGGCGCCGTCCCGGACAATCTCGGCGACCTGCGGGAACTGCACGCAGCAAGGGTGTTCGGCTTCAAGTGCTTCACCCTCCCCTCCGGCGTGGACGAGTTCCCGCCCCTCGGCGCGGGCGAGCTCAGAACCGCCCTGGCGGAGGTCGCCTCCTTCGACGGACTCATGATCGTCCATGCCGAGGACCCCGGCTCCGTCTCCGGTGCACCCTCCGGCCGCGGCTACGAAGGATTCCTCGCCTCCCGCCCGCCGGAAGCCGAGACCCGCGCCGTCGCCCAGGTGATCGACGCAGCGCGCGAGACCGGCGCCCGGGTCCACATCCTCCACCTGTCCGCCGCCGACTCCCTGCCTCTCATCGCGGCGGCGCGAGCGGAAGGCATACGGCTCACGGTGGAGACGTGTCCGCACTACCTGACGCTGTCCGCGGACGCCGTGCCCGAGGGCGCCACCTCCCACAAGTGCTGCCCGCCCATCCGCGACCGCTCCAACCAGGACCGGCTGTGGCAGGGCCTGCTCGAGGGTGTGATCGACTGCGTGGTCACGGACCACTCCCCCTCGACGGCCGAACTCAAGCACGTGGAGTCCGGGGATTTCGGGGCCGCCTGGGGCGGGGTCGCCTCCCTGCAGCTGGGCCTGCCCGTCGTCTGGACGGAGGCGCGGCGCCGCGGGGTGCCGCTCGAGACGGTCGTCTCCTGGATGACCGCCGGTCCGGCGGACGTGGCCGGGCTGAGCGAGAAGGGGCGGATCCGGGTGGGCGGTGCCGCGGACCTGGTGATCTTCTCGCCCGATGCCGCGCTCACGGTCGATCCGGCTCGCCTCGAGCACCGCCACCCCGTCACCCCGTACGCAGGCAGCACCCTGCACGGTGCGGTGCGCCGGACCCTGCTCGCCGGGGAGGAGATCGACTTCAGCCGGCCGGCCGGCCGGCTCCTGTGGAGAGGAGAGCCATGAGCTACCACACCCCGCGCGGGGGCCTGCCGGCCCAGTCCGAGCTGACGACGGACCGCGCCGTCTTCACGGACGCCTACGCTGTGCTCCCCGCACGCACCATGAGCGACATCACCGCGAGTCTGCTGCCGCAGTGGAAGGGCACGCGTGCCTGGGTCCTCGCCCGGCCGCTGTCCGGGTTCGCGGAGACGTTCGCCCAGTATCTCGTCGAGGTCGGGCCGGGCGGCGGCAGCACCGCCCCTGAACCCGACGCAGGGGCAGAGGGCGTGCTGTTCGCGGTGGGAGGCCGCCTCACCCTCACTCTCGACGGCGCCGAGCACTCACTGGCACCGGGAGGCTACGCCTTCCTCGCACCCGGCGCGGAGTGGACCCTGCGCAACGAAAGCGACGGGCCGGCTTCGTTTCACTGGATCCGCCGACGGTATCGGCCCGCGGACGGCATCGGCGTGCCGGAGTCCTTCGTCACCTCCGCCGAGGAGGTCGAGCCGGTCTCCATGCCCGGCACGGACGGAGCATGGACCACTCGGCGGTTCGCGGACCCGGACGATCTGCGCCACGACATGCACGTGAACATCGTGACACTGCAGCCGGGAGCATCGATCCCCTTCCCCGAGACGCACGTGATGGAGCACGGGCTGTTCGTCCTCGAGGGCAAGGCCGTCTACCTGCTCAACCGGGACTGGGTCGAGGTCGCGGAGGGCGACTTCATGTGGCTGCGCGCCTTCTGCCCGCAGGCCTGCTACGCGGGCGGCCCCGGCCCCTTCAGCTATCTGCTCTACAAGGACGTCAACCGCCACGCGGCACTCGATCTCTGAAGCCCGCCGCGGACAGCCCCGGACGGGAGGGAAGCGCATGTCCGCAGCGGTGTCGCGCTCGCCGCGGACATGCGCAGCGCTGCCCGCGGACACCGCCCCCGTCAGGAGGGTGGGCCGGGGCGGTGGGCAAGAGATGTGAGCTCTTCGATGCCGATGCCGATCTCCGCGTGCACCTCCTCCGGGTCCACCGCCCCGCACTGCACGCCGCGCAGCACGCAGCCCGCGAGCGCCCGTGCCGTTGCCGGCTCCTCCATCCGGTCCGCAGTCGCGGCCCGCCCCAGGTAGGACGAGAGGCGGCCTGCCGCAGCGGCGAACTCCTTCCGGTGGAAGGAATGGGCCATCAGATAGCGCGTGGGCAGCTGGGCCGGGTGCAGATCCCACCCCTGGGAGTAGCCGCGCTCGAACGCGCGCCGGACCAGTCTCGCGTGGACCGCCCAGGCGCGGTGCACCTGCTCCTCGGACCCCGCGGGCACGATGTTGGTCGAACCGTCGGACAGCAGCACGCCCGTTCCGGCCGCAGCCGCCTGCATGACCGCCTTCGCATGGTCCGCCGCGGGGTGGTCCATCGACTGGTGCTCAGCGGCGATGCCGCACGCCGCGGAGTAGTCGTAGGTGCCGAAGTGCAGGCCCGTGCACCTGCCCTCGGAGGCGTGGATCATCCGCGCGACGAGTGCGGTGCCGTCCGCGCCGAGCACGGACTGGGGCGTCTCGACCTGCACCTCGAACCGAATGGGCCCCAGGGCGGTCCCGTGCTTGGACTCCAAGGCCTCGCACGCCCTGACCATGGCCTCCACCTGCGCCACGGAGAGCACCTTGGGCAGCGTCACGAGCAGCCCGCGGCCGCCCGCCTGCGTGCCGGCGAGCCGGTCGGCCCAGCGCACGAGAGTGCGGATCCCCCGTGCGCGGGTGGGGCGCTCGAGGCTCTTGAAGCGGATGCCGAAGGACCCCGGCCCCGGGCCCGGGCCCTCGACCGCGGCCAGGAGCTCCGCGGCGGCGGAGTCCACGGCTGCGTCCTCCTCCGCGTCCGAGCGGTTCCCGTAGCCGTCCTCGAAGTCGATCCTGAGGTCCTCGATCGGGTCCGCCTCCAGCTTGCGGCGCACCCGCGGCATGAGCTCTTCAAGGGTGCCGGCGTCGAGGTCGAGGAGGCGCGCCAGCCGCCCGAGGTCGCTGCCGTGCGCGTCGAGGGCATCGAGCGCCCGGGCGCCCCAGCGCTCCGGGAGGTCGCGCGTGTATTCGTCCGCCGGCACGTAGACGGTGTGGAGCGGCTGCCGCGCAGGAGCACCGCCGGGGTACCTGCGCTCCAGCAGGAGATCGTCGCTCCGGAGCAGGCCGTCGAGTTCGTGCGTGAGGGTCTGTGCGAAATCGGTCATCTCTCCCGGTCTCCTCCGTCTGGTGCAGGGCCGTCCTTCGGCGCCTGCGGCACAGCGCGGGCGGCGGCAGAACCCTGCACCGCCCGCAGAGACGGTCTGCGTCCCGCCTCGATGTGCGCCGCCATCCTCATCCCCGCGAGTGCAGGTTCGCCGTCGCAGATGGCGTGGTAGATCTCGTAGTGCGCCTGGAGCTCCGGGTGGGGGTCTCGGAAGGTCGTCATGGCGAACAGCCAGCGCGTGCGTCCCAGGATCGGCGCCATGAGCTCAGCGAGGAGCTCATGGCGTGCCGCATCGATGATCTGTGCGTGGAAGTGCGCCGTGCTCAGGAGGATGCCTTCGAGCGATCCCTCCTGGGTCGCCGCATCAGCCCCCGCGATCGCCTCTGCCAGGCCCTCGTGGACGAGACCCTCGGCGTGCCGGCGAGCGGCCTCCTCCGCGGCGAAGGGCTCCAGGCGGACCCGGAGATCGAACAGCTCGTCGACGGCCTCGGCGGACATCGTCCTGACCGTGGCGCCCTTGTGCGCAGTGGTCGTGATGAACCCGTCGTAGCGGAGGTTCCGCAGGGCCTCGCGCACGGGCAGACGGGAGACTCCCAGCTCCTCCGAGAGCTCGCGTTCACGCAGCCGGGCTCCCGGCGCGTACCTGCCCTGGATGATGCCCTCGCGGATCGCGGCCTCGGTCGCGTGCGCCAGCGGCGTCGCCCTGCCGGTCTCAGGCGCCATGCCGATTCGTCCTCTCAGTCCGGGCGTCGCGCCCGCGCCTCAGGTCTCTGCCGCGCACTCAGGCGCCCCCGAACGCCTCGCCCCGCCGGACGGGGAAGGTGGGCGGGAAGAGCACGTCCTGCCGACGGCCCCGGGCATCCCGTCTCGTGTACCCCGCCCGCAGGAGGGCGAAGACCTCCTGCGCCTCCTGGCGGAGAGCGTCGAGGTCCACTCCCGGGATCCTACCGTCCTGCACGACGTGGCGACCCCCGACGAAGGTGTCCGTGGCGTTCCGCGCGGTGCCGTTCAGCACGAGGGTGCGCAGCGGATCCTCGATCACGCCGTCGCGGAAGTCCTGCAGCGAGAATGCGGTCATGTCCGCAGCAGCGCCCTCCTCGAGCCGACCGAGGTCCGGCCGCCTGAGAGCGGCGGCACCGCCGGTCGTCGCGGCCTCCATGTAACCGCTGAGCTCGGCGGCGCCGTGGCCGTGGCACACCCGGGCCGAGTGGAGCCCCACATCCATCCCTCGGATGAGGTCCGGAGGGAACGAGTCCGTTCCCAGCGCCATGGTGATGCCCGCATCGCGCAGGTCGTTGAAGGTCGTGAGCACATCGCCGTACCTGAAGGTTGTCAGCGGGCAGTGGACCACGCTGACGCCGGCGGCGGCCAGGCGCCCCAGGTCGACCCCCTCCTCACCGGAGAGCTGGGGATGCCGGTCCGTCCACAGCGCGTGCGGAACGAGGAGCCTCTCGTTGAGCAGACCTGTGCGTTCGATGAGATCCAGGGGCGTGATGCCGTGGCGTTCGAGGATCACCGCGCGCTCCCACGGCTGCTGCAGGGAATGGAGGCGCACGAGGAGTCCGCGCCGCGCGGACTCCTCGGCAGTGCGCTCCATGAGCGCCGGGGTGATGGTCTCGATGCGGCAGGGCAGCAGCACCGGGCGGACCAGATCGCTGTCTCGTGCGAGCATCTCGTCCGCGAACGCAAGGGCCTGGTCCAGTCCTCTCTCGCCTTCCTCTGGACGCTCGACGAAGGTGCGCTCGCCGTCCGCCACGGCCCCCACGGCAGACCGGTAGGAGGGGCCCAGGTATCCGCGCAGCCCCCATTCCTCCGTGAGCTCGGCCAGCGCGCGCATCTCGTCGGCCGACTCGTTCCAGCCCAGGTGGATCTCGGAGGCGATGGGCATGTAGGTCGTGATGCCGTGCAGTGCGAGCTCGGCGAGTCCGAACTTCCGGAGGGTGTGACGCTGCTCCGCGTCCAGCACGTCACGCGGGCTTCCGCCCCAGTACTCGACCGAACCCACGAGCTCGCGCGCATGTGCCGGATCGTGGTGCGCGTCGAGGATCAGGTGATCGATGTCCACGAGCGCGTCCAGGTCGATGAGACCGGGGGTGAGGACCGAATCGCCGAGATCCAGCACCTGCGCACCTGCGGGAGGCTCACCGCTGCCGACCTGCGTGATGACGCTGCCGGAGAAGGCGACCCAGCCGTTCTCGATCCAGTGGTGGGCGCCTGCCTCGTGCGCCAGGACGAATCTTGCTCTCACTGCTCTCTGCATACGAACTTGTATACCACGAACCGCCGGAGTGGGAGTGCCGGGAATCACATCCAGTCCACCATTCGCCTGTTGATATACGCCTTGACACCCTCCATCCCCGAACCCTACTGTTCCTCGAATAGTGTTCAAGATCACGGATTGGTATCCCAGATGAGCGAAACAGCCCCCTCGGCCGAACCCAGCGCGAAGTCCCCGGCCGCGATCAGCCCGCGGGACTGGATCGTCACGATCCTGGTCAGCACCCTCGTGAGCGGCATCGCCGTCGCGATCGGCGAGCACTCCTTCCGCGTCGGCCCCGCCGCCATCGTCCTCTTCCCCATCGTCTGGGTGGTGGTCCTGGGAGCCTTCGTCGGCCTGCAGAAGTGGTTCCCCCTCCGCGGCAGCACCCGCTCGGCGGGGGAGGCCCTGGTTCCCGTCGGCATGGTCCTCTTCCTCGCGCTCCTGGGCACGGGGATCGGACCGTCGCTCGGGATGGTCGAGGAGGTCGGCCCCGCACTGCTGATGCAGGAGGTCGGCCAGCTCTTCGGCACGATCATCCTCGCCCTGCCCATCGCCGTCCTCATGGGCATGGGGCGTGCTGCCATCGGCGCCACGTGGGCCATCGACCGCGAGTCCTACCTCGCCTATGCGATCGACCGCTTCGGGACCTCGGCACCCGAGTACCGGGGCGTCTTCGGCGTGTGGCTCATCGGCTCGATGTTCGGCGCGGTCTTCATGTCCCTCATCACCGGCCTGCTCGGCGGCATGGACTGGTACCACCCCCTGTCACTGGCGCTCGCACTCGGCGTCGGCTCGACGTCGATGATGCTCGGCGGCGTGGGGGCCCTGAGCCTCCTCTACCCCGATATGGCCTCGGAGATCATGGCCCTGGCGGCGCTGTCGAACCTCGTGACGAACATCGTGGGCTTCTACGCCGGAGTCTTCATCGGACTTCCCGTCGCCCGCAGGCTCTATCTCTTCTGGTGCCGGGTCTTCCGCCGTCCGGCCGCCGAGGTGGAAGAGGCGCGCCTGGTGGCGAAGGGGCTCGTTCCCGAAGGCGACGCCTCCGTGCGGGTGAAGCTCGCGGAGAAGCAGGACAGGATCGGCGCCGCCGAGCCGGATGCCGACGCGCCGCAGGATCCTCCCACACCGCAGGGCTGGCGCCCGGCCGTCACCGCATACCTCTTCGCCGGCGTCGCCGGTCTCCTGCTCAACTGGCTCGGCACAGGCAGCTTCCACATGCGCGACGCGGGCGGCATGATCGTGCTGCTGGCCATGACATGGATCGCGATCCTCCTCTCCAAGAGGGTCCGCGCCATCCCCGCCACCGTCTGGGTGCTCACCCTCGCAACGATCGTCACCACTCCGATCTCCCCTGTCGCCGGCGGGATCGCCCATCTGGTCCAGGGCCTCGACGTCCTTCTGGTCGGCCTGCCCCAGCTGGCCATCATCGGCATGAACATGGGCAGAGACCGCAAGGCGTTCACACAGCTCAGCTGGAAGATCGTCATCGCCGCAGTGCTGACCTTCACCTGCACCATCGTCGCGGCAGCCTCGCTCGCCGAGATCTTCATCGACATGTGAACCGCGCACTGTGCACCCGAAGGGCCCGACCACCGGACCCGGAGAACCCGATCAGGAGGAACGAGGACCCCATGCGGACGAGGATCACCAATGCAGTCCTGCCGGGCAGGGCAGCACCCGTCACACTCGTGCTGGAGAACGGCAGGATCGCCGCGCTGGAGGAGGGATCGGACGCGGCGCAGTCCGCCACGGGCCCGTCCGCCGACGAGATCGTCGATGCCGGGGGGCGGCTCGTGCTCCCGGGGCTCGTCAACGCCCATGCGCACATCGACAAGACGCTCTTCGGGGGCCCATGGGTCTCCGCGATCCAGGCCGAGTCCGTCGCCGAGCGGATCGCCCACGAACGCCGTGAGCGCGACGCGCTGGGCCTGCCCTCGACGCAGTACATCTCCGCCCTCGTGGAGACCATGGTCGCGGCGGGGACGGCGCACATCCGCACTCACACCGATGTCGATCCGGGCGTGGGCATCCGCGGCATCGCCGCCGTCGCCGAGGTGGCCGAGAGATACGCCCATGCCGTCGACATCGAGCAGGTGGCCTTCCCTCAGGGCGGCCTCATCACCAATCCCGGCACTCTAGACCTGCTCCGCGACGCCGTGGCAGCCGGTGCGGCCGCCGTGGGCGGCTTGGACCCCGCCGGCTTCGACGACGCGCCCAATGCCCACCTCGCAGCGATCTTCGACCTCGCGGCCTCCACCGGCACCAGGGTGGACATCCACCTCCACGACGATGGGACCCTCGGCGCGTGGGAGATGAGCCTCATCGCAGACATGACGGAGGACTTCGACCTCCACGGCAGGGTGGTGATCTCGCACGCGTTCGGCATCGCCCATCCGCCCACGCAGGCCAGGCTGCTCGAGAGGTTCGCCGAGGCCGGCATCGCACTCGTCAACGCAGCCGTCTACGACTCCCCCGTCCCGCCTCTGCGGGCCTGCGCCGAGGCCGGGGTGCTCGTCGCCGCGGGCACCGACGGGATCAACGACCTCTGGGGGCCCTTCGGGGACGGGGACATGCTGCGGCGTGCGATGCTGCTGGCCTACCGCAACGAGGGCCGTGCGGACAGCGAGCTCGCACTCGCGCTCGACGCCGTCACGACGAACGCCGCCCGGGTGTTGGGTCTCGACGACTACGGCCTGGAGGCAGGACGGCCGGCGGACCTCACACTCGTGGAGGCGCGCTCGGTGGCCGAAGCCCTCGCGAAGGTGCCGGAGCGCTGGCAGGTATTCAAGGCGGGCAGGACGGTCGCCCGTGCGGGTGAGTACACCGGGGACGGCGCACGGCGCTGAGCACCCGCCCCTCGAGTGAGCGGTCTCTGGTGTTCCACCGCTGGCGGAACCGCAGAAACCGCTCACTCGAGAAGGGGGAGAGGAAGTCCCTCAGCCGGCGGTCGTGATCGAGTCGTGCGTGATGCCCCGGGCCCTGCGGGCCTCGAGCCGGGCCCGCTGCGGTTCGACCACGTGGCGCGGATCCTTCGTCGACTCGATGCCCGCCTCCAACACGCCGAAGCGCGTGTACGCCGATGCCGCCGCGAGCGCCGCTCCGCTCACCACGGAGGCCGCGCGCAGCACCGTCCGCGTCTTCCAGCCCGGCCGCAGGAGCCCTCCGAGGCGGCCTGCACCCGCCCCCTTCGACACGGCTGACGCGGCAGCTCCGGCCACCGCATGCGCGGCGGCGGCAGCGCCCGCCCCCGCCGCAGACGTGCTCGCCGCAGACGTGCCGCCTGCGCCGTCCAGCTTCCGCCGCAGCAGCCGGGCGCCCACCTCGACGGCGGCCGCACCCACGGCTCCGGCGAGCAGCAGCCGCTCCGCGCGGTGGAGCTTGCGCCCGGGCTCCCCCGTCTCCATGGGCTCGACCTCGACGGGGTGCATCCGCTTCTTCATCGCGCCCATCGCCACGACATCGCCCGCCGCCCCGGCGAGCGCCATGAGCCGGGCCGGGCCGGCCTCGCGCACGGGAGCGGTCATCATCGCCGCCCCTCCCGCGGCGACCGAGGCCGAGGAGACGAACACGAGCGGCAGCCCGTTCCGCCCGGCCGCGTTCCAGGTGGGGACCGCCGTCGCGCCCAGCAGCACGCCCGTGTACGCGGCCAGCGGCGCCGCGAAGAGCGCGGACTCGATCGCCGCCGGGGTCTCCAGCGCGTGCAGCACGCGCCGCAGCGGCCCCAGCGGCAGCCGCTCACCCGTGAGCCTGTCGACCTCGATGACCGCGGTCGTGCCCGCACCCGCGCCGAAGCCGGACAGGATCCACGTGCCCAGGCTCATGGGCGAGGTCACCTTCACCGTCCGCATCATGTTGAGGAAGCGCTCGGGCCTGCCCAGGTCCTCGATGAGGGCCAGACCGCCGAGGGCCGTGGCCCCCAGCGCCGTGAAGCGCGCAGTCATGCGCATGACGGGACGGTCGGTGAGATGCGCGCCCAGCGCCAGCAGCGTGGAACCGCCGGCCAGACCGCCCAGGAAGAGGTACGCGGAGATCTCATCGCCCCACGGCGGCGCCTTGACGATCGGGCGGCCGTAGTACGAGGTGAACTCGACGTCCTCGACCATCGGCATCTCGCGGTTGCCCTCGGCACCGCGGTTCGCCCAGCCGCGGCCGCGCCCGCCCGCAGAGCGCTGGCCGCCCGCCTGCGCATCGGCACCGCCCTGCGCACCCGCGGCACTGCCGGCCCCGGAGGACGCGCCCCCGCCTCGGCGACGCTTCTTCCTGCCACCTGCGGGCTCGGGCGGACGGTAGGAATCGAACTCGGACACGCTCATCAGCGACGGCCTCCCAGGAACGCGAGTCCGGCCGCCGCGACCATGCCGAGGGCGGCGATGCCGGCGGTGGCGAACATCCCCGGAAGGTCCTTCGTGGCGACGCGCGGATCCGGCGGCAGCCCGTAGACCTCCGGCTCGTCCAGGAGCAGGAACACGGAGCCCGTGCCGCCCACGCCGTCCTCCGGATTGGCCCCGTAGAGGCGCGCCTCGGTGAGCCCCTTCGCGTGGAGCTCCCTCACCCGCGCCCGGGCGGTGTCCACCATCTCCTCACGGCCGCCGAACTTGATCGACGTCGTGGGGCACGTCTGCGCGCACGCGGGCGTCTGCCCCTCGACCAGGCGGTCGTAGCAGAGCGTGCACTTGTTCGCGGTGCCGCGGTTGGGCACGTCCATCTCCGCGGCCTTGCGGTCACGCTGCGTGGGCGTGTTGATGGTGCCGTCATCGCGCCGCTCGATCACGCCGAACGGACACCCGGCCACACACGTGCCGCAGCCGTTGCACACGTCCTCCTGCACCACCACGGTGCCGAACTCCGTGCGGAACAGCGCACCCGTGGGACACACGTCCAGGCAGCCGGCGTGCGTGCAGTGCTTGCACACGTCCGAAGACATGAGCCAGCGGAAGTCGGGGGTGTCCGGCGGGGCCGTATCGGCTCCGCTGAGATCGGAGGGCTCGGCCAGGCCGGTGGAGGCGAGCGATCCCGCCAGCCCCACGGGACCCGAGCCGCCCCCTTCCAGCAGACCGCCCAGCGGGCCGCCGAGGCCGGTGTCGGCCTCCCCGCCCACAGTCGCGGTCGTGGGCGGTATGCCCTCGCCCCGCGGAGGCGAGTCGCTGGAGGCGCAGCCGCAGCCCCCACCGCATCCGCCTGAGCCCGCAGCACCCGCGCCGCAGGCCCCGGTGCCGCAGCCCGCGCCCGAGGCGAGGGTCGCCTCGGGCTCCCGTGTGCGGATGGAGGGCATCCCCAGGCTCACGAGCCTCCGCCCGGACTCGCGGGCGCGCTCGATCCGCTCCCCGTCCTGCTCGATGAATGCGACGTGGCGCCAGGTGTTGGCACCCAGCCCGCCGGTGTTGTCGTAGGAGGAGCCCAGCAGCTCGAACGTGCCGTCCTGGGGGTTCCGGTTCCACTCCTTGCACGCGACCTCGCAGGCCTTGCAGCCGATGCAGATCGAGGTGTCCGTGAAGAAGCCCTTGCGGTCCCGTTCCTGCGCACCCCAGTGCAGACCCCGGAAGGACTCGTCCGCGGCAGGTGTGTCAGCAATGCGATCGCCGCCGATGGTCGGTGTCGACATCAGTCCTCCTCGTCCATGCGATCGGTCCCGTCCTCCTGCTTGTCGGCTCCGGATCCCCCGGCGCCGTCCGCCTGCTCGCCGCTCTCTCCCTCGGTCCGCTCCTCGCTGCCGGTCCCGCGGTTGGGCTCCTCGGGGGCCGGACGGTCCCGGTTCTCGTCCCTTCCGCCCTTGTCCGCGCCGCTGGGCTCCGAGGCCTCCGGGTTCTCCCCGGTCATGTCCTCGGCGCTGGGCACCCCCGGGCCGGTGAGCGGCTGCGCGCGATCGTGCGCCCGCTCGAGCTCCTCGGGGGTCTCCGCCGAGCCCTCGGAGGGCGGGGCCTCGGAGGCCTGCACCTCCGTGGGCAGGGCCCCCGAGGATCCGGCATCCGCGGTCTCCCCGCGCCCCGACTCCGCGCGCCCCGGCGTGGCGCCGACGGCCGAATCGCCCGCACGACCGCCGTGCTTGCTCTCCGCCGTGGCGATGCCGACGGCGAAGGACCTCTCGACGGCCTCGGCCGACACCGTCTCGTGCTGGTTGCCGGAGTCCACCGTGAGACCGGCGTTGCGCTGGTGCTTCTCGACGAAGTCCACGAGCTCCGCACCGCGCGGACGGCGCCCCGGCAGCACTGTGCCCGCGACGTACTTGCTCGCCTGGATGTTCACATTGGGATCCATCGTGATCCCGAGCAGGTCGTTCGCGGAATCGCCTTCCACCACGGCCGCATCGCCGCCCACCCCCCAGTGGTAGGGCAGGCCGATCTGGTGCACGGTCCTGCCCCCGATGGTCAGCGGGGTCATCCGCCGGGTCACGAGCACACGGGCCTCGATCGCAGCACGAGGCGACACGAGCGTCGCCCAGCCGTAGGGCTCGAGGCCCACCTCCTCGGCGAGCTCCGGCGACACCTCGCAGAACATCTCCGGCTGGAGCTCGGAGAGGTACGGCAGCCACCGCGACATGCCGCCGGCAGTGTGGTGCTCGGTGAGGCGGTAGGTCGTGAAGACGTACGGGTACGCGTCCGAGCCCGGAGAGCCGGCCCCGGCCGCCGACAGATTGTCCTCCCGCGGCAGCGTGAGCCGCGAAGGGCTGTTCTGCTGCGCGTAGAGCGGGTTCGGGAAGGTGGACTCCTGCGGCTCGTAGTGGGTGGGCAGCGGGCCGTCGACCATGCCGCTGGGCGCGAACAGCCAGCCCTTGCCGTCGGCCTGCATGATGAATGGGTCGTCCCCGTCCAGATGCGCGGGCCCGCCGAAGACCGTGGCCGAGCGCGAGGAGGGAGCGCGGTCGACCGGGAAGTCCGGCACGTCGCCGCCGACCCAGCGACCGGCCTCCTCGTCCCACCAGACCAGCTTCTTGCGCTCGGACCACGGACGCCCGTCCGGATCGGCCGAGGCCCGGTTGTAGAGGATCCGGCGGTTGGCCGGCCAGGCCCATGCCCATTCGGCGGCGGTCTCGTCCTGCTCACGGCCGGGCTTCCTGCGGGCGGCCATGTTCCGGCTGCCCGCATAGACGCCGGCATAGATCCAGCAGCCGCCGGCGGTGGTGCCGTCATCGGCCATCTCCGTGAAGGCCGAGAGGGGCTCGCCGTCCCGCCCGCCGCCCACGTGGAAGCCGTTGATCTCCTTCAGCACCGCCTCGGCGTCGATCTCGCCGTCCTCGTCGAGGGGGTAGTCCCACGTGAGGTCCAGTAACGGGCGGTCGCGCGGATCGTCGGAGTCCCGCAGCAGCTCGCGCACGCGATTGCCCAGCTCGAAGAAGAACTCGAGCTCGCTCTGCGCCTCACCCGGAGGGTTCACCGCCTTGTGCCGCCACTGGACGAGGCGCTGGGTCTGCGTGAAGCTGCCCGCCTTCTCCGTGTGGTTGGCCGCGGGCAGGAAGAACACCTCGGTGTCGATGTCCTCGGTCCGCAGCTCGCCGGTCTCGATCTCCGGGCCGCTCTTCCACCACGTGGCGGACTCGATGAGGCTGAAGTCCCGGACGACGAGCCATTTGAGGTGGCTCATCGCCATCCGCTGCATGCGCCCGTTGGCCGATCCCACCGCGGGGTTCTGCCCCAGGAGGAAGTAGCCGTCCACACCGCCGTCGAGCATCCGCACAGCCGTCTGGTACGTGCCGTGGGCACCCGTGAGCCTCGGCAGGTAGTCGTACGCCCAGTCGTTCTCCTCCGTGGCAGCCTCGCCCCACCACGCCTTGAGGAGGCTCACGGCATAGGCGCGGCCCTTGGCCCAGAAGCCCTTGTGCGTCTCCGGGGTGCCCACCGCGGCGATGAAGTCGTCGAGCGTGTCGTGCGTCCCGGCCTTGGGCATGGGGAGGTAGCCGGGCAGCAGGTTGAACAGGGTCGGGATGTCCGTGGAGCCCTGGATGGTCGCGTGCCCCCGCAGTGCCATGATGCCGCCGCCCGGACGCCCCATGTTCCCCAGGAGCAGCTGAAGGATCGAGGCCGTGCGGATGAACTGCGCACCCAGCGTGTGCTGTGTCCAGCCCACCGCATAGGCGAAGCACGTGGTCCGCTCGCGGCCGGAGTTCTCCGTGACGGAGCGGAGCAGGTACTCGAAGTCCTCCGGGCTGATCCCGCAGCTCTCCTCGACGAGCTCCGGGGTGTAGCGGGCGTAGTGCCGCTTGAGGATCTGGAAGACGCAGCCGGGATCCTCCAGCGTGGGGTCCGTCAGCGGCCGCCCGTCCTCGTCCGTCCGGTAGGACCAGGTCGAGTTGTCATAGGCGTTCGTGGTCGGGTCGTAGCCGGAGAAGAGCCCCTCGAGGTCCTCGGCGTCGATGTACTCCTCGCAGATGAGGTTCGCGGCGTTCGTGTAGGCGCGCACGTACTCGGCGAAGTGCAGCCCCTCGCTCAGGATCCGGTTGATGAGCGCGCCCAGGAGCACGATGTCGGAGCCCGCCCGGATCGGGACGTGCTTGTCCGCCACCGCGGTGGTGCGGGTGAAGCGGGGGTCGACATGGATGACCCTGGCACCCCGCGCCTTGGCCTCAGTGACCCACTGGAAGCCCACGGGATGGCACTCGGCCATGTTCGATCCCTGGATGACGATGCAGTCCGCATTCGCCATGTCCTGGACCGGCTGTGTGGCGCCGCCGCGCCCGAACGAGGTTCCCAGACTGGGAACCGTGGCGGAGTGTCAAATGCGGGCCTGGTTCTCGATCTGTATGGCCCCGGCCGCCGTGAAGAGCTTCTTCGCGAGGTAGTTCTCCTCGTTGTCGATGGTCGCACCGCCCAGGCTGGCGATGCCCATCGTCCGCCGCAGGGGGCGGCCCTCCTCGTCCGCGTCCTCCCAGTGGTTGCGCCGGGCCTCGATGAAGCGCTCCGCGATCATGTCGAGGGCGGTGCTCAGGTCGAGCTTCTGCCAGTCCTTGGCCTTCGGCGCGCGATAGAGCACCTCGGTCACGCGGCCGGCGGCGTTCACCAGCTGCTCGCTCGCCGCACCCTTGGGGCAGAGGCGACCGCGCGAGATGGGCGAATCGGGATCGCCCTCGATCTGCACGACCTTCTCGTCCTTGACGAAGACCCGCTGACCGCAGCCCACGGCGCAGTAGGGGCACACCGACTGGACCACGCGGTCGGCCGTGGAGGTCCGCGGGGTGACCGCACGCGTCTTCGCGGAGGTCACCGAGGGGCCGCGACCCGTGACATCACCAGAGCGGAGCTGCCGGAACACCGGCCACTCCAAAGGACTGAACCTCGCCATGCCCACAGACTACCAGCCACTTCTATGCATATGCCCAGGCGGGCGGTAGAGTCTGCGCCGAAAGCGGCATCGGTCCCTGAGGCCCTATGAGACAAGTCAACCTGTCGTTTCAGCGCCGCCCTGATCTCCCGAACCACCCCCGAAGGAGCCCTCCTCGATGTCAGTCCTCGACCGTGACGCGATCATCGCGCCGGTGAAGTTCAACCGCTGGCTCATTCCGCCCGCGGCCCTGGCGATCCACCTCAGCATCGGGCAGGCCTACGCCTTCTCGGTGTTCAAGAACCCGCTGGCCGAGCACTTCGAGATGGGCGAGGGCGGCGATGTCGCCATCGGCTGGATCTTCTCGCTGGCCATCGCCATGCTCGGCATCTCGTCGGCGGTCGCAGGCTCCTGGGTGGAGAAGGCCGGCCCCCGGAAGTCCATGGTCGTCGCCGGCGGCTTCTGGGTCGTGGGCTTCTTCGTCGCCACGCTCGGCATCTCCACGGGGCAGCTCTGGCTCGTCTACGTGGGCTACGGGTTCATCGGCGGGATCGGCCTCGGGATCGGCTACATCTCGCCGGTGTCCACCCTCATGAAGTGGTTCCCGGACCGCCCCGGCCTCGCCACCGGCCTCGCGATCATGGGCTTCGGCGGCGGTGCGCTCATCGCGAGCCCGGCCTCGAACGCCCTCATGTCGTTCTTCGGCGGCGGTGACGAGAACCTGGCCGACGGCGTCTCGCAGACCTTCCTCACGCTGGCCGTCATCTACCTCGTGATCATCGCGCTGGGCGCCTTCGTCATCCGCCTGCCCCATCCGGACTGGAAGCCCGCGGGCTACGATCCGAGCACGGCGAAGACCAAGCCCATGCAGACCGAGGGCGATGTCTCCGTGCGGTCCGCGGTCCGCACCCCGCAGTTCTGGCTGCTCTGGGTCGTCCTCTTCACCAACGTCACGGCCGGCATCGGCATCCTCGAGTCCGCCTCCCCCATGATCCAGTCCTCCTTCGCGATCACCGCGGTGGCCGCGGGCGGCTTCGTGGGCCTGCTCTCGATCTTCAACATGGGCGGCCGCTTCGTGTGGTCCTCGGTCTCGGACTACATCGGCCGCAAGAACACCTACATCCTCTACCTGGGCGTGGGCCTGCTGCTCTACCTCCTGCTCGCGACCCTGGGCTCGCAGTCGCTGGCGCTGTTCGTGATCTCCGCGCTCGTCATCCTCTCCTTCTACGGCGGCGGCTTCGCCACCGTGCCCGCCTATCTCAAGGACCTCTTCGGCGTGTACCAGGTGGGCGCCATCCACGGCCGCCTCCTCACGGCGTGGTCCGCGGCCGGCGTGGCCGGACCGCTCATCGTGAACTCCGTCGTCGAGTCCCAGCGCGCGGCAGGCCAGGAGGGCTTCGAGCTCTACCGCCTCTCCCTCTTCATCATGGTGGGCGTGCTCGCGGTGGGCCTCGTCTCCAACCTCCTCATCAGGAAGGTCGACGAGAGGCACCACGAGGATCCCGAGGTCGTCGCCGCCACCGCGAAGGCCGACCGCGAATCCGCCTCCGAGGCCTCCGATGCGCGCGAGAACGGCCACGTGAAGGCGACCTCCGGCGGCGTCCACACCGTCGTCGCCTGCGTGCTCGCGGTGATCGTCGCCGCCGCACTGGCCTATGGCGTCATCACGACCGCCACGACGGCGGCGGGCCTCTTCACGGGGTGAGTGTGCTGGGGGCGCGGGTTTCGTCCCCGCTTCCCGCGCACACCCATCCGAGCCGCTCATGACGCCCACTCCTCTCTCATACGCCCAGCAGTTCTGCGGAATGGCTGGGCGTATGAGAGAGAAGTGGGCGTCGTCGTCGGGGCCAGGCGAGGGCGGCGACGTCCGGAGGGCGTGATGGGACCCGGCGAGGGCGGCGGGCCCCGGGGCTCAGAGTGCCGTGAGCAGCACGGCTTCGAGCACCGAGCCTGCCGGAACCACACCGCCCCCTGCGGGAACCACGAGGAAGGCGTTCGCCTCGACGGCACGGGCCAGCAGGTGGGAGCTCGAGCCGGGCAGTGCGCGCACGCGGAGCTCGGCCGCCGGGGCGGCCGGAGCAGCCCCGCCCTGCGTCACCATCGCGCGGCGCACCTGAGTCTTGGACGACAGGGAGGGCACATCCTCCTCCAGCACGGCGGCCACGCGCGACAGCGGCCGGCCCACACCCCATGCGGTCGCCATGGCCTCGCGCAGGAGCAGCTGCGCGCTCGTCCACGTGCTCACCGGATTGCCCGGGAAGCACACGACAGGGACGCGGCAGGCAGCCTCACTGCGGTCCTCCGCGCCGTGCGCACTCCCGGCACCTTCCGCCTCCGCCGCGCCGCCCGCACTCCGGGCGTCGCCCCTGCGGCGCTCGACCGGCCCCACACGCAGCACCCCGAGGCCCTGGGGGCCGCCCGGCTGCATGCGGACCGACCCGAAGCCGGCCTCGGCGACGATCCCCTCCCCCAGCTCCGCTCCCGAGGCCAGCGCCAGCCTCACCACCTCGAACTCCCCCGCACTGATCCCGCCGCTGGTGACGACGAGGTCCGGCGCGAGCGTCCGGACGGCGCGGGTGAGGGCGGCGCGGAAATCGTCCACGGTGTCGTCGACAGTGAGCGCGCCCGCCGTCTCCGCCCCGGCCTCCTCCACCACAACGCGCATGAGCGCGGTGTTCGCGTCGTAGATCTGCCCGGGCCGCAGCGGCTCGCCGGGAGCTGCAACCTCATCGCCGCCGGCCACCAGCAGGACGCGGGGCCTGCGGCGCACCACGACCTCCGTCAGCCCCAGGGCCGACAGCAGCCCGAGGGCCGCGGGGTGGAGCACAGCGCCTGCCTCCAGGGCGACCTCGCCCGCGGCGATGTCGCTGCCTGCCGGCCGCACGAAGCGACCCGGTTCCACCTCGCCCACCGTGATCACGGGCGCACCGAAGCCCTCCGTCTCCTCGACCGGCACCACCGCGTCCGCATCAGGAGGCACGGGAGCCCCCGTCATGATCGGGGTGGCGAGGGGCAGGTCCGGCCGGGCCTCGCTGCCTGCATCGCACCCAGGCCCCCCGCCCGACGCCCGTGCTGCCGAACCGCCCTCACCATATGAGCCGGGGTGGCCCGCGGCGATCATCCCCTCGACCGCGAAGCGCCCCGGCGTGTCCGCGGCACGCACCGCGAAGCCGTCCATCTGGGAATTGTCGAAGGGCGGCAGGCTGAGCGGGGCGAGGAGTTCGGCGGCGAGGACGCGCCCGCCCGCCCGCTCCGCCGGAATCGTCTCGGTGCCGAGCTCGCGCACGGACAGCACTCGCACGATCTCCGCGATGTGCTCATCCATGCTCCTGGCCTCGCGCCAGTCGGCGAAGGCTTCGTGCCGGTCACTGAGGGCCTCGCGCTCGCAGGCGGGAGCCTGCCACCGGTCGCTGGGAGCCTCGTGCCCGCCGGTGATCGCAGGCGCGGCACGGTCCTCGGACTGCTGCGGGGCGGGGTGCGGATCGCCGGTCGTCATGCCGGCCACTCTACTGAGCACTGCCGGCCGCACTGCTGAGCATCCCGCATCCCGCTCGCGGCCTCGGGCCCGTCTCCCAGGCCCAGCCGCGCCTCCGCCCCACAGATCGCCGAGTGAGCGACTTCTGTCGGATTCACACTCGAAATCCAACAGAAACCGCTCACTCGAGGAGTGGGGAGGGTGGTGAGGGAGGGGACGAAGAGCGGCGGGGAGGTGCACGCTCAGCCGGTCTTCACCGCGCGGACGGTCTCCTCGAACTCCTCCTTCGCCTGCGCCGGAGGCTGCGGCGTCACGAAGCTCACGACCACCGCGAGGATCAGGCAGACGAGGAAGCCGGGGACGATCTCGTAGAGGTGCTCGGGCAGGAGGCCGAGAGCCACATCGGGCTGCCACTGGCCCCAGACGAAGGCGACGACCGCGCCGCTCACCATGCCCGCGAGCGCGCCCATCGCCGTGAGACGGCGCCAGAACAGCGACAGCAGGACGATGGGCCCGAAGGCCGCGCCGAAGCCCGCCCACGCGAAGCCCACGAGATCGAGGATCGTGTCGTTGCGCTGCACCGCGAGCGCGCCCGCGATCACCGCGACGACGAGCACGCCGATCCGCCCGAGCCACAGCTCGCTCCGCGCGCTCCGCTTCTTCCCGGAGACGCCCAGCAGGTCCTCGACGAGCGCGGAGCTCGTGACGATGAGCTGCGAGGACACCGTCGACATGATGGCGGCCAGGACCGCGGCGAGGACGAACCCGCCCAGCAGCGGGTGGAACAGGATCTGGGAGAGGTCGAGGAAGACGGCCTCGGGGTCTGTGAGCGTCATGTCCGGGTTCTGCCGGAAGTACGCGACGCCCGCGATGGCGGTGAAGATCGCGCCCACCACGCACAGCGCCATCCAGGCCACACCCACGCCCATGCCGTACTTCGCGTCGCGCGCCGACCGCAGCGCCATGAAGCGCACGATGATGTGGGGCTGACCGAAGTAGCCCACGCCCCAGGCCAGGCCGGAGACGATCGCGATGGCGCTCGTGCCCGAGGTCATGCTCGCGAAGTCCGGATTCACCTGCGCGACGGTCGCGAACATCTCCGCCGGTCCGCCCACCGCGAGGCAGGCGATGACGGGCACCAGCAGCAGGGACACCAGCATGATGAGCCCCTGCACCACATCCGTGTAGCTCGCGCCGAGGAACCCGCCGAACAGCGTGTAGAGCACCGTCACGCCGCCCACCAGCAGCATGCCGACGACATAGGAGCCGCCGAAGGTGGACTGGAAGAACACGCCGCCCGCGACCATCCCGGAGGACACGTAGAACGTGAAGAACACGAGGATCACGATGCCGGCGGCGATCCGCAGCATGCGCGTGCGGTCGAACAGGCGGTTCTCGAAGAAGCTGGGGACGGTGATCGAGTTCTGCGCCACCTGCGTGTACTGCCGCAGGCGCGGTGCCACGAGCCACCAGTTGACGGCCGCACCCACCGTCAGCCCGATCGCCATCCACGCCTCGACGAGGCCGGAGAGGTAGAGCGCCCCGGGCAGGCCCATCATGAGCCAGCCGGACATGTCCGAGGCGCCTGCGGACAGTGCCGCGGTGAAGGGGTGGAGCTGCCTCCCGCCGAGCATGTAATCGTCGCCGTCGGTCGTTTTGCGATAGGCGTAGAGGCCGATGCCGATCATGGCCGCGAAGTAGACCGCGACGGCGATGAGCTTGAAGGTCAGATCCATAGCCAGCAGTTCTGCGAGGGGACAGGGGCGGGCTCGACCATACGGCCGCCGCACCTGTTTGTCACACCGGTCACAGTCCGAGCGGATCCTCGCGGACCGGACTCGGCCGGGCTGGACTCGGCCGGGCTGGACTCGGCCGGGCCTGGCGAGCCCGCCGTGTCCCGCAGGCTCGCATTCCGCCGCGCACGGGATCCCACCGGAGGCTGCGCGTCCGGGAGCTACCATCGGGGCATGGGAATCAGCGCCGTGATCCTCACGGGAGGACGGTCGCGCCGGCTGGGCGGCATCCACAAACCAGCCGTCGAGCTCGCCGGGGTCTCCGTGGTCTCGCGCATCCTCGCCGCCGTCCGCGCCGTCAGCGCGCAGGCCGAGGTCTGGGTGGCCGGTTCGCCGGAGGGGCTCTCCCCCGCAGAGCGCGCGACGGTGCACGTGGCGGTCGAATCTCCGCGCTTCGGCGGCCCGCTGGCAGGACTGGCCGCCGCCGTCGCGGAGATGGAGGCCGCAGAGGCGCAGGAGCCGCAGGCCGCAGAAGCGCAGGCAACGGGTGCGCAGGCCGCAGAGGCGCAGGCGAGCGAGGCAGACACCGTGTTCGTCCTCGCCGGCGACATCCCCCTCCTCGACCCCGCGCACCTGCGGGCACTGGCGGCTGCGAGCGCGGCCGCGGGTGCGCCCGCCGTCAGCTGCGACGAGTGGGGACGCTTCCAGCATCTGTGCGCGGCCTGGCCGGCGCGGCTGCTGCGGGATCGCGTCCGGAGCGTCGGTGAGACGGCCGACCGCCCCGTGCGGCTGCTGTGGGAGGGCGCCGCGCCCGTAGCCGTCGCCGCGGAGCCGGGCCGACTCGCGGATATCGACACCCCCGAGGACCTCGCACGACTCCGCGCGACCCTCGAAGAGGGGTCTTCGGCACGGGGCGGGCAGGAAGCGGACGCCGCACCCCCTGGCCTAGACTGGTGACGATGCAGATACGTCTCGGTATGCCCACCCTCCGGGCTCCGCACGGCGAGAGCCCGGAGACGGCTGCGGCCGCGTACGCGCGCTCCGCGGCGGACACGCAGGCAGAGCTCGATCGCCGTGCCGCCGATGCGCCGGCAGCGCCCGGGCTCCGCGACCGATTCGGGCGGCTGGGCACGGATCTGCGCATCTCGCTCACGGACAAGTGCAATCTGCGCTGCACCTACTGCATGCCCGCCGAGGGGATGGACTGGATGCCGCAGTCCTCCCTCCTCACCGCGGACGAGGTGATCCGCCTGGTCGGCATCGCCGTCCGGGTGCACGGCGTCCGCGATCTGCGCCTCACGGGCGGGGAGCCGCTCATCCGGCGCGACCTCGAGGAGATCATCGCCGGCGTGCGCGCACGGCACCCCGAGCTCCCCATCGCGCTCACCACCAACGGGATCGGCCTCGACCGCCGGGCGCAGGCGCTCAGGGACGCCGGGCTGACTCGCATCAACGTCTCGCTCGACACCATCGACGCGGAGACCTTCGCCGCCCTCGCCCGCCGCGACCGCCTCGCCGGTGTGCTCGCGGGCATCGACGCTGCCCTCGCCGCAGGCCTGCGGCCGGTGAAGATCAACGCCGTGCTCATGCGCGGGGCCAATGACGACCAGGCCCCCGAGCTGCTCGCCTTCTGTCTGGAGCGGGGCCTCGAGCTGCGCTTCATCGAGCAGATGCCCCTGGACGGCGACCACGGCTGGACCCGTGAGGGCATGGTCACCGCCGCCGAGGTGCGCGCACAGCTCGCGGAGCACTGGGACCTCGTCCCAGACGACCTGCCCCGGGCCGGAGCGCCGGCCGAGCGCTGGCGCGTGCTGCCCCACGGCACTGCCCCTGCCGGAACGGATGCTGGCGATGCCGGCTCGACCGATGGCAAGGATGTCTCGACCGATGACGAGGCTGCTGCACCCGCATCCACCTGCACCAGCGCAGGCTCGGAGCCCCCGGTGCTGGGCCGAGTGGGCGTCATCGCCTCCGTGACGGAGCCGTTCTGCTCCGCCTGCACGCGCACCCGCGTCACGGCGGAGGGCAAGGTGAGGTCCTGCCTCTTCTCGCACGAGGAGTTCGACCTCTCCGCCGCCATGCGCTCGGGCGCCGATGACGAGGAGGTGGGCAGGCTCTGGCAGCAGGCGATGTGGCTCAAGCCCAAGGCCCACGGCATGGATCACGTGGGGCTCGACAGCGAGGACTATGTGCAGCCGGACCGGAGCATGAGCGCGATAGGCGGCTGATCCCGGGCGCGCCTGGGGCCGGACGGCGGCTGCATCCCGGGAGCGAGCGCTGTGCGGGCGATGAGACTGTGTGAGCGAACAGGAAGGAGAGAGTGGGGCATGAGTCGTACGTCCGCTGCGGGAGGCAGCACCGGAGCCACCGTCGAGGTCCGCTATTTCGCGGCGGCGCGCGCGGCCGCGGGGCATGTGAAGGCGGAGAACGTGCCGCTGCCCTTCGACGAGCTCACACGCGAGCAGTTCGCCGCGCTCCTCGTCTCGCTCCACCCCCAGCCGCCGGCCGGCGAGCCCGATCTCGAGCGCGTCCTCGCCCAGAGCACTCTGCTCGCCGACGGCACCGCGCTCGTCGCGGAGGACGACCTCGTGCGCGGCGGCATGCGGGTGGACGTGCTCCCGCCGTTCGCGGGCGGATGAGGGAATGAGCAACGAGGCCGGCCGCGCGCCCGGTCATCCGTCCGGCCGGTCCCGCGCGCACAGTCACGGACGCCTGCCCGACTGGTGCACGGCGATGGCGCTGTCCTACGCCCTCGGCCGTGAGGCTGCCGGGCCCGCTCCGCACGAGGCCGTGCCGCTGGATGAGGCCGCCGGCTGCATCCTCGCGGAGGAGCTTCGCACGCCCCTCCCTGTTCCCCATTACCCCTCGTCAGCGATGGACGGCTTCGCCTATGCCGCACATGAGCCCGCGGGCACTCCTCCCACCACGCGAGAGGCCGCATCGGGAGAACCGACCCCGGGGGAATGGGTCCTCGAGGACTGGACCGGCAGCGAGCACTCCCTCGCCCCCGGACGCGCCTGTCCCGTCGTGACCGGTCGCGCCGTACCCCATGGCGCAACCGGCATCATCCGCAGCGAATACGCACAGGTGAGCGATTCGGCGCACACCGGTCCCACGCCCACGGCAGGCGACTCAGCCCCAGACCGGACCCTTGCGCTCGCTCCCGGAGCCCCACTCTCCGAGCTCGAACCCGGCAGGCACATCCGACCCGCCGGAGGCGAAGCCCCTTCCGGCGCTCTCATCGCCCCCGCCGGAACCGCCCTCACACCCCCGCTCCTCGCGATGGCGGCGATCTGCGGACGCGATTCCGTCCTCGTCGCCTCACCTCCCCGCGTCTCGCTCCTGTACACGGGGGACGAGGTGGTCGCCTCGGGCCTGCCCGTGCGCGGCACCGTGCGCGATGCCTTCTCCGTCCAGCTGCCCCACCTCCTCTCCCTCGCAGGGGCGGACATCCTCGACGCGGTGCGGATCGGCGACGATGCCGCGACCACACGAGACGCCCTCAGCCACATGCTCGCATCCGGCACGGACATGATCGTCACGACGGGAGGGACCGGCAGATCCGCGGCCGACCACATCCGCGCAGAGCTCACCGCCCTCGCACAGGAGACGGGAGGCCGCATCGTGTTCCCGGAGCTCGACATGCGCCCCGGACACCCCACCCTCCTCGCCGCACTGCGCACAGCAGAAGGGCGCCTCGTGCCCGCTCTCGGCCTCCCCGGCAATCCGCTGGCGGCCATGGCCGCGATGCGCGTGGCCGGACGGGCGCTGCTCCGGGGAATGCGAGGTCTGCCGCCCGAGGTGCTGCTCACCGTCCCGCTCGGCGTCGACTCCCCAGCGCAGAAGGCCGAGCGCCTCGTGCCGGCAGTCCCGGACAATCCGCGAAGTGAGCACTTCGTGTCGGATTCCGGTGCCGAAAGCGACGGAAAGCGCTCACTCGGTTGCAGGTCTGCACAGGATGAGCCCGCCTGGGAGCCGTGCACCCACGCCGGACCCAATATGATGCGCGGGCTCACGTGCGCGGAGGGGTGGATCGTCCTCCCCTCGCGGGCCGTCCGGGCGGGTGAGCGGGTTCCCTTCCTGCCGCTGGAATGGTGAGGCGGCCGCTCAGACGGCGGGCCCGCCCCTCGCGCGGAGCCCCCGCCTCCCCAACCTCCTTCGGCTCTCCCTCCTCAGCCCCTCGCCCCTCCGGTGTCTCAGTCCTCGCCCTCCCGGCCCAGTAGGCTCGTGCGCACAGGCCCCGACCACCGGCCCCGACACCGAGGACCCGCCATGCTCCGTCACCGCCCAGCCGCCGTGCTGGCCGCAGGAATCTCCGCATCCCTCATGCTCGCGGCCTGCGGGGATGCCACGGGCAGCGGGACGGACAGCGGCGCGGACGACCCCTCGGGAGCGGACGGCCAGGAGGAGACGACCCTCACGGTCTTCGCCGCCGCCTCGCTGACCGACACCTTCGAGCAGCTCGCAGACGCCTTCGCGGAGCAGCACGAGGGGGTGGAGGTGCGGCTCAGCTTCGCGGGCTCCTCCGATCTCGTCACCCAGATCGCGGAGGGCGCCCCGGCCGATGTCATCGCCACTGCGGACGAGCGCACGATGCAGCGCCTCGTCGACGAGGCCCTCGTCGAGGGGGAGCCCGTCCCATTCGTCGCCAATGTCCTCGAGATCGCGGTGCCCGCGGGCAACCCGCAGGGCATCACATCCCTGCAGGACCTCGGCGACCCCGAGTTCGACGTCGTCGTCTGCGCACCCCAGGTGCCGTGCGGGGCCGCCGCGGAGAGAGTCGCGGCGGCCGCAGGCGTCGAACTCACTCCGGTGAGCGAGGAGCCCCAGGTCACAGACGTGCTGGGCAAGGTGGCCAGCGCCCAGGCCGACGCCGGTCTCGTCTACCGCACGGACGCCGCCGGCTCCGAGGCCGTCGAGGGCATCGCCTTCCCCGAGGCCCAGGAGGCCGTCAACACCTATCCCATCGCCCCCGTCGCCGAGGCCGCCTCACCGCAGCTCGCGGCGACGTTCACGGACTTCGTGCTCGCGGAGGAGAACCGGGAGGTCTTCGAGGAGGCCGGATTCACCACGCCCTGACGCGCACGGGGACACGCCCCGTCCGCCGGACGTCAGACCTCCCGCACGTCAGAACCTCAGAGCCTCAGAACCACTGCACGCCACCCCGCACCGGAAAGACCGGAGAGAGGAGCACCGGCATGGGCACACCTCGCACACGTGAGCGGAAGCCGGGCGTCCCCGCCCTCCTCCTGCCGCTCGCCGGCCTCGGCGCGCTCGTGGTGCTCCTCCCCCTCGCGGGCCTCGCCGCCCGCGTGCCGTGGACGGACTTCCTCGACCTCGTCACCGGCGAGGACTCGCTCACCGCCCTGAGCCTCTCGGTCCGGACCGCACTCGCGGCCACCGCGATCTGCGTCCTGCTGGGCGTACCGCTCGGGATGCTGCTCGCCCGCCGCACATTTCCCGGACGGCGGGTCCTCAGGGCCCTCGTCCTGCTGCCGGTCGTCCTGCCGCCGGTCGTGGGCGGCCTCGCGCTGCTCGCGACCTTCGGTCGCACGGGACTGCTCGCCGCACCCCTCGCAGCCACGGGCATCGACATCGCGTTCACCACCGCGGCCGTCGTGTGCGCCCAGACCTTCGTCTCCCTCCCCTTCGTGGTCATGGGCGTCGAGGCCGCCACGCGCACACACGGGACGGGCGTCGAGACGGCCGCCGCAGCGCTGGGCGCCGGCCCCGCCCGCACCTTCGCCACCGTCACCCTGCCGCTGCTGGCGCCCGCGATCGCCTCGGCGGCCGTGCTGGCCTTCGCCAGAGCGCTGGGTGAGTTCGGTGCCACGCTCACCTTCGCCGGCTCGCTCGCCGGCACCACCCGCACTCTGCCGCTGGAGATCTATCTGGCCCGGGAGACGGACCCCGAGGCCGCCGTCGCCGTCTCGATGCTGCTCGTCGCGATCGCGCTCCTCGTGGTCGTCGCCGTCTACTCCCTGCCCCGCAGCCGGGCCCATGCGCCCCGCCCCTCCGCCGCGCTGCTCCGAGGGGGCGTCGGCGCGCATGGGATGCCGAACAGGGCTTCGGATGGAGCGCCGCGCGAGGTGCCCGATGAGGCCGCGCTCGAGGCGCGAGGCATGTCACCAGGCATGACGCCGGGCGAGCCTCCGGACACGGTCGCCCCCGGGCAGCGGTGCGAGCCACCGGGCGGAGCCTCCCACCGGGCTGCGTGGCGAACCAGCGGGCGCAGCGTCTCCCGAGGCACCGGGCCAGGCACACCCCCGGGAGGCGCGCCCATGCCCCCGCCGCCCGTGCAGCTCAGTGCGCGCTTCCGCGTCCCGGAACGCGGAGTCTCCGTCTCCCTGGAGGTCCGCCGCGGCGAGACCCTGGCTCTCACCGGCCCCAACGGCTCCGGGAAGTCCACGACGCTCGCCGTGCTCGCAGGCCTGCTCGTCCCCGCCCACGCCCGGGTGGAACTGGGCGAGCGCGTGCTCACGGCCACGGGCGAGCACGCGTCCACCACCGACGTCGACGTCCCGCCCCACCGCCGAGGCATCGCGCTCCTGCTCCAGGAACCGCATCTCTTCCCCCATCTCACGGCGGCGAGCAATGTGGCCTTCGGCCTCCGGAGCGCGGGCATCACCGGCGCCGAGGCCAGAGACCGGGCACATGCGATGCTCGCCGACCTCGGCATCGGCCGCCTCGCGCGCACCCACCCCACCGCGCTCTCCGGCGGGCAGCGGGCGCGGGTGGCGCTGGCCCGGGCGCTCGCCTCGGACCCGGAGGCGATCCTCCTCGACGAGCCGAGCGCCGCACTCGACCGGGACTCGGCCCCCGCGATCCGCGCGCTGCTGGCCGCCCACCTCGCGGACCGCACATGCGTGCTGGTGAGCCATGACCCCGCCGAGGTCGAGGAGCTCGCTGACCGGGAGCTCCGGCTGGGCGCACCCGGCTGAGTCCGGCCCCGGACCCGCGCCGCTTCGCGATCGAGACGCCGGTCACCTAGAATCGCTCCATGCCCTCCCACCCTCATGCCCGTGCGCGCCGTCCGCGCCGGCTGGTCTCCGCCGCGGCCATGCGCCCGCTGCTGCAGAACCGGCACCCGGGCACCAACGGGTGGATCAGCTCGTGGGGCACCAATGCGCACGGGGAGATCGCCGGCTGCCCGCCGCTAACGGCCTGAGGCGCACCGGCCCTCCGCAGATCGCCCGCATCGCAGACAGATGCCGCGAGCGCACGGACCCCCGGATGCGCAGCCGCTCCCAGCCGTCCCCTCCCCCTGAAGGCTCCCATCGTGTCGAACCCGTCGTCTCACCAGCAGAATCCCGCCTCCTCGGCAGCCGCCTCCTCCTCGGTCGGCACCGAGGCAGCCGCGCCCGAGGCGGTCCAGGGCTTCCCGCCCCACTCCCCCACGCGCTCCCCGCGTGCGCGCCGCGTGCCTCCCCAGATGTGGCTGGGCATCCGGAAGACTCTGCACTCGGACGCCTTCGGCGGCGCACTGCTGCTCGCGGCAACGGCCGCAGCCCTCATCCTCGCGAACACGCCCCTTGCCGACTGGTACACCACCGTCCGCGACTCCGTCATCGGCCCCTCCTCGCTCTACCTCGACCTCTCGATCGGGGCATGGGCGGCCGACGGCCTCCTCGCGATCTTCTTCTTCGTGGTGGGCCTCGAGCTCAAGGAGGAGTTCGTCGCCGGCCGCCTGCGCAATCCGCGGCGCGCGGCCCTGCCCATCGCCGCAGCGGTGGGCGGCGTGGCCGTCCCGGCGGTCATCTTCGCCCTCGTGAACATGAACGCGGGGCCCGATGCCCTCCACGGCTGGGCCATCCCCACCGCGACGGACATCGCCTTCGCCGTCGCGGTCCTCGCCGTGGTCGGCCGGTTCCTGCCGCCGGCGCTGCGCGTCTTCCTGCTCACCCTCGCGATCGTCGACGACCTCATCGCGATCACGATCATCGCCGTCTTCTACACCGCCGACCTCGACCTCGTCTTCTTCGCGCTCGCGCTCATCCCGCTGGCGGCCTTCGCCGTCCTCGTGCAGCGCGGCGTCCGCTCCTGGTGGATCCTCATCCCGCTCGCCGTCCTCACCTGGGCGCTCGTGCACGCCGCCGGCATCCACGCGACCGTCGCCGGTGTGCTGCTGGGCTTCACCGTGCCGGTGCACCCCACGCCCCGCACGCGCGTGCACGTCTCGACGGACTCCGACGGCGTACCCGTCTACGAGGGCATGGCCGGACACTTCGCGGACAAGTGCGGCATCGTGTCCGTGGCCTTCGCCGTCCCCGTCTTCGCGTTCTTCTCCGCGGGTGTGACGGTCGGCGGGCTGGAGGGCCTCCGCAACGCCTTCGCCGATCCCATCACGCTGGGCATCGTCGCCGGCCTGGTGCTGGGCAAGCCGATCGGCATCCTCGGCACGACCTTCCTGCTCAGCCGCCTCCCCGCCATGCGCCTGGACCCGGAGCTGCGCTGGGCGGACCTCACCGGCATGTCCTTCATCGCCGGCATCGGCTTCACCGTGTCCCTGCTCGTGGGCGAACTCGCCTACGGCTCCGCGAGCGTGGCCGACGAGCACGTGAAGATCGGCGTGCTCGCAGGATCGTTCATCGCCGCGATCATCGGCTCGTTCCTCATCAGCTTCGGCAACCGCCGTGCGAAGCTGGCGCAGCAGGAGACCGCAGAGGCGGGTTCGGCGTAGTCCGAGCCGCGGGCCGGCAGCGGCTGACCCGCCCGCACCCCTCCCGGAACCGCCCTCGCTGCGGTTATGATCGTCTTCCACCCCCGCGCGAACTCCGCGCGGGGGCATGATCACCGCGTCACCCCGCTCCCGCCTCGGGCTCCGTCCAGCCTGCGCCGTCCCCGCTCAGCGATCCGTTCCGGCACCGATGAGCGCCGACCGCGCCGACCGGCACCCGCCGGACGGAGACGCGCCCGGCCGAAGGACGCTCCGTGAAGCCGTTCCACCACGTCGTCGCGAACACCGCGCTCGCGAACATGACCACCTCCTATCTGTGGTTCGCACTCACCTTCTGGGTCTACCTCGAGACGCGGAACGTAGCGGTCTCCGCCGTGATCGGGGCCGGCTACATGGGTCTCGTGTCCGTGTTCTCGCTGGTGTTCGGCATGATCGTCGACCACAACCGCAAGAAGCGGGTCATGCTGCTCGCCGCGGTCATCACCCTGCTGGCCTACCTGCTGGCGTGCGGCGTCTGGCTCGTCTCCGACCACGGCGCGCTCGTCAGCCTCACGAGTCCCTCCTTCTGGCTGTTCGCGATGATCATCCTGGGCGGCTCCGTCGTGGAGCAGATGCGCAACATCGCCCTCTCCACCACCGTCACCCTCCTGGTCCCGGAGGGCGAGCGCGACAAGGCCAACGGCCTCGTGGGGATGGTCCAGGGCCTCGCCTTCTTCATCACGAGCGTGTTCTCCGGACTCAGCATCGGCTACCTGGGCATGGGCCCCACGCTGGGCATCGCGACCGCGCTCACCGCCGTCGCCCTCATCCACCTCCTGCCCATCCGCATCCCGGAGGAGAGGATCGTCACCGCCGCCGAGGTGCAGGAGGCCATCGCCGCCGAGGCGGGTGGGGAGGAGGGCATGGGTGAGGACACCGGGGCGGGCGCCGAGGGGCACGCCGGGGCGGGCACGGCAGTGGGCACCGGGGCGGACACCGGGGCGAGTGCCGCGGGGCGCACCGAGGCGAGCGCCGCAGTGGGCGGAGGTGCTGAGGCAGGCTCCCCTGAGGACGGCTCCGCAGGCGCCATCGGCGGCGCGGGTGCAGCAGCACTTGGAGAGCGCGCTGCGGCATCTGCAGAGGGCACTGCGGCACTTGGAGAGGCAGAGACTGCCGCGGGGAGGAAGGGCGCCATGGGAGAGTCCGCCTCGGCGGTGCCCGTGCCCGCTCCCCTCACTGCCTCCGAGGCCACCGCCGCACCCCTCCCCGGCCCCGCAGCCGCACCCGGGCGGGTCTCCAAGCTGGACCTCGCCGGCTCGATCCGGACGATCCGGGCGATCCCGGGCCTGACGGCGCTCATCCTGTTCGCGTGCTTCAACAACTTCATCGGCGGCACGTTCATGGCGCTCATGGACCCGTACGGGCTCGAGCTGTTCTCCCCGCAGCTGTGGGGCATCGTGCTGGGGGTGACGAGCCTGGGCTTCGTGGTGGGCGGCGGCATCGTCGCGAGGACCGGCCTGGGAGCCAACCCCGTCCGAACGCTCCTCTTCGTGAACCTGCTGGTCGCGGGCATCGGGATGGGCTTCACGATCCGCGAGTGGTGGTGGCTGTTCGCCGTGGGGATGTTCGTCTTCATGGCGCTCATGCCCGCCGCCGAGGCCTCCGAGCAGACCATCCTCCAGCGCGTCGTCCCCTTCCACCGGCAGGGTCGCGTGTTCGGCCTCGCGCAGAGCGTCGAGACGGCCGCCAGCCCGGTGAGCGCCTTCTTCGTGGGCATCATCGCCCAGCAGACGGTCATCCCCTGGGTCGATTCGGAGGCGGGCCGGGAGGCGCTGGGCTGGCTGCTGGGCGAGGGCTCCGCACGCGGCATGGCGCTGATGTTCATGGGCGCCGGCCTCATCATGCTGCTCGTGGTCCTGCTGGCGTTCGTCTCACCCCAGTACCGCGGCCTGTCCGCCTACTACGGCAGCACGCGCCAGGATCTGACGGAGGCCGGGGCACAGGGCGAGCGCGTGGCAGAAGCCGGGGGTGGGGCCGGAGCCGGAGCTCAACCAGGGACCGGAGCGGAGTCTGCGCCCGAGGCTGGCCTCGGCGGTGAGCCCGGCCGCGGGCACGGCGTGGATCGGAGCGGCTGAGAGCGCAACGGCCCCGCCAGGCCGGCTGCCAGCGCACCCACGCAGCTGCCCGACTGCCCGGCTGCCTGCACGCCCGCGAACCCGCAGCCCGAGCGCGCGGGATAGGCTCGGCGGGGACGTCCGCGGGAACCGAGGAGGCATCGGCCATGGCCGAGGACACGCAGACCAGCGCGCCCACCGTCAGGCTCGAGGACCTGCTCGCGGGCACGCTGGACGCACGCGCGCTCGACGAGATCGCACACCTCGCGGAGGAGACCCCGCGCCCCGAGCTCACCCGCATGGTCGGCGCGATTCCCCCGGTGCGGGCCGCCGTCCTCTTCCGCGCACTCGGCAAGGACACCGCGCTGGCCGTCTTCGAGGCACTGACCCCCAGCTACCAGGCAGAGCTCCTGCACACGCTGCGCGGGGCGGAGGTCGCCCACATCATCGACGCGCTCGACCCGGACGACCGCGCCGAGGTGTTCGGCGAGCTGCCCGCCTCCCTCGTGAAGAAGCTCATGCTGGGCCTCGATCCCGCCGAACGGGAGATGACGGCCACCGTCCTCGGCTATCCGAAGGACTCGATCGGCCGCTACATGTCGCCGGAGGTGCTCAGCCTCCACCGCGACTGGGACGCCCGCACCGCACTGGAGACCGTGCGCGCGCACATCGACGAGCCGGAGACGGTCTACCTGCTGCCGGTCGTGGGCCCCGGCCGCGTCCTCGAGGGGGTCGTCTCCCTGCGCTCGCTCCTCGCGGCGGCTCCGGACCGTCCCCTCGCCGAGCTCACCCGCGAGGCCACGAGCACGCACGCGCTCACGGACCGGGAGGTCGCCTCGCGCGACTTCCTGTCACACCGCCTCATCGCCATGCCCGTGACGGACGATGAGGAGCGGCTGCTGGGCATCCTCACGATGGACGATGTGCTCGACATCATCGACGAGGAGGACGCCGAGGACGCCGCGCGCTCCGGCGGCGCCGAACCCCTCGACCGGTCCTATCTCTCGAGCTCCATCCTGCGGATCGTGCGCAGCCGCATCGTGTGGCTGCTCGTCCTCGCGGTCTCCGCGATCCTCACCGTCCAGGTGCTCGAGATCTTCGAGTCCAAGCTCGACCAGGTGGTGGTGCTCGCCCTCTTCATCCCGCTGCTCACCGGCACCGGCGGCAACACCGGCAACCAGGCGGCGACGACCGTCACCCGGGCCCTCGCCGTGGGTGAGGTGCGGGTGCGCGATCTCGGCAAGGTCATCTGGCGGGAGCTGCGGGTGGGTCTGGTGCTGGGCTCCGTGCTGGGAGTCCTCGGCCTCACGGTCGCGGGACTGGTCTACGGCTGGGCCATAGGCACGGTCATGGGGCTGACGCTGCTGTCCATCTGCGTCATGGCCGCCTGCGTGGGCGGCCTCATGCCCATCATCGCGAAGAAGGTGGGCGCGGACCCCGCCGTCTTCTCCAACCCCTTCATCTCCACCTTCTGCGATGCCACCGGCCTCATCATCTACTTCACGATCGCCACGGTGGTGCTGGGCCTGAGCTGAGCTGTCGGGGCGGGACCAGGGTTTGCACCGAAGCACAGCATCATGCAGGTTTCTTCATCAAAACGTTCAAGACCCGTGAAAATTCATCACACGGTCCAATCTTGCGTTCTAACATTAGAACACATATACTATATGCAGCAGCAGAACATCCACTCCGAGTGCACCGTCGCACAGGGAGGTGAATGCAGTGACAGTCGAACTCCCGCCCTCAGACCCGCCGCCCGAAGGGTGCGAGGAGCCCGCTTTCAAGGTTCCCTTCGCACAGCACGACCGTGAGGCGCTGGAGGCCTGCGACAGTCCCGCACTCACCCTCCTGGACATGGCCGAGTCCGCCGGGGACCGCCTCGACGCGGGCGCCCTGGCCCCACAGGAGCAGCTGTCGTCCCTCCGTGCGCTGGAGGCCGCGCGGCGGCACATCGACGCCCTCAGCACCGACCTCATCGCCGCCTTCGACCGCTCCGGCACCGCCACCGATCACGGCTACCGGACCACGGAGCAGCTGCTCCAGGGCGAGTTCCGCATCACGGTGCACGAGGCGCGCAGACGGGTCCGCCTCGGCCGGCTCCTGGGCGAGAGGGCCACGCTCCTCGGGGAGCGACAGGTGCCCGTGCGCCCCCTCATCGCCGAGAACCTGGCGGCCGCACGCATCTCCGCCGATGAGGCCCGGGTCCTCTGCGATGCGGTGGAGGATCTCCCGCCGCAGATCAGAGCCGAGTACGGGGGCCGGGTGGAGGCCACCCTCGTCGAACTGGCCCCGACGCTGCGCCTCAGGGACATCCCCAAGCTCGCAGGTCGGATCGTCCAGACCATCGACCCGGACGGAACACCGCCGCAGTTCACACCGGAGCCGCACAAGCACCACATCACCCTCAACCAGAAGGTGAACGGCGACTGGAGGCTCTCCGGCCTCCTCGACTGCCCCACCGGCACCACCCTGTACTCGCTGCTGTACGCCCGCATGCGGGACACCGACGCCGAGGTGCGGATCAGGCCGCATACCGCCGCCTCGGGAGATGCTGCCGCTCCGGAAGGGAGCGCAACCGGGCTCGAGGGCTCCCCGGATTGTCTCGGTGCCGGCTCTGCCGATCCGACGGCGAACACGGGCGCCTCACCGACCGGCGGATCCTCCGCCCAGAAGGCCCCGGACCAGGACATGCCTGTCCAGCCGAGCCCCGAACACGCAGATGCTCTGCCCCGCATCAGCGAGGCCGTCTGGGAGCGCACCCGGGTGACGGTCGACTCCGAGGGCCGCACGGTGGTGAGCGGTGCCGCCACGGGCGAGGGCACGCTCATGGAGGACGACCGCCTCTACCTCATGGGCGACGACGGATGGCCGGTTCCCATCAGCGCGCGCATCTCGGACGCGGCATTCGAGCTTCTCGCGGAGGCCCGGTCCAGCACCTCCGGCTCCGCCTCCACCGTGCTCTGGGAGAAGACGGTGGGCCGCGCGGCCGCGGATCACGACGCCGGACCGGAGCCACCCCCGGATTCATCGGCTTCACCGGCTCCCCCAAATTCACCGGCTTCACCGACCCCACCGACAGTGTTCACCCCGCCACCGCGCACGGGTCCTCCACCGGACGCCGATCTCCCACCGAACCCGGGGCCGGAACTCACAGCGGGAGCGGAAGCCCCGCGTGGTGGGCCTGCGCCTCCGCACACCACGCTCCCACCGGACGGGATGCCGCCGTGTCCACCGGAGGAGGTCGCCACCCAGCCTGTCGTCGTGGGCAGCCGCAATCCCGGCGTGCGCGAGGACGGCACACGCAGCACAGTCACACCGGAGCCCGATTCGCATTCCCCCGGAAGGCAGCGCCACGACCGGCTGGGGTTCCTCCTCCGCTGCCTCGGTCGTGAGCGGGTGCTGCACGGCGCCGACCACGCGCTCGTCGTCTCCGCCACCGCACAGGAGCTCGCGCGTCCTCATCAGCCCCTCTCCACCCAGACCGGCGGCACCACGACCCCTGCGCAGCTGAGCGGCTGGTCGGACGCGATCCAGATGTTCGCGCACATCACCGACGGCCGCGGCCGCACGGTCGCGGTCCGGTCCCGGGGCCGGTTCGCCACCCGCAGCCAGATCGCGATCCTCACCGCGCGCGACCAGGGCTGCACCTTCCCCGACTGCGACGCTCCGGCCGCGTGGTGCGAGGCCCACCACATCGTGCGCTACTCCGAGGGCGGCCCGACGGAGATCGGCAACCTCACCCTCATCTGTCCTTTCCACCACCGCTGGTTCGAACGCTCCGGCTGGACGGGTCAGCTCATCCGCGGCCTGCCTGCATGGACGCCACCGGCACACATCGACCGCTCCCGGAAACCCGTCTTCCACTCGCGCTTCCGCGCAGCGCTCATGGGCCTGCCGCGCAGCCTCGGCGGAAGGCGTGACGGCGAACCCCTCACAGACCTCGACGGGGACCGCGCCAGGGACCTCGGCAGAGGCCTCGGCAAAGGCCTCGGGACAGCGGACTGAGGCCTCTGCGACGGACGACTTCGGCAGCAGGTCCGGACCTCGATGGCGAACCGAAAGCTCGGCAGCGCACCGGTGCCCTGGGGACGAGGCCTGGCCCCGGGGACGAGCCCTCTCCCGAGCGCCGCCGGTCCCAACCTCCTCCCGAGCGCCGCCCCACCTGATCGCAACCGACCCCCGCCTCGGCGGATAATCGGAACCCAGGACAACGCGCACGGAGCATCGAGACACGGACGGGGCGAGCCATGGGACTTGAGGAACTGGAGCTGCTGGCGATCGCGGCGGTGCTCGTCATCGTGGGGGTGTCCTACTTCGCGCAGAAGCTCGGGGTGGCCGCACCCATCCTGCTGGTCGTGGTGGGACTCGTGCTCAGCATGATCCCGGGCATCCCGGCCGTCAAGCCGGCGCCCGAGCTCATCCTCACGGTGATCCTGCCGCCGCTGCTGTACTCCGCGGCGGTGAACATGCCGGTGATGGACTTCCGGCGCGATCTCGGCACCATCAGCGCGCTGTCGGTGGTGCTCGTGCTCGTCTCCGCGTTCGGGGCCGGGCTGCTCCTGTGGTGGGTCTTCCCGCAGCTGAGCTTCGCCGCGGCCGTGGCGGTCGGAGCGGTGGTGAGCCCGCCCGATGCGGTGGCCGCCACCGCGATCGGCAAGAAGCTCGGCCTGCCGCCTCGCCTGCTGACCCTGCTCGAGGGCGAGGGACTCGTCAACGACGCCACCGCGCTCGTGCTGCTCCGGACCGCGGTCGCGGCGACGGCGGGGACCTTCTCGTTCTGGCACGCGCTGGGCGATTTCGCCTATGCCGTCGTCGTCGCGATCCTCGTGGGTGCCGCTGTGGGCCTGGTCTCCGTCTGGGTCCGGTCCAGGATCAATCAGCCGGCGCTCACCACCGCGATCTCCTTCGCCGTGCCGTTCATCGCTTTCCTCCCCTCCGAGGAGCTGGGCGCCTCCGGCGTCATCGCCGTCGTCGCGGCGGGTCTCATCACAGGGGCCAAGAGCGCCCGGAAGTTCACCGCCCAGGACAGGAACTCCGAACGCACCAACTGGCTGACGGTGCAGATGCTCCTGGAGAACGGCGTCTTCCTCCTCATGGGCCTGCAGCTCATGCACCTGGTCACGGACGTGGAGGATGTGGGCCTGTCCGTCTGGACCGCGATCTGGGTGGGCCTGCTGGTGACAGCTGTGCTCATCGCCGTCCGCACTGCCTTCGTCGTGCCAGTGGTGCTCGCCGCGCGGAGGCAGCAGCGGGCGGGGAAGGCGCGGAAGGAGCAGTTCGGCCAGCTCCTCGACAGCGCCGCAGACGAGGGCTCCCGCGAGCAGGCGGCCGGGAACCGCACACAGACGGGAACGCGCAGTCAGACAGGGACGCCCAGTCAGACCGACGCCCGCACACAGCGCGAACTCCGCCGCCTGCGGCGCCGGCACGCCGATGCCCGGTTCTACGCCTCGCAGGGGCTCGGCTGGAAGGGCGGGGCCGTCCTCGCCTGGTCCGGCATGCGCGGCGTCGTCACCCTCGCCGCGGCGCAGTCACTGCCCCTCACCTTCCCCTACCGCACGCAGCTCATCCTCATCGCCTTCGTCGTGGCACTCGTGACGCTCGTGGGCCAGGGCGGCACGCTGCCCGCGCTCATTCGGCTCCTGGGCATCCGCGGCACGGACGCGGAGCACGCGAAGCGCGAACTCGCCCTGCTCATGAGCGAACTCGGCGATGCGGCCGCAGAACAGGTGCTGGACAACCCGGACGTCCGCCGGCACGACGGCACGCCCTTCGACCCGGCCGTCATCGAGAAGACGGCGAGGATGCGCGAACGCCTGCACAGCTCGCTCACCGACACCGAGCACGCCGAGGAGCGCAGCACCTATCTGCAGCAGGTCCGCGAGCTCGAACAGCTCATCCTCGAGGCTCAGCAGGACGCCCTGAGCGAGGTCCGCTCCGCCGGCACCTACGGCTCCCACACGATCGCTCGTGCCCAGCGGCAGATCGACCGGGGCTATCTGCGCTTCGCGGAGGAATGACGGGGAGGATGCGAGGGGCTGGGCCGGGCAGGCGAGGAGCTGCGGGGGCGGGCGACAAGCTGCGCCGGGCGAGCGGGCCCACAGCGCCGCTGAGCTCACAGAACCGCCGCCTCACCGCTCCCGCGGACGTGCTCGCACACGGATCCGCTGACCTTCATCGCCGTGGACGGTGAGGGTCTCGACCGGGGCGGCATCGGCAGGTCCCAGCCAATGGGCCACTCGGGTGTCGAACTCGGCGGCTTCACCGGGTCGCAGCACGAGGTCGTGGCTGCCCAGCAGCAGCCGGAGCCTGCCGGAGAGCACGAGCACCCAGACGTACCCTCGGTGCCTGCGCATCATCTCGGACTCGTACTCCCAGGAGCGGTCACCCGGCTCCTCTCCGTGGGTGTGCGGGAGGGGTTCGGGCGGGCCGCCCGGCAGCGGGTGGATGAGGGTCTTCGCCGCGGAGAGCCCGCCCGGAGTCTGCGACAGCGGCATGATCGTGCGGCCGTGCTTCTCCACCAGGTCGAACCGGAGACGCGGATCGTGCGAGAGCCGCGCACCGACGAGCTCGTCGAGTCCGGTGCCATAGACCGAGGCGAGCGTCACCAGATGGTTCAGCCCCGGCGTCCGCTCCCCGGTCTCCAGGCGGGAGAGCGTGCTGACGGAGATCCCCGTGGACAGGGAGACCTGTGTGAGGCTGAGCCCGAGCCTGCGCCGGTGCCCCCGGAGCGCGGAGCCCGCGCCGGCCAGCACCTCGGCGGCGGTTTCCGAGGGGTCGCGTGCCTGGACCGAGGCGGCCGCCGACTGCTCCTGCTCCGTCACGCCGCCCCTCCTCTGCGTCCGGCTTTGCCGGTTCAGCAAGCAATCTAGCGTGTGCGGGCCTCGGCTGCGAACGCGCAGCACCGCACCCACCCCCGACTCCGCCCCGCCCCTCCCGCTAGGGTGGTGCGGGACACAGCGGCCCCGAGAAGGGACTCCCCCGTGACCGTCTCCGAACAGACCCGGCGACTGCGCAGGCAGGGCTGGTACGGCGCGAAGAAGCACGTCAAGATCGCCCTGAGCCTGCCGCCGCTGCACGGGCTCATGCGGGCGTTCGCACCGAGGGTCCTGGGGCTCTCCGTCCGCCGCCTGCCCGCCCCGAGCGGACTGCGCGAGGTGCGGGGACGCGCCGCCGGAGCCGAGTTCACCATGCTCCGCCCCGACCGCTGCGAGGTCGCCAAGGAGCTGTACTGGGGCGGGGGAACGCGGCCCGATCCGCGCGACAGCTTCGCCCTGGAGCTGGTGACGCGTCTGGCCCAGGACGCGCGCCTGCTGCTGGACATCGGGGCGTACACGGGCGTGTTCAGCCTGGCGGCGGCAGCGGCGAATCCTCGCCTGCGGGTGCTCGCCTTCGACATCGTCCCGCCGGTGGTGCGGATGCTGGAGGCGAACGTGGTGCGCAACGGCCTCCAGGGACGCGTCCAGGTGCGCGGGACGGGCGTGGGCGATCCGGATGCCACCATGCGCATGCCGGCCGCGGATCGGGGGCCGGCGCTGCCCTCCTTCTACTCGCAGGAGATGGACTTCGACAACGGCGTGGACGTGGGGTTCGTCTCGCTCGATTCGCTCACGGGCGAGGCCGCGGAGGTGACAGGCGCCGCCGAGGCGCACTCCGGTCCCGTGCCTGCTGATGCGAGCAGTTCCGCCAAGGGGGCGATCGGTGCCACGGGAACCGCCGGCGAGCCGGCCGGTGGCGAGGCCGCAGGCGACAAGGCAGCCGGCGGCATCGTCATGAAGATCGACGTGGAGGGCGGGGAGACGGACGTGTTCGGATACGGGCAGGAGTTCCTCACGCGGTTCGCCCCCGACATCCTCTGCGAGGTGCTGCCCGGAGCCCGTGCGGAGACCCTGGAACGGCAGCTCGCTCCTCACGGCATGCGCTTCTACGCGGTGGGCGAGTCCTGGCTGGAGGCACGCGATCGGATCGAGCCGCAGGCCGAGTTCCGGGACTGGCTGCTCACCCCCAGGACCCCCGACGAGCTGCGCGGTCGCGGCATCGAGGTCCGCTGACCCGCCCCTGACCGCAGCATGCATGGGCCCTGCGTGCGCGGGTCGCCGATGGAGGCTGGGCGCGGCATCTGCCGGCCTGGGCCCGACCGCGATATGTCACAGACCGGCACCGAGCATCGCATCTGACCACTGTGCGTCACAAACGGCGAAAGCCTATGGACACTCGCCCCTCATGTCCATAGATTCCCTATAACACAGGCGAACATCCATATCGCATCTGCGCATCTGCGGCAGTGGAGACAGGGACGATGCAGTCCCGGAGCTCTGCGAGGGTCACGGGGCGCGGGAGGGACTCATCATGTCGCATCAGCTCACGAACACAGCAGGCTCGCCCTCGGATGAGGCCGCCTGCCTCGCAGATGAAGCGGAAGGCGGGGTCTCTGCCGAGTTCCCCGCGCCGCCAGTGGAGCTCACGGAGCACATGCACGGACCGCTCCCGCCGCAGCGGGACTTCAGCGTCCCGCGCACGCAGTGGCGGCGGAAGCTCAGCGGCATCCCCTGGCTGAGCCGGGTGGTCACGGAACTCCCCGAGCGGATCGACCGGAAGTCCGCTCTCGATCGGTTCGCGCATCTGTGGCCCCATGATGCCCTCGGCGCATTCGTCGTCATGCTCGTGTGGGCGTACGGCCCGAAGCCCGGCTACGGACCTCACCGGGCGCTCATGATCGTCACAGCGCAGGAGAGGCTCGGCCGTGATGCCGTGGATCCGCTCGTCGAGGACCGACTGCGGGAATCGGTGCGAGTCGCGGTGGAGGACGGTCCGGCCGCGGGATTCGTCCAGATGACGCAGTGCCACCATCACTCTGACCCGGAGGAGCCATGCGGGCACATCCGGGGCCTCGGCCCGTCGTTCTTCACGAAGTGGCTGAACTTCGCCACGGAGGCGGAGGGCGCCCGGATCGTGACTCCCGTGCTGGACAGTCGGATCGCCAGATGGCTGGCGGACCACGCGAACCGGATCGACCGCGAGACGCGCGAGCGGCTGCTCCGGCAGGAGGACGCGCGACGGGAGGCCGCGTATGCCTGCGGGGCGGAATACGAACCCGACCTGAGCGAAGAGCTCTCGTGGGCATCGGGCTGGTCCCCGACCACTCCGGAGGCCGACCGCATCCGCTTCCCGCTCTCCCCGCCGAATGCTGCGGACTACGAGCGCTATCTCGCGCTGCTCACGGTGTGGGGCCGCACCGCGGGGCTGCCGCCCGCACCCGTGGCCGACCACATCCTTGCGCTCGTCGCAGAGGAGAAGCCGCGAGCCAGGCCCGCAGACGCATGGCCGGCGTCACGGGAGCTGCCGCCGCCGTGGAACCCTCCGCTGGGATCGCCCGCTCCCGGGCTGCCACCGGAGCGCCCGCCGTTCTGATGGGCGTCGTGATGACGATGAACACCGCTATGACGGCCGCGCATGCCCGCACGCAGAGCATCGGGAACCGCGACCCTCGAACGGCAGACCCTCACCGGGCCGGCACCGCCGGACAGGCACACGGGAGAGCCCTGGACAGCCATCCGAGACACCACTGGACAAGCAGGCGAGACAGCGGCAGTGTGAGGCCTCATGGCAGGCGACGCAGACCCCACACGATCAGACGCAGCGCTCACGCAGCCGGTCCCGGCGCTCCCGGGTCTTCTCGACCCGGCGCTCATCGATCAGGCACGGCAGCGCCTCACCGGACAGACGCGCAGAGTGTCCGTGACCGGCGATGCGCTCACGACGCCCGATGGCGCCACCGTGTCCTTCGCACTGGAATTCATGCAGCACACGGGCACATTCAAGGCGCGGGGCGCGCTCAACTTCCTCGGCGCGCACATCGACTCCGGCAGTCTGCCGGATTCCGGTGTCACGATCGCCTCCGGCGGCAATGCGGGGGTGGCCTGCGCATGGGCGGCGCAGCGTGTGGGCGCGCGGGCCACCGTGTTCCTCCCGGAGACAGCACCCGCACCCAAGGTGGAGCGGCTGCGGGCGTACGGTGCCGAGGTCCGCCTGCAGGGCACGGAATACGCGGACGCGGCACAGGCCTGCGCAGTCTTCGCGGAGGACTCGGGCGCTCTCATGTCCCACGCCTACGATCACCCCCTCATCCAGGCGGGAGCGGGCACGCTCGTCGAGGAGATCCTGGAAGCGCGCCCGGACACCACGGTGATAGCCGTGTCGGTGGGCGGTGGAGGCCTGTTCGCAGGAGTCTCGGCCGCCGCACGCCGGCGGGGGCTGCGGGTCGTCGCAGTGGAGCCGGAGAACTGCCGCGCGCTGAATGCCGCGCTCGCGGCCGGGGCTCCGGTCGACGTGACGGTGGACTCCGTGGCCGCGGACTCACTCGGGGCGCGCCGCATCGCCGCGGCCGCACTGGCCGAGGCCCAGCAGCCGCACGCAGTCTCCGTCCTCGTGGACGATGCCTCGATCATCGCGGCACGCCGCGCGCTCTGGACCGAGCACCGTGTGGTGGTCGAACACGCCGCTGCGACAGCGCTGGCGGGGATCGCCGCGGGAGGCGCAGGCCGGGCCGCTGGGAGCGCATGGCTCACTGCTGAGAGCACACGCCGGGCCACTGAGGTCACAGGCACCGGGATCGGCCCGGAAGACCGTGTGTGCGCAGTGCTGTGCGGTGCCAACACCGCGCTCGACTCCCTGAGCTGAAGCCTGGGGCGCCCCTGCTCCACGGCGCCCCTGCTCCAGCGCACCCCTGCCGCCACAGCCCCGGAGCACCCCTGCCCCCCGGGGGCCAGCCCCTACGTCCGGATCGCGTCGACGATCCGGGCGCGGGTGGCGATGAGCGCCGGGACGAACCCCGCGAGGGCGCCGGAGAGCACCGCCACGAGGAAGCCCACCAGGGCGGCGGAGACCGGGAAGCTGGGCGTCACATTCATGCCCTCGGAGACGAAGGAGAGGACCTGGGGCGAGCGCAGGGCGAGCACGGACACCGCGATGCCCACGACACCGGCGATGCTGGTGGCGACCACGGACTCCATGAGCACGGAGAAGAACACGCGTGCACCGGTGGCGCCGAAGCTGCGGCGGATGCCGATCTCGCGCACCCGCTGCTGCACCGTCACGAGGGCGATGTTCACCAGCCCCAGCACCCCCAGGAAGAGGATGAGCCCCGCGATGCCCAGCAGTGCCAGGCGCAGAGTCACGAGCGGGTCCCCGCCCTCCTGGAACATGTCCACTCGCCACACGTCCCAGCTCTCACCCGTCGCCGTCGACAGGCGACTGCCGAGCTGAGTGCTGAGCTCCTCGGAGATCTCGGACGGCACCCATGCCTCCATGACGAGTCCCAGCCCCGGATCCGAGAGCTGCAGCAGGGACGGCGAGCCCGCCAGCATGTAGGCCTCGCCGCTGTCGTAGTCGTTCCCGGGAGTCACGCCCACCACGGTCACCGTCACGGGGTCGTCTCCGCCGTCAGGGCTGAGGCTCAGGGAGAACGGCAGATCCGCTCGCGTCCTCCCCGCCCACTCGAGGACGTTCTCGTTGACGACGGCGGAGGGGGCGAGGTTCTGCTCCTCACCGGGGGAGAACCAGCGACCGGCCACCAGCCCCACGCTGTGGATGGTCTGCCAGTCCCGCTCGACCAGCGAACCGCTGACGTACTGCCTGCCCGTCTCCGATTCCATCGTCGCATCGAGGATTCCGCGCACGGACGAGTGACCGATCCCGAACTCCTCGAGCACCGGATCCGCCGCCTCGCGCAGCTTCCGCGGGTCCGTGCCGAGGTCGCCGCCCGTGGGCTGGAGCTGCAGGGTGGCGTCGCGCCCGCCCATCTGCTCGTAGTTCACCCGGAAGTTGTCCTGCACCAGGGTGGACATGGCCACCACCATCGTCAGCGAGGCGACGGCCACTGCCACGCCCACGAGCGAGAGCAGGACGCGCAGCTTGTGGATCCGCAGCTCCTGCCACGCCTCGATGAGCGACCCCAGGAGAGCACCCGTCATCGGAGCTCACCGCCTTCCAGCGTGAAGCGCCGGTTCGCGCGGGAGGCGATGGCGGCATCGTGGGTGATGGTGATGAGCGCGGCGGAGGACTCCGCTGCGGTCTCCGCGAGGAGGTCCATGACCACGGCACCGGTCTCCACATCGAGCGCACCGGTGGGCTCATCGGCCAGCAGCAGCCGCGGCCTGCGCACCAGGGCACGGGCGATCGCGACGCGCTGCTGCTCACCGCCGGACAACCGCCCCGGCAGCTGCGCCGCGCGGTGGGCCAGCCCCAGGCGCTCGAGCACCTCGAGCGCGCGGCGCTTGCGGGTGCGGACCTCGGCGGCCGTGCCGTAGAGCAGCGGATGGGCCACGTTCTCCAGGGCGGTGCGCCCGGGCAGCAGGTTGAACTGCTGGAACACGAACCCGATCTGCCTCCCCCGCACCTGGGCGGCACGGCGGGCGGAGAGCGTGGCTGCCGAGACCCCGTCGAGCTCCACGGTGCCCGCGGTGGGCCGGTCGAGCAGCCCCAGGATGTTCAGCAGGGTGGACTTGCCGGTGCCGGAGCGGCCCACGATCCCCACGTGGTCGCCCTCCTCGACCGTGAGATCCACGCTGCGGAGGATCTGCAGGTCACCACCGTCCGGCAGCGTCACATGGCGCGCCACGCCCTCGAGGCGGAGGAGCGGAGCACTCACCACATCATCTCCTCTTCCCCGAAGCCCATGTCCTCCTCCGGCTCGGTGCCCGGCACGTACTCGAGGATCATCTCGCCTTCCTCCAGGCCCTCGCGCACCTCGGCCTGCACACCGTCACTGAGGCCCATCGTCACCTCGCGCTCCTGCGGCTCCCCGTTCTCGTCGAGCGTCCAGACGACGGCGTCCTCGCCCAGACCGCGGACCGCGGTCACGGGCACCACCAGCACGTCCTCGACGGTGCCGGAATCCACGCTCAGCGTCATGTCCAGGCCGTTGTAGACCTTCACCTTCTCCGGCACGGCGCACCGCAGCTGCGTGCTGCCCGCGGACTCGGGTGCCGACGCCTCTCCCGTGAAGGGATCGACCTCGCCCTGGTTCCCGCCTCCGCCTCCGCCCGCGGGCGAGGCACCGGCCTCCACGAGGCGCAGGCCTGTGCAGTCGAAGGGCGCAGGACCGCCGGTGATGGTGATCTCGGCCTCCTCCGGGATCGTCTCCAGGCGGTAGAGATCCACCGGCGGGATGTCCGCCACCGCGCTGTAGTCGCGCTTGGAGAGGGTGAGGGCCTCGTCGCCCTTGGCGACCTCGTCGCCCACCTCGAGGGAGAAGGAGTCCACGGTGCCGTCGGCCGGCGCCACGACCGTGTGGTAGCTGGGCCGCGCCCGAGGCACCGGTGCCGCATCCGCTGCCTCCGCGCCCTCCTCGGCCCCGCCCGCGCCGGGTCCTCCCCCTGCCGAACCCTCGGCCGATGGCTCCGCCTCCTCGCCCTCCACCCGGATCTGGAACAGCTGGGCCCCCTGGAGGACCTCCTGGCCCGGGGTGGCCCAGATGTGGTTGACGGTCCCGGAGTGGGTGGCCTTCACCGGCACGGGGTCGACGACGGCGATGGTTCCGGAGGCCGTGAGCCGGGACTCGATGGTGCCCCTCTCCACCATCGTCTCCGTCCCCAGGAGCTCCCCGGTGGGGAACTCCTCGGAAGCGCTCGGATCGGCGCTCGGCCTGAATGCGAGCCAGGCGAGCGACACCGCGATGACCACGAGGACGAGGAGGTAGGCGATCGGCAGGATCACCCGGCGGAAAGTCTGCACGTGCGGGCCCCTTTCATCGGGTGCGAGAGTCATCAGTGGCTCACGGTCACGCAGAGCCGGCGGTCGGGTGGAGCTGAAGGACTGCCAGAACCGACGGAAACCGGAATCGGCCGGAGCCATCGGGAGCCGGGTGAGGAGAGCAGGTCACCGCACCTCGGGCTCACAGGACCGCCGGACGCATGGAGCGGACGGCGGCCGAGCTCAGCTCATAGTAGGGCCGGGCTCCTCGCCGATTCCGGCATTTCCCCTGTTCACAGCATTTCCGGGCAGAAAAGCAATGAGAGCGTTATACAGGCTCGCGCCCCTGTCGTCGTTCCGCTCGGAGATACTCCGTACGGGTGACGACACGGGCGCAGGGCGGTGCGAGAATACGCAGTTCGCGGGCCCTTGCGGCTCACACGCGTGCCCGGCTCGCGGAGCCTCCCTCGGCGGACGGCCGTTGCACCACGAGCCCGAGCGCGACTCCGCCGACGATGAGCAGCGCTCCTGCCCACTGCGGTGCGCTCAGCCTCTCACCCGCCGCCGCGAGTCCGAGCAGCGCGCCGGTGAGCGGGTTGAGCAGCCCCACGATGCCCACGGTGCCCGCCGGCAGGCGTGCGAGCCCGCTGAACCAGGCGATGTAGGCCATCGCGGTGGCGATGAGCCCCACATAGGCGAAGGCGGCCAGCTCGGTGTCGGCGAGTGGCCTCGGCACGCCCTCCACCAGGAGGGCTGCAGGCACGAGGAGGAGTCCGGCTGCGCTCAACTGCCAGGAGGTGAAGACGAAGGGGGAGACGGGCGGCCGCCAGCGCTTGGTGAGGACGAACCCCAGCGAGGACGAGGCCATCGCCAGGAGGGACGCGACCACACCCCCGGTGTCGAGACCACCCGCAGCACCGTTGACCAGGAGCGCCACGCCGAGCAGACCCAGCAGCGCGCCCGCCCAGCGCATGGCCGAGGTCCGCTCCCCCCAGCAGGAGACGGGCCAGTGCCGTCGTCGCGAGCGCGGAGCAGGCCATGAGGGTCGCCGCGACCCCGGAGGGCAGGCGGGTGCCTGCGACGTAGACCAGGACGAAGAAGCCCCCGATCGAGAGCGTCGAGATCACCGCGGTGCGCCACCACCACGACCCCCGAGGCAGCTGGCGCACGCACAGCAGGAGGAGGAGACCGGCAGGCAGAGCCCGGAGTGCGGATCCCGTCAGCGGCATGTCCGCCGGCAGCCAGTGCCGGGTGACGAAGTAGGTGGAGCCCCACGCCACCGGGGCGAGGGACGTGAGGAGCACGTCCCTCATGTATTTAGCTTCCATAGAAGCGATATTAGCTTCCCTGGAAGCTTTTTGCGCTTCCGGGAAAGCGAATATTCTGTGACCATGGCCTCCTCCCACAGCTCCGACACCAGCTCCGGCCCTTCTGCCGGCGGTCCTGCCGGCGAGGACCATGTCGACCGGATCCAGGCGGAATGGCGCCGCGAGCGGCCGGATGTGGACCTCGCGCCCCAGGCCGCCATCGCCCGCCTGCACCGTGTCGCGAACACGCTCACGGCGCGTCTGGTCGAGGTCTATCGGCGGCACAGCCTGAGCGAGGGGGAGTTCGACGTGCTCTGCGCGCTGCGGCGGGCCGGGACGCCCTATGCGCGCCAGCCCGCAGAGCTTGCGCGCGCCACCGTCGTCACCACCGGCGGTCTGACCAAGCGGCTCGATGCCCTCGAGCGCAGGGGGCTCGTGGTGCGGGAGGTCTCCGCCGAGGACGGGCGGGCGAAGATCGCCCGCCTCACCCCCGCGGGCCGTGAACTCATCGACGCGGCGTTCACGGCGCACATGGACAACGAGGCGGAACTCATCAGCGCGCTCTCCGCGGGGGACCGTGCGGAGATGGAGCGCATCCTGCGCGCCTGGCAGACTGCACTGGACGGAGAGCTGAGCACAGTGCGCGCCGAGGCGCGGAGCAAAGAGCACGAGGCGCTGGGAGCAGTGCGTGCCGAGGCACGGGACGCCGACGACCCGCCCCGTGGAGAGGACGCATCAGCATGAGCACCTGGACCACCCGAACCGAGACGCCGGACGACATCGCCGCCGTGCGCGCGGTGAACCTCGCCGCCTTCCCCTCCGCGGAGGAGGCGGACCTCGTGGACGCGCTCCGGGCCGACGCCTCGGCGTGGATCGAGGGCCTCTCGACCGTCGCGCTGGACAAGACCGGGGCCGTCGCGGGGCACGCGCTCCTCACCCGCTGCACCGTGGGCGGGGAGCCGGCGCTGGCCCTGGCGCCCTGCGCCGTCCTGCCGGAGCGCCAGCGATCGGGGGCAGGCAGCGCTGCGATCCGCGCGGGACTGGCCGCGGCGGCGGAGCAGGGCGAGAACCTCGTGGTGGTCCTGGGGCATGCGGAGTACTATCCGCGGTTCGGGTTCCGGCCCGCCTCGGGCCTGGGGGTCACGGCGCCGTTCGAGGTCCCGGACGAGGCGTTCATGGCCCTGCTCCTGCACCCGGACCGGCCCGCACCCCGCGGTGCGATCGCCTATCCGCCCGCGTTCGGGGTCTGAGCCGCACAGCCTGTAGACTGGACCCACTTGCGAACCCGGCGACGGGTTCCCTGCGTCGTCAGGACGCCTCGTCTCAGCAACCGTGTCGACTCCCGGTTCATGTTTCCGAAGCCATTTCCTCTCGGCGATCGAGGGCGCCGCCCGGTGCCCCCGCCCCCTGCCGGGAAACGGCTCTCCCGCCGCGCGGCGCTCATTGCGCAACGCTGTGCGAGTCCGTGCTCCGGCACGTTGAAAGGCTCTCCCATAGCACCCTCACAGACTGCACCGACCACGTTCGCAGCCCTCGGCGTCCCCGCCGTCCTCGCAGAGACCCTGCGTGCCGACGGCAAGACCGAGGCCTTCCCCATCCAGCAGGACACCCTGCCCGACACCCTCTCCGGCCGCGATGTGCTGGGCCGGGGGAAGACCGGCTCGGGCAAGACGCTGGCCTTCTCCATCCCCCTCGTCGCGCGGCTGGACGAATCCGCAGAGTCCGGAGCGCGGCAGCCCAGGCGGCCCCGCGCCCTCGTGCTCGCGCCCACCCGCGAGCTCGCCACCCAGATCGCGAACGTCGTCACCCCGCTGGCCGAGGCCTGCGGCATGCGCACCACGACGATCTACGGCGGCGTGAACCAGAAGCGCCAGGAGAACGCGCTCAACGCGGGCGTCGACATCGTCGTCGCCTGCCCCGGCCGGCTCGAGGACCTGCTCCAGCAGGGCCTGCTCACGCTCGACGGCATCGAGGTCACGGTGCTCGACGAGGCTGATCACATGGCCGATCTGGGCTTCCTGCCCGGCGTCACCCGCATCCTGCAGAAGACCCCGGCCGGCGGCCAGCGCATGTTCTTCTCCGCGACGCTGGACAACGGCGTGGACAAGCTGGTGCGCCGCTTCCTCCACAACGAGGTGCTCCACTCCGTGGACGATCCCACGTCCCATGTCGCGGCGATGACCCACCACGTGTTCGAGGTGCGCGACGAGGACAAGAAGGACCTCGTGCACCGGCTCGCCTCCGGCACGGGGCGCCGCATCCTGTTCACGCGCACCAAGCACCAGGCCAAGCGCTTCGCGCGCCAGCTCACGGCGCAGGGCGTCCCGGCCGTGGACCTGCAGGGGAACCTCTCGCAGGCACAGCGCGACCGCAACCTCGCGGCCTTCAGCGGCGGCGACGTGCGCGTGCTGGTCGCGACGGACGTCGCCGCGCGCGGTGTGCACGTGGACGGCGTCGAGCTGGTGGTCCACGTCGACCCGCCCGCCGAGCACAAGGCCTACCTCCACCGCTCCGGGCGCACCGCCCGCGCCGGCAGCTCCGGCGACGTCGTCACCGTCATGCTGCCCGAGCAGCGCAAGGACACGCAGGTGCTGCTCCGGAAGGCCGCCATCAAGGCCTCACCTGTGACGGTGACGGCCGAGTCCGCGGCGGTCGTGGACCTCGTGGGCGATATCGCGCCGTACGTGGAGCCGGCGCCCAAGGAGGAGCCGCAGCAGCAGTCCGGCCGCGGCCAGGCGGGCCGCAGTCAGGCAGGCAGCCGGGGCCAGGGCGGCCAGTCCTCCGGCCGGAGCCGCTCGCGCCGAGGCGGCCGCGGAGGCCGTGGCGGTCAGGTGCAGGGTGACCGGGCTCAGGGCGGACGCGCTCAGGGCGGTCAGGGGAACTCCGGCCGAGGCGCACGCGGCGCCCAGCCCGCCCGCAGCAGCCGCAGCGGTGAGGGCGGTCGTACGGACCAGAGCACCCGCGCAGGTCAGGGCAGCCGGAGCTCCCAGAGCAGCCGCGGCTCTCAGGGCGGCCGCGGCCGCGCGGATGCGCGCGGCACGAGCGCCGAGACCCGCAGGCGCCGCAGCGACCGCGCCGTGAGCGGCTCGCGCACCGTCTACTCGACCAGCAGCTGACGGCGGCGGGGAGCCGCGAGGCTCCCCGCTCAGGGCCCTCGGCTCAGACGGTCTCGCGCAGGACCGTCTTCTGCACCTTGCCGGTGCCGGAGCGCGGGAAGGCGTCGACGACTCTGATCGCCTTGGGCAGCTTGTAGCGGGCGAGCTTCCCGTCGGCGAACGCGCGCAGGTCCTCGAGCGTGGGCGGCTCCTCGTCGGACGCCGGCACGACGATCGCCACGGGGACCTCGCCCCACTGGGGATCCTTGCGGCCGACCACCGCCACCTCGGCGACCTGCGGATGCCAGGCGAGGACGTTCTCCACCTCGGCGCAGTAGATGTTCTCGCCGCCGGAGATGATCATGTCCTTGACCCGGTCCACCACGTAGATGAAGCCCTCCTCGTCCCGGCGCACCAGGTCCCCGGAGTGGAACCAGCCGCCGCGGAAGGCCTCCTCCGTGGCGGCCTCGTCGTTCCAGAAGCGGTCCATGACGCCCGGCCCGCGGTACACGATCTCCCCGACCTCGCCGGGTGCCACGTCGTTCATCTTCGCGTCGACCACCCGGATGGAGTAGGAGCGGTCGGGCCGGCCCACAGAGCCGAGCTTGCGCAGGGAGTCCTCGTGCCCCAGCGAGACCCCGGAGGCGGTCGTCTCCGTCTGGCCGAAGGCGGCCTGGCTGCCGGCCTCGGGGAAGGTCTCGCGCAGCAGGGTGAGCAGCGATTCGGTGGCGGGTGCCGCGCCCCACGACCAGAACCGGAGGTCGACGTCCCGCGGGGACCTCCGCTGCTCATCGGCCATGAGCTGCCACTGCGCGGGGACCATGAAGGTCCGCGAGACGCCGTGGGCGGCCATGACGTCGAGGAGGTGGCCGGCGTCGAAGCCCGTCGAGGGCACGATGACGCACGTGCAGGCGTTCGCGAGCGTGGTCGTCATGACGTTGAATGCGGCGATGTGGAACATCGGCGAGGCCACGAGCACGCTGTCGCGCTCGGGGTGGTACGCCCAGGATGCCGAGGAGCGCATGGTGGTCGAGAGGAAGTTCGAGTAGGTGAGGACGGCGCCCTTGGGGCGGCCGGTCGTCCCCGAGGTGTACATGATGGCCTGGTCGTCCTCGAGCGAGCAGAGGACGGGATCGGGGAAGGCGGCACCGTCCTCCGCCGGTGCCGCGGTCTGCGCGAGCCCCAGGACGGCGACATCGAGGGACTCCGTCGACTCGCGGGTCACCGCCTCGCGCTCCTCGTCGACCACGACGGCCTTCGGATCGCTGTGGCCGAGGATGTAGGCGATCTCCCCGGCCGCGAGCCGGAAGTTCACGGGCACGATGATGGCGCCGAGGTAGTTGGCGGCGTTCGTGATGATCGGGTACTCGACGCAGTTGCCGGCCACGAGAGCCACGCGGTCGCCGCGCTCCACCCCGGCCTGTGCCAAACGTCCTGCTGCCGCCTTCACCCGCTCCAGGAGCTCGCCGTAGGTGAGGCGCTGCGCATCCGGTGCCGGCGAGCCGTCGGCGGTGAGGCGATCGTCCGTGAGCGCCAGGGCGTCGGGCACCTCGTGGGCATGGCGGAAGAGGCCCGCGATGGGCAGATGGGTGCGGGCGAGGCGGAATTCGAGGTCCACGACAACTCCTTCGTTGCATACGTGCAGGACCGGCGCTGCGCGGTGGAGGGGCTCGCGGCACCGGCACCTATCAATCGTTCACTCAGTCGCAGACTAACAGGAGTGCGGCGGAAGGGCGGGGAGCAGCACGAGACGACAGGGTGGCAGGGAGCGGCTGAGCGGCGGGTGCGTCCCGCCGCTCAGCGGCCCGCGCCGCTCAGGCCGCGCGCGCCGGCCTCGGGCTCCCCGTGGGTTCAGCACCCAGCCGGTTCGCGCCGAGGCCGAATTCCGTCCGCGCCGCTCAGCTCACACTCGCCCGAGGCGCGCCGATGCCCGGGTCGATGCGCGGCACCTCGCCCGCGCCCGGCCGGATGTCGATGTCGAAGATGTCGAGCGGGAGGTAGACGGTCGCGCAGGCGTTGGGGATGTCCACCACGCCGGAGAAGCGGCCCTCGACGGGTGCCGCGCCCAGCAGCAGGTAGGCCTGCTCCTTAGACCAGCCGAAGGTCGAGAGGTAGTCGATGGCGTGGAGGCATGCGCGCTGGTAGGCGAGGTGCGAGTCGAGATAGCGCTGTTCGCCGTCGAGGGTGACCGAGGTGCCGGAGAACGAGAGCCACTGGCTGTGCTGGGGCGCGGTGTTGCCCGGCATGAAGATCGCGTTCTCCGTGACGTTGTACTTCTCCATGCCGCCCTTGATGACGTCCACGTGGAAGTCGATGAAGCCGCCCATCTCGATGCCGCCGCAGAAGGTGATCTCGCCGTCGCCCTGGGAGAAGTGGAGGTCGCCCACGGAGAAGTTCGCCCCTTCCACGAACACGGGGTAGAAGACGCGGGTGCCCTTCGTGAGGTTCTTGATGTCCTGATTGCCGCCGTTCTCCCGCGGAGGCGCGGTGCGGGCGGCCTCTCCTGCCACGCGGGCGGCCTCGGCCTCGGGCACGCCTCCGAGAATGGCGCCCTCGGGCTCCGGCGGCAGGGCGAGCGCGGGCACGCGGTGCGGGTCCGTCGCGATGAGAGCGGCCTCGCGCGCGTTCCACTTCTTCAGCAGCTCCGGCGAAGGGGCGGTGCCCATGAGGCCGGGGTGGATCATGCCGGTGAATTCGACGCCGGGCACGTGGCGGGAGGTGGCCCTGTCCCCGCTGAAGTCCCACACGGCCTTGTAGGCGTCCGGGAACTGATCGGTGAGGAAGCTGCCGCCGTTGCGCTTGGCGAAGATGCCGGTGTAGCCCCAGCCCTGGCCGGCCAGCGGGCCCGAGTCTTCCTGCGGGATGGGGCCGACGTCGAGGATGTCCACGACGAGGAGGTCCCCGGGCTGCGCACCCTCGATGCGGAACGGACCGGAGAGGGTGTGGACGGTGTGCAGGGGTGCCGTGGCGATGTCCTCGGCCGAATCGTCGTTCCTGATGTAGCCGTCGAACCATTCGCGGCAGTCCACGCGGAAGGTGTCGCCGGGCTTCACGGTGACCGCCGGCGGGATGTCCGGGTGCCAGCGGTTGTGGCCGAGGATCTGCTGCTCGGTGAAGGGGGCGGAGGAATCGAGGGGAAATACGTTCTGGGGCATCTTCTCTCCTCACATGAGAGGCGGCCCCTCTGCGCGGGACCGCCGGGGTTCCGCGTCAGGGACGCGGAAGCTTCGCGTGGCGCGGATCGCGGGTGGTCGTGGTGGGCCTGCGGCTCCCCGCGCCGGGGACGCTGCTGACGACGCCGGGAGTCTGGGCCGTGGACTCCGTGCGGGCGATGAGCTTCGCCTCGGCGGAGCCGAGCCTGCCCAAGCGGGGCGCGCTCATGAGGCGGCGGGACTCCGCCCCGCACTCCGGGCACGCGAGGGTGCTGTCCGAGCGGCTCATGGGAAGGGTGTGGTCGTGGCGATGCGCGTTCTCGCAGCGGAACTCGTAGATCGGCATGCGGTCCTTCCGTTCTCACACACGGCTGTGCTCTGCGGCACACCCACCTGTCCTCCCAGGATAAGCGTCAGCGCATATATTGCGACCCTGTAGGTTCGGTAGGGGCGGGAGGCGCGGGGATTGCGAGGGGAACCCGGAGGGACGAGAGGTGCGCGAAGCCACTGCACGCAACCTGGGCATGGTAGAACCGCCGCATGACGATTCCGCACGGGCAGGCGAGCGGCGGCACGCTCGGCCACATCAGATCCATCCTCCCCTCGCTCATCCCCAGCGAACAGCGGGTCGCCGCAGAGTTCGTGAACAGCCCGGAATCCGTGCTCGACGCCTCGACGGCGGCGATGGCGGCACGTGCCGGCACCTCTGCGGCGACAGTGAGCCGCACGTGTCAGAACCTGGGGTTCCGGGGCTATCAGCACCTCCGGCTCCTCCTGGCGCGCGAGATGGGATCCCGCTCGTCCGACCAGCGCTCCCAGACGGAGGCGGGCGACCGCGGGACTGTCCGGTCCGCGTTCGACAATGCCGCCCAGGCGCTCGCGGAGGCCTACGGCACCGTCGACTTCGACGCCTTCGACCAGGCCGTCACGGCGCTGTCGGGCGCGCGGCGCCTGCTCATCGCCGGCACCGGCGGCTCCGGCCCCGTCGCCCAGGGACTCGCGGTGCGGTTCCTCGCCTCGGAGCGGGTCTGCGAGGCTCCCGCGGACGCCATGCTCCAGCTGCTCGCCGCCAACGGCCTGCGCCCCGGCGATGCGTGCCTCGTCATCAGCGAGAGCGGGTCGAACGCCCTCACACTGACGATCGCGCGCGGCGCCAGGGACGCCGGCGCCGCCGTGGTGGGCCTGACCGCGTACGCCCGGACCCCGCTCGCCGAGGTCGCGGACATCGCCCTCGTGACCGGCGCCACCTACGGACAGTGGAAGGAGGACCGCGTGGGCAGCAACATCGTCCAGATCGTCCTCCTGGGAGCGCTGCACACCGCAGTCATGGAGCGGGTCCAGGGCAACACCGCCGTCTCCGATCGCATGATCGAGACGGTCGCGGCCATGACGGATGAGCAGTTCGGCGACGCAGGCGGGCTCACCGGCGGCTGAGGGCCGAGCTCCCCTCGGGTTCGCCTCGGCCCATCGTCCTGTTCGCCCCGCCGTCGCTGTGGATTAACGTTTCACCTTCACAATCTTCCGTGTAATGCCATTCCGCGGACTGAGGTGAATCGTGGCAGCCATCTCCATCACGAATCTGACCAGGGCCTTCAAGGGCTCGCTGGCGGTGAGGGGCATCGACCTCGAGATCGCCGACGGCGACTTCTGCGTCCTGCTGGGGCCTTCGGGCTGCGGCAAGACGACTCTCCTGCGGATGATCGCGGGTCTCCTGGAGCCGACCTCCGGCACGATCGAGCTCGACGGGAAGGACATCACCGACCTCGCGTCCAAGAAGCGCGACATCGCGATGGTGTTCCAGAGCTACGCCCTGTACCCGCACCTCACCGTGCACCGGAACCTCGAGTTCCCGCTGAGCCAGGCGCGCAGGGCCGACGGCAGCCGACCGAGCAGGGAGGAGTCGCGAGCCCGCATCCGCGAGGTCGCGGCCTCACTCGAGATCGACCATCTGCTCGAACGCAGGCCCAAGGAGCTCTCCGGCGGTCAGCGCCAGCGCGTGGCCGTGGGCCGGGCACTGGTGCGCGAGCCCAAGGCCTTCCTCATGGACGAGCCGCTGTCCAACCTCGATGCCGCCCTGCGGACGCAGACCCGGCAGGAGCTCACCGGGCTCCACCGGCGGCTCGGCTCCACCTTCGTCTACGTCACGCACGACCAGGTCGAGGCGATGACGATGGCGACCAGGATCGTCGTCCTCAACAACGGCGCGATAGAGCAGGCGGGAACGCCGCTCGAGGTCTACGACACGCCCGCGTCCACGTTCGTGGCCACGTTCATCGGCTCGCCAGCCATGAACCTCCTGCCCGCCCAGATCACGACGGCGGACGGTGCGGTCCGCGCCCACGGCGGCAGCTTCTCCGCGGACCTCTGGCCCGGATCCACGCCGGACGCGGATGTGCTCCTGGGCGCCCGTCCCGAGCACCTGCGCATCCTCGAGCCGGGAGAGGCGGCACCCGCCGTGTCGTTCCCGCTCCAGGTGTCCAATGCGGAGCAGCTGGGCCACGAGACCATCGTCTACGGCCACACCCCCGGCGCAGAGGTCTGCGTCCGCCGCAGCAGGTGTGCAGGCGTCGAACCCGGCGACACGGTGCAGCTGGGGCTCGACCTCCGTCATCTGCACGTCTTCGACCGCGAGACCGGCCGCCGCATGGAGTGGATCCCCGACTCCCCGGACCCGGAGACCGTCGCAGACCCCGCCCCATCGGCCGCGCTGCCGGCTCGGGGCGAGGGCGCCGCGCTGCCGGCCCGCGCCGGGGCCGAGGCGCCCGTCGCCTGATCGCACCCCCTCATCCCCTCCCTCTCCTTCGTCACGTCACCCAGAGGAACCGCGCATGCACATCCCCCTCATCCGCCGCTGCAGTCCCCGCCGCCTTCCCGGCCCCGGCCGTCTCGCCCCCGCAGCCTCCCTCGCCGCCGCCTCGGCGCTCCTGCTCTCCGCCTGCGTCACCGCCGGCGCCGCGGACACCGGGGGCGAGACCTCGGCGAGCGGCACGCTCCCCGAGCTCTCCGGGGACGAGCAGATCGAGATCGTCTTCGAGTCGTACAACCTCAACGGCGGCGGCATGTGGGACGACGCCATCACCGGCCTCATCGAGGAGTTCGAGGCCGAACACCCTCACATCAGCGTCACCGGCCAGGGCGTCGAGGTCGCGAACATCGTGTCGTCCGCCCAGCAGCAACTGCTCGCCGGCTCACCGCCCGATGTGGGCCAGTTCGGCTTCGGGCAGCTGGACTTCGCCCAGTCCGGCCTCCAGGCGGCGAATCTCACCGAGCTCGTGGGCGAGGAGGCGCTCGCAGAGCACTTCGGCGGCGAATACCCCTTCCACGAACGCGCTCGCGTCCTCGCGGACATCGACGGGCGGACGACCGGTATGCCCTATGTCTTCTCGACGCCCGTGCTGTGGATCAACGAGACCGTGTTGGAGGAGGCCGGCATCGATCCGGCCGCGGCCGACTACTCCACCTGGGACTCCGTCGCAGCGCTCGCGGAGCAGGTCTCCGAGGAGACCGGCGAGCCCGCGCTCAACGTCCCCTGCGTCGTCACAGGCGGCAGCTGGTGCATGCAGGGGCTGTTCTTCTCCAACGGCGCGGACGTCATCTCCGAGGACCGCTCGGAGATCGAGTTCGGCTCGCCCGAGGCCGTGGAGACCGTCGAGGTCTTCCAGGACATGTACAAGGCGGGCGTCCTCAGCAATGAGGACGAGATGAGCCAGTACGACACCTTCGGCCGCGGAGGGACCGCGGCATTCCAGCTGACGACCTCGGCGCTCCAGTCCACGTTCATGCAGGGCGCCGAGGCGGGCGGCTGGACGCTGGGCACGGATCACATGCCGCAGTTCGGGGAGCAGGAGACCGCACCCACCAATTCCGGCTCGGCGCTCGTCATCCTCGCCCAGGAGCCCGAGAAGCAGGCGGCCGCCTGGGAGTTCATGCAGTTCATGACCTCACCGCGCGCCTACGAGGTGATCACCACCGAGATCGGCTACCTCCCGCTGAGGTCCACCATGACCGAGGCCGGCGGCCCCCTCCACTCGTGGGTCGAGGAGAACCCGCTCGTCACCCCCAACCTCGAGCAGCTGGACAGGCTCGTTCCCGCGAAGGCGTATCCGGGAGAGCAGTTCCAGGAGGTCGACCGGCTGCTGGACACCGCGATCCAGGACGCCGTCTTCCAGGGCGAGGACGCCGGGACCACGCTGCCCGAGGCCGCCGAGCGCTCCCAGGCGCTCATCGAGGAATGAGATCGGACATGACTGCAGACACCGCTCTCGGCACCCGTCCGCCGCTGCCTGTCGTGGGCACGCACAACTTCCGCGATCTGGGCGGACTGCCGCTCACCGGCGGAGGCACCGTGCGCACCGGCCGCGTGTTCCGCTCCGATGCCCTTCACCTGCTCGACGATGCGGGGCGGGCGCATCTGCGCGCCCTCGGGGTCCGGCGGATCGTCGATCTCCGCCACGACGGGGAGCTCGCGCAGATGCCCAGCGCCCTCGACCGCGCCGAGGTCGAGGTCGTCCACGCGCCCGTGTTCGCCGCCGCTGCGGTCGAGGCCCAGCTGGCGCCCGACGCGACGCTCGATCTCGCGGAAATCTACCGGATGATGATCGAGACCCGCGGCACCCAGCTCGCCCTCGCCGCCGGCCACGTGGTCCTCTCCCCCGGTCCCGTGGTCTTCCACTGCACCGCGGGCAAGGATCGCACCGGCGTCCTCGCCGCCCTCCTCCTCGACGCGGTCGGAGTGCGGAGGGAGGCCGTGGTCGCCGACTACGCGGCCACTGCGGCCAATCTCGCCGGCGCGTGGGCGCAGCAGGCGCTCGCGGGCCGGGACATCGCAGCGGCCGAGGCCGCGGGCGTGGACATCGTGGGGATCGCGACGCAGAGCCCGGCGCCCTCATCGCCTCGCTGCTCGACCGCATCGACGAGGAGTTCGGCGGTGCGGCCGGTTATCTGGAGACGCACGGGTTCGGCCCGGAGGCCCTCGACGCCGCGCGCGGCGCGCTCGTGCACTGATCGCGCCCACTGTCACCATCCTTCACCACAGCAGAACGGGAGTCACCGCCATGTTCGACCAGCACACCCCGCAGCACCCCGAGCCCAGCCACACGATCCTGCACATCTCCGACACGCACTTCGTCGAGGACGATGCGCTCCTCCATGACAAGGTCGATTCGGATGCCAATCTGGCGCGGCTGTTCGACGGGCTGAGGAAGTCCTCCATCGCACCGGACGCTCTCGTCTTCACCGGCGATCTCGCGGACGCGGGTCAGCCCGATGCCTACCGCCGCCTGCGCGCACTCGTGGAGCCGGTGTGCGCCGACTACGGAGCGGAGCTCATCTGGATCATGGGCAACCACGACGCGCGTCCGGAGTTCCGCTCGGGCCTCCTCGACCTCGATCCCACGCAGGAACCGGTGGACCGGGTCTTCGACGTGGCCGGTCTGCGCGTCATCGCGCTGGACTCGACGGTGCCTGGTCGCCACCACGGGGAGCTCACCGACGCGCAGCTCGAGTGGCTGGCCGAGGAGCTCGCCTCCCCCGCGGAGCACGGCACCCTCATCGGTCTGCACCACCCGCCGGTGCCCAGCATGCTGGGCCTGCTCCCCCTCGTCGAGCTCAAGGAGCAGCACCGCCTGGCGGAGGTGATCGAGGGCACCGACGTCCGGGGCGTCCTGGGCGGCCATCTCCACTACAGCACGACCTCGACCTTCGCCGGCGGCATCCCGGTCTCCGTCGCCTCGGCGACCTGCTACACCCAGGACATCCAGGTGAGGCACCCGGCCGCCCGCGGAATGGACGGGGCGCAGGGCTACAACCTCGTGAGCGTCTACCCCGACCGCGTGCTCCACACCGTCGTCCCGATCGGTGCCTATCCGACGGTGTACGAGATGACTCCGGAGATCCTGCAGTCGTTCATGGAGAAGTCAGCGGCGGAGCAGGCTGCGATGGTCGAGACCGCCAACCGCACTGAGGACGCCGAGGCTCTCGCAGGGGCCGGACGCTGATGTTCGTGACCGTGGCGGGGCCCGTGCGCTCCGCCGCCGAGGCGCCCGCCGCCACGCCGGCGGGCGCCTCGGCGGCGAAAGGTGCGGGGAAGACGCGCTCGCGGCTCACGCGCAGGACCGAGGCCGGACTCGCCCACCGCTCGCGGAGGTCTCCGCTGCAGCGGTCGGCGCCCTATCTGTATCTCCTCCCCGCCCTCTCGATGCTGGTGATGTGGACGTACTGGCCGCTGGCGCAGACCTTCGAGCTCTCCGTGTACGACTGGAACATGCTGCCCACCTCGCCGCGGGAGTTCGTGGGCCTGGACAACTTCAGGGACGTCGTCACGCTGCCGGAGATGCAGCGGGCGGTGTGGAACACGGTGGTGTACACGGCGGCGTTCGCGGTGTTCTCGCTCGTGCTGCCGGTGCTGATCGCGCTGCTGTCGCAGCAGGTGCGGGGACGATGGAAGACCTTCTACCAGGCGCTGATCTTCGTGCCGTTCCTCTTCACCCCCGTTGCGACGGCGGCGGTGTGGCGCTGGCTGTTCGCACCCACCGGAGGGGCCGTCCCGGAGGTCGCGAGCCTGGCCGGGATCGAGCTGGGCAACGTCTTCCGCGACCCGGACCTCGCGATCTGGGCGATCATCGCGATGGTGGGCTGGCAGATGCTCGGCTTCGGGGTGCTCGTGGTGTCCGCGGGGATCGCAGGGATCAGCCCGGAGTACGGACAGGCGGCAGGGCTAGACGGCGCCGGCGCGCTGACGGTGGTCCGGCGGATCACGTTGCCGCTGCTCTCGCCCACTCTCGTGTTCCTGGGCCTGATGACGGTGCTGCTGGCCGCGCAGTGGACGTATCCCCTCATCGACGTCCTCACGCAGGGCGGGCCGTCGAACAGCACGACGAACATCTACTACCTGCTCTATCAGTTCGGCTTCCAGAACTTCGATGCCGGGCTGTCCTCGGCGGCGGGGGTGCTGTTCTTCCTCGCGTTCGGTGCGATCGCCGTGCTCTATCTGCGTCTGACCGAGCGCTTCAGCTTCTACGACGACTGAGGTTCCAGGACGGCTACGTCCACGAGAATTCCCGCCGCACACGAGCCCGGAGCGCAGCGCGCTGCGCTCCGGGCCGCCACGAAAGGAACAGCCATGGCGTTCGTCATCGATGCCTCCGTCCCGTCCGATTCCCGGGCCACCGCGCGCACCCATTCGCGGCCGTCCGTGCTGGGTCCGTGCTCCTCCGAGGACCCGGCCGAGGCCTCGGGCGCGGGCTCTGCCGGATCGGGAGGAGGCACACCCCGCCGCAGACGGGCCGACTCGGATCTGCCGGTGGGGGCGCGGCGCTCCGGTGGGATCGCGCTAGGCCATGTGGTGCTCACGGTCGCGGCGGTGTGCTCGGTCTTCCCGGTCTACTGGCTGTTCGCCACGGCGTTCCGCCGGCCGGAGGACCAGCTGTCGCAGAGTCCCTTCCCGTGGCCGCTGAGCGTGCAGAACTTCATCGACGTGACGGAGCAGATCCCGATCCTCGCGATGATGTGGAACACCCTGGTGATGGCGTTCCTGCTCACGGTGTTCCAGCTGCTGACGTCGATCGTCGCGAGCTATGCGTTCGCGCGGTTCGACTTCCCCGGGAAGTCAGTGGCGTCGTTCCTGTTCGTGGGCTCGTGGCTGGTGCCGTTCCAGATCACGATGATCCCCAACTACCTCATGGTCTCGCAGCTGGGTCTGCTCAACACGGTGGCGGGAGTGGTGGTGCCCAATCTCGTGTCCGCGTTCGGGGTGTTGCTCCTGCTGCAGCACATGCGGGCGTTCCCGTCCGAGCTGCTGGACGCGGCGCAGATCGACGGCCGGAACTCCTGGCAGGCGCTGTGGAGCGTGGTGGTCCCGAACATGAAGCCGGCGCTCTCGGCGCTGTCGATCATGCTGTTCATCTCAGCGTGGAACGACTACCTGTGGCCGTCGCTGATCCTCAGGCAGTCGGATGCGCTCATCCAGGTGGGCATCCGATCGTTCCTCACGGCCGAGGGGAACAACTGGGGCGCGGTGATGGCGGCCGCCGGTATGGCGTGTCTGCCGGTGTTCCTGCTGTACATCTTCCTGCAGAAGCACGTGGTGGCGGCGTTCGTGCGGTCGGGGATGAAATGAGGGCCGGGGGCGGTGTGGGGCTCGCGTGAGGACGCGGCGGGTGTGGGGGCGGGGCTCGCCTGCGGGCGGGGCGGGTGTGAGAGGCGGGCGTTAGGGTGTGCGGTGTGAGCAATGCGTCCGGTTCCGGTCCTGTGCCGCCTCCGCATCGGAGGGGGCCTGCGCCTCATCCGCAAATGCCGCCACGACCCGGCCACGGAGCGCCCTTCCCCAGACCGGACACGGGGGCGAAGTACTGGCTCATGTACCTCATCCTGTGCGTGCCCGTTCCCGTGCTCAGCTGGGCGGCCGTCGTCATCGTCGAGTTCTCGCTCCGCGGCTCGGCCAGACGTATCGGCGGCCCCGCCGAGGCCAACAGCAGGCATGCGCTCAACTGGCTGCTGACGTGGGGGCTCATCTGTGTGGTCACCATCGCGCTGCATTTCGGGCTTCTGTTCGCGCTGACCGGGGACGGCGGCGTCATCCGTGCGGAGGATCCGCTGGTCTGGGTGCCCATCACCTCGGGGATTCTGCTCGGTGTGGGCGTGATCGGGGGAGGGATCACCACGCTGGTCTTCATGATCCTCGGGGCAGTGAGGGCTGCGAGCGGACGCGTCTTCCACCCGCGCATCGCGATCCCGTTCCTCTGAGCGCGCCGGCCGAGGTAAGCGCGCTGTCGCAGGAGCGACACACGCAGGAACACCGGGGCTCAGGCACTTCCTTGGTGAGAGGACCGCCCCGCCGTATGCGCTGATGCTCTGGCGCAGCGCATTCCGGCCACGCTGCGAGCGCTGTGGTGGAGGCCGGGACGATGTGGCGGCGCCTCAGCCGCGAGGGCTGAGCGCGCTCACCTCGGCATGTCGACGAAGCGGGACTTGGCGCCCTGGAAGGCGACGGGGATGTCGCCGGTGGGGCCGGCGCGGTGCTTGGCGACGATGATGTCGGCCTCGCCGGCGCGCGGATGCTCCTTGTCGTACATGTCCTCGCGGTGGATGAGGAGGACCATGTCCGCGTCCTGCTCGATGGAGCCGGACTCGCGGAGGTCGGAGATCATGGGGCGCTTGTCCGTGCGCTGCTCGGAGGAGCGGTTGAGCTGCGAGAGGGCGATGACGGGCACCTCGAGCTCCTTGGCCAGGAGCTTGAGGGAGCGCGAGAACTCGGAGACCTCCTGCTGGCGGGACTCGACGCGCTTGCCCGAGGACATGAGCTGGAGGTAGTCGACGACCACCATCTGCAGGTTGTGCTGCTGCTTGAGGCGGCGGCACTTCGCGCGGATCTCGGTGAGCGCCATGTTGGGCGAGTCGTCGAGGAACAGCGGGGCCTCGTGGATGCGGCCCATCGTGGAGGCCACGGTGGTCCAGTCCGGGGAGGAGAGCTCGCCTCGGCGGAGGCTCTGGAGGGGGATGCCGGTCTCGGCGCTGAGCAGGCGCATGGCGAGTTCGTCCGCGCTCATCTCGAGGGAGAAGAAGACGGTGGCGCGGTTGCTCTGGATGGCGGCGGAGCGGACGAAGTCGAGCGCGAGCGTGGACTTGCCCATGCCGGGGCGGGCAGCGATGACGATCATCTGGCCGGGGTGAAGGCCGTTGGTGAGGTAGTCGAACTCGGCGAAGCCGGTGGGGATGCCGGCGGGGCCGTCGGCCTGATCGCTGAGCTTCTCGATATTGTCCACCACGCGGTCGACGACGACGGAGAGCTGCTCGTAGTCCTCGGTGGTGCGGCGCTCGGTGACCTGGAAGATCTCGGCCTGGGCGGTGTTGACGATCTCCTCAGCATCGCCCTCCGCGTCGAAGCCCATCTGCACGATGCGGGTGCCGGCCTCGACGAGCTTCCGCAGGAGGGCGGTCTCCGCGACGATGCGGGCGTAGAAGCCGGCGTTGGCGGCAGTGGGCACGGAGGCGATGAGGGTGTGGAGATAGGGCGCACCGCCCACCCGGGCCAGGTCACCGGACTTCTGCAGCGCCGCCGAGGCCGTCACCGCATCCGCGGGCTCGCCCTTGGAGTAGAGGTCGAGGATGGCGGAGTAGATGGTCTCATGGGCGGGCTTGTAGAAGTCCTCGGGCTTGAGGGTCTCCACGACGTCCGCGATGGCGTCCTTGGACAGCAGCATCCCGCCCAGCACGCTCTGCTCGGCCTCAACGTCCTGCGGCGGCGTCCGCAGACCCGCATCGGACTTCTGCCACTGACCTGACTCGCTCAACCGGTGGTCCCTCCCTTGTGCACGCAGGTGTCGTCCTGTCGAGAGGTCTCTCGTGAGGTCTGTCCGGACTCACCCACTCGCTCTCGACGCGGCTCTCAGGGTATCGCGTGGGGCGGACGTGAGAGGCACTGGCGAGAGGGGTGGGGGGAGAGCACGAGTGGTGTGTGTGACATCAGGATGCGTCAACCAGTTCTCGTTACCGCAGATGAGATTCATGCTTGCTGTCTGAGGATGACGGTGGGAACCCGCCGCACGACACAGCCGGAACCATGTCGCGCTACACCACATCGGTCAGGCTCACAGGATCTGAACCTACGACCCCTTGGAGGATCCGGCCGATTGCCGGTCTCCGTCGATCGTCTCGGGAACTCGCGGATTCCCTTGTGTTTACAGGGAACCGGGCGGTTCATTTGGTACGAGAGTAGGGGCTGACGGCGGATCTTGGTGAGTAACCTATGTGGGTCTCTAATGAGCCTGTAAGGCGAGGCCAAATCCCTACTTCCCTTACTGCATTAGCTGAGCACGAGTGCGTTCATCTCACCTGCATGTGCCTCAATACGAGCAGTCGCTGCACCACGGCCGGGACCACAAACGAAGGAGCTCCAGCAACCCAGATATTGACAACTTGCCAAGCCGTGAAGTCAGCATTCCGTAGAACTTCGCGCTCCGCGGTGCCCATGAAGCGGTTCCGCTGATGACCTACATATCCACCGTCTGGCGTGTCACTGCGAAGCCTCGTCGAGTACGTTCGCTACCGCACGAAGTTTCTTCGCAGCCACACCAAGTGACGAGGGCAGAGTGTAACCCTTCTGCCGCCCGCCTTCGACAGCAGAGACCTGCGGCAGAGCGAGAAACTCGAGGATCACCGACACGTCGCCATCAGTCACACTCTGTCCTCCACGCCGGAGGAGGCGTGCGATGTCACGCGCGGAGACAGGTTCATCTTCTTCCTGCACGAGCTCACCCACGACGCTGGCAATGAGCTCGAGATACGCCATATTCGACTCTTGACGAGCAACCGCGTCGGCGTGACCGTCCACAGTAAGTAAATCACGGATGTCAATGGCCGAGAACGGATAAGTCTGATGACTTTGAATAAGTCTACCCAGCTCGTCAGCAGTAAGTAATACAACTCCATTTGAGGCCGCCCACTCACGAATACGGCCAGTGCCGTCATATGTCGGCGCCACCACCGCTATTAGGTCTGCTTTTGCCTTGTGGGCGTGCTCCTTGAGTGCCTCGAAATTTACAGATCGCTCATTCAGCTGCCCTGAAGCTGCCTTCGCATCCACGATCGCTCGCCCTACGAGCTGAAGGTTCGACCAGATTGTCACCAGAACATCCGTTCGCCCCCGCCCGCCGAGATGTTCTGCTGACACGTCGAGCAATTCGAATGCACTGGCGCACGCCGCCTCGAAACGCGCCGGGTTCGAGGCGTCGCGAGAGGCAGCGACTAGCTCTTGGACTACAGCATCAACGGAACCTGTCTGTTGTTTTTCCGTCGAAGCATGATTGGCCCCGCTGGACGCCGAACCACCAAACATGGACATAGGCAACTCGTCGGCGAGAGCACGCCCGAGGTCGGTGCGCACATAGCGGGTTGGCCCAACGCGCGCGACAGCTCCTGCTTCGTTAAACAGCCTGAAAATCGAAGTGGTGCGGCTCTGATTCGGCGAGTTCTCGACCCCTTGATAGAGGTCGCGATGTATCTCGCCGACCGTACGCGGTTCGTCGTCGATTACGGATAGCGATTCACCAAGCCCCAAGAAACGACAGTGCAGAAGCCGAACGAGATTGAGTGGGGACCCAGAAGCCAACCATTCAGTTCCTAGCGGCGTCACACGGATTTCAAGCTTGCTAACATACTCAAACAAGCCCAAGCGGCCCACACCGTCAATAAACATCTTTGCGGAACTGTCTGAAATCTCGAGTTCCCTAGCGACAGTAGCGATGACATCATTCTTATTCCGAGGTTTATCGATCACGACAAGTAAGGTAGATACGGCTTCGACCGGGCTTTTCGGAAGATAATCCCATGACAACACTCTGCGCTCATGGGATAGGCTCATCATGGCCGCAGAAAGAAGGGGTGGGGCTTCAATAAATTCGACATCGCTCACCATATTCGGGGCATGGGAAAGCACCTCAATTTCCTTCAACCAGGCGACGCCCAACTTCGTAGCGAAATACGTGCGATGCGCACCCTCCTCGACCAGAGCAAATGACCTCAGCCAAGCAAGTCGACGGCGGACTTGATCGAGTGACGTCCACCCAGCATAGAATTCGTCAGCAGCGTACGCGCGAAGCGCCTCCGCTCCAGCAGCTCCCCTTGCAAGAAAATCAACCACTTCCCCGAAGAATGTATACTTCTCGTGAAAAACATTCGCGAGTTTCTCTCTAGATGCATCGCGAAGCCACGAACTCCCACTTTCGGTGAGCACAAGACGTTCACCCTCGCGTTTAGTGAATTTCAGTGTCCCGATTTGCTTCTGTAATTTATCCGCGTCTCCAGGATTCTGGATCAGGTCAACGTCCGTACCATCACGCACTTGAGTGAGTAGATTAAGTAAAGTTGGAAACTGCGCTTGAGATCCACCTGGGAGGGCCGGAATTGACGTTGCGAGGGTGCTCCAGACGCGGGCGCGATTACTGAACGGCATGTCTGTATGTTACTGGATGAGGGTCCAGACAGGTCCCGCACCCAGCGTTCGATCTAGCTGCATGAGGACGTGAGGTTGTCGATAGGTTCGCGGACCTGAGTTGCGCCACTTTAGTGCACACCCTCCCCAGGGAGGTTCTGTAGCATCTCGGTGGCTTCGTCGGGAATGACTGGATGGATCGTGTGCCGCTGCTCGCCGGTACGCAACACCACCGATCGCAGAGGCGCCAGCCTCGTCCGGAACTTCTTGATGCTCACTCCCGTCCGCGCCTGAACCACGCGGGATACCGCCAGGGCAGCGAACACGATCGCCAGGTGCGCCTCGATCGAGTCCCGCGTGCGGTGAAAGATCGGACGCGCTTTCAGATCTAACTTCGATATTAGAAATGACTGCTCTACCGTCCACAGATCGTGATAAGCCGCCACGACCGCGTGACCACTCATCAGCGACAGCGGAATGTTCGTGACGTAGCCCTTGATCCCCGTCAACTGCCGGGCTCGCTCGACCAGCGCCCAGTCCACCGAGGGCTGCTTGCCTTTCAGCGACACGAACCGGTCCTTCTTCATCGGCCGCTGCCCCGAGGCGGTTTTCTCGGCCTTCTCGATCATCTTGTTGATGTTCCGGTCATCCCGCTTCGCCCGCGTGAACGAGTACTGATACACGATCCTGCGGGACCGGGCTTGCGCGCCGGTGCCCATCACACGGGTCGACTCAGCGATCTCGCCGTCTTCGAAGTAGGTGCCCTTCTTCTCGAACCGGTCCGCTAGGTCATACGGCGCTTTCGTGATGCGGGACCCGACGATGAACCTCTGCCCTGCGTCTTCCAACGCCAGCAGATTCGCAGCTGAGAGCATCCCGACATCAGCGACGATGACGAGGTCATCAATGCTGTGTCGCTCCATGAACGCGGTCACCACTGGGACCAGAGTCTTCGTTTCAGCTTTGTTGCCCTCGAAGCACTGGATTTCCAGCGGGGACCCCGACCGGTCGACCAGCAGGCCCATGGTGACCTGGGGGTCGACTTTCCGTTCCTTGCTCATCCCGGCTTTCCGCAGCCCGTCCTCGTCATCTGCTTCGAAGTACAAGGTCGTCACGTCGTAGAGCACGAGCGCGAGTCCGCCGGTGGCTGCTGCGTAGTCGAAACAGGCCTGGGACACCAGGTCACGGACGCCGTTGGCCTCGATGCGTTGAAGGGTACGGGTGATCGTGCGCAGACTCGGCGCAGTGATACCAAGGTCTTCCATCACGCGGATCGCTTCCGTCTTCGATGTCGGTTCGACGATCCGGGCAAGGACGAGGTTCTTAAAGTGCTCATCACCAACAGCGTCGAACCCCAGGTACGTGTAGACGCGTTCGAAGGCTTGCCACAGCACGAGCGATTACGTCGACTCGACGACCGTTCCGTGTTCTGGCCGTCCCGGACCAGGGGGCTGATGCAATAGGGGGTGACAACTGATCTGGCTCGCCAGTGGCGGGCCTGGAAGGATAGTCACATGCCCAAGCCCTACCCCAAAGAGTTCCGCGATGACGTGATCAACGTCGCTCGCAACCGGGACTCCCACACCACACTGGCCCAGGTCGCGAAGGACTTCGGCCTGCACGACCATCCGCAAATGGCTGCGCCAAGCCGATCTCGATGCCGGCAATCCCACCGACCGGACCCCGGGACCGAGCACGGATGAGAAGACCGAGCTGCGTGAACTCCGCCGCCGCAACCGCGTCCTGGAACAGGAACTGGAAGTGATGCGCCGGGCCGCTGCCTACTTCGGACAGGCTCAGATCCAGTCAAAATGACGTACCCGCTCGTGGCCGATCTCGCCGCCGCGGGTATCCCCGTGACGGTGACGTGCAGGGTTCTCAAGATCGCTCGCCAGCCCTACTACAGGTGGCTGGCCCACCCCATCACTGATTCCGAGGTGCAAGAGGCGTATCGGATCAACGCGCTTATCGACGCGCATGCCGAGGATCCGGAATTCGGGTACCGCTATCTGGCCGATGAGGCCGCTGAGGCGGGCTTCCCGATGGCTGTCAGAACGGCGTGGCGGTTGTGCCAGGCCCAGGGTGTGGGTTCCTCGATCAG
>NZ_AUFJ01000011.1 GCF_000426445.1 Brevibacterium album DSM 18261 | reverse complement strand
TGAGGAGGAGATCACCGGCACCGGCCTTCGAGGCCGGAGCTGTGCAGGACGCGTCCTGCTTCGATGCGCTGCGCAGGCGACTCCCTGCCGAGGATGCGATGGGGACGGGCGTGCCGTGTGGAACGGCGCTGCCAGACCGTCCTTTGTGTCTCACCTCTGCCTCATGTCTCTGTCTGCTTCGAACGTATGAGGATTTCTCGACGCAGAATGAGACACGAACGCTGGAGAGGAGGCAGCGCGCACATGACGGCGGGGCCGGCAGGATCTGATGATCCCGCCGGGCCCGCCGGTCTCTGCCGTTCAGCAGCTCGGAGCACTGAGCTCTCACGCTCTGAACGACATGCTCACTTCTCGATCTGACCCTCGTCGTGACCGCCCTCGACCTCGTGGTGGTCGTGGTGCGCGGCGTCGAGTTCGGCCTTCGTGACGGGGGTGACCCGCTCCTCGTAGAAGGCCTTCGCGATCCGTGCGCGGATGCGCTCGGAGCGGGAGATCTTCCCATCCGGTCCGGGCTGGGCCGGGATGGGCGCAGGTGCCTCGAACGCGGTGAGCTTCCACATCTCCTGCGGCGTGAGCGACTTGTGGCGCTCCTGGAACTCACCGTGCGGCAGGCGGATGACGTGGCCGGACTCGTGACCGTGGAGGACGAGCTCCCGGTCCTTCCGCTGCAGGCTCAGGCAGATCCGACGCGTGAGGAAGAACGCGATGACCGGGCCGAAGACGAACAGGACGCGGAAGATGTAGATCATGTCGTTGAGCGACATGTGGAAGAAGACGGCCACGAGGTCACCCGAGGCGCCCGCCCACATGACGCAGTACCACACGATTGCGGCGACGCCGAAGGCGGTGCGGGTCGGGGCGTTGCGCGGGCGGTCGAGGATGTGGTGCTCGCGCTTGTCCTTCGTCAGCCAGGCCTCGATCCACGGCCACACCATCGCGATGCCCCAGAAGAAGAGCATGATGACGACCGCGATGTTGATGTTGAGGCTGATCGGGTACCCGAAGATGTAGAACTCCATCCAGCCGGGCATGATGCGGAGGATGCCGTCGGCCCAGCCCACGTACCAGTCCGGCTGCGTGCCTGCGGAGACGGGGGAGGGGTCGTACGGGCCGTAGCTCCACAGCGAGAGGATCTGGAACTGCGAGGAGATGAGCGCCAGCAGACCGAAGATCATGAAGAAGAACCCGCCGCCCTTGGCCGCGAAGGTGGGCAGCACCGGCTCGCCCACGACGTTCTTCTCCGTGTGCCCGGCACCGGGCCACTGCGTGTGCTTGTGGATCACCACGAACATGAGATGGATGCCGATCAGCGCGATGAGCAGCGCCGGCAGGATCATGATGTGGAGCGTGTACAGGCGCGACACGATGTCGACACCGGGGAACTCGCCTCCGAACAGGAAGAACGAGATGTAGGTGCCGACCAGCGGCAGCGACTTCAGGATGCCGTCGATGATGCGGAGGCCGTTGCCGGAGAGCAGGTCGTCGGGCAGCGAGTAGCCGGTGAAGCCGGCGCCGAGGCCGATCATCGTCAGCAGGACGCCGATGACCCAGTTGAGCTCACGGGGCTTGCGGAACGCACCGGTGAAGAAGATGCGCAGCGCGTGGATCGTCATCGCCGCCATGAACAGCAGGGCTGCCCAGTGGTGCATCTGACGGATGAACAGGCCGCCGCGGACCTCGAAGGAGATCTCGAGGGTCGACAGGTACGCCTCGGACATCTCGACGCCGTGCAGCGGCGTGTACGGGCCGTGGTAGACGACCTCGGCCATCGCCGGCTTGAACCAGAAGGTCAGGAACGTGCCGGTCAGGAGCAGGATGATGAAGCTGTAGAGCGCGACCTCACCGAGCATGAATGACCAGTGGCCGGGGAAGATCTTGCGCCCGAACTCGCGCACCGCCTTCGAAGCGCCGGTGCGCTGCTCAGTCCAGGCCGCGGTCCTGCCGATGGCGGTCGTGGGCTGCTGTGTGGCGATGCTCATGCGCCGGTCTCCCTCGTGTTGATCTCCCAGAAGGTCGGGCCCACGGGCTCGGTGAAGTCGGACTGCGCCACGAGGTAGCCCTCCGAGTCCACAGAGATGGGAAGCTGGGGCAGCGGCCGCTTGGCGGGTCCGAAGATGACCTTGCAGTGGTTGGTGACGTCGAACGTCGACTGGTGGCAGGGGCACAGCAGGTGGTGCGTCTGGTGCTCGTAGAGAGCGACGGGGCAGCCGACGTGGGTGCAGATCTTGGAATAGGCGACGATGCCGTCGACGCCCCAGTCCTCGCGCTCGGGATCCGTGTTGAGCTCGCTGGGGTCGATCCGCATGAGGAGGACGGCGGCCTTGGCCTTCTCGTCGAGTGCGTGGAAGGCGCCCTCGCCGTGGGGGTCGTCCTGCACGAGGTTCTCGGGGATGACGTGGAAGGCCGAGCCGATCGTGACCTCGGAGGCCTTGAGCGGGTGCAGCTGCTCCCGCGTCGGGATTCCTCCGATGTCCTTGCACAGGCGGACGTTCGTGTCCCACAGCGTGTTGAACAGCTTGTCGCCGGGCAGCGGCCCCAGATCGCGGAACACGAGGATCGCCGGCAGCGGCGCGATGGCGACGGCGGCGATGAGCGTGTTGCGGATGAGGGACCGGCGTGCGATGCCGGACTCGTCCTTCGCCTGCTCGAGGATCTCGAGCGCGATGGCCTGGTCCTCCTCGGAGCCGGCGATGTCATGCCGGTCCTCGACGACCTCGGCGTCCGTGATGAGGGTCCTGGCCCACAGGATGATGCCGATGCCGATGCCGAAGAGCGCCACCGCGGCACCGAGACCCACGGACATGGTGTGGAGGCGGACCTGCGCCGTCTCACCGACCGGGAACAGGAAGTAGGCGACGATGAACCAGACGGTTCCGATCATCGAGAGGATGAACCACGCCGCGATCTGACGCTCCGCGGTCCGCTCTGCGGCGGGACTGCTGTCCGTGATGCGGGGCTTGTGCTCCGCGAAGCCCGGGTTCTCGAACCCGTTCAGCTCCTCGAGCTGGCCGCCGTGGCCGCCGCTGTGCTCTTTCGAGGTCATTCGCTTCCTCGTCTATAACTCGTTACGGATGGTGAAATGCTCACTTGGAGCGCGCGGTGATCCAGACGGTGATCCCGATGACGGCCGCGAGCCCGAAGAACCAGATGAAGAGGCCCTCGGAGACGGGGCCCAGCGAACCGAGCTTGAAGCCGCCGGGAGCGGTCTCCTCCGACACCTCGCGGACGTAGGTGATGACGTCGCGCTTCTCCTCGGGGGAGAGGTTGGCGTCGTTGAAGATCGGCATGTTCTGCGGGCCGGTCTGCATGGCCTCGTAGAGGTGCTTCTCGGAGACCTCGGAGAGGTTGGGGGCGTACTTGCCCCGGGTGAGGGCACCGCCGGCGCCGACCACGTTGTGGCACATGGCGCAGTTGGTGCGGAACAGCCCACCGCCGGCGGCGGCGTCGCCCTCGGCGGTGTTGAGGAACTCCTCCTCGGGGACCGCGGGACCGGGGCCCAGCGAGGCGACGTAGCCGGCCATCTGCGCGATCTGCTCCTCGGAGAACTGCGGCTGCTTGACCTGTCCCTGAGGTCCGTGCATCTGCAGCGGCATACGGCCCGTGCCGACCTGGAAGTCGACGGCTGCGGCGCCGACCCCGATGAGGCCGGGCCCGTTCTCCGTGCCCTCGGCATTCATGCCGTGGCAGGTGGCGCAGTTGGCGACGAAGAGCTTGTTGCCCTCCTCGATGTCAGCGGCGCTGTACTCGTCGGCCTTCGCGGTGGTGCTGCTGGAGAAGAGGGCGTATGCGCCGCCCGTGAGGAGCAGCCCCACCAGCAGGAGAACGACGAGGGCCATCGGGTGCCGACGGCGTGTGGCGAGAAGCTTCACTGTGTGTCCTTTTCTGATGCGTCTTCGATGGTCGTGCAGTCCGCCTGTGTCACTTGACCAGGTAGATCACCGCGAACAGACCGACCCAGACCACGTCGACGAAGTGCCAGTAGTAGGACACGCAGGTCGCGAAGGTCGCCTCGCGGTGCCCGAAGCGCTTGGCTCCGTACGCGCGGCCGATCACGAACAGGAAGGCGATGAGGCCGCCGATCACGTGCAGGCCGTGGAAGCCGGTCGTGATGTAGAAGACCGAGCCGTAGCCGTTGGAGTTGATCGCGACGCCGTGCGAGACGAGCGTGGCGTACTCCATGACCTGACCGGCGACGAAGACCGAGCCCAGGATGAACGTGAGGTAGAACCACTCGATCATGCCCCAGGACCTGATGTCGAACAGGCTGCCGGTGCGGGACGGCTTGAACTCGTGCTCGGCCTTCCACACGCCGATCTGGCACGTGAACGACGAGGCGACGAGGATGATCGTGATGCTCAGTGCCCAGGGGACGTCGAGCTTGGCGGCCTCGACCTCCCACATGTCCGGGACCACCGAGCGGATGGTGAAGTACATGGCGAAGAGCGCGGCGAAGAACATCAGCTCGCTGGCCAGCCAGACGATGAACCCCACGGTCGTCGAATCTGGCCGGTTCACCGAGGGATGAACTGGCGCTGAGGTGGATGCAGCTACGGTTGACACGCCCCCATTATTACCCGTTTTGCAGGGGGATTTCACCTTGCGCACAGGTTGCGGAGCCGAGTTTTTCTACGGCGTGTAGGAAGAACCGCGAGCTGGCGCGGATCGCCAGCCTGGGAGATCTGTGAGAAAAGTGCGCCGACCCCGGCGCACACGGTGTGTCGGCCGCTTGGATAGTCTTCTCACGGGCCTGCCGCGGCGGGCCCAGACACGCAGTCAACGCGAGGGAGTGCTCACGTGTCCGTCTTCTCCATCGGCGAGGCCGCCGAGCCCGCACAGTCCGCACCGGCATCCGCCGGCTCCGCCCGTCGCGAGGACCGAGGCGGACTGCTCACGGACGTGCGGAGCTGGCCGGACCTCCTCGTGGGGCTCATGGCCGGACGGGACATGGACGAGGAGACGGCGGCGTGGGCGATGGACGGCATCATGTCCGGCGAGGTGCCGGATGTGACGATGGCGGCCTTCCTCGTCGCGCACCACGGCAAGGGCGAGACGGTCGAGGAGATCTCCGGCCTCGTGCGCTCGATGTTCGAGCACGCCGTCCCGCTGCCGGGACTCTCGCACGCCGTCGACATCGTGGGCACCGGCGGCGACCGCGCGAGGACCGTGAACATCTCCTCGACCGCGTCCTTCGTCATCGCGGCGAGCGGTCAGCCCCTCGTCAAGCACGGCAACCGCGCCACCTCCTCGGCCTCGGGCTCCGCGGACGTGCTCGAGGAGCTGGGGCTCACCCTCGACCTCACCCCGGAGCAGTCGGGTGAGCTCGCACGCGAAGTGGGGATGGCCTTCGCCTTCGCGAACGTCTACCACCCCTCGATGCGCTTCATCGCGCCGGTGCGCAGGCAGATCGCGGTGCCCTCGGCGTTCAACATCCTCGGTCCGCTCACGAATCCGGCGCGCACCCGCGCGGCCGCGATCGGCGTGGCCGATCCCGCCATGGCCCCGCTCATGGCCGGGGTGCTCGCCGCCCGCGGCGACTCCGCGCTCGTGTTCCGCTCGCGCGACGGCCTCGACGAGTTCTCGACGACGGCGCCGACCGATGTGTGGGAGATCCGTGACGGCGAGGTCGCGCCGCAGGTGGTCGACGCCGTGGACCTCGGGCTCCCGCGTGCGGCGAAGGACGATCTGCGGGGAGGCGATCCCGCCCACAACGCCCGGGTGATGCGCGCAACGCTCGCCGGCGAGCGCGGCCCGGTCAGGGACATCGTCCTGCTCAACGCGGCAGCGGCTCTCGTTGCGGCCGCTCCGGACGCCGAGGCCCCGCTGTCCGAGCGCCTCGCTGCGGCTCTGGTCCGCGCCGAGGAGACCCTCGACTCCGGCGCCGCGGCCGCGAAGCTCGAGGCCATGATCGAGGCCTCGCACCGCCTCTCACAGTCCTGAGGGCCAGAGGGCGCGAGCCCTGCCGAACCCCGCGGCGGCCTGCGCCCACGGCGCCGCTGCCGTCACGGGTCTGGTCCGGCCGTCCGTGAGCCAGGCCAGCAGCAGATCGGTCTCCTCCTCCCAGGTGTGCGGTGCGGCGGCCTCGGGCGGCGGCACGTACTCCGCGGAGGCCGCGAGCGCGACGAGCGCGGAGGGCACCGCGGCTCGCTGGGGGCTGCTGCCCGCGGCCGCGAGCCTGCCGTGCCGGACGATCGCGAGATCCCAGCCGCCCTGGGGCCGGGGTGCGGCTGCGGTGAGCTCCGGTGCGCTCCGCAGGGCGGTGCGCGCCTCCTCGGCTGCGGCGGCACCGAGCAGTGCGCTCACGGCGTCCCGGACCTCTGCCGCGGTCTCGTAGCGCTGCTCCGCCGCGAGCCGGCCGATCCGCTCCCGGGCCGCGCGCAGGAAGCCGCTCGGGCGGCCGGCCAGAAGCGCGGAGAGGGGATCGAGCCCCGCGAGGTAGTCCGCCGGATCGTGCTGGCCTGCGCACGGGCCGTGGCAGCGGCCGACCTGCGCCGCCGAGCACGGGGAGAACCCGGCCCTCCGCGGGTCCGCCGTGCAGGTCTTGAGCGGCAGGCACTGCTCGAGCAGCTTCTTCACCGCCTCGGCCTGCCTGCGGCGCCTGAACGGCCCGAGCACGGCGCCGGGATCGCGGCCGCGCAGGGTGCGCACGGCGGACAGCCGGGGGAACGCCTCCGGCGTGAGCGCGAGCCAGTGCCGTCTCTCCGGCCCCCGGGAGCGCCGGTTGTAGGGGGGATCGAGCTCCGCGATGAGGCGGACCTCGCGGACGCGCGCCTCGAGATCGGTGGCGCAGATCAGGGGCGTGACCTCCTGTGCCGCCGTGACCATCTCGGTCATGCGGCCGCGGGTCTCGCCCGCGGTGAAATAGGAGCGCACGCGCGTGCGCAGATCGCCGCTGGAGCCGATGTAGAGGACGCGGCGGGACCCGTCGAGGAACGTGTAGACGCCGGGGGCGTGCGGCAGGCCGTCGGCGAGGTGCGTCTTCCTGCGGCGGCGGGACCAGCCGGCCCCGCGCACCGTGTCGAGCTCCTCCAGCGTCTCGACTCCATGGGACCCCAGGATCCCGAACAGGCCGTGCAGGACGTCCACCGTCGCCCGGGCATCGGACAGTGCGCGGTGGTCGGGGGAGACCTGTGCGCTGAAGTGCCGGGCCAGTGTCGCGAGCTTGTGGTCGCGCACCTGCGAGCGCGGCAGCAGCTTGCGCGCCAGCACGACCGTGTCGAGGACGCGCGGGGCCGGCCAGGGGTAGTCGAGCCGGGCGCAGGCCCGCCGCAGGAAGCCGATGTCGAAGGGGGCGTTGTGCGCGACGAGCACGGCGCCCGCGGCGAACTCGAGGAAAGAGGGCAGGACGGCGGAGAGCGGCGGCGCATCCGCGACCATCGCATTCGTGATGCCCGTGAGGCGGGTCACGAAGGGGGAGATCGCGGTGCCCTCAGGCCTCACGAGCGTCTGGAACTCGCCCCGGACCTCGCCGCCGCACACCCGGACCGCGCCGATCTCCGTGATGTCGTTCGCATTGCCGGAGGCGCCGGTGGTCTCGAGGTCCACGACGACGAAGTCGACGGTGCGCAGGGGCGTGCCCAGATCCGCGAGGGAGAGCTGACCGGCGCCCGCGTGCGTGTGCGAGCGGTCGAACGGTGCATCGGGCTGGGGAGAGCGCATGTGCACATCGTGCCACGGGGCGCGGACACGGCCCTCGCCCGGAAGGTCCGCGCGGACGGCCGGCTCAGACCTCGCCGCCCTCCGCCCCCGGGTCCCGGACCCGCGGGAGGCGCGTGAAGAGCACCGCCGCCGAGGCGATCGTCACGGCGAGCAGCACGAGCATCGCCCAGCCGGGGAAGGGCCGGAGGAAGAGCGCGCCCAGCAGCAGGGCCGCGAGGCCGCCGAGCGCGCCGACGAAGCCGAGCACGAGTGCGGGGGAGGCGGTGCGCCAGCCCACGGGGGCGGGCTCCGGGGGCGTCCAGTCCTCGTCGTCGAGGGCCTCGCGGACCTCCTCGGGGGCGATCTCCGAGCCCCGGGCGGTCGTCATCCGGATGCTGTCGACGAAGTCCTGCCAGTCCGCATCGGCCACGCGGTCCTCGGCCGGGAGCTCCTCGGGGCGCTCCGGCTCCTCCTCGTGCTCGCGGCCGGTCACAGCGGCCGCTCCGGGGCGGGCTCCGGGTCCTGCACCGCAGCATTCAGGGCGCGGCGCACCTCGTCGGCGATGACCGGTGCGTCGTAGTCGAGGGTCGCGACGTGGCGGCTGCGGCGCAGGGCGACCGTCCGCAGCGGTGCGGACAGCCTGCTGCGGAGGATGCGGTGGCTCGCGGGCGAGACCACGGAGTCCGCACCCGAGAGGCACACGGTCACGGGACAGCGGATCGCCCAGAGCCGCTCACGCAGATCCCGCAGCGCACGGTGGTAGGTGGCCAGCGCCGCGAGCGGGGTGCGGTCGTTCGCGTACTCGACGGCGTCGGGGGCCGCGATGTCCCCTCCGATGGCCCCGATGCTCGGCACCACCCGGCTGAGGGCCGGCAGGAGCGGCGCCAGCGGCGAGTCGATCCGCAGCCCGGGATTCACGAGCACGAGCGCGGCGGGGCCCGCAGCGCGCCCGCGCTCGGCGGCGAGGGCGCATGCGAGCGCCCCGCCCATCGACAGCCCGCACACCACGACGGTCCGGTGGCCGGCGGCGAGGCGCGCGTACTCGCGGCGCACGCACTCCAGCCAGTCGTCCCAGCCGGTGCGCGCGAGCTCCTGCCACGTCCCGCCGTGGCCGGGCAGCAGGGGCACGCTGACGGTGACGTCCTCGGCGGCGAGCGCCTCGGCGAGGGGGATCATCGCACCGGGCGAGCCCGTGAAGCCGTGGAGCAGCAGCACCGCCGCCGATCCGGGCCGGCCCTCGTGCAGCCAGGGTGCGCGGGGATTCGTCATGGCACCAGCTTCCCACACCGCCCCGTCGGGGAGCCCGGCCGCGTCCGCGCCCCGCTGTACTGTGAGGGCACGGGCGCCGCGGAGGTGCGGGCGCCCGTGCCACCGGCCGAAAGGATGGACCCCCGCGGTGTTCTACTGGTTCCTCAAGCGCGTACTCGTAGGCCCCCTGGTGCGCCTCCTGTTCCGTCCGTGGGCGCGCGGGGTGGACAACGTCCCGGACTCCGGCCCCGTGATCCTCGCGGCCAACCACCTCTCGTTCATGGACTCCGTGTTCGTGCCGCTCGCGCTGCGCCGGCCCGTGGTCTATCTCGCCAAGGACGAGTACTTCCGCCGTCCCGGGGTGCGCGGTGCGCTCACCCGGCGCTTCTTCGAGATGACGGGCCAGCTGCCCATGGACCGCGCCGGAGGCGCTGGCTCCGAAGCCTCACTGGGACTCGGCGAGGACGTCCTGGAATCGGGTTCCGTGCTCGGCATCTACCCCGAGGGCACCCGGAGCCCGGACGGCCGGCTGCATCGCGGGCACACGGGAGTCGCGCGCCTCGCCCTCGCCACCGGTGCCCCGGTGGTGCCCGTGGCCGTGGTCGGCACCGACCGGCTGCGGCCCGCGGGAGCACGCCTGCCGCGGCTCCGCAGGGTGGGGACGGTCTTCGGCGAGCCCCTGCGGCTCGGCGGGCCCGATCCCGCGGCCGCGGCGGACCGCTTCGCGCTGCGCCGGGCGACGGACCGGGTCATGGACGAGATCATGCGGCTGTCCGGGCAGGAGTACACGGGCGTCTATGCCGCACCCCGGGCCCGGCTGCTGGCCGCCGCTCCGGGCGCGTTCGATTCCTCCGGTAACAGCGACACGCCCAAATCGTTATCCCGGGGGTCCGTGCATCGGCTGCGGTGAGTGCGTAGCTTCGTCCTGTGCCCGTAACCCCGGCGTGCGGCGCAGGCAGGTGTAGAATCGTTGAGCACCACAGGCCTCGCTGTCGCCAAGCTTCCCCCTGGGGTGTGAAGGAGGAGTCGGTGTGAACCGCTCTGAACAGGAGATGACGCAGGACAGGCCCGTGCCCAGCGGCGCACAGGGTCTGCTCTTCGACGACGACATACCGGTCCTCGACGACGAGGCCGGCTACCGCGGACCCACCGTGTGCAAGGTCGTCGGCATCACGTACCGGCAGCTCGACTACTGGTCGCGGACCGCGCTGGTGGTCCCCTCGATCCGTGCGGCGACCGGCTCGGGTTCGCAGCGTCTGTACAGCTTCCGCGATGTGCTCGTCGTGAAGATCGTCAAGCGCCTCCTCGACGCGGGCGTCTCCCTCCAGCAGATCCGCGTCGCGGTCGGCCACCTCCAGAACCAGGGCGTGGAGGAGCTCTCCCAGATCACGCTCATGAGCGACGGCTCGAGCGTCTTCGCCTGCACCTCGGCGAACGAGGTCATCGACCTCGTGCAGGGCGGGCAGGGCGTCTTCGGCATCGCGGTCGGCCATGTGTGGCGCGAGGTGCAGGGCACCCTTTCCGAGCTGCCCAGCGAGCGTCCGGCCGATGAGATCCGGCCGCAGGAGATGGACGAGCTGGCCGCGCGCCGGGCCCGCAGCGCGGGCTGAGGCGGGAGCTCGGCAGCGGAGAGCCTGCGGCAGACAGGGCCCCGCCGGACATGAGAGTCCGGCGGGGCCCTGTCGTATCTGCCGTACCGGCGCGCAGGCCGACTGTGCAGCTCAGCGGTGGTCGGCTGCCTGTCCGGGGGCGGCCGGCGGCTGCTCGCCCTGCTCGCTCCCGCCGGCCTCGGGCGCCGAGCGCGGTGTCCGGCTGCGCATCGTCGAGGTCCGGAGCGCCCGATCGAGCAGGGTGTCGAAGGCGCCGGCGAGATCGCCGGCGATCTTGCCCGGCCACGCGTGGATGGGGCGGGCCGAGCCCTGTGCCTGCTGCAGCACGGTGCGCTCGGGGATGGGAGGACTGAGGACGAGCGGACCGAACATGTCGCGCATCTCCTCGATCCGGTACTCGTGCTCGCGCGACTTCGTCCGTACGCGGTTGGGCACGATGCCGAGCGGCTGCAGGTCAGGGGCCCCGCGGCGCCGCAGCTCCGCGATCGCTCGCAGCGCCCGGTCCGCGGCCGCGACCGAGAAGAGACCCGGTTCGGTCACGACGGCCACGCGCTGACTGGCCATCCACGCCGCCCGGGTGAGGCCGTTCATGGACGGGGGGCAGTCGACGATGACGACGCGGTAGTCGTCGGCGACCGTCGTGAGCGCTTCGCTGAGCCGCCGCAGATAGCGCTCGGAGAGAGTCGGACGGTCGAACTCGGCCGCGCGCGGGCTGCCCGGGATGACGTCGAGGGCGCCCGCGGCGTCCCCGGACCAGCCCGAGGGCACGATCGCCTGCGAGATGATCTTCGTCCTGGGCGCGGCGAGCACATCTGCGATGTCCAGAGGCGTCGTCACCGGCACGTCGAGTCCCGTCGACGCATCCGCTTGCGGATCCATGTCGACGACGAGGGTGGGCAGACCGCGGTTGTACGCGGCGGAGGCGAGGCCGAGCGCGACCGAAGTCTTCCCGACGCCTCCTTTGAGGCTGGAGACACTGATGACGAGCACGGGATCTACCGTAGCGGATAGGGGAGCCCATTCCGCGAACGCGGTGCCCTGTGTCACTCCGCGGAGATCGAGGAGCCGGCGGGTCCCGGCCGCACCACGAGGCGGGTGGGCAGCGTCTGCCGCATCTCGCTCACGTGCGAGATGATCCCGATCGTGCGGCCGCCGGTGCGCAGTCCGTCGAGGACGGCGAGGACATCGGCGAGGGAGTCCGGGTCGAGTGTGCCGAATCCCTCGTCGAGGAACAGCGTCTGCAGCTCCGTGCCCGCCGATGTGGCGCGCACCGTGTCCGCGAGGCCCAGTGCCAGGGCGAGCGCGGCCATGAAGCTCTCGCCGCCGGACAGTGTGCGCGGATCGCGCTCCTGGTCGGTGAAGGTGTCCACGACCCTGAGGCCGAGGCCGGCGCGCCTCTCCCTGGCGCCGTGGCGCAGGGTGTGGACCAGCCGGTACCGGCCGGCCGTCATCGCGAGCAGGCGGTGCGAGGCCTGGGCCGCGACCTCGGCGAAGATGGCGACGAGCGCGTACGAGGACAGCGACATGCGCTGCGCGGCCTCTCTGCTGGTGCCCTGCACGAGCGCGGCGAGATCCGTGTCGCGCAGCCATTCCCGCAGCTGCGCCTCCTCCCTGACCTGCTCGGCCTGCGCGGAACGGACCTCGGCCGCGGCCTGCTCCGCCCTGTCGGCCGCGATCGCGTGCCGGTGCTGTGCCTCGGTGCGCCGGGCTCGCCAGCGCTCAGCCAGCTCCTCCGCCCGGTCCAGCGCCTGCGCGAGCCCGGTCTCCGAGGCGGTGTCCCCGCGGGCGCGCACGATCTGCGGGTCGTCGCCCTGCGCCGTGAGGCGCGCCGCCTGCCGGGCCTCCTGCTCGGCGGCGGCCTCCAGCTCCGCCAGTGGCAGCCGGGCCGCGGCCAGCAGCTCCTCCTCGGAGGCGAAGGGCGAGGCCCCGAGCGCCTCGGAGAGGTCCCGCCGGCGGAGGGCGAGGGTGCGGGCGGCCCCATCGACGGACTTCGCGGCCGCGGACCACTCCTGCCGGTGCCGTTCGATCTCCTCGAGCGTCCGCAGCAGACCGGCGGCCTCGTCCGCCTGCGCGGGAGCGGAGACACCCAGCGCGGTGAGCGCGGCGGGCGGTTCCCTGTCCTCGCCGGAGGCCTCCGAGACGCGGGCCTCGGTCCGTGCGTGCTCAGTCGCCGCGGCCGCCGCGCGGGCCTCGGCCTCTGCGAGCGCCTGTCGATGCGCATCGAGTGCGGCTTCGAGACGGGCACAGCGCTCCCGGAGCGCGGGCCGGGCAGCGAGGAGGCGCGTCCTCTCCTCCGCGCGCTCCTGTGCGGTCCGCAAATCGTCCTCGAGGCGTGCGGGATCGATGCCTGCGGCCTCCCGCTGCGCGGTGGAATGCGTCCGGCGCGCGACCTCGAGGCGCTCGCGGGCTGCTGCCAGGCTCTCAGCGGCCCGGCGCTCGGCGGCCGCGGCCGCCTCTTCCTCCTCGGGGTCCGGTGCAGCTTCGGGGAGGGGTGCGGGGGAGGGGTGGGCGCAGCTGCCGCAGACGGGGCAGGGTTCCTCCTCGCCCAGATCCGCGGCGAGTCGGCCGGCGAGGCTCTCCCGCAGCGCCCGGCGCAGGCGGGCGAGTTCGAGCGCCGCGGCCTCTGCTTCGCGCGCTGCCGCGGCGCAGGCCTCCGCGGCCTGCGCCTCCTCGGCGGCGGCTCGGGTGCGGGCCTCGAGCGCCCTTCGCCTGGCCCGCAGATCCTCGAGGACAACGGCGGCGTCAGCGAGCGTCTCGAGCCTGTCCAGGGCGGCGCGCTCCTCGGAGGCGGCCGCGGACTGCGCCTCCTGCCCGGCCTCCACCGCGGTCCGCGCCTCGGCGAGCGCCGACTCGGCCCGCTCGGCCGCGTCTGCGGCCGAGGCGCGCTCGGCCCGCAGCTGCGCGAGGCGGTCCAGGCGGTTCCGGATCTCCTCGGCGGCGGTGCGCGCCTGTGCGAGGAGCGCGGGGACCAGCTCCTCGGGTGAGGAGAGCGGGCACCCCTCGGGCAGCGCCCGGACGAGCCGCTCATGTGCCTGCCGCAGCTCTGCCGCGCGGGCCTCCTCCTGGCCCCGGGCCTCCTCGGCCTCGTCGTGCAGCCGGAGCAGGGGTGCGGCGGCGCGGGCGAGCGTGAGCCGACTGCCTGCCTCCTCCCGTGCCTCGCGTCCGGCCTCCCAGGCAGACAGTGCCGCCTCCAGCTCGCGGAGGGCGGTCCGGTCCGTCGTCCGGTCGCGCAGCGCGGCCGCGGCTCCGGCATGCGCCTCGGCGAACTCCTGCGCCAGCGCTGCGGTGTGCGCGCACACCTCGGCGGCCTCCTGCGCCAGCGTCCGGGCGAGGCCGAGGTGCGCGAGCAGGTCGTCGAGCTCGGTGCCGCCTGCCGATGGTGCGGGCAGGGCTTCCCAGGCCGCCTGGGAGGCCTGTTCCATCCGGAAGCGTCTGCGCTCCTCGGCGGACTGACTGCCGCGGCGGGCCTCTGCGGCGCGGTCCGCGAGCACCCGTTCGACCTCGGCGAGGTGCTCGGTGGAGAAGAGCCGGGTGAGAATGGCCTCCCGCTCACCGGGGTCGGCGTGGAGAAAGGCTGAGAACTCGCCCTGCGGGAGCAGGATGAGCTTGGTGAACTGGGCCGCGCTCAGCCCGATCGCCTCCTGCAGGAAGGACTGGACCTCCTGTGCGGTGCGGCCGATCCCCGCCCAGCCGTCCGCGCGGAGCTCGCTCAGCGCCACGCGATGGGGCTGAGTCGTCGTGCCGGTCCCGCGTCTGCGGGGCCGTTCGTACTGGGGCGAGCGCTCGACCCCGAACCGCCGGCCGTCCACGCTGAACTCCAGGCGCACACGGGTCGGCACGGTGGGGGCGGCGTGGGTCGAGCGCAGCTCCTTGGCCGCTCCGCGGGCTCCCGGCACCGTGTTGTACAGGGCGAAGCACAGGGCGTCGAGGATCGTCGTCTTGCCCGCGCCCGTGGGGCCGGCGATGAGGAAGATGCCGTCCGTCCCGGCCGCGTCGAAGTCGATCGTCTGCAGGTCCGCGAACGGGCCGAATCCTTCGATCTCCAGGAGGTGCGGTCTCATGCCCGGCCCCCGCTCTCCGCCTGGCTCAGCACCTGTGCGAGGGCGGATTCGAAGCGCTCGAGAGCGTGGGCGGGTGCGGGGATGCCGCGCTGGGTCTCGTAGAACTCGCCGAAGACCTCGGTGTCGGTCCGCGCCGCGGCCGAGGCCGCCGTGTGCACGGGCGCGACGGGCCGCTCTGCGAGGCCCGTCCACGACATCCGGATGAAACCGGGGAAGGCCTGCCTGAGCCTCTCGAGCGCGCCGGGGACGCGGCCCGGATCCGTGAGCTCGACGCTCACGAGCGCGTCCGCGTGCTCGTGAGCGGCGGCGAGCACCCCCTCGAGCGTGCCCGAGAGCGTGCGCAGGCGCAGGAGTTCGGGGACTGCATGGTCGGTGAGGACGGGGGCGGAGTCGGGGCCTGTCAGCTCGATCTCGACGACGCGCTTGGGCGTATCCTCCTCCCCGAAGGAGAAGGGCAGCGGGGAGCCCGAATAGCGCACGTGTGCGGCGAGGTCGTGCGGACGGTGGACATGGCCGAGGGCGGCGTAATCGCAGTTCGCGAAGACCGACAGCGGCGCGAGGCCCACCCCGCCCACCGAGATGTCGCGCTCGGAGTCGCTCGCGGCCGACCCTGCCACGAACGCGTGCGCGAGGACGATGAGCCGGTCCCGCTCCGGCCGCACCGCTCCGATCCGATCCATCGCAGCCGTGAGCACGGCGGTGTGAGTGCGCGCCGCGGCTCCCAGCCGCTCCCATACGAGCGCCGGTTCGAGATAGGGGATGCCGTGGAAGGAGACGCCCGGCTCCGGATCGTCCGGTGCCAGTTCCCGGCCCTCGTAGTCCAGCCGCACGGGGCGCACGATGTCGCTGAGCCGCGTGCACAGGTGCAGGCCGGCGCCGTCGAGCTGCCGCCTGCCCACTCCCAGCCGGATGAACGAGTCGTGGTTGCCGCTCGTGGCGATGATCCGGGCGCCGGCGGTCAGCAGCGCCGACGTCGCGCGGTCCCACAGGGCGAGTGCGTCCGGGTGCGGGATCGCCCGGTCGTAGACGTCTCCGGAGACCAGCACGGCATCGATTCCGCGGTCCGCGACGAGGGCGGTGAGCCAGTCGATGAACGCCGCGTGGGCCGCCTCCGTGCCGGAGCCGTGGATGCGCCGGCCCAGGTGCCAGTCGGAGGTGTGGAGGATCCGCATGCGCCTCACCCTAGCCAAGGCCGCGGACACGGCACCGTGCGTGCTCCGGAAGGGCCCCGGGCACCCCGCCCGCGACGTGGCGCAGCCCACTTGTAGAGTGGCCCTGTTCCGCTGAACAGCGCCGCGCGAGTGTGCGGTGCCGGAGAGAAACGAGTTCGAATGTTCCGAAAGGTGCTAGTCGCCAACCGCGGTGAAATCGCGGTCCGCGCATTCCGCGCCGCCTACGAGCTGGGCGCGGAGACCGTCGCGGTCTTCCCATACGAGGATCGCAATTCCGAACATCGCCTGAAGGCCGATGAGGCCTACCAGATCGGCTCCGAGGGCCACCCCGTCCGCGCCTACCTCGACGTCGCCGAGATCATGCGCGTGGCGAAGGAGTCCGGGGCGGACGCCGTCTACCCCGGGTACGGCTTCCTGTCCGAGAACCCCGAGCTCGCCCGGGCCTGCGCGGCTGCCGGGATCACCTTCGTGGGACCGCGCGCCGACGTCCTCGAGATGGCCGGCAACAAGGTGCAGGCGCTCGATGCCGCACGCCGCTCGGGCGTGCCGACGCTGGCTTCGACGCGCCCCTCGGCGGACATCGACGAGCTGCTGTCCGAGGCCTCCGGCATGGAGTTCCCGCTCTTCGTCAAGGCCGTGGCCGGCGGCGGCGGCCGCGGCATGCGCCGGGTCGACTCGCACGGCGAGCTCGTGGAGGCCCTCAAGGCCGCGATGCGCGAGGCCGAGGGCGCTTTCGGGGACCCGACCGTCTTCATCGAGCAGGCCGTCCAGCGCCCCCGCCACATCGAGGTGCAGGTGCTCGCGGACAACGACTCGAACATGATCCACCTGTTCGAGCGCGACTGCTCCATCCAGCGCCGCCATCAGAAGGTCGTCGAGATCGCGCCGGCGCCCAATCTCGCCCCTGAGGTCGCCGATGCGCTGCGTGCCGATGCGCTGCGCTTCGCGTCCGAGATCGGCTACCAGAACGCCGGGACGGTCGAGTTCCTCCTCGAGACGGCGGGCCCCCGCGCCGGCAAGCACGCGTTCATCGAGATGAATCCGCGCATCCAGGTCGAGCACACCGTCACGGAGGAGATCACGGACGTCGACCTCGTCCAGTCCCAGCTCCTCATCGCCTCCGGTGCGACGCTGGAGGACATCGGGCTGTCCCAGGACACCGTCCACATCAAGGGTGCCGCACTGCAGTGCCGCATCACGACCGAGGACCCCGCGAACTCGTTCCGGCCGGACACCGGCGTCATCACCGCATACCGCTCGGCGGGCGGCGCGGGCGTGCGGCTGGACGGCGGCACGGCCTACGCCGGCGCCGAGGTCTCCGCCCACTTCGACTCCATGCTCGTCAAGTGCACCACCCGGGGCCGGACCTTCACCCAGGCCGTCGAGCGCGCCCGCCGTGCGCTCGCGGAGTTCCGCATCCGCGGCGTCGCCTCGAACATCGGCTTCCTCAAGGCCGTCCTCGACCAGCCGCAGTTCCGAGCCGGCGATCTCGCGACGACGTTCATCGACGACCACCCCCACCTGCTCGAGGCCCGCTCGGGCGCCGACCGCGGCTCGAAGATCCTCGACTACCTCGCGGATGTCACGGTCAACCGCCCCCACGGGCGCGCGCCGCTCAGCATCGATCCCGCCGTCAAGCTCCCCTCCCTCGGGGGGGTGCCCGAGGCGCCGGCCGGCTCCCGTCAGCAGCTCGCCGAACTCGGACCGGAGGGCTGGGCGCAGGCGCTGCGCGCGCAGTCTGCGCTCGCGGTCACGGACACGACATTCCGCGATGCGCACCAGTCCCTGCTCGCCACGCGCGTGCGCACGAAGGACCTCCTGGCGCCGGCCGAGCACCTCTCCCGGCTCACCCCGGAGCTGCTGAGCGTCGAGTGCTGGGGCGGGGCGACCTACGACGTCGCGCTGCGCTTCCTGGGAGAGGACCCCTGGGAGCGGCTGGGCCGCCTGCGCGAGGCGATCCCCAACATCAATCTCCAGATGCTGCTGCGGGGCCGCAACACCGTGGGCTACACGCCCTACCCCACGCAGGTCACGGACGCCTTCGTCGCCGAGGCCGCCGAGGTGGGCGTGGACATCTTCCGCATCTTCGACGCGCTCAACGACGTCTCGCAGATGCGGCCGGCGATCGACGCGGTCCGGGCGACCGGCACCTCGGTCGCGGAGGTCGCGCTCTGCTACACCTCCGACCTCCTCAACCCGGCCGAGGAGCTCTACACCCTCGACTACTACCTGCGCCTGGCCGAGCAGATCGTCGAGGCCGGCGCGCACGTGCTCGCGATCAAGGACATGGCCGGCCTGCTGCGGCCGGCGGCGGCCACGAAGCTCGTCACCGCGCTCCGCGAGCGCTTCGACCTGCCGGTCCACGTCCACACCCATGACACGGCCGGCGGACAGCTCGCCACGCTCATGGCGGCCTCGGCCGCGGGCGCGGACGCCGTCGACGCGGCGAGCGCGGCGATGTCGGGCACGACGAGCCAGCCCTCGCTCTCGGCCCTCGTGGCCGCGCTCGAGCACACCGAGCGCGACACCGGGCTGAGCCTGTCCGCGGTCTCCGACCTGGAGCCGTACTGGGAGGCCGTGCGCAATGTCTACCGGCCCTTCGAATCGGGACTGCCCGGTCCGACCGGGCGCGTGTACCGGCACGAGATCCCCGGCGGGCAGCTCTCGAACCTCCGCCAGCAGGCGGTGGCGCTGGGCCTGGGGGAGAAGTTCGAGGAGATCGAGGCGATGTACGAGGCGGCCGACAGGCTGCTGGGCCACCTCGTCAAGGTGACCCCCTCGTCCAAGGTCGTCGGCGATCTCGCCCTCCACCTCGTGGCCGTCGGCGCGGATCCGCAGGAGTTCGAGGAGCATCCCGAGCGCTTCGACGTGCCCGACTCCGTCGTGGGCTTCCTCTCCGGTGACCTGGGCGATCCTCCCGGCGGCTGGCCGGAGCCCTTCCGCACGAAGGCGCTGGCCGGCCGGACGCACAGGGCGCCGGAGGCCGATCTCCCGGAGGAGGACGCGGCGCTGCTGGCCGAGCCGGGCCGCACCCGGCAGGAGACGCTGAACCGTCTCCTGTTCGCGCAGCCCACCAAGGAGTACACGCGGGTCCGTGAGGCCTACGGCGATCTGTCCGTGCTGGACACGCAGCTCTACCTCTACGGGATGGCCGAGGGCGAGGAGCACACGGTGCGGATCGAACGGGGCAAGTCCCTGCTCGTGGGCATCCAGGCGGTGGGCTCGGCCGATGAGCGGGGCATGCGGACCGTCATGTGCACCCTCAACGGCCAGCTGCGGCCGATTTCGGTGCGCGATCGCTCCGTCGAGGTGGACGTCGCGACTGCGGAGAAGGCCGATCCGGACAATGCCGGCCATGTGGCCAGCCCCTTCGCCGGCGTCGTGACGCTCCAGGTCGCGGTGGGCGATGCGGTGAAGGCCGGGCAGACGGTCGCGACCATCGAGGCGATGAAGATGGAGGCCTCCATCACGGCGCAGATCGACGGCACCGTCTCGCGGCTCGCGATCGGTCCCGTGCAGCAGCTCGAGGGCGGCGACCTGGTCGTGGTGGTCGATGCCTGAGCGGGCCATCCGGCACTACGGCGATCCGGTGCTGCGCAGCGTCTGCGTGCCGGTCACCGTCTTCGACGATGCGCTGCGGGCGCTCGTGGACGATCTCGCCGCCACCGCCGCCCCCGAGGGGCGTGCGGCGGTGGCGGCACCGCAGATCGGGGTGAGCAGGCGGATCTTCGCCTATCACCTCGACGGTCGCATCGGCCACGTCATCAACCCCGTGGTCGTCGAGACCGGGGGAGAGCTGCGCGACATCGACGAGGGCTGCCTCTCCGTGCCGGGGCTGTGGTTCCCCACGCCCCGGTGGGAGCACGCGGCGGTGAGCGGTGTGGACGTCGAGGGTGAGGAGGTCCGGATCGAGGGCGAGGGCGTGTTCGCCCAGATGCTCCAGCACGAGACCGACCACCTCGACGGCACCGTGTACGTCGAGACGCTGCCCAAGGAGCGGCGCCGCGAGGCGCTGCGGGCGATCCGTCAGGCCGAATGGTTCTGATGTGAGCACTGCTTCTGATGTGGGTGCAGGAACGACGAAAGGGATAGGCATATGACCATCGAACGCGCCGGGGTAGTGGGCTCCGGACTCATGGGATCCGGCATCGCCGAGGTGCTCGCCCGGGCAGGCCTGATCGTGGTCGTCCGGGACATCAGCGCCGAGGCTGTCGCGGCCGGGCGGGGGCGCATCGAGAAGAGCCTGGAGAGGGGAGTGGAGCGCGGCAAGCTCTCCGCCGAGGAGCGGGACGCCGCACTCGGCCGGCTCACCTTCACGACGGATCTCGCGGATCTCGCCGACTGCCGCCTCGTCATCGAGGCGGCGAGCGAGAACGAGGAGATCAAGAAGGCGATCTTCGCCGAGCTCGACGCCATCGTGAAGGACGAGGACGCGATTCTCGCCTCGAACACGTCCTCGATGCCGATCGTCCGGTTCGCGCAGTCGACGAAGCGGCCGGAGCGGGTGCTGGGCATCCACTTCTTCAACCCCGCGCCGGTCCAGCCGCTCGTGGAGCTCGTCGTCTCCGAGCTCACGGACCCCGCCGTCGTCGACGAGGTCGAGGCGTTCGCCTCCGAGGTGCTCGGCAAGGTGACGATCCGGGCTCAGGACCGGCCGGGCTTCGTCGTCAACGCCCTGCTCATCCCCTTCCTGTTCTCCGCGATCAGGATGGTGGAGTCTGGGCGGGCGACGAAGGAGGACGTGGATCTCGGGATGGTCAACGGCTGCGCCCACCCCATGGGGCCCATCGCCCTGGCTGACAGGGTGGGACTGGACACGTGCCTCTTCGTGGGCCGGAGCATCTACGAGGAGACCGGAGATCCGGCCGCCAAGCCGCCGGTCCTGCTCTCGCGCATGGTCGATGCGGGGCTGCTCGGCGTGAAGACCGGCCGCGGCTTCTACGACTACGGCAAGAAGTGAGCTGAGGCGCGCTCGTCGCACAGCCGAAGGGCGGGAACCCCCACGGGGTCCCCGCCCTTCGGCGTCTGATCCGGGCATCTCGGCGATCAGCCGAACCTGCCGTCAGGTGAGCGCGCCCGCCTTCCAGTCCTCGATGAACTCGGGGTTGTCCGCGACCCATTCGGCCACGGCCTCGTCGAGGTTCTCACCGCCGTAGTTCTCGTCGGAGAACATGACGTTCTCGACGCTCGCCAGGTTCTCATCGCTGATGACGAGGTTCTTCAGCAGCTGCGAGACCTCCGGGTGCTCCTCGCCGAAGCCCGCGGTCGCGAAGTTGTAGATCACCTCGGCCGCGCCCATCGCACCTTCCGGATCCTCGAGGTCCCGGATCGGGAAGGCGTCATAGGCCCAGTGCGGACGCCACAGCGTGACGACGATGTTCTCACCGGAATCCGTCGCCGATTTGAGCTCGGCGAGCATGGCAGGTGTCGAGGAGATCTTGAACTCCCAGTCCTCGAGCCCGTAGGTCGGGATCATGATGTCCTGCGTCTGCCGGGTGAGTCCGGCCCCGGCCTCGATCCCGACGATCGTGCTGTTGTGCTCATCGGCCATCTCTGCGAGGTCGGCCATCGACTGCGCGGGGGAGTCCTCGTTCACGGCGATCGTGTTGGCCGCCTGCACGTACCAGCAGCCGGAAGCCTCGAGCTGCTCGTCGAACTGCGCGATGTAGTCCTCGTGCGTGACCGGCAGCCACGCGTCCATGAGGAAGTCGATGTCGCCCTCGGCCACCGCCGTGTAGCCGGGTCCGGCCTCGAAGCCCTCGATGGTGACGGAGTAGCCCTCCTCCTCGAGCGCGTACTTGGTGAGGTGCGCCGCGGCGAAGGACTCGTCCCAGCCGTTGAAGGCCGCGATGCTGATCTCCTTGTCCTCCTCGGCGGCGAGATCCACCTCCGCTGACTGCTCGCCCGGTGTGCAGTCCGACCAGTCCGTCCCCTCCTCGGCCGCACCGGCGTCCGCGTCGCCCTGCGCCTGCCCCGCCTCCGTCTCACCGCACGCGGTGAGGACGAGGGCGGAGGCGGCGATCATGCCTGCCAGTGTCATGGATCTGCGGGTCTTCATCGTCCCTGTCTCCTCTGTGACCGGTGCGCACAGCACGTGTCCACCCAGCTGTCTGGGATTGGACAGCAGTCTCTCAGGTGCGGGAACCGGCGGACCAGGGGGCGTTACCGAAACGTGAGGAGTTCCCGGGTCAGTGCGTGCGCACGTGCTGTTCGCCCGCCGGGGCATCCTCTCCCGCGAACGACCGGCGGGCCGCCGCTGCGTAGGCCTCGCGGTCGAGGATCTTCTCGCGCGCTGCCACGATCACCGCGACGAGCGACTGCCCGGTGACATTGAGCGCCGTCCGGCCCATGTCGAGGATCGGGTCGATCGCCAGCAGCAGGCCCACACCCTCGAGAGGGAGGCCCAGCGTGGAGAGGGTGAGGGTGAGCATGACGGTCGCCCCCGTCATCCCGGCGGTGGCCGCAGATCCGAGCACGCAGACCAGCACGATGAGCAGGTAGTCCGTGAGAGTGAGCTGCACGCCGTAGAAGTTCGCGACGAAGATCGCCGCGAGCGACGGGTAGATCGCCGCGCAGCCGTCCATCTTGGTGGTCGCGCCCAGCGGCACGGCGAACGAGGCGTAGTGCGCCGGCACGCCCATGCGCTCGGTGACCGTCTGCGTCATCGGCATGGTGCCCAGGGAGCTGCGGGAGACGAAGCCCAGAGACGTCGCCGGCCACACGCCGCGGAGGAAGGAGCGGACGGAGAGCCCGGAGACGCGCAGGAGCACAGGGTAGACGAGCAGCGCCACGACGAGCATGCCGATGTAGACGTCCGCCGTGAAGACGCCCAGCTGGCCGATGGCCGCCCAGCCGTAGCTCGCCACGGCATTGCCCAGGAGGCCCACCGTGCCGATGGGCGCGAGCCGGATGACCCACCACAGGAGCCTCTGGACGATCGCGAGCGCGGAGGAGGTGAAGCGCAGGAACGGATCCGCCTTCTCGCCGACGCTGAGCACGGCGATGCCGACGGCGATGGAGATGACGAGGATCTGCAGTGCGTTGAAGCTCAGGGACAGGGTGCCGTCGTCCCCCGCGGAGCCCTCGAGCCCGATGAAGTTCGCGGGCACGAGCCCTACGAGGAAGTCGAGCCAGCCGCCCTGCGTCTGCGAGGCCTCCGCGGCCGAGGCATCCACCCCGGTGCGCGCGCCGGGAGTCGTGAGGATGCCGAGAGCGATCCCGATGGCCACCGCGATGAGCGACGTGAGCGCGAACCACACCAGCGTCTTCCATGCGAGCCGGGCGGCGTTGGTCACCTGCCGCAGATTCGCGATCGAGCTCACGATCGCGAGGAAGATGAGCGGCGGGACGAGTGCCTTGAGCAGCGTGACGAAGATCGAGCCGATCGTCTCGAGGACGATCATGAGAGCGTTGGGGCCGGGCCCGCCGTTCTCGCCGGTCCCCGGCACCTCGCCGATGCCCGCCGCCACGAGACCGAGGACGACGCCGAGGACGAGGCCGGTGAGCACCTGCCAGCCGAAGGGCACGCGAGCCAGCAGGGCGAACGGGTTCCGGGACCGCCGGGCGGAGCGCTGGTCCGAGAGAGCGGGGGGCTGCGAAGTCACCCCACGAGGCTAGGAGCGGAAAGTTCAGGCTTCAACCGATTGCCTCGGAGATCACAGTCCCGCTGGGAGAACGGTAGGGCTCACGCTCCCGAGGCGACCGCCTCGTAGGCGGCGAGCCTCACACACGCGGCCACCACCTCGGCGGCGGCCTCGACCTCCTCGAGCGGAGGCATGGAGGGGGCGATGCGGATGATCGCGTCATCGGGATCGAGGCCGTACGGGTGTGTGGCACCGGCCGGGGTGAGCTTGACGCCGGCCTCGCCCGCGAGCTTCACGACGCGCGAGGCGGTGCCGGGGCGGACCGCGAGCGTGATGAAGTACCCGCCGCCGGGGTTCGTCCAGGCGGCGAGGCCCTCGGGCCCGAGCACACGGGCGAAGACCGCATCCACCGCGGCGAACTTGGGCGCCAGCAGCTCCGCGTGGCGTCGCATGTGCGCGAGCACGCCTTCGGAGGAGCCGAAGAAGCGGGCATGCCTGAGCTGATTGACCTTGTCCGGGCCGATCGAACCGGCCCCCGTGTGGGCGAGGAACCACTCCGTCATCCGCTCCGAGGCGGCGAAGAACGCGACCCCGGCCCCGGCGTGGGTGATCTTCGAGGTCGAGGCGAAGACGAGCGGCCGATCGGGATGCCCGGCCTCGCGCGCGAGGCCGAGGACGTCGACCGGCTCAGGGTGCGGTTCCCGGAGGTGGTGGAGCGCATAGGCGTTGTCCCACATGACCGTGAAATCGGGCGCGGCGGTCTCGAGGGCCATGAGCGCGCGCGTGCGCTCGGCCGAGAGGGAGACGCCTGTGGGGTTCGAATGGACGGGCACGAGCCAGATGCCCTTGACGGAGGGGTCGGCCGTGAGCGTCGCGACCTGTTCCAGGTCCGGCCCCTCGGCGTCCGCATCCACCGGCACCAGCTCGAAGCCGAGGGACTCTGCGAGGCCGAAGTGCCGGTCGTAGCCCGGTGCCGGGCACAGCATGCGCACCGGCGCACCCGTCCGCGCCCAGGGCTCGGGCGAGTCCGGGCGGCCGTGGAGGAGGGCGAAGGTGAGCGCGTCCTTCATGAGCGTGAGCGAGGAGTTGCCCTGGGCGAGCAGCTGGCCGGGGGGAGCCTGCAGGAGCGGCGCGAAGATCTCCCGCAGCTCGGGCAGTCCCTCGGCCCCGCCGTAGTTGCGCGTGTCCGTGCCGTCCGCCGCGCGGAAGCTCTCGCCGTCGACCGCAGTGAGGAGCGGATTCGAGAGATCGAGCTGGGCGGCCGAAGGCTTCCCGCGGGTGATGTCGAGGGCGAGGCCCAGGGAGGCGAGCCGCTCGTATTCGGCGCCGGCCTGCTCGAGGCGGGCGGAGAGCTCTGCGGGGGAGGGGGAGGCTGCGGTTCCATCGCTTGCGGACATGGCCGCCATCTTAGTGAATGAGAGGCCCGGCCGCGGCAGGCGGCGCCGGATATCCTGGGGCGCATGAAGCGCTATGCACCTGACACCGTCCGCGCCCAGATCGACTCAGTCCTGAATGGCCTGGGAGCGGACGAGAGCACACGTGCGATCTGTACCGAGGTCATGTACGACACGGACCTCATGGGGGTCGACTCCCACGGGATCTCGATGCTGCCCTACTACGCCTCCGAGATCGAGAACGGCAATCTGCTGCCCACCGCTCAGCCCGAGGTCGCGCATGCCGCCGGAGCCGTCGCCCGGATCGACGGGATGCGGGCGTTCGGCCACACCGGCGCGCATCTCGCGATGACGAAGGCCATCGAGGCGGCGAAGTCGTTCGGCGTGGGCATCGGCGTCGTCAACCGGACCAACCACTACGGCGCCGCCGGCTACTACGCCCGCATGGCCGCCGAGGCCGGGCTCATGGGCATCTCCCTGTGCTCCACCGCCAACGCCCTCCAGATCCCGCACGGGGCCAAGTACCCGCTCATGGGCACCAACCCGATCGCCTTCGCGGCTCCCGTGCCGGGTGAGGACCCCGTGCTCGTCGATATGGCGACGAGCGTGGTGCCGCTCAACAAGGTCAAGGTCTACGGCCTCAAGGGCGAGCCGCTGCCGGCGGAATGGGTCGCGGACCCGGACGGCAGGCCGATCTACGATGCCGGCGAGGTGTACGAGCGCCTCGAGTTCGGCAAGGACGGGGGAGTGGGCCTGCTGCCGCTGGGCGGTGCGACGTTCTTCGGCGGCGGCCACAAGGGCTCGGCACTCGCCACGATGGTCCAGATCCTCTCCGCCGCGCTGCCCGGTGCGGGACAGCCGGGCAATGTGGACGGCTACCAGGACATCGGCTACTTCTTCCTCGCGATCGACCCGGCGTTCTTCGGCGCCCCCGTCGACGCGAGCGACTACGTGCGCGAGCTCCGCGAGACCATCCGCGGCATGGAGCCGACGGACCCCGCGGCCCCGGTGCAGGCCACGGGCGACCGCGACTTCCTCACCCGCGCCGAGCGCGAGGCCCACGGCATCCCGCTCGCGGATGCCCTCGTCGAGAAGCTGCGGGACCTCTGCACGCGCTTCGATGCGGAGTTCACGCTCACCGAGCAGCAGTGAGCCGGCAGGACGGAGACCTGTGGGCGGGCACGGGCCAGCGTGCGCGCAGGCCGCGGCTCGACGCCGCGGCCAAGGACGCGTACGGCACGGCCTTCGGTCGCTCCGCCGAGCTCTACCACCGGATCCGGCCGGCCTATCCCGATCCGGTGTACGGCTGGGCTGAGGGCTTCGCGCGTGAGGCTTCCGTCCCGGTCCCCGGCGCGTGCGTGGACGTCGGTGCGGGGACCGGCCTGTTCGGCGCCGGCCTGCGGGCACGCGGCTGGGAGGTCCTCGGCGTCGACCCGGATCCCGCGCTCCTCGAGCTGCATCCGACGCCCACGGCGGCAGGCACCGCTGAGGCCCTGCCGCTGGCCGAGGGATCGGCCTCTCTCATCACGGTCGCTCAGGCGTGGCACTGGTTCGACCCCGAGGCCGCCTCGGCGGAGTTCCGCCGCGTGCTGCGGCGTCCCGGCGCAGTCGTGATCGTGCTCAACCAGCTCGACGTGCGCATCGAATGGGTGCTGCGGCTCTCGCGGATCATGCACGCCGGCGATGTGTACCGCCCGCAGTGGCGGCCCGAGCTCACAGGATTCGGCCCGGTCCGCGCGGCGGAATTCCGCTTCTCCACACCCGGGATGACGGTCGGCGATCTCGTCGCTCTCGCGGCCACCCGCACCTACTGGCTGCGCGGCGATGAGCGCACGCGCGCCCGGGTCGAGGGCAATCTGCGCGAGTTCCTCACGGGGGAGGGCCGCGAACTCGCCCTCGCTTCCGGGCACGCGACGCCCGGGCACGCAGAAGGGGAGCCCGTGGTGTACGAGCTCCCCTATGTCTGCCTCGCCTATGCCGCGAGTCTCAGCTGAGGCGCGGACTCACTGCCCCTCGGCCGTCTCCTCGCGGGATGTGGTCTCGGAGGCGATGACGTTCGTCCCCGCCGCGCCGGAGTGGGCGACGGTGATCTTGCGGGGCTTCGCCTCATCGGCGACCGGGATAGTGAGCGTGAGGACGCCGTCGGAGTAGTCCGCGGCGATCTTGTCGACGGCGACTCGGTTGCCCAGGGTGAGCTGCCGGGCGAACGTGCCCGTGGGACGCTCGCGGGTCAGCCACTTGATGTCCGTGTCCGGGGCCGAGGCCGTCCGCTCCGCCCTGACCGTGAGGGTGCGATCCTCGACATCCACGTCGATGCTGGAGGCGTCGACGCCGGCCATGTCGATGCGGGCCACGAAGGTCTCGCCGTCGCGGTAGAGGTCCATCGGCAGGGCGATGGAGTTGGGGGTGCGGGTGACGTCCGTGAAGAAGCGGTCGATGTCGCGCAGGGGGTTGAAAGAGGTGCTGGCCATGAGGGGTCCTCCCTTTCCGTTCCGAGGTCACCGGCGAGACACCTGAGCGAGCTCGCCGCGTTTACATTGAGCCTAACGCACTCAACTGTCACCGCATTCCCATCGATCCTGAGATGTGCCTGAGACGATTCCGTGCAGAGACTGGGACTGCAGCACGGGCGTGCAGGGTGGCGGGAGAGGATGGAAGCGCAGAGCCTGACGAGAGGAGCGGGATCATGAGCGGGAACGATGCGATCGAGGTGCTCTCCGCGGACGCGTGCTGGACGCTGCTGCGCACCGCGGCGGTGGGGCGGCTGGCCGTCCTCGCGGAGGGCGGACCGGACATCTTCCCCGTCAACTACGTGGTCGACGGGGGCACGGTGGTCTTCCGCACGGGGGCCGGCGGCAAGCTCACGGCCGCGCTTGGCACCGCGCCGGTGGCGTTCGAGGCGGACGGTTCCGAGGGAGGGCGGGCGTGGAGCGTGGTGCTCAAGGGCCGCGCGGAGCAGGTGCGAGGCACCGAGGGCCTGCTCGACACCCTGGGGCTGCGCCTGCATCCCTGGCAGGCGGGGGAGAAAGGGCGGTTCGTGCGGATCGCACCGAGCGAGCTCAGCGGGCGGAGGTTCCCGGTGGCCGGTCCCGAGGCCTGGCGGACGGCGCTCAGTGAGGGTCCGCGCGCGGCCGAGGAGTGAGGCCGAGTGCGGCCAGCCCGGTTGCGAGCAGCAGCACGGCGCCGGCGACCGCGAACGCCGTCGCATAGCCCCCGCCGAGGACGGGGATGACGACGAGGGGCCCGAGCACCTGGCCCAGCCCGTAGGCGGCCGTGAGCTTCGCCGCCGAGCGCGGCACGCCCAGACGGGCGCCGATGCCGAGCGCCAGCATGGTGATGGGCACGAAGGTGCCCCCGAAGAGGAGGGCTGCGAGCACCGCCCATCCCGGCGCCGGTGTGAGGGCGGGGATGAGCGCCCCTGCGGTCTGCAGGGCGAGGGTGAGCACCAGCGCGGTGCGCAGGCCGGTGCGTGCGGCGCACAGCGACCAGAGGAACGGTGCCACGATGCCGGCGAGGCCGACTGCGAGCCACACGATGCTCCCTGCGACGAGCGCTCCGTCGCTCGCGGCGCCGGACGTTCCGAGTCCCGCCGGGTCTCCTGCGGCGACCGCGTCGACGAGGAAGGTGCCGATGATGATGTAGCCCAGCCCCTCGGCGAAGTAGAGGCACATGAGTGCGGTCCAGGACCGGCGTCGGAGTGCCGCGGGCAGCACTGCCGGGACCTCCTCGGCCGGCCTCGCCCGGTGGGTCGCGGCCGGCGGGGGAGTGAGCAGCAGGGGTACGAGGAGCGCGGTGCTGAGCGCCGCCGAGGCGATCCACAGCGCCTGCCAGCCGGTGTCCCCGCCCGCGATGAGAGTTCCCGCGCCGGTGAGCGCGATGCCGAGGCCCACCCCGCCGAAGCCGAGGCCCCGGGTGCGTGCCGCCTCGGCCGCCGGCACCGCGGGATCGCTCAGAATCGCCTGGATCCTGCTGGTGCACGCGATGAAGAGGACGGCGCTCGAGAAGCCCGCCGCGAGCCGCAGCGCGGACCACCCGAGGATGCTCGTGGTCCCGAGCATGAGTGCCTCGGAGGCGATGAGCAGGACCGCATTCAGCGCGACGAAGAGGCGCGAGCGGACGGCGTTCCGGCCCGCGAGCGCGAGAGCGCCCAGGAGGTAGCCGATGTAGTTGGCCGTCGCGATGAGGGCGCCGGTCTGCTCGGTCATGCCGGTCTGCCCGATCATGATCGGCAGGAGCGGGGTGAAGACGAAGCGGCCCACACCCATCGCGGCCGCGAGGCCGAGGGCGATGGTGACGGGGTGGGCACCGGCGGCGCGGAAGCGCGCGCCGGCCCCCGGGGAGGTCGTCATCGGGCGGCGAGCTCCGCGAGGATGGCCGCGGCCGGTGCCTCCGTGCAGGCCGCGAAGCCCGTGCCGGCCCACAGGTTGAGGTTCTCGGCGTCACCGGCGGCGTTCGCCTCCTTCCGCAGTCCCGCGGTGAGGAAGTGCAGCTGCGGGTAGAGCCGGGGTGCGGACGTCGAGTGCGCCGAGGCGAAGGCATTGCGCACGGTGCGCGCAGGCCGGCCGGAGAACGCCGCGGTCAGGACCGTCTCGCGATCCCGGAGTTCGAGCAGGGCGGCCCTGTGGGTCTTGCGCGTACCTGCCTCGGACGCCGTGAGGAAGCGGGTTCCCACCTGGACGGCGGTCGCGCCCGCGTCGAGGAGTGCGCGCACGTCCTCGGCGCTCGCGATGCCGCCGCCGGCGATGATCGGCAGCTGAGTGAGAGCCTTCGCAAGCCGGATGAGTTGCTGGGCATCTGGCGCCTGTTCGTCGCCCTCGGGGTCGGGATCATCCACACCGTCGACAGTGGCGCGATGACCTCCCGCATGAATGCCCTGGACGCCGATGGCATCGGCCCCGGACTCCGCGACGGCGCGGATGCCCGCCTTCGAGGTGGCATAGAGGATGACGGCCTTGCCCGCCTCGTGCAGCCGTTCGATATCGGCAGCACTCGGGTGGCCGAAGGTGAAGGAGACCGCTGCGACGGGGGAGGAGGCGAGCGGATCGAGCTTCTGCGCATAGGCGTCGTCCGTGGCCAGCGGCTCGTCGGGGAGGAACTCGGCCGGGTGTCCGGCCGCGAGCAGGCGCGCACGGTACTCCCGCCACTGCGCGCGCGTCTCCGGGGTGTCCGGCGACGGTGCGGCGGCGAAGACGTTGACACCGAAGGGGCGGTCGGTCAGCTCGGCCGTGCGGGCGATGTCGGCGGAGAGCTGCTCGGGACTGAGGTAACCGGCGGCGAGGAATCCGAGACCGCCGGCCTCGCACACCGCCGCGCAGAGCTCCGGTGTGGACGGCCCGCCGGCCATCGGGGCGAGCACGATGGGGGCCTCGAAGTCGATTCCTGCGATGTGCGGCATGCGCGGTCCTCTCGTCGCTGCGTGCTGTGTCTCCTGAGGAGTGCTGTGCGTCCCGAGGACGAGCCTACGTCCTGAATGTCGGTGGGACAGCGCGAGGGAGCGGGGGCGGACGGTCACGCAGACACTCAGTTAACATAATGTAGATTATCGGCGTATAGCACTGTGGCGCTCAGGGGTGCCAGAAGTCGAGCTCCTGGACGCATTCAGTCCGATGCGATGTCCGTGTGTGCGAAGTCCTCGCCCTTGTGCAGCAGCGGCGCTCCGAGATGCTGGGCGGCGGCATAGGAGAAGCAGTCGCCGAGGTTGAGCCGCGTCCGGCGCCGGCCCTTGCCGTAGCGCCGCCAGGCCCGGTGTGCGCGCTCGGCCATCGTCGGGGTCAGCGGAACCGGCTGGACTGAGAGTTCGGCGAGGAGCAGCTGCAGATCGCGGCGACCGTCGATGCCGGCCTTCCTCTCGGCGACGATCATCGCCTCGACCCACGTCGGCGTGCTGATGCAGAGTTCCGCCCTGCATTCGCCGAGGAAGCCGGTGAACAGCTCGGCCTCCGGCTCGGCGAAGATGATCGCACTCAGCGCCGAGGTTCTCCCCCAGTCCCGCGCCCTGCCTCAGGCGCGGCAGTGCGAGTGCGCGGTGCTCGGCCTGCACGCGAGCGTAGAGCTCCTGGACGAAGGCCTCCTTGGATTCGAAGCGATAGTAGGAGGAACGAGGACAGCCTTCTTTTTGAACGTGTTCAAAAAGAAGGCTGTCCGGTCATACGAGGGCTCAGCTGGCGCCGAGGCGGGGCTTGCCCTCATCCGCGGAGTCGTCCTTGGAATCGTCTCCGGAGTCACCCGAGCCGCTGCCGTCATCGGCGGCGCCGTTCTCCTTGGTCAGGCCGGCCTCCTCCCCGCAGGTGGGCCATGCTCCGGGGCCCTGCTCCTCGAGCGTGTTCTGCGCGATCCGGATCTGCTCGGTCCGGCTGGCCTCATGGGGCATCCCCTCGCCGCCGAAGGCCTCCCAGGTCTGCTGCGAGAACTGGAGTCCCCCGTAGTAGCCGTTGCCGGTGTTGATGTGCCAGTCCCCGCCGGACTCGCATTCGGCCACGCGGTCCCAGACCGAGCCGGACTCGGCCTGGGCCGGCCCCGCCGTGCCGAGCAGCGCGGTCGCCGCCACGGCGCCGGCCCCTCCCATGAGCGCGAGCGTGCGGATTCCGTTCGTGAGGGTCTTCATCCGGTCGTCCTCCCCGATGCGGGTGCATCTCCGGTTGCGGGCTGCGGCCTGGCCGTTACCAAGCCGTTATGCACGCTAGCGAAGACGGCTGCGGGCGCGAAAGCGATTTCGCGCCCGCAGCCGTGTGCGTTCCCGGCGAGCATCCTCCGCACGCCCTGACCGGACGGCGCTCGAACCTGCCGCAGTTCGTGCGAGACCGCTCAGGCGCCCACGTACTCCGCGAGGTGCCGTCCGGTCAGCGTCGACTCCCCTGCCCGGGCCTGCTCCACGAGCTGCGCGGGCGTCCCCTCGAACACGACCGACCCGCCGTCGTGCCCGGCGCCGGGTCCCACGTCGATGAGCCAGTCCGCATGGGCCATGACCGCCTGGTGGTGTTCGATCGCGATGACCGTCCGTCCGCCGTCCACGAGCCGGTCGAGCATTGCGAGCATCGCCTCGACATCGGCCAGGTGCAGCCCCGTCGTCGGCTCGTCGAGCACGTAGACCTCGCCCTCGCCGGCCATCTGCACGGCCAGTTTGAGCCGCTGGCGCTCGCCGCCGGAGAGTGTCGTGAGCGGCTGTCCGAGCGCGATGTAGCCGAGACCCACATCGACGAGACGGCGCAGGATCTTCGCGGCGGCCGGCACCTTCGAGCCGTCTGCGGAGAAGAACTCCAGAGCCTCGGCCGCCGGCATGAGCAGCACCTCGGAGATGTCCTTCTCCCCCAGCCGGTACTCGAGCACCTCCGCCTGGAACCGACGGCCCTCGCACACCTCGCAGACGACGGCGACCCCTGCCATCGTCGGCACATCGGAGTAGATGACTCCGGCGCCCTTGCAGATCGGGCACGCCCCCTCGGAATTGGGGCTGAACAGAGCCGGCTTGACGCCGTTGGCCTTCGCGAAGGCCTTCCTGACGGGTTCGAGCAGACCGGTGTAGGTCGCGGGGTTGGAACGGCGGGAGCCGCGGATCGCGGTCTGATCGACGACGACCACGCCCTCCCGTCCGGCCAGCGAGCCGTGCACCAGCGAGCTCTTGCCGGAGCCGGCCACGCCGGTGACGACCGTGAGCGTGCCGGTCGGAACGTCGACATCGACGTCCCGGAGGTTGTGCAGGTTCGCCCCGCGGATCTCCAGCGCCCCGCTGCGCTCCCGCACCTCGGGCTTGAGCCGCACCCGGTCGTGGAGGTGCCGGCCCGTGGGCGAGTCCGCCTGCGCCAGATCCTCCACGGAGCCGGTGAAGACGATCTCACCGCCGGCGGAGCCGGGCCCCGGGCCCAGATCCACCACGAGATCCGCGATCGCGATGGTCTCCGGCTTGTGCTCGACCACGAGGACGGTGTTTCCCTTGTCCCGGAGGCTCAGCAGGAGCGCATTCATCCGGTCGATGTCATGGGGGTGGAGGCCCGTGGTCGGCTCGTCGAAGACGTAGGTGACGTCCGTGAGCGGCGAGCCCAGGTGCCGCACCATCTTGATCCGCTGCGCCTCGCCGCCCGAGAGCGAACCCGAGGACCGCTCGAGGGACAGGTAGCCCAGACCCAGGTTCGTGAGCGCGTCGAGGAGATGGCCGAGCCCCGCGAGCAGGGGCGCATAGGCGGGCAGGTCGAGGCCGCGGACCCACTCGGCGAGATCGCTGATCTGCATGGCGCACGCGTCCGCGATCGAGATCCCGTCGATGAGCGAGGAGCGTGCCGCTTCGTTCAGCCGGGTCCCGCCGCACGACGGGCACTGCACATAGGTGAACGCGCGGTCGACGAAGGCGCGGATGTGCGGCTGCATCGATTCGCGGTCCTTCGTGAGCAGCGACTTCCGCAGGCGCGGGATGAGACCCTCGTACGTCGTGTTGATCCCGTTGAACTTCACCCTCACCGGGTCCCGGTGGAGGAAGTCGTGGAGCTGCTGCTCCGTGAACTCCGCGACCGGCCTGTCTCCCGGGTAGAAGCCCGATTCCGAATAGGCTCGCACCGACCAGCCGCCGGGCTTGTACCCCGGCACCGTGATCGCGCCCTCCTCGAGCGATTTCGTCTCGTCGTAGAACTGAGCAGGGTCCGCATCGTGGATGACGCCGAGCCCCTCGCAGCGCACGCACATGCCGCCCTGCGCGCTGAACTCCCGCCGCTCCTTCTTCGTGCTCCCGTCGGCCTGCTCGAGCGTGACGGCGCCGGCGCCGGAGACGGAGGCGAGGTTGAAGGAGAACGCGTTCGCCGGGCCCACGTGGGGGCTGCCTGCCTTCGAGAACAGGATGCGCAGCATCGCGTTCGCATCCGTCGCGGTGCCGACCGTGGAGCGCGGGTTGGAGCCCATCCGCTCCTGATCCACGACGATCGCGGTCGTGAGTCCCTCGAGGAGGTCCACATCCGGCCGCTGCGGGGACGGCATGAAGCCCTGGACGAACGAGCTGTAGGTCTCGTTGACGAGTCGCCGCGACTCGGCGGCGATGGTGTCGAACACGAGCGAGCTCTTGCCGGAGCCGGAGAGGCCGGTGAACACCGTCAGCCGCCGCTTCGGCAGGTCGATGTCCACCTCCCTGAGGTTGTTCTCCCGCGCCCCCCGGACGCTGATGGTCGAATGCGTGTCGGCAGGGTGCACGAGGGTCCTCCTGGGGCAGGTGCGGGAGCGGGCGCTGCCGGCCGGGCACGGCGCGCGGGTCAGGGACGAGTGTAGGGGAATGCCGCGAACAGCCTCTCGAACCGCGCGCGCTGCGCGGGCGTGAGAGGTGCGAGTGCGTCGAGCACGAGCTTCCGCCGTCCGGCGGCTCCGGTGCGCGTCCAGGTGCCGACCAGCCGGGCACCGCGGAAGGCGCCGCGCTTGAACACCCCGTTGTTGCCCGGCACGAGCGCCGTGTGCTGTTCGGCGGTCATGAGGAAGAGCCGGTCGGGATAGCCGAGGACCAGCTCGTCGAAGCCCGGGAGAAGGAGCTCCGCGAGAGCCTGTCGCGGTGCCGCCGCATGCTCCTCGAGGAGTCCGGGCCGCAGCAGCGCGGGCTCCTCCCCCGGCAGTCCGCAGGCGGCGGGCTCTGCGGTCTCGAGATCGTCCGCGATGAGCGGCAGGGCCTTCCTGACCTGCCCCAGGGGAAGCTTCGTCCACCAGGCGAAGTCCCGCAGCGTCGCAGGGCCGTGCGAGACGAGGTAGCGGCGGAGCAGCTCTGCCGTCGCCGCCGTGGGATCGCCGCCGAAGCGCTCCCCGAGGCTCGATCCCGCAGGCAGCCAGCTCTCGGCGTGGACGAGGGCGGTCTCCTCCTCACGCCACGGCCCGTACGCCGCCGCACCGGTCGAGATGAGGTGCGTGAGCAGGTGATAGCCTCGCCCGCCGCCCGTGTCCAGGCCCGCCCGCTCCCATTCCGCGAACACCTCCGCACGCAGCACTCCCCGTCCGCTCCCCGGTGCCGAGGCCGGCGTCGCGATCCGCTCGAAGGCCTCGCGCGCGCAGGTCACATGTTGCTCCTCGAGCCCCAGCTGCGGCCTGCGCTTCCGCGCGGCGCGTACGGGCCCCGCGGAGCACAGCTCGGTCATCCACCGCAGATCCTCGGCGGCGACGGCGAAGACGGTGCCGCGCATGGGGTATCCGCGCACGAGGGCGCCGGAGGAGAAGGCCTCCGCGACCTCGGCGAGCCCGGCCGCGGGGTCACGGGGCCGGGCTCGCAGCGCGAGGGAGGCCATCACCCCCGGCAGGTCCTGTGCCTGGTGCGCCCCGAAGGCCTGGGCGACCTCGGCGACGGGGCGGTCCGGCGCTGTGCGCAGCAGCCCCTGGGCACGGATGCGCAGACGCGCGGCGGTGCTCACATCGAGTGCGCTCACGTCCCGCGCTCAGGAGCGGAGCAGGCGCCGCGCTCCGCGGGCGCCCGCGTGCACCGTCGCCCGTGCGGTGGCCACCGCACGGTCCGTCCGCTCGCTGCGGCGGGGGACCCTCTCCCCCGCGGCGCCGAGCAGATCGTCGAGGCGCTCCTCGGCCCGGTCGACCGCACCGCCGGGCGCCGCCGCTCTCCGTGCTCCGGTGCGCGCGCTCTGCGCTGCGGCGCCGGCGACCAGCCTCGCAGTGCGTCCGGCGGTGGAGGCCGTGCGGCCGGCCGACTGCGCGGCCCTGCGCAGCCGCCTGCCCGTGGTCCACTCGACCTTCTCGTAGACGTCGTCGGGCTCGATGGGCTCGCGTGCGCTGGTCATGGCTCCATGCTAGGGGAATGTCGTGCGGGGGTACACTGTTGTGTTCGGTGTAGGACTCTCCCCAACCTGAAGAGATGAGTGACAGATGAGCGAACGCAGCCTCCGCGGCACGCAGCTGGGCTCCCGCAGCCTCGAGTCCGAGCAGGGTGTCGAGCCGGCTCCCCGCCAGCTGATCGAGTACAAGTGCGAGGACGGCCACAGGTTCACCGTCCCGTTCTCCGTCGAGGCGGATGTGCCGAGCCAGTGGGACTCCGGCACCCACGGGATCGGCACCCGCGTGGACGGCGGAGAGACCGAGGAGGAAGAGGCCAAGCCCGTCCGCACCCACTGGGACATGCTGCTCGAGCGCCGCTCCTTCGAGGAGCTCCAGGTCCTCCTCGACGAGCGGCTCGAGTTCCGCCGCTCCGGGGGGATGACGAAGGGCCACTGAGCGGCCCGCGCCCGCAGCCCGCGCACGCCCCGCCACTGTGCGGGGCGTGCGTCGTTCTCAGGCGGCGTCTCGGGCCCGGGTGCCGGGCAGCAGGGAGCGCAGCTGCCGGCCGCGGCGCTCGGCTCCCCAGCGCGCCACGCGCGCGAGCGCCTCGACGATGATGTCGCCGTCCATCTTGGAATGGCCGAGCTCGCGCTCGATGAATGCGGTCGGCACCTCGACGATCGTGCGCCCCGAGGCGAGCACCCGGCGCGTCATGTCGATCTGGAAGCAGTAGCCGGCCGACTGCACGCCGCTGAGGTCGAGGGCCTCGAGCGTTCCGCGGCGGAAGGCGCGGAATCCCGCCGTCGCGTCCGCGACGCCCAGGCCGATGACGGCATTGGCGTAGGCGTTCGCGGCCCGGGAGAGCAGGTGGCGGCGCAGCGGCCAGTTGACGATGGCCCCGCCCGGGATCCAGCGCGAGCCGATCGCGAGGTCGGCCCCCTCCTCCACCGCGCGCAGCAGGAGCGGGAGGTCGCGTCCGCGGTGCGAGCCGTCCGCGTCCATCTCGCAGATGACCTCCCAATCGCCGTCGAGCGCCCAGGCGAATCCGGCCAGATAGGCCGCGCCCAGCCCGCCCTTCTCCTCGTTGTGGAGCACATGGATCCGGGGATCCTCCGCTGCCCGGGCGTCGGCGTACTCCCCCGTGCCGTCCGGCGAGCCGTCGTCCACGACGAGGACATGGGCCTCCGGCGTCCATTCGAACAGCCGGTCCAGCGTGCGCGGGAGCGATTCGATCTCGTTGTACGTGGGGATCACGACCAGTGTCTTCATCGCGGTCACTCTAGCCGAAATCGCCCACCGCGCCGGGCGGAAGCAGTCGGCGGCGGGGCCTTCGGGCCGCACAGGGCCAGCAGTATGCCGGTGTCAGCACTGTGCCAGTGCCATGCGTTGTCTAATGGCCCCGCCGCCGGAACCGGGCCCCGGAGTACGAGGCGCGGAACGAATCTACCGAGCCGTAAGGGCGGAGGGCAACCGCTCGCCGTCCGCCCAGACCTCGCGGGGCACCGGCAGGGGGGAGGCCCCGGACAGGTCGGGCAGGCCGGCGGTTCCGGAACGGGGGTCCGTGCTCCAGGCGGCGAGGCGCTCATCGGCGACCTGTACCACGAGCTCGCCCGCCTGCCAGCGGACCGCGGTCGCTCGCGCGCCGGGTGCGAGCACCCCGCCCTCGAAGCTGCCGACGGCGCGGAAGGCGAACCTCGTGGCGGCGTTGAAGGCCGCGCGGGCGGAGATGCCGGACTCGGTGCGGAACACCGCCGCGCCCAGCGTCTCCCAGGGTCGCACGGCCTCCGTCCCCGCAGCGGGGTCGAGGGCGAAGCTCAGCTGCGCTCCGGCGCTCATGAGGGCTGCGAGCGGCTGGGAGCGGGCGGCCGGATCGAGTGTGATGCCCACCCCGGCCGCGGCCAGGCCCGCGATGTGGCGCTCCTCCACCGCGCATCGGACGAGGATCCGCCACAGGCCGCGCTGCGCCCGCGTGCGGACCTCGGGTTCGGTGAGCGCTGCGCACACGGAGTCGAGCTCTGCGACGTCCTCGACGACGATGAACAGGGAGCCGCTGTGTGCGAGGAGGTCCGGCGTGAGTTCTGGGGCGCGCACCGCGGTTCCGGCGCGCCCCGCACCCTCTGCGTCCTGCTCGTCTCCGCCCGCGGCCCGGCCCGGCCCCGTGAACGGGTAGGAGAGGACCGTGAGAGCTCCGGGCGCATCCTCCCGGAAGGCGGCGAGATCCCCGGCGGGGCCCAGCACATGGACGGTGGTGACACCGGCGGCCAGGAGCGCGGCCGGAGCGGGAGAGGCGGCGCCGGCCCCCAGCAGCAGACCGGCGTGGACGAAGCCGGGAGTGAGGAAATCGCCGGCGAGGTCGACCTGCTCGCCGGGCATGGTCGCGGCGGCCTCGTCCTCGCCCACCCAGGAGACGAGCGGGCCCGCGAAGGCGATGGCGGTGGCGAAGGGATCGACGCTGGAGTAGACGTCTCCCCCATGGAAGACAGCAGTGGAATCGGTCATCCCGGAATTGTCCCATGCGGGTGGTGCGCAGCGGGCCGGGGCGCTCGCAGGACGGGCGAGATAGGCTCCTGGGGTGACCACTCCGCTTCTGGTGCTCGACACCCCCACGCTGTACTACCGGGCCTACCACGGTCTGCCGGACACCATCCGCTCGCCGCACGGCCGGCCGGTGCACGCCGCCAAGGGTCTGCTCGATGCGCTCACGCAGCTCACGGAGCAGTGGGCCTCGCGACGGATCGTCGCTGTCATGGACGCGGACTGGCGGCCGGACTTCCGCACCGGGCTGCTGCCCTCCTACAAAGCCCACCGGGTCACGGATGAGGCGCGGGGCACGGAGACCCCGCCGGACCTCGAGATCCAGCTGCCCGTGATCTTCGACGCACTCGCCGCCCTCGGCATCCCCATCGCCGAGGTTCCCGGGACGGAGGCCGACGATGTGATCGCCTCCATCGTCCACCAGTGCGCGCACGAGGACATCGTCGTGGTGAGCTCCGACCGCGATCTGCTGGCCCTGCTGCGTCCGGACCGGCGGGTGCGGATCCACCGTCCGCGCAACGGCGGGCTCTGGGAGACGACCTCGGCCGCGGACCTGCCCGGGCTCTTCCAGGTCTCGACGGGCACGGAGTACCGCGCGCTGGCCGCCCTGCGCGGCGACCCTTCAGACGGCATCCCGGGGGCGCCCGGGATCGGGGACAAGACCGCCGCCAAGCTCATCGCCGGCTGGGGCGGACTCGAGGAGGTCCTCGCCGCCGCGGCGCGGGGCGAGAAGGACCACGGGCTCTCCCCCAAGCGGCGCGAGGCGCTCGTCGAACACGCCGAGGCGATCCGCGCCGGGCACCGCGTCATGGAGGGTCTGCACGACCTGCCGGTCGGGGAGTTCGTCGCCGGTGCCGGAGCCGCGCCCGACGCCGAACGGGCCGCACGCCTCGCGACCGAGCAGGGGCTCGAGCGCTCGATGGCGCGCGTCCTGGCCGCTCTCAGGGGAGAGAGCGCTCCGCGCTCAGCCCCGGACGTCCGCGCCGCTCCCCCGGAAGATGGGGCGGCTCCCGCTCCCGTGCCCCCGGCGCCTCCCGGTTGGGCCTCCCGCTTCGTCGCCTTCGACCTCGAGACGACCGGTGTGGATCCGCACTCCGCCCGGATCGTCTCGGCCTCCCTCGTGCCCTTCGCCGAGGGGCGCGAGCAGGCCTCGCACGACTGGCTCGTCGATCCCGGCGTCGAGATACCCGAGGCGGCTCAGCGGGTCCACGGCATCACGACCGAGCGCGTGCGCGCGGACGGGGTGCCGACGGTGCGCGCCGTGCCGGAGCTGCTGGCCGCGATCCGCTCCCTGGGGCAGTCGGGGACGCCGCTCGTGGGGCACAACATCGTCTACGACCTCACCGTCCTCGCCGCCGAGGCCGTCCGGCTGGGGATGCTCCCCTCCCCCGGTGCACTCCTCGACCTCCTGCCGCCGGTCCTCGACACGCTCGTGCTCGACAAGCAGCACGAGCGCTTCCGGCGCGGACCGCGCACGCTCACGGCGCTGTGCGAGCACTACGGGATCGCACTCACCGAGGCGCACGACGCCCGTGCCGATGCCCGTGCGGCCGGTCTCATCGCGCTCGCACTCGCCGGTGCCTCGGCCGAGCTGGCGGGGACACCGGCGGAAGCCCTGCACGCACGGCAGATCGACTGGAAGCGGGAGCAGTCGGCAGGCCTGCAGGAGTGGCTGCGGCGGAAGCGCCCGGACGCGGTGGTCTCCGGCGACTGGCCGCTGGAAGCGCGGTGAGCGCGCACGCGGGCGGTCCTGCATAGACTGCACCCCATGGGAATTCTCACACGACTCCTCAACCGACCCGGCTCGCAGGCGGACAGGCGCGTAGGGCGGTTCACCCGCTCCGGCGCGGAGCTGGAGAGACTGGCCGAGGAGTGCGCGGAGCTCGATGGCGCGGAGCTCACCGCGCGCGCCCGCGAGGCCTTCGCCTCCGGGAGCGCGGACGAACAGCTCCTGCGCTATGCCGCGCTCGCGCGGGAGGCCGCCGAGCGGGGTCTGGGCGAACGCCCCTACGACACGCAGCTCACGGGCCTCGCGGGTCTGCTCGACGGCACGGTCGTGCAGATGCTCACGGGTGAGGGCAAGACCCTCGTGGGTGCACTGGCGGCGGCCGGCTACGCGCTGCAGGGCCGCCGGGTGCACGTCGTGAGCGTCAACGACTACCTCGCCGTCCGCGACCGGGACTGGATGGCCCCGGTGTTCGAGCTGCTGGGCGTGAGCGCGGCCTCGGTGTCCGGCTCCGATCCCGAGGAGGAGCGGCGGCGGGCCTATGAGGCCGAGGTGGTCTACGGCTCGGTCTCGGAGATCGGCTTCGACGTCCTCCGTGACCGCTTCCGGCTGCCCGGCGAGGAGATGCGGATCCCCGAGCGCGATGTCCTCATCGTCGACGAGGCGGATTCCGTGCTCATCGACGAGGCCCGTGTGCCCCTCGTGCTCGCCGGCTCCACGGAGAAGGAGGATGCCGATCGCGCGATCGCCCGCCTCGTGGCCGAGCTGGACCCCGAGGAGCACATCGAGATCGCCGAGGACCGCCGCTCCGTGTCGCTGACATCGGCCGGGATCGATCGGGTCGAGGAGGTGCTGGGGGCCGATCTCTACGGTGAGGACGCACAGACGCTCGCCGCCGTGAACATCGCCCTCTACGCGCGCACGCTCGTCCACCGCGACGTGGACTACATCGTGGTCGACGGTGCGGTGAAGCTCATCGACGCGGCGCGCGGACGGATCGCCGAGCTGCAGCGCTGGCCCGACGGCCTGCAGGCCGCAGTCGAGGCCAAGGAGAGCCTCGAGACCTCCGTGAGCGGCGAGATCCTCGATCAGATGACCGTCGAGGAGCTCGTCCACTCCTACGAACGGGTCTGCGGTATGACCGGCACGGCGCTGGCGGTGGGCGACGACCTGCGGGAGTTCTACGGCCTGGAGATCGTGCCGGTGGATCCGCACGAGCCGGTGATCCGCGTGGACGAGCCGGATCGCCTCTACACCTTCCAGGAGTCCAAGGAGCGGGCGATCGTCGAGGAGGTCGCCGCCGCGCACGCCGATGACCGCCCGGTGCTCGTGGGCACGCGCTCCGTCGCGGAGAGCGAATCGCTCGCCGCGCGCCTGCGCGAGCGCGGGATCGAGTGCGAAGTGCTCAACGCCAAGGACGACAGCCGCGAGGCGGAGATCATCGCGCGGGCCGGTCAGGCCCGTGCCGTGACGGTGTCCACCCAGATGGCCGGCCGGGGCACGGACATCCGGCTCGGCGCGGACGACGACGAGGGAGCGGCCGTCGTCGCTGAGACCGGGGGCCTGCTGGTGATCGGAGCGGGCCGCTACGAGTCCTCGCGGCTGGACGATCAGCTGCGCGGGCGCGCCGGCCGGCAGGGCGACCCCGGCACCTCGGTGTTCTTCACGAGCCTCGAGGACGACCTCATGACCCGTGTGCCCGAGGCCCAGCGCTTCGTCGAGGAGGGCGATGAGACCGGCCTCATCACATCCAAGCGCGCGGCTGCGCTCGTGGAGCACGCGCAGCGGGTCGCCGAGGGCGAGAACACCGCGGTCCACCGCGACACGTGGAGGTTCAACGAGCTCATGGCCAAACAGCGCCAGCTCGTGCTCGCGCGCCGCGAGGAGATCCGCACGGGTGCCCGCGGGGTCGAGGAGCTGCGCGAGATGCTCGGAGCCGAGCGCGTCGGGGAGATCGAGGAGGCGCATTCGCCCGAGGTGCTCGATGAGGCGATCCGCGACGTCCTGCTGTTCCGCATCGACGAGCGCTGGGTGGAGCACCTGGCCTTCCTCAACGACCTGCGCGAGGGCATCCACCTCCGCACACTCGCGAGGGAGAAGCCGCACGAGGCCTTCAACACCGAGTCCATCGAGGCCTTCGCCACGTTCTGGGACGATGTGCTCGCCGCCGCCAGCGATGTGCTGGAGGAGGCGGAGTTCACGGCCGATGGCGTGGACCTGCCCGCGCACGGGCTCAAGCGGCCGTCCTCGACGTGGACCTACCTCACGACCGAGAACGTGTTCGGCTCCGACATCGAGAACGTCGTGAAGCGGGTCCGCCGGAGGGCATGAGGCGTCAGCGGTAGAAGCCCTCGCGCAGGTTGATGCCGTGCTCCAGCCATGTCTTGAGCGCGGCGAGCATCCCCGTCCAGCCCTCGCAGTTGCCGAAGGCCGCTCGCGCTCCGGCCTCGGTGGCCTGCCACGAGGTCTCCGTGATGGTGACGAGAGTGCGTGCGTCGTCCTCGAGCGGCTCGAACTCGAAGACCACGCGCGTGTCGGCGCCCTCCCCCGCCGTCTCCTCGCCCTCCCAGGCGATGACGAGACGGTGGGGCGGCTGTGCCTCGAGCACCGCGACGGGAAAACGTCCGGGGAAATCGGCGAAGTCCCACGTGACCTCGCCTCCGGGTTCGAGGCGTCCCCGCGCCCCGCCGGTCGTGAAATAGCGCGAGAGCTGCTCCGGGTCCGCCACGGCCTCGAAGACCTGGGCGCACGGCTTGGCGATCCGTCCGGAGACGGTGAAGGACAGTTCGGTGAGAGGGGTTTCCGCATTCATGTTATATTTTTACAACATGATTTCCCGGAGCACAAGGGCTTCTGCGCAGAAGTGCCGCGCGGGAGTGCCGCGCGGGAGTGCCGCGCGGGAGTGCCGCGGACCGGAAGGAGGCAGCGGGACGGGCATGGCCGAGGACGATGACGACCTGGTGTTCAAGGCGCTGGCCTCACCCCTCCGCAGACGGATGCTCGACGCCCTGCGGGAGAGCTCTCTCACGACGGGAGCCCTGTGCGCCCGGCTGCCTGAGGTCGATCGCACCACGGTCCTCCAGCACCTGCGGGTGCTCGAGCGCGCAGGGCTCGTGACCGGGCGGAAGATCGGGCGCGAGCGGCACCTCGCGCTCGCTCCGCTGCCGATCAGGCGCATCCACGACCGCTGGATCAGTGCGTACATGGGTGCGGCCGTGGGCCTGCTCGACGACCTCGGCGCGGAGTAGTCACCCCGGCTCAGTCCGCTCGCGTCGAAGTTGTGTCCGTGCTCCACGGTAGATTCGGCCTACATAGCTCAATGATGAGGATTCGGGGATGACCTTCGTCTTTGCAGAGCACGGAAGAGCCGCTTTCGCGAAGCGCGGAAGAACTCCTTTCTGCGAAGCGCGGGTGTGAGGGGGTGAGCACGATGGAGAGCTCAGGATGCGGCGGTGCGGACACGCTGCGGCCGCGGCGGGGAACGCGGGCTCATCGCGAGCATGCCGCGGCACGCCGTGAGGCAGCGGAGCGCGAGATGCGGCTCGGCGGCTGCGAGGAGTTCGAGACCGTCGCGCTGGTGACCGCCCATGACGTCTGCGAATACCTGGCCCGCGGCAGCAGCCATAGTCCCGCAGGAGAGCACGACCGGCCGGCACGGCTCCCGCTGTTCGGGCGTCAGCCCGGTGAGCTGCCGACGGGAGACACCTGGCGAATGGTCGAGGAGCGGCAGAGCGGAGCGGCGACGGCACACTCAGCGACGGCGATCGATCCGCGCGCCGTCTCCGCTGCGATGCAGGAGACCGCGCATGCGCTCGACCGCCTCGGCGCCCTGCACCTCATCTGCCTGGCTGAGACGGCCCTCGCCGTCCTCGTCGCCGAAGAGGGCCCCGAGGCACTCGAAGCGCTGCTGACCTCCCACGGGACGCACTCCGCGAAGGAGATCATCAGGACGCACCTGCCCGCCGCCGTCGTCAGGGCCGTCATCGTCGACGAGGATCTCACGAAAGGGCAGGCGCACCGCCGGCTCACCGAGGCGCGCTGGCTCGACCGGGACACCGCAGAGCGCGCCGGGAACGGGCATCGCATGCTCGATGCGTCCCAGGAGACCTTCGTCCGGCACGTGCGCAGGCAGACGGAGCGCTGCGCACCGGAGGACGTACGTGCGAAGTCCGTCCATGCGCTGCGGCGCGTCACGTATGAGCGTATGAGCTCGGGGAGGGCATTCCTCACACTGGAGGGACCGGCGCCGGTGCTGGAGCCCTATCACATGCGGCTGCAGGCGACGGCACGCGCGGTGCGGTCAGGTGCCGTCGCGGCCCTCGTGCCGCGCACGGGCGAGGGAGCGGGTTCGAGCGGTGCCGACAGCACCGAGGCTGTCATCGTCGATGAGCGCACCCTCGACCAGCTCATGTTCGACCTGGCCGCCCTTGCGGCCCCAGCCACACATGTCCCGCTGGGATCCCCGAACGCGGTGGCAGCGCCGGTGGATGCACGCCCGGCGAGCAGCCGGCCTGCCGCGAGCGATGCCTGTGCCGCAAGCACCGGCCCGTCCCACTTCGCACTGGAGAAGCGCAGATTCCGTCTGCCCGATCCCACAGGCGGCGCCCCCATCGAGACGCTCGCCACGGTCAGCATCCCGCTGGCCGGACACCGGGTGAGAGCGGGAACTCCGACCGCGGACGATGCGGTGGTCGCGGACGGGGACCGCCGGCGAGCCCCACCGCAGCTCGCGGGGGCGCACGGCGTTCGGCGCTGCGGCGCTGAACGCATCAGCACTGAGCGCACCAGCGCCGAGCACATCAGCACTGAGCGCATCGGCATCGGGTGCGCCTGCGCTGGATGCGCCCGTGCCGTCCTGCGAGACGGACGACAGTGCACCGCCGCCGCCCCTCCTGCGCGTGCAGTGCCCCACGGAGGGTGACTGGCTGGCGCAGCAGGCCTCCGTCGCGGTGACGGTGCCGATCCTCGACCTGCTCGATCCGAGCGCGGACCTCCCCGCCGACCTCGCGGGCACCGCTCCCCTGCCCGCGGCCGCGGCGCGGCTCATCGCCTCGACGCAGTCGGTGCTCTGCCGGCTGCTCACCGATCCCGTGACCGGCACCGTCATCGACGAGGCTGCACGGACGTATCGGGTGCCCGGCGGGATCCGCCGAACGGTCGCCGCCAAGCACAAGCAGTGCGCCGCTCCCGGGTGCACTCGCAACGCTGCGAGGTGCGAAGCGGATCACATCGTCACCTTCGACCACCTGCTGCCGGAGCGCGGCGGGCTCACGGTGCCGGAGAACATCCAGCCGCTGTGCCGCACCTGTCATCAGCTTAAGACCCTGGGCATCCTGACCGTCAGGAGGGATGCCGGCGGCACCTTCCTATGGAACGCGCCGCTGGGGCGCGAGGCGGTCACCCTGGCGGACCCGAACATCATCGAGGTCGAAGCCGCACACCGGCTGGCCGCACGCGTGAGCGAGGCGTAGGCGGCAGAGGGGAGGCCTCCGGCCGGAGCGCCTGAGGACTCGGCCGAGTCCGATGGCTCGTGCCGCCGTGAACGCAGCACGAGCGGGAGCGTGGGGCCGGGCTTCCGAACAGCCCGCAGCCACCGGAACGACGAACGGACCCCGCGCCTGGTCACAGGCGGAGGCGCCCCCGCTCTGATGGGGACAGCCGCTCTCCCCCGCTCCTCGCAAGCCAGGTCAGCACAAGCCCGCTCGCCCCGCCTCAAACCGCGACGGTTCAGTCAACCCAGGCTCAGTCAGCGACGACGCCGCGGCGGATCGCGGCGGCGGCACGGCGGACGCGGGCGGCGGTCTCCGGCTTCGCGACGTCCGCGATCTGGCCGAGGACGTCAAGGGTCTGCTTCGCCCAGCGCACGAAATCGCCTGCGGCGATCCCCGAGCCGCGCAGCGCGGTGTCGAGCGAGGCCCCCTCCGTCCATGCGAAGACGCAGCGCGCGATGCCGAAGTCCGGCTCCGGGGTCTCGGCCAGCCTGGCCTGCGTCTCGAGCTCCGTCACGGTCCGCCAGAGCCCGTGCACTTCGAGCACCGCGGCGTCGAGGGCCGCAGTGGGCATGCGCGGCAGGCCGAAGGTGCCGTCCTGACGTGCCGTGTACACGAGGCCGGAGGCCAGGGCTGCGAGCTCCGGCTCCGTGAGCCCGTCCATCACCCCGCCGCGGACGGCCAGCGCAGTCACGAGATCGCGTTCGCCGTAGATGCGGCGCAGCACCCGGCTGTCGGGGAGGAAGCCCAGCGAGGTGAGCACATCGCACACGCGCTCGAAGACCTTCGCGATGGACGCCGTGCGGCCCTCGATCTTCGCTCGCAGCGCGGCGGTCTCGGCCTCCAGCCTGTCCGCGCGCTCGGCCCACCGCGCGTGGTCCTCGCGGTCCGGGCAGCTGTGGCAGGGGTGCGCACGGATCGCGGCCTGCAGCTCGTCGACCCGGGCGCTGTCCTGGCGCGGGCCCTTCGACGCGGACCGCGCCCTCGCCATCGCCTCCGTCGGATCGTCGAGCCGGCCCTCCTCGATCGCTTCGATGAGCGCGTCCCCGAGCTGCCGCCGCTGCTGCACCACCCGGTGATTGAACTTCTTGGGGAAGCGGATGCGCCCCAGCTTCACCGCAGCCTCCGTCACCTCGTGCGGGCGCAGGTGCCACACACGGCCCGATTCGGTGAGGATGCTCGGCAGGCGCGTCTCCGCGTCCCGGTTCTGCATGGGAGAGATGACGACGCCGGCGCCCAGCGACCGCTTGGAGGGCAGGACGATCACATCTCCGACCCGCAGCAGGCCGAGCGATTCGATCACCTCCCGCTGCTTCGCACGGGTTCGGGTCCGCCGGGCCCTCTTCTCCTCCGCCGACACCGCCCGGCGCAGACCGTGGTACTCCGCGAAGTCACCGCGCTCGCATCGCATCGACTCCCGATAGCCCGCGATGGCGCCCTCGTTCTTCCTGAGCTTGCGGGCGAGTCCGACGACCCCCTGATCCGCCTGGAACTGCGCGAACGACGTCTCCAGCACCCGGCCGGCGTCCTCGCGGCTCATCCGGGCGAGCAGGTTGGCCGCCATGTTGTATGTGGGCGTGAAGCGGCTGCGCAGGGCGTAGGTGCGCTTCGAGGCCAGGGCGGCGATGTCCGCGACGTCGATCGAGGGATGCCACACCACGAGCGCATGGCCCTCCGTGTCGATCCCCCGGCGCCCGGCGCGGCCCGTGAGCTGCGTGTACTCCCCCGGCGTGACCTGCACGTGCGCCTCGCCGTTGAACTTCGTGAGCTTCTCGAGCACGACGGTGCGCGCGGGCATGTTCACCCCCAGCGCGAGCGTCTCCGTGGCGAACACCGCACGCAGGCAGCCGTCCGCGAAGAGGTCCTCGACGACCTCCTTGAACTGAGGGATCATCCCCGCGTGATGCGCGGCGAAGCCGTGCAGGAGACCCGTCGAGAAGCTGCCGTAGCCCAGCACGCCGAGGTCCTCCCGCGGCATCTGGTCGAGCAGCGCGTCGAGCCGGGCGTGGATCCGCCGCTTCTCCTCCTCGCTCGTGAGGTCGATTCCCGCGGCAAGCATCTGCTCGACCGCTTCGTCGCAGCCGTTCCGCGAGAAGATGAAGAAGATGGCGGGCAGCAGCGACTGCGAGCCGAGCTCACGCAGGATCTCCAGCCGCGAGGTTCGCCGCATGCGCAGGCGGCCGGGTGCACCGCCCCTCCCGCGGCCCCGGCGGCCCCCGCCTCCGGCAGCGCGCTCCAGCTGCCGGATCGCACGCACGAGGTCCGGGTCCAGGCTGCCGTTCGCGCCGCCGCTCCCGGCGGAGCCGTTCCCGGCCCGGAACAGGCGGTGGATGTCCCCGTCGACCATGACGTGGCTGTGCAGCGGCACCGGACGGTGCTCGGTGACGACGACGTCGAGATGCCCGCGGACCTCGCGCAGCCAGGCGCCGAACTCCTCGGCATTGGACACCGTCGCGGACAGGCCCACGATCCGCACGTGCGCGGGCAGATGGATGATGACCTCTTCCCAGACGGGCCCGCGGAAGCGGTCGCCCAGGTAGTGCACCTCGTCGAGCACCACGAAGCCGAGGTCCGCGAGCGGCTCGCCGGAGTAGAGCATGTTGCGCAGGACCTCGGTCGTCATGACGACGATCGGGGCCTCGCGGTTGATGGTCGTGTCCCCGGTGAGCAGGCCCACCTGCGCGGGGCCGTACTCGGCTGCGAGATCCTGGTACTTCTGGTTGCTCAGCGCCTTGATGGGAGCGGTGTAGAAGACCTTGACCCCCCGGGCGCGCGCGAGCGCCACCGCGAACTGTGCGACAACGGTCTTCCCCGCCCCCGTGGGCGCGCACACGAGGACGGAGCGGCCCGCCTCGAGACTGCCGCACGCCTCCACCTGGAAGGCATCGAGCTCGAAGCCCAGGGCAGTCCGGAAGTCCCTGAGGACGGTCATGGTCTCACTCCTCCTCGTCGTCCTCGTCGACCCACAGCCCTTCCGCGATGAGCTTCCGCTTCCGCCGGCGGTCGCCCAGGAGGCAGATGACCCAGGCGAGGAAGAACAGCAGGAGCATGGGGACCGCGAGGAAGAACATGGACATGGCATCGGGTGCGGGGGTCGCGATCGCGGCGAACACGAACACGATGAGCACCACGATCCGCCAGGACTTCCGGATGCGGCCGGCGCTCAGCACGCCCACCATGTTGAGCCCCACCATGAGGACCGGCAGCACGAACGCACAGCCGAAGACCACCGTGATGATCATGACGAATGTGAGATAGTCCTGGGCTGGGATGATGTTGGTGGCGCCGGTGGGGGTGAAGGAGGACAGCGCCTTGACGGCATTGGGCATGGCGAAGAAGGCCAGCGAGGCGCCCACGATGAAGAGCGGGATCGCCGTGGACATGAAGCCCAGGCTGTACCACTTCTCCTTCTTGGTGAGGCCGGGCATGACGAAGGCCCACACCTGGTAGAGCCAGAAAGGGGCGGCGAGCATGATGCCGATGAACAGCGACACCTTGATCTTCATGTCGAAGGGCGAGGCGATGCCGGCGTAGTTGAGCTCCGCGATGCGCCCCTCCTGAGACGCGATCTGCTCGACGGGCGACTGCAGGATCTGCAGCACCGGATCGTAGAGGAACCAGCCCGCGACCGCCGCGAGCGCGACGACGATCACCGAGGCGAAAACGCGGTTGCGCAGCTCGATGAGATGTCCGCCCAGGGACATCCTCTTCTCCGGGTTCGAGCGTCGCCCGCCCGTTCTGTCCTTCTTCACCACCTGTCAGACTTCGCTCGTGCTCACCGGTCCTTGCGAGTCTCGTCCTCGGTGCGCGGCTCAGCAGCGCGTTCCGAGGCACCGGTCACGTCGTCGACGGTGGGTGCCGAGGACGTGCGGTCGATCCGCTTGGCGGGGCGCTCGTCCTCGTCGAACTCGTCCTTGCGGTCGCCGCGGAGGTCCTCGACCTCGGACTTGAAGACCTTCATGGACTTGCCGATGCTCCTGGCGATGCTCGGCAGCTTGGGAGCTCCGAAGATCAGCAGGACGACGACGATGAGGATGATGAAGTGAACAGGCTGGGGTCGCATTCGGGCTCCTTGGACGGCAGTACTCGGGTCAAGTCTAGTGGCGGGCGGGAGCGTCTGCGCACAGGTCCAGTCCGGCGCGTACGAGTGCGGCCGCCTCCCGGGCCAGGGAGGCGGGCTCGACCTCGAGCACGCCCCGACCGTGCGCGGCCAGGAGCCGCCTGGCCCAGTCGCGGCCCGCCCGCGGGACGGTTACGGCGACGGTGCCCGGTCCGGCCGCATCGTGGACGAGCTCGCATCCCGGGGCCGAAGCCGCGAGCTCATCGGCGAGCCAGGCCGCCTCCGGTGCGAGTACGAGGCGCAGCCGCGAACCGGCCGTGCTCCCGGTCTCCGCGGGCGCGGCGTCCGGAGGATCCGCTGCGGGGCGGTCCGTCACCACGGCGCTGCGGATCCGCTCGACGGCGAAGCTGCGCTCTCCGCCCGATGTGTGGCAGTGCGCGTCCAGATACCACGTCCGGCCGAGGCGGAGCTGGTGCGGTGTGACGGTTCTCACGGTGAGCTCGTCACGGCTCGGGACGTAGTACTCGAGGCGGAGCGCCCGGTCCTCACGCAGCGCACTCCGGATCCGTGCGGCGAGGTCCGGGGCGATGGTGGGAGGCGCCACGTCGAGCACGCCTGCGGCGCCGCCGGCGGTGCGCGCCAGCTTCTCGCGCACCGCCGCCACGGTCTCGGCCGGAGCAGCCCCGGATGCCGCGAGATGCTCGACGGCGAGCAGCAGGCCCGCCGCCTCGTAGGGGCTCAGCCGCACGGGCACGGAGACCTCCTCCGCATTGCCCACGTAGACCCTGCCGTCCTCCCATTCGGCCTCGATGAGGTCATCGGGCAGATGGCCGGGCCGGCCCGTGACGAAGAGCAGCTCGAGATCGTCGACGATCTGCGCGGCATCGACCTGGAAATGGGCCGCGAGCTCATCGAGGGTGGTCCCGGGCCTGCGGGTGAGATAGGGCACGAGGCCCAGCAGGCGGGCGAGCCGGTCCGCCGCGCGCTCAGCCACGGCCGGCGACCTCCAGCGCCTGGGCGGTGGCGGCGAGCAGCTCGCGGTGCAGACCGCGCAGCGAGGCCGGGGCGACGACGGCCACGGAGGGGGTGAACTCCAGCAGGCGCTCGGCGAACCGGGCGGGATCGTCGAGCGGCACCTCGCAGCCCTCCCAGCCCGCGGGCGCGGCCGCCTCCGCCGGCAGCACTGCGGGCGCGCCCTCCTCCCTGAGCGGCAGCGCACGTCCCGGGGCCAGGGCCAGCAGGCAGCGTACCGGCATCTCCGCCGGCTCGGCGGCCGGTTCGGGGGCGAACTGCTCGGCGGCCCGGAAGTCCTCCGGGATCGCATAGTCGCCGTCGCGGCGGCGCGGCACCTTCGCGATGCGGCCGGAGATCCTGCTGAGGCGGAAGGAGCGCACCGCACCGCGGTCGAGATCGCGGCCCATGACATAGGAGCGCGCGCCCCTGGTCAGCAGCGCATAGGGCTCGAGCCGCCGCGTGGCCGATTCCCCACCGGGCCTGCGGTAGTCGAACGAGACCGCGCGCCGGGCCTCGAGGGCATGCAGCAGATCCGCGAAGGCCGTGCCTGCGAGCGAGCCCGGCAGCCGGGCGGACACCTCGGCGGCGGTGCTGTCCCCGCTGCCGGCGTCGAAGCCGTCGCCGAGACCGCGGAGCTTGCTCAGCGCGGTCCCGGCCCCGGCGGCGAATGCGGTGTCGTCCAGGAGCGTCCGGCTCACGGAGACGAGTGCCGCCTCCTCCGGCGTGAAGCCGATCTCGGTGAGCGCGTAGTCGGAGTCCTCGATGCGGTACCCGTAGCCGGTGCCGCCCGTGACCGGGTCGTCCCAGTCGCTCACGCTGATGCGGATGCCCAGCTCGGCAAGCGCCTGCTTGTCGCGGCTGAACTGGCGGTCGAAGGCGGCATCGTCGAGATCCGCGTAGTCCTGGATGGCGCGGCGCAGGAATTCGCGGTCGACCCACCCCTGGGCCGCGCGGAGGGCGATGAGCAGGTTCAGCAGCCGCTCGGTCTGACGACGTACTCGTGACACGTCCCCTACAGTACTCACCATGATCCATTGGCGCCGCGCGACAGTCCGCACAGTCCTCCACGACCGGCCGGGAGCGCGGGAGGTGAGCGCGCAGCTCGACACCCCCCTGCCCGGCGACGACTCCGCCGCGGAGGTGCGCGCGCTGGCCTACACGGACCTCGTGGGCTCCCCCGAGCCCGGCGACGCCGTGCTCCTCAACGTCTCCGCGCTCGCGCGCGGGCTCGGCACCGGCGGCTTCGCCCTCGTGATCGCACTGCCCGAGAGCCTGCCCGCCGATCCTCCGCCCGGCCCGGGGCACCTCGTCAAGGACCGGTACTCCCCGCTGCAGACGATGGTGCTCGGGGTCGACGATCAGGAGTCTCCGCACCACGAGACGCTGCGCACGGCGGACTCGCTCGCAGGCCGCCCCGTGGTCGTCGCAGACCTGCATTCCGCCGTGCCGGCCATCGCCGCGGGCATCCGCGCAGACCGGCCCGAGGCGCGGATCGCGTATGTCATGACCGACGGCGCCGCCCTGCCCCTGCAGTTCTCCCGCGCCGTGAGCACGCTCCGGGAAGCGGGCGTCCTGAGCGCGACGGTCACGGTCGGCCAGGCTCACGGGGGCGATCACGAGGCCGTGACGGTCCACACGGGCCTGCTGAGCGCCGTGCACATCGCGGACGCCGACGCCGTCATCGTCGCGCAGGGTCCGGGCAATCTGGGCACCGGCACACCCTACGGCTTCTCCGGTCTCGTGGTGGGCGACCACCTCAATGCCGCGGCCCTGCTCGGCGGCACCGCGATCGCTGCCCTGCGCATGTCCCAGGCCGATGCCCGGGACCGCCACCTCGGCGTCTCGCACCACACGCTCACCGCGGTGGGCCGGGTCGCCCGGCCGGGAGTTCTCGTGCCCGCCCCCGTGCTGGGCTCGCTCACGCCCGCAGAGGCGGCCCGCGCCCGTGCGTGGGGGCAGGAGCAGGCCTGGGCCGATGACGGCGCCGCGCTGCCGGCGCGACTCGAGGAGCAGCTCGCAGTGCTCACCGCCGCAGGGCACGTGCGCGAGGAGATCGGACTCGCCGGTCTCCTCGACGCGCTCGAGGCCGCACCCGTCCGCATGTCGACGATGGGGCGCGGCCTCGACCGGGATCTCGCGGCCTTCCTCGCCGCCGCCGCCGCGGGCCGGGCCGCGGCGGCGAGGATCTGAGGGCTCCGGCGCATCCCGCTCAGGGAGAGCTCAGCCGATCTTCTCCAGATCGCAGACGAAGATGAGGCTCTCGTTCGGAGCGATCGCACCGGGGACGCCCGAGGGGCCGTAGGCGAGGTGGGGCGGAATGCGCAGCGTGCGACGTCCGCCCACCTTCATGCCGGTCACGCCCTGGTCCCAGCCGGGGATGACCATGCCCACCCCGAGCTTGAACTGCAGCGGCGCGCCGCGGTTGTAGGAGGCGTCGAACTCCTCGCCCGTGGAGAAGGCCACACCCACATAGTGGACGGCGACGGTGTCACCGGGCTTCGCCTCCTCGCCGGTGCCCTCGGTCTCCTCGACGATCTCGAGTTCGGTGGGCGCGGACTCGCCGGGGAAGTCGACGACGGGCTTCTGCTTGCTCATATCTGCTCCTTGTCTCGGGTGTGTGCGTCTCAGGGCTGCGCCGCGGCGTCAGCCGACGGCGGCGAGGATGTCGATGACGAAGACGAGGGTGGCGTCGCCGGGGATCTCTCCCTGGCCCTGCGCCCCGTACCCCTTGTCCGGGGGCACGACGAGGACGATCTGCGAGCCCACCTTCTGGCCCACGAGGCCCTCGTTCCAGGCGTCGATGACGGGCGCCTGCCCCACGTTCTGCACGGGATAGGGCTCGCCGCGCTCCCAGGAGGAGTCGAAGGGCTCGGAGGCGTCGTCCCACAGCCAGCCCGTGTAGTGGACGGTGACGTTCTGCCCCTCCTCGACCTCGGGGCCCGTGCCCTCGATCGTGTAGGCCGTCTCGAGCTCGGCCGGCGGTTCGCCGCTGGGCTGCTCGAGTGCCGGTGCGCCGTTCTCGCCGCGGGTGACGGCGGGGAAGCCCTCCGGCAGCTCCTGCTCCTGGCCCTCGGCCCGCTCCAGCGGCTCGGGGATGTCCTCGACCCCCTCGATGTCGACGACGTAGAGCAGCGTCTCCGGTTGGGAGCCCGACTGCGCGGGCCCGTTGAGGGCGAGCAGCACGCGCGAGCCCACCCGCTGGCCCACGACGGCGTCGAACAGGCCCTGGTTGATCTGCGCGGTGTCCGTGGGGAAGCCCGAGGGGGCCTCGCTCTCGTACGAGGACTCGATGACCTCTCCCGAGGCGCCGGAGACGAGCGTCATATGGGCGGTCACCTGCACCCCCTCCTCGACGGTCTCGCCCTCGCCCTCGGAGACCACGGTGGAATCGGGCTCCTCGATGACGAGCGGGGCCTCGAACTCGACCTCCGGTTCGCTGCCGGCCTCACCGCTCACGGTGACGTCGTCGAGCGCCGTGGACTGCGCCTCGACCTCCTCGGCCGCGGGCGACTGGGCCGGCTCGGCCTCGTCCGCGCTGCACGCGGAGAGGACGAGCACCGCGGTCACAGCGGCGCTGAGCACGGTCTTTCTCACAGATGGTCCCTTCTGACGGTGGTGCGATGGGAATTGGCTTCTCACGGTGCTCAGGGTCTCACAGCCGCCTGGGGATCGGCCTCAGCGGCGAGTGCCGCGATGAGGGCCTCGGCGCGCTCGTTCTCCGGTGCGAACGGGTCCTTGAGCACCACTGCCCGGTGGGCGTGGTCGTTGACCCGCAGGTGGACCCAGTCGACGGTGAAATCGCGGCGCGCGGCGTGCGCGGCGGCGACGAAGCGCCCGCGCAGGCGGGCGCGGGTGCTCTCCGGGGGCGTCTCCTCCGCCCGGGCGATCGCGTCCCGGCCTGCGACCGTCCGGACCCGGCCCGCGGCCTCGAGCGAGGACAGCAGGCCCGCGCCGGGGGTGATGTCGTGGAAGGCGACGTCGAGGCGGGCCAGCCGGGGATCGGAGAAGTCCGCCCCGCTGCGCTCGAGGTAGCGGTCCATGAGCGCCTTCTTCGCGACCCAGTCGATCTCCTCGGCCATGACGGAGGGATCGCCGCTCTCGAGCGCTGCGAGCATGCGCGACCACCGGTCGATCACCCGGGCGGCCGTCGCATCGTCGCCGAGCGAGTGGTCGCCGCGCTGCACGAGGGCCGCGGCGTGCTCGAGGTAGACGCCCTGCAGCTGCAGCGCGGTCCGGGCGCCCCCGTCCGCGCCCTCGAGCTCCGTGGAGCCCGTGAGGTCGCGGGCGATGAGGCGGATGTCGCGGATGGGATGGCGCAGGCTGAGGTCCCGGACCGGCACGCCGGTCTCGATGAGGTCGAGGACGAGCCCTGCCGTGCCCACCTTGAGCTCCGTGGTGGGCTGCAGCATCGAGGAGTCGCCCACGATCACGTGCAGCCGGCGGTACTGCTCCGCGTCCGCATGGGGTTCGTCCCGGGCATTGATGATGGGCCGCGAGCGGGTGGTCGCCGAGGACACGCCCTCCCACATCACATCGGAGCGCGCGGAGAGGCCGAAGACCGTCCCGCCCGGCCCGGTCGGAGCCGTGCGCTGCGAGGCCTGCGTGCCGGGCGCGGCGTTCGGGGAGGGCGCTGTGAGCGTGGGCGAGGCGGGGATGAGCGCGCCGGCGCCGGCGATGAGCTGCCGGGTCACGAGGAAGGGCAGGAGCGTCGTGGCGAGCCGGGAGAAGTCCATCGAACGGCGGATGAGGAAGTTCTCGTGGCTCCCGTAGGAGTTGCCCGCGGAATCGGTGTTGTTCTTCACGAGGTGGGCGGTGCCGTCGTGGCCGTCGGCCTCGAGCGCGGTCTGCGCGCGCGAGAGGAGGTCGGCCAGTATCCGGTTGCCCGCCGCATCCTGCGCGATGAGGTCCGGGAGCGCATCGCATTCGGCCGTCGCGTACTCGGGATGCGAGCCCACGTCGAGGTAGAGGCGGGAGCCGTTGGGCAGGAACACATTGGACGAGCGCCCCCACTCCACGACCGGCCGGAACAGGTACCGGGCCACCTCCTCCGGCCCCAGGCGCCGCTCCCGGCCTGCGGTGTAGGCGATCCCGTACTCGGTCTCGAGTCCGAAGATCCTCTTCATGCGAGCTCCTCCTCCGTGAGTCTCCGGAACGTGCGGCGGCTCTGCGCGGCGCTCGCGCCCAGCCGGGTGCGGTCCAGCAGCGCGGCCTCGAGGTGCGCGGAGTCCGCCGTGAGCCCCATCGCCTCCCGTCCGGCCGCGAGCGCCTCGCGCAGGCCGAGGCCGGCGAGGTCCCCGGGGCCCGCGTCGAGGCGCGCGGTGATCGCCTCGGCCCCGCCGCCGAGGGCCACGTGCGAGCGCTCGTCGGCGATCGAGCCGTCATAGGAGACCCGGAAGAGGCGGTCGGCCGCCGGTGCCGTGCCGAGCTCCGCGACGACGAGCTCGACCTCATAGGGCTTCTGCGCATTCGTGAACACGCCGGCGAGCGTCTGCGCATAGGCGTTCGCGAGCCCCCGGGCGGTGACGTCCGAGCGTTCATAGGAGTATCCGCGCAGGTCCGCATACCGCACTCCGGCCTGGCGCAGGCCCTCGAACTCGTTGTACTTGCCGACCGCGGCGAAGCCGATCCGGTCGTAGATCTCCGCGAGCTTGTTGAGGCTCGGGGAGGCGTTCTCCGCGAGCAGCAGGATGCCGTCCGCGCAGCCGAGCACGAGGACGGAGCGCCCGCGGGCGATGCCCTTGCGGGCGAAGTCCGCGCGGTCCTTCATGAGCTGCTCGGGCGAGACGTAGAACGGGACGGTCATCGCGCGGCCTCCCCCCTGTTCGCGGCACCGGCCCTGCGGCGCTCGACGACGGCGGCGGCGAGGTCGAGCACGTACGCCTCGTCGAGGCGCCGCTCCCCCTCGGGGCCCACCGTCCGGATCACGGGGGCGATGCCGTGCACGAGATCGGCCCCTCCCGTCCCGGCATCGTCCTCGGCCGCATCGGCGAGGGCCTCGAGCGCGGCGATCGCGGCGGCCTCGGTCTCCAGCGCGGGGGCCCACAGGCGCTTGAGCGCCGAGCGCGCAGGACCCGAGCCCGAGCCGATCGCGTGCCAGCTGACCTCCTCGTACTTGCCCCCGGTGACGTCGAAGCTGAAGATCCTGCCCCGCGGGGCGCGTGCCGTGGGCTCCGCGCCCGGACTGTCCGCCCCGGCGAGCTCGGCCCCCGCGAACAGTGGCACGACGGCGAGTCCCTGCAGCGCGAGGCCCAGATTGGTCCTCAGCATCGCGGCGAGGCGGTTGGCCTTGCCCTCGAGCGAGAGCGGAGTGCCCTCGATCTTCTCGTAGTGCTCGAGCTCGAGCTGGAACAGGCGGATGAGTTCGAGCGAGAGCCCGGCCGTGCCCGCGATCCCTATGACCGACTCCGCGTCTGCCCGGTGCACCTTCTCGATGCGGCGGTGGGCGATCTGATGCCCGGCGGTCGCACGCCGGTCACCGGCCATGAGCACGCCCTCGGCGGTCGTGAGTGCGAGCACCGTGGTGCCCTCTGGCACGCCGGCGCCCGCGTGCCCCGGGGTCGGCAGGGCGTCCGGGCGGAGGCCGGAGACCAGGTCGAAGAACGAGGAGGAGGTCGCGGAGAGGAAAGCGGGTTCGAATCCGCTCACTGTCCGCCCTTCTGGACGAAGTTGCGCACGAACTCCTCCGCATTGGACTCGAGGACGGCGTCGATGTCGTCGAGGATCGAGTCGACCGCGCTCGTCTCCACCTGGGTCTGCGCCTGCGGCGCGAGCGGCCCCTCGTCCTCGGGCAGGTCGGGGCGCTCGCTCCGGTCCTTGCTGGTCTGTCCGCTGCCGCTCATCATCCACCTCGTGATTCGTCCTCGCCGACGGGTCGTGCCGCCGGTCGGTTCTGGCTCATGCGCTGTTCAAGTCTAGTCGCCCCGCCCGGCCAGCTCCGCGAGGCGGTCCGCGAACTCGTCCGCCGTCGCGGCTGCGTCCACGATGTCGCCCACCGCCTCTCGCGTGAGCACGTGCGGGCTGCGCAGGGGGATGCGCACGAGGCGCCCGTCGCCCCGCTCGAGCACGACCGAGTCCCACGAGGCCGCCGCGACCTGCGTGGGGAAGCGGCGGGCGGCGCCCCCGCGCACATGTGCGCGAGTCGACTCCGGGGCGCGCTCCACGGCGGCGTCGACCTCCGCATCGCTCGTGAGCCGGCGGATGCGGCCGGCGGACTCGAGCTTGTGGAAGAGCCCCTTCTCCCGCCGCACATCCGAGTACTGGACGTCGATGAGGTGCAGCTTCGGATCGTCCCAGTCGAGCCCCCGGGCGCGGAAGCCCTCGAGGAGGGCGAGCTTCGCGACCCAGTCGATGTCGGCGGCGAGGCTCATGGGATCCGTCTCGAGGCCCGTGAGGAAGCGCTCCCACTCAGCGAGCACCTCGGCGGTGTCCGCGTCCGGGGACTCCCCCGCGGCCTCGCGCGCGGCGTCGAGGTAGAGACGCTGGATCTCGAGCGCGGTGAGGCTGCCGCCGTCGGCCAGCGGCAGCCGCGCCGAGAGCGTGAGGTCGTGGCTGACGGTCTGCAGCGCTGCGACGGGGTCGGCGAGTTCGAGGCGGGGGCAGCGGCCGGACTCGATGAGCCCGAGGACGAGCGAGGTCGTGCCCATCTTCACGAGCATGGCCGGTTCGGCCAGCGTCGCATCGCCGATGATGACGTGGAGCCGGCGCCAGCGGTGCGCATCCGCGTGCGGCTCATCGCGGGTGTTGACGATGGGCCGGCGCAGCGTCGTCTCGAGGCCCACCTGCTCCTCGAAGAAGTCCGCGCGCGAGGAGATCTGATAGCCCGCGGCCTCCGCGCTGCGGCCGATCCCCACCCGGCCGGCCCCGCACAGCACCTGGCGGGTGGCGAAGAACGGCAGCAGGCCCGCGGCGATGTCGTCGAAGTCGGTCTCACGGCTGACGATGTAGTTCTCGTGCGTGCCGTAGGAGGCGCCCTTCGAATCCGTGTTGTTCTTGTACAGGCTCACCGGCTCGCGGGTGCCTGACAGCGCGCGCACGCTCGCCTCCGCGATGCGGTCGCCGGCGCGGTCCCACACGATCGCCTCGCGCGGCGTCATGACCTCCGGCGAGGAGTACTCCGGGTGCGCGTGGTCGACGTAGTAGCGGGCGCCGTTGGGCAGCACGACATTGGCGAGGTACTGCGCATCCGGCTGCATCTCGGGCAGGTGCGTGAGCTGGGTGAGATCGGCGTGCGCCTCGCTCATGAGGAAGCCGCGCGCATCCGCGAGCGGGGACTCGGAGGCGAAGTCCCAGAAGGCCTGGGCCGACTTCAGCCCCAGCGGTGCGGCATAGGCGTCCACGACACGCGCGGAATCGCGCATCGGATTGGCGTGCGGCCGGCCCGGCTGGCTGATGCCGAACTCCGATTCCGTGCCCATGACCCGGCGTACGGTGACGGGCGTGCTCTCTACAATCATCGTGTGACCTCCACTAAGCCCTCTCATCTCGTCCTCGCCCTCGTCGTCGACGCGCTGCTGGTCGCGGCGTTCGTCGTCGTGGGCCACTACCAGCACTATCGCAGCTTCGACCCCGCCGGGCTGCTGCAGACGGCCTGGCCCTTCCTGCTGAGCCTCGTCGCGGCCTGGCTGCTCGTCCGCGTCTGGGACCAGCCGCTGTCCCCGCTCGCCACCGGCACCGGGGTGTGGGCGGTCACCGTCCTCCTCGGCATGGTCATCCGCTTCCTCTGCACCGGTTCCGGCGTCGCCGAGCCGTTCCTCGTCGTCGCCACCGCACTCAACTTCGCCACCCTCGTGGGCTGGCGGCTCATCGCGAGCATCGCAGCGGGCCGCGCGCGGTCCGGCCGCGCCAAGCGCTGAGCCGGGCGGAGGGCGGAGCCCTCGCCGGACTCAGGTCCCCTGCAGCGTCTCGAGCTCGACGATGCGGGCGCCCTTGCGCCCGGAGATGCGCGCCCACTCGTCCGGATTGCTGGTGTTCGGCAGGTCCTCGTGCTCGGCGAACTCCTCCGCGACGGCCAGATCGAAGTGCTCCCAGGCCAGGCCCTTGACGCCGCTCGCGAGGAAGTCCTTGATCGCGTGCTTCTTGGCCCGGTCCACGATGTTGCTGATCATCGCGCCGGAGGCGAAATCGGCGAAGTGGAGGGTCTCGGTCGTGCCGTCGGCGTACGTGGCGCGCACGAAGGCGTTGCGCTCCGTACGCGCGTACATCCGGTCCACGATCCGTGCGATGAGCGCCGGCAGCCCCTCGGCCCGCAGGTCCGCGCGGAACGGCAGGGCGTCCGTGACGTACTTCGAGCAGATGTCCACGGCACCCGCGGGGTCCGGCCGCTCGATCCGGATCTTCACATCGAGGCGGCCGGGCCGCAGGATCGCGGGGTCGATGAGGTCCTCCCGGTTGGAGGCGCCGATGACGATGACGTTCTCGAGCTTCTCCACGCCGTCGATCTCCGCGAGCAGCTGCGGCACGATCGTCGTCTCCACGTCCGAGGACTTGCCCGTGCCGCGGGTGCGGAACAGCGACTCCATCTCGTCGAAGAACACGACGACGGGACTGCCCGCGGTCGCCTTCTCCCGGGCGCGCGAGAAGATGATGCGCAGCTGCCGCTCGGTCTCGCCGACGTACTTGTCGAGCAGCTCGGGGCCCTTGACGTTGATGAAGTAGCTCTTGGCGCGAGGGTCCTTGCGCCGCGAGGACAGCGAGTGCGCAACCGCCTTCGCGATGAGGGTCTTGCCGCACCCCGGGGGGCCGTAGAGCAGGATCCCCTTGGGCGGCTTGAGGCCGTGCTCGGTGAACAGCTCGGGATGCTCGAAGGGCATCTCCACCGCGTCCTTGATCTGCCCGATCTGCGGGGCCAGGCCGCCGATGTCGGCATAGGAGATCGAGGGCACCTCCTCGAGCAGGAGGGTCTGGACCTCGGGCTTGTCCACGACCTCGGAGGCGAACTGCGTGCGGCGGTCCACGAGGACGGCATCGCCCACCCGGACCCCGTGCGCGCGCAGGCCCTCGCTCAGCCGGTAGACGAGCTCCTCGTCGTTGGGTCCGCCCACGAGCACCCGCTCGCCGTCGGGGAGGAGCTCGCGGACCGGGGCGACATCGCCCACCCCGCGACCGGCCGCGGCGGCGATGACGACGAGGCCCTCCGAGAGGCGCACCTCGGCACCCGGGACGAGCGCGGTGTCGGAGACCTCGGGGGCCACCGCCAGCCGCATCCGCCGGCCGGAGGCCAGCACCTCGACCGTCCGGGCCTCGCCGGTGCCGGCGACAGCCGTGAGCACGGTGCCGAAGGTGTTGGGCGGCTCGGAGAGCGCGGCGACCTCGGCCTTGATGCGGGTGAGCTCCTCGCGGGCGCCACGGAGGGTCTTCGTCAGCGTCTCGTTGCGCTTGCCGGCGGCCATGAGCTGCTGGCGCATCATCGAGTTCTCGCGGCGCAGCCGTGCCGCCTCGTCGACCGTCTCCTGGGTCATTCCTGCTCTCCTCCCGCGGGGTCTGCGATCTCCCCAGACTGCTCCGCCTCGATCCGCGCGCGCGTTCCCGTCTGCCGTATGAGACGGCGGAGCTTCTTGGGGGTGGCCGTGCGCTGGCCGATCGCGTGCTCGGTGATCTCCGGCCCGAACCACGCCTCCCGGTCCTCCGCGCTGGGCGCGGTGCCCTGCGGGCGGCGGGAGCGCTCGAGCGGCGGAACGGCGGGCGCCATGCGGCGGGCGAAGAGGAGGAAGCCCGTGTGGCCGATCATCCGGTGCTCGGGCCGCACCGCGAGACCCTCGAGATGCCAGTCGCGCACCATCGACTCGAGCGCCCTCGGCTCGGCGAACAGGCCCGAGGCGCGGACGGCCTCGGCGGTCCGCGAGAGCTGGGAGGCGGTCGCGACATAGCAGATGAGGGTGCCGCCGGGGGTCAGCGCCTCGGCGACGGCGGGCACGCACTCCCAGGGCGCGAGCATGTCGAGCACCACGCGGTCCGCCGAGCCCGGTGCGGCCGCCTGCGGCAGGGACTCGACGAGATCGCCGACGGTGCACTCCCAGGCCGGATGCGCGCCGCCGAAGAAGTCCGCGACATTGCCGGCCGCGATCGTCGCGAACTCCTCGCGCCGCTCGAAGGAGTGCACGGAGCCGGTGTCGCCCACGGCCCGCAGCAGCGCGATCGTGAGGGCTCCCGAGCCCACGCCGGCCTCGATCACCCGGGCCCCGGGGAACACGTCCCCGAGGGTCGTGATGAGGGCGGCGTCCTTGGGGTAGACGACGGCCGCGCCGCGCGGCATCGACAGGACGAAGTCCTCGTAGCTGGGGCGCATCGCCTGGTACTCGACCCCGCTCGTGCTCTCCACGATCACCCCGGCCGGCGAGCCCAGGAGGTGATCGTGCTCGATCCAGCCGCGGTGCGTGTGGAACTGCTCGCCGGGGCTCAGCACGATGGTGTGCAGGCGGCCGCGCGGGTCGCTCAGCTGCACCTTGTCGCCGGGCCGGAACACGCCGCGGCGCAGGTCGGCGCCGATCGCAGTCTCATTCATTCCCCCCACCTTAGTGGGCGAGCAGCTCGTCGAAGAACTCCTGGAGGTCGATGAAGCCCACGAGCGTCTCGCCCTCCATGATGAGGCAGAACGCGGCCTTGGGACGATGGGTGAGCGATTCGAGCAGATGGGGTGCGGTGATGTCCGCGGGCGCGCCGATCCACGGCCCCAGCGGGCGGATGAACTCGTGCACCCGGTGGTCCGCGCCGGTGGCCCGGCCGGCCGCCGTGCGGTCGACGAGCCCGCACGGCAGGCCCTGCCGGTCGAGGACGACGAGGAGCGGCCTGCGCCCCGTGCCCGGATCCGCGTACTCGAGCGCGGTGGCGAGCGGGGCGTCCCAGGAGGCCGCGACGGCGGGCTGGATGACCCGGGACATCTCGTAGGTCTCGACCCGGCGCGCCTGGGTGGCGTGCTTGGCCGCGTCCGAGGCGGAGAACCACACCATCGTCGCGATGACCGCCGTCCAGCCCACCGTGATAAGGTCCGGCCGCTGTCCCTGCGCGAGCGGCAGGAGGAGGCTGCCCACGACGAAGCCCACCGCGATGATCCGGCCGAACCAAGCGGCGGCGATGGTGCCTGCATAGGGACTGCCGGTCACGCGCCAGAACACCGCCTGGAGCGCCCAGCCGCCGTCGAGCGGGATGCCGGGGAGGAGGTTGATCGCACCGAGGACGAGATTGGCGAAGGTGAAGCCGAACAGCAGCAGCCACGGCACCGAGCCCCGGACGGCCGCGTCCATCGCGAGCCAGCCCAGGCCGCCGAGGACGAGATTCACGACGGGGCCGATGACGGAGATCGTGAAGCTCACCCAGGCCGCGCGCGGGGAGTCCGGCTCCGTCCGCGGCTCGAACCGGGTGAAGCCGCCCCACACGTTGAGCTCGATGGCCGCGACGCGGTAGCCGAACAGGCGGCCGGTCACCCCGTGGGCGAGCTCGTGGAGGAAGACGGAGCCGAAGAGGACGACGGAGAAGAGGACCCCAACCGCCCAGGACATCCAGCCGAGGTCCGGGCGCACGCGCGCGACCCAGGGGCTGATGAGGACGGCGATGACGCCGGCGGCGATGAACCACGACCAGGCGAGCAGCACGGGCGCACCGAGGACGCTGCCCAGACGCAGGCCGCGCGAGGCGCCGGGGGCGTCCGCAGGGGCTGGGGTGGAGCTGGTCTGTTCGGGCACGCAGGCCATCCTACGGGTACGGTTGGCGCATGGCCGAACTGCTCGCCCTCTCCCCCTCCCGCGCCAACGACTTCGTGCAGTGCCCGCTGAAGTTCCGCCTCCGCTCGATCGACAGGCTGCCGGAGCCGCCCTCGGAGGCCGCCTTCCGGGGCACGCTCGTCCACGCGGTGCTCGAGCACCTGTTCGACGTGCCCGCGCCCGAGCGCACCGTCGAGCAGGCGGTGAGCGGGATCGGCCCCGCGCTCGAGGCCCTCCGCGAGAAGGATCCGGAGACCGTCGCAGAGCTGTTCCCCGCCGCGGCCGATCTGGACCGCCTCCGGGAGCAGGCCCGCGGACTGCTCGAGGGGTACTTCACGCTCGAGCTGCCGGAGAAGGTGGAGCCGGCCGCGCGCGAGCAGTTCGTGCAGGCCGAGCTCGACGACGGCCTGCGCCTGCGCGGCTTCGTCGACCGGACCGACATCGCGCCCGCCGGGCAGGTGCGACTGGTCGACTACAAGACCGGGAAGCAGCCCAAGCCGCAGTACGCGCGCGAGGCGGACTTCCAGATGCGCTTCTACGCCCTCGTCCACTGGCGCTCGCGGCGCGAGCTCGTCCACACCCTCCAGCTCTTCTACCTCGGCAGCCGCACGACGGTCGCCAAGCGCCCCACCGCCGCTGACGTGGAGCGGACGGAGCACGAGATCCTCGCGCTGTGGGAGGAGATCGCGCGTGCCGCGGAGACCGACCGCTGGCGGCCGCGGAAGTCGCCCCTGTGCGGGTGGTGCCAGTTCAAGCCGCTCTGCCCCGCCTGGGGCGGCACTCCCCCGCCGACCCCGGAGATCACCGCGATCGCGGGCCGCTGAGCGCGTCCGCGCCGAGCGCGGCGAGTTCGGCGACCGTCACCCCGGCGAGGGAGGGCAGGTACCGCGCGCCGGGGAGCGTCGGCAGCTCCACGATGTGCGGGATCGCGACCGCCTGCGTCCCGGCCGCGAGCGCCGAGCGGAGGCCGGGCAGCGAGTCCTCGAACGCGAGGCACTCCGCGGGATCGAGGCCCAGGGCGGACGCGCCCGCGAGGTAGGGCTCGGGATGCGGCTTGCCGTGCTCCACCTCATCGCCCGTGACGAGGGCCGCGAAGGTGCCCTCGGGGCAGGCCGCGACCACGGCCTCGGCGAGCACGCGGTAGGACATCGTCACGAGCGCGCAGGGCAGCCCGGCCGCGCGCAGCTCGGCGAGCAGCTCGCGGGCCCCGGGCCGGAAGGGCACGTGGCCGCGCACCTGCTCGACGACGCGGGCCAGCAGCCGGTCGACGATCTCCCCGGCCAGCAGGTCGAGGCCGTGCTCGCGGAGGATCTGCGCACTCGTGAGGAGCGGATTGCCCACCATGAGCTCGCCGAGCTGCTCGTCCCAGTGAAGGCCGTGCGCGCGCATGAGCTCCGTCTCCGCACGCATCCAGTAGGGCTCGGTGTCCACGAGGGTCCCGTCCATGTCCCACAGCGATCCCCGGAAGGGCAGCATAGTCATGGCACCAGCGTAGTCTGGGAGGCATGGAGTACCTGCCTCAGCCCGGATCGAAGCTCATCGTCATCGCCTTCGAGGGATGGAACGACGCCGCGGACGCCGCCTCCTCGTTCGTGCGGGCGATCATCGACCAGATGGGCCTCGACCTCACCGGCACGCTGGGCGGCGAGGAGTTCTACGACTTCCAGACGCACCGCCCCTCGCTCAGGCGCGGGCCCGGCGGTGAGTCGCGGATCGACTGGCCGCGCACCGAGATCAGCACAGGCACGGTGCCCGGCGCCGGCCTGCGCGTCGAGGTGATCATCGGGCAGGAGCCGGCCTTCCTCTGGCAGCGCTTCGCCGCCCTCGTCGCCGAGCGCGCGGAGCCCGGGGACGCCGTCGTGCTCGCGGGCGCGCTGCTGGCCGACACCGTGCACTCGCGGCCCATCCCGGTCACCGTCACGAGCGAGCGGCCCGAGGAGGTGCCCGGCGCCGATGCCGTCCGCAGCGAGTACGAGGGCCCGACCGGCATCCTCGGGGTCATCGAGCACGAGCTCGCGGCGGTCGGACTGACTGCGGTGTCGCTGTGGGCGGCAGTGCCCGGCTATGCCGCCGGCGGCCACTCGCCCAAGGCGCAGCTCTCGCTCATGACCGCGTTCGAGGAGCTCACGGGCCTCGTGCTCGAACAGGGCGATCTCGTCGAGCGCGCACGCGCCTGGGAGGCCGAGGCCGAGGCGGCCGTCGAGGCCGATGAGGACCTCGCCGACTTCGTCCGCCGGCTGGAGTCGATGACCGATGCCGCGGACCTGCCCGAGGCCAGCGGCGAGGCGATCGCGCGGGAGTTCGAGCGCTACCTCCACCGCCGGGACCAGTAGCTCCCGCTCAGCGCGGTCCCGGCCCGGCGGAGGTCGGCTCAGCGCAGGTCGATGCCGAGGAGCGCGTCCACGGCGTCGATGACGAGGGCCGTGCCCTCGGGATCGGAGTCGCCGTCATCGGCCTCATCGGCCCAGTCGTCGAGGAGGTCGAGTGCGGCCGGGGTGTCGATGTCGTCGGCGAGGACGGCGCGGAGTTCCGCGACCAGCTCCTCGGCCTCGTCCTTGTCCGTGCCCGCGCGCGCGGCCGCGCGCCATGACTCGAGACGGGCGGTGGCATCGGCGAGCAGCCCGTCGACGTACTCCCAGTCGCTGCGGTAGTGGTGCGAGAGGATCACGGCCCGGATGGCCATGGGATCGGCGCCCCCGGCGACGAGCCGCGAGACGAGGACGAGATTGCCCTTCGACTTCGACATCTTCTCGCCCTCGTAGCCCACCATGCCCACATGCATGTAGGCGCCCGCGAAGGGCTCGCCGGTGAGCGCCTCAGCATGCGCCGCGCCCATCTCGTGGTGGGGGAAGGCGAGGTCCGAGCCGCCTCCCTGCACCGTGAGCGGCAGGCCGGCATGGGCCCGGGCGATGACGGCGCACTCGATGTGCCAGCCGGGACGCCCGGGGCCCAGCCGCCCGCCGTCCCATTCAGGCTCTCCCGGGCGGGCCGCGCGCCACAGCAGGGCGTCGAGGGGGTCTTCCTTCCCCGGGGTCTTAGGATCGCCGCCGCGCTCGGCGAAGAGCTCGAGCATCTCCTCCCGTGTGAGGTGGGAGACGGAGCCGAAGGGCGGCTCCACCGCGGTCCGCACGCGGTAGTACACGTCGCCGTTCTCGAGCGTGTAGGTCGCACCGGCGTCGACGAGGGCCGTGACGGCCTCGACGATCTCCGGGATCGACTCGACCGCACCGATGTAGCTGGCCGGCGGGATGACCCGGAGGTGCTCCATGTCCGAGCGGAAGAGGTCGATCTGGCTCGTCGCGAGTTCGCGCCAGTCCGCTCCCGTGGCCGCGGCGCGCTCGAGGAGGGGATCGTCGACATCGGTGATGTTCTGGACGTATGTGACGTCGATTCCGGCATCGAGCCACAGCCGCTGCAGCACGTCGAATGCGACATAGGTGGCGGCATGCCCCAGATGGGTGGCGTCGTACGGGGTGATCCCGCAGACGTAGAGGCGCGCTTCCTTCTTCTTGCTGCACGTTCCCGCCGGCCCGCGGTGCGAGGAGCAGAAGACGGTGGGCCGCTTCCCGCGGGCGGGAAGGCTGGGGATCTCAGGGGCTGACCAGGATTTCACGCAGACCAGCATGGCATCTTCCACGGATATTGTCACAGCGGACTCAGCCTCTACAGAGGCGGCCAGGGCACCGCGCGGCGGTCCGCGGGCGGCAGGGGCAGGTGCCCGGCCCGCAGGAGCGCCTCGGCACGGGCGCGGAGCGAGGCGAGCTCCGGCGCCGAGAGGTGCCCCGCGAGCTCAGCTCCCCCGGCCTCGGACTCCCCTCCCGCGAGCGCCGCCGCAGCGGAGACGGCCGCCCGCTCCTCCTCGGTGAGGGCGGAGCCTGCGAAGCCCCACAGAACCGTGCGCAGGGTGGGCGCGGTGTTGAAGGACAGCCCGTTGTCGATGCCCCACACGCGGCTCGCGGCGGGCAGCTCCGGTCCGCACAGCCACGCCCCCGTGAGGATGTGTCCGCCCTTGCGGTCCGCGTTGTCGATGAGGACGTCGAAGAGGGCGAGCCGGCGCACCGCCGGGGACAGGGAGTGCGCGAGCACCACCTCGGCGCCGTTCTCCAGCTGTGCCCGGAGCACGGGTGCGAGCGTGCGCGGGAGCCCTCCGGGAGGGGAGAGCACGACGGCGGGATCGGACTCGGGGTCCGTCTCGACGTAGGCCTGCAGCGAGCCGTCGAGGTCCGGCCGCCAGACCGTCGGCGGGACGACGTCGAGGCCCAGCCGCCGGGAGAGCTCATAGGCCGCGACCTCCCGGTGCGAGAGCGTGCCGGGCGGGAAGTCGGGCAGCGCGCGCTCACCGGAGCGGGTCTTGAGCACGGCCCGCAGGGCGAGGCGCCTGCCTGCGCTGCTTCCCTCGACGACCGTCAGCAGGGTCTCGTTGCTCGCGCCGGGCATCCGGCCGAGGACGCGCACGGCGCCGGCGCGCAGCAGTCCGAGGGCCGTGGCCTCGGGCGGGTCCACGCTGCTCAGCGGGCCACTCCGTTGAGACGGGGGCAGATGTGGCCCTGGGCGTCGAGGGGCTGGTGGCACAGGGGGCATTCGCCGCGGCCGGCGGAGACCACCTGCAGCGCGCGGCGGGCGAATTCGCGCGCCTGCGGGCCCGGCAGCATGACGCGCAGCACCGCGCGGTCCTGGCCGTCGTCGCCGGGTTCGGAGCTGGAGCCGGACTCCGCGTCCGCGCGCGTGAGCTCGAAGCACTCGAGCAGGAGGCGATGGTGCTCCGTGTCCCAGCCCATGCTCATGGTGCCCACCCGGAACTCGGGGTCCACCGGGGTTACGAGGCCCGCGTTGTCCTCGAGCTCCGGCAGCGGGTGCGGGGGCACGCCGTGGTCGGCCCCGGCCCGTGCCCGCACGAGGTCGAGCAGCTCGTCGATCCGCTCGGCCAGCACCTCGACCTGCTCCTTCTCCAGCATGACGCTGTGCACGGTCCCCGCCGAGGACGCCTGGAGGAAGAAGGTGCGCTCTCCGGGAAGGCCCACGGTGCCTGCGACGAAGCGGTCCGGAGCCTGGTGATCGAAGACGTGAGCGGGCATGCACACAGGCTATACGAACCGAGTATCCTTGGGGCCATGAGCACCGATCCGAGTACCGCACTCGAGGACTTCCTCGCCGCCGTCCGCGAGCACTTCGCGGCCTCCGCCCACCGCACCTCGGACGCCGATGCCCGCGTCGAGGCCGCCTACATGGCCCTCGCGGACGCCTTCGAGCTGTACGAGGACGCCCTCTACACCGAGTACGGGGAGGTCACCCCCTTCGAGCTCTTCGACGATGTCGAGGACGAGCGGGACGACTCTGACGACGAGCCCGAGGACGACGACTCGGACGATGACTCCGATGACGATGATGACGACTACGACGAGGACGCCGACGAGGACTACTGAGCCTCGGCGAGGGCTCTGCTGAGCCTCAGCTCAGGGGATCGGAGATCTGTGCGAGCACGTCCCGGATCTCCGGCGCGAGCGTGAGCTCCGAGGCCAGGAGCTGGTCGAGCTGCTCGCGCGTCCGCGGGGAGACCAGGGTGCTCGCGCACGCCGCTTCGCGGTTCCAGGCCAGGGCGATGTCGACCGCGCTCACGCCCAAGGCGGCCGCGGCCTTGACGGCGCCCTGCACGATCCCGGTCGAGTCGTCGTCGAGCAGCTCGCCCACATAGTCGGCGAGATCGCCGCCGGCCCGGCTCCCGCGCGGGAGCCGGGCAAGGTACTGTCCCGTGAGCACTCCGCGGCCGAGACCGGCGCCCGCGATGAGCCCCAGTCCCATGTGGTCGAGCGCGGGGCGCAGATCGGCCTCGGCGTCGCGGAGCAGCAGCGAGTACTCCGCGACCGCGCCTGCGATCGGCACGCCCGGGAAAGCCGTGAGCAGGGCCAGCTGCCACGCCGTGTGGTGCGAGACCATGACGTATCCCACGTCCCCGCGCTGTGCGAGGACCGCGAGCGCGGATGCCGTCTCCTCGAGCGGGACGCCGGGGTCGAAGGCGTCGAGGACGAGCACCTCGATGCGGTCGCGCCCCAGGCGGGACATGAGCGCGCGCACGTCCGCGAGGAGGTCCACCCTCCCCGTGCGGTAGCGGCGCGGCTGACCGTCCGGCGCGCCCACGCCCACCCGAGCCGCGAGCGCGAGCGCGGAGGGCAGCCGCAGCCGGCCGAGGAGGTCGACCGCGGGCGCATCGAAGGAGGGCAGTTCGACGAGGGTGCCGCCGGCCGCGGCATAGGCGTCGAGGAGCTCCTGCGCCGTCGCCTCGTCCACCCTCCGTCCCCACTCGAACGTGCCGAGCGAGAGTTCTGACACATGCAGACCGGTCCGGCCCATCTGATACTGGCGCATGCTTCAGAAGGCTACCGGACGCGGGTAGTACCCTTGACCCCGCTCCCCCGCCTCCCGCGAAAGGATCCCGCCCTCCCATGGACTGGCTCATCGCCGCCGTGCTCGGCATCGTCCAGGCGCTCACCGAGTTCCTGCCCATCTCCTCGTCCGCGCACGTGCGCATCGCCGGGGAGCTCATGCTGCCGGGCCAGGACCCGGGCGCGTTCTTCACCGCGATCATCCAGATCGGCACCGAGGCCGCCGTGCTCGTCTACTTCTGGCGCGACATCGTCACGGTGATCGGCGCATGGTGCCGCTCGCTCGTGGGCCGGGAGGACCGGAGCAATCCGCACGTGCGCCTCGGCTGGCTCATCATCATCGGCTCGATCCCCATCGGCGTGCTGGGCCTCCTGTTCGAGGACCAGATCGACTCGGTGCTGCGCAGCCTGTGGATCACGGCGACGATGCTCATCGTGTTCGGCCTCGTCATCGGCGTCGCCGACCGTGTGGGCCGGCGCGAGCTCACGCTCGAGAGCATGACCTGGAAACAGGGTCTGGGCTTCGGATTCGCGCAGGCGCTCGCGCTCATCCCCGGAGTCTCGCGCTCCGGCGGCACCATCATGGCCGGCCGCTTCATGGGCTTCACCCGCCCCGAGGCCGCCCGGTACTCGTTCCTGCTCGCGATCCCCGCGGTCATGGCCTCGGGCGCGTACGGCGTGTACAAGTCCCTCACGGACGTCGCCGCCGGTGAGGAGATGGTCCTCGGCTGGGGACCGACGATCCTCGCGACCGTCGTGAGCTTCGCACTCGGCTACGTCGTCATCGTCGCGTTCCTCAAGTACGTCCAAACGCGCTCGTTCGCGATCTTCGTGTGGTACCGCGTGATCCTGGGCCTCGTGCTCTACGTGCTCCTGGGCACCGGGGTGCTGAGCGCGGGCTGAGGTGCGGTGGGCCTCCCGGACGGGAGCCCCTACCGCCCGCCGCCGGGCACCGAGCCCTGGGCGGTGCGGCCGGCGGCCGTGGCCCCCAGCATCGTCACGGTCATGGGCGGTCCGTGGACGGCCTCGCCCCCGTCCCGGGGTGCGGGTGCGAGGAGGATCCGCGAGACCGAGGCCGGCGCGACCGCGATGCGCTGGAACTGGTCGAGTTCGACGCCGAGGGCATGGGCGAGTGCGAGTTTGATGACATCGCCGTGGGAGACCAGCACGACGGCCCCGGCGCCGGCCTCCTCGGCTCGCACACGTGCGGCCGCGAGCGCGAGGCGGGCGCGCACGTACACCTCGGACAGGGACTCCCCGCCCGGGAACCGCGCGCGGCTGGGCACGCTGCGGACCGTCCGCCACAGTTCCTCGCGCAGGAGGTCCGCGATGCTGCGGCCGGTCCAGTCGCCGTAGTCGACCTCGGCGAGCGCCTCGAGGACCACGGCCCGGCCGTCGTCATCGGCGAGGATCCGCGCGGTGGAGACGCACCGGGCGATCGGCGAGGTGAGGACCGGCACGGACGGCTCGCGCAGCTCCGGGACGAGCGCCCTGGCCTCGGCGACCTGCTCCCGCCCCCGCTCCGTGAGGGCCACGTCGTCGCTGCGGCCGGCCAGGACGCCGGCGGTGTTGGCGGTGGACTCGCCGTGGCGGATGAGGATGATCTCCATCGCTCAACTGTAGCCGGACGCGTCGGCGACCTGCGCCGGTGCTAGCCTGCGCTGGTGCGCACTGATCCCACCGTCCTGTTCGCCGCCGCCGCGACGGCCCTGGCCGGCCTCCTCATGGCCTTCCAGTCCCGGGCCAACGGCACGCTCGCCGGGGTGGTCGGCTCCGGCGTCCACGCGGCGACCCTGTCGTTCCTGGGCGGACTCGCCATCATGGCGGTCGCCGTCGCGTTCGGCCCGGCCGCGCGGCGCGGGTTCGGCTCGCTCGCCGCGGCGCTGCGCTGCGGCCGCCTCCGCTGGTGGATGCTCCTCGGCGGTCTGGGCGGGGTGGGCGTCGTCATCGCGCAGGCATTCACGGTCCCGCTCATCGGGGTCTCGGTCTTCACGACGGCCTTCGTGGGCGGGCAGCTGGCAGGTGCCCTCCTCGTGGACTCGACGGCGCTCCCGCCCGGCGGCCGGACGCCGGCCACGCCCGGCCGCGTCCTCGGCACCCTCATCGCGATGGCCGGGGTCGTCACGGCGAGCTGGGGCGGGAGCGCGGAGTCCTTCCCGGTGTGGGCGCCCTTCGTGCCCTTCGCCTCGGGGGCGCTCACCACGGTGCAGCAGGCGCTCAACGGGCGCGTGAAGCTGGTAGCGGCCTCGGCGGTGACCGCGACGACCGTGAACTTCGCGGTGGGCGGGGCCTTCCTCCTCGTGTGCTCGGGGCTCGCCTGGGCGGCCGGCGCTCCCCCGGCCGCCCTCCCGCAGCTGCCCGCGGAGGCGTGGATGCTCGCGGGCGGGGCGATCGGGGTGGTGTTCATCGGCGTCACCACGACGACCGTGCAGCGCCTGGGCGTCCTGCTGCTCTCGCTCACCTCGCTGTTCGGAAACCTCGCGGGCTCCCTCGTCCTCGACCTCACGTTCCCGGGCAGCCCGCCGGTGACGCCGGCCACGGGCATCGGCATGGCCGTCGTGCTGGCCGGGGTGGTGCTGGCCTCCCTCAGGCCTCCAGCAGGAAGCGGCTGAGCACGCGGGTGCCGAACTCGAGGGCCTCGACCGGGACGCGCTCGTCGCGGCCGTGGAACATCGCGGCGAAGTCGAGGTCGCCGGTGAGGCGCAGCGGGGCGAAGCCGTAGCCGGTGATGTCCAGCTTCGACAGCGCCTTGTTGTCCGTGCCCCCGCTCATCGCGTGCGGCAGGATGATCGCGTTCGGGTCCTCGCCGAGCAGGCACGCCTGCATCGTGTCGACGAGGCGGCCGGAGAACTCGGCCTCGAGCGCGTCGCCGGTGACGACGGTCTCGACGTCGATGCCCTCGCCCGCGAGCTCCTTGATCGTGAGCATGACCTCCTCGAACTGTCCGGGCAGCACGCGGCAGTCGACGAGGGCCTGGGCCGTCGAGGGGATGACGTTGTGCTTGTACCCGCCCTGGATGACGGTGGGGTTCGAGGTGTTGCGCAGGGTCGGGCCCACGAACTTCGCGATCGAGCCGAGCTCGGCGATGAGCTCGCCCGTCGTCTCCGCGGTGAACTCGATGCCGGTGAGCTCGGAGACGCCCGCGAGCAGGTCCCGGGTGGACTGGGGCATGGCCTCGGGCCATTCGTGGGCGCCGATGCGGGCGAGTGCGCCCGCGAGCCGGGTGATCGGGTTGTCGCGGTTCTCCATCGAACCGTGGCCGGCGGTGCCGTGGGCGATGAGGCGGAGCCAGGCGATGCCCTTCTCCGCGGTCTGGATGAGGTAGACGCGCTGCCCGCGGATGTCGGTGGAGTAGCCGCCCACCTCGCTGATCGCCTCGGTGGCGCCCGCGAAGAGCTCCGGGTGGTTGTCGACCATGTAGTGGGAGCCGTAGACGCTGCCGGCCTCCTCGTCCGCGAAGAACGCGATGATGAGGTCGCGGCGCGGACGCAGACCGCGGCGGAGCATGTCGCGGACGCTCGCGATGATCATCGCGTCCATGTCCTTCATGTCGACCGCGCCGCGGCCCCACAGCAGGCCGTCGCGGACGACGCCTTCGAACGGGTCCACGGTCCACTCCGAGGCATCGGCCGGGACGACGTCCGTGTGGCCGTGGACCACGAGCGCCCCGGCCTCCGGATCGGTGCCGGGGATGCGGGCGACGAGGTTGGCCCGGCCGGGCTCCGAGTCGTGGATGACGGAGTCGAGGCCCACCTCGCTCAGCTGCTCCGCGATCCACTCCGTCGCCTCGCGCTCGGGATTCGCCTTCCCCTCGCCCCAGTTCTGGGTGTCGAAGCGGATGAGCGACTGGGCGATGCCGAGCGTCTCTGCGACGGCGCCGTCGAAGCGGTCGCCGGGGGTGTGGTCGGTCATGGTGTCCTCTGCTGTCTCGATGCGGCCGGTCCGATTCGGCCGGACCTGCCGCGGGCCCGGTTCTGTTCTCAGGAGGCTGTCCGGAAACGGTGTTCATCTGCACATCGGTCAGCCTTCACCCGGGAGTCTACGCTCCGAGTAGTGTGAGGTGATCTGACGGCAACACAAGGAGAAACTCGTGCGGATCCTCGTCCTCGGCGGTGACGGCTTCTGCGGCTGGCCCGCCGCACTGCATCTTTCCCAGGCGGGCCACGATGTGGAGATCGTGGACAACCTCTCGCGCAGGCGCATCGATGAGGAGCTGGGCGCAGAGTCCCTCACCCCCATCCGCACGCCCGCGGAGCGGCTCGCGGCCTGGCACGAGGCCACGGGGCGGCGGATCGGCTTCCGCGAGCTCGATCTCGCAGAGGACTACGAGGGCTTCCTCGGCCTGCTCCGCGAGACCCGGCCCGACACCCTGATCCACTTCGCGGAGCAGCGGGCGGCGCCGTACTCGATGAAGTCCCCTGGCCACAAGCGCTACACCGTCGACAACAATGTGAACGCGACGCACAATGTGCTCGCCGCGATCGTGGAGTCCGGGCTGGACGTCCACGTGGTGCACCTGGGCACGATGGGCGTGTACGGCTACGGCACCGCCGGGATGCGCATCCCGGAGGGCTACCTGGACGTCAAGGCGCATGCCGAGGACGCCGCGGGCAACCGGACCGGCGAGCTCATCGACCAGACCATCCTCTACCCGTCCAACCCGGGCAGCATCTACCACATGACGAAGGTGCTCGACCAGCACCTGTTCGCCTTCTACGCGAAGAACGACCGGCTGCGGATCACGGACCTGCACCAGGGCATCATCTGGGGCACGCACACGGAGGAGACCGAGCTCGACGAGCGGCTCGTCAACCGCTTCGACTACGACGGCGACTACGGCACCGTCCTCAACCGCTTCCTCATGCAGGCCGCCGTGGGCTATCCGCTCACGGTGCACGGCACGGGCGGGCAGACGCGGGCATTCATCCACATCCAGGACATGGTCCGCTGCATCCGGCTCGCGGTGGACAATCCGCCGGCGGCCGGGGACCGGGTGAAGATCTTCAATCAGCTCACGGAGACGCACCGGGTGCGCGATCTCGCGGAACTGCTCGCGGAGATCTCCGGGGCGCGCGTGGAGACGGTGCCCAATCCCCGGCAGGAATCGGCGGAGAACGACCTGTATGCGGCGAACGAGACCTTCCTCGACCTCGGGCTCGAGCCCACCACGCTGTCCGCGGGCCTGCTCAAGGAGGTCGAGGAGACGGCCCGGCGCTGGGCGCACCGCGCCGACCTGTCGAAGATCCCCGCCACGAGCCTGTGGAACGACAGGACGGCGCCGGGCGTGCCCGCGAGCCTCGCCGAGGCCGCGCCCGCCCGGAACGTCTGAGCCCGTGCGGATCGCGCTCTTCACCGAGGTCTTCCTGCCCAAGATCGACGGCGTCGTCACACGGCTGACCCGGTCGCTGGAGCAGCTCGCGGAGCTGGGCCACGAGGTGGTGGTGTTCGCCCCCGGCACGCCGCCTGCGTCCTTCGCGGGCTTCGACGTGGTCCCGGTGCGCTCCGTGCCGTTCAAGCCCTGGTATCCGGAGCTGCAGGTGGGCCTGCCGACGCCCTCGATCGCACGGACGATGGAGCGCTTCCACCCGCACGTGGTGCATGCGGTCAACCCGGTGTGGCTGGCCGCCTACGGGACGCTCTCGGCCAGACGACGGCATCTGCCGCTCGTCGCGAGCTTTCACACGGATGTGCCCTCGTACACGCGCAGGCTCGGCCTCGAGTGGATCACGGACACGACCTCCCGGTGGATCACCCGGATGCACAATCTCGCCGAGGTGAACCTCTGCACCTCCCAGCAGATGGTCCAGCGGGCGGCCGGCGCCGGGATCGGCAATGTCCGGCTGTGGCCCAAGGCGGTGGACACCCGGGCCTACTCCCCCGCCCGGGCGAGTGCGGCGATGCGCGCACGCCTGACGGCAGGGCACCCGGAGGACCGGCTGCTCGTCTACGTGGGGCGGCTGTCGAAGGAGAAGGACCTGCTGCTGCTCCGGGAGGCGTATGCGCGCCTGCCGGAGGACGTGCGCCTCGCGTTCGTGGGCTCGGGACCGTTCCGCGAGGAGCTGGAGCGGGAGTTCGCGGGCACGCGGACGGTGTTCACCGGCTACATGAGCGGCGAGGAGCTCGCCTCGGCATACGCGAGTGCGGACCTGTTCGCCTTCCCCTCGACCACCGAGACGCTCGGGCTCGTCGCACTGGAGTCGATGGCCTCGGGCGTGCCCGTGGTGGGCGCGCGGGCGGGGGGCATACCGTTCGCGGTGCGCGACGGCGTGGGCGGGCTCCTGCACGAACCGGGGGACGCCGCGGACCTCGCCGCGAAGATCATGCGCGTGCTCGACGACTCCGCGCTCGCGGCCCGGCTGTCCGCGGGAGGCAGGGCCGAGGCCGAGGCGAGCTCCTGGGCGGCGGCCACGGAGGCCCTCGTGGGCGCCTACGAGGAGGCGGTCGAGCGCCACTGGGAGGACCGGCCCGCGCCGGGACGCCTCGCGAAGGTGCTGGGGCGGCCGATGCCCCGGGCGGAGTAGGGTCCGGGTGTCGGGTCCTGCTCAGGGGCCGAGCAGGGCGAGCGGGACGACGGCGACTCCGTCCCGCCTGCGGTAGGCCTCTGCGCCCGAGTACAGGACTACGAGGTTCGTGACGCGCTCCCCCAGCTGCTCGCGCAGCCACAGCAGATGCTTCACGTGCCGGTCGTCGACGTGTGCCGACAGCTTCACCTCGATTCCGAGGACTTCGCCGTCGAAGCCCTCGACCACGAGGTCGATCTCGCGGTCACCGCTCTTGGTCCGCAGATGCCCGACCCTCGCATCCGCCGCCTCGGCCGCGACCCGGACGCTCAGCGTCGCAAGCGCTTCGAACAGCGGGCCGGCCATCACGGCTCCGCGTGCCGAGCCGAGGGCGGCTGAGCTCAGACCGAGGAGACGAGCGGCGAGTGCGGGGTCTGCGAGCTGGTGCTTGGGGGCGACCTGGAGCCAGCGGAAGGGGTTGTCGAGGCGCGGCTGCCAGGCGGGAACGGGGTCGAGCAGCCAGAGCTGGCTGAGATGGTCGCGGTAGGCCACCGTCGTGCTCCGGGCGGGCTGGCCGCCGTCGCCGGCGGTGGTCGAATCGAGCATCGTGGAGTAGGCAGTGGTCGTGGAGGTCGCAGCGGCGTAGGCGGACAGCCAGCGGCGCAGCGTCTCCGGCTTCCGGACTGCGTACCCCTGTTCTGCCATGTCCCTGTCGATGACCCTCTGCAGGTAGTTCTCCAGCCGGCGTGCCGCCTGCCGCTCGGGCAGGCCGAAGATGTCGGGGAAGCCGCTCTCCGCGATCGCCCGGTAGTACCCGGCGGCGGTGAGCGGCGAGCTGCCGGTGGGGCGCGCCTCCTCACCGGCCAGCAGCCCGGACAGGCTCACGGCGGGCGCGAGGTGCGCGCGCTCGTAGAGCGCCATGGGCCGCATGCGCACCGAGGCGATCCGGCCCGCACCGGAGTGGGTGTCCGTGCCCTGCCGGGGAGTGGCGCTGCCGGTGAGCAGGAACCTGCCCGGGGACGCACCGTCATCGACCTGCCGGCGGACGGAGTCCCAGATGTCCGGGTACCGCTGCCATTCGTCGACGAGCAGCGTGCCGTCAGGCGCATCGAGGAATTCCGGATCGGCCTCGAGCGCAGTCCGCTCGGCTGCGTTGTCCAGCCGCCAGGCCTTCGCGGCCCGGCGAGCTGCGGTTGCGGTCTTGCCCACGCCCTTCGGGCCGTCGATCGCCACTGCGGCCTCATAGGCCATGAGGTCGTCCAGCACCGTGTCGAGAGTTCGGGGCAGGTAGGGCATGGCGGCGCTCCTCTCTGCGATGACGTCCTACGCTACATCTGGAACGGCTCCTACGCTACATCTGGAACGGCTCCTACGCTACATCTGGAACGGCTCCTACGCTACATCTGGAACGGATCGGCAGGTGACCAGGGAGATGCCCCGCCCTCCTTCAGCGCTCGGATTCCGGCCTCTCGTCCCGGGCCTCGGCCACGGCGCGACGGACGGCGTCGCGGAAGGCGGGGCTCTGCGCGAACGCCTCGATCCGGGCGTCCACGAGCCGTTCGATCCCCTCGGGGGCGGGCATGCCGCCGGGCAGGCGCCGCCGTCGCGTCCGCTCCGTGACCGCGGTGATGATGACGACCGCCGCACCCATGAGTGCGAGGATCGCCGCCGAGGCGGAGGCGCGCAGGAGCATGTCCTCCCCCGGGCTGCCTCCGCCGCCCAGCCCCGCGACGAGCCAGAAGCCCAGCGCGGCGAGGAGGCCGAGGAGGGTCGCGGAGACGTAGGCGAGGCGCAGGGGCCTGTGCTCGCGGACGAAGGGCCAGGCGAGGGAGAAGAGCGCGAGGAGGACGAGGCAGCCCACCACGAACCAGAACCCGAAGGAGAAGTCCCGGGCCCAGTCGTAGGCGGTCCGCGGGCATTCGTACCAGGCGCCCCCGTCCCGCGGGATCGGATCGGCGCAGCCGTGGGGATGCTCCTCGGAGTAGGCCGGATCATCCACCCAGGTGAAGAGGAGCGAGGTGGCGCAGGCGAGCCCGGCGGCGGCCCAGGTCGCGATGCGCGCGCTGCGGTGCCGGTGCACGAAGGCGATGAAGACCACGCCGTTGAGCACGAAGACGAGGAACGCCGTCATGAGCGCGCGGCCGGAGTCCCCTCCGCCCACGAGGATCGCGATCGCACCGAGCGCGCCGGCCCCGAGGAGCGAGAGGGAGGCGATGACGCCCAGCATCCGCTTCCGCCCGGCCGCAGAAGTGCCGTCCGTTCCCATGTTCCCGCCTCCGCCGACGGCCCTGGGCGCGCCGCAGGGGAACCCGCGGACGGCAGTGCGCACCGGCCATGGCGGAAGAGTACCAGGAGCGCCCTGCCCCGCCGCCTGCCTGGCACGGTGCCGCGCCGGGCGGGTTCCTCAGAGCCGCTGTAGCCAGGGCTCAGGCCTCACGGCGAAGGCTGTGCCGGGCCGTTGCGAGACCGGCGGCGAGGACGCATCCGGCCGAGACCGCGATGGCGGAGAGCACCGGCAGCATCAGCTCCGCAGGCGCGAGTCCCGCTGCAGCGAGGAGCGTCGTCGGCGCCCACACGGCGAGGGCGTCGATGCCGCCCAGCAGCGGCAGCACGAGCATCAGCACCGTGGCGGCGGCGATCGCGGCGGCGGTGCGCCGGGTGAGGGCCATGATGAGGTGTCCGATGCTCATGGCCATGACGAGGTAGGCCGCGGAGGCGAGGCCGACCGCCGCGACCAGCCCGGGCTCGGCCGGCCCGAGGGACAGTGCGGTGAGGCCGGCGGCGAGCAGCAGGCCCACGGCATAGCTGGCGATCACCGCGATCCACCCGATGGCGAGACGGGGCACCGTGAGCCGGGCGAGGCACCTGACCCGCGTCCGGTAGAAGATCGAGGAGCCCGGCCGGGCGTCCCAGCTCAGCGCGGTGATCGCGACGGCGACGGCCAGGATGAGCCCGAGCTGCATGGCGCTCTGGTTGAACAGCACGATCCCGTCCTCCGGCCGCGGGGCGGCGGCCTCGATGGTGAGCTGCTCCGTGCCCGTCGCCGCCGCGAGGATCTCGGGCATGAAGAGCGCGAGGGCAGGGCCGGAGAGCCCGAAGAATGGGAAGACGGCGAGCAGTCCCGCCAGCAGGCCGGAACGGGTGAGGCGGAGTGTCTCGACGCGGGCCGAGGTGAGGATGAGGCTCATCGGCGCTCCTGGTGCTGGACGATGCGGGCGAAGGAGGCGTCGAGATCGCGCTCGCGCAGGGTGACTTCGACAAGGGGCGAGTCGAGGAGGTGCAGGACGATCACGAGCCGGTTCGCGGCAGCCTCGAAGCTGGGGAAGCGGACCGTGCACAGCGTGTCCGCCTCGAACGCGAAGTGCGCCTCGGGAACAGCCGCGGCGAGCGCGGCGGTGCCGATCCGTGCCGGTGCGCCGAGGCGGATCGTCCACACGGGCGCGAGGCCGTCGGTGAAGATCGAGGCCGTCGTTCCCCGGGCGATGACCTCCCCCTCGGCGAGGACGACGATGTGATCGGCGAGCTGTTCGACCTCGCTGAGCATGTGGCTGGAGAGGAGGATGCAGCGGTGGCGCTTCTGCTCGGAGATGATGTCCCGCACATCGGCGCGGCCGAGGGGATCGAGCGCGCTGTTCGGCTCGTCGAGGATGAGGACGTCCGGATCGGTGACGACGGCCGCGGCGATGCCGAGGCGCTGCAGCATGCCGCGGGAGAAGTCCGCGACGCGCCGCTCCCCCACCGCACCGAGGCCGCAGGCCTCGAGCGCTCCGCGGGCGAGGTCTGCGCTGCGAGCGCGCTGTCCCCGCTCCGCACTCCCGCGCGAGACCTCCAGCGAGGTCTCCACGACCTCGCGGGCGGTGAGCCAGGACTCGAACTGGGGCACATCGGGGCAGTACGCCACACGCGCGTGCGGCGAGGCCGGTGCGACGATGCCGGCCTCGGCGTGCACGAGGCCCGCGATGATGCTGAAGAGGACGGTCTTCCCCGCCCCGTTGGGGCCGATGACGGCGGTGACGGCGCGGTCGGCGGCGGTGAAGGAGACGTCGCGGATGCCCCCGCCCCCGGGATACATGCGAGTGAGGCCCTCGGCGGTCAGGGCCGTCGTCAGGTCTGCCGTCATCGCAGGTCCTCGTCCCGGAGCTGCCGGCCTCGAGCGCGGCCGAGCACGAGGTAGACGACCGCTCCGAGCGGGATCGCGAGCACCACGATGAGCGCCCATGCCCACGCGGGGAGGTGCTGGACGGGGCCGCGGGCGATGTCGACGAGCGACCATCCGATGAGCGCGACCGCGAGGAGGAGGACGGGGACGAGCGGCACGAGCATCTCGGCGCTCATGCGCCCTCCTCCTCGACCTGGGGGACGAGCACCGTCGTGAGGCGGCGCCTGCGCCGTCCCTCGCCCGGCCCGTTGCGGCGCAGGCGCTGGAGCTCAGCCATGAGCGTCTCGGCGAAGTCGTCGACCTCCTCATCGCTCGCCCAGAGATCGGCCTGGGCGAAGCTCACCCGGTCCGCGTGCAGATCAGGTTCGCCGGTGTGGACGTACCGGTCGAAATCGCTGATGAGCCCGGAGGCGAACACGGTGAAGACCGTGAGCATCTCCTCGGCGCTGAGCTTCTCGAGCGCCTCGGGGCCGGGATTGGCGAGGTCCGGATCGAGGCGATAGGCCTTCTCGCTGGCTCCGCCGACCTGCTGCTCGGCGGCGACCTCGATGAGCCCATGCCGGAGGAGGTGGGAGACATGCCTGTAGAGGGTGGCGATGGGCGTATCGGGCAGGCGCGTGTGAAGCTGCCGGGTGGTGAGACCCTCCTCGCCCAGGAGGGTCTGGACGATGCGGAGGCGGACGGGGTGCAGGAGTGCCGAGGAATCGCTCATGAGCGCAATAATATCATTATTGAGAGTGATAATGTTGGAGCATGAAGAAGGCCCCGGATCTCTCCGGGGCCTTCTGTCACACTGTGCGCGAGGGGGGACTTGAACCCCCACGTCCGATAATTTGGACACTAGCACCTCAAGCTAGCGCGTCTACCTATTCCGCCACCCGCGCGGGCAACAGGAAAGATCATACACAGATCGCGGGGAGCGGGACAACTCGGCGGGACGTGCCCTCGCTCACACTCCGGCGCCTGCCGGCACCGCCGCACACCCGGTCATGATTCCGACCGCTCGGCGACGCGCAGATCCAGCGGGAAGTCGACGGGTGCGGACCCGAACAGCAGTCGCCCCGCCTCCGCCGCGCAGGCCCGGACTGCCTCGGCGGCGGCCTCGGCCTGATCCGCGGGCGCATGCACGATCACCTCGTCGTGGAGGAAGAAGGCGAGGTGCGCACGCCGGGAGAAGACCGGGCCCGAGGCCTCCGCGGGGGCCTCCTCCGTCTCGGGGAGGGCGGCGAGCCGGCTGCGCAGGAGCGCCATCCAGGCCAGCGCCCATTCCGCCGCGGTTCCCTGGACGATGAAATTGCGCGTGAACCGCCCCTGCTCGCGGGCCTCGCGCCGCTCGCGCTCCGTCTCCGCATCCTCCAGCCGCAGGCGACCCGACGGTGAGGTGCGCCCCAGCCACGTGGACACGCGGTCCCCGCGCTCCCCCAGTGCCGCGGCGCGGTCCACCATCGCCATCGCATCCGGGAAGGTGCGCCGCAGACGCGGGACGAGTCTGCCGCTGGCGCCTGTCGTCCCGCCGTACATCGCGCCGAGGACCGCGATCTTGGCCTCCTCGCGCGAGGCGACGGCACCGGCGGCGACGATGCCCGCGTACAGATCGGCCCCGGAGGCGGCCCGTGCCATCGCCGCGTCCCCGGCCATCGCGGCGAGGACGCGCGGCTCGAGCTGGGCGACATCGGCGGAGACGAGCCGCCATCCGGGATCCGCGCGCAGGGCGGGACGCAGCTGCCGCGGGATCTGCAGGGCGCCGCCGCCGGTCGAGGCCCAGCGCCCGGTCACCACTCCCCCGGGCACGTAGACCGGCCGGTACCGCCCCTCGCGGACCCAGGCGTCCATCCAGGTCCAGCCGTTGGCCGTGAGCAGGCGGGCCAGCTTCTTGTAGCGCAGGAGGGGCTCGACGGCAGGGTGGTCGTGTTCGCGCAGCTCCCACTGCGAGGTCGAGGACACCGGGATGCCTGCCCGCCTGAGCGCGCGCAGCAGCTTCACGGGCGAGTCGAGATCGGCGCGGGGGTCCCCGAGCGCGGCCCTCACTTCCTCCGCGACCGCGTGCATCCGCGCCGGATGCGCTCCCGCCGGAGGCCTCGGACCGAGGTCGGCCTCGAGGATCCGGTCGTGCTCGGCGGCGTCCCAGGGGATCCCCGCACAGCGCAGCTCCTCGGCGATGAGGCCGCCGGCGGACTCGGCCGCCAGCAGGAGCCGCAGCCGGCCCGCCGGGAGGCCGCCGTGGCTCGCGGCCTCCTCCAGCGCTGCGCGATGGCGCGCGAACTCAGCCAGGGCAGAGCCGCTGTCGTGCGGGACGACCCCGGAGGCGCCTCCATGCCCCATGTAGTCGAAGAGGGTCCCGCCGGACTCGGGCGAGTGCGCGGATGCCGCCGAGGCCGGACCCGCCTCCCAGCGGGCGTCCTCCACCACCCGGGCATGGGCGTGGACGGCGGCGGTGCGGGCGAGGATCGCATGGGCCAGCCGCAGGTCGTGGCAGCGCTCGACCCTCACCCCCGCGGCCAGCAGCTGCGGGTACCACGCCGAGGTGTCGCTCCAGACCCAGCGCGGCCCGCCCTGGGACTCGCGCCTGCGGACGGCCTCGGGCAGTGCTTCCGGCGAGCAGTCCGTCGTGCGAACCACTGTGCCATCTGCGCCCACATCGGTGAGTGCGACCGATCCGGAGGCGGCGTATCCCACCACGCACCAGCGTGTGCTCACGGGGCCTCCCCTCCGCAGCCGTGCCGGGCATACGAAAAAAGGGCCTCGCGGGCCCTTCGTTCCGAGCGGATGACGAGATTCGAACTCGCGACCCTCACCTTGGCAAGGTGATGCGCTACCAGCTGCGCCACATCCGCACCCTCAGGGACACCCCCGAAGACCTGAGAAAGCTTAGCGCAGGCGATTCCGCGATGCAAAACCGCGGCTTGACTCAGCTAAAAGGTCCGGGAGCGGCAGCGCTTGCCTCACGTAAAAAGGTCCGCGTAGCGATTCGTGTTCCCTGGCTGTGTGAGCAGGGAGTTATCGATGGCGTCGCGCCGTGAGATCACGAAGAGGTTCGCCCGCGAGTACCAGAAAGCCGACAGGACCGAGAAGGGGCGGTTGCTTGACGCGCTGGTGGAGACCACGGGCTGGCATCGCGACTACGCACGTCGCGCGATCCGGAAGGCGCTCGCCCGCAAGGGCGCGGCCCGTGACCAGCAGCGCAAACCCCGTCCGAGGAAGTACTCCTACGACGCGCTCGTGGTACTGCAGGAGGTCTAGACACTCTCGGGCCAACCGTCGGGGAAGTACCTCGCCGCGGTCATGGACGACACCCTCGACCGGCTGGTGCGGTTCAACGAACTCGGCCGGGTCGCCGCCCGGGTCAGCGACACGGTACTGGATGAGCTGCGGTCGATGTCCGCGGCGACGATCGACCGGTATCTGAAACCTCACCGCGACGCACGCTACCCGCAGGCGCTGGGCACGACGAAACCGTCGCATATCCTGCGCTCCTCGATCCCGGTCCGCACCGCGATGGACCCCCTGCCGCCCGGGCCGGGGTTCTACGAGCTGGACACCGTCGCGCACTGCGGTCACACCACCAAGGGCGAGTACCTGCGCACGCTCACCGCGACGGATCCGGTGAGCGGGTGGACGCTGATCCGCGCGATCCGCAACAACGCCCACGTCAACGTCAGAGCTGGGATGGACTGGATCCGGCGGGCATCCCCGATCCCCATCGCCGGGATGGACTTCGACAACGGGAGCGAGTTCCTCAACTGGTCGGTGATCGCCTGGTGCGACGAGCGCGAGATCCCCGTCACCCGGGGCCGCCCCTACCAGCACAACGACAACGCCCACGTCGAGCAGCGCAACGGCGACTGGGTGAGGCGGCATGCGTTCCGCTACCGCTACGAGACCGACCACGAGCTACGGCTGCTGAACGAACTGCACGGCCTTGTCATGAAGCGCAAGAACCACCTGCTGCCCTGCGTGAAAGCCACCGGCTGGACACACACCAGCTCGGGACGGAAGAAGCGCGTCTACGACGCCCCGCGCACCCCCTACCAGCGGCTCCTCGACGCCGGCGTGCTGGACATCGCTGCCCACGCCGCGCTCGAAGCCGAGCATGCCAAGCTGAACCCGGCGGCGATCACCCGCCGCATCCTCCGCATCCAGCAGCAGCTCGTCGACCTCGCCGCAGCCCGCACCCAAGGCACTCGTCCCGCAGGCTGAGCTACACGGACCTTTTACGTGAGGCAAGCACCAATCACTCCCGGACCTATTGACATGAGGCAAGACGAACCGGCGAGGCGCGGGGAAGCAGAATGACGAAGGGCCCTTTCGGTCGGGATCACATCGGCGGCAGCCTCCTTCCGCGCCCCTGCTGAGCGACTGGAGTTCGCCCAGGTCGAAGCAGGGTTGCGGGCGGGACTGGCCCGGCAGCACATCGCCGCCCAGACCCGCGCGATCGTTCCAGTCCGGTAGCGGATCGGTGGAGCTTGCGGTTCTCCTGCGGCGCTCACGGACTTTCATGCTCAACGGGCTCATCTACGGCTAGGGCGAGATACCGGTCGAGAAGCTCCGGGCCTGCTTTCGCGGCTTCGTCCGGCCCCAGATCTGCGAGTTGGAGTGCGAGCCCGTCGAGCAGAGACTGCAGGAGCATCGCGTCGGCGTCGACTTCGAGGTTGGGCGGCTCGGCACCCTCAGAGTGGACGGGAAGGCCTCGCCGCGCGCGGACGATGCGCGAGTAGAGCTCGCCCAGCTTCTCATTCGTCAATCGCCTCAGTTCCGCGAGTGCAGGGTCAGTCTTGGCGTGGGCGACGAAGGCGAGCCAGACCGCATGCTCACGATGCCGGTCGGCATCCAACGGCAGCAACTCCAGCAGGATCTCTCGTGTCCACTCCGGCACCCCTCCCCAGCGCTGCACTCCGACCAGCCGCTGCTCCACCTGCGCCGACGTCCATTCCATGGCGTACCGGATCATCTCGGCGCGGGTGGAGAAGTAATGCTGCACCGTTCCGCCGCTCACCCCCGCCTCGGCCGCGACTGCACGCACACTGACACCCGCAATCCCCTCGCGGGCCACGACGCGCGTGAGCGCCTCGGCCAGCCTGTGTTTACCACCCCTTGCATCAGCCATGATGCCTATCATACAGTCGTGATACTCACCAATACAAACGTAAGGTGGAATCATGGATCAGGGATTCGCCGAGACCGCGAGTGACAGAGCTGTCGCAAAAGTCAGCGGCCGGCATCTGGCGATGCTGTGGGCGGCGGCGGCCGGTGCCGCGGCACTTCACAACCTCGAAGAGTGGCTGCTCGACATGACCGGTTGGATCGCCGGCCACTCCTGGCTTCCGGGACGCTCATTGCACGGCGACCAGGCAGAGTTCGCGGTCGTGCTCGCTCTCGTCACGGTGGCTGTGTTCGCGATCGCCGGCGTCGCCGTTGCCGTCCGTCCGCGCTGGAGTGCCGAAGTCCTGGTGTGCGTCGCCTACGCCTTGATGGTCAATGGTGCGAGCCATGCCGTGCTGAGCCTGCTCTCGTGGCACCCGATGCCCGGCGTCTTCAGCGGGATCGTCGTGCTCCTGCCGCTCGGAATGCTCGTTGTCCACATGCTGCCTCCGGTGCGCTGGACGGTACCGACCATCGTGATGACGGTCATCGCCGCTGTCGGGATCACGGCTGGGGCGTTCGCGCTGGCCTCCGTGCTCACGGGTATCGAATGGAAGGTGTCGGAGTCATGGTGAATGAGCAGTACAAGGCCATCGCGTCCGACCGGTCAGCTGCCGGATCGGATCGGCGCCCGCCGGGACTCATCGCCTCGGTCGTGTTCGGGGTCGGCCTGCTGACGCTTCTCATCTGGCAGTTCTCCGGAGTCGCCGATGACGGACTGCAGTTCCAAGTGCTCAATCCGGATCTCCATCTGATCTGGAAGACGGTGATTGTGGCAGCTGTCGGGATCAGTACCGCCTGCAGCCTCCTCGTGTCGGCGCGTCGGAGGTGGACGATGCCGAGTGCAATCGTGAACACTGCGGCGAACTGGATGGGCGCGGCCGCGATCATTGCGCTGACGGCCGAGGGTGAGTTGTTCGCCCCGACTCTGCCGACGCAGGCTGGAACCATCTTCGAGACGACCACCGACTGGTCGGGGCTCACCGAGCCGTTCCTCCTCCTCGTGGTGGCGATCGCCATCTGGGACAGTGTCGATGGGATCCTGCGAGCGCGCCGCAGCAGGACCGACCGCGGGATCCCCTTGACCTTGGGCCGAGGCCAGGGTTCACGCTGAGAACATGACTCACCAGACCAATCCCCGGACAGGTTTGGTTCCCGTTGACGACACCGCGCTGTTCGTCGCCGACTCAGGAGGCACCAGCACTCCGGTCGTATATCTGAACGGTGCGTACGCGGATCTGAAGCACTGGCACGCGGTGATCGCCGAACTCGGCACCCATGGCTGGCGTCATATCCGCTCCGACGAACGAGCCCGTGGCCGTTCGAAGCGATCGGCTGACTACTCGTTCGAGGCGTGTCTGCGCGACATCGACGCCGTGCTCGACGCTGCCGGTGTGGAGCGGCCGCTGCTGGCGGGCTGGTCCTGCGGAGCGACGCTGGCGACGCACTGGACGCAGCGAAACCCGGGCCGCACTCTCGGGGTGGTCGCTGTCGACGGGGCGATGCCGTACGAATGGATCGATGACGCCGCATGTCGTCGCGCCGGGCGGCCACCTCGGCACGAACGACGAGGAGATGGCGAAGGTGCGCGCCGCTCTCGACCCGGCGCTGGAGCGCAAGCCGAACATCCGGGTCACCGCGACCGTTCCCAGCAATCATGCCAAGATCCTGCGCCGCGAGTTCCGGGCTGTCGCGAATGCCATCCGCGAGACCGCGGCAGCTGCGGAACGGAGTTCGCCGAGATGACGCCCGGGGGTCACGATCGGCCAGGCAGCGGCAACGGCTGCCGCAGGTATCGTTCGGTGGACCTCCTGCGGCGGCTCGCCGGCGGAGAGCACACTCTGCTGCCCGACCGCGCGTGCGCGGTCCTCGGCCGAATGGGCGGAGTGGGATTCGCCCCGGAGTACGCGGCCCTGCATCGTGAGGGGTTCCTCCTGGTCCGATCGCTGGTCCCCGACTGGCCACCCGCCGAGGCCAGGCTGCGCGAAGCAGGCGCCGAGGTCCCGCACGAGTAATCCGGAAAGGGATGGGAGCATGCGAATCTTTCCGTTGGAACCACCAAGGAACTTCGATTCACCCCTCCACCGCCAGGGAGTTCTGGTGCCGTCTCCGGGTGGGATCGCCTTCGTCTCCGGGCAGGTGGGAATCCGTCCTGACGCGACTGCCGGGATCGGCGCAGAGCAGCAGACGCGCATCGCATTCGAGAACATCGCCCGCGTGCTGGCCGAAGCAGGCCTGGGCCTCAGCGATGTCGCTTCGCTGCGGATCTACCTGACCTCGCACGATCACATTGAGGGCTTCACATGAGTGGCGAACGATTGCCTCAGGGGCCACCAGCCCGCTGCAACGCTCCTCCTCTTGGAGCACTTGGCGAATCCATCCCTGCTCGTGCAGGCCGAGGCGGTGGCCATCAGCGCATAGGGCGCGTCTGCCTATTCCCTCACCCGCGCAGACAGCAGGCGGAACAGCATACGCCCGGGCGAGGGCAGGCAATCGGGACCCCTCAATACCGGCAAGCAACTTCGGTTGACAGACAGTGCTGAGCAACATAGGTTGACAGCATGGAGTCAATCCGGATAGCCGAGGCCGCCGCAGACACCAGCGACCCCCGGGTAGGACTGCGGGCGGTAGCCTCCCTCCGCGCCCTCACGGACCGACTGGAGCTCGCGCAGGTCGAAGCGGGACTGCGGGCGGGACTGGCCTGGCAGGACATCGCCGCGGCGCTGGGAGTGTCCCGGCAGGCGGTGCACAAGAAGTATGCGAAGCGGATCGATCCCTCGATCCCCGTCCCGAGGAGGAGCAGATGAGCAGACTCATCTCCGCGGCAGCGACGATGCAGACCCTATCGCTCACCGCGATGGAGGAGGCCTCCCGCGGCGGGGAGCGCACTGCCGGCGTCGATCACCTGTTCCTCGCCCTCATGGTGACGGAGCAGACCGCGGGGCAGGTGCTGAGGAGCATCGGCATCACCCTCCCCGCGGCGCGCGAGGCCGTCGCCGCCCAGCACGATGCGCAGCTCGCCTCGCTGGGCATCCGCACCGAGGCCCCGGCCCCCGGCGGGATCACCTTCCACGAGACGCACGGCTACGAGTGGGGCGAGGGTGCACTCGCGGTCATCAGGCGCTCCTCTGAAGGCGGGAGGAGGGGCGATGCCGCAGCGGTGCTCCGCGAGCTGCTCGACGAGCCGAGCGGTTTCGTCGAAGCGGTGCTGCAGCGGCTGGGGACCACACCGGAGAGCGTGCGCACCCGGCTCGACGAGGCCGAGGGGCTCCCGTTCCGGGAACCGCGGGAGGCGTTCGAGCCGGGTGCGCTGTCCGGGAAGTGCGAGGGATTCGCACCCGCGACGGCCTCGCAGGTGTGGGAGATGCTCGCCGATCCGGCGCGGATGCCGGAATGGGAGCCGGGCATCGGCAGCGTCGAGGATGTGCCGCCGCAGCCTGTCGTCGGCACACAGTGGACGGCACATGCGCTGCGGGAGCGCCCGGACGGGAGTCCCCTCCGGGTCCGGCCCCAGCACCGGACGGCACGGGTGGAGATCACGGCGTGCGAGGCCGGCCGGCTCCTCGAATGGAGCTTCACCTGACCCGATGCGCCGAAATCGAACATCCGGTGAGGATCATGGGCGGCGGGCACAGTGCTCCCACCCATGCGAAAGGCCTCTGACCGGAGAATCGATTCCCAGGTCAGGGGCCGTTTCACACTGTGCGCGAGGGGGGACTTGAACCCCCACGTCCGATAATTTGGACACTAGCACCTCAAGCTAGCGCGTCTACCTATTCCGCCACCCGCGCGGGCAACAGAAGACAGCTTACACGCGCTTTCCCGCAGGTCAAAGCCCCAGAGACACCATGTGAGGGAAGTCTCAGCGCAGTGCGATCCGCGAGAACATGTGCGGCCGTCCCTTCTTCGGACTCCACACCTCCGTCACCGTCTCGGCGGGCAGATTCCGCATGCGGACGGAGACCGTGCCCGGCAGCAGCACGGGGCTTGCGAACTCGACCTCCCAGGAGAATGGGCGCGTGCGCACCTGTGCGGCGGCCAGCGCCCGCGCCGCGGTGTGCATGCCGTGCGCGATGCGAGCCGGGAACCCGAACGCCTTCGCCGCCGCCGCGCTCAGGTGGATGGGATTGCGATCGCCGGAGACCCGGGCATAGGCGCTCGCATCCGCGCCCGTGAACCGCCACCGCTGCGTCGGCGCCTCGGGAGGGGTGAAGTCCTTCCGCCGCGCATCCGCGGCCGGGGCCGCACCTTCCAGCGTGATGCCCTTGGCGAGCATCGTCGAGGTCTCCTCGACACGCATCTCACCGGCAACCTCGAAGCGCACGGTGACGACCACCTCGGTGCCCTTCGGATGCGCCCGCAGCTCCACGATCCACACCTCGGCGACGACCGTCTCCCCCACCTCGACCGGCCGGTGCTGGGTGACGGAGTTCGCGAGGTGGACCATCCCGATGAGCGGCAGCGGGAAGTCCGGCCGGCTCATGAGCTCAAGCGATGCGCCGAAGGCCTCCGCGTGCAGGCAGGTCACCGGCACGGTGTTGCCCACCGGCTCCCCCACCACCCGGCAGAACTCCGCGACCCGCTGGGGGTCGGCGACGAACTCGATGCGGCGCCGCTCGGCCTGCGGTCCGGCCACCCGCGAGAGATCGCCGCTGGCCGCCGGGCGGAGTCGCAGCCGCAGGCTCTGCAGCGCCCCCTGCGCATAGGTCCTCAGCATCATGCCCCCATCATGTTCTGGCCGCACACCCGCAGTGTGGAGCCGTTGATCCCGCCGGCCGCGTCCGAGGCCAGGAAGGCGACGGCCTCGGCCACGTCCTGCGGCAGCCCGCCCTGCTGGAGACTGGACACGCGCCTGCCCAGCTCACGGGTGAGGACGGGCACCTTCTTCGTCATCTCGGTCTCGATGAATCCGGGAGCCACGGCGTTCACAGAGCCTCCGAGCGCGGCGAACGCACCCGCCGAGGCCGCCGTCATCCCGATGACCCCCGCCTTCGAGGCCGCATAGTTGGTCTGGCCGCGGTTGCCCGCGATGCCGGAGATCGAGGCGAGCGAGACCACATGGGGGCTGCTCCCCCACGCACCGGCCTCCGTGAGCCCGGCGTTCAGGCGCAGCTGGGCGCCGATGTTGACCTCCAGGACGGAGTCCCAGCGGCCGGCGTCCATGTTCGCGAGCATCCGGTCGCGGGTGATCCCGGCGTTGTTCACGAGGATGTCGACCGGCCCGCCCACATGGGAGGCGATGGCCGAGGCCGCATCCGCCGCCGTGATGTCGAGCTGCAGCGCCCTGCCGCCCACGCGGTTCATCGTGGCCGCGAGCGCGTCGCCGGCCTGAGGCACGTCCACGCCGTGCACCGTGGCGCCCTCCCGCGCGAGCGTCTCCGCGATGGCCGCACCGATCCCCCGAGCCGCACCCGTGACGACGGCGGTCCGGCCCGCGAGCGTGCGGCCGGTGAACTCCTGCGCGCTGAGCTCCGCGCCCACCACGGAGCCGATCTCGAGGAACTGCCCGGAGACATAGGCGGACTTCGACGACAGCAGGAACCACAGGGCCGCCCGCGCGCTCGGCGCGTCCATGGGCACGCCATCGGCCACGACGATGCCGTTGGCGGTGCCGCCCGCGCGCATCTCGTGGGCGAGCGAGCGAGTGAGGCCCGTGACGCCGTTGCGCGCGGCGGCGAGCGCGGGATCGAGGTCCGCGTCCGGGTGCTGCGCGGTCCCCGGCGTCCGGGAGAAGGTGATGACCCGCGCGCACCGCACGAGGCTGCGCAGCGCCCCGCCCACCTCGAGCGCGGTCCGGGAGAGGGCGGCGGGATCGTCCGCTTCGTCGAGGAACGCGAGCACCGCGGAGAGCTTCTCCGAGGTGGGTGTGCGGCGGACGTCGAAGCCGTTGTCCAGGAGGAGCTCGGCATAGGTGTCCGCGGCCGCGGACGGGCCGAGCACGAGCACCGGCTCTGGCAGATAGGCGCCCTGAGAGAACCTGCGCAGGGGGACGGGGCTGGGCAGGCCCAGCTTCTTCACCAGGAGCTTCAGGGGCCCGTTGGCGAGCTCGGTGTAGGTGTCGGTGTGCTTCGTCATGGCTGTCTCCACTGTCTCCGGTCCGGGATCGTCTCGGTCTCAGGCTTCCACGATGGCGGTGAGGCCCTGGCCGCCCGCCGCGCAGACGGACACGAGCGCGCGCCTGCCGCCCGTCTCGTGCAGGTGCTTGGCGACGGAGGCGATGATGCGCCCGCCGGTCGCCGCGAAGGGGTGCCCGGCCGCCAGCGAGGAGCCGTTGGGATTGAGCTTCTCCCGGTCGATCGCGCCGAGTGCGGCGGGCAGGCCCAGCCGCTGCGTGCAGAACTCCTCGCTCTCCCATGCGGCCAGGTGGCACAGCACCGTCGAGGCGAAGGCCTCGTGGATCTCGAACACGTCGAAGTCCGCGAAGGTGAGCCCGTTGCGCGCCAGGAGCCTGGGCACCGCGTATGCGGGTGCCATGAGGAGCCCCTCCTCACCGCTGACGAAGTCCACGGCCGCGACCTCGGCATCGGCGAGGTAGGCGAGCGGCGTCAGTCCGCGCTCGGCCGCCCAGTCCTCGGAGGACAGGAGCACCGCCGAGGCGCCGTCCGTGAGCGGGGTCGAGTTCCCGGCCGTCATGGTCGGCTCGGCGCTGAGCCCGCGGCCGAACACCGGCGAGAGCTTCGCCAGCGACTCCGCCGTGGAGTCCGCGCGGAGGTTCGCATCCCGTGTGACCCCCAGATACGGGGTGACGAGGTCGTCGAAGAAGCCCCGCTCCCAGGCCGCTGCGAGGTTCTGGTGGGAGGCGAGCGCGAGCGCGTCCTGCTCCTCGCGGCCGATCCCCCACTCCGCCGTGGTGAGAGCCTGGTGCTCGCCCATCGACAGCCCCGTGCGCGCCTCGCCGTTGGAGGGCGCCTGCGGTGCAAGGTCCGCCGGACGCAGGCGGGCCAGCGCCCTCAGCCGCTGTCCGACCGTCCGCGCGCGTGAGACCTCGAGCAGCACCTGGCGCATCTCCTCGCTCACCGCGATGGGCGCGTCCGAGGCCGAGTCCGCACCCGCACCGACGCCGGAGTCGATCTGGCCCAGCCGGATCTTCTGGGCGATCGTCACGACGGACTCGAGCCCCGTGGCGCACGCCTGGCCCAGGTCGAGGGCCGGTGTGGTGGGTGCGAGGGCGGAGCCGAGAACGGCCTCGCGGGTGAGGTTGAGGTCCTTCGAGTGCTTGAGGACGGCGCCGCCGGCGACCTCGCCCAGCCTCTCCCCTGCGAGGCCGAAGCGGGCGATGAGGCCGTCGAGGGTGCTCGTGAGCATGTCCTGGTTCGAGGCGCGCGCGTACTGCTTGTTCGCCCGGGCGAACGGAATGCGGTTGCCGCCGAGGATCGCGGCCCGGCGGATGGTGTGCGGTGTCGGGGTGGTCGTCATGTTCTCTCCCTTGTGCAGGTGGCTGCGGACGATGCCGTCGCGGGCGCGAGGGCCGCTGTGAGCGAATTCACCGGTACCGACAGTACCTGATACCGTCGGTCACATGAAACAGGAAGTCGATGGGCGCAGCGCGCGCTGGGAGGAGCATCGCCGCACCCGCCGCCGCGAGCTGCTCCGCTCCGTGAGGCGGGCCATCGACGCCCGCGGCGAGACGCTGTCGATGGATGCCCTCGCCGAGGCCACGGGCACCTCCAAGACGGTGATCTACCGGTACTTCGGCGACAGGAGCGGTCTCACCCTCGCGATGGCGGAATGGGCGACCGGCGTCATCCGCACCTCGCTGGACGAGGCCGGCCAGGCCGAGGCCGATCCCCGCAGGAGCCTGCGGGCGATGATCGCGGCCTTCCTCCGGCTGGGCATGCGCTCGCCCGCGGTCTACCGCTTCTGCGATTCTGCGCTCACCCCGGACATCGGCAGCGGCGCCCTCCACACCGATGTCGCCGAACTCCTGTGCGCGCGCATGGGGCTCTCCGCCCCCGAGGACCGGATGTGGGCCGCGGGCGCGGCTGGGTTCGTGCGCAGCTGCACGCTCGCCTGGCTCGAGGAGCCCACCGATCCCGCCGCCTTCGCAGACAGGCTCACCGACTGGCTCTGGGCCTCCCGCGCCCCGAGCACCGCCACCCGAAAGGACGCGATGTGAACACGACAGCAGCACCCTCGAAGAACGCGACAGCGCTCTCCCCCTCGGTCCTCACCGAGGTGCTCGACGGCAGCTGGGCCGCCGCCCGCAGGCGCGGCCGTGAGATGGCCGCCGACCCCCGCGCCCACCTGCCCGCCGGGGGCTCGCTCGAGGAGCTGCGCGCGGCGACGACGGCCGGAGTGGGGCTCGTCGCGGAGTCCGGACTCAGCCGCCTGCCGCTGCCCGAGGCGATGGGCGGACGGAACTCCCACGGCGAGTACGTCGCCGGCTTCGAGGAGCTCGTCGCCGCCTCCCCCAGCCTGCAGATCAAGGCCGGGGTGCAGTTCGGCCTCTTCGCCGGGGCCATCCAGCACCTGGGCAACGAGGAGCAGCACGCGCGCTGGCTCGACGACGCCGTGAGCGGGCGGCTGCTGGGCTGCTTCGCGATGACGGAGATCGGCCACGGCTCGGACGTCGCCGAGCTCGGCACCACCGCGACCTACGAGCCGGACACCGGCGAGTTCGTCGTCCACACGCCCTTCCGCGCCGCCACCAAGGAGTACATCGGCAACGCCGCGCGCGACGGCCGCGCCGCCGTGGTCTTCGCCCAGCTCGTGACGAACGGGGTCAACCACGGCGTCCACGCCCTCGTCGTGCCGATCCGCACCGAGGACGGCGCGCCCCTGCCGGGCGTGTCCTTCGAGGACGACGGCAAGAAGGGCGGCCTGCTGGGCGTGGACAACGGCCGCATCGCCTTCGACCGGGTGCGCGTGCCGCGCGAGAACCTGCTCACCCGCTACGGCGCCGTGGCCGCCGACGGCACCTACTCCTCGCCCATCGACTCGCCGGGCCGCCGCTTCTTCACGATGCTCGGCACGCTCGTGCAGGGCCGCGTCTCCCTCGACGGGGCCGCGGTCGTGGGCCAGAAGCTCGCCCTCGACATCGCGGTGCGCTATGCGGACCAGCGCCGGCAGTTCGCCTCGGCCTCCTCCCTCGAGGAGACCCGCCTGCTCGACTACCAGCGGCATCAGCGCCGCCTCATGCCGCGCCTGGCCGAGGCCTATGCCCACGCGATCGCGCACGAGACCCTCCTGCAGTCCTTCGAGCGGGTCTTCTCCGGGGCCGAGGACACCGATGAGACCCGCCAGGTGCTCGAGACCCAGGCCGCCGGCTTCAAGGCGCTGAGCACCTGGGCCGCCCTCGACACCGTCCAGGAGTGCCGCGAGGCCTGCGGCGGCGCCGGCTTCATGGCCGAGAACCGCCTCGTGGGCCTGCACGCGGACCTCGACGTCTACGCGACCTTCGAGGGCGACAACACCGTCCTCCTCCAGCTCGTGGGCAAGCGCCTGCTGCAGGACTACGCGGAGGAGTTCCGGGACATCGACTTCGGCGGCGCGGCGCGCTTCATCGGCGCACAGGCCGCCGAGCACACGCTCCACCGCACGGGCCTGGCGAACGTGGGCCGCGCGATCGGCGATCTCGTCACCGCTCCCGTCAAGGAGAAGCGGATCCGCTCCGGCAAGGTGCAGGAGGCGCTGCTGGCCGACCGCGTGGAGACGATGGTGTCAGGGCTCGCCCAGGCGCTGCGCCCGGCCGCGAAGATGAGCCCGGCGGCGGGCGCGGAGCTGTTCAACCGCCATCAGAACGAACTCGTCGAGGCCGCGATCGCCTATGTGGAGCTGCTCAAGTGGCGCAGCCTCAACGAGGCGATGCACCGGCTGGAGGACGCCGGGCATGCGCCGGCCGAGGCGAAGGCGCTGCGCCGCATCCGAGACCTTCACGGCCTCACCCTGCTCAGCCGGCACATGGCCTGGCACCTCATGTACGGCCGGCTGCCGATGGCACGGGCCCGCCTCATCGAGGAGACGGTCGACCGGCTGTGCACCAAGCTCGCCGCGGACGCCGTGGAGCTCGTCGCCGCCTTCGGCTACGGACCGCAGCAGCGTCGGGCGCCCATCGCCGAGGACGCGGAGCGCGAGCGCCAGGCCGAGGCGCGCGAGTACTACCGCAGGGCCCGCGCCCGCGCGGACTGGCCGGTGGACGAGAAGGAGCTGCGCCGCCGGGCCAAGAAGCGGGGCTGAACTCCCCACCCACCCGAAATGCCGCTGGACGCCCATGTACGTCGGGGCGTCCAGCGGCATTTCGGGTGGGAAGCGGCTCAGTCCAGGAACTCCCGGAGCAGCTCGGCGACCTGCGCCGATTCCGTGAGGAAGCCGTCGTGCCCGGCCCAGCTCGTGATGGTCTCACACGGCACGGAGCCGGGCAGGGCCTCGGCGAGGCGGCGCACCTGCTCGGGGGTGTAGAGCCGGTCGGAACTCACCGCCGCGACGAGGAACTCCCCGCCGGCCCCGGCGAGCGCGGTTCTGAGATCACTGCTGCGGCCGCGGCGCACATCGTGGTCCATGAGCGCCTGCGTGAGCACCGCATAGGATTCGGCGTCGAACCGGCGCATGAGCTTCGCCGCCTGGTGGTCGAGGTAGCTCTGGATCGAGTAGTAGCGGTCTCCCGCGTGCTCGGCCGGGACGCCGGTCGCCTGCTGGTCCGCGCCGAAGCGGTGGTTGAGCTCGACATCGGCCCGGTAGGTCAGGTGCGCGATCTGCCGCGCGATGCCGAGGCCGGTCGCGGGATCGCTGCGGATCGCCTGGAGCTGGATGTGGCCCCAGGCGATCTGGTCGGCCTCCGAGTGCGCCGGTGCCGCCAGGATGCCTGTGCGGGCCACGCGCTCGGGTGCCATGAGCGCGGTCTCCAGTGCCCGCGCCCCGCCCATCGAACCGCCGAGGACCGCATGCCAGCGCTCGATGCCGAGCAGATCGGCGAGCCGGAGCTCGGCTGAGACGGTGTCCCGGACCGTGATGTGCGGGAAGCGGCCGCCGTAGGGCCGTCCCTCGGGGTCTTCGGGGTCCGGACTGGTGGGCCCCGTGGAGCCCGAGCAGCCGCCGAGCACGTTCGCGCACACGACGAAGAAGCGGTCCGTGTCCAGCGCCAGCCCCGGCCCGATGAGCCCCGGCCACCACTCGTGGGCGTGCGAATCGCCCGTGAGCGCGTGCTCGACGAGGATCGCGTTGTCGCCGTGCGGGGAGAGCGCGCCGTAGGTGTCGAAGGCGAGCGTCACCTCCGGCAGGACCGCACCGCTCTCCAGCCGCAGCTCGCCGATGCCGAGCGAGCGGTGGCTGTGCGCGCGGACCTCGGCGGGCTCTGCCGTGGGGGCCAGGGGCTCGGCGGTCATGCAGTCTTCGCCGCCGCGAATCCGCGTTCGAGGTCCGCGAGGATGTCCTCGATGCCCTCCAGGCCCACGGCCAGGCGCACGAAGGCCGGGCCTGCCCCGGCCGCGAGCTGGGCCTCGGCGGAGAGCTGGGAGTGCGTCGTCGAGGCCGGGTGGATCGCGAGCGAGCGGACGTCGCCGATGTTCGCGACGTAGGAGTGCAGCTCGAGGGCGTCGACGAACTTCACCGCGGCGTCGAAGCCGCCCGCGATCGTGAAGCCGAGCACCGAGCCCGCGCCCTTGGGCACGTACTTCTGCGCGAGGGAGTGCCAGGGGCTCGAGGGGTGGCTCGCGTACTGGATGGCCTCGACCTGGGGGTGGCCGTCGAGGAAGTCGAGGACCTTCTGCGTGTTCTCCACATGGCGCTCCATGCGCAGGCTCAGCGTCTCGATGCCCTGGGCGATGAGGAAGGCGTTGAACGGGGAGGCCGCCGGACCGAGGTCGCGCAGGAGCTGCACGCGGATCTTGATCCCGTAGGAGACATTGGCGCCGAAGGGCGAGTCGGGGCCCAGATCGCGGGCGTAGACGAGGCCGTTGTAGGAGGCATCGGGCTCGTTGAAGCCGGGGAAGCGCTCGGGGTGGCGGCCGTAGTCGAAGTTGCCCGAGTCCACGATGACGCCGGCGATCGAGGTGCCGTGGCCGCCCAGGAACTTCGTCGCCGAGTGGACGACGACATCGGCGCCGTGCTCGATGGGCCGCAGCAGGTAGGGGGTGGCGATGGTGTTGTCGACGATGAGCGGGACGCCGGTCTCGTGCGCGACGGCGGCGACGGCGGCGATGTCGAGGATCTCGGAGCGGGGGTTCGCGATGGACTCGCCGAAGAACGCCTTCGTGTTCTCCCGGACCGCGTCCTTCCACGCCTGCGGGTTCGCCGCATCCGTGACGAAGGTGGTCTCGATGCCCAGTTTGCGCAGGGTGACGTCGAGCAGATTGTAGGTGCCGCCGTAGAGGCTCGCGCTCGCGACGATGTGGTCGCCGGCGCCTGCGACGTTCGCGATCGCGAGGAACTCCGCGGACTGCCCCGAGGCCAGCAGCACCGCCCCCACCCCGCCCTCGAGCGCGGCGACGCGGGCCTCCACCGTCTCATTGGTGGGGTTGCCCAGGCGGGTGTAGATGGGGCCGAGCTCGGCGAGCGCGAAGCGGTCGGCGGCCGTCTGCTGACTGTCGAACACGAACGAGGTCGTCTGGTAGATGGGCAGGGCGCGCGCACCGGTCTGTGAGTCCGGCTCCTGGCCTGCGTGGATCTGGAGCGTCTCGAAAGCAGTCATGCACTCATGGTCACGGTCCGTGTGACGAAGCGGGTCCCCGCATGTCATATGACGTCACACTGCGTCACAGAGCCCGTACTACCGGAAATCGCGCGAGCGCGCGGGCAGCTCCGTCTCGACCGGCACGAGCCGGTCCGCGTACAGGCTCACGACCCGGCCGCGGGAGCCCTCAGCCACCTCGGCGCGCTGGATGATCCCGGTGATCGCGAGGACGTTGTGCGTGAGCGCGATGCGCCGGTGCCGGCGCAGCAGCCCGGGGGTGCACACGACGTTGAGCATGCCGCATTCGTCCTCGAGGTTGAAGAACGTCACGCCTCCGGCGGTGCCCGGCCGCTGACGGTGGGTGACGATGCCGGCGATCGTCACCCGGGTGTTCGGCTCCGCGGCGAGCGCATCCGCGGTGGAGCCGTAGCCGCGCTCCCTCAGCCGCTCGCGCAGGAGCCGGGTGGGATAGCCCTCGGCGGTCACCCCGGTCGCCCACAGCTGGGCCAGGGTCTCCTCGAAGGCGTCCATCCCGGGCAGGGCGGGAGCGGTCTCCGGGCCCGAGGTGCCCGCCAGCACCGCGGGCGAGGCGCCTGCCTGCGCGCCCGCGATCCAGAGGGCCTGCCTGCGGTCGAGTCCCAGACAGGCGAACGCCCCTGCCGTCGCCAGGCCCTCCAGAGCCTCCCGGCTCAGGCCTGCGCGCTGGGCCAGATCGCCCGGGGAGGCGAAGCGCCCGCCGGCCTCCTCGCGCGCGGCGACCACGGCCTCGGCCGAGGCCGCGCTCATCCCCCGCACGGAGGCCAGTCCCAGCCGGAGGGCGAGGCCGCCGGCGGAGTCCGCATCCGGTTCGAGGTCCGCCTGCGCGCGGGAATGATGGACGCTCACGGGAAGGGTCCGCACCCCGTGGCGGCGGGCATCGGCGAGCAGGGACTGGGGCGAGTAGAAGCCCATGGGCTGTGCGCGCAGCAGCCCGGCGGTGAAGGCGGCGTGGTGGTGGCGCTTGAGCCAGGCCGATTCGTACACGAGCTTGGCGAAGCTCATGGCATGGGACTCCGGGAAGCCGAAGCCGGAGAACGCCGAGATCTGGTCGAAGATCGCCTGTGCGGTGTCCTGCGGGACCCCGCGCTGGCGGGCGCCTGAGAGGAAGCGGGCGGAGAGCCGTGCGAGCGCCGGTGCGGAGCGCTTGGCGCCCAGGGCCCGCCGCAGCTCGTCCGCGTCCCGCCCGCTGAAGCCGGCCACGTCCATCGCCATCTGCATGAGCTGCTCCTGGAACAGCGGCACGCCCAGCGTCCGGCCCAGGCTGTGCTCGAGCAGCGGATGGAGATAGGTGGGCGCCTCCCGCTTCTGCTTGCGGCGGAGGTAGGGGTGGACGGAGCCGCCCTGGATGGGCCCCGGCCGGATGAGGGCGACCTGGACGGCCAGATCGTAGAAGCTGCGTGGGCCCAGCCGCGGCAGGGTCGCCATCTGCGCGCGGGACTCCACCTGGAAGACGCCCACGGCGTCGCCGGCGCAGAGCATGTCGTAGACCTCCGGATCCTCCGCGGGGATGTCCGCGCGGTCGATGCGCTCCCCCGTGTGCGCGGCCACGAGGTCGAGCATCTCGTGGAGGGCGGTGAGCATGCCCAGGCCCAGCAGGTCGAACTTCACGAGGTCCATCGCCGCGCAGTCGTCCTTGTCCCACTGGACGACGGTGCGCTCGGCCATCGTCGCGGGTTCGATGGGGACGATCTCGCCGATGGGCCGGTCGGCGAGGATCATCCCGCCGGAGTGGATGCCCATGTGGCGGGGCGTGCCGAGGAGGCCGCGGGCGTACGTGAGCACCTCGGCGGGCACCTCGGACGCCTCCTCCCCGGCCTCTGCTCCCGGTTCCGTGCCCGCCGGCTCCGGCAGGTCCGACCAGCGGTGCATCCCCTTGGAGAACGCATCCTGCTGGCCGGGCTCGTAGCCGAGTGCGGCCGCGGCGTCCCGGACGGCGGACTTGGCGCGGTAGGTGATGACATTGGCGACCTGGGCGGCACGGTCGCGGCCGTAGTGGGAGTAGACGTGCTGGATGACCTCCTCGCGGCGGTCGGACTCGATGTCGATGTCGATGTCCGGGTAGCCGGTGCGTTCGGGGGTGAGGAAGCGCTCGAAGAGGAGATCGAACCTCACCGCATCGACCTCGGTGATGCGCAGCACGTAGCAGACCGCGGAGTTCGCCGCCGAGCCGCGCCCCTGGCAGTAGATGTCCTGCTGACGGCAGAAGGCCGCGATGTGGTGGACGATGAGGAAGTAGCCGCAGAAGCCCATCCGCTCGATGACCTCGAGCTCGCGCTCGATCTTCGCCCAGGCGTCCGGCCGTGCCGCCCGGGTGCCGTAGCGCTCCCGGCCGCCGGCCTCGACGAGGGCGCGGAGGCGCGCGCACTCCGTGACGCCGGCGGCGACGTCCTCGGCCGGCATGGGCGCCCGCGGCAGCTCCGGGGCGGCGAGGCGGAGGCTGAAGGCGGCCTCGGCGGACAGAGCGGCGGCATCGGTCACAGCGGTGCGGGAGAAGAGGGCGGACATCTCCTCCCCCGAGCGGATGCGGGCGGCGGCGGTGGGCGGCAGCCAGCCGGCCATGTCCGCGAGCGGGCGGCGGGCGCGGACGGCGGCCCGGACGCAGGCATCGCGGAAGCGGGCGCGGGTGGCGTAGTGCACGGCGTTCGTGGCAACGGTGCGCAGGCCGGTGCGGGCGGCGAGCTCCGTGAGGTGGCGGATGCGCTCGTCGTCGTCGGGCAGACCCGCGCGGGTGAGCTCGACGGCGAGGTTGTCCCGGCCGGCGGCAGCGGCCAGCCGGCGCAGGACGGTGAGCCCGCCGTCGGGGTCGTCCGGATCGGCGAGCGCCCGGGCCAGCGCCCCCTTGCGGCATCCCGTGAGCAGCTGCCAGTGCCCGGACTCGCGGGTGTGCGCGAGCAGCGCTTCCCGTTCGAACACCGGCCGGTTCTTCTCGCCTGCGAGATTGGCCTCCGTGATCGCCGCGGAGAGCGCGCGGTAGCCTGCGACCCCGCGGGCGAGGACGAGCAGATGCTCGGCGGCGGGATCGACCTGGCCGGGAATCCGCTCGGACAGTCCGATCGAGAGCTCCGCGCCGAAGACCGTGGGCAGAGCGTGCGCGGCGGCCGCCGCGGCGAACCGGGGTGCTCCGTAGAGGCCGTTGTGGTCCGTGAGCGCGAGCCCCGTGAGCCCGGCCGCCGCGGCGGTCGCCACGAGCTCCTCCGGCTCCGAGGCGCCGTCGAGGAAGCTGAAGTCCGAGTGGACATGGAGCTCGGCGTAGGGGATGCGCCGGGAGGTCTGCGGGCTCATGCGTACTCCCCCAGGAGGCGCCACCGGCCCTGCTCCTTGCACAGGAGGAAGGCCGTGCCGTCCGCGGCGAGCACCTGCAGGCGGGTGCGGTACTGCTCCTGCCCCGGCTCCCACCAGCCGGTCTCGAGGGGCCAGGCCGAGGAGTGGTCGACGATGCGGTGGGAGCCGGCTCCCGGCACCCTGAGCTCGGCCGGGACGCCGCCGAGGCCGCCCGGCCGCGCCGCGATGTCCCGTCCCCGGGCGTCGAGCAGCTCCACCGGCGTGTCGAGGACGCGGACGGGATGCGGCCGCGGGACGGCGCCGGGCCAGGGCGCGGCGGGGTCGCGGTCCGGCTGCGGAGCCTGCTGCCAGGGGGTCCACATGTTCGTCTCCCCCGGGTCACGGCCGCCCTGCAGTGCGGGGACGAGCACGGCGTCCGGTCCGAAGAGCCCCTGCAGGCGCTCCAGGCTGTGGGCCACGGAGCCGGTGCCCGCGTCCTCGCCGAACAGGGAGTGCTGGGTCGACAGGGGCGGGGCGAGCTCGGCGGCGATGAGCGTGATGAGCGCGACGCCCTCGTCCTCGGCGAGCGCCTCGCCGTCTGCGGGAGCCTCCCCCGCGCTCGCCCGCCAGCCCTCGGCCTGCCATCGTGCCCTGTCCGCGACCCGCCCCTCGTCCATGTCCTCGAGCCGCCAGGTGCGCGTGCTCGCCGCTCCCGAGGGCACCTGCAGCCGGATCGTCACCTGCGTGCAGGCCAGCCCCCGGGCGCGGACGGTCGCGAAGAGCTCCGCCGCTGCCGTCCGCGCGCGGAACGAGAGGACGTCCGTGCGCGGAGTGGGCGGGTCGAGCGGTGCTGCGACCTGCAGCTCGGCGGTGCGGAGGTGCTCGGGGAGCACCGGGGTGTCCTCACCGAGGGCGAGCCGGCGGCAGCGGAGGCCGAGCTCCCCGAAGCGCGTGCCCACGTCCGCACCCGTGAGGCCGCCCAGCGCGCCGAGGGTGGTGATGCCCAGCCGGCGCAGCACGCTGAGGAGGTCGAGGAGCGCGTCCTCCTCGATCGCCTCGTCGAGGAGGTGGAGCACCTCCAGCGCGCCGATGGGCAGCTCCCCGAGGAAGGCCGGGGTCTCCCCCGGCGGAACCCGGTGGCTGTGCTGTGCGGCGAGGAGGGCGGCCGGCACCGTGTCCGCGAGGCCGGGACGGAACTCCCAGCCGGAGTCCCGGGTGAGGCGGTCGAGGATCTCCTCCACCGCCGAGGCCTCCTCGGCGTGAGTGCGGCGCAGCGAGTCTGCGGGCACGCCCACGGCGCCCGGCCCCAGCACGGTGAAGCGAGCGACGACGCCCTCGAGTGCGTCGATCAACGGGGAGAAGAGGCGCTCCTCCCGGTCCCGGTCCGCGCCGAAGAGCGCGAGCTCCGGGCACAGTCTGCGGGCCAGGCGCACACGCTGGCCGCGCTCCACCCCGAGGGCGCGCGCCTGTGCCGTGGAGGACACGACGCGTCCGGCGCGCACCACCGCGACGGGGGCGGTGGGAGCGAGCTCGGCCTCGCCGGCGGCGGCGAGCGCGAGCCAGTCGGGGACGATGAGGGCGAGGGTGCGGGCGCTCATGGCGTGCCGCCTGCGGTTCCCGTGCGGTCCGCCGCGCCGCCCGGGAGCACGCGGAGAGTCCCCGCGGGGGTGTGCGCCTCGGACGGCTGCGGGTGTGCCTCAGACGGCTGCGGGACGGCGGAGAGCCCCTGCGACACGGCACGCACGCGGCCCTGCGGATCGGGCAGCACGAGGCAGTGCTCGCCCGTGCGCGCGCTGCGCAGCCGGAGTCTGCGCCGCAGCAGCCTGCCCGCTCCGTGCTCGAGGCCGTCCCAGTCCTCGCCCAGCACCTCGATGCGCTCGCCCCTGGCGCGCGTGCCTGTGCCGCCTGCTCTCCTGCCGCGACTGCTGGAGCTGCCGGGTCGTGCATCATGCTCCCCGTCCTCGAGGAACAGGAGCGTCGCACCGCTCTCGCGCAGCTTGGCCTCCAGCCGGGCGCGCTCTGCCGCGGAGGCCGCGAAGCCGGGCGCCACGACCAGGACGGCGAAGGAGTCGACGAGGACGGAGACCACGCGCATCCAGTCCTGCGCCGGGGTCCGGAGGCAGACGAAGCGGGAGAGCTCGATGCCCATATCGCGGAGTGCGGCCACGGCGGGCTCCCCCAGGCCGATCCCCGCGCACCATCCGCCCGCGGCTGTCGTGGCGGCGCAGCAGGCCAGGGCGAGGGCCAGGACGTGGCGGCCGGCGAGGGCGACGATCTCACCCCGGGGCAGTCCGCCTCGGGCGAAGAGGCCCGCGAGCGCGGGATCGACCGGCCGCGGCCGCACCCTGTCCAGCAGCATCGTCGCGGTGGGAATGCCGAGCGCACGGCCGAGATCGGCCGCAGGGCTCTCCCCGGAGCGGAGCGGAAGCACGGGCGCGACGGACATGACACAAGTATCGAACGTGTGTTCGAATGCCGCAAATGCGCTGGTGGTCCCGGCGGGGCGGTGCTCCTGGGCGCGAGTCCGCGGGTGACAGTGACGGGGCGAGCGCATTCCCGAGGCGTGCCATGCAGAAACGGTCAGTGACGGAGCGCCGGCGTTCCGCCTGCCTCTCGGTCTTTCCGTCGAGTTCAGGGGCTCAGAGAATCACGCCCAGCGCAGATCGGGGCGGAGTCGGCGCATGTCGTCGACCATGAGGATGCTCGGCGGCTGGGCGGGGCGCCGCTCAGCCCGAGCCACCACACGGCCGGAGCGTTCAGGGCGTGCCGGACGAGCCAGGCGATCGGATAGGCGTGCGTGATGAGTCCGGATCACCCCCGTCTACGCGGGGACCGTGCTTCCTGGTCAGCAGGACCATCCACTGGCGCACAAGTTTACAATCACTTTCGGCATACTTGCGTAGGCCTCGCACCCCAAGACTGCCGGCGCACGGCGATGGAGCGCGGAGAGCGTCAAGACCGGCCGCTGCACGGTCAGTACGATGGAACAGTGCCAGCCAACCCCTATGCCGCGTTCCTTCCGCCCGAGCGGCGTCCGGCCGCTGAGCACGAACCGGAGGCGACCTGGTGGGCCTGACGGGGTCATGACGTCCACATCGCACGAGCTCGCAGCGCTGAGGCGCCGGTCCGGGTGCTGGTGATCCACGGCGCGGGAGGCCACAGCGGGGCCCTGTGGCCGCTGGCGGCCCTGCTCGCCGAGCGCGGGCTCGACATCGCCGCCGTCGACCTTCCGCTGTACGGTCGCACGGCTGTGCCGAACCCGGGGGAGGTCCGCTACGACGATTGGGTGCAGCTTCTCATCGATCTGGTCGCGGCCGAGCACGACGGGCGGCCCCTGATCCTGCTCGGTGCGAGCATCGGCGGCATGCTGTCCTATGAGGTGGCCGCACACTCGCCGCACGTCGCAGCTGTCGCTGCTACCTGCCTCCTCGATCCCAGAGACTGGCGAGCCCGTGCACACATGACCCGCTTCGGTGTTTTCGGCATCCTCAGCGGCCCGCTCGCGGCCCTGGCGCGGGGCCAACTCGCCACAGCGATGATCCCGATGCGCTGCGCTACAGGCACGCGCCGCCCGAATCGATGCAGACGCCGGTGACGCTGCTGCATCCCAGCGCCGATGCGTGGACCCCGGTCGAACTCAGCATGCGCGTGTTCCGGCGACTCGCGTCACCCGGCACGGTGGTCATGCTCCGCGAATGCGGGCACTTCCCATGCGAAGAGCCCGGCCTCACCGACCTTGTCGCGGCCGTTCTGGAACTCGCCGAGAGTGTGCGCAAGCGCGGCTGACGCGCAGCACCGCGAGCGGCTCACAGCCTCGTCGACGATCACGCCTCCGATCTCAGCCGGTGCTTCGGACCGGGCCCGATCAGCCCGACCAGCAGGGAGGCCAGCGCCAGAGCCGCCGTCGACCACAGCAGCATCACGATGCCCGCGCCCTCCACGACGAGCCCGCCGGCCGCGGCACCGAGTGCGATGGAAGCGGTGAACACACCCACATAGAGGCCGGTGACGTGCTCGATGCGGTCCGGCGCGGCGGTCGTCATCCACAGCTGCGCACCGACGGACAGGCCGCCGTAGGCCACACCCCACAGGGCGATCGCGATACCCGCGGCGAGAGCGAGGGTGCCGAACAGGGCGAAGATGACGAGTGCGAGGGTGATGCCGGCGGCCAGCAGCATTACGGTCAGCACGGGACGTTGTCCGGCAGCCGCACCGGCGGCGAAGTTGCCGATCAGCCCGAATACGCCGTAGAGCAACAGCAGCAGCGCAATCGTGTTGGCCGACAGTTCGGGCAGCTCCTCGAGTGCGGGGCGGATATAGGTGTAGGCGGCGAAGTGCGCGGTCACCAGCAGCACCACGACGACCAGCCCGGTGAGCACGGTCGGGCGTGCGAGCGAGCGACGCGATCCGGCCTCGGCCTCGTCGCCGGTCGCCTCGGGTCTGCGCAGCACCGGCAGGGCGAGCATGAGCGCGACAGAGACGAGCAGCGCCAGGACGGTGAGGGTTCCAAAGGCGGCTCGCCAGCCGAATGCGTTGCCTATGAAGGTGCCCAGCGGCACCCCGAGCACAGAAGCCGAGGCGACGCCGCTGACTGCGAAGGACACGGCCAGGGCGATGTTCCGGGGAGAGACGAGTCGGGTTGCGACCGCCGATGCCATGCCCCACACGACGCCCATGCCGAGGCCGAGGATGATCCGCGAGACCACCAGCATGGCGAAGCCACCGGCGACGGTCGTGAGCGCGTTGCCGAGGGCGAGGACCACCATCGCCGCCGCGAGGACCGACCGGCGGTCGAGGTCGCCCAGCAGCCGGGGCACCACGGGAGCGGTGACCGCCGAGACCAGGCCGGTGATGGTGAGGCTGGTGCCGGTGGCGCCCGCAGAGATGCCCAGGCCCTCGGCCATCGGGGTCAGCACCCCGACCGGCAGCATCTCGGAGGTCACCACCAGGAACGTGGCGATCGTGAGCACGCCCACGGCGACCCACTGGGGCAGGGCGGTCCGCTCGTCGCGGACCGGATCAGCAGAAGACACAGAAGAGCTCATGTCCTCCACTCCATCGTCTGCGAGGAGCCGGAGCAACGCCGATCTTCTCATCGAACGATGAGCCATGCTGATTGATCGGCTGCTAGTCTCAGCGGCATGAGCACCGGGACTCCCACGATGCACCAGGCGCGTGTGCAGCAGATCGAGTGCCTCCTCGTCCTGGCCGAGGAACTGCACTTCGGGCGCTCCGCCGAACGCCTCGGGCTGTCACAGTCGCGGGTCAGCCAGCTCATCGCCGAACTGGAGGCACGCATCGGGGCGCGCCTGGTCGAACGCACCAGCCGCCGGGTGTCCCTGACCCGGATCGGGGCGCAGTTCGCCAAGGAGGTGCGACCGGCCTATCACGGGCTGGTGCGCACGTTCGCCCGCGCCCGCGAGCGGGCGATGCGCGGAGCGCTGGAGGAGCTGCGGATCGGATTCACAGGCATGGTCTACGAGGAGATCACCGCCGCGTTCCGGACACTGCACGAACAGCACGGCATCACCGTCCATACCCATGACCTCCCGCTCGGCTCCCCGTTCACGGCGGTGCTCGACGGCGAGGTCGACGCCGTGATCGCCGAGCTTCCGGCGCACGAACCCGAACTCACGGTCGGATTCCGCTTCCCTGCCCAGGACCAGCTCCTCGCCCTCGGCAGCGAACACCCCCTTGCGGGCCGGGACATCCTCGACCTGGAGGACCTCGCCGATCTCGACCTCCTGCACCGGATCGGAGACGCCCCCGACTACTGGAAGACCGCGCGCACTCCGCCGGTGACCCCCAGCGGGACGACGATCCCGTCCACGACCGGCATCACCAGCATCGGCCAGGGCATGAGCCTGGTGGCCTCGGGCCGTTACGCGATGCTCGCCTGCCGTCCCGTGACCGAACACCATGCCCGCACCGATCTGCGCTTCCTCGGCGTCCGCGGCCTCGAAGCCACCAGCCAGCTCGGACTGGTCTGGCGCACCGACCACGCCAGTCCGGCGCTGTCAGCGCTCGCCGGACTCCTCAAGAGCACCGGCTGACCGCGCCTCACATCGCGATCCGTGCCGTCGTCGCCGCGGGCAAGGTCCACGAGACCTGATTCGGCACGGCATTCAGTCGCTCCGTCGCCCGGGAGGCAGCGTCCGCCTGCTCGCCGTGACGACGAGTGCCGCGATGACCAGGCCGAACGCGGTCCAGGCCAGTGCAGGAGCAGTCGCTCCGGTGAGAAGGATCGCACCGCCGATGAGGCCGCCCCCGGCGACTGCGGCGTTGAACACGGTGACGAACACGGACTGGGCGGCATCGGTGTGCTCTCCGGCCCTGTCCGCGAGCGCGGTCTGCAGCAGGGCGGGAGCGCCGCCGAAGCCGAGTCCCCAGACCGCGATCACGACCGCGACGATGACGGCTCCTGACGCAGGCCATGCCAGCGCAGCACTCGCCGCACCCATGAGACCGAGCGCGGCGAGCACGGTCGCACGCAGCGCACGGTCGATGACGACGCCGGTGAGGGTGATCCCGATGAACGAGGCGAGGCCGAAGATCGCCAGGCCGATGTCCACACGCAGCCCGGTGGGCGCCAGCAGCGGGGCGATGTAGGTGTAGAGGACGTTGTGCGCAAGCACCCACAGCAGCGCAGCACCCAGCACGGCACAGATGCCGGGGAGCATCACGACCCGCCGCAGCGGCGTCCGCGCGCCCGCCGCCAGGCCCGGGACATCGGGCACGGAGACGGCGATCCAGACCGCCAGCAGGACCGCGGCGGCGGAGATCGCCGCGAACACCCAGCGCCAGTCGACCAGCGAACCGGCCAGCGCGCCCAGCGGCACCCCGGCTGCCAGCGCGATGGGCTGGCCGATCCCGGTGACCGCCAGCGCCCTCCCCTGCAGCGCGGGCACGACCAGCCTGCGGGCGTATCCGGCCAGGACGCCCCAGATCAGCGCGGCTGCGGCGCCCGCGATGAAACGGGCGACGAGGATGAGCGGATACCACGGCGCGAGCGCGGTGACCGTGTTGAACACGAACAGACCGCCCACCGCCGCCAGCAGCACCTTCTTGCGGCTGATCCGGCGAACGGCCGCCACCAGCGGAATCGCCGCGAGCACAGAGCCAGCCGCATAGAGCGTGACGAGTTGTCCGGCGGCGGACGTGGAGACCCCCAGGCCCTCCGCCAGCTGCGGGAGGAGGCCGGCGGGGATCGTCTCGGTGAAGATCGCGAGGAATCCAGCTGCGGCGAGTGCCAGCAGCGCCGTCCACGGCAGCCGCGCGGCCGCCCGGGTGTCGACGGTCTCGGCCACGGTCATCGGGCGGCCTCGGGCAGATCGCGGTGGCGCTGGACGACGGCGAGGGAGGCCCAGTCCTCGCGCTCGTGCCCGGCGTCGATCGCCTCCGTCAGCAGACCGGAGAGCAGATCGGCCGCCGGCAGCCGCAGGCCCGTCGAGGCGGCCTGGGCGCGCGCGAGATCGATGTCCTTGCGTCCCAGCACCGGGGTGAACCCTGCCGGCGTGTACTCACCTGCCGCGATGCGCCCACCGTAGTTCGAGTACACGGGGCCGGGGGTGATGGTCGAGGTGAACAGCTCCACCACGGTTCCGGCGTCGAGGCCGCCGCGCTCGGCGAGCGCGACGGCCTCGGACAGCGATTGGATCGCCGAGGCGATGAGCACCTGGCCGGCCACTTTGACGACGTTCGCCTGTCGCGGCGACTCACCTACCGCCCATACGCCGGCGCTGATCGCCTCCAGCAAGGGGCGCACCTGCGCGAGCAGGGCCGGCTCGCCGGCGGTGACGAGGTTGAGCCTGCCGGCCTCGGCGACCGGCACTCCGCCGAACATCGGCGCCGCCACATACCCGACCTCGCGCTCGGCGTGGAGCAGCGCGGCCTCCTCGGCCAGGGCCGGGCTGATCGTCGCGAGGTTGACGTGGACGGCACCCTGCGGGGCCGCCTGGAGCACGCCGGAATCGAGGAACACCTCGCGCACCGCCGCGTCATCGGCGAGCACCGAGAGCACCACCGGTGAGGAGAACGCCTCGCGCACATGCTCCAGCGCCACCGCACCCGCATCGGCCAGCGGAGCGAGACTTGCCCGATCCCGGTTCCACACCGCCACCCGGTGCCCGGCACCGAGCAGATTCCGGGCGATCGCCGCCCCCATGCCGCCCGTGCCGACCACTGTCACATCAGTCATCATCTCCGCCTTTCATCTGGAACCCTCTGAGATGGTTCCAGAATACATGAGAGGCCGAGGTGGAACCGTCTAAAGTGGTTCCATGACTGCTTCTGCCGCCACGCCCCCGGAAGACGCACCGGCATTCCGACTCGACAACGACCAGCTCGCGTTCCGCTTCACCGCGACCCTCAGCGACCGGTACGGAACCCCGGTCGAGCGCCTGCCCGTTCCGGGGAGATTGGACGACTGGCTCGCCGCGGGCGACCTCGCGGTCGGCGGTGAGCAAGCGACCACGGCCGACCTGGCATCGGCCCACCGGCTGCGCGAGGCGATCCATCGACTCGGCACTGCGATCGCCCGCGATGAGCCGATGCGCGAGGAGGACCGGGAGCTGCTCAATGCCCTGCTCCGCGAGGATCAGCTCTGCCCCCAGCTCACCGAGGCCGGGCTGAGCTGGAGGCCCGCGCCGGGACGACACGTGCGCGGAGCGCTGAGCCGCATCGCCCACGATGCCGTCATGCTGTTCGGAGGTCCGCAGCGCGGTCGGGTCAAGACGTGCGAGAACCCCGAGTGCCAGGGCCTGTACGTCGACACCAGCCAGGGGCGGAACCGCCGCTGGTGCTCGATGAACGTCTGCGGCAACCGGGCGAAGAAGGCCCGCTTCCGCGGACCGCGCACGACGACCGCCGCCTATTGAGGGGTGGGCCGCTCTGACCTCGGCGCTGCGCGCGACTCCGGAGCGGCGAGCGCCGCAGACGGCCCATCATGAGGGACGCAGGTGATGTGCCGCCGTGCCGGAGGCGGTCCTCATCGAGCGGCGCCTGCTTCTTTCGAGAACGGGCGTCAGCCGGCGGGCACGAGCGCCTGCAGCCGACTCTGCCGCTCACGGAGCTCGGCCTGCCTCGCTGCGAGGCGGGTGACCAGGGCCTCGAGTTCGGCACGGAGATCCGGGCACATCTCGAGCGATGTGCCGTGCTCGCCGGTGCGCGCGCAGTCGAGGTACCGCTGGATGGCGGCGGTGTTCATGCCGGCGTCGATCATGGCCCTGACCTGCGCCACACGGGTCACATCGTCTGCGGAGTAGCTGCGATATCCGCCGCTGGTGCGCTCGGGACGCAGCAGGCCGCAGTCTTCATAGTGACGCAGCGCTCTGGCGCTCACCCCGGTCAACCTCGCGAGTTCGCTGATCCGCATGCTTCGCTTCTCCTGCTCGATTTAACCTTCACGCTGGCGTGAACCTCTAGCGTCCTGTGCCATGACACCTGCACCGTCCAGAACCCCACGCACAACGCATCGGCGTGCCGCCATCTTCCACGGCTACGGTGCGACTCCTGCCTACCACTGGTTCGGCTGGCTCGCCCAGCAGCTCGAGGCCGAGGGCATCAGCACCGAGGTCCCCGCCCTGCCCCAGCCGCTCGACCCGCGCCCGGAGCAGTGGGAGAGCTGCGTGCGAGCCGCCCTCGGCGCACCCGATGCACACACGGTTGCGGTTGCGCACAGCCTCGGCTGCCTGTCGCTGCTGCGCTCCCTGCGCTCGCTCTCCCGCGGCTGGCGGCTGGGCGCCCTGGTGCTCGTCTCGGGCTTCACGGATCGGCTCCCCGTCCTCCCCGAGCTTGATGCCTTCATCGGCGAGGGATGCGATGTGTCCGGGCTCACGGAGCGCATCGGGCGGATCGCGGTCATCCGCTCCGACGACGACTCCATCGTGCCGCCCGCACACACCGATCGTCTTGCCGCACGACTCGGCGTTTCAGCGCAGGTGGTGCCCGGGGCGGGGCACTTCCTCGCGGCAGAGGGCATCACGGAGCTGCCTGCCGTCCGCGACGCGATCAGAGCATCGGAGCCGTGACGCCCCGGCGGTCGCGCAGGGCGACCTCCCGGGATCACCGTCCTTCCTCTGCCGCCGAGGCCGCCTCGGCCGTCAGCTGCCCCTCCTGCCCGACGGCTCCTGGTCGGCGGCTCGGGGCAGGCGCAGGAAGATCGCGAGCAGGAGAGCCGCGGCGGCCGCGATGGCCGCATTGGCGCCGATCGCGAGCTGCAGGCCCGACAGCAGCGTCGCGGAGACGACACCGGTGGCGATCGCAGACATGACGGGAGTGCCCAGCGCGATGCCGACCTGCTGGCTCATCGTCACCAGCCCGGTGGCCAGCCCCTGCTCACCGGCGGGAACGCCGGACGTGGAGGCGACGGTGTAGCCGACGATCGCGACGAGGTTCGCGATCCCGCCGGCGAAGGTGAGGATCAGCAGCGGCACCAGCCAGGTGCGGCTGTCGCTCACGAAGGCAAGCGGCAGGGTCGCACCGGCCTGCACGAGCAGGCCGCCGACGATCGCCGTCTTCGCGCTGCTCCTGCCGATGACTCTCGGAGCGAGCAGTCCGCCGAGGACGGTGCCGATCCCGAGCACCCCGAGGATCAGCCCGGCCGTGATCGCGGAGCAGCCGAGCACCTCCTGCAGGTACAGCGTGAGCAGGAAGACGAGCGAGGTGAAGGTGCCGAAGGCGAGCAGGCCGGCGGTGTTGCCCCAGCCGATGCTGCGGCGCTTCAGCAGCGCGGGCGCGACCAGGGGCTCCGCGACGCGGCTCTCGATCTTCAGGAACACGAGGAACAGGAGCAGGGCGGCGAGGATCGGCCCCCAGCTGTCCGGATGCGCCCAGCCGGCATGCCCGGCGGTGTCGATCCCGAACACGAGTGCGACGAGCGCGAGAGTGATGGTCACCGCGCCCGGCACATCGAGCCTCGGGCGCGGCCCGCGGGCGGGTTCGCGGAGGACGAGCGGGGCGAGTGCGATGACCGCGACGGCGACGACGACGTTGAGGAAGAAGGCCCACCGCCACGACACCGCCCCGGTGAGCAGCCCGCCGAGGACGGCGCCCGCGGTGAAGCCTGCGGCCATGAGGGCGCCGTTGAGGCCGAGCGCGCGGGAGCGGGCCGGCCCCTCGGGGAACATCGTCGTCATCAGCGAGAGCGCGGCGGGCGTGACCATCGCGGTGGCGATGCCCTGGCCGAGGCGCGCGGCGATGAGCAGCATCGGCTCGGCGGCGAGGCCGCCGGCGAGCGAGGAGGCGCCGAGGATCACGATCCCGATCAGGAACAGGCGTTTGCGGCCGAACAGGTCGGCGACCCGGCCGAAGAACAGCGTGAACCCGGCCGCGCAGAGCGCGAAGGAGGTGACGATCCACTGCAGTGCGGAGGTGGCGAAGCCGAGCTCCGCGCCGATGTGCGGCAGCGCGACGTTGAGGATGGAGAAGTCGACGGCGAGCGTGAAGTTCGCCGTCAGGAGGACGGCCATGGCGACCTTCTGGAGCGGGGTGAAACCCTGCTCCGAGATCGGCCCGGCGGTGGTGGCGGACGAGGGTGCGGTCTCTGCTGATGAGGTGGTCTCTGCTGTGCCCATGCCGTCCAGCCTCGGACTGCGCGCACCGCAGAGCCAGAACCCCGCGGTGACCGGTCTGCACGTGCCTGGCCTGCGCTTGCCTGGCACTGCCGGGGTCAGGCTCCGCGCACCCCCGTGCGAGACACTGGGTGCATGTCAGCACAGTCCCTGGACACCGACGGCCCGGTCACCGAACTGGGCGAGTTCCTCCGCTCGCGCCGGGACCGCCTCACCCCCGCTGAGGTCGGCATCACCAGCTACGGTCGCCGCCGGGTGCCCGGCCTGCGCCGCGAGGAGCTGGCCCAGCTGGCCGGGGTCTCGGTCACCTACCTGACCCGGCTGGAGCAGGGGCAGTCGCAGAACGCCTCCGATGCGATCATCGACGCGCTCGCCCGCGCGCTCCTGCTCGATGCCGACGAACGAGCCCACCTGTACGCACTCGCCCGTCCGGTGACGGTCCGCCGGCCTCGCACCTCACTGCCGGAGGTCGCAGGGCACGGCGCGGAGCGGCTGCTGCACGCGATGGGCGAGGTGCCGGCGCTGCTGCTGGGCCGGTTCAACGACATCCTCGCCTGGAACCGCGCCGGGCACCTCCTGCTGGCCGGCCACCTCGACTTCGGAGCTCCCGCCCGGGAGGCGGACCGCCCGAACCAGCTGCGGCTGCTGTTCCTCGACGAGCACACCCGCGATCTGCACCGGGACTGGGCGGACGAGGCCGCTCTCGCCGTCGCCTCCCTGCGCTACGTCGCCGCACGCTTCGCCGACGACCGTCGCCTGGCCGAACTGGTCGGGGAGCTGTCGGTGAACAGCCCCGAGTTCGCCCGCCTCTGGGCTGGGCATGATGTGCGCCTGTGCACGAGCGGATCGAAGCGGTTCCGCCATCCCGAGGTCGGCGAGCTCGAGCTCCGCTACGAGGTGCTGCACCTGCCCGAGGGCAACGGGCAGCGCATCCTCACCCACACAGCCGAGCCCGGCAGCGCATCCGCCGCCGCCCTGCGGCTGCTGACGTCGACCGCATAGCAGTTCCACCGGGAGGGGCCGGCTCCTAGACTGGCGGCCATGAGTGCAGAACCCGCATCCCGTGTCATCGGCACCGTCGTGTGCCTCCCTGTGAGCAGCGTGGACACCGCCCTGGAGTTCTACCGGGCCGTGTTCGGCATACCGGGCCTCACGGTGGACGAGGGGATCGTCACCGTCGAGCTGCCGGGACTCTCGCTCTTCCTCATCGAGGAGCGGGCTTTCGAGTCGTACAGCAGGAAGGCGGGCCGCGGCGTCGCATACCCGAGCGCGGCTGCGGGCGTCGGCGTGATCCTCAGCTGCGCCGTCGCGACCCGTCCTGACCTCGACGCCATGTTGGAGACTGCGACCGCTCATGGCGGGGCGATTGCGCAGCAGGGCGCAGTCGATCCGGAGATGGGCCTCTACATGGGGTACCTCCTCGATCCCGATGGGCACCAGTGGGAGCTCGCCCACTCCGGGCAGGGCTGAGGGAGACCCGGCCGGCGCCGCCCGATCGGGTCATCTGACAGCAGCGGTGTCCCGCCGCCCATGAGCTCCACGGCGTGCGGCGATCCGCGCGCTCACGATCAGGACGAGACCGATGAGTGTCAGCCCGGCGCCCGTGAGGGTCGGGCTGTGCAGCCCCCATCCGGCGGAGATGACCGCCCCTGCGAGGCCGACGCCGAGGGTGTTGCCGAGGTTGAACGCGGCGATGTTCGTCGCCGAGGCCAGCGTGGCCGCACCCTGCGCGTGCCGCATCACGCGCGCCTGCAGCCCGGGAACGGTCGCGAAGCCGATCAGACCGAGCATGAACAGCAGGATCGCCACGGGCACCGGCATGCGCGCGACCGCGCCGAGGCCCAGGGTCACGACCGGCAGCAGGATCGCGAGGACCAGCACTGCGGTGTCGGGGTTCCTGTCCGCGGCTCTGCCGCCGAGGATGTTACCGGCGAACAGACCCGCCCCGAAGACAACCAGCAGCCACGGGATCGCTGATGCCGAATAGCCGGTGACCTCGCGCAGCAGCGGCTCGATGTAGGTGAACACGCCGAACATGCCGCCGAACACCAGCGCGGTCGTCAGCAGCGAGGCGAGCACCTGCGGGCGCGCCAGGGCGCGGAACTGCTGGGCGACGGGCAGCCGGTCCTGTTCGGGATCAGTGCGGGGCACCAGTGTGAGCAGACCGGCGAGCGCGAGGACGCCGAGGGCGCTGATGAGCCAGAACACCGTGCGCCAGCCGAGCTGCTGCCCCACGAGTGCACCGGCGGGCACACCGAGGACGTTCGCGATCGTGAGCCCCGCGAACAGGGCCGCCACGGCAGACGCCCTCTTCGATGCGGGCACGAGGGAGGCGGCGAGCACGGCGCCGATGCCGAAATAGCCGCCGTGCGCGAGGGCGGCGACGACCCGTCCGGCGAGCATCACCTCGTACCCGGGCGCCCAGGCCGAGAGCACGTTCCCGATGACGAAGAACCCCAGCAGCATCGTGAGAGCCGTCTTCGGCGGGCGGTGCATGAGCAGCGGCGTGAGGAGGAGTGCTCCCGGAACCACGGCGAGGGCATAGGCGCCGACGAGATGCCCGGCCCGGCTGATCGAGACACCGAGGTCGACGGCGACCTCGGTCAGGAGGCCGGCGATGACGAATTCCGTCAGCCCGATTCCGAATCCGCCCAGGCTGAGCGCGAACAGCGCCGACGACGCTCTGCGCCGCGTCACGGCGGCGGCCCCGGTCGTGGTCTCAACGGTGGTCGTCATCCTGCGTGCTCCTCCATGATCGGGTTTCGCGGAGACCCGCCGCACGCGCTGCGGCCCGGTCACGCATCCACCCTGCGCGGGCCGTGGAGAGACAGCCAGGGCCCTCAGCTGCCTAGCACCGGCAGGGTCAGTCAGGCGGTCGCCCCTCCGCCTGACCGGGTGAGGCCTGCGACGCTAAGCTCTGACATCGGACGGGGAGAGGAGGCGGACATGAGGATCGGCGAGCTGGCCGAGCGATCGGGAGTGAGCATCCGTTCACTGCGGTACTACGAGGAGCAGCATCTGCTCACCCCGGCACGGCTGCCCAGCGGATATCGCGTCTATGACGAGCCCGACGTGCTCCGAGTGCGGCGCATCCAGGTGCTCCTCGCAGCGGGGCTGAGCACTCGCAGGATCGTGCGCGTCCTCCCCTGCCTCACCCAGCACGACGGCGGCCTCGCCCTCTCCTGCGGAGACCTCTACAACGAGCTCGTCGCCGAGCGCGATGAGCTCCTCGCCCGCATGGACGCGCTCCGCGCTTCGGCCGCCGCCCTCGATGCCGTGATCTCCGCGAGCCCGAGGCCGGATTGACCCTCACACCGACGTCAGGCTTTAGCCTCTCGGGCATGAGCACACGCATCACCTACTCCGAATACGGCACCCCCGATGTTCTGCGCGTCGAGGACAGCGCAGCACCCGAGCCCGGCGCGGGCCAGGTGCGGGTGCGCACCGAGATGATCGGGGTGAATCCGATCGACTGGAAACTCCTTGCGGGAGCCTTCGCACACGTCGACCCCGCACCGTTCCCGGGCACGCCCGGATGGGCGGCGACCGGCACCATCGAAGCCGTCGGCGACGGGGTGACCGAGTGCACCGTCGGGCAGCCGGTCATCGTGGACAGTCGCGCCCGGCTGCCCATCACGTCGGGCAGCCGCAGCGGGACCTTCGCAGAGCACGTCGTCACGGAAACCTCCCGGATCGCTCTCCGGCCCGCGGGGATGAGCCTCGAACTGGCCGCTGCTCTGCCGTCCTCAGCAGTCGCGGGCTATTCGATGGTCCAGCATCTCGGCATCACCGGGGAAGACACTCTCCTCGTGTACGGTGCGGCCGGGAGTGTCGGCTCGGCCGCCGCGCAGATCGCCATCGACCGCGGTGCCAGGGTCATCGGCACCGCCTCGCCTCATAACCACGAGTATCTGCGCTCACTCGGGGCTGCCCCTCTCCCCTACGGCGGCGGTCTCATCGACGCCCTCCGCAGTCTGGGTCCATTCACCGCGAGCGCTGATGCGGTCGGCGGCCGCGCCTCGGTCGCCGCGACCCGGGCCGTCCTCGCGCCGGGAGGTCGCGCGGTGACCGCATGGGGCGATCCGCACTCCCAAGCGGCGGGCATCCCGTGGGTGCACCATCCCGACGACGAATTGGAGCAGACCATCGCACTGGCGTCCCGAGGGGCGCTCACGGTCAGGATCAGCGAGACGTTCCCCCTCGCTCACGCGGCTGATGCCCTGCGGCTTTCACACACCGGCCATGCACGCGGCAAGATCCTCCTCGCGCCCTGACCCGGCCTGAGATGCCGGCCCGCCGGCCGCTCGCATCGGCCCATGACCCGTCAGATGCTCTCTGCGATCTGCTTGATCGCAGCCAAGCGGCGATCCCATTCGGCGCCGATGGCCTCAAGGCGGCGAGCGGTGGCGCTGAGCCTTGCCCCGACGACTCGGAACCGCACCTCACGCCCGGCTTCCACCGTCTCGACGAGACCGACCTCATGCAGGACCGCCAGGTGCTTCGCGATCGCCTGCCGGCTGACCGGCAGGCTCCGCGCGAGGGCGGAGGCCGAGGCATCGCCCTCGCCGAGGGTTGTGAGGATGCTCCAGCGGGTCTCCTCACCGAGCGCGTTGCACATGGCGACCAGAGCTCCGTCGAGCACGGTGGACTCGCTCATGCGCTGTTCTCCAGCAGGGCGACGAGCTTGTCGAGCTCCTCGTCCCAGCCGCCGCGATGATCGATCATGAACTGGGTCGGGTCGCCTGTCCGCTCGAAACCCGTCTCGACGACGGTGAGCTGAGTGCCGCCCGAGGTCGCCTCGAGTGTGAAGGCGAAGACCGTCGAGCGCTCCTCATCGGCCGTCTCCGGCAGAGGGTCCTCTTCATTGCACCAGCGATAGGACACCTCCGACGGCGGGTTGTAGGTCTCGACCCTGATCGGCACTCGCCGCTCACCCGGCCAGCCGATCGTGCCGAGGGCTCCGGCGCCGGTGCCTGAGAGGGTGATGCTGCCGAACCACTGTGAGACCAGCTCAGGCTCGGTGACAGTGCGCCAGACCTTCTCCACAGGCGCATTGATGTGGATCGTGCGCCGCACGCTGAAGGCATCGGCGTCGATCATGGCCCGGGGATTCCTGGTGTGCTCCATTGCGGTTCCTCTTCCCTGTGAGGGCGGCGAGTGATCGGCTGCAACTGGTCACCGCCTGAGAGCGCCCCACCGCTCCGCCGACCAGTCAGCGGATCCCGCAAGGTGTGCAACCTTGCGGTTGCAGATAAGTCTGACACAGCCCTCAGGCTTCTGCAACCCTTCTGTTGCAGATCCGACTCCATCCAAGCGGAGAGGCTACTCCCCCTGCTCGATGACCGGCCAGACCTCGACGACGCCGTGCGCGACCGCGCAGGGCGTACCGGTGACGAGATCGGCAGCATGCTCGAGGTCATCCGCTTCGATGATCCCGAAACCCGCGACCGGCAGCTCGGAGCGCATGAACGCCCCCTGCGTGCGCCGTACGCCACGCTCCTCCGTGTTGCTGACCCGCACAGGCTCGCCCGTGTGCCCCATCCGCACGCCGCCCCTGCGCAGCCATTCGTCGTGGTCGTGGGCGCGTCCGCGAACTTCGGGCGGGGTGCGGTTGTATCCGGCCTCATCCCCGTATCCGATTGCGATGAACAGCGGCATAGCGGGCCTCCTTCCGAGAGGGCGCCGGTGAAGACGACGCCGTTGTCATCGGATCGATGGGCGGAGACGATGCGTCTCCGTCGCGCCTGCGCCCCGCGTCCGATGCATCGCAGTGCACAGACCGCAAGAAGTTGTGAACCGCAATCACTTCAAGTGAAGCACAGGCGATGGCAGATCACAATCAGTCGCGAGGGGAAAATCGAGAGGAGCGAGCCGAGAGTCACGCAGCTCATCGACCTCACCAGCGGATCGCACCTGCTCCTTCGAGGACGGCCCCGGTCCCGCGCCACACCGTCCCGCGCTGCGGCTAGGCTTGGACCGCTATGAACGGCCTCGACATCGTCTTCCACACCCCAGAGATCCCCGGCAACACCGGCAACGCCATCCGGCTGGCCGCAGTCACCGGCGCGCATCTGCACCTCGTCGAACCACTGGGCTTCGACCTGTCCGATGCGAAGCTGCGCCGAGCCGGGCTCGACTACCACGACCTCACGCACGTGACGGTCCACCCGGACATCGCGCACGTATGGGAGGCGCTGGGCGACCGCCGGATCATCGCCTTCACCACCCATGCGCAGGACAGCTTCGCCGAGGTGTCCTACGCTCCCGGCGACGTCCTCCTGTTCGGCCGCGAATCGACGGGCCTGCCGGCCGAGGTCGCGGACGACCCTCACGTGGACCTCCGGGTGCGCATCCCCATGCTCCCCTCGCGGCGTTCTCTCAACCTCGCGAACTCCGCCTCCATCGCGGTCTACGAGGCATGGCGCCAGAACGGCTACTCCGGCGGGGCCTGAGCCCGCCCCTCATCTCACCGAAGGAAGGATCCCTCCATGACGACAGCTCCACAGGCAGCCGGCAGCCCGGCTCGCGTCCTCACCATCGCAGGCTCGGATGTCTCCGGCGGCGCGGGTCTGGGCGCGGACCTGAAGATGTTCGATGAGTACGGGGCCTTCGGCGCGGCCGTCGTCACCTGCATCGTCACCTTCGACCCGGAGAACGAGTTCGTCCACGTGGTGCACTTCATCGAGACGGAGGAGATCATCCGCCAGCTCGAATCGACGATGCAGATCCATGAGTTCTCCGCCATCAAGTCCGGCATGCTCGGCTCCGTGGATTCGGCGCTCGAGCTCGCCAGGCGCCTGCGCGAGCAGCACGAACAGGACGATCCGCTGCCCTACGTCTTCGACCCCGTCCTCGTGTGCAAGGGCAGCGGGACCATGGTCGACCTCAAGGACCTCTTCCTCGAGAACCTCGTGCCGCTGGCCACGGTCATCACGCCCAATCTCGAGGAGGCGGCCACGCTCACCGGCATGGAGCCGCTCACCTCGGTCGAGGAGATGATCGAGGCCGCCCGGAGGCTCCGCGCACTGGGGGCAGAGAACGTCGTCGTCAAGGGTGGTGCCCGCCTTGCGGGCGAGGAGGCCGTGGACGTGCTGCTTGAAGGCGAGGCCGGCGGCTCCGGCGAGCGGATCAGCGTGCTCACCTCCCGCAAGACCCACGACAAGCTGGTGAACGGGGCCGGGTGCTCGTTCGCCTCCTCGATCGCGGCGGGCCTCGCCACCGGGCTCTCCGTCGCCGAGGCGGTGCGCACCGCCAAGGAGAAGGTCGCCCACGCGATCGCCGCCTCGCTGCCCAATGCGATCGGCGTGGACTCCCTGTTCCATCCCGCAGCCCGCGTACAGCCTCATCCCGATGTCGAGGTGAGCGTCGAGGTGCTCGAACGCGCCTGAGTGCACCAGAGTGCACAAGAAGGCCCGCCGCACCTGGAGTTCCAGGTGCGGCGGGCCCTCAGCCGCGAGCAGGGATCAGCGCTTGCCGAAGCCCTTGTAGCGGTCCTTGAACTTCTCCACGCGGCCGGCGGAGTCGAGGATGCGCTGCTTGCCCGTGTAGAAAGGGTGCGAGGCGGAGGAGATCTCGACGTCGATGACGGGGTAGGTGCTGCCGTCCTCCCACTCGATGGTCTTCTCGCTTGTCGCGGTGGAGCGGGTGAGGAACTTGGTGCCGGAGGCCAGGTCGTTGAACACGACGGGCTGGTAGTCCGGGTGGATGTCCTTCTTCATGATGATTTCCTTCGCTGTGAATTCTCATCAGGCGCCTGATGCAGCTGCGTGAGCCGCCGGCCAGTGCCCGAATTCCCAATTCGGACCGCGCAGACATGGAGGCCTGATCGTGTGATCGCGCGCGGACCAGCAGACCACTATACCAGCACTGGGGCGCCTCTCCGGACGAGCCGTCGGCACCCGCGCGCAGTACCCTCGGAGCATGAGCCTTCTGCCTTCACACGTCGCCACCGTCAGTCTCGCATCGGCCGCGGAGACGCCCCTGCTCGGGGCACCCGTCGCACAGGCGGCCGCCTCGGGATCAGTCGCCTCCCCCGAAACCGTCGAGGTGTTCGAGATCGACCCCAACCTCGCCGACACCGCCGCGCTCATGGAGGCGTTCGACCTCCCCGCCGAGGCCTCTGCCAACTGCGTCGTGGTCGCCGGCACCCGCGGCGAGGAGGAGCGGATCGCGGCTTGCGTGGTGCTCGCCTCGACGAAGGCGGACGTGAACAAGCGCATTCGCAAGCTCCTCGATGCGCGCAAGGCCTCCTTCCTCCCGATGGACCGCGCAGTCGCGGAGTCCGGGATGGAGTACGGGGGCATCGGCCCCATCGGCCTGCCGGAGAGCTGGCGCCTGCTCGTCGACTCCCGCGTCGTGGAGCAGGAGGCCGTGGTGATCGGCTCGGGCGTCCGCGGTTCGAAGATCATGCTGCCCGGCGCGGTGCTCGCACAGCTCCCCGGCGCCGAGGTGGTCGAGGACCTGGCCGTGGAGGTCACCGGCTGAAGTCCTCACCCCGAGCGGAGGCCGCCGGGCCGGCAGGGCCGCCCCCTCACTCCCCTCCCCTGGTAAAAGCGGGAATCTTCGGACTCTTGTCCACAGATCAGCACTTCGGTCTTCCGGGAACCGAGGGGGCGCACTATGTTGAATCTCGGTGGCCCGAGATCACAATGAGGTGAGAGGCATGAGCGGAGCCCGAGGGGATGGGCACGCCCGGAGGAGCCCGGAAGCACCCAGAACTCCGCCTGCGCGGCGTGAGCGGCAAGTCCAAGGAGCCGCACAGCCTCCGAGGCCGAGGCACGCCCCGGAGACGGCGCGAACTCCAATCATGAGGGAGGCTCCGCGAGCGCGGCGGGCGGCAGCTCTTCTGAGTGTGCTCACACTCGCGCTCACCACCGCGACAGCCTGCACGGGCGACCCCGAGGCACCGGCCACCGTCGGCCCCACAGCCGGACCCGGCCCGGAGCCGAGCTACGAGCCGAGCACCTTCCCCTACGAGAGCACCGTGGAACTCACCGACGCCGACCGTGAGCAGATCGACGAGCTCCTCCTGCTGATCGACGAGTACACGGAGTACACGTCGGGGAGCACTGAGTATCACAGTAGTGGTGTCCAGAAGTTAGAGCCACACCTTGCAAAAGACTTATTTAAAGACCTTAAGTCTCACCAGAAGGAAATGATAGACAAAGGCCATGGAGCAATCGGCGAAGTGGTAATAAGCACCTCATTGATTGACAGGTACTCTGCGAGTAAAGATGCTGAAATATGGGTCTGCTTCGACTATTCGAACTACCGCAGAGAGAGCGACATGCAAAGCTCTTCGGCCACGCAAGGCACAGGCCACCAAGAGCGCCTTCATCTATACACCGTCAATATGATTGATGATAATTGGGTCATACAAAGTGACTCATTTTACGACTCAACCTGCAATGAAATCAGACTGGAGACCAGCGATGAGTAAGTTAGCTTCGCTAGTACTCTTGATCGCGGTCCTAACGTCACCTGCTGGTTCTTCGAATTCGATGATAAAATCAACTGCCGGTTGCTATCACGATGGGGCTTCTATTAAATGCGAACGCGAGCGCCCGGGTACGCCGCCCGAGCGCGATAGGAGTCCCGACCGCGGACCGCGGCAGGACGGGGGCGGCGGAGGCAATCGCGACCGTGATCGCGGAGGCGGTGGAGGCGGCCAGCCGCACAGGCCCTGGCAGCCGGAATACCCGCGGTGGGGGCCGCGATGCGATTTCGGTGCGCCATGCGGTGCGCCTCCTCCCCGCGACGACCGTCCGCGCATTCCCACCGTGCCCGACGGCCCGGCCCCTGAACCGATGCCGCCGCCGATTCCGGACGAATCCGACTTCGCCTCGTTCCCCATCCCACCCTCCATCGCCCATGCGCTGCCGCACGACTGGACGGTCACCGGGAAGAAGACGGCGTTCTGGGCGGAATCGGGGGTCAAGGTGTTCGATGCCGAACTCCTCGGATTCCCCCTGCGAGTGCGCGCCACTCCCATTGAGTTCCTGTGGGATTTCGGCGACGGGTCAGGCGACAGGACCGCAGATCCCGGGCGCGAGCCTCGGCGCCCGGCGGACGGAAGCGTCACGCACGCCTACGGCGCGAAGGGCGAGCGCAGCGTCACCCTCACCACCGTCTACACCGGCGAGTACAACTACGGGGACGGCTGGAACCCCATCGCCGGAACCGCCTCGGTCGCGAGCGATGCGCTCCCCATGACGGTGTACCGCTTCCACAAGTACCGCGTGGGCGACGACTGCCGTGCGAACCCGCACGGTCCGGACTGCTGACGCTCCCGCGCGGGTGCCGCGCCGAACCCGCCTCGCCGGACGCCTCTCACCGCAGCAGGTAGTCGAGCATGGGCCCGTACAGCTGCGGAACCACATCATCGTCGAGCGGCACGGAGACCTCGACCTGGCCCTGGGCCTCGGCGACGAACAGCGCGGGATCGTTGCAGTCGGCGTAGCCCACGGTCCGCACGCCCCGGGAGCCCGCGGCGCCCGCCCAGCCGTGATCGGCCACCACGAGGTCCGGCTGCGGGGCCCCTGCGGCCTCGAGCGCATCGAGCAGGGCGTGCATGGGTTCGGCCAGGTGCGTGTGCGGCACACCGCCGTGCTGGTGCCACACGTGCACGCGCCCCAGCCGCCTCACGTCCCCGCCGACCGGCGCGGGCACCGGAATCCGCAGCGTCGCGGGATCGGCGGCGCACGCCTCACCGGCCACCACCTCGGCGCCGCGCTCCTGCGCCCACTCAGCGACGGCCTCGTGGACGGGCAGCAGCCCCGCGGGATGCCCCGATGCGAACAGGATCCGCCCGCCCGCGGTGACCGTCTCCTCCAGCACCGCGCGCATGCGGTCCAGCGCCGCGATGCACTTCTCCGCCGAGATCGTGTCCACGCCCTCCGCGAAGGCCGGGTCCGGGCGCAGCCCCACGCGCTCGACCATGAGCGCGAAGACGGACTCGTAGTCCCAGTCGCGCTCCAGTCGCACTCCGAAGTCGAACTGCCTCTCCTGCGAGAGGAAGCGGTGGATGTGCGCGAGGTTTCCCTCCCGCGGTGTCGCGACCTCTCCTGTGATGCGTGCGGCGTCGAGATGCGCGGCCAGCTGCGCGCGCCGGTCCTGGATGTCCTGCGTCATGGGTTCATTCTCCCATCGCATCGGCGCACACCCGTTCCGTCAGCACCGCACGGACGGTCCTGAGCGCAGAGCGGAGCTGAAGATCGGCTGGAGCGCCGTAGCCGAGGACGATGCCGTTCCGCTCGGCCCCGCCCGGACCGTGGTAGTGCGGGCTCAGTGCCGTGACCGCGATGCCCCTGGCTGCGAGGACCGCGACGACGTCCTCGTCAGCGGGCCCCTCCCCCCGCCAGGACAGCGCGGCGTGCAGGCCGCCGTCGAGGCCGTCGATCCGCACGTGCGGCGCAAGGCCGGCCGTCGCCTCGCGGACCAGCCCGCGCCGATGCGCGTACTCACGGCCCACCCGGGCCAGATGGCGCCGGAGGCCCCCGGTGCGCAGGAACTCCCCCAGCGCGGCCTGCAGCGCACCGGAGACCGGCTGGCCGAGGGCATCGCGCACATCGAGGATGCGCTCCCGCAGAACGGGGTCCGGGACGAGGAGGTAACCGCACCGCAGCCACGGCGAGAGCGTCTTCGAGAAGCTGCCGACGAGCACGGCCGTCTGCTCCCGGTCGAGGGAGGAGATCGCCGGCAGCGGCGGTGCGCCGTGCCGGAACTCGCTGTCGTAGTCGTCCTCGATGATGAGCGCACCGGCCGTCCGCGCCCACTCCAGCATCTCCAGCCGTGCGGCGACCGGGAGCCTGCCGCCGAGCGGGTACTGGTGGCTGGGCGTGACGAGAACCGCGTCGATGGGACCCGACGCGTCCGAGAGCGCGGCGACGTCCATCCCGCCGTCGCGCACCCGGACGGGCACGGGGACGGCTCCGAGCCGGCTCATCACCCTGCGGGACGCCCGGTGGCCCGGATTCTCCGTCGCGATCCGCACCTCGCCTCGACTCCCGGCGCGCAGAGCGTGCACGAGGAGCCCGAGCCCGTCGCTCGTGCCCGCCGTCGCCACGATGTCCTCCGGTTCGCAGCGCACTCCACGGGAGGCGCGGAGGTGCGCTGCGACCTGTGCACGCAAACCGGGCTCCCCCGCCGGATCCGGTTCACGGACCGGGAGCCCCTGACCGTTCGTCCTCCGCCGGGCGGCCGCCCATTCGCGGTTCGTGGCGACGCTGCTCGCCGGCAGCCCCGGTGACAGGTCCCAGTGTGGAGCCGCCCCCTGCGCTCGTCCTGTGTCGCCTGCCCCGACCTCAGCGGCCGGTGCCGGCGTCCGGCGGGGCGGTTCTCGGCGAATCGGGTCGCCATGGGACGGCGCGCCCGGCCCCGCAGCATCCGTCCCCGCAGCATCCGTCCCCGCAGCGGGCAGACCGGCGGTGACGAAGGTGCCGGAGCCGGGCACGATGGTCACATACCCCTCTCCGGCGAGCTCCTCGTAGGCCGCTACGGCCGTGCCCCGCGAGACCCCGGCGGCGGTCGCGAGGGAGCGCGTTGACGGCAGCGGCTCAGCAGCTTCGACCTGGCCGGCCAGGATCGCGGCGCGCAGCTGCTCGACCAGATGCTCGCGGGCACCGATGCCCGGGGAGCGTTCGGCATCGAGCACGAGATCCATCGGGAAGGGGTGGCGCATAGGGGCATCATACTGGTCCAATGAGTTCCGAGTTTTCCGGCACTGCAGGGGTCCGGAATCAGCCGTAGCGTTGAGCGCACGGACACCCCCGCCTCCCGGAAAGGCCCTGCCCATGACGCTCACCGCTCCCCTGCACGTCCGCCCGCTCACCGCCTCCGATGAACCGCGCTGGAGGGAGCTGTTCCGCGGATACCGCGCGTTCTACCTCCTGCCCGAGTCGGAGGAGGTCGTCTCACGGGTGTGGGACTGGCTCATGGACCCGGCGCACGAATGCGAGGGACTCGTGGCCGAAGGGCCGGACGGGATCACGGCCATCGGCCACCACCGGCGCTTCGCACGGCCCTCGACCGGCACCGTCGGCATCTGGCTCGACGACCTCTTCACCGCGCCCGAGGCGAGGGGCCGGGGAGCGGGCCGCGCGATCATCGCGCACCTCACCGCCCTCGCTTCTGCCGAGGACAGCTCGGTGGTCAGGTGGATCACGGCGGCGGACAACCGGCAGGCGCAGGCCCTCTACGACCGGGTCGCCGCACGCACCGACTGGGTCACCTATGATGCCCGCCCCGAGGGGGAGGCGTGACCGCCCAGAACGAGCACGGACAGCCGATCGGCCGCGCGCTCCCCGGCTGGAGCGGGGTGCCGAGACCGGAGGCGATGCGACTTCCCGGACGATACTGCTCACTCGAGCGCCTCGATCCCGGGCGGCATACCGGGGACCTCTTCGCCGCTTACGCCGCAGCCGCGGACGACCGGGACTGGACCTACCTGCCCTTCGGCCCCTTCCCCTCCCTCCCGGCCTACCGCGCCTGGGCGGAGGCCGCCGCGGAGAGCGAGGACCCCCGCCACTATGCGGTGGTCGAGAACGGCACGGGCAGGGCCCTCGGCACGCTCTCCCTCATGCGGCACGACCCAGCAGGCGGCGTCATCGAGGTCGGCAATGTGGTCTTCTCCCGTGCGCTGCAGCGCACCCCGGCCTCGACCGAGGCGCAGTACCTGCTCATGCGCCATGCCTTCGACGACCTGGGGTACCGCCGGTACGAGTGGAAGTGCGACAGCCTCAACACGCCCTCGCGCAGGGCCGCGGTGCGGCTGGGCTTCACCTACGAGGGCACGTTCCGCCAGGCGGTCGTGTACCGGGAGCGCAACCGGGACACTGCCTGGTACTCGATCATCGACGGCGAATGGCCGGCGCGGCGTGCGGCGTTCGAGGAGTGGCTCGCTCCCTCCAATTTCACCGCGGAGGGCGAACAGATCACGCCCCTGCGGCCCGTGTGAGCATGCGGTCCGCTCACTGCCTCATCGCAGACCACGACGCAGATGGGCGCTTCCCAGAGCAGGCAGGATCGTGACGAGCGCGAGCACTGCCAGGCCGATGCCGAGGACCACCGGGGCGCGCAGACCGCCGAGGGGGATGAGCGCCGAGCCGGCGGCGGAGCCGATCATGACGCCGAGGGTGATGAAGGAGCCGTGAATCGTGTTCACGAGGGGTGCCGTGCTCCCGGCGCGCTGGATGCGCACCGCCATCGTGGGATTCATGGTGACTCCGACGAGGCCGATGCCGAGCATGAACGCGAGCGCGAGCGGAGGCAGCCCGGCGAACAGCGCGAAGCCGGTGAGGAAGAGCGCGTTGAGTCCGGTGCCAATGAGCAGGGTGGAGACGGTGTGCCGGTCCGCGAGGCGCCCCACGACGACATTGCCCAGCAGGGTCGCAGCGCCGTAGGCGAGCAGGAGGACCGGGACGGTGCCCGCGGAGAACCCGGTGACCTCGGTGAGGATCGGGGTGAGGAAGCTGAACGCGGAGAACGTCGCGCCGATGATCAGGGTGCTGGAGGCGAGCGCGAGCAGGAACTGCGGCCGACGGAGCACCGCGAGTTCCGTGCGGACGGGGGCAGGCGCCTCGGCGCCCTCCCCTGCCTGCGGGGCCGGGCTGCGCACGACGGCGAGCGTGAGCGCGGCCGCGATCAGGGTGAGCGCGGAGATCGCCCAGAACGCGGACTGCCATCCGAACCGGCCGCCGATGAACGTCGCGAAGGGCAGGCCCAGCAGGGTTCCCAGCATCAGCCCGTTCATGACGACCGCGACCGCCCGGCCGCGCACGTGCTCGTCCACGAGCCGGACGGCCATCGAGACCGCGATGCCGAAGAACGCCTGTGAGGCGGCGCCGCTGAGGATCCGGGCGAGCACCATCATCGGATACCCGGTCGCGAGGGCGGCGAGGACATTGCCGGAGAGGAAGAGCGCGAAGACGAGGAGGAGCGCGATGCGCGGCGGGACGCGGAGCAGGGCGAGGGTGAGCGGCGGGCCGCCGAGGGCCATCGCAGCGGCGAAGATCGTCACGAGGTAGCCGATCTGCGGAATTCCGGTGCCGAGGCCCTCGGCGAGCTGGGGCATGAGACCCGCGACGGTGAACTCGCTGGTCACCATCGCGAACACGCCTGCGGCGAGGACGTACACCGCCGGCGGGATGGTGCTCTTCGCCGTCGGTGCGGGTCCTGCTGTGCGCATGGGCACACCTTTCTGTACTTAATTATCCAAATTGAGGGCATGATGGGGTCAGGGTGGTTCGGGGAGCAGAGGGTCAGGCCGGGCAGAGCCGCCGGTCGAGCGGAGCTGTCAGTCCGGCAGTCATCAGTCCGGCCGAGCTGTCAGCCCAGCAGGGAGGACAGTCCGGCGAAGGCGGTGCGCCGCAGAGTCTCGGCATCCGCCCCGGTCTGCGCCGTCACGCGGAGGCCGGAGATCACGGTGGTGACGAGCACGGCGCCCTCGTTCGGGTCCACGCGCGCGGGGATCGAACCATCGCTCCGTCCGGTACGGATCGCACCGGACAGGAGCGCGAGCCTCTCGCGCAGATCGCGGTCGAGAATCCGTGCGATGCGCTCATCGCGCTCGCGCAGATCGGGGCTCATGAGGCTCTGCACGACCATGCATCCGGCCGCATGACCGCCGCCCGCGGCGCGCAGCTCCTCGTTCACGATGACGTCGATGAGGGCGCGCAGTCTCTCTGCACCCGAAAGCGCCGCATCGGTGAGGATCGCACTCTGGCGAGCCCCGGTCGTCGCGACATAGCGCTCAAGGGCCCGCACGAAGAGCTCATCCTTGGAGACGAAGGCGTTGTAGAGGCTGCTGCGCCGCACGCCGGCGGCCGCGCAGAGCTGCTCGGTCGAGGTCTCGGCGAAGCCGTGGACACGGAACTCACCTGCCGCCGCATCGAGCACGGCGGTCTCATCGAAGCTGCGTGGTCGGGCCATGCGGACACTCTACAGCATTATGGACTTCATGATCCAAAACAGTGAAGGCACCCGCCCTCACTGCATCGCGTAGAACGCCACCGCCGCCGAGGCCGCCACATTGAGGGAGTCCACCCCGTGCATCATCGGGATCGTCACCCGCCGGTCCAGCAGCCGATCCGCCGCAGGCGTCAGCCCCTGCCCCTCGGTCCCGAGCACCAGGGCAAGGCGGGCGTGCTCCTCCGCGACGAGCTCGCGCATCGTGATCGCGCCCGCCCCCAGCGTCATCCCGGCCACGATGTAGCCCGCCTCCTGCAGCACACCGATCCCGGCCGGCCACTCCTCGATCCGCGTCCACGGCACCTGGAAGACCGTCCCCATCGACACCCGGATCGCCCTCCGGTACAGGGGATCGGCGCAGCTCGGCGTCACCAGCACGGCATCCACGCCCAGCGCCGCCGCGGATCGGAACGCCGCACCCAGATTCGTGTGGTCCACGAGGTTCTCGAACACCGCGATCCGCGAATGCCGGGCTTCGGCCTCCGCATCGGCCGCAGCCCGGGCGACCACGTCCTCGACGGGCGCCAGTGCCGGCCGATGCATCGACGCGAGCGCACCCCGGTGCAGGTGGTAGCCCGTGAGCGATTCCACCCGCGCCTCGGAGCCGATGAGGATCGGGCACGCCGTCTCAGCCCAGCTCCCCCGGCCGAGCCGCTCGGCCAGCCGCGCGAACCACTCGCGGGTCATGAAGAACGAGCGCGGGCGGTGCCCGGCGGCCAGCGCCCGCTCGATGATCTTGGTGGACTCGGCGATGTAGAGCCCCCAGTCCGATTCCGAGGACGAGCGCAGCCGCACGTCCGTGAGGCGCTCGTACTCCCCGAGCAGCGAGCCGGCGCCGTCCGCGTGACCGGAGTCCGCCTCGCCGCCGGCGAGCCCGTCGATGAGCACGATCCGCTCGCCCGCGATCCCCCATCGCTGCGCCAGCTCGCGGATCTCCGCATCCGTCGGCTCGGGCTTCCTGGGCGTGTTCACAGCGTGACGATCCTCCAGAAGGCCACGAGCCCCAGGACGACGATGACGGCCCTGAGCACCACGGGGCTGAACTTCCGGGCGATCCGCGCACCGAAGTATCCGCCCAGCAGCGAGCCGATCGCGATGAGGATCACCGCGCCCCAGTTGATCCGGTCGTAGCCGACGATCGTGTAGACCGTCGCGCTCGTGACATTCACGACGAGCACGAGCACGTTCTTCGCGCCGTTGATCCGCTGCAGCGGATCCGGCAGCAGCAGGCCCAGCAGACCGATGAGGATGACTCCCTGCGCAGCGGCGAAGTAGCCGCCGTAGATCGCAGTGAGGAACACGACCGCCACGACCGCGATCCACCGGCCGGTGGACATGAGCGGAGCCGGGTCCTCACCCGCACCGGGTGCGGCACCGGAACTGAGCTCAGCGCGCCCCTCGCCCTGCTTCCGATCGCGCACGATGCGCTGGAGGACGGGCTGGAAGATCACGAGCAGCAGCGCGAGCACGATGAGCACCGGCACGATCGACTCGAACGCGGAGTCGGGCAGGTGCAGCAGCAGATAGGCGCCCACGAGCGAGCCCGCGAGCGAGGCGGGCACGAGCCGCAGCAGCCGCTTGCCCTGCCCCCTGATCTCCTCGCGGTAGCCGAAGGAGGAGGCGATGTTGCCCGGGATGAGGCCGAGGGCGTTGCTCATCGTCGCCGTCACCGGCGGCACGCCCGCGGCCACGAGGACGGGGAACGTGATGAGCGTGCCCGAGCCCACCACCGCGTTGATCGCACCGGCGCCGAGGCCGGCGAGCAGGATGAGGACCGCCGTGAGCAGGTCCATGCTCTCGAAGAGTGCCATCGCGTCCGGACCCGCTCAGAGGCGGGCGCGGGCGCTGTAGCGGCCGTCCTGCTCCGTGAGGACGACCGGGATGCCGAAGGTCTCCTCGAGGTTCCCCTCCGTGAGCACCTCCCCGATCGGCCCCGCGGCGACGGCGCCGCCCTCACGCAGCAGCAGCGCATGCGTCACGCCCAGCGGGATCTCCTCGACGTGATGGGTGACCATGATGGTCGTGGGCGCGTGCGCGGACCCGAGGATCTCCGTGAGCGCCTGCAGCAGCTCCTCGCGCCCGCCGAGGTCCAGGCCGGAGGCGGGCTCGTCGAGCAGGAGCAGCTCGGGATCGGTCATGAGCGCGCGGGCGATCTGGGCGCGCTTGCGCTCGCCCTCGCTCAGCGTGCCGAAGGTGCGCTCGGCGAGCTCGCCGATGTGGAAGGCGGCGAGCAGGTCCTCGGCGCGCGCGACGTCATCGGCCTCGTACTCCTCCGTCCAGCGGCCCAGCACGCCGTAGGCGGCGGTGAGGACGAAATCGCGGACGACCTCGGAGCGCGGCGTCTGCTGCGCGAGGTTCGAGGAGGCGAAGCCGATCCGCGGCCGCAGCTCGAACACATCGACCCGGCCCAGCCTCTCCTCGAGGATGCCCACGGCGCCGGTGGTCGGGTGCATGCGCGCACCCGCCAGCTGCAGGAGCGTGGTCTTGCCCGCGCCGTTGGGTCCGAGGACCACCCAGTGCTCACCCTCGGCGATGGTGAGGCTGATGTCGTCGAGCAGGAACGACCGTCCCCGCCGCACGCTTACCGAGTCGAATTCAACTACTCCGCTCATGTCACTCACCCTATACTTCCAGCGATGCATCAGACGACACCGCTCCAGCCCGTCCTCCTCGCCGCGGCGCTCACCGCCCGCCTGCGCGGTCGCATCGCCCCGGACGAGGCCGCTGAGGCGTTCCTCACAGCCGGCCTGCCGGTGCCGCTCATCGTCACCGACGCCGTCTTCGCCCCGCCGGCCGGCGACGGTGAGGAGGTGCCCACGGGTCTGCTGCTCTGGGAGGCAGGCGCCCGCCGCTGCGGGGCCGCGCGCGTGCGCGCCGAACCCGTCCACCCCGCCCTCCCGCTCCGAGTCCCGCGCCTGACGCGCGAAGCCCGGCGCGCCACCGCCCGGCCCGCCGCCCGCACCCGCGCGCTGTGCGTCGTCGAGGACGCCGCAGGCACGGCGCTGGCCGTCCTCGCGATCGGCACGGAGGCCGACACCGCCGTGGTCCCCTGTGCGCCCACGCCGTTCACGACGGTCGACCACCTCACCCCCGCCGAGGCCTCCCGCCGCCTGCGCGAGACCGTCATGCACGCGCTCGCCGCGGTCGAGGCCGAGGGCGCCAGAGAGGTCGACGGCCTCCCCTGGCGCGACTGGCAGGCCGAGCTCGCCGGCGCCCGCGACGACGCCGCGCACGCGGCTCTCGCCCTCGTCCTCGGCGGCCACGAGCGCGCCCGCAGCCTGCACACCGCGATGCACGTCCACCACAGCCTCTCCGCGCTCGCGGTGCCGGGCCAGACCGGCGGCCCCCGCCTCGGCCCCGCACTGGAGCAGGTGCACGCGGCCGCGGCCCGCGTCATCACGGCCCTCACTAGGATGGACGCATGAGCGCAGCCTCCCCGCACCCCGCAGCACGCCGGCCCCGCACCGCGGGACTGCTCGTGTCCGATGTCGACTCGACCTTCATCGACCAGGAGGTCATCGAGCTGCTGGCCCGTTCGACGGGGCGCGAGGCGGAGGTCGCGACGGTGACGGAGCGCGCCATGCGCGGGGAGCTCGACTTCGCCGCGAGCCTCCGCGAGCGCGTCGCCGTCCTCCGCGGCGTCCCGCTCAGCGAGGTCGAGGCCGCCGCCCGCGCGGTCACGCTCACGCACGGCGCACGTGAGCTCGTCTCCGCCGCCCATGCCGCGGGCTGGACCGTCGCACTCGTGAGCGGGGGCTTCACCTCGGTCATCGAGCGCTTCACAGAGGGCCTGGGCATCACGGAGATCTGGGCCAACGGCCTCGGCACGGACGAGGAGTCCGGCACGCTCACCGGTGAGCTGCGCGGCGAGATCGTCGACCGCGCGGGCAAGGCCGCCCGCCTGCGCGAGATCGCCGCGCGCCTCGGCATCGACCCCCGCAGGACGGTGGGCGTGGGCGACGGTGCCAATGACATCGACCTGCTCGAGGCCGCCGCGATCGGCGTCGCCTTCTGCGCAAAACCGGCGCTGCGCCCGCACGCGGACCTCATCGTCGACGAGCGCGATCTCATGCGGGTGTGGACGGGCGCGCAGGAGCTGCTCAGCCGCGTCTGAGACGGATCACCGGAAGTCGCGGATGAGCTCCGGCGCGCCGAAGGGCATCAGCTGCTCCCAGGAATCCGGGCGGAAGACCGCGATGCTGCTGGGCGGCAGGGCGGGCAGCGCGCTCGTCCCCGCGGCCATGGCCACGACCTCGGCGAGTATGGGCTGGTGCCCGACGATGAGAGCGCCCGAGGCCTCCGCCGGGACGCTCGCGATCGCCTCCTCCCAGTCCCCCGCCTCGGAGGCGTAGAGCGCGCGGTCCCGGCGCACGGCATCGGCAGGCAGCCCGAGACCGGCCGCAGCCGCCTCGGCTGTCTGCACGGTCCGCCGTGCGGCCGAGGCGATGACGGTGTCGATGCTCGCTTCCGTCTCAGCGCAGAACCCCGCGAGGAAGCGGCCCATGCGGCGAGCCTGCTCGAGGCCGGTCGCGTCGAGCGGCCGCTCGAAGTCCGAGCCGCCGGGAGCTGCCGGCGGGGTGAATGCGTGACGGGCGAGTACCAGGAGGGGCATGCCCCCACGGTACCCGCCCGCCGGCCGGGGGCCTCAGGCCCCGCGCTCTCTCAGGCGCCGGTCATGTGGAATCCGCCGTCCACGTGGACCATCTCGCCGGTGGTCGCGGGGAACCAGTCGGAGAGCAGGGAGACGATCGCCTTCCCCGCCGGCTCCGTGTCCTTCTGGTCCCAGCCCAGCGGCGCGCGGTCGCCCCACATGCTCTCGAGGCCCTCGAAGCCGGGGATCGAGGTCGCGGCCGTCGTCTTGAGCGGGCCCGCGGAGACGAGGTTCACGCGGATGCCGTCGGCGCCCACGTACTTCGCGAGGTAGCGGGCCGTGGACTCGAGGGCGGCCTTCGCCACGCCCATCCAGTCGTAGACGGGCCAGGCGACGGTGGCGTCGAAGGTGAGCGCGACGACGCCGGCGCCGGGGTTGAGCACCGGCTTCGCAGCCACCGTGATGGCCTTGAGCGAGTATGCGGAGACGTGCACGGCGTTCGAGACGGACTCGAACGGCGTGTCGAGGAACACTCCGCCGAGGGCGTCCTTGGGAGCGAAGGCGATCGCGTGCACGATGCCGTCGATGTTCCCGCCCAGGCGCTCGGGCAGGGCGGCGAGATCCTCGTCGCTCGTGGCGTCGAGCTCGATGACCTGCGCCGGCTGCGGCAGCCGCTCGGAGATGACGGAGGTGATCTTCATCTGGCGGCCGAAGGACGAGAGGATGACCTCAGCGCCCTGCTCCTGGGCCAGACGGGCGGCTGCGAAGGCGATCGAGGCCTCCGTCAGCACGCCGGTGACGAGGATGCGCTTGCCGTCGAGGATTCCCATGTGCGGGGCCTTTCTGTTGGAGTTTCTGGTGATGAGGGGGTCGGGCTCAGTGGCCCATGCCCAGGCCGCCGTCGACGGGGATGACGGCGCCGGAGATGTAGGCGGCCTCGTCGGAGGCGACCCAGCGGACGACCTTCGCGACCTCCTCGGCCTCGGCGAACCGCTTGGCCGGGATCGCCTGCAGGTACTCCTTCTGCTGCTTCTCCGGCAGCTCATCGGTCATGTCCGTGCGGATGAAGCCCGGGGCCACGACATTGGCCGTGATGCCGCGCGCGCCCACCTCGCGGGTGATCGAGCGGGCCAGGCCCACGAGGCCGGCCTTCGAGGAGGAGTAGTTCGCCTGGCCCGCGACGCCGTAGAGGCCGGAGACGGAGGAGATCAGGACGATGCGGCCGTACTTGGCGCGGATCATGTTCGTGATGGCCCGCCGCACGGTGCGGTAGGCCCCGCCGAGGTTGGTGTCCAGCACGGAGGAGAACTCCTCGTCGCTCATGCGCATGAGCAGGTTGTCTGCGGTGATGCCCGCGTTCGCGACCACGACCTCGACGGGTCCCAGCTGCTCCTCGACCGCGGCGAAGGCCGCATCCAGCGAGGCGGGGTCGGTGACGTCGGCGGCGACCGCGAGCACGCCGTCGGGGGCCTCGCCGCTGCGCGAGGTCACGGCGACGCGGTGGCCGGCCGCGGCCATCTCCTCGGCGATCGTCCGGCCGATGCCGCGGTTGCCGCCCGTGACGAGGACGACGCGCGAGGCGGGGGTCTGCGAGGTCGGTGCCATGTGCTCTCCTGTGGAACTGGGATCATGGGGGTGCACACCGGGTGCACTCAGCTCGCATCAGCCTAGCGGAGATAGAATCGGTGGTCGTTATGGTCGAACGAAGAAGGCCGACTTCTGTCACCCAGGCACAGGAGTCCGCGGAGAAGGACTACCGGGAGCGGGTGCGGCGGTACACGATCTCCATGATCATCCGCGTCATCTGCCTGCTCCTGGCCTTCGTCGTGACCGGCTGGCTCCGCTGGGTGATGATCGCAGGCGCCGTGGTGCTGCCCTATGTGGCCGTCCTCATCGCCAACGCCGCCAACGAGCGCTTCATGACCTACGAGATGGCCGAGTACCGGCCGCCCGCGCCCGCCGAGCTCGATGCGGCGGCTCAGGAGCCCGCGGCGGAGGAGCCGGAGACGATCGAGGGCGAAGTGGTCGAAGGAGAGCGCGCGGAGGACGGACGCGCCGAGGACGATGGGAGGGGCGAAGGTGCATGAGGACGCCGTGAGCGCGCCCGAGCTCATCTGCTCGGCCAAGGGCTGCCGCGCATCCGCGACCTCGGCCCTGCTGTGGAACAATCCGCGGCTCCACACGCCCGCCCGCCGCAAGGTCTGGCTCGCGTGCCCCGCGCACACCGAGAGCCTCGCGGAGTTCCTCTCGCTGCGCGGCTTCCTCCGCGACACCGTCCCCGCCGATACGATCCCCGAAGGAGTGGGATGAGATTCCTCTTCACCCGCCGCTGGCTCCAGTACATCGGCCTGGCGGTGGTCGCGGCGATCGCCTGCGGTCTGCTCGCGAACTGGCAGAACCAGCGGCGCGAATCCCGCGATGCGGAGATCGAGCGGATCGAGGCCCACTACAGCGCCGCCCCCGTTCCGCTGGAGACGGTGCTCGGGTCCCCCGATGCGGAATTCGGCGAGGAGGCCGACTGGACGCGGGTGAGCGCGCAGGGCTCGTACCGCCCGGAGGAGACGGTGCTGGTGCGCAACCGTCCCAAGGACGGCCGTGCGGGTTTCTGGGAGCTCGTCCCCTTCGAGACCGACCAGGGCGCCACGCTGCTCATCGCGCGCGGCTGGATCGCCGGCTCCGGGGCCGAGGCCGCGGCGAGCGATCTGCCCGCTCCCCCGGACGGCGAGGTCGCCGTCACCGCCTGGCTCCGGCCGGCACAGGACGGCGATGCGAGTGAGAACACGGAGGCCTCGGCCGAGGCGGTCGGCTCGGTGCGCGCGGTGGACCCCGGGCTCATCCTCGCAGGCAGCCCCGGCGCCTACGACCACGCCTACGGCTACCTAGAAGCCGAGGACCCCGCCGCTGCCGCACCCGTGGACGCGCTGCCCGCCCCGGACACGGATCCGGGCTCGCACCTGAGCTACACGTTCCAGTGGATCGCCTTCGGCATCATGATCCTCGCCGGCGTCGCCTATGCCGCCAAGCGGGAGCGCGATGCGGTGCGCCGCGGCGAGCGGGGCCCCGATGCCGCGGGCACAGGGGACGCCGCGGGCACAGCGGCGGGCCCGGAGGCGGAGTACGTCGTCGTGGACAAGGCCGCGCTCCTGGCCGGAGCGAGGGGCCCGGACTCACGACGTCCGGGCAGGGATGCCGCCGGCCGCCCGGCGCGGTCCCGGAAGACGGCGAAGCGCCGCACCCGCGAGGCCGAGGAGCTCGAGGATGCGGCGCTGGACCGGCAGCTCAGGTGAGCGTCACGAGGTCGAGGTACTCGGAGGACCAGATGTCCTCATCGCCGTCGGGCAGGAGGAGCACCCGGTCCGGGTCGAGCGCCTCGACCGCGCCCTCGTCGTGGGTGACGAGCACGATCGCGCCCTCGTAGCGGCGGATCGCGGAGAGGATCTCCTCGCGGCTGGCAGGGTCCAGGTTGTTGGTCGGCTCGTCCAGCAGCAGCACGTTCGCGCTCGAGACCACGAGTGTTGCGAGCGCGAGCCGGGTCTTCTCCCCGCCGGAGAGCACGGAGGCCGGCTTGTGGACATCGTCGCCGGAGAACAGGAACGAGCCCAGCACCGTCCGCACCCCGGTGTCGTCGAGGTGCGGCGAGGCCCTGCGCATGTTCTCGAGCACCGTCTGCGAGGTGTCCAGCGTCTCGTGCTCCTGCGCGTAGTAGCCGAGCTTGAGCCCGTGGCCGGGCTCCACCTGCCCGGAATCGGGCTCCTCCGTGCCTGCGAGCAGCCGCAGCAGCGTCGTCTTGCCCGCACCGTTGAAGCCGAGCACCACGACGCGGGTGCCGCGGTCGATCGCGAGGTCCACGCCCGTGAACACCTCGGTGGAGCCGTAGGACTTGCTCAGCCCCTCCGCCGTGAGCGGCACCCGCCCGCAGGACGCGGGGGCGGGGAAGCGCAGGTTCGCGACCTTGTCCGCGGCCCGTTCGGCCTCGAGCCCGGAGAGCATCCTGTCCGCGCGCTTGGCCATGTTCTGCGCCGCGACGGTCTTCGTGGCCTTCGCCCGCATCTTGTCCGCCTGCGCGTGCAGGGCCGCGGCCTTCTTCTCCGCATTGGCCCGCTCCCGGCGGCGCCGGCGCTCATCGGCCTCGCGCTGCTCCAGGTAGTGCCGGTAGCCCATCGCGTAGATGTCGATGACCTGCCGGTTCGCGTCGAGGAAGAACACCCTGTTCACGACCTCGTCGATGAGGCTGAGGTCGTGGGAGATGATGACCAGGCCGCCGGAGTACACCTTGAGGTAGTCGCGCAGCCACGTGACCGATTCCGCGTCGAGGTGGTTGGTGGGCTCGTCGAGGATCATGGTGTCCGGAGCCGCGAAGAGGATGCGCGCGAGCTCCACCCGGCGGCGCTGGCCGCCCGAGAGCGTGTCCAGCGTCTGGTCGAGCAGGGCCTCGGTGAGCCCGAGGTTCGCGGCGATGGACAGCGCCTCGGACTCCGCGGAATAGCCGCCGGCCGCGATGAACTCGGCCTCGATCCGCGGGTACCGGTCGATCGCCTTGGACATCACCGTCGGATCGGGATCCGACATCTGCGCCTCGGCCTTCCGCATCCGCCTGGCCAGCACATCGAGCTCGCGGGCGCCGAGGATGCGCTCGCGTCCCGTCGACGCCGGATCGCCCGCGCGCGGGTCCTGCGGCAGATAGCCCACGGTGCCGGAGGCCGTCACGGTGCCCTCGGTGGGCAGCACCTCGCCCATGAGCACCCGGGTCAGCGTCGTCTTGCCGGCGCCGTTGCGGCCCACGAGACCCACGCGATCGCCCTTGTCCACGCGGAACGACACTCCCGACATGAGGGTCCGCGACCCCACGACGACCTGCAGGTCACTGGCCGCGATCATCTCAGCGACATCCCCTTCCTGATGATGTCCGCAAGCTCCTCCTGCGGAGTGCGGCCCGAGGCGCGCGCACGATCGACGATCCTATCGGCCAGCTCCGCCTCGAGGGGACACGAGACGACGACGGGTGGCCGCTGTGAGGAAGCTCGCTCCTCGGGCGCGGGGCCCGCCTTGGCGGCGAGCCCTTCCATTCCCGGCCCGGAGGCGACGGGCGCGCCGTCGCGGAAGGCCCGTGCCGCGGCCTGCGCACGGGCGTCGGCGGCCTCGTTGAGCGGGTGGCCCGCATGGCCCTTGACCCATTCGAACCGCAGACGGCGGCCGGCGGCCTCGTACTCGCGCACGAGGGCGTCGAGGACCTCCAGCTGGTCGCGGTTGAGCACGTCCTCGCGGTTGGCCTTCTTCCAGCCGTTCAGCCGCCACTTGTGCATCCACTTCGTCACCGCGTTGATGACGTACTTGGAATCGCACAGGATGTGCAGATCGCGGTCGAGGCCGCGGGCGGAGGCGAGCAGCTCCGCCACCGCCTGCAGCTCGCCGCGGTTGTTCGTGGACTCCGGCCAGCCGCCGGCGGCCCAGCACGCCTCGTCGACGTACCAGGCCCAGCCGGCGGGTCCCGGGTTCCCCAGCGCCGATCCGTCGCAGGCGGCGACGAGCGGCTCCGTCATGGGAGGACCGGATGCGGCAGCGCCGAGCCCCGCATGCGGCGGCCCCGCTCAGATGTTGAACCCAAGCGCCCTCATCTGCTCCCGGCCGTCCTCGGTGATCTTCTCCGGACCCCACGGCGGCATCCAGACCCAGTTGAGCCGGAAGGCCGGGACGATCCCGTCGAGGACCTGTGCGATCTGGTCCTCGATGACGTCCGTGAGCGGACAGGCCGCCGAGGTCAGCGTCATCTCGATGACCGCGATCCCCTCCTCGTCCACGCTCGTGCCGTAGAGGAGCCCGAGGTCCACGACGTTGACGCCGAGCTCCGGGTCCATGACGTCGTACAGGGCCTCCTTCACCTCCTCGGGGGTGGCGTTGCGGGGTGCGTCGACGACATCGGTCATGGTCGTCCTCCTTCTGTGTACTCTGCGTGGGAGGTGCTCTCCGCCTGCGCGAGGGCGTCCGCGATCGCGGCCCACGCCAGCAGAGCGCATTTGATGCGCCCGGGGAACTTCGCGACGCCGTGGAACGCCGCGGCATCGCCGAGCAGCTCCTCGTCCGCGGTGCCCCGGCCGCGGGAGTGCATGAGCGCGCGGAAGGCCTCCTCCGCGGCGCGGAACCGCTCAGGACCGTCCTCGGCGAGGATCTCGCTCGCCACGGAGGCCGCGGCCATCGAGATCGAGCAGCCCTCACCCTGCCAGCGGACCGGCGCGGCGGAGCCTGCGAACACCTCGACCGTGATCTCGTCGCCGCAGGTGGGATTCACCTGGTGCGAGGAGCCGTAGCCCTCCGGCCGCTCGCCGGCCGGAGGTGCGAGCAGCGCGGCCTCGCCCGTGCGCTGGCGGGAGTGGTCGAGGATCACCTGCTGGTAGAGCTGCGCGAGATCGCTCATGCGGCCGCCCCGAAGAAGGCGCGCACGCCGGCCAGGGCCTCGAGGAAGCGGTCGACGTCCTCGCGGTCGGTGTACACCGCCGCCGAGGCGCGCGTGGACGAGGTGACGCCGTAGCGCCGGTGCAGCGGCTGGGCGCAGTGGTGGCCCACCCGCACCTCGACCCCGGCGGCGTCGAGGTACTGGCCCACATCGTGCGAGTGGACGCCGGCGACGTCGAAGGCCACCGCGCCGATCCGCCGGGCCGGGTCTGCGGGACCCAGCAGCCGCACACCGGGGATCCGCTGCACGCCCTCGACCAGGAGACCTGCGATCTCGCGCTCGTGGGCGGCCACGCGGTCCATGCCGATGTGTGTGAGGTAGTCGGCCGCGGCAGCCAGGCCCACGACCTGGGCGACGGGCTGCGTGCCCGCCTCGAAGCGCTGGGGGGCGGGCATGAACTCCACGCCCTCCCTCGTCACGGTCGTGATCATGGAGCCGCCCGTGAGCACGGGCGGCAGCGCGTTCAGGAGCTCGGAGCGGCCGTAGAGCGCCCCGATCCCCGTGGGCCCGAGCATCTTGTGCCCGGAGAACGCCGCGAAGTCCACGCCCAGGGAGCGCAGGTCCACCGGCATGTGCGGGACGGACTGGCAGGCGTCGAGCACGGTGTGCGCGCCCACCTCCCGCGCGCGGGCCACGAGCCGTTCGACGTCGTTGATCGTCCCGAGCACATTGGAGACGTGGGTGAAGGCGAGCACCTTCGTGCTCGCATCGACGGTCTCGTCCAGCGCACTCAGGTCGAGCTCGCCGTCGTCCGTGAGCGGCAGCCAGCGCAGCTGCGCCCCGGTCCGCGCGGCGACCTGCTGCCACGGCACGAGGTTCGCGTGGTGCTCCATCTCCGTGACGACGATCGAATCGCCCGGCCCCAGCCGGAAGCGCGCGGCCTCGGACCCGCCCAGTCCGGCCGAGGCGTTGGCGAAGCCGTAGGCCACCACGTTGAGCGCCTCGGTCGCGTTCTTCGTCCACGCGATCTCGTCCTCGCCCGCGCCCGTGAACCGCGCGAGCGCGGCCCGCCCGGCCTCATAGGCGTCGGTGGCCTCGACGGCCAGGGTGTGAGCGCCGCGGTGGACGGCTGCGTTCGACCGCGTGAGGAACTCCTGCTCCGCATCGATGACGCACACCGGCTTCTGCGCGGTCGCACCGGAGTCCAGGTACGTCAGCCGGTGCCCGGAGACCTCCCGGTCCAGGATCGGGAAGTCCCCGCGCAGCCGTGCCACCTCGAGCGCCTCCACGGCTCAGGCCCCGACGAGGAAGCGGTCGTAGCCCTCGGCCTCGAGGCGGTCGGCGAGCTCGGGGCCGCCGGACTCCGCCACCCGGCCCTGCACGAGGACGTGCACGCGGTCGGGCTTGATGTAGTTGAGGATCCGAGTGTAGTGGGTGATGAGCATGACGCCGAGGCCGGTGTCCGCCTTGGCCTTGTTCACGCCCTCGGAGACGATGCGCAGCGCATCGACGTCGAGGCCCGAATCGGTCTCGTCGAGGACCGCGAAGCGCGGCTTGAGCATCTGCAGCTGCAGGATCTCGTGGCGCTTCTTCTCACCGCCGGAGAAGCCCTCGTTGACGTTGCGCGAGGAGAACTCAGGGTCCATGCGCAGGCTCTTCATGGACTCGGAGAGCTCCTTCGTCCAGGTGCGGAGCTTGGGCGCCTCGCCGTCGATCGCGGTCTTGGCGGTGCGCAGGAAGTTCGTCACGGTGACGCCGGGGACCTCGACGGGGTACTGCATCGCGAGGAAGAGGCCGGCCTTGGCGCGCTCGTCCACGCTCATCGCCAGCACGTCCTCGCCGTCGAGGGTCACAGAGCCGCTCGTGACCTCGTAGCGCGGGTGGCCGGCCAGGGCGTAGGCCAGGGTGGACTTGCCGGAGCCGTTGGGACCCATGATCGCGTGGGTCTCGTTCGTGTTCAGCTCGAGGTCGATGCCGCGGAGGATCTCCTTGCTGCCGGCATCGGTGACGACGTCGACGTGGAGATCGCTGATCTTCAGGGTGCTCATGTCTGTTGCTTTTCCTATCTGGTTTGAGTCTCAGGGGGTCACGTCGACCAGGATCCGGCCGTCGCGCTCCTCGCAGGCGAACACCTCGACCGGCTCGAACGCCGGGGGTGTGGTGGGCTCACCGGTGGTGAGGTCGAACGCGGAGCCGTGCAGCCAGCACTCGATGGTGCAGCCGGACACCTCGCCCTCGGCCAGCGAGACCTCGCCGTGCGTGCACAGGTCGTCGATGGCGTGGACGGCTCCGTCGGCCGTGCGCGCCACGCAGACCTCGCGGTCGGCGACGACGAGGCGCACGGCCTGGCCCGGAGCCAGGGCATCCGAGTCCAGGACGGGCGTCAGGCTCACAGAACGCTCCGGGAGAGCTCGTCCTCGATCCGGTCGTGGAGGACGGACTCGACCTCGGCCACGCCGATCTTCTGGATGACCTCGTTGAAGAAGCCGCGCACCACCAGCCGCCGGGCGCTCGCCTCGTCGATGCCGCGGCTCATGAGGTAGAAGAGGTGCTCCTCGTCGAAGCGGCCCGTCGAGGACGCGTGGCCGGCGCCTTCGATGTCGCCGGTCTCGATCTCCAGGTTCGGCACCGAGTCCGCGCGCGCCCCGTCCGTGAGGATGAGGTTGCGGTTGAGCTCGTAGGTGTCGATCCCCAGCGCCTCGGGGCGGATGAGCACATCGCCCACCCAGACGCTGCGCGCGTCGGTGCCCTGGAGGGCGCCCTTGTACATGACGTTCGAGGTCGCCTTGGGCGTGTTGTGGTCGATGTACGTACGGTGCTCGAGGTGCTGGCCGGCATCGGAGAAGTAGAGGCCGAGCAGCTCCGCCTCGCCGCCGGGGCCGTCGTAGCGCACGTTCGAGTTGAGGCGGACGATGTCCCCGCCGAGGCTCACCGCGATGTGCTTGTACTTCGCGTCGCGTCCCACGAGCGCATCGTGCTGGCCGAGGTGGACGCTGCCGTCCTCCCACAGCTGGAGCGAGGCCAGCGTGAGGTCCGCGCCCTCGCCCACGACGACGGAGAGCAGCTCCGAGTAGCGGGCGATGCCCTCGTGCTCGATGACGAAGGTGGCCTTGGCGTGGCGGCCCACCGTGATGAGGATGTGGCCGTGGGCCGTGGTGCCGGTGCCGTCGGCGTGGATGATGACGGGCTCGTCGAGCTCGACCTCATCGGCCAGGTGGTAGTGCAGCACGCCTGCGGCATTGGACGCGGCGACGGCGGCCGGACGGTCCTCGGGGGCGAGGACGCCGTGGGCCTGGGCCGAGGCGAGGTCGATCGTCTCGACCGTCACGGCCTCGGGCAGCTCCTGGCGGACCGTGAGCGCACCGTCGACGACGGTGTTCTCGAACAGGTCCGCGAGCCGGCGGACGGGAGTGAAGCGCCACTCCTCCTCCCGGCCGGTGACGGCGGGGAAGGCGTCGACGGAGAAGCTCCGCGTGCGGTCCGCCCTGCCCTGTGCGGGAACCTGGACGCCGCTGGGCGCGGACTCGAGGGTCTGGGTCATTGAGGGGTCTCCTTGTGAAGAGGTGCGAGGGGGTGGGTGCCTGCGGGATGCGCGGGCCTCAGCCCACCGCGCCCTCCATCTGCAGTTCGATGAGGCGGTTGAGCTCGAGCGCGTACTCCATGGGCAGCTCGCGCGCGATCGGCTCGATGAAGCCGCGGACGATCATCGCCATCGCCTCGGTCTCCTCCATGCCGCGGGACTGGAGGTAGAAGAGCTGGTCCTCGCTCACCTTCGAGACCGTGGCCTCGTGGCCGAGCGTCACATCGTCCTCACGGATGTCGATGTAGGGGTAGGTGTCCGAACGCGAGATGTTGTCCACGAGCAGCGCATCGCACAGCACGTTGTTCGAGGAGCCCTCCGCACCCGGGTGGATGTGCACGAGGCCCCGGTAGCCGGCGCGTCCCCCGGAGCGGGCGACGGACTTCGAGACGATCGAGGACTGCGTGTGGGGCGCGGCGTGGACCATCTTGGAGCCCGTGTCCTGGTGCTGGCCGGCACCGGCGAAGGCCACCGACAGCGTCTCGCCGCGGGCGTGCTCGCCCGTGAGCCAGATGGCCGGGTACTTCATGGTGACCTTCGAGCCGATGTTGCCGTCGACCCACTCCATCGTCGCGCCCTGCTCCGCGATCGCGCGCTTGGTGACGAGGTTGTACACGTTGTTCGACCAGTTCTGGATCGTCGTGTAGCGGACGCGGGCGTCCTTCTTCGCGATGATCTCCACGACGGCCGAGTGCAGCGAGTCCGATTTGTAGATCGGCGCGGTGCAGCCCTCGACGTAGTGCACGTAGGAGCCCTCGTCGGCGATGATGAGCGTGCGCTCGAACTGGCCCATGTTCTCCGTGTTGATCCGGAAGTAGGCCTGCAGGGGGATCTCGACGTGGACGCCCTTGGGCACGTAGATGAACGAGCCGCCGGACCACACGGCCGTGTTCAGCGCGGCGAACTTGTTGTCGCCGGAGGGGATCACGGTGCCGAAGTACTCCTCGAACAGCTCGGGGTGCTCGGCCAGCGCGGTGTCGGTGTCGAGGAAGATGACGCCCTGGCGCTCGAGCTCCTCGTTGATCTTGTGGTAGACCACCTCGGACTCGTACTGCGCGGCCACGCCCGCGACGAGGCGCTGCTTCTCCGCCTCCGGGATGCCGAGGCGGTCGTAGGTGTTCTTGATGTCCTCGGGCAGGTCCTCCCAGGACTGCGCCTGCCCCTCGGTGGAGCGGACGAAGTACTTGATGTCGTCGAAGTCGATGCCCGAGAGGTCCGCGCCCCAGCCGGGCATGGGCTTCTTCTCGAACAGGCGCAGGGCCTTGAGCCGGCGCTGGAGCATCCACTCCGGCTCGTTCTTCAGCGCGGAGATGTTGCGGACGACGTCCTCGCTCAGGCCGCGCTCGGCCTGGGCGCCGGCGTCGTCGGCATCGTGCCAGCCGTACTGGTAGGCGCCGATGTCCTTGAGCTCGGGATTCAGCTCGATGATCCGGTTGGTCTCAGCGGCCTCGGTGGTTTCGGTCACCGCGAACCTCCTTGGTTGTGGTCGGGTGCGGGTCCGCCCAGCAGGGGACGGGCCAGCGCGGACGTGGGAATGTGCGTGGTGCAGACGTGCCCGCCGCCTGCCAGGGTGGACAGCCTCCGGACGTCCACCGCGAGGTACTCCGAGATCACCTCGAGCTCGGCCTCGCAGAACTCCGGGAAGCGCTCCGCGACGTGCTGGATGGGGCAGTGCCCCTGGCACAGCTGGAGCGCCTCCAGCGGAGTGCCCGCCGCCACCGGCGTGGACGAGGCGGCGAAGCCCTCGGCCGCGAGCGCACGGGCGAGCCTGCGCGAGCGCTCGGCCACCGTGCCGCGGGGGGCCTCCCCCGGCCGGAAGTCCTCGAGTCGGCGCCGCAGCCTCTCGCGGAGCTTGTCCGCGTGGCTGCGGGCGAAGGAGCCGACTGCCTCCTCCCCGCCCGTCTCGCGCATGAACGTGAGCAGGTCGAGTGCGAGCTCGTCGTAGGTGTGCGAGATCTGCGAGTGGCCCTCGGGCGTCACGGTGTACTGCCGGGCCGGCCGGCCGCGCCCGGCCTTCTGGCCGGTGAGGGCGCGGACCTCGATGAGGCCGTCGGCCTCGAGCGCGTCCAGGTGCCTGCGCACCGCGGCCGCGGTGAGGTCCATCGTCTTCGCGAGCGCCGAGGCCGAGACCGGCCCCTGGTCGAGGACGTAGCCGAGCACGCGCTGCCGCGTCCGGCCGTCCTCGGACGGCGTCGTCTCCGCAGCTGCCGCCACTGTCACCCCCTCTTCCATCGCCTTCAGCAACAAGTGTCTTACCTAAATGCGGGATTGTAAACGAAGGAGCCCCTAAGCACCGGTGGGAGCGCCGCGGGCGGAGGGGTAGAGTGGTGGCGCTATGACGACTGTGCCCCCGCGCCTCGACGTGCCGCTGAGCATCGAGAGCCTCTCCCTCGCGTACGGGAGCCGCACCGTCGTCGACGGCGTCTCCCTGCGGGTGGGCCCCGGCGAGGTGCGGGCGCTGCTGGGCCCCAACGGCGCCGGCAAGTCCTCGACCATCGCCTGCGCCGTCGGCCTGCGCCGGCCCGCCGCCGGCCGCATCCGGATCTTCGGCGCCGATCCTCTCACACAGCACTCGGTCACCGCCGCGCACGCCGGGGTCATGCTCCAGGACGGCGGCCTGCCCATGTCGGCCAGGCCCCTGCAGATCCTCAGGCACCTGGCCCGCCTCTACAGCGCGCCCGCGGACGTCGGCGAGCTCGCGGAGCGGCTCGGCATCGACCAGTTCGCCCAGCGCTCGGTGCGGCGGCTCTCCGGCGGCCAGCGCCAGCGGGTCGCGCTCGCGGCCGCGCTCATCGGCAGGCCCCGGCTCGTGTTCCTCGACGAGCCCACGGCCGGCCTCGATCCCCAGGCCCGCATAGCCGTCGACGAGGTCATCGCCCGGCTGCGCGGGGAGGGCGTCGCGATCGTCCTCACGACCCACGACATGGCCGATGCCGAGCGCCTCGCGGACACCGTCACGGTGATCGACCACGGACGCGTCATCGCCGAGGGCAGCGTCGACGAGGTCGTGGGCACCACGGCGCACCGCACCGTGCGCATGGTCGCGGAGGCCGAGCCGCCGGAGGGCTTCCTCATCGCGCTCGCGGCCGAGGGCGTGCTGCACGCCGACCGCACCGTGCTCACCCTCGACTGCGGCCCGGACCCCGATGCCCTGCACCGGGTCACGGGCCTGCTGGCCGAGCACCGCATCGCGCTGCGCTCCCTCGAATGGCGCGGCCGCTCGCTCGGCGACGTGTTCCTCGAACTCACCGGGAGGGCGCTGCGGTGAATCTCACACTCCGCCGGGTGCTCGCGCAGACCCGCTTCGAGACCCTCACGGTGCTGCGCAACGGCGAGCAGCTGCTGCTCGCCGTCATCCTGCCCCTCATCGCCCTCGTGGGCCTGCCGCAGATCGGCCTCGCCGGCGTGCAGACGGCGGCAGCGGGGGTGCTCGGGCTGGCCGTGGCCTCGACCGCGTTCACGGGGCAGGGCATCCAGACAGCCTTCGACCGCCGGTACGGGGTGCTCCGGCAGCTCGCGACGACCCCGCTGGGCGCCTCGGGCGTGATCGGCGGCAAACTGGGGGCGGTGCTGTGCGTGCTCGCCGTCCAGACCGTGCTCGTGCTCGTATGCGCCGCGGTGCTCGGCCTCGACCCCGCACCCGTGAGCTGGACGGGGGTCGCGCTCGCCCTCTTCGCCGGCTCGGGCGCGCTCGTGTCCTGGGGTGTGCTCATGGCCGGGACCCTGCGGCCGGAGGCCACCCTCGCGGTGGCCAATCTGCTGTGGGTCCTCATGGCGGCGGCCGGCGGCCTGCTGCTGCCGCGCGAGGGCCTGTGGGGCCAGCTCGTCGGCTGGCTGCCGCCCGGCGCGCTCGGCGAGGCCCTGCGCGCGGCCGTGACGGCCGGGACCATCGCCTGGGTCCCCCTCCTCGTGCTCGCGGCCTGGGCACTGGCAGGCGCCCTGGCCGCGCGGCGCTGGTTCTCCTTCGACTGACCGCTCCGACCGACCGCACCCCTGGAAGAGAGGCATCCCGCTGTGACCACCGGCACCCGCGACACCACCCCCCTGCACCGGTCGCTCGCCTGGGCGATGCTGGCCGCGCAGTCCCTCATCGTCCTCACGGGTGCGCTCGTGCGGCTCACCGGCTCCGGCCTCGGCTGCGCCGAATGGCCCACCTGCAACGACGGTGCCCTGGTCCCCTACGGCGATCTCTCGATGCACTCGGCGATCGAGTTCGGCAACCGGCTCCTCGGCGTCGCCCTCGGCCTCCTGGGCGCCGTGACGATCCTCTCGCTGTGGACGTCCCGCCGCCGTCGCCCGGATCTCTTCTGGTACGCCGTGGGCCTCACGGCCGTCGTGCCGGTGCAGGCCGTGCTCGGCGGGGTCTCGGTCCTCACCGAGCTCAACCCGTGGATCGTCGCCGCGCACTTCTTCCCCTCGGCCGCCGCCGTCGTCGCGAGCGCCCTCTTCGTCCGCCGCACCCGCGATTCCGGCCTGCCCGGCGTCCCCGTGGGCAGCCGGGCCCAGCGCGTCCTCGCGTGGGCGGCCTTCGCCCTCGTGTGCATCGTCGTCGTCATGGGCGTGCTCGTCACGGGCGCCGGACCCCACGCCGGTGACGAGATCAGCGCCCGCAACGGCCTCGACACCCTGCTCATGGCCCGTCTCCACGCCGCGCCCGTCTGGGCCCTGTGCGCGGTGCTGATCGGTCTGCTCGTCCTCAACCGCAGGCAGGCGCGCACGGAGCCCGCCGAGGCTCGCCGGATGCTCACACCCCTGCTCACCACCGTCGGCGTCGTCGCTGCCCAGGGCGTGGTGGGCTACGTCCAGTTCTTCACGGGTGTGCCGTGGATGCTCGTCGCCGTGCACATCGTCGGCATCTGCACAGTGCTCGCGGCCGCGACCTGGCTCCTCGACGCCCAGTACCGGAGGCCGGGTCTCCGGCCTGTGCCGCAGGGGGCGGACGCACCGGAGCCGATGCGGGAGCCGGCATGAGGATGCTGGCGGAGCTCGTCCGCCGGTACGTCCTGCCGCAGCGGAGCCTCCTCGCGGCGATCCTCGTCCTGCAGATCGCCCAGATCCTCGCGACGCTGTGGCTGCCCACGCTCAACGCCTCGGTCATCGACGACGGCATCGCCGCCGGCGATGTGGGCCTCGTGTGGCGACTCGGCGGGCTCATGCTCGCCGTCGCGCTCGTCCAGGTGATCGCCAATGTCGTCGCCGTCGTCGCCGGTGCGGTCGTCGCGATGCGCGCGGCCAGGAGCCTGCGCAGCGGCGTCTACGGCTCGGTCATGGACTACGGCGGTGCGGAGCTCTCCCGCTTCGGCTCCTCCAGCCTCATCACCCGCGCCACCAATGACGTCCGCCAGGTGCAGATGCTCATCGTCATGGCGCTCACGATGGTCGTCATGGCGCCCTTCATGGCGCTCGGCGGGCTCGCGATGGCCCTGAGCCAGGACCTCGGCCTCTCCCTCGTCATCCTCGCCACGGTCGCGGTGCTCATCGCGGTGCTCGTGCTCGTCGTGCGGCGGATGGTGCCCTCCTTCCGGGTGATGCAGGAGCGGGTGGACGCCGTGACCTCCGTCGTCTCCCAGCAGCTGGGCGGCCTGCGCGTGATCCGCGCCTTCACCGCCGAGGACCGCGAGCGCGCCCGGTTCTCCGCCGTCAACAGCGCCCTCACGGATGCGGGGCTGGCGGTGGGGCGCTGGTTCGTCCTCCTCTTCCCCGCCGTCATGGGCATCGTCTCGCTGGGCTCGGTGGCGGTCGTGTGGTTCGGCGGCCTGCGGGCGGACGCCGGCAGCCTCGACGTGGGCGTCGTGCTCGCCTTCGTCCAGTACCTCATGCTCATCCTCATGGGTGTGACCTTCGTCGCCTTCATCGGCATGATGATCCCGCGCGCCGAGGTCTCGGCCGGGCGCCTCGTGGAGGTGCTCGACGCGGAGGTCGCGCTCGATGCGGAATCGGGCACCCTCGAGACCGTGCCCGAGCCCGGCGCTCTCGAGCTCGACCGCGTGACCTTCTCCTACGCCGGTGCCGCCGCCCCGGTCCTGCGCGAGGTCACCGTGTCCGCCTCCCCCGGCGAGGTGCTCGCCGTCATCGGGGCGACGGGCTCGGGGAAGACCACGCTGGCGCAGCTCGTCCTGCGCCTGCTCGAGCCGACCTCGGGCACGGTGCGGGTGGGCGGCGCGAACGTCTCGGCGCTGTCCCCGGCCGCCTACGGCGCGCAGTTCGCCTATGTGCCGCAGACTCCGCAGGTGCTCGGCCGCTCGGTCGCGGACAATCTGCGCCTGGGTGCGCCGGAGGCCACCGACGCGGAGATCCGCGCCGCACTCGAGGCCGCTCAGGCCTGGGAGTTCGTCGCCGAGCTGCCCGAGGGCTCGGACACCGTCCTCGCGCAGGGCGGCCGGGACCTCTCCGGCGGGCAGCGGCAGCGCATCGCGATCGCGATGGCGCTCGTCCGCCGGGCTCCCGTGCTCGTCCTCGACGACAGCCTCTCCGCCCTCGACACCCGCACGGACGCGGCGGTGCGGAGGGCGCTCGCCGGCGTCGAGTCCACGGTCCTGCTCATCACCCAGCGCGTCTCCGCCGCCGAGGACGCCGACCGCGTGCTCGTCCTCGACGACGGGGCGCCTGCCGGTCTCGGCACGCATGCGGAGCTGCTCGCTTCCTCCCCCGTGTACGCGGAGATCGTGGACTCGCAGACGGGAGCCGCGGCATGAGCCAGGCGCAGGGCCCCAGGCCGGGGCAGAAGGCGACGCACTTCCGGGCGACCGCGCTCCGGCTGCTGCGCATGTTCCGCCCGCACACCGTCGGCATCGCGTGCGCCTTCGCCGTGCTCGTCCTCGCCACCGTCGGGACGGTGTGGGCACCGCTGCTCATCGCGCGGGCCACCGACCTCGTGTTCGCCGGCTGGCTCTCCCGGGGCATGGACCCCGGTGCGGATCGCGCTCAGGTGCTCGGGCAGCTGCGTGCCGAGGGCGAGGACGAGCGCGCGGACATGCTCGCCCGCCTCGACTTCACCCCGGGGGCCGGAGTGGATCTGGGCGCCCTCGGCCGGGCGCTGCTGCTGGCCGCGGTCGTCTACATCGTGGCCCAGGTGTGCCTGTGGGCCGGGGGCTGGCTGCTCAACGAGGCGGTGCAGCGCACCGTCCAGCGCCTGCGTGAGCGGGTCGAGCAGAAGCTCCATCGCCTGCCGCTCGCGGTGGTCGACCGGTCGAAGAAGGGCGATCTGCTCTCCCGGCTCAACAACGACGTCGACAACCTCGCCAATGTGCTCAGCCAGAGCGCGCAGCAGCTGTTCACGGATGTGCTCATCCTGCTGGGCACGCTCTCGATCATGTTCGCGCTGTCCTGGCGGCTGGCCCTCATCGCGCTCGCGGTGATCCCCGTGACCGCGCTGCTGCTGGGTGTCATCGGACCGCGCTCGCAGCGGGCCTTCGCCGCGCAGTGGGAGCGCACGGGCGCACTCAACGCGCACGTCGAGGAGTCGATCGCCGCGCAGCAGCTGCTGCGCGTCCACGGTGCGCGTGCCCGGATGGCGGACGAGTTCGAGCGGAACAATGCCGAGGTGTACCGCGCCTCCGTCACAGCGCAGTCGCTCAGCGGCACGATGGGCCCGGCGATGCAGTTCGCCTCGAACCTCGTGTTCGTGGGGATCGCGATCGTGGGCGCCGTCCAGGTGGCCGGCGGGGCGATGACGCTGGGCACCGTCCAGGCCTTCCTCCAGTACTCGCGCCAGTTCTCCCAGCCCCTCGCCGGCCTCGGCGCGATGTTCGCCCAGCTGCAGTCGGCCGCGGCGAGTGCGGAGCGGGTGTTCGAGGTGCTCGACGAGCCGGACGAGGAGCCCGCACCCGAGCGCGCGCTGACCGTGGCCCGCGGGCGCGTGGAGTACCGCGGCGTGGACTTCTCCTACGATCCGGAGACGCCGCTCATCCGCGGGCTGGACCTCGTCGCGGAGCCCGGATCTACGGTGGCCATCGTCGGCCGCACGGGAGCGGGCAAGACCACGCTCGTGAACCTCCTGCTGCGGTTCTACGATGTGGACGCGGGCGCCGTGCTCATCGACGGGACGGACATCCGCACGGTCTCGCGCACATCGCTGCGCATTCCCATCGGGATGGTGCTGCAGGACTCCTGGCTGTTCGAGGGGACGATCTTCGACAACATCGCCTACGGCCGCGAGGGGGCGAGCCGCGAGGAGGTGCTCGCCGCCGCCCGCAGCGCCTATGTGGACCGCTTCGTCTCGCACCTGCCGGACGGCTACGACACGATGCTCACGGAGACGGCGGACAACGTCTCCACCGGTGAGCGTCAGCTCATCACGATCGCGCGCGCCTTCGTCTCCGACCCTCGCGTCCTCGTCCTCGACGAGGCCACGTCCTCGGTCGACACGCGCACGGAGGTGCTCGTGCAGGAGGCGATGGGCCAGCTGCGCAGCGGGCGCACGAGCTTCGTCATCGCCCACCGGCTCTCGACGATCCGCAACGCGGATGTCATCGTCGTCATGGACGCGGGCTCCATCGTGGAGCAGGGCTCGCACGAGGAGCTCATGGCCGCGGGCGGTCACTACGCCGCGCTGCAGGCCGCCCAGCACGCGGGCGAGTCCGCAGAGGGCTGAGCGCTCTCACCTCCATGCCCCCGCCCCTCCATGACGGCAGGTGACGTCCCATGACGTTTCCGGGGGCGATCGGAGGCTGTGCTCATCGGAGCGCTCCACAATGATGCGGATCCGGCCCCTCCCGGAAGCCGGCCCTCACACAGAAGGAGTCCCCGCATGTCCGCCCCCTCCACCTCTGCCGAGGTCTCGCCCTGGGCCGATCTAGCGACGCCCCTGAAGTTCGCCTACTGGGTGCCCAACGTCTCCGGCGGACTCGTGATCTCCCAGGTCGAGCAGCGCACGGACTGGGGCATCGACTACAACCGGACCCTGGCCCGGACGGCAGAGCGCCTGGGCTTCGAGTACGCGCTCACGCAGACGCGCTACCAGGCCAGCTACGGCGCCTCCCAGCAGCACGAGGCGACGAGCTTCTCGCTCGCCCTGCTGCTGGCCACCGAGCGGCTGAGGGTCATCTCCGCGGTCCACCCGGGCATGTGGCATCCCGGAGTGCTCGCCAAGTTCATCAACACGGCCGACCAGCTCTCCGGCGGCCGCGCTGCGGTGAACATCGTCTCGGGCTGGCTCAAGGCCGAGTTCACCGGGTTCGGACTGCCCTGGCTCGAGCACGATGAGCGCTATGCGCGCACGGAGGAGTTCATCCGCGCGCTCCGCGGTCTGTGGACGGAGGAGGGCTATGCACAGTTCGGCCGCCACTACGCGATCGACGGCGTGACCCTGCGCCCGGGGCCTGCCGACCTGCCGGGACGCGCGCACCCGGACATCTTCTTCGGCGGCAATTCGACCGCGGCCCAGGCGACGGCGGGTCGCGTGGCCGACTGGTACTTCTCGAACGGCCGCACGCTGGAGGGCTACCGGGACAATGCGGCCGGGGTCATCGCGGCCGCGGAGTCCGGTGCGCGCACGGCCTCCGCCCGCCCGCGCTTCGGCATCAACGGCTTCGTCATCGCCCGCGACACGGAGGCCGAGGCCCATGAGCAGCTGCGGGAGATCGTCGCCCACGCGCACCGGCCCGCCGTCGAGGGCTTCCGGGATTCCGTCCGGCAGGCAGGCCGGAGCACCGGCGATGGCAGGGGCATGTGGGCGGACTCCTCCTTCGAGGACCTCGTCCAGTACAACGACGGCTTCAAGACCGGCCTCATCGGCACCGACGAGCAGATCGCGGAGCGCATCGTCGAGTTCAAGAAGCAGGGCGTGAACCTGCTGCTGACCGCCTATCTGCACTTCCAGGAGGAGCTCACGCACTTCGGCGAGGAGATCATCCCCCGCGTGCGCGCACTCGAGGCCCAGCTCGCCCATGAGCACGGCGTGGACTTCGCCGAGGCCGCCTGAGCTTCGTCACACCTGCCTGCACGCCCAGTTCTCACGCAGACGCCCAGCTGTCCGACCGAACAGCTGGGCGTCTGCGAGAAAAGTGGCTCAGGGGTGCACCGAGCTCTGCGCTCAGCGCGTCACATCCAGGGGTTGACGAAGGGGTCGATCGCGACGGCGAGGAAGAGCACCGACAAGTAGGTGATCGAGGCGTGGAAGACGCGCATCGCCTTGAGGCGCGTGCCGGACAGACCCCGGTTGGCGCGCTTGATGAGGCCGATGCACTCCCACATGAACCAGGCGCCGGAGAGGACGGCGACGGCGATGTACAGCGGCCCCATCGGAGCCAGCGGCACGAGTGCGAGCGAGGCTGCGATCATCGCGACGGTGTACCAGACCATCTGCGAGGCGACATTGGCCGGCGGCACCTTGTTGGGCAGCATGGGCACATCGGCGGCCTCGTAGTCGGCCCTGTACTTGATGGCCAGCGGCCAGTAGTGCGGCGGCGTCCAGAAGAACACGACGAGGAACAGCAGCAGCGGCTCCCAGCCCAGCGAGCCCGTGACCGCGGACCACCCGATGAGCACCGGCATGCAGCCGGCCGCCCCGCCCCACACGATGTTCTGCGAGGTGCGGCGCTTGAGCACGAGCGTGTAGAAGACGGCGTAGAGGAGGATCGCGACGGCCGTGAGGCCCGCGGCCACCCAGTTGGTGAAGCCGCCCAGCCAGAAGATCGAGCCGAAGCCCAGCACGAAGGCGAAGATCGTGGCCGCTCGCGGCGTGATCTCTCCGGTGACGAGCGGCCGGTTCTCCGTGCGCTTCATCTTCGCGTCGATGTCCCGGTCCGCGATGCAGTTGAACACCGAGGCCGAGGCCGCGGCGGCGGCACCGCCGATGAGCGTGTTGAGGACGAGCCAGAGATCGGGCAGCCCGCGCGCGGCGAGGAACATCACAGGGGCGGTGGTCACGAGCAGGAGCTCGATCACCCGCGGCTTGGTCAGCGCGATGTAGGCGCGGATCGTGCCGCCCACCGTGCCGCGCCCGCGTGCGCCGGCCAGCTTCTCGTCGATTGTCCGCTGCAGCGGTCGCTCGTCGGCCGTGCCGGCCGTGGCGCTGGTCGTCGCGGAGTGCGGGGAATGAGACACGAGCGTCCTTCGCACCTTCCTGTTTCAGGGAACGTCCAGGCGATTCTATCCCTTGTAGAAGAGTTCCGCACAACCTCGCGGGGAGCGGTGCGCCACATGCCCCCGCACGCACGCTCCCAGCCGGTAAGCTGAGGTCCGTCGTCACCTCAAGCCCTATGCAAGGAGCACTTCGCGCGCATGACAAGCACGAGCACACTCGAGTGGTCAGACCTGGACGCGAGGGCGGTGGACACCGCTCGCCTGCTGGCCGCCGATGCCGTCGAGAAGGCCGGCAACGGCCATCCCGGCACCGCCATGAGCCTCGCGCCGGCCGCCTACTACCTCTACCAGCACGCCATGGTCCACGATCCCGCCGATCCCCGCTGGGTCGGCCGCGACCGCTTCGTCCTCTCCGCAGGGCACTCGAGCCTCACGCAGTACGTGCAGCTCTACCTCGCCGGCTTCGGCCTCGAGCTCGACGACCTCAGGGCCCTGCGCAGCTGGGGCTCGCTCACGCCCGGCCACCCCGAGGTCGGCCACACCGACGGCGTCGAGATCACGACCGGCCCGCTGGGCTCGGGCATCGCCTCGGCGGTGGGCATGGCGATGGCCGCCCGTCGCGAGCGCGGCCTCTTCGACCCGGAGGCGCCGGCGGGTGAGTCCGTGTTCGATCACCGCATCTACGTCGTCGCCGGCGACGGCTGCCTCCAGGAGGGCGTCTCCTCCGAGGCCTCCTCGCTGGCGGGCACGCAGGAGCTCGGCAATCTGATCCTCATCTGGGACGACAACCGGATCTCGATCGAGGACGACACCAGCATCGCGTTCACCGAGGACGTCGAGGCCCGCTACGCCGCCTACGGCTGGCACGTCCAGCACGTCGACTTCACGGGCCGCACCGACGGCCGCGGCAACCCCGGCGCCGGCGAGTACACCGAGGACCTCGCGGCCCTCCATGCGGCCGTCGAGGCCGCGAAGGCCGATCCGCGCCCCTCCTTCATCCGGCTCTCGACGATCATCGCCTGGCCGGCACCGGGCAAGCAGAACACGGGCGGGGCGCACGGCTCGGCCCTCGGGGCCGAGGAGATCGCTGCGACGAAGGAGCTCCTGGGCTTCGACCCCGCCGCCTCCTTCGCCGTCGAGGACGCAGTGCTCGCACACACCCGCGGCCTGCGCGAGCGCGGTGCGGCCGCGCACGCGGCCTGGCGGGAGCGCTTCGACGCCTGGCGCGCCGCCCAGCCCGAGCGCGCGCAGCTCTTCGACCGCCTGCAGTCGGGCGCGCTGCCCGCCGGTCTCCGCGAGGCGCTGCCCGAGTTCGAGGCCGGCTCCAAGATCGCCACGCGTGCGGCCTCGGGCACGGTCCTCAATGCGCTCGCGCCCCTCATGCCGGAGCTGTGGGGAGGCTCCGCGGACCTCGCGGGCTCGAACAACACGCTCGTCAAGGGCGAGCCGTCGTTCCTGCCCGAGCACCGCTCCTCGGCGATGTTCCCCGGCACCCCCTACGGCCGCAACCTCCACTTCGGAGTGCGCGAGTTCGCCGCGGGCCTCGTCTGCAACGGCATCGCCCTGCACGGTCCCACCCGCCCGTACAACGGCACGTTCCTCGTGTTCAGCGACTATCAGCGCCCGGCCGTGAGGCTCGCCGCGCTCCAGCAGGTGCCGAGCATCTTCGTGTGGACGCACGACTCGATCGGCGTGGGCGAGGACGGTCCCACCCATCAGCCCATCGAGCACGTGGGCACGCTCCGGGCCATCCCCGGCGTCGATGTGGTCCGCCCGGCGGATGCCGCCGAGACCGCCGAGGCCTGGCTGAAGGTCCTCGAGCGCACCGACGGCCCCTCCGGCCTCGTCCTCAGCCGTCAGGGACTGCCGGTCCTCGACCGCAGCGAGCTCGCACCGGCGACCGAGACCCGTCGGGGCGCCTATGTCCTCGCCGAGTCCGCGAACGAGGCCACGGGCCTGCCGGACGTGCTCCTGCTCGCCTCCGGGTCGGAGGTCCAGCTCGCGCTCGCCGCCCGCGAGGCGCTCGCGGGCGAGGGCGTGGCCGCCCGCGTCGTCTCCGTCCCCTGCATGGAGTGGTTCGACGCGCAGCCGGCGGAGTACCGTGAGGCCGTCCTTCCCGCCGCCGTGGCCGCCCGCGTGAGCGTGGAGGCCGGCGGCGCGCAGAGCTGGCACCGCTGGCTCGGCACCCACGGCGTGCCGGTCTCGATCGAGCACTTCGGCGCCTCCGCTCCCGGTGCGGAGCTGTTCGAGCGCTTCGGCTTCACCTCCGGGGCCGTCGTCGAGGCGGCCCGGACGACACTGGCCGCGACGCGGACAGGAGGACCGGCATGAGCGGACCGCTGCACTCCCTGAGCGAGGCGGGCGTCTCCGTCTGGCTCGACGACCTCTCCCGGTCCCGGCTGGACTCCGGCTCGCTCGCCGCGATGCTCTCCTCGCACTCGATCGCGGGCGTGACGACCAATCCGACGATCTTCGCCCAGGCCATCTCGCAGGATCCCGCGTACGAGCCCCGGCTCGCCGAGGCCGTCGCGACCGCGGGCGCCGAGGCGGACCCCGAGGAGCTCATCGACCTCCTCACCGTCGCCGACGTCCAGGACGCCTGCGATGCCCTCCGCGGGGTGTACGAGCGCACCGAGGGCATCGACGGCCGGGTGTCCCTCGAGGTCTCCCCCGTCCTCGCACACGACGGCGAGGGCACCATCGAGGCCGCCAAGCGCCTCGCGGCCGCGGTCGGCCGCGAGAACGTCATGATCAAGATCCCGGCCACGGAGGCCGGCCTCTACGCGATCCCCCGCGTGCTCGAGGCCGGCATCAGCGTCAACGTCACGCTGGTCTTCAGCCTCGACCAGTACCGGAAGGTCGTCGAGGCGTATCTCACGGGCCTCGAACGGGCGCGCGAGCACGGGGCGGACCTCTCCTCCATCGCCTCTGTGGCCTCCGTCTTCGTGTCCCGGGTGGACGCGGAGATCGACCGCAGGCTCGATGCCCTCGGCACCGAGGAGGCCGCGGCCCTGCGCGGGGGCGCGGGACTGGCGAACTGCCGGCTCACCCACCGCGTGCAGTCGCAGGTCTTCGACTCCGAGCGGTTCCGCGTCCTCGCCGCCGCGGGGGCCCGCATCCAGCGCCTGCTGTGGGCCTCGACCGGAGTGAAGGATCCGGCGTACCCGGACACCATGTACGTCTCCGGGCTCGTCACCCCCGGCACCGTCAACACGATGCCGGAGAAGACCATGGAGGCCTTCGCCGACCACGGCGAGGTGCCCGCCGACACCATGCCCGGCGCATACGCGGCCGCGGATGCGCACTTCGACGCGCTCGCCGGTCTGGGCATCGACTACGCCGAGGTCATGGACAGGCTCCAGACGGAGGGGCTTGAGAAGTTCTCCGCCAGCTGGACCGAGCTGGTGGACGTCGTCGCCTCGCGTCGGGCGGACGCGGTCTGAAGGGAGAGTGCGCGATGAGTGCGACAGTGGGTTTCCCCGCTCCTCAGGAGCACCGGGCCGAACAGGACAGGATGATCGCGGACGCGCTGGCCTCCCGCCTCGCCGCCCGGGACACCGCGCTCTGGGGGCCGGCGGCGAGCCGCCTGGCCGGCAGCCGGCTGGGCTGGACGGATCTGCACACGCGGTCCGCGGGCCTCGTCGAGCAGATCGCGGCGCTGCGGGAGGAACTCGCAGCCGAGGGCATCGACCGGATCGTGCTGGCCGGGATGGGCGGCTCCTCGCTGGGTGCCGAGGTCATCGCGGCCGCGCACGGCGTCGAGCTCACGATCCTCGACAGCACTGATCCCCTCTCCGTCCGCGCCGTCGTCGGTGCGGACTCGCTCGACCGCTCCGCGCTCGTCGTGAGCACCAAGTCCGGCGGGACGATCGAGACGATCTCGGCGGCCTCCGCGTTCGCCCAGGCGCTCCGGGCCCGGGGCATCGAGCCCGCCGGACGTCTCATCGCCGTCACGGATCCCGGCACGACGCTCGCCGAGCAGGCGCTCGAGGAGGGCTGGCGCCGGGTGTTCCTCGCCGATCCGGATGTGGGCGGCCGCTTCAGCGTGCTGGGTGCGTTCGGCCTCGTGCCCGCGGGTCTGGCGGGTGCGGATGTCGAGCAGGTCGTCTCCGAGGCCGCAGCCGTGGCCGAGGCTCTGCATGCCGACAACGCCGAGAACCCCGCCGTCGTGCTGGCCTCGGCGCTGTCGGCCGCGCACGCCCGCAGCATCCGGCTGCTCGCGGTCGCGGCCACGGACCCCGCACTCGCCGCGCTGCCGGCCTGGCTCGAGCAGCTCATCGCGGAGTCGACCGGCAAGGACGGGGCAGGTGTCCTCCCCATCGCCTGCGAGGACGTCGAGGCTCCGGGCTTCACGGACGCCGATGCGGGCACCGGCGTGTGCTTCCTCGGCGAGCCGGTGGGCGAGCACCAGCCGGTCTCGGGCGTCGCGGTCTCCTGTGCGGCCCCGCTGGGCGCGCAGTTCCTCATCTGGGAGACCGCGACGGCGCTGCTGTGCGCGGGCCTGGGAGTGGACCCCTTCGACCAGCCGGATGTGGAGTCCGCGAAGATCCGCGCCCGCGAGATCCTCGCCTCGGCCCCGCAGGCTGCCGGGGAGCAGGACGGGCAGGATCAGACCGAGAGCCTCGCCGAGGCCGATGCCGCAGACGACGGCTCTGCGGGAGGGAACGCGGAGGACGCCCACTCCGCCGATGGTGCCGGGCAGGAGCCGGAGGCGCCCTTCCTCGTCGATGGTGCGGTGGAGCTCTACGCCTCGCCCCACCTCATCGACGATCTGGAGCTGCACGAGCGCACGCTCCCGGGCCTGCTCGACGCAGTCCTCCCCGAACGCGACGACGAGCGCTACCTCGCGGTGTGCGCCTTCCTCAGCAGCATCTGCGATCCGGAGGCGGCACGTCTGCGCCCCCTGCTCGCGGAGCGGGCCGAGGGCGCTGCGGTCTCCTTCGGCTGGGGTCCGCGGTACCTCCACTCGACGGGGCAGCTGCACAAGGGCGGACCCGATTCCGGCTCCTACCTCTTCGTCACGGCGGAGACGCCGCCCGAGGAGGACATGGCGGTCCCGGGAGCGGGCTTCGGCTTCGCCCGTCTCATCGCCGCACAGGCCGCCGGCGATGCGGCCGTCCTCGAGGGCCTCGGCCGCAGGGTGCTGCGCGTGCACCTGCGCGAGCGCGAGGCCGGTCTGGCCCGCCTGTTCGCCGCGATCACCGGCTCGGAGGGCGCGGGCGGGGAGGACTCCCCCGAGGACAGCTCCCTCGAGCGTGAGCCGGGCGAAGACTCCGCGGAGAACGAGCCCGGCGTGGGACCGGCCCAGCAGCCCGCTGTCTGATCACTTCTCCCAGCCGTGGGGCGCACCGCGGCTGGGAGAAGTGAGCGGAGCACGAGCGCCGGCGCGCAGCGAAGCGGCCCGGCGGGATCTCTCCCTCCGGGCCGCTTCCGCGTGCTCAGGCGCTCATGTGTGCGAGCAGCCCGGCTCAGGCGAAGCGCACCGCCAGCCCCAGCAGCACGATGCTCGCCACCCAGATGATCGCCACGAGGGTCGTGAAGCGATTGAGGTTGCGCTCGGCCACACCCGAGGAGCCGAGCGAGGAGCTCATGCCCCCGCCGAACATATCGGACATGCCGCCGCCCTTGCCCTTGTGCATGAGGATGAGCAGGATGAGGAAGGCGCTGGTGAGGACGAGGATCGCCGTGAGCGTCCAGTTGAGGATCTCCATAATGCCCTTCAGTCTAGCCGCTGATGCGGATCGTGAGCGAAGCCGTGCCGACGCCTCAGGCGCCCGCCGCCTCCGTGATGAGCGAGGCGAAGCCGGCGGGGTCGAGGCTCGCACCGCCCACGAGGGCGCCGTCGACATCGGCCGCAGCCACGATGGCCGCCGCATTGTCCGCCTTGACGCTGCCGCCGTAGAGGATGCGCGTGGCCTCCGCGAAGGCCTCGCCCATGAGCTCGGCGAGACGGCCCCGCAGCGCGGTCGCCATCTCTGCCGCCTCCTCGGGACCTGCCGTCTCCCCCGTGCCGATCGCCCAGACGGGCTCGTAGGCGAGCACGAGGCCGGGGACCTCGGCCGCGGTGAGCCCCTCGAGGGCGGCGTCGAGCTGCGCGAGGACGTGGGCGATGTGCGCACCGGCCTGCCTCGTCTCCAGCCCCTCCCCCACGCACAGGACGGGAGCGAGCTCGTGGCGGACCGCAGCCCGGATCTTCGCGCCGATGAGCGCATCGTCCTCGCCGTGGTGCTCGCGGCGCTCCGAATGGCCGATGAGGACATAGGCGCATCCGAGCCGCTGCAGAAACCTGCCCGAGACCTCTCCCGTGTAGGCGCCGGAGTCGTGCGGCGAGAGATCCTGCGCCCCGTAGGAGAGCACCAGCTTCTCGCCCTGCACAAGGGTCTGGACGGAACGGATGTCCGTGAATGGGGGCAGCACCGCGATGTCGATCGCCTCACGGTCGACCTTCGCGTCGCGCAGCGCCCAGTCGAGCTTCTGCACGAGGGTGAGCGCCTCGAAGTGGTCGAGGTTCATCTTCCAGTTGCCCGCGATGAGGCGGGTCCGCGGGGAGCCGCCCGTCCTGTTCGCCGCCATCGCCTCAGCCCTCCAGCACGGACAGACCGGGCAGCGTCCGGCCCTCGAGGTACTCGAGGCTGGCGCCGCCGCCGGTGGAGATGTGGCCGAACTGCTCGTCGACGAAGCCCAGAGCGCGCACCGCGGCAGCGGAGTCGCCGCCGCCCACCACCGTGAGGCGTCCCTCCTCCGCTCCACCGTGGACGGTGGTGAGGGCCTCGGCCACGGCGCGGGTGCCCGCGGCGAAGGCAGGGAACTCGAAGACGCCCATGGGACCGTTCCAGAACACCGTCCGGGCGCCCCGGATGCGCTCGGCGAACGCCGCGGCGGAGTCCGGCCCGATGTCGAGGCCGAGCGCCTCGGCCCCTCCCGGGGTCTCCTCGAGGGCCTCGACGGGTGCGACCCAGTGCTCGGCGTCCGCGGCGAAGGAGGCCGCCATGACGATGTCGGTGGGCAGCAGGATCTCGACGCCGCGCTCGGCGGCCTTCGCGAGACAGCCGCGCGCGGTCTCGAGCTGATCGGCCTCGACGAGGCTCCTGCCCACCGCGCGCCCCTGTGCGGCGAGGAACGTGAAGACCATCCCGCCGCCGATCGCGAGGACATCGGCGCGCTCGAGCAGGCTGTCGATGACGCCGAGCTTGTCCGAGACCTTCGAGCCGCCCAGCACGACGGCATAGGGCCGCGCCGGGTCCGTGAGGAGGCGCTGGGAGACCTCGACCTCGGCGGCGACGAGGCCGCCGGCGTACGCGGGCAGCCGTTCGGCGATGTCGACGACGCTCGCCTGCCTGCGGTGGACCACGCCGAAGCCGTCGGAGACGAAGACGTCCGCGAGCTCGGCCAGGGCATCGGCGAACTCGCCGCGCGCAGCGTCGTCCTTCGCGGTCTCGCGCGGATCGAAGCGCAGGTTCTCGAGCAGCACGATCCCGCCGTCGGCGAGCCCCTCGACCGCGGCGCGCGCCTCCGGTCCCACGGTGTCGCCGGCGAAGGCGACCTCGCGGCCGAGAGCCTCGGCCAGCGCCGGCGCGACGGGTGCGAGCGAGAGCGCATCCACGACCTCCCCCTTGGGCCGGCCGAGGTGGGCGATGACGATCACCCTGGCGCCGGCCTCGGCGAGGCCGCGGATCGTGGGGGCCGAGGCGGTGATCCGCCCGGCGTCCGTGATCCTGCCCTCGCTCATGGGGACGTTGAGGTCGCTGCGCACGAGCACGCGCCTGCCCGCGAGGGGACCGGCGCTGTCGAGTGTCTTCATTCGGTTGCCTTTCGCCGTTTGCATTCTCAGTTCAGGTGCCGGCCCACGTGGGCGGCGAGATCGAGGAGACGGTGCGAGTAGCCCCACTCGTTGTCGTACCAGGCGATCACCTTGAGCTGGTCGCCGACCTGCTCGGTGAGCGGGGCGTCCACGATCGCCGAGTGCGGGTCCATGACGATGTCGGAGGAGACGATCGGATCCTCCGTGCAGGCGAGGATCCCCTTGAGCGGACCCTGCGCGGCCGCGAGGAGCGCGGCGTTGACCTCAGCCGGGTCCGTCGCCCGCTCCGGGACGAAGGTGAGATCGACGAGCGAGCCCGTCGGCACCGGCACGCGCACGGCCAGCCCGTTCAGCCGCCCCTCCAGCTCCGGCAGCACCTGGCCCACCGCCCGGGCCGCGCCCGTCGTGGTCGGCACGATGTTGGCCGCGGCGGCGCGCGCACGGCGGAGGTCCTTGTGGTTGCCGTCGACGAGGCGCTGGTCGCCGGTGTAGGCGTGCACCGTGGTCATGAGGCCCGAGGCGATGCCCACGGTCTCGTGCAGCACCTTCGCGATGGGAGCGAGGCAGTTCGTGGTGCAGGAGGCGTTGGAGATGATCCGGTGACGGGCCGGATCGAAGTCGTCCTCGTTCACGCCCATGACGAACATGCCGTCGACGCCCTTGCCGGGCGAGGACATGATGACGGTCCGCGCACCGGCCTCGAGGTGCGCCTCGGCCTGGCTCGCGGAGCGGAACCGCCCCGTCGACTCGATGACGACGTCGACGCCGTACTCGCCCCACGGGATCTCCCCGGGCACCGACTTCTCGAAGGTCTGGACGGGCCTGCCGTCCACGATGAGCGAGTCCTCGTCGTGGTCCACGGTCGCCTCGATCCGCCGCCACACCGAATCGTAGGTGAGCAGGTGCGCGAGCGAGGCGTTGTCGGTGAGGTCGTTGATGGCGACGACCTCGACGTCCGGGGTGGTGAGCGCCTGGCGGAAGAACGAGCGGCCGATGCGGCCGAAGCCGTTGATCCCGATGCGTGTGGTCATGCGAGAGCTTCCCTCCTCGTGGGCGGTGCCGTGTGTGCACTGCGGCACCGCCATCCTATCGACCGCGGCTCACCCCTCCTCCAGCATGTCCGGCGTGAGGTTCGCGTCGGTGCCGGGGATGCCGAGCTCCTCGGCGCGCCTGTCCGCGGTGGCCAGCAGCCGGCGGATCCGTCCGGCGACCGCGTCCTTGGTCATGACGGGGTCCGCGAGCTGGCCGAGCTCCTCCAGCGAGGCCTGCTTGTGGCTCATCCGCAGGGAGCCCGCATAGCGCAGGTGTTCGGGCACATCGTCGCCGAGGATCTCGAGCGCCCGCTCCACCCGTGCGCTCGCGGCGACAGCCGCGCGCGCAGAACGGCGCAGGTTCGCGTCGTCGAAGTTCGCCAGGCGGTTGGCCGTCGCGCGCACCTCGCGGCGCATCCGCCGCTCCTCCCAGACGAGGACGGCCTCATGCGCGCCCATCCGCGTGAGCAGCGCCGCGATCGCGTCCCCGTCGCGGATGACGACGCGGTCAGCCCCGCGGACCTCGCGCGCCTTCGCCGTGATGTCGAGGCGCCGGGCGGCACCGACGAGCGCGAGCGCCGCCTCGGGCCCGGGGCACGTGACCTCGAGCGCAGCGGACCGGCCCGGCTCCGTGAGCGAGCCGTGGGCGAGGAAGGCTCCGCGCCAGGCGGCCTCGCAGTCCGCGACCGCACCGCCCACGATCGCCGAGGGCAGCCCGCGCACGGGACGGCCGCGCGCGTCGAGGAGCCCTGCCTGCCGGGCGAGCGAGGTGCCCTCGCGCGCCACGCGCACGAGGTAGCGGCTGCCGCGGGAGCGGGTTCCCCCGGAGATCACCACGATCTCCGCGACCGGTCCGAACAGCGCCCGGATCTCCGCCCGGAGGCGCCGGGCGGCCGCGGCGGTGTCGAGCTCGGCCTCGACGAGCACCGCCTCCTGCGACCGCTGCAGAGCACCCGCGAAGCGCAGCATCGACGAGACTTCCGCACGCCGGGCCGAGACCCGCGTCACCTCGCACCGTGCGAGCTCGTCCTTCACCTGTGCCGTCAGCGCCATGGCCGCCTTCCGTCTCCCGTCGTCGATCTCAGCATCTCCGCCTCACCACTGGTCCTCCTCGAGCAGACCCGAGTCCAGCAGCATGTCACGGTAGCAGGCCGCGAGCTTGAGGCTGTCATGCTGGCGCGGCCGGCGCGAGGTGAGCGGGTGCGTGCGCACCTGTGCACCGAACAGCGATTCCGCGATCGCCGGCAGGGTGGGCTCCTTCGCCGCCGCGACGGCGTCGACGAGCACGTAGTCGAGGTGCAGGCGGGGGGCGTGGAGATGCAGCGACTGCAGGTGGTCGACGAGCGTGAGGTCCGCCGTCTCGCCCGGCGCGGCCCCGAGGTTCAGGGTGAGGCTCTTGAGCGCGGAGGATTCCTGGATGGCATGCGCGAGCTCGGGCACCAGCAGATGGGGCATGACGGAGGTGTACCAGGAGCCGGGGCCCAGGTTGAGCACATCCGCCGCGCCCACGGCCTCGATGGTCTCCGCCCGCGCGGGCGGCGCACCCGGGACGAGGCGGACCTCCGCGACCCGGCCCGGGGTCTTCGCGAGCACGGACTGCCCGCGGACGAGCTGGGGCGTCCCCCCGGCCGGGGGGACGACGTCCGCTTCGATCGCCAGCGGCACCGAGGACATCGGCAGCACCCTCCCGTGCGCGCGCAGCAGCCGTGCGATCCAGTCGAGGCCCTCGACGTGGTCGTCGTTGAGCTGCCACAGCGCCGCGATGAGCAGATTCCCCACCGCGTGCCCGTCGAGGTGGCCGGCCGAGGTGAAGCGGTGCTGGATGACATCGCGCCAGACCCGCCCCCATTCGCCGTCGTCGCACAGGGCGGCCAGAGCCATGCGGAGATCGCCGGGCGGCAGGCCTCCCATCTCCTGGCGCAGCCGGCCCGAGGAGCCGCCATCGTCGGCGACCGTGACGACGGCGGTGAGGGAGTCCGTGATGAGGCGGAAGGCGCGCAGTGCGGCGTAGAGCCCGTGCCCGCCCCCGAAGCTCACGATCTGCGGCTCATTGCGCTGCGCGCTGCGCCCGCCCGTGAAGGAGAGAGGGAGCTCCTCCGTGCTGGGGGCGCGGCCGGTTTCGACGGTCATGCTGGCTCATTCCCTTCCCAGGTCGCGGTGGCGGACCGTGATGCGCGCCTCCGTCTGCTCGCGCAGGCGGCGGCCGAGCTCCTCCGCCATCGCCACGGAGCGGTGCTTTCCCCCCGTGCAGCCGAGTGCGACCGTCGCATAGCCGCGGGACTCGCGGATGTAGCCGGCGACCGCGATCTTCAGCGCGGCGGTGTAGTGGTCGAGGAACTCGCCGGCTGCGGGGTCGGCGAACACGTAGTCGGCGACCTCCCGATCCGTGCCGGTGAACGGGCGCAGGTGCGGCACCCAGTGGGGATTCGGCAGGAACCGGACATCGGCGGCGTGGTCGGCGTCCTTGGGCAGGCCGTTCTTGAACCCGAAGCTCATGATCGTGAGCCGCAGCGCCTGCTCCTCCTCGGAGCTGAAGGCCTGCCGCACCGCCCGGCCCAGCTCGTGGACGTTGAGCTCGGAGGTGTCGATGACGACCTCGGCGCGGTGGCGGAGGTTGTCCAGCGCTTCGCGCTCGGCCGCGATGCCGTCGAGCAGCGTGCCCTCGCCCTGCAGCGGATGCGGGCGCCGCACGGACTCGAAGCGGCGCACCAGCACGTCGTCGCTCGCGTCGAGGAACAGGACGCGGACCATGATCCCCTGCTGGAGGTACTCGTCGACGGCGTGGTCGAGGTCCGTGCGCTGGGTGCTGCGCCCGCGGATGTCCGCGACGACGGCGACCTTGGGCAGCGCTCCCTCGGCACGGCCCACGAGCTCCAGCAGCGCGGCGATCATCTGCGGCGGCAGGTTGTCGACCACGTACCAGTCCAGGTCCTCGAGCACCCGGGCCGCCGTCGTCTTGCCGGCTCCGGACATGCCGGTCACCAGCAGCACGTCGATCCCGTCCGGTCTCGTCTCGTTCTCAGTCGTCACCTTCGGTCTCCCCTCCGCCCAGCTCTCGCTGAATGGTATCCGCCAGGACGCGGCCCACGCCCCGCACGCGCATGAGCTCCTCCGGTCCGGCCTGCCGCACCCGGGCCACGGAGCCGAACTCCTTCAGCAGCGCCTTCCTCTTCTCCGGGCCCAGGCCGGGGATCCCGTCGAGCGCCGAGGCTGTGCTCGACCTCCCGCGCCGCTTGCGGTGGTAGGCGATCGCGAAGCGGTGGGACTCGTCTCGGATGCGCTGCAGCAGGTACAGACCCTCGGAGCTGCGCGGCAGGATGAGGGGGTGGTCCTCCCCCGGCAGCCACACCTCCTCCAGCCTCTTGGCCAGCCCCGCGACCGCGATCTGGGCGAGGCCCAGATCGTCGAGGGCGCGGCGGGCGGCCGCGACCTGCGGGGGGCCGCCGTCCACGAGCAGCAGGGACGGGCGGTAGCCGAACCGCTCATCGGGCTCCTCGGCCGACAGCGCCTCGAGATACCGGGTGAACCGGCGGGAGACGACGTCGTACATCGAGGCGGTGTCATCGCGTGCCGCCTCCCCGCGGACGGCGAAGTGCCGGTAGTCGCGCTTGAGCGGCAGCCCGTCCTCGAACACCACGAGGGAGCCGACGACGTCCTGGCCGCCGGTGTGCGAGTTGTCGATCGCCTCGATCCGCATGGGCGGCTCCGTAAGCTCCAGGTGCTCCTGGATCTCACGCAGGGCCTCGCTGCGGGTGGTGAGGTCGGAGGCACGCCGGGTCCGGTGCAGCGTGAGCGCCTGCTCCGCGTTCTGCCGGACGGTGTCCATGAGCGCCCGCTTCTCACCGCGCTCGGGCACCCGCAGGTCCACCCGCCGACCGCCCCGGCGCTCCTCGAGCCATGCGGTGAGCGCCCCGGGATCCTCCGGCAGCGTGTCCACGAGCACCTCCGGCGGCACCGCCTGCGGATCGACCTCCCCATAGGCCTGTCGCAGGTAGTCGGCGGCCAGGGTCGCGGGTGTGGAATCCTCGAGCCGCTCGACGATCCACCCGCGCTCGCCGCGGATGCGGCCGCCGCGCACGTGGAAGACCTGCACCGAGGCCTCGAGGTCGTCGAAGTGCACGGCGAAGACATCGCAGTCGGCGCTCATCGACAGCACGACGGCGTTCTTCGCGAGCACCTTCTCCAGCGCGGCGATCTCGTCCCGCAGCCGGGCCGCGGTCTCGTAGTCGTAGACCTCCGCTGCGGCGGCCATCTGCCACTTGCGGTCCGAGATCATGGTGCCGGTGCTGCCGGACATGAAGTCCGTGATGCCCCGGACGAGCTCGCGGTGCTCCTCCTCGCTCACCCTTCCCACACAGGGCGCGGAGCACTTCCCTATGTAGCCCAGCAGACAGGGGCGGCCGCTGCGCTCGGCGCGCTGGAGGACGCCCTTGGTGCACGTGCGCACGGGGAACACCTTGAGGAGCAGGTCGAGGGACTCGCGGATCGCCCAGGCCTGTCCGAAGGGGCCGAAGTAGGTGATGCCCGGCTTGCGCTTCCCGCGTGTGACGAACACCCGCGGGTACCTGTCCTTCGCGGTGATCGCGAGATACGGATAGGACTTGTCGTCCCGGAACATCACGTTGAATCGCGGAGTGAACTCCTTGATCCACGTCCATTCCAGCTGGAGGGCCTCGACCTCCGTGCCCACGACGGTCCACTCGACGGAGGCACCGGCGTGGACCATCCGGAAGGTGCGCGGATGGAGGCCCGCAGGATCCGCGAAGTACGAGTTCAGCCGCTGACGGAGGTTCTTGGCCTTGCCCACGTAGATGACGCGACGGTCCTCGTCGCGGAAGCGGTAGACGCCCGGGGACGTGGGGATCTCCCCCGTCCGCGGGCGGTACTCACTCGGATCCACCGGCGGCCCTCCGCTGCAGCAGCGCCCCGAGGTAGCGGCCGGTGTGGCTCTCCCCGACCTGTGCGACCTCCTCGGGCGTGCCCTGGGCGACCACCTGTCCGCCGCCGCGACCGCCCTCGGGTCCCATGTCGACGATGTGGTCCGCAGCGGCGATGACATCGAGGTTGTGCTCGATGACGATGACGGAATTGCCCTTGTCCACGAGCCCCTGGAGGACGCCCAGGAGCCGGGAGATGTCCTCGAAGTGGAGGCCGGTGGTGGGCTCGTCCAGCACGTAGACGGTGCGTCCGCGGGTGCGCTTCTGCAGCTCCGCGGCGAGTTTGACGCGCTGGGCCTCTCCGCCGGACAGGGTGGTGGCCGGCTGGCCCAGGCGCACGTAGCCCAGCCCCACCTCCACCAGGGTGCGCAGGTGCCGGGAGATCGCGGGGACCGCCTCGAAGAAGTCAGCGGCCTCCTCGATGGGCATGCTGAGGACCTCGGCGATCGACTTCCCCTTGAAGCGGGCGTCGAGCGTCTCGCGGTTGTAGCGCGCGCCGCCGCACACCTCGCAGGGGACGAACACGTCCGGCAGGAAGTTCATCTCGATGCGGATGGTGCCGTCGCCCTTGCAGTTCTCGCAGCGCCCGCCCTTGACGTTGAAGGAGAACCGGCCGGGCTGGTAGCCGCGGATGCGCGCGACCTCCGTCTCGGAGAACAGGCGGCGGATGTGGTCGAACACGCCGGTGTAGGTCGCCGGGTTGGAGCGCGGGGTGCGGCCGATGGGCGACTGGTCGACGTGGATGACCTTGTCCAGGTGTTCGAGGCCCTTCACCGTCTTGTGGCGGCCGGGCACGCGCTTGGCGTTGTTGAGCTTGTTCGCGAGCTCGGTGTAGAGGATGTCGTTGACGAGTGTGGACTTGCCGGAGCCGGAGACGCCGGAGACCACCGTGAGGACGCCCAGGGGGAAGTCCACCGTGACGTCCTTGAGGTTGTTCTCGCTGGCCCGGACCACCGTGAGCTTCCGCTCGGGCTCCACCGGCCGGCGGGCGGCCGGGAGCGGGATGAGCCGGCGGCCGGCGAGGTAGTCGCCGGTGAGCGAGTCCGGCGCATGCGTGAGTGCGGCGACGGGGCCCGAGTAGACGATCTCGCCGCCGTGCTCGCCGGCGCGCGGGCCGATGTCCACGATCCAGTCCGCGGCCTCGATCGTCTCCTCGTCGTGCTCGACGACGATGAGGGTGTTGCCGAGGTCCCGGAGCTTGACGAGCGTCTCGATGAGCCGGTGGTTGTCCCGCTGGTGCAGGCCGATGCTCGGCTCGTCGAGGACGTAGAGCACGCCCACGAGGCCGGAGCCGATCTGGGTGGCCAGCCGGATCCGCTGCGCCTCGCCGCCGGAGAGGGTGCCCGCGGTGCGGCCGAGGCTCAGGTAGTCCAGGCCCACGTCGAGGAGGAAGCGCAGCCGCGCGTTGATCTCCTTCATCACCTGTGCGGCGACCTGCGCGTCCCGGGAGGACAGCTCGAGGCCGGCGAGGAAGTCCGCGGCCTCGTCGATGGGGAGGTCGGAGACCTCGGCGATCGAGCGGCCGCCGACCGTGACCGCGAGCACCTCGGGACGCAGGCGGGCGCCGCCGCACACGGGGCAGGGCACCTCGCGCATGTACGCCTCGTAGCGCTCGCGGGAGGCGTCGGACTCCGTCTCCTCGTGCTTGCGCAGGATGTACTGGTACACCCCTTCGAAGCCGGTCGAATAGGTCCGCTCCCGCCCGAAGCGGTTCTTGAACTTCACCTGGACCTTGTAGTCCTTGCCCTCCAGCAGTGCCCTGCGCGCCTTCGCGGGCAGGTCCTTCCACGGGGTGGTGAGGTCGAAGCCGAGCTCCTCCGCGAGCCCTGCGATGATGCGGAGGAAGTACTGGGAGACGTTCTTGCCCGCGGACCACGGCGCTATCGCGCCCTCCGTGAGCGAGAGGTCCTCGTCCGGGACCACGAGCGATTCGTCCACGCTCAGCCGGGTGCCGATCCCGTCGCACTCGGGGCAGGCGCCGAAGGGGGAGTTGAAGGAGAAGGTCCGCGGTTCGATCTCGTCGAGCACGAGGGGGTGGTCGTTGGGGCAGCGGAGGTTCTCCGAGAACGTCCGCACCGTGCCCTCGTCCACGAGCTCCACGTCGATGCGGCCCTCGGCCGCCGCCAGCCCGGTCTCGACCGAGTCGGTGAGGCGCTGGTGGATGCCCTCGCGGATGACGATGCGGTCGACCACGACGGAGATCGAGTGCTTGAACTGCTTCTTCAGCACGGGCGGATCGTCGAGGCGGATCTGCTCGCCGTCCACCACGGCGCGGGAGTAGCCCTGTGAGAGCAGCGAGGCGAAGAGGTCCTTGAACTCCCCCTTCCGCTCGCGGACGATGGGGGCGAGCACCGCCAGCCGCGTGCGCTCCGGCAGCTGGAGCAGCGCGTCCACGATCTGCTGCGGGGTCTGCTTCTCGATCCGCTCCCCGCACGTGGGGCAGTGCGGCACGCCCACGCGCGCCCACAGGAGCCGGAGGAAGTCGTTGACCTCCGTGATCGTCCCCACGGTGGAGCGGGGGTTCTTCGACGTGGACTTCTGGTCGATCGAGACCGCCGGGGAGAGTCCCTCGATGAGGTCCACGTCCGGTTTGTCCACCTGCCCCAGGAACATGCGGGCGTAGGAGGACAGCGATTCGACGTAGCGCCGCTGGCCCTCGGCGAAGATCGTGTCGAACGCGAGCGAGGACTTGCCCGAGCCGCTCAGTCCCGTGAACACCACCATGGCGTCACGGGGGATGGTCACGGACACGTCCTTGAGGTTGTGCGCGCGGGCGCCCTCGACCCTGATCGCGGGGGCGTCTGCCGGCGGGAGGGTGAGCGCCGCGTCTGCGGAGATGGTCTGCGAAGTCACGCCCCCCACTCTAGTGAACCCCACGGACACAAGTGCCCGGCCCGTTCCTATCCCTCCGTGAGCGGCCCCACGTCCTCGATGCGGAGCACCACCTCGCCGGCCTCATCGGAGGCGTCGAGGTCTACGATCGCCGTGATCGCCCAGTCGTGGTCGCCCTGCGGATCGGCGAGCGTCTGCCGGACCGTCCATTCGCGCTCCCCGGGGCCGTCCGCGATCTGCACGAGGCGGGGACTGCGCGCAGCCTGGTCGATGCCGAGCTCCCCGTACTCCTCGTAGAAGTCCTCGATCGCGTCCTCCCATTCGCGTGCGCCCCAGCCGTCGGCACCGTCCATGTCCCCCAGCGTCCGGTAGGCGGCCCGCTCCGCAAGCAGCACCCGGTGGAAGAGCGCATTGCGGACGGCGGCCGAGAACCTGCGGCGGTCCGAGGTGAAGGTCTCGCGCAGCGCGGTGAGCGCCTCCTCGGCCAGCACCTCCCCCGGGTCCGCGAGCTTCTCCCACTCCTCGACGAGGCTCGAGTCCACCCGCACCACGAGATCGCCCAGCCAGGCGATGACGTGCGAGAGCTCCTCGCCGCGGCGGTCGGCCGGGACGGTCTGCGTGAGCCCCCGGTACACATCGAGCAGGTACCGCAGCAGACCGCCCTCGGCGCGCGCGAGGCCATAGTAGGCGACGAACTGCGAGAAGTTCATCGACTGCTCGATCATGTCCGCGACGATCGCCTTGGGCTCGATCCCGATCTCCCGCACCCACGGCGCCGAGGCCGCATAGGCCTCGAAGGCCTCCTCCAGCACGTCCCGGTTGGGCCGGGGCACGTCGAGCTCGTCGAGGATCGCCATCCGCTCCGCGTACTCCACCCCGTCGGCCTTGAGGGCTGCGAGCTCATCGCCCTTGATCCGGTCGAGCTGGCCGCGGAGGATGTGGTACTGGATCTGGGTGGTCGCCTCGATGACGCTGAGCGCGTCCATCGGCCAGCTCTGCCCCTCCCCGTCGAAGAGGTCCAGCGCGGCCAGCGCGAAGGGGCTCAGCGGCTGGTTGAGGGCGAAGTCCGGCCCGAGGTCCGCATGCAGCCGGTACTCGATCCGCCCGTTCGTCCCCTCGACCCGCTCGATCACTCCCCCGGCCAGCAGCGTCCTGCCGATCTGCAGCCCGCGCTGCATGAGGTCGAGCTGCCGCTCGCGGCTCTCGTGGGTCCGCTCGATGAAGTCGCGGATCGTGTGCACCCCCGCATGCGGGCGGGCGAGCAGGTTGACGATCGTCGAATGCGTGATCCGCATGTGCGAGCGCAGGACCTCCGGCGTGCCCTCGACCAGCTTCGCGAAGGTCTGCTGCGACCAGCCGACGAAGCCCTCGGGCGCCTGCTTCCTCCGCACCTTCCGCCGCTTCTTGGGATCATCCCCGGCCTTGGCCAGAGCCACCGCGTTCTCGATCTCGTGCTCCGGGGCCTGCGCGACGACATAGCCCACCGAATCGAAGCCCGCGCGGCCGGCCCGCCCCGCGATCTGCTGGAACTCGCGGACCTGCAGCTGGCGGACCCGCCTGCCGTCGAACTTGGTGAGCGAGGTGAGCAGGACGGTGCGGATCGGCACGTTGATCCCCACGCCGAGGGTGTCGGTGCCGCACACCACGTTCAGCAGGCCGGCGAGGGCGAGGTGCTCGACGAGCCTCCTGTACCGCGGGAGCATGCCCGCGTGGTGGACTCCCACGCCGGCGAGGACGAGTCGCCGCAGCGTCTGCCCGAACCCCTTGCCGAAGCGGAACCCGCGCACCTCCTCCGCGATCCGCTCGCGCTGCTCGCGGCTCGTGAGGTTCGCGCTGAGGATCGACTGCGCGAGCTCCACGGTGCGCGCCTGCACGAAGGACACCACGTAGACCGGCGCGCGGCCCTCCCGGACCAGCTCGGCGAGCTTGTCCAGCAGCGACTTCTCCGAGTACTCGAACTCCAGCGGCACGGGCCGCTCCGCAGAGCCGATGTAGGCGGTGTCCCGGCCCGTGAGCTCCGTGAGCCTCCGCTCGATCTCGCTCGTATCGCCGAGGGTGGCGGACATGAGCACGAACTGGGTCTGCGGCAGCTCGAGGAGCGGGACCTGCCAGGCCCAGCCCCGCTGCGGGTCGCCGAAGTAGTGGAACTCATCCATCACCACGAGGGCGACATCGAGCTCCGCGCCACGGCGCAGAGCGTGGTTGGCGAGGATCTCCGCCGTCGCGCAGATCACCGGCGCATCCGCGTTCACGGCGGTATCGCCCGTGACCATGCCCACGTTCTCCGCGCCCAGCGCCTCGACGAGGGAGAAGAACTTCTCACTCACGAGGGCCTTGAGAGGTGCGGTGTAGTAGGCGGTGCGCCCCGTCGAGAGCGCGTAGTAGAGCGCCGCCAGCGCCACCGTGGACTTGCCCGAGCCCGTGGGCGTCGCGACGATCGCGTTGTCGCCGGCGAGCACGGCGAGGATGGCCTCCTCCTGCGCGGGATAGGGGGTGATGCCCTGATCGCTCAGGTGCTCCTCGAAGGCCTCCCACACGGTGTCCGCGGTGGCGAAGTCCTCGGGGATCGGGACGAGTCGGGGCACGTGGAACAGCTCCTAGACGGAAGACGGGTTAGGCTCTGACCACCCAATCCTACGATCACCAGGGAGGTCACTGTGGCCGTCTTCGCCGTCACATACGTCTACGGACCGGACACCGAGAAGCGGATGGGGGTCCGTCCCGCGCACCGCGAGGTGCTCGGCCGCCTCTACGAGGAGGGGACGCTGCTCGCGGCGGGACCGCTCGAGGACGAGCTCACGCCCGGCGGGCTGCTCGTGTTCTCGGCCGAGTCGAAGGAGGAGGTCGAGGCGCTCCTGCAGCAGGACCCCTATGCCGAGGCCGGAGTCATCGAGGAGACCGTGATCCGCAGCTGGACGCCGGTCTTCGGGCCCTTCTCGGCCTGAAGCGCCGCACGCACGGCAACGCGCGCATACGCACACAGCCCCTCCGCACCAGAAGTGGTGCGGAGGGGCTGCTGTCGTGCAGGGGCAGCTCACTCGCGGCGCAGCGGACGCTCCTCCTCGCGGCGCATCGCGACGAGGCTCGCGATGGTGGCCACGAGCATCGCGAGCACGATGAAGCCCAGCGAGACCCAGGTGTTGATGACCGGCACGCTGTCACGGAAGGCCTCGGGGAACCAGTCGGACTCGTGCAGGGCGTGCAGGAACAGCTTGACGCCGATGAACGCGAGGATCGCGGCGATGCCGTAGTGCAGGTACGGGAGCTTGTCCAGCAGACCGCCCAGCAGGAAGTAGAGCTGGCGCAGGCCCATGAGCGCGAACACATTGGCCGTGAAGACGAGGAACGGATCCTGCGTGATGCCGAAGATCGCGGGGATCGAGTCGAGCGCGAACATGATGTCGGTCGAGCCGATCGCGATGAAGACGATGAGCATCGGCGTCCAGTACCTGGTGCCGTCGATGTCCACCCGCAGCTTGGAGCCGTGGTACTCGTCGGTGATGTTGACGCGCTTGCGCAGCATGCGGATGAGGCCGTTCTCCGAGTCCGCGTCCTCCTCCTTGAAGGCCTGGCGCCAGGCGGTCCAGAGCAGGAACAGGCCGAACAGGAAGAAGACCTCGATGAACCGCTCGATGACGGCGGCGCCGGCGACGATGAAGATGCCGCGGAAGATGAGCGCGAGGATGATGCCCACCATGAGCACCTGCTGCTGGTACTTCTTCGGCACGGAGAAGCCCGTCATGATGATGACGAAGACGAACAGGTTGTCGATGCTCAGGCTGTACTCCGTGAGCCAGCCGGCCAGGAATTCGACGCCGTGCTGGGAATCGCCCATCGCGAACAGGATGCCCGCGAAGACCAGCGCCAGGGTGACGTAGAAGGCCACCCACAGGGAGGCCTCCTTCATCGAGGGCACGTGGGGGCGCTTGACGACCAGCAGCAGATCGGCGACGAGGATGAGGACCAGCACCACGGACGAGACGACCTCGAACACGTGATAGGGATCCTGGAAGAACTCTTGCATGAGTGCCTTTCGCGGAGAAGCGGGACGGACGCGGACGAAAGTCTCTCCCGCAGCCCCTGCGGGCCGCTCCGCACCCGGACCCCGCACGCCCGCCACTGGGGCGCGCGGTTCACTGGGATCGAGCTGACGAGTGCGGATCAGATGGGATACTCCCCTTCACCGAGGCACTATGGTACACGCTGGCGGAGCGCACCCGATGTGTTCTGCGCCTCAGGCGTGACCGGCCTCCTGCATCTGCCGCAGCTCCTTCTTGAGATCGCCGAGCTCATCGCGCAGCCGCGCGGCGAGCTCGAACTGGAGGTCGGCGGCGGCCTGGTGCATCTGCTCCGTGAGCGTCCCGATGAGCTCCACGAGGTCCTCGGCCGGCGGGGCCAGCGTCTCGCGGCCGGCCCGGGCGGCGCGCTGCTCGTCCGTGATCGTCGCGTTGAAGCCGCGCTTCCCCTTGCCGTAGTCGAACTCCGCGAGGATCTCGCGCGTGTCCTCGTCCTCGCGGCGCAGGCGCTCCGTGATGTCGGAGAGCTTCTTGGTGAGCGCACGGGGCTCGATGCCGTGCTCCTCGTTGTGCCTGATCTGCACCGCGCGGCGGCGGTCCGTCTCGTCGATCGCCTCGCGCATCGAGCGGGTGACGGTGTCCGCGTACATGTGCACCTCGCCGCGGACGTTGCGGGCCGCGCGCCCGATCGTCTGGATGAGCGAGGTGGTCGAGCGCAGGAAGCCCTCCTTGTCCGCGTCCAGGATGGACACGAGCGAGACCTCCGGGAGGTCGAGGCCCTCGCGCAGCAGGTTGATGCCCACGAGCACGTCGAACTCACCCGCCCGCAGCTCGGACAGCAGCTCCACGCGGCGCAGGGTGTCCACGTCCGAGTGGAGATACTGCACGCGCACCTCGTTCTCCAGGAGGTAGTCCGTGAGGTCCTCGGCCATCTTCTTGGTGAGGGTGGTGACGAGCACCCGCTCATCGCGCTCGACCCGGAGCCGGATCTGCTCGAGCAGGTCGTCGATCTGCCCGCGCGTGGGCTTGACGGTGATCTGCGGGTCCACGAGCCCGGTGGGGCGGATGATCTGCTCGACATGCCCCCGGGAGCGCTCGAGCTCGAAGTCGCCGGGAGTGGCCGAGAGGTAGACGGTCTGGCCGATCCGATCGAGGAACTCCCCGAACTTCAGCGGCCTGTTGTCCAGCGCGCTGGGCAGCCGGAAGCCGTGGTCCACGAGCGTGCGCTTGCGCGACATGTCCCCCTCGTACATGCCCCCGATCTGCGGCACCGTCACATGGGACTCGTCGACGACCAGCAGGAAGTCCTCGGGGAAGTAGTCGAGGAGGCAGTTGGGGGCGGTGCCCGCCGCACGGCCGTCGATGTGCCGGGAGTAGTTCTCGATGCCCGAGGTGAAGCCCATCGACTGCATCATCTCGAGATCGTAGGTGGTCCGCATCTTCAGGCGCTGGGCCTCGAGCAGCTTGTCCTGCGATTCGAGCTCGGCCAGCCGGTCCGCAAGCTCCGTCTCGATGTCCCCGATCGCCCGGCCCATCCGCTCGTTGCCGGCGACGTAGTGGCTCGCGGGGAAGATGTGGACGACCTCCTCCTCGCGGACCACCTCCCCGGTGAGGGGGTGCAGGGTGTAGAGGGCCTCGATCTCGTCGCCGAAGAACTCGATGCGCAGCGCGAGCTCCTCGTACTGCGGGATGATCTCCACCGTGTCCCCCCGCACGCGGAACGTGCCGCGCGTGAACGCGAGGTCGTTGCGCGCGTACTGCATCTCCACGAACCGCTTGAGCAGCGCGTCCCGGTCGAGCTCCTGCCCCACCGTGAGCGAGACCATCCGGTCCACGTACTCCTCCGGGGTGCCGAGGCCGTAGATGCAGCTGACGGTCGAGACCACGACGACATCGCGGCGGGTGAGCAGGGAGTTCGTGGCGGAGTGGCGCAGGCGCTCGACCTCGTCGTTGATCGAGGAGTCCTTCTCGATGAAGGTGTCCGTCTGCGGGACGTAGGCCTCCGGCTGGTAGTAGTCGTAGTAGGAGACGAAGTACTCGACCGCATTGTGCGGCAGCAGCTGCCGGAACTCGTTGGCCAGCTGCGCGGCCAGCGTCTTGTTGGGCGCCATGACGAGGGTGGGCCGCTGCACCTGCTCGATGAGCCAGGCCGTCGTCGCGGACTTGCCGGTGCCGGTCGCGCCCAGCAGCACGATGTCCTTCTCCCCCGCCGCCAGCCGCTCGGAGATCTCCGTGATCGCGGTGGGCTGGTCACCGGACGGCGAGTACTCGCTCACGACCTCGAACGGCGCCACCGAGCGGACCACCTCCGGCCGGTGGCCGACGAGCGGCACGGGAATCTGCCGGGCGCCTGCGGCGGTCTCGCCGCCCTGCGCCTGTGCGTCTGTCTGCGGGTCTGCGCTCATGCCCCACACGATAGCGCGAGGCACGGACACGGGGCTCCCGCCGCCTGTGGGCCCGGACGCGTGCGGCTAGACTCGCCTGCGGCAGCCAACCCCCGCCAGGAGGCGAACATGACCGCAGTCTCGAAGGCCCACACCGTCTGGAAGGGTCCCCTCAGGGAAGGGTCCGGCACCGTGAGCGCCGGCTCCGCCCCCGCCCTCGACCTCAGCTGGACGGCGCGCGCCGACGGCGACCGCTCCGCGACGACCCCCGAGGAGCTGCTGGGCGCGGCCCACTCCGCCTGCTTCTCGATGGCGCTGGCCAATGCGCTCACCGCGGCGGGGACTCCCCCGGAGGAGCTGTCGACGGGAGCCGATGTCGAGTTCGATCCCGCCAGGGGGATCACCGGCATCCACCTCTACGTCGTGGGCCTCGTCCCGGATCTCAGCGAGGCGGACTTCCGGATCGAGGCCGAGCGGGCGAAGAAGAACTGTCCCGTGTCGCAGGCGCTCAAGGGCGTGAGCGTCTCGCTCAGCGCCTCCCTGCGCTGAGCCGCAGGGTCCACGTCCGCAGGCGGAGCCGCGCGGGCTGGCCCGGATCCGCGTGCCGGAACAGACGTTCCCCGGCGCTCGCCGAGGCCCCGGCCTCCGGCAGCCAGCCGGCGGCCGTGAGGGCGCGCACGAGCTCGGGCACCGCGCCGCTCTCGGCCGCGAGATCGAAGGCGAGGCCCACACCCGGCACGGAGGTCGGGGTCGACGGCGTCTCCACCAGCGCCGCCTCGGCCAGCGTCCCGCTCTCCGTGAGAACGCGTGCGAGGCGCGCGTGCAGACGCGCTCCCGCATGTGCGCGGACGGCGGCCTGCGCCTCGGTCTCCGGCTCTGCCCTCGCCGCAGCTCCCGGCTCCGGCCGCCCCTCTGCGAGCGCGCGGGCGAAGGGGGCGATGCGGCCGGCCCAGAGCCGCTCGAACTGCGCACGCAGCTCCCCCGGGGCGCCGCTGTTGTCGAGCACCGCATCGCAGGCCGCGTAGCGCTGGGCGTCATCGGCCTGCTGTGCGATGCGCCGCTGCGCATCCGCGCGGTCCAGGCCCCGGGAGCGCACGAGCCGGTCGAGCCGGATCTCCTCCGGCACGTCCACCAGCACGCACAGGTGGTAGGCGGCGCCCATTCCGTTCTCCACGAGCAGCGGCACATCGTGGACGACGACCGCGTGGTCGGCGAGTCCGGCGATCCGCTCGCGCGTCCGCTCCCCGATCGCCGGGTGCATGATCGCATTGAGCGCCGCCGTGCCCTCAGCGGAGGCGAAGGCGGCTGCGGCCAGCGCCGGGCGATCGAGCTCCCCCTCCGCCGTGAGGACGCCGGGCCCGAACTCCTCCGCCAGCGCCGCGAGCGCCGGCTGACCCGGCGCCACGACCTCGCGGGCGATCGCATCGGCGTCGACCACCGCCGCTCCCGCTTCGCGCAGCAGCCCCGCGACGGTGGACTTGCCCGCGCCGATGCCCCCCGTCAGCCCGATGCGCAGCGGGCCGGCACCTGCCGACCGGCAGCCGCCGGATGTGCTCTCAGTCATGGGGCCACTCTACGATGACGTCTCGCTCCGCGAGGCGTGCCGGTCCGAGCGCATCGGCCGGGGCCACCTCGGCGATGTGCGCGCGCAGGGCCTGGGCGAAGCCGGCGGTCTCCCCCGCGCGCAGCAGCGCCACGAGCGCCTCGTGCTCGGCGATGATCTCCTCGCAGCGGGCGAGCAGCCTCGCGCCGGCGGCGAACAGCACGAACCGGTGCCGGTCCGCGAGCCGCTCGTAGAGCTCGAGGAGCACGGCATTGCCGCCCGCTTCGACGAAGCCGTGGTGGAACTCCAGGGTGAGGCCGATGAACGCCCGCACATCTCCGCGGGCGAAGGCCTCGCGCTGCGCCTCGACGGATGCGGCGAGCCGCTCGGCGAGCCGCAGCCGCAGGGGCTCCGGGGCGCGCTCGACCGCCGTCGACTCGAGGACGAAGCGGGCATCGGCGAGCTCGGCGACGGCCTCGGCGCTCATCCCGGTCACGAGGACGCCGCGCTTGGGGTAGACGACGATCCAGCCCTCGTCGGCGAGCCGCGCGAGCGCCGTGCGGACCGGTGTCCGGCTCACCCCGAGCTCCGCCGCCAGCGTCGCCTCCCCCAGCATGGTGCCGGGTGCATGGGTGCCTTCGAGGATCCCATCGCGGATCGTCCGGTAGGCGCGCTCGGCCGCGCTCATGCGCGCGCCCACGGGCCGGAGCGGCGCAGATGCGGTGCCGCCCGGAGGAAGAAGACGAGTGCGACGACGAGCACGCCCGTCGCCATGAGGTTGATCCAGAGGAAGCCGCCCGTCTCAAGCACAGTGCCGGCCATCGCGGCCATGAGCGCCCCGCCCAGATTCATCGCCGAGTCCGAGGCGCCCTGCAGCGGCACCTTCGCCTCTGCCGGGACCGACGCGGTCAGCAGGGAGGAGCCGCCGATGAGGAACATCGACCAGCCCACGCCCAGGAGGATGAGCGCGATCGTGAGCAGGCCCATCGAGGACTGCGGCGCGAGCGCGTCCCAGACCCCGAGGACGATCGTCAGCGCGAAGACGACGGCGCCGGAGGCGATGACGGTCGCCGGCCCCCAGCGATCGGACATCCAGCCGAAGACCGGGGACAGCGCGTACATGCCGGCGATGTGGAGGCTCACGACGATGCCGATCGCGGACAGCTCGAAGTGCTGGTGGTCCATGTGCACGGGCGTCATCACCATGACATTGGTCATCATCATCTGCCCGGCGACGATCGTGATGATCGCGAACAGCGGCACGGGGCGGGCCAGCGCCCACCGCAGGGCGGGTCCCAGCCGGAGCTGCGCCGGGGCGCGGGCCGCATCCTCGCCCTCGCCGGCGGTCGCGGGCGCGCTCGCCTCCCCCGTGAGGGAGAGCGCGGAGAGCGAGGCCAGTGCGAAGGCGCCCATCGAGATGACGTAGGGGCCGGCGAGCGGATGCATCCCCAGCGCTTCCCCCAGCCGCGCCCCCGGCTCCGTGAACGTCGGTCCGAGCACCGAGCCCACCGTCGTGGCCCACACGACGAGCGACATCGCCCGCCCCGTGGCCCCGGGAGCGGCGAGATCGACGGCGGCGTAGCGGGCCTGCAGGCCCGAGGCGGTCGAGGAGCCGCACATGAGCATGCCGAGCATGAACACGGGCATGAGGTCGAGGGCGACACCGAGCATCACCACGAGCGCACCCGCCGTCCCGATCCCGAATCCCAGCGTGAGCGCCGTGCGCCTGCCCCTCCGGCCGGCCAGGGCCGCGAGCGGATAGGCGAGCAGCCCCGCGCCGAGGATCACGCTCATCTGCGCGAATCCGGCCATCGCCGTCCGGCCGGAGATCTGCTCGGCCAGCAGCCCGCCCACGGCGTAGCCCGACGCGATGCCGGCTCCCGAGAACAGCTGCGCGGTGATGAGCTTGGCCTGCGCTCCTGCATGCGACCTCATAAGTGCGGGGCCTCCTTGAGTCCATCTTGGATGCAAGTAGGAGCCTAGAGGACGAGTGATGGGACGGGAAAGGGAGTCCGCTCTGCGGACGGCGCGCAGGCGAAGCGCTCCGGCAGGACAGCTCAGGCCAGGCCGCGCAGATCCAGGACCCACACATCGTCCACGAGGCGGGCCTGTGCGCCCGAGGCCGCGCGCAGCGCCTCTGCGAGCTCGTCGCCGGCGGCGGGCAGCCGAGGCACGTCCGCCGGCACGAGGACGAAGTCCGTGCCCCGCGCCGCGGAGTCGAGGACGGCGGTGCGGAGTTCCTCCCGCGGGACTGCGTCGAGGCCCTCCTCGCCGATCCGGCCCAGCGCCTGATCGAGCGGGTCGAGGAGGGACTGGTAGATCACCGGGTGCTCGGGGGTCGAGCCGATGAAATAGCCCCCGGTCTCCCGGTAGTGCAGTCCCGTGAGCGCCTGCCACACCATCGCCTGGTCGGCGTCGGCCTCCGCGAGCGCGCGCGGCTGCGGCACCGCCTTGACGACGGCCTCGGCCGGGATGCTCTGCTCCCATGCGCCGTCCCGGAAGAACTCCGGGATCGCGATCTCCCTGGCCTGCACGCCCGCGGGTGCGAGCGAGGCCGCTGCGAGCACGAGCCCGGTGACCGCGACGATCCGGCTGCGGCCGGCGCGGTCGGCCGTGTCCTGCAGCAGCACCGCGGTGAGCACCGCGAGGCAGAGGACGACGTGGACCGACAGCCGCATGGGCAGGACGTTGTCGAGCACCGGGATCTGCTCGACGAGGGCGAAGGGCCCGGGCACCCCGGTGTCGCCGCCGCCCACCCGCAGCGAGGAGCCCATCGACAGGAGCCACACGAGCACGCCGGTGAGCGCCGTGATGCGCACAAGCGCACCGTACCGCGGGCTGTTCCACATGCGGACGGCGGCCCAGACGCCCAGCAGCAGCCAGACGAGTGAGAGGTGGCCTCCCACCTCCGCGGGGTCGATGCCCACGACGCGCTCGATCGCCTCGGGCTCCTGCCCGAAGGGCGCGAAGCCCGGCGGCACGAGCGCATCCGCGAGGTCGTTGCTCCACACCCCGTGCGGCCGCAGCGCCTCGCGCGGAGCGCCAGGGCCCGCGAGCATCGTCGAGAGCAGGGGTGCCGCCAGCAGGAGCGCGCTCACCGCCGCACCCGCGCCCACCACGGCGGCCGGCGCGAGTCGCGCGAGCAGGCGCCCGCGCAGCACGACGGCGGTCGCAAGCAGGCAGACCGAGGCCGCGAGGAACGTCCCGGCCAGGAGCTCGGTGGAGAGGTAGAACTGCCAGCCGACGGCCGCGGCCAGCAGCACGCCCGCCGGGAGAAGGCGCTGGAGCCTGTGCGCGAGGCCGCCTCCCCGCGGGCCCGTCACCGCCGCATGGACGAACACGCCCACGAGCGGCGGCAGCGCCGCGAAGCTGAGGTTGAGATGGCCCCCGGCCTGTGCGACGAGGTAGGGCGAGAAGGCGTAGAGGGTCGCAGCCGGATACGCCGCTCCCGGCCGGGTGAACCGCGTGAGCAGCAGCGCGCACGCCATCCCCGCGGCGACCGGGGAGGCGAGGATGCACAGGTTGTAGACGACGACCGGACCCAGCCACCACGTGAGCGGGGCCAGCGGCAGAGCGAGCCCCAGGACGCTCGTGTTCCAGGCGGCGTTCACACCGTCCGGATGGTTCATCCGCACGGTGTGCAGCGCCGTGGTCTCCCCCGAGCCCGCGCCGAACCAGGAGGCCGCCACGTCTGCGGCGTGCGCGAACCACCAGATGAACAGCGAGCTGTCGTCGCTGGTCGCATAGACCCGTCCGCCGAGGTCCGCGAGCACCTCGCGGAACACGAGTGCCGAGAGTGCTGCGAGGACGAGGGCGAAGCCCGCCCACCGGGCGACCGGGCGGCGAAGGAGGCTTTCGGACGCGCCGAAGGGCTCCCGGACCGGAGTCCGGGAGCCCTTCGGTTCAGCGCTCAGCAGGGACAGCTGAAGCGACCGGTGCTCAGGCGCCCGCGAGCTTCTCGCGCAGCGCGGCGAGAGCCTCGTCACTGGCGAGCGTGCCCTCGTCGGCAGGCGTCTCGGAGGCGTAGGAGGCGGCCGAGGGGACGGCGGCTTCCACAGCGGCATCCGCTGCTGCCTCCGAGTCCGCGGCGATCGCCTTGGCGACCTGCTTCTTGTGCTCCTCCCAGCGCTGCTGAGCGGCGGCGTACTGCTGCTCCCACTCCTCGCGCTGGGTCTCGAAGCCCTCGAGCCACTCGTTGGTCTCCGGGTCGAAGCCCTCCGGGTACTTGTAGTTCCCGTCCTCGTCGTACTCCTGGAGCATGCCGTAGAGCGCGGGGTCGAGGAACTCCTCGGCCTCCGGGTCCACGCCCTCGTTCGCCTGCTTCAGCGAGAGCGAGATGCGGCGGCGGTCCAGGTCGATGTCGATGACCTTGACGTAGATGGTCTCGTCCACGCTCACGACCTGCTCGGGCAGGTCGATGTGGCGGACGGCCAGCTCGGAGATGTGCACGAGGCCCTCGATGCCGTCCTCGACGCGCACGAACGCACCGAACGGAACGAGCTTCGTGACCTTGCCCGGCACGATCTGCCCGATGACGTGCGTCCGGGCGAAGTGCTGCCAGGGATCCTCCTGCGTGGCCTTGAGGGACAGGGACACGCGCTCGCGGTCCATGTCCACATCGAGGACCTCGACGGTGACCTCGTCGCCCACGGCGACGACCTCGGAGGGGTGCTCGATGTGCTTCCAGGAGAGCTCGGAGACGTGGACGAGGCCGTCGACACCGCCGAGGTCCACGAACGCACCGAAGTTGACGATCGAGGAGACGACGCCGGGACGGACCTGGCCCTTCTGCAGGGTCTGCAGGAAGTCGTGGCGGACCGCGGACTGCGTCTGCTCGAGCCAGGCGCGGCGCGAGAGGACGACGTTGTTGCGGTTCTTGTCGAGCTCGATGATCTTCGCCTCGACCTGCTGGCCGATGTAGGGGGCGAGGTCGCGCACGCGGCGCATCTCGACGAGCGAAGCCGGCAGGAAGCCGCGGAGCCCGATGTCGACGATGAGACCGCCCTTGACAACCTCGATGACCGTGCCGGTGACGACACCGTCCTCTTCCTTGATGCGCTCGATGTCGCCCCAAGCGCGCTCGTACTGCGCGCGCTTCTTCGACAGCATCAGACGCCCGTCCTTGTCCTCCTTGGTGAGGACGAGGGCCTCGATCTCATCGCCGACCTCGACGACCTCGGAGGGGTCGACGTCGTGCTTGATGGAGAGCTCGCGGGAGAGGATGACGCCCTCGGTCTTGTAGCCGATGTCGACGAGAACCTCATCGCGGTCGACCTTGACGACAGTGCCCTCGACGATGTCTCCGTCGTTGAAGTACTTGATGGTCTCGTCGACGGCGGCGAGAAAGTCTTCTGCGGACCCGATGTCGTTGACTGCGACCTGGTTCTGCTTCGCCGCGTCCGGCGTGGTGGTGGTCATTAGGTAAGGGACTCCGTGTAATGGAATGCGGTCCGCGATCCCGGAACGGACCACGGTCTCGTGGTGGATTGGATCTCTTGCGCATGCGTTCCGTGCTCGTCCGGGATACAGGTGCACGGAGTGCATACGGTCAAATATGCTAGCACCTCCGGGGCGGTTCGCGCACGCGTCGATCCGTCCCGCACCCGCATCGCACACCCCATCGACAGAGAGGTTCCGCACGTGACCGAGGGAGAGTACTCGCCGGAGATCATCAGCGGCGGCTATCTGGCGATCGGGGACGAGGAGTCCGTCCGCGCCAACCGCTCATACTGGGACGGCTCCGCAGAGGAGTACCTCGCCGAGCACGGCAGCTTCCTGGGGGCCTCCGAGTTCGTCTGGTGCCCCGAAGGGGTCCGGGAGGACGACATCGGGCTCCTCGGCGACATCACCGGCAGACAGGTGCTCGACGTGGGCTGCGGGGCCGGCCAGTGCACCCGCTGGCTCGCCGAGCACGGGGCCACGGCCACGGGCGTCGACCTCTCCTCCGGCATGCTCGAGCAGGCCTCCCGGCTCAGCCGCGAGAATCCGCTCCGGGAGGGCTCCGTGCCTCCCACGTTCCTCCAGGCGGACGCGCGCTCGCTGCCGTTCCCCTCGGGCAGCTTCGACATCGCCTGCTCCTCCTACGGGGCCCTGCCCTTCGTCAAGGACGCCGATGCGGTGCTCGCCGAGGCCGCGCGCGTGCTACGCCCGGGCGGGCTCTGGGTGTTCTCCGTCACCCATCCGCTGCGCTGGATGTTCCCGGACGTTCCCGGTGAGAGCGGGCTCACGGTCGAGTACTCGTACTTCGACCGCACCCCCTATGTGGAGCTCGACGCCTCCGGCGAGCCCGCCTATGCCGAGCACCACCGGACGATGGGCGACTGGATCCGCCTGCTCGTCGAGGCCGGCTTCGAGATCACCGGCCTCACGGAGCCGGAGTGGCCGGAGTCCAACCAGCTCTCCTGGGGAGGCTGGTCGCCGCTGCGCGGGCAGCTCATGCCCGGCACCGCGATCTTCTCCGCGCGGCTGCGGGGCTGAGCCTGCGGGGCTGAGGCGGGCCGGCCGCCGAGGCGCCGGCCCGCAGGCTCAGTGGGCGGCGGCGTGCCAGCTCGCGCCGGTCCCCACATTCACGTCCAGCGGGACGTCCAGCTCCGCGGCCCCGCCCATCTCCCGGCGCAGGATCTCCTCGACGGCCGCTGCCTCCCCGGGAGCGACCTCGACGATGATCTCGTCGTGGACCTGGAGGAGCATGCGGGAGCCCAGGTCCGCCCCGGTCAGCGCCGCCTCCACCGCGATCATCGCCCGCTTGACGATGTCCGCCGCGCTTCCCTGGATGGGCGCGTTGAGGGCGGCGCGCTCGGCCATCTCCCTGAGCTGCCTGCGGTCGGAGCTGAGCGCGGGCAGGTAGCGGCGGCGGCCGTCCATCGTCTCGGTGAATCCGCGCTCGCGCGCCTCCTCCACGACGGCGGAGAGGTAGTCGCGGACGGCGCCGAAGCGCGCGAAGTACTCGTCCATGAGGCCGCGCGCCTCGTCCACCCCGATGCCCAGCTGCTTCGACAGCCCATAGGCGGACAGCCCGTACACGAGCCCGTAGGACATGGCCTTGACCTTGCTCCGCATCTCCGCCGTGACATCCTCCGTCGCGACGCCGAACACCTGCCCGCCCACATAGGCGTGCAGGTCCTCGCCGGCCCGGAAGGCCATGATGAGGGAGGGATCGCCGGAGAGGTGCGCCATGATGCGCATCTCGATCTGCGAGTAGTCCGCCGTCATGAGCGATTCGCTCCCCGGCCCCGGCACGAACACCTCGCGGATGCGGCGCCCGGCTTCGGTGCGCACGGGGATGTTCTGGAGGTTGGGGTCCTTCGACGAGAGCCGGCCCGTGGCCGCCGCCGTCTGCAGGTACGTGGTGTGGATGCGCCCGGCCTCGCTCACCGTCTTCTCCAGCCCCACCGTCGTCTGGCGGAGCTTGATGCGGTCGCGGTGGGCCAGCAGGTGCTGGAGGAACGGATGGCCGGTGCGCACGAAGAGGTCCGCGAGCGCGTCGGCGTCCGTCGTGAAGCCCGTCTTCGTCTTCTTCGTCTTCGGCATCTCCAGCTCCTCGAAGAGGACGGTCTGGAGCTGTTTGGGCGAGCCGAGGTTCACCTCGTGGCCGATCGCGGCATAGGCCTCCCGCGCACTCGCCTCGGCCTGTGCGCCGAACTCCTCCCCCAGCTCGTGCAGACGCTGCGCGTCCACCGCGATGCCGCGGGCCTCCATGTGCGCCAGCACGCCCTGCACCGGCATCTCGATCTCGTCCATGATGCGCGTGAGGTGCGAGTCCTCGAGCGCCTCCGCGAGGACGGGGCGCAGCTGCAGGATCGTCCACGCCGCCGCATGGAGGGCATCGGGTCCCTCCAGCTCCGGGGCCGCGCCGAGCCGCTGCTCGGCGACCTCCGCGAGGGCGTAGCCGCGCCGGTCCGGCTCCAGCAGATAGGCGGCGAGCTCCGTGTCCCAGTCCGCGTGCGCTCCGGGCACCCCGCTCACGCGCAGCGCCTTGAGCTGGGGCTTGGCATCGTGCAGGACGAGGCGCGGGTGCCGTGCGAGGAAGCCTGCGACCGCCTCCGAGGCCGCCGCGTCGAGCTCGGAGAGCCGCACGAGCGTCGTCTCCTCGCCGTGCGCGAGGGCGAGGAGATCGGCCGAGCCGAGGCCCAGCTCGTACACGGCGTCCGTCGCGAGCCCCACCCAGGTCTCCGGGTCCATGCCCTCGAGCAGGGCCGTGACCCCGGCGGAGTCCGGGGAGGCCGGCTCCGGGACCTCCGCGGCGGTCCCGCCGGACTCGCCCCCGCCGGCTGCGATCCCGAACACCGCCTCGGCGCGCTTGCCGAGCACCGCGAACTCGAGCTGATCGAGGAGGCTGCCGAGCGCCTCGGCATCAGGGCTCGTGAGCCGGGCCTCGGCGACCGGCACGGGCAGTTCGAGATCGTCGAGGAGGCGGTTGACGCGATAGTTGCGGCGGACGTCGTCGAGGTGGGCGCGCAGGCTCTCACCGGCCTTGCCGCCGATCTCCTCGGCGTGCTCGAGCAGCCCGTCGAGATCGCCGTACTTGTTCAACCACTTCGCCGCGGTCTTCTCCCCCACCCCGGGCACACCGGGCAGGTTGTCCGCCTTCTCCCCCACGAGCGCGGCCTGGCCGCGGTACTGGACCGGCGTGACGCCGTACTTCTCGCTCACGGCCTCCGGCGTCATCCGGGTGAGGTCCGACATGCCGCGCTTGGGGTAGAGCACCGTGACTCCGGGCCGGACGAGCTGGAAGGTGTCCTTGTCCCCCGAGGCGATCCGCACGTCGATCCCCGCCTCCTCACCGAGGCGGGCATAGGAGGCGAGCACGTCGTCGGCCTCCACTCCCTCCAGTGCGACGACCGGGATGCGCATGGCCTCGAGCAGGTTCTCGATGAGCTCGACCTGCCCGTGGAAGTCCGGCGGCGTCTTCGCCCTGCCGTCCTTGTAGCCGGGGTGTTCCGCCAGCCGGAAGGCGGGCCGGCCGCGGTCGAAGGAGACGAGCACATGGGTGGGGTGCTCCGCCTCGAGCGCCGTCAGCAGCATCGAGACGAAGCCGAACACGGCGTTCGTCGTCTGCCCCGTCGAGGTCGCGAACTTCTCCGGCGGCAGGGCGTGATAGGCCCGGTAGGCCATCGAGTGCCCGTCGATGAGCAGGAGCGATTCCGGTGAGGAGCTGTCGTTCTGAGTCACTCCCCCAGCCTACCGGGCCGCGCGGACGCGGGCCGGACTAGAGTGAGGACCGCACAGCGCCCGCAGACGAACGGCGCCCGCAGAAGAGGAGTCCCCATGCACCAGCTGTCCGCCGTTCCCCGCGTCACGCCCGAGTCCACCCCGGAGGACTGTGCGCGGATGCTCGCGCAGTTCGCGATGCCGGCCGGCACGCTCATGGAGCGGATGGGGATCGAGCTCACGGGCCTGGGATACGACTTCGCGGAGGCCTCCTGCCCCGTCGAGGGCAACCTCCAGCCTGCCGGGCTGTTCCACGGCGGCGGCCATGTGGTGATCGCGGAGACCCTGGCCTCCATGCACTCGGCCGCGCGCACGGGTACGGCCGTCGTGGGCGTGGACCTCAACGCGACGCATCTGCGCTCGATCACGGCGGGCACCGTCTTCGCCCGGGCCGAGGTGCTGCACGGCGGGCGGCGCCTCTTCAGCCACGAGGTCAGGATGACGGATGCGGACGACCGACTGCTGTCGATCGTCCGCATCTCCAATATGGTGCTGGGCGGCTGAGGGGCCCGTCCCCTCGGCGGAGTTCAGTCCTTCTTCGCGCCGATCTGCGAGAGCACGGTCTCCGCGACCTCGCGCATGGTCAGGCGGCGGTCCATCGAGGTCTTCTGGATCCAGCGGAAGGCCTCCGGCTCGGTCAGCCCCATCGACGAGATGAGGAGGCCCTTGGCGCGCTCGACGAGCTTGCGGGTCTCGAAGCGGTCGGTGAGATCGGAGATCTCGGTCTCGAGCGCGGTGATCTCCGCGTGGCGCGAGAGGGCGATCTCGAGGGCCGGCAGCAGATCGTTCGAGGAGAACGGCTTGACGACGTAGGCCATCGCGCCGGCGTCGCGGGCGCGCTCGACGAGCTCCTTCTGGGAGAAGGCCGTGAGGAGGACCACGGGCGCGATGCGGGCCGAGACGATCCGCTCGGCCGCGGAGATGCCGTCGAGGACGGGCATCTTGATGTCCATGACCACGAGGTCGGGGCGCAGCTCCTCGGCCAGGCGGATGGCGGACTCGCCGTCGGCGGCCTCGCCGACCACGTCGTAGCCCACCTCGCGCAGCATCTCGACGATGTCGAGCCGGATCACCGCCTCGTCCTCGGCGACGACGACGCGCTTCACTGGTCCTGTGCCGGAGTTCGAAGTCTTCTCTGTTTCACTCACGCCCACCATGCTACCGCCCTGAGCCGTGCTGCGGCGCGCGCGGACTTCGGTTCGCGGCGTGACCTCGTCTACACTGCTGTGGTGCCCGCGCGCAGGAGTGCGGCGGGCGCGGCCGGATTGGCGGAATCGGCAGACGCAGCGCACTCAAAATGCGCCGCCTTCGGGCGTGAGGGTTCGAGTCCCTCATCCGGCACAGTCGTCTTGAGAGCGATCACCGCACGTATGTGCTAACTGCGTCGCAGCAGGGCTGCACGCGCAGAGACCGCATACGTCGAGCCCGACCCGCTCAGATCCCTTCGTCGTCCACCTCGTCGCGATAGGCCGCGGTCGCACCGCGGAGGGCATCGCCGAGCTGGTGGATCCGCAGCGCATTGGTCGAGCCGGGGATGCCGGGAGGCGAGCCCGCCACGATGACGCACAGCGAGCCCTCGTCCGCGATCCCCTGCTGCAGCAGGGTCCGGTCGACCTGGCGCGCCATCTGGTCGGTGTGGTGGACCTGCCGCACGAGGTGGGAGACGACCCCCCAGCTCAGCTCCAGCTGATTCGCCACCTTCTCCTCCGGGGTGAAGGCGAGCACGGGCCGCCGCTGGCGCAGGCGGGACATGCGCCGCACGGAGTCGCCGGACTGCGTGAACGTGCACAGCAGGTCGATGCCGAGCTGCTCGGCGATCTGCACCGCCGCCGCGGTCACCGCTCCCCCGCGCGTGTGCGGCTCCGTGCCCAGCGGCGGGATCCGATCGAGGCCGCGCTGCTCCGTGGACTCGATGATCCGGGCCATAGTGCGCACCGCCTCGCGCCAGTGCGCGCCGACCGACGTCTCCCCCGAGAGCATGAGCGCATCCGCGCCGTCGAGCACCGCGTTCGCGCAGTCGCTGGCCTCGGCGCGGGTGGGACGCGGCGAGTCGATCATGGACTCGAGCATCTGGGTCGCGACGATGACGGGCTTGGCCTGCCGGCGCGCGAGCTCGACGGCCTCCTTCTGCACGATCGGCACGTCCTCGAGCGGCAGCTCCACCCCGAGGTCCCCGCGCGCCACCATGATGCCGTCGAAGGCATCGATGATCGCGCGCAGGTTATCGACCGCCTGCGGCTTCTCGAGCTTCGCCATGAGCGGGACGAACACGCCCTCCTCGGCCATGATGGCGCGCACGTCCTGGGCGTCCTCCGCGCTGCGCACGAAGCTCAGAGCCACCCAGTCCACGCCCGCGCGCAGGCCCCAGCGCAGATCGTCGACGTCCTTCTCGCTCATGGCCGGGACGGAGACGGCCACACCCGGGAGGTTGATGCCCTTGTGGTCGGAGATCCGGCCGGCGATCTCGACCTCCGTGACGACATCGGTGTCCGTGACCTCGACGGCGCGCAGGCGGATCCTGCCGTCGTCGATGAGCAGCGGGTCGCCGGGCTCCACATCGCCCGGCAGCCCGGCGTAGGTCGTGGAGACGGCCTCGGCGTCGCCTGCGACCTCGCGCGTCGTGATCGTGAAGCGCGCGCCCTCGGCGAGCTCCGGCTTCCGCCCGTCCGCGAACCTGCCCACTCTGATCTTGGGGCCCTGGAGGTCCAGGAGCGCCCCGACCGTGCGCCCCGAGTCGTGCGCCGCCCGCCGCAGCCAGTCCAGCCGCACGGCGTGGTCCTCGTGCGTGCCGTGGCTCAGGTTGAAGCGCGCGACATTCATGCCCTCGTCGATCAGGGCGCGCATGTCCTCGTAGGAGTTCTGGGCGGGTCCGAGCGTGGCGACGATCTTGGCATGCCTCATGGCTCCAGCCTAGTCCATCCCTCCGCTGGTCAGAGCCGCCCGGCACCCCTCACACCGCGAGCGCCCGATCATGCGCGGTCACCGGCGAGGGCAGCGCCGTGGCACCGCTGAGGTGCGCGTCGACGGCCGCAGCGGCCGCGCGGCCCTCGGCGATCGCCCACACGATGAGCGACTGCCCGCGTCCGGCGTCGCCGGCGACGAACACGCCGGGCAGCGCCGTGGAGTAGTCGGCCGCCCGGCCCAGGACGCGGCCGGAGAGGCCGAGCCCCCAGTCCTCCAGCGCCTGCGTCTCCGGACCGGAGAAGCCCATCGCGATGAGCACGAGGTCCGCGGGGATCTCCTCCTCCGTCCCCGGCTCCGGCACACGGCCGGCCTCCGTGTACTCGGTGCGGGCGACGCTGAGCGCGCGCACGCGCCCGTGCTCATCGCCCACCGCGCGCACCGTCGAGGCGAGGAAGCGCCGCTCCCCGCCCTCCTCGTGGCTCGTCGACACCTCGAAGACCCGCGGCACCGTCGGCCACGGCTGGTCCTCGGGCCGCTCCCCGGGCGGGCGCCTGCCGATCGCGAGGCTCGTCACGGACGCAGCCTGCTGCCGCAGCGCCGTGCCGATGCAGTCGGAGCCGGTGTCGCCGCCGCCGATGACGACGACGTGCTTCCCCGCCGCGTCGATGAGCTCTCCGCCGAGCTCATCGCCGGCCTGCCGGCGGTTGGCCGGCACGAGGTAGTCCATCGCGAAGTGCACGCCGTCGAGCTCGGCGCCGGGCACCGCGAGCTCGCGGGGCACGACCGCACCCGTGCACACGACGACCGCATCGACGCGCGCGGCCAGCTCCTCCCAGCTCAGATCGACGCCCACCTCGATCCCGGTGCGGAACCGGGTGCCCTCGGCGCGCATCTGCTCGAGCCTGCGGTCGATGTGGTGCTTCTCGAGCTTGAAGTCCGGGATGCCGTAGCGGAGCAGGCCGCCTGCCCGGTCCTCGCGCTCGTACACCACGACGGCGTGCCCGGCGCGCGTGAGCTGCTGGGCGCACGCGAGCCCCGCCGGCCCCGAGCCCACGACGGCCACGGTGCGCCCCGACATCCGCTCCGGCACCTGCGGGGTCACGAGCCCCTGCTCGAAGGCGCGGTCGATGATCGTCACCTCGACGTTCTTGATCGTCACGGCGGGCTGGTTGATGCCGAGGACGCAGGAGTCCTCGCACGGTGCGGGGCAGGCCCGGCCCGTGAACTCGGGGAAGTTGTTCGTCGCGTGCAGGAGCTCGCTCGCACGCGCCGTCTGCCCCCGCCACATCGCGTCGTTGAACTCCGGGATGAGGTTGCCGAGCGGGCAGCCGCGGTGGCAGAACGGCACACCGCAGTCCATGCAGCGGCCGGCCTGGCGGATGAACGCCGCACCGTCCTGCCGCTGCTGGATCTCCCGGTGGTCGAGGAGGCGCAGCGGGACAGGGCGCTTGGGCGGGAGTTCGCGCTCGCGGACGGTGAGGAAGCCGGTGGGATCAGCCATGGGTGGTCTCCAGGATGCGGGTCCAGGCCTCTGGACCGTCGGGATCGGCGCCGTCGGCCTCCGCGGCCGCGCGGATGGCGGTGACGGAGAGGAAATCGGCGGGGACGAGGGTGGTGAAGCGGCCGAACACGTCTTCGCCGCGGTCGAGCGAGGCGAAGAGCGAGGCCGTGAGCGGCGAGCCGGTGCGCGCGAGGTGCTCGGCGAGGATGCCGTGCAGCTCATCGGTCTCCGCCCCGGAGAGCGCCCGCAGCCGGAACCGGCCGGCTGCCCTGTCCTCGCGGTTGAGCCGGTCCGGATTGAAGTCGAGGAGGTAGGCGGTGCCGCCGGACATGCCCGCGGCGAAGTTCCTCCCCACGGGCCCGAGCACCACTGCGGTGCCGCCCGTCATGTACTCGAGGGCGTGGTCGCCCACCCCCTCGGCCACCGCGACGGCACCGGAGTTCCGGACGAGGAACCGCTCGCCCACCTGGCCCGAGAGGAAGAGGCGGCCCGAGGTGGCCCCGTAGCCGATCACGTTCCCCGCGATCACATGGTCCTCGGGGCGGAGGTCCGCCGCCCCCACGACGCCGCTGGGCGCCGGCGCCGCGGAGACGATGCCGCCCGAGAGCCCCTTGCCCACGTAGTCGTTGGCATCGCCCGTGTGCGTGATCGTCACGCCGGCCGGCAGGAAGGCGCCCAGGGACTGCCCCGCGCTGCCGGTGAGCCGCAGCTCGATGGTGTCGTCGCCGAGCAGGTCCGTGCCGTGCTCGGCGGTGACCCTGTGCCCGAGCATCGTGCCCACCGAGCGGTCCACGTTCGTCACCGTCCGCGTGAGCACGAGCGGGCGGCGGGCGCGGATCGCCTCGGCGGCCTCGGCGATGAGCGGGGCGTCGAAGTGCTCCCCGAGCCGGTGGTCCTGTCCCACCGTGCGCTTGCGCACCACGGCGGTCTCCCCGGCCGCGGTCACCGGGACGGTGAGGATGTCGCTCACATCGAGGCCCGCGGCCTTCCAGTGGCGGATCGCCCGCCTGCGGTCGAGCCGCTCCACCTGGCCGATCGCCTCGTCCAGGCTCCGGAAGCCGAGCTCGGCGAGCAGCTCCCGCACCTCCTGCGCGATGTACTCGAAGAACGTGATGACGAACTCCGGCTTCCCGCTGAAGCGGCCGCGCAGCTCCGGGTTCTGGGTCGCGACGCCCACGGGGCACGTGTCCTTGTGGCACACGCGCATGAGGATGCAGCCGCTCACCACGAGCGGCGCGGTCGCGAAGCCGAACTCCTCCGCCCCCAGGAGCGCTGCGATGACGACGTCCCGGCCCGTCTTGAGCTGGCCGTCGACCTGCACGGAGACGCGCTCGCGCAGCCCCGACTGGATGAGCGTCTGCTGCGCCTCGGCCAGTCCGAGCTCCCACGGCACGCCCGCGTGCTTGAGCGAGTTGAGCGGGCTCGCGCCGGTGCCGCCGTCGTGCCCGGAGATGAGCACGACGTCCGCCTGCGCCTTCGCCACGCCTGAGGCCACCGTGCCGACGCCGGACGAGGCGACGAGCTTGACGTGGACGCGGGCGGCCGGATTGGCGCGCTTGAGGTCGTGGATGAGCTGCGCGAGGTCCTCGATCGAGTAGATGTCGTGGTGCGGCGGGGGCGAGATCAGCCCCACCCCGGGCGTGGCGTGCCGCGTGCGCGCCACCCAGGGGTAGACCTTGGACGGAGGCAGCTGTCCGCCCTCGCCCGGCTTCGCCCCCTGGGCCATCTTGATCTGGATGTCGTCGGCCTCGGTGAGGTAGAGGCTCGTGACGCCGAACCGCCCGCTCGCCACCTGCTTGATCGCCGACCGCCGTTCGGGATCGAGGAGGCGCTCGACGTCCTCGCCGCCCTCGCCCGTGTTCGACTTCGCGCCCAGGCGGTTCATCGCGATCGCGAGCGTCTCGTGCGCCTCCTGCGAGAGCGAGCCGTAGCTCATGGCGCCCGTCGAGAAGCGCCTGACGATCGCGGACACCGGCTCGACCTCCTCGAGCGGGACCGGCCCGCCCTCGGCCGGCCGCAGATCGAAGAGGCCGCGGAGGGTGAGCAGCTCCTCGGCCTGCGCATCCACCCGCGCCGTGTAGTCCTTGAAGATCCCGTACTGCCGCGTGCGGGTGGAGTGCTGGAGACGGAACACCGTCTCCGGGTCGAAGAGGTGCGGCGGGCCCTCGCGCCGCCAGGAGTACTCGCCGCCGACCTCGAGCGGCCGGTGCGGGAGGGGATTCGAGTCCATGGGGTAGGCCTGCCGGTGCCGGGCCTCGACCTCGGCGGCGATGCCGTCGAGGCCGATCCCCTCCAGGCGGGCCCGCGTGCCGGTGAAGTATTCGGCGACGAGCTCCGAGGAGAGCCCGAGCGCCTCGAACGTCTGCGCGGCGTGATAGGAGTGCACCGTCGAGATGCCCATCTTCGACATGACCTTGAGGAGGCCCTTGCCGAGCGCGCGCAGGACGTTGCGCACCGCCGTCTCCTCGTCGACCCCCGCGATCCGGCCCTCGCGCACCATGAGCGCGGCGGTCTCCATCGCGAGATAGGGGTTGACGGCCGAGGCCCCGTAGCCGATGAGCGCGGCGACATGGTGGACTTCGCGCACATCGCCGGCCTCGACGAGCAGCGACACGCGCGTGCGGGTCCGGTTGCGGATGAGGTGGTGGTGCAGGGCCGAGGTCGCGAGCAGCGAGGGGATCGGCGCGAGCTCGGCGTTCGAGTCCCGGTCGGAGATCACGAGGAACCGCGCACCGCGCTCGATCGCCTCGTCCGCCGCGGAGCAGAGATCGGCGAGGCGCCGGCCGAGGCTCTCGCCGCCGCCGGGCCGGTAGCGGGCCCGCAGGACCGAGGTCGCGGTCCCCCTGCCGCCGTGCGACCGCTCGGGCGGGAGGTGGACGAACGCCGCGAGGTGCTCGTTGTCGATGACGGGGTAGGGCAGGTCCACCTGGAAGATGTCCTGCGGTCCGGCCGCCAGCAGATTGCCCTCGCTGCCGATCCCCACGCTCACGGAGGTGACGAGCGCCTCGCGGATCGCGTCGAGCGGCGGATTCGTCACCTGTGCGAAGCTCTGCGCGAAGTAGTCGAAGAGCAGCCGGGGACGCTCGGCGAAGGCCGCTACGGGGGTGTCGGAGCCCATCGCGCCGAGCGGCTCCGCGCCCGTCTCCGCCATCGGGCCGATGAGGATGCGCAGCTCCTCGTCCGTGTAGCCGAACGTGCGCTGGCGCCGCTCGACCGAGGCGTGGGGGTAGGTGACGCGCTCGCGCTCGGGCAGCTCCCCGAGCGCCATCGTCGTCTCGGCCACCCATGCGTCATAGGGCGCCTCAGCCCCCAGCCGCGCCTTGATCTCGGTGTCGGAGACGATCCGGCCGGCGGCCGTGTCGACGAGGAACATGCGGCCGGGGCGCACCCGGCCGCGGGCCAGCACCCGGTCCTCGGGCAGGTCGATGACGCCGGTCTCGCTCGCGAGGACGACGGTGTCGTCCGTGAGCGTGTACCGCGCCGGCCGCAGGCCGTTGCGGTCCAGCACCGCGCCCACGAGCTCCCCGTCGGTGAAGGAGACGCACGCGGGACCGTCCCAGGCCTCCATGAGGAGGGCGTGATAGCGGTAGAACGCGCGCCGCTGCTCGGAGACGTGGGGATCGGACTGCCACGCCTCGGGGATGAGCATCGCCATCGCGTGCGGCAGCGAACGGCCGGACATCACGAGGAGCTCGAGCACCTCGTCGAGCGTGCCGGAATCGGACAGGTGCGGGTTGACGACGGGGAACAGCCGCGCGAGGTCCGCATTGGAGCCGTCCCCGTCCGGGGAGGCCAGGAGCGGGGAGGCGAGCTCGGACTCCCGGGCGGCCATCCAGTTGCGGTTGCCGCGCACCGTGTTGATCTCGCCGTTGTGCGCGAGCATCCGGAATGGCTGCGCGAGCGGCCAGGACGGGAAGGTGTTTGTGGAGAAGCGCGAGTGGACGATCGCGATCCGGGTGGCGAACCGCGGGTCCGAGAGGTCCGGGTAGAACGGCTCGAGCTGTCCCGTGCTCACCATGCCCTTGTACACGAGCGTGCGCGTGGACAGCGAGGGGAAGTACACGCCGGCCCGCTCGGCGCGCTTGCGGAGTGCGAACGCGCGCCGGTCGAGCGCCCAGGGATCCGCCTCGCCGTTCTCCGCGGTCCGGAGGGGGCGGTCCGGATCCGCTGCGAGGAAGACCTGGGCGAAGTGCGGCATCGCCGCCCGCGCCGAGGCGCCCAGCACCGCAGGCTCCACCGGCACCTCGCGCCAGCCGAGCACGGTGAGGGCCTCTTCACGGGCGAGCTCCTCCACGAGCGCACGGCCGCCGGCCGGATCCGCGGCGTCGAGGAACGCCGTGCCGACGGCGTATTCGCCGGCGCCCGGCAGCGCGAAGTCCGTGACGGCGGAGAGGAAGGCGTGCGGGACCTGCACATTGATGCCCGCGCCGTCGCCCGTGCCCTCGTCGCCGCCCACTCCCCCGCGGTGCTCCATGTTCCGCAGCGCGGTGAGCGCCTGGACGACGACGGCGTGATCGGCCTCGCCGCGGTAGCGTGCGACGAAGGCGAGACCGCAGGCATCGTGCTCATCGGCGGGGTCCGCGAGACCGTGGGCGGGAGGCCTCCCGGAGTGGGGGAGTTCGGGATGCGTGCGTGCGGAGGCAGGTCTCATCGGAGCACCGCCCTTCCTGGTCGTCGGACATGAGTCCACAGCCAACGGCGCTGTCGGTGCTGCGCGGGAGCGAGGGCCGTCGTCCTGTGACGGCAGTCACCCATGCGCTCCTGAGAAGAGAACTTTACACCCGGAGGCCCTCGCAGTCAGCAGCCATCTCACGATCCGATCACAGGCTGGGACTCAGTCCCGTTCGCCCTCCTGCCGGCGCACCGTGGGACGCCGCGGCCGGCCGTCGAGCTGGGGCACGATCGAGATCGTCGAGGTCATCGCCCCGAAGAACCCGAAGCTGCGCTCCCCGGACGGGCGCGGTTCCTGCCCTGCCGAGGCGATGGCGGCCTCCCGCTCCTCGGCCGCGCGCCTGCGGCGCCTGCGGACGAGGAGCGCGAAGAGGACAGCGGCGCCCGCCGCGAGGCAGAGCAGGCAGGCGAGCAGTGCGAGGAGGGCGGCCTCAGCGATCGCGCACACCCTCCCCGAACTCCTCCGCGAGCCGGGCGACGGCCGCCGGCCCCTCCTCCTGCAGCGCGCGGACGAAGGCCGAGCCCACGATGACGCCGTCGGCATAGCCGGCCACCTCGGCGGCCTGCGCGCGGGTGGAGACGCCCAGGCCCACGCACACGTGCTCCGCTCCCGCGGCGCGCGTGCGGGCGACGAGATCGGCGGCGTGGGCGCCGACCTGCCCGCGCGTGCCCGTCACGCCCATCGTCGAGGCCGCGTACACGAAGCCGCGCGAGGCGGCCGCCACCCGGGCCAGCCGCTCCTCCGTCGACGAGGGCGCGACGAGGAAGATGCGGTCGAGGCCATGCGCGCCCGAGGCCGCGAACCAGTCCTCGGCCTCATCGGGCACGAGATCGGGCGTGATGATGCCCGCGCCCCCGGCCGCCGCGAGATCCCGCGCATAGGCGTCGACGCCGTACTGGAGGATGAGGTTCCAGTAGCTCATGACGACCGGGACCGCACCGGCCTCGGCCGCGGCCTCGACGGCGGCGAAGCCGTCGCGCACCCGCGTGCCGTTCGCGAGCGCGGCCACCGCCGCCGCCTCGATGACGGGGCCGTCCATGCCCGGGTCGGTGTACGGCAGGCCGACCTCGACGATGTCGGCGCCGCCGGCGACGAGAGCGCGGACGCCGTCGAGCGAGGCGGTCAGGGTGGGCGCACCCACCGGGAGGTAGCCGATGAGGGCCGCACGGCCCTCCGCCCGCGCCTGGGCGAGCACGTCTGCCGTCGTCATCCCGGAAGCTCTCCTTCTCCGTCGAGATAGCCGAACCAGCGTCCGGCCGTCGTCACGTCCTTGTCTCCGCGCCCGGACAGGCACACGAGGATCGTCGCACCGGGACCCAGCTCGCGGCCCAGCATCAGCGCCCCCGCGAGCGCGTGCGAGCTCTCGATGGCGGGGATGATCCCCTCGGTGCGGCACAGGAGCGCGAAGGCGTCCATCGCCTCGGCGTCCGTGACCGGCCGGTACTCCGCCCGCCCCGTCGCGTGCAGCCACGCGTGCTCGGGACCGACCCCGGAGTAGTCGAGGCCGGCGGAGATCGAATGGCTCTCCAGCGTCTGCCCGTCCGAGTCCTGCAGCTGATAGGACCGCGCGCCGTGGAGGACGCCCACGGTCCCCTTCGTCAGGGTCGCGGCATGGCGGGGGGTGTCGATGCCGTCGCCCGCGGCCTCGCAGCCCACGAGGCGCACGGACTCGTCCTCGATGAAGGCGTGGAAGGCGCCGATCGCGTTCGAGCCTCCGCCCACGCAGGCCACGACGGCCTCCGGCAGGGCGCCCGTGAGCTCCTGGACCTGCGCGCGCGCCTCGAGGCCGATGATGCGCTGGAACTCGCGGACGAGCAGCGGGAACGGGTGCGGCCCTGCCACGGTGCCGAACACGTAGTGCGTGGAGTCCACCGAGGCCACCCAGTCGCGGAAGGTCTCGTTGATCGCGTCCTTGAGCGTCGCGGTGCCGGCCTCGACCGAGGTCACCTCCGCGCCGAGCAGCCGCATGCGGGCGACGTTGAGGGCCTGCCGCTCGACGTCGACGGCGCCCATGTAGATCCGGCACTCCATCCCCAGGAGGGCCGCCGCGGTCGCGGTCGCGACGCCGTGCTGGCCCGCGCCGGTCTCCGCGATGAGGCGCTTCTTGCCCATCCGCTGGGCGAGCAGCGCCTGGCCGAGCGCGTTGTTGATCTTGTGCGCCCCGGTGTGGTTGAGGTCCTCGCGCTTGAGGAGGATGCGCGCCCCGCCCGCGTGCGCGGAGAAGCGCGGGGCCTCGCTCAGCAGGCTGGGGCGGCCCACGAACTCGGCCAGCAGGCGCTGGTACTCGGTGCGGAACTCCTCGTCCAGGACGGCCTTCGCGAAGGCCTCCTCGATCTCCTCGCAGGCCGGCAGCAGGGCCTCGGGGATGAAGCGGCCGCCGAACTCGCCGAAGCGCGGCCCCTGCGGCAGCGGCGAATCCGGGGCGGAGAACTGGTCTGGTGTGCGCGTATCGGTCATGCGCGGATCACTCCTGGGTGGACGGGGAGGAGGTGAGCGCCCCAGCGCCGGCGGCGGTGAACCGGGCCACGGCGGCCTCGGGCTCGCCTCCCGTGACGAGGGCCTCGCCCACGAGGACGAGGCGGGCGCCCGCGGCGGCGTAGGCGGCCACGGATTCCGCATCGCTCACGCCGGACTCGGCCACGAGGCAGGCGCCCGCGGGAGCGTGCGCGGCCAGGGGGCCGAACCGCGCCGGATCGACGCTGAGGTCCTTGAGATTGCGGGTGTTCACGCCCACGAGCGAGGCGCCGGCGGCTGACGCGCGGGCGAGCTCCTCGGCGGTGTGCGCCTCGACGAGGGCCGCCATGCCGAGCGCGCGGCTGAGTTCGAGGAACTCGCTCAGCTGCGCGTCGGTGAGGGCGGCGACGATGAGCAGGACGATGTCCGCCCCGTGCGCGCGGGCCTCGTGGAACTGGTACTCGTCTACCATGAAGTCCTTGCGCAGGACCGGCACGTCCACGGCTGCGCGGACGGCGTCGAGATCCGCGAGCGTGCCGTCGAAGCGGCGACGCTCGGTGAGCACGCTGATGGCCGCCGCTCCCCCGCGGGCATAGGCCGCGGCCAGCGCGGCGGGATCGGGGATGTCCGCGAGTGCGCCCTTGGACGGCGACCGCCGCTTCACCTCGCAGATGAGGCCGAAGCCGGCCTCGGCCGGGAACGGGCGCGCGCCCGGCGCCGCTGCGGCCCGGGCGCGGATCTCGGCGAGCGGGACCTCGCGCCTGCGCTCCTCGAGATCCTCGGCCACGCCGGCGATGATCGAGTCGAGGACGGTCACCTGCGCGGCTTGCCCTTGCCTGCGAAGCGCATCGCGATCCCGGCGGCGAGTCCGATCACGGCCACCGCGCCGCCGGCCCAGAACACCGGCATGCTCGCGACGATGTTGCCGTAGGTCGCGATCGCGATGCCGATGAGCATGACGAAGACCCCGGTCCAGGCCGCGGGCGTGTTGCCGTGGCCGGGATCCTTGATGGCCTCGTAGTCGATCGACGACGGGTCGAGGTCGTGGGCTCCGTTGCGGACGGTGGGGGACATGTCTCTCCTCATCTGAGGTCAGCGGATGGGTCTCGCGATCATTGTCTCACGGTCCCAGGGTGCGTTCAGCTCGGGTCCTCGCCCCTGGACAGCGCGTCCCAGGCAGCGGTCGGGTCGTCCTCGGGATCGGCCGGAGCCGTCCGCGCGCGCTCGTACCGCGCCGAGGCCTTCCAGTGCCGGCTGGCCGCGCCCGCGCACACGGCCAGGGCGAGCACGAGCACGCCTGCGGCCGCGGTCGGCCACACGCTCGCAGCGGGTGCCGAGCCCGCCGCCGCGAGCGCCACCCCCGCGCAGCCTGCCCCGATGAGGCCCACGAGGCCGAACACGACGTACCGGCCCGCCCTGCCCAGCATCGCGAGCAGGAGGGCCGAGACGGCGAGCACGGCGGCTGCCGCGGTGAGCAGCGGCGAGCCGACGGTCTCGTCCGGGCCGGTCACCTCGGCGACGCCCGGCACGGGGGTGGGCGCCGTCGCGCCCGGGGACGTCCACGGCAGCCCCGACAGGTACCACAGCGCGCCGGCGAGGACGAGCAAAGCCAGCAGCGTCCGCCCCTTCGTCAGCACCCGGCTCATGACTGCCCCTCCGTGCGGTCCGGGCCCGCCGGGCGCAGCGTTCCCGCGGCGGCCGCCGCGCGCAGGACCGCGGTCGCTTTGGTCCGGCATTCCGCGAGCTCGGTCTCCGGGTCAGAGTCCGCGACGATCCCGGCGCCCGCGGACACCGTGAGCAGACCGTCGCGGATGATGCCGGTGCGGATCGCGATCGCCGCGTCCAGATCGCCCGTGAACGAGAGGTAGCCGACGACTCCCCCGTACACGCCGCGCGCGGTGGGCTCGAGCCGGTCGATGATCTCGAGCGCGCGGGGCTTCGGGGCGCCGGAGAGGGTGCCCGCGGGGAACGTGGCCCGCAGCACCCCGATCCCGTCCACGCCGTCGGCGAGCTCGCCCGAGACCGTCGAGACGATGTGCATGATGTGGCTGTAGCGCTCGATCTCCATGAACTGGACGACGTCCACGGTCCCCGGCACGCTGATCTTCGCGAGGTCGTTGCGCGCGAGGTCCACGAGCATGAGGTGCTCGGCCCGCTCCTTCTCGTCGGCGAGGAGATCGGCGGCGAGCGCCCTGTCCTCAGCAGCCGTGTGCCCGCGCGGGCGCGAGCCGGCGATGGGGTTCGTCGTCACCCGGCCGTCGGTCACCGTCACGAGCGCCTCGGGCGAGGAGCCCACGATCGTGAGCGGGCTGCCCTCGGGCACCGGCACGTCGAGGAGGTACATGTACGGGCTCGGGTTCGTCGTCCGCAGCATCCGGTAGACGTCCGCGGCGGTGGCCTCGACCGCGGAGTCGAACCGCTGTCCCAGCACCACCTGGAAGATCTCGCCGTCGACGATCTCGCGCTTGGCCTCGGCGACCGAGGCGAGGTAGTCCTCCGGCCGGGTGCGCGAGAGGACCTCGGGCTCCGGGAGCCCGTGCACGGCCACCGAGGACGGCAGCGGGGCGGCGAGCTCGGCGAGCATCCCGGCGATCCGCTCCTCGGCCCGGGCATAGGCGGCGTCGATGCCCGAGTCCTCACCGTCGATGTTGACGGCGTTGGCGACGAGCGTGAGCCGCGAGGTGTAGTGGTCGTAGATCGCGACGTCGCCGGGGATCGACATCGACAGCTCGGGCACCGGGTGCTCCGCCTCCGGTCCCGGACCGAGGTCCTCGAAGCGGCGGACGGAGTCCCAGCCCAGATAGCCCACGAAGGAGGAGACCATGGGCGGGAGGTCGTCCGCCGTCCGCTCCGTGCGCAGCAGTTCGAGCGCGGCGCTGAGGACGGTGTGCGGGTCCCCGCCCGCGGGCAGCCCCGCCGGGGGCGTCCCGAACCAGACGGCCTCGCCGCCGGACTCCGTAAGCGTCGCGACGGGGTGGCGGCCCACGAAGGAGTAGCGGCTCCAGGCCCCCTGTTCGGCCGATTCGAGGAGGAAGCCGCCGGCCCGCCCCTCGGCGAGCCTGCGGTACAGGCTCAGCGGCGTCTCCGCGTCCGCGAGCACGGTCGTGTGCACGGGTACGAGGCGGCGGTGCGCCCCGATCCGCCGGAACTCAGGCAGCGTCGGTGTGAGATCCACTGATCTCCCTTCCGGTGAAGCACGTCGCGGTCCCCGTATGGCAGGCGGGTCCGGACTGCTCCACCTCGTAGAGGAGGGTGTCGCCGTCGCAGTCGCGGTGCACCGCGACGACGCGCTGGGTGTTGCCCGAGGTCTCGCCCTTCACCCAGATCTCCTGCCGCGACCGCGACCAGTAGGTGGCCCGGCCCGTGTCCAGTGTGCGTGCGAGCGCCTCGGCATCGGCCCAGGCGAGCATGAGCACGTCGCGGGTCCCGGCCTCCTGCACGACGACGGGGATGAGCCCCCGCTCGTCGAACGTGAGCTCAGCGAACCTCGTGTCCGGCATCGGACAGCGCCCCCTTGATCTCGCCGATCGTCGTCTCCTGGAAGTGGAGGATGCTCGCCGCGAGCACGGCATCGGCCCCGGCCTCGACCGCGGGCGGGAAGTGCGCGGGCGCTCCCGCCCCGCCGGAGGCGATGAGCGGCACCGAGACCTCCGCCCGGACCGCCGCGAGCATCTCGAGGTCGAAGCCGGCCTTCGTGCCGTCGGCGTCGATGCTGTTGAGCAGGATCTCCCCCGCCCCGAGCGCGGCCGCGCGCGCGGCCCATTCGACGGCGCAGACGCCCGTGCCCCGCCGGCCGCCGTGCGTCGTCACCTCGAAGCCCGAGGCGGTCCCCGGCTCCCCTGCAGGCACCCTGCGGGCGTCCACCGAGAGCACGAGCACCTGGTTGCCGAACCGCTGTGCGATCTCCGCGAGCAGCTCGGGGCGGGCGACCGCCGCCGAGTTCACGCCCACCTTGTCCGCGCCGGACTTCAGCAGCCGGTCGACATCGGCGACGGTGCGCACGCCCCCGCCCACCGTGAGCGGGATGAAGATCTGCTCGGCGCAGCGGGTGACCATCTCGTACGTCGTCTCCCGGTCCCCCGTCGTCGCGGTGACGTCGAGGAACGTGAGCTCATCGGCTCCGGCCGCGCCGTAGCTGCGCGCGAGCTCGACCGGATCGCCGGCATCGCGCAGATCCGTGAAGTTCACGCCCTTGACGACGCGGCCCGAGTCCACGTCGAGGCAGGGGATGACGCGGACGGCAGTCACAGGCCCAGCCCCCGGTACTTCGCGATGCGGGTGTCCTGGCGCAGGTAGGCCGGGGTGCGCATGAGCGTGATGAGCTCGTACTCGAGCGTCTCGGAGAGGCGGGCGACGAAGCCGCGGGGATCGTCCGAGGCGTCGACGGGTTCGGCGACGATGCGGTCGATCACGCCGCTGCGCTCGAGGGCCGCGGCCTGCACCTGCTGCTGCTGAGCCATCTCCGCGGCGTGCTCGGTGTCCCGGTGGACGATCGCGGATGCGCCCTCCGGCGGCAGCGGCGAGAGCCAGCCGTTCTGCGCCGAGAGCACGCGGTCGGCAGGGACGAGCGCGAGCGCGCCCCCGCCCGAGCCCTCCCCCATGATCACCGAGACGCTCGGCGAGGAGAGGTTGATGAGATCGGCGAGGCTGCGAGCGATCTCACCGGCCATGCCGCCCTCCTCCGCCTCCTTCGACAGCGCCGCCCCCGGCGTGTCGATGATCGTCACCAGCGGGATTCCCAGCTCGGCCGAGAGCCGCATGCCGCGGCGGGCCTCGCGGAGGGCCGCCGGCCCCATCGGCTCGCGGCGGTCCTGGCGGAAGCGGTCCTGGCCGAGGACGACGCAGGGTGCGGAGCCGAACCGCGCGAGCGCGAGCAGCAGACCCGGGTCCTTCTCCCCCTCGCCCGTGCCCCGCAGCGGGAGGACGTGGGTGGCCCCGTGCCGGAGCAGATCGCGGACGCCGGGGCGCTCGGCGCGCCGGGAGGCGGTGATGACGTCCCAGGCCGGCCGGGTGTCCGGTGCGGCCGGGCGCGAGTCCGGGTCCGGCACCGCCGGGGGCAGCTCGCGCGCGCCCAGGAGCACCGCGAGCACGCGGGCGACGGTCTCGTGCAGGCGCTCCGGCGGCAGCACGGCGTCGATGAGGCCGCGGCGCTGGAGGTTCTCGCCCGACTGCACGCCGGCGGGGAACTCCGTGCCGTAGAGCTGCTCGAACACGCGCGGGCCGAGGAAGCCGATGAGCGCGTCGGGCTCCGCGACCGTCACATGGCCCAGCGAGCCCCACGAGGCGAAGACCCCGCCCGTCGTGGGGTGCCGCAGATAGACGAGGAAGGGCAGGCCGGCGCGCTTGTGCGCGGTCACGGCGGCGGTGATCTTCACCATCGAGAGGAACGCGACGGTCCCCTCCTGCATGCGCGTGCCGCCCGAGGCCGGCCCGGCGAGCACGGGCAGCCCCTCCATCGTGGCGCGCTCGATGGCCTCGACGAGCCGCTGGGCGGCGGCGACGCCGATCGAGCCGGCGAGGAACCGGAACTCACAGGCGACGACGCACACGCGGCGCCCGTGGATGAGCCCCTCGCCCGTGACGACGGCCTCGTCCACGCCGGACTTCTCCTGCGCGGCGGCGAGCTCCGCGGCGTACTCCTCGCTCAGCCCGGCGCCGGGGACCACGGGTTCCGAGTCCCAGGACACGAAGCTGCCGGGGTCGACGACCATGTCGATGAGCTCGCGTGAGGACAGGCGCTTGCCCATCTCAGCCCTCCAGCCAGGTGCGGATGACGGATTCGTGCTCGGACAGGCGCGGGGGCGCGAGGTGCTCGGTGACGGTCGTCTCCGTCTCCCCCTCGGCGTCCGCGTCGAAGAAGCGCAGCGGCGGGCCGGGCAGGTCGATGGGGCCCGCCGAGGAGTGCTCCGCGGTGATCTTCAGCCCCTGGGAGAGCGCCTGCTCCCACTGGTAGACCTCGGGCAGGGTCCGCACGACGCCGGAGGGGATGCCCGCGGCGTCGAGCTTCTGCAGCAGCTCCTCGCCGTCGTAGTCCGCGAAGACGCCCTCGATGACCTCGATGAGGCGTGCGCGGTTGGCGAACCGGGCGCCGTTGGTCTCGAAGCCGGGCTCGGCCGGATCGAGGCCGAAGGCCTCGCAGAAGCGGGTCCACATCTTCTCGTTGCCCACCGAGATCTGCACCGCCCCGTCCCGGCAGGAGAACAGGCCGTAGGGCGCGAGCGTCGCGTGGTGGTTGCCGCCGGGCTCGGGCGTCATGCCCGCGACCGTCGCGCGCGTGCCCTGGAAGGCGTGCACGCCCACCATGCCCGCGATGAGCGAGGTGCGCACGATCTTGCCGCGGCCCGTCCGCTCGCGCTCGAGCAGCGCGGCGAGCACGCCGTAGGCGCCGTGGATGCCCGCGAGCAGGTCCGCGATGGGCACGCCCACGCGCTGCATGTCGTCGGGCCCCGAGCCCGTGAGCGACATGAGCCCGCCCTCGCCCTGGGCGATCTGGTCGTAGCCGGCCCGGGCGGCCTCGGGCCCGTCGTGGCCGAAGCCGGTGATCGAGAGGACGATGAGGCGCGGGTTGAGCTCCATGAGCGTCGCCGTGGAGAAGCCGAGCCGGTCCAGGACGCCGGAGCGGAAGTTCTCGATGAGCACGTCCGCGCGCCGGATGAGGCCCGTGAGCGTCTCCCGGCCGTCGTCGCTCTTGAGGTCGAGCGCGATGGACTCCTTGTTGCGGTTGCAGGAGAGGAAGTAGGTGGACTCGGGTGCGTCCTCGGGTCCCGTGAACGGAGGTCCCCAGCTGCGGGAGTCGTCACCGGACCCCGGGGTCTCGACCTTGATGACGCGCGCGCCCTGATCGCCGAGCATCTGCCCGGCGTGCGGGCCGGCCAGCGCGCGGGACAGGTCGACGACGACGGTGCCGGCGAGCGGTCCTGCCGTTCGCGGTGTGGTGGGAATGCTCACGAGTCTCCTCCGTGGGGTCGTGGTTCTCGGGGGCCCGGTTCTCGGGGTCCCGGGGGCAGGTGCTGGTCTATGAGGATACGCAGACGCTGTGCCGCGGCCTCGGCGCGCGGGCCGTCCGCGGACTGGATCGCCATGACGGAGGCGGTCGTGCCGTCGACGAGGTCGAGCCGGGCCCAGGGATCGCCGCCGGCCGCCGAGTAGGTCAGCCCGACGAGCTGCTCCCAGGGGTAGGTGCGGGAGTGCGTGAGATTGCGGACGAAGAGGCCGTCTGCCCGGGCGCGGGCGCACAGGGCGGCGAAGCGCAGCAGCACCGCGGCGATGAGCACCCCGATGCCGGTCATCCAGACCGGATCGACGTGCGCGCGCCAGCCCGGGAAGTCCATGAGCGAGAACGCGACCGAGGCCGCCGCGAAGGCGAGAACGACGAGCGGGGCGAGCACGAAGCCGACGATCCGCACCTGGCGCGGGCGGATCACGAGCGCATCGCCGGGCTGCTCAGACACGGCAGGCCGCGATCGAGGTGACGAGGATGGCCCGCGCTCCCACCTCGTAGAGGCGGTCCATGACGGCGTGCTGCTGCGCGACCGAGACCATCGAGCGCACCGCGACCCATTCCGGATCGCGCATGGGCGAGACCGTGGGGCTCTCGAAGCCGGGGGTGACCGCGACGGCGGCCGAGAGCTTCTCGACCGGGATGTCGTAGTCGATGAGGACATAGCTGCGGGCCACCATGACGGACTCGAGGCGGCGGACGACGACCTGCGCCTCCTCCGTGAGCTCCGCGCGCTCCCGGCGGGAGATGAGCACGCCCTCGGAGTGCATGACCGCCTCGCCGAACGTCTCGAGTCCGGCCTGTCGCAGCGTCGTGCCGGTCTCCACGACGTCGGCGATGGCATCGGCGACGCCGAGCTCGATCGAGACCTCGACGGCGCCGTCGAGGCTCACGGTGCGCGCCTCGATCCCGCGCGCGGCGAGATCCTGGGCGACGAGGACGGGATAGCTCGTCGCGATGCGCCGGCCCGCGAGCTCTCCGATGTCCGCGAAGGCGCCGGCGCGCGCGGCGTAGTGGAACCGCGAGCGGCCGAAGCCCAGCGGCAGGATCTCCCCGGCCTCGGCCTCGGACTCGAGCAGGAGATCGCGGCCGGTGATGCCGAGGTCGAGGATGCCCTCGCCCACGTACACCGCGATGTCACGGGGGCGGAGGTAGAAGAACTCGATGCCCGCGTCCGCATCGCGGCTCACGAGGCTCTTGGTGCTCGTGCGGAGGGAGTAGCCGGCCTCGCGCAGCATGGTCGTGGCCGATTCGGACAGCGCGCCCTTGTTGGGGACGGCGATGCGCAGCATGGTGATGGGGCTCCTGGGTGCGGTGGCGTGTGCGGCTCAGAGGAAGCGGTAGACGTCCGCGGGGGTCAGCCCGCGGGCGATCATCATGACCTGCAGATGGTAGAGGGCCTGGGAGATCTCCTCCGCGAGCTCGGCATCGCTCTGGTACTCCGCGGCCATCCAGACCTCCGCGGCCTCCTCGACGACCTTCTTGCCGATCTGATGGACCCCCGCGTCGAGCTCCGCGACGGTGGACGAGCCGGTGGGCCGGGTGCGCGCCTTCTCGGAGAGTTCGGCGTAGAGAGTGTCGAAGTCCTTCACAGGGCCAGGGTAGTCCAGACGGCCGGCCCCGCGTCACGCGGGGTCGGGACGCGAGACGTCGGCGGAGATGTCGTGCGGGGAGGAGATGCGCTGCTTGGACCGCCTGCCCCAGTCGACGATCCCGATGATCACCATCACGAGGAAGATGAGGTAGACGATGCCGGAGAACAGGAGCCCCCCGGAGATCGCGAGCGGGATGCCGACGAGGTCGACGGCGAGCCACACGAACCAGAACTCGACGATCGCCCGCCCCTGCGCGACCATGGCGACGAGCGAGCCCACGAAGATGTAGGCGTCCGGGTACGGGTTCCACGACCAGCCGCCCCAGTCCAGCAGCGCGCCGAACCCGGCCGTGCCCGCCGCGAGCACCGCGATGAGCCAGATCCGCTCCTTCCACGTGCCCCAGCGGACCTGGACCTCCCCAGCCTCCTCCTTCGCCGCCTTCCAGCGGGTCCAGCCCCACACCGCCGCGGCGATGATGACGACCTGCCGGGAGGCGTTGCCGCCGAGGCCCGCGCCGATGCTCGCGCTCAGCAGCAGGATCGAGCCGAGGATCTGCACGGGCCACGAGAGGATGTTGCGCCGCAGGGCGAGGTACACCGTCGCGAGCGCGCAGATGTTGCCGATGAGATCGGAGATCGGCACCGGCACGGCGCCCAGGGTGAAGACGGGCGTGTTGAGGAGGTCGAGGATGTCCACGACCACCAAGGGTAGCCCCGCGGCCGGACTCAGCGGGACCCGGCCCGCTCCTCGGCCCGCTCCTCGGCACGGGTGCGCAGGGAGGCGATGGCGGCCTCCGCGCTCTCGGCGCCGTAGACCGCCGAGCCCGCGACGAGCACGTTCGCACCCGCATCCACGACCCGGTCCACCGTCGACTCGGAGACGCCGCCGTCCACCTGGAGGGCGATGTCGAGGCCCGAGGCCGAGATCGCCTGCCGCATGCGGGTGATCTTGGGCAGGCACACGTCGAGGAACTTCTGCCCGCCGAATCCGGGCTCCACCGTCATGATGAGCACCTGGTCGAACTCGGGGAGGAGGTCGATGAGCGGTTCGACCGGGGTGGCCGGACGCACTGCGACGCTGGCCCGCGCCCCGAGCGCCCGCAGCTCGCGGGCCAGGCGCACGGGGGCCGCGGCGGCCTCGAGGTGGAAGGTCACGGAGGCGCAGCCGAGATCGGCGTACTGCGGCGCCCAGCGGTCCGGGTCCGCGATCATGAGGTGCGCGTCGAGCGGGACGGGCGAGACCGCTCTGATCCGCTCGACGACGGGCGGGCCGAAGGTGAGGTTGGGGACGAAGCTGTTGTCCATGACGTCGACGTGCGCCATGTCCGCGGTGCTGATGCGCTGGAGTTCGGCGCCCAGCTGCGCGAAATCGGCTGACAGGATGCTCGGATTGATGTGAATGCCCACGGCAGTCGATCCTAGCGGCTCAGGGGCGCAGCGGCTCAGGGGCGCAGCTCTCAGCGCCTGCGGATGAGGGCGAGGAACATCCCGTCCGTGCCGTGGACGTCCGGCCACAGCTGGACGAAGCGCCCCTCGCCGCGGACCGCCGAGGCGAAGGAGTCCGCCTCGGCCCCCGTCACCTCGGCGAGCACGGCGGCGGCGTCGAGGACCTCCGCGTCCCGGCGTCCGGCGAGCACCTCGTCGACGATGCTCCCGGTCTCCGCCCAGTGCGGGGAGCACGTCGAATAGGCGACGACCCCGCCGGGGGCGCAGGCGGTGAGCGCGGCGTCGAGCAGGCCCAGCTGCACCTCGGCGAGTGCGGCGACGTCCTCCGGGCGCCTGCGCCAGCGCGCCTCGGGGCGCCTGCGGAGGGCGCCGAGGCCGGTGCAGGGGGCATCGACGAGCACGCCGTCGAAGCGCTCGGGGCGGTCGGCGGCGAATGCGCGGCCGTCGGCCCGGGCGATGTCGACGACATCGGCGCTCGCCCGGACGGAGTCCCGCACCAGCTCCGCCCGGTGCGCGGAGGCGTCCACCGCCTCGACGCGGCCTCCCCGCTGGGCGGCGAGCGCGGCGAGCACCGCGGTCTTGCCCCCGGGACCGGCGCACAGATCGAGCCAGCGGGGGTGCTCCGCGGCGCTCGCCTGCGCGAGCGCGAGGGCGATGAGCTGCGAGCCCTCGTCCTGCACCCGCACGCGTGCGGCGTCCACACCGGGGACGTCGCGGGGATCGCCGCCGTCGAGGACGACGGCCAGCGGTGAGAGCGCACCGCGGTGACCGGCTGTGAGCGCGAGCTCCTCGGCGTCCGCGAGTCCGGGCAGGGCGGCGAGGGTGACCTTCGCGGGGGCGTTGTCCGCGGCGAGGACGGACTCGAGACCGCCCGTGCGGGCGTCCGCCCGCTTGTGGCCGCGCAGGGCCTGCCCGAGCGCGCGCACGATCCAGGCGGGGTGCGAGTGGGCGAGCGAGAGCGCCTCGGTCTCCGGGACGTCCGCGGTGAGAACGGCGAGCCACTCCTCGCGGGAGCGCTCGGAGACCCGGCGGAGGAGGGCGTTGGCGAGTCCGGCGGCGCGACCGCCGCCGAGTGCGCGCAGGGCGTCGACGGTCTCGGAGACCGCGGCGTGGTCCCTCACGCGCATGCCCAGCAGCTGGTGGGCGCCCATGCGCACCGCCTGGCGGGTGAGGGGGTCGAGATCGGCCGGATCGCGCTCGGCCGCCGTGAGGACGATGCGGTCGTAGAGGCCCTGCATGCGCAGGGTGCCGTAGGTGAGCTCGGTGGCCAGCGAGGAGTCGCGCGGACTCATCTCCGCGTTCCGGATCCGCCCGGGCAGCAGGAGGTTCGCGTAGGCGTCCTCGGTCTCGACCTCCCGCAGCACCGTGAGCGCGACCTCACGAGGCGTGCGCGGGCGGACGCTCTCGCTGCGGGAACGGGTGCGGGTCTGTCCGTGTCCGCGGGTCTGCCTGTGTCCGCGGGGCTGTCCGTCTCCGGAGCGCTGCCGGTTCCCGCGGGCCAGTTCGCCCGGGTTCCGGCGGCTGCCCGATCCGCGCGGGCCCTCCGGATTCCGGCGCCCGCCGTGTCCGCCCCGGCCGTCTCCCTGTCCGCCCCGACCGCCCTGTCCGTGCTGCTGTGCCATCTCAGTTCTCCTCTGCCTGCGCGGTCAGGTTCTTCGGCGTACGGTGCTGTACGGCTGTGTCCTCTGCGGCTGCGTCCTCTGCGACACTGTCCTGTACGCCCCTGTCCTGTGGGGCCGCATCCTGTGCAGCTCTGTCGTGTGTGGTGCTGCCCTCTTCTCTGGCGCTACCCCCTGTGACGCTCTCCTGTGCGGCCGCGCTCGCATGCTCCGGCTGGTCGAACCGCACCGGCCCGCGGCCGCGGAGGAAGTCCGCGACGTCCATCATCGGCTTGCCGAAGGGCTGGATGCGCTCGATCCGCACCGGCTCCGTCGCGGTGCCGATGATCCCGGCTCCCCCGGAGGGCACGAGCTCACCGGGAGACAGCGCCCTCGGCAGGGAGGGCTCCGCGCTCGGCAGGGCAGCTGCCGCGCTCAGGCCGCCGAGCTTGGTCCGCTTCCCGTCCAGCTCAGCCCAGGCGCCCGGGGCCGGGCTGACCCCGCGGTACCGGGCCAGCACCTCGGCGGCCGGGGCGGAGAAGTCGAGACGGCCCTCGGCGGGATCGATCTTCGCGGCATGGCTGGCCGTGCCGGTCTGCGGCCGCAGGACGGCGGCACCCGCGGCGAGCGCGTCGAAGGCCTCGACGAGGAGGCCGGCGCCGGCGTGCGCGTACTCCTCGAGGACGGTGCCGGCCTCGGCGGCGGGCAGGGGCAGGGACCGCTGGAGGAGCACCTCGCCGGTGTCCATGCCCTCGTCGATGCGGAAGACCGTGAGGCCCGAGGTCTCCTGACCGGCCATGAGCGCACGCTGGACGGGAGCGGCCCCGCGCCATTCCGGCAGCAGGGAGAAGTGGAGGTTGAACCAGCCCAGGCGGGCCGTGGCCAGCGCCCGCGGACCCGCGATGGCGCCATAGGCGACGACGGCGACCGCATCGAGTTCCAGGTCCGCGAGTTCCGCGAGCACCTCGCCGCGCAGGCGGGCGGCTTCGCGCACCGGGAGTCCCAGCGCCTCGGCCTCCGCCTTGACGGGGCTGGGCGTGAGTACGCGCTTCCGGCCCACCGGGGCGTCCGGCCGGGTGAGGACGGTGACGATCTCGTGATCCGAGGCCGCAAGGGCTCTCAGCGCTGGCACGGCTGCTGCGGGGGTTCCGGCGAAGGCGATTCTCACGCGGGCAAGTCTACTGGGGCGGGACGGAGGCACCTCGGGCAGGCGGCCGGCACCCGCCGGCCAGCGAGGGCGGATCAGCTGTCGAGCTGCAGCCGCGCCCAGTGCGCGCAGGTGAACCCTGCGAAGGCGCCGGCCGTCAAGACCGCGAGGGCGAGCTGCGCCGCTCCCGCCTCCGTCCCCTCGGACAGCGCCCAGAGCGCGGGCGCGGCAGGCGGGAGCCATGCGCCGGTCCCGGCGAGCGCCCCGATCTGCCCGATGATCACGAGCAGGATCGCAGCGGCCGTCCCGGCGAGCAGGGAGCGGGTGAGTGAGGCGACCCAGGCGACGGGAGCGGTGAGCGCTCCGGAGAGCAGCGTGAGCGCGAACTGGCGAGCCAGGCCCGCCCGCGCCTCCGCCCCGGGCGGGCCGTAGCCGAGCAGCAGGCCGAGGCCCAGGAGCGCACCGGTGAGAGCACTGCCGACCAGCAGCACCCAGAGGCCGTGGACGGCGAACTTGGCGAATGCGATGCGTCCGCGCGTCACCGGCAGCGCGAAGAGGCCTGCGACTGTGCCCTCGGCGAACTCGCGCGCGAACATCCACGCGAGCACCACCCCGAAGCCGAGGAGCGCCCCGGCGGCGGTGATCTGCGCGGCGGTGGAGAGCAGCCCCTGCCAGCCCGCCGTGACGTCGATGCCGGAGAATTTCGCCTGCGCGACGAGGCGGGGACTGCCGCTCGCGATGCCGAGGATGAGTCCTCCCACGAGTGCGAGGACGCCGAGGACGAGGGCCAGGGTCCCGATCGTCCCGACCGGCGAGCGGAGGAGCTTGAGCGTCTCGGCCAGGATCGCGGAGCGCATCATGCTGGGCCTCCTCGGGTACCCCCGGCGGAATCGCCGTCAGGGGTGCGGTGGGTGTCGTCGGCGCGGTGGGTGTCGTCTGCGCGGATGCGCGCGAAGAACGCGCGTTCGAGGTCCTGTCCTGCGGGATCGAGCTCCCCGATGAGCCGGCCGGCGTTCATGAGGAGGATGCGGTCGGCGATCCGTGCGACCTCGTCGAGGTGATGGCTGCTCACCAGCACCCCGGCACCGGCTTCCGCCCTACGCATGAGCTGCTCCCGCAGCAGGAGGACGGAGGCGGGATCGAGGGCGTTCCCCGGCTCGTCGAGGACGATGAGACGGGGATCGTGCTGGAGGGCGAGCGCGAGGCCGGTGCGCTGCCGGTTGCCCTGCGAGAGGCGGCGGAACCGCCGTGCGGCCACGGCATCCAGCCGCCAGGTCCCGAGGGCCGCCTCCGCGCACCGGGGCTCCGTGCCTCGCAGGAGGCAGGCCAGGCGCAGGTTCTGCCTCACCGTCAGCTCCGGGTAGGCCGGGGGCGTCTCGATGAGCGTGCCCACCTGCGCCCACATCCGCCTCGGCAGGTGCGGCAGCGGGACGCCGAAGAGCCGGATCGTCCCCTCCCGCGGCCGGAGCATCCCGAGCGCCAGCCGCATGAGGGTCGTCTTGCCCGCGCCGTTGAGCCCGATGAGCGCGACGATCTCGCCCGCCGCGACCTCGAGCACGAGCTCCTCCACCCCGGAGTCGCCGCGAAAGCCCCGGGAGACCCCCTCGAGCGACAGGAGCGGCGCGGTCATGGCGCACCCCCGCCCAGGACGTCGAGCGCGGCGTGCAGGGCCCGTTCGAGGCTCACTGCGTCCGGCTCTGTGTGCTGGTGCTGTGTCTCGTGCTGGACCGGCGTCTCGTGCTGGACCGGCTCGGTGTGCGCGCGAGCCCAGTCCAGGAGCACGGCGCCCAGGCCGGCGATCATCGCGGCGGCCGCGGCACGCGCCGCACCGTCCGGCACTCCGCGCTCACCGAGGGCCGAGGCGAGCGCGGCGGCCGTCGCAGTGCTGTTGCGCTCGATCGCTCCCCGCAGCGCAGGCGTCTCCGCGAGGAGCCGCAGGCGCTCACGCTGCTGAGCCACGGCCTCGGCGCCGATCCCGCCCCAGGTCTCCCTGATGCCCTCCGCCAGCGCCCGCATGGACCGTTCCTTCTGCGGCCGCGCGCGGACCGCCTCGGCCATGAGCGGATCGAAGGGATCGTCGAGCAGCAGGGACTCCTTCGATGCGAAGTGACGGAACAGCGTCATCTCGCTCACCCCTGCGCGCGCCGCGATCCGGGCGGTGGTCGTCGCCGCATAGCCGTCCTGGACGAACAGCTCCATCGCCGCCCGTCGCAGTCCCTCGTGAGTGCGCTGCCATCGGCTCATGGGTCTGATGTTAGTCACTCACATTTATGGGCACAAGAGCGCAACCGGCGGGGAGGGGAGGGGAACTGACGGCACTGCATGGGCGGAGAGCTCTGCGCGCAGGGGATCCTCTCCGCAGGGGACCGGACGCGCAGGGAACCGGGCACGGGGAGGGAGCCGGACAGGGGGAGGGAGCCGGACAGGGAAGGGCCCGCACGCAGGGAGGGAGCCGGACGCAGGGAGGACTCGCACGCAGGTTCTGACCTGCGCGCACGCATAGATCATCATTGCGCGCGGAGTTGTGTCCGTGCCTCATTGTAAAGTCGCAGACAGATCAACAGTGATGTGGATCGGTGAGACGGATCGGGGTATTCCGACAGACAGGAGCCTTCCGACTGGCAGATCCGGATGACTGCATCACGACGAATGCATCCGACAGGTCTGTACAAGGACAGGTCCTCACAGAGAGGTGGGACTCATGGGCATCGGAACGGCCGGTGAGGAATGCGCCGCGGAAGCACCGCAGCGGCTGCGACCGCGGCGCGGGTCGCGCGCGCACCGGAAGTTCGCCGCCGCCCGCGAGCGAGCGGCATGCAGGCCCCTCAGCGTCGCTCCGGTCCCGGAGGCGCAGGAGGTCGAGCTCACGAACGGAATGGATCTCTGCGGCTACCTCGCCCGGGGAAGCGGCGGGCTCCTCGGCCCGCCGGAGGCCGGCACCACACCCCGCCTGCCGGTCTTCGCCCCTGCCCGCGAGGGTGACGCGGGGCGGGCTCCGAACGCCGATCTCGATGCCCTGGCGGCCTCGATCGAGGTCGAGCGCATCTCACGGGGTATGCAGACGACCGCACACGCGCTTGACCGGCTCACGGCAGTGCACCTCGTCACGGTGGCCGAGACCGCGCTGGCCGCACTCGCCCAGGACGAACCCGCTCTCCTCGACAGGCTGCTCACCGCGGACGGCGCCCTCTCGATCCGGGAGATCGCCTGCACGCGGGTGCCGCCGGAAGTCGTGCACGCTCTCATCGTGGATGCCGATCTCACCCGGACGCGCGCGAAGCGGGCGGTCGCCGATGCACTCACCGCCTATCTCGGCTTCACCCGCTGCCTCCACCATGTGCTGTGCGGGCGGATGAGCGCTGCGAAGCTCGATGCGCTCATCCGCCGGAGCACGGCCCTCCCGCTCGGCGATCTGCGCGGGCTCGACCGCGAGGTGGCACTGAGCGGAGAGCACTCGCGCCTCCTCGATGCCTCCGTGGAGACCTTCACCCGACAGGTGCAGAGGCTCATCGACCTCTGCGCCCCGCCCGTGGCCCGTGCGAAGACGATCCACGACGAGCGTCGCCTGAGCTTCGAGGCGCTGCCCAGCGGCATGGGCACTGTCCTGCTCGAAGGCTCCGTCACCACCCTCGCGCCCTGGGTGGCCCGCCTCGAGGCGACGGCCCGTGTGATCCGCGAACGCGGCGCCCGGGGGCTGATCCTCACCGATTCCGACGGCGAGGCGGTCGATGCCCGGAGGGTCGAGGTCGCCGACGAACGGACCCTCGATCAGCTCATGTTCGATCTCGCCGCACTCGCCGCCCCGGCCACGCACGTGTGCGCACGGGCAGCAGCGGGCAGGGCGGGCGCGAAGGAGGGCCATGCAGGAATCCAGGACAGCGCAGGGACCGAGGACAACACAGGGACCGAGGACAGCGCAGAAATACAGGGCAGCGCTGGAACACAGGGTCGTGCTGGAACACAGGGCCATGCAGGAATCCTCAACAGTACAGGCGTCGATGACGCAGCACGGGCAGGCCCTGTCGGCCTCGGGGAGCCCCAGCTCCTCACCGTCCGCTACCCCACCGAGGGCGAATGGCTCGCCCAGCAGGCAAGCGTCGCCGTGACGGTCCCGGTGCTCACCCTGCTCGATGGAGACTGCAGACTCCCCGGAGACCTGGCAGGCCTCTCCCCCGTCCCGGCCGAGATCGCCCGCCGCATCGTGTCGACGCAGTCGGTGCTCCATCGGCTCCTCACCGATGCCGCGGACGGGCGCGTGCTCGACGAGGTCGCACGGACCTATCGGGTGCCCGCGGGCATGCGACGCACCGTCGATGCCAAGCACCGTCAGTGCGCGGCGCCGGGCTGTACGCGGTCGGCCGCCCGCTGCGAGGCCGATCACATCGTGCCCTTCGACCACAGCAGCCCCGGCCGCGGCGGGCCGACCGAACCGCAGAACCTCCACAGCCTGTGCCGCCACTGCCATCGACTCAAGACGATGGGCATCCTCACGGTCACGGTGGACGCGGACGAACCTGGCGTGGAGCGCTGGAACCACCCCTACGGTCGTGAGGCACTCAGCCTCGCGGATGCGAACATCGCCGATGTCCTCGCCGCACGCGAACTCGCCGCGCTCCTGAACGAGTCCGATTCGTCGATCAGCTCAGCAGAGCACGGCGCTCCGGCAGAGCGGAACGGGGCAGCAGAACAGAGCAGCCCAGCCCTGATCGGGGTCGGCCAGCCCAGGCCCTCTCCACAGGAGGACGCACCTCCGCCGTTCTGATGATCTCGCCAGAGCTGCTCACACCGCGCCGTTCACCTGAGCCAGGGAGCCCCGCCTGTGCTCGGCCCCGCCCGCGCTCAGCCTGCCGACACCCTGCTTGCCGACACCCTGCTTGCCGACATCCAGCCCGCATCAGCCCCGCAGAACCATGCCGAGGCTGGGGTCCGTGGAGACGAAGCCCAGCTTCCGGTACAGGGGCTGTCCGGGCGGGTCGGCGATGAGCGTGATGTAGGGGTTCGCCGGTGCTCGCTCGGCGATCTGGGCGAGCAGCCACCGCATGACCCGCTCGCCGAGGCCCTGGCGCTGATACGCGGGCAGGGTGGCGATATCGGCGATGTGGAAGTACCAGCCGCCGTCGCCGATGATCCTGCCCATCGCCACGGCCCGCCCCGCCTCGTCACGGACATGGCAGAAGGCCCAGCTGGCGCCCACGGCCGCCCTCGCCTGCTCCTCGGACCGAGGTGTGAGGCCCGATTCGCTCCGCAGCGTCATGTAGTCCTGCCACGCAGGAGGCTCCTCCACGAGCCGGTACTCGGTCATGATCCCATCCTCTCAGCACCAGCGATCACCGCCCGCTCACAGCGGGCGGTACGAGTCGATGACATGGCGGACGACCGGCTCACCTGCGGCCGAGCGGCGCAGGGACACCGCCCGCACCGTCGCGCACACGGCGGCCGCGCGGCCGTAGTCGAAGGCGAGCAGCCGGCTGTGCGGCTCCTCCTCCGCGAGCAGGAGCCTGAGCGCATCGGGAGTCTGCGCCTCGACCTCGGCGAGGAACGCGGTGACCTCCCTGCGCTCGCCCTCGAGCCGCAGGGTGCGCACAGTGGGCGGCAGGCGCGTCGCGCGCCTGTCCTCGAGCACCGCGCGCGCATGGCCCACAGGATCGAAGGTCTGCAGGGTCCGCACGACGGTGGGGGTGTCGTCGAGCACGAGCGCCCGCCCGCCGGCCGAGGCCGCGCGCACGAGCGAGAGCGCCCGCAGCCGCCTGCTCACAGCGCGCTCGATGCCGTCGAGGCCCGGTCCCGGCCACAGCGTGTCGAGCAGCACGGCCGCGGCATAGCCGCCCTCGGCATAGGGCTCGGCCCCCGTCGTCGCGACGACGATCGAGCGCTCCCCCGGCACCTGCGCGAGGATCGACTCCCCCGCCGAGCGCAGCACGGGGAAGTCCCCGAACGCCCTCTCGAGCTCCTCGGCCGTCCGCTCCACGCCGCGGACCACGGCCCGCATCCGATCCGAACGGCACCGGGGGCAGGCGATCCGCTCCTCGTGCAGACCGCAGTGCGCGCACGCGAACGGGCCCTGGGGCCCGGCGGCCGCGAGATGCGCCTCGCACCGCGGGCACGCGAGCACATCCCCGCACCGCGCGCACGCGACGATCGGCAGATAGCCGGCCCGCGGCACCTGCACGAGCACCGGTCCCTCCGCGACCTCCCGCCGCGTGCGCCCCAGCGCATCGCGGATGACCTCGAACACCTCCCGCGGCATCCGCTCCTGCGCACTGTCCGCCCGCGGGATGAGCACGAGGGGCGCCCGCTCCCGCCGCTCAGCGCGGCCGTCCTCCAGCGAGGCCAGCCAGCCCGTCTCCGCGAGCCGCTGCACCTCCACCGTCCGGTCGCTGCCGAGCATGAGCAGGCCCGCTTCCGTGAGCCGCACGCGCAGCAGGCACACTTCCCGGACGTGCGGATACGGCGCACGCGGCTCCGCGTAGTGGTCGCTGCCGTCATCCGTGAGCACGATGAGTCCCAGATCCGGTACCGAGGCCAGCGCCGCCGCCCGCGTGCCGATCACGAGCCGCGCGGTGCCGGTGTGGGCGCGCACCCATGCCGACCAGCGCGCCTGCGGCCCCTGGTCCGCGGACAGCCGGACGGTCAGCGGCGCGAGCGGCCCCAGCCTTGCCGCCAGCGCGGAGAGCTCACGGTGGTCGGGCACGATCCAGAGCACCGCGCGTCCGGCCGCGATCGTCCGCGCCGCCGCCGCGAGACCCGCGGTGATCCAGCCGGTGCCGGGCTCCTCGCCCGGGGTGAGCGCCCAGGCCGCGCGGGGGCCGGCCGACTCCTCCAGCGCGGACAGGAAGTCCGCGAACACCGCACCCGCCCCCGCACCGGCAGGCGCGGGACCCGCCTCACCCGGCGCGGGAAAGGCCTGGGCGAGGTTCTCCGGAACGGCGGCGGGCTCGGCCGCCAGCGCCGATCTCTCGCCCGCCGCATGCCGCGGGGGCACCGCGAGCCGCAGGACATCGGGCACGGTGCCCGCCCAGCGATCGGCAACGGCCTCGGCGAGCGTCCGCACGGGCGGGGTGAGGACGGGCAGTTCGGAGACGACGCGCTCGATGGGGGCGAGCTCCCCCGCGTGCGCCGTCTCCGCGGTCCGCTCCAGCACGAAACCGGAGAGCAGCCGCCCGGAGAACCGCACGCGCACACGCACACCGGGACGCACCTGCGCGTCGAGCGTCGCGGGCACGCCGTAGTCGAAGGGACGCGCGAGATGCGGCACGGTCCCCTCGAGCAGCACCTGCGCCACCGGCAGCTCCCCGGCCGCCTCGGCACCGCCGCGCAGACGCACCCCGACGAACGCGGACAGACTCGCCTCGGACAGGCCCGCCCCGGGCAGGCCCTCCTCGTCGAACAGGCCCGGCGGCTCCGACGGCCGGGCCATATCAGCCTGCCAGCCGGGCGAGCTCCTCCGCACGGTCGGTGCGCTCCCAGGTGAAGCCCTCGCCCGAGCGGCCGAAGTGGCCGTACGCGGCCGTCTCCCGGTACACCGGGCGCAGCAGGTCGAGGTCCCGGATGATCGCGGCCGGGCGCAGGTTGAACACCTCGCGGACGGCGGCCGAGATCCGCTCGGGTGCGACCTTCTCCGTGCCGAAGGTCTCGACGTAGAGGCCCACGGGCTCGGCGACGCCGATCGCATACGCGACCTGCACCTCGGCCCGCTCCGCGAGCCCGGCCGCCACGATGTTCTTCGCCACCCACCGCATCGCATACGCCGCGGAGCGGTCCACCTTCGAGGGGTCCTTGCCGGAGAACGCACCGCCGCCGTGGCGGGCGTAACCGCCGTAGGTGTCGACGATGATCTTCCGGCCCGTGAGCCCGGCGTCGCCCATCGGCCCGCCCGTGATGAACGGACCCGCCGGGTTGATGAAGCAGCGCATGCCCTCGCGGTCGAGCTCGACGCCTGCGAGGACGGGATCGATGACGAGCTCGTGCAGCGCCTCGCGCAGCGCGCCCTGGTCGTTGCGGAACTGCAGGCCGTGCTGCGTGGAGACGACGACGGCCTCGATGCTGACGGCGCGCTCGCCGTCGTAGCCGATCGTCACCTGCGTCTTGCCGTCGGGCCGCAGATCGGCGAGCACGCCGCTCTTGCGGACCTCGGTGAGCCGCTCCGAGAGCCGGTGCGCGAGGTGGATCGGCAGGGGCATGAGCACATCCGTCGAGCTGTCCGCATAGCCGAACATGAGCCCCTGGTCCCCGGCGCCCAGCGCGGTCGAGGCATCCTCGACGTCCCCGCCGGTGCGGCGCTCATAGGAGGTCATGACCCCGGCGTGGATGTCGCTGGACTGCTCGCCCACGGACACGGACACACCGCACGAATGGCCGTCGAAGCCCTTGTCCGAGGAGTCGTAGCCGATGTCCGTGATCGTCTTCCGCACGATCCCGGCGATGTCCGCGTAGGCCTCCGTCCTGATCTCGCCCGCGACGTGCACGAGACCCGTCGTCACCATCGTCTCGACGGCGACCTTCGCGTTCGCGTCCTGGCGGATGAGCGAGTCGAGGACGGCATCCGAGATCTGGTCGCAGATCTTGTCCGGATGGCCTTCCGTCACGGACTCCGAGGTGAACTGGCGCAGAGGTGATGTGGTCACCGGGACATCCTAACGATTGCGTTCGGCCACGATCGCGGCCATGACTTCTTCCGACACCTCGCGCTTGGAGCCCGAAGCGGTGGCGACGGCCTGCGCGCGCCCGGCGGCGGGCCGGTAGACGGTGATCTCGTTGTCCTCGGTGCCGAACGCCCGAGCCTCCGAGACGTCGTTGAAGACGAGGAGGTCACAGCCCTTCCGCAGCAGCTTCTCCTGCGCATAGACCGCCGCAGGCTTCTCCGGCGAGCCGGTCTCGGCGGCGAAGCCCACGAGCGTCTGCCCGCTGCGGGACCGGCCCTCCGCGCGCGCGGCCACGAGGGCCGCGAGCACGTCCGGGTTCTCGACGAGCTCGATGCTCAGGCCCTGCCCGGACTTCTTCAGCTTGTGCTCGGCGGCGGCCGCGGGACGGTAGTCCGCGACCGCCGCGGCCATGATCATGACGTCCGCGTCCGAGGCAAGTCCCGCCATCGCGGCGAACAGCTCCTCGGTCGATTCGACCTCGTCCACCCGGACGCCCGCGGGCAGCCCGGCGAGCACCGCGGAGTCCACGTTCGCGCTCACGAGCACCACCTCGGCGCCGGCTTCTGCCGCGGCGGCGGCCAGTGCCGCTCCCTGCTTGCCCGAGGAGCGGTTGCCGAGGAAGCGGACCGGGTCGAGCCGCTCCCGCGTGCCTCCGGCCGAGACGGCGACGGTGAGGCCCGCGAGCGGTCCGGACGCATCCTTCCCGGCCGTGCGGGCCTCCGCCCCCGGCCCGGGTCCCTCGCCCGCAGCCGCGAGCGCATGCCCGATGATCGCCTCGGGCTCCGGGAGCCGGCCGGGGCCGGAATCGCTGCCCGTGAGGCGGCCGGAGTCCGGTTCGATGACCGTCCAGCCCCGCTCGCGCAGGACCGCGACGTTCTCGACGGTCGCCGGGTGCTCCCACATCTGCGTGTGCATCGCGGGAGCGGCGACGACCGGGCAGGTCGCGGTGAGGAGGGTGGCCGTGAGCATGTCGTCGGCGAGCCCGGCCCGGGCGCGAGCCAGCAGGTCCGCCGTCGCCGGTGCGAGCACGACGAGATCGGCCTCGTGGCCCACCCGCACGTGCTCGACCTCGTCGACGCGCTCGAACACATCGGCGGCGACCGGCTGCCCCGACAGGGCCTCCCATGTGGGGGCGCCCACGAAGCGGAGCGCGGCACGGGTGGGGACGACCCTCACCTCGTGTCCGCGCTCCCTGAGTCCCCGCAGGACGTGCGCCGCCTTGTACGCGGCGATCCCCCCGGAGACGCCGAGGACGATCCTCATTCCGCGTCTGCGGCCGGGGGCTGCTCGGTCTCCGCGTCCGCCTCCGCGGGCGCTGCGAGATCTCCGGCTGCGAGATCGGCGGCCGCGCTGTCCGCGCCGAAGCGCATCGCCGGACCGCCGAAGGCCTCGCCGAAGCCGAAGTCGTCGGTGTAGACCGGCTCCTCGACCGGGGCGAAGTCCGCCTCCGTGGCCTCGCGCATGACGATCTTGCCCTCGTGGATCTCGCGCAGCGCGATCGACAGCGGCTTCTCGTTGGGCTCGGGCGTCACGAGCGGGCCCACGTTCTCCAGCAGGCCCTCCTGCAGCTGCGCGTAGTAGGAGTTGATCTGACGGGCCCGGCGGGAGCTCTCGATGACGAGTTCGTACTTCGAGTCGGTGACCGCCAGCAGGTCGTCGATCGGCGGGTTGGTGATGCCCTCGGGGGTGTTGGTCACAGGTTCTCCATCTCGTCAGTGTTCAAGCCCATCAATCCTACTATCTCCCCGGCCGCCGCGCCCACCTCGGTGTTGACGACGGTCCTGTCGAACTCGGATTCGGCCGCGAGCTCGATCTTCGCGCTCGCAAGCCTGCGCTCCCGCTCCTCCTGCGTCTCCGTGCCGCGGCCCACCAGCCTGCGGACGAGCTCCTCCCAGCTGGGCGGGGCGAGGAAGACGAACAGCGCCTCGGGCATCGCCTCCCGCACCTGGCGCGCGCCCTGCAGATCGATCTCCAGCAGGGGGCTGCCCCCGCGGGCGATCTCGGCCTCGACCGCCGCCCGCGGCGTGCCGTAGCGGTGGCGGCCGTGGACGACGGCGTATTCGAGCAGGCTGCCGGAGGCGATGAGCTCATCGAACTCGGCATCGCTGAGGAAGTGGTAGTGCACCCCGTCGACCTCGCCCGGCCGCGGCGGCCTCGTCGTCGCGGAGACGGAGAACCAGACCTGGGGGAAGTGCTCGCGGATATAGGCGCTGACGGTGCCCTTGCCCACGGCCGTGGGGCCCGCCAGTACTGTCAGTCGTGTCATATGTCCTTGGTCTCTTCGGTCACTCGCCCGGGCCGGAGCCCGCGGCGAAGTGCTCCAGCAGTGCGGCGCGCTGATGCACCCCGAGACCCTTGATGCGACGGGAGGCCGCGATGCCGTAGGTCTCCATGAGAGCGGTCGCGCGCCGGTCCCCCACCCCGGGCAGAGACCGCAGCAGGTCGTGCACCTTCATCTTCTCGAGCGATTCGTCCGTCTCCGCGCGGTTCAGGACGTCTGCCAGTGTCGTGTCCCCGCTCTTGAGCTCCGCCTTGACCGCGGCACGCGCCTGTCTGGCGGCGAATGCCTTGTCGAGTGCGGCTTCTCTCTCCTGCGGGGTCAGCTCCGGAAGTGCCACGGCTGCGATCTCCTCGATAGGTGGGTGGGTGAGCGTGGAGCTATGCGGTTTGGCTCAGTCTAAGCCCAGCGCCCCCCGGAGTTCACCTGCCGTGCGCGAGATCGCGGCCGTGAGCGCCGCGAGCTCCGGTCCCGCACCACTGATCCCGCGCGAGCTGTTGACCGCCAGCCGTCCCTCCGCACCGGCGTCGCCGAACAGCGCGCGCAGCTCCTCGCCCCCGGCCCCCTGCGCCCCGTAGCCGGGCGTGAGGACGGGGCCGGCGAAGCCCGCGAGGTCGATCCCGAGGTCCTGCGCAGCGGATCCCACCGTCGCGCCCACGACGAGGCCCAGCCGCGGAGCCGGGCCCGCGAAGGCCGCACCTGCCGCCTCGGCGGCCATCGTCGCGGCGACCGAGGCGCCGCTCGCGGTCACCGCGTGCTGCACCTGCGGCCCGGAGGGGTTGGAGGTGAGCGCGAGCACGAAGGCGAGCCCGTCGTGCTCGTCCGCGGCGGCCACGACGGGCTCGAGGGAGCCGAAGCCCAGATAGGGCGAGACCGTCACGGCATCCGAGCGGAGCGGGGAGGCGGGGCTCAGCCACGCCTCGGCGTAGCCGGCCATCGTCGAGCCGATGTCCCCGCGCTTGGCATCGGCGATCGTGAACAGACCCGCCTCCCCCGCGGCCGCGAGCACCTCCTCGAGCACCGCGTAGCCGGCCGCGCCGAAGCGCTCGAACAGCGCGACCTGGGGCTTGAGCACCCCGCACGCGCCCGAGGCCGTCACGGCCTCGAGCAGGCGCAGGGAGAACTCGCGCGCCCCGGCGGCCGTGTCCGGCAGGCCCCAGGCGGCGAGCTCCCCCGCATGGGGGTCGATGCCCACGCACAGAGGGCTGGCCAGGAGCGCGGCGCGCAGCCGCTCGGGTGCCGTGGGCATCAGCCGGCCCAGGCCTGCAGGGAGCGGACCTCCGCCGGCCCGGAGGCCGTCGCCTCGATCGCCGAGACCGCCGCCGCGAACTCCGCGACGGTCGTGAGCAGCGGCACCGCGGAGGCGGTCGCGGCGGCCCTGATCTCGTAGCCGTCGGCGCGCTCCTCACGGCCGCCGGGCACGTTGACGACGAGCCCGAACCGCGCATCGGCGATGTCGTCGATGACGGTCCGCTCCCCCTCCGCCGCCTCGAAGTTCTTGCCGAGCGTCTGCACCTCGATGCCGTAGCGCGTGAGCACCGCGGCGGTGCCCGCGGTCGCGACGATCTCGAAGCCCCGGTCGGCGAGTTGCTTGACGGGGTTCACGAGTGCCCGCTTGTCCCGGTCCGCGACCGAGACGAACACCGCGCCCGAGGACGGCAGCGCGGTGCCGGCGCCGAGCATCGCCTTGCCGAAGGCGTGCGGGAAGGTCGGCGCGATGCCCATGACCTCGCCCGTCGAGCGCATCTCCGGCCCCAGCAGCGAGTCGACGGCTTTGCCGCCCACCGTCCGGAAGCGGCGGAAGGGCAGCACGGCCTCCTTCACCGCGATGGGGTGGGTCAGCGGCAGGCGCGAGCCGTCCCCGGACTCCGGCAGCACGTTCCCGCGCAGGTCCGCGATGGTGCGGCCCGCGGCCAGCAGGGCGGCGGCCTTCGCGAGCTGCGTGCCCGTCGCCTTCGAGACGAAGGGCACGGTCCGCGAGGCGCGGGGATTGGCCTCGATGACGTAGAGGACATCGGCGGAGACCGCGAACTGCATGTTGAGCAGCCCGCGCACGCCCGTGCCCTCGGCGATCCGGGCCGTGGCCAGGCGGACCCGCTCGAGGAGCGCCTCGCCCAGGGTGAGCGGGGGCAGGATGCACGCGGAGTCGCCGGAGTGGATGCCGGCCTCCTCGATGTGCTCCATGATGCCGCCGATGAAGGTCTCCTCGCCGTCGTAGAGCGCATCGACGTCGATCTCGATCGCATCCTCGAGGAAGCGGTCGACGAGGACGGGGCGGGTCGCGGAGATCTCCGTCGCCGTCGCCATGTAGCCGAGCAGCTGCTCGCGGTCGTAGACGATCTGCATGCCGCGGCCGCCGAGCACATACGAGGGGCGGACGAGCACGGGGTAGCCGATCCCCTCGGCGATCGCGACGGCCTCGTCCGAGGTGATCGCGGTGCCGTGCTGCGGGGACTGGAGGCCGGCCTCCTCGAGCACGACGCCGAACTCGCGGCGGTCCTCGGCGAGGTCGATGGCCTCGGGCTGGGTGCCGAGCACCGGCACGCCCGCGGCCTTGAGGTCCGCGGCCAGGCCCAGCGGCGTCTGCCCGCCCAGGGTGCAGACGACGCCGGCGACCGGACCGGCCGCGAGCTCGGCCTGGTAGACCTCGTAGACGTCCTCGAAGGTGAGCGGCTCGAAGTAGAGGCGGTCGGCGGTGTCGTAGTCCGTCGAGACGGTCTCCGGGTTGCAGTTGACCATGACGGTCTCGTAGCCGGCCTCCCGCAGCGCCATCGTGGCGTGGACGCAGGAGTAGTCGAACTCGATGCCCTGGCCGATCCGGTTGGGCCCCGAGCCCAGGATGAGGACGGCCTCGCGCTCGCGGCCGGCGACCTCGGACTCGTCCTCGTAGCTCGAGTAGTGGTACGGGGTCTTCGCCTCGAACTCGCCGGCGCACGTGTCCACCGTCTTGTACACGGGGTGGAGGCCGAGGGCGTGGCGGACGCCGCGCACCACGGGCTCGGACATGCCGCGCAGGCCGGCCACCTGCGCATCGGACAGGCCCGTCTCCTTCGCGAGCCGGAGCACCTCGGCCGTGAGCGCGGGAGCGGCGGCGACCGCATCCGCGACGTCCTGCAGCTCGAGGATCTGGTCGAGGTACCAGGGGTCGATCCACGAGGCCTCGAAGACCTCCTCGACGCTCATACCCGAGGCCAGCGCCAGGCGCACGCTGTGCAGGCGGTCGGCGGTGGGATGGGCCAGCTTCGCGGACAGCTCCTCGCGCACGCCGGGAGCCGCGAGGTCCACCCGGTGGGAGAAGTCGAACTCGCTGCCCGACTGCTCCAGCGAGCGCATCGCCTTGAGCAGTGCGGAGCCGAAGGTGCGGCCGAGCGCCATGACCTCGCCCACGCTCTTCATGGTGGTCGTGAGCGTGGGATCGGCGGCCGGGAACTTCTCGAAGGCGAAGCGCGGGATCTTCACGACGATGTAGTCGAGCGCGGGCTCGAAGGAGGCCGGCGTGACCTTCGTGATGTCGTTGGGGATCTCGTCGAGCGTGTAGCCCACGGCGAGCTTCGCCGCGATCTTCGCGATGGGGAAGCCCGTGGCCTTCGAGGCCAGCGCCGAGGAGCGGGACACGCGCGGGTTCATCTCGATGACGACGATGCGGCCGGTCTCCGGGTGCACGGCGTACTGGATGTTGCAGCCGCCGGTCTCGACGCCCACCTCGCGGATGACGTCGATGCCGATGTCGCGCATCCGCTGGTACTCGCGGTCCGTGAGCGTGAGGGCAGGGGCGACCGTGATCGAATCGCCCGTGTGCACGCCGACCGGATCGACGTTCTCGATCGAGCAGATCACCACGACGTTGTCGTTCTTGTCGCGCATGAGCTCGAGCTCGTACTCCTTCCACCCGAGGATCGACTCCTCGAGCAGCACCTCCGTGGTGATCGAGTCGTGGAGCCCGTCGCCGGCGATGCGGCGGAGGTCGGCCTCGTCATAGGCCATGCCCGAGCCGAGGCCGCCCATCGTGAACGAGGGCCGCACGACCATGGGGTAGCCGAGCTCATCGGCGCCCGCGAGGACCTCGTCCATCGTGTGGCAGATGACGGACCGCGCGACCTCGCCGCCCACCCGCTCCACGACGTCCTTGAACTTCTGGCGGTCCTCGCCGCGCTGGATCGCCTCGACATCGGCGCCGATCATCTCGACGCCGTACTTCTCGAGGACGCCGGCGTCGTGCAGGGCGATGGCGGCGTTGAGCGCCGTCTGCCCGCCGAGGGTCGGCAGCACCGCGTCCGGGCGCTCCTTCGCGATGATCGACTCGATGACCTCGGGCGAGATCGGCTCGACGTAGGTCGCATCCGCGATCTCGGGGTCGGTCATGATCGTGGCGGGGTTCGAGTTCACGAGGATGACCCGCAGGCCCTCGCGGCGCAGCACGCGGCAGGCCTGCGTACCCGAGTAGTCGAACTCGCAGGCCTGACCGATCACGATGGGACCGGAGCCGATGACGAGGACGGATTTCAGATCGTCTCTGATTGGCACGTGTGTACTCCTTGGGTGCGGCTCAGGCGGAGGCGGGGGCGGAGGAGGAGCTGGCGGCGAGCAGCTGCGCGAAGCGGTCGAAGAGGCTGCGCGAGTCGTGCGGGCCGGCGGCGGACTCCGGGTGGAACTGGACGGAGAAGGCGGGCACGTCGAGGCAGCGGAGCCCCTCGACGACCTGGTCGTTGAGACCGATGTGGCTGACCTCGACCCGGCCGAGGCCGCCCGCCGGCGCCTCGACGGCCTCCCCGATGGGCGCGTCGACGGCGAAGCCGTGGTTCTGGCAGGTGATCTCGACCCGGCCGCTCGCGACGTCGAGCACCGGCTGGTTGGCGCCGCGGTGGCCGAACACGAGCTTGTAGGTGCCGAAGCCGAGCGCGCGCCCGAGCAGCTGGTTGCCGAAGCAGATGCCGAAGAACGGGATGCGGGCGGCGAGCACCTGGCGGAGGACGTCCACCTGATGGTCGGCGGTCGCGGGATCGCCGGGGCCGTTGGAGAAGAACACGCCGTCGGGCGCGAGCCGCTGCACCTCCTCGAAGGTCGTGTCCGCGGGCACGATGCGGACCTCGATGCCGCGCTCGGCCAGCTGGGCCGGCGTCGCGGCCTTGATGCCGAGGTCGAAGGCGACGACGGTGAAGCGCTTCTCGCCGACGGCGGGCACGGTGTAGGCCTCCCGCGTCGTGACGGTGTCGGTGAGCGAGCGGCCGGCCATCGCCGGAGCCTCGCGCACGGCGGCGAGCATCTCCGCCTCGCCGAGCCCGGCCGCGGAGCCGGAGAAGATGCCCGCGCGCATCGCGCCCCGGTCGCGGAGGTGGCGGGTGAGCGCACGGGTGTCGATGCCTGAGATGCCGACGATCCCCCTGGCGATGAGGCGGTCCTCGAGGCTCTCCGTGGCCCGCCAGTTGGAGACGCGGCGGGAGGCCCGCGAGACGGCGTAGCCCGCGACCCAGTAGTCCGCCGATTCGTCGTCCTCGTCGTTGACCCCGGTGTTGCCGATGTGCGGTGCGGTCTGCACCACGATCTGGCCCGCATAGGAGGGGTCGGTGAGGGTCTCCTGGTAGCCGGTCATCCCGGTCGTGAAGACGATCTCGCCCAGGGTCCTGCCCAGCGCCCCGTAGGCGCGACCGCGGAACACCCGGCCGTCCTCGAGGACGAGGGCCGCAGGGCTGCGGTCGAACTGTGACTGTCTGATCTGCGGCTGGTCCATGTCAGCGCTCCTCCTGGTGCAGGCGGCGGATGGTCTCGATGAGTGGTGTGCGGAGGGCGGCGGCGCGCGTGCGGAAGCCGGTCTCCACCTCGGTGTCCCCGAGGCGCCAGCCCACGATGACGAGGCCGGCGGGCTCGACGAACTTCCCGATCATCCCCTGGCCGGCGCGCACGCCGGTGATCGCCTCCCAGGGGAGCAGGAGGTCGCGGGTGCCGGAGCGCTCGATGACGAGGCCGGCGGCCGTCGCGACGACGAGGGCCTGCGTCCGCAGCCCGAGGCCGTGCGCGGCGATCCGGTCGTAGGGATCGCCGGCCGTGGTCGTCGCGACGTACATACCCTCGACGGGTGCGGCGAGGACCTCGGAGCCCTCGACGGGGGCGGGCGGGGCGGGCAGCCCCTGCTGCGCACGGCTGCGCCGGCGCCAGCCCCACCACATCCCGGCGAAGACGAGGCCGGCCACGCCCAGCAGGACGAGGGTGGGGATCAGACGCTCCATGCGGCGGCCCCGGATTCCGGGCGCGGTGCGGCCAGCGCGCCCTCGGCCAGGACGCGCCGGCCGTAGAGGAAGGTGTCGGTGATCCGCGCGTGCAGGGTCGTGCCGCCGAAGGGATTGTTCCGGCCCTTCGTCAGGTGCGCGGCCGGCTCCACCGTGTGCGGGGCGTCGGGATCGAGCAGGACGAGGTTGGCGGGCGCCCCGACCGCGAGCGAACCATGTGCGGAGAGGCCCGTGATCTCCGCCGGCCGGGTGCTCATGACGCGGGCGAGGTCCGCGAAGGAGAACTCCGTGTCCCTCATCGCCTCGAGGACGACCGCGGCCGCGGTCTCCATGCCGACCATGCCCATCGCCGCCGCAGTCCACTCCGCGCACTTGTGCTCGGCCGGATGCGGGGCGTGGTCCGTGCCGATGACGTCGATCGTCCCGTCGAGCAGGCCCGCACGCAGGGCCTCGACGTCCTCGGCCCGCCGCAGCGGGGGGTTCACCTTGAAGACCGGGTCGAAGGAGCGCACCCGCTCGTCCGTGAGCACGAGGTGGTGCGGGGTGACCTCGGCGGTGACCCTGATGCCGCGGGACTTGGCCCAGCGGATGAGGTCGACGCTGCCGGCCGTCGAGACGTGGCAGACGTGCAGCCGCGAGCCCACGTGCTCGGCCAGGAGCACATCGCGGGCGATGATCGACTCCTCGGCGACCGCGGGCCAGCCGGGGAGGCCGAGCTCCGCGCTCACGGCGCCCTCGTTCATCTGCGCGCCCTCGGTGAGGCGGGGCTCCTGGGCGTGCTGGGCGATGATGCCGTCGAAGGACTTCACGTACTCGAGCGCCCTGCGCATGACGAGCGGATCGTGCACGCAGTGGCCGTCGTCGGAGAACACCCGCACCGCCGCCTGCGAATCGGCCATCGCGCCGAGTTCGGCCAGCTGGCTGCCCGCCAGGCCCACCGTCACGGCGCCCACGGGCCGGACCTCGGTGTAGCCGGCGGCCAGACCCAGCCGGAAGACCTGCTCGACGACGCCGGCGGTGTCCGCCACGGGCGAGGTGTTGGCCATCGCATGGACGGCGGTGAACCCTCCGGCCGCCGCCGACTGCGAGCCGGTGAGCACCGTCTCGGCGTCCTCGCGGCCGGGCTCGCGCAGGTGCGTGTGCATGTCCACGAAGCCGGGCAGTGCGATGAGGCCCGCCGCGTCGACCACGGCGTCCGGGGTCCCGAGCGCGGCGGGTTCGACGATGCGGCCTGCGGCCACTGCGACGTCCCCCGTGGTCCCGTCGGGCAGCTGTGCGCCCCTGATGAGGGTCGTGTCTCTCACGCTTCTCCTTCCGTGCCGCTGCCGGCGGCGGTCTGTGCGGTCAGCAGGCGGTAGAGGACGGCCATGCGCACGCTCACTCCGTTGGCGACCTGGTCGAGGACGACGGCGCGCGGGGAGTCTGCGGCGGCCGCGCTGATCTCGAAGCCGCGGTTCATGGGGCCGGGGTGCATGATGGCGCACTCCGGGCCGAGGGCGGCCGCCCGGGCGTCCGTCATGCCCCAGCGCCTGGCGTACTCGCGCTCGGTCGGGAAGAACGCCGCGTGCATCCGCTCGGCCTGGACGCGCAGCATCATGACGGCGTCGAAGTCGTGCTCGGCCAGCGCCTCGTCGAAATCGTAGGCGACCTCGCAGTCCCAGCTGCCCACGCCCACCGGGAGCAGGGTGGGCGGGGCGATGAGCACGACCCGTGCGCCCAGAGTCGTGAGCAGGTGGACGTTGGAGCGGGCCACCCGCGAGTGCAGGACGTCGCCGACGATCGCGACCCTCGCCCCGTCGAGGCCGGCGCCCTCCGTGCCCGTCGCAGCGCCCGAGGCCGGCTTCCCGTTCAGCACGCGGCGCAGCGTGAAGGCGTCGAGCAGGGCCTGGGTGGGGTGCTCGTGGGTCCCGTCGCCCGCATTGACGACGGGGGCGTCGATCCAGCCGGCCGAGGCCAGCCGGTGCGGGGCGCCGGAGCCGGCATGGCGGATGACGACGCCGTCGGCGCCCATCGCCGAGAGCGTCTGCGCCGTGTCCTGCAGGCTCTCGCCCTTGGACACCGAGGAGCCCTTCGCCGCGAAGTTGATGACATCGGCCGAGAGCCGCTTGGCGGCGGCCTCGAAGGAGATGCGGGTGCGCGTCGAGTCCTCGAAGAACAGGTTGACGACGGTGAGTCCCCGCAGCACGGGCAGTTTCTTGACCTCGCGGGCGGTTGCCCGGCTCATCTCCTCGGCGACGTCGAGGAGGTCGATCGCCTCGGCCCGGCTGAGGTCCGCGGTGGACAGCAGGTGCTTCATGCGCCCTCCTCCCCCGGCTCCGCCGCGCCGGAGATGACGACGGCGTCAGTGCCGTCGGTCTCGCTCAGCTGCACGCCCACGCGCTCGTCGAGGGCGCTCGGGAGGTTCTTGCCCACATGGTCGGCGCGGATGGGCAGCCGCCGGTGGCCCCGGTCGACGAGGACGGCGAGCCGCACCGCCGCCGGCCGGCCGAGGCCGGAGAGCGCATCGAGCGCGGCCCGGACGCTGCGGCCGGAGAAGAGGACGTCGTCGACGAGGACGACGGTCCGGCCGTCGACGGTGCCGCCGGGGATCTCGGTGCGGCCGGCCGCACGCAGCGGCCCGGTGCGCAGATCGTCCCGGTGCAGGGTGATGTCGAGGCTGCCGGCGAGGGCATCCGCGTCGCAGCCCGGTTCGATCCGGGCGATGAGCGCGGCGAGGCGGGCCGCGAGCGGGACGCCCCGGGTGGGGATGCCGAGCAGGAGGAGGCCCTCGGCCCCCTTGTTCGCCTCGAGCACCTCGTGGGCGATGCGGGTGAGCGCTCGTGAGATCTCCGCCTCATCGAGCACAGTGCGCTGTCTCATGGTGGTCCTTCCCCGTCTCTCCGGACGGCGTTAAAGGAGTGTCAGGCGTAGCGGATTCGATTGTAGCGCGGACCGGCGCGGTCCCCCGCACCGGTCCGTCGCCTGCACGACCTCGACCTGCCGGGGCTCAGTCCCCGAGGTCTGCGATCTTCGTGAGCACGCCGCCGATGAAGGCCGGCGAATCGTCGGTCGAGAACTCCCGCGCGAGGCTCCGCGCCTCGCTGATCGCGACGGGCGCGTCGACGGCGTCGTTGTGCAGGATCTCCCAGGTCGCGATGCGCAGCAGGGCGCGATCGACGCCGGGCATGCGGTCGAGCTCCCAGCCGCGCGCATAGGTGCGGATGAGCTCGTCGATCTCCTCGGCGTGGGCAGCCACCCCGTCGACGATCTCGACCGCGTACTCCTTCATGGGATACGTGGGGTCGTCGGACCGCAGGGCGATGATCTCCCCGAGCGCGATGCCCCTGGCCTCGGACTCGAAGAGCAGCTCGAGCGCCCTGCGGCGCGCGCGTGTGCGGGCGCTCACTCCTTGACGCGACCCAGGTAGTCGCCCGTGCGGGTGTCGACGCGCACCTTCACGCCCTCGTCGAGGAACAGCGGCACCTGGATCTCGAGGCCGGTCTCGACGGTCGCGGGCTTCGTGCCGCCGGAGGAGCGGTCACCCTGGAGACCGGGCTCGGTGTGCGTGATGGTGAGCTCGACGGCCGGGGGCAGCTCGACGTACAGCGCGGTGCCCTCGTGGAAGGCGACCTGCACGTCCTGGTTCTCCAGCAGGTAGTTCGCGGCATCGCCCACGAGCGCCTCGGTGAGCGGGACCTGGTCGTAGTCCCGCGCGTCCATGAAGACGTAGTCCGTGCCGTCGTGGTACAGGTACTGCATGTCGCGGCGATCGACCGTGGCCGTCTCCACCTTGGTGCCCGCATTGAACGTCTTGTCGATGATCTTGCCGCTGAGCACGTTCTTGAGCTTGGTCCGCACGAAGGCGGGGCCCTTGCCCGGCTTGACGTGAAGGAACTCCTGGACCTGCCACAGCTGGCCTTCCAGGTTGAGAACCATTCCGTTCTTCAGGTCGTTCGTCGTTGCCACGTATGTGCGTCCTTCGTGTGGAGGATGAGGGTGTGCGAGGGTCGATTCTAGCGGATGCCCGGAGTCCTCGAGGAAACTCAGAGGGAGACCGGTCCGAGCGTCTGCACGGGTGCGGCCTCTCCGATCTCCTGGTAGGCCGCGAACAGGATCCCGTCGTCCGGGATCTCCGCGACGACGGGCGCCCCGACGCCGTCGAGGAGGACGAAGCGCAGGATGGTGCCGCGGGCCTTCTTGTCCCGCCGCATCGTCTCGAGCAGCTGCGGCCAGCGGTCGCCCCGGTAGCCCGTGGGCAGGCCCAGCTTGCCGAGGATCGCCCGGTGGCGGTCGACGACCTCGGCCGGCAGGGAGCGCATCACGGCGGAGAGCTCGGCGGCGAAGACCATGCCGACGGCCACAGCGGCCCCGTGGCGCCACTGGTAGCGCTCATTGCGCTCGATGGCATGGGCCAGCGTGTGGCCGTAGTTGAGGATCTCCCGCGCCCCGGACTCCCGGAAGTCGCCTGTGACGACACCGGCCTTGACCCGCACGGCGCGCTCGACGATCTCGGCGAGGACCTCCGAGGAGGGGTCGGCGATCTCCTCGAGCGGGTGCTCCTCCAGGAGGTCGAGGATGGCCGGATCCGCGATGAAGCCGCACTTCACGGCCTCGGCCAGGCCCGTGAGCAGCTCGTTCTGCGGCAGTGTGGCGAGCGTCTCCGTGTCGATGAGCACACCGGCGGGCGCGTGGAAGGCGCCCACGAGGTTCTTGCCCTCGGCGGTGTTGATCGCGGTCTTGCCGCCCACGGCCGCATCGACCATGCCGAGGACGGTCGTGGGCACATTCACATAGCGGATGCCGCGCAGCCAGGTCGCCGCGACGAAGCCCGCGAGATCGGTGACCGCACCCCCGCCCACGCCCACGATGGCGTCCGTCCGCGTGAAATCGGACTTCCCGAGGATCTCCCAGCAGAAGGAGGCCACCTGGACGTGCTTGGCCTCCTCCGCGTCCGGGATCTCCGCGCTGATCGCCTCGTAGCCGGCGGCGGAGAGCTCCTCGCGGACGACTTCGCCGGTCTGGCGCAGCGCCCGCGGGTGGACCACGAGCACCCGGTGGGCGCGCGGCCCCACGAGGCCCGCGAGCTCGCCCAGCAGACCGCGGCCGAGCACCACCTGCGTGCCCGCGCCGCCGCCGATCTCGAGCCTGCTGCGTACCGTCATGCGTCCTGTTCTCCTTCTTCCGTGTGCTCCGGTGCCTCCGCGCGGCCGTGCCGGCTGTGCGGGTCGTGCTGTTCGTCCGCGTGTGCGAACCGAGCGTACTCCTCCGCGCGCTGCAGGCCGGTGAGGACGTCGACGATCCGGTTCACGACCGTCGCCGGCGGGCCGTGCGAGGCCGCGACCGTCGCGGTCGCGAGCGCCTCGTACAGGGGCCTCCGCTCCTGGGTGAGCGCCCGCCAGCGCGTGAGCGGATCGGCCTCGCCTGCCAGCAGCGGGCGGTGGGAGCCGCCCAGGCGCGCGGCCGCCGTCTCCTCGTCGATCTCGATCCCGATCACCTTGACGGCGGGGTGGCGCAGCTGCGCCCGCGTCCCCGGGTTGAGGATCGCCCCGCCCCCGAGGGAGACGACGCCGGGGGTGTCGAGGAGCCGGCGGAGCGCCCGCCGGACGGCCTCGCGCTCGATCTCCCGGAAGCGCGCCTCGCCGCGGGCGGCGAAGATCTCACCGATGGGGCCGTGGGCTGCGACGATCTCGGCGTCCGTGTCGAAGAACGGGAGTCCGAGGCGCAGGGCGAGCAGCCTCCCGATCGTCGACTTCCCCGCCGCGGGGGGACCGATGAGCACGATCCTCGCGGCCGCGGCCGGCACCGGGTCGAGCGGCGGAGCAGGCCGGGGCACGGGCCGCTCTTCGGAGGTCATGGCGCATGCGTCCTTCATCCGATTCCGGGTCGGAGGGACGCGAGGTAGGAGTCGCGATTGCGCCGGACCTCGTCGACGGAGTCCCCGCCGAACTTCTCGAGGACGGCCTGTGCGACGACGAGCGCGACCATGCCCTCCGCGACGACCCCGGCCGCCGGCACGGCGCACACGTCCGAGCGCTGGTGGTGCGCTGTGGCGGCCTCGCCCGTCGCGGTGTCGACGGTCCGCAGCGCGCGGGGGACGGTCGCGATCGGCTTCATGCCCGCGCGCACGCGGAGCACGGTGCCGGTGGACATGCCGCCCTCGATGCCGCCGGCGCGGTCGCTCAGCCTGCGCACGCCGCCGGCGGCCGGCACCATCTCGTCGTGCGCGGCAGAACCGCGGCGGCGAGCGGTCTCGAAGCCGTCCCCGACCTCGACGCCCTTGATCGCCTGGATGCCCATGAGCGCACCGGCCAGTCTGCTGTCCAGGCGACGGTCGCCGTGGACGAAGGAGCCGAGCCCCGGCGGGAGGCCCCACACCGCGACCTCGACGACGCCGCCGAGCGTGTCGCCGGCCCTCTTCGCATCGTCGATCTCCGCGACCATGCGGGCCGAGAGCGCGGGGTCGAAGCAGCGCACGGGATCGGCATCGAGGGCGGCGACGTCCTCGGGGCCGGGCACCGCGGCGTCCCTCGCACCCTCGACGGGACCGATCGCGACGGTGTGGGAGACCACCCCGATGCCGAGCTCCGCGAGCAGCGACTGCGCGACGGCGCCGAGGGCGACCCGGGTCGCGGTCTCGCGCGCGCTCGCGCGCTCGAGGACGGGCCGGGCCTCGCCGAAGGCGTACTTCTGCATGCCCGCGAGGTCCGCGTGTCCCGGCCGGGGCCGCGTGAGGAGGGCGCCCCGGGCCGAGCCCGCGAGCGCCTCGGGGTCCACGGGGTCCGGGCTCATGACCGTCTCCCATTTGGGCCATTCCGTGTTGCCGATCTCGATGGCCACGGGGCCGCCGAGGGTCTCACCGTGGCGGATGCCGCCGAGGAGGCGGAGCTCGTCCGCCTCGAACTTCATCCGCGCACCGCGGCCGTAGCCGAGCCGCCGGCGGGCCAGCGCGGCCGCGATCCGCTCGCGGGTGATGGGGACATGGGCCGGGAGGCCCTCGAGGATTCCGACGAGCGCCTCACCGTGGGACTCGCCTGCAGTCAGCCAACGCAACATTCCACAGATACTACCGAAGGGCGGAGACCGCCAGCGGCACCGCCCACATGCCGAGGAGCAGGTGCGGGCCGAGCGCGAACCGGGTCGTGAGCGGCTGCCGGAGGAGCGCGGTGCGCACGCCCGCTTCGAGCAGCCCCGTGAGGTTCGCGGCCAGGAATGCGCCCACGGCCGTGAGCGGCGAGACGAGTCCCGCGACCGCGCCCACGCAGAACGCGACCTTGACGTCGCCGAGGCCGAGCGCCAGCCCGCGGCCCCGGCCGCCGGCGAGTGAGAGCAGCAGCAGGACCGCGCTGCCGGCCGCGCCCGTGAGCAGGGCGGTGAGGGCGGGTGACCCCGCGGAGGCAGGGGCGTCCAGGAGCGCCTGGGCGCCGAGGAGTGCGAGCGTGAGGCCCGACAGCGGGAGGACGATCCGGTCGGGCAGGCGGCGGATGCGCACGTCGACGACGGCGAGGACGGGAGCGGCCGCGGCCTGCGCACCGAGCGCGCAGGCGAGCAGGGGCGTCAGCGGCACCGGCCAGCAGGCCGCGGCGAACACGGCCAGGCACGGTCCCGCACAGAGCGCGAGCACCGGCAGCGACCGGTGCCGGCGGAGCAGGCGCATGCCCGCCTCGTCGGCGAGGAGCCACGGCAGGCGGAGGGCGAGCAGGCCGGAGACCGCAGCCGCGGTGAGCCCGGCCCACAGGAGGATCATGCGCGCTCTGCCAGCGCCGCCTCCATCGCGGCGAGGATGGCGGGCCGGGCGGCCTCGGCCGCGGCCGCGGACAGTCCCGCGAGCGCGGCGAACCGCACGTGCTGTGCGACGGCCTGGTGCAGGAGCATCCGGCTGCCGTCGACGACGCGGGCCCCGTGACCGGTGAGCGCCCTGTGCCAGGCGTGCGCCTCGGCGGCGTAGGCGGCATCGAAGACGACTGCCTCGATCCGGGCCGGCAGCGCGGCGGCGGCTGGGCCCATGACTCCCGCAGGCAGGGTCGAGAGGGTGAGGCCGCGCTCGCCGGGCACCCAGTCCGGCAGCTCGCACACCGTCGTCGTGAGCCCCACGGCCTCGGCGACGGACCGGGCCTCGCCCGCGCGGTTCCGGCTGCGGACGAAGAGGTTCGCGTGCACGCAGCCGAGCTCGGCCGCCGCGGCGAGGGCGGAGCCGGCCGTCGCGCCGCCGCCCAGGACGTCGACCTCGGCCCAGGCCTCGGTCTCCGCGGCCTCCCGCACCGCCGCGACGATGCCGCCGACGTCCGTGTTGAGCACCTCTCCGCCGTCCGGGGTGCGCAGCAGGGTGTTCGCCGCCCCCGTCGCCTCGACGGCGGGCGCGCGTCGCCACCCGCGCGCTGCGGCGAGCTCGGCGAGCCGGCGCTTGAGCGGCATGGTCGCAGAGAGCCCCCGCAGCCCGGGGTGCGCATCGAGATGCGGTGCGAGCTCCCCGGCGGTGAGCTCGCAGCGTCCGTAGGAGAAGTCACTCAGCCCGAGGGCCGCTGCCGCCGCGCGGTGCAGCAGCGGCGAGAGCGAATGCGCGACGGGACTGCCCGCGACCGCGAACTCAGCCATCCGCCCCCTCCTCGGGGTTCGCGCTGCGGTGGTTCCGCAGCCACTCCTGGTACTCGACGACGTTGTCCTGGTGCTCGGCGTAGGTCTCGGCGAACTTCGTCTCCCCGGTGTCCGGATCGACCGCGACGAAGTACTGCCAGTCGCCCTCGGCGGGATCCTGCACCGCATCGACCGTCTCCCGGCCCGGGGAGTTGATGGGGCCCGGCGGCAGGCCGGGATGCCTGTAGGTGTTGTACGGGTCCTCGCTCGCCCGCTCCTCGGCCGTGGTCGAGAGGTCCGCCCGGGCGCCGTGGATGTAGGCGACCGTCGCATCGGACTGGATGAGGCCGTCGGTCTCCGAATCCTCCCCGATCCGGTTGAGGAACACCCGCGCGACCTTCCGGCGCACCTCCGGGTCCCCCGGCGCCTCCACCTCGACGAGGCTCGCGAGCGTGAGCAGCTCGTTGACCTCGTCGGGCTCGATGCCGAGCTCGGTGATCTCCGCGGCGGTCCGGTCGACCATCTCCTGCACGACGGACTCCGCGGTCGCACCGGGGCCGACCTCGTAGGTGGCCGGGAACAGATAGCCCTCGAGCGAGGGCGCCTCGACCTCGAGCCCGTAGTCGGCCGGCGTCCTGCCCTCGAGCGCGGCGGTCACCGCGTCCGGGTCCATCCCCGATTCGACCATGCGGGCCTCGATGTCGGACAGCCGCATCCCCTCGGGGATCTGCACCTGCGGGGACGTCGCGGGGTTGAGCATCGCCTCGACGGCGGCCTCCGAGCTCATGTGCCGCCGCAGCGTGTAGGAGCGGGCCTGGAATGAGGCCTCCCGCCGCTCCGCCTCCCTGATGAAGGGCCGCGAGGACATGATGACCTCCTCCTCCACCAGCTGGTTCGCGATCTGGGTGAGCGAGGAGCCGGGCAGGACCTCCACGACGGTCTCCTCGCCGCCTTCACCCTCGTAGTCCGAGTCCCGGCCGAGCACCTCCGAGATCGCCCCGCCCGTCACGGTCACGGCGATCGCTCCCCCGCCCAGCAGCAGCACGAGCGCGGACACGATGATGGTGACGGTCCGCCGCCGGCGCCGCATCATCCGCCGTCGGCGCGCGCTGCGCTCCGACCGGGTGAGGCCGGCCTCCGTTCCGAGGTCTTCCATCGAATGCATGGTGAGAGCTCCTAGTGCTCAGGGAAGCGGCGTCCCGGCGGGCTGCCCGCTGCCCTTCTCCGCGTCGAGCGCCGACTGGAGGATGAGGACGGCGGCGACCGAGTCGACGATCTCCCGCCGCTGCTTCGAGCTCCGCCCGGCCGAGGCCAGCACGCCGTGCGCCTGCACCGTCGTGAAGCGCTCGTCCACGAGGCGGATGGGCACGTCCGTGCGTGCGGCCAGGGCCCGGAGGAACTCCCCTGCGTGGTCCACGGCGGCGCGGTCGGCGCCGTCGAGCGAGGTCGGCCGTCCGGCGATGAGCTCGAGGGGCTCGTGCTCGGCGATGAGGGCCGAGAGCGCGTCGAGCGCCGGTCCGTCGCCGTCCTTCCGCCGCACGGTCGCGAGCGGGGTCGCGAGGATCCCGTCGGGATCGCAGGCGGCGACCCCGATGCGGACGCTGCCGACATCGAGCGCGAGCCTGCGGCCCCGGCGGAATCCGCTCATCGCCTGCCCACCGCCGCGGCGACGGCGGCGAGGGCCTCTGCGATCTTCGTCGCGTCCTGTCCGCCGCCCTGGGCGAGGTCCGGCTTGCCACCGCCCCCGCCGCCCAGCACGCCGCAGGCCTCCTTCACGAGATCCCCGGCCCGCAGGCCGTTCTCCCGCGCGGCCGGGTTCACCGCGATCACGATGCTCGGCTTGCCGTTCACGGTGCCGGCCGCGGCCACGACGGCTGCGGCCTCGCCCATGCGCTCGCGGACGTCGGTGACGAAGGTGCGGACGTCCCCGGCATCGGCCAGCGTGCCGAGGTCCGTCGTCGTCACCGCCGTGCCTGCGATCTCCCGTGCGGAGTCCGCGGCACCCGCGGCCGCCGCGAGCACGCGCTGCCGCCCGAGGTCCGCGATCGTCCGCTCGGCCTCGCGCAGCCGCTCCATGAGGGAGGCCACGCGCTCGGGCACGTCCGCGCCCGGGACCTTGAGCAGCTCGGACAGCGACTGCAGGATCGTCCGCTCCTTCGCGAGCCCGCGGAAGGCCTCGAGGCCCACCGAGGCCTCGATCCGGCGGGTGCCGGAGCCGACGGAGGCCTCGGAGAGGACGGAGATCGGCCCGATCTGCGCCGTCGAGGCCACGTGCGTGCCGCCGCACAGCTCACGGGAGAACGGTCCGCCGATGTCGACGACCCGCACGATCTCCGGGTACTTCTCGCCGAACAGCGCGAGCGCGCCCGAGGCCCGGGCGGTCTCCAGCGGGAGGTGCTCGTAGCTCACGGCGAGGTCGTCGCGGACCGCGATGTTCGCCGCGTCCTCGATCTCCGCGCGCGCGGCCGCGCTCAGCGCCTCCGGGAAGGCGTAGTCGAAGCGCATGTAGCCGGGCTGGTTGAGCGAGCCCGCCTGCACCGCGTGCGGGCCCAGCACGGTCCGCAGCGCCGAATGGACGAGGTGGGTGGCCGAATGCGCCTGCGCCGAGGCCAGCCGGTGGCCCGCGTCGACCTGCGCGAGGACGTCCGCGCCGGGAGCGAGCTCACCGGAGACGATCTCGACGCGGTGGGCCGAGAGCCCCTTGACGGGGGCCTGGACGTCGAGGACGCGGGCGGTGAAGCCGTCGCCGGTGATGACGCCCGAGTCCGCGCGCTGACCGCCGGACTCCGCGTAGAACGGGGTGACGTCGAGGACGAGGTCGAGGGTGTCGCCGGGCAGTGCGCGCTCCACCGCCGCGCCCTCCCGCACGAGCCCGCGCACCCGGGCCTCGGAGCTGAGCGCGTCGTAGCCGATGAATTCGGTGCGGCCGGACTCGAGCAGCTGCGAGTATGCGCTGAGGTCCCTCGCCCCGCCCTTCTTCGCCTTCGCGTCCGCGCGGGCGCGCTCGCGCTGTGCGCCCATGAGCACGCGGAAGCCCTCGGCGTCGACCTCGACGCCGTGCTCGGCGGCCATCTCCAGCGTGAGGTCGATGGGGAAGCCGTGCGTGTCGTGCAGGGCGAAGGCGATGTCGCCGGTGAGGGTGCCGCCCTCCCCGGCCCGCTCCACCGCCGCATTCAGCAGCTGCGTGCCGGACTCCAGCGTGCGCAGGAAGGCGGTCTCCTCGGCATAGGCCACCCGCGAGATCCGGTCGAAATCGCGTTCGAGCTCGGGATACGAGTCCTTCATGACGCCCATCGACACCGGCAGCAGCTCCGGGAGCACCGGCTCGGTCACGCCCAGCAGGCGCATCGCGCGCACGGCGCGCCGGAGCAGACGGCGCAGGATGTAGTCGCGGCCCTCGTTGCCGGGCCGGACCCCGTCGCCGATGATGATGAGGGCGGCGCGCACGTGGTCGGCGACGACGCGCATGCGGACGTCGTCCTCGTGCTCGGCGCCGTAGCGCCTGCCGGACAGCCGGCTCGCGGCCTCGATGACGGGGTAGACCTCGTCGATCTCGTACATGTTCTCGACGCCCTGCTTGAGGAAGGCGACGCGCTCGAGGCCCATGCCGGTGTCGATGTTCTTGGCCGGCAGCTCGCCTGCGACGTCGAAGTCCGTCTTGGAGCGGACGGCGGAGAGCTCGAACTCCATGAACACGAGGTTCCAGATCTCGATGTAGCGGTCCTCGTCGGCCTCCGGCCCGCCCTCAGTGCCGTAGGCGGGCCCGCGGTCGAAGTAGATCTCGGAGCAGTAGCCGCCGGGTCCCGGTTGGCCGGTGTGCCAATAGTTGTCCTCGCTGCCGCGGAACTGGATGCGCTCACGCGGCAGGCTCGTCTCCTGCAGCCACAGGTCGACGGTCTCCGCGTCCTCGTGGTGGACGGTCGCCCACAGCCGCTCGGGGTCGAAGCCCAGACCGCCGGCCTCCTCGGGGGTCGTCAGCAGTTCCCAGGCGAAGCGGATGGCCCCGGCCTTGAAGTAGTCGCCGAAGGAGAAGTTGCCGTTCATCTGGAAGAAGGTGCCGTGACGGGTGGTCTTGCCGACCTCGTCGATGTCCTCCGTGCGCACGCACTTCTGCACGCTCGTCGCCCGCTCGAACGGCGCCGGCTCGCGTCCCGTGAGGTAGGGGATGAACTGCACCATCCCGGCGATGTTGAAGAGAATCGACGGGTCGTCGCTGATGACGCTCGCCGAGGGGACCACGGCGTGGCCCTTCGCCTCGAAGAATTCGAGCCAGCGCCGCCGGATCTCTGCTGTCCTCATATGACTGATGCCGTCCTCGTCTGCAGGTGGGGAGAAGCTTCTGCGGCCCGCCGGACCGCCGCCTCACAGTGTAGACGACGGTGAATCGGACACGGGCCGCCTCGCACCCCTGGGAGATGCGAGGCGGCCCGTGCGCCGCGAGCTGGGATCAGCGGGAGTAGTGCTCGACGACCAGCTGGACGTCGGCGGTGACGGGCACCTCTTCGCGCTTGGGCTTCCGCACCAGCGTCGACTGCAGCGCGTCGAGCTGCACGTTGAGGTAGCCGGGCGTCGCCGGCAGCACATCGCGGTGGCCGCCGGCCGCGGCGATCTGGAAGGGCTCCGTCTGCGCGGACTTCTCGTGCACGTGGATCATCTGGCCCTCCTTGACCTTGAAGGAGGGACGGTCGACGCGCTTGCCGTCGACCATGATGTGGCGGTGCACGACGAGCTGACGGGCCTGGGCCATCGTGCGGGCGAAGCCGGAGCGGAGGACGAGGGCGTCGAGGCGGACCTCGAGCAGCTCGACGAGGTTCTCACCGGTCAGGCCCGGGAGGCGCTTGGCCTCCTTGTAGGCGGCCAGCATCTGCGCCTCGCGGATGCCGTACTGCGCGCGCAGCCGCTGCTTCTCCTTGAGGCGGACCGAGTAGTCCGAGTCGTTGCGGCGGCGTGCGCGGCCGTGCTCGCCCGGCGGGTAGGGGCGGCGCTCGAAGTACTTCTCGGCCTTGGGGGTCAGCGGGATGCCGAGCGCGCGCGAGAGGCGCACGGTGCGGCGATGACGTGCGGGAGCAGTCATGTTCATGCCTTTCGTTCGTGTCTTCTGTCCGGGCCGGTGCGACTCGGCCGGGTTCCGGACCGCTGTTTCCCCCTGTCCGGGAAAGAGGGGCGGGACCGCGAGTCCGGTTCCGCCCGACCGCCTCCTTGAGTGCGAGGCACAGCAACGCAAAAGCCTACCACGCCGCTCAGGCCGAGGGCGGCTCACCCGTGCGCAGGCGCCGGAGTGTGCGCAGCCTCTCCTCCATCCGCGCCTCGGCCCCGTTGCCGGTGGGCGCGTAGTACCGCCGGTCCGCGAGCGGATCGGGCAGGTACTGCTGCGGGGAGACGGAGAAGGGCCAGTCGTGCGAGTACCGGTAGCCCTCGCCGTGGCCGAGGGCCTTCGCACCCGGATAGTGCGCATCGCGCAGGTGCATGGGCACCTGGCCCGCGTGCCCGGCCCGGACATCGGCGATCGCCTCGTCCAGCGCGTGATAGGAGGCGTTCGACTTCGGGGCCGTCGCGAGGTAGACGACGGCCTCGGCGAGCGGGATCCGGCCCTCGGGCATGCCGATCCGCTCGACGGCCTGGTGCGCGCTCACCGCGACCGCGAGCGCCTGCGGGTCCGCCATGCCGATGTCCTCCGCCGCGGAGATGACGACGCGGCGGCAGATGAAGCGCGGGTCCTCGCCGGCGACGATCATCCGCGCGAGGTAGTGGAGCGCGGCGTCCGGATCGGAGCCGCGGATCGACTTGATGAAGGCGGAGACGACGTCGTAGTGCTGATCTCCGTTGCGGTCATAGCGGAGCACCGCCTCCGAAGCCGCCTCGGAGACGTCCTCGACCTGCACCGGGAGCGCGGCGGCCTCGGCTTCATCCCCCTCATCCCCCTCATCCGCGTCCTCCGCGGCGCCGGCCCGCGCCCGGGCGATGCCGCAGGCGGCCTCGAGGATCGTGAGCGAGCGCCGGGCGTCCGCACCGGCGACCCGCACCGCCATCTCGCGGGCCTCGTCGGTGAGCGCGAACTCGCCGGCCAGGCCGCGGGGATCGGAGGCCGCGCGGTCGAGCAGCGCGGCGATCGCGGCATCGTCGAGCGGCCTGAGCGTGAGCAGCAGGGACCGGGAGAGCAGGGGGGAGATGACGGAGAAGCTCGGGTTCTCCGTCGTCGCGGCCACGAGGACGACGAGCCGGTTCTCCACCGCGGGCAGGAGCGCATCCTGCTGGGCCTTGGAGAACCGGTGGATCTCGTCGAGGAACAGGACCGTCGTCTGCCCGTACATCTCGCGCGCCCGGCGGGCGTTCTCGATGACGGTGCGCACGTCCTTGACGCCCGCCGTGATCGCAGAGAGCTCGACGAAGGCACGGCCCTCCGCATGCGAGATCACGTGCGCGAGCGTCGTCTTGCCCACGCCCGGCGGCCCCCACAGGATCACCGAGGCCGGGCCCGTCCGCGAGCCGGAGCCGGCCTCGACGAGCTGCCGCAGCGGCGAGCCGGGGAAGGTGAGGTGCTCCTGTCCCACGACCTCGTCGAGGCTGCGCGGCCGCATGCGGACGGCCAGCGGGTCGAGTGCCCGGCCCGCCTCCGGGGAGTCCGCGAAGAGGTCAGCGCTCAGAGGTCAGTCCTCCTCGTCCTCGGTGTGGTCGACCCCGGCCTCGGCTCGCTGCGCCGCCGTGATGGGGGCCGGCGCCTCGGTGAGCGGATCGTAGCCGCCGCCGGACTTGGGGAAGGCGATCACCTCGCGGATCGAGTCCGCACCGGCCAGCAGGGAGACGATCCGGTCCCAACCGAAGGCGATGCCGCCGTGCGGCGGGGCGCCGTACTTGAAGGCCTCGAGCAGGAAGCCGAACTTCTCCGCGGCCTCCTCCTGCGAGATGCCCATGACCTCGAACACGCGCTCCTGCACCGCCCGGTCGTGGATGCGGATGGAGCCGCCGCCGATCTCGTTGCCGTTGCACACGATGTCGTAGGCATAGGCCAGCGCCTGCCCGGGATCCTGGTCGAAGGTGTCGAGGAACTCGGGCTTGGGCGAGGTGAAGGCGTGGTGGACGGCGGTCCACGAGCCCGCACCCACGGCCACGTCGCCGGAGGCCTCGGCCGCGGCCGCGGATTCGAAGAGCGGGGCGTCGACGACCCAGACGAAGGACCACGAGGCGGGGTCGTAGAGCTCCTCGCGGGTCGCGATCTCCTTGCGGGCCGCTCCCAGCAGGGCGCGCGCGGGGCCCGGCTCATCGGCGGCGAAGAAGACGGCATCGCCGGGACGGGCGCCGGCCGCGGCGGCGAGCCCGGCGCGCTCGGCCTCGGAGATGTTCTTCGCGACGGGACCGGTGAGCTCTCCGTCGGGCTGGACGAGCACATAGGCCAGGCCCTTCGCACCCCGCTGCTTCGCCCACTCCTGCCAGCCGTCGAGCTGGCGGCGGGGCAGCTTGGCGCCGCCGGGGTAGACGACCGCGCCCACATGGGGGGACCGGAAGACGCGGAAGGGGGTCTCGGAGAAGAACTCCGTGAGATCCACGAGCTCGAGGCCGAAGCGCAGGTCCGGCTTGTCCGAGCCGTACTTCTCCATCGCCTCGCGGTAGGTGATGCGGTCGAAGGGGCCGCTCAGCTCGATGCCGATGAGCTGCCAGAGGGCGCTGAGGATCTCCTCGGCGAGGCCGATGACATCGTCCTGCTCGACGAAGCTCGCCTCGATGTCGAGCTGGGTGAACTCCGGCTGGCGGTCGGCGCGGAAGTCCTCGTCGCGGTAGCAGCGGGCGATCTGGTAGTAGCGCTCGAGGCCGCCCACCTGGAGCAGCTGCTTGAACAGCTGCGGGGACTGGGGCAGCGCGTACCAGGAGCCGGGCCTGAGGCGGGCTGGGACGAGGAAGTCGCGCGCGCCCTCGGGCGTGGAGCGGGTGAGCGTGGGCGTCTCGACCTCGACGAAGTCGTGCGCCTCGAGCACCTTGCGGGCCTCGCGGTTGACCGCCGAGCGCAGCCGGATCGTCTTCGCCGGGCCCGAGCGGCGCAGATCGAGGTAGCGGTAGCGCAGGCGGGTCTCCTCGCCCACCTGGCCCGCGTCCTCCGCGTGGTCGGAGACCTGGAAGGGCAGCGCCTCGGCCTGCGACAGCAGCGTGACATCGGTGTCGACGACCTCGATCTCGCCCGTCGGCAGCGCCGGATTCGCATTGCCCGCCGGCCGCAGGGCCACCGTGCCGGTGACGGAGACGACCGACTCGTTCTTCAGCTGGTCGGCGACCTGTTCGCGGACGACCACCTGGACGATGCCCGAGGCGTCGCGCAGGTCGATGAAGGCCACTCCCCCGTGATCGCGCCTCCGGTCGACCCAGCCCGCGAGCGTGATCGTCGTACCTGCATCTGCACCGCGCAGTTCTCCGGCCTGGTGGGTTCGCAACACGTGGAGGGCTCCTCGGGGGGATATGGGGAAAAGAATCAGGTCCATGATAGTCCTAGACGCATGCGCGATGAGGAGGACCTGCCCACTTCGGCCCAGGTGGAGGTGGCCGCCGAGACCTTCCGCATGCTGTCCTCGGCCACCCGCCTGCTCATCGTGCGCATCCTCGTCGACGACGAGCACGACGTCTCCTCGCTCGCGGCGCTGGCCGATGTGAGCGTCCAGGCCGTCTCGCAGCACCTCGCGAAGCTGCGCCTGGCCGGGCTCGTGAGCTCGCGGCGCGAGGGCCGCAGGATCATCTACACGGTCGACGACCCCCATGTCGTGACGATGGTCGAGGAGATCTTCGACCACATCGCCCCGGACGGCTCGCTCGCGCCGGACCCCGTCGAACGGCGCCCGCAGCGGAGCTGAGCCGGCCGATCCGGCTCAGCTCCCGGACGGGCTCAGTCCCCGGACCGGCTCAGTCCCCGGCGGGGGCGAGCTGCTCCACGCGCGGCCACACGTCCTCGGCCGGCGGGGTCCACACCTGCGGGTCCGCGCTCACCTGCGCACCCGAGCGGATGTCCTTGACCTCATGGCCGGACTCCCCGTCCGGGAACCACACGAAGGGGATCCCGCGGCGGTCGGCGAAGCGGATCTGCCGGCCGAACTTCGCCGCCGCCGGGGCGACGTCGGCCGGGATGCCGCGGGCGCGCAGGGCCTCGGCCACGGCATCGGAGGCGGGCCGGTCCTCCTCCGTCGAGACCGCGACGAGCACGGCGGTGGGCACCGGCCGCGTCGCCTCGACCATGCGCGAGGCTCCCACGAGCCGGGACATGAGGCGGGAGACGCCCAGCGACATGCCCACGCCGGGGTAGGTGCGCTTCCCGGTGCTCGCCAGCGCGTCGTAGCGCCCGCCGGAGGCCACCGAGCCCAGGCCCTCGTGGCCGATGAGCTGGGTCTCGTAGACGGCGCCGGTGTAGTAGTCGAGCCCGCGGGCGATCTTCAGCTGCGCCCACACCGTCCCGGGCGCGCGCCGGTGCGCGGCCTCGAGCAGGCGCACGAGCGAGGCGAGGCCCTCCTCGAGCAGGGGGTGGGTCACGCCGAGCGCGCGCACCTCGTCAGCGAAGGAGGCGTCCGGGCTCTCGATCCGGGCGAGCGCGAGGCAGAGCTCCTGCTGGCGCGCATCGGCACCGGCCTCGGCGGCGAGCAGGGCTGCGACCTTCTCCTCGCCGATCTTGTCGAGCTTGTCGATCGCCCGGAGCACGGCCGGGACGTCCGTGAGCCCGGCCCCGCGGGCGAAGCCCTCGATGAGGCGCCGGTCGTTGGCGAGGATGCGCACCGGCGGCACGCCGAGCTCCGACAGGCGGTCGAAGGCCTGTGCCATGACGAGCGGCACCTCGACCTCGAAGTGGTCGGCGAGCTCGTCCTCGCCCACGACGTCGATATCGGCCTGGATGAATTCGCGGAAGCGGCCGTCCTGGGGGCGCTCGCCGCGCCACACGGGCTGGATCTGGTAGCGCTTGAAGGGGAAGGCGAGCTGCCCGGCGTTCTCGACCACATAGCGGGCGAACGGCACCGTGAGGTCGAAGTGCAGGCCGAGGGGGCTCTTCGCGTCCGAGCCGTCCCCGTGCAGCCGGGAGACGGCGAAGACCTCCTTGTCGATCTCGCCGTCCTTCGCGAGCGCGGCGATGGGCTCCATCGCACGGGTGTGGACGGCCGCGAAGCCGTTGAGCTCGAAGGTGTGCTTGAGCAGGTCGATGACCCGCTCCTCGACGATGCGGTCTGCGGGCAGCCATTCCGGGAAGCCGGACAGCGATGCGGCACGTGCCATGGAAGCGATACTCCTGATCGGGGTCTGTCAGAGGAAGGGGTTGGCCGCGAGCTCGTGCGAGAGCCGCGTGGCCGGACCGTGTCCCGGCAGCACGGGGGTGTCCGGCAGCGTGCGGAGGGCTGCGAGCGTGCGGGCCATCGCGGCGGGATCGCCTCCCGGCAGATCGGTCCTGCCCACGCTGCCGGCGAAGAGGACGTCGCCGCTCACGAGCACGGCGGACTCGCCCTCGCCGGCCCGCGGGTCCTCGACGGTGAAGAGGGTCGATCCCTCGGTGTGGCCGGGGGCGGCGCGGGCCGTGAGCGTGAGTCCGGCGCACTCGAGCACGTCCCCGTCGTCGACGGGGCGCACCGCGGGTGCGGCCCAGTCCTGCGTCAGGGGCTCGAGCGCCCGGGCGAACTGCGCGGAGACGCCGGCGGCGGGGTCCGCGAGCCGGTGGACATCGGCGCGGCCCAGGTGGACCGGCAGGTCCTCCCCGCACGCGCGCAGGAGGTTCGGCAGGCCCAGCACATGATCGGCGTGGCCGTGCGTGAGGACGACGGCGACGGGCCGCCAGCCGCGCTCGGCCAGCAGCGCGGCCATGTCCGCGCCGCAGTCCCAGCCGGCGTCGACGAGCACGCACTCGGCACCCGGCTCCCCCGCACCCGCGGCCAGCGCGTAGCAGTTGACCTCGAGCAGGGATGCGCGCACACCGGTGATCTCCATGCGCACCAGTGTAATGACCTACCGATATGCTGGGACCCGGCCCGGGTCAGCCGCTCACGTCTGCGCGCAGGTCCGGGCAGCGATGACGCCGACCCCCCGAGGTACACGATGAGCACCAGCCCGCAGCCGCCCAAGCCCGGACCCGTCCCCGGCCCCGCGCCGAGCGTCGTCCGCCCGGCTGCTCCCGCCCCCGCGGGGCCCGCCGCCGGAGACCGCGAGGCCGCGCTCGCGGAGGCGCTCGCCCACGGCCGCGCGGACGAGTCCGGCCGCGTCTTCCTCCGCACCGCCTCCGGTGAGCGCGAGGTGGGCCAGTACCCGGACGCCTCGCCGGAGGAGGCCCTGCGCTACTTCGCCGGCAAGCACCTCGACCTCGTCGAGCAGATCGCCCTGCTCGAGGCCCGCCTCGAGTCCGGGGCGGATGCCGCCGATGTGGGCGCCTCCGCCCGCGCCCGCCGCGAGGAGCTCGCCGAGGCCAATGTCGTCGGCGACGTCGACGCCCTCGCAGCCCGGACCGACGCACTCATCGCCGCGGCCGGGACCGCCGCCGCGGAGCAGGCCTCGGCCCGTGCGGCACAGCTCGAGGAGGGCCGTCGCCTGCGCACCGCCGTGGTCGTCGAGGCCGAGGAGATCGCCGGCCAGGACCCCGCCCGCACGCAGTGGAAGCAGTCCGCGGCCCGGATGCGGGAGCTGTTCGAGATGTGGAAGTCCGTGCAGTCCGGCTACCCGCGCCTGCCGCGGGCCGAGGACCGCGCACTGTGGGGCCGCTTCTCCGCGGCCCGTGCGGAGTTCGACAGGGGCCGCCGCGCGCACTTCTCCGAGCTCGATGCGCGCTCCGCCGAGGGCCGCCGGATCAAGGAGAAGCTCATCGCCCGCGCGGAGGAGCTCTCCTCCTCGACCCAGTGGCGCGAGACGGCCGCGAAGTACCGCGAGCTCATGGACGAGTGGAAGGCTGCCCCGCGCGCCGGGCGCAAGCACGACGATGCGCTGTGGGCGCGGTTCCGCGCCGCGCAGGACGTGTTCTTCGACGCGCGCACGGCGGAGAACGAGCGGATCGACGCCGGCTACCGCGAGAACCTCGTCGCCAAGGAGGCGCTGCTGGCCGAGGCCCGCGGGCTCCTGCCGGTGAAGGACCTCGAGCGCACCAAGGCGGCGCTGCGCGGCCTCCAGGAGCGCTGGGAGGACGCCGGCCGCGTGCCGCGGGCGGACGTCTCCCGCATGGAGGGGGGACTGCGCGAGGTCGAGCGCGCCGTCGCCGAGGCCGAGGAAGCCGCGTGGAAGCGCTCGAACCCCGAGCACCGCGCGCGGGCGACGGGCATGCTCGCCCAGCTGGAGGACGGCCTGGCCGAGCTGCGCACGCGGCTCGAGAGTGCCGAGGCCGCCGGCGATGCCCGGGCGGCGTCGCGGGTGCGCGAGGAGCTTGCCACCAAGCAGGCCTGGTACGACCAGCTCGCGCGCTCGGCGGAGGACCTCGGCTGAGCACCGCTGTCCACAGATCGGCCGGACCCCCTTGCGGGGCCGGCCGATCCGCACGAGTGTGGGTTCATGGACCTCCTCCACCGGGCCGGTGAGCCCCTCCCCCGCACGGGGCTGCTGGCGCTCGAACGCGACGGCCTCCTCGACCGCCTCACCGAGACGGTGTGGGTGCCGGCGGGCACCGTGCCCGATCCCGTGCTCCGGGCCTCGGCCCTCGATCCCCCGCCGCGGCCCGTGTTCGCGCACTCGCACAGGAGCGCGGCCTGGATCTGGTGGGGCTCCCGGACGGGGCGGGCCCCCGAGCCGGGCGAGTACACGACGACGGTCCGCCGGCGCGTCCGCGGCGGCCGGAGCGCGCACATCGTCTACGAGCGGGACGTCCCGCCGTCCGAGCGCATGCGCCTGGCCGGACGCTGGGTGACCTCACCCGAGCGGACGCTGTTCGACCTCCTGCGGCTGTGCCATGACGCGGATGCGCCCCTGCGGACTGCGGCCGAGCGCCTCGAGCGCGTGCCCGCCGGCGACCGTCACACCTTCGTGCGCTGGCTCGACGGCGCCCGCAGGCGCCCCTATGCCGCCCTCGTCCGCGAGCTCGCGCTCACGGTCTTCGCGCAGGGCCCCGCAGCCGGGGGCGCTCAGCCGCTCACGCGGTAGACGTCGAAGACCCCGTCGACCTTCCGCACCGCCGCGAGCACGGAGTCGAGGTGGCTGCCGTCGCTCATCTCGAACACGAAGCGCGACTGCGCCACCCGGGCGCGCGAGGTCGCGACGGAGGCCGAGAGGATGTTCACATGGGTCTCCGAGAGCACCCGCGTGATGTCCGAGAGCAGGCCCGCGCGGTCGAGCGCCTCGACCTGGATGTTCACGAGATAGGTGCCCTGTGTGCTGCCCGTCCACTCGACCTCGACGAACCGCTCCGGCTCCGCGCGCATCGAGCCCAGATTGGTGCAGTCGCTGCGGTGCACGCTCACCCCCTGTCCGCGCGTGACGAACCCCACGATCGCGTCACCCGGCACCGGGGTGCAGCACCGCGCGAGCTTGATGAGGAGGCCGTCGGAGCCCTTCACCCGCACGCCGTCGGCGGACGAGTGGTGTCCGCTCGAGCGCCCCGTCCGGTTGGACGGCCGCAGCGGCACCTCCTCGGCCTCCTCCGGCTCGATCTCCTTCGCCAGCAGGTCGACGACGTGTGCGGCCGAGCTCGTGCCGTTGCCGATCGCGGCGTACAGCGAGGACACATCGGGCAGGTTGAGCTCCTCGGCCACGCGCACGAGGCCGGCCGCGCTCATGAGGGTCTCCGCCGACAGCCGGTGGCGTTTGATCGCCCGGGCCAGCAGCTGGCGGCCGGACTCGATCGCCTCCTCCCGGCGCTCCTTCGAGAACCACTGCCGGATCTTGTTCTTCGCGCGAGCGGACTTCACGAAGCTCAGCCAGTCACGGCTGGGTCCTGCGGTCTCGTCCTTCGAGGTGAACACCTCGACGACATCGCCGTTGTTCAGCTCCGATTCGAGGGCGACGAGGCGGCCGTTGACGCGCGCGCCCATCGTGCGATGGCCCACCTCGGTGTGCACGCTGTACGCGAAGTCGACGGGAGTGGCTCCCGCGGGCAGGGAGACGATGTCGCCCTTCGGGGTGAAGACGTAGACCTCCTTCGAGTTCACCTCGAAGCGGAGGCTGTCGAGGAACTCGTCGGGATCCGTGACCTCCTTCTGCCAGTCGAGCAGCTGCCGCAGCCATGTCACGTCGTCGACGGCGCCGGTGTCGCCCACCTTGGCCGTGCGCCCGCCGGCCGCGCGCGCCGCCGGCCGGTCCTTGTACTTCCAGTGCGCGGCCACGCCGTACTCCGCGCGCCGGTGCATCTCTCGCGTGCGGATCTGGATCTCGACGGGGCGGCCGTAGGGACCGATCACGGTGGTGTGCAGGCTCTGGTACATGTTGAACTTGGGCATCGCGATGTAGTCCTTGAACCGGCCGGCCACCGGAGACCACTTCGCATGGACGATGCCGAGCGCGCCGTAGCACTCGCGCACCGTGTCCACGAGGACGCGCACGCCCACGAGGTCGTAGATGTCCGCGAACTCGTGGCCGCGGACGACCATCTTCTGGTAGATCGAGTAGTAGTGCTTGGGCCGGCCCGAGATCGTCGCGTCGATCTGCGATTCGCTCAGCCCCTCGCCGAGCTCCTTCGACACGATCCCGAGGTACTTCTCCCGCTCGGGGGTGCGCTCGGCCACGAGGCGGACGATCTCCTCGTACACCTTGGGGTACAGGACCTGGAAGGAGAGGTCCTCGAGCTCCCATTTGATCGTGTTCATGCCGAGGCGGTGGGCCAGCGGCGCGAAGATCTCCAGCGTCTCCTTGGCCTTCTTCGAGCTCGAGGAGGCCGCCACGTACTTCCACGTGCGCGCATTGTGCAGCCGGTCCGCGAGCTTGATGACGAGGACGCGGATGTCCCGGCTCATCGCGACGATCATCTTGCGGACGGTCTCGGACTGCGCCGCGGCCCCGTACTCGATCTTGTCGAGCTTCGTGACGCCGTCGACCATGACGGCGATCTCCTCGCCGAAGTCCTCCCTCAGCTGTGCGAGCGAGTAGTCCGTGTCCTCGACGGTGTCGTGGAGGAGGGCCGCGGCCAGCGTGGTCGGGTCCATCCCGATCTCGGCGAGGATCGTCGCGACCGCGACGGGATGCGTGATGTAGGGGTCCCCGGATTTGCGCATCTGCCCCGTGTGGGCGCCCTCCGCCGTGCGGTAGGCCCGCACCACGAGCTGCGTGTCGCTGCCCGGGTGCGCGGCCTCGAGCGCCTGCAGCAGGGGCCCGAGCGCCTTGGGGCGGGACGGGTCCTGCTGGGACCGCGCGGTCCAGAACGCCAGCCGCCCGATCCCTCTGCGCCTGGAGGTCTCATCGACCTGTGCCACGACCGTCCTCCTCGTCCCTCGGCGGTGCCTGAGCACTCATGCTATGCCACGCACACCCCCGAGAGGCAATGGGATCAGCGGCCGGCGCTCACCGGCGCCTCGCTCATGAGGACCGGCGGGCGGTCCGGGAGGCCCTTCTCCTTCCGGCGGGCGATGACGGCGGCCTCCTGCTCGCGCACCGCAGGCTCCCGCGAGCGGAGCGCGGCGTAGAGGGGGGCGGCGACGAACAGCGTCGACAGGCCCGCGACGATCTGTCCGATGAACAGCGACAGCGAGATGTCGACGAGCGTGCCCGCGCCCAGCATGAACACGCCGATGAAGAGGATCGCGCCGATGGGCAGGGCGGAGATCATCGAGGTGTTGATCGAGCGCACCGTCGTCTGGTTGACGCCGAGGTTCACGAGCTCCGAGAACGTCATGTGCACGTTGTCGCGGAAGCCGGCGGTGTTCTCCCGGATCTTGTCGAACACCACGACGGTGTCGTAGATCGAGAAGCTCAGCACCGTGAGGAAGCCGATGATCGCCGCGGGCGTGACCTCGAATCCGGTGGCCGAGTAGATCCCGATCGTGATGAGCATGACGGCGGCCACGCCCACGATCGCGGCGATCGACATCTTCCAGGTGCGGAAGTAGACGGCCATGACGACCATCGCGAGCGCCACGAAGATCACGAGCGCGCGCACCATCTTCTCCGTGACGTCCTGGCCCCACTGCGGGCCCACGAAGGTCGAGGTGATGTCCTCATCGGCGACGGGATAGGCCTCGAGGAGGGCCTGCCGGGCCGTGTACACCTCGTCGTCGCTGAGCTGATCGCTCGTGATCTGCACCGAGGTGTCGGAGGAGGCGACGGCGGTGACGTTCGCGTTGCCCACCGCCTCGACGACGGCCTGCTCCCCCACGGCGGAATCGGCGGAGCTGAGGTTGTCCACCTGGAACTGCGAACCGCCCGTGAAGGCGATGCCCAGGTTGAAGCCGATGACGAGCGGCAGCGCGACCGACAGCGCGCACAGCACCGCGGAGATGCTGAGCCACGTGCGTCGGCGCGGCACGAACGGGATCGAGGTCTCACCGCTGTGCAGGCGATTGCCCCACGACAGGAATCTCTTCATCGCGTCTCGTCCTCCTGCTCGGTGCCCTGCTGCTCGGCGGTCTGCTGTTCGGCTGCCTCGTCCGCGGACTGCGCCGCCGCGCGCGCCTCCTCGGCCTTGCGCTGGGCGAGACTGCGCCTGCCGGTGCCGGTCCCACTGCCGGTGCGCGCGGCTTCTGCGGCGGCCGTGCGCTTGTCGACCTGTGCCTGTCTCCGCTTGGCCTCGCGGTACGAGCCGCCCTTCTTCCCGCCGGCCTCCCGGGCCCGCTCGAGGTCGAGGTTGAGCGCACCGCGGTACGCCGCCTGGCTCACCCCCAGCTGACGGGGGTCCATGCCGGACATCCGATGCCCCTCTCCGAAGAACCGGGTGCGGGCGAGCACCTGCATGACCGGATGCGTGAAGAGGATGAAGATGAGGATGTCGACGATGACAGTGAGGCCGAGCGTGAACGCGAAGCCGCGGACGCTGCCCACGGAGAGCACGTAGAGGATGATCGCGCCGAGCATGTTCACGCCCTTGGAGGCGAAGATCGTCCGCTTGGCCCGGTCCCAGCCGATCTCCACAGCCGAGGTCAGGCGCCGGCCGCCGCGCAGCTCGTCCCTGATGCGCTCGAAGTAGACGATGAACGAGTCCGCCGTCGCGACGAGGCCGACGATCAGGCCGGCCACTCCTGCGAGCGAGAGGCGGTAGCCGTAGCGCCAGGTCACGAGCAGCAGCAGCAGATAGGTGATGACGCCTGCGACGACGAGGGAGGAGATCGTCACGAGCCCCAGCACGCGGTACTGCGCGAGCGAGTAGATGATGACGAGGACGAGGCCGATGCCGCCGGCGATGAGCCCCTTCTGGAGCTGATCGGCGCCGAGGGTGGGCGAGACCTGCTCCTCGCTCTGCACCGTGAAGCTGATGGGCAGCGCGCCGTTCTTCAGCTGGTTCGCCATCGTCTCCGCCGATTCCAGCGTGAAGTTGCCCGTGATCTCGGCGTTGCCGTCGCTGATGTAGGCGTTCGAGGCCGGTGCGGAGATGACGAGGCCGTCGAGCACCATCGCGAACTGGTCGTACGGCTGCTGCTGGCCGGTGATCGCCCGGGTCATGTCCGCGAAGACCTCGGTGCCCTCCCCGTCGAAGGAGAGGTTGACCGCCACCTGGTTCGTCTGGACGCCCTGCACGTTCGTGGAGAAGCCGAAGGTCGCATCGTCGACGTGCGAGCCGTCGAGCTCGAGCGGGCCGAGGATGTACTTGGCCTGGCCGTCCTGCTGGCAGGCGACCATGAAGCCGTCGGGATCGCCGGCGTCCCCGCCGGTGCGGTTGGCCGGGTCCGTGCAGTCGAGCGCCGCGTAGGCCTCCATGATCTCCGCCGACTGCCAGTCCGTGTTCGTCATGGGGTCGAAGCGGGGAGTTCCCTCGGAGAAGCCGGAGCCGTCCTCGGCGGGCGCGCTCTCCTCCTCGGCGGGAGCCTCCTCCTCGGTCGCCGGGGCCTCCTCGGCGGGCGCCTCCCCGCCTGCCGGCTGCGCGACAGTGCCGCCGCCCTCGGCCGGCGCCTCCTCGCCCTCGGCGGGCTGCTCGTCGCCGAGCAGGTCCTCGAGGCGCTGGCGCTCCTCCTCGCTGAGGTCGCCGAGGGGGTCCTCCTCCGCACCGTCGGCGCCCTCCTGGGCCGAGGCCGGCTCGGGAGCGCCCGCGAAGGCCACCCGCCGGAAGCCCAGCTGCGCGGAGGAGCGCACGAGCTCGCGGGTCTCCTCATCGGGATTGCCGGGCAGGCTCACCACGATGTTGCGGTCGCCCTGCGTGGAGATCTCGGCCTCGCTCACGCCCGTCGAGTCCACCCGCTGGCGGATGGTGGCGACGGCCTGGTTGAGCTGTTCGCTCGTCACCTGCGAGCTGTCCTCGACCTCGGCCTCGAGGATGATCGAGGTGCCGCCCTCGAGATCGAGCGCGAGCTTGGGTGCCCATGTGGCGGAGGACCAGATCGCACCGCCGCCCACGAGGAGGACGAGTGCGCCGATGACGATGCCCAGCCAGGTGAAGCGCAGGCCTGGGCGCGGTTGGGACGAGGGTGCGGACACGGCTTCGCTTTCGGATCAGGGAGTGATGGGCAGCCTCAGCTGCGGGTGGAGCCTTCTGCGCCGGAGTCGCGCTCGCCGTCCTCGCGATCGGTGCTCGCGCTCTCGGCCGCGCCGCCCTCGGCGGACTCGCCGTCGGTCTTCTCCGCGGCGTCCGGGCCGCTCTCGTCTGCGCCCCTCTCCTCGGCCTTCTCCTCGCTCGGGACGTCGAGGGAGGAGAGGTCGTCGGGCACCCGCGTGTCCGCGGGCAGTTCGACCTCGCGGTCGCCGGCCGGCTCCTCCGCGGACGGGGCCTGCGCCTCCTCGGCGGCCTCGACATTGCCGATCGCCTGGCGGTGGACGGTGAGCACCGTGCCCGGGCCGGACTCGATCGTCACCCTGTTGTTCTCCAGGTCGATGTCGAGCACCGTCCCGAAGACCCCGAAGGAGGTCATGACCTTCGCCCCGGGGACGAGGCCGCTGGACAGCTTCTCCTGCTGCGCCTTCTGCTTCTTCCGCGAGTTGAACATCATGAAGATGAGCAGGGCGCCGAGCCCGGCCATGAGGAGGATTTCCATGTGGTCGAAGACCGCCTTCCGACGAAGTGGGTGTTGCTGGGAGAACCGAGTGTCCAGTGTAGTGGGAACGGGCCCGGTGCACACAGACGGGACTCTCAGCCGCCCTGGGGCGGGGTGAGTCCGAGGTGCTGCCACGCCGCGCGGGTCGCGATCCGGCCGCGCGGCGTGCGCGTCACGAGGCCCTCGCGCACGAGGAAGGGCTCGGCGACCTCCTCGACGGTCTCCGCCTCCTCCCCCACCGTGACGGCGAGGGTGCTCAGGCCCACGGGCCCGCCGCCGAACCGCGTGCACAGGCTCCTGAGCACCGAGCGGTCGAGCCGGTCGAGGCCGAGAGCGTCGACCTCGTAGACCTCGAGGGCGGCGCGGGCGGCCTGCGTCGTGATGCGGCCGTCGCCGCGCACCTGGGCCCAGTCGCGCACTCTGCGCAGCAGCCGGTTCGCGATGCGCGGGGTTCCGCGCGAACGGGTCGCGATCTCCGTGAGCCCCTCGTCCTCGGCGTGCATGTCGAGCTTGCCTGCGCTGCGGGAGAGCACCGAGTGCAGGTCCGCGGCCGAGTAGAAGTCGAGGTGGCCGGTGAAGCCGAAGCGGTCGCGCAGGGGTGCGGGCAGCAGGCCCGACCGCGTCGTGGCGCCCACGAGCGTGAAATAGGGCAGCTCGAGCGGGATCGCAGTCGCCCCGGGCCCCTTGCCGACGATGACGTCGACGCGGTAGTCCTCCATCGCGACGTAGAGCATCTCCTCCGCCGCACGGGACATCCTGTGGATCTCGTCGATGAACAGCACCTCGCCCTCCTCGAGCGAGGACAGGATGGCGGCGAGGTCGCCGGCGTGCTGGATGGCCGGGCCCGAGGTGATGCGGATGCCGCGGCCCATCTCGTGCGCGATGATCATCGCGAGCGTCGTCTTCCCGAGGCCGGGCGGGCCCGAGAGCAGCACGTGGTCGGGGGTGCGCCCCCGGGCGCGGGCGGCGTCGAGGACGAGCGAGAGCTGCTCGCGGACCTGCGGCTGGCCGACGAAGTCCGCCAGCCCCTTGGGGCGCAGCGCCGCCTCCTCGGCCCGCTCGGCCTCGCCGGCCCCGCTCGCGGTGAGCCGCTCCGCCTCCGCGCCCGTGGGCGCCTGCTCGCCGAAGTCGATCTCGTAGGAGCGCTCCGTCACAGCCGCCCGCCCAGGATCTTGAGCGCATCGCGCAGGAGCGCGGGCACGGGGGCCTCGGGCGCGCGCTCACGGGCGCGGGCCACAGCGTCGATCGCCTCGGCCTGCTTCCAGCCGAGGCCCACGAGCGCATCGACGACCTCGTCCGCCGCCTGCCGCATGACGGGCGCACCCGCTGTGAGCGGGAGGTCCGCAGCACCTGCCGGCAGCTTGCCCGCGAGTTCGAGGAGCATGCGCGCCGCGCCCTTCTTCCCGATCCCCGGGACGGTCGTGAGCGCGGCCTGGTCCTCCGTGCCGACCGCCTGCCGCAGCCCGTCGGCGCCGAGGACGCCGAGCACCGCGAGTGCGAGCTTGGGGCCCACACCGGAGACCGTGAGCAGGGTCTGGAAGACGGCGCGAGCGTCCGCCGAGTCGAAGCCGAACAGGGTGAGCGAGTCCTCGCGGACCACGAGCTCCGTGTGGAGCTCGACCTCCCTGCCCTCGCTGAGCTCCGCGGCCAGCGCCGGGGGGAGGAAGACCTGCCGGCCCACGCCGGCGGTGACGATGACGGCGGAGTCCGCACGGGGGCTGCGGACGGTGCCTGCGAGGTAGGCGATCACTCGGGCTCCTTGCCCTCCGCACCGCACCGCGGCCGGAGGCTGTTCGAACTGATGTGCGATTGCCAGTGTAGTCGCGAGGGCCTCCGTGCGAGCCGGAGGTCAGCCCCGTGTGCCGCGCAGGGCCCTGGCCCACTGCTGCTGCGCGGGCGTGAGGCCGGAGCCGGCGGTGCCCGCGGCGCGCCGGGCCAGGACGTCCTTCTCCTTGCCCGGCGTCGAGGCGCCCGCCACCGCGCCGCGCCACAGATGGGTGATCGCGAGCGCGAGGGCATCGGCGGCGTCGGCCGGCTTGGGCGGGGCGTCGAGGCGGAGGATGCGCGTGACCATATGGGTCATCTGGCGCTTGTCCGCCCGTCCGCTGCCGGTGATCGCGGCCTTGACCTCCGAGGGCGTGTGCATCGCGACGGGAAGACCCCGCCGGGCGGCAAGCCCCATCGTGAGCCCCGAGGCCTGCGCGGTGCCGATGATCGTCGACACGTCCGAGCGCGCGAAGACGCGCTCGATCGCCACGACGTCCGGGCGGTGGTAGTCGATCCAGCCGTCGAAGGCCTCGGCGATCCGCCCCAGCCGCACGTCGACGGACTCATCGGCGGGCGTGCGGACCACGCCGACGGCCACGAGCTCCGGCCGTGTGGGCCGGCCCGCGTCCACCACGCCGAGCCCCAGCCGGGTCAGCCCCGGGTCGACGCCCAGCACCCGCATGCGCCTCAGTCCTCCTCGAGGGCGGCGAGGACCTCATCGGAGACGTCGATGTTCGAGTACACGTTCTGGACCTCGTCGGAGTCCTCGAGCGCGTCGATGAGGCGGAAGACCTTGCGCGCGGTCTCCGCGTCGACGGGCACCTCGACCCCGGGCACGAACTGGGCCTCGGCGGACTCGTAGTCGATGCCCGCCTCCTGCAGCGCGGTGCGCACGTCCACGAGGTCCGTGGCCTCGGAGACGATCTCCCAGGCGCTGCCCGCGTCCTTGACCTCCTCGGCTCCGGCCTCGAGCGTGGCCTCGAGGATCGCGTCCTCGTCCGCGGACTCCTTCGCGACCGTGACGACGCCCTTGCGCGCGAAGTTGTACGCGACGGAGCCTGGATCGCCCATGCTGCCGTTGTTGCGGGTCACGGCCACGCGCACCTCGGAGGCCGCGCGGTTGCGGTTGTCCGTGAGGCACTCGATGAGCAGGGCCACGCCGCCGGCGGCATAGCCCTCGTACATGATCGTCTCGTAGTCGACCCCGGAGCCGTCGAGGCCGCCGCCGCGCTTGACGGCGCGCTCGATGTTGTCCGCGGGCACCGAGTTCTTCTTCGCCTTCTGGATCGCGTCGAAGAGCGTGGGGTTGCCCGAGGGATCGGGGCCGCCGTTGCGTGCCGCGACCTCGATGTTCTTGATGAGCTTGGCGAAGAGCTTGCCCCGCTTCGCATCGATCGCGGCCTTCTTGTGCTTGGTCGTTGCCCATTTGGAGTGACCTGACACGGACTGTGCTCCTCTTCGCTGTCGGTCCGCGCTCGCGCGGAGCGGATCAGCTCCGCGGACGCGGTTTCTTCCGATCGACCAGTCTACAGGCACGCCGCCCCGCAGCCGCGGAGCGCGCCCCGGCTCTCCTAGACTGGGGGCATGCTCTCAGCCGATGCGCTCGCCTCGATCCCCAGCCCCTCCGTCTCCGGCATCGAGCTGGGGCCGCTCACGATCCACTTCTACGCGCTGTGCATCCTCGCGGGCATCGTCGCAGCCGTCGTGCTCACGAACCACCGCCTCGTGCAGCGCGGCGTCCCGAACTGGCAGGTGCTCGACATCGCCGTCCTCGCCGTGCCGATGGCGATCGTCGGCGCACGGATCTACCACGTGCTCAGCCATCATGCGGACTACTTCGGCCCGGGGCGCAACCCGTGGAATCCCTTCCAGCCCGGCTCGGTGTGGGCGATCTGGGAGGGCGGCATCGCGATCTTCGGCGCCCTCATCGGCGGCGGGCTCGGCGTGTGGATCATGTGCCGCCGGATGGGCCTGCGCTTCACCGCGCTCGCGGACGCGATCGCGCCCGGCCTCATCCTCGCCCAGGCCTGCGGACGCTTCGGCAACTGGTTCAACCAGGAGCTCTTCGGCATGCCGACCACCCTGCCGTGGGGCCTCGAGATCGACCCCGGCAATCCCGCGATCCCGCCGGGCACTCCCGCCGGGACGCTCTTCCATCCCACGTTCCTCTACGAGGTCGTCTGGAACACGCTCGGCTGCCTCGTCCTGCTGTGGCTCACCCGGAAGGCGTACTTCCAGTGGGGACGCGTGTTCGCCGTCTACCTCATCTGGTACGGGGCCGGCCGCGTGGTGTGGGAGAGCATCCGCCTCGACCCCAGCCTCGAGTTCCTGGGCCTGCGCACCAATGTGTGGGCGGCCCTGGGCGCCGTCGCCCTGGGCACGGTGATCCTGGCCGTGCAGGCCCGGCACCGCGAGCCGGAGCCCTCGCCGTTCCTCCCCGGGAGGGAACCGGAGCCGGCGCAGGCCTCCTGAGCCCGCCCGGGCCGCGGCACCGGGAGCAGACTGCTCAGAGCAGGATGCTCAGAGCACCCGGCGCCACCAGTCGAGGATCGCCTCGAACCGGGCGATCCGATGCCGGGGGCGCCCCGTCCGCGAGAGCTCATGGTCCTCGCCGGGGAACACCAGCAGCTCGGCATCGGCTCCCGCCCGCAGCAGGGCGGCGAAGTACTGCTGCGCCTGCTCCAGCGGACAGCGCAGGTCCTGCTCCGAGTGGATGACCAGCACGGGTGCGCGCACCGCGCCGACGCGGTGCAGCGGGGACTGCCGCTTCACGGCCTCCGGGTCCTCGCCCAGGTACTCGAAGCCGAACCAGGCGCCGATGTCGCTCGTCCCGGCGAAGCTCTCGGGCGCGAGGAAGCCCCGCTCCACGATCGCACCCGCGAACCGCTCCTCGGAGCCGGCGAGCATCGCCGTGAGATAGCCGCCGTAGGAGCCGCCCTGCACGCCCACCCGCTCGGGGTCCAGGCGCGGTTCGGCCGCGCACGCCGCGTCGAGGACCGCGAGCACGTCCTCCGCGGCGGGACCTGCGAAATCGCCCTGCACCGCCCTGCCCCAGGCGCGCCCCCGGCCGGCCGAACCGCGCGGATTCGACCACACGACCGCGAAGCCGGCCTCCGTGAGCGAGCGCACCTCGTCGAAGGCGGCAGCCGTGTACTGCGCGAAGGGGCCGCCGTGGATGCTGAGGACGACGGGGTGGGGCCCGGGGCCCTCCGGCAGCGCGTACCAGCCGCGGACCTCGCCCAGGGGCGTGGGCGCGGAGACGGGGACAGCCTCGTACCAGTCGCCGCCGTCGAGACGGGTGAGCTGCTCCCACTCCCCCGTGTCCGGGTCGCACCGGAAGACCTCGCCGCAGCTCGTCGGTGTCGCAGCGGTGACGACGAGCACGCCGTCGGCGGTGCGGCACCAGCCCGTCACCTCCCAGTCCGGCGGGGTGAGCGGGACGATCTCACCGGTGACCGGCGAGACGGAGACGAGGAGCACGCCCGCATCCCGGTCGGCCAGGGTGAGGACCTCTCCGGAGTCCGCCGCGAGCGGGCCGGTGAGCTCCCATTCGTCCGCGGGCGTGAGCCGCCGGGTGCGGCCGGAGGCCGTCTCGTGGACGTAGAGCCCCGGCACCCGCGCGACGAAGTCCCGCCGGTCGGGGCCCAGCTCGATCGCGGAGAGCACCAGGGCGTCCGGCCCGATCCAGGCGTGCCGCCGCACGGCGAGATCGCCGAGGTCGAGCGCGCGCGGCCCCGCCTCGTCGGCGAGCCACACCGTGGTCCGCAGGTCCGGTGCGCGGCCGGGGCGCGCGGCCGGCGCCACGACGGACACCCGTCCGTGCGCGGCCTGCGGGTCCGCGACCTCTCCCGTGAGCGTCAGCAGCGTCTCCGCCTCGGGCAGCGGGAGCTCACCGGGCACCGCCGGGGCCGTCTCCTCCGTCAGCGGGATGCGCAGCAGCCGGGTGGGCCGGTCGAGGACGTAGCCGAGGCCGTTGGCCTGGTGGGCCGGCGTCGTGATCCGGCGCGGGGGCTCGGCCTCGGGACCCACCTCCGGGTCCGTGCCGTAGCGGCCCTGCTGGGGTTCGCGGGCGAGCACATAGGCGCACTCGCCGGACTCCGGCAGCACCGGCGCCCATACGCCGAGGGGCTCGTCCGTCACGCGCCGCAGCTCGCCGGTCCCGGCGGCGGCCCACAGCTGCGCGGATGCGCCCCGGTCCGCGCGCAGGAGCACGCGGGCCGCGCCTGCGGCGGCCTCGTGCGAATCGGACCAGCCGGAGCTCACCCGCACGCAGCCGGAGCCGCCGTCTGCGGTCGGGGCCGCGCTCGCGTCCACGGTATGCAGCCGGGTCGTGTAGCCGTCCGAGACCGGATCCGGCCGGGTGACCTCGAAGCGCACCTCGGCGCCGGCAGCGCGCGGCCGGGCCAGCGTGTGGAGCGAGGCGATGAGCGCCTCGGAGGCCTGGGCCGCGGACACCTCAGGCATCCCCGCCGCCCCATGCGGCCGCCAGACGCGCGCGGACATCGCCGTGGACCTGCGGCAGCGCCTTGGTCCGCGCGACGATCGGGAGGAAGTTCGCGTCCCCCGACCACCGGGGCACGATGTGCTGATGGAGGTGCGCGGCGATCCCCGCGCCCCCGGCCGCTCCCTGGTTCATGCCGAGGTTGAAGCCGCCGGGCCCGGACACGCGCCGGACGGTGCGCATCGCCTCCTGGGAGAACTCCGCGAGCTCGCGCGTCTCCTCGGGGGTGAGGTCCGTGTAGTCGGCGACATGGCGGTAGGGGCAGATGAGCAGGTGGCCCGGGTTGTAGGGGAAGAGGTTGAGCACCGCGTACACGTGCGCGCCGCGGGCGACGACGAGGCCGGCCTCGTCGTCGCGGCCCGGGGCCGCGCAGAACGGGCACTCCTGCTCGCCCTCGTCCCGCGGCTTGGCCTCGCCTGCGACGTAGACCATGCGGTGCGGGGTCCAGAGGCGCTGGAAGCCGTCGGGCTCCCCCGGGAAGCCCTCCGCGGCCTCGGGCTCGGGCAGTCCGCTCATGCCTGCGCCTTGGTCCGGATCGCCTCGAGCACCGTCTCGACGGCCTCGTCCACCGGCACTCCGTTGCGCTGGGTGCCGTCGCGGAAGCGGAAGGACACGGCCCCGGCCTCGACGTCCTCACCGCCGGCGATGAGGGTGAAGGGCACCTTCTGCTTCGAGGCGTTGCGGATCTTCTTCGGCATCCGGTCGTCCGAGTCGTCGACCTCGACGCGCACACCGGCCGCCCGCAGCCTCGCGGCGACCTCCTCGAAATAGGGTACGAAGGGCTCCGCGACCGGCACGCAGACGACCTGAACGGGCGCCAGCCACACCGGGAACGCGCCCGCGTAGTGCTCCGTGAGCACGCCCATGAACCGCTCGAGCGAGCCGAACTTGGCCGAGTGGATCATGACCGGCCGCTTCCGGGTGCCGTCGGCGGCCTGGTACTCGAGGTCGAAGCGCTCGGGCTGGTTGAAGTCGAGCTGGACCGTGGACATCTGCCAGGTCCGGCCGATGGCGTCGCGGGCCTGGACGGAGATCTTGGGGCCGTAGAAGGCCGCACCGCCCGGATCCGGCACGAGCTCGAGACCGGATTCGCGGGCGACCGCCTCGAGCGTCGCGGTCGCCTCGGCCCACTGCTCGTCGGAGCCGATGAACTTGTCCTTCTTCTTCCCGTCCTCGTCGCGGGTCGAGAGCTCGAGATAGAAGTCGTCGAGGCCGAAATCGCGCAGCAGGGAGAGCACGAAGTCCAGCAGGTGCCGGATCTCCCTCCCGGCGTCCTCGACCGCGACGTAGGAGTGCGAGTCGTCCTGCGTGAGCGCGCGCACGCGGGTGAGTCCGTGCACGACGCCGGAGGGCTCATCGCGGTAGACGGTGCCGAACTCGAACAGGCGCAGGGGCAGTTCGCGGTAGGAGCGGCCGCGCGAGCGGTAGATGAGGTTGTGCATGGGGCAGTTCATGGCCTTGAGGCGGTACGGGTCCTCGTCGACGCCGAAGGCCGGGAACATGTTCTCCCCGTAGTAGGGCAGGTGGCCCGAGGTGTAGTACAGCGCCTCCTTCGAGATGTGGGGCGTGCCCACGTAGGAGAAGCCCTCCTCGATGTGGCGGGCGCGGACGTAGTCCTCCATCTCCCGCTTGATGATCCCGCCCCTGGGATGGAAGACGGGCAGGCCGGAGCCGAGCTCGTCCGGGAAGGAGAAGAGGTCGAGCTCGGCTCCGAGCCGGCGGTGGTCGCGCCGCTCGGCCTCCGCCAGCCGCTCCTGGTGGGCCTTGAGGTCCTCCTTCGTGGCCCAGGCGGTGCCGTACACGCGCTGCAGCGAGTCGTTGGCCTGGTCGCCGCGCCAGTAGGCCGCCGAGGAGCGCGTCACCGCGAAGCCCTGGCCGATGTGCCTGGTGCTCGGCAGGTGGGGGCCGCGGCACAGGTCCTGCCACACGACCTCGCCCCTGCGGTTGCGGTTCTCGTAGACCGTGAGATCGCCCGCGGAGACCTCGACGCCGGCCTCGTCGTCGGCCGCTCCGAAGCGTCCGGTGATGAGCTCGGTCTTGTAGGGCTCCCCGGCCATCCGGGCCAGCGCCTCCTCCTCGGAGACCTCGACGCGGTGGAAGGTCTGGCCCTCCTTGACGATCTGCTTGGCCCGCTTCTCGATCGCCTTGAGGTCCTCGGGGGTGAAGGGGTCCACATTGCCGAAGTCGAAGTAGAAGCCGTCGGCGATGAACGGTCCGATGCCCAGCGTCGTGCCGGGGAAGAGCTCCTGCACCGCCTGCGCGACGACATGCCCGGCGGAATGGCGGAGGATGTCGAGTCCGTCCTGGTCGGCGAGGGTGATCGGTTCCACCTCGTCGCCGGGGCGCAGCTCGCGCGCGAGGTCCGCGGGGGCGCCGCCGAGGCGCATGGCGACGACGTCGCGGCGGTCCGCGAAGAGCGTCGTGCCCGTCATCCCCTCCTCGAACGGGTGCGGGCTTCCTTCGAGGATGAGGTCTGCGGACACTGGCTGCTCCTAGGTCGATGCTTCACGCGGGGAGATACCGGGTCCCCGCGCCGCCGAGAAGTCTATCCCCCGGCCCACAGGATGCGAAAAGAGCCGGAGACCAGTTCGCTCTCTGGTCTCCGGCTCTGCTCCGGGGAGTGCGCGATACTGGGATCGAACCAGTGACCTCTTCCGTGTCAGGGAAGCGCGCTACCGCTGCGCCAATCGCGCCCGCACTCAAGACGAAGGCCGGGGGCGGACCCCCGGCTCATGTGTCCGTGCGCGATACTGGGATCGAACCAGTGACCTCTTCCGTGTCAGGGAAGCGCGCTACCGCTGCGCCAATCGCGCCTGCTCCCCGATCCGCATGGGACGGGTGTGAGGCATATTCACTTCTGTGCCAACGGGCATGCCCGCTGTGCGCGATACTGGGATCGAACCAGTGACCTCTTCCGTGTGAAGGAAGCGCGCTACCGCTGCGCCAATCGCGCCCTGCCCCAGACTGCCCGGGACAAGAGGTGGAGAGGGGATTCGAACCCCCGTATACGGCTTTGCAGGCCGCTGCCTCGCCTCTCGGCCACTCCACCGCGAGACGGACTAACCAATCTCCGAGCGGATGACGGGACTCGAACCCGCGACCCTCACCTTGGCAAGGTGATGCTCTACCAGCTGAGCCACATCCGCGTGCCGCCCGGTTTCCCCGGCAACGAGATAACAATCTACACGGCTCCCGGAGGCCCAGGCAAATCGCCTCAGCGTGTCCTCGCTCACACCCGCCGGGCCCGGGCCTCCCACCCGGTCACAGCACCGGGGCGAGGGCCTCGGCCGCCTGTTCCCGGCCCTTCTGGGCCAGTGCCGTGAGCCGCGAGAGGCAGCGCAGGTACTTCTTCCGGTACCCCCCGGCCACCATCTCCTCGGTGAAGACGGAGTCGAGGCGCACCCCGGAGTTGTGCACCGCGATGTCGCGGTCGTACATCCGGTCGACGAGGGCCACGAAGCGCAGCGCGACCCCCTCGCTCTCGATCGTGAGCACATCGTCCCAGACGATCGTGTCGGTGCCGTCGAGCATCCGGCCGTAGCGCGAGGGGTGGACGGAGGAGAGGTGGGCCGCGATGTCCGCGAAGGAGTCGCGGGCGACCGTGCCGGAGGCCGCCTCGACGACCGCCTCGAGCTGTCCCGCGGGCAGCGGCTCGGGCGGTGCGGGGGCGCCCCTGTGGCGATAGTCGTCCCCGTCGATGGAGATGACGGAGAACTGGTCCGAGAGAGCCTGGATCTCGCGGAGGAAGTCCGAGGCCGCGAAGCGCCCCTGGCCGAGCGCGCCGGGCAGCGTGTTCGACGTCGCGACGATCTTCACGCCGGCGTCCGTGAGCTCGCGCATGAGGCGGGACATCATGACGGTGTCGCCGGGATCGTCGAGCTCGAACTCGTCGATGCAGACGAGCTTCATCTCCCCCAGCTCGTCGCGGGCGCGGAGGAAGCCCAGCGCACCGATGAGGTTCGTGTACTCGACGAAGGTGCCGAAGGTCGCCGGCTTCTGGCTGGCGTGCCACGTCGAGGCGAGCAGATGGGTCTTGCCCACCCCGTAGCCGCCGTCCAGGTAGACGCCCTTGGACCGGGGCTTCCGCCCCCCGAACAGGCGCCCGAACAGCCCGGAGGAGCCGCTCTGCGCGGCGAACTCCTCGAGCGTGTCGCGCGCCTGCGCCTGCGAGGGCTGCGCGGGATCGGGCCGGTAGGAGGCGAAGGACACGCTCGCGAACTGGGGCGGCGGCACGAGGCCGTCGATCAGCTCGTCCGGGGAGACCCGGGGGTCGATGTCTGCAAGGTGGATGATCTGGACGTCGCTCACAGGCGCACAGTCTACAGATCCGAACCGCCCCCGCCTGAGACGGAGGCCGCTGCGGGCTCAGGCGAAGTCGAAGCCCAGCCGGCCGAGGGCCTTGGGATCGCGCTGCCAGTCCTTGAGCACCTTGACGTGGAGGTCGAGGTAGACCGGGGTGCCCAGCAGCGCCTCGATCTGCGTCCGGGCCTGCGTCCCGATCGCGCGCAACCGCGACCCTCCCCTGCCGATGATGATCGCCTTCTGGCTGGGCCGCTCCACGTACAGGTTGACGTGGACGTCCCACAGGGGGCGGTCCTCGGGCCGGCCCTCGCGCGGCACCATCTCCTCGACCTGGACGGCGAGCGAGTGCGGCAGCTCCTGCCGGACGTCCTCGAGCGCGGCCTCGCGCACGAGCTCGGCGATCATGACCGCCTCGGGCTCGTCCGTGAGCTCCCCGTCCGGGTAGAGCGGGGGCGAGAGCGGCAGGTGGCCGGCGAGCACCTCGCCCACCGCATCGACCTGGAAGCCGTCGACGGCCGAGACGGGGACGATGTCGGCGAAGTCGCCGAGCTCGGAGACCCGCAGCAGCGCCTCGCCCACCTCGTCCCGCGAGACCCGGTCCGTCTTCGTCACGAGCGCGACGACGGGGGTGCGTCCGGAGAACTGCGCGAGCTGCTCGGCGATGTAGCGGTCGCCCGGGCCCGGCTTCTCGTCGGCCGGCAGGCAGAAGCCGATGACGTCGACCTCGGCGAGCGTGCCCGCCACGAGGTCGTTGAGCCGCTGTCCCAGGAGCGTGCGCGGGCGGTGGAGGCCGGGGGTGTCGACGAGGACCAGCTGCCAGTCCTCGCGGTGCACGATGCCGCGCACCGTGTGCCGCGTGGTCTGCGGCTTCGCCGAGGTGATCGCGACCTTCTCCCCCACGAGCGCGTTCGTCAGCGTCGACTTGCCCGTGTTGGGACGGCCCACGAAGCAGGCGAAGCCCGCCCGGTGGCCCTCCGGGACATCGGTGCGGAAGAGGGGCAGGGGTGCATCGGTCATGGAGTGCTCCCGTTCGTCTGGGCGGATGCGGAGGGCTGGGCGGGCTGAGCGGTTCCGGGAGGGGCCGGTGCCCCGAAGATCCGCCTCTCGGAGGCCTCCTCGGGGCCGGCCTCGCGGACGACGCGGATGCGGTGGATGCGGTGGCGGCGGCCCTGGCCCGGCAGCGCCGTGAGCCGCAGGCCCGCGATCCCGGCCGCCGAGCCCTCGATGAGCGCGCGCCCCACGAGCTTCTGCAGGAGGCCGCCCACGGTCGAGACGTCCTCCTCCTCGATCCGCACGCCGAAGAGCTCGGCGAGGTCCTCGATGTCCATGCGGGCGCTCACGGTCACGGAGCCGTCCTCGGCGGCCACCGCATCGGCGGCCTGCGAATCGTACTCGTCGTCGATCTCGCCCACGATCTCCTCGACGATGTCCTCGATCGTGACCATGCCTGCGGTCCCGCCGTACTCGTCGACGACGACGGCGAGATGGACGTTGTCGGCCTGCATCTGCGCGAGCAGCTCGTCGACCTCCTTGGTCTCCGGCACGAACACCGCCGGCCGGACGAAGGCCGCGACGGCATCGTGCGCGAGATCGGGGCTCACGTGCAGGCGCCGCGCGGCGTCCTTGAGGTAGAGAATGCCGCGCACATCGTCGTCGTCCGCGCCCACCACCGGCACGCGGGAGAAGCCCGAGCGCAGGAACAGGGTCATCGCCTCGTCGAGGGAGGCCGATGCTGCGATCGTCACGAGATCCGTCCGCGGCACCATGATCTTGTGCGCGCGCGTGTCGCCGAGCGCGATGACGTTCTCGATCATGTCCCGCTCCTCGTCCTCGATGACGTCCGAGGCCGAGGCTCGCTCGACATAGTCGAGCAGCTGCGACTCCGACAGCGGAGCGACCTGGGCCTCGGTCGCCCGGGCCGGGGTGAGCATGTTCCCCAGCCAGACGAGGACGAGCGCGACCGGCCCCAGCGCGGTGCGCAGCCCCGAGACGAGGCCGCCGAGGAGCAGCGACGTCGCCAGCGGCCAGTGGCGGGCGACGGTGCGCGGGGACACCCCGGCCACGACGAAGAGCGCGACGGGGGCGGTGACGACGGCGCAGACCACCATCTCCCACGTGGTGCCGAAGACCGTGTCGTAGGCGAGTGCTATGAGGACCGTCGCGAGCGCCTCGAACAGCTGGCGGACGAACGTGAGCACGTACATGTGCACCCGCGGGTCCGCGAGCACGCGCTCGACCCGGGCGGCGCCCCGGCGGCCGGAGGCGGCGGCCTCGGCGACCTCCGAGCGGGAGACCGCGGCCAGCGCCGCCTCGGCGGCGACGAGGAGGCCTGCGAGGCCGACGGAGAAGAGAGCGGCAGCGAAGAGACCGACGGTGACCACGCTCAGCCCTCCGTGGGATCGGGGACCGAGGTGCGGCCGGGTTCGTGCTCGGCGAAGTACGTGAGCAGCAGGCGCCGCTGCAGCCCGAACATCTCCGCCTTCTCGTCCTCCTCCGCATGGTCGTAGCCCATGAGGTGGAGGAGGCCGTGGACGGTGAGCAGCAGGATCTCGTCGAGCGTGCTGTGGCCGGCGGCCGCCGCCTGCTCCGCCGCGACCTCCGGGCACACGACGATGTCCCCGAGCACGCCCCGCTCGGCGTCCTCGTCCTCACCCGGGCGCAGCTCGTCCATCGGGAAGGACATGACGTCCGTGGGCCCCGGCAGGTCCATCCACTCGACGTGGAGGGCGGCCATGTCATCGGCTGTCGCGAAGCGGATGAAGACATCGGCCTCCGGGTGGATCCGCATCTGCGCGAGCACATGGGCGGTCACGGCGCGGACCGCGTCCAGGTCCGTGCCGTGACCTGCCTCATCGGCGATCTCGATGCTCATCCGCGCTGTCTCCTGTCCGTGCCGCCCGCGCCGGGCCTGTGCTCCTCGCTCCTGTCATAGGCGTCCACGATCGCCGAGACCAGTGCATGCCTCACCACGTCCTTGCTGGTCAGACGCATGAAGGCGATATCGTCCACATTGCGCAGGATGTCCTCGACGATGCGCAGGCCGCTCGCCGTGCCCGTGGGCAGGTCGACCTGGCTCGTATCGCCGGTGACGACCATGCGGGAGCCGAAGCCCAGCCGGGTGAGGAACATCTTCATCTGCTCCGGGGTGGTGTTCTGCGCCTCGTCGAGGATGATGAAGGCGTCGTTGAGGGTGCGCCCGCGCATATAGGCCAGCGGGGCGACCTCGATCGTCCCGGTCTCCATGAGCTTGGGGATCCGCTCGGGGTCGAGCATCTCGTGGAGGGCGTCGTAGAGCGGCCGGACATAGGGGTCGATCTTCTCCCCCAGCGTGCCGGGCAGGAAGCCCAGGCGCTCGCCGGCCTCCACCGCGGGTCGGGTGAGGATGATGCGCGTGACCTCGCGCCGCTGCAGGGCGCCCACCGCCATCGCCATCGCGAGGTAGGTCTTGCCGGTGCCGGCGGGGCCGAGGCCGAAGGTGATGGTGTGCGAGCGGATCGCACGGACGTACTCGTGCTGGCCGAACGTCTTGGGCCGCACCGTGCTGCCCTTCGCGGACAGGATGGAGGCGCCCAGCACGTCCGCCGCACTCGCGTGCGCCTCGTCGAAGCGCGCGGCGCGGGCGACCGTCTCGGGTGTGAGATGGGCGCCGGCGGCGAGGATGCGCTTGAGCTCGCCCACCGTGCGCACGAGGGCGGCGACCGCGTCCTCGGGTCCTGTGAGCGTCATATCGCGGCCCCGGACGTGGACGTCCACCTCCGGGGCGTGCTCCTCGAGGACCCGGAGGTTCGCCTCGGCGGGGCCGAAGAGCGCGACGGGATCGATGTGCTCCGGCAGCGCAAGGCGGACGGTGGTGGGGGCGGCGGGAGCGTCCTCCGGCTCCGGGAGCGCTGCGGGGGTGGGGTCGGTGACCAGTGCGATTCCTTCCGGGGTGTGTGCGTGGGTCCGCGGGACGGACCGGGATCCCAGTCTATCCGGCCCGGCCCCTGCTCCATCGGCCCAGCGCGGCGGTCACGAGCACGAGGCCGGCCGGGCCCGCCGAGGAGGCGCGCAGGACGGTGGGTCCGAGCAGGACGGGACGGGCGCCGAGGCCGGTGAGCGCTGCGATCTCCTCGGGCGCGATGCCGCCCTCCGGCCCCACGACGAGGACGATGCGGGGGCTGTCCGCTCCGGGGCCGTCGGCGAGTACGTCCGTCAGGTGCTCCTCGGCCTCCTCGTGGAGGACGAGGACGAGGTCGTCGGGGGCGAACCGGCCGGCGAGCGCCCGGCCGCGGGCGAGCGGCTCGAGTTCGGGAGCGAACGCCCGCCGGGACTGCTGGGCGGCGGCATCGAGGAGGGAGCGCCAGCGCGCGTGCGCCCGCTGCTCCTTCTTCGCAGGCCACCGGGCGATGGAGCGCGCGGCCTGCCACGGCACGATGCGGTCGACGCCGATCTCCGTGGCCGCCTCGATGGCCTGCTCGTCGCGGTCGCCCTTCGCGAGGGCCTGGACGAGGACGAGCTCGGGGCGCGGGCGGACCTCCCGGAGGGCCGCCCGCACCTCGGCCGTCCCGGGCTCCGCGCCCAGCACCGCCCGCAGGCGCAGGCCGTCCCCGTCGACGAGCTCGAACTCCTCGCCCGCGCGGATGCGCACGACTCCGAGATGCTTCGCGACGGACGCGGACAGCGCGAGGGTCTCGCCCGGCGGAGCCGGCACGAGTGCGCGGTCGAGGAAGACGGGCAGGCTCATCTGCCCGCGAACTTCTCGCGCAGACGCGAGAACGGGCCTGTGTGGCGGTCGCCGGCGCGTCCGGAGGGAGCGGACTCGCCGCGCAGCTGCGCGAGCTGTTCGAGCAGCTCGCGCTGCTCCTCGGTCAGCGCCCCCGGCGTCTCGACCGTGAGGGTGACGAAGATGTCGCCGCGGCCCTCCCGGCGCAGCTGCTCCGCACCGAGCCCGCGCAGCCGGACGACATCGCCGGTCTGGGCGCCCGGCCGCACCTCGACGATCTGCTCGCCGTCGAAGGTCTCCAGCGGGATCTCGGCGCCGAGGGCGGCGGCCGTCATCGGGATCGCGAGCGTGCAGCGCAGATCCGCGCCGTCGCGCGTGAAGACGGGGTGCTCCTCGACGATGACCTCGAGGAAGAGGTCGCCGCGGGGTCCGCCGCCCGGACCGGCCTCGCCGCGGCCGGAGAGCTGGATCCGGTTGCCGTCGCGCACTCCGGCGGGGACCTTGACCGTGATCGTCTCATCGGCCCGGACCCTGCCGTCGCCGTGGCACGTCACGCACGGGTGCTCGATGACGGTGCCGTAGCCGCGGCACTGGGGGCAGGTCTGGTTCGTCACCATCTGCCCCAGGAGCGTGCGGGTCATCTGCTGCACCGAACCGGCGCCGTGGCACATCGAGCAGGTCGGTACCTCGGTGCCGGGTCGCGCGCCGGAGCCGGAGCACGTCTCGCAGGTGTGCGCGGTGACGATGTCGACATCGGCGGTGCCGCCGAAGGCCGCCGTGGCGAGGTCGATGCGCAGGGCGACGAGCGCATCCTTGCCGCGGCGGGTGCGCGAGGCGGGCTGGGGGCGTCCGCCGGCGGAGGCGCCGCCGCCGAAGAAGGTCTCGAACAGGTCCGAGAAGCCCCCGAAGCCGGCACCGGGCCCGGCCTGGCCGTTCTCGCCGCCGCCCATGTCGTAGTTCCTGCGCTTCTCCGGGTCGGAGAGGACGTCGTAGGCCAGCGACACGCGCTTGAACTCGTCCTCGCTGCCCGGGCTGACATCCGGGTGCAGCTTCCGCGCGAGCCTGCGGTAGGCCTTCTTGATGTCCGCATCGGACGCGTCCTTGGACACGCCCAGGGTCTCGTAGTGATCGCTCACGTGTGCGGGATCTCCTCGTTCGTCCGGGCCGGCTGCTCAGCCGTGCGGTGCTCAGTCATTCAGTATGGCGGACACGTAGCGGGCGACCGAACGCAGCGCCGCCATGGTGGTCGGATAGTCCATGCGGGTCGGGCCCAGGACCGCCATCCTCGACTCGACCCCGTCGGAGAGGTAGTTGGTCGCCACGAGCGAGGTCGTGGCGAAGCCGTCGAGCGCGTTCTCGCTGCCGATGCTCACCGCGACATCGGGGCCCTCGGCGGCCATCCCGGAGAGGAGGCGCAGCAGCACCACCTGCTCCTCGAAGGCCTCCAGCAGGGGCCCGATGCTCGCGCCGAGCTCGGTGCCGGCCCGGGCCAGGTTGGCGGTGCCGGCCATGACGAGCCGCTCGGTGCGGAAGGTCCGCGAGAGGTCGGAGAGCACCTCGCCGACCGCCGCGGCGACATCGGCGAGCTCGGGCCGGACCTCGAGCGCGGCGACGCCTGCCGGCACCTGCGCGACGGGCATCGCGGTGAGCGCCGCGCGGAAGAGGTCCCGGAGGTCCTCGATCTCCGCGGAGGCGATCTCCCGGCCCGTGTCCGCGAGCCGCTGCTCGACCTGCCCGCTGCTCGTGATGAGGACCACGAGCACGCGCGCCGGTGCGAGGTCCACGAGCTCGACGTGGCGCACCGCGGCGGTCGACACGCGCGGGTACTGCACGAGCGCCACCTGGTGCGTGAGCTGCGACAGCAGCCGCACGGTCCGGTCGAGGATGTCGTCGATGTCGACGGGATGCGAGAGGACGCGGGCGACGGCCCGCTTCTCCGCGGCCGAGAGCGGCTTGATCTCGTCGATGCGGTCGACGAAGTGGCGGTAGCCCTTGTCCGTGGGGATGCGCCCGGCCGAGGTGTGCGGCTGGGCGATGAGCCCCGCCTGCTCCAGGGCCGCCATGTCGTTGCGGATGGTCGCGCTGGAGACGCCGAGGCGGTGCTTCTCCACGAGGGCCTTGGATCCCACGGGCTCATTGGTGGACACGTAGTCCTCCACGATCGCCTGGAGCACCCGTGCACGCCGGTCGTCGTTCACACCTCATCCCTCCTGCACATCGGCGGTCCGCTCCCGCGGCCGCTCTGGCACTCACCGCCGACGAGTGCCAATCCTACTCCCCCTCCCCCGCGTGTATCCACCCGCCCCGGCGAGGGCGGACGGTATCGTGAGCGGAATGCCGATCCATGATCTCTACGGCCGGGACGTCCTCGCGTCCGGGCGCACGCACGCACGGAAGCAGCTGCCCGAGGTGCCCGCCGCACCCGGCCTCGTGGTCGAGGTCCCCGAGACGGGCTTCGTCGGCGCGGTGATCCGCGTCGAGAAGGCCGCCGGCGGCATCGCGATGGTGCTCGAGGACCGGCGCGGAGCTCGCGCCTCGTTCCCCCTGGGACCGGGCTATCTCGTCGAGGGCCGCCCCTGCGTGCTCGTCCGCCCCGCTCCCCGGGCGCGAATACGGCAGCCGGCGCGCACGGCCTCGGGCTCGCGGGCGGTGGCCGGGGCGAAGGCGCGGGTGGCCCGGGGCAGCCGCATCTGGGTCGAGGGGAAGCACGATGCCGAGCTCGTCGAGGCGATCTGGGGCGACGACCTCAGGATCGAGGGGGTCGTCGTCGAGCCGCTGGGCGGGCTCGACGACCTCGCCGGCGCGCTCGAGGAGTTCGGCCCGGACGCCGGGCACCGGGTCGGCGTGCTCGCCGACCACATGGTCGCGGGGACGAAGGAGTCGCGGATCGCCGGGGCCGTCATGGCCGATCGGCGGTGGGCCGGCCATGTCCGGGTGATCGGGCATCCCTTCGTGGACGTGTGGCAGGCGATCCGCCCGCATGTCGTGGGCATCCGCGCCTGGCCCACGGTGCCGCGCGGCGAGGACTGGAAGACCGGGATCCTCGCGCGCATCGGCTGGCCGCACGCCGATCACCGGGACGTCGCCCGGGCCTGGGCGAGGATCCTCGGCTCGGTGCGGACGATCGGGGACGTGGAGCCGACCCTCTCGGGCCGGGTCGAGGAGCTCATCGACTTCGTCACGGTCGGCCGCCACTGAGCAGGCGCTGAGGCGGTCCGCCGCGGGATCCCGGGGGATATCCCTCTCGCGGACGGGATGGACGCGTGCGAGGCTGGGAGGCATGAACAGCTCGTACGATCCGCACTACGGCCACCCTCACCCATACGGAACGCCGCAGCCCGCGCACGGCGGTCCCCCGCTGCGCGGCCCGCACCCGGCCGCGGCCTACGGCACCGGCTCGGCCGCCTACTGGCACGCCTCGCAGGACGACCGCACCGTGTCCCTGCTCACGCACCTCGGTGCGCTGTTCGTCAGCGTCCTGGTGCCCCTCATCGTCTTCCTCCTGAAGAAGGACGACGCTCCCTTCGTCCGCGAGCAGTCCCGGCAGTCGCTCAACCTGCAGATCATGCTCTTCCTCGCCGGCATCGCCTCCAGCCTGCTCATGTTCGCAGGCATCGGCTTCGTGCTCCTCCCGCTCGTCGTGGTCACGGGGTGGGTGTTCCAGATCATCGCCGCGGTGCGGGCGAGCCAGGGCGAGGTCTTCCGCATGCCCCTCGTCCCCGATCTCGTGAAATGAGCCCCGGCTCTCGTGAAATGAGGATCAGCGCAGGTGGTCGGCGAGCTCCCGGACGATCCCGTCCGCGAGCAGACGGCCGCGCAGCGTGAGGTGGATCCGCCCCGTGCGGACGGTCTCGGCGCCCAGCAGGCCCTCGGCGAGGAGACGCGCGATGACGGGTCTGGCGGAGTCCGCGAGCCGCGCAAGCGGGTACTCGCCGTCGACGCGGAGCGCGAGCATGATCTCCTCGAGCGCCCGCGTGTCCGCATCGAGGACCTCGCGGCCGACCGCGGGTGAGGCCTCCTGCTCGAGCCGGCCGGCCCAGGCCCGCGGATGCTTGGCGTTCCACCAGCGGACTCCGCCGATGTGCGAGTGCGCCCCGGGTCCGTATCCCCACCAGTCCGCTCCCCGCCAGTAGGCGAGGTTGTGGCGGCACCGGCTCCCGGGAGCGGTCGCGAAGTTGCTCACCTCGTACCACTGCAGGCCCGCCTCGCCGAGCAGCGCATCGGCGAGCTCGTACTTGTCCGCGAGGTCGTCCTCGGCCGGCATCGGCAGCTCCCCGCGGCGCACCTGCGCACCCATCCGGGTGCCCGGCTCCACGATGAGGGAGTACGCGGACACGTGGTCGGGCCGGTGCGCGAGCACCGCCTCCAGGCTCGTGCGCCAGTCGGCGAGGCTCTCCCCCGGCGTGCCGTAGATGAGGTCCAGGCTCACCTGCAGGCCGGCCTCCTTCGCCGCGGCGACGACGCCGCCGATCCGGGCGGGGTCGTGTGTGCGGTCGAGCACGTCCAGGACGTGCGGGACCGCTGACTGCATGCCGAGCGAGACCCGGGTGAAGCCCGCGGACCGCAGGGTGCGGAAGTACGCGGCGTCGACGGAATCGGGGTTGGCCTCGGTCGTGACCTCGGCGTCCGCGGCGAGCCCGAAGCCCGCGCGGAGGTCTTCGAGGACGCCGGCCAGGGTCTCCGCCGGCAGCAGAGTGGGCGTGCCGCCGCCGAAGAACACCGTGTCGAACGGCCGGGAAGCCAGCGCCGTGTCCGCGAGCACGCGCCGCGAGAGCGCGATCTCCCGGCCGAGCTGCTCCCGGTAGTCCTCCCGGTTGGCCCCGGGGCCCAGCTCCTCGGCCGTGTATGTGTTGAAATCGCAGTACCCGCACCGCACACGGCAGTACGGCACGTGGACGTAGGCGCTGAACGTCTCCGCCCCCGCCCGCGCCGCCGCTTCCTCGGGCAGGGCGCCTGTGCGGGGCGCCGGCCCGCCCTCGGGCTGGGCGGGCACCCCTACTTCTTCTCCGCTTTGCCGTCGTCGGAGGACAGCGCGGCGATGAATGCCTCCTGCGGCACCTCGACGCTGCCGACCATCTTCATGCGCTTCTTGCCCTCCTTCTGCTTCTCGAGCAGCTTGCGCTTGCGGCTGATGTCGCCGCCGTAGCACTTCGAGAGGACGTCCTTGCGGATCGCGCGGATGGTCTCGCGGGCGATGATGCGCGAGCCGACGGCGGCCTGCACCGGCACCTCGAACTGCTGGCGCGGGATGAGCTCCTTGAGCTTGCCCGCCATCGAGACGCCGTAGGAGTAGGCCTTGTCCTTGTGGACGACGGCGGAGAAGGCGTCCACCTGGTCGCCCTGGAGCAGGATGTCGACCTTGACGAGCGCCGAGGCGTCCTCTCCGTCCTCCGCGTAGTCGAGCGAGGCATAGCCCTTGGTCCGGGACTTGAGCTGGTCGAAGAAGTCGAAGACGATCTCCGCCAGCGGCAGGCGGTAGCGCAGCTCCACCCGGTCCTCGGAGAGGTAGTCCATGCCCTGCATCTGCCCGCGCTTGGACTGGCACAGCTCCATGACGGCGCCCACGTAGTCCGAGGGCGTGAGGACGGTGGCGCGCACCATCGGCTCGTAGACGTGGGCGACCTTGCCCTCCGGGTACTCGGAGGGATTGGTCACGATGTGCTCGCTGCCGTCCTCCATGACGACGCGGTAGACCACCGAGGGCGCGGTGGAGATGAGCGAGAGGTCGAACTCGCGTTCGAGGCGGTCGCGGGTGATCTCGAGGTGGAGGAGGCCGAGGAAGCCGCAGCGGAAGCCGAAGCCGAGCGCGACCGAGGTCTCCGGCTCGTACACGAGTGCGGCGTCGTTGAGCTTGAGCTTGTCGAGGGCGTCGCGCAGCGCGGGGTAATCGGAGCCGTCGATGGGGAAGAGCCCGGAGAAGACCATCGGCTTGGGCTCCGAATAGCCGGCGACGGGCTCCTCGGCGGGCCTGCGCGCGCTCGTGACGGTGTCGCCCACCTTGGACTGGCGCACGTCCTTCACACCCGTGATGAGGTAGCCCACCTCCCCCACGCCCAGACCCTTCGAGGGCACGGGCTCGGGTGAGGAGACGCCGATCTCGAGGAGGTCGTGCGTCGTCCCGGTCGAGAGCATCTCGATGCGCTCGCGGGACCGGAGCATGCCGTCGACCACGCGGACATAGGTGACGACCCCGCGGTAGGTGTCGTAGACCGAGTCGAAGATCATGGCGCGCGAGGGCGCGTCCGGATCCCCGACGGGCGGGTTGATCTCCGTGACGATGCGGTCGAGCACCGCCTCCACGCCCTCACCGGTCTTGCCGGAGACCCGCAGCACGTCCTCGGGCTCCGCGCCGATGAGGTTGGCGAGCTCCTCCGCGTACTTCTCCGGCTGTGCGGCCGGGAGGTCGATCTTGTTGAGCACGGGGATGATCGTGAGGTCGTTCTCGAGTGCGAGGTAGAGGTTCGCGAGCGTCTGCGCCTCGATCCCCTGCGCCGCATCGACGAGCAGCAGAGTGCCCTCGCAGGCCGCCAGCGAGCGGGAGACCTCGTAGGTGAAGTCCACGTGGCCGGGGGTGTCGATCATGTTCAGCGCGTGCGGCGTGCCGTCGACCTCCCACGGCATGCGCACGGCCTGCGATTTGATGGTGATGCCGCGTTCGCGCTCGATGTCCATCCGGTCGAGGTACTGCGCGCGCATGTCCCGCGGCTTCACCGCGCCCGTGATCTGCAGCATCCGGTCGGCCAGCGTGGACTTGCCGTGGTCGATGTGCGCGATGATGCAGAAGTTGCGGATCAGCGCGGGATCCGTGCCGGCCACGTCGATGCGCTTGAGGGCCTCGGCGCTCACCTGGGGGCTCATGGGTGTGTGGTCGTCCTTTCACTCGAACCCGGACATTGTCCCACACGTCCCATACGCTGGGGGCCGTGAGCCTCCTCCCCGCACGCGGGCCCGTGCTGTCCGCGATGAGCGCCAACCTCCGGTACCCGGCCTCCGACGGCCGCCCCTGGCCCGCGCGCATGGCCGCCTGGGGCCAGCTCATCACCTCCGAGGCGCCGCATGTCATCGGCACGCAGGAGGGCGAGCTCGAGCAGCTCGAGGCCCTCATCAGCCGACTGCCCGCTCGCTACGTGTGGACCGGCGAGGGGCGCGAGGGCGGCAACGCCGGGGAGTTCACCGCGGTCGTCTTCGACTCGCAGCGGCTCGATGCGGAGTCCGTCGAGGTGTCCTGGATCTCCGCGGACCCGGAGGCCCCCGGCTCGCGCGCGCCGGGGGCCGCGCACCCGCGCACGCTCACCCGGATCGACTTCCGCGACCGGGTGGCCGGCGCGCGCCTCCGCCTGCTCAACACGCACCTCGACCACCGCTCGGAGGCCGCCCGGCCGCTCGCGGTGGGGATGCTGCTCGAGGCGGCCCGGGAGGGACTGGCCGCGGGCGCCGAGGTGCTCGTCACGGGCGACTTCAACGTCTCGCAGGAGCACGAGGTCCACGCCGCGCTCACCGGGCCGGACAGCCCGCTCTCGGATGCCGTCGTCTCGGTCCGGCACACCCCCGGCGCACCGGCCCTCAACCTCGACGCGGACACCTTCCACCGCTACCGGGGTCTGCGGCGCGGCGGCACGCGCATCGACTGGGTGCTGCACTCGGCGGGCCTGCGGTGCACGGGGGCGGCGGTCAACCCCGCCGCCCCCGGCGGCACGCTGCCGAGCGACCACTTCCCCGTGCAGGCGCTCTTCTCCTGGCAGGAGCGAGCACACGAGGAGCCGGCGCAGGAGGATCAGTAGGCTGGGACGCATGGATCTCAGGAAGCTCGGCCGCAGGGCCCTGCGCGCAGGCGTGAAGCAGGGCATCGGCTACATGAAGCGCTCGGGACGCGACACCACGGTCCTCCGCATGGTCGACGGAATGCTCTCCGGCACGGACGGACGGCCCGAGGAGCGCGCGCCCCGCGGCACAGGCACGAGGGACGGCGCAGGCACGAGGGGCAGGAACAGGGGCAAGAGCGAGGGGGACGGGGGCGCAGGCGGCGGACGCGCCCGCAGCACCCGGCCGTCCGGCAGCCGTCAGCCCGGCAGCGGGGCACAGGCGCGCGAGGGCCTCGCGCATGCCCGGGAGGCGGCGCGGCCGCGGCCGGCGCAGGGCTTCCCCAAGCGGCCCGATGCCGGCTATCCCGGTGACTACACCGGCGCCGTGAAGCCCGTCTACGCCCCCGATCTCGACGGCGAGGCCGATCCCGGCGAGATCGTGTGGGCCTGGGTGCCCTTCGAGGAGGACCACAGCCGCGGCAAGGACCGCCCCGTGCTCGTGATCGGCCATGACGGGCGCTGGCTGCTGGGCCTCATGCTCTCGAGCCGCGACCATGTGCCCGGCTCTCCGGGCGAGGTGCACATCGACGGCAGCGCCCGCTGGATCAACATCGGCACGGGCGACTGGGACTCCCGCCGCCGGCCCTCGGAGATCAGGCTCGACCGGGTCATCCGGATCGCACCGGGGGCCGTGCGCCGCGAGGGCGCGATCATGCCGATGGAGCAGTTCGCGAAGGTCGTCGAATCCGTGTAGGCTTGTGCGCTGTACGTCCGCCGAGGTGTGTGTCTCACCAGTGGTCGGGCGGACGTCGCCTCCTCCGGACTGCGCTCGCGTGTTTCCCCGCGCGGGTGCTCGCGCTCCGGGCGAGGAGCCCTCACGACCATTTCTCACCTCACACGAAAGAGTGCTGACGTTGGCAAACATCAAGTCGCAGAAGAAGCGCATCCTCACGAACGAGAAGGCGCGTCTCCGCAACAAGGCCGTCCGCAGCGAGGTCCGCTCCGCCATCCGCACGGTGCGCGAGCGCATCGCCGCGGGTGACGCCGAGCAGGCCGCCACCGCTCTCCGGCATGCCTCGCGCAAGCTGGACAAGGCCGTGTCCAAGGGCGTTCTGCACAGGAACAACGCCGCCAACCGCAAGTCGAGCCTCGCGAAGCAGGTCAACGCCCTCTGATCCTCTCAGCAGAGCAGATCCGCTCGCAGGCCGCCTGCGTGGCGTGAGCCAAGGGCCGGTCCCCTCCCGGGGGCCGGCCCTTGGTCCATTCACGGGCAGGGGCCCTTCACCGCACGCGCGACTGCTCCGCGACGAAGGCCACGAGGCGCTCAGCCGCGTACTCGGGGTCCCGGCCCCCTCCCTTGACGGCCTCATCGGCTTCCGCCGCGGCGAGGATCGCGCGGCCGAGGGCGACCTCGTTCCACGAGCGCATCTCCCGCTTGGCGCGATCCACCTGCCACGGGGCCATGCCGAGCTCGGCGGCCAGCGCACCGGAGGAGCCGGGCAGGCCCTGCACCTTTGCGAGCCCCCGCAGCTTCGCAGCGACCGCGGCGACGACGGGCACCGGGTCCGCGCCGGTCGCCAGCGCATGGCGCAGCAGCGCGAGGGCCTCCCCCGCGCGTCCTGCGGCAGCGGCGTCCGCGACCTTGAAGCCGGTCGCCTCCACCCGGCCGCCGTAGTACCGGTCGACCGTCGCCGCGTCGACGGGTCCCTCGGTGTCCGCGAGCAGCTGGCGCACGCCGGCGTCGAGTTCCGACAGGTCCGAGCCCAGCGCATTCATGAGTGCCGCGAGGCCGTCGGCCGTGATCTCCCGCTTGGCGCGGGAGAAGGAGTCCTGGGCATATCGCTGGCGGTCCGCCTCGCTCTTGAGGACGGCGGTGTCGACGGTGGGCGCATCGGCGGCGGCGAGCGCCTTGAGCAGCTTCGCCCCGCGGTTGCCGCCCCGGTGCTCGAGCACGACGACGACATCGGGATTGGGATCCGCGGCATAGGCGAGCGCATCCGCGAGGAAGGCGTCGGACATGGACTGCAGGTCGCTCACGAGCACGAGGCCGTGCGCGGAGAACAGCGAGGGCGCGGCCGCCCCGGGCAGGGCGCCGGGCTCGTACGAGGCCGCCGAGAGGCGGACGGGCTCGATGTCCGGGTGCTTGCGCCTGACCGCGGTGACGATGCGCGTGCGCGCATTGCGCAGCAGGACGTCCTCGCCCCCCGAGAGGAGGACGAGCGGCGCGGGCGCCGCCCTGTGCCAGGGGACCGTCTTCTTCTTCGCTGCCGCCATGCGCACCAGCCTATCGCCCGCAGCCGGCGTGCTCCGTCCGTGCGCCCCCGTCGCGGATGAGCGCGATCGAACCACACAGGTCCGTGCGGAGGACGGGGGCGGGGCCGAAGGCCGCGAGCGCTTCGCGGGTGGGGTGGCCGTACCCGTTGTCCGCACCCACGGAGACGGCGCCGAGGCGCGGACGGGCCGCGGCGTGCAGGGCCGGTGACATGTCCCCGCTGCCGTGGTGCGGCGCGAGCAGGAGGTCCACGGGAGGTGCTGCGGCCAGGACGGGGGCCAGCAGCACCGACTGCGTGAGTCCGATGTCGCCGGGCAGAAGCACGGTGAGGCCATCGGCCTCGGTGCGCAGGACGAGCGAGTGTCCGTTCCCGTCCGCGTGCGCCGCGGGAGCGGGCGGGGGCCAGAGCGCGCAGGCGCGCACACCGGGCGGCAGCGCGCCGGCGGGCAGGCAGGCGCCGGCCTCCGCCGGGACGAGCGCCGGCGTCCGGGTGCTGCCCGCGAGGACCGTCCGGCGCGCCGCTGCCGCCTCGGGACTCGCGCCCAGCGCCGCGGGATAGGCGAGCGCCGTGATCTCCGCGGCCGCGACCGCGGCGTCGAGCGCGCCCACGTGATCGCGGTCGAAGTGCGAGAGCGCGAGGGTGAGCCGGGTGATGCCGCTGCCGCGCAGGCAGGCCTCGAGCGCGGCGGGGTCGTCGCCGGTGTCGACGAGCAGCGCGTGCTCCGCGGAGGTCTCGGCGGAGCGGATGAGCGCGGCAGAGCCCTGCCCCACATCGCAGACGAGAGCCGACCAGTCCCCGCGCCCGGGCGTCCCCGCCCCGGGGCCGAGGAGGCCGCCCGCCGCGATCCCGCACGCGGCCGCAGCACTCAGCAGGCGCGGTCCGCCCCGCGCGAGAAGGGTAAGCCCCGCACACGCCGCCAGGAGGCAGGCGAGCACGATCCCGCCCGGACCCTCGGGCCAGGCCAGCGCGGCACCGGGCAGGCCGGCGCAGATGCGGCCGACCGCGGCGATCCACCAGGCGCACAGCGCGCCGAGGCTGCCGCACAGTGCCGCCGGGCCGCTGAGCCCGCAGGCCTCGAGCGCCATCGCTGCGAGACCGGCGACCGTCGCCGGTGCGACGGCAGGACCCGCCGCGAGGTTCGCCGGCACCGCCCATGGGCTCAGCTGGGGTGCGAGGACGATGAGCAGCGGCGTGCACATGAGCTGCGCCGCGGCCGGCAGGGCGAGGGCGGCCGCGAGCAGCCGGGGCACGCGCCGGTCGGTCAGCAGCCGTGTGAGCGGGGGTGCGAGCAGCACGAGGCCCGCCGTCGCGGCGACGGAGAGCGCGAAGCCGATCTCTCCGGCGAGGTGCGGCATCCCGATGAGGAGGAGCGCGACGGCCGAGGCGAGGACGGCGGTCGTGGGCGTGCCCGCGGGCCGCAGGAGACCGATCCCCACGAGCACCGCCATCGCCGCGGCCCGGGTGACGCTGGGCTCGGGGCCGACGACGAAGACGTAGGCGGCCGTCACCCCGGCGGCAGGCAGGAGGCGCAGGGGCCAGGACGCGGTCAGGTGCGAGGCGAGCACGAGCACCGTCCCGGCGACGATGAGGATGTTCGCACCGGAGACGGCGGTGAGGTGCGAGAGCGAGACGGTGCGCATGTCCTGCTCCAGCCGGTCGCCGACCCGCGAGGTGTCCCCGATGACGAGCCCCGGCAGGAGGTCCGCGCCGGCATGGCCGCCCGCCGAGGCCCGGGTGAGGCCTGCGCGCACCTCGGTCCGTGCCTCCCACAGGGGGCCGGGCGCCTCGGCGATGCGCAGCTCGCGGACTCCCGCCGCGTCCTCGGCGAACCAGTCGAGCCGCGCCCGGACCACGGTGCCGGCAGGCGGCAGCGGCTCCTCGGCCAGCAGCGTCGCCCGCCCGAACTCCCCCTCGGCGACCGCCCGCCAGCGGCCCGAGGGCGTCTCCTGGGACTCGCCGATGAGCGAGGCCGTCGCCGATGCCTGCCGCGGCGCCTCCGCCGCCCGGGCCGCATGGGCGCCCGCGAGCAGTCCGGCGAGACCCGCCAACAGCGCGATGCCGGCGAGCGCGGCGATGACGCCGGAGGCCCCTGTGGCGGAGACCCTCCTCCACCTGAGCAGTGCGAGCGCACCGCCTGCCAGGAGGAGACCGCACACGAGCAGGACCGGCCATGCGCCTCGGGTGCCCGCCCCCGTCCAGGCCGCAGCCGCCGCCCCCGCGGTGCGCAGAGTCCCGACCCGTGCCGTCAGCAGGGCGGCTGCGCGCCTCCCGAGCTCAGACCGCGACGAGGTCACGCAGCCTCCCCAGAGTCGCCTCGCCGATCCCGGAGACCTCGATGAGCTCCTCGACGGAGGCGAAGCCGCCGTGCGCCTCCCGGTGGTCGATGATCGCCTGCGCCGTCACCGGGCCGACGCCCGGCAGCGTCTCGAGTGCGGCGCTGTCGGCGGTGTTGAGGTCGACGCGCGCTCCTGCCCCGTCGTGCCGCGCCGCCGCACCCGTGTCCCCTCCGCCCTCGCCGACCCCCTCGGCCCCGGCCTCGAACGCTCCGTCGGCGACCTCCTCGGCCGTGGGGACGCGCACCTGCTCCCCGTCGGCGAGCGGGCGGGCGAGGTTGAGCGCGGCCGGTGCGGCGTCCGGGAGGGTGCCGCCGGCGGCCTCGAGCGCATCGGCGAGCCGCGCGCCCCCGGGCAGCTCCACGACGCCCTCCTCTGCCACCGCACCCACGACGTGCACGAGCACGGGCTCGTCGCCTGCCGCCTCCTCCGGCGCTCCGCCCGCGTCCGCACCGCCGGACTCCGCCGCCTCCCAGGCCTCGCCCGCCGACGCGGCGGCGATGTGCTCCTCCCCTCTCCCGGGGCGCAGCTCCGGGACGAGGGCGAGGACGGCGGCGCCGGCGAGGCCGAGCCCCACGAGCACGAGGACGAGCGCGGTGCTCGGCCGCAGGCGGCGCCCGTCCGGTTCGCCCGCATCCCGTTCGTCCTCGTCGGGCTCTGCGAGGGCAGGGAGCCCGGGCGCGGCACCCGGGCTCCAGCCGCGCTCGCTGCCGGCTGCCAGCAGGGCGGAGAAGCGTTCGGCGGGTGAAGGGCTCATGCCCTCGAGGATGCGCCGCCCGAGTCTCGGACGCGAGGGGCCGGGGCGGTCTGTGGAGAGCCCGCGCGTCGTCCCCAGCCCGCTGTGCGCAGCCTCAGCCTCCGCCGGGCCCGGCCTGTGACCCCGGGTGCGTCACTGCTGAGCTCGGACGACGAGCCCGACCGCTCCCGGACCCACATGGGCCGTGAGCACCGCCGAGAGCACTCCGGTCCGCAGTCCCCAGCCGTGCGTGCGCGCGGTCTCCTCCAGCAGGGCCAGGAGATCACGGCTCGACTGCGGTGCCGCCGCCATCTCCCCCTCCGGCACGAGGAGCACCAGCTCGCACCGATCCGCGAGACCCGAGGCGAACTCCTCTGCGCGCTCGCTCATCCTCTGGTGGGCCTTCCTCACGGTGCGCACGCGTGCGGAGGAGTCGACCACGCCGTCGGCGAGGGTGAGGACGGGGACGATCGCGAGCGCACGGCCCACGAGCGAAGCCGCACGCCCGATCCGCCCCCCGCGCTGCAGATATGTGAGGGTGGCGGGACAGAACAGGGCGAGGGTCTCCTCCCGCAGGTAGTCCTCCGCCGCCGCGCTCAGCTCTGCGGGCCCGCGACCGGCGGCCGCACCCTCGGCGATGAGCAGCGCAGCACCTCCCACGGCAGCGGAGGCAGTGCGCGAGTCGATGACCGTGACGGGGACGGCGGCGTCCTCGGCCCCGGCCTGCGCGGCGGCGCACGTCCCGGAGAGCGCCCCGGAGAGCGTGAGGACGACGATGTGCTCCGCGCCCCGCTCGGCGAGACCGGAGAACGCGGCGGCGAAGTCCGCCGCCGCGGGCATGGAGGTGCTCACGGAGCTGCCGGACTCCATCGCCTCGCACAGCCTCTCCGGCGGCAGCTGCCCGTCCGGGACGGGCTCGTCGTCGACGAGGACGGTCAGCGGCACGACGGCGAGGAGGCCGCCGAGTCCGGCCTCGACCCGTTCGCGCTCGTCCGGGTTGAGCAGCGCCGTCGAGTCAAGCACGAGCCCGATCCGGCCCGCGGCGGGCTCCTCACCGGGGCGCCTCCGGGCTTCGTCCGCTGCCGGGGATGCTGGCATCGCTTGGGTGCTCCTCGTGTCGGGTACGGCCCCGCGTGCCGTGGGCACGCGACGCGCGGGCTCTGCGAACCTTAAGACTAGGCCACACGGCGCGCGGGTACCCTGAGGTGCGTGAAGCGATTCGGCGATTTCCTGGTCAACACCCCCCTCGCCCTCGTGGCGGGCTGCGGCACGGCGCTCTTCGCCGTGCTCGGCCTCGTCCCGGCGCTGCGCGAAGCGGCGTGGATCCTCCTCCTGGGCGCCTGCGTGCTCATGGGCCTCGCGGTGGCGGGCTGGGCACGGACCTGGACGCTCCTGCAGCGCCGGATCGACGTCCTCGCGGACCAGGCCGCCGCGGTGCACGACGCCTACGCCCCCGTGGCGCTCTCGCAGACGCCGCAGGAGCAGGACGCCGAGGCCGATGCCCGCACCGCCGCCGACATCCTCGCGACCTTCCCCGAGGACAGCGGCATCGTCCGCCGCCTGCGCATCGAGGCCGAGGTGACGGAGTTCCCCTCCGAGCTCACGGCTCCGGTGCGCGCGTTCCTCGACGGTCACCTCCACACGAGCTTCGAGGACCCCTATGCGCACCGCGCCTTCATGGACCTCTACCGGAGCGCCAAGGCGCTCTCGGCGTGGATCGAGGAGGAGACGGAGACGTTCGACGGCAGGCGCAGCGTGGTGTCCGGCGACCGCCGCGAGGGCGGCTGGCAGTCGTTCGCCGAGGCCAAGCGCGCCGGGGAGGCCTGCGCCGATGCCTTCCTCCGGCACCGTGCGGAGTTCGCCCGCACCGTGCTCGTGAGCCGCATCATCGACCCCCAGGACGCCCCCGGGGAATGAGGGGCCGTCCCCGCCGCTGGGAGCAGCTCACGGCCGTCGCCCTGGGCGGCGCGCTCGGCACGCTCGGCCGGGCGGCCCTCACGGACTCCCCGGCCGGGCCGGGAGCTGCGGACCCGTGGAGCGCTCTCCTCGCGTTGATGGCGGCGAACGTCCTCGGCACTCTCGCACTCGCAGCACTCACCTCGGCGCTGCTCGCCTCCACCGGCCGCTGGAGCCGGCTCGCCGCACTGGCCGCGGGCACGGGCGCGTGCGGCGCGCTGACCACGTACTCCGGTCTCGTGCTCGACGCAGTGCGGCTCTCCCCCGGCGGGCTGTCCCAGCCGAGCCTCGCACCGCTCCTCGTCCTGCTCGCCTGCGCGGTCGCAGGCGTCCTCGCCGCGGCGGGCGGCTGGCTCCTCGGCTCTCTGCTGCGTCCACCGCCCGGGACGCGATCCGGCGAGACCGGGGGCCCGGAATGATCTGGGCGGGCCTCGCGCTCGCAGGTGCGCTGGGAGCCGTGGCGCGCTGGCTGCTCGACACCTGGGTGAGCGCGCGGCTGGGCCGCGGACTCCCCTGGGGCGTGCTGACGGTCAATGTCCTCGGCTGCCTGCTGCTGGGCCTCGTCACGGGCGCGCTCCCGGCACCCGCGAGCCCCGCCCAGGCGGCAGCCGCACAGCTCGCGGCGACGGGCTTCCTCGGCGCGTTCACGACGTTCTCGACCGTCTTCGTCGATGCCCTCCGGCTCGCCGCGGACGGCCGCCGCCTGCGCGCGGCCGCCTACCTCGGCCTCACCCTCGTCCTCGGCCTCCTCGCGCTCTGGGCCGGGTTGTTCCTCGCCGGCTGAGGGCCCTGGACGGAGCACCCTGAGCCCGGCGCCGGTTCAGCGCCACCAGGCGTCGTCGGGGCCCGGGGGCGTGCGCCGCTTGTGCTCCGTCGTGCGGTAGCGGCGCACGAGGCGCTCGGCCGCCTCCTCGCTCGCTCCCGCCTGATCCGCCCCTCCCGCGGGCAGAGCCTCGCCCGTGAGCAGGGCGTCGATCTCCCGGTAGGCGAGCCCCAGCGAGGACTCGTCCGTCTGCCCCGGCTCCTCGTCGAGGAGATCGGCGGTCGGCGCCTTCTCCCACAGCCGGCTCGGCGCTCCCAGCTCGGCGAGGAGGGCCGCGCCCTGCCCCTTCGTGAGACCGGCCAGCGGCACGAGGTCCGCCCCGCCGTCGCCGAACTTCGTGAAGAAGCCGGTCACGGCCTCGGCCGCGTGGTCTGTGCCCACCACGAGACAGCCCCGGTCGCCGGCGATCGCGTACTGCGCGATCATGCGCATGCGGGCCTTGACATTGCCGCGGTGGAAGTCCGGCAGGCCCGCTCCGCTCGCACCGCCGCCGGTCACGGCGTCGTGCGTCGCGACGAGGGCGTCGACCGCCGGGCGCACGTCGAAGTCGACCGTCTCGTCGGGACCGATGAACTCGAGCGCGAGGCGCGCATCGGCGGCATCCGCCTGCTCGCCGTACGGCAGCCGGACCGCGATGAACACCGCGTCCTCCCCCGCCGCACGCATCCGCTCCGCCGCGAGCTGGCACAGCCTGCCCGCGAGGCTCGAGTCCTGGCCGCCCGAGATGCCGAGGACGAAGCCCCGCGCCCCCGCGCGCCGGCAGTACTCGGCGAGGAAGGCCGTCCTGCGCTCGATCTCTGCGGTCGGGTCGATCGAGGACCGCACTCCCAGTGCGGCGCGGACGGCGGCGAGGCTCTCGGGGAGGGAGAAGGGGGTTTCGCTCATGCCTTCAGCCTACGCTCCGGCATGTTGCGGCCAGGTGACACAGGCCTCCGGCGCGAGCCCGCGCCGCCGCGCTCAGGCGTCCGGGACGATGTTCACGAGCTTGGGCGCGCGCACGATCACCTTGCGCACTCCGGCCCCGTTCAGCGCCCGCTGCGCGCCCGGCGCCTCGAGCGCCAGCCGTTCGAGCTCATCGGCGCCGATGGCGGGATCGACCTCGAGCCGCGCACGCACCTTCCCCTTGACCTGGACGACCGCCGTGACGGTCTCCGCGACGAGGTGCGCGGGATCCGCCTCGGGGAAGGGCGCGTACGTGATGGTCTCGGCGTGCCCGAGGCGCTCCCAGATCTCCTCGGCCAGGTGCGGTGCCAGCGGGGAGAGCATGACGGCGAGCGGCTCGATGACCTCGCGCGGGGACGTGCCGGACTTCGTGAGGTGGTTGGTGAGCTCGATGAGCTTCGCGACGACGGTGTTGAACCGGAAGTGGTCCATGTCCTCGCGCACACCGGCGATCGTGCGGTGCAGGACGCGCAGCGTCTCCCGGTCCGCGGCCTCGTCCGTGACGGTGAGGTGCCCCGTGCCCTCGTCGACCACGAGCCGCCACACGCGCTGCAGGAAGCGCTGGGCGCCCACGACCGCGCGCGTCTCCCAGGCCCGCGAGACCTCGATGGGCCCCATCGACATCTCGTACACGCGGAAGGTGTCCGCCCCGAACTCCTCGTACATCTGGTCCGGGGTGACCATGTTCTTCAGGGACTTGCCCATCTTGCCGTACTCGCGGGCGACCTCCGCCTCGCCGTGCCACCACGTGGAGTTCCCCGCCGCGTCCACGCGCTCCTCGACCTCCTCCGCCGGCACATAGGCGCCGCGGGAGTCCGTGAAGGCGTAGGCCTGGACGTAGCCCTGATTGATGAGCCGGTGGAAGGGCTCGAAGCTGGAGACATGGCCCAGGTCGTAGAGGACCTTGTGCCAGAAGCGGGCGTAGAGGAGATGCAGGACGGCGTGCTCGACGCCGCCCACGTACAGGTCCGCACCGCCCGAGGCCTTGGCCTCCGTGGGCCCGAGCCAGTACGCCTCGTTCTCCGCCCCGACCGGCGCCTCCGCATTGTGCGGATCCGCATAGCGCAGCTGGTACCAGGAGGAGCCCGCCCAGTTGGGCATCGTGTTCGTCTCCCGCGTGTACTCGCGGGGGCCGTCGCCGAGGTCGAGGGTGACCCGCACCCAGTCCTCGTTGCGGCCCAGCGGCGGCTCCGGCTCGCTCGTGACGTCGTTCGCGTCGAAGGTCCGCGGCGAGAAGTCGCTCACCTCGGGCAGGTCCACCGGCAGCTGCGACTCCGGCAGCGCGTGCGGTGTGCCGTGCTCGTCGTAGACGATGGGGAAGGGCTCGCCCCAGTAGCGCTGGCGGGAGAACAGCCAGTCGCGCAGGCGGTACTGGACGGTCGCCTCGGCCACGCCCCGCGCCTCGAGCCACGCGAGCATCGCCGCGGTGGCCTCGGCCACCTCCATGCCGTCCAGGTCGATCTCCGCATTGGCGGAGTTGATCTTCGCGCCCTCGCCCGTGTAGACGGCGTCCTCGTCGTGGTCGGCCGGCGGCTGGACGGTGCGGACATAGGGCAGCCCGTAGGCCTTCGCGAAGTCCCAGTCGCGCGAGTCCTCACCCGGCACGCCCATGACCGCACCGGTGCCGTAGCCCATGAGCACGTAGTCGGCGACGAACACCGGCAGGGACTCTCCCGTCGCGGGGTTCGCGGCATAGGAGCCGGTGAAGACGCCGGTCTTGTTGCGGTCCTCCTGCCGCTCGGCCGGGGTCTTGGCGGCGGCCGCGGCCCGGTAGGCGGCGACGGCCTCGCCGGGCGTGTCCGCACCGCCGCGCCAGTGCGCGGGCACGGAATCGCTCCAGGACTCGGCCGTGAGCGCCTCGACCAGCGGGTGCTCGGGCGAGAGCACGAGGTACGTGGTCCCGAAGATCGTGTCCGCGCGCGTCGTGTAGACCGTGACGGTGTGCTCGCCGCCCTCGATCCCGAAGGTGATGTGCGCACCCGTGGAGCGGCCGATCCAGTTGCGCTGCATCTGCTTGACCGCCTCGGGCCACTCGACGTGGTCGAGGTCGTCGGCCAGCCGGTCCGCATACGCCGTGATGCGCATGTTCCACTGCTTGAGCTCGCGCGTGTAGACGGGGAAGTTGCCGCGCTCGGAGCGGCCCTCCGGCGTCACCTCCTCGTTCGCCAGCACCGTGCCGAGGCCGGGACACCAGTTCACCGGGGACTTCGAGACGTACGCGAGCCGGTGGCGCTGGAGGACCTCCTCGCGCTCGGCCGCGCTCAGCTCGCCCCAGGCGCGCCCGGTCCCCGTCTCGCGACCGGCCTCGAACTGGGCGACGAGCTCGGAGACGGGGCGCGCGGCGCCGCGGCCGCCGGCGGCCTCCGGGTCGTACCAGCTGTCGAAGATCTGCAGGAAGATCCACTGGGTCCACTTGACGAACTCGGGGTCCGTCGTGGAGAACGTGCGGTTCTCGTCGTGCCCCAGGCCCAGGCGGCTCAGCTGCCTGCGCATGTTCGCGATGTTCTCCTCCGTCGTCACCCGCGGGTGCTGTCCGGTCTGGACGGCGTACTGCTCGGCCGGCAGGCCGAAGGAGTCGTAGCCGAGCGCGTGCATGACGTTGCGCCCCTGCATGCGCTGGTAGCGGGCGTACACGTCCGTGGCCAGGTAGCCGAGCGGGTGGCCCACGTGCAGGCCCCTGCCCGAGGGGTAGGGGAACATGTCCATGAGGTAGACGTGCTCACGGCCGGCGGCGCGCACGCCGCTGGGAACCTCGGCGAGATCGCCCGCGGGATTGGGGGCGGCGAAGGTCTGCTGCTCGTGCCAGACGCGCTGCCACTTCTCCTCGATCCGGCCCGCGAGCGCGGCATCGTACCTGTGGCCGGAGGAGCCGGGCTGATCGGGTGTGGCGCTCATGGAGGTGCGCATCCTTTCGACGGTGTGGGCGGGCCCTCGCGGGGCGGGCAATCCCCCAATACTAAACCCGAGCCCATCGCCGCGACCGGCGGGTTTCGCCGCCGGCCCTACGGCCCAGTAGGATCGTGTCAGAGCCCACACCAGCCTGCCGCTCCCGCCCGGCGGACGAGGCGGTTTCGAAGGAGAGACAGCATGGACGCCCCCGCACCCACGATGACGCAGACGCTCACTCCCGATGCCGGACTCGACCTCCGGCGCGGAGCCAGCCTCACCGACGCCCTGCTCGAACGGATCTCCCTGGACCCCGGCGCCGCCCTCATGCTCCGGCCCGCCGGGGACGGGGCATGGGTCGAGGTGAGCGGCGGGGAGTTCCTCGCCGAGGCCTCCGCCCTGGCCAAGGGCCTCCTGGCCGCGGGGCTCGAGGCCGGCGGCCGCGTCGCCCTCTTCGGCGCGACCTCCTACGAGTGGACGCTGTGCGACTACGCGATCTGGTTCGCCGGGGGCGTCACGGTCCCCTTCTACGACTCCTCCTCGAAGGACCAGCTCAGCTGGATAATCACGGACGCCGAGGTCGGCTTCGCCCTCGTCCACACCGAGGACCATGCGGACCGGGCCCGTGAGGCCGCCGCCGCGGCCGGGATCGAGGCGGGCACGGTGCCGGTGTGGGTGTTCGGGGACTCCGGCCTCGACGAGCTCCGCGCGCTCGGTGCCGATGTCACGGACGAGGAGCTCGAGGCCCGCAGGAGCGCTGCGGGACCGGAGACGCTCGCCTCGCTCATCTACACCTCGGGCACCACCGGCCGGTCGAAGGGCTGCCGCCTCACCCACGGGAACTTCGTGCAGATCGCCGCGGCCGCCGCGATCCAGGTCTCCGAGGTGGTCGGGCCCGGCTCGCGCTGCCTCCTGTTCCTCCCCCTGGCCCATGTCTTCGCCCGCTTCGTCCAGGTGTTCGCGCTCAACTCCGGCAGCGTGCTCGCCCACACCGCGGATCTGGGCCGTCTCACCGACACCTTCGCAGAGGTCCGCCCCACCTACATCCTCGGCGTCCCGCGCGTGTTCGAGAAGGTCTTCAACTCCGCACGGGCCAAGGCCGAGGCCGGCGGCAAGGGGAAGATCTTCGCCGCCGCCCAGGCCACGGCCGTCGCGTACTCCCGGGCGCTCGACACCGCGGCAGGCCCCTCCCTGGCCCTCCGCGCCCGGCACGCGCTGTTCGACAGGCTCGTCTACGGGAAGCTGCGCGCGGTCATGGGCGGGGAGCTCGAGTACTCGGTGTCCGGCGGCGGGCCGCTCGGCGAGCACCTGGGCCACTTCTACCGCGGCATCGGGCTGACGATCATCGAAGGCTACGGGCTGACGGAGACGACGGCGCCGGTGACGGTCAACGTCCCCGGCAACCCCAAGCTCGGGACCGTCGGCAAGCCCCTGCCCGGCTGCGCGGTCGCGGTCGCCCCCGACGGCGAGGTGCTCGCCCGCGGCGTCTGCGTCTTCGACGGCTACTGGAAGAACGAGGAGGCGACCGCGGAAACCTTCGCCGGTGAGTGGCTGCGCACCGGCGACCTCGGCGAGATCGACTCCGAGGGCTTCCTCTCGATCACCGGCCGGAGGAAGGAGCTCATCGTCACCTCCTCGGGCAAGAACGTGGCCCCGGCCCCGCTCGAGGACGAGCTGCGCAGGCATCCCGTCATCGGTCAGCCTCTCGTCGTGGGCGACAACCGCAACTTCATCGCCGCGCTCGTCTTCCTCGACCCGGAGATGCTGCCGGGCTGGCTCGAGAACCACGGCCTCCGCGCGGACATGGCGCTCGCCGAGGCCGCCGCTCATCCGCAGGTCCGCGAGGCGGTAGAGAAGGCCGTCGAGCGGACCAATGAGAAGGTCTCCCGCGCGGAGTCGATCAGGAAGTTCCGGATCGTGCCCGCCGAGCTCACGGAGGCCAACGGCTACCTGTCGGCCAAGCAGTCGGTCAAGCGCCACCTCGTGGTGAAGGACTTCGCGGACGAGATCGAGGAGATGTACGCATGAGCACGGAATCGCAACCCGGCGCGGACGAGACCCATTCCACCCGCGGCAGCTATGTGACGCAGGGCGAGGAGTTCACCCGCGACACCCGCTACATCGAGGACCGGATCCTCGACGACGCCGACGCCCGCTGGCCCGTCGAGGCCGACCGCTACCGGCTCGTCGCGGCACGGGCGTGCCCCTGGGCCAACCGGACCGTGATCGTGCGCAGGCTGCTGGGCCTCGAGGACGCGATCTCGCTGGGCATGCCCGGACCCACTCACGACGCCCGTTCGTGGACCTTCGACCTGGACCCCGGCGGCGTCGATCCCGTCCTCGGCATCGAGCGCCTGCAGCGGGCCTTCCTCGCCCGCTTCCCGGACTATCCCCGCGGCATCACGGTGCCCGCGATCGTCGATGTGCCCAGCGGGGAGGTCGTCACGAACGACTTCCCGCAGATCACACTCGACTTCTCCTCGCAGTGGCGGCGCTTCCACCGCGAGGGCGCACCGGACCTGTATCCGGCCGCACTGGCCGAGGAGATGGATCCGCTCATGCGGATGATCTACACCGAGATCAACAACGGGGTGTACCGCTGCGGCTTCGCCGGGGACCAGACCGCCTACGAGCAGGCGCATGCGCGGCTGTTCGCCGCGCTCGACATCGTCGAGGAGCGCCTGCGCACCCGCCGCTTCCTCATGGGCGACCGGATCATGGAGGCCGATGTCCGCCTCTTCACGACCCTCGTGCGCTTCGATCCCGTCTACTTCTCGCACTTCAAGTGCAGCAGGAACCGGCTCACCGAGTTCCCGGCGCTGTGGGGCTACGCACGCGATCTGTTCCAGACCCCGGGGTTCGGCGACACCGTGGACTTCGTCCAGATCAAGCAGCACTACTTCATCGTCCACGAGGACATCAATCCCACGCAGATCGTACCCGTGGGCCCCGACCTCTCCGGCTGGCTCTCGCCGCACGGCCGGGAGGCGCTGGCCGAGGACGCGCCGTTCGGCGAGGGGACTCCTCCCGGCCCGCCGCCGGCGGGGGAGGTCGTGGAGCCCGCGCACACCGCCGAGGCGTGGGCCAGGGGCTAGGCAGGCTCGCCCGCCTCCGCCGAGCGGCGGAGTCGGTTCCTGCGCACGCGGCTGACGATCCACCACACGATCGCGGCCGCGACGACGACGATGACCGCCTTCTGGAACCAACCGGCCCAGCGCTCGAGGAGATGGTAGTTCTCCCCCACCCAGAAGCCGCCGAGCACGAAGGCCGTGTTCCAGATGAGCGAACCGGCCATCGTCAGCAGCAGGAACCAGCTCTGGCTCATCCGCTCGATCCCGGCGGGGATCGAGATGAGCGAACGGAAGATCGGGATCATCCGGCCGAAGAAGACCGCCTTCCGGCCGTGCCGGCCGAACCAGGCGATCGTCCGGGCCACGTCCGCCGGATCGACGAGCGGGAGCTTCGCCGCCCAGCGCGCGATCCGCTCGTGGCCGAAGGCCCTGCCCACCCAGTACAGCGCGAGCGCACCGGAGACGGAGCCGATGGTCGCCCAGGCGATCGCCGAGACGAGGCTCATCTCCCCGAGGCTCGCGGTGAAGCCTGCCAGCGGCAGGATCAGCTCGCTGGGGATCGGCGGGAACAGGCTCTCGAGGGCGACGAGAAGGCCCACGCCGGGCGCACCGAGGGCGTCCATGACGGAGACGACCCAATCGGCGAAGCGCTGTGTGAGAGTCATGGGTGCAAGCATAGGATGCCCGTATGACTGTCTCCGGGAACACGAGCGAGCGGATACTGACAGGCTCCCGGCGCGAGGCCGGGCAGGGCACGGCGCAGAAGCTCATGCGCCGGCCGGCGGTGGTCCACCTACGCCAGACGCTGACCCGCTACGGCGAGCGGCTGGGCAACCAGTTCGCCGCCGCCATCACGTACTTCCTCGTCCTCGCGCTCGTCCCCACCCTCATGTTCGCCCTCTCCGCGCTCGGCTTCTTCCTCGACGTCGTGCGCCCGGAGCTCATGGAGGTGGCGAGCGGGCAGATCGCCGAGTACGGAGGCGATGAGCAGGCTGTGGCCCTCATGCAGTCCTTCCTCACCGGCTGGCGGGGGACCAGCATCGTCGCCGTCGTCACCGCGCTCTACACCGCCCAGAACTTCATCGGCAACCTCAAGGACGCCGTCCGCTCCCAGCTCGACACAAACGGGGTGCTCAGGGACCAGGACGGGATCGTCCCCCGGATCGTCAACAACACCGTCGCCCTCCTGGGCATCCTGGTGGGCGTCGTGCTGGCCGTCGCCCTCAACATCCTTTCCTCCTCCCTGCGCAGTCAGATCGTCGCCTGGCTCGAGCTGCCCGACTGGATGGACACGGTCCTCCTGGTCGTCCCCGTCATCGTCACGGTCGGCGCGTGCTGGCTCATCTTCCTGCTCATCTTCTCCCTCCTCCCGGCCGAGCGCGTGCCCTTCCGCACGAAGGCGTTCGGAGCTCTCTTCGGGGCGTTCGCGCTCACCGTCCTGCTGCGCCTGGCGACCCTGCTCATCGGCGTGTTCTCCGGCTCCCCCACCGCCGCCCTGTTCGGCCCCGTCATCGCGATCATGCTGTCGATGAACGTCTTCGCACGGATCGTCCTCATGGTCGCCGCATGGATAGGGACGGCGGACGACCGGCCGGTCTTCGCCACCGTCGCCCAGGCCCAGGAGAACGGCCGCACCGTCGTCCCGCCGCCGGCGGCGGGCAGCGGCCGGGAGGCACTGGGAGCGCTGCTCGCCGCAGCCGGCCTCATCGCCGCGACCCTGCTGGGCTTCAACCGCTTCCAGGATCGCAGGGCACAGCGGCGGTGAGGATGCCGACCGCGTAGACTGTGCGGTGCACGTGTGAGCGAAGTGAAAGGTTCCGTCTCTTGACCGACCAGATCCAGGCCGAAGCCCAGCTGTGGGCCGCCAAGCAGGACGCCGCTGAGCAGCTCATCCCCCTGGTGGGACGGCTCTACCGCGAGAACGACGTTCTCCTCACCGTCTACGGGCGGAGCCTGCTCAACAAGTCCGTCACCGGCACCGTCAAGGCCCACCGCTACGCCCGCCACTTCGACGGCGCGGAGCTCGACCTGGGCGAGACGCTGGCGATCGCGAAGGCGCTGAGCCGGATGGACCTGCGCGCGAGCACGATCGACCTCGGCCGCCTCGCCGCGGCCCAGCGCACCTCCGGCGGAGAGCTCGAGACCCTGCTGTCCGAGCAGCTCGCCGAGATCGCGGGCGGCTCCGGCTCGCACGAGCCCCGCGATGTCGTCCTCTACGGCTTCGGGCGCATCGGCCGCCTCCTCGCTCGCATCCTCATCGACCGCGCCGGCGGCTCCGGCCTGCGCCTGCGCGCCGTCGTCGTCCGCCGCAACGGTCCCGACGACATCGTCAAGCGCGCCTCCCTCCTGCGCCGGGACTCGATCCACGGCAAGTTCGACGGCACCATCGTCGTCGACGAGGAGAACGAGACGATCCTCGCCAACGGCACCCTCATCAAGGTCATCTACTCGAACGACCCCTCCGAGGTCGACTACACGGCGCACGGGATCGACGATGCGATCGTCATCGACAACACCGGCAAGTGGCGCGATCGCGAGGGCCTGTCGAAGCACCTCGCCTGCCCCGGGGCGTCCAAGGTCATCCTCACCGCGCCCGGCAAGGGCGATGTGAAGAACATCGTCTTCGGGGTCAACTCCGACGACATCGCGGACGAGGACACCGTGCTCTCCGCGGCCTCGTGCACCACCAACGCCATCACCCCGGTCGTCAAGGTCATCAACGACCGCTTCGGCATCCGCAACGGCCACATGGAGACGGTGCACTCCTTCACCAACGACCAGAACCTCGTGGACAACTACCACAAGGGCTCCCGCCGCGGCCGCGCCGCCGGCCTCAACATGGTCCTCACGGAGACGGGTGCGGCGAAGGCCGTCGCGAAGGCCCTGCCCGAGCTCGCCGGCAAGCTCTCCGGCAACGCCATCCGCGTGCCCACCCCGAACGTCTCGATGGCGGTGCTCAACCTCAACCTCGAGCAGGGCACGACGGTCGAGGAGCTCAACGCCTTCCTGCGCGACACCTCGCTCAACTCGGCGCTGCGCAACCAGATCGACTACACCTCCTCGCCCGAGGTCGTGTCCTCGGACTTCGTCGGCTCCAAGCGCGCCGGCATCGTCGACGGGCTGGCGACGATCGCCGACGGCGACCGGGCCGTCGTCTACGTCTGGTACGACAACGAGTTCGGCTACTCCTGCCAGGTCATCCGCTGTGTGGCGCAGATGGCCGGCCTCGATCTGCCGTCCCTTCCGGCCCTGCCGGCCCTGCCCTGATCAGCCGCCATGGGTCATATCCTCGCCGTCGATGAGGGGACGACCTCGACCCGCGCGGTCGTCCTCACCGAGGACGGCCGCGCGCTCGCATCCGTCTCCCGGGAGTTCGCCCAGTCCTTCCCGCGGCCGGGCTGGGTCGAGCACGATGCGCTCGAGATCTGGAACACGACGCGCGAGGTGATCGGCTCCGTCCTCGGCAGGGCGCAGCTGACCTCGGCCGACATCTCCTGTGTGGGGATCACCGATCAGCGGGAGACCACCGTCGTGTGGGAGGCCGCCACCGGCAGGCCGGTGCACCCCGCGCTCGTCTGGCAGGACACCCGCGGCGAGGACCTCGTCGAGCGGCTGAGCTCCGAGGCGGAGTCCGTCGCCGCGATCACGGGGCTGCCCGTGGCGACCTACTTCTCCGCCGTCAAGCTCATGTGGATCCTCGACCGGCTCACGCCCGCACAGCGGGAGGCGGCCCGGGAGGGGAAGCTCCTCTTCGGCACCGTCGACAGCTGGCTCATCTGGAACCTCACGGGCGGGCCCGCCGGCGGACGCCATGTCACCGATGTGACGAACGCCTCGCGCACCATGCTCATGGACCTGCGCTCCCTCGACTGGTCGGAGGAGCTGCTGCGGCTCACGGGAGTGCCGCGGGCGATGCTGCCTGAGATCCTGCCCTCGATCGGCGAGTTCGGCACGGTCTCGGGGCACCAGCTGCTCGGCGGCGTGCCGATCACGGGAGTGCTCGGCGATCAGCAGTCCGCGGCCTTCGGGCAGTGCGCCTTCTCACCCGGTGATACGAAGAACACCTACGGCACGGGCTGCTTCCTGCTCACCAACACCGGCGAGCGGCCCGTCGCCTCGGGCGGCGGCCTCATCACCACCGTCGCCTATCAGCGGGCCGGGGCTCCCGCGGCCTATGCGCTCGAGGGCTCGATCGCGGTCGCCGGCTCACTCGTCCACTGGCTGCGCGACGGTCTGGGCCTCATCTCCTCCTCGGAGGAGGTCGAGACCCTGGCGAACTCCGTCGAGGACTCGGGAGACGTGTACTTCGTCCCGGCGTTCTCCGGCCTGTTCGCCCCGCGCTGGCGCCCGGACGCGCGCGGGACCGTCGTGGGGCTCACCCGCTTCGCCACGAAGGCGCACATCGCCCGGGCCGCGCTCGAGTCCACCGCCTTCCAGACGGCGGAGGTCATCGAGACCCTGCGGACGGACTCCGGATTCGCGATCGACACCCTGCGCGCGGACGGGGGCATGGCCGTCAACGACGCGCTCATGCAGTTCCAGGCGGACGTCTCCGACTGCGAGGTCACGCGGGGATCCATCGAGTCGACGGCCACGGGCGCGGCGTTCGCGGCCGGGATGGGCGCAGGCGCGTTCTCCGGCACGGAGGACCTCGCGGCGCTCTGGGAGGAGACGGGCCGCTGGGCCCCGCGCATGGCCGCCTCCGAGCGCTCCGCCCGCCTGGCGCGTTGGGAGCAGGCGGTCGAGCGCTCGCTGGGGTGGGCACAGAGCTGAGGCTCAGCTCCGGCTGGGCACGTAGCCGGCGCGCAGGTCCACCGTCTGCGGGAAGGGAGCGCCCGCGATCCAGCGGTCCCAGTACTCGAGGAACTGCGCGGCCAGCCGGTCCATCCAGCCCTCCGTGTCTCCGGAGAGATGGGCCGTGATGAGCGCACCCGGGGCGTCCCACAGCGGGTGGCCGGCGGGCAGCGGCTCGGGATCGGTGACATCGAGGCCAGCGCCTGCGATCTGCCCCGTCTCCAGCGCGCGCACGAGGTCGTCCGTGACCGTGGAGCGGCCGCGGCCGATGCTGATGAACCGGGCGCGCGCAGGCAGCGCAGCGAACACCTCGGCGTCGAAGAGACCCGTCGTCGCCTCGGTGAGCGGTGCCGCATTGATGAGCCAGTCGACCTCGGCCAGGTGGGCTGCCAGCTGCGCGGAGTCGACGATCCGGGTGAAGTCCGCGTCGCCTGCCCGCTCCCGGCTCGCCGCCCCGGCCACCTCGACGCCGAGGCCGTTCAGCAGCTGCGCGATCCGGCGGCCGATCCCGCCGGTGCCGACCACGAGCGCCCGGGTGCCCGCGACCTGCTCGAGCTCGCGTCTGCGCCAGTCGTGAACGCGCTGGAGCTCCAGCGACTCCGGTGCCCGCTTCGCGAACATGAGCACGGTGTGGAGCACGTACTCTGCGATGGCCTGATCGAACACGCCGTGGGCGTTCGTCACCTCCGCGCCGTGCTCGACGAGCGCGGGGAAGCGGAGGGAGTCGACGCCCGCGCTCGCGGCGTGCACCCAGCGCAGGGCGTCGGCGGCCGGCAGCGCATCCGCGAGCGCGGGCGAGAAGAAGTCCCACATGAGCAGCGCATCGGAGCCCGGGAGAGCGGCGGCGAGGCCGTCGGCCTCCGTCCAGCGCACCTCGGCGTCACGGGCCAGCCGCTCGAAGGAGGCGGGCCGGTAGCGGCCGGGGCTGGTGAGGATGGTGAGCGTCGTCATGGTCACTCATCCTGTCATACGGGTCTCAGTCCTCCGCGAGCCGCTCCCGGGTCGCCCGTGCGGGCGCATTCGGCTCGTTCTTCGTGGCGAGCGGCTTGTGGACGATGAACATCGAGGTGACGAAGGCGATCGCGGTGAGCGGCGCGCACCAGAGGAACAGCGGGACGAGCGCATCGTTGTAGGCGTGGACCACGAGGTCGTAGAGCGGCTCCGGGAGGTGCGCGACGAGGTCGGGCGTGAGCTGGTTGGCCGAGCCCATGTCGCCGGCGTCCGCGGGCAGCCCGCGCATCCCCTCCTCGAGATTGGACATGAGGCGGGAGGTGAACAGCGTGCCGACGAGCGACATGCCGAGCGTCCCGCCCACCTGGCGGAAGTAGTTGTTCGAGGCGGTCGCGGTGCCCACCATGCTCACGGGGAAGGAGTTCTGCACGATGAGCACGAGCTGCTGCATCGCAAGCCCCAGCCCCGTTCCGAACACCCCGAGCCAGATCATGATCTGCCACATGGGCGTCTCGACGTGGAGGGTGGACAGGAGCACGAGGCCCGCTGTGGCGATCGCCATGCCGATGATGGGGAAGCGGCGGTAGCGGCCGTACTTCGACACCGCGAAGCCCACCGTGGTGCCGACGATGAGCATCGCCGCCATGAGCGGGGTCATGGAGAGGCCGGCGACCGACGGGGAGAGCTCGTGGGTCATCTGCAGGTAGGTCGGCATGTAGGAGATGACGCCGAACATCCCGACCGAGAGCAGGATGCCGGTGATCGAGGCCAGCGTGAAGTTGCGGTCGCGGAACAGCTCCATCGGGATGATGGGAGTCCTGACCCGCAGCTCCACGAGCACGAACGCGACGGCGGAGAGGACGGCCGCCGCGCACAGGCCGAGGATGACCGGGGACGTCCACTCGTGCTGCGTGCCGCCCCAGGCCGCGACGAGCACGACCGCGCTCGTGAAGACGGCGATGAGGGCGAGCCCGAACACGTCGACGCCGTGCTCGCCCGTGCGGGTGGAGGGGTCCTCACGGAAGAAGAAGACCGTCGCGAGGATCGCGAGCAGGCCCAGCGGGAGCGCGAGCAGGAACGCCCAGCGCCAGCCCGGCCCCTCCGTGAGCCAGCCGCCGATGAGGGGGCCGGCCACGGAGGAGACCGCGAAGACCGAGCCCATGATCCCCATGTACTTGCCGCGCTGCCGGGCGGGGACGACGCTCGCGATGATCGACTGGGAGAGGATCATCATCCCGCCGCCGCCGACGCCCTGGACGATGCGGCCGGTGATGAGCACGGGCATCGACTGGGCGAAGAAGCCCACGATCGAGCCGACGAGGAAGACGGAGATCGCGAAGATGAAGAGGGGCTTGCGGCCCAGCTGATCGCCCAGCTTGCCGTAGGCGGGCATGAGGATCGTGGACGAGAGCATGAAGCCGGTCTGGATCCACAGCATCTGGTCCACGCCGTCGAGCTCGCCCACGATCGTGGGCAGCGCGGTCGCGAGGATCGTCTGGTTGAGCGAGAACATGAACATCGCCAGCATGAGGCCGATGAACAGGAGCCAGATCGAGCCCGCGGTCGGTCCGGCCGTCCCCGCCCGGGCCTGCGGGGCAGCGGCGCCCGCGGCGGCTGCGGGTGCGGTGGCATCTCCCTGGGGGGCGGGCATGGGCGTCTCCGTCTCTGTGTGTGCGGTGGGGTGTCTTCTCACGACCGGAGGCCTTCCAGGATCGAGCGGAACAGGTGGAGCGAATGGGTGAAGCGCTCGAACGAGGCCTCGGGCGTGGTGTCCGGGGGCGGGAGCGTCTCCCGCGGCGCGTCCGGGCCCTGCTCATGCACCTGCGCAAGGCGGTTCTGCTCGGCCACCATCGCGTAGGTGTTGCGCAGCGGCGCGAAGGAGATGAGGACGATCATCCGGGCCGCATCGCGCGTGCTGAAGCCCGCGGGGAGGTCGAGAGCCGCGATGCGGTCGGCCAGCCGGTCCGCGAGGACGTCGATGAGCAGCGAGGCGAGCCTGCTGCTGGTGTCGGACTTGCGCTGCACGAGCAAGGGGTTCTGCATGAACAGCACGCGGCGCATCTCCCGCGTCTCGTCGTCGCCGAGCGAATGGGACATAATCTCGCGGATGACGGCGGCGGTCTCGGAGAACACGTCGCGGGAGAAGTCTGCGGCCGCGACGGCCTCGTCGACCACGCGGGGATCCGGCCCGTTGACGGCGGTGCCGATGATCGCGTCCTCCTTGCTCGCGAAGTAGTTGAAGAACGTGCGCTGCGAGATCCCCGCCTCGGCGGAGATCTGCGCGATGGTCGCCTCCTCCAGCCCCTTCGTGTAGGCGAGGCGCACCGCAGCGGTATGGATGGCCTCGCGGGTGAGACGGGCCTTCCTGTCGCGCAGGGTCTCGCCGCCCTGCCCGGAGGGCGTGCTCTCGGTGCTGTCCTGCGGCGCGTTCCCGTCGCCTCCCTGCTCTTCACTCACGCAGACAATTCTGCACTCACTGCAATGTTTGCATCAAGTGCAGAACATGCAGTGAGTGCAGACTCACATGTTCGGGGGCGATCCGGCTCCCGCGGGATCACCACCCCAGGAGGGGGAAGACGAGGAAGACCGTGCACGAGACGACGATGAGGATCGTCATCGCCGTCATGCAGTAGCCCCAGATGTCCTTGAGCGCGAGTCCGGACAGCCCCAGCGCCGGCAGCACGAAGAAGGGCTGAAGGAGGTTGGTGACCATGTCCCCCACCGAGACGGCGTTGACCACCGTCGCGGCGGGCACCGCCATGTCCCGGCTCGCCTCGAGCATGACCGGCCCCTGCACGAGCCACTGTCCTCCGGCCGAGGGCACGAAGATGTTGACGATCATGGCGGAGACCAGGGTGAGCACGGGGAAGGTCGCCTCCGTCGAGGCGGAGGCGAACCAGCCGCCGATCAGCACGATGAGGCCCGCGCCGCCCATCATCCCGATGATGCCCGCGTAGAAGGGGAACTGGACGACGATCCCGGCGGCGGCGGAGATCCCCTCCCCGATGGTCCGCATGTACCGCTCGGGGCTGCCGTGCAGGGCGAGGCCGAGCACGAGGAAGGTGAGGTTCATGATGTTGAGCTCGAGGTTGACCCCGTTCTCCGCGACGTACAGGCCGAGGGCCGTGAGCCCCAGGAGGACGATGAGCCCGCCGAGGATCCGCGAGTCGTTGATGCGCTCGGCCGGCGTGCGGGGGGCGGATGCCGCACCGGCGGGCACCTGCCGCTCCTCCTGCCGCTCCTGCCCGGCGAAGGGGACGACATCGTCCGCGGCCGGGGCCATGAGGAGGTAGGCGCAGTAGACGCCTGCGAAGCCCAGGAGCGAGACCGCGATCATGGTGGGGCTGAAGATCGTCTCCGTGACGGGGATGAGCCCGATCTGCTCCTCGAAGGGATTGCCCGGCGTGTTCACGAGCAGGGGCGCGGTGAGGGTGATGCTCATGGGCTGGGTGGCGATGACGGCGGTGTAGGAGGCGGCGATGAGCAGCCGGAAGTCCGCCTTCCGGCAGGCCCGGGCGACCTCGATCGCCAGCAGGGTGCCGAACACGAAGCCGAGGCCCCAGCTGATGATCCCCGCCGCGGCGGAGGACAGCATCACGACGGAGAGCGCCGAGCGCTGGGTCCGCGGGCGGGAGGCGAGCGCGCGCAGCAGGCGGGCGACGAGGGGGGCCTTCGCGAGCGCATACCCGGTCACGATGATGAGGGTCATCTGCATGCCGAACTCGAGGAAGTCCCAGAAGCCCGAGTACCAGTGGCCGGCCATGTCCAGGGGGCTCGCGCCTCCCGCCGTGATGCCGAGCAGCGCCGTGAGCAGCGTCAGCACGATGGCGAACAGGAACGAGCTCGGCAGCCAGCGCTCGACTGCGATGTTGAGGGAGCGGGCGAGGGTCTTCATCGGATGCGTCCTTCCGCGCCCGGCCGTGCGTCCTCACGCAGCCGGACCTTGTCGATCTTTCCCACCGGGGTGGCCGGCAGGCTCGTGAGAAAGCGGATCTCCTTGGGCGCGTGCACGGGGCCGAGACGCTCCCTCACCGCGGCGATGAGCTCCTCCGCGGAAGGGCGTCGCCGGGCATCGGCCGGGACGACGAATGCCGTCACCCGTTCGCCCCAGCGCTCATCCGAGAGCCCCACGACCGCCGCGCCCCCGACCCCGGGCTGGGTGAGCAGCACGGCCTCGACCTCCGCGGCATAGACGTTGAAGCCCCCGGTGATGATCATGTCCTTCAGCCGGTCGCGGATGTGCAGGAAGCCGTCCGGGTCGAGGAATCCGACATCACCCGTGCGGAGCCAGCCGTCCGCGTGCGCCTCTGCGGTCCGTGCGGGATCGCGGAAGTATCCGTCGGCGACGAGCGAGCCGCGGACGCAGATCTCGCCCGAGGCCCCGGTCGCCACAGCGCCGTGCGCATCGCGGATGGAGACCTCGCTCAGCGCCGTGGGCCGTCCGCAGGAGGACAGCGCCGCCGGATCGCCGTCCTCGGCCGCCTCTCGCACCTGCGCGGCGGAGAGATAGGACACGAGCATGGGCGCCTCGGCCTGGCCGAAGGACTGCGCGACCTTCCAGCCGAGCAGACGGGCCCCGTCCGCCAGACGCTGCGGGGCGATGGGGGCGGCGGCCAGCAGCAGCTCCTCCAGCCCGGAGACGTCCCGGGGCCGTCTGCGCTGCTCCTCGACGAGGTCGTAGAAGGCCGTGGGAGGGAGGAAGAGGTGGGTGGCTTCGCCGCGAGCGATCACATCGAGGACTGCTCCGGCATCGAAGCCGTCCATGAGGTGCAGCGTCCCGCCGCGGAACAGGCTCACGAGTCCCATGACGCCCGCGGCGTGCGTGAAGGGAGCGGCGATCAGCATGCGTGCGCCCTCGCTCTGCGGCAGGTGGATCTCCGCCGAGGCCTGCAGGGACTCCCACACCCGGGTCGTCCACTCCACGATCTTCGACCGTCCCGTGGTGCCTCCCGTGCCGATGCGCACCACCGCGGCATCTGCGCTGCCGAAGGGGTCCCCGGGCAGCTCCGGGGCCTCCGCGCCGCCGATGCGCAGCTCGTCCCAGGAGACATCGCACGGTCCCCGCTCGTCGAGTGAGACGATCTGGGCACCCGGCATCGCCTCCCGCATCCGGCCCACCGCATCGTGGTGCTCGCGGGAGACGAGCACCAGCGCGGTCTCGGCCCTTCGCATGAGGTCGAGGCTCACGTCGAGGGGGCTGCGGGTGCTCAGGGGGTTCCACACGCCGCCCGCGCCCCAGACCGCGAGCACGGCCTCGACCGCCCTCCCCCGGTTGGGCGCACACACGCTCACGGTCTGCCCGGGCCCGAGCCCGCGGGCGGCCAGACCCGCGGCAGCGCTCCGGCCGATCTCAGCGAGCTCCGCGAAGCTCAGGCCCTCGGCATCTGTGTCCGTGGCCATGACCGCCGGGCGGTCCGGATCCGCTGCCGCGGCCCTGAGAAAGCGGTCGAAGATGCGCATGCACTCGCTCCTGTCTGCTCCGTTGCAGCATCACCTCCCGTGACGCGTGGAAACGAGTATGCCCAGTGCAGGACGACAGTTCCATGTCTGCAGCGGCAGAGTTCGACGTGCGAGTCTGTGCACCCGCACAAGGTCCGCGCGCGTCCTGAGTCGAGAGGCTGCCCGCTCAGCCCTCACCGCGGTCGCGGAGCTCGAAGAGCACGGCCAGGCGCACCTGCGTCTCGACCTCGGTGAGCACCGCGTCCGTGAGCTCCTCGAAGCGGCGCAGGCGGTAGCGCACCGTGTTCCGGTGGCAGCTGAGCTCGTGCGCCGCGGCGGTCACGTCGCCGCCGGCCCCCTGGACGGCCCTGACGGTGTCGAGGAGTGCGGCCGCTCCCCCGCGCGCATGCGCGAGCGGCATCACGAACTCGTCCTCGAGCTGCCTGCGCAGCCAGGGCTCACCGGCGAGCCCGCCGCGCCACGAAGCGCGCTCGGGGGTGAGCACCTCGCCCGGGCGCGCGAGGCTCGTGACGGCGAGGCTCTCGGCCGCCACGAGCGACATCGGCATGTCCTCGAGCTGGCCCCACGGCCCCGTCGTCACGATCTCTCCCGGGATGCGTCCCATCGGCGCCGTGCTCACCCCGAGCACGCGGTCTCCGGAGACCGCCGCGATCCCCCGTGCCCCGAGTCTGTCCTCGACGGCGAGGAGAACCTCGTGGACGTCACCGGCCGGTGTGCCGTGCGCTCTGCGGACGCAGAAGCCGCACAGCGCCGCGGAGTCCCGCGGAAGCAGCGCAGCCGCGCTCCCGGTCTCGCCCTGGCGGAGGGCGAGCAGCGCGGCGTGGCAGGCTTCCCGGTGGACCCGCTCCTGCTGCGCCCGGCTCTGCCTGTAGCGGTGCACGAGGAGTCCGGTGTAGGTGTCGCTCACCGCCCAGATGCGGCGGTACAGCTCCAGCGGCGACGGCACCGTGCCGTGTGCCGCAGCGCCCGGCAGCGCCTCCACCAGGACATCGGCGATCTCGGACATCGCGAACCGGTAGCTGCGCATCACGTCCTCGACGGGGATGCCCCGGGCCATGCGCCCCTCCGCGATGCGCGAGTACCGCCGCAGCACCGGGACCGCCGGCGTGGAGGCGCTGTCGGCGGCCGCGAGGCACATCTCGATGTTCTGCCGCAGCGAGACCGCGATGTCCGCCTCCGCGGTCCCCGCGTAGCTGGGCAGGTGGGCGGAGAGGAACGCCTGGCAGCGCTCCAGGATCTCCGCCTCGCGCGCGAGGACGGCGGCACGCAGACGGTCGGCCGCCCCGCCCCGGGACGCGCTCACATCAGCTGCCGCAGCCGCGCGCGCTGCTGTTCGAGGATCTGCAGCTGGTTGAGCAGCGCAGAGCTCGTCTCCAAATCAGCAGGATCGGAACGCTGGAGGCGCGAGTGCAGCTCGGAGGCGATCCGCGCCATGTCGGCGTCGAAGAGACGTGCGATGATCGCCCGCGAATAGCGCTCCACCTCGCCGGCGTCGGCGGCCGGCAGCGGCTCCACCGCCAGCCCGCCGATGAGCGAGCGGACCCGGTCCTCGCCCGCGCTCGCGGCCGCGGCCATGACCTTCTCCGGCCAGGCGCCGGGATCCGCCAGGCCCGTCCGCACGCCGCCGGCCGCGCGCATGTGCGCATGCACCCGGCGCAGGTCCGGGTGCGTGAACACCTCCCCGTTGAGGCCGTCGAAGAGCGTGGCGTTCACGAACTGGGGCTGCTGCAGGGCGACCTGGAGGGCGCCGCGCTCGATCCGCACCGCGGCCGGATCGTACTCCGGCACCGCGGCGGCCTCTCCCCCCAGCTCCTCCGCATAGGCCTCGATCCGGCCCGCCGTCTGCTCCTGATAGGGATTGGGCCGCTGCTGGCCGTGCTGCCGGCGCTGGTCCGGTCCCCGGCTCTGACCCTGCTGCTGGCCGCGGCCCTGTCGCTGACCGCCCCGCGGTCGCCGGCTGCGTGACCGGCGCACCGCCTCGGACACCTCGTAGATGTCCATGCCCGCGCGTCCGGCCACGAAGCGCTCGTACTGCGGCCGGATCGCCGCATCGCGGATCTCGGCCAGGACCGGCGCGGCCGCCCGCACTGCGCCCACGCGCCCCTCCACCGTGGACAGGTCGAACCGGTCGATCGCAGACGTGAGCGCGAACTCGAAGAGCGGCCGGCGGGAGTCGATGAGCTCGCGCACCGCGGCGTCGCCCGCGGCCATCCGCAGGTCCGAGGGATCGCGCCCCTCGCGCTCGACCGCGACGAATGTCTGCGAGAGGAACTGCTCGTTGAGCTCGAAGGCGCGCAGCGCGGCCTTCTGCCCCGCCTCGTCGCCGTCGAAGGTGAAGACGACCTCGCCCGTGCCGGCGGCATCATCGCCCAGCAGACGGCGCACGATCTTCACGTGCTCCTCGCCGAAGGCCGTGCCGCACGTCGCGACCGCCTGCTCCACCCCCGCGAGGTGCGCGGCCATGACATCCGTGTACCCCTCGACGATGACCACGCGCCTGGTCTTCGAGATCGCCCGCTTGGCCAGGTCGAGGCCGTAGAGCACCTGCGCCTTGTGGTAGAGCGCGGTCTCCGGGGTGTTGAGGTACTTGGGGCCCTGGTCGTCCTCGTACAGCTTGCGCGCCCCGAAGCCGATGGTCCGTCCCGTCACATCGCGGATGGGCCAGACGATCCGGCCGCGGAACCGGTCGTAGACCCCGCGCTGGCCCTCCGAGACCATTCCGGAGGCGATGAGCTCCTCCGTCGTGAACCCCCGCCCGCGCAGGGTCTTCAGCAGGTTGTCCCAGCCCCGCGGGGCATAGCCGACGCCGAAGTGCGCGAGCGCGGGCTCGTCGAAGCCGCGCCCGTGCAGGTACTCCCGGGCCTGTGCGGCCTCCGGCGAGCCGAGCTGGGTGCGGAAGAACTCCTCGGCGACCTGATGCGCCTCGATGAGCCGCTGGCGCCGGCCCACCTCCTCGCGGTCCGGGCCGGTCCCGCCCTCCTCGTAGGTGAGCTGGACCCCGGCGCGCTCCGCGAGCCGCTCGACGGTCTCGACGAAGGTGAGGCCGTCGAGCTTCTGCAGGAAGGTGAAGACGTCCCCGCTCTCGCCGCAGCCGAAGCAGTGGTACATGCCCACCTGGGGCCGCACGTGGAAGGACGGCGACTTCTCGTCGTGGAAGGGGCACAGGCCCTTCATCGAGCCCACGCCGGCGCCGCGGAGCGTGACGTACTCGCCCACGACCTCGTCGAGCCGTGTGCGCGAGCGGACCTCGTCGATGTCCTCCCGCCTGATCAGTCCGGCCATTCTCGGCTTCGTCCTCCTCGTGCTCCGCGTGCTGGCGCGCCCGCGCCGGCGGGCCTCAGAACAGGTCCGTCCCGGCTGCCCTGATGCGGTGGTAGTGGGTCCACGCGGAGTGATCGGTCAGCGAGGCGAGCTGGTCGATGACGGCCCGCAGCCGCCCGGCGTCGTCGTCCGCCTCCGCGTGGTCGGCCGCGAACATGGGGTCCATCGCGTGCGGGTGCTCCCCGAAGAACTCCGCGACGGTGCGCAGCACGTCCGCCTGGATCTCCTGCAGCCGCAGGCGGTCCTCGGCGACCATGACGGTCACCGTCGCCATCCCCTTGAGCACTGCGATCTCGTGCGCCGAGGCCTCCGGCACCACGAGGCTGCCCGCGTACCTCCCCAGCGGCCCCCAGCCGTACTCCTCGCGCGTGGCGGCCTCGGCCGCGGCGGTGAAGCGCCCGATGAGCTGGCTCGTCATGTGCTTGAGCGCGGCCTGGTCCCGCCGGGTGCCGGTGAAGCGGTCCCGGGGCCAGTAGGAGGCCTTGCGCAGCCGTTCCAGCGCGGACACGATCACCTCGTCGGAGGCCTCAGGCAGGTACCAGGCTCGGGTGATGTCGATGAGCCCCGCGACCGCCTCCTCCGCGCGGAAGTCCGCGAGCTGGAGGTGCCCTGCGACGATCGCGTCCTCGACGTCGTGGACGGAATACGAGATGTCGTCGGCGAGGTCCATCAGCTGCGCCTCGAGGCACCGGCGGCCGAGCTCGCGGCCCTCGCGGTAGAACTCGAAGACCCGCGCATCGTCGTCGTAGACGCCGAACTTCCGCACCGGGGCGCCCTCCCGGCCGGCCGGTGCGTCCGCGCGGGGCCAGGGGTACTTGGTGCAGGCGTCGAGGCTCGCACGCGTGAGGTTGAGGCCGGCGGGCCCGCCCTCCTCCGTGAACACCTTGGGCTCGAGGCGCGTGAGCAGGCGCAGGGTCTGCGCATTGCCCTCGAACCCGCCGATCCCGCTCGCGATCTCGTCGAGCACGATCTCCCCGTGGTGCCCGAAGGGAGGATGCCCGAGGTCGTGGCTGAGGCAGGCGGTGTCGACGATCTCGGGATCGCAGCCGAGGTAGCGGGCGAGCTCGCGCCCCACCTGCGCCACCTCGAGCGAGTGGGTCAGCCGGGTGCGCACGAAGTCGTCGCTGCCGGGCGAGACCACCTGGGTCTTCGCCCCCAGCCGGCGCAGGCCCGAGGAGTGGAGGACCCGGGCGCGATCGCGCTGGAAGGCCGTCCGCCTGGGGTTCTTGGGGGCCTCGGCGACCCAGCGGCCCCTGTCGTGCTCGGAGTACTCGTAGACCGGGGTGGGGAGATACCCGGCTGACATCGTAGCCACCTCAGCCGCCCGAGACGTCGAGCTCGGCCTCGGCGAGCTCCTCGTGCCAGGCGGCGTCCATGACGCGCGAATCGAGCCAGCCCTCGGGCAGGTGGGGGCGCTTGGGACGGGTGGTGCGGCCGCGCGTGCCCTCCGCCGCCTCGCCCGGATAGGGCTGGCTGCGGTCGAGCTCGGACAGCAGCGCGTCGAGCTCGGACAGGGAGGAGACCTTGGCCAGGCGGCTGCGCAGGTCCCCGCCCACGGGGTAGCCCTTGAAGTACCAGGCGATGTGCTTGCGCAGATCGCGCACGCCCATGAACTCGTCCTCGTAGTGCTCGGCGAGGTACTCGCCGTGCCTCCTCACCGCGTCTGCGACCCCGCCGAGGTCCGGCTGGTTGCGGAGCAGGTTGCCCGCCAGTGCGTTCTCGAGGTCGCCGAAGAGCCACGGGCGGCCCTGGCAGCCGCGTCCGATGACGACGCCGTCGCAGCCGGTGCGCTCCATCATCGCGAGCGCATCCTCGGCGGCGAAGATGTCGCCGTTGCCCAGGACCGGGATCTCGTCGCCGACCATGCCGTGGACGATCTCCTTCATCCGCGCGATCGCGGTCCAGTCCGCGGTGCCGGAGTAGAGCTGCGCGCAGGTGCGGCCGTGGAGCGTGATCGCGGAGACGCCTGCGGAGACGGCGGTGCGCGCCGCCCCCTCGAAGGTGAGGTGGTCATCGTCGATGCCCTTGCGCATCTTGACGGTGAGGGGGATGCCGCCGCGGTCGGCCTCGCGCACCGCGGTCTCGACGATGGCTGCGAAGAGGTCCGTCTTCCACGGCAGTGCGGAGCCGCCCCCCTTGCGGGTCACCTTGGGCACCGGACAGCCGAAGTTGAGGTCGATGTGGTCGGCGCGGTCCTCCTCGACCAGGAGCCGCACCGACTGCCCCACGGTGACGGGATCGACGCCGTAGAGCTGCACGGAGCGCGGAGTCTCGTACGGTTCGTGGTGGATGATGCGCATCGTCTTCTCGTTGCGCTCCACGAGGGCCCGCGTCGTCACCATCTCCGTGACGTAGAGGCCGCCGCCGTACTCGCGGCACAGCCGACGGAAGGCCGTGTTCGTGATGCCCGCCATCGGCGCGAGCACCACGGGAGAGCTCAGCTCGAGGTTCCCGATGCGCAGGGCCCTCCCGGCGTGCGGAGCCCTCCCGGCGTGCGGAGCGGCGGGAGCAGACACCGCCGGGGGGCCGGGGGGCACGGCATCCGGAGCCGCGGAGGTCTGCGCGGCGAGGGCGGGGGCGGAAGTCACAGCAGTCACCGAACCATTATCGCGGAGCGGTCAAATGCGCAGCGGGGCGGGTGTTCTCGGCAGTCCTGCAGCGGCAGACCGCGGCCTCCGCAGCGGTTGCCTCTGCAGCGGTTGCCCCCGCATCGGCGCGGGCGCGCTTCCGGGCCTCGCGCCGCGTCTCCTGCGCATAGGCCTCCTTCCACAGCCGGAGCATCTCCCGATGAGCGTCCCGCTTGAAGCGCCGCGCCTCGCACTCCATGCGCATCTGCTCCTCTCGAACGAGGTCCATCTGCCTGACGGTCTCGTCGTGCACCGCCTCCTCGAGGGCGCGCTCCTCGAGCTCCTCCGCAGTGAGCGCGCCCTTCCGCACGAGGAAGCGGGCGAACTCCTCGTCCTCGGCGTGCGCGTCGATGAGGGCCTGCATGCGCGCGCAGTGCTCCTCCGGCGGCCCTGGTGCCACAGGAACCTCTGCTGCATGAGGAATCTCTCCCGCCATTGCCCGTTCCGAGAGCTGCTCCGCCCGTTCCGGGAGCCGGTCCGCCTGGACCGCCTGCCCTCGCGGCCTGTCGGCCGTCCGGTCGATGAGCCCCCACCAGGCGTCCTCGATCCGGCGCACCCGGGCCTCCCGAGGGCCGATCTCCTCCGCGAAGTGCCTCCGGATCGCCAGTTCCCGCTTCAGCTCGCCGATCCGCACGTGCAGCCGCTCCTCCTCCCGGCTCACGCGCCGCCGCATCTCCGCGAGCTCGCGAAGTCTCTGCGCGAAGGACTCCTCACGCTCGCGCACCGCCTGCTCCCGCGCCTCTGCCTCACGGTGCCGCTGCTGTTCCAGCCGGGCGCGCTGGGCTCGCATCGTCTCCCACCGCGCCTCCTCCTCCGCACAGTCCGCGACGAGGGCGTCCATGACCTCCTCCGCGATCCGGGCGGACTCCTCCGCCGTCACCACGACAGGCACTCGGTCATCAGCTTCCCGGTCACAAGGTCCCAGGTCATCAGCTCCCCGGTCACGCGGCGCTCGGGCACCGGACCGTCCGCCATCCCGCTCTCCGTCACCGGGACCGATGCGCGCGTCGTATGCGCGCACCAGCTCCGTGAGCGCCCCACCGCTGTCGACGGGTGAGGCCACGGTGGAGCAGCGCACCCCGAGCGGCAGCGTCCAGACGATCTCATCCGGCCTCGTCCAGCACCACTCCGATGCTGGGGTCCGTGAGCTTCCGGTTCCAGATGGTTCCGTGCGCGGCGATCTCCCGCGCCGTCTCCGCGGGAATCGGGGCGTGCCCGCCGAGCACGCCCGGTCTCTCGTCCATTCGCATGAGGGTGGTCACCGGCACCGTCACGTTCACGCTCGCCTGCTTCCGCAGCCACGAGCCGCGGGTGGGACAGGAGACTCGAACCGTGTGGCGCGCACCTTCGGCGCCACGGACCTCCACCGAGGTCTCCGTCCGGGGCACAGCTCCCGTCAGCAGGTCGAAGACGATCTGCTGGAGGCTGCGGTCATCGACGTGCTCGAACTGCGCCGCCCCGGCCGAGGCCGGCTCTCCTCCTCCGGGGAGACCACGGACGTCCAGCGCCTCCAGCTGATTCCGCAGCAGGGCCCTGCCCACGGCCCGGCCTCGCTGGTAGAACGCCTCGAGCTCCGGCAGGGGGCCGTGCAGCGAGAGGCAGCCCTCCACACCGTCACCGCGGTACAGGCGCACACCGCGGCTCCTCCTCACCTGCGCCGGAGTGGGGCCAGCGACGTCCAGCGAGGCGATGAATTCCGAGACCTTGGCGGTGTACCGCCCGAGTGAGAGCCGAGGATCGAGGCTCGCGATGAAGTCGTCCACGAGGTGCAGCTGGGGCATGGACAGCAGATGCGTCTTGGGGAGGATCCTGTCGATCCGGTCATGGGGCAGAATCCCCGACCCGACCGTGCTCAGCAGGCGCGGCATCCCCACCAGCAGGACGAGAGCGCGCGCTGTCTCGAAACGCGCGGACGGGACAGAGGAGTCCAGGGCGCCCGCGAGGGTCGTCAGATCCTCGAACGGCAGAAGTGCGGCGAAGATGCCCCTCAGCGTTGGCTCCCGCTGACCGTCGAGGAAGGGAATCGCACGCACGGCGCTGGAAGCCGTGCTGCCTGCGCTGTTCTGCTGGTCTGTGTTGCGCTCCCGGCCTGCGCTGCTTCGCCGGTCTGCGCGGCCTCGCTCGTTCGTGATGGTCTCGCCGTCAGCGGGGTTCCCCTCGCTCCCGGAGTCCCAGAGGAGCGCGAGCTCTTCCTCATGCTCCGCCAGGATCGTCCGCAGACCGAACCGGCCCAGGCGCTCCGTCTGCAGCGCACGCAGCCGGTCGGCGACCCGATGCCCTCCCACGATCTCCTCGAGCGCCTCCGCCGCACCGGCCACAGCGCCTCCGGAGTCTCCGACAACAGCGCCGATCGCAGGGAAGGAGTCGACAGAGACGCACTCATCGGGCGTCCGCCCGGCGGGGACGGAGAGGGAACCCGCAGGAAGGGGCTCGGCGAGCAGCTTTCGCAGCCCGGCCACATCAGTGACGTGACTGCGAACTCCCGGCTCACATTCCCGCATGTCACCAGCGGCGACAGGCGGTATCGGCACCACCTCAGTCATCGCCCCCACCCCGCTCTCACCATCGAGGACCAGTGAAGATCACCAGGGAAGCTCAGAGGAACGGCGAGCGCCAGGGACGCCACCAGACGCCCCTCACCGCCATCGAACCCTTGCCAACATGAACGAGTTTCTAGTCTATCATAGAACAACGATGACGACAACGCCCCTTCGGTCGCCTCTGATCCGCCAGGGGGCCGCCCGCTGCGCCATCCCTCTGTGCGATGCGGAGCAGTCGGTAAGGTCACCCCATGGCGAGTTTCCTCTTCCTCACCTGGAACGGCGGGGGTGCGGCCCTGCCCGTGCTCGTCCTCGCAGACGAGCTCTGCCGCCGCGGCCACCGCGTCCGGGTGCTCGGCCATGCCGTTCAGGCATCACAGTTCGCCGCCCGGGGCGTTCCCTTCTCCCCCTACCCGCACGCCGGCGGCTTCGAGGTGACCGCCTCACCGCTCAACCTCCTCGCGCTCATGCGGGACCGCGACGCAGCCAGGGACGTCGCCGACGAACTCGATGCCCGACCGGCCGACCTCGTCGTCGGCGACGCCCTCCTGCTTTCGACGCTGACAGTCCTCCTCCGCCGGAAACAGCGGTACGCCCTGCTCGAATCGACGGCGGACTCCCTCATGCACGGCAGACTGCGCAGACTGGACGGCGCTCTCCGGCTCCTCGGGCTCCCCGTCCGCGCGGTGCTCGAGGGCGCCCGGCTCGTCGTGGTCGCCTCTGCCGCAGAGATCGACCCGCAGGCGGACTCGGACGCCGAGCACATCGGGCCGATGGTCCAGGCGGTCGCCGCTCACCCCTCCGAACCGGCACTGCTCATGAGTCTCAGCACCTTTCCGTTTCCGCGCCTCACCCGCACCTGGCAGCATCTCCTCGATGCCGCCGCAGGCCTTCCCATCAGAGCCGTTGCGACGACCGGACCGTCGCTCGCACCCACCGCACTGAAAGCTCCGCAGAATGTCGAACTCCGCGCCTGGGCGGACCACGCGGCGCTCATGCCCGCGGTCTCCGCGGCAGTCACCCACGGCGGGCACGGGACGACGGTGGCCGCCCTCGCGCACGGCCTCCCGGTCCTCGTGCTCCCGCTGGACGCCGCCTCCGACCAGCCCGGGATCGGCCGGCTCGTCGAGGAGGCCGGGGTCGGCCTCACCCTCTCCCGCCGTGCATCCGCCCGCCGGCTGCATGGCGCCTTCGACCGTCTGCTCCACGACGAGGGGCTGCGCGAACGGTCGCACGCGCTGGGAGAGCGCATCCGCGAGTACGGCGGTGCCCGGGCGGGAGCGGACGCCCTCGTACGCGCGGCCGGCTGAGAGCGACATCGGTCCTTCGGCGCTGTGGGCAGAGCCCGCCGGGGAGGTCCACAGGCCGAGGCATCGGGGTGCCGGACACCGCACAGCTCATGAGGATGCCTGCCAGTCACCCCCTTACTCAGCAGTCTCCACGGCGTCCGCACCTGCGCGCGTCTCGCCGGCGCCCTCCCGCATCGTCTCCATGACCCATTCCTCCTCGAGCCCGAGATCACGGGCGAAGGCCGGATCGTGGGTGACGACGAGGAGCGCGCCCCGGAAGTCCTCGAGCGCGGAGACGAGCACTCGCACCGAATCGAGGTCGAGGCTGTTGGTGGGCTCGTCGAGCAGGAGCAGCTGAGGTGCCGGCCGCCGCAGCAGCATCCCGGCCAGCGCCACCCGCAGACGCTCGCCGCCGGAGAGGTCGCCGCAGCGCCGCTGCGCCGCGCTCCCCCTCAGCTCGAGCGCCGCGAGCATCGCCCTCACCTCGTGCGGGCCGGCCTCGGGAGCGGCGATGCGCACGGCGGCCTCGGCCGTCTCCTCCTCCGGCAGCTCCGCGCTCTGACTGAGATACGCCGTGGGCACCCGCGGACGCAGCGTCCACGTCCTGCCGTCCGCGCGGGGAGCCCGCTCGAGCAGCCGGATCGGATCATCAGCACAGGATCCGCCCGAAGCGGCCTCCCGGGCCCGCTCCCCGGCAGCGGCTTCGCTCGCGGCGACGATCGCCCGCAGCAGCGTCGACTTCCCGGAACCGTTGGCTCCCTCCAGCCGCACGCGGGCGGGTCCCACGAGCGCACACTCGCCGCAGGCGGCCTCGACCTCGAGCACGCGGCGGCGGGCGGGCACCTCCGTGTCCGGCAGCGAGAGCCGGATGTCGACCTGCTCCCGCACGCGCTCCCGCGCGGTCTCGAGCTCGGCCTCGGCGGCGGCCTCCCGGTCCGCGACCATGCCGCGCAGCTTCGCCGCCGAGACCTGCGCCTCGCGCTTCCGCAGCCCCATGATGATCTTGGGCTCGCGCTTGTTCGCCTCCATCTTCTTTCCGTAGCGCTCCCGGCGGGCGAGCTTCTGCTCCGCCTCGATCCGCTGGCGCCGCTCGAGCTGCTGCGCGGACTTCGCCTGTGCCACGTCCGCCCGCGCCGCGGCCTGTTCGACCTCGAGCGCGGCCTCGTACTCGCCGAAAGTCCCGCCGAAGACCCGCAGACGCCCGTGCCGCAGCTCCACGACGGCGTCGACGCGCTCCAGCAGCTCGCGGTCGTGCGAGATCGCGAGCACTCCCCCGCGCAGCGCCTCCAGCGCGGAGAAGAGGGCGGACCGCCCCGCGGAGTCGAGATTGTTCGTGGGCTCGTCCAGGATCGTCCACGCCGCCCCTGCCAGCACCGCGCCGGCGAGCCCGGCCCGCATCGCCTGCCCGCCGGAGAGCGAGGACATGCGGCGGTCGAGGAGGGAGGGAGCCTGTTCCGCGGAGGCAGGATCCGGCGCCGTCGAGGCCAGCCCTGCCGAGGCCAGCCCCACCGAGGCGAGTGCCGCGAGCGCGCGCTCCTCGATGTCCCAGTCCTCGCCGATGGCCTCCATATCGGCAGCGATCTGCGCCTCGCCCGCCTCTCCCGAGAGCACGCGGCGCAGCGCTGCGAGGGTGTCTGAGATGCCGAGTACCTCGGCGACGGTCCGGTCCTGCTGCGGCAGGTCCTGCGGCAGGACCCAGACCGGCCCGCCGGCGTCGATCCGGCCGGAGATGGGCTGGAGCTCGCCCGCCAGCAGGCGGGCGAATGTGGTCTTCCCCGCACCGTTGGCTCCGATCATGCCGATGAGCCCCGCAGGGATGGTGAGCGTCTGATCGTCGATGACGCCGCCTGTGCCGTGGGCCCGCGATGCGGCTGAGCCGTCGGGCCAGGCGAAGGAGAGGTGCGCGGCGGTGATCGCGGGGCTGCCCGCGTGAATGCGCGAAGGCGCGTGAATGTGTTCCATGGAGGTCTCGTTCCGCGTGGAGATGCGACGCGTCCGAGACGGGGTCTCGAACGCCGGTCAGGCGAGGACGAGACGTGACTTCACGGCGAAGCCTTCCATGAGGGAACAGGACAAGAGCAGGGTACCAGGCACGGGCGGACCGGGGAACCGCCCGTGCGCACGGGTGAGCTGGCGTCCCGTGTTCACCTCGGAGCATTCGCCCCGGAGCGCACGGCGTCGCCGATCGCGTTGAGGCCCTCGGGCAGGGTTCCGTTGATCCAGTAGTCGCCGAGCGCCCGCGCCCGGAAGGCGATGGGGTTGTGGGTGGCGACCGTCTGCGCGTTCCGCCAGTGACGGTCCAGGCCCCTGCCCCGCGAAGTCGCCGAGGCGCCCACCGTGAGGAAGAGGTCCTGCGCGGCACCGAGCGCCAGCTCCGGCACGGTCACCTGTGCGTGCTCGACGGCGATCTCCGAGAAGTGCAGGGCTTCGGGCACCTCACCGGCGAAGCCCGCGGCATCCGCGCCCGCGGCACGCGCCGCTGCGATGCCCGCATCGAGCGCGCAGGCGGTCTGCAGCACGAGCGCCTCGGCGGCATAGGCCTTCGCGGCGATCCGGCCCGTGGCCTCCTGGATGAGCGGGTCCTCGCGGAAGGGCAGGCCGGAGCCGGTGCTGAAGGTCCGGGCCCGGCCCGCGATCGTCGCGGCCGCGTCCCGGCGGGCCGCCCGTGCGATGCCGGCGAGCACCGTGAGCAGGATGTGCTGGAAGAAGGCGGCCTCGTGGATCGCCTCGGGCGTGCCCACGACGCGGTCGAGCACGGCGGTCTCCTCCACCGGCACCTGCGCGAAGGTCGTGGTGCCGGTTCCCGTGAGCTTCTGCCCGAAGCCGTCCCAGTCGTCGGCGACGGTGACGCCGGGGGCATCCGTCGCGACGACAGCGAAGCAGCGGCCGTCCTCCCCGTCGAGCGCGGCCGAGACCCGGGTGTACCCCGAGAAGATGGTGCCGGTCGAGTAGAACTTCTGCCCCTCGAGCACCCAGCCCGACCCGGTGCGGGTGAGCACCGTGTTCAGCCGGCCGAGCGCGTTCCCGCCCTTCTCCGTCGAGGCGTTGCCCACCGTCGCGCCCGCGAGCACCCGCGGATACCACGCCCGCTGGATCTCCGCCGGCTGGAAGCGCAGCGACTCGACGAAGCCCAGGTGCGAGCGGTAGAGGTGGGCGATGTTGGAGTCCGCCTCCGCGAGCTCCACGAGCAGGCGAGTGAGGGTCTCGACGCTCGCGCCGGGCCCGCCGTGCTCCGCGGGCACGCGCAGGGTGCCGAAGCCGGCCTCGTCCAGACGGCGGACCTCGGCGAACGGCAGCCGACGGTGCAGCTCGCGCTCGAGCGCGCCCTCGGCGATGTCCGCGAAGAGCGGGCGGAAGAGCGCCGCGAGGGAGTCGAAGTCCCCCGGCAGGGCCCCGGTGCGGGAGGATGCTGCGGCTTCTGCGGGCGAGGCGGTGACGGTCATGCGGTGCTTCCTTACTGCGCCGGACGGGGCGGCGCGAGCGGGATCAGCGCGGCTGCTGCCGCGGACGGGGCGTGCGGACGGAATCTCACATTCGTGTGGAATCTACGTGAGGCTCCCCCTCGCAGACGGGCGCACCTCGTCACATGCCGTCAGCTCCCGTCACATTCCGCCGCACGGACCCGCACGGACGGCGGAAGAAGACGCTCCATGACGAAGTGCGTCCTCCGCCGCACCCGCTGCGGCCACGGCCTTGGCATCGTGGCCCACAGCACCTGCAGGCCACCCACGCACGAGGAGAGCGCAATGACAGTGACCGCCGAGGCCGCCCCGGCCGAGCCGCACACCCGCACCGCACCGCAGTCTCCGCCCGTGCCGGAGGCCCTCACCCCCGACGTCCTGCGCGAGGCCTTCTCGCACTTCCCGCAGGGCGTCGTGCTCATCGGCGCACACACCGGCGGCGCCCCGCAGGGCCTCGTCGCCTCCACCTTCACGGTGGGCGTCTCCCTCGAGCCGCCCCTCGTGAGCGTCGCGGTGCAGCACTCCTCCTCCACCTGGCCGCTCCTGCGCACCGCCGGACAGCTGGGGGTCTCCCTGCTCGGCAGCGACCAGTCTGCGATCGTCCGTCAGCTGGCGGCGAAGGACCGCGCGCGGCGCTTCGAGGGCATCGGCACCGCGGTGCACCCCGCTGGCGCCCTCACCATCGCGGACAGCCCGGTGGCCCTGCGCACCCGCCTCTACGACGAGGTCCGAGCCGGCGACCACGACATCGTGCTGCTGGAGGTGCTCGGCATCGAGGCCCGGGCCGGGGCCTCGCCCCTCGTATTCCACCGCAGCGCCTTCAAGGAGGTCACAGCTCCGCTGGGCTGAGCGCGGCCCAGGATCGAGCGCACCCCCGGGCGGGGTGTGCCCGCGAGGTCGCTACACTGGCCCGGTACCCACGGGAGCCCGAGGCGCGGGCTGAGAGGGAGCCGCCGCTCCGACCGTCGAACCTGAGCGGATCATGCCGCCGTAGGAAGAGGAGGAGCCCGTGCCTCAGCGCGCCCCCGTACACCGTCCGTCCGACTCCCCCGTACACCGTCCGTCCGACTCCCCCGGGACCGCCGGTCCCCCACCCGCAGGACCCGGCTCGGCGGACTCCGGCTCGGCAGCCGCCGGATCCGCCCCCACCTCCGCGATCCGCGGCGGCATCTGGGGCAACTACGTCGACCAGATCGCGATCTTCCTCCCGCTCACGGCCCTCGCCCCCGCGATGGTGCACATCGTCGGTCCCGAGCACGCCGCGACCTCGACCTCGCTCGCCCTCATCGCCACCCTCCTGGGCCGGCCCGTGGGCGCGATGCTGTTCGGCCGCCTCGCCGACCGGCACGGCCGCACGTCGATCACCCGGTGGGCCATCGCCGGCACCGCCCTCTTCACCCTCCTCATCGCCGCGCTGCCCACGCACGCGGCCCTGGGCGCGGGCACGCTCGTTCTCCTCTTCGCCTTCCGCTTCCTCGGCGGGATGTGCCTGGCCGGCGAGTACACCTCGGCGATCCCGCTCGCGATGGAATGGGCCCGCCCGCGCAGCCGCGGGCTCTTCTCCGGGCTCATCATGGCGATGGCGCCCTGGGCACAGGCGACGATCGCGCTCGCGACCGCCGTCTCCCTCGCAGTGCTGGGGCCCGAGGCCTATGCCGTCTTCGGGTGGCGCATCGCCTTCGCCGCCGGCGGGCTCGCCTCCCTCGCCATGCTCGTCTACTACCACCTGCGCGTCGCCGATGCCCACACCGCTCCCGCCGAGGCCGCGGCGCAGTCCCGGGCGGGTGCTCAGCACGCCGCGGCCGCAGGCAGCCTGCGGAGCATCCTCGCCGGCTCCTGGGCGGGTGCGTTCTGGCAGGTCTTCACGCTCATGACCGGGCTGTGGCTCATGACGAACATGGTGGTGGTGCACCTGACCTCGGCCCTGGGCAGCGGCTTCTCACCCGCGGTGACGAGCCCCGCATCCGTTCCCCTCCTCATGGTGGCCGCCGGCTGCGCGCAGGCGCTCGCGATGTCCTGCACCGGGCACCTGTCCACCCGGCTGGGCCGGCGGAGGTACTTCGTCCTCGCGGGCCTCCTCGCCGCCGTCGCCGGCCCCCTCTGCCTCGCGGGGATCGCCGGAGCCCAGCACATCGCGGCCGTCGTCGTCCTCGCCTGTGCGGTCCAGGCGCTCACCGTCTCCGCGTACGGCCCCGTGGGCGCGTACATCAACGAGCGGTTCCCCGCGCACCTGCGCTCCACCGGCTACGGCTCCGCCTACAGCCTCTCGATCATCGTCCCGGCGCTCTTCCCGTTCTGGCTTCCGCCGCTCGGCGGTCTGCTCGGCTCGGACACGACCGCGGTGCTGGTCGTCGCGGGGACAGGCGGCTTGCTCCTCGCGCTCGCGGGCGCGTGCGGCCCGGCGCTGCGTCCGGCCCAGCTGGATCAGAGCCTCGACGAGCTGAGCGCGCAGGCGATCCGGGACCGGAGCGGAGGCCCCGCGGAGGCAGGCGCGGACAGTGCGGAGGACGACCGCTGATGGCCGGGCTGCCCTCCTCTCCCGCACCGGAGCCGGCCGCACTCACCCGCATCGCCGAGGCGGTCCGGGCGAAGGCCCCGCTCGTGCACTGCTGCTCGCACGCCGTCTCGATGCCCACCGTCGCGGATGCGCTGGGCGCCGCCGGGGCACGCCCCGTCATGACCGCGAGCCGGGAGGAGTCGCCGCACATCGTCACGGGCGCGGCCGCGCTGCTCGTCAATCTCGGCACGCTCGATGCGGACACCGCGGCGGCCATCGTCCCCACCGTGCGTGCCGCGCGGGAGGCGGGACTGCCCTGGGTGCTCGATCCGGCCGCCGTCGGCGCCCGCACACCGGTCCGCACACCGCTCGCCCGCACGCTCGTCGCCGAGGAGGCTCCCGCCCTCATCAAGGGCAACGCCTCGGAGATCCTCGTGCTCGCGGAAGGCGACAGCGGAGGGAGCGGGCCGGACTCGCGTGCAGCCGCCTCCGAGGCCGCCGAGGCCGCCGCGCACCTGGCACGGACCACCGGCGCGCACGTCCTCGTGTCCGGCGCCCACGATCTCGTCGCGGCACCCGGAGGAGCGCTGTGGGAGGTCCGCATCGACGCGCCCGCGCTCACCCGGATCACCGGCACGGGGTGTGCGCTCGGCGCGCTCGCCGCCGCGTGTCTGGCTCAGGAGGGCCCGCTCCGGCCCGAGGCGGGCACTGGTTCAGAGGCCGAGCACGCCCGCACCCTCGCGGTGCTCGCCGCGGCGGTGTGGAACTCGGCCGCCGGGGCCGAGGCGAGCGCACGCGCCGCGGGGCCGGGCAGCCTGCGCGCGGAGTGGTTCGACGCCCTCGACCGCGTGGACCCGGGAGGGGCAGGCGCCTCCGTCATCCGCCTGGCCTGACTGTGACAGAGTGACCGGTGTGATGTCCCCGACACTCCCCACGGTGCTCCTCACCGCCGTCCCGGTCCTGCTCGCCGCCGCCGTGCTCCTGTGCGGCCGCGGCTCCCTGCTCGCCTCGGCACTCGCCGCGCCCGCCGCCGCCCTCATCGCGCTGTGGCGCTTCCCCGTCGCCGGGGACGCCGCGCTCGCCTCCTTCGCGGACTATGCCCCCACACTCGTCGAGGTCGTGCTCATCCTGCTCTTCGGCATGGTGCTCGCCCGGCTGCTGCAGGCTTCGGGGGCGATGCGCAGGATCGGGACGTGGATCCTCGAGTCCGCGCCCTCGCCGGGAGCCGGTGCCGCCCTCGTCGTCCTCGGCATCGTGCCGTTCGCCGAGTCCGTCACAGGCTTCGGCATCGGCGTGACGGTGGGCGTGCCGATCCTCGCCCAGATGGGCTTCGGCATCGTCCGCTCCGCGCTCCTCGGACTGTGCGGCCTCGTGCTGGTGCCGTGGGGCGCGCTGGCTCCCGGCACCGCGGTCGCTGCCAGCCTCGCGGGGCTCGATCTCACGGACCTCGGCATCGCGACCGCCTGGGTCAACGCCGTGCCGCTCACCGTCGTCGCGGTCGTCGTGGTCCTCACCGCCGGGAGGGGACGGAGTGCCGCGACGGCAGGCTGGACGCTCCTCGCGGCGGGAGCCGCCTGGGCGGGCGTACTGTGCGCGAACATGCTCCTGGGCACGCCGCTCGCGGGCGTCCTCGGCACCGCCGCGGTCATCGCCGTCCTGCTGCTGGGATTCCGCCTGGGCGGCGTGCGCGGCCGCACCGATGCGGAGCTCGGCCGTGCGCTGCTGCCGTACGGGACCCTCACAGCCGGGCTCCTCCTCGCCCAGGCGCTCGCCCCGCCGCTGTCCTCCCTCCTGCCGCAGGCCGTCATCGGGGTGCTGACCTCGCCGCCGCTGTGGCTGGCCGTCGGGGCCGCCGTCGCCTATGCCCTCGCGCGGGGCGCCGGCACCGCGGAGGGCCCGCGGCTCTCGGAGGCCCAGCGGACCTCGGAGACCCCGCCGGCCGCGGTCCGCGCGGGCGTCCGGGCCTGGGCTCCCGTGGGCGCCACGACGGCACTCTTCATGCTCATGGGGTGGATCATGACGGTGAGCGGGATGAGCGGGGTCATCGGTGCCGCACTCGGCGGCCTGGGCGTGGGACTCGCTCCCCCGCTCGCGGCGCTCGGCGGCGTCCTCACGGGCTCCAACACGGGCTCGAACGCGATGTTCTCCTCGACCACCGCGGAGATCGCCCGGGCCGCGGACGCCTCGGTGCTCCCGCTCGTGGCGGCGGGCAACGCGGCCGCGTCCATCAGCACGCTGGCCTCCCCGCCCCGCGTGGCGATGGCCGCAGCCCTCGCCGCGGCCTCGGCGGCCGAGGCCGGGCACGCGGACCTCGCCGAGCCTGCGGACGCGGCACGGCGAGAGCGCGCGGTGCTGCTGCGTGCTCTCGCCGTGATCGCGTGTGCGGTGGCAGGCCTCGTGCTCGCCGCCGTGCTGACGGCCTGAGACCGGGCCCGCGGGCCCCAGGGGCCGGCCCCGGGCTCAGCCCAGGATGCCCTCGCGGACATAGGCGGGCACTTCGGCGATCGCGACGCGCTCCTGGCTCATGTCATCGCGCCGGCGGATCGTCACGGCCCCGTCCTCGAGCGAATCGAAGTCGTAGGTGATGCAGAACGGCGTGCCGATCTCGTCCTGGCGGCGGTAGCGGCGGCCGATCGCGCCGGCGTCGTCGAAGTCCACGTTCCACTCGCGGCGCAGCGTCGCAGCCAGCTCACGGGCCTGCGGGCTGAGCTTCTCGTTGCGGGACAGCGGCAGGACGGCGGCCTTGACCGGGGCCAGCCGCGGATCGAGCTTGAGCACCGTGCGCTTGTCGACGCCGCCCTTCGTGTTGGGCGCCTCGTCCTCGGTGTAGGCGTCCACGAGGAAGGCCATCATCGACCGTGTGAGGCCGAAGCTGGGCTCGATGACATAGGGCGTGTAGCGGTCGCCGGAGGCCTGGTCGAAGTACTGCAGCTTGGCGCCGGAGTGCTCGGTGTGCCGGCCGAGGTCGTAGTCCGTGCGATTGGCGATGCCCATGAGCTCGCCCCATTCCGAGCCCTGGAAGCCGAAGCGGTACTCGAGGTCGATCGTCGCGTCCGAGTAGTGCGCGCGGTCATCGGCGGGGACGTCGAAGCGGCGCAGGTTGTCCGGGCTCACGCCGAGGTCGACGAACCAGTCCCAGCACGCCTCGACCCATTCGTCGAAGAACCGGCCCGCGTCCTCCGGGTGCACGAAGTACTCGATCTCCATCTGCTCGAACTCGCGCGTGCGGAAGATGAAGTTGCCCGGCGTGATCTCGTTGCGGAACGCCTTGCCGATCTGGCCGATGCCGAACGGCGGCTTCCGGCGGGCGGCCGTGACGACGTTGTTGAAGTTGATGAAGATGCCCTGCGCGGTCTCCGGGCGGAGGTAGTGCAGGCCCTCCTCGTTGTCGACGGGCCCCAGATAGGTCTTCACGAGGCCGGAGAACTGCTGGGGCTCCGTCCAGGCGCCCTCCTGTCCGGTCTCGGGATCGCGGATGTCGGCCAGCCCGTTCTCCGGCGCGCGGCCGTGCTTGGCGACATAGGCCTCGATGAGGTGGTCGGCGCGGTAGCGCTTGTGGGTGTGGAGGGATTCGACGAGCGGGTCGACGAAGGTCTCGACGTGGCCGGAGGCCTCCCACACCGCACGCGGCTGGATGATCGAGGAGTCGAGGCCCACCATGTCCTCGCGGCCGCGGACGAAGGTCTGCCACCACAGCTTCTTGATGTTCTCCTTGAGCTCGACGCCCAGGGGACCGTAGTCCCACGCAGAGCGGGATCCCCCGTAGATCTCACCCGCCTGGAAGACGAATCCGCGCCGCTTGGCGAGGTTGATGACGGAATCAAGGGTGGATGCCACGGATGTGCTCCTCAGCTCGGATCGGTCGTGCGCTGCGCGCGGCGGGACGGATCGCCGCACACCGGCACAAGCCTACCCATTCGCTCGGCGGCCCGCGCCGGATGTGACCTTCCATACGCGCTCGCGCACCGGATCCGGAGGCGATCCCGTGTAGGATGGTCAGTCGCACCCCGCTGCCACGTTCGACGTCAGCTGCGCACAGTGCGGGCGATACCGCCCCTGTTCTGCGCCCGGACGTCTCCGGCCCTCTCAAGTGCACTCGAAGTGAGCACTCCCGGCCGAGCTGGCCGATCGCCATTCAAGTCCCCTGCGATCATGCGCGCGGTCACGACATGGAACGAGAACGAGTTCACCATGACCGAGTCCTCACTCACCCCCGCCCCTGAGACCACTCCCACCGCAGCCTCCGCCGAGGAGCCCGCGGGCCCGACCTTCGCGGACATGGCCCTTCACCCCGCCGTCGCCGAAGCCGTGTCCGGCCTGGGCTACGAGCGCCCCTCGGCCATCCAGGAGCGCACCATCCCGGTCCTGCTCGAAGGCCGCGACGTCATCGGCCTCGCGCAGACCGGCACGGGCAAGACCGCAGCCTTCGCGCTGCCGGTCCTGTCCCAGATCGCCGATCTCGGCCGCGCCGAGTCCGGCCCGCACGCCCTCGTGCTCACCCCCACCCGCGAGCTCGCGATCCAGGTCGCGGAGGCCTTCTCCTCCTATGCCGCGCACCTGCCCGACTTCACGGTGCTGCCGGTCTACGGCGGCCAGTCCTACGGTCCGCAGCTCGCCGGCCTCCGCCGCGGCGCGCAGGTCGTCGTGGGCACCCCCGGCCGGGTCATCGACCACCTCAAGCGCGGCTCGCTCGACCTGGGCGCACTCCGCCACCTCGTGCTCGACGAGGCCGACGAGATGCTGAAGATGGGCTTCGCCGAGGACATCGAGGAGATCTTCGCCCGCGCCGGCGACTCGCGCCAGGTGGCGCTGTTCTCCGCGACGATGCCGGCCTCGATCCACCGCATCACCGGCAAGTACCTCACCTCGCCGGAGGAGGTGCGCGTCGCCTCGAAGACCACCACCGGGGCGAACATCCGCCAGCGCTTCCTCACGGTCATGCACTCGCACAAGCTCGACGCGCTCACCCGCATCCTCGAGGTCGAGGAGTACGACGGCATCATCATGTTCGTCCGCACCAAGCAGGCCACGGAGGAGCTCGCGGACAAGCTGCGGGCCCGCGGCATGCGCGCCTCGGCCATCAACGGCGACATCCCGCAGCAGGCGCGCGAGCGCACCGTCGAGCAGCTGCGCGCCGGGCAGATCGACATCCTCGTCGCCACCGACGTCGCCGCCCGCGGCCTCGACGTCGAGCGGATCGAGCTCGTGGTCAACTACGACATCCCGCACGACACCGAGTCCTATGTGCACCGGATCGGCCGCACGGGCCGCGCCGGGCGCTCCGGCGAGGCGATCCTCTTCGTCACCCCGCGCGAATCGCACATGCTGCGCCAGATCGAGAAGGCCACACGCCAGAAGGTCGAGCAGCTTACCCTGCCCAGCGTGGAGCAGCTCACCAGCAGCCGCGTGGAGCGCTTCACCGGCCGCATCTCGAAGGCGCTGGCGGAGAAGGACCTCGACGAGGTGCGCCCCGTCATCGCGGACTTCGTCCGTGCGAGCGAGACGCCCGCCGAGGAGGTCGCGGCCGCGCTCGCCGTCCTCCTGCTCGACGGCGAGACGCTGACCGCCGAGCCGCTGCCGGAGCCCAAGCCGCGTGCGAACCGCAATGAGCGCGGCAGCGACCGCCGGGGCAGCCGCCCCGGCATGCGCACGTACCGCATCGCGGTGGGCCGCAACGACCGCGTGCAGCCCGGCGGCATCGTCGGCGCGATCGCGAACGAGGGCGGACTGAACTCCTCCCAGATCGGCGCGATCGACATCCGTGCGAGCCATTCCCTCGTGGACCTGCCGGAATCGCTGCCCGAGAGCACCCTCGGCCGCCTCCAGCACACGAAGATCCAGGGCAAGCGGATCGACCTGCGGCCCGACGGCGGCCGGCCGGGACGCCCCTTCAAGAAGCGCGGCGACCGCGCCCACGGCGAGGGCCGCGGCTTCAAGGGCGACCGCGGACCCCGGCGCGACTCCTACCGCGCCGAGTCGAAGAAGAGCTTCCGCCGCTTCGACTGAGCCTGCGCCCTGCGGGGAGGCGGCGCTACGATCGGGTGGATGACCGCAATCGTCCGCGCCCTGCACCGCTTCCCCGTCAAGGGGTTCCCCGCCGAACCCCTCGGCTCCGGCGAGGCCGCCCCGCACGCCGGCCTCGCCGGGGACCGCGTGCTCGCCCTCGCCGACGGCACCGCACCGGTCTCCCCCGGCTCATGGCACTCCTGGTCGGCGTTCCTCGCACTGAAGAAGCGCTCGGATCTCGCGGCCTGGGGCGTGCGCACCCTGCCCGACGGCCGCATCGGGCTCACTCCTCCCCCGGCGGGAGGCGAGGGCGCGCGCGAGGAGATCGTCCTCGATCCCGCAGCGCACCGGCGCGCACCGGGCAGCGCCGCCGGCCTCGCCTCGCATCTCCCGGGCACGGACCCCGCCGCCCTCTCCGTCACCGCCGCGTCCTCGCCGGGCGGGGCCCAGGGCATGTTCGATGACGAGCACGGGCACCTCAGCCTCATCGGCCTCGCATCCGTGCGCGCGCTCGAAGAGGCCGCCGGCGAGGCGATCGATCCCCTCCGCTTCCGCGGAAACCTCCTCGTCGACGGCCTCGTCCCGTTCGCGGAGTTCGGGCTCGTCGGCCGCACGGTGCGCGTGGGCGGAGCCGTCCTCCTCATCCGCTCCACCATCGAGCGCTGTGCGGCCACCAAGGTGCATCCGGGCACGGCACAGCCTGACCTCAACGTCCCCCGGCTGCTCGCCACCGCGCTGGGGCACATCCACATGGGGGTCTACGGCACGGTCCTCTCCCCCGGCCGGATCGCGCCCGGGGACGCCGTCGAGGTGCTCGCTCCGGAGCAGGCACGCGCACACACGGCGAGCCCGCCCGCGCTGCCCGGCGGGACGGGGCCGCGCATGCTCCGCGTCGTCGACTCCGCAGCGCTGGAGGGCGGAGGCTCCGACGGCGCCTGCCACGCGAGCAGCGCCGGGACCCCTGCGGTTCGCCGCCATCACCTCCGCCTGCGCGATCCCTACGGCTGGTTCGCCGCCCACTGGCGACCCGGCATGCACGTGCGGGTCCACCTCCCCGGCCCCGGCGGTCCGCTCTGGCGCAGCTACACGGCCTTCCTCGTCCGCGGCAGCGAGTTCTCCCTCCTCGTGCAGGAGCGCGGAGAGGCCTCCGGCGCACTCGCCGCCCTGCGCCCCGGCGAGCAGGTCATGGTCTCCGGACCCTTCGGGTCCTCCACCCCCGAGACGGTGCTGGCCGCGGCGGGCTCTGCTGCACCCTCCGATGTGCCTGCCTCTCCCGCACCTCCCTCCCGGGCGCCACAGGTCGCCGTGCTCACTGCGGGGGTGGGAATCACCACTGCACTCTCGCTGGTGCCGGGACTCGCCGCGGAGGCCGAGGTCCGCTGCCTGCACGTGGACCGGGGAGCTGGACGCGCCTCGGCGGAGGCGCTTCAACGGCTCGCGGATGCGGCCGTCTCGGACGGTGACGGGACCGCCGCGGGCTGCTCCGTCGCGCTGTGGGACACCGCAGAACGGGGCCGGCCGGACATGGCCGCGCTCTCCGCCTTCCTGACCGGGGCGCAGGCGGCGGTGCTGTGCGGCGGCGAGGAGTTCCTCACCCTTGCCCGCTCCGCGGCGCAGGCGGCAGGACTGCCCGCCTCAGCGCTCATCAGCGAGGCCTTCGCCTCACCCGTGCCGGAGGCGTCGGCGCGGATCGCCGGCAGGCCGCCTGCCCGGATCGTCCGCGCGGACGGCCGGGTGCTCGACTGGACCGCCGAGGACGGCACCCTGCTCGAGGCGCTCGAGGCCGACGGCGCGCGCATCCCCTTCACCTGCCGCTCCGGCTCCTGCGGGACGTGCGCGGTCGGGGTGCGCAGCACCGGGGCGGCCGAGCACGTGCTCGACCACACCGCGCAGCCGGGGCCGGGCCGTGTGCTCAGCTGCTGCAGCGTCCCCGTGGGCGAGCTGCACGTCGACGTCTGATCCCGCACGGTCCGCGATGCTCCGGGAGGCTTCTACCGCGCGGGCACCCTGCCACCTGCCTGCACGGTAGAGACCTCCCAGACGCGATGAGAGGAGCGTCTCAGGCGAGCAGATCGCGGTACTGCGGGAAGCGCTCCATGTACCGGTCAACGTAGCTGCACATCGACCGGATCCGGACACCGTCGCGGGAGAAGCGCGCCATGGCCTCCGTCACGAGGGTCCGAGCCCAGCCCTGGCGGGAATAGGCCTCGTCGATGATCGTGTGGAGCACCACCCGGACCTCGTCCTCCTGCCGGTACTCGAGGAAGCCCACGAGCACCGGCGCACCCCCCGAGAGATCGCGGATGACGATGCGGCTGCGCTCAGGCTCCTCGACGACGTCGTAGGGGCCGGGAACGAGTGTCGGCTCTGCCATGGAATTCCTTTCAGTCCTCTGCCTGCTCAGTCCTCTGCCTTCGCAGGCCCCGTCCTCGCAGCCGTCTTGCGCTGCATCCGGGTCTCGAGCCAGCGCGCCAGCGCGGCCACGAGCATGTTGATGACGATGAAGAGCGCCGCACCCACGATGAAGGTGGGCAGCAGATTGTTGTAGTCGCGTCCGATGAGGCGCACCTGGTACAGGAGGTCCTGGTAGGTCACCATGAACCCGAGGGCCGAGTCCTTGAGCAGCACGACCACCTGGGCGATGAGGGTCGGCATCATCGCGCGCACGGCCTGTGGCAGGAGGACCAGCCGCATCGTCTGCGAGCCGCGCAGCCCGATCGACATCGCGGCCTCGCGCTGCCCCCGCGGCACCGCGAGGATGCCCGCGCGCATGATCTCCGCGATCACCATCCCGTTGTAGAGGGTCAGCCCGATGACGACGGACCAGAACGAGCCGATCTGGTTGCCGAACAGGAGGAAGGTCGCGAAGATCAGCAGGAGGACCGGCACCCCGCGGAATATCTCGAGCACGAGCGTGGAGGGGAGCGAGATCGCGCGTGTGGGAGCCAGCCTCAGCAGGGCGAAGGCGATCCCCACCGCGAGCGCCAGCACGGAGGCGACGAGCGCGACCTTGAGCGTCGCCCACATGCCCTGGAGCAGCGTGGTCTGGATGACGGTGTAGGCGAACGGCTCCCATTTGGCTGCGGTGAGCTGTCCCGCGGCCTCGAACTTCCAGACGATGTAGGCGATGGCCGCCAGGATCACCAGTCCCGAGGCGATCGACAGGAGGACGTTGTTCCGGCGTGCCCGGGGGCCGGGCTCGTCGAAGAGGACCTGGGTCGGTGCGCTCATCGCAGGATCACCCACTTCTTCTCGAGGTAGTCGAACACCCTGCCGAGGATCAGCGCCAGCAGGAGGTAGACGAGAGCGGTCGCGAACAGCAGCGGGATCACGATGTCACCGCGGATCTCGATGGCGTTGCGCATCGCGGAGATGAGCTCGCGGTTGTTGAAGGCCGAGGCGATCGAGGTGTTCTTGAGCATCGCGATGATGACGCTGCCCATCGGCGGGATCACGGTGCGGAAGGCCTGCGGCAGGATCACGAGGCGCAGGGACTGGGAGAAGGTCAGCCCGATCGAGCGTGCGGCCTCGGCCTGGCCCACCGGGATCGTCGCGATGCCCGAGCGCAGCACTTCCGCGACGAAGCACGAGGTGTAGGCGATGAGCGCCAGGCAGGCGAGCGCGAAGGAGTTGATCGACGCCGTCTCGCTGAAGCGGATGTCGAGGTAGGGCAGACCCAGCACGCAGAAGAACATGACGAGGGTCAGCGGGGTGTTCCGCACGATGTTCACGTACGCGGCCGCCGTGCCCCGCAGCACGGGGGTGGGCGAGACCCGCATGGCCGCGAGCACGGTGCCGCCCACCAGGCAGCCCACGAGCGTGACGGCGAAGAGCCTGAGGGTGCCGAGCGTGCCGCTGGCGAAGATCTCGAGCAGAGATGTGAAGTCCACGGTTGCCTCTCGATTGCACGGTGCATCGGTGCTGCCCGGAGTGCCGCCTCACAGCGCTCCGGGCAGACCGTGCAGATGCCCCTGGGGGCGGCGGCTCAGTACCGATCCACCGTCGGCATCTCGACGCCGGAGGCATCGCCGAGGGTGTACTCGAAGGCCGCGGTCCAGTCGCCGTTCTCCTCCGCGTTCTCGATCGCATCGTTCACCGCGGCGCGCAGCGCATCGTCGCCCTTGGGCAGACCCACGCCGTAGGGCTCCTCGGAGAAGGGCGCGCCCACGACCTTGAACTCGCCCTCGTACTGTGCGGCATAGCCGCGCAGGATCGCATCATCGGTCGTGACGGCGTCGACGGACCCGCTCTGCAGCTGCTCGACGCAGGTCGAGTACGCATCGTAGGTGACGAGCTCCGCATCGGTGTGCTCCTCGGCGATCCGCTGCGCGGGCGTCGAACCGTCGACGGAGCACACCGTCGTGCCGGCGAGGTCGTCGGGACCCGCGATGTCCGAGTCCGCCGCGACGAGGAGGTCCTGGCCGGCCACGTAGTAGGGTCCGGCGAAGTCCACGACCTCCTTGCGCTCGTCGTTGATCGTGTAGGTCGCGACCACGAGGTCGACGTTGCCCTGCTGGATGAACGTCTCGCGGTTGGCCGAGACCGTCTCGACCCATTCGATCTCGTCCGGGGCGAAGCCCAGCTGGCCGGCGACGATCTTCGCGATCTCGATGTCGAAGCCCTCCGGCGCCTCCGCGCCCGCAGTCACATTGCCGAGGCCCGGCTGATCGTACTTCACGCCCACCTTGAGGGATCCGGCATCGCTGGCGGCCTGCCACGTCTCGCTGTCGGCGAGATCGGCGTCCTCGACCACCTCGTACTCGGGGGCCTCACCGCCGGCGGCCTGTCCCTCCCCGCCCTCGGCGGGAGCATCGGGGGTGCCTGACTGACCGCAGGCGCTGAGGACGAGGACGCCGGCTGCGACGGCGGCGGCGAGGGTGCTGATCTTCTTCATGGGGTTCTCCTTCTGTGGGTGCGGCTGAGGGTGCGGCGCAGCAGCGGCCGTGGACGGGGCGGCCGCCGTCACTGCGTGAGGATCTTCGAGAGGAAGTCCCTGGCGCGGTCCGACTGCGGGTTCGTGAAGAACTCCTCCGGTCCCGCGACCTCGACGATCTCTCCGTCGGCCATGAACACCACCCGGTGCGCGGCCTTGCGGGCGAACCCCATCTCATGGGTGACGACGACCATCGTCATCCCCTCCTCGGCGAGCTCGACCATGGTGTCGAGCACCTCGTTGATCATCTCCGGGTCGAGCGCGGAGGTGGGCTCGTCGAAGAGCATGATCTTGGGCTTCATCGCGAGCGAACGGGCGATCGCCACCCGCTGCTGCTGACCGCCGGACAGCTGAGCGGGGTACTTGCCCGCCTGGTGCGCGACGCCCACCCGGTCGAGCAGCGACAGCGCGAGCTTCTCCGCCTCCCCCTTCTTCATCCCGCGGACGCGGATGGGCCCGAGCGTGACGTTGTCGAGGATCGTGAGGTGCGCGAACAGGTTGAACGCCTGGAACACCATGCCCACGTCCGAGCGCAGGCGCGCGAGCGCCGTCCCCTCCTCCGGGAGATCCCGTCCGTCGACGGTGATCGAGCCCTCGCCGATCGTCTCGAGCCGGTTGATGGTCCGGCACAGCGTCGACTTGCCCGAGCCCGAGGGGCCGATCACGACGACGACCTCGCCGCGGTGGACGTCGAGGTCGATGTCCTTGAGCGCCTGGAAGTCCCCGAAGTGCTTCTGCACCCCGCGCATGCGGACGAGCGGAGCCGCAGTGTCGGCTGTCACATTCGCAGTCATGCCCCCAGCGTAGACACACGGACCTGTGATCGCCATCTCAGGGTCGCGGAACTCCGCACCCGCGCCGGAATCGCAACCGGATCGTCACATTCGGCCTGCTGGGACCGCTCGGCGGCCCTCAGCGCGCAGCGGCTCAGTACCGGTCCACGACGGGTGTGCGCACGCCCGAGGAATCGCCCAGGGTATGCGCGAACGCGGCCTCCCAGTCGCCCTCGTCCACCGCGGACTCGATCGCGTCGTTGAGCGCCTCGCGCAGGACGTCGTCGCCCTTCGGCAGTCCGATCCCGTACGGCTCCTCCGAGAACGGGCGGCCGACCACGGCGAAGCTCTCCGGGTCCATCGCGGCGAAGCCGCGCAGCATCGCGTCGTCCGTGGTCACGGCCTCGACCGCCCCCGCCTGCAGCTGCTCGTAGCACAGGGCGGCGCTGTCGTAGGCGACGAGTTCGGCCTCGGGGTGCTCCGCGGCGATCCGCTGACCCGGCGTGGAGCCGTCCGTGGCGCACACCGTCCGGCCTGTCAGGTCCTCGGGGCCCCGGATGTCGGAGTCCGCGGCGACGAGGAGGTCCTGGCCGGCCACATAGTAGGGCCCCGCGAAGTCCACGACCTCCCTGCGCTCGTCCGTGATCGTGTAGGTGCCCACCACGAGGTCCACGTTGCCGCTCTGCAGGAACGTCTCCCGGTTGGGCGTGACGGTCTCGATCCACTCGATCTCGTCCGGTGCGAAGCCCAGCCTGCCCGCGGCGATCTTCGCGATCTCGATGTCGAAGCCCTCCGGCGCCTCCGCGCCCGTGCTCATGCTGCCCAGCCCCGGCTCCTCGAACTTCACGCCGATGCGCAGGCGCCCGGCCTCGTCCGCGGCCTCCCACGTGGGGCTGCCGGAGAGCTCGACGCCGTCCGCCACCTCGTACTCGGGCGCCTCGCCGCCGTCGCCGGCACCGTCGCCGGCACCCTCGGGCGTGCCCTCCTGACCGCAGCCGGTGAGCGCCAGGAGCCCCAGCACCGCTGCCGCCGCACACAGCCGCCGGCGGGCGGCTCCGCGCGCGCCCGCCCCGCGCATGCCCGCACTGCCGATCTCCGCACTGCCCGTCTCCGGCCCGCGCATGCGATCTCCTCTCGCCGTGCGGCTCCGCCCCGCGGCGCCGTTGCCGCGGGATCGACTCGGATCCGCTCTGCTCCGAGCCTAGGAGAGGCGGGAGCGCCGCGGCACCCCCGGAGGTCTCAGGATGCGAGAGGACGGGGGCGTTTTCCCACATCCCGGCCATGATCCCGGATAACCGCGCGCGTCCGCGCATAATGGGCAGACCCCGGAACACAGCGGCGCGGGCGCCTGCCCGCGCTCTCCGGAGCCGCCCTCGCGGGCCGGCCCGGACCACCCGATGCTGCACGCACAGAAGGAGAAACAATGGCGTCCCCCTCTCCGTCGAAAGGCGGTCCCTCCGCAGGGCACATGATCGTGAAGACCCTGGAGGCGCACGGAGTCGAACGCGCGTACGTCGTTCCGGGAGAGTCGTACCTCGAGGTCCTCGACGGCCTCCACGACTCCAGCATCCAGACGATCGTCTGCCGCCACGAGGGCGGCGCGGCCTACATGGCCGAGGCCGACGGCAAGATGGGGCCCGTGCCCGGCGTGGCGATGGTGACGCGCGGCCCCGGCGCGGCCAATGCGCACGTGGGCCTCCACACCGCCTGGCAGGACTCCACCGCGATGGTCCTGTTCGTGGGCCTCATCCCCTTCGAGCACCGCGAGAAGGAGGCCTTCCAGGAGTTCGACCCCAAGGCCTGGTTCGACACCGGCGCCAAGCGCGTCATGGTCCTCGACCACCCCGAGCGGGCCTCCGAGGTCGTCGCCGAAGCGATGTTCGCGGCGAACTCCGGCCGTCCCGGCCCCGTCGTCGTGGGCCTGCCCGAGGACGTCATCCGCGAGGCCCACGAGGACCTCGTGCACCCGCAGATCCCCGTCGCGACGGGCGGCATGACGGTCGAGGACTGGAAGGCCCTGCACGCCGCGCTGCAGACCTCCGAGCGCCCGCTCTTCGTGTTCGGCGGGAACGACTGGACCCATGAGACGGCCGATGACTTCACCCGCTGGCTCGAAGCGCACAACCTGCCCGCGGCCGCCGAATGGCGCTGCGAGGGCACCGTGCCCTTCGGCTCGCCCTCGTATGTGGGCCCGCTGGGCTACGGCCGGCCCGCCTTCACGCAGACGCTGCTCGACGAGTCCGATCTCCTCGTCTTCGTCGGCACGGTGCCCGGCGATGTCATCACCGACGGCTTCACGGTGAGGCAGAACTGGGACAAGTCGAACTTCATCGTCGCGATCGACCCGGCCCTGCGCGGCCGCTCCGGTCCCGTCACCCATCAGATCGTCGCGAAGCCCGAGCCCTTCGTCCGCGACCTCACCCGCATGGACCTGCCGGTGCAGGACTCCTGGCGGCAGTGGACGAACCGGCTGCGGAGGGAGCAGGCCGAGTTCTCGCAGGCGCCCTCGGCCGAGCCCGGCGAGGGACCGGCCCGCATGTCCACGCTCATGGGCGGGCTCGTCGCCCGCCTCGACGACGATGCGATGGTGACCTTCGGCGCCGGTGAGCACACGAACTGGGCCCACCGCTACTTCCCCACCAACGGCTACGCCTCCATGCTCTCGGCGCGCAACGGCTCGATGGGGTATTCGATCCCGTCCGCCGTCGCCGCCTCCCTGCGCTACCCGGACCGCCAGGTCATCTCGATCGCCGGCGACGGCGAGTTCCTCATGAACGGCCAGGAACTCGCCACGGCGACCCAGTACGGCGCGCATCCGCTCGTCATCGTCATGGACAACCAGGAGTACGGCACCATCCGCACGCACCAGGAGCGGCACTACCCCGGCCGCGTCTCCGGCACCCAGATGGCGAATCCGGACTTCGCGCTCTTCGCCGAGGCGTTCGGCGGCGTGGGCGTCCGCGTCGACCGGGACGCGGACGTGCCCGCCGCCCTCGACACCGCCTTCGCCGCGGTGGACCGAGGGAAGTTCGCCCTCATCCACCTCGTCGTCGAGCAGCGGGTCAAGGCGTACTGATGGTGGGCGAAGCACAGGACGCACAGTCGGCGCGGACGCCGGGAGAGCAGCCGCTGAGCGGCTTCCCGCTGCGGGCCTTCGACAAGCTCCGCTATGCGGACACCGACCGGCAGGGGCACGTGAACAACGCGGTCTACGCGACGTTCTTCGAGACCGGCCGCGTGGAGCTCGCGGACCGTCTCCGGCAGGTCTCCGCGGATCCCGCGCGCGAGTTCGTGCTCGCACAGATCACGATCGAGTACCGCCGCGAGCTGCTGTGGCCCGGCGAGGTGCAGGTGGGCACGCGGGTGGCGCGCATCGGCACGAGCTCCATCGGGGTGGAGCAGCTCCTCGTGTGCGAGGGCCTCGTCCACGCGCGGGCGGAATCGGTCATGGTCCTCACCGACACCGGCACCCGCCGGTCCACTCCGCTGGACCCCGGCGCCCGCGCCACGCTGGAGACCCTCATGGGCCGGTGAGGGGCGGGGGCCGCGGACGCGCGGCCGGGCGGGAACGGAGTGTTCCAGCTCGGGAACGCCGTTCGCGGCCCCCGCGCGCGCCCCGCCGCTAGCGTGGAGCGCATGCTGACCAAGACCTTCGCCGAGGACCTCCCGCAGAGCGCCGACTGCGTCTTCGCCGCGCTCGAGGCCGTGGCCGGCGAGCACACCGTGACCGCACGGGATCCGGAGGCCCGCACCCTGGAGTTCCGCACCGCGCGCTCGCTCTTCAGCTGGGGGCACGTCGTCACCGCGCACGTCCGGATCCGGGGGCGGCAGTCCTCGCTGTGCCTCACCGTCTCCGGCGTGCCGGGCGCGCCCCAGGCGCTCCTCGACGGCAAGAAGAACCGATCGCTGGGCAGGAAGGTCCTCACCGCCCTGCACGCGGCGCTGTGAGCTCGGGCGCCGGGCCGGAGCTCGGCCCAGCAGGGCGGCTCAGCCCAGCAGGGCCGAGTCCCCGAACTCCGCGCCCTTGATCTTCGCGAACTCCGCCATGAGGTCCTCCTGCGTGAGCCCGGGCTTCTCCTCCGGTCCCGCCTCGTAGACGATGCGGCCCTCGTGCATCATCACGAGGCGGTTGCCCAGGCGCAGGGCCTGCTGCATGTTGTGCGTGACCATGAGGGTCGTGAGGCGGCCCCGGTCCACGATCCGCTCGGTGAGCGCAGTCACGAGCTCGGCGCGCTGCGGATCGAGGGCGGCGGTGTGCTCGTCGAGCAGGAGGATGCGCGGCTGCGTGAAACCGGCCATGAGCAGGGACAGCGCCTGGCGCTGACCGCCCGAGAGCAGGCCCACCTGCACGGTGAGACGGTCCTCCAGACCCAGTTCGAGCGTCGCGAGCTCCTCCCGGAAGCGCTCCCGCCTCGCCGCCGTGAGCCCGCGTCCGAGGCCGCGGTGCCGTCCGCGGCGCAGTGCGAGCGCGAGGTTCTGCTCGATCGTGAGGGTGGGTGCGGTGCCGGCCATGGGGTCCTGGAACACCCTGCCGATGTAGCGGGCCCGCCGGTGCTCGGACATCCGCGCCACATCCCGGCCGTCCACCCGGATCTCACCGGAGTCCGCGCGGTACCGGCCGGCCAGGGAGTTCAGCAGCGTGGACTTGCCTGCGCCGTTCGAGCCGATGACGGTGACGAAGTCGCCGGCCTCCAGGTGCAGGCTGAGATCGCGCAGCGCCCGGCGCTCGTTGACGGTGCCGGGGAAGAACGTGAGCGTCAGATGAGCGGCTGTGAGCATGTCACGCTCCCTTCGCATCGGAGGCGGGCGCTGCGGAGGCCGCGGCCGCGGCACCGGCCGGGGAGGCCGCGGACGGGGCCACGGCGGGCGGCTGCACGACGCGACCGCCCCGGCCCAGGCGCGGCAGACGGCGCAGCAGTCCCCAGCGGGGCAGGAGCAGGGCGAGCACCACGAGGATCGCGGTCATGGCCCGCACGTCCGTGGAGTCGAGGCCGGCGGCGAGCGCGGCGGCGATGATGAGGCGGTAGACGACCGCGCCCACGACGGCCGCGAGCACCGCCTGCCAGACGCGGCGACGGCCCAGCAGAGCCTGCCCGAGGATCACCGAGGCCAGGCCCACGAGGATGAGCCCGATGCCCATGCTGATGTCCGCGAAGCCCTGGTACTGCGCGACGAGCGCGCCGCAGGCGGCGACGAAGCCGTTGGACAGGGCCAGGGTGAGGATGGTGGTGAAGTCCGTGCTCACGCCCAGGCTGCGGACCATAGGGCCGTTGTCCCCCGTGGCCTGCACGGAGAGCCCGAGGTCGGTCGAGAGGAACCACACGACGGCCGCGCCCAGCAGCAGCACGCAGGCGGCGAGGACGGCCACGCTCGTCCAGGTGCCCAGGATGCCCGCCTCGCGCAGGGGCGTGAACAGGGTGTCCTGACGCAGCAGGGGGAGGTTCGCCTTGCCCATGATCCGCAGGTTCACCGACCACAGGGCGATCATCGTGAGGATGCCGGAGAGCAGCCCGTCGATCCCGCCCTTCGTGTGGAGCAGCCCGGTGATCACTCCGGCGAGCATCCCCGCGCCCGCGCCTGCGAGCGTCGCGAGAGCGGGGTCCTGGCCGGCGAGCACCATGGACGCGCCCACCCCGGCTCCGGTGGTGAAGCTGCCGTCCACCGTGAGGTCGGCGAAGTTCAGCACCCGGAACGTGAGGTACACGCCCAGGGCCATGACGCCGTAGATGACGCCCAGCTCGACTGCTCCGACCACGTTTTCAGCCGACCTTCTCGGCCTGTTCGAGGATCTCCGCGGGGATCTCGACGCCCTGCGCCTCGGCGGCGGTCTCGTTCACCACGTAGGTGAACTCGGTGGCGTTCTCCACGGGGGTCTCGGCGGGATCGGCGCCCTCCTCGAGGATCCGCAGCGCCATCTCGCCGGTCTGCCGGCCCAGCTCGTGGTAGTCGATGCCGAGCGTGGCCGCGGCCCCGCCCTCGACCGTGCCGGCCTCGGCGCCGATGACCGGGGTGCCCGAGGCCTCGGCCGCCTGGACGAGCGCACCGATCCCGGAGACCACCATGTTGTCCGTGGGGACGTAGATCGCGTCGACGTCCCCCAGCGCGGAGACGGCCTGGCCGATGTCGTTGGCGGTGGTGATCGTCTGCTCGACGATCTCGATGCCCTGCTCCCCGGCGGCCTCCTTCGCGGCGGCGACCTGCACCTCCGAGTTCACCTCGCCGGAGCTGTAGACGATGCCCACGCGCTCGGCCTCCGGCACGAGGGTGCCGAGCAGCTCGAACTGGTCCGGGATCGAGGCGAGGTCGCTCGTGCCCGTGAGGTTGCCGCCGGGCGCCTCGAGGGAGTCCACGAGCTCCGCGGCGACCGGATCCGTCACGGAGGTGAAGAGGACGGGGGTGTCCATGATCGCCTGCGCCGCGGCCTGGGCGGCCGGGGTCGCGATCGCGAGGACGAGGTCGTGGTCCGCCGTGGCGAAGGACTGCGCGATGGAGACCGCCGTGGACTGCTCGCCGTTGGCGTTCTGCAGATCGAACTCGATCGTCTCGCCCTCCGTGTACCCGGCCTCCGCGAACGCCTCCTGGAAGCCCTCGGCCGAGGCGTCGAGGGCGGGATGCTGGACCAGCTGGCTGATGCCGATGGAGTAGGACTCGCCGCCGTCTCCCGCGCCGTCGCCGCCGTCGGAACCGCAGGCGGAGAGGACGAGTGCGGTGGCGGCCGCGGCCGCGGAGAGTGCCGTCAGCCGGACGGGAATGGGGGTGCGCATGCGCGTGGGCTCCTCGCTGTCGTCTGTGGGGCAGCGGCCTCACCGGGCCGCGCTGCCAGCGACAGAGTATATGCGTCCTGCCTCACACAGGCGAACCGTCCTGAGATCCGGAACGTCCTCGGCCCTCCCCTCCGGTGCGGTCTAGCCCGCCGCGCCGAAGAGCCCCGCGAGCACACCGCCTGCGGCCCCGACGAGGACGACGAGCCAGGCCGGCCGCCTCCACGCGAACAGCAGGAGGAGGCAGACGAGGGCGAGGAGGCCGGAGACCGGCCCCGTGACGCCGGAGACGAGGACCGGATCCCACAGCGCAGCGGCCAGCAGGCCGACGACGGCGGCATTCGCTCCCGTGAGCGCCGCGCGCACCCCGGTGCTGGTGCGCAGCCGGTCCCAGAACGGGAGCGCGGCCAGGAGCAGGAGGAGTCCGGGCAGGAAGACGGCGACGAGTGCGAGGAGGGCCATGAGCCATGCCGCCGCGCCCTCGCCCATGTCGAAGCCGAGGTAGGCGGCGAAGGTGAAGAGCGGCCCCGGCACCGCCTGGGCCGCACCGTAGCCGGCGAGGAACTGCTCGCCGGTGACCGCCTCGGTGATCGCCGGCTCCGCGCGCAGCAGCGGCAGGACGACGTGGCCGCCGCCGAAGACGAGGGCGCCGGCCCGGAAGAACGCATCGGCGGTCTCCGCCCAGGCGTCCTGCGTGATCCGGGCGAGGAGCGGCAGCGCGAGCAGCAGCGCGCCGAACGCTCCCAGCGCAGCGAGCCCCGTCCGGGGTGTCAGCCGCGCGGCGAGCGGCTCCGCGTCCGCCGTGCGCGCGTCCCGGCACAGCAGGAGGCCCGCGACGAGACCGCCGGCCACCGCCGCGAGCTGCCCGAGGCCGCTCGGTGCCAGCAGCACGAGCACGGCGGCGGCGAGCCCGATCGCGAGCGTCGCAGGCCCCGTGGTCAGCGTGCGGGCCATTCCCCAGACCGCATGTGCGACGACGGCGACCGCCACCGCCTTGAGCCCCATGACCAGGCCCTCTCCCAGCGGTCCCCCGAGCGAGACCGCGCCGAGGGCGAAGAGCACGAGCAGGAGCGCCGAGGGCAGCGTGAACGCCGTCCAGGCCGCGAGCGCCCCGAGGCCCCCGCCCCGGATGAGGCCGAGCGCGAAGCCCACCTGGCTCGAGGCGGGACCGGGCAGGAACTGGCAGAGCGCGACGAGCTCCGCGTACTGCGCCTCGCTCACCCACCGCCTCCGGACGACCAGTTCCTCGCGGAAGTAGCCCAGGTGCGCGACGGGGCCGCCGAAGGAGGTGAGCCCCAGGCGCAGGAACGCACCGAACACCTCGGACGCGCGACCGCGGCGTGCCGGGCGCTCCGCGGCGCCGCGGGCGGTCACCGATTCACCAGTTCCTGTGCACACATGCGCTCATGGTGACACGGACGGCCCGCAGCATCGACGCCGCCCGGAGTCCGCTCGCAGCATTCATCCCCCATTCACGATCCGTCCTCCCAGAGTGTGCGGATCGAACGGCCTTAGCATGGGCGGCATGGGCTTCCTCATCCGCACTGTGATCAACGCTCTCGCGCTGGCCGCCGCCGTCTGGCTGCTGCCCGGCATGGACATCACCGGCAGCCAGGCGCTGGCGGAGTCGCTCGGGACGGGACCGGCGGCCGTGGTCGCCTACCTCGTCGTCGCGCTCGTCTTCGGCCTCGTGAATGCCCTCGTGAGGCCCCTCGTCGCGCTCGTCTCCGCCCCCATCACGTGCCTCACCCTGGGGCTGTTCTCCATCGTCGTGAACGCGCTCATGATCACGCTCACCGCCTGGCTGTCCGGCTTCACACCGTTCGTCCTCGAGGTCGAGAGCTTCTTCTGGACCGCTGTGCTCGCGGCGATCGTCATCGCGATCGTCTCCGCGGTCCTCGGCCTCGTCCTGCCGGACGGGGAGCGGGAGCGGGACTGACAGGAGGGCCCGGCCCGCCGCACGTGCTTGAATGGCGGCATGGACAGCGCCGCAGAGCAGACCGTCCGGGCCCGCCGGCATCCCGAGCCCCCGGCCGACCTCACCTTCCCGGCACGGCCGGGCGAGATCGGGGACTACCGCACGGATCTCGAACGGCTCCGCTTCTCCCCGTACTTCGGCCGGCTCTCCGCCGTGACCCAGGTGGTCCCGCAGTCGGGCGTGGGCCCGGTCATGCACAACCGCCTCACCCATTCGCTCAAGGTCAGCGCCGTCGCCCGCACGATCGCGGCGCACCTCGCCGCCCGTCAGGCCGCGCACCTCGACTTCGCCGCCGGGCGAGCTGCCGCCGATGACCCCGTGGGCGCCGCCCTCGTCCGCCTCGGCGGCTGCGACACCGTCGTCGCACAGGCAGCGGCGCATGCGCACGACCTCGGGCACCCGCCCTTCGGGCACCTCGGCGAACGGATCCTCGACCGCGTGGCCCGGCACCGGCTGGGACTGGCCGAGGGCTTCGAGGGCAATGCCCAGACCTTCCGCATCCTCACGCGGCTCGACACCCTCGGACGCGCGACCCCCGGGCTCAACCTCACCGCCGCCGTCCGCGCGAGCGTGCTCAAGTACCCGTGGACTCGCGCCGAGTGGAAGGGGATCGGCCTCGACGCGCAGCCGCTCGCCGAGCGGCCCCGCGGTGTGGGCGCCCAGCCGGCCGCCGGCGCGGAGAAGTTCTCCGCCTATGCCCTCGAGGCCGAGGAGATGGCCGAGGTCCGCGCCGCGCATACAGCGATCGGCACCGGCCGCCAGACCCTCGACTGCGCGATCATGGACCTCGCCGACGACATCGCCTATGCTGTCCACGATCTCGACGACTTCGTGCGCGCGGGCGTCCTCCAGCACGCCGCCGTCGCCGGTGAGCTCCATGCGTGGCTGGGCGAGCCCGGTGCGCTCTCCCGGGAGGAGCCCGGCGCGCTCGAGGCCCGCTGGCGCTCCCCCGGCGCCTCCCTCGAGCTGCTGTGGCGCAGGCTCGCGCACAAGGACCCGTGGGTCGCCGATCGGGAGGTCTTCGCCGAGGCCGTGGTCCGGGTGAGCGCGGAGCTCGCCGATGAGCTGCTCACCCGTCCCTACGACGGCGGGGTTGACAGCGAGCGCGCCGTCTCCGCATTCACCAACGGCTGGATCGACCGCCTGCGCTCGGCGATCGTCGTCGATCCGGACCCGCATGTGCGCAGCGGCCACATCCGCCTCGACCAGCGGGCCTGGCACGAGGTGGCGGTGCTGAAGTTCGTCCACGCGCGGTTCGTGCTCGACCTGCCGGAGCTCGCGCAGAGCCAGAGGGGCCAGGCGAGGGTGATCGAGGAGCTCGTGACGGCGTTCGAGTCCTGGCTGGGCGATCCCCACGACCGCAGCCGCGCGCCCCGGCGGCTGCTGGAATGGGTCGAGGAGAGCACCGAGGAGACCTTCGCTCTCGCGGCCAGGGCGCCCCGGCTGCTCACGGGAGACACCGACGAGCCCGGCCTGCGCAGGCAGGGCAGGGCGCGGGCGATCCTCGACTACGTCTCCTCGCTCACGGACCAGCAGGCGCTCACGACGCATGCCTCCCTCACCGGCCAGGTGCCGCTCACCGCGCGCTGAGCGCTGCCGCGCTCCCCGGCCTCAGCGCGCCAGGCCCGCGAGCAGGAGCGAGACGGTCATCGCGACGATGACGGTGTTGAAGGCGAAGGCGAGGAGCACATGCGTGCGCATGACGGTCCAGACCGTGCGCGTCCGCGGCGAGGCGTGGCCGCCGATCAGCGTCGAGACGAAGACGGACAGCGTCAGGTAGTCCCCGAAGCGGGGCTCGCCGGGCACGGGGAAGTCCATGCGCGCCCCCGCCGCGTGCAGCCGCAGATAGCGCAGCGCGAACGAGTACACCATGACCGCCCACGAACCGGCCGCCGCGCCGAAGCCCAGCAGCACGAGGCCCGGCTCCTCGCCCAGCCGGCCCGACTGCGCGATCGCGAGGACGAGTGCCGCGGACACGACCGAGGCCGCGAGCGTGACGTTCTCCGCGCTGTTCGAGCCGAGCAGCGAGTGCCACCAGTGCACGGGCGCGGCGTGCTGCTCGGCACCGAGGCGCCGGAGCGCCTCGGGCCTGAGACGCGAGTGCACGCGGTGCGTGAGGAAGCAGTAGAGGCCCGCGAACAGCACCCAGAACACGAGGAAGGCCGTCGGCGCGGCCGTCCGCAGCAGCAGCCGCGCCGTCTCCCGTCCCGGGCGCTCGCCCGCATCCGCCAGCGCAGCGCGGATCGCCTCGGCGGCGTCCGTGAAGCCGAGGAGCAGCAGCACTGCGGTGAGGACGAGCGCGGCACCGAGGGCCGCGGCCTGACGGAGGTGGTCTCCTGCCAGCATCGCTCAGGCGTCGTTCGGCTCGGTGCCGTCCGGCTCGACGCCGATCGCGTCCAGCAGCCAGGCGAACTCGAAGGCCGTGTCCCGCCACGCGCCGTAGCGCCCGGACACGCCGCCGTGCCCGGCCGACATCTCGGTCTTCAGCAGCACGTCCGCGCCGACCTCCCGCAGGCGCGCCGTCCACTTGGCCGGCTCCACGCACAGGACGCGGGTGTCGTGCAGCGAGGTGACCGCGAGGATGCGGGGATAGTCCTGCCGCGCGACGTTCTCATAGGGAGAGTACGCGCGGATGCGCGCATACGCCTCGGGGTCGTGGAGCGGGTCGCCCCATTCGTCCCATTCGACCACCGTCAGCGGCAGCTCGGGCATGAGGATGCTCGTGAGGGGATCCACGAAGGGCACGTCCGCGACGATGCCGGCGAACAGCTCCGGTGCCTGGTTCGCGACCGCACCCATGAGCAGGCCTCCCGCGGAGCCGCCCAGGGCGGCCAGCCGCGAGGGCTCCGTGAGGCCCGTGCCGATGAGGTGCCGGGCGACGGCTGCGAAGTCCGAGAACGTGTTCTGCTTGTGCTCGAGCCTGCCGGCCTCGTACCAGCCGCGGCCCATCTCGCCGCCGCCGCGCACGTGCGCGACCGCCCAGACCGCTCCCCGGTCGAGCAGGCTGAGCCGCGCCACCGAGAAGTGCGGGTCCATGCTCGCCTCATAGGCGCCGTAGCCGTAGAGCACGGTGGGCGCAGGCCCCTCCCCCGCCCGCGCACCGGGCTTCCACACGAGGCTCACGGGAATGCGCGCGCCGTCGGCCGCGGACGCCCAGTCCAGCCGCTGGGCGTACGCGGACAGGTCCACGCCGCCGCGCACCTCCTGCCGCCTGCGCAGCCGGGCCTCGCCGCCGGGCACCTCGACGTCCACGATGCTGTGCGGCTCCACGAAGCTCTCGTGGCTGATGCGGACATGGGGCTGCTCCCATGCGAGGTTCCTGCCCAGTGCCGTCGTGCCCAGTGCCGCAGTCTCATCTGCCCCCTGCCCCGTGAGCTCCCGCAGGCCCTCGGCGCCGGCCTCGCGCACCGTGCCCCAGCCGCCGCTCGCCTCGGAGGCACGCGCCCCGGAGTCACGCGCCAGCACCGCCACGCGTGCGAACCCGCCGAGCCGGCAGCTCACCGCGAGGAAGCCCGCGAAGGCGTCGACGCCCTCGATCCGCGCCCCGCCCGAGGCCGGGTCCCGCCACAGCTCCTCGGCGACGGAGGTCCCGGGCGCGGTGGGGTCGGACAGCGGCACCTCGGTGATCGAGAAGTCCCTGCGATCGCGGTTGTGGGTGATGAGGAGGCGGTCCCCGCCGGGCGCTGCAGAGCGCCCGTCCCGCCAGTGCTCGACGGCGTACTCGACGCCGCTCACCCGCGGCCACACCTGACGCGGTGCGGTCCCCGCGGAACCGGCGGGCTCCTCGCGCAGGTCGAGGGTCCACCACTCGCTCGTGTTCTTCGACTGCGAGGAGATGAGCAGCAGGTCTCCCGAGCGGGACAGGTCGAAGCCCAGCCAGAAGCTCTCGTCGTCCTCCTCGAGCAGCAGCTCGTCCTCGGCCGGAGCCGTGCCGATGCGGTGCCGCCACAGGCGGTGCGGGCGCCATGCCTCATCGGCGGTCGTGTAGTAGACCCACTCCCCGCGCGGATCGATCTCCGCGCCGGCGAACGTCCGTTCGATCTCCTCCGGCAGGTCCTCACCCGTTGCGAGATCGCGGATGCGGAGGGTGAACAGCTCATCGCCCGTCGTGTCCGCCGCCCATGCGAGGTACCGCCCGTCGGCGGAGAAGGAGAGCGCGCCGAGGGAGAAGAAACCGGCGCCGGCGGCCTCGGCGTTGCAGTCGAGCAGAACCTGCTCGTCCTCGCCTGCCGCCTCCGGGTCGATCTCCGGGGGCGTCCAGTCGCCGGGGGAGGCCGACACCCGGACATGGATGCGGTAGTCGAGGCCCTCCGCGCTGCGCGAGAACAGCCACCAGTCGCCGAGGCGGGCGGGAACGGTCATGTCCGTGAGCCGGGTGCGCGCGACGATCTCGGAGAAGATCGCCTCCCGCAGCGGTTCCAGACGGCGGGTGCGCGCCTCCGTGAAGGCGTTCTCCGCCTCGAGGTGCGCACGGACCTCCGGGGAGTCCGTGTCCCGCATCCACTCGTAGTCGTCGATGAAGGTGTGCCCGTGGTGGGTGCGGGTGACCGGCCTGCGGGCGGCGACGGGAGGGACGGGTGCGGAGGCGGCAGAGCTCATCCCCTCAGCCTAGCCCGGCGGCTCAGCCCTGCCGTCCGCTCACCACGGCCGCCCCCTCCTCGCGCAGCTCGACCTTGCGGATCTTGCCTGAGACCGTCATGGGGAAGGCCTGGCGCACCTCGACGTAGCGCGGGATCTTGTGGTGGGCGAGCCTGCCCGCGGCGAACGTCCGCACCTCGTCGGCGGTGAGGGTCTCGTATCCCTCGCGCAGGATGACCCAGGCCAGCAGCTCCTCGCCGTACCTGTCATCCGGTACGCCCACCACCTGCACGTCCCGGATCGCGGGGTGGGTGTAGAGGAACTCCTCGATCTCGCGCGGATAGAGGTTCTCCCCGCCCCGGATCACCATGTCCTTGATGCGGCCGGAGACATCGAGGTAGCCGCTGTCGTCCATGATCCCGAGATCGCCGGTGTGCATCCAGCCGGCCTCGTCGATCGCCTCGGCCGTCTTCTCCGGCTCCTCCCAGTACCCGCGCATCACCGAGTATCCGCGCGTGCACACCTCGCCCTTGACCCCGCGCGGCACCGCCTGGCCCGTGACCGGGTCCGCGACCTTGACCTCGACATGCGGCATGACCCTGCCCACGGTCTCCGTGCGGCGTGCGAGCGTGTCGTCGGTGCGCGTCATGGTCGAGACCGGCGAGGTCTCGGTCATGCCGTAGCAGATCGCGACCTCGGACATGTGCATCTCGTCGATGACCCTCCGCATCACCTCGACGGGACAGGGCGATCCGGCCATGACGCCGGTGCGCAGCGAGGAGAGGTCGTAGTCGGCGAAGTCCGGCAGGGAGAGCTCGGCGATGAACATGGTCGGCACCCCGTACAGCGAGGTCGCGCGCTCGGCCTCGACGGCGGCGAGCGCAGCAGCCGGGTCGAAGCTCGCCGAGGGGATGACGGCGCGGGCGCCGTGGGAGACGATCGCGAGCGTGCCGATGACCATCCCGAAGCAGTGGAAGTAGGGCACGGGGAGCACCACCGCATCCTCGGCGGTGTAGCCGAGCATCCCCCCGATGAAGTACCCGTTGTTGAGCAGGTTGTGGTGGGTGAGCGTGACGCCCTTGGGGAAGCCCGTGGTGCCCGAGGTGTACTGCAGGTTGATCGGATCGTCGCAGCTGAGGCCGTCGGAGATCTGCCGCAGGCGCACGTCCCACCGGGCGTGCGGGTCCGCGAGCAGCTCGCGGCCCCGCTCCCGGAGCTGCGCGAAGGACTCCCCCGGCCCCAGCCGCGCACCGGCGTCCGCGCCCAGCGGGCCGGGCACCGTGTCGAGGAAGACGAGCTCGGGTCGCTGCGGGGTCTGAGCCGCGGCCTCCCGCGCCAGCGCGACGAAGTCCGAGTGCGGCGGCGCCGCGATCTGGCTGATGAGCATCCGGGCCCCGGACTGGCCGAGCACATAGGCGAGCTCATGCGTGCGGTAGGCGGGGTTGATGTTCACGAGGATCGCGCCCAGTCGCGCGCAGGCGTACTGGACGACGGTCCACTCCGGCACGTTCTGCGCCCACAGGCCCACCCGGTCACCCGCGGCGATGCCGCGCTCGGCGAGGGCCGCGGCGGCCTCGTCCGCCTCCGCGGCCAGCTCCGCGTAGGTCCATCTGCGCCCTGAGGCCCGGTCGACGAGGGCGGTCCGCTCGCCGTGCGCGGCGACGGCTCCGTCGAGCGACTGGGCGAGGGTCTCGCCCAGCAGGGGCACGGCCGAGGCGCCCGAGGCGTAGGACAGCTGGCTGGTGGTCACGTCTCTGTGCTCCTTCCGGCGGCCGTGGGACGCGCCGCCGGACACCACTGTGCCACAGCTCACGGGCTCGCGGGGCGGTCACGGCCGGGCGGCCGCGGCCGGCTCAGTGGAAGAGCAGGATGATGAGCACCGCGCCCACGATGACGCAGCCGCACAGGGCGAAGCAGGTGTAGGACAGGCTCAGCACGAGACCCTTCTGCCCGTCCGTGAGCGGCACCCGGCTGGCGGCCTTCTCCGCGCGCCGCTCGGCCTTGCGCCGCTCCTTCTCGGTCACCACCGTGATCGCGTCGGGGAACTCCTTGGGCGGGACGACGGGCGGCTTCCCGCCCACCACGAGGAGGCGCAGTCCGAGTGCGTAGAGGCCCACGAGGAGCCCGGCCCCGGCCAGTGCTGCGACGAAGACCTGGACGAAGGCCAGCCAGTCGATGCTCATGCGTTCTCGTCCTCTCGGGGTGCTGCCGCGTGCGCTGCGGCGGGGGTCTCATCGCTCACGCGCTCGGCGGAGGCCTTCGCCCCGGCACCGGCCTCGCCGTTCTCCAGCCGCACCTTCGAGCGCAGGCGCGCGCCCTTCTTCAGCCGGACCGCCTTGCCGGACTCGGCGACATCGCTCATCGCGTTCGCGGCTCCCACCTGGTTCTTCAGCGAACGCAGGTAGAGCCCGCCGACCGCCCCGGCGGCGAGCACGAAGTCGAGCAGCAGGCCCCAGGGCCCCAGCCACACGACGATGACGGCGGCGAGTCCGCCCACCAGGCCCGCGGCCGGCAGCGTGAGGAGCCAGCCGATCACGATCTTGCCGGCGGTGGACCAGCGGACCTTGGAGCCGCGGCGGCCCAGTCCCGAGCCGATGACGGAGCCGGAGGCGACCTGCGTGGTGGACAGCGCGAAGCCGAGGGCCGAGGAGGCGAGGATGGTCGCCGCCGTCGAGGACTCCGCGGAGAAGCCCTGCGCGGGCTTCACCTCCGTGAGCCCCCTGCCCAGCGTGCGGATGATGCGCCAGCCTCCCATGTAGGTGCCGAGCGCGATCGTGATGGCGCAGCTGAGGACCACCCAGGTCTGCGGCTCGTGGTGCGCGGCCGACTGCCAGCCCGTCGTGATGAGGACGAGGGTGATGATGCCCATCGTCTTCTGCGCGTCGTTGGTGCCGTGGGCCAGCGCCACGAGCGAGGAGGTGAGGATCTGCCCGATCCGGAAGCCGTCGCGGCCGTTGGGGCCCTTGGAGTACCGGCGGGTGGCCCGGTACGCGAGCTTGGTGCACAGGAAGGCGATGATCGCGGCGATGAGGGGCGAGAGCAGCGCCGGGAGCACGATCTTCGACATCACTCCGGCCACATTCACCGCGGTGAACCCGATGCCCACGATGGTGGCGCCCAGGAGCCCGCCGAACAGCGCGTGCGAGGAGCTCGAGGGCAGCCCCAGCAGCCATGTGAGCATGTTCCAGAAGATCGCGCCCACGAGGCCGGCGAAGATGAGCATGGGGAAGATGTCCCCGCCGATCCGGTCCTCGTGGAGGATGCCGCCGGAGACGGTCTTCGCCACCTCCGTGGACAGGAGCGCGCCGATGAGGTTGAGGACCGCCGCGAGCGCCACCGCCGTCTTGGGCTTGAGCGCCCCTGTCGCGATGGGCGTGGCCATGGCGTTGGCCGTGTCGTGAAAGCCGTTGGTGAAGTCGAAGAAGAGCGCCAGCGCGATGACCAGCAAGACGGTGAGGGTGACGATTTCCACAGGCTGCCTCGGTGTCGACGGACGGTGACGGCCCGCCCACTCCGCAGGATCGGATGGCGCGCACTCGAACCCGAGTTTAACGCCGGATGAACGTCCCTGTGCCCCGCGCGCCCTCCTCGGCGCCGCGTGTGGCCAACCGCACAGGCCGCCTCCCGCGCTCGAGTGCGCCGGCGCCTGCGGAGGCTGACCACCCTCACAGGTGGGGAAAACCCCCGGGTCTCGTACGGGTCCGCGCTCCTAGGGTGGGCCGGGGGCCGATGCGGACAGCGCGTCTCATCCTCAGGTATGAGAGCCGATGTCAGCCTTCAGGGGGACGCGGCGGCCCTCCGATCCTGAGAGGATCATCCAGGGTCCGGGAGAAGAGCCTCCGCGCGGAGCCGGCGCATGCCGGGCGCGGGCGGGCACCGGCAGCAGCACGCGAGAACGGGAAGAGGGACACGTGACGGCCTTGACGAGGATGAGCCTGCTCAATCGCCTGATAGTGGGGATGGTCACCGCCGCGGTGATGGTCTCCGGCATCGTGGCGACCACCAAGCTCAACCAGGAGACGATGCCGTCGATCTCCACACCGGTCATCGTGGTGGGCGCGAGTCTGCCGGGGGCCTCGCCCGAGGTGGTGGAGGACACCGTCACGGCTCCGCTGGAGACCGCGCTCATGGCGATCCCGGACGTGGACTCCGTCACGACGGAGACCACGCCCGGCTCCATGTACGCAGAGGTGTGGTGGCCGTTCGACGCCGATGAGGACCAGCTCGAGGGCGAGGTCCGCCGGGCTGTCGACGGAGCAGCCGCCTCCCTTCCCGATTCCGCCGAGACAGAGGTGATCTCCGCCTCGATGGACGCGGTCCCCGTCGTGAGCCTCGCGGTGTCCTCGGCCACGGGCGAGGAGGACCTGAGCTCGCGCGTCGAGTCCGGTCTCGTCCCGGAGCTCGAATCGCTGCCCGGCGTCGCGACCGTGGACCTCAGCGGCCAGCGGGAGCAGGAGGTCTCGATCACCCTCGATTCGGCACAGGCCGAGGAGCACGGCATCGCCGCACCGCAGATCATGGAAGCGATCGAGGCCGCCGGCACCGTCACCCCGGGCGGCAGCACGACGGAGAACGGGCGGTCCCTCTCCGTCGAGGTCGGCTCCGAGCTCGATGCGGTCGAGACCGTGGCCGAGACCCCGCTGCAGACCGAGGACGGCCCCATCGTCCTCGCGGACGTCGCGGACGTCGAGCTGGCTCAGGTCGAGCAGACCTCGCTCTCCCGCGCCAACGGCGCCGACGCCCTCTCCCTGTCCGTGACCAAGACCCCGCAGGCCAATGTCGTGGAGGTCTCGCACGCCGTCGCCGATGCCATCGACGCGGCCTCGCCCCAGCTGGGCGAGGACGTCGAGTTCACGACGATCTTCGACCAGGCCCCGGACATCGAGCAGTCCATCCACGACCTCTCGGTGGAGGGCGGCCTCGGGCTCCTCTTCGCAGTGCTCGTGATCCTCGCGTTCCTGGGGACGTTCCGGTCCACGATCATCGCCGCGATCTCGATCCCGATGTCACTGCTCATCGCGATGATCGGCCTGTGGGTGGGCGAGTACACGCTCAACCTCCTCACGCTGGGAGCGCTCACCATCGCGGTGGGCCGCGTCGTGGACGACTCCATCGTCGTCATCGAGAACATCCGCAGACGCCAGGGCATGAGCGAGCTCACGGTCGAGGATATCGTCGCCTCCGTCCGCCAGGTCGCCGGCGCTGTGACCGCCTCGACGCTCACGGCGGTCGCGGTGTTCCTGCCCATCGTCTTCGTCTCCGGCATCGCCGGCCAGCTCTTCCGGCCCTTCGCGATCACCGTGAGCCTCGCGATGGTCGCCTCCCTCCTCGTCTCGCTCACGATCGTGCCGACGCTCGCGTACTGGTTCCTCCGGCACCGTCCGCGGCCGCTCAGCCCTGCCCGGCAGGAGCGGTCCGATGCGCGCTATGCGGCCTGGCGGGAGAAACAGGAGGCCAAGGCGCTGCGGCGGCAGGAGCGGAAGAACGCGAGGATCGAGAAGGCCAATGCCAAGCGCGAGGCCAAGGGCCGGGCCCCGCGGCCGCTCGTCGCCGCCGCCTCCGTCGTCGAGCCCTATCCCACGGGAGAGGCCTCCGGCCCCATCGACCGCCTGCAGCAGGGCTTCCTGCCCACCATCCAGGCCGCACTGCGGCATCCCGGACGCACGCTGGGAATATCCGCCGTCGTGCTCGTCCTCACCCTCGTGCTCGCGACGTTCCTCAAGACGGATCTGCTGGGCGAACAGGGCCAGACCTCCCTCTACGTCACGCAGGAGCTCGAGGACGGCACCTCGCTCGAGGTGAGCGACGAGGCCGCCCAGCGCGTCGAGGAGGTCCTCGCCGAGGACCCGGACATCGAGGACTACCTCTCCACCATCGGCGGTGGCGGCGGGATGATGGGCGGAGGCGGCGGCTCGAACTCCTTCACCGTGACCCTCGCCGAGGACGCGGAGCCGCAGGAGGCCACCGCGCGCCTGTCCGATGCGCTCTCCGCGCTCGAGGACGCCGGCGAGGTCTCGGTGGGCGGCGCCTCCCAGGAGCTCTCGGAGGATGTCACGATCAACCTCACGGGGCAGGATCCCCAGGCCATCGAGGAGGCCGCGCAGGAGCTCACCGAGCAGGCCGCCGCGCTGCCAGGCGTCGCCGAGGCGAGTCACGACCTCGCGGGCGAGCAGCCCGTGCTGAGCGTGGACGTCGACCGCGAGGTCGCCGCCGACTACGGCTTCACGCAGGCCGAGGTGGGCCAGGCCATCGCCGCGGCCCTGCAGGGCGTGCCCGCGGGCACCCTCACGCTCGAGGGCACGGAGCGGGACATCAGGATCGCGCCCACGCATCCCGACGCCTCGCCGGAGGAGATCGCGAACCTGGAGCTGCCGGTGAGCCAGCGCCAGACGCAGCAGGCGCAGGAGGAGGCCCAGGACTCCATCGACGAGCGCATGGACGCCCGCGCGGCAGAGGCCGAGCGCGAGGCCGAGGAGGCCAACCGGGAGGCGATGGACCAGGCGATCGACATGCGCGATCAGGCCGCGGACCAGGTGCAGGAGCTCGAGGACCAGCTCGATCAGCTGCGCAATCCCGGTTCCGGGCCGCCGCCGGAGCAGCCCGATCCCGCAGCGGAGCTCGAGGACGCGCTCGCCGATGCCCGCGACGGCCTGCAGGAGGCCGAGGACGGCATCGCCGACCTGCGCGAGACACAGGAGCAGCAGCGACAGGAGCAGGAGGAGCAGGAGGCCCTCGCCGACGAGCAGGAGGCCGTCCCGGACATCACGGGCAGCGCGATCACGGTGGACGCACTCGCGGACGTCGAGGAGGTGCAGACCGCCCCCAGCATCAGCCGGGCCGAGGGCGAGCGCCAGGCCACCGTGTCCGTGACGCCCGAGGCGGGGCAGCTGAGCGCGGTGTCGGCCGCGGTCGCGCAGCTCGAGGCCGAGGCGGACCTGCCCGCCGGCGTGAGTTTCGCGGTGGCCGGTGCGGCGGAGGACCTCATGGAGTCCTTCTCGCAGCTGGGACTCGCGATGCTCGCCGCCATCGTGCTCGTGCTCATGGTGATGATCGGGACGTTCCGGTCCATCGTGCAGCCGCTCGTGCTGCTGGTCTCGATCCCGTTCGCGGCGACGGGCGCGGTCCTCCTGCTCGTCATCACGCAGATCCCGCTCGGCATCCCGTCGATGATCGGCCTGCTCATGCTCATCGGCATCGTGGTGACGAACGCGATCGTGCTCATCGACCTCATCAACAAGTTCCGCGAGGGCGGCATGGAGCTCATGGACGCGGTGCTGCACGGGACGCGCCTGCGGCTGCGGCCCATCCTCATGACGGCGGCGGCGACGATCTTCGCGCTCGTGCCGATGTCGCTGGGGCTCACCGGGGGCGGGGTGTTCATCTCGCAGCCGCTCGCGATCGTCGTGATCGGCGGGCTCACGTCCTCGACGCTGCTGACCCTTGTGCTGGTCCCGGTCCTGTACTATCTCACGGAACGGGCGAAGGAGCGCCGCCGCGAGCGCAGCGTCCGGCGGAAGGAGTCCAAGGCGGCGATGCGGGCCAGTAGGGAGGCGCTCGCCGCAGGAGACGCGGAGGACTGACCCGTCCGGGTCTCCGCCGCCGGAGGTCACGGTGTCTGCGCCTTCGCTAGGCTGAGTCACCGTGACCTCCGCCCTCGCCCTGAGCATCCTCGGGCTCGCGCTCTTCGACAGCACGAGCGCGGGGACCTCACTCGTCCCCCTGTGGCTCCTGCTGGCACCGGGGAGGGTGCGCTCAGGGCGGATCGCGGCGTATCTCGTCACCCTCGCCGGCGCCTACTTCGCCGGCGGCGTCCTGGTCGCGCTCATCGCCCGCCCCGTCCTCGGCTTCCTCACCGGCGTGCTGGAGGGCTGGTCGCCGGTGACCGCCCCCCTCGTGCTCGCCGGCCTCGGCCTGCTCACGGCGGGCATGGGCGCGCTCATGCTCACCCGGACGTTCGCACAGGCCGCGCGGCTCATCCCCTCGCAGCTGCAGGACTGGCGCAGGCGGACGCTGGAGGCGGATTCGGCACGCGGGATCATGGGCGTGGCGCTCATCGCCTTCGCGGTCGAATTCACGGGGATGCTCCCCTATCTCGGAGCCATCGCCCTGCTCACGGGCACGGATCTGGGCTGGGCCGGCATCACCGGCTGGATCGGGCTCTACTGCCTCGTGATGATCCTGCCGGCCGTGCTCCTCACGCTCGTACGGGTGCTCGCGCACGAGCGCATCGACCCCGCCCTGCACCGGCTCGACGCCTGGCTGGAGCGGCGGGGAACCCAGCTCAGCGCGGTCTCCTTCATCGCGGTGGGCGCGCTCCTCGCCGCGTACGGCGGCGTCGGGCTGTTCACCTGAGCGGCCATCCCCTTTCCCACCCCTTGTGCCGCTGAACGCCCCGACGCATCCGGGCGTTCAGCGGCACAAGGGGTGGGAACTCGTGCGCGAACCCACTGCACCCTTGACCATATGGTCGGCATTCACCGACCATATGAATATGACCGACGATACGGGTAAGGCGGACCATACGAATGATGCCGACCGTGCGGACGATGCCGCCCCGCCGGACTACGCGCTCGACGAGGTCCGGAGCCTCAGCAGCCCCGAGGAGCACCGCGCGCTCTTCGAGGACACCCGCATGCAGATCGTGAGCGCGCTGAGCGAACGGGCCGCCACCACCAGCGAGCTCTCCCACCTCCTCGACCGCCCCAAGGGCACCATCGGCCACCATCTCAAGGTGCTCGAGGCCGCGGGGCTCGTGCGGGTCGTGCGACGGAAGCGGGTGCGGGCGCTCGAGGCCAAGTACTACGGCCGCACCGCCCGGGTCTTCCTGTACGGGCGCGAGGGGGCCGGCGCCCGGGTCCCGGAACAGGTCATCGATCTCGCCGCCGCGGAGCTCGCGCAGGTCCCGCACGACCACGACGGGGTGCTCAACGCGAACATCCGCCATGTGCGCGTGCCCGCCGCGCGGGCCGAGGAGTTCAGCGACCGCCTCAATGCGCTGCTGCAGGAGTTCGCCGATTCCCCGCGCGGGGGCACCACCACCTATGCGCTCGCCTTCGCCCTCTACCCGTCTCCCCGTCCGCCGCTCGGCTCCGCCGCTGGCGAGGGCGCTGAGACATGACGGGGGCGGAGCCTCCCGGCACCGGACGCGCCGCAGAGCCCGCACCGCGTCTGGGCGGGCGCTACTGGAGGCTGCTCGGGGCCTCGGCGGCAGCCAACCTCGGCGATGGGCTCATGAGCGTGGCCGTCGTGTGGCTCGCGTCCTCCCTCACCCGCGAACCCCTGTGGCTCACCCTCATCGCGCTGGCCACCCGGCTGCCCTGGCTGCTGCTCTCCCTGCCCGCGGGCGTCCTCGCGGACCGCGTCGACCGATGCCGCCTCGTCGCCCTCATGGACGGGGCGCGCAGCCTCCTCGTCCTCGCCTTCACCCTGTTCCTGCTCGCGCTCCGCGGCCCGGCACCGGCACCCGGCCCCGACGCGCATGCGGACGCCGCTCCCGGGACGCTGCTCCTGCTCACAGCCCTCTGCCTCCTCGCCTTCCTGGTGGGCTGCGCGGAGGTCCTGCGCGACACCACCGCACAGGCCCTCATGCCCTCCATCGTCGACCACCGGCTGCTGGAACGGGCGAACGGGCGGCTCTGGGGTGCCGAGACCGCGCTCGGCAGCTTCGCAGGGCCGGCGCTCGCCGGAGCGCTCGCGGGGATCGCCGCGGTCGTGCCCTTCGGCGCCTACGCCGCGCTGCTCGCGCTCGCAGGTGCGCTCATGCTCACGCCGCGAGGGCGGGGCGGACAGGAGCGGAGCAGTGAGCGGGAGGACGCCCCGCACCCTCGTTCCTTCCGCCGCGAGATCGCCGAGGGCTTCGCCTGGCTGTGGCGCCACCGCCTGCTGCGCACGCTGGCTCTGCTGCTGGGCGCGCTCAACTTCCTGGGCATGCTGACCTCGGCGCTGTTCGTCTTCTTCGCCCAGGACGTGCTGGGGGTGACCGGCGGGCCGGCGTTCGGGATGCTCACGACCGGCATGGCAGCTGGCGCTCTCATCGGCGCCCTCACCGGCGACCGGGTCGCCGAGGCGCTCCGCGAGGGCACGGCGCTGCGCGGGTCGCTCCTCGCCCTCGGAGCGTGCTATGGCCTCATCGGCCTGCTCAGCCATCCCGGGGCGGTCTGGGCGGTGAGCGTCGCGATGGGCTTCGCCGTGGTGGTGTGGAACATCGTGACGGTCTCCCTCCGCCAGCGGATCATCCCCGACCGCCTGCTGGGCAGGGTGAACTCCGTCTACCGGTTCTTCGGCTGGGGGACGATGTCACTGGGCGCATTCGCCGCCGGTGCGCTCGTCTCCCTCCTCGAACCGGGACTGGGCCGCGAGTGGGCGCTGCGCTCCACGTACCTGAGCGCCGCCGTGCTCACCGTCCCCCTCCTCCTGTGGAGCTGGAGGCAGATCGGCAGCGCGCGGATCGATGCCGCACGCGCCGCGGCCGCCTGACTGGCACAATGACGGACATGCGCGATCTCGAGGAGCTGCTCGACGAGGCCGCCCGCGCCGATGTGACCGGCTGGGACTTCTCCTGGCTCGACGGCAGGGCGAGCGAGGCGCGGCCGCCCTGGCGCTACTCCCTCCTGCTGGCCGAGGCGGTGGCCGGCGTGCGGACCGCCCTCGACCTCGACACCGGCGGCGGCGAGGTGCTGGACGAGGCGCCCGTGCTCGCGCAGGAGCAGCATGCGACGGAGAGCTGGCCCGCGAATGCGGAGGCCGCACGCAGACGCCTGGGCCCGCGCGGGGTCACGGTGCACGAGACCGAGCCCGGCGCCGCCCTGCCCTTCGCGGACGGCACCGTCGACCTCGTCACCGCTCGCCACCCCGTCGCCCCGGACTGGGCGGAGATCACACGGGTGCTCTCCCCCGGCGGGGAGTACCTCGCCCAGCACGTGGGGGCGGCCTCGGCCTTCGAGCTCATCGAGTTCTTCATCGGGGAGACGACTCCGGCCCAGCGCCGCGCGCGCCTGGCCGAGGACGAGGCAGAGGCCGCCCGCGCCGCCGGCCTCGACGTCGAAGAGCTGCGCACGGCCCGCCTGCGCATGGAGTTCTTCGACGTCGGCGCCGTCGTGTGGATCCTGCGCAAGTGCGTGTGGTGGGTGCCGGACTTCAGCGTCGAACGGCACCGGGACCGCCTGCGGGAGATGGATGCGCTCATCCGCGCCCGCGGGAGCTTCACGGCGCACTCCTCCCGTCACCTCATCCGCGCCCGGCGCTGCCTGCGCCGCTGACCAGCCCGAGGTGCGCGGGCACGTCCGCGACCGAGTCCAGCACCGCGGTCGCCCCCGTGCCGGCGAAGTCCTCCGTCCGCAGCTCGCCGGTGAGGACGCCGATCACCTGCGCCGCGCCCGAGGCCGCCCCTGCGCGGGCGTCGACGACGGTGTCGCCGGCGACAAGCACCTGTGCCACGGACTGCACGCCGGTGCGCTCCATCGCCCGGTGGATCATGTACGGGAAGGGCCGGCCCGCGGCGACCTCATCGGAGGTGACGACGGCGTCGAGGAGCTCGCCCTCTCCCGTCGCCCAGCCGAGCGAGGCGAGCAGGGGGGCGGCGACATCGGCGGAGAATCCGGTCGTGAGCGCGACCTTCACACCCTGTGAGCCCAGGGTGCGCAGAGCGTCCTCGACGCCGGGCAGTCCGACCGGCGGATGTGCGGCGTAGTATTCGCCGAGCAGCGCGCGGAAGCGGTCGAAGCAGGCCGCGACCGTCGCCCCGTCCGCGGCATGTCCGCCCAGACGCAGGAGGTTCGTGATCGCCTCGACCTTGTCCGCGCCCATCCAGGTCTGCAGATCGCTCGCGGCGACCGGGGTCCCGGTCTCCGTCACGCAGTTCTCCAGGGCGCGGTAGACGTCGCCGTGCTCGTCGATGGTCGTGCCTGCCATGTCGAAGGCGACGAGGCGGATATCGGTCATGGTGTGTCCTCCAGTGTGTGTGCGGCCGCCGTGCGCGGCGGTCCCGGGATTCGGTTCTGCGCGGAAAGCGCGGAGCAGGGAGTGCGGAAGATGTGCGGGTCAGGATCGGGGCGACGGTGGGGCGCCGGCCCCTCCCGCCGGCTCCGGCAGCGCGCGGAGCATGGCGGGCCGCGTCTCCATCGTGTTCTCGACCGTGAACGTCACCGTGCCCGGCCGGTACCGCTCGTCCGAGAACTCGAGCGCGCGGCCGGCCGAGGAGAAGGAGATGCGCTGCTCGCGCAGCAGCGGCGCCCCCTCCTCGGTGGCGAGGAGCCTCGCGTCCTCCGGTGCGGCCGCGACCGCGTCGAAGGTGTGCCGGGCCGAGTGCAGATCGACGCCGCAGGCCGTGAGCCGGGCGAAGATCGAACCGGAATCGGTGTCGAAGTCGAACAGGTGCCTGCCCACGTCGAGCACGAAGGCCGTCCGCTCCACCATGACGGGATCCCCGTCGAGGAGGCGCGTGCGGAGGAGCTCGACCACCGGCTCACCGGTCTCCAGCCCCAGGGCCGAGGCGAGCGCGGGGCCGGCCGGGCGCCTGGCGACCTCGGCCGTGCGCTGTCCCGGCGTCCGCCCGGTGGAGAGCGCCCAGGAGCTGAATGACTGGAAGCTCTCCAGCGGCTGACTCGGCACCTCGCCGATCACCCTGGGCGGGCGCCCGCGGGTCACGGCGATGAGCCCCTCGGCCCGGAGCGCGGCGATCGCGTGCCGGACGGTCCCACGGGAGACGGACCAGCGGCGGCACAGTTCGGCCTCACTGGGCAGTGCGGAGCCGACGGGCAGCTCTCCCGCTGCGATCAGGGTGCGGATGTCCGCGCTGATCTGCTCGTGGAGGGCGAGGGACCGCCCCGGTGTCTGTTCTCTTGTCTGCACAAGTTCCACACTAGCGCCGAAAGGGGCGCCGCAGAACCGCCTGGGCCAACTCCGGATGAACAGCTTGTGACGGGCAGATCCCCTGCGTGAACAGTTCTCCAACGTGCATCGAAGCGGCCCGGATCCGCTTGTACAGACAAGTTCCGCCGAGGCAGGCTGAAGCCATGCAGAACTCTCCGCACAGCACCGCTCACAGCGACATCGCCGTGGTCGGCTCCGGCATCGTCGGCCTCGCCCATGCCCGGGCCGCGCTCCGCCGCGGCCTCACCGTCACCGTCATCGAGGCCGACCACGAGCCCGTGGGCGCCTCCGTCCGGAACTTCGGCCACTGCTGCATCACCGGCCAGACCGGGATCGCGGCGGAGCTCGCCGAGGCCGGCCGCGAGCACTGGCTGTCCGCGGCCTCGGCGGCGGGCTTCTGGGCACGGGAGTCCGGCGCCTATGTCGCGGCCTCCTCCGGAGCCGAGATGCGCGTGCTGAAGGAGGCGCAGCGGGCCCAGGGCGCCGAGCGCATCCGGCTGCTCGACGCCGCCGAGATCGCCGCCGCACTGGGCACCGCGGAGACCGGCACCTCGGCCGCCGGGACCGGGGCGACCACCGCGGTGGGCGGGGCGCATCTGCCCCGCGACCTGCGGGTCGACCCGCGCACCGCCGCTCCCGCCCTGGCGGCATGGCTGCGCGCACAGCCCGGGGTCGCCGTGCTCACCGGCACCCGTGCCCTCGAGATCGCCCCGGGCGGCGTGCTCACCACGCGCGGCTTCGTCTCCGCCGACCACACGTTCGCGTGCACCGGCCACCACCTGCAGGGCCTGCTGCCGGAGCTGGCGGAGAGGGCCGGCGTCCGCGAGTGCGCGCTGAACATGGCGCTCGTCGACGCACCCGCGCACCTCACCACGGACGCCGCGGTGCTCACCGGAACCTCGCTCCTGCGCTATGACGCGTTCTCGACCACCGCTGCAGCGGGACCCCTCCGCGCGCACCTCGCGGAGACGGAACCCGCACTGCTCGGGATCGGGGCCAATGTGATGTTCGCCCGGCGGCCGGACGGAAGCCTGCTCGTGGGCGACAGCCACGCGTATGCGCCCACCGTCGGCCCGTTCCTCGACGAGGACGCCACCGAGGTCCTGCTCACCGCAGCCGCGCGCATCCTCGGCACCCCCTCCCTGCGGGTGCGGCAGCGCTGGCAGGGGGTGTACGCCTCCTCCGAGACCCGACCGCTCGTGATCGAGCCCCTCGGCTCGCACGCCACCGCCGTCACCGTCGCCACCGGGATCGGGATGACGCTCGCCTTCGGCCTCGCCGAGCACACCCTCACGGGGCTCGAGGCGGAGACCGGCGTCGCCGCCCTCGCACCGTGAGACCTCCCCCGCCCCTCCCCTCCCCCCGGAACCCCGTCCTCGAACCGCCTCCCGCACCTCCCAGTCCGCTCCGCGCACCCATGCGCTCACATCCCCGAGGAGTCCCCATGACCTTCTCCCCCGTCCGCCTGCGCTCGGCCCTGGGCGCACTCGCGGCCGCCGCCGTGCTCGCCCCGGGCCTCGCCGCCTGCTCCACCGCCTCCGCGGAGGCCTCCCCCACCTGTCCCGACGGGAAGATCGATTTCGGCATCGAGCCCTTCGAGGACCCGGCCAAGCTCGAGCCCGCCTACCAGAAGCTCGCGGAGGCCCTCGGCGAGGAGCTCGACTGCGAGGTCGAGGTCTCCGTCCTCGAGGACTACTCCGCCGAGGTGCTCGCGATGCAGAACGGCAAGCTCGACCTCGGTCAGTTCGGTCCGCTCGGCTACGTCTTCGCCTCGCAGCGGGCCGATGCCGAGCCGCTGGCCTCGTTCGGCACCGCCGACGGCGAGCTGAGCACCTACCGCGCGGGCATCTGGGTGCCGGCCGATTCGCCCATCCGGACGGTGGCCGATCTGCGCGGCCGGGACCTCGCGCTCGGCGGCGTCGGCTCGACCTCCGGCGACGTCCTCCCCCGGTCCGCCCTCGCCGATGCCGGGGTCGCCGAGGACGAGCTCGACATCAACTACGCCGGCGGCCACCCCGAGGCGCTGCTCGCGCTCGCCAACGGCGCCGTCGACGCCGCGCAGATCAACACGCAGACGCTCACGACCGCCGAGGCCGAGGGCACCTTCGACCCGAGCGGCTACCGCATGGTCTGGGAGTCCGAGGACATCCCCAACGACCCCATCACGGTCCGCGGCGACGCCGACCCCGAGTTCAAGACCGCCGTCCGGGAGGCGCTGCTCAGCCTCGACCCGGCCGTGCTCGAGGAGATCGGCGGCTTCCTCGACTTCTCGCCGGCCGGGCAGATGATCGAGGTCGACGAGCAGACCTACGCGCCGCTCTTCGAGCTCGCGGAGACGATGAACCTCACGGAGGAGGACGTCTGATGGGGGCCGCGCCCACTCTGAGCCTGCAGACCGCGACCGCCCCCGCCCTGAGCGTGGCCGATCTCCGCATCTCCTTCTCCGGGCGCACCGTGCTCGACTCCGTGAGCTTCGATGTGCATGCGGGCGAGCTCGTGGCCTTCCTCGGCGCGAACGGCTCCGGCAAGTCGACCACGCTGCGCGCGGTGGCGGGGCTGCTGGGCCACGACTCCGGCACCATCGAGGTCGAGGGCCGGCCGACGGGCTGGCGCCCGCAGCGCAGCCGCCCGCCCCGGCAGGACGCGCGCACCGCGATGGTGTTCCAGCGGTTCCACCTCGTCCCGCGCCGCAGCGTGCTCGCCAATGTGTGCACGGGCGCCCTGCACCGGATGACCACCTGGCAGTCCCTGCTGCCGCTCACCTTCCCCACCGCGGTGAAGGAGGAGGCGATGGAGGCGCTCGCCCGTGTGGGTCTCACCGACCGGGCGCACGAGCCGGCCGGGAGGCTCTCCGGCGGACAGCAGCAGCGGGTGGCGATCGCCCGCGCCCTGTGCCAGGGCGCGAGGGTCCTGCTCGCGGACGAGCCCACGTCGGCGCTCGATCCCAGTGCGGCGGCCACCGTCATGGAGCTCCTGCGGGACCTCGCGGAGGTCGACGGACTCGCCGTCGCCGCGGTGCTGCACTCCCCGTCCCTGGCCCGCGAGTACGCGCACCGGATCATCGGGCTGCGCGATGGGCGCATCGTCATGAGCGGCACGCCCGAGACCGTCGCCGAGGGCCGGATCGCCGGCCTCTACGGCACCCCGACCCCGCAGGAGGCAGCGGCATGAACCGCACGGAAGCACCCGACCCGGTCGCCGCGCCGTCATCCGGCGCGGCTGCGGCCCAGGGAGGCGGGAGGACCGCCTCACAGGGAGCGGCCTCGGCGATGAAGCGCGACCGGAGGCGCACGGGAGCTGTCACGGCGGTGGTCCTGGCCCTCGTCGCCGCCCACGTCATCGCGGTCCGCGAGACGGAGTTCTCCCTCCTCGCCCTCGTCGAGGGGCAGGAGGGCATGGCGAGGTTCCTCTCGGAGGCGTTCCCGCCGGACCTCAGCTGGGCCGACACCGTGCGGCCCGCCCTCGAGGCGACGGGCATCACCCTGTGGATCGGTCTCCTCGGCACCACGTTCTCGATCCCCACGAGCGCCCTGCTCGCGGTCTGGGGCTCGCGCACGACGGCGCCCAACGCCCTCGTCTACCAGGCCAGCCGCGCGATCATGTCGTTCTTCCGCGCGGTGCCGGACATCGTGTTCGCCCTCATCTTCGTCACGGCGGTGGGCCTGGGCCCCTTCGCGGGCGTGCTCGCGCTCATCTGCCACAACACCGGCGTCATGGGCAAGCTGTGGTCGGAGGCGATCGAGGAGATCGACCCGGGCCCGTCCGAGGCACTGCGGACCGCCGGCGGCAATCGCGTCCAGATCGTCGCGAACGCAACCTTCCCGCAGGTGAGCGCCTCGCTGCTGGGCCTGCTGCTGTACCGCTTCGATGTGAATGTCCGCTCCTCCCTGGTGCTCGGCCTCGTGGGCGCAGGAGGCATCGGCCTCCTCATCAACCAGTCGATCAAGTCCTTCCAGTTCGATGCGATGCTCACGCAGATCATCGTCGTGCTCGTCCTCGTCATCGCAGTCGACCTGTTCTCCGCCGTCGTGAGGAAGCGGCTGGCGCTCTGAGGCCAGCGCTCTGAGACCGGGAGGCGCTGCCGTCGGGCACGTCCTCCTCCGTCGCCCTCGGCGCCGTCTCCTGTACCGTCCGGACGGTTGTGTCTGGTAGGTTGCCCTCCCGAGGACGCAGTCCGGTGGGGTCCGGCAGCGATCCGATGAGAGGAGGTGCGGATGGCAGCGCAGACGGAAGCGCAGATGACGGCGGACGGAGCGAAGCCGCGCGCTTGGCTCCTGCTCCTCGCGGCCATCGCGCTCGAGGTCGCGGCCTCCCTCTCGCTCAAGGGGGCGCTGGAGCGGCCCCTCCTCTACGGTGTGGTGGCGATCGGGTACATCGGGGCATTCGCCTGCCTCGGCCTCGTCCTGCGGGCGGGCATGCCGCTGGGGGCCGCCTACGGGATCTGGGGCGCCTCCGGCGTCGCTCTCACCGCCGTGCTCTCGATGGTGGTCTTCGGGGAGCCGTTCGGCCTCCTCATGGGCGCCGGCATCGTCCTCATCATCGCGGGGGTGGTGTGCGTGGAGCTGGGTTCGCAGCACGCGCCGCGGGCGCCCTCCGCGGGCGAGGAGCCGTCGTCATGGGAGGCCGCCGGATGATCGTCTGGCTGTGCCTCCTCGGGGCCGTCGTCTTCGAGGTGACGGGCACGCTCTCGCTGCGGATGGTCGCGGCCGGCGCCCGCAGGTGGTTCGCGGCTGTGGCCGTGAGCTACCTCATCGCGTTCTCGCTCCTCTCCCTCACGCTCGCCCACGGCATGCCGCTGGGCATGGCCTACGGGATCTGGGCCGCGCTCGGGGTAGCGCTCACCGCCGCGCTCAGCCGCATCCTGTTCTCCGAGCCGCTCACCTGGCTCATGGTCGTCGGCATCGGCCTCATCGCCACCGGGGTGCTGCTCGTGGAGCTCGGCAGCGGGCACTGAAGCTCTGAGGGTCTGTGGGTCTGAGGCTCCGCGAGTCGCAGCGCACCTAGCCCGTCGCAGCGCACCAGATCGCCCTGTCCGCGCCGTCAGCCTGCCGGCCCCTCGCGCAGCGGCACGACATCGGGTGCGCCCATGCGCGCGGCGTCGGCGGTCTCGTCATCGGGCATCATCTGGCTCTCGCGCTCGGCGGCCACCCGGAGAAGGTAGTGCTCGACCTCGGTCTCCCGCTGCGCGGCGCTCCAGCCCAGCACCTCGCCCATGAGCCGGGCCGCCTCTTCGGCGGCCTCGGTCCCCCGGTCGGGGGTCTCCACCGAGATGCGCGTGCGCCGGGCCAGGACGTCGTCGAGGTGACGGGCCCCCTCCTGTGCCGCACCGTAGACGATCTCCGCACGCAGGTGGTGCGGGGCGCCTGTGAGCGGCTCGCCCAGGTCCGGGCTCCCGGCCGCGAGTGCGAGGACATCGGGAGCGAGCGAGCCGTAGCGCCGCAGGAGACGCTCCATCCGCCCCCCTCCCACACCGTGGCGAGCGGCGAGCGCCGCACGCTGGTTCCACAGCGCACGGAACCCGTCCGCGCCTGCGAGCGGCACCTCGGCGGTGCAGCTGGCGGGAACGGGACGGGAGAGCCCTGCGGCGGCAGCATCGACGGCATCTGCGGCCATGCGCCGGTAGGTGGTGTATTTGCCGCCGGCCACGAGCACGAGGCCCGGTGCGGTCGAGACCGCGTGCTCGCGGGAGAGCCTGCTCGTCGCATCCGACTCGCCTGCCAGGAGCGGGCGGAGGCCGGCATAGACGCCCTCCACGTCATCGCGGGTGAGCGGCACGGCGAGCACGCGGTTCACGTGCCCGAGGAGGTAGTCGATGTCGGCGGAGCTCGCCGCCGGATGGTCCGGGCTGAGCTCCCACGGGGTGTCGGTGGTGCCGATGATCCAGTGCTCCTCCCAGGGGATCACGAAGAGCACCGAGGCCTCGGTGCGGAGGATGAGGCCCGCCTCTCCCGGGATCCGGCTGCGCGGCACCACCAGGTGGATGCCCTTGGACGCGCGCACCCGGAACCGTCCGGGGCGGCCGGACATCGCCTGCATCTCGTCCGTCCACACTCCCGTCGCACTGATGACCTGCCGCGCGCGGAGAGCTGCCCGCTCCCCCGTCTCCAGATCGCACACCTCGGCGCCGCACACGCGCCCGCCCTCCCGCAGCAGGCCGGTGACCCGTGTGCGCGTGGCGACGTGTGCTCCGAAGGTCGCGGCGGTGCGGGCGACCGTCATGGTGTACCGGGCATCGTCCACCTGGGCGTCGAAGTAGCGGACGGCGCCCACGAGCGCGTCCCCGCGAAGGCCCGGCATCATCCGCAGCGCGCCCGCGCGGGTGAGCTGGCGATGGCGCGGCACCCCGCGCGTCCGGCCGGAGAGCACACCGAGGGAGTCGTACAGAGTGAGGCCCGCGGAGACGTAGCCGCGCTCCCACACGCGGCGCGTGAGCGGGTACAGGAACGGCACTGGGCGCACGAGGTGCGGGGCGAGGCGGTCGAGGAGGAGGCTCCTCTCTGCCAGCGCCTCCGCCACGAGGCGGAAGTCGAGCATCTCGAGGTAGCGCAGACCGCCGTGGATGAGCCTGCTCGAGCGGCTCGAGGTGCCCGAGGCGAAGTCCCGCGCCTCCACGAGGCCGGTGCGCAGGCCGCGGGTGGCGGCATCGAGCGCGGCACCCGCTCCCACGATCCCACCGCCGATCACGAGGACGTCGAGGGTGTCCGCGGTCATCGCGCGCAGCGCGGCGCTGCGCGCCTCCGGGGACAGCGCGGCTGTTCGCATGTCTCCCAGTCAATCAGCTCCGGGCCCGAGGCGGAAGGGCGAGGCAGCGGCGCGCACCGCGGCCGCCCGCGAGCTCTGTGCGAGCTCTGTGCGGGCTCTGTGCGGGCTCTGTGCGGGCTCAGCCCCGGCTGCCCTCTCCGACCCGTTCGAGCACCTTCGCAGAATGCCAGACGTAGAAGGTGGTGCCGGTCTTCATCCTGCGCTCCTTCGCCAGCCCCGCGTCGAGGGCCGCCTGGGTCGCCTGCCTGTCCGCCCGCAGGCCGAGCGCCTCGAGCTTCTTCCCCATCGCGATGGAGGACAGCCCCAGCTCCCTGCCGATCTCGGTCTGCGTGGCCCACGGGCCCTTCCGCTTGCGCGCAGCCTTCGCGCCGCCCGCCCCCGAGGCTCCCCCGCGGCTGCGGGAACCGGAACCGGAGTGCGCCTCGGCAGCGGCGTTCCCCTCCTTCCGCTCCCAGTCGATCTCGTGCATGCCGGTGACATAGGGCTGGTCCGAGCGCGAATCCGCGAACCGGGCGGAGAGGAGATCGGCTGCGGTGTTGAGCGGGTGCGCATTGGTCTCGTCGTGGCCGCGCACCCATTCGAAGGTCACGGGGTGGCTGCGCGCGTCGATGAGGTCGAGGATCCCGTAGATGAGGTCGAGGTTCTTCTTCCCCTCTGCCTTCGCGGGGTTCTTCCGCCAGCCCCTGGCCCATCTCGTCAGGCAGTTGATGGCGTACTGGCTGTCGGATTCGATGACGAGCGGGGTGTCCGGGTGATCGGCCAGCGCGTGCCTGATCCCGGTGAGCTCCGCGACGTTGTTGGTCTGCCGCGTCCAGGATCCCGCGGCGTAGCGGCCGTGCTCGTCCACCCAGGCCCAGCCTGCCGGGCCGGGATTCTTCCGGGCGGCTCCGTCAGTGCCGATGCGCAGAGCGCTGCTGGTCATCTCATCTCCGTTCGTGGACGCGGGCGGGCCAGCCGACAGTATGCCATCGCGGTCTCGCCCGCGCGGCCTCAGATCCCGAGGGTGTCGAGTGCGGTGCGGAGCCGGTCCACGGTCCCGTCGACATCGCCGAGCTTGTCGAGCCCGAACAGGCCCAGCCGGAAGGTGGAGAAGTCCGCGGGTTCGCCGCAGTGCAGGGGCACGCCGGCCGCGACCTGCAGCCCCGCTTCCCGGAATCGCGCTCCCGAGCGCAGCTGCGGGTCCTCGCAGTGGACGACGACCACGCTCGGCGCGGCGAAATCGGAAGCGGCGACGGACGGCAGCCCGCGGTCCGCAAGCAGGGTGCGCACTCGGCCGCCGAGGTCGAACTGTGCGGTCCGCAGCTGCTCGAGTCCGCACTCGTAGGTCTCGAGCATGAGCGCGGCGTTGTGCGCGAGCGCATCCGTGGGCAGGGTGGTGTGGTAGGGCGCGCGGCCCTCGCGATACTCGTCCATGATGGACAGCCACGTGCCGAGGTCGAGCGAGAAGCTCGTGGACGTGCGGGACTCGACTGCGCTTCGGGCGGAGTCGTTGAGCATCACGTACCCGGCGGCCGGTGAACCGGACCAGCCCTTCTGCGGAGCGCTGATGAGCACGTCGACGCCCAGATCGCGCATATCGGCCCACACCGCGCCCGAAGCGACGCAGTCGAGGACGAACAGTCCGCCGACGGCGTGCGCCGCTTCCGCGAGAGCCCGGAGGTAGTCGTCGGGCAGCAGGATTCCCGAGGCGGTCTCGACGTGCGGGGCGAAGACCACCTCCGGGCGCTCCTCCGCGATCGCGGCGACGACCTCGCTGACAGGCGCGGGCGCCCAGGCCGCCTGCGGTGCGCCGTCCACGGGCCGTGCGGTGCGGATCGCAGTTTCGGAGGCGATGCCTCCCGCGTCGAGGATCTGCGTCCACCTGTAGGAGAAGAGCCCGTTGCGCACCACGAGGCAGCGGCAGCCGGTTGCGAGCGAACGGGCGACGGACTCCATCGCATAGCTGCCCCCGCCCGGCACGAGCGCTGCGTGCTCGGCGGCGTACGTCTCCCGCAGCACGTCGCCGATGTCCTGCATGACGCGCACGAACCTCTGGGACATGTGATTGAGCGAACGGTCCGTGAAGACCACCGAGTACTCGAGGAGCCCTCCCGGATCGACATCATCATGCGGAAGTGACATGGGCTGCGCACCTGCTCTCGACGGGGACGAGTGGAAGCGCCGCCGGGCGCCGGCGGCCTCTCCTGCCACTGTACGCGAGCGTGCGATGCGCGCTCCTCACGGGCGGGGCTGCCCGTGAATGCAGTTCGAGGCCCTCGCGACCAGCATGCACGGGAGTCACACTCAACCACGCACACCAGTCACAAGGACCTCGAACCATACAAAACATTGCGGCAGTGACTTACTCTCCCACACCCCCTAGGGTGCAGTACCATCAGCGCTGGCAGGCTTAGCTAACCGGGTTCGGAAAGGATCCGGGCGTTTCCCCACCGCTATAACCACCGCAAAACCACAACCACACACAATCCCCACACCCACAACCATAAAGGAAAGGAGAAGATCATACCGTGTGGCAGGAAACCAAAAACAAGTCTACCAACAATGGACGCGAACACACAAACCAGCAATCACCAGTCATCATCGTGTTTACTCGTGTTACCCGACCCACACCACCACAAA
>NZ_AUFJ01000010.1 GCF_000426445.1 Brevibacterium album DSM 18261 | reverse complement strand
CTGATCGAGGAACCCACACCCTGGGCCTGGCACAACCGCCACGCCGTTCTGACAGCCATCGGGAAGCCCGCCTCAGCGGCCTCATCGGCCAGATAGCGGTACCCGAATTCCGGATCCTCGGCATGCGCGTCGATAAGCGCGTTGATCCGATACGCCTCTTGCACCTCGGAATCAGTGATGGGGTGGGCCAGCCACCTGTAGTAGGGCTGGCGAGCGATCTTGAGAACCCTGCACGTGACCGTCACGGGGATACCCGCGGCGGCGAGATCGGCCACGAGCGGGTACGTCATTTTGACTGGATCTGAGCCTGTCCGAAGTAGGCAGCGGCCCGGCGCATCACTTCCAGTTCCTGTTCCAGGACGCGGTTGCGGCGGCGGAGTTCACGCAGCTCGGTCTTCTCATCCGTGCTCGGTCCCGGGGTCCGGTCGGTGGGATTGCCGGCATCGAGATCGGCTTGGCGCAGCCATTTGCGGATGGTCGTGCAGGCCGAAGTCCTTCGCGACCTGGGCCAGTGTGGTGTGGGAGTCCCGGTTGCGAGCGACGTTGATCACGTCATCGCGGAACTCTTTGGGGTAGGGCTTGGGCATGTGACTATCCTTCCAGGCCCGCCACTGGCGAGCCAGATCAGTTGTCACCCCCTATTGCATCAGCCCCTACGTTCCCCAAGGCCGCTTGAACGTGCAGCATGCTGACTCTTGTGACACTCTGAGCCGAGCTCGGCACGGCGCGTTCGACTCGAACGATGCACGTTGTTGCCGGTCTGCCACCACGGGCGAGTACGCATCCGGTGTTCCGGAAGCCTCGCGACCTTTTCAAGGAGATCATGGATCAGCGCGCAGAGACCCAGCAAGACACGTTCACGCTCAGAGCCGGTTCCGCTGGGATCCGCCTCGGCCTGCGGAACCTCCTCAAGAACGGGCCCATTCTGCTTGCTGCTGTCGCCATCTGGGGCTTCCGCGCTCGCTGGAATGGTCACAGCTGGGCCGAGGTCTTCGAACGTGTCGGTTGGATCGTCGGTGGCGCACTCGCAGTTGCCATGCTCTACCTGTGGCTCTACGGGCGCTCGAGTGTGACCGTGACGAGCAGCGAACTCATCGTGAGGCGGTTCGGCAGGAAGCAGTCGATGCTTCGTGACGCTGTTGGCGAGATCATCGAAGGTGAGAGGGACTGGGGCACGGGCCGCGAGGCGGCGCCCGCGTTCTACTGGTTCATCACGGACAGGAGCGGCCGCCGATTCGTGGCGCTGCCTCAGACGCAATGGCCCGTGAGCGGCTTGGAGGATCTGGCACGCGCCCTCCAGGTCGCGCCTCGAAGGCCGCGGAACAGTGATGAGGAACGCCAGCTCGCGCCATGGTGGATGCGCCACATCTTCCTCGCGGCACTCGTGCTCGGGCTCGTGCTCACCGTCGTGGTGGGCCTCATCTGGTGGGGCGGTGCGGCTTGGCAGGACGCTCGCCGTGCAGCTGCCGAGCAATCGGCCGAACATTCCTACATTGCGACCATCGAACCTCAACTGACGAAGTCGCGGTATCCGAGCCTGCAGGAGATCGAGCACGACGTCGTGACCTCGCCGCTGCGAGTGTCCGGCTACGCGGAGGACCTCGATGACGTGATTCTGCGTCCTTCCGTCAGCCTCGTCGGAACCGAGAACGAGATTCCTGCCACCGAAACTCTTGAGCTTCTCGACCTCCAGTGCAGCTACTCAACACCAGAGGCGGCGGTTTCGGTGAGCACCGTGAACTACGCTTCCGCCGAGGAGGGCAGGTACGAGCGCACGGTTGAGTTCAAGTGCGGCATGGATCGCAGCCCACTGGAGACATGGCTCGCGTGGGCCGAAGAGAATTCTGTCGGCGCGAACGTGAGCGCTGTCAACGTGACCAGGGAGAGCTCGTATGACGGCGAACAGCTTCTCGATATCGGCATCCTGGTCGAGGACTATTCCGATGCGGACTTCCGCGCGATGGTGGATCATCTGTGCACATATCCTGAGGCCGACGCCCTTCGCATGAGGATCAACGAGGAGCTCGGGTCGCAGTCGGCGCCCATCAATTGCGGGCTCCCGGAGTACTCGCTCGGCGAATGGCAGAACTCTCGGGATCGCTGAGCCTCTGCCCTATCCACCCCGCCCATCCACGAGAGCGACTGCCGGTTTCGGGGATCGAGGTCACATGGTGCGGACAACATCCTGGGGCGGCAGTGGTCCCGGCTCGAGAAGAACCTCCCTCGACGCCTGTGGAGGTGGGCGATCCCGGTGAGAGCCACTGAACCGCCGCCCGACGGCCCGGTTGTGCCGGTGGCGGAAACCGGCTGCGGCTGGCTCGATACGATCGGAGTGTTCGCACCCAGCCTTTGACGGCGCTTCACCTCGGCGGGCTCCGCCTCCGCGCGCACGTCCGCTGGCTGACGAGCTACCTCGGCACCCAGCTGACGTTCGTATCGGTGGAGACCGCCGAGTAGGAACTCGACCGTCACCCGCAGACGGAGCGCGAGCGTGATCGTGCATGACTCCACGTGAGCCCCGTTCGCTCGGCTACCGCGTTGTCGGCGGTGACGTCGAGCGAACGGGCCTCACGTGGAGCGGAGTTGATCTCTTCGTTTTCACTGCTCTCCGGGCGGGGTGCCTCCGAGGTCGCCGGGCGCTCCTCCTTCGCCCGGGCCTCCTGCCATGCCGGAGCCTTCCTGTTGGGTGACGCTACCGGCGTAGTCGTTGCTCGGGTCGCGGTAGACGGTGTGGACGTGGCCCCAGCCGGAGGTGGTGACTCCGTCGACGTCGGCTCCGGCCGAGCCCTGCTGGGCCTGGAAGGCGATGTAGACATTCGGTCCGGAGATGGAGAAGTTGATGCCGTCGCCGCTGGACATGTCGTATGTGGTCTCGCCAGACCAGGCGATGACGGTGTCGTCGAGAGTGGCCTCGATCCCGGCCAGCTCGGTGGCGTTCGTCTCCTCGTCGGCCATCCCGGCCCAGTTTGCGATCAGTTTCAGGAGGAGCTCCTTCTGCTCGTCGGTGAGTTCGGCACCGGTCAGTCCGGAGCCGGTGGAGAAGTCACAGGTGTCGCCGGGCGCGCACATGCTGACGTCACCGGACGTGAGTGTGGCCTGCTGATCTTCGGTGAGGCTGTCGAAGAATGCGAATGCGTCGGTGTAGATTCCGTCGAACGGCTGCACCTCGTCACCGTCTTCGTTCGTGTAGACGGCCGGCTGGACGCCAAGGTGCGTCGGGGCGAAGGTGATGGTGTTCTCGGCACCGTTCAGGTCGGCGTTGATTCCGAGGTGGTGGCCGCCGAACTGGATCGACCAGGCGTTGGTGTCGGAGGGGCCGCCGAAGAAGGCGATGTAGTACTGGCCGAGCGAGTCCTCGGTGGTGTTGCTGTTCTCGAGCAGGTACTCGTCGCCCTCCATGATGCCCTCGACCGTCGCGTACGCCTCCTCGCTGAGCAGCCCTTGGAGTACCTCAAGGGCGGCGGCCTTCTGCTCGTCTGTCAGGTCGGCGAGGTTCAGCCCGGCGCGCTCGACGAAGGTCACGGGGAAGTTCGACCACGAGGTCGACTTCGTCTCGTCGTCGTAGTCGTAGGTCAGGGTCTCGATCTGCTCGTCGGACAGCGTGGCGATGAACGCCTCGGCTGCGGTCGTTGTGTCGGAGATCGTCGATGCCGCGGTCGTTGCGTCGCTGGTCGACGTCCCGCTGTCGCTGCTCGTGGAGTCCGTCGTTGATGTGGTCGCGGACTGGCTGGTCGTCTCGGTGGCGGAGGCGTCCGTGGAGCTCACGGAGCAGCCGGTGAGGACGAGTCCGCCGATCATGAGGACGGAAGCCGCCTGGATAGCGCCGCGGCGCAGGAGCCGGCGGACGGGGGCGGTTGCGGTGTCGGACGTGGTCAGTTGCATGGTGTTCTCCCTGGTGTCAGATGTTGATGGTGAATGTGTTCGTCGATGGTCTGAGGGGCGTCTGAGGCTCAGGAGCCCAGTCCCGCCGGTGCCTGACCGGTCGGGGGCTCGCCGCCGGGTCCTCCGCCGCCCGCGGGTGGGGCTCCACCGCCGGTCGGCTCGGTGGTGGTGTCGATGCGGACGTCCAGCGTGGCGTTGTATCCGGTATCGATGTCGCCGGTCATGGTCGCCATCTGGTGCTCTGCACTGTCCTCCCCGAAGACGTTGTCCGATGCGAGCGTGATCTGGGACAGATTCCGGGCCGAGCCGTCGTAGGCGGGGAGGTCGTAGACGCCGGTGAGGACGTTCTCCGGCAGCGCCATCTGCGACGTTGTGATCGCGTTCGTCGAATCGGTGATGGATTCCACGTCGGGGTAGACCTCGAAATGGATGTGGGTCCAGCGTCCCGTGTAGCAGCCGGGGATGATCGAGGTGAACGTCACGGTTCCGTCGGTGTCTGCGACCTGCACGCCGCGCAGCCAAGTCTCGTTCTCGACTCCCTCGGAGTACATCGAGTACCGGCCTTGGGCGTCGCAGTGCCAGGCGTACACCGCTGCGCCGGCGAAGGGGACGTTGCCGCCTGCCATGTCGATGACGGTGAAGGTGAATTCGAGAGGCACTCCGTCGACCGGATCGTCAGCCCTGAGGCTTGACCGGATGTCGCTGCGCACGATCTCCGACTGGATCAGGACGTCGGGGCCGTTCGAACCGTCCGCCGGATAGGGCCCGGCCGTCTCGTCGGGGATCTCCGCGCCCGAGGCGCTCGCACTGGACGCCGGTGAGGACGAGCTCGTTCCGCCAGCGCAGGCAGCCAGCGCAATCGAGCCGATGCCGACAAAGCCTGTCCCGAGGAGCACTCGGCGGCTCATCAGCGTGCGCAGGTCGAAGCTCGCGCCCTGGTCGACGATCTCCTCGTCGGGCCGATCGAGCAACCGGCCCTCGTATGCGGGCCCCTGTGCGGTGGGCGTGGGCTCCGGGATCCGGGTCGTCATGATCGTCTCCTTTCGTCGATGCATCAACCTTCTCGCCAGGGCGGGTCCCGGCGCGTCGCCCTGGCGCAGACACCGTGTACCGCATTCGCAGTAACGGGCGATGCCGCGGTGGGGTGACGCGGAATACCGCCGATCACCGTCAAAATGGAACGCATGAGCGAAGCACCCGCGTCGGCCCGCTCGGGGGACGGCACCGTTGAGAGAGAACCGGCGCGCACAGCAGCGCCGCGTAGCCGGTCATGGTGGATGGGCCACCTGGGCGACCTGATCGCCGCGGCGGTCGTCGTGCTCGGCGGCGGGCTGCTGGGCGGCGGGCTCCTCCCGGGCCCGGAGTTCCTCGGACCCGTCGACGGCCCGCCGGACTTCGGCCCCGACGGCTCGGGGCCGGGCGGGCCATCCGACACTGCGCTCGACTCTCCGCTGGCGACGCTGGCGCTGCTCGTCGTGCCGGCAGCGCTCATGTTCGTTCGTCGTCGGTGGCCGATCCCGGTGCTCGCCGTGGCCTTCACCGGATTCGTCCTCGCTGTCCTGTTTGGCCTGCCCTCGCTGGGACCGGGAATCGCGGCGGCCATAGCGACCTATGCCTTCGCTTTCCGTGCCCGGCGAAGCGTCGTGCTGGCGGTGACGGCCGCCGCCACGGCTCTGGTCGTCGTTCTGTCCTTCGCGACGACGGGTTGGGAGTCGACGGATTCTCGGGTGTTCCAGGTCGGAGCGGCGCTGGCCATCGCCGCGGCACTCGGCGACAGCGCCCGCTCTCGGCAGGAGTATCTCCGGCAGGCCGAGGTCCGCGCCGAGCGGGCTGAGCAGACTCGCGACGCCGAGGCCCGTCGGCGCGTCTCGGAGGAGCGCCTGCGGATCGCCCGGGACTTGCACGACACGGTGGCCCACCAGATCTCTGTGATCAACCTGCAGGCCGGAGCGGCGTCGGGCTATCTTGCACAGCAGCCCGAGCGCGCCCGAGAGGCATTGGCCACGATTCGCGAGGCGGCCCGGGGCGCACTGAGCGAGATCGGCGACCTGCTTCGGTTCCTGCGCGACGACGAGAGCGCGGACCCCGCGCCCGAGCGCCAGGGGATCGAGGGCATCGACGGCCTGCTCGACCGGATGCGCGCGTCCGGCCTGGAGATCGAGACCGAGATCCAGGGAGACCTCTCGCGGATCACCGGAACGACCGGACACGTCGTGTACCGCGTGGTCCAGGAGGGCCTGACGAACGCGCGCAAACACGGCGACGGGCACGAGGCGCGACTGTGCGTCACCGCGGGGCCGGCACGGCTGCGTATCGAGATCGACAACCCGGTGGCCGAGGACTCGGAACGGGCCCAAGGCGACGCCGCCGGTGCGGGCACGGGCCTCGGCCTTATCGGCCTGCGCGAACGCGTAGCCGCAGCCCACGGGACGGTTTCGACGAGCCGACCGGCAGGACGCCACCGACTGGACGTAGAATTGCCCCTGCCAAGGGAAGGGGGATCGGCGTGACATCCGTGCTCGTGGCCGACGATCAGACGTTGATCCGACAGGCCGTCGCAGGCATCCTCGATTCCCATCCCGACATCACGGTCGCCGGTCAGGCCGAGAACGGTTCCGAGGCCGTCTCGCTCGCCGAGCAGCTGCACCCGGACGTCGTCCTCATGGACATCCGCATGCCGGTTCTCGACGGCATCGAGGCGACCGCGCGCATCTGTTCCGACCCCGACCTGTCCGAGACGAAGGTCCTGATCCTCACCACCTTCGAAGAGGACGAGTACGTCGTCGCGGCGCTCCGGGCAGGTGCCAGCGGCTTCATCGGAAAAGGAGCGGAGCCCGAGGAGATCGCCCGCGCCATTCTCTCCGTGCACGCCGGAGAATCGCTCCTCTCGCCGGCGGCGACACGCGCGCTCATCCGCCGTTACGTGCTCGCCGACGCACAGACGGCATCCGTCAATTCTCAGGCGGCGGCGACACTGGCGAAGCTCACCGACCGCGAGGCCGAGGTGCTGCTGCTCGTGGCACGAGGACTGTCCAACGGCGAGATCGCCGAGAAGCTGTTCATCTCGCCGCACACCGCCAAGACTCACGTGAACCGCATCATGACCAAAGTCCATTCCCACGATCGCGCGCAACTGGTGATCCTGGCCTACGAAGGCGGCCTGCTCGCACCGGGAGAATAGTGCCCGGACTTCGAGGGTGTCGGCACGAACCCCGGTGCGAACAAGCGCCGCGAGCTCGAGGTCTCTGATCCTCTCTGACTGACCGCCGGCGACCCCGCACAGCACATCGCGGTCCTCACTGATCCGCAGCTCAGGCTGCGGCACGTCGTCCACGGCGGCACGGTCACGGACGTCGCAGCGCAGCAGCCCTGACTACGTCCCGCCACGCGATCCGCGCTTGCGCCGACGACGCCGACGGGTGCGGAGCCCGCGGACGGTGGCCTAGTCGTCGCGGGCCGAGCGCTCCGTCTCGTTCCGGATGATGCCGAGCCCCTCGCGGTACGTCGTCACGCGGAAGTCCGGGAACCGCGCCCGGAACTTCGTCGCGTCGAAGACGTTGTCGCTCGCGTAGCGGGGGAGGAGCTCGCGGATCTCGCGCGCCTCCGGCGAGACAATGCCAGCGGCGCTGAGCGCCCACTCGGGGAGCACGGTGTACTTCCCGTCCGTGCCGAACTCGGCGGCTGCCATGTCGACGAACTGCCTGTAGGTGGGGAGACTGTCGTCGACGGGCAGGTGCCAGGTCTGGCCGTAGGCATCGGGCGCATTGCCGAGGGCTGCGAGTCCTCGGCTGGCGTCGGGGGTCCAGATGAGACTGCGCCGCCGGTCGGCCCGCACGGGGACGAGGGGCCGCTTGCCTGCCTTCATCCGGTCGATGACGAGCGAGTTAGTGAAGCCCTGGGTGCGGCCAGGGCCGTAGAACTCCGGGGCCCGGGCGATGAGGACCGGGATGTCCCCGCGTTCCATCTCCGCGAGGACCATGTTTGCCATCTCGGCACGGACCCGCCCCTTGCGTCCGAAGGGCGCGAAGGCGGTGCCCTCGGTCTGGACGCGGTCGTCCTGGGGGTACATGTAGGTGTTGTCGAAGTACGCGAACCTCGATCCCGCGGCCCGGGCCGCGTCGAGGGCATTGCCCAGCATGGCGGGGAACTGCGCCTCCCACAGCTCGGTCTTCGGCGGCAGGCCGGCGGTGAAGTAAACGCTGTCGCTGCCGGCGATCGCTGCCCGGGTCTGCTCGGCGTCGGTCAGGTCGGCGCGGGCCAACGTATCGGTGTCGTTGACGGCGCGCGGATTGCGGCTGACGAGCCGCAGCTCGCCGGTTCTCGTGCGGCCGAGTTCGCGGGCGAGCTCGACGGCGATCTGGCCGCCTGCTCCCAGGATGGTCTGCGTCATGGTGATGGTCTCTCTTTCGTCGTGATCTCGCTTCGGTGCCCCAGGGCGGGGAGGTCATCGTGTCCTTCGTCAGGTGGCGGCGTCACCGCAGCAGCTCAATCGTCTGAGCGCCCTCGCGGACCACGGGAACCGACTGCTGCCGGCTGCGCAGCCAGGACGCGTAGCGCCGTCGATCTCGCACCAGGCGCAGTCCTTCTCTCGCGAGCGCAAACCGAGGACTCGTGGACGGTCGGGGAGCGCGACCGCTGGCGATACGGCGCAGCTGCGCGCGGACCCGGGCCATGCCCGCCGCCGAGGCGATGGCCTTGTCGGGGATCCTGATCGGCGCGGGGGTCACCGTCGCTTCGGCATCGGTGCGCCACGTGCGCGGCAGCTCGGGGTCGAGGGCGAGGGCAGTACCCATGCCGATGACGTCGATGCCCCCGGCGAGAACCTCCTCGGCGACGGGACGGCGGCGGATGCCGCCAGTGAGCATGAGCGGGACACGGCTGGTGGCGGCCAGGTCTTGGGCGAGCTCAAGGAAGTAGGCCTCGCGTGCCTGAGTGCGTGCATCGGCCGGGCGGCCGGTCATCGCAGGGCTCTCATAGCTGCCTCCGGACAGCTCGACGAGGTCCACGCCCAGCGGGGCGAGCATGTCGATGACCGCGCGGGCATCGTCGGCCTCGAAGCCGCCGCGCTGGAAGTCGGCGGAGTTGAGTTTCACGGCGACCGCGAAGTCGGGACGGACGGCGGCCCGGATCCGGCTGGTGATGGTCGTCAGGAGACGGGCTCTGCTCTCGAGGTCGCCGCCCCATGCGTCGGTGCGCTTGTTCGACAGCGGAGAGAGGAACTGGGACAGGAGGTAGCCGTGGGCGGCGTGGATCTCCACGCCGTCGAATCCGGCGTCCTCCGCGCGGCGCGCGGTCGTGACGAACCGGTCGATGGTCTCGGCGATCTGCTGGCCGGTCATCGCCACGGGCCGTGCGAACAGCCGCGAGGTGCGGCCGAGCTCCACGCCGATGGCCGACGGGGCCCAGGCCACACCCGGCAGGTCGGCGGTGACCTGGCGTCCGGGGTGACTGATCTGCATCCATACCTTCGCCCCGCCGCTGTGCGCGGCATCGGCCCACAGACGGAACGGCTCCAGCGGGGAGTGCTCGTCGAGGACGACGGCGGCCGGCCCGGTCACGGCGGCGTCGTGGACCATCACGTTGCCGGTGATCAGCAGGCCCGCGCCGCCGGCGCTCCAGGTCCGGTACAGCTCGCGCAGCTCGCGGCTGGGCAACTGGGCGGCCTGGGCCATGCTCTCCTCCATCGCGGCCTTGGCGAGCCGGTTCGGCAGGACGGCCCCGCCGGGGAGCTCCAGGGGCGAGAACAGCGTGGTGGCCATGACTTCCTCCGAGGGATGCGGTATGTTTGCAGTGCTTACATCACGATAGAAGAAGGAGTGAGCAGTGTCAACATCGACGAACTCCTACCACCACGGGGACCTGCGTGCCGCGCTGGTGGCCGCGGCGATCGAGATGCTCGAGGCAGGGGAGGCCTACTCGATGCGCGCGGTGGCCCGACGTGCCGGCGTCTCGCAGACCGCCCCGTACCGCCACTTCGCCGACCGCGACGCCCTGGACTCGGCCGTCGCGATCGAGGGCTTCCATGACCTGCGTGAGGCGATCGCCGAGGTCCTGGCCGACGCGCAGGAGCAGATGTCTCCGGTCGACCTCCTCTCCGAGCTCGGGGTGGCCTACGTGGACTTCGCGCTGCGCCGACCGGCGGTGTTCCGGCTGATGTTCGGCAATGAGTGCGACGAGGCCGACAGTGACCGTGTTCAGGCCTCGCAGGCTCTGCATGCCCTGCTGAACGATGTGCTCGACCGCCTGTTCCCGGGCCAGGCCTCTCCGGAGCTCGCCACAGCCCTGTGGAGCCTCGCCCACGGGCTCGCCTTCCTCCATCTCGATGGCAAGTACCGTCCTGAGCCGGCCGAGGAGGTCGCCGCACGGATCCGCGCATCTGTCGCGGCGATCCTCGCTTTGGATCGGGCGTGAACGGATCCGTGAAGAATTCAGTGCCGGAGGTGTTGACAGTGCTCACATGTGTCCGTAGCCTCATGTAAGCACCGCATACATCGAGGTGGAGGGGACCGCAGTGACATTGACACAGCAGGAGACCGTGGCCGTGGAGCTCGGCCAGAAGACCGTCGACGTGCCTGCCGGCGGCCTCTACGACCGCTACCGGATGGACACCGATCTCGACGCTGTCGCGCAGGATCCCCGGGTGCCGGGAATGGACTTCTTCCGCTCGCTGCCGAAGACACGGGTCGACTCGCCGATCGGGCCGACCTGGACACCGAACTTCTATTACGCCGCGTCCACGGCGCGCCTGGTCATGCTCGCTCCGACACGACGGCTGCGCGACCGGCTGCCTCGGGCGCTGTCGCCGCTGGAAGTCGGACCCGGGCTGGGGATCTTCTCGATCATGGTCTTCCGCTACGACGTCGCCGACATCGACTTCTACACCGAGGCAGCCACCGGGATCGCCGTGAAGCCGATCCGCCACGGCGGGCTCGGCGCGGTCGATCTCGCGGCCGCGCTGAAGAACGACCGCCTGCACTCCTATGTGTTGTCGCTGCCGGTGAACACGCAGATCGCACAGGTCCGCGGCCGCGACGGGTACGGCTTCCCGAAGTGGGTGACCCCGATCGATGTCGGCATCACCGCCGCGCGCGTCTCGTCCCGAGTCGCCAATGACACTGGCGGCATCGACCTGGAGCTGAGTGCCCCGACGCCGCCCCAGACGCAGCGCCGGCCGCTGGAGCGCGTGTCCTTCCTGACGTCGTACACGCAGATCGACGGGAACTGGCACTCGACGCTGAACCAGACCCATGCCCTGGCCTCGGGGAGGGCGCTCCCTCCCCGAGGGGCCCGTCTCCGCCTCGGCCAGGGACGCCTGTCCGAGGACATCCGCTCGGTCGCACCGAAGCGTATCCTGGCCTTGGACGTGACCACGAGCGCGCAGATGGCCCTGCACATGCCAGTGCCGATCAGTGCCGGCCCCCTCGACGCGACCGGCCGGGAGGCTCGCTCATGACCACCCTGATCGACACTCCGCGCCCGGAGCGCACCGGCCTGCCGCCGCGGCTCTCGCCTGCGTTCCTCACATCCCTGACGCGGCTGGCGACCCGCGGCCCCGATGCCGAGACAACCTCGGCGAGAGCCCCGTACAGCGGCGCATCACTGGCGGCGCTGCCGGTTGCGACTCCTGAGGCCGTCAGCACGGCGTTCGCCGATGCGCGCGCCGCCCAGCGCTCTTGGGCTGCGACGCCGATCGCCGAGCGGGCGCGGATCCTCCTGCGCTTCCACGACCTCGTGCTGGAGCGGCAGGACGAGGTCCTCGATCTCATGCAGGCCGAGAACGGCAAGAGCCGCCGGGACGCATTCCTCGAGGTCGCCGATATCGCCATCACCGCCCGCTACTACGCGCGCAGCGCCGCCCGACAGCTGCGGCCCCGGCGCAGGCGCGGTGCGATCCCGGTGCTGACCCGCACCACCGAGCTGCACCACCCCAAGGGTGTCGTCGCCGTCATCTCGCCCTGGAACTACCCGCTGAGCATGGCCGCCGGCGATGCGATCCCTGCGCTGCTGGCCGGCAACGCCGTCGTGCAGAAGCCCGACACCCAGACCGCGCTGTCAGCCCTGTGGGCGCTGCGGCTCATGCGCGAGGCCGGACTTCCGGCCGATGCATGGCAGATGGTCGTCGGCTCAGGGCGGCAGATCGGCGACACCCTGCTCGGCGAGGCGGACTACGTGATGTTCACCGGTTCGACGGCTTCGGGACGGAAGATCGCCGCGCAGGCCGGTGAGCGCCTCATCGGCGCATCGCTGGAGCTGGGCGGGAAGAACCCGATGATCGTGCTCGAGGACGCTGACATGGACAAGACCGTCGACGGCGCGATCGCCGCCAGCTTCGCCTCAGCCGGCCAGCTGTGCGTGTCAACCGAGCGGATCTACGTGCCCGAGGCCCGCTTCGACGAGTTCGTGTCCCGTTTCGCCGCGAAGACCCGGGACCTCGTGCTCGGCACCGCCTTCGACTACAGTGTCGACGTCGGCAGCCTCACGAACCGCAAGCAGCTGGGCACCGTTACCGCGCATGTCCAGGACGCCGTCGCCAAGGGCGCGACGGTGCACGCAGGCGGACGGGCGCGCCCGGACGTCGGGCCGCTGTTCCACGAGCCCACTGTCCTCACCGGCGTCACCGAGGACATGGCCGTCCACTCCCATGAGACCTTCGGGCCTGTCGTAGCGATCTACCCGTACCACGACGTCGACGAGGCGATCCGCCTGGCCAACGACACGCCCTACGGCCTCAACGCCAGCGTCTGGGGCCACCGCAACGCGCGCGAGGTCGCCGCCCGCGTCCACGCGGGCACGGTCAACATCAACGACGGCTTCACGGCCGCCTGGGGCAGCATCGACGCCCCGATGGGAGGGAGGGGCGATTCCGGCCTCGGTCGCCGTCACGGCGAGCACGGCATCCTCAAGTACACCGAGCCGCAGACCATCGCTGAGCAGCGCGTGCGCGGCCTCACGCTGCCGCGCAGCGCCGCTGCTGGCACCTGGGCGCGCGGCATGACACGAGCGCTGCGGGTCCTCCGCGCGACCGGCTCCCGATGATCAGCCCACCCAGCTCGTCGAGACGCTCCGATTCTGTCCTGAGCGCCGACGCGACCGGCCGCGACCGCGGACGGATCACCCCGAAGGAAGGAATGAAGCCATGACCGCCAACCCGCACGGCATCGCCCTCGAACCCGCCGCCCAGGCCTTCGTCGAGGCCACCTCCGAGCCGCCGTTTCTCTTCCAGCTGCCTCCCGAGGAGGGCCGCAAGGCCGTCGATGAGGTCCAGGACGAGGAGATCTTCAAGCCCGAGGTCGACGAGGAGTGGATCACCGTTCAAGGTGGCCCCACCGGCGAGGTCCCCACGCGCATCGTCCGCCCCAAGGGAGCGACCGGCACCCTGCCCGTCGTGCTCTACACGCACGGCGCGGGCTGGGTCTTCGGCGACGCGCACACGCACGACCGCCTCGTGCGCGACCTCGCCGTCGGCACCGGCGCGGCCGTCGTCTTCCCCGAGTACGTGCGCGCCCCCGAGGCGAAGTACCCCTCGCAGAACGAGCAGTCCTACGCCGTAGCGCAGTGGATCGTCCAGCACGGCGCGGAGAAGGGCCTGGACCCTGAGCGCGTCGTCATCTCCGGCGACTCGGTCGGCGGGAACATGGCGATCGCGCTGACCCTCATGGGCCACGAGCGCGGCGACGTGTCCTTCCGCGGCGCGGCGCTGTTCTACCCGGTGACGAATGCCGCGTTCGACACCGGGTCCTATGAGCAGTTCGCCGAGGGCTACTTCCTCGCCCGCGACGGGATGAAGTGGTTCTGGGACCAGTACACGACCGACGAGTCCCAGCGCGCCGAGATCACCGCCTCCCCGCTGCGGGCCGCTGAGGAGCAGCTGGCCTTCTTCCCGCCGACGCTGATCATCACAGCCGAGGCCGACGTGCTGCGCGACGAGGGTGAGGCCTTCGCCGCGAAGCTCCGCCGCGCTGGCGTCGAGGTCACCCAGGTCCGCTACGGCGGCATCATCCACGACTTCGTCATGGTCAACTCGATGCACGACACGCCCCAGTCCAAGGCCGCCGTCGCCCAGGCCGTCGCCCACCTCAAGCGCCTCCTCGAGGCCTGACCGACCCGACCACCACCAGCGAAGAGAGACCTCCATGGCCAAGCGGATCCTCCACGTCGTCACCAACGTCGGCCACTACGACGACCCGTCCCATCCCACGGGGCTGTGGCTGTCCGAGCTCGCGCACGCCTGGAAGGCCTTCGAGGACCGCGGCTTCGAGCAGGCGATCGTCAGTCCGCAGGGCGGGCGGTCGCCGCTGGAGCCGCGGTCCCTGAAGTTCCCCACCTACGACAAGGTCGCCAAGGCCTGGCACCGCGACCCCGAGCGGATGGCGCTGCTGGAGACCACCCTCAGCCCCGACCGGGTCGACGCTTCCGATTACGACGCGATCTACTTCACCGGCGGCCACGCCGTCATGTACGACTTCCCCGACAGCGAAGGCCTGCAGCGCATCACTCGTGAGATGTGGGAGCAGGGCAAGATCGTGTCCTCTGTCTGCCACGGATACTGTGGCCTGCTCAACACCACGCTCTCCGACGGCTCGCTGCTCGTCGCGGGCAGGCGCGTCACCGGCTTCGCATGGCAGGAGGAAGTCCTCGCCCGCGTCGACAAGCTCGTGCCGTACAACGCCGAGGACGAGATGAAGAAGCGCGGAGCGCGCTATGAGAAGGCCAAGCTCCCGTTCGTCTCCTACGCCGTCACCGACGGACACCTCATCACGGGCCAGAATCCGGGATCAGCCAAGGAGACCGCCGAGAAGGTCGCGGCACTGCTGTAGAAGCACTGTCGGCAATCAGCAATCCGGTATGGGCGGCGTTGCCGCGGAAATCTCCATTCCGCCGAGTTCGGGCACCAACCAACCTCTGGGTTCCCGGCCAGAGCCGTCCGTGCGCGCAGCGTCGCAATCGCGTTGACGGTCGTGCAGCCGCGCCACTCCAATGCCGTCCCTGGTGAGCGGCTCCGGAAATCGACGGGCCATCCGCCATCGTGCTGACGGCACCGTACTGACTCACGGACGGCACGCCGATCGCCTCCCGCAGAGCGACCCTCGGGGATCTGATCGCGCCGTCGATCAGACCAGGCTGCCGATAAGCCCGTGAATCCGGGCCTCGATCTCGTCGCGGATGATGCGCACTGCATCGAGTCCCTGCCCCGCAGGGTCGTCGAGCTGCCAGTCCTCATAGCGCTTGCCGGGAAAGATCGGGCACGCATCACCGCAGCCCATCGTGATGACCACGTCCGCCTCCCTCACCGCATCGCTGCTCAGCAGCGTGGGCTGTTCGCCCGTGATGTCGATGCCGACCTCGGCCATCGCCTCGACCACGGCAGGGTTGAGCCGGTCTGCCGGCTCGGAACCGGCTGAGCGGACCTCGACCCGGCCTGCCCCGTGATGGGCGAGGAAGGCGGCGGCCATCTGCGAGCGTCCGGCATTGTGAACGCAGACGAACAGGACCATCGGGGTGGTGCGAGCGGTCATGACTCCTCGGCTTCCGTGTGGTGGGGGTCGGTGTGGAACCAGGTGCGGGCGGCCCAGAGGGAGACGTAGACGAGGCCCACGAGCACCGGCACCTCGATGAGCGGCCCGACGACGCCTGCCAGTGCCTGTCCGCTGGTGGCGCCGAAGGTGCCGATGGCAACGGCGATGGCGAGTTCGAAGTTGTTGCCCGCCGCGGTGAAGGCCAGGGCGGTCGATCTGGGATAGCCGAGGCCGAGGCTCCTGCCGAGGAGGAGGCCCGCGAACCACATGAGTCCGAAGTAGGCGAGCAGGGGCAGGGCGATGCGGGCGACGTCGAGCGGACTGGAGGTGATCGCCTCGCCCTGGAGGGCGAACAGGAGCACGATCGTGAACAGGAGGCCGTAGAGCGCCCACGGACCCACCCGGGGGAGGAACGCCTCCTCGTACCACGTCCGCCCCCGGCGCTTCTCCCCGATCCAGCGGGAGGCGAATCCGGCGAGCAGCGGCACACCGAGGAACACGAGCACGTTGAGTGCGATCTGCCCGACCGACACGTCCAGGCCCTGGGTGTCGAGTCCGAGCCAGCCCGGGAGCACGGTGAGGTAGAACCAGCCGAGGACGGCGAACATCGCGACCTGGAAGACGGAGTTGATCGCCACGAGCACCGCGGTGGCTTCTCGGTCCCCGCAGGCGAGGTCGTTCCAGATCACGACCATCGCGATGCAGCGTGCGAGGCCGACGATGATGAGCCCGGTCCGGTACTCGGGCAGATCGGGCAGGAACGTCCAGGCCAGGACGAACATGACCGCGGGCCCGAGGAGCCAGTTCAGCACCAGGGAGGACACGAGCAGGCGCGTGTCCCCGGTGACGGCGGCGATCCTGTCATAGCGGATCTTCGCGAGGACTGGGTACATCATGACGAGCAGGCCCAGGCCGATCGGCACCGAGACCCCGGCGACCTCCAGGTGTGCGAGCAGCTCGGCGATGCCCGGGACGAAGCGGCCCAGGAGGAGGCCGGCGATCATGGCCAGGCCGATCCAGGCGGGCAGCCATCGGTCCAGCGTCGACAGGCGCCGTGTCGCGGCGGCGGGTGCGGCCTGTGTGCTCATGGTGTTCTGGGATGCGGGCATCAGCGCGCTCGGCCTCCTTGTCGGCAGGGATGCGGATCAGCGAACGGGCTTCACCGCGCGGATGATCGCGGCGTGCATACCGCCGACGACTTCGTGGGTGAACTCCACGCTCGCATCCGCGAACCCCGCAGCGGCCAGCCCGTCCAGGTATTCGGTCCGTGACAGCGCTCCGGCGATGCAGCCGACGTAGGAGCCCCGCTCCGCCCGCTGCTCGGGGCCGAGGAGATCCTCGGCGACCACATCGGATATCCCGATCCGCCCGCCCGGAGTCAGGACGCGGAACATCTCGGCGAGCACCGCGGGCTTGTCGGTGGAGAGGTTGATGACGCAGTTCGAGATCACCACGTCGACCGATTCGTCGGGCAGCGGCACGTCCTCGATGGCGCCCCTGAGGAACTCCACGTTCTCTGCGCCCGCGCTGGCCCTGTTCGCCTCGGCGAGCTCGAGCATCTCCTCGGTCATGTCCACCCCGTAGGCGAACCCGGTCGGCCCGACCCGCTCAGCGGAGAGGAGCACGTCGATGCCCCCTCCGGAGCCGAGATCGAGCACCCGATCGCCCTCGTGCAGCTCCGCGACCGCGGTCGGGTTTCCGCAGCCGAGGCTCGCTTCGACCGCATCGAGGGGAAGCCCTGCTGTCGCCGCCTCGTCGTACAGGCCCGCCCCGAAGGCGCGCTCCGCCGTCGCCCCGCGCGCGCTCTCCCCGGAGGCTCCCGCCGCCCCGGCTCCTGAGGGCGAGGTGCAGCAGTAGGAAGGCGGTGTCTCCTCGGCCAGCAGATCGGCGTTGCGGGTGCCGCCGGCGACCGCAGCGGCGGCCTGTGCGTAGCGGAGGCGGACCTGCTCGCGCAGTTCGGTGTTCTGGCTCATCCCGTGCTCCATTCATCGGCGTGCTCCCGGATCACTTATCGATGATCGTCAATGCATCGACAGATGTCAATGTGTTGCGTAGGATCGGGGCATGACGGCTCCGCTCACGCTCACATCAGCCCCCGATGCGGCGGGGGGCTGCTGTGCCTCGGTGACCGGGGGCGTCCTCGCGGTCGAGGATGCCGCGCGGCTGGCGCGGATGTTCAAGGCCCTCGCCGATCCGGCCCGTGTGCGGCTGCTGTCGATGATCGCCGCACGGTCCGATGGAGAGGCCTGCGTGTGCGATCTCACCGAGCCGGTCGGGCTCGCGCAGCCTACGGTGTCGCACCACATGAGGCAGCTCGTCGATGCGGGGCTGGTCACGCGCGAGCAGAGGGGGAGATGGGCATACTACGCACTCGTTCCCGAGGCGATGTCGATGCTCAGCGGAGCGCTGGCCCCGAGCGAGGTGCCGGAGCAGTCGCCTCCCCGCCAGTGCTGATCCCGCGCGGACCGGCAGCCGGTCGAGGCCCCGCGATGCCGCCTCGGTGCGCTCAACCCGTCTGCCCCTCGCGCTGTGCGCGCCTGCGGGCATAGGCGCGAGCCGCACGCACCCTGTCTCCGCAGCGGGTCGAGCACCACTGCCTGCGCGCGTGCGTGCGCAGGCAGAACCACAGGCACCCCTCGGCTCCGCACGAGGCGAGCATCGAGGCCTCCCTGCCCGTGAGCAGTGCGGCGGCGTCCTCCGCGAGGAGTGCCATGGCGTGCTCGACGGCCTGGGTCACCGGATGATCGGCGCTCCGGGTGAATCCCGCGGGCGGGTCGAATCGCAGCAGCAGTGCGCCCGGTGCGCTCGTCAGTGCGCGGTTGAGCCCCTCCACGGCCTCGGGTGAGGGGGTGCTCCCGCCGGTGTGTGCGATGAAGAGCTCCCGCAGGTCCTCACGCAGTGCGATGATCCGCTTCCGGCAGTACTCGCGGATCACGATGTCCGGGCCGATCAGATCGCGGGCGAGCAGCCAGGCCCTCGCGGCCTCAGGGGAGTCCAGATCGTCGTGCAGGCCCCTGGCCGATGCGCTCACGCTGTTGACCAGGGCCAGGCTCTGATGCTCCGCGGCGCCCGGCGCGATCGCATGCGCATTCTCCTTCATGCCTCTCATGGTATCCATCGCCTTCTCCCGTGAGCTGTCTGTTAGTGTTCAATCACGGCAAACGGTGGAGTTTTCCGTGAGGGCTGCGTTGCTGCGCTCGCTGTCCCGAAGGCCGCCGCCACGCCGATGGAAACGCCGCCAGCCCCGACGAAACGGATAGCACCATGACCGCACCACGCCGAGCGCTGATCGTCATCGACGCCCAGCAGGAGTACTTCAACGGCCTTCTCCCGATCCAGCACCCCGACCGGAACGAGTCGATCGCCCGCATCCGGGCCGCGATCGACGCTGCCGAGCAGTCCGGCACTCCGATCGTGCTCGTCCAGCACGAGCTCCCTGAGGAGGCGCCGGTCTTCGCAGCACATTCCGCGACCTGGCAGAACCACCCCGAGATCGCCGCCTGCGAGGAGCGGGCGTCCAAGCGCATCCGCAAGCAGTTCTCCAGCGTCTTCGCGGACACGGATCTCGAAGCGTGGCTGCGTGAACAGGGCGTCGACACGATCACCATCGTCGGATACATGACCAACAACTGCGTGCTCGCCTCCGCGGCCGCCGCCGAGCCCCTCGGCTTCTCCGTCGAGATCCTCTCCGATGCCACAGGGACGATCGACCTCGTCAACGATGCCGGAAGCGCGTCCGCCCGGCAGGTCTACGACACCCTCATGGCGCTCCTCCACTCGAACTGGGCAGCTGTCGCCGACACCGATGCCTGGCTGGCAGCGCTGGGCGCGGGCGAGGCGCTGGCCGGGGGTGATCTGGTCACTTCGGCCGCGCGGGGGCGCGAGGGCCGCTGACGGAGCCTCGGACGAGGCGCTCCGCGAGCGGGCAGCGGACGTGCGCGGAGGGCGACCCCGCCTCGTGCCCGCGCATCTGAACAGGAACAGCGAAACCAGCAGAGGATGAGCAATGCACTCCCACAGCGATCACAATGACGAAGCGAAGTACATGGCGGACATCAAGGAGGCCGCGCCGGAGATGGTCTCGGCCTTCTTCGGGTTCGACAAGGCCGTGTTCGGCAAGACCGCCAATCTCGACCTGGCGACCCGGGAGCTCATCGCGGTCGGCGTGGCGGTGACCACTCAGTGCCCCTTCTGCATTGAGGACCATGCCGAACGTGCCGTCAAGGCCGGGGCCTCCAGGGCTGATGTCGCCGAGGCGGTCATGGTCGCCGCCGCCCTGCGCGCCGGCGGCGGCGTGACCCACGGCTGGAAGGCGATGAAGCGCATCGCTGAGAGCGAGTGAGCACCGGTTCATGAGCACCGGACCACCGGAATCCGGTGGTGGAGCGGGGCTGAACCCCGGCTGATCTGAGCGCTGATCGCCAGGAGCCTGCTCCGCCGCCGGTACCGCGGCATGAGGAACCGCTGCGCTGCTGCGAGGCCGCGCCCCGCACGGGTCACTACACTGGCTGGCAGGACGAGCGAGAGGCTGAGGCGATGAGCGAGGATGCGACACCGCAGGAGGCATGGCAGGCCGTCGACGAATATCTGATGGACCGTCTCGTGGCCGAGGACGAGGCGCTGGCGACCGCACGGGAGTCCAGCGCGCGCACGACCCTGCCGCACATCGAGGTCGCGCCCAACCAGGGAGCGCTCCTCGGGCTGCTCGCACAGGCCGCTGGAGCCCGCCGCGTGCTCGAGTTCGGAACCCTCGCCGGCTATTCGGCGATCTGGTTCGCCCGCGCTGTGGGGGAGAGCGGCCGCGTGGTCACCCTCGAGCTGGAGGAGCAGAATGCCGAGGTCGCCCGCGAGAACCTCGCCCGCGCCGGGGTGGCCGAGCGGGTGGAGGTGCTCGCCGGCCCCGCCGCGCGCACTGCTGCAGAGCTGATCGCGGCAGACACCGAGCCCTTCGACCTCGTCTTCATCGATGCGGACAAGCCGAGCAATCCCGAGTACCTGGCCGCAGCGCTGAGCCTCACTCGGTCCGGATCCCTCATCGTCATCGACAACGTGGTGCGCGGCGGGCACGTCGTGGACGAAGACAGCGACGATCCGCGGATCCACGGCGTGCGGAGGGTGATCGAGGACATCTCAGCCAACCCGGAGCTCGATGCGACGGCTCTGCAGACGGTCGGCGTCAAGGGCTGGGACGGACTCCTCGTGGCCCGCAGACGCTGAGCGGACTCTCCTGTCGAGCGCGCGGAACAGCGCCTCCCGCATCGCCGCCCCTGTTCGGCCTCGCCCTACTCGGCCTCGGGCCGCCTGCGCTGCTGCTTCGTCACCGAGCGGCGGCGCTTGCCCTCGATCCGCCGGCGCCGCGATCCCCGCGTCGGCCGGGTGGGCCGGCGCTCGACCGCTGGCACGAGCGCCTCACGGAGCAGGTTCGCGAGCCGTTCCCGTGCGGCTGCGCGATTGCGACGCTGAGACCGATGCTCCTCCGCGCTCACCGTCAGCACCGTGCCCGTGAGCCGTCCCGACAGCCGCTGCAGTACCCTCACGCGCTGCACCTCCGTGAACACGGAGGCGGTGGCCAGATCCAGGCTGAGCTGCACCCGGGAATCGGCCGTGTTCACTCCCTGACCGCCGGGGCCGGAGGCATGTGAGAACTGCTCGCGCAGCTCCCTCGCGGGTACGACGAGACCGCGGGGCGCGCCGGGGCCGGGAGGGATTCGCAGATCGTGCACCTCACGAGTGTGCCTCACCGGGAGTCTCCGTGCCGGAGCGCTCGGGCGCCTGTCGGTGTCGGTCTAGGGTGAGAGGAGCACCGGCAGAGAAGGAGACGAGGCATGGGAAACGCCCCCGAGGTGGTGATCCGTCCCGCGGACGGCACGGCTGAGCATCCGCGGCTGGTGCAGATCTGGCGCAGCGCCGTTGATGCCACCCATGATTTCCTATCCCCGCAGGACAGAGACGCGATCGAAGCGCGCCTCGCCGCCGAGTACTTTCCCCACGTGCGCCTCCATGTGGCCGCGGTCGACGGTGAGGCGGTGGGGTTCGCGGGCACCGCCGCCGGGAGCCTCGAGATGCTGTTCGTCGACGCCGCGCATCGCGGCCGCGGCATCGGCGGCGCGCTGCTCGCCCACGTCCTCGGGAGGGGGACCGTGACCCGGGTCGATGTGAACGAGCAGAACGCGCAGGCCGCAGGGTTCTATGCGCGCTGGGGCTTCGAGGTCGTGGGGCGCAGCGAGCTCGACGGAGAGGGCCGCCCCTACCCCCTGCTCCATATGGCGCTCGCACGCGCTGCGGTGCGCCGAGGAGGGGATGCCTGATGGAGGACGGGACGGGGCGGGGAGCTGCGGCGGACACCCACCTGGTGCGGCTCATCCTGGAGAAGTTCGACGCGCTCGCGGCGCTGACGGCACAGCTGGACGACGGTACCGCGAACACCGTGCTCGCGGTTCCCGGCAGCAACTCCGTCGTCCAGCTCCTCGTCCACTGCTGCGGTCTCCTGCGGCGCTGGTCTTCGACCGTGAACCTGGGTGTGACGATCCCGCGTGACAGAGACGCCGAATTCGAAGCCGAGATGCCGGTCGCCGCTGCCCTGGCGCTGGCCGCGCAGACGCGTGCGGCCTTCCTGGCGGACATCGCCGTCACGGATCTCGCCGCCGCACCGCGCCTCCCTCCGCCGGACCACGACGACTTCTGGACCGCTACCTGCGAGGGCGTGCTTCTGCACGTGCTCGAGGAGCTCAGTCAGCACCTCGGGCATGCGGAGATCACCAGAGACCTGGTGCCGGACATTCTGGGACCTCAAGCTGAGGAATGTCGGTTCCCGGCCATCGAAGGAGAGCAGGACGGTTGAACAGACGAAGGGCTCTGCAGACCGAGGGCGCCAGTGAGCGAGCTGGGCTCACCGCGGTCCGCAGAGACTGAGCGTCACCGCCGCGGCCGGTAGCGCCTGCCGAAGCTGCGCGGACTGTCCTCGAGGATCTCCACGAGCTCCCAGTCGATGCGCCGCCCTCCGGGCACATCGAAGATCCGCACCCCGTCGCCCAGGAACACCGGCGCGACGAAGATCTGCAGTTCGTCGATGAGATCGTGTTCGAGCGCCTGCCGTGCGATGTCGGCGCTGATGATCTGGACGTCCCTCTCACCAGCGAGTTCACGCGCGCGGGCGACGACCTCGCGGATATCGCAGTCCAGCGCGATCACGGACGGATCGCCGGCGAGCTCCTCGGGGCGGTGGGTCAGGACGAACTCGGTGCCCGTCCACGCCCCGCCGTAGGCCTCGGAGGTCAGCTCGTCGCGCTCGTCCTGCTGCGCCTTCGCGGCGTCATAGCCGCTGCGTCCGGAGATGATCACGGCGACGTCTCCGGCCATCCGCTCCACGGTTCCCGGAGCGAGCGGCTCTGCCGCTGACATCCAGCTCATGTCGTGCCCCGGACCGGCGATGAAGCCGTCGATGGAACTCGTGAACCCCCATGTGACCCTGCTCATGCGATGACGCTACGGGCACGGGCGGCGAGGGTCAACGGCGCATCAGGAGGAGCAGGCGCCTCCGCGGGAGCGGCGGGAATCGTCATCGGGGCCGTTCGTCATCGGTCGTGAAGCCGTCTCGGGCCGTACGGTCCTCCAGCGACTCGAGTTCCTGGAAGAAGGTGACCTGCCACCCGGCCGGTCCCTGCACGCGGGCGCTGAGGGTCCGGAATGGGGTGCGGATCGGCGGTGCCAGCGTTTCGGCACCGTGCTCTGTCGCTGCGGCGACGGCACGCTCGGTGTCGTCCACCTCAAGCGCGATCCGCAGCGTCGGGCCGGGGAGTGGGGCGCACCCTCGACGGCGTCGATGCTGCGCGCATGTGCGGGCGTGGCGAGCTCGACCGTGGCGATGCCGGCGTGCAGGATCGAGACCCGGTCGTCGCCTTCGGTTGCGAATGCCGGCTGCTCCGGCATGCCGAGCACATCGCGGTAGAACCGGACGGCCCCTTCGAAGTCGTCGGTCTCGATGATCAGACGCAGCTGCGTGGGAGGAGTGACATGAGTCATGCCACCCATTGTGCGGCACGCAGAGCGCGCAGGCACCTGTTCCCCGGCCTCGGCGCGGTATAGGATGAGCCCGCGCGAGGCCCGCCCGCCCGACCGGCGGGACGCGCTCCGTGATCCGCACCCCGCGGGTCCGCGCACTCGATGAGGAGATGCCATGACCACTCAGATCTTCGTCAATCTGCCGACGGCCGATCTGCCCCGGGCCAAAGCCTTCTACACCGCGCTCGGGGCGGAGATCGTCCCCGAGTTCACCGATGACAACGCCGCATGCGTGAAATGGGACGAGAACGTCTTCTTCATGATGCTGACCCGGGACTACCTGGCGACCTTCACCGACAAGCCCATCGCGGACCCGCAGACCACCGCCCAGGTGCTCACCGCACTGAGCCGGGACTCGCGACAGGAGGTCGAGGAGACCCGTGCGACGATCCTCGCCAACGGGGGCGGGGAGAACAAGGAGCCGCAGGACCACGGCTTCATGTACGCGATCAGCATGACCGACCCGGACGGGAACATCCTCGAGTTCATGCACATGGACCCGGTCGCGGCTGAACAGGGGCCGGAGGCGTACTTCGAACAGCAGAGCGCGGGCTGACCCGGCCGCCGGCCGCTCAGTCCTCTGGCTCTGCGGCCATCCCGCGCCATGCGGTGTCGAAGGCCGCGCGACAGCGTGCGAGGGTGGCGGCCTCTCCCAGGTCCGCGCCCCGTACGACCACCTGGTAGTAGAAGACGCCGTTGATGAGGTCGATGCACGCCTCGGGATCGAGGTCGGGGCGCAGCTCGCCGCGCTCCATCCCCGAGCGCAGCGCCGCGACCATCCCCGAGCGGCGCCGTCGCACATGGGAGTCCCAGTATGCCCGCTGCAACTCGGGGCTCTCGAGCACGAGCATCAGCCTCATGCGGAACCGGCGGTCGCTGTAGCCTCGGCCCCGCGTCGCCTCCGGATCGTCGAAGAGCAGCGCGAGGAAGGTCTCCCTGATGGTTCCCGAGGTGTCGGGCAGGATCGGCGCCCGCCCCCGGTCGAGGGCCGCCGCGATGAGATCGGCGATGCTCGGCCAGCGCCGGTAGAGAGCGGCGCGGGAGACTCCGCTCGCCGCGACCACCGCATTCACGCTGATCCGCTCGCCTGCATCGATGAGACCGATGACGGCGTCGATGATCCGCTCGTCGTGCTGCGGGTCGCGCGGCCTGCCGGGCCCCGACGCCGTGCGTGGCGCTGCGATGTCGGGGGTCCGACCGGTGTGCGCTCCGCCGCGCGCGGCGGCAGTGCTCATGCGTGCGCGCGCTCCCTGAGCGTGGAGACGAGCCCGTCGGTGAGGCCCGCCGCACGCAGCGGCAGCAGCGGATCCGTATGCGTCCGGGCGAGGTGGCCCAGCAGCCCCGCCATCGGTGCGGAGGAGAACTCCGCGCGCAGCGCGGCCTTCGCGGCGTCCTCCAGGCGGATCCCGGTGTTCGCGAGCAGGGGCTCCATGACGGGAGCGATCCGCTCCATGATCCGGGCGGAGTTGCCGCCGGTGCGAGCGTAGTCGCTGATGATCGCCTCGGGCTCCGCGCCCAGAGCCATGAGGAGCGAGGCCGCGAGCACTCCCGTGCGGTCCTGACCGGCCGCGCAGTGGAAGGCCGTCGCGCCCGGGGAGGTCGCGATGATCGCCAGCGCCTGCACGATCCGCGGTGCCGCGGTCTCGTACATGCGGATGTACATCTTCTCGAAGGAGGGCTGGTGGGTGAGCGACTCACCGTCCTCCTGCCCCTCGTTCACGGAGGACAGGAACGGGACGTGGTGATAGGTCACGGGCATGGCCGCCAGGGGGCCGCGGCCGGTGAGCTGCACCTCGGCCGCGGTCCGGAGGTCGATGACCGTCGTGAGGCCCTCGCCCACGAGGCGTGCGGCCGTGTCGGGGTCGGCGGTCGAGAGGTCGTCCGCGCGCAGTGCGAAGCCGGCGCGCACGGGCCCGGCGGCCGCGGGGATGCCGCCCAGATCGCGGAGGTTGACGGGTGCGGTGAGCGGGATGTCCAGGATGGGAGCGGTCATGTGATCTTCCTTCTGATGAGTGCGCTGAGCTGGTCGATGATCGTCACGAGGACGATGATGCAGAGGACCATCGCGCTGAGGTGGCCGTACTCGTAGCGGTTCATGGCGGTGGTGAGCTCGAGGCCGATACCGCCGGCGCCGACGAGTCCCAGGATCGTGGCACCGCGGATGTTGCCCTCGAAGAGGAGCAGCGTGTAGCTCGTGAGCATGGGCAGCGCCTGCGGCACGATCGCGTACTGGATGATCTGGCGCTTGGAGGCGCCCACGGACTCCATCGCGGTGACGGGTCCGCGGTCCACCGCCTCCATCGCCTCGGCGAAGACCTTGCCGATCGAGCCGATGGAGCCGACCGTCATCGCGAGGATGCCGGCGAAGGGGCCCAGGCCCACGGCGGAGACGAACATGAGCGCGATGACGAGATCCGGGAGCGCGCGGATGACATTCATCGTCCACCGGCACGGGTAGTACAGCCAGACGGGGGCGATGTTGCTCGCGGCCCCGAACGCGACGACGAGCGAGAGAACCGCGCCGATCACGGTGCCGACGACGGCCATCTGCAGGGTCTCGAGGAGGAGGGAGAGGATGAGGCCGATCTTCGAGAAGTCCGGCGGGAACATCCGGCCGAGGAACTCGCCCATGTTGGCCGCGCCCTCGCCGAGCTTGAGGAAGTCGAACTGGGCGCCGTTCGCCGACCAGACGAAGAGCACGACGGCGGCGACGGCGCTCATGCCCACGCGGGCACGCGGGAGGCGGAACGCCCGTTCCATCCGTGCGCGGTCGCGCTCGTCCAGCTGCGGGGCCGAAGTGCGGGATGCGGTGGCGGTGCCGGTCATTCTGCTTCCTCCTCCGTGTCGTAGACGGGTGCGAGGGCGTCCGCGTCGAGGTCCGCCGCATCCCCGGAGACGACGACCTGCCCGTGGCGCAGGCCGATGATCCGGTCCGCGTGCTCGAGCGCCAGCGGGAGCACGTGCAGGCTCACGAGGACGGGGATCTGCTCCTCACGGGCGATCGAGCGCAGGAGCTCGAGGACCGTGTGGCTCATCCGGGGATCGAGCGAGGCCACGGGCTCATCGGCGAGGATGAGCTGCGGATCCTGCATGAGCGCGCGGGCGATCGCCACCCGCTGCTGCTGTCCGCCGGACAGCGAGCGGGCCTCGGCCCCGGCCTTGTGGGCGATGCCCACCCGGTCGAGGAGGTCGAGGGCGCGGGCGCGGTCGGCGCTGCGGAAGGTGCCCAGCAGATTGGCGGCGCCGGCGCGGTGCAGCGAACCCGTGAGCACATTCGTGAGCACGCTGAGGCGGCCCACCAGGTTGAACTGCTGGAACACCTGGCCCACCTGGACGCGGAGGGCGCGCATCCGGCGCTGCGGCAGACCGGCGACGTCGAAGCCGGCCACCTGAGCGGTGCCGTCGGTGATGGGTGCGAAGCCGGTGAGCGCCTTCATGAGGGTCGACTTGCCGGAGCCGCTGGAGCCCAGCAGCGCCACCGTCTCACCGCGGAACAGGTCGAGGTCGACGCCGTCGAGCACGAGCGGTTCGTCCGCGGAGTAGCGGACCCGCAGATCGCGCACACGGGCGAGGGCGGGGCCGGCTGCGGCGGTGGAGGCCTGCACCGAGCTCGAGGCCGGGGACTGCGCGGCTGCGGTCGCGAAGGGAAGGCCTCCGCGGTGAGCGGGGGCGATGGCGGGAGCGGTCATGGATCCTCCTCAGTCCAGGTCCGAGATGTCGACGTCCGCAACGGCGGCGATGTCGACGAAGGGGGTGAAGACATCGTCCGCGGGCTCGATCATGGGCTCGACGCCCTCCGGGATCGCCTCCATGTAGATGCCGAGCGCCTTGCGGTTGGCATCCGAGTACACCCGCGGGAGCGCTTCGAGGAGGACCGCGCGCTTCTCCTCGCTCATGTGCTGGCTGCCGAGCACGGAGATGGACACCGGCATGGAGATGCTCTCGCCGATCGAGCGGGTCTCGCCCTCCTCGAACGGGAACATGGGGTCGTCCTGCCCGGCCATGGAGGTGAAGATCGTCGAGGTGCACGCGACATCGGCCTGCCCCTCCTGGAGAGCGACGAAGCTGCGGTCGTGCCCGCCGGAGAACAGTTCCTCGAAAGCGCCCTCGTCCGCACGCAGGCCCGCCTGGTCGAGCATGTGGGTGGGCATGAAGTAGCCCGAGCTCGAGGCGGGATCGGCGAACGCGATGGTGGTCTCGGGGGTGATGTCCTCGAGGCTCGTGAGCGGCGAGTCGTCGAGGACGATGCAGCTGGAGACTGGCTCCTCCGTGCCGGGCCAGGCGACGAGCGAATCGACCTCGCCCGTGCTGACGGCCAGCGCGGAGGGGAAGCCGCTCATGAGGCCGATGTCCTCGTGACCGGCGCGCACGGCCTCGATGACGGCCGAGTAGTTGGGCACATCGGTGATCTCGACGGTCATCCCGGACTCCTCCTCGATGAGGGCCTTGAGCTCCTCGACGGGGGTGGCCACGGAGGGGTCGTCGGTCACGGGCATGGTGGCGAAGCGGATGACATCGTCGTCCGCGGCGGTGCTCCCGGATGCGGAGGCGCAGCCGGAGGCAAGGAGGGCGACGGCGGAGGACAGTGCGCAGGCGGTGAGTGCGGCACGGGATCGCATGGTGACGGTGGCCTTTCGTTCAGCGGCGTCAGCGGAGGTGACGACACCATGAAAGGCCGCGGAGGTGTCCGCGAATTACGAGAACGACGGTCTCGCAGTGGAAGGCGAGGTGAACGGTCGGTGATGCCTGTGGCGTCCGTCACTCGGGGCGCGGGACGGGACGCGGGGTGCTCGCGGCGGGTGCCGGGCCGCTCAGCGGTGGGCGCCGGGCCGTTCAGCGGCGGGCGCCGAACCTGGCCGCGAACCAGCGCCGGCGCGCCCTCCGCCGGATCACGACGAGGACGACGCCGGCCGCCAGGACGGCGAGGCCGGGCAGGCTGATGAGCGCTCCCGTGGTGTAGACGGGGCGTGCGAACTCCTCGAAGGCCTCCACGTTCCCGCCGCCGCCCATGAGGAAGAGGAGCATCGGCGTCACGAGGACGAGGAGCCCCGCCGCGAGGATGAGCGCACCTGCCACCAGGCACACCACTCCGAAGACGAGGGAGGGCGGCTTCTGCGGGACGTGCGTGGGGTGCGCGGTCATGGGAGCACAGTAGCCCAGCGGCCCAGCGGCCCAGCGGCCCAGTGCACACCCTGCTGCGCCCGCGCTGCTGTGCGTCCGTCCTGCTACGCTCCTGCGCATGAGCCGCATCTTCACGACGAGCTTCGCCTCCGTGTACCCCCACTACGTCGCCAAGGTCGAGAAGAAGGGGCGCACGCGGGCCGAACTCGACGAGGTGATCGAATGGCTCACCGGTTTCGACGCGGACGCGCTGGCTGCGCATCTGGCCGCGGAGACCGCCTTCCAGGACTTCTTCGCCGCCGCACGGCTCAACCCGCACGCCTCGCTCATCACGGGTACGGTGTGCGGGGTCCGCGTGGAGGACGTCGAGGACCCGCTCATGCAGCAGATCCGCTGGCTCGACAAGCTCGTGGACGAACTCGCCAAGGGCCGGCCGATGGAGAAGGTGCTGCGCGGCTGAGCGCAGTGTCCCTCCCCGCCGTACCGCAGAAGAACCATAAGGTGCCGATGTGACCGAAAGCTCCGTCCCCGCCGCACAGGACGGGCCTCCGCAGTCCGCCGTCGCCGAAGTGATCCACGAGCAGCGCGGCAGCCTTCAGCGCCGCCTCGCCTCCCGGCACCTCGGCATGATCGCGATCGGCGGGGCGATCGGCACCGGCCTGTTCCTCGGCTCGGGCGGCACGATCGCCCAGGCCGGTCCGGGCGGTGCGCTGCTCGCCTACGCGATCGTGGGCATGATGGTGCTCTTCGTCATGCAGTCCCTCGGCGAGCTCTCCACCCATCTGCCCGTCGCCGGCTCCTTCCACACCTACGCCAGCCGCTATGTGAGCCCGTCCTTCGGCTTCGCGATGGGCTGGAACTACTGGTTCAACTGGGCGATCACGCTGGCTGCGGAGCTCGTGGCCGCGGGTGTGATCATGTCGTTCTGGTTCCCGGACGCGCCCGCCTGGGTGTGGGCTGCGGTGTTCCTGGCCCTGCTCACCGGCCTCAACTGGCTCTCTGCCCGGGCCTTCGGCGAGGGCGAGTTCTGGCTGGCGCTCATCAAGGTCGTCACCATCGCGGTCTTCCTCGTCCTCGGCGTGCTCATGATCGCAGGCGTCCTGGGCGGATCCTCGCCGGGCCTGTCGAACTGGACGCACGGGGACGGCCCGTTCGTGGGCGGCTGGGTGTCCGTCATCAGCGTCTTCATGATCGCGGGCTTCTCCTTCCAGGGCACGGAGCTGGTGGGGGTGGCCGCGGGCGAGTCCGCGAACCCGCGTCGGGACATGCCGCGGGCCATCCGCTCCGTGTTCTGGCGCATCATGCTCTTCTACATCGGTGCGATCGCCGTGATCGGCTTCCTCCTGCCGTACACCGACCCCTCGCTGCTGGCCGCCGCGAACAGCGAGGACATCACCGCCTCCCCGTTCACCCTCGTGTTCGAGCGCGCGGGCATCGCGGTGGCCGCCGGCGTCATGAATGCCGTCATCCTCACGGCGATCCTCTCTGCGGGCAACTCCGGCCTCTACGCCTCCACCCGCATGCTCTACGCCATGGCGAAGGAGGGCGTGGCACCGCGCCTCTTCGCCCGGCTCAACGCCCGAGGCGTCCCGGTCATGGCGATGCTCGCCACCGCCGCGATCGGCCTGTTCGGCTTCCTCACCGAGGTGATGGGCGACGGGGCGGCCTACACCTGGCTCATCAACGTCTCCGGCCTCTCCGGGTTCCTCGTGTGGGTGGGCATCGCGTGGAGCCACTACCGGTTCCGCCGCGCATGGGTGCGGCAGGGGCGCCGCGTGGACGAACTGCCGTACATCGCGCCGCTCTTCCCCCTGGGCCCCCTGCTCGCGATCACCCTCCTGCTCATCGTCATCATCGGCCAGAACACGCAGGCGGTGGCGAACGGTCAGGTGCTCGAGGTCGTCTCGGCCTACATCGGCCTGCCAGTCTTCCTCCTCGTGTGGGGCCTCCACCGGCTCGTGACCGGCCGCGCCTCGAGGACGGTGCCGCTGCAGGAGATGGACCTCAGCGGGGAGTTGCCGGACACCGCCAGCTGAGCTGCTCTGCTGCTCGGGTCACTGCGCGTGCAGGGAGTGATCGACCAGTCCGTTCAGCACGTGCAGGCCGTCGGTGGACAGCACTGATTCCACGTGGGCCTGCACCGAGGCGAAACCCGGCCCGCGCAGTGCGATGACGTCCCCGCTGCCGGGCAGCACCGCGGCCTCGATGCCTTCGCCGAGCGCGCAGACGTCTTCGCCCGGGGGAGCGGCGACACCCTCCCCCGCCTCCTCGCCGGTGTTCGGTGGTGCGGACACACGGGCGGTGAACGTGTTGTAGAAGCCCAGCCGCGCGTCCCGGCCCCACAGCGGCACGGTGAGCTGCGCCCCCTGACGGGGCGCGTCCAGCGGGACGAGATCGAGGCCCAGCTCCGCGGCGAGCAGCTGATGGCTGAGGCAGACGGCGAGCAGTGCCCGGCCCGCGGCGCGGCGGCGGGCCACGAGCCCGCGCATGCGGGTGATGCGCGCGGAGGCCGCGTCCCGGGGATCGCCGGGGCCGGGTCCGGCGACAAGCAGATCCGCCGCGGCTGCCTCGGCGTCCATGACCGCATCCCAGTCCGCTGCGCGCACCTCCATGCCGAGGTGTCGGAGCTGGTGGGCGAGCATCGTCGTGAAGCGGTCCTCGGCATCGACGACGAGCGCGCTCCGGCCCGCGAACGGCGGAGCGTGGGGCGCGTCCTGCGGCTGGAGCCAGAAGTCCGCGAGCCGGGAGTTGCGCTCGCGCAGCTGCGCGTCGAGCTCTGCTCCCGCGCGCGTGGTCCCGGAGGCGGTGACGGGTGAGGGGACGGACCCGGCAGGGGCGCCCGGGCGCGGGATCGCCCCGAGGGCGCCGAGCACGCCGGCGGCCTTGCTGTGGGTCTCGGCGACCTCGGATGCGGGCACCGAGCTGCGGACGAGGGTTGCGCCCACCGGTACGCGCATCCGGCCGTCCTCCAGATAGGCAGTGCGGATGAGGATCGGCGCGTCGAGGTCGTGGCTGCCGGCCCCGTTCGGGGTGAAGAGGCCCGCAACGCCCGAGTAGTAGCCGCGCGGACCGCGCTCGTGCCGGGCGATGACCGCACAGGCGTTCTGCATGGGCGAGCCCGTCACGGTGGGGGCGAACATCGTCTCGCGCAGGATCTCGCGCGGATCGAGCGCGCTCGCGCCCCGGAGCACGTACTCGGTGTGGGTGAGGCGCGACATGCGCTTGAGGTGGGGACCGGTGATGCGCCCGCCGTCCGAGCAGACCGCGCTCATCATCTTCATCTCCTCGTCGACGACCATGAACAGCTCCTCGGTCTCCTTGGCGTCGCGGAGGAACGCGGCGAGGGCCGCGTCCGTGGCGCCCGAGGCCGGGTGCCGGAAGGTGCCGGAGATGGGGTTCATGGTCACCGTGCCGCCGCGGGCGATGACGTGGGCCTCGGGGCTGGCACCCGCCATGACGCCGCGGTCGGTGACGACCGCGAAGGTCCAGTAGGCGCCCGTCTCGTGCTCCATGAGGGCGCGGAACCAGGCGAGCGCCGTGTGCGCCTCCGCCGCGTCCACCCGGGCCGTGTAGTCGCGGCGGATGACGAAGTTCGCGCCCTCGCCGCGGCCGATCTCCTCGGCGATCACCCGGGAGACGGTGTCCGCGTAGTCCTCGTCGGAGACGTCGAAGCCGGCCTCGCGGAGCGGAGGCGGTGCCGCAGGCAGGGCGGCCAGCACCTCGGCGGCGGGGAGGGTGTGGTGCTCGTCGACCAGCAGGCAGGCCAGGGGAGTGCCGTCATCGGCGACGTCGAAGCCGCGCTCGCGGATCTGGCAGTAGGGGACGAGGGCGAGCACCTCGCGCGGACGGTCGTCCGCGCACAGGGGGATGTCTGCGAGCGCCTCGACGGTGACGAGCTCACCGGTGAGGATCTCGATGTGCGCGCCGTCTCCGCGGGAGAGCAGGGCGAAGGGGCGGCCGGAGGTGCTGAGCTCTGCGAGCAGCTGTGCAGTGGGGGTCATGACGTCTCCTGGTGGGTGCACCGGGACGTTCGCACTGGACACAGCAGGACCGCCCCGAGTGAGGCGGTCCGGTCTGCGAGTACGCGAAAGGGGCCGCCTAGGAGGCGGGCCACCAGCTGAGGTTCGCGTGCATGGCGTCACAGTAGCACGCTGTGAGCCGCGGTTCCGCCCTGGACGGGGCCGGCAGTCTGCGAGGGAGCGGTGGAGGGTTCTGGGCGAGGAGGAGGGGCTCCGATGAGCGACAGGAGAGCGGACGGGCGGGGCGCGGGCGTCCAGGGCCCGGGCGGTGCACGCCGGAAAGCTCTGGCCGCCCGGGGCCTGCTCGCGGCGGACGGCCTCGCCTGTGCTGCAGCCGGCATCGCCCTCGGAGGCGGCGACGGGCTGCTGCGGGCCGTCGACCCGAGCCTGCGGCTGCGCCTGCAGCTCGTCCTCGCTCTCGGCGCCACGAGCGCCTCGCTGCTGAGCGCTGCCGCGCGGACGGAGCCCCGGCCCGATGACCTCCTGCGCTCTGCGGCGGTGAACGGGGTCTGGACGGGCGTGTGTCTCGCCGCCCTCGTCCGCGGTCTGTCCCGGAGAGGTTCCGTGCGCACGGAGCGCACACGGACAGGGAGCGCCGGCGCCGCACCCTCGCCCTTCGGTCCCTCCGGGATCGGCTTGGGCCTCATCGCCGCGACAGCGGTCTTCGACGCGGCCGCCGGTCTCGCTCAGTGGAGGCTGGGCTCACGCATGGGCGGAGAGGCTCCTCGGCGGAGTTCGCGTCCGTGCGGTACCGTACCCTCAGCACAGGACATGTGACGCAGGCCTCCTTCCGCGCTCCTGAGCCGCTTGCCGGCGGCGTGGGGGGCAGGACGCGGTCGCAGAGGCGAGGACGGCAAGGGGGACTGAGATGGCATCGGTGGTGGTCCGCGATCTTCGCACGGACGATCTCGGCAGGATGGTCAGCCTGTGGGAGGAGACGCGCACACCGGGGATCGAACCGGTCTACGGTCTCCCGGAGGTGCTCGCCTCCTGCCAGGCGGACGAGGCCGTCGTCGCGGTGGTCGAGGGCGAGGACCGGCTCATCGGGGCGGCCGTGGGCCGCGCCGCGCACGAACAGGGCTGGGTGGTGTTCCTCGGGATCCTGCAGGAGCACCGCACCGAAGAGCTGGGCGGGCGCCTGCTGACCGCCCTGGAGCGCAGGCTGGCGGCGTCGGGCATCGGCACGATGTCCGCGCTCGTCGACAGCCACGAGCCGCACGGCCTCGACCTCTTCACCGGCAACGGCTTCGGCGTCCAGCACGAGCTGCGCTATGCCGAGCGCCGCATCCCCGTCCAGGGGCGCGACCTCGCGCTGCTGCGGGAGCTGGGCGGGCGGATACTGCCGCCGGGCCACTGGGACGCGATGGGCGGGATGGAGCAGGAGAAGGCGCTCATCGAGCGGCGGCTCGTCATGCCGCTGGCCCAGCCGGCGCTCGCGGAGCGCTACGGGGTGGTGCCGCCGCGTTCGGCGATCCTGTTCGGCCCGCCGGGCACCGGCAAGACCACCTTCGCGAAGGCCGTCGCCTCGCGCCTGGGCTGGCCGTTCGTCGAGGTCTTCCCCTCGCGCCTGGGAGGCGACCCCGCGGGGATCGCCTCTGCGCTGCGGGAGACCTTCGCCCGCATCGCGGAGCTGGAGCGCGCCGTCGTGTTCATCGACGAGGTGGAGGAGATCGCCTCCCACCGCAGGGGCGATCCGCCCTCGCCGCTGCAGGGCGTGACGAACGAGCTGCTGAAGATCATCCCCGATCTCCGGGAGCAGTCCGGCAGGCTGCTCATCTGCGCGACGAACTTCATCCGTTCCCTCGACACCGCGCTCCTGCGGCACGGGCGCTTCGACTACGTGCTGCCCATCGGTCTGCCCGATGCCGCCGCCCGCGAGGCGATCTGGCAGCGCTACATCCCCCGCGAGTCCGGGGCCGAGGTGGAGGTCGCTGCGCTTGTGAACGCCAGTGACGGCCTGACCCCGGCCGATATCGAGCACGCGGCTCGCAGGGCCGCGCAGAGCGCGCTCGAGAGAGCCGTGGAGCACGGCGAGGGAGCACAGCCGGGACCCTCGACGGCGGACTATCTCGCAGCCCTTCAGACCATCCGCCCCACCGTGAGCAGGGACGTGGTGGCGGACTTCCTCGAGGACATCGAGGTGCTCGGCCGGACCTGAGGTGGGACTGCAGTCGCAGCCGTGCGCGGACCTGTGGCATGTTCCTCCAGGTTCGCTCTCCTGTCCCATATTTGGGGCATTGCGGTATCCTGAGCACATGACAGTCGCGGTTCCAGACAGTGCACTCAAGCGAGTAGGGGCAGGGCTTGCGGAGTCCCGCCGCGAACGTGGGCTCACGCAGTCAGAAGCCGCCAGGCTCGCAGGGCTCACCCGCAAGGACGTCTCGCGGCTGGAGAACGGAGTCCCGGGGGTGGCGTGGGCGAAGCTCTACGCGCTGGTCGAGGCGCTGGGCAATGCGACTCCCGGTGTCGAAGCCGGACAGCCCCCCAGCGCCGATGCCATCTATAGGGCGATGCATGCTTGACCTCTATCTGAACAGCGCGTTCGCGGGAACCGTCGAAGTCGATGAGCTCGGCACATACATGCTGCGATACGCCGATGAGTGGGTGACCTCGCCGAATCGGTACCCGCTCTCCGTGTCGCTGCCCTTGACCGAGAAGACGCATTCAGGGAAGCGAGTTGAGAACGTCCTCCGGGGATACCTGCCCGAAAGTGACATCGTCCTCGAGTCGTGGAGCAAGCGGTACAGGATCTCGAACCCCCATGATCCCCTCTCGGTGCTGGAGAAGGTCGGCGAGGACGTTGCAGGGGCTGCACAGTTCATCCCGCACGGTCAGAAGATCTCGACCGCAGGAGTCCTCATCGACCTCGAAGAGGCCGAGATCGAGGAACTTATCGCGGATGCACGCGTCACGGGTGGAAGCATGCCCCACATCCGGACCGTTCCCCGGCTCTCCCTGGCGGGTATGCAGCCGAAGTTTGCCCTGCATCAGCGCGAGAATGGTCGCTGGGCGATCCCTGGCGGCCGGGCGGCCTCAACGCACATCTTCAAGCCAGGACGTCCTGAGCTCGAGGAGATCGAGAAGCTGGAGACGGCGTTGATGGAGGCCGCACGCCGGTGCACGATCCCCTCGGCCGAAGCGAGGGTCCTGACGTTCGGTGGTGAGTCGACGTACGTCACCGCACGCTATGACCGGGTGGCCACTGCCGAGGGTGTGGGCCGCGTGCACCAAGAAGACTTCGCTCAGGCCATGGGCATCCCTCCCGGGCGGAAGTACGAGGAAGACGGCGGGCCCTCTGCCGTGAAGTACGTGCAGCTGCTGCGGGAATGGTCGTCTGCCCCCGAGGCGGACGTGGACTCATTTGTCCGGCTGACGGCGTTCAACATTGCCGTCGGGAATGCAGATGCCCATGCGAAGAACTACGGGCTCCTGCTTGCTCCCGGCGAGCAGATCCGCTTGGCGCCGGCCTATGACATTGGTTCGCTGGCTGCCTATCCCGGCTATGACCAGCGTCTGTCGTTCGCCATCGGCGGTCAGCGTCATTACAAGGCTATCGAGCAGGCTCACTGGTGGAAGTTCGCCAGACGCGCCGGCCTCGACGGTGATCGCGTCATCGCACAGGTGCACTCGGTGTGGGAGAAAGTGCCCGATGCCGTCGGTGAGGAACTCGCCCGTGCTGAGCTGTCGCCGCGGGTCGTTGAGCGTGTCGAGGGACTGTTCCCGGGCCTGCACTCCCGCACGCAGCGCATGGCCCCTGCCGCGGCCTCGGGCATCGCGGTCCCGCGTCCACCGGCACCACCCGAACACGGTGACACATTCGGTGTCAATCTCCCCTAGAACCTCTCCACTGGAACATGCACAGACGCAGCCATCCTTCACCACCGCGGTACCAAGTTGCGATCCGGCTGCGACGCCCACAGCAGTCTTACTGCGGAGATCGCTGATGCAGAGTCCAGCGCGTAGGTAACCGGGCCGGTTGAGAGCGTGCCGATACGACGTCGGACAGCCGAACAGCGATACTTAGGCCATGGAACTCGAACCAGTGACGATAACCGCTCTCGTGGGCGCCGGAGGCGTGGTAATCGGTGCGCTCATCACAACGCTGATGGCAGGCATCAATTCATGGCTGCAGCGGAGGGAGGATCGCCATCTGGCTACACGCCAGGTGCGCGAAGAACAGTACTTCAACGCAACCGAAATCCTGCACGAGATGCATAGAGAACTAGAAGCGTTCCAGAAATCAAATAGTGGACTTGGCACAACACCCGAGAAGTCAAGGTCAATATTTCCGTGGAAGAATGCAATATACCGTTCAAGTGACGCTCGGTCGGCTCAGGCCGTGCGGTCACTCTTTGATTCTGCCGAGCGCGTGCGACTGCAAAAAGCTAAAATGGAGATAGTGGGCAGTCGCAAGGCAGCTCATGCGTTCGCGGAGTGCTACAGTGCGATTGAAGAATATATGGAAAAAGTCATCGACCACATCATGACTGATGGTCGATTTGTCTATAGTGATTCAGAGAGGTGCTTGGAAGTCTATGCATCTCGCGTCAAAAATGCGGTGAACCTGTTTCGGCAAGACCTCCGCACGAAAGACTGACTGTCAAGTCCTGGGACTTGATAGACATTAGAGCATGTTGTGAAGATAGCGTTCTATGCGCGTGATAGCCCTTCTGGCATGAATACGCTCCCGTGCGCCTGAAACTGGTTGGGCGTCGCTTCCATTGCGGTTCCATGGAATCGAGGAATCCCGTCGACGCACCAGGGCTCTGCGCTCCCCGGTCCAGTCCTCCGCGCGATCCTCAGGCGTCGGTTCGGTTCCCTGGCGCTCAGTCATGGTGAACGCTCTGAAGCGCCGCCGGTGCCCGACCGTGCCGCATGTGCCTGCCCGGCACCGCCTGTGCTCGTTCTGACACACATCCCTCCCTGCTGTGAAAATCGTGGCGGATACGGTGGAGGAGACAGTTCGAAAACACAGGGATTGAGGAATCGTCATGAACCGGAAGACCGCACTGCGCCCCACCGCTCTCGCCGCCGTCCTCGGCACCTCGCTCGTCCTCGCCGCCTGCGGGGGAGGCGAGGAGGCGACCGACGCCGCCGAGGACACCGGCCAGGTGCAGGAGGACGCTGCCGAAGCCGAGGAGGTCGCCGCAGAGGAAGATGCCGAAGAGGAGGCAGCCCCCGCCGGCGAGGGCGGTGTGCCCGCCTGGGCCAAGGAGCCCACCGAGGGCGGTGAGCAGATCGCCTCGGTCGAGGCCGGCGATGTTGCCGTCGACGTCTTCCAGATGGGCACCGCTTCGGCTCCGAAGGACGGCAACTGGGTCGATCCCGACACGGATGAGCCGATCATCGCCGAAGGCGATGACATCGTGTTCGTCAACTACGTCATCACGAATAACGGCGATCCGATCGACCTGGGCTCCAGCCTCGTGAGCGTCTCCGCGGAGTACGACGACTGGGAGTACATGCAGGGCATGGGCGGCATCACGGACAACGCGCTCTCCGAGGAGATGGGCGTGCAGTCCAGCGGAGTCGCGGAGACCGCGGATCCGACCGTCTACACGTTCGGCACCGGGGAGCACTTCAGCTACGGCGAGAACTTCCACTACCAGCCGGGCTCGGACATCAGCTTCGAGGTGACGATCACGCCGGTCGACGCCGAGGGCGAGCTGCTCCATGACGACAAGATCGAGGGCGAAGGCTCCGGCACCATCGAGTGACCGTCGCCTGCGCCTGTGGCCGGCCGTGCCCGCGAGCGCAGCCAGGGCCGCGATGGAGGCGGAGCGCGGCCTGCGCTGTGAGAAGGGGAGGGCGGGCACCCGCGGGTGCCCGCCCTCCCCTCATGCCCGCGCGGTCACGAACTCCGAGGGCGCGCGGCGCGCAGCAGCGCACCGGTGAACCGCGCGATCTCCCGCGGGCCGGAGACCGGGGCCGCCGCTTCGACGTCCGGGTTGTAGTTGGTGTTCGTGTTCACGTCGTACGTGAGCAGGCGGCCGTCAGCGGTCTCGATGAACTCGATGCCCGCGATCTCGATCCCGGCGGCTGCCAGGAAGCGCTCGTACTCGGCGATGATCGGCAGCTCTCCCGCATCCTCCCGGAGGCTGAACAGCGGTCGCTGACCGGGGAGTGCGCAGGCATCGGCCGGGCACAGCTCGAAGCTGCCGGAGGACACGTCCACGCGCACGGCGTAGAGGAAGCGGCCGCCCACGAACTCCGCCCGCGTGATGAACCCGTCCGCCGGCCGCGCGTACTCCTGGAGCAGGGAGACGCCGTCGTTCGGCTCCGCGAACTCCTCCGAGGCCGCCCAGGCGGCGAAGGAGGCGTGGTCGTCGAAGCGCTGCACGCTCAGCCCCCTGCCGCCCTGGTTGTGCTTGTAGACGAACGGGGCCGCGAAAGCGCGGGCGCGGTCCACGAGATCGGCCCGTCCGAGCACCGCCGCCGTCTGCGGCACCGCGATGCCGCTGCGTGCGAGCGCCAGGTGCTGAGCGGCCTTCGAGACCTCGAGCTCGAGGACCGCGGAGCCGTTCACGACGGTCCGGCCGTGGGCCTCCAGCCAGCGCAGCACCGCGCGACCGTACTCCTTTGCGTGGTCGTGCCCCCGCGACGGCGAGGACGCCGACAGCCGGGACCAGTAGACCCCCTCGGGCGGTGCCGTGCCGAGGTCGAGGGCGCCGCTCGTGAGCTCCCACTCCGCGAACGGGACGCCTTCGGCCGCGAACGCCTCCCGGAAGGGCGGGAGCCATTCCGGGTTGTCGTGGATGATGTGGACTGCGGTCACGAGAGGCCTCCTCCTGGCGGAACTGTCAGGCAACTCTATGCTTCGGCGTCATCCTGCGCGCCGGCGCTGTCATGGTTCGCCCTGCCCCCGGCCAGAGCCGTGAGCCGGGCCGCCATGTCACGAGCCGCCTCGCGCAGCTCCTCCGGCTCCAGGACGGCGACCTCCCAGCCGAGCATCGCGAGGTGGCAGGCGATCCACTCCAGCCGGTCGCCCGCGACCGTGAGCAGGCTCCAGCCCTCCTCCGCATCCGGCTCCACGCGGCCCACCTGCGGCGGCACCCGTGCGGCGAGTTCTTCGGCCGAGGTGCGGACCCGCACCCGGACAGTGCGACTGTAGGGCGCCTCGGCGACGGAGCTCCGGACGTACTCGACCGGATCCGGATGCTCCCTGCGTCGGAACCGCTGCCCCGTGGGCTCGAGGCCGCGCACGCGGTCCAGCCGGAAGGTGCGCCAGTCCTCCCGATCGAGGTCCCAGGCCATGAGGTACCAGCGCGGTCCGGTGGTGACCATGTGGACGGGCTCGACGGTGCGCGCGCTCTCGGCCCCCGTGCCGGAGACGTAGGAGAAGCGCACGCGCTCGCCGTCGCGGCAGGCGCGGGCGAGGGTGAGGAGGACGTCGGGACCCACATCGGCGACCGGCCGGGGCAGCGAGTCCGTGGCGGCGTGCACCGCCCGCACCTCCGCGCGGAGCCGGGGCGGCATGACCTGGTCGAGCTTGGCGAGCGCTCGCAGTGCGGCCTCGCCCGCGCCCGCGACGGCATGGGTGGAGGAGAGGCGGAGGGACAGCGCCGCAGCCACGGCCTCCTCGTCGTCCAGCAGGAGCGGGGGCATCCGGGCGCCCCGACCCAGCCGGTAGCCGCCGCCCGCGCCGGCCGCGGAGACGACCGGATAGCCCAGCGAGCGCAGGCGGGCCACATCGCGGCGCACGGATCGGGCGGTGACGCCGAGTTCCGCGGCGAGCTCCTCGGCGAACCAGGAGTGCCGCCGCTGGAGGAGCGAGAGCAGACGCAGCACCCGTGCGGCGGTGTCCTCCGTGCTCATGTGCTCTCCTTTCGCGGGTCGGGCCTCGTGCGCGCTTCCTGCACGCCTCGCGGGCGCCTCGCACGCGGCGGTGCCCCCTCTCGCTCAGCCTCCCACACACTGCGGACCGGATCTGTCCGCAGGCGGAGGGAGACTGGTGGCACGCGGGAGGTCCGCGCAGTCGGCGGCGCAGAATCGCCGGGGAAGAGAGGGGTGCGAAATGCGCGAGGGAGACGAGGCGCTCGGCGCGAGGGAGAGCGCGGACGAGGAGCGGTCCGCAGACGGCTGGTCCGCACAGCTGGTGGACCAGCTCGACTGGCACTGGAGGAACCAGCTGCGCGCACGCCTGGAGGGGCTCACGGACGAGGAGCTCTTCTGGGAGCCGGTGCCGGACTGCTGGAACGTGCGACCGCGGGGGACGGGTTCGCCGCCGATGCAGGGAGGCTCCGGGGCGATGACCATCGACTTCGCCTTCCCCGAGCCGCAGCCCGCACCGTTCACCACCATCGCCTGGCGGCTGGGGCACGTGCTCGTGGGCGTCCTGGGCGCTCGCACGGCCGCGCACTTCGGCGGCGAGCCGCGGGACTACTTCACGTACGAGTACGCGGAGACGGCCGAGCAGGCGCTGGCGCAGCTGGATGCGGAGTACGCGGCCTGGATCGCGGGCGTCGCGACCCTCACGGACGAGGAGCTCGCGCGGCCGTGCGGGGAGGCGGAGGGCGAGTTCGGGCATCTGCCCATGTCCGCTCTCGTCCTGCACATCAATCGCGAGTTCATCCACCACCTCGCGGAGATCTGCCTCCTCCGCGATCTCCGCATCCACACTCAGACAGGGGAGACGTCATGACAGATACCGCCGCGCGCACCGTGCAGATCACCTTCGACGCCCATGATCCCCGCGCTCTCGCGCTCTTCTGGTGCGAGGCGCTCGGGTACGCCGTCCCGCTGCCGCCCGGCGTGCCGGCCGCGTCCCCGGGAGGGGAGCCACACCAGGATCCCTTCCGTGCCTGGGAGGAGTTCCTCGCACGGCTCGGGGTGCCGCCCGAACATCGGAACGGGAGGGCCGCCGCCGAGGACCCGGCCGGCCTCGGGCCGCGCCTGTTCTTCCAGCGCGTCCCGGAGGGCAAATCCGTGAAGAACCGCGTGCACCCCGATGTGCGTGCGGCCCCGGGGCTCGCCGGTGAGGAGCGGATGGATGCGCTCGAGGCCGAATGCGCGCGCCTCATCGCCGTGGGCGCCCGCCGGCTCGAGCGGGTGGATCCCGATCCGCCGCTGGAGGCGGGCTTCATCGTCATGGCTGATCCCGAGGGCAACGAGTTCTGCCTCGACTGAGCTCCGGCGCCACCGGACCCTGCGCTCACCGGATTCCGGGCTCACGGAATTCCGCGTCTGCCGAGGGCGGTGCGGCCCTGCCGCCCATGACGGGCCCCGGAGGTGAACCCGCACCTCCGGAGACCCCGTCAAGGAGCTCATGCCGCCGCGAACACCTCCCGCTCCAGCCTCGCGTAGCTGGCCTCCATGCCGTCGGTCATGCCGGTGGCCAGCACCGCGTCCCTCGTCTCGGCGTCCGGGTAGGTGATCACGAGGGAGAGGAGCGTGCCGCCTGCCACCGGCGTCAGCGTCATCTCATTCACGACGGACTGCCACTGGTCGTCGGTCACCGCATCGGTCACCTGGTCCCCGCCGATCATCCGCTCGGTCGTGACCTCGCGGTGGGGCGGCTGCACCTCCTGGATCTCGCCGGTGAAGCCGAAGCGCTGCCGGCCGTCCTCGGACTCCCATTCGAAGCGGTACGTGCTCCCCGCTTCGGCGGAGATCTCGCACACCGGCATGGTCCAGCCGTCCGGTCCCAGCTGCCAGCGCTGCAGGAGCGCGGGATCGTGGTGGGCGCGCCAGACGTCCTCGACGCTGCCGCGGATCACCCGGCTCACCCGCACCTGGGTGTCGCTGAGGATCTCCGCCTCCACGGCCCGGTCCGCGGCGAAGGCGGAGAGATCGGCGAGCACGGTCTCGATCTGGCCCATCGCGGCCTTCGTGCCCTCGAGCATGCCCATCTCCAGGAGCTGATCGAGCTGCTCGGCGGAGTTGAAGTGCGTGACGGTGGTCAGCCGCGAACCCTCCGGCGTCTCCTCGAAGGAGAAGACCATGCGCATGGTCGGCATCTCCGCGCTCGGGCTGCCGTCCGCGTCCGCGAACCCGTCGCGGACCTCGAAGGAGTGCGGGGCGTCCACGGCGAGGAACTCCCAGTACCCGCCGGGGGTGTCGCCCTCGGGGCCGGTCATGAAGTAGTGCGAGCGGCCGCCGGCGACCATGTCGTGGCGGGTGAACGTCGCCGGATACTCCGGCGGACCCCAGAACCTCTCGATCTGCCGGGGATCGGCGTAGGCCTCCCACAGCCGCTGGAGCGGCACCGGGAAGTCCGCCGTGATGGTGAGCGTGAGGGCTTCTGCGTCCTTGTCGATGGCGGTGATGGGCATTGTTCGTGCCTTTCTCGTGAATGGCGCCCGCGCAGACCCCTACGCGGACTGCTCCTCGTCGAACAGTGCGTCGAGGCGCGTTATGCGCCCGCGCCAGATCTCTGCATAGGCGCCCAGCAGATCCTGGATGCCGCTGATGGTTCTGGGAACGCCGTGAACCACGCGTTCACGGCCCTGCTGCTCCTTCCTCACGAGCCCTGCCCCCTCGAGTACGCGCACGTGCTTCTGCACGGCGGCGAAAGACATCTCGTAGTCGGCCGCGAGCGCGGAGACGTTCGCGGGGGCGGACAGCGTACGGCGCACGATGTCACGCCGGGTCGCATCTGCGAGTGCGCGGAAGATCCGGTCCACCTGCTCGTCGGTGAGCGCGGGCACCTCTGCTCGGTCGGTGGGGCTCGAGGCCCCGTGCGCATATGCAACCATGTGGTTGTACGTTACTCCGCTGTGCGAGGTGCGTCAACGCTTCCGACCGCCGAGATGAGCCCGAGGCGACCGCGGCGCATGGCGGCACGATGCGCCCGGATTCCCAGCGGGCGGAGGAAGCGGAGCGCTCGCCTGTGCGTGACGACGCACCAGAGGAGGTCGATGCGCGCGCCGGTCGCCGTGTCCCGTGCCCGCCAGGCTCCGGAGCCGCGAAGATCGCCGGTGACCGCCGCCTCGCCCCCGTACGGCGGCCGGAGGCCCGTGAGGCGGAGACGCAGGCGGAGGATGGGCAGCAGCGGACTGCCGATGCCGAGGCGGACGTAGGCGGGAAGGTCGGCATCGCCGTGTCCGGGAGGGTCTGCCCCCGTGGGTGCCGCTGATGGTGAGGCCGGTGCTGATGGGGCGGGGGAGCCTGCGTGCTCCGGGTCGCCGGGCGGGGCTGAGCCCTCGCGCACCCAGCGCACATCCGGCCACCACAGCGGCCAGTCCCGCACCTGCGCGAACACGTCCCAGGCGGTGCGGGCCGAGCACGGCAGATGCCAGTGCGACTCCAGGTGGAACGGCGCGGACTCGCCCGCCCGCGGTTCCGTGTGCGCATGGAGCATCCCAGCCTCCCTCTCCGCCATGCCCGAGAGTAGCCTGAGCGGAAGGCGGATCGGGGCTGCGGAGGGGAAATGACAGTGAACGCGGAGTTCGAGCACCCTCGGCTGGCCGCCGTGTACGACCTGCTCGATCCCGACCGCAGCGACCTCGACGTCTACCTCGACCTCATCGGCGAGGACGGGGCCCGGAGTGTGCTGGACGTGGGCTGCGGTACGGGAGTGCTCGCATGCGCACTGGCCGCCCGCGGATTCCAGGTGGTGGCGGTCGACCCTGCGCTCGCCTCCCTGGACGTGGCCCGGGCCAAGCCGCACGCCGAGTGGGTGCGGTGGGTGCACGGCGATGCGCTCGCCGTCCGCGGACTCGGCCTCGCGGGCTTCGACGCCGCGACCATGACCGCGAACGTCGCGATGGTCTTCCTCGACGACGAGGACATGGCCGCTGCCCTGCGCGCTGTGCGTGAATCCCTGGCCCCCGGAGGACGGCTCCTGTTCGAGGCGCGCGAGCCACGCCTCCTCTCTCCGGAGCTGTGGACGCGGGAGTCCACATGGAGCAGGAGGGGGCTGCCCGGGCACGGTGAGGTCGAGGCCTGGTGTGAGACCGAGCGGATCGTCGGCAGTCTCCTCACCTTCCGGTGGACCTTCGTCTTCCACGCGGACGGCCAGGTGCTCACCTCGTGCTCGACGCTGCGCTTCCGTTCGCGGGAGGAGATCGCGACGCTGCTGGAGGCGGCGGGCTTCTCCGCTGTCGAGCTGCGCCGCCTGCCGCGGGCTCCGGAGCGTGCCTTCCTCGCCGCCGCGCGTCGCTCCTGAGCTCAGATCCGCCGAGCGAGCGGTTCCTGTCGGTTTGGGCGTCGTGGGCCTACAGAAACCACTCACTCGGCGGGTGGGAGGACGGACTGGAGGGTCGGTGTGCGGGAGGACTGGCGGATCGGGGCTGAGTCTTCCCTCCGGTGCGGAAGTGGAGGAGGATGGACACCGCACCTCTCGTGTCCGCACGGATCGTCACTCGGCAGGGGGCCGGAGTCTGCGCAGGGTGCGGTGAGATGCTCATCCAGCACCGGCGAAGGGAATCAGTCATGACCGAATCACTGGCCACGTACATCGCTCTGCCCGGCACCGCCGCCGAGGCGTTCGCGCATTGGAAGGAGGTCCTCGGCGGCGAGCTCAACCTGATGCGCTACGGCGACGCACCGATGGAGGGCATGCCGTTCGAGCCCGATCCGCAGGCCGTCGCCCACGCCGTGCTCACGACGCCGGCGGGGATCATCGCCGGTGGGGACGCGATGGGCGACGAGCAGGAGTACCCGATCCGCGACACCGCCTACTCCCTGCTCTACACGGCGGACACGCCGGAGCGGGCGCGTGCGATCATCGATGCCTTCACCGCCGGCGGCGGCTCTGTGAACATGCCCTTCGACGTCGCTCCGTGGGGCGACTGGTACGGGCAGGTCTTCGACCGCTTCGGCGTCATGTGGGCGCTCTCGGTCGAGAACCGCGGCAGCTGAGCGGAGGCGGCTTCGCGCGGAGCGCATGGGTGGGGGAGAATCCCACTCATGCGCTCCCGTCTCCGGTCAGTCCGCGGCCTCCGCCCCTCCCGTGAGCAGTTCGTCTCCGTCCTGGTCGCCGTGTGCGTGCTGGTCTTCGCCCTTCCCTTCGTCATCTCCCTGTGGCCCAGCCAGGCGCCCACCGGCCTGCCCAACGGCACCACGGTCGCCTACGAGCGCGCCGAGCTCAGCGATGTCGATCTCAGCGACTGCGAGACGTGGATCGACGTGGACTCCTACTGCGGACAGGCTGTCGCCCATCTCGAGGACGGCTCCCAGCACCAGATCGGCATCACCAAGGACGGCGCCACCGCGGGGCTCGACGACGGCGATGCAGTGGTCCTCTCCATCTCCACGACCGCAGACGGGGAGGCGACCATCTACGCCTTCCATTCCGTGGAGCGCGGTATGGGGATGCTCGTCATCGCCGCCATCGTGCTCGTCCTCGTGGCCCTCAGCGTGGGCGGCAAGGGGCTGCGGGCCTTCGCCTCGCTCGTCGTCTCGGCGCTCTTCATCTGGATGTTCCTCGTCACCGGCATCCACCTGGGCGGCAATCCGCTGCTCTATGCGGGGCTCACCTCGGTCCTCGTCCTCACGGCCGTCCTCCACTTCACCCACGGCTTCAGCGCCAAGACGCTCGCGGCCTGGGTGGGCACGGTGTGCGGGGTGGGCTCTGCCCTCGTGGCCGGCTGGATCATGTCGGCGGCCCTGCGGCTCACCGGCCTGGACGAGACGACCTCGGCCGCGGTCTTCGCCTCCTACGAGATCGATGTGCGGGTGCTGGCCCTGGCCGCCCTCCTCATCGCGCTCATCGGCATCCTCAACGACATCACGGTGGCGCAGGCCTCGGTCGTGTTCTCGCTCATGCACATGCGCGGCGGCGAAGCGCACGATCACGGGCACGGCGGCGGCAGTCACGGTGCAGGGCAGGGGGCGAGCGGCCACGGGGAGCGCACCTCTGCCACGGGAGTGTCGCAGACCGCCGCCGAGGCGCCTGTCGCCAGCCGTCGGGAGCTGCGGGCGCGCCGGAGGAGCGGTGGCGGTGAGCGCTCGCTCATGCGTCAGGCGATGGAGGTGGGCCGCGACCATGCGGCGTCCGCGATCTACACCGTGAGCTTCTCCGTCGTGGGCACGAGCCTCGCCTCCTTCGTGGTCGCCCGCTCCTACGATATGCCGCTGTGGGCGCTGCTGCAGTCGGAGACCGTCGCGAACACCATAGTGCAGCTGCTGGCCGGGATCTTCGGGCTGGTGGTGACGATGCCCGCGACCACGTTCTTCGCGATCCTGTTCGCCCGGCGCCTCGGGGAGCCGGAGGAGGGCGCTGCCGGTTCGAGCTGAGAAGCGAGATGTTGCGCATCGTGCAACTGTTGCGGATGAATCCGGACAAGGGCTTGGCCTGCATGAGGGTGTGTGGTTAGCTTTCTCGCTATCCGGTCTCGGCACCCGAGCCGGAGACGTCTTCCTCCTCGAGAAAGGAGAGCCCCGCGGCACATCGCCGTGCCGCGGCGGCGCAGATCCCATGAGCAGCATCCCCGAGACCACCGAGGAGCTCATCGAGCACCTCCAACGCACTCCCCGGCCGAAGCGCCGTCGCTTCCGCAGCGGAGTGGACCCCGTCGTCTTCTGCATCGCGGGGGCCCTCGCGGTCGCCTTCGTCGTCTGGGGATTCGTCTCGCCGACCGGACTCGGCGAGGTCGCTCAGGTGCTCCTCGACGGCACCATGAACCGCTTCGGCTGGCTCTTCGTCGTCGCGGGTGCGCTGTTCGCGACGTTCGTCATCGTCGTCGCCGCCGGCAAGTTCGGGCGGATCCCGCTGGGCAGGAACGACGAGCGCCCCCAGTACCGCACCTCCTCGTGGATCGCGATGATGTTCGCCACCGGGATGGGGATCGGACTGGTCTTCTACGGCGTGGGCGAGCCCCTCTTCTTCTACCTGTCCCCGCCGCCGGGAACGGTGGAGGGCTCCACGGACCTGGCGATGGGCGTGGCGATGGGCCAGACGCTCTTCCACTGGACGCTGTTCCCGTGGTCGATGTACGCGATCGTGGGCCTCGGCGTGGCGTACGGCTCCTTCCGGCTGGGCCGGTCCCAGCTGTTCTCCTCGATGTTCACGCCCCTCTTCGGCGAGCGGGTGGTCAACGGCCTCGGCGGCCGCGTCATCAACATCCTCGCGATCATCGCGACGCTGTTCGGCTCCGCGTGCTCGCTGGGGCTCGGCGCCATCCAGATCGGCGGCGGCATCGAGTCCGCCGGCATCCTCGCCGAGGTCACCTCGCCCGTCCTCGTCCTCATCATCGCCGTCCTCACCGCGGCCTTCGTGGCCTCGGCGGTGTCCGGGATCGAGCGGGGCATCCAGTGGCTGTCGAACATCAACATGGTGCTGGCCGTCCTGCTGGCCCTCATCGTGTTCATCGGCGGTCCCACGCTGTTCATCCTGAACGTGATCCCCTCCGCGCTCGGCTCGTTCATCGAGGGCCTCCCGCAGATGGCCTCGCGCACCACGGCGACCGGCGATGCCGCCATGGCCGACTGGCTCTCCACGTGGACGGTCTTCTACTGGGCGTGGTGGGTCTCCTGGGCGCCCTTCGTGGGCCTCTTCATCGCGCGCATCTCCCGCGGCCGCACCATCCGGCAGTTCGTCACCGGCGTGCTGTTCGTCCCCTCGGCCATCTCCCTGCTGTGGTTCTCCGTGTTCGGCGGCGGTGCGATCGGCCTGCAGGAGCGGGCCGAGCGGGGAGAGGACGGCGTCGAGGCCCTGGCTGCGGCGGTCGACGGCGTCCCGGACATCGACTTCGACCTCGTGCTCTTCGATCTCCTCGCTGCGCTGCCCGTGCCGGGCTGGGTGGCCGTGGTCCTCATGATCGTCACGGTCGTGCTCATCGCGATCTTCTTCGTGACGGGAGCCGATTCGGCCTCCATCGTCATGGGCGCCCTCGCCGAGAACGGTGCCGAGGAGCCCACCCGGCGCTCCGTGGTCTTCTGGGGCGTGTCCACCGGCGGGGTCGCCGCCGTCATGCTGCTGGCCGGCGGCAGCGACCCGTCCGAGGCGCTCAACGGTCTGAAGAACATCACCATCGTCTCCGCGCTGCCCTTCGTCATCGTCATGATGCTGCTGTGCGTCGCGCTGTGGAAGGACCTCTCCCGGGATCCGCTCGTCCTGCAGGGCAGGCTCGCCTCGAAGCTCCTGGAGGACTCCGTGATGAATGCGATCGACGAGCACCAGGGACCGTTCACGATCTCCACGCGCGAGGTGCTCGACACGGAGGACGGGGAGTCGTCGCCGTCCGCAGGCGAGGCCGATCCCGGCGCTGAGGCGGCGGTCGAGGCGACCGGCAGGACCGGGCCCGCGGAAGCGGGGGCGGGGCCTGTGTCCGGAGGAGGGGCCGCCGAAGCCGAGGTCCGGTCCGCCGGGGAGGCGGGGGCCGGAGCGGCAGCCGAGACGACCGGCGGCGCGCCCAGGATGAGCGCAGAGCCCAGCGCGAAAGCCGAGCCGAAGCCGGTGCCCGGGTCCTGACCCGCGGGCGCCGGCTGCGGCGGGAACGACACCTCCCCGGTCGTGTGGGGGGCTCAGACGCCGATGAGGCGCTGGACCACCCGTGCGATCGGGGCGGTGTCGTACCGGGGGTCGTGCTCAGCCCATTCGCCGGGCGAACGCCTCGAGCGCGTTCCGGCCAGCGAGCTCCCCGGGTACGAGCGGCAGCTCGCACAGGGGGACGTCCGGGAGAGCCGAGGCGACCCGGTCGAGCTGCGCCGCCTCGACGGTGCGGCGTCCTGCCAGGAGCTCCCCGGCATCGGCGGGGGAGCGGCGGTTGGCGATGAGCGCGCGCAGCGGCACACCCAGGACGGAGAGCGACTCCGCGAGCTCCAGGGTCTCGGCGACGGGCATGCGCTCGGGGGTGAACACGAGGAGGAAGCCCGTGCGCTCTGCATCCGTGACCGTGGCCCGCAGCCGTTCGAAGCGGTCGCGCCGGCGCAGGAGCGTCCGGCGCAGTTCCGCATCGGCCAGCTGCCGGGAGTCCTCGGCGCCGGGCACGGCGATCGCCTGCATCGCCGCGGAGAAGCGCTCCGAGCGGTCCCGGTTGCGCAGCAGCGTCTCCGTCCACGCCGTGAGCTGGCCCGGCAGGGCGAGCAGACGCAGCGTGTGACCCGAGGGCGCGGTGTCGAAGACGATGAGGTCGTACTCGTCCTCACCCAGCTCCGCAGCCTCGGCGATCCGCTCGAGGACGGCCGACTCGAAGCTGCCCGGCGCCTCGCGAGCGAGCTCGAGGTGCCGTTCGGCGTGCGGTCGCATGCGCTCGGGCAGCATCCGCCGCATCGTCTCGCCTACGGACCTGAGGTGGCGGTCCAGGGTCGCACGAGGATCGATCTCGAGCCCGTCCACGTGGCCGGGGGAGCTCCCCTCCGCGGGAGCGTCGAAGGTCGCCAGCCGGACGGGCGCATCGCCGACCTCGCGCTCCCACAGGTGTCCCAGATTATGGGCGGGGTCCGTTGAGACGACGAGGACGCGGGCGCCTTCCAGCGCCCTGGCGACCGCGAGGGTCGAGGCGACGGTGGTCTTGCCCACCCCGCCCTTGCCTCCCACGAAGAGCACGCGGAGGCCGGAGACGGTGTTCAGCAGCATGCGATGTGGTCCAGAGGGGAATCGGGCATGCCCATGCGGCGATGCCAGGCGTGGAAGTCCTGATAGATGCCGGGCAGGAGCTCTGCGGTGTAGTAGGCGGCCGGATCGGGCACGCCCAGGGCCTCGCCCAGGACGATGAGCGTGAAGAAGTCGTCCTCATCGCGCTTCTCGCGGGCGAACATCTGGCGGTAGGGGCCCTTGTAGAACTCCTCGAGACCGTCACGGAACGCGGCCCAGCGCCGGGAGAGCCCCTCTCCCGGCTGCTGGGCCGCGTCTCCGTCACCGCCGAGACGGTGCGTGCTCATCGGTCACACCTCTTCGCGGACCGATTCGAGCTTCTCGTCGGCGTCCTCGGGCTCGGGAGGCTCTGCCGCCGCCCGGGCCATTGCGCGGATGCCCTCTACGGCGACGAAGATCGAGGAGACGATGATGATGACGTCGATCGCGAACAGCAGCCAGTCCGGATTGCCGGGATCGGCCAGTGAGACGAGCTGCTCGATCGCGGCCCAGAAAGACATGACGAACACGATGCCCAGCGGCACGAACGCGGGCCAGGGGTTGCGCCGCTTTCTGATGAGCATGACCGCGATGATCATGAGCGTGAGTGAGGCGAGCAGCTGGTTCGTGGTGCCGAAGAGGGGCCAGATGCGCAGGCCGCCCTCACCGCCCAGGCCCTGCGAGAAGGTCAGGCCGCCACCCAGCACGAGGACGATGAGCGTCGCGGGCACCTTGGTGATTCGGATCTTCATATTGTCGCCGATCTCCTGCACGATGAAGCGCATGAGACGGACCACGGTGTCCAGGGTCGTGGCCGCGAAGAGGACGGCCATCGTGGCCAGGACAGTGGCACTCAGCGAGGCGGGGAGCCCGAGGCCGGCTTCCATGAGCATGCCGCCGCCCTCGACGAAGGACTGAACCCCGGCATCGCCGAAGCTGCTGTAGATCTCGTCCCACTCCGCCACCGTGCGGTAGCCGGCCGAGATCGCCAGGATGGTGCCGAGCGCCAGAAGGCCCTCGCCGACCGCGCCGAAGTATCCGACGAAGCGCGCATCCGTCTCCTTGTCCAGCTGCTTGGAGGTGGTTCCGGAGGAGACAACGCCGTGGAATCCGGAGATCGCGCCGCAGGCGATCGTGACGAACAGCAGCGGCACGATGCTGGGAGTGCCCTCCGGCAGCGCGGTGTTGATCGCCGGAGCGACGATGCCGTGCTCCCCGTCCGTGAAGATCGTGCCCAGGAGCAGCGCGCCGTAAAGCAGGATGAGGGCGATGAAGAGCTGGACTCCGTTGATGTAGTCGCGAGGCTGCAGCAGGACCCACACTGGGAGGATCGAGGCAATGCCGCCGTATACGAGGAGGACGACGATCCAGACGGTGGCCGGGGCCATCCCGAGGAAGGACTCGGGCAGCACCACGGGGTAGGCATCGCCCAGCAGGATGAGTCCGTAGAGGGCCGCCACACCCACGATCGTCACCGGTATGAGCGGCCACCGCAGGCGGTAGATCGCCACGCCCACGAGCAGTGCCACGCCGATCGCACCCCATGCGGGGATGACGGCGGAGGGCTGGCTCACCAGCAGATTGGTGATGACGACGGCGAAGGCGGCGATCACCATGAAGCCGAGGATGAAGATCACGACGAGGAAGAGATTGGCTCCGCGCTTCCCGATGTAGCGGGCCGACAGCCCTGCGATCGACTGCCCCTTGTTGCGGGCGGACGCCCAGAGCGCCCCGAAGTCGTGCATGCCCGCGAAGAAGATCGTGCCGATCGTCACCCAGAGGAACGCGGGCAGCCACCCCCAGATCATCGCGACCGCAGGTCCCACGATGGGAGCCGCTCCCGCGACCGAGGTGAAGTGGTGGCCCCAGAGGATGAACTTGTTGGTGGGAACGTAGTCGACGCCGTCGCGCAGCTCGTGCGCGGGCGTCTTGAAGCTGTCATTGAGACGGTATACGCGTTTGGCGAGGTACTTCGAGTACACGAGGAAGCCGAAGGCGAGGATCGCCAGGCCGATGAACATGAGCAGCACGGGATTCATCGTCGAATGCCTTTCTCACTGTCTGTGTGCAGTGTCGCTGCCCGGAGCAGGATCGCTGCGCTCTTGCGGTGGCTCCGGATGCCGACGGTCGCCACACTGATCCTCGCGATACTAGCAAAGCATGAGGAGTCCCTGTGATCATCCCGGGAAAACCGCGGTGTCTATGTGTGAGGGCGCGCGGTGCCGGGCCGCGCCTCCGTCTGCCCTGTCTTCTCCAGCCTCCCTCAGCCCGCCAGGAACTCACGCAGCCGCGGCAGCTCCCGCCTCGACTGGCTCAGCCCTGCCCGGTGCGCGGCCGCCAGCCGGGCGAGGTCGCGGGTGCCGTTGGACAGGGGCATGGTCTCCGGGGCGTAGACGAACGCCCGGCCCGCGCGTTCGAGCTCGAAGATCCGCTCCCGCGTCTCGTTGTAGCGGCGCCAGCGGGTGAGCAGCGCCTCGGCGACGGCGGGATGCCTGCGGAAGTGCGCGCGGAAGAAGGCCGGGAAGCGGGGCGGCGCCTTCTCATAGGCGCGCTCCTGCGTGAGCACCACGACGAACCGCTCACAGCCCTCGGCCTGCGCCTGCGACAGGGCGATCCCGCCGTCGCGGCCCAGGGCGCCGTCCACATAGGTGCGGCCTTCGATGGTCACCGGCGGCATGAGGACGGGCATGGTGGAGGAGGCACGGACCCGGACCATGAGGTCGTCCATCGTGGGGAAGTCCTCGCGTCCCCAGCACACCTCCTCGCCGGAGTCCGCATCGAAGGCGATGATCCGCGGCCGCGCCGTGCTGTCCCGGAAGGTCTCCCAGTCGAAGGGGAGGGCCGCCTCGGGGGCGCCGGAGCGCTGGTAGATGTACTCCGCATGGAAGAAGCCCTGCCCGCGCACCCAGGTACGCAGGTCCCCGAAGTTCTCGTCCGCCGCGAAGTCCACGAAGCTGCGCCGGGCCCGCCGTGCATCGCGCGAGAGGTAGTTCGCCGCATTCGACGCACCGGCGCTGATGCCCGCCACCCAGCCGAAGTCGAGTCCGGCCTCGAGCAGCGTGACGACGAAGGCGCTGGTGTGCGCCGCGCGCATGCCGCCTCCCTCGAAGATGAGCGCGGTGTCGGAGGGTGAGGCGGTCATGGGCTCCACTGTAGCGACGGCGAGGAATACCCGGGTCAGGGTGTGTGTTCCCGCCCACATGAAGGCGATCGGATACATGAGACCAGGCGGCCCCGACGTGCTGGAGGTCCTGGACCTGCCGGACCCCGCGGCCGGGCCGGGGGAGATCCTCATCCGGGTCCGTGCGGCGGCGGTCAGTCCCACGGACACGATGCGCCGGGCGGGTGCGCGCTGGGAGGATTCCCCGGGCCCGCCGCTCGTGCCCGGGATGGACGTCGCCGGCACGGTGCAGGCCGTGGGCCCGGACACGGAGACGGATCTGCGAGCCGGGGACGAGGTCATGGCGATCGTTCTGCCCGAGGGCGCTCACGGTGCGTACTCGGAGCTCGTCGCGGTGCCGGCGGAAGCCGTGGCGCGCGTCCCCCGGGGCGCCTCGTTCGCCGAGGCGGCGACGCTGCCCATGAACGGTCTCACCGCGCGTCTGGCGCTCGACACCCTGCGGCTGCCCGCGGGCTCCGTCATCGCAGTCACCGGCGCGGCGGGGGCCTTCGGCGGCCATTCTGTGGAGCTCGCCAAGGCGGACGGGCACACCGTCATCGCGGATGCCTCGGAGGCGGACGAGGAGCTCGTGCGCTCCCTGGGGGCCGACCACGTGGTGCGCCGCGGTCCCGGCTTCGCCGCGGCGGTGCGCGAGATCGCACCCGCTGGGGCGGACGGCGTCATCGACGGCGCCGTCCAGCTCGACGAGATCGTGCCCGCCGCGAAGGACGGCGCCACCGTCATCACCATCCGCGGCGACAAGGGCGAGCGGGACCGCGGGGTGACCTTCTGGTCGATCGTGGTGGGCAAGTACGGGCGCCGCGCCGACCTCCTCGGAGAGCTGCGGGAGCTCGCCGAGGCGGGCTCGGTGCGCCTCCGGGTCGCGGATGTGCTGCCCAAGGAGAGGGCCGCCGAGGCGCACCGCCGGCTCGAGGCCGGCGGCACCCGGGGCCGCCTCGTGCTCGAGTTCTGAGTTCTGATCCTTCCATCGAGTGAGCGGTTTCCGTCGGTTCGAGCGTCGCAGACCGACAGAAAGCGCTCACTCGGCGGATCGGGGCTGAGGGGCGGCCGTCGCCTCCCACACCTGCCGCCATTTGGCGGCGAGGGAGTCGATGTTCTCGTGCGCATTGAGCCCGCTGGGCTGGGGCACCACCCACAGCTGCACGGTCTCCGGCCAGCCCGGCACCGCTGCGGGATCCTGCCCGCCCAGCACCGCCCGGCGCTGGCCGAATGCGGTGCGGAACGCCGTGATGCCCGCGATCGCCGCCGAGCGCGGCCGCATCTCCCGCACGCGTGCGATGAGGCGCTCGCCGCCGGCCCGCAGCTCTTCGGCCGTGAGCTCGTCGGCGCGGACGGTCGCCCGGCCGACGAGGTTCGTCAGCCCGATGCCGCGCTCGAGCAGCTGCGCCTCGTCGGCGGCGGAGAGGCCTGCTGCGGCATCGACCACGTGGTCCGTGAGGCCGGCCCTGTGCAGCGAGGGCCAGAACCGGTTGCCCGGCCGTGCGAACGGGGCGTTCACCGCCGCTGTCCACAGGCCGGGGTTGATCCCGACGATCAGCATGCGCAGTCCCGCATCGCCGGCCGGCAGGATGTCGTCGATCGCATCCGGATCGTCCGTCGCGAAGCGCTGCAGCTCCGCGCGGGTCGGTCTGCGTCCGCCCAGCGGGGAGGGTCTGCGCGGACGGCCCGGTGCTGCTGAGGTGCTCATGCGGGCACTGTACCCGCGTCCGGGCTGCGTCTCAGGGCATGCCGGCCTCCCCTGCGGAGGGCTCTTCCGGACCGGCGGACGGTCCGCGCGAAACTGTGCGCGCGGCGCCATTCCCACATGTGACCTGCGTCGCTACGATGGCGACATGAGTATCGACATTCCCACACGACAGGATCTGGCCGAACTCACACAGCACCGCAGCGATGCGAGTGTGACCGTCTACCTCAGTGCTGCGGAATGGGGCTTCCGGGCGGTGGCCCACGCGACGGAGGCCGCCCACCTCGCACTCCGCACCGCAGTCAGCGAATCCCTCGCGGAGCTGGGGGAGGGGCTCAGCCGCGAGGACCGCGAACGCCTCACCGCGCACGTGAGGGAGCTCGAACAGGACCGCGATTTCTGGGGGACCGGAGCCCGCAGCATCGCGGTCTTCGCGTCTCCGGAGGGACTGTGCGCCTTCCGGCTCATGAACGAACTGGCGCCGGGGCGCTACACGGGCGACCGCTTCGACGTGGGCCCGATGATCCGGGCCGTCACCTTCGAGCACACCGGCTACGTGCTCGCGCTCACGGAGGGCGATGTGCGCCTCCTCCACCTCGACTCCGGGGCGACCAGCCGGCGGGTGGAGCTGACGGACCTGCCCGAGGACGCCTCGGAGGCGCTCACCCGCGCGCCGCAGGAGGGCCGCTTCGACCGGCACCGGGCCGATGGGACGCTCGGTCCCAAACCGGAGCAGAAGCGGTACGCGAGCCTCGTGCAGAAGGCGGTGCTCGAGGCGATCCGCGATCCCGAGGCGCCGCTGCTGCTGGCGGCGGCGAACGGCCTCGATCCCGTCTACCGCGATGTGAACAGCCACGACAGGCTGCTGGGGGAGTCGATCGCGGTCAACCCGGCCTCGCTGTCGGACGAGGACCTCGAGGCGCGTGCCCGTGAGATCCTCGATCGCCACTACGGACAGCGGATCAGTGACTGGGTCGAGCACTTCGGGAATCAGCGCGCGGCCGGGCGTGCGAGCTCGCAGCTCACAGATGTGGCCCGGGCCGCGCGCGAGGGCCGGGTGGCCGAGCTGCTCTTCGACATCGAGGCCGATCACGAGGGGATGATCGACGAGTACGGCGCCGTCGCGCTCGCGGACGAACCGGGGCCTGCGACCTATCGCGTCGTCGACGAGGTCGCCGCACAGGTCCTGCGCACGGGTGGGCGGGTCCGCGGCGTGCGTGCCGCGGAGATGCCGGACGAGGGCTGGACGGCGGCGGTGTTCCGGGGCTGAGGCGGAAGCCGCTTCCCGGCGGCGCTCCCGGGGCAGTAACGCCTCCGGGAATACCTGTGCGTGGGCCGTGTTGACGGGAACAGGACCCGGACGACGACCCGAGGAGGTCTGGCATGGCCACGGAGAATCCGAACAGGCGCGCAGTCATCGTGGGCGGGCACGGCAAGATCGCCCTGCTGACTGCGCCGAGGCTCAGGGGGCTGGGGTGGGAGGTCCGCTCGCTCATCCGCAATCCCGAGCACGAGGCCGATGTGCGCGAGGCGGGAGCCGAGCCTCTCGTCCTCAGCCTCGAGGAGGCGAGCGTCGAGGACCTCGCGCGCGTGTTCACGGGGGCGGACGCCGTCGTGTTCTCGGCCGGGGCCGGCGGAGGGAATCCCGCCCGCACGCATGCGGTCGACTACGAGGGCGCTGTGAGGACGTTCGAGGCGGCCGCGACTGCGGGGGCGAAGCGCTTCGTCATGGTCTCCTATGCGCGGGCCGGGGTGGATGTCGACCGTCTCGATCCGGAGAACTCGTTCTTCCCCTATGCGAAGGCCAAGCACGATGCGGATGCGCGCCTGCGGGAGACGGAGCTCGACTTCACGATTCTGGGACCCGGTCGGCTCACCCTGGAGCCGGCGACGGAGCGGATCGTGCTCGCGGAGAAGGACGGCTCGGTGCCCGAGGGACTGGCGGACGGCCGGGAAGCGGTGACGAGTCGCGAGAACGTCGCGGCCGTCATCGCCCACGTCCTCGAGCACGGCGCATCCCTCCGCGAGACCGTGAACTTCTACGACGGAGAGACCCCCATCGCCGAGGCCCTGGCCTGAGGGGCAGTGCGGAGGGAAGCCCGATAGCCTGGGGGAGTGAACGCTGAGACCTCTCCCGGCCGCGCTGGCGCCGGCCCCGCGACACCGCACCTGCACACTCAGACCGTGCCCGGCGGGCCGGGCCGGGCGGTGTTCGTCCACGGGCTCTTCGGCCGGGGCAAGAACTTCACCACCGCGGCCAAGGCGCTCGCCGAGACCCACACGAGCCTGCTCGTCGATCTGCCCAATCACGGGGAGTCCCCGTGGACGGAGAGGTTCTCCTACCTCGAGATGGCCGATGCGCTCGCGGCGACCCTGCGCGAGGGCTTCGCCGCGGACGGGCCGGTGGACGTCATCGGGCACTCGATGGGCGGCAAGACCGTCATGGCGCTCGCCCTGCTCCATCCGGAGCTCGTGCGGCGCCTCGTCGTCGTGGACATCTCGCCCGTGCGCTCCCCGGAGACGGGGGAGTTCCCGCACCTCCTGGGCGCACTGGCCGGCCTCGACCTCACGGCCCTCGGCTCGCGGGCGGAGGCGGACGAGCAGCTGTCCGGCCCCATCCCCAACCCGGTGACCCGCGGCTTCCTGCTGCAGAACCTCCGGCCGGTGTCCCGCGCCTCGGCCGGGGCCGCCGCAGGCGCACAGTCCACGGATGCACGGCCCGCGGCCGAGGCGCGCTTCCGCTGGCAGCCCAATCTCACCCTGCTCCGCGCCGAGCTCCCCGCGGTGGGAGGCTTCCCCGATCTGGCCGGCAGGACGTTCGGCGGGCCGGTTCTGTGGGTGGGCGGAACCCGTTCCGACTACGTCACGACCGAGGCCGAGCCCGTCATGCGCACGTTCTTCCCGCGCGAGCGGAAGGTCATGGTCAAGGGCGCGGGGCACTGGGTGCACTCGGAGAAGCCGGAGGAGTTCGCGGGTCTGCTCCGCGCCTTCCTCACGGCAGCGGAGTGAGGGCAGGGGGATGGGCAGTGTGCGTGAGACGGGATCGGTGCGGCAGCCCCGGTGGGCCCGCCGCCGGGAGCACGCGCTCGCCAGGGCGATAGGCCCGGGCGCGCCCGTCTGCGCGGTGCCGCTGAACCGGGCGCCGTTCGCCTTCGTCCTCGTGCTGTTCGCGGCGGCCACGGCCGGGGTGTGCGCGCTGCTCGGCGTCCTCCTGTGGTTCGACCTTCAGGACGCGGATCGCTCGCTCGGGGTCCTCCTCCTGCCGGCGGCGTTCCTCGCGCTCCTGTACGCCCTCCTGCTCGTCCTCCTCATCTGGAGCTGGCGGCACAGCCTGCTCGTCACGACGGCCGGTCTGGAGCTCGTCGAGGGTTGGAGGACCACCCGGGTCCGCTGGCAGGAGGTCGCGTGGATCGAGTCCTCGCTGTCGTGGCGGCACCCGGGCTGCGCCGTCGTGGTGCTGCGGGACGGCCGCAGGATCACGAGCACCGTCACGGGGCCGCGGTACACGCTGGTGAACGGGGTGCGGGTGCGCGACTACCGTCCGCGCATCCTCCCCGACGGCTCGAAGCGCTACATGACCCCGCTCGTGGACCTGCTGATCGACGCCCACCGCCGCAGTCTGGGGCTGTGAGGAGGCCCGGCCGGCTGATCCGGGGCTGATCCGGGGCTGACCCGGCGGCTGATCGCGCAACCGGCCGCGAACGCCGAATGCGCCGGCTGATGGCACCGCCGACTCAGCGGCGCACTGTGACGCAGCTCGCCGCGGAATACACCGGCCCCTGCGTAGGGTTGTGGCGAGAGGACGCGCTCCGGCGTCCGCCCCGTACGCACGTCTCGGAGGAACGATGACCGATACCGCACCGCAGGCTCAGGCGCCGCAGGTCGAGCACGACGCGAGTGACCCCAAGTTCGCCGGCTACAGCACGCAGAACCGTCTTGTGAGCACGCAGTGGGTGGCCGAGCGGATCGACGCGGACGGGCCCACCGTGCCCGGCCTGGTCCTCCTCGAGAGCGATGAGGACGTCCTCCTCTACGAGACCGGCCACCTCCCCGGTGCCGTGAAGATCGACTGGCACACGGAGCTCAACGACCCCGTCACCCGCGACTACGTGGACGGGGAGGGCTTCGCCGCGCTCATGCGCGCCAAGGGCATCGCGCGCACGGACACCGTGGTGATCTACGGCGACAAGTCCAACTGGTGGGCCGCCTACGCCCTGTGGGTGTTCACCCTGTTCGGCCACGAGGACGTCCGGCTCATGGACGGCGGCCGCCAGAAGTGGGAGGCCGAGGGCCGCGAGCTCACCCGCGTCAAGCCCAGCCCGCGTCCGGCCGAGTACCCCGTGGTCGAGCGCGACGATGCGCGCATCCGTGCCTTCCTCCCCGAGGTTCGCGAGGCCATCGGCGCCATCCCGCTCATCGACGTCCGCAGCCCGCAGGAGTACACCGGCGAGCGCACGCACATGCCCGCCTACCCGGAGGAGGGCGCGCTGCGCGGCGGCCACATCCCCACCGCGCGCTCCGTGCCCTGGGCGACCGCGGCGAACGAGGACGGCACCTTCAAGCCGGCCGAGGAGCTGCGCCGGATCTACCTCGAGGAGCTGGGCCTCGAGCCCACCGGCGAAATCATCGCCTACTGCCGGATCGGCGAGCGCTCCTCGCACACGTGGTTCGTCCTCGAGCACCTGCTGGGCTTCGACCGGGTGCGCAACTACGACGGTTCGTGGACGGAGTGGGGCAACGCTGTGGCCGTCCCCATCGTCACCGGCGAGGAGCCGGGGGAGGCGCCCGCACGATGAGCGACACCGCCGCCGAGGAGATGCCGCTGCCGCCCTCCCTGCAGGAGATCGCGGACGACTTCGCCGCGATGCCGGAGGGCGAGCGGCTGCAGCTGCTCCTCGAGTTCTCCGACGGCCTGCCCGATCTGCCGCCGCACCTGACCGAGCATCCGGAGCTGCTCGAACCCGTGCCCGAGTGCCAGTCGCCGATCTTCCTCCGCACTGAGCTGGGTCCGGTGGACGGTGCGCAAGCGGGGGACGGGGGCTCAGGGCCGGTGCCGGCCGAAGCGCTCGCCGCGACTCCGGTGCGCCTGTTCTTCTCCGCGCCGGCCGAGGCGCCCACCACCCGGGGCTTCGCCGGCATCCTCGCCGAGGGCCTCGACGGGCATTCGGCGGCCGAGATCCTCTCCGTGCCCGCGGACTTTCCGCTGCGGCTGTCGCTGACGAAGGCGGTGAGCCCGCTGCGGCTGAACGGCATGTCCGGCATGCTCGCCCGCATCCAGCGGCAGGTGCGCGAGCACGTGGCCGCGACCACATGAGCGGTCCCGCGGTACTCCCGGCAGAGGACGGTCCGGCGGAGCACCGGCCCGAGGCGCCGGAGGCGGATATGCGGGAGGACCCGTCGGAGGGTCTGGCGGAGACCGGTCCGGACGTCCGCCGTCACGAGCGCGACCACGCCGTCCCCTGGGCCCTGCCCATCGTCGTCCGCCGCTCGAAGGCGCATCCCGCCCGTGAGGTCGATGTGTGCGAGGCCGCCGCCGAGGTCGTCGTCAGGCTCCTCGACGATCCGCGCTCCCGGCCCGGCGGGGAATGGCACGAGGCCCTCGAGCACTGGCGCGCCGGCGCGATCCGCAAGGTCGTGCGCCGCGGTGACGGACAGCAGTTCGCCGATGCCCGCGCTCTGGACTGCGTGGGCGCGCTGGTCCCGGCACCGGGGGAGGACCGCGGGCCGGCCGAGGCGCTCGCCTTCCCACCGGGACCCGTGCGGCCTCTGCCCCGAGCGCTGAAGAAGCTGCAGGTGGGCGGCACCGCGTTTCCCGCGGAGGGGGAGAGCGCCGTCCCCGCCGCCGAGGCCGTCGTCACCGTCGAGCTCACGCCCCACCATGCCCTGACCTCGGGGAAGGCCGCGGCGCAGTGCGCGCACGCCGCGCAGCTCGCCTATGAGCAGATGCCCGCGGCCGTGCGGGAGCGCTGGCGGGCGGCGGGCTTCCGCGTCCGGGTGGAGCGGGCCTCGGCGGAGGCATGGGCGGCCGGAGGCCGTTCCGTGAGCATCACCGATGCCGGCTTCACGGAGCTCGACGGTCCCACGGAGACCACTCGCGCCCGGTGGTGAGCGAGGCGCTCGCGGGAGTGCGTGCCGCGGGTGCGGGACACCGCACGCAGCAGTGGGGCGCACCCCCGCCGGGACTGCGGCGGACCGCCGCGGAGGCGGGGGTTTCCTCCCTTGTGGGCCCGCGGGGGCAGGCGTAGCGTCGAGGACATGAACAGAGCATTCGATTCCATCCGCGGTCTGGGCTTCCGCCGCGGCCCCCACCGCCTCCTCGCCGGGATCGCGGGCGGCCTGGCCCAGGCCCTCGGCGTCAACGTCTGGCTGGTGCGGCTCCTCGTCGCCCTGTCGTTCCTGCTCCCCTTCGTGGGCCTCGGCCTCTACCTGGCGGTGTGGCTGCTCACGCCCTGGCAGGACGGGACCATTCCGCTCGAGAGGATGCTGGGCGGCCCGCCCCAGGTGCGCTGAGCGGCACCGGCAGGGCCGGTGTCACAGGCCGTCCGGGCAGCGCGCTCGCACTTCCGCAGCGCTCGCCCGGGCGGCTTCCGTTCTCAGCTCTCCTCGATGAGCTTGCCGCTCTTCGCGAGCTCCGGATCCGTGCATGAGGCGAGGTCGAAGCAGCACGGGCGCCGCTTGCCGGCCAGCAGCTTCGAGACCGTCACGCCGATCCGCTTGTCCCGGGTCGCAGCACTCTTCGTCGCCCCGATCCAGCGGACCCATTCCCAGCGGGCCATCGGCGTGATGTCCTGCCAAGGCGCTGCGGTCTCCGGCTCCGCGGCGAGCGCCTCGCGGAGGTCGGCGGGCACCTCGGGCTCGGGCCAGGCGTCGCTGCGCTCGATCTCGAAGGAGGTCTCCTCGCCGGCACGGACGCCCGTCGCCGCCCGCAGCTCCTCCGTCACCGCGATCCAGTGGCCCTTGCGGCCGTCCGGTTCGAGCACCGTGTCGAAGGCGTACTCGCCCAGCCGCGCGTGCACCGCGACCTGTCCGCGCGAGGGCATCGCCAGGCTCGCCTCCGCGGGAAGGCGGACCAGCAGCCTCCCGCCGATCCGACTCACCCGCGCACGGCCGCTCGCCGCTGCCTCGCCGCCGCTCGTATGCACCCCAGCCATGTCTGCTCCTCCTCGTCCTCGCGGCACCCCGATGCCGCCGTCCGTCGCCCCTCGGCGATTCCAGCCTATGCACGCCGTGCCGGCGGTGCTTCTCGATCCCTGCTCGGATCATCGTGCACCCCGGCGTCGCCGCGAAGCCGGATCAGTGTTCCGTGAAGATCCTGGGCATTGGGGGAGAAGCAGGTGGGAAGCGCGCCTGTAAGCCAAGTTCGGTTGTGCTGTTCCGGGATCCGTGGGAGCGTTGCGGCATGTTGAACCGACTCCATGACCGGCTCCGACTGCGCACCACACCTGCGGTGTTCTTCGCCGCCGCCGGTGTCATCGTCCTCTTCGTGCTCGCGACGATCCTCTTCACCGACCCCCTGTCCGCGGCCACGGGCGCGGCCTCCCAGTGGCTCATGGTGAACCTCGGCTGGTTCTACGTGCTGGGCGTGACGCTGTTCCTCGTCTTCCTCATCTACATGGCCGCGAGCAGGTTCGGCCGAGTGAAGCTGGGCCCCGACGACGAGGCCCCCGAGCACTCGAACGCCACCTGGTTCGCGATGCTGTTCGCCGCCGGCATCGGCTCCATCCTCATGTTCTGGGGAGTGGCAGAGCCCGTGAGCCATTTCGGCGCCCCGCCGCGCGGTGCCTCCCTCGGGATCGAGCCGGAGACGGGTGCGGCCGCCGTCGACGCGGTGAACTTCGCGCTGTACCACTTCACGTTCCACACGTGGGCGATCTTCACCCTGCCGGCGCTGTGCTTCGCCTACTTCATCCACAAGCGGAACCTTCCGCCCCGCGTGTCCTCGATCTTCCAGCCGATCCTGGGCAAGCGGATCCACGGTCCCATCGGCCGGTTCATCGACGTCGTCGCGATCATCGGGACGGTGTTCGGCGTCGCAGTCTCGATCGGCCTGGGCGTCCTGCAGATCAACGGCGGGCTTGCGCAGCTGTTCGGCGTCCCGGAGAACGCGGGCTGGCAGCTCATCATCATCGGCGTCGTCACCCTCATCGCGATGATCTCCGTGGGGCTCGGCCTCGAACGCGGCATCAAGGTCCTCTCGAACGTGAACATCGTCGCGGCCGTGGGCCTGCTCCTCTTCGTCCTCGCGGCCGGCGGCTCCGTCCTGTTCGCGCTCAAGGGCACACTCGAGTCCTTCGGCTCCTATCTCGTGAATCTGCCTGAGCTCGCCTTCTGGAACGACACGCTGGGGGACACGGGCTGGCAGAACACGTGGACGGTCTTCTACTGGGCCTGGACCATCACCTGGTCGCCGTTCGTGGGCATCTTCATCGCCCGGATCTCGCGCGGGCGCACCATCCGGCAGTTCGTCGTCGGGGTCCTGGCGGTCCCCTCGCTCTTCTCGGTGATCTGGTTCGGCGTCTTCGGCTGGGCGGCGCTGGACGTCGAGCTGAACGGCGACGGCGGGCTGGTCGAGAGGGTGGTCGAGGAGGAGGACATCCCCGGCGCGCTCTTCGAGCTGCTGTCGAACTATCCGGGTGCGTGGATCGTCTCGGTCATCGCGATCGCCGTGGTCGTCGTCTTCTTCATCACCTCGCTCGACTCCGCCGCACTCGTCATCGACACGATGGCCAACGGGCACGAGGACTTCAACCCCCTGGGCCAGCGCCTGTTCTGGGCGCTCGCCGTCGGCCTCATCACGGCCACCCTGCTGGTGTTCTCCGGCGAGGGCGGTCTCACGGCGCTGCAGTCGATCAGCATCCTCATCGGCCTGCCGTTCTTCGTCATCGCGTTCTTCCAGATGTACGCGCTCAGGCGCGCGCTGCGCGAGGATGCCGGCGAGCTCCCTGCGATGCGCACGCGCGAATGGCGGCGCGTGCTGCCCCCGGAGGAGTACGTGCGGCGGATGCGCGGGGGAGACGAGGACCCCTACGACTACGACGACCCCGAGCAGGCGGTCACCCGGCCGCAGCCGCGCACCGAGGTGCCGGTCATGCGCGATCCCTACGTCGATGACCGTGACAGGCCGCGCGGGAGCAGGCGGCCGAGGCGGAACGTCACCCTCGCCGGCCGGACCGGCAGCAGGCGGCTGCCGCAGGCCGGACAGCAGGCCCCGGCACGGGAGAGCCTGCCGCTCGACGATGTGGAACCGCGCGGCGAGTAGGCGCCTGTGCGGTGGTGCACCGCGGGCGTGAGCCGCCACGAGGGCTTCACGCCAGGTCAGATGCGGTGTAGCGTGGACTTCAGAGGGCAAGACGCGTTGTCTCTGAGGAGTATTCTTCGGAGGGGTGTCCTGTTTCCCTCAGCAGGTCTACCCTGGAAGCAGACCTTCCTCATCTGGAGGACTGGTCCGCTCACCGCCCCGGCAGCCGCCGGGGCATCGAGAAAGGAGCAGCATCATGGTCGTCATCGGCTGGATCGTCGTCGGACTGCTGGCAGGAGCGCTCGCGAAGCTCATCCTCCCGGGCAAGCAGGGCGGCGGCTGGATCGGCACCATCATCCTCGGGCTCATCGGGGCCTTCGTGGGCGGGCTCCTGTTCGGCCTCTTCGGCGGCAAGGGGATCGGAGCGGTCTTCAGCGAGCCCTGGTCGTGGGGCTCGTTCCTCATCGCCGTGATCGGCGCGCTCGTGTTCTCCTTCGTGTGGGGTCTGCTCACCAAGGGCAGGACCCGGGCCGAGGCCTGAGGGCCCCGAGAACCCCCGTTCAGGCACCTCCGGCGAGGGCCTGGGCGGGGGCTTCTCCTGCCCGGTCGCTTGCGGCGCCCTCCTCCGGCTTCTCAGCGGCCGCGCGCTCCGCCGGCGAGGAGAAGCCGAGCCCCCGGAAGTCGCCGTTCCTGCGCCACCGCTCGAGGTGGTCGAAGAAGACGAACGCCCCGCCGGGGTGCCCCACGTTGTACCTCACTCTCTCAGGCGCAGCCTGCCCCTCATTGTTGTAGTAGCCGGGGGTGCAGTCGCTGCGGTTCATCGGCCGCGCGTTGTCCACGAGCATGCGCACCCATTCCTCCTGCGCCTCGGCGGTGGCCTCGACGCGGTCCGCGCCGGTCGCCCGGGCATGCGCGAGGACGGCGGCGATGGCATCGGCGGCATGCGTGTAGTTGTGCGGGACGTTGGAGCTGAGGAAGGCGCCCTGCACGAGCTGTTGGACGAAGAGGTTGGGGAAGCCGTGGACGTGGATCCCGTGCAGTGTCCGCATGCCTCCTGACCAGGCCTCGGCCAGCGTACGGCCGCCGCTGCCCGCGAGTTCGAAGCCGCAGCTCGCGGAGGGGTCGGCCGAGTACTCGAAGCCGGTCGCGTAGACGATGACGTCGACGGGGTGCTCCTCGCCGCCGACGACCACCCCGCGCTCCGTGATCCGCTCGACGCCGCGTCCGTCCGTGTCGACGAGGCGGACGTGCGGCAGATTGAAGGACTGCAGGTACTCGTCGTGGAAGCCCGGCCGCTTGCACAGCTGCGAGTACCAGGCCTTGAGGCCGTCCCGCGCGACCGGATCCTCGACGACGGCGTCGACGCGGGCGCGGATCTCGTCCATCTTCGCGAGATCGGCCTGCGCCACGGCCCGGGCGTAGGCTTCAGGTCCGGCCTCCTCCGGGGGCACGCTGCGCACCGCCGCGCGCAGACGCCGACCCAGATCGGTCCAGCCGTCGCCGATGAGGTCCTCGACCTCGCCCTCCTCACCGAGCCGGTGGCCGTCCCAGACGCGCGTGAAATTGTCGAGGAGCCGCGCCTGCCAGCCGGGGTGCGCAGCCAGCTCGGCGAAGCGCTCAGGGTCCACGGGCCCGTTGTCGCGCACGTCCACGGAGGTGGGTGTGCGCTGGAAGACGAGCACCTCGGCCCCTGACTTCGCGAGTTCGGGGATCGCCTGGATCGCCGTGGCGCCGGTGCCGATGACGGCCACCCGCCGCCCGGCGAGCTCCGTGAGCGGGGCGCCCTCCGGGCTGCCGCCGGTGACGGAGTAGTCCCAGCGGCTCGTATGGAACCAGGGGCCGGAGAAGTCCGCGATGCCGGGGATCGCAGGCAGCTTCGCGATGCTCAGGGGTCCCATCCCCATGCCGAGGTGCCGCGTACGGAAGGCATCGCCGCGATCGGTCTCGACGAGCCACCGGGATTCGCCCTCGAGCCATTCCGCCCGTGTGACCGAGGTGTGCAGGAGCGCGTTCTCGTAGAGCCCGTACTGACGGCCGATACGCCGGCAGTGTGCGGCGATCTCCGGCCCGTGCGCATAGCGTTCAGTGGGCCGGTGGCCGGTCTCCTCCAGCAGCGGCATGTAGATGAGGGAACTCGTGTCGCACATGAGGCCGGGATAGCGGTTCCAGTACCAGACCCCGCCCAGGTCCCCGGCGGAGTCGATGATGCGCACGTCCTCGGGCGCGAGCCCGGCGTCGCGCACCCGTGCGGCGGTGAGGAGGCCGGCGAAGCCCCCGCCGACGAAGGCGAACTCGACTTCGTCGCGGACCGGCTCGCGCGGGCGCATCGGCTGATGGGGGTCGGCGGGCTGCTCGGCGAAGGCCTCGCGGACCCGCACGTACTCGCGACCTCCTGAGCGCAGGCGCTTCTCGCGCTCGGCGGCGTACCGCCGCAGGGTCTCGGTGCTCATATGCGTCTCCTCTGTGCTTCCACGACGTCGTCATCGCACGGGACTTCGTCACGGCGGAGGCCCGCCACAGGAGCGCTGCCTCGACCCGTCGCGGGGCCTGCTCCGAGCGGGCTCCAGCTCAGCGCAGTCCGCGCCAGGCGGCGGTCCGCTCGCTGAGGGGGTCGACGGCGGTGGTGCGCACGGTGTCGAAGACCTCGACCGTGCGGTTCTCCGGGGTGTAGGGCGCCCACGGGAGGCTGCCCGTGCCGATGAACTCCGTCCAGGTCCGGTGGAGGTCGGCAGCGAGGCCGCGGGGCGCATCGGGGCCTGTGAGGGCGGAGGACTGCTCAGCGTCCAGCGTGTCGAAGGCGAAGGCGAGTTCGAGCGCATGGCATGAGCCGAGGCTCTCCATCGGGCTCGGCCATGCGAACTCGTACATATAGGTGGGCAGGGTGTGGGCGCCGGCGCGTGCCTCGGCGAATCTGATGGCGGGGATGCGGAACATCCAGTCCGTGAGGACGTGCGTGAGCGCGGCGCCGGGGCTGCGGTCGCCCGGATCGGAGAAGAGCGGCGCGGCGGTTTCCGGATCCGCGAAGCCCAGCCCGCGCAGCACCCGGTGCAGGGCTGCGGTGTCGGCCGCGGCGAAGGCGCCGGAGGGGACCGTGAAGAGCCGGTTCTCGTCCCGGTTGGTGCCGATGAGCACGGGGACGTCGGCTGTCCTCCCCGCGGCCGCGGCGGTCACGGGCAGCTCCGTCAGCACCTCTCCGTCGATGGTGGGGGAGAACAGCATGGCGTTCGCGGCCGCCTCCCGGAAGCGCGCATGGTCCGGTGCGGTCTGCAGCTGGAGCGTGAGGCGCTTGACCGCGGCGAGGACATCAGCCGTCTCGCTGGCGGCGAACGCCTCGCGGGTGGGTGTGATGCCGAGCTCGTCCGCGAGCGCGTGGCCCACCTCGTGCGCAGTCTCCGCCGGCAGCGCGTGGTGGCCGGCGCCGCTCTGGAGGATCGCGCCGCGGAACAGGCCGCGGGCCTGCGGTGAGGCGAGCAGCGCGGCCGCGCTCATGGCGCCGGCGGACTCGCCCCCGATCGTCACCCGCGCCGGATCGCCGCCAAAGGCCGCGATGTTCTCCTGCACCCACGTCAGGGCGGCGATCTGATCGCGCAGGCCGATGTTCGCGGGTCCCTCCGGGAGGTGGAGGAAGCCCTGCGCCCCCAGGCGGTAGTTGAGGGTGACCGTGACGATGCCGCCGCGAGCGAATGCGGTGCCGTCGTACTGCGGCACGGCACCGGAGCCGTGCACGAAGGCGCCGCCGTGGATGAAGACGTAGACCGGCAGGGAGGCGCCGGGGTCCGGCGTCCACACATTGAGGTTGAGGATGTCCTCACCGGGGTGCTGCGGGTTCGCGAGCAGCCGGGCGTGCGAGGGGGCGTAGGGGGTCTGGGGCGCGGTGGCTCCCCACCCCTGGGCGGACCGGACCCCGTCCCACGCGGCCACCGGGACCGGCGGATGGAACATGCCCGTCCTGCTGGGAGCCTCCGCATAGGGGATCCCGCGGAAGACGTGCACGCCTCCGGCCTCGCTGCCCTCGACCGTGCCCGTGCGTGTGCTCACCTGCGTCATCGCGGTGTCCCTCCGATCCCACCGGCGGCGCTGCCGGTGCGCGAGTCCCTCTGCTGAGCAAGTGTTCACTCAGTTGAAGCGGGCGTCAAGTGGTGGGTCGGTGGCACGGAAGGAGGAGGAACCGCACCGTGTGAAGGCCCAGCGCAGCGGCCCATACCGCGGCCCATACGGAGGCCCGGTCGGCGGCCCGCTCGGAGGCCTGACGAAGAGCGTGCGAATCTGCACGGCGAGTGTGAGCCGTCGCCTGCCCGGGTCACTAGGCTTGTCGGGCCAGCGCTCGCGGTGACAGGAGGCGGAATGCGGAAGCTGCAGGGCTCGGCTCGCGGGAGGGCATGCGCCTCTCTCGCCTCCGTGGTCGCGGCGCTCATCGTGCTGGCCGGGTGCGTCGGGGACAGGGGATCCCAGCCCGAGCCGGAGTCCTCCGCGGATGAGCGCACGGGTCTGCGCGACTCCGCGACGGAGGAGCCGGCGGAGTTCGCCCAGGACTTCGGCTCCGGTGAGCCGATCGCCGCCGAGGCCGGCATCGGGCTTTCCGCAGAGCCCACGGGCGCGCGGATGACCGCGGAGAACGTGGGAATATCGTTCGAGGCCACCGACCTCGCCGACCCGCGGCTGGATCCCACGGCTTCGACGCTCGACGAGCGCCTGCGCGAACTGGGCTCTCCCGCGCTTCGGTTCGGCGGGAACCGGCTGGACCGGAACCTGTTCTGGACCTCCTCGGGCGAGGCGCCGCCGCCGGAGGAGAGCGTCACCGTCGGACCGAATGACCTCCGACGTCTCGCGCGTCTGATCGAAGCCACCGGCTCCACCGTGACCCTGGGGCTGCCACTGGGGACATTCGAGCCCGATCGGGCGGCGGACATGGCCGCGTACGCCCAGCAGATCCTCGGCGATGCGCTGCTTGCGGTCGCGGTGGGGAACGAGCCCAACGGCTACACCGTCGACGGCGACCCCAACCACAGGCTCCGGCCCGACGGCTGGGACGTTGCGGGCTATCAGGAGCAGCTGCGGGCGTACGAGGCGGCGATCGAGGAGCGGGCGCCCGGTCTGCCCCTGGTGGGGCCGGACGCCTACGACGGGGTCTGGATGCGCGGCTTCGCGGAGTCCGGGATCGCACGGCCCGAGGCGCTCGCCCAGCACTGGTACGCGCTGTACGAATGCGAGTCCGCCGAACTGCCGGGCCGGGGTCCGCTCGCGGCCAACCTCGTCTCACCGCTCGTGCGCGAGGCCGCCGCCGAGGCGCTCGGGATCGGTCTCGACGCCGCCGAGGCCGCGAACCTGCCCCTGTGGATCGAGGAGGCCGGACCGACCAGCTGCCCCGGCACCAATGACTCCTCCCGCACGCAGGCGCAGGCTCTGTGGACCGTGGACTTCGCCCTGCACGCGGCCTCGCTCGGAGCGGAGCGCCTCGCCCTGCATTCAGCGCTCGCCCCGTGTCGCGGCGGGCCGCCCATGTCCGTCGTGTGCGCCGGTGAGGAGGAGGCGCTCCTCGTGGGGCAGGAGGGGCACGCCGGGCTCCGCCTGGCCGCGCTCAGCGCGGGCGGGGAGTTCGTCGAGGTCGAGGTGACCGGCGGAGGAGAGGCGCTCCGGGCCTACGGGGTGAGGAAGGCGGGCGGCCGGCTCGTGCTCACGGTGATGAGCACCGCCGACGCGGCCGAGGTCTCCCGCACTCCTGTGCGCATCTCGGCCCCGGAGGGATACCGGGCGGTGGAGGCCGCGCAGGTCTCGGCCGATTCGCTCGCCGCGGTCTCGCAGACCCGCTTCACCCCTCCTGCGCCGCTGCCGGAAGCGCCCCCGTACTCGGGGGCGGGCGCGGGGTCCGGTGGGGAGGCGGACCCCGGTGGGGACTCCGAAGAGACGCTCCGGATGGACCTCGACGCGAGCGCCGCCACCGTGATCGTGTTCGAACGCGGATGAAGCGCGAAGGGCGCGAGCCCCCGACGGGGTCCCGCGCCCTCCTTGTGATCGCCCAGTCCGCGACCGGTTCAGGCTCGGGGGTCGACGATGATCTTCACGTGCTCCTCGTTGTTCTCGATGAGCTGTTCGAAACCGCCCGTGATGAGCTCGTCGAGGCCGATGCGACCGGTGATGAACGGCGCGAGATCGATCTTCCCGCTGCGCACCAGCTCGATCGTGGCCGGGTGGTCCCCGGCATAGCCGATCGTCCCGCGCAGGTCGATCTCCTTGAGCACGAGGCGCGGCATGTCGACCTCCGGCTTGTGGCCCCAGATGGACACGTTCACGATCACGGCACCCGGTCTCACGGCATCGATGAGCGTGTCCAGCACCACCGGCACGGAGGAGCACTCGAATGCGACGTCCGCGCCCTCACCGCCGGTGAGCTCGCGCACCCGCTCCGCGACATCGCCCTCACGGGGGTCGAGCACCTCGTCCGCGACGCCGGTGGCGCGGGCCTTCTCCTTGCGCGCCTCCGAGAGCTCGGAGACGTACACCGTGAGGCCCTCGGCCTTGAGGATGGCGGCGGTGAGCAGGCCGATGGGACCGGCACCGCCCACCAGCGCCGTCTGGCCGGCCCCCGCGCCGGAGCGGACGAAGGCGTGGTGGGCGACGGAGAGCGGTTCGATGAGAGCTGCCTCGTCCAGGGGGATATCGCCGACCGGGTGCACCCAGCGGCGCTCGACGACAATCTTCTCGGAGAGACCGCCGCCGCCCCCGCCGAGGCCGATGAAGTTCATGTCCTTCGAGAGCTGGTAGCTCTGCCCGGGGCTCGTGTCCACGTCCTCGGCGATGATGTACGGCTCCACCACGACGGACTCGCCCACCTGGAGGTCGGTGACCCCCTCGCCCAGAGCCGTGACGGTGCCGGAGAACTCGTGGCCCAGGACGACCGGTGCGGACTCGCCGGAGATCGGGTGGGGGTGGCCTGCGGGCGGGACGAAGATGGGGCCCTCGAGGTACTCGTGCAGGTCGGTGCCGCAGATGCCGCACCAGGCGACGTCGATCGCGACTGTCCCGGGCCTCACCTCCGGCTCCGGGATGTCCTCGATGCGGATGTCCTTGCGGTCGTAGTACCGTGCTGCCCTCATGGGAGCCTCCTCCGGGATCGGGTCCGTCTGCACCACCCACGCTAGGAGCCGTGCGGGGTGAGGGGAAGCCCCCGTCATCCGACGGGACGGTCCGTCTCAGCGGTGAGTGCGCCAGACTCCGCGGGTGTCGAAGACCTCCGCCCGGGTGAGCTCGGCGGGATCCGCGTTCCGGAAGAGCGTGTGATCGACGAGGAGGAGCACGATATCGGCTTCCCGCATCGCGTCCTCGAACGGCGTGAGCGTCACATTGCCCTTGGCGGCGAGGGGCTCGGGCAGCGCATCGATGTGCGGCTCCACCGCGAGGACCGTGCCCTCCTGCACGCGGTCGGCGAGCTCTGCGACGATGCTCATCGCCGGGCTCTCGCGGAGGTCGTCGATATCGGCCTTGAATGCCAGCCCCAGGGCTGCGATGCGCGGTGACCTGAACCGCTGCGCCCGCGGCAGGACCCTGTTCAGCACGAACTCCGGTTTGGCGTCGTTGATCTCGCGTGCGCTCCGGATGAGCCTGGCCTCGTCGGGAGCCGCCGAGACGATGAACCACGGATCCACCGCGATGCAGTGCCCGCCCACACCGGGACCGGGCTGCAGCACATTCACCCGGGGATGGTGGTTGGCGAGCTCGATGAGCTCCCAGACGTCCACCCCCACACGGTCTGCGATGACGGACAGCTCGTTCGCGAAGGCGATGTTGACATCGCGGAAGGCGTTCTCCGTGAGCTTGGACAGCTCCGCCGTGCGGGCATCGGTGAGCAGGATCTCGCCGTCGCAGAACAGCTGGTAGAGGTCGCGTGCGCGTTCACCCGCCGTCTCGTTCACCGCACCCACGATGCGGTCGTTCGTCCTGAGCTCGACCATGATGCGGCCGGGCAGCACGCGCTCGGGACAGTGCGCGAAGTACACGGAGCCAGGCTGGTGGGCTTCCAGCGTGAGGTCCGGTCGCAGCCCGAGCACGGTCCGCGCGACGAACTCAGTGGCACCGGGGGGAGCCGTGGACTCGAGGATGACCAGCTCCCCGCCCCGCAGCTGGGGCGCGATGCTCGTCGCCGCCGCCTCGACGTACGAGAGGTCCGGCTCCTTGGACCCGCGCGTCTCGCCGTTCCTGAAGGGAGTGGGCACGGCGATGATGAAGCAGTCGGCCTGAGGCACCTTCGTGTCCGCCCGCAGGGTCCCCTGGGAGACCGCACCGGCGAGGACGGTGCCGAGCTCCGGCTCGACGAACGGCAGCCGGCCGGCGTTGACGGCATCGACTGTTATCTGACTGATGTCCACACCCGTGACGGAGGCTCCGCTGCTGGCGAGCACCGCTGCTGTGGGCAGGCCTATGTAGCCCAGGCCGATGACGGCGACGGCGGGTTCGGGAGAGGTGACCATGGAATGTCTTCCTTGCGGGGGTATCGGGCGGCGGGGCCGCCGGGTCAGAGGAAGTGCTGCTCCGGAGCGAAGCCGAAGCCGTGGACGGTCCCGGTGGCGAGCAGCTCCGAGTCCTCGACGTGCCAGGTGTGGGAACCCGCGGGCCGGCGGACCTGGACGAAGTTGAACCTGTCGGCGGAGTAGACGGTGCCCCCGGCGCGGACGAGGCGGCGCTGGAAGTCCGTGTCCTCGCCCGTGGTCCTGGCCTCGAAGCCGTTCGCGCGGAACGCCTGCGCGTGTCCCGTCAGGGTGGGGCCCATGACGAGGTCCGTGTACTTGTGCTCGCGCTCGGGGAAGCGCAGGAGCATGGTGTTCGAGCCTTCGAGGAAGAGGTAGTGCGCCTGCTTGCCCACGAGGTCCGCACCCGAATAGCGGAGGGCTGCGATCTGGTCGGCGAGGTAGTGGGCGCCGTAGCGGTCGTCATCGTCGAACTTCGCGAGCACCTCGCCGTCGGCGGCCTCGACGGCGAGGTTGAGGCACTCTCCCAGCGCAAGGTCGGCCGCCGCCTCCCGGTGGACGAGACCGTGGGGGCCGAGCACCTCCCGCAGGCGGTCCAGCTCGGCCGCCGACGGTGCGAAGCCGTGCGTGACGAGCGCGAGCTGAACCTCCTGACCTGTCTGCGCGGCCACGCTGCGGACGAGGTGCTCGAGCTGCTGCGGCCGGTTCGTCGAGGCGATGACGGTGGCCGAGGGCGCGGTCGGGTCCGGGTGCTCCAGGCCGAGCGCCTCCATGACTGCCATCGCCCGGTGCGTGTACGTGTGCTCACGCCAGATCCGCCGCTGGGCCAGATGCACGGCGCGGTCCCGCAGCTCGGGACTGCGCAGGAGCGCGCGGACCGTGTCGCGGGCCTCGGCCCTGTCACCGGGCTGGAAGACCTCATCGGGCGGGAAGAACTCGGCGGTGGCCGCGCTGGGAGCGCTCACCACGGGTGTGCCGCTGGCGGTGATCTCGAAGATGCGCCGGGCGCACATGCTGGGGGAGTCGACCACCGAGTTCACGTTGAGGAACACCGCGAAGTCCTTGTACGCGCTCAGCATCCGCGCATAGGGGAGGGAGCCCACGACGTGCGCGGCGAGGCCGTCCGGGAACTGGTAGCGCTCATCGCCGCCGTGCTGGCGGGAGAAGATCTCGAACCGGTCCCCGGTCTTCGCGGCGGCCTTGGCGGCACCGCCCAGGAGCCAGTCCATCTGCTCCCGCCGCTCGGGGTACTTGTGCGCGAAGTACATGCCTGCGAAGGCCGCCCCGTGCTCCCGGCGCGGCCCGACCGGGCGCACCGGATTGTGGACGGCGGGCTGGGCGGCGAAGCTCAGGACGCCCACCCGCTCGTGTCCCAGCCGGCTGCGGTACTCCTCGACGAGGCGCACATCGCTTGTGAAGACGTGGTCGAACAGCCCCGCCGCCTCGAGGAAGTCCTCGAAGTGCGGCGGATCCTCCTTGTTCCAGAACACGGTCGGCAGGCCGCGCTCGCGGCAGGCGGCCAGCAGGACGCGGAACTCCGGCTTCACCCCGCTGGTGCCCGTGAGCTGGTACTGCCACTGCCCGCCGTTGCCGTTCCACGCGGATTCGACGAAGAGCAGGTCAAGGCCGTCGAGCTGGTCCCGCCAGCCCTCGCGCGTGAGCGGCACGGTCGTCCATTCGCAGGAGAAGGCGAGCTGGGAGAAGTCGTCGAGGATCACACCCGCACGCACGCCGCCGAATACGGGGGGACGGCCGTCCGCAGTGACGGGAGCGTAGGCGTCGAGGCCGTCACCGGGCGCGCGCCGCGGCGGATTGCGCCGGTCGACGCGCCTGCGCCTGCGCCACTCGGAGAGCTGCGGGAGGCCGCCCCTGCGGAGGTGCCACAGAGCCGTGCGGACGTCATGGAATGTCGGCCTGGCCACGATGAGGGTATGGCTCCTTGCGTTCAGATCAGGGGCGAACCCACACTATACTCGCATTGTTCTGGCATTCTCCGCCGGGGAATGAGGACCGAACGGGGCGCACGCGCTCACAACCAGGCGAAGGGCGCACGGGCATTTGACGATGACTTCACCGGACACACCCGGCCACAGCATGATGGGGTGGTCCAGCAGTGTCCGCCGTCCCCTCATGCGCGCCGTGCTCCGCGCGATGCGCGACGGGATCATCTTCGCCCTGTGCGTGTGGGGCGCAGCCCTGGCCCGGTACGACTTCTCGCTGTCCGAGCCCAGCTACCCGGCGATCGCGGTCTGCTCGGCCATCGGCTTTCTCGTGTTCACGGTCTTCGGCACCGCCCTCGTCTACCGCGGCCGCTACTACCGGGGCTCCGGTGACGAGTACATCGGCATCGGGGCGCTCCTGGCGGTGTCGAGCGGGCTCATGTACCTGCTGGGCGCCTTCGGTCCGGAGTTCCTGCGGATCCCCAGCAGCGTGCCCCTGACCTCGTCCGCGCTCGCCGTCGTGGTGATCGGCCTCGTCGGCTGGACGCGGAGCACGCTCCACAACCTCAGCCGCAGCCGCAGCGGGCGGAGCCGGAGGACGCTCATCGTCGGTGCGGGCTACCACGGGCTCGCCGCGTTCCGGATGATGGCCGACGACCCGCATGCCGAGCACGTGGCCGTCGGCTTCCTCGACGACGATCCGGAGAAGAGCTACCTGCGGATCGAGGGCGTGCGGGTGCTGGGCACGCTGGCGGACCTGCCCACGGTGCTCGAGGCCCGCATGGTGGACACCGTCGTCCTGGCCAGCCACTCGCTGCCCACGGAGAAGCTCGATGCGATCGTCGAGGCCACCCGCCGCCGGGCGGTGGAGCTCAAGGTGCTGCCGGAGCTCGACGCCCTCGACCTCCGCGAGCGCGGGGCGGCCAGCCACTCCGCTGTCGCGCTGCGCCCGACCTCGTTCCGCTCGGTGGAGATGGACGACCTCATCGGCAGGCGGCCGATCTCCACGGACATCGAGGAGATCGCGAGCTACCTGGACGGCAAGACCGTCCTCGTCACGGGTGCGGGGGGCTCGATCGGCTCTCATCTGTGCAAGCAGCTGGCCCGCTTCTCCCCGGCCCGCGTGGTCATGACCGACCGGGACGAATCGGGACTGCACTCCACCCAGCTGATCCTCGAGGGCTCGGCGATGCTCACGAGCGAGGACCTCGTGCTCGGTGATCTGCGCGACTCCGGTTTCGTCCGCTCCCTCATGGCCGAGGTGAAGCCGGACATCGTCTTCCACGCGGCGGCACTCAAGCATCTCACCTTCCTCGAGCGGTTCCCGGACGAGGCGATCAAGACGAACGTGGGCGCGAGCCTCAGCCTGATGGACGCGGCGGTGGAGCAGGGAGTGCGGCAGCTCATCCACATCTCCACGGACAAAGCGGCCGACCCCACCTCCGTGCTGGGCGCGTCCAAGTACCTCACGGAGCGGACCGTGGCCGCGCTGGCCGCGGAGACCGGCCTCGGCTTCATGTCGGTGCGGTTCGGCAACGTGCTCGGCTCGCGCGGCTCCGTGCTGGGCTCCTTCGTCGCCCAGGCGCAGGCCGGAGGCCCCCTCACGGTGACGGCCCCGGAAGTGCGGCGCTACTTCATGTCCGCGGACGAGGCGTGCGAACTCGTCATGCAGGCCGGCGCCATCGGCCGGGCCGGCGAGACCCTCGTGCTGGACATGGGCGAGCCGGTGTCGATCGAGGCGCTGGCACGCCGGGTGATCGCCCTCAGCGGCCGCGATGACATCGAGATCGAGTACACCGGGCTGCGCGCCGGCGAGAAGCTCGAGGAAGCGCGGCTGGCCGCGGGTGAGGAGGATCTGCGTCCGCGGCATCCGCTCATCACCCAGGTGCCCATCGCGGCGGTGTCCCTCGCAGGGGTCCGCGCACTCGTCGTGAGCGCACGGCAGGCCGGCCACCGGCGCGATGCGGAGCTCGTGGCCGCGCTCCGGCGGATGATCGCCGCACCGTCCCCGGAGGCAGACGCGGGGAGCCGGGGTGCAACGGGCGGCCCCGCCGTCGCCGAGCGCGCGGCGGCGGGCCCTGCGACCGCGCCGCTGTCCCTGCCGCGCATCCTGGACGGTTCGCAGAAGGACGGCAGCCTGTGACGGCGCTCGTGCTGATCGCGGTGTGCTGCGCGTGCGCCGCCGCGTCCTATGCCCTCAGCCGGTTCGCCGTGCTGCCGTGGCTGCGCCGGCGCGGTGTGCTCGACCATCCCACCGTGCGCTCCTCGCACGATGCGCCGGTGGTGCGCGGCGGCGGGGTGGCGGTCGTCCTCACGGTCCTGCTGGGCGGAGCCGCGGTGTCCTCGGCAGCGGTCTGGGCGCTCTACGGTGATCCGCCCTGGGCCCTGAGCGTCCTCGGCGCGGCCGCGGAGGCACCGCCGACGGCGGTGCTCACTGCTGTGCTGCCCCCGCTCGCCGCCGCCGGATTCGGCCTCATCGGCCTCATCGACGACTTCAACTCGCTCTCCGCCGCCGGGCGCCTCATCGTGCAGGTGCTGCTCTCCACCGCCCTCGCGGTGTGCCTCACCGTGACGGGCGGCATGCTGGGGATCCCCTTCGGCCTCGCCGGAGCGCTCAGCGTCGCCCTGAGCCTCGTGCTCGCCGTCAACGCGGTGAACTTCATGGACGGCCTCAACACGCTCATCACTGCCTGGGGCGCGATTGCGGCTCTGTGGCTGGGCGGCGCGGGACTCCTTGCGGGCCAGCCCCTGGCCGCCGCGGGCGCCATCGTGCTGGCGGGCGCACTGGCGGGCTTCCTGCCGCTCAACCGCACGCCCGCGGACGCCTTCCTCGGAGACGTGGGCAGCTATGCGGTGGGCGGCGGGCTCGCGGTCCTGGGCTGGCTGGTCTGGACCGGAGGCGCGCCTGCAGTCGTGGCGCTCGCCCCGTTCGTGGTGCCCGTCTTCGACGTCCTGCTGACCCTCTGCGTCCGGCTGGCCCGCGGTGAGAACATCTTCGCGGCCCACCGCTCGCACATCTACCAGCGCACGCGGGCCGCGGGCGAGCTGGAGCACGAGCAGGTCTCCGTGCTCCACCTCGGCGCCGTCGTCCTCTGCCTGGCCGCGGTGGGCCTGGTGCCCCTCCTGCCGGCCTCCCTCGGGTTCCCCGCCGTGCTGCTGACCTGGGCGGCGGTCCTGGCCTGCTACGCGCTCGCCCCGCGGGCGGCCGAGGCCCTCCGCACCCGGACGGGAGGCCGCGCATGAGGATCCTGCTGCTCACGCACTACTACGAACCGGAGATCGGTGCGCCGCAGCGCCGCTGGCGGTCCCTCGTCGACGGGTTCACGGCCCGGGGCCACGAGGTCGCCGTGATCGCCCCGGTCTCGCACTACCCGCACAGGCGGGCAAGCGATCTCGGCGGACCACGGCAGCTGCCGTGGGAGTGGTCGGCGGGCGTGCGCGGCGAGCAGGTCATGCGGGTGCCGTATGCGCCGCTGTCCGGTTCGATGCCGGGGCAGATGGCGGACCAGACGCTGTCGTCTGCGGCTGCGGCATTCGCCGCTCTGCGGCTGCGGCGGGCGCGTCCGGATGTCATCGTCTCCACCACGCCCGGGCTGCCCATGCCTTTCGCGGCCGCGGGGATCGCCCGGATGCTGGGCGCACCGCACGTGGCGGAGGTCCGCGATGCCTGGCCGGACCTCGTCGCGGACTACCGTCTGGTGGACTCCGTGACCGCCGGCCGCCTGCCGCGCCGGCTCGCCGAGGACGCGGAACGGCGTTGGATCCCCGGGCTCTTCCACTCCGCGCTGCGCCGTGCCGATGCCCTGGTCACGACCGCGGAGTCGTTCTCAGCGCAGCTGCGCGCCCGCGGCATGCGGCGGGTCGAGACGATCCGCAACACCGCGGAGACGGCAGGACCGGCCCCGGTGGTCCGCGTGCGGGCGGCGGGGGAGCCGCTGCGGCTCCTCTACGTGGGCACGGTGGGCCGGTCCCAGGGGCTCGAGACCGCGATCAGGGCGGTGTCCCGCGTGTCGGGCGTCCTGCTGCGGGTGGTGGGCGCCGGGGCGCAGTGGACGGAGCTGCGTGCTCTCGCGGGACAGCTCACGGACCGCATCGGGTTCCGGCCGCAGACCACGGGGCCTGCGCTGGAGGAGCACTGGGACTGGGCGGACTCCGGCCTCGTGAGCCTCGCGGACGTCCCCTCCTTCGAGCGGACCGTGCCCTCGAAGCTCGTGAACCTCATGGCGCGCGGTCTGCACGTGACGGGCGTCTGCGCGGGAGAGGCCGCAGAGATCATCCGCGGTGCGCACGGCGGCCACGTGAGTGCGCCCGGTGACGAGGACGGCCTCGCCGGCCTCCTCGTGCGGCTGCGCGATGATCCCCGTTCCACGGCGGTGGACGGGAGGCCGCGCCAGTGGCTGCGCGAGCACGCCTCCCCGCAGCGTGCGGTCGAGGACTATCTCACCCTGCTCGAGGAGGTGCGGGCATGAGTGCTGTGAAGACTCCTGGCACAGACGCTGCGTCCGCGGCGCCGGGCACTGCGCGCGGCATCCGGCTGGCGGAGGGGGTGAGCGTCCTGGTGCGCCAGTGCTCCTCCCTGCTCCGCATCGTCGCCGATCATGTGGCGGACGATCCCGTGCAGTTCGGCATGCAGGTCTCGCGCAGGCTGCCTGCCCGTGTGTCCCGGACGGCGGGCGCAGTGCTCGCGCGGGTGCCCGCGCGTCCGGCCCGCGCGGCGGCGGCCTGGCTCACGGGGGATCCGGCAGCGGCGCGGGATCTCGTGTCCGCACGGACGGCCCGGGGACTCGAGGCGCGCCTGCTCGGCGAGCTCGCGCTGAGCATGGGCCTGCGGGAGTCCGCCCGTGCGCTGGCCTCGGCCTCGGCGGGGACGAGGGGAGGGCTGCGGCTCGCCGCCCGGATCGCCTGGCACAGCGGTGAGATGGGCGAGGCCGTGGCGCTGGCACCGGAGGGCGCGATGCGGATGCGTCTGGCCTCCGAGCGGCGCACCTTCCAGCCGGGCTGGTGGCCTGCCGCATGGTCTGTCCGGGCGGCTCCTGCACCTGCGCGCGCACCGCACGCCGATGTGCTGTTCGCGCTCACCAATTCGCTCCCGCACACGCAGTCCGGGTACACACTGCGCAGCCACGCGGTGCTCACCGCCGTGCGCGATGCCGGCGTCCGGGTGCTGGCGGCCGACCGCACCGGCTATCCCACCGCGGTCGGGAAGCTCACGAGCCGGGACCGCAGCTTCGTGGACGGCATCGAGTACCTGTACGACCTGCCCGCCCGGATGGGGCGCTCTCCGGAGGCCCGGCTCGAGCAGCAGGCGCAGTTCCTCAGAACCGCCGCGCAGGTCTCCGGGGCGAGGGTCATCCACACGACCACGCACTTCACCAACGGTCTGGCCGCCGGCGCCGCGGCACGCGCACTCGGGCTGCCGTGGGTCTACGAGGTGCGCGGTTCGCTCGAGGACACCTGGGCCTCGGGCCGGGGCGATGCCGCCGCCGTCGCGCAGGCGAGGGAGAGCGAGCGCTACCGGCTGTTCCGCGCCCGCGAGGCCGAGGTCGCCTGCGAGGCCGACGCCGTGGTCACTCTCGGCGAGACGATGGCCGCGGAGCTCGCGAGCCGCGGGGTGGACCGGTCCAGGATCCTCGTGGCTCCCAACTCGGTGGGCGCGGATGTGCTGGAGGCGGACTGGCAGAGGCCGGCAGCGGATGTGCGCGAGGAGCTCGGGCTGCCGTCCGGGGGCGTCTGGGTGGGGACCGCGGCCTCGGTCGTGGGATACGAGGGCCTCGATGTGCTCGTCGATGCCGTCGCCGAGGCCCGGGTGGCGGGAACGGACCTGCGCCTCCTCGTGGTGGGCGGCGGCGTCGAGCTGCCCACGCTGCGGCAGCGCGCGCGGTCCCTGGGCGAGGCCGCCGTGCTCACGGGCCGGCTGCCCGCTGTCCAGGCGCGCAGGCACGTGCAGGCCCTCGATATCGTGGCGGTGCCCCGGCGGGACGTCGAGGTGTCCCGGAAGATCACTCCGCTCAAGCCCGCGGAGGCCGGCGGTCTGGGGCGCGCGGTCGTGCTCAGCGATCTGCCCGCGCTGGCGGAGGCGCTGCCGCCGGGTGCGCGGAGGCTGGTCCCGGCGGAGTCGGTGCGGGCCCTGGCGGCCGAGCTCGCGGCACTGGCGGCGGATCCGGAGGAGCGCGCGCGTCTGGGCGCGAGCGCACGCGGATTCGTGGAGGAGCACAGGACGTGGGAGAAGCTGGGAGAGCGGTACGCGCGGATGTACGAGGATATGGGAGTGGACGTGAGGGGCGGTGCAGTGTGAGCGTGGAGCGGACGTTCGGCCCCGGAGAGCTGCGGACGGCGGTCTCCGTGCCGTCGTGGACGCTGGGGCAGGTGGGGCGCCGGCTGCCGCTCGACACGTACATCGAGCAGCTGTGGCGCAGACGGCACTTCATCCTCGCGGAATCGCGCTCGAAGATCGCGGGCACGGCGGGGCGGAACCTGCTGGGATACGGCTGGCTGGTGCTCAACCCCCTGCTCAACGGACTGGGGTTCTATGTGATCTTCGGTCTGATTCTGGGGACCAGCAGGGGCATCGACAACTTCGTGGGCTTCCTCATGATCGGGGTGTTCTTCTTCCAGCTCACCATGCGCTGCGTGACGGGCGGCACGCAGGCCGTCCGGAGCGGGCGGTCGATGATCCGGGCGTTCGCCTTCCCGCGCGCGGCGCTGCCGATCACGGTGGTGGTGCGCGAGGTGCTGAACTTCATGCCCACCTTCGCGGTGCTGGCGGTGGTGCTGGCGGTGCTGCCGCCGGCGGAGAACCTCACCTGGCGGGTGGTCCTCGTCGTCCCCTGCTTCGTACTGCAGGTGCTCTTCGCCCAGGGCTGCGCGTTCCTCCTCGCGCGGCTGGGGCACATCCTGCCGGACATCAGCAATCTGGTGAATGTGCTCGCGCGGTTCTGGCTCTACGCCTCGGGGGTGTTCTTCTCCATCGACAGGTTCGATCTCGTGCCGTTCGTCCAGACGATCATGAAGATCAATCCGATGTACTCGTACCTGGAGATCTACCGGAACTCGATCCTCTACGGGGTGGACTCGCCGCCGTGGATGTGGATGCTCGCCGCGGGGTGGGCGTTCGTCTTCGTGATCTTCGGCTTCCTGTTCTTCTACCGGGGTGAGGAGACGTATGGCCGCGCCGAATGAGACGAAGGCCGCCTCCGTCGTGGTCGAGGACGTGCACATGGACTACAGCGTGCGCACCTCGGGCGGGGGCAGGGGGCTCGCCGGGAAGGTGAAGAGCCGGATCGGCCTGGGGGAGAGGACCCGCGTCGAGGCGCTCCGCGGCGTCTCTCTGCTGGCGCGGGAGGGCGAGTTCGTCGGGGTCATCGGTGCCAACGGTTCGGGGAAGTCGACGCTGCTGCGCCTCATCGCCGGGGTGGAGAAGCCCACGAGCGGGCAGATCCTCGCTCGGCGCCAGCCGACGCTGCTGGGTGTGAACGCCGCGCTGCAGCAGGCGCTCTCGGGTGCAGCGAACGTGCGTCTGGGATGCCTTGCGATGGGGATGACGCCGGAGCAGACGGAGGCCGTCTACGAGGACGTGGTGCGGCTGTCCGCCCTCGGAGATGCGATCAAGCGGCCCATGGGCGGCTACTCGTCCGGTATGGCCGCGCGCCTGCGATTCGCGATCGCAGTGGCGGCGCGGCCGAAGATCCTGCTCATCGACGAGGCCCTCTCCACGGGCGATGCGACGTTCGCGCAGCGCAGCGAGGAGGCGATGAACGAGATGCTGGCGGACGCCGGCACGGTGTTCCTCGTCAACCATGCCGCCAAGGTCATCCAGGAGCTGTGCACCCGTGCGATCTGGATGCACGAGGGGACCGTCATCATGGACGGCGAGGCCGAGCACGTGGCGGAGAAGTACCGCTGGTGGGCGTGGAACGTGGCGAAGGGGGAGACCGCGGTCGCGGAGAAGCTGCTGGCGCAGGCGATGGACGAGGGGGAGATGCAGAACGTCTACGTGCTGCCGGAGGCGCCCATGCGGATGACCTCGCCCCGTCATGCGACCCGCGTCCGGCGCGGCGGCGGGTACCGCACCACATCGCTGCGGCCCACGCAGGCGCCCGCGGTCGCACCGGGCTCCCAGGACGAGAGCCGATTCCCGGAGACGGATCTGCTGCCGGTGGTCAACGATGTGGTGATCGCGAAGCAGAGCAAGCCGGTGGGCGCCCGGCACGTCTCGCGGAGGTGAGGGCGCGATGAGCGGGGAGGCCGTGCGGGTGGGCATCTGGGGGTCCTGTGTGAGCCGGGACACCGTCGAGGTGATGCCGGAGGTCGAACCTGTGCCCTATGTGGCGCGACAGTCGGCCATTGTGTCCCTGCAGCCGTACACCGGACCGCTGCACCTGGAAGCGCTCGGCTCCGCCTTCCAGCGGCGGATGATGGAAGGTGACGCAGCTGCGAACGCGGCTGGGCGGATCGTCGCGGCAGCGCCGCAGGCCGTGCTCATCGACCTCGTGGACGAGCGCAGGGGTGTGTGGCGGTTTCCCGACGGTTCGCATCTCACCAACTCCGTCGAGGCCTTCCGCACCGGCGTGGACGGATGGGCGCCCGAGGCCGGTGCCCGGCTCATCGAGTTCGGCACCGATGAGCACTTCGAGCTGTGGCGCGAGGGCTTCGCACAGGTGACGGGCAGGCTCCGGGAGCTGGGGGTGCCCCTCATCCTGCTGGACATCGCCTGGGCCGAGGTGTTCGACGGGCAGGAGATGCCCGGGGGCGTGCGCTCGTACCTGGGTGCACGGGGCAGGCGCTTGCGACGGGGGTACCGCGAGGCGGTGCAGTCGCTCGCGCGGGGCGGGACCATGAAGCACGCGGTCAAGCGCTTCGCCTCCGTGGGTCCGACCGAGGCCGAGGCGCTGGCCGCATCCTCGCGCACCGCGAACGGCGAGTACCGGCGGTACGCGGCCGAGGCGGGGGAGCGGGTGACGGAGGTTATCAGCCGCACTGTCGCTGATGTGCGCATGGACTCCGAGCACCGGTGGGGCGTGGGGCCCTATCACTATCGTGAAGGCGACTATGCCTCGATCGCGGCGGAGCTGCGGGGGCGTGGGGTGGTTTCGTCCCCGCGATCGTAAGAGGCAGCGGGGCCGGCGGTGATATGAGGGTGAACAGAGAAGGTCTCCTGTCGAGATGGGTCTCTGCGCAGGGCCGGGCACCGTTAGACTGCGGCGGTACCGTCCTCGACGTGTGCAGTCGCCCGCACTATCAGGAGTTCCTGTGTCTCATCCCACAGTACTGTCCATCTTCGGCACGCGTCCGGAGGCGGTGAAGACCGCACCGCTCATCAAGGCGATCGAGCGCAGCGGCTCACTGCGATCGCGGGTGGCCGTCACAGCGCAGCACCGGGAGATGCTGGATCAGGTCACGTCGCTCTTCGACATCACCCCGGACACGGATCTCGACATCATGTCGCCGGGGCAGACCCTCAACGGCATCACGGCACGGGTGGTCGAGGGGATCGACCGGGTGCTGGACGAGGAGCCACCCGATGCGGTCCTCGTGCAGGGCGATACGACGACCGTCATGGCCGCCTCCATCGCGGCCTTCAACCGCGGCGTTCCGGTCATCCACCTCGAGGCGGGCCTGCGCTCCGGTGACATCTCCAGCCCGTTCCCTGAGGAGGCGAACCGCAAGCTCACCAGCCAGATCGCGGCTCTCCACCTCGCGCCCACCGAGCGCTCCAAGGGGAACCTGCTGGCCGACGGCGTCTCCGGGGACCAGGTGATGGTCACCGGCAATACCGTAATCGACGCACTGCACTGGGCGGTGGAGCAGAAGGTGAAGCCCACGGACGAGGCCGCGCGTGCGTTCACCGCCTATGAGGGGCCGTCCCTGCTGGTGACCACGCACCGCCGGGAGAACCTGGGGAACTCGATGGAGCAGATCGGCGATGCGCTCGCAGAGCTTGCCGCTGTCCGTCCGGAGCTCACCATCCTGCTGCCCGCCCACCGCAATCCGCTGGTGCGTGAGGCCGTGCTGCCGCGCGTGGAGGAGTTCGCCAATGTGCTGATCTCCGAGCCCCTGTCCTATGGGGAGTTCACCACCGTGATGGCCGCCGCCGACATCATCCTCACGGATTCCGGCGGCATCCAGGAGGAGGCCCCCAGCCTGGGCAAGCCCGTCCTCGTCATGCGGGAGAACACGGAGCGGCCTGAGGCTGTCGACGCCGGTGCCGTGAAGCTCGTGGGCACCCGGCGGGAGACGATCGTGGAGGCCGTCGGGACGCTGCTTGACGATCCCGATTCCTATGCGGCGATGGCTCGTGCGATGAATCCCTATGGAGATGGCCGGGCGGCCGAGCGCTCAGTCTCTGCCATGGAGCAGTTCTTCGGTGTGGGAACGCGGTCGCCGGAGTTCGCCGCGGAGGGGTGAGGGCGGCGGCCGGTCCGGGAGACGCACTTCGGCAGGACCGCACAGCTGTACTATGACCGGGTGCCCATTCCCATCCACCGGCGTCGGCTCGCTGCGGGCGTTTCGACGGTCACCGCCCGTTTCCGGGTGATCAGGACGATCGCGGAGAAGTCCGCGATCGCAGCTTTCGGATTCGACCCCCCGGTGGATCCGAGCGCCTTGATTCCGGGGCTCACCTGGTCACCCTCGGCCGGAACCTTCTACCAGTACCTTCCTGCGACGGAGGAAGAGGGGTGGATGGCGATTCGTCCCGTCACGCTCCCACAGGGAGCGAGGTCTGTCACCGTGCGCGTCCTGCCCTGGCCCGCGGGAGGGGAGCCGGATGCGCCTGTGGGGGCGATCGACATCGTCGAAGGAGGATTGCCGCAGGCTGCGAGCGAACGCTCTGCAGATGAGCGGGAGCCGGGGGAGGCCCGTCATTGGACCCCGTCCAACCAGGCGGAGTTCGAGGTCGACCGCAGCCTGGAGGGACTGCCGATCTACTACCGTGAGACCGACCGCGGTGGACTGGGCGTCGATGCCCTGACGGTTCTCATGCCCGCTGCGCTGGGCGGGGCGCGCAGCGACCGGACTGCGGCCATTGTGAGTCGGTTCTCCTGGGCGCACCTGTGGCCGGAATCGGCGGTGCTGGCGATCGCAGACCCCTGTCTCCAGGAGTCTTCGAAGCTGAACGGGGCATGGTTCATCCACTCGCGCCACGACGTGCTCGCAGCGATCGCCGCGCTGGCTGCCCGGAAAGCCGAGCAGCTCCGTGTTCCCGCAGACAGGATCACATTCTACGGCTCGAGTCTCGGCGGCTTCGGGGCCATCGCCGCAGCATCGGCCCTGCCTGGATCACGCGCAGTGGCAGAAGTCCCGCAGATCTATTTCAGGAATTGGATGGCGAGCTCCGTCCGTGATGTGGAGAGGCACCTTCTCCGTATGCCGATAGCCGATTTCCACGCTCGTCATCCCGAACGGCTGAGTCTCCCGGATCGGCTGATCCACTCCGGAAATGTGCCGTCGATCAGGCTGATCACCAATCCGGGCGAGTTGCGCCTGGACGAACAGCTCGAGTTCCTCGAATGGGCGCGCACGGCCGGTCTGCCGATATCGGGTCCGATCGAACTGTTCAGCACCGACAGGGTCTCCGGGCACCAAGTCCTGGACAGATCAGCGGTGCGGTGGCTGGTTTCATCGCAGTCGCTCTGATCTGTCGCTCGCGGGGCATCCCCAAGTCGTGCCTCAGGCGCTCATCCATTCGCTGTATCGCTTGATGAGCCGATTCTCGTGACCGGGAAGGCGGGCGAAGGCCAGCGCGCGTATTCTGGTGCCGGGGTCGATGTCCGGGAGTGGAAAAACCGCCTTCTTCGCCGAGCTGTACCATCTCGTCGCCTTCTTCTCGCTGCCCGCGTAGAGATAGACCGCCCATTCGACCTCGGGCACGTGGTCGCCGCCGTGGATCGCCACGCTCACCTGATCCCCCGACCGCCGCAGTGCCACGGAGAAGGTGAAGGGATCGGGGCGGCGATGCCTGGGCGGGGAGATCCGTGAATGATGCCACGCCGATGTTCCGGAGAGCAGCGCCTGTGCCGGCCGCCCGGGGTCGCGCCGAGAAGGAGCGTCTTCCGGGAGGGAGAGGAGCACGGACTCATAGGGGGAATGCCTGCCGGTGAAGGCCACTCCCATGGTCTCGATCTTCGCCGCGGTCTGGCCGGGGTTCAGGGAGTTCTGCACGAGCAGTGTGGGCACGACGGTTTCGAAGTCCCGGATCGGGACTTCGGTGAGATCGGCGAGCTCCCATCCCGCTCTCATGGCGAACGAGGCGACAGCTGCGGCATTGTCGAACGGTGCGACGTGGCTTCCCGGATCCTGAATGAGCTCGATGGAGCCGCGGGACTTCCGGTCGGCATCCTCTCCGGCGAAATACGTCGAGAAGTCTGCAGGGCCGCGGGCGCTCGGAACGGAGTCCGCGGGCGGCCGTGCTGCGGGGAGACCGCGCCAGGGCCCGTCGTCGAAGGGGATCTCGTTGAGCTTCGGACTGCACATCTGGATGATGTCGTAGGCGAGCCGGCCGCGCGCTCTGTCATCGTCGTCGAGCAGTCGTGAGGCCTGCAGGAACTCGGGCTGCGCGAGAGGGTAGAGCACCAGGGCGTTCCTGTCGTATCGCTGGAGGAGCTCACCAAAGTGATCTCTGTTCCGGAAAGCGGCGTAATGCCGATTCAGCTGCTCGGACAGGGGGAGACCGTGGCCGAGGGCCATGCTCTGTGCGAACACCTCGGCCGCCTCATCGCGCAGGTCTCCCGTCATGTGCCGCGCATGGGGGACTGCTGTCGAGAAGAGCGCGCGGGCATCGTCGTGGACCGTTTCGGGCCGGTCGGCGAGTGCGGCGAACGAGGGGTGGCTGCGCACGTTCTGATACGCCCGCCGCAGCAGCTCGCCGGAGCCGCCGTGGACCTCCAGGCGCAGTGCGGTCGGCCAGATCGCCGAACTGGAGCACGGCCACGTGAACTTCGCACCCGCCCAGCGGCTCTGGAAGACGTCCAGGCTGGTGTGGAAGTCGAGCGGCACGCCTGTCACCCCGGTCTCCCTGGACCATTCCATGCCCAGGTGCGCACGCAGCTCGTGCGCTGTCTCCAGATCGAGTTCCAGGGTCTTCTGCGCTGCGGCGGAGGACGCTGTGCGCGGATCACCGGTCATGGCTGTGAAAGCCGAGTGCACACCGGCCGAGTGTGTGATTGCCAGAGCGACGCGCGAGTCCCGCCCACCCGAGACCGCATGGCGCTTGTCGGGGACGCTGCTGTGCGCCAGAGCCCGGATCTGGCTCTGGGCGCGGGCGATGCCCGCGGAGAGCAGATCGCGGTAGGCGGCTCCAGCGGGGGCGCTGAAGACGTCGTGCGGCACCTCATACGTGCCCGCTTCGTCGATGACGAGCTCCGCCGCGGCGGGAAGCGAGCGCACGCCCTCGAACATCGTCCGATGGCTGAAGCTGCTGTGCATGAGCGTGTGAGAGCTCAGCAGGTGTGCTGCTGCGACGGGCCAATCGATCGCCACGCTTCTGCCCTGCCGCCTGAGCTCGGCGACCACCGAGGTCTGGTTGTCGCCTACCACGGTGACCTCGTCCTCGCCCAGCCGGTAGGTCGAGTAGTACAGCCGGTAGTAGCCCATCAGGTCGGCGAGGAAGCGATATGAGTCGTCCTCTGCGCGGTGGAAGGCGAGGAACCACTCTCCGGCTGTGTCGCGGACCTCGTCGAGCTCAAGGTCGTGGAGGGGCGCCCTGTCGAGCGAGCGGGCACCCGTGCCGGTCCACATGAGGCCTCGGCCGTACACGGCGCGGAATCGGCGAGGCTCGAGACTCCCGGAGGCGGCGGGCCGCCCCGAGCGTCCGTACGTGCGCCGGGGGCGCACGACGGTGAGGCACACCGCCCTGCGCCTGAGCCGGGAGTCGACGATGCTCTCGCTCATGGGACCTGCGCGCGCACGGGCGGGGCCGAGGCGTCCATCGACCGGGCGAGGGCGTGGAGGCCGGTGTAGCGGCCCTGCAGCTGCTGGACCGAGACGCCCGCGGCGAGAACCTCGGCGACGACCTCGGCGCCCTCGGCGGGATTCTGCTCCACGTAGCGGGCGACGAAGCTGAGCTGATCGTTCTGGAGCGCGCGCACGCATCCGGTGATCCGCGCAGAACCCCGCGTGCGCACCTCTTCCAGATGGCCGATCACCGCGAGTCGCTGTGCCACTCCGAAATCGCGGGAGAGTTCTCGCCGCGAGATCGAGTCGGGGCGCATGTGCCTCACATAGGCGGCATCGGGTGCAACGCCGGCAGGGACGAGCTCGACGGGGTGCAGCAGGAGCTGGCTCATGAAGACCACGTCCTCACCGCTGTGCAGGCCGGCCGGATAGCGCATGGAGCGGGCGATCTCTGCGGGGATCAGCTTGCAGGCGTTGAGCCCCAGCAGCCCTGAGACCCGGGCGAGGGGGGTGCGGCGCCCCCGGAGGTGGGAGAGGCGCCGGTTGTTCGGCAGATCCGTACGGAAGACTCCCTCCGGCGTCACATCGCGGAGCGGCGCCGCGACGACCGTGTCGGGAGCGGCGGAGAGCCACAGATTGAGCACATAGTTGCGCTCGATCTCGTCATCGTCATCGACGAAGGTGACATAGTCTCGGGTCGAGAGCTGCAGCCCGAGGTTCCTCGCCTCGGAGGCGCCCTCGATCTCCGAGTGGGCGAATATCGTCGCGAGCTGCGGATGTGCGGAGCGGAACGACTCGACCACTTCCGCGGTGCCGTCGTCGGGGCCGTTGTGCACGACGATGAGCTCCATGCGCGAATGGCGGATCGACTGTGCCGATATCGAGGCCAGCATCGCTGGCAGGCGATCGGCCCCGAGGCGGGTCGCGATGATGAGTGACACGCCGTCGGACTGGGGGAGCGCGAGACCGCTCAGCGCATGAGCGGGAGAGCCGCTCGAGGCGGGCTTCGGCCGTGCCGGTTCGGGGGCGGCGCCGTTCCCGTGCCCGTCGTGCGCGGGTCCGTTCGGCCGTCCCACTCCGATCGCGGACAGCGCCTCGAGCACGCGCGCGGCGTCGCCGTCGTCGAGCGAGGCCGAGCCGACTCGGGAGATCGAGTTCGGATTGCGGATCAGCAGACCACCGGTGAGGATCGCCCGGGTGCCTGTGAGGGCATCGGCCTTCTCCGCCATCCGCGTGATGGGGTGATCACCGCCGGTGAGACTCTTCGCGTTGAAGATCCCGACGATGCCGAGCGACCGGGCCAGATCGAACAGGTGCCGTACGCGCGTCACCAGATCGCCCTTCCCTGGCACGCGCTCCGGAGCGGTCTCGATGCTGGCATCGACGACGAGAGCGTCGAAGGACGGACTGAGTCCGTCGAGGGAGGAGAGCGGCTTTGAGTCCAACAGGGCGTGATGGTCCGCCATCCGCCGGACGAAGCCCGGCGAACCGACGAGCGCCAGGCGCACACGTGAGCCGGCGGGTGACGCCGACCCGGCGCTGTGTGCAGAGTTGAGCGCGCCGAGGTGGGACGCCTCGGCAGAGCTGCCGGCCAGCGCCTGGATCTCCGCCGTCATCCGCGCATCGAACACAGGGGGCGCCGAGCCCGACGCGGCCTGTGCCGCCCCTGCAGGCAGGACGCCGATCGCCCCGGGCACGCCTGCAGCGGTGCTGCCGGGGCTGATCAGCGCCAGACTCCGGGAGACGAGCAGCCCCGTGAACTGCGCAATCAGATCGCCGGTGTAGGGATGGTCCGCGATCTTCCGCAGCGGCATCGCGAGCTCATCCGCGGGCGGAGCCCACACGTAGGCGACTCCGAGCCGGCTCGCCGCCAGGGCCGCAGGCAGGGCGATGTGCCACGGGGCGTCGATGAGAACGCGCGAGCGCGGGAAGGACATGAGGTGCGTGCGCACTTCCGCGGCCGTCGCCTCGACCCAGCGGTCGAACCTGAGCCGGTCGCTGACGCGGATCCGCGCATCGAGGTGCTCTTCCAGCGCATCGGTGATGAGCGGCCCCGAGGACATCGCCGGATGCCGCCGGGGATCGCTCGGGGCAGAGGCGGCGGAACCGGAATCCGCCCGGACGCCTCGGCCCGTGTAGCCGAAGGGCACGATCCCGATCCCGCCGATGACGAGCTCCGGGTCGGCGGTGAGGCCGGAGGGGGACGCCGGGCCGGAGTGGGCGGCGACGCGCACGTATCGCGGCTCGGGCCCGGCGAGGTTCTCCGAACCTCCGCAGCGGACCGGGGGGAGAAGGTCGATGCGCCGGGCGTCCAGGGCCAGCAGCCCGCGGACGAACATCTCGAGCACCTTGAGGCTGCCCGAATCATCCTTCGTGACCTCGATGTTCCGGTCGAGTGCCCCCTTCGCCTCGTCGAACTCGCCCGAGGCCACCAGTTCGTCGACCTCGCGGAACACGCGACCGGGCACTCCGGCAGGTGCGCCGGAGGCCTGGTCTGTCCGGGAGACGGCGCTGAATCCGACGACGGTCTCGCGCCACAGCTGTCCCACCCGGTCCGACCGGTATCGCTCGGCATGGGCCCGGGCCTGCTCCGCGACGGCCTGGTGAGCCGCAGGGGTGGTGCTGTGCGCGAGGACGAACTCCGCGATCTCATCGGTGGAGCCGAAGGTGCGATCCGCACCGATGATCTCCCGTGCGCCTTCGCGCTCCCACGCGAGCGGCACCGCACCCGAGACCGCACCTTCGATCGCCGCAAGGTGGAAGGTCTCCCGGCTGCTGGGCGAGAGCACCCAGCCGATCTTGCGCAGCCAGTTCGCCATATCGGGCGCGAAGGGCTCGAAGCTGATGCTGTGCAGGAGGTGGGGCCGTTCGCCCAGCCGGCGGTAGAAGTGCCGGTAGGCGTCCTGGTGAGCGGCCTTCTTCCACTCCCACGAGTAGTTCCACGGAGCGTGTCCGCGGATGTGGAGAGTGAAGCGCGAATCGACGGTCAGGAGCTTCTCGAGAAGATCCAGTGCCCGGTCGGGGCGTTTGAGGATGGGGACCATGCCGACCATCCCGAGGTGGTGCCTCGCGTCGTCGAGCTTCGGCCGGTCCAGATCGAATGCGTTGACGGAGTTCGGGATGACCACGATCTTCTCAAGGGGCCAGCCGTGCCTTTCGTGTGCCTTCCTCCGGTAGAACTCCGAGGCGACGACCACTGCTGCCACGCGATCCATGTCGAGATCGACGATCCAGTCGGAGAGCAGCTCGAATCCGTGCAGGTGCACGATGAGAGTCTGATGCGGACCGATGTTGTGCGAGTACCAGACGGCGTTCTGGACCGCGAACTCCGTGAGCACGACATCGGCCCAGTCGAGATAGGGGGCACTGGCACGGGGCTGCGCTTGGGAGTGATGGGCGAAAATGTCGAACCGCACGTCGAACCCGGGATCAGCGAGAAAGCTCTCCACCAGGTCTCCTGCGAACTTGAAGTCGCTGCCGGCGATCACGGTGCGCAGCGGGCGCGAGGTCCCGGTGTCGACTCGCGCGACGTCGGCTTCGGCGAATGGATCGTTTGCCTCTCCGGCTCGGACGGCTTCCCCTGCGGCATCGGGATCGCCGGCCGGGGACAGCGACACGCAGAGCCGCCCCTCGGATTCGGCCAGCCTCCGGCCGTAGTGGCGGGCCGGGGGGTCGGAGGGCAGGAGCTCCGCGCCGTCCGGCGCGGGGAACCGCCTGCCGTCGACGAGCCCGGGCAGCCTGCGCAGGGTGCTGTGCACCGCTGAAGGCTCGGAGGCTTCGCCGCCTGTCGAGGCGTCGTGGAGCAGGATCCTCGGAATGCTGGGACGCTCTCGCAGACGGCCCGCGAACTCGCTGAGATCGTGCAGGTCTGCGCTGGAGAACAGCGCCTCGCGGACGTGGAGGTCGGTGACTTCCGTGACGTCGGCCGGATCCGCGGGGAGCGGGCGGCGCGCTTCGTCAAACCACGGGAGCACCCGCACCTTCGAGGAAGCTTCGGGGAACTCCGAATCGAGCATGGATCGCTGGGTCTCGTCTGCCACGAGGATCCTCGTGGAGGAGCCGGCGACGATGCCCAGGTCTGTGAAGCTGGACCGGGGGAACCCGCCGCCGGCATAGGGGCGGTCCACGGGAATGGTCCAGAGCCGATGCCCGAGCCTGCCCGAACCGGCGACGAAGCGACTCAGGCTCAGGCCCTGCACGATGACGAGATCGGGATCGAGCCTGCCAGCCTGGGCGATCACCGAGCGCGCGCGGTATCTGGCGAGATGTCCCTCTGCATCCTGGTGGTCGGAGGGGACGCCGCTCTCGGTGACGACGACGGCTCCTGTTCGTCGGAGAGCTTGGTAGCGTTCGACGCCGTCGACCTCACGCGCCAGGAACTGGATCTGCCAGCCGCGGTCGGCCAGTGCTCCGACCAGACCATCGACCCAGAACCTGGCGATCTGATCAGAGGCATAGCGGACATCGCAGGCGACGAGGACTGATTTCCTTTGGTTCATCGACTGTCCTCCACGTCGTTGCCGAATGGGGCGGGGCTTCCCTGCGGATCCGGGCCTCCGCTCACCTCGACGAGGACCTCCCAGAGGGGCGATTGTGCGGCACCTTCCTCGAGGTCGACCGCGGGAACGGAGCTGAGATCAGCGGTGAACGTCGACAGCAGCCGATCGCCCATTGTTCCGAGACGGCGGCCGCAGGGGAGGAATAGCGCCTGCCCGCCGCGCGCGCGGAGAAGCCGACCGGCTTCAAACAGCTCTTCTGCGAGGTGCCGCGACTGGTGCGAGTCTGCTCCTTTCCACTGTCCTGAGAGAAAGGCGCGAGCTTCGACGACCAGACACTCCACTGCATCCAGGGCGGCGATCTCAGCGGTCATCCCCGGTACGGCGGGGACGACGGGCTGGACCCGCTGGAGACGAGCCGCGGTGGAGGCGGTCCCGACCAGAAGCACGGAACCGGGGCGGACGTGGGGGAGCACACCGGAAAGGGAGCCCAGACTTGGACCGTTCTCCATCTCCGGCACCGACGGCGTCGACGCGCGCCCCAGGGCGGAGAGTACTCTGTTCGCGTTGCTGGGCGGTCCGGACTCCGCTGCGTTCACGGTTGCCCCCTCTCGGAGGGCCGGTCGTCGATCGGATCGCCCAGCAGTTCGTCGGCGAACTTGTCCGTCACCATGTTCCAGAGGGCAGCGCGGGCGGCATGGGAATCGCCGATCGGAGTGCGCACGTCGGGATCCATGCCCGAGAGCACGCTGCCGCTCTCCTCAAGGGCCCAGACTCGCGCTGCCGAGCCCCTGTAGTCACTCCATTTGGACGGCAGGTAGGGATTCACCGCGTGTCCGGAGCCCGATTGCGCATCTGTGACGACGAGGTAGTCGAGGGCCTGTGAAACCGCGAGGAAGCGGAGGTACGGGAGAGAGCTGTTGAAGGTGATCCGGTCCTCCACACCCTCGACTCCGACGCCGTCCAGGGTGCGCCTGACCAGCAGATCGAACTGTGGGCGGGAGAAGCTCGCAGGCTTCACGCCTCCGGCGGATTCCGGAATGTAGTTCGTGAATACATGCAGGCGGATCCTCGAGCGCACGTGCTCCGGCAGAGCCCGGAGCGCATCCGTGATTTCCGTGATCCCCCGTGCGGTGTAGAACTCCCCGAAGTAGCCCAGATGTACATGATCGTCGTCGACCACATAGTCAGTCTGTGCCAAGTCGTAGAACCCGGCGTCGAGGGTGGGATGGTGGGACACGACGGCGATCCCCTCGGCACGCTCACGCAATCGCGGCTGTCGGATGGTGCTGAGCATGACCTGCCGCTGGTGATCGTTGGTGAAGATGAGCGAGTCCGCATACGCATAGGCGAGGAGCTCCGCGAAGCGGAAGATCGTGAGATCACCGGGCTCCATGTATCCGAAGTCGGCCTCCCACCGGTCGATGAGCCCCGTCGTGAAGTCATCACGGGGGATCGCCCCGCCGCGCGCTGCGCCTTCGACATCCAAAGAGAGAGGGTCGGAGAACTCCACTGTCCACGGAATGCCGTCATGAACTTGTTTGATGCAGATGCCGGCATAGAGGGACGGCGCCCACATCGCTCGCGTATACAGCCTGCGATATACAGCCCCGTCGGCAATGCGATCCGAGGCGACCTCGGCAGCCTTTTCTGCAAAGGCTCGGTATGCCGGCCATGACGCCCATGAGGGGGTCAGCGGGAGGAATCGCTTCGAGGATACGTATGGCCGCGAGATGAGTTCGACGGTCGGATCCTGCTTCTTGTGCTGAAGAAACGAGCACGAGATGACGTCGAAATTCTCAGCGAATACCCGTAGGCGCTTGGACGCGACTGTGGACCCGGTGTCCTGGAACGGTGAGAAGTTGTAGAGCACTGCCAGTGACTCCACCTGCCCTCGGACACGGTCCCAAGGGAAGCTGAACCCGGCGCCGGCGAATGTGAGGGCGTCGCACAGTGCTCGGCGCAACTCGCCACCACGGGCATAGAGCTCGGCCGCTGGTGCAAGTGCGTGGACGATGAAGCGCTGGACGATCCCTGCGTCGGCCCCCGTGACGGTGGCCATAGCCTCATGAATGGAGGCGACCGCTGAGACCGCGTCTTCTGCGATCCGGCTCGGATCGTCCCCGGTACGGCCCGTTCCTCTCCGGCCCGAGCCCGGCTCCGGCTGCATCGGAGCGGCGGGGCCGGTGAGCTGAACGGTCTCGCACACGGCCGCCAGGGTCCAGGCGCGGAGACCGAACTCGCCTCCGGCGGCGGCGATCGCGGAGAAGTCCGCCCCTTCTCCGCCCGGCGCGGTGATCCGGGCCGCTGCGGCCGAGCTCACCCGCTCGAATGCCTCGGCGCGGGTGAGGGGCGGGACGACTGCCGTCCATGAGCCGGCCGGCGCCATGAGCTCGAGGGGCGGGCCGGCGGGGGCGTCTGAGACGGCGGAGGACACGCTCAGGCTGGAGAAATCTACGGTCCAGACGACCCGGCGGTTCAGTTTCGGGACGTCGGACGATGCCTGTGGGGGCACGATCAGCGGCCCGCCCGCACATCGGCGTCGGAGGACGCTGCGGGAGAGACGGCCTCGGAGACCGAATACTGCAGCAGGCGCACTTCGCGGCGCAGGCTCTGAGCGAGCTGAACCAGATCGGTGCGCACGTCATCCGGAGCCGGCTCGGCCTCGGTGCGCGCACGGACCACGGCAAGGTCCTCGCTGATCCCGTCGAGGCGAGCGAGCGTCTGGGCCGCATGGGGCGCCGCGGATCCCCGCGCGGGAGCGGCATCGCGCACGGAGCGGATGCCGGCGTTGATCACACGGGTCTGCATGTGGAGCAGCGCGGCCATCACGATCATCCAGGCCCCGGCGCAGCCGGCGACCCCGCCCCACGCGCCGAAAGCGCCGAGGACGACGGCCAGGGCGGCGGCTGCGACGGCGGCGGCCAGCAGGCAGCGGTAGGCCAAGCGGTCTCGGGGGTTCATTCGGGAGGCCTCCTGGGAATGCCGGCACATGAGAATCCCACAGCTGTCGAGGGGCATCGGCTCTCGGTCATCCGGCTGTCTGTCCGCACGGTCGGTCCGGGAAGCATATGGCTGCGGGATCCATTGCACTCTAGCATGGCGCCGCAGGCGCGGAATGGGTGAACGATTTCATTCTGTCCTGAAGCGGTGCTGTTCTCGGAGATCTCCGATGGTGTCGGGAGGGGGCTGCGGCTTTTCCGGTGAATGGCGTTCTCGAGCAGATGATTTCCGCGTCGAATTCGCGAATGTCAGCTGAACCGGCGGCTGTGTGCACGGCCGATGCGGCCGATGGCATTCACTGCGCCTTCGAGGGCTGAGCTTCCCGGGCCGCCGCGGGCGCTGCACTCATCGCCACAGACCCTTCGTGTCGATGACGATCTTCTCCTGCAGCTTCTCCCGGTCGAAGACCTTGAAGGGATCGTGATCGACCAGCACCAGCACGATGTCAGCGCGCTGTACGGCGTCGGCCAGGTCTGCGAGTTCGACATCGGCCCTGCCGGTGAGCTCGCGGGGCAGTTCGTCGATGTTCGGTTCGACGATCAGCACCTGCCCGTCCTCCAGCCGATCAGCCAGTTCGACGGCGATGCTCTTCGAGGGGGACTCGCGCAGATCGTCGATGTTGGCCTTGAAGGCGATGCCGAGAGCGGCCACGACGGGCTTCTTGAGGCGATCCGCCCGCTCGAGGACCTTGTCGATCACGACCTGGGGCTTGGAGTCGTTGACACCGCGGGCGGCGGCGATGAGCTTCGCGTGCTCGCGGTCGGCGGACACGATGAACCACGGGTCCACGGCGATGCAGTGGCCGCCCACGCCCGGGCCGGGCTGCAGGATGTTGACACGGGGATGGTGGTTGGCGAGCTCGATGAGCTCCCAGACGTCGATGCCCTGGCGGTCCGCGATGATGGAGAGTTCATTGGCGAAGGCGATGTTGACATCCCGGAAGGCGTTCTCGGTCAGCTTCGCCATCTCCGCGGTGCGGGCGTCGGTGAGGAGGAGCTCTCCGGTGCAGAAGCTCGCATAGAGGTCCCGGTTGAGCTCGGCGGCCTCCTGCGTGAGCCCGCCGATGATCCGGTCGTTCTCGAGCATCTCGACCATGATGCGCCCCGGCAGCACGCGTTCGGGCGCATGCGAGAAGTAGAGCGAGCTCGTGAGGTTCGGCTCCTTGGCGAACTCCGGTCGCATCCCGAGGATCACATCGGCCATGAACTCGGTGGCGCCGGGAGGGGCGGTGGACTCGAGGACGATGAGCTCTCCGCCGCTGAGCCTGGGCGCGATTCCCCGGGCTGCCGTCTCGATGTAGGAGAGGTCCGCCTCGTGGTCGCCCTTGAACGGGGTCGGGACGGAGACGATGTACGCATCGGCCTCGGGAGTCTCGGTCTGGGCACGCAGCGTTCCCCTGGCGACGGTGCCTGCGACGACGGTCTCGAGGCCCTCCTCGACGAATGGAACTCGTCCGGCATTGACCGCGCCCACGGTCGATTGGTCGATGTCGACGCCGATGACGGACTTGCCTGCCTGCGCGAGGACCGCAGCGGTCGGCAGGCCGATGTAGCCGAGGCCGATCACGCTGACGGTGTCGAGGGGGACGTTCGGGCTCACAAGGGCTCCTGGGTTGGGGAACAGCACGCTCGTGTCAACAGTACTGGTGCTGGCCGAGTCCCGTGATGGATCTGAGGAGTGAGACGCACCGCATGAGCGCTCCCCGCCGGCCGGCTGCGCGCCTCCCGCAGGAGCTGTGCGTCACCCGAGAGTCGCGTCCGCAGGGTGCGTTTATACTCGGACATTCACGATTATGCAGGCCTGTGCTGAGCCGAGGCCCGGTGCTGTCCGCTTGCGCGTACCCCCTACCCATGAGGTTCGAGCGTGTCCCACCACTCTGAGTACGAGGTGCCCGCCGGTGCCGGAGCATCCATCGCCGCCGCACCGTACGGCTATGACGCCGCGGGCAATCCGGCGGAGCCTCCGCGCCGGGGCCGCCAGCGCAAGAAGCGCACCGGCAGGAAGATCCTCGCCGTCCTCGCCGTGCTGGTGCTCCTGGCGGCGGCGGCGATCGCCGGGTACGTCTTCTACCTGGGCAAGCTCTTCAACGACAACTCGACCCAGCTGGGTCAGGACGAGCTCTACTCGGGCGAGCAGCCGGTCGCGGAGTCCGGCGACCCCATCAACATCCTCCTGCTGGGCTCCGATGCCCGCGATGAGGACGTGGACTACGCCGGGGGAGCGCGCGGCTTCCGCTCGGACACCATCATGGTGATGCACCTCGACGGCGACCGTAAGGGCGCGCAGGTCATGTCGATCCCCCGTGACATGTGGGTCCCGGTCGAGGGACACGGCAATGCGAAGATCAACGCCGCGATGAGCTACGGCGGTCTGCCGCTGGCCAACCAGACGATCAGCGAGTTCATCGACGCGCCCATCCACCACGTCGCCATCATCGACTTCGAGGGCTTCAAGGCGCTCACGGACAGCGTGGGCGGCGTGACCGTCGACTCCGAGCAGTCCTTCGAGATCGACGGTCACTCGTTCACGCAGGGCGAGAACGAGCTGGACGGTGAGCAGGCGCTCGCCTTCGTCCGCGAGCGCAAGGGATTTGCGGACGGCGACCTCCAGCGCGCGCGCAATCAGCAGGCCTATCTCAAGGGGCTCACCTCCAAGATCATCTCCGCGGACACGCTCAGCAACCCCAACAAGGTGGCAGGCATGGTCCGGGACTTCGCCCCGTACATGACCGTGGACGAGAAGCTCACAGCGGGCAACATCGCCAGCCTCGCCTACGAGATGCGCGAGGTGCGCCCCGGCGAGGTCAAGTTCTTCTCCGCCCCGATCGCCGGCGCCGGCCGCTCCGCCGACGGGCAGGCGATCCTCAATGTGGACGAAGCCGGCAGGGACGAGATCCGCCGGGCCTTCGCCGAGGACGCCGTGGGCGAGTACGCGGACAGCGCACCGACCCCGCACCTCTGACCCAGCGCGCCGCCCGCGGCGCGCCCCACCGGCTGGAAGGCCCACCGAGCATGACCGACGCGAACCCCCGCACCGTGCACGAGAGCGGCACCGCCCAGTCCGGCGCGGCCGGTCCCGGTGGTGCCCGCTCCGATAGCGGCTCACGCGGTGCCGCGGCGGCTGCCGAGCTCCCCGCATGGCGTCAGGACTACCCCTACGAGAAGAAGCTCGGCAGGCGCGAGTACGAGGCGGAGAAGCGCCGGCTGCAGATCGAGCTCCTCAAGCTTCAGCGGTGGGTGAGGAACTCAGGCGAGAAGATCGCGATCCTCTTCGAGGGCCGCGATGCCGCAGGCAAGGGCGGCTCCATCAAGCGCTTCACGGAGCACCTCAACCCGCGTGGCGCCCGCATCGCCGCGCTGGGTGTTCCCACGGACCGGGAGAAGTCCCAGTGGTACTTCCAGCGCTACGCCGAGCACCTCCCGGCCGGAGGCGAGATCGTCTTCTTCGACCGGTCCTGGTACAACCGGGCGGGAGTCGAGCGGGTCATGGGCTACTGCACGCCCGCCCAGCACCGGGAGTTCATGCGTGCGGCACCGGAGTTCGAGCGGATGCTCGTGAACTCCGGCACCCACCTCATCAAGTTCTGGTTCTCGGTGGGCCGGGCCGAGCAGCGTGAGCGCTTCCGCGCCCGCTCCCAGGACCCGCTCAAGCAGTGGAAGCTCTCACCCACGGACCTGGCCTCCCTCGACAAATGGGACGCGTACACGGAGGCCAAGGAGGAGATGTTCTTCTACACGGACACGGAGATCGCCCCGTGGACCGTCGTGAAGTCCAACGACAAGAAGCGGGCGCGCCTCGAGGCGATGCGCCATGTGCTCAGCCGCTTCGACTATCCCGACCGGGACCTCACGGCAGTGGGCGCGGTGGACCGCCTCATCCTGGGCAGGGCCGCAGAGATCCACGAACCGGACGAGCATCCCGGCGAGCTGAGCTTCCCGCCGCTGCGGTAATCAGACGGGCCGGGCCTCAGCCGAGGTGCCGGCCGGGGACGCAGCCTCAGTAGCCCATCGAGGCGAGGCCGCGGACGAACTCCGCAGCCTGCCCGTCGTGCAGGGCCTCGCGGAGCGCGGGGGCGGCCTCCTGATCGAAGTCGACGGTCACGCTGCCGTCCTCCTCGCGTCGCGAGCGGCTCGGCACCGTGACGGCGACGAGGTCGTCTGCGGCCACGGACCGCAGCTCCCGCCCGAGCTTCCCCAGCTCCAGGGTGGACAGCCGCGAGTCCTTGCGGGCGCCGTGTGCGATGTGCCCGAGCACAGAGGCGAGCTTCGCCGGACTCTGCGCGAGACCGGAGGACCTCAGCCCCAGCACCAGTGCGCGCAGCAGTGCCCGCTGGTTCCGGGTACGGGTCTGGCCGGCATCGTCGACGGCCGAGGCGGCAGCGAAGACGACCGCGCCCCTCCCGTCCAGGCGGTTCGTCCCCTCGGCAAACTGCACGCCGTCAGCGGCGAACGCAGTGCGGCTGTACACCGGGAGCGTGCCGATCTCGTCGACGACAGCTCCCAGCGCCTCCGCGCGCAACTCCAGGACGTGGTCCACGCGGATGCCCAGGAACTCCTCGACCATCGCCACGCAGACCGGCCGGCCAGAGGTCTCGATCAACTCGCCGAAGGTCAGCCCGGCCTCCACCCGCGCCCTGGGATTGAACGCGAGCAGTGCGATGAAGTCCCGTGCCTCAGGGATGTGGACGACGGCGAAGGCATCACGTTCGCAACCTGAGAGTGCCGCAGCAGAGTCCATGCCTCCCGAGGCATCGTCCTGGACGACGCGCAGGAGCAGGGTGCGCGCGCCGGTGACCGGCGGACGCACCGAGTCGGGAGGGAAGAGCTCCCCATCGACGATCACGGTCCCCGGATCGTCGAAGAGGGCGCGTGCGCGTCCTGCGTCCTTCGCCGCCCCGAGGGCTGACAGGGCGGTGCGGAGCTTCGCCACAGCGTGCCGCCTTCCTCTGATGTGCGATTCGGGTGCAGTGCGGCCGCAGCGGTGTCGCCGTCGCGGGCCGCGGGAGACATTATCGCATGTCAGGTGCGTGGCCCCGTTGCCCCGGCAGGATCGCAGTGCTCGATCGGGCTGTACCGCAGCGGAGGGGCGCGCAGCGGGGCGTCCTGACCGTCCCTACGCGCGCCGGTACTGGGCGGTGATGGGGCAGTCGAAGGGATCGCGCGCTGCCAGGCCGACTCGGTTGAGGTAGTCGATCACGATGGCGTAGGAGCGCAGCAGCGAGGTCTCGGTGTAGGGGACGTCGTGCGTTCTGCAGAACTCGAGCACGATGGCCCGCGCCCTGGCCAGATGGGGCCGGGCCATGCTGGGGAAGAGGTGGTGCTCGATCTGGTAGTTGAGGCCGCCCATGAGCCACGTCGCCCACCAGCCGCCGCGGATGTTGCGCGAGGTGCGCACCTGCTTCGAGAAGAAGTCGAGCTTGGCGTCCGGGGCGATGACCGGCATCCCCTTGTGGTTGGGGGCGAACGAGGCGCCCATGTACACCCCGAACACCGCGAGCTGCACGCCCATGAACGCGAACGCCATGCCCAGCGGCAGAAGCGCGAACACGGGGACCAGCACGAGCGGGAAGCGGATCGCGAGCAGCGCCAGCTCGACCCACCGGCCCTTCACCTGCTTCTGCGTGAGGAGGTGACGGACGCCGAGGATGTGGAGGTTGATCCCCTCCAGGGTGAGCAGGGGGAAGAACAGCCAGCCCTGCCTGAGCGTGATGAGTCTGCGCAGACCGCGGGCCTGGACGGCGTCCTCCTCGAGGAACGAGATGGTGTCGACGTCGATGTCCGGGTCCTTCGCCACCCTGTTGGGGTTGGCGTGATGGCGCGTGTGCTTGGAGTCCCACCACGCGTAGCTCATCCCCACGATGCCGCCGAGGAAGCGGGCAAGCCGATCGTTCGCGGGGCCGGAGGAGAGGATCTGGCGGTGCGCGGCCTCGTGGGCGAGGAACGCCGTCTGCGTGAAGAGGATGCCGAGCGCGGCGGCGATGAGCAGCTGGAACCAGGAGTCGCCCAGGAGGACGAACCCCGTGACCGCACCGGCGAAGCCCGCCGCGATCCCGAGCGCCGTCCATGCGTAGAACCAGGGCGTGCGCCTGAGCAGTCCGGCCTCGCGCACGGTCTTCGACAGCTGCGAGTAGACCTTCGTGAGGGAGGGGAAGTCGTCGCGGCGGGCATAGGTGCGTCGCAGGGGTCCCTGGACGGCCTGGGGAGTGGGCGCGGTGGTCGTCGAGGTCGAGGCGGATGCGTAGGAGATGGTCGGCACCTGTCTGCTGTGCGGCCCTGTGCACTGTCCGTGATCTGCTGAAGGGGCTGTGCGAGGCCGGGGCGAAGCCAAAGGCAGTTGCCGATCGCTTCTCCCACGGTAACAGCGCGCCCCGAGGGATCTGTGTGCGTGACCGCATGGTGGCATGTGAGGGGCTGGACGGGAGCCGCTGGAGCTGCGGGAGCGTCCGGGGACGCGCGAAGGGCCGGCACCTGGTGTCAGGTGCCGGCCCTTCTGCTCCCCGGAGGGAGCGAGCCGTGCTCTCAAGCGGAGCACCGGCGCAGATGACCCATGGGTCACCGCTGCGGTTCAGGCCTCCCGGATTCTTCACCCGGGAAGCCCGTCGCAGAAGCGGTGCGGTGGATCAGAGGCCGCGGATGTTCGCGGCCTGCGGGCCGCGGTCGCCCTGCTCGATGTCGAATTCGACCTTCTGGTTCTCCTCGAGGTTCCGGAAGCCGGAGCCCTGGATCGCGGAGAAGTGGGCGAAAACGTCGCTCGAGCCGTCATCGGGAGCGATGAAGCCGAAGCCCTTGTCGGAGTTGAACCATTTGACGGTGCCTGTGGCCATGACGTCATTCCTTCTCTGTCTGGGACCACGGGAGTGATCCATGAAACCGCGACGACGGCGCCGCCGCGGAGCGTGAGGGCGCGCCCGAGGCGCGCGTGAGGACCGCGGCTGCGGTCGGGGTCGAGAAATCCTCCAGAGCTGTGCGAGCTGCTGCGAGGGAGAAGTGCGCGCTGATGCGCTGGCCCAGCGGGCCGTAGGCAGTGAAGTCGAGGCCGTTCTCGACGATGTGGCCGGCATACTCGCCGGTGAGCGTGGCTGCGTGAACATCGTCGGCAGCCTGCTGCCAGGAAATCGGGGGACGTGCGGATGAAACGGGAGATGCAGTTGAGATGAGAAACCGATTCGTTCAGGTCGCGGAGAAGCCCTCAGGGGGTTCGAACGCGAATATTTATGTCTTGCGGTCGCAGAGCGAAGAGCTCGGGGACCGCCGCGCGCCGTCGCGGGCAACCTCCGTGGAAGGTGCACGTCTGAGCGCTGTGAACAGCCTACCCCATCAGTGCGTTCAGCGCACGGGCGAGTTCGAGGTCCCTGTGAGCCAGGGTCCGGCAGAGGCCCTTGCCCCGCCGCTCGCCGCCGGAAGCCCGCGAACGGCGGGGCAAGAGGCGCATGGGAAGGCTCCCGTGAGGGCAGGGGCGGATCATCGCTCAGCGCAAGGGGGAGCAGTCCGGGCAGAGCCAGCACTGCTCCGGCAGGCTCAGAGACCTTCGAGCCGGAGCGGCTCACGGGGTGCGCCGTCGGCGCGGAGCCGGCTGAGCAGGTCCGGCAGACTGCGGGGCGCGAACACGGCGTTCTCCGCCGCGACCTGCTCCGGGGACAGCCAGCGGACCTCCTGCACGCCCTCCTCGCGGAGCTGCGCCGTGGTCATGGACGGCGCCGGGACGAAGCGCTCGGTGCGGAAGAGGTAGACGTGCTCCGTCTGCCCGTCCCAGCCGCTGAAGGGGCGCAGCGCAGTGCGGGTCCACAGGGGCGGACCGAGCTCGGCCACGGGCATCCCGGTCTCCTCGCGCATCTCGCGCCGCAGCGCCTCGAGGTGCGTCTCCCCGGCCTCGATCCCGCCGCCCGGTGTGGCCCAGAGCCCATCGGCCTGCGGCCACCCGCTCCAGCGGAAGCGGACGAGGAGGATGTGATCGGCCGGGTCGAGGATGACCGCGCGCACCGCCTGGCGGAGGCGCGCCCGCCCTTCCGGGTTCCCTGCGGTCTCCGGGATTCCGTGTGCTTCCGGAGTTCTTGCGGCTCCCGTCGCTGCTGCGGTGCGCTCCTGAGCCGGGTCCGCCTTCTGCGACGAGCTGCCGCCCAGCGCGGTGTTCGCCGCCGTCCGTGTGCGTGCCATCGTGGTGCTTCGTCTCCGTGCTCATCCGCTGCCGTGGGCAGGACAGTGCCGCCGATCGGTGCGAGCCTGCTCGTCCGGCACTATTCTGGACCCGTGATGGACTCCCGCGCGCCCCTCCCGGACCCGCCGGCCTCGGCCCCCTGCCCCTGTGGAGGATACCCGCAGGGAGCGGAGTACTCGCAGTGCTGCGAGCCCGCGCTCACGCTCGCCGCCTGGCCGCCCACGGCCCAGCAGCTCATGCGCTCGCGGTACACCGCGCATGTCCTGCGGAACGAGGACCATCTCTTCCGGACCTGGCATCCCCGCACGCGTCCGCCCGAGGTCGAAGCGGAAGACGGCACCGTGTGGACCGGGCTCACCGTCGAGGCCGTGACCGCAGGCGGGCTCGAGGACGAGGAGGGGATCGTGGAGTACCGTGCCTCGTACCGGGAGCCGGACGGCGCGCCGGGGGAGCTGCACGAAGTCGCCCGCTTCGTGCGCAGGGCGCGGAGGTGGATGTACCTGGGCCCCGCCGAGGTGCTCAGCTGAACCGGTGCCCGGCGAGTCGCAGGGGCAGCCGCAGAGACGATTCGACAGTCACTCAGACACAGTCACGCAGACAAGGAGCCGCAGATGGCAGTCACCCCGTTCCTCATGTTCGAAGGTCGCGCACAGGAGGCGATCGACCTCTACACCGCGGTGATCCCGCGCTCGTCCGTGGAATCGGTCGCGCACTTCCCCGCGGAGCAGATCGCGCAGACGGCGGAGATCGCGAACGAGGCCAATCCCGCGGTCGAGGCCGCCGGGCCGCTGATCATGATGGCAGTCGTGAGCCTCGACGGGCAGCGCGTGCGGGTCAACGACTCACCCATCCACCATCAGTTCACCTTCACCCCGGCGTCCTCCCTCTACTTCGAGACCGAGGATCCGGCCGAGTACGAGGCGGTGCTCGCAGCGCTGGGCGAGGGCGGGGGCTTCCTCATGGAGGACCGCGACGACTACGGCTTCGCCCAGCGCTACGCATGGCTGGCCGACCGGTTCGGCGTGAGCTGGCAGCTCGCGCTCGCCTCGGCGGTCTGAGAGGGCGGGGATGGACGGCGGAGCGGACGCGGGCGCCGAGCACGGTCCGGTGCGGTCCCCGGAGCTGCGGGAATCAGCTGCGCGAGCCGGTGCCGCGGGACAGCGCGATGACGCGGTCGAACGCCGCCGGGTCTCCGTCGAGCGCACGGCGCCGGAGCGCTACCGGGTGACGACGGCCTCGGGAGCGCAGCTGGAGTTCGGCAGGGGAGAGGGCCTCGTCGATCCCGCAGACCTGCTGCTCTCCGCGCTCGCCGGCTGCATGGCGATCTGCCTGGACCGGCCGCTGACCCGGAGGGGTGAGCCGGAGCGGTTCGCGCTCACGGTGGAGGCGGACAAGCTGGCCGAGCCTGCGGACGGCGGCGGCTTCGGCACCGCCACCCGGCTGGAGGACATCGCGGTCGCCTTCGACCTCGACCTCGGTGAGTGGCGGCGCAGGCAGGATCCCGCGGCGTTCGTGGAGCGCCTGCTCGAGGCCGCCCACGATTCTCTGTGCACGGTCTCCCGCACCCTCACCCATGGCGCGCGCGTGACGACGAGCGCCGAGGTGGAGGCGCGGACCGCGGACGGCGATGCGGGGGTCTGAGGCCGCGTTCGCGTCTCACCTCTCGCTCGGGTCTCAGACTGCGTCGATGTCCGGGCGCGAGAGCGACGTGGATTGAGACGCGAGCAGGAACCGAGACCTGAACGGGGACTGAGACCTGAGCAGGAACCGAGACGCGAAGGCGCGCTCACTTCGCGGTCTTCGCCACCTTCGCCGCGGCTTTGCGTGCCTTCTTGTTCGCACGGACCTGCTGGAGGCTCTCCTCATCGGTGACATCGGCGATCGAGAGGAAGGCGTCGGCCGGACCGTATTCGCCTGCGGCCTCGCGCCAGCCCTCCGCCTCGAGGCCGAACTGCTTGCCCAGCAGCGCAAGGAAGATCCGCGCCTTCTGGTCACCGAAGCCGGGCAGCTTCTTCAACCGCCGCAGCACCGCAGCACCCGAGGGATCTGAGCCGTCCTTCTCAGGGCGGGTCCAGATCGCCTCGGCCTCACCGCCGTACTCCTCGACGATCGCCTGCGCGAGCTTCTGGACGCGCGCGGCCATCGAGCCGGGGAAGCGGTGGACGGCCGGCGGCTGGCGGAAGGCCTCGAGGAAGGCATCGGGGTCCATCGCGGCGACCGATGCCGGGGTGACGGTGCCCAGCCGCTGCACGAGCTTATGGGGCCCGGCGAAGGCGGACTCCATCGTCACCTGCTGGTCGAGGAGCATGCCGATGAGGAGGGCGAAGCGGTCATGGGCGAGGAGGGCATCGGCCTCCGGCTCCGTGGAGAGGAAGACTGCGGGGGCTGCGTGCGGAGTGCTCATGGCCTCAATCCTGCCGCAGCCCGGACGTGAGCGCCACGGCCGGGCTGCGGCAGAATGGAACACGATTGCATGCACGGTGCATGCTATGCATGCTGACTCGATGGCCACGATTCAGGTTCGCAATGTCTCCGATGAGACGAGCCGTGCGCTCAAGGCGAAGGCTGCACTCGAGGGCCGCTCGCTGAGTGACTGCCTGCTGCGCGAACTCGACCGCATAGCCGCGCGCCCGAGTCGCGCCGAGCTGCTGGAGCGGATCGCGAGCCGCACCGTCGTCTCTCTCGATCCTGCGGCGCAGGTGCTCGCGGACCAGCGGCCCGGTCGATGACGCTGGTCGTCGACGCATCCGCAGTTGCCGAGATTCTGTTCGGAACTGAGGCCGGTCGTCGGGCCGCCGCTCTGCTCGACGGGCACGAACTTCTGGCGCCGCAGCACCTCACTGCGGAAGTCGCTTCGGTGATCCGAGGGTGGTCGCTCAGCCGGCAGATCACCGACGAGATGGCGCTGCGGGCGTTCGATGAGTTCGAGGCGCTCGGCGTAGAGCAGATGCCGATGATGGCGTCGCTTCCGGCTGTCTATGCGCTGCGGCACAGTATCAGTGCCGGCGATGCCATGTATGTCGTGCTCGCGCGGGCCGCGCAGTGTTCGCTGCTGACGCTCGATGCCCGGCTTGCAGCATCTGCTCCCGACTGCGCTCTGCTCCCACAGTCCTCTCGCGCTGTCTGTTGGAAAGACACGGGTGTCGCCTCTGAGGCGCCGCAGCCGGGCCGTGATCGCCACGGCCCGGCGGCGGCAGGAGGCGCGGTCAGCGCTCCGCGGAGCCTTCGGACGCTGCGCCCTCGGAGGCGGCCCCCTCAGCAGCCCTCTCCGCGGAGGGCGCCTGCTGGGCGGGGTAGCGGATGGACTCGACCATCTCCTGGATCTCCGGCCGCGGCGGGCGGGTGAGCTTCGAGACCACGATCGTGACCGCGAAGTTGACGACGGCGCCGATCGCGCCGATGCCCTCCGGGGAGACGCCCAGGATGTGCTCATTGGCGCTGAGGCCGAAGACCTCGAGTGTGTAGAGCATGTAGCCGCCCGTGAACACGAGGCCCGTGAGCATTCCCGCGGCCGCCCCCGTCCCGTTCGCCCTCTTCCAGAAGATGCCGAGGATGAGGATGGGGAAGAACGTCGAGGCCGCGAGCCCGAACGCGAACGCCACCACCTGCGCGACGAACGCCGGCGGGTTGAGCCCGGCGAAGATCGCCACGACCAGCGCACATGCCATCGCGATGCGGCCCACGAGCATCTGCTGCTTCTCCGGGGCCTTCTCCTTGGTGACCATCCGGAAGTAGATGTCGTGCGAGGCCGCCGAGGCGATCACCAGCAGGAGCCCCGCTGCGGTCGACAGCGCCGCCGCCATCCCGCCGGCCGCCATGAGGCCGATGATCGGCGCGGGCATGCCGCCGATCTCCGGGGAGGCGAGCACGAGGATGTCGTTGGAGACGATGAGGTCGGCGCCGGAATCGGCGGCGTTCGAGACGGACTCGATGATCCCGTCGGGGGCGTTGACCGTCACGTATCCCGCCTCCGACCACGGTGCGATCCAGGCGGGCAGATCCGCCTCCGTGGAGCCCTTCGCGCCCTGCAGGAGATTGAGGTTGGTGAATGCGCCCACTGCAGGAGCCGTGAGGTACAGCAGTGCGATGAACAGCAGCGCCCAGAACGCGGAGAACCGCGCCCCGCGCACCGTGCGGGTGGTGTAGAAGCGGATGATGACGTGGGGCAGGCCGGCCGTGCCGAGCATGAGCGAGGCGGTGACGAGGAGGACGTCGAGCTGACCGCCGTCACGGCCGACGAAGGCCTCGGTGAACCGGTCCAGGCCCAGCTCCAGGCGCAGCGCGTCGAGCTCGGAGAGGATGCTCCCGTAGGAGATCTGGGGGATCGGGATGTTCGTCATCCGCTGTGCGACCGCGACCGCGGGGATGAGGTAGGCGACGATGAGGACGGTGTACTGCGCGACCTGGGTGTAGGTGATGCCCTTCATGCCGCCGAGGACGGAGTAGAAGAAGATCACGATGCCCGTGGCGATGACCGCCCATTCCGCGCTCAGCCCCAGGAAGCGGGAGAACACCACGCCGCCGCCGGTCATCTGCCCCACCACATAGGTGAAGGAGATGACCATGGCGCACACGGCCGCGACGACGCGCACGAGGTCGCTGTACCGGTCTCCCACGAACTCGGGAACCGTGAACTTGCCCCATTTGCGCAGGTAGGGTGCCAGCAGCAGGGCCAGCAGCACATAGCCGCCGGTCCAGCCCATGAGGTAGACCGAGCCGTCGGAGCCGAGGAAGGCGACCATGCCGGCCATGCCGATGAAGCTTGCGGCGGACATCCAGTCGGCGGCGACCGCGGCGCCGTTGGCCACGGGGTTGACGCCCCGTGAGGCGACGTAGAACTCCTTCGTCTCCTTCACGCGGGACCGCCAGGCGATCGTGATGTAGATGCCGAAGGTCAGGATGACGAAGACATAGGTCCAGAGCCGCACCTGATCCATCACCGCTCACCTCCTGCGGCCTGCCCGGCCTCCTCCGGGGCCTCGGCCACGCCGAACTCCCTGTCGATCCAGTCCATACGCAGGGCGTAGACGAGGATGAGGACGACGAAGGTGATGATCGAGCCCTGCTGGGCGAACCAGAGCCCGAGCGGGAAGCCGAGGATGACGATCGTGTTCAGCTGTTCGATGAACAGGATGCCGCAGCCGAAGGATACGAGGAACCAGATCGCGAGCAGCACCACCATGAGCCGGAGGTTCTTCTTCCAGTACTGCCGGCGCCAGTCGTCCTTCGCCGCCGGGGGCGGCGCGTGCCCTCCGGTGCCGGTGTGCGCGGGATCGGACATCGCGTGCTCCCTTCTCCTGCCGGGCCGGCCTCTCTGCCGCTCCCGGAGTCTGTGCATCACCTCAAAGAAACGGCACGGGAAGGGGAATGACAACAGTGTCGGGCCGGCGGAATCGCGGGTGGCGCTATCGGGTTCGCGGGCGGTCGATTCCGCGCCGCGAGCGGCTGGGCGCGAGGCCCGGCACCGCTCATGGGGCCCGCCCTGCCGCTCACGGGCCCGGAGCGGCCGTTCGCCGGTTCTGCTGCCTGTGGAGCTTTCCGGTGACGCGGCCCACTCCTAGGATGTCCGTATGGATGCGCTGATGGAGCGGCTGCGGGCAGGCCGGAGCACAGGCTGGGGGATCTTCCATCCGGGCAGCGGCCCGATGATCGTGGGCGGGCTCATGCTCATGATCTCCGCGTTCCTGCCGTGGGTGCACGTGACCCTCACCCAGAGCCTCATCGGTGAGGCCTTCGCACTGCGCGGCACGGACGGTCCCGGCGTCGCCACCCTCGCGCTGGGCTTCCTCGCGCTGGCCGGCGGCCTCATCCCCAGGCGCCGCCTCGCCATTGCGCATGCGGCGGTGGCGGGAGTCCCGGTCGCACTCATCGTCGTCCTCCAGATCTGGAACATCATCGCCGCCTCGGCCCAGACGGCCTGGGGTTCGTTCCTGCCGGGGATGGGCGTGGTGCTCGCCGGCGGTGCCGCTGTCATCCTCATCCGCGCGACCGTCATGATGTGGCGGCGCTGGATGCCGGAGCAGGGCGCTGCTGCCCGTCCCGTCCGGGCATGAGGCCGGAGGGGCAGGGCGCAGAGGAGCCGTTCCCGGAGGGCATCCCGGACACCGGGGTGGTCCGCGACACCGCCGCCGAGGTCGATGCCGCCTTCCGCACCGTCCGCCGGATCGCGGTCACCTATTTCCTCGTCTTCCTCGCCCTGCTCATCTCCTTCCCCGTCCTGACCATGACGCTGGCGTGGTGGACGGAATCGCGCGTCCTGGGCTTCAGCCCGGCCTTCCTCACCGCCGCGCTGGGGCTCTATGCGGCCTTCGCCGTCGTCGGCGTCGCCGCGGCAACGCTGGCGAGCTCGGTCGAATCGCGGATGCTCGGCGGGCGCTCGGCCCGCTGGGAGCCGGGGGACTCCGAGGCCGATGTCCTGCCGGCGCGCCGGGGAGCGAACAGGCACCGCGCCCGGACCGCACCCGGGAGCGTCCCCCGCGAGGGAGGGGCCGGGTGAGCGCGGCCGCGGTCGTCACCCTCGCAGTCGTCGTCCTGGTGGTCGTGCTCGTCTCCGCGCTCACCCGGCCCCGGCGGTCCTCGACCGTCGACTTCTACCTCGCCGGTCAGCGCGTGGGCGTCGTCACCAACTCCTGGGCGATCTGCGGGGACTACCTCTCAGCGGCCTCATTCCTGGGCGTGGCCGCGGCCGTCTACGTCTCGGGCCTCGACGGAGCCTGGTACGCGGTGGGCTTCGCTGCGGGGTTCGTGCCCGTGCTCCTGTTCGTCGCCGCACCCCTGAGGCGGTTCGGCGAATTCTCGCTCGCGGACTTCCTCGGCCGCCGCCTCGGGTCCGAGACGGTCCGGCTCACCTCTGTGGGCATCATCCAGCTGGTGATCCTCTGCTACCTCGTGCCGCAGTCGATGGGCGCCGGCATCACCTGGGAGCTGCTGGTGGGGCACGGCGTCCTCGGCCTGAGCCCCTATGCCACAGGCGTCCTGCTCTCCACGGCGGCCATCGCCGTGATCGTGGCCTTCGGCGGGATGCGCGGAACCACCTGGAACCAGGCGATCCAGTTCCTCCTGCTCATGGCCGCCCTCGTGTGGCTCACGATCGTGGTCACCGCAGACGGCTTCCGCTACGGTGCGGCGGTCGAGGAGCTCAGCCGCGAGCCGCTCGGATCGGGCCGCAGCCTCGTCCATCCGGAGGATCCGCCGGTGTTCGGCGAACCGGGCGCCCGCTACGGCGGCCTCGGGCAGATCGCCCTCGTCGTGACGCTGGGACTCGGGACGGCGGGGCTGCCGCACGTCATGAACCGTTTCTTCACCTCGCCCACCGGCCGGGCCGCCCGGACCACCACGCTGTGGGTCCTCGTGCTCGTGGGCGCCTTCTACGCGCTGGCGGTGATGATGGGGACAGCCGCCCGCTCCGTCATCGCCGAGGCCGCCGGCGAACGGGACTGGCTGCGCGCGCTCACGACGGACGGCATCCTGCTGGTGCCCGAGCATGCGCTGCCGGTCCTCGGCCGGCTCTACGGCGGCGAGTCGGGCCTCGGGCTGGTGGCGGCGGCCGCACTCATCGCGGCGATGTCCACGGTCGCGGGCCTGCTGCTGGCCTCGGCGGCGAGCTGGGGCCATGACGTCTACGAGCGGCACATCAACCCCCGGGCCACGCAGCGGCAGGCGGTGCGCGCCGGACGGGCCGTCACCCTCGCGGCCGCGGCGCTTGCCGCGATGCTGGCGCTGGGGATGCAGCCGGGCGCCTTCACCGCGACCGTGCCCTCGCTCGTGGCGACGATGGTGACCTGGGCCTTCGCCGTCGCCGGTTCCGCACTCACCCCCGTGCTGCTGCTGACGATCTGGTGGCGCGGGACCACGGCTGCCGGCGCCGTTGCGGGGATGGTGACCGGCGGTGCGCTCGCGGTCGCGATGTTCCTCTCGTCCGGCGCCTCGGCTCCTGAGGCCCTGCACGATCTGCTCGCGGCCCCGACTCTCGTCGCCGCGCCGGCGGCCTTCCTCGTGACAGTGCTCGTCTCGCGGTTCACCGCAGCCCCGGCCGGGGTCGAGGAGGCTTGGCTGATCATGCACGGCACTGCCGCGGACAGGCAGGCCGAGGAGCTGGCCCGGATGACGGTGCGCGGCGGCCGGGAGCGGAAGGGGCGTCGGCGATGAGGGGCGGTCTGCTGCTCTCCGGCGTCATCTGCGGGATCTGGGCTCTGCTGTGCCTCATCACGCAGGCGCTCGTGGATCCACCGCTGTCGGTGCTGCCGACGGTGGGGATCGGGGTGGTGCTCACGGTCGTCGTCGTGCTCGGCTACTCCTCGGCGCTGCGCGGTCCCCGAAGCAGCAGGCGCGCGCCGATGTACCGCGATCCCGGGGGCGGGGTGAGCGACCTCGCCGCGGCCGGCAGCTCCGTTCCGCTGCGGGCCGGCCTGACCCCGGATGCGGCCAGGCGCACGTGCGAGCTGCTGCGGCCCATGCTCTCCGGCGACGCCGTCGCGATCACGGACAGGACCGACATCCTCGCCTATGTGGGGCCCGAGGCCGGGCACCACAGGGCCGGAGGCAGCCTGCAGACGAAGGTGGCGCAGCGGGCGGCAGAGCGGGGCAGGACGGTGACCGCATCGGACCCGGGCGGCATCGGCTGCCGGGTGGAGGGGTGCCGACTGCAGTCCGCAGTGGTGGTGCCGCTGAAGGTGGGCACGCGCGTCATCGGCACGCTGGGGGTGTACCAGGCGGACACCCCGCCGCCGCCGCGCCGGCTCGTCGAGGATATGGCGAGCATGCTCTCCCTCCACCTCGAGCTCGCGGAGCTGGACCGCGATCGGCGACTGGCCGCCCACGCCCGGCTCGACGCCCTGCGTGCGCAGATCAATCCGCACTTCCTGTTCAACGTCCTGAACACGATCGCCTCGAAGGCCCGGACGCGGCCGGAGGAGGCGCGTGAGCTGCTGCTGAGGCTCAGCGAGTTCTTCCGCTACACGGTGAGGCAGGAGGGGCATTTCGCGGAGTTCGCGCAGGAGTACTTCTATGTGCGCACCTATGTCTCGCTTGAGCAGGCGCGGTTCGGCGAGAGGCTGGCGGTGAGGTATGACATCGATCCGCAGGTGCTCACCTCGCGCGTGCCCGTGCTCACCATCCAGCCGCTCGTGGAGAATGCGATCAAGCACGGCATCGGGCCCAAGGTGGCAGGCGGCACGGTCCGCCTGCGAGCGCGGTTCGACCCCCTGAGCAGAACGGTCTCGATCCGGGTCAGCGATGACGGCGTCGGCATGGACCCGGCCGTGCTGGAGCGGCTGCTGGGCGGGCGCGCCCGCGTGCTCGGCGGCGGGGAAGGAGGACCCGGTGCGGCAGGGCCGGAGCATGCTGGGGTCGGTCTGCAGAACATCAGCGAGCGTCTGGACGCCCTCTTCGGCGACCGCTATGCGCTCAGCGTCACCGCGCCCCGCTCCGGCGGCACCGTCATCGACATCCGGGTTCCGGCGCAGTAGGCGTCCCGCGCCCCTCCGCTCCCCGGCATCGGGGAGGTTTGTACGGTCCAGGCAGGTGGCAGGGTGTCCGCACCGTAGGAAGCTCCCAGGCCGTGCGATTGAACCCCCGGCCGCGCGACGCTCGTAGACTGAAGGGATGAACCGGACAGCACAGGCGCTCCCGCGTGCCCTCATCGTCGACGACGAGGCTCCCGCGCGTGAGGAGCTGCGTCACCTGCTGCAGGAGCTCGGGTCCGGCGCCTCGGACACGGGCGGGGCGCCGCTCGTGCAGGTGGTGGGCGAGGCGACCAACGGCGAGGAGGCCCTCGTGCTTCTGACATCGCTCGACTACGACCTCGTGTTCCTCGACATCCGCATGCCCGGGCTCACGGGACTCGAAGTCGCACGCCGTCTGGGGGAGCTGCCGCGGCGGCCTCAGATCGTCTTCACCACCGCCTATTCCGAACACGCGGTCGACGCCTTCGACCTCGCAGCTGCGGATTACCTCGTCAAGCCCTTCGACCCGGAGCGGCTGCGCCGGGCCGTGGAGCGGGCGCTCGGGACAGGGGCGGATTCCCGTGCAGGAGCGTCCGATCCCCGTGGGGGAGCAGCGGACCTCCGTACAGCTGCCGGATTCGCCGCCGAGACCGGATTCGCCGCGGAGGTCGGACCCGCCGCCGCGGTCGGCGGCTCGGGGACCGGATCCGCAGGGACCGGATCTGCCGGGGCCGAGGGTGCGCTGGAAGCGGAGGGAGCCTCGGGTGCGGTCGGCACAGCGGGTGCACGGACGCCTGCGGGAACAGCGGGAGGACTGGGGCCGGGCGGTGCCGGGCAGGAGGAGCCGAGTGGGCACAGTCGAGCGCGGGCGGCAGACGAGGGCACGGCCGGATTCGTCCGCATCCCCGTGCAGCGCGGCGGGCGGACTGTGCTCGTAGACGGCGACGACATCGTCTATGTGGCCGCTGCGCGCGGCTACTCCGCGCTCAAGCTCGTGGACGACCAGGTGCTCGTGTCCTATTCGCTCAGCGAGCTCGAGCGCCGGCTGCAGGGACACTTCTTCCGGGCGCACCGTTCGTACCTCGTCAATCTGCGCTGTGTGCGGGAGCTGGTCTCGGGCTTCCGCGGCGGTCTGGTCCTCGTGATGAATGACCGGGAGCGCAGCCGGGTCGAGGTCTCACGCCGCCACTCGCGGGAGCTGCGCCGCAGGCTGGGGCTGGCCTCCTGACTTCCGGGCCGCTCAGCGCGCGGCGTCGGGGAGGTCTGTACGGTGCAGGCATGAGGCAGGGTGCCTGCACTGTACAAACCTCCCCGACCGTGCGCCGCCCACAGAACCGCTCGCAGAGCATCCCGCCGTGGTGCCTCCGCCGCAGGTGCCCGGTGATCTGCTAGACATTTCCCATGAACGCCACAGCACACAGCGGTGCAGCGCCTCGGAGCGCCGAGTCCTACGTCTTCGGGCGGGTCGTCCAGCTCGCCGTCGTCGCGGCTCTCGGCGGGTTCCTCTTCGGCTTCGACACCGCCGTCATCAACGGGGCCGTGGACGCGATGGAGAGCGCATGGGAGACCCCGGCCCTGCTGACGGGCTTCATGGTCTCGTCCGCGCTGCTCGGCTGCATGGCTGGTGCCGCACTGGCCGGGCGCGTCTCAGCGAAGTACGGCCGCGTGCGCGTCATGGTCATCGCGGCCGTGCTGTTCACGCTCTCCGCGGTGGGCTCGGGCCTGGCCTTCGGCCCCACGGACATGATCATCTGGCGCGTGATCGGAGGTCTGGGCGTCGGCGCGGCCTCGGTCATCGCCCCGGCGTACATCGCGGAGATCGCACCGGCCTCCGTCCGCGGCCGCCTCGGCTCGCTCCAGCAGCTCGCGATCGTCGTCGGCATCTTCGCCGCCCTCCTCAGCGACGCCGCACTCGCGGCTGCGGCCGGCGGCGCCTCGGAGGAGCTCTGGTTCGGGCTCTCCGCCTGGCGCTGGATGTTCATCATGGAGGTGGTGCCCGCGGTGGTCTACGGCGTCCTGGCGCTCACCATCCCGGAGTCGCCGCGCTACCTGGTCCAGCAGGGCCGCGAGGCCGAGGCCGGCAAGGTGCTCTCGGAGATCTACGTCGACGGCGTGGCGCTGCGAATCCAGGAGATCCGCCGCACGGTCGTCACGGAGCGCACCCCGCGCTTCTCCGACATCCTCAATCCCAAGCGCACCGGCCTCCTGCCGATCGTCTGGGTGGGCATCGTGCTCAGCGTGTTCCAGCAGTTCGTGGGCATCAACGTGATCTTCTACTACTCCACGACGCTGTGGAAGTCCGTGGGCTTCGACGAATCGGATGCGCTCACGATCTCCGTCATCACCTCCGTGACGAACATCGTCGTGACGCTGCTGGCGATCGCGCTCATCGACCGGATCGGCCGTCGGCTGCTGCTCACGATCGGCTCCGCCGGCATGACGGTGTCCCTGGGCCTCATGACTCTGGCCTTCTCGCTGGGCCGCGATGCCGCCGTCACGGACACCGTGGCGCTGCTGCCCGGCTGGGACACCACCGCCCTCATCGCCGCCAACGCCTTCGTCGTCTTCTTCGGCATGAGCTGGGGCCCGGGCGTCTGGGTGCTGCTGGGTGAGATGTTCAACAACCAGATCCGCGCGATCGCGCTCGGCGTCGCCGCTGCCGCCCAGTGGCTGGCGAACTTCCTCATCTCCACCTCCTTCCCCGCGATGGCGGATGTGGGCCTGTGGTTCGCCTACGGGTTCTACACCCTCGCAGCCTTCGCCTCCTTCGTCTTCGTCCTCAGATGGGTGAAGGAGACCGCCGGTCGGGAGCTCGAGGACATGGAATGAGGCCGCCGAGGCGCGAGGCGGCGGTATGCGAAGGTGACTGTGACTGTCGCGCTGCTGTTCGCGCGCCTCTGAGACGTGCATGCGGCCCAGCGCCGCACCCCACGTGAGGGAATAGGCCTCCGCACGTGCGGGTTGTGCGTGAGGTGAGCAAGAAGATCGGATTCCTGTCCTTCGGCCATTGGGCCCCGCATCCCACCTCCCACGCGCAGACGGCGGCGGACACGCTGCTGCAGAGCATCGACCTCGCGGTGGCGGCGGAGGAGCTCGGCGCGGACGGGGCCTACTTCCGCGTCCATCACTTCGCGCGGCAGCTGGGCGCGCCGTTCCCGCTCCTGGCGGCGGTCGGCGCGCGGACGAGCCGGATCGAGATCGGCACGGGCGTCATCGACATGCGCTATTCGAATCCCTTCGCGTTCGCCGAGGACGCCGGTGCGGCGGACCTGATCTCCGGCGGCAGGCTGCAGCTCGGCATCTCGCGCGGCTCGCCCGAGCAGGTGATCGACGGCTGGCGCCACTTCGGCTTCGTCCCTGCCGAGGGTGAGAGCGATGCGGACATGGCCCGCAGACACACCGAGATCGCGCTGGAGCTGCTGCGGGGCGAGGGCTTCGCGCAGCCGAACCCGCGTCCGATGTTCCCGAACCCTCCCGGGCTCCTGCGCCTGGAACCGCACTCCGAGGGGCTGCGTGAGCGGATCTGGTGGGGAGCCGGTTCCGATGCGACGGCCCGATGGGCTGCGGGGACGGGCATGAATCTCATGTCCTCGACGCTCAAGGACGATGAGTCCGGCGAGCCCTTCCACGTGCAGCAGCGGAAGCAGATCGAGGCGTTCCGCGCGGAGTGGGCGGAACATGACCACGGCTTCGAGCCGCGTGTCTCGGTGTCCCGGTCGATCTTCGCGATCACGAACGATCTCGACCGCAGGTACTTCCTGGGCAGCGGGGAGCGGGAGGACCAGTTCGGCATGCTCGATGCGAACACCCGCGCGGTGTTCGGGCGATCCTATGCGGACGAGCCCGACGCTCTGGTGGAACAGCTGCGCGAGGACGAGGCGATCGCCGCCGCGGACACACTGCTCCTGACGGTGCCCAACATGCTGGGCGTGGACTACAACGCCCACGTCATCGAGGCGATCCTCGCGGAGGTGGCCCCGGCCCTGGGCTGGCGGTGAGAGCCCGGCCCTGAGGCCATCAGTGCCGCGGCAGGGGCGCAGGGATCCGCACTTCCGGGAAGAGCGCCTAATGGCGCTGGGTCCTGGAATGACAGGCCGGTCTTCGTGCCTCCGAGGACCAGATCGCCACAGCTTGCTACACTGTGCTACATGGATACGATCAGCCATCGGGAGATGCGGAACCGCAGCGGCGAGATCCTGCGCCGGGTGGAAGCCGGCGAAGCGCTGCAGGTGACCAACAATGGCCGCCTCGCCGCGATGATCGTGCCGGTCACCGGATCTGTGCTGGACGGCCTCATTGACCGTGGCGAGGCTCGCGCACCCGTCGCGCCGCGGGAGGACCTCCTCGATGTGGAGCCGTGTGCCTCGACCGCGTCGTCGAGTGAGCTCGTCGAGGATGCGCGAGGACAGTGGTGACGACGGCGTACCTCGATATCTCCGCGGTGATGAAGCTGATCATGCGCGAAGCGGAGACGGGGGCGATTCGCGAGTGGTGGGCGAGTGCGAATGCGGTTGTCGCCTCCTCGTGGCTGCTGCACACAGAGCTGCACTGCGCCGCAGGCCGCCGCCCGGAGGTCGTGACGATCGAAGCGATCTCGGCTGTGCTGGGCGGTGTCACGCTGGTCGATGTCACACGCGGTGATCTGCTCGCGGCGGGGACGCACGCGCCCCTGCGCTCGAACGACGCGATCCATCTTGCCACGGCGCTCCGGATCGGTGCCGACGAGTTCGTGACGTACGACCGCGAACTCACGGCTGCAGTGACGGCGGCGGGTCTGCGCGCTGTCGCGCCGCGATAGGCGAGCACAGAGCGTACGTGGGAGCGGCCTGGCCGGGGTCTGGGCATCCATCTCCGCACGAGCGGTGTCCTGTCAGTGTCATCGGAGCCGGAGGACGACGCCAGTGCTGATGACCTCACGAATGTGACACGCGGTACGTTCGAAACAGCGGGTCGCCAAGTCAGGAAGAGAATGAGGTCGCATGCGACAGCAGTCATGGGCTCCGTGCGGACCTCTCGCCGGACTCCATCGGCGAGCAGCCTGAAGGCAGGGATCGCAGGTGCGCGTGTGCCTGTCGCCGTCGCGCGAATCGAGGTGCGTCATGCCTGCCGCGATTGGGCAAGGGGTTCGCATAGGCCGATCCACTGTTCAAGCCGCAGCGGATCGAGGTGCTCCGGCTCGCGGTCGCGTGCTGCCCCAGGACAACTGACCTCTTTGGCTCTGGGCGTGCGGCGCCCTCACGCAAGCCTGCGCCGGAGCTCCTCCGCTCCCTCGCCGTGAAGCGCCGCGGCGGCCCCGGGACGGCCGGCCATGGCCGTCACCAGGTCCAGCAGCGTGCCCCTGACCGCCGGCCCCGTGCCGCTGCGGAAACCGGTGTCCTCGGCCTCGATCGAGAGGCCCTTCACCAGTGTCCGGCTGTTCACGGCGAAGTCCTTCGTGGTGAAGAACCGTGCGACCTCTTCGACCGCCCCGGGCGCGGGTTCGAGCTCGATCCCCAGCGGACGTGCGATGTCCTGGCCGTGCACCACGACCTCTCCGAGGAAGGCCGCATAGTCCTTGGTGGGCGCGATGGTGTTCGACACCGAGTTCCGGAACCGCTCCAGCGTCGCGGCCGGGGTGGGGCCCAGGTGCGGAGCGAGACTGCGGTCGTTGTGCCTGTTCGCATTGAACCCCGCACGGATGAGATCCCAGAGCTGCGGCATGCGCTCAATCTACGGAGGAGCGAAAGGGAAAGCCATGCCTGGGTCTCAGTGCCGGTGCCGGAAAGCTGAGACATAGGTGCGAAGGCCCGCCATTCACCTCGCGTCCGCTCCCGCGATGCTCAGCGGATTCCGCTGTGTCTGTGCGTTGTCTTACAGTGACCTGTATGCCATATCTGCGTATTCCCGCCGCGCTGGCGGCTGCCGTGCTCGTGGGTCTGCCTGCCACCTCGGCGGCGGCCCTGCCTGCACCCGCGCCGGCCGAGCCGGTCTCCCTGTCCCTCCTCGCCACCACCGATATCCACGGGCACGTCCTCAACTGGGACTACTTCACGAACGGCCCCTATCCCGCCGGCGAGGAGCTGGGCCTGGCCCGGGCGAAGACTCTCGTCGACCAGGTCCGCAGCGAGAAGGGCGAGGACTCCGTCCTCCTCTTCGACAACGGGGACTCCATCCAGGGCAACCCGCTGACCTCCTACTACTCCTCCACGGAACCTGTGACGGAGACCGGTGCCCAGCATCCGATGGCGGTGGCCAACTCCCTCATGGGCTATGACGCCCAGGTGGTGGGCAACCACGAATTCAACTACGGCCTCGACATGCTCGACACCTACGCGGGCCAGGTGGACTTCCCCGTCCTCGTGGCCAATGCACGGGTGGCGGGCTCCGGTGAGCCCCTCCGCGACCCCACCGCCATGATCGAGCGCGAGGTGAATGGCGAGACGGTCCGGGTGGGCGTCATCGGCCTCACCACCCCGGGCTCGCGCGTCTGGGACAGCAGGCACCTGGACGGGAGGGTCGAGTTCGCGGACATCGTGGCGACGGCGCAGGAGTACGCGCCGCAGCTCAAGGAGCAGGGCGCCGATGTCGTCGTCGCCCTGTCCCACAGCGGCAAGGATCCGAAGGAGCAGACCTGGGATCCGGAGAAGCTGCAGGAGAACGTCTCACGGACGCTTGCGGAGCAGGTCCCCGACATCGACGTGGTGGTCGCCGGCCACTCGCACGTGGACGAGCCGGAGGAGGTCGTCACACAGACGGACGGCACCCGGGCGCTCATCACCCAGCCCTACTACTGGGGCCGCTCCCTCAACGAGGTGGAGCTCAGCCTCGTCCCCGACGCCGATGGTGAGGGCTTCGAGGTCGACTGGGAGGAGGCCGCGCCCAGCGTCACCCCGCACTACACGCAGGGCGAGATGGAGGAGGATCCCGAGATGGTCGAGGCCATCGCGGACCACCACCGGACCACCGTCGACTACGTCAACCGGAAGGTCGGCACGGCCACGGAGACCATGAGCGGGGCCACCTCCCGCTATGAGGACACCGCCATCCTCGACTTCATGGGCATGGTGATGACCGAGCGCACCCGTGAGGGGATCGCCGGCACCGAGTACGAGGACCTGCCCGTGCTCGCACAGACCTCGCCCTTCAGCCGCGACGCGGTGTTCAACGCCGGCGATGTGAGCGTGGCCGATCTGGGCGGCTTCTACATCTACGACAACACCCTGGCCGGGGTGACGATCGACGGCGCGCAGCTCAAGGAATACCTGGAGCGGGCCGGGAGCTTCTACGACCAGGTGTCCGAGGGCGAGGACTTCGATCCGGCCGAGGTGAGCAACGCCTACGACCCGGAGGAGGGCCGCGACCGGCCCGACTACACCTACGATGCGATCACCGGTGTGAGCTACGACGTCAACATCTCCAAGCCGGTGGGTGAGCGGATCGAGAACCTGCGCATGGACGACGGTGCGCAGGTCGCAGACGATGACGAGTTCGTCCTCGCGATCAACAACTACCGCCAGTCCGGCGGCAGCGGCTACCCGGTCGCGGACCTCGAAGAGGTCTACAACGAGCAGGTCGAGATCCGCCAGGCCCTCATCGACTGGACGGTGGAGAACCAGGTCATCGACCCGGCTGACTTCTTCCGGGAGAGCTGGGTGCTGACTTCGGAGTCGATCGACCGGGATGACGAGGGCCCCAGCGGTGAGCCCACCGATCCGGGTGGCGACCCCACCGGCGATCCCACCGACGCGCCCACCGAGGGGCCCTCGGAACGGCCCACCGATCAGCCTGACGGGCAGCCCACCGACGAGCCCGGCGGACAGCCCGGTGAGGACGGCGGCGACGGTCGCGGCGACGAGGACGGGGATTCCCGTCTGCCGCGCACGGGCACGCAGATTGCGGGGCTCGCTGCACTCGGCCTCGCGCTTGCAGGACTGGGTGCGGCAGCCGTCGTGGCGGCGCGGAGGCGACGGCTCTGACCTCATCGGTCTGAGCCGGTCAGCCTGTGCGGCAGCGGCCTGTGCGATCTGAGGTCTGTACGGCAGCGGTCCGTGCGATCGGCAGGGCTGCTGCCGCACAGGCTCGTGGGAGGACTCCCGGGGGCATGCACCGGTGCGGCGGAGGGAGCTTCCGCCGCGCCGCACCCCTGCGGATAGGGTGAGGGCGTGAGAACACTTCTGCGCATCGACAGCAGCCTGTCCGGCGACGCCTCGTACTCCCGCCGGCTCACCGCCGCCTTCTCCGGAGCATGGGCCGAGGCCGGCGGGGAGGTCGTCACGCGCGACCTCCACGCGGAGCAGGTCCCGCATCTGCCGCACTTCGGCCTCCACTTCGCCTCGCGTGAGGGCGTCCCGGCGGACAGCCCTGCCAGAGCGCTGCAGGACGAGCTCATCGGGGAGGTGCTGGCCGCCGATGCGCTGGTCATCGGCGCCCCGCTCTACAACTATTCTGTGCCCTCCACGCTCAAGGCATGGCTCGACCATCTGCACGTGCCCGGTCGCACGGCAGGGAAGCCCGCCGAATCCGGGCCGCTCGCCGGCAGGCCCGCCGTCATCATGTCCTCCCGCGGGGCGGCCTACGACACCGCCGAGGCCGAAGCCCACTTCGACCACGCCGTTCCCGTCTTCCGCGCCCTGCTGGGCACTGCGATGGGCATGGAGGTCGAGGCGATCACGGTCGACCGGACGCTCGCGGGCCTCCTGCCCGAACTCGGAGCGGACAGGGCTGCGGGCGAACTCGAGGAGGCGCTCACCGCCGCCCGTCGCCGAGGCCGCGAGCTGGCATCCGTCTGAGCATCTGAGCACTGCGTGCGCAGCCTCCGCAGCTGGAGGCGCACGGCGGATAATGGCCGCATGCACGTCGAGATCGTCGTCAACCCCGTGCACGGCCGCAGCCGGCGCGCATGCGGACGTGTGAAGGCCCTCTGCCGGGCCTACGGCGCGACCTTCCACGTGAGCCGCACGAGCCCGGTGCGCCCGGGCGGGGCCCTCACAGTGGTTCCCGCACCTCCGAGGCCGCGCACACGTATGTGGTCTCTGCGCACATCCGGACCGGAGAGCGCAGACACCACATACGCGGAACCCGAGCGGGGGCTGGACGCCCATGCGCCGCCGCGGACGGACCTCGTCGTGGTCATCGGCGGCGACGGCACGCTGCGTGAGGTCGCGGGCGGACTGGCTCCTGCCTCGGGGGCGGTGTCCCTGCCGGCTGCGCTGCGCCCGGGCACCGAGCCCCCGCCGCTCCTCGCCGTCCCCGTCGGCACCGCCAATCTGTTCGCCTTCTCCCACGGCGTCCGCTCGCCTCGGAGCGCACTCGCGCTGCTCCGTGAGGTGCTCGTCGCCGGGGGGCTGCCGCACGGCGATGCAGTGCGCCCGTGCCTGTCCCCACCGAATGCCGGGGTCCGTCCGTCCGGTCAGGGTCCGGCCGATCCGTGCCTCACCGGTCGGGAGAGAGCAGGCACGCGCGAGGCCGCTCTGCTGAAGCCACTCGCGCGGGGGTCAGACCTGCACGAGGCCCGCCTGTGCGGTGCGGGCCCGCGCGCGTCCGGCGACCAGACCGAGGCTCATCCCAGGTGGGAGGCGGTCCGGTCCGACCTCGGCTGGGCACGGCTGACGCGCTCCGATGGGAGGCGCACGCCGCCGTTGCCGTTCCTCACGGACGCGGGGATGGGAGGCAGCGGCCGCGCGATCACGTCCACACCGCACGGGGCCAAACGTCTGCTGGGTCCGCTGGGCTACGGCCTCGGTGCAGTCCGCACCCTCACGGCACCGCCGATCCAGGTGCGCCTGCGCACTGTGGAGCCTCCCGGCACGCTCGAGGACTCTCCCTGCCCCCTCGAAGGCTCTGTCGGCCGGGCCGGGAAGGCGCTCGTCCGGTCCGAGACGAATTCCGTCTGGGGCGTGGAGTTCGGCAACATCAGCATGATCCCCGGCGGCGTCACGGTGTTCCCCCATGGCAGCACCGACACCGGCACCCTCGCATTCCTGGCCGTGCGCGGGGAGGAAGTGCCCCAGGGGTGGCCGGACGTGTTCCTGGCCGGGCTCCTCGGCGGGCACCTCTCCAGCCCCGCTCTCCGGTGCGAGACGGTGACCGCTGCGGCGGTGGAGGCAGAGACGCCGGCACCGGTGCACCTCGACGGCGAATCCGCCGGCTGGGCGACGGCGCTCGCGGTGAGGACGGCGCCGGGCGCTCTGCGGGTCATCCGCCCGAGGCCACATCCCTGAACCGCACGCGCATGCCCCCGCGCACGTTCAGCCCGCCTGCCCCGCGCGCCCGCCCCGCCCGCATAGGCTGGGCGCATGAGCGAGCACACGAGCGCATCAGCAGCAAAGCCGTCCTCCATCGACCTCGAACGCTTCGCCGTCGACTTCCACGAGTTCATCACCGCCATGAGCCAGGCCGCGGGAGCGGAGAAGCGCAGGGAGCTGGAGACGCTGCTCGGCGACCACCTGGGCGTCGGACCCCGCTCGCTCGAGCCGGTCCGCCAGGAGTTCCCGCTGTGGCGGTGGGCCGATGTCGACGCCGCCCTCGAAGCGCTCGCTGAGGGCCAGGCACTCCACGGGGTCGTGCCCGCGGGCGAGTCGCCGGCGCTGAGCGAGGTGCTCGCCAACCAGTTCGCCATCTACGAACAGGGTGCGGTGGAGCGCCAGGCGGTGCCGGTGGGCCCGGGCGCGGTGCGCCATGTCGCGACGAATGCGATCCGCCTGCTGCGTATCGGGAGCACACCCGCGGTCGTGTACGCGTGTGCCGCGGGGGAGGGCCCGCATCCTCCGGTCATCCGGGTCGAGGTGCTCTCGGCCGACGAGAGGCTGTCGCGATCGGTCCTCGCGGATGTCGAGGCCCATATGCGGGAGGGCTCGGTGCTGAGCGGGCAGGTCGTGAGCTTCATCGCCGATGAGTTCGGCTCCGACGAGGTGGGCATCGAGTTCCACCCGCGGCCCCGGCTCACCCGCGAGGACATCGTCCTGCCGGAGGGCACGCTCGAGCGGATCGAGGCCTCGGTCCTGGGGATGAGCGAGAACGCCGCCGAGCTCCGTGCGGTGGGTCAGCACCTCGCCCGCGGGGTGCTGCTCTACGGCCCTCCCGGCACGGGCAAGACCCACACCGTCCGCTACCTCCTCTCCCGGGCCCCCGAGACGACCGCGATCCTCCTGCAGGGCGGAGCGCTCTCGCGCATCCGTCAGGCAGCGGCGACCGCGCGCTCCCTCGGCAGGGCGATCATCGTCCTCGAGGACGCGGATCTCGTGGCCGCCGACCGGGACTTCGGCGAGGGCGAGCGGGCGGTGCTCTTCGATGTGCTCGACGTCCTCGACGGGCTCGACGACGACGCGGACATCGCCTTCGTGCTCACCACCAACCGTGTGGACGTGCTGGAGGAGGCTCTCGCGCTGAGGCCCGGGCGCATCGACCTCGCCGTCGAGGTGCCGCTGCCCACGCGTGAGCTCCGCCGGCAGCTCCTCGCCCGCAGCGCCCGCGAGCTGCCCATCACCGAGGCGGGAATCGAACTCGCCGCCCTCGCCTCGGCCGGCACGACGGGATCGTTCGCGAAGGAGGCGGTGCGGCGGGCCGTGCTGAGCGCGCTCGCCGCGGGGGAGGAGACCGAGGACCGGCACCTCCTCGGAGCCGTCAGCACGCTCGTAGCCGAGGCCGCGGAGCTGCGCGAGGCGATGAACCGGGATGCCCTCTCGGATGGCTCCGCCGCCGCTCCGGACGAGGGGGATGACTTCGCCGATGGCGGGGAGGCCGGTGACTGGGCTGACGGTGGCTGGACGGACCGTGGCCGGGCCGCAGGTGTGCGAGCCGAGGGCGGCTGGGCCGCTGATGACCGGAGCGGGGAGTCGGACGGCCCGGGGGAGGAGCGCGACCCCGACCATGACCTCGCGGACTATGACGAGGGCCTCTCCGGTGAGGATCTCCTCGACATGGACGACCGCGACTGAGCGCTGACCCTCCCTTCCCCTGTCTCTCTGTCCCCGCTGTCTTTCCGTCCGGCCGAGTGAGCGGCTTCTGTCGGTGTGAGGGTCGCGAACCGACAGGAACCGCTCACCCGGCGAATCGGGGCTGAGGGGCTACTCGCAGCCCACTCCGTCGCCATCGCGGTCGAGGTGAGGGCCGTAGCCGGGATCGCCTCGGTGGACGGGCGCGGCCCCGGCCTCGCGTGCGGCGGTGCAGTTCTCGAACGCTCCGCCTGCGTCTCGGGCTGAGCCGCCCGCGGTGCCCTCGCTCCTCGTGCCGGAGGAGCCGGAGCCCGAGCCGCCGCCCGAGCCGGAGGAACCGGAGGAGCCCGTACCGCTGGACCCAGATCCGCTGCTGCCCGAGCCGGCCGAGCCCGAGCCGGCTGTCCCCGTGCGCTCTCCGCTCGTTCCCGCACCGGTGCGGCCGGTACCCCCGCCGGAGGAGGATGTCCCGGTCTCGTCCCCCGCCCGGGAGCTGGTCTCCGGGTCGAGATCGCCGTCATGGGCGGCCGGCCACGCCTCGTCCTCGTCGTAGGCCGCTTCGCCGCAGTCGAGCAGGAGGCCCTCGATGGCGTCGAACTCGGCCGGGGTCACCCACAGCTCGTAGTCGTGCTTCACGCGGACCTGGCGGGCCACGTACTCGCAGCGGTAGTCCCGGCGCGGCGGCAGCCAGGTCGCGGCATCGGCGTCGCCCTTCTGCCGGTTGAGCGAGGACTCCACCGCGATGAGGTTGAGCGGATCGTTGGCGAGGGCGACCAGTTCAGTGTCGTCGAGCTGCTGCGCGCCGGTCTGCCAGGCGTTCGACAGGGCGACGATGTGGTCGATGTCGATGTTGTTGCCGTCGCCGCGGATGAAGTCGAAGGTGTCTCCCGTGTAGTCGGAGGTGAGCGAACCGCCCAGCACCACGCAGCCGTCGGGGGCGAGTTCGATCCGCGCGAGGTCGCGGCGCAGCACGTCATTGCGGGTGTCGCAGCCGTTGTGATCGACGTCGTCGCGCCAGCCGAACGCCTCGCGGTCGTAGCCGGTCTTGGGCGCTCGGCCCTTGACGTCGAGGCCGCGCAGCATTTCGAGGGCGGTGCCGGTGGCGGCCTCAGAGGTCTCGTGATCGTCTGCGGCGGGCGCCGAGGCCGTCGCCGCGGCGGGTACGGCCTCCGTGGTCTCGGCGGAGCCGGACTCGCAGGCGGTCAGGGTGAGGAGGGCGCACAGCGCCAGGGGAAGAATCTTGCGCACGAGGCTCGATCCTACGCTTCTATTGCATAAGCGAACAATTCATGTGAGCGCGGGAGAGGGGACTGTGAAGAGTCTCACGCTGCTCCGGCCGGCCCGGGAAGTGCCCCTCATGATGTGCTCCAAGGTGCGTGCCCCACGGTAAGCCACGTCTGCGTCCCGGCCGTGTCGGACAGCCGATGCGCAGACGCAACCTGCTGGAGGCCGAGGCCGGGGCCGGTGAGGGCCCGGTATCGTCCACGGATGGGGGCACGGGAACCGGGTTCACACAGCACATCGCACTGCAGGCAGGAGGGCAGCCCATGAGCCGAACCGGATCCGCGGCGCACGAGTCCGATCCGCTGGCGGGGATTCCGGACCGGGTGTCCGTGCTCGTGATCGGGATGGGGCAGGCAGGTCTCTCCACCGCCTATCATCTGCGGCGGCGCGGTTTCGCAGACGAGCGCGCGCTTCTGCTCGTGGACGCGAACCCCGGTCCCGGCGGCGCCTGGCAGCACAGGTGGCCGAGCCTCACCCTCGAGACGACGAACCGCGTGAGCGACCTGCCGGGCTGGGGTCTGCGCGATGCCCTCCCGGTCGACGAGACGGTGCCCGCCGCAACCACGGTCCCCGAGTACTACGGCCGCTACGAGCGCCGCTATGGGATGAGGGTGCGGAGGCCGGTGACCGTCGAGCGCGTGGAGCAGCCCGGGGGAGTCGGTTCGGATTTCCTCGTCACGCTGTCCGCGTCGGGGGCGGCCGGAGACAGCGGCCCAGGGCGGCAGATCCGCCGGGTGCGGGCGCGGGCCGTCGTGAATGCGACGGGGACATGGGACCGGCCGCGTCGGCCGTACGCGCCCGGCTTCGAGACCTTCCGCGGCCGCGTGCTGCACACGCACGACTTCACTCAGGCGGAGGACTTCCGCGGACAGCGTGTGCTGGTGGTGGGCGCCGGCATCTCCGCCGTCCAGCACATCGAGGAGCTCTCCGCCGTGACAGAGGTCTTCTGGACCTCCCGGCGGAAGCCCGACATCCGCGCCGAGCAGTTCACCCCCGAGTACGGCCAGGCCGTCATCGCCCGGGTCGAGGAGCGCGTGCGCGCCGGGCTGCCGCCGGGCTCCGTCGTGTCGAACACGGGCCTGCCGCTCGGCACCGCGGGCACCGCCGGCCTGTGCACCCTGACCGAGTGCATGCCGATGTTCGACCGGGTGGAGGCTCGCGGCGTGGTCTGGGAGGGGCTCGATGCGGCCTCGGGCGGTGCGCCTTCCGGCACGTCCGTGGACGAGGCGCCCGCCTCGCAGATATCGCCCAGGACGGCGGCTCCCGAGGCGACCCTGCGTCCCAGAGCGCCCTCCTCTGCCGAGGTTTCCCTGCCTCCTGCGACGCCGGCCGCTTCCGAAGCCCCTGCCCGGGAGCGCGGACTCGTCCCGTACGGCTGGGGCAGGGTGCCGGCCTCGGGGCGCCTGAGCGTCGACGTCCTCCTCTGGGCGACGGGCTTCCTCCACCGGCTCGATCATCTGGCGCCTCTGGGCCTGCGCACCCCGGAAGGCGGCATCGTCATCGACGGCCGGCTCGCCACACGGGCGGCGGTGAATCCCGGACTGCACCTGCCCGGCTACGGGCCCAGCGCCTCGACGATCGGCGCGAACCGGGCCGGCCGTGCGGTCGCCCGCGAGATCGAGGACTACCTGGCGGAGCACGGCTCATCGGACCGGCTCCCGGCAGACCCGTGCCTTGCAGACCAGCATCCGCCTGGGAACTGACCGATCCACACCGAGTCGGTCGGTGCGCCGACCGACTCCGGCGTGGGGGATTCCCCGGCCTCGATCCCCGGTCCCTCGCCCGCCATTCACCCCGCCGCCTCGCGCCCGGCCACCCTCCCGGAGAACAGGCATCCGCCCAGGAACGTCCCCTCGAGCGCGGAGTGCCCGTGCATGCCCCCGCCTCCGAAGCCGGCGGCCTCGCCCACCGCGAACAGCCCCTCGATCACCTCGCCGTCTGCGTCCAGGACACGTGCCTGCGGGTCCGTGTGCAGACCGCCCAGCGTCTTGCGCGTGAGCACCCGCAGGCGCACCGCGATGAGGGGACCCGCCTGCGGGTCAGTGAGCGGATGCGGTGCGACGGTGCGCATGAGTCTGTCGCCCCGGTAGTTCCTGGCGGCGTGGATCGCCTGGATCTGCCTGTCCTTGGCGAACGGATTGGCGACCTGGGCGTCCCTGGCGGCCACGGCCTCGGCGACGGTGTCCGCCTCCAGCAGCGGCGTCCCGGTGGCGGGATCCGGGCCCGTGAGCGCGTTCATCCCGCGGACCAGCGCGGCCACGGAGTCCGCCTGCACGAAGTCCTCCCCGTGGTCGAGGAACGCCTGCACGGGGCCCGGCGCGCCGGGGCCCAGCCGTCCGGCCAGCTGCGCGAGCGACTTCCCCGTGAGATCGGGATTCTGCTCCGAGCCGGAGAGCGCGAACTCCTTCTCGATGATGCGCCGGTTGAGCACGAACCACGAATGGTCGTACCCCGTGCGCCGCAGGCGGGCGAGCGCGCCCATCGTGTCGAAGCCCGGGAAGCAGGGGTCCGGCAGCCGGCGTCCGCGGGCGTCCAGCCACAGCGAGGACGGCCCCGGCAGAATGCGGATGCCGTGGCCGGGCCACACCGGATCCCAGTTCCTGATCCCCTCGACGTAGTGCCACATCCGGTCCGGGTTGAGCACATGCGCGCCCGCAGCCTCGGCCACGGGGAACATGGAGCCGTCGACATAGGCGGGCACGCCCGTGAGCATCTCCGCAGGCGGGGACCCCAGCCGTTCCGGCCACTGCGCGCGCACCCGGGCTTGGTCCCCGCCGATCCCGCCCGAGGCGATCACGACGGCATCGGCGCGCAGCGCGAAATCGCCCGTGACAGCAGTGCTCGCGAGCGTGCCGCGGGGTGAGTCGGTGGCGGCGAGGACGGTGCCCGAGGCACCCGTCACCCGTCCGCTCTCGCGCGTCAGCTCGGTCACCCGGTGGCGGACGTGCACGCGGATCCGGCCAGCGCGGATGTGGTCCCTGAGCCGGCGCACGAAAGGCGCGACCACACCCGGTCCCGTGCCCCAGGTGATGTGGAAGCGCGGCACCGAATTGCCGTGACCGGTCGCGGTGCCGTCCCCGCGCTCGGCCCAGCCGACGACGGGGAAGAACCGAACGCCCATGCTGCGCAGCCAGGCGCGCTTCTCGCCCGCGGCGAACTCGAGGTAGGCCTCGGCCCACCGCCGGGGATTCTCGTCGCGATCGGCGAACTGCGCCGTGCCGTGCCAGTCGCGCCGGGCGAGTTCGAGGGAGTCGCGGATGCCCATGCGCCGCTGCTCCGGCGAGTCGATGAGGAACAGGCCGCCGAAGCTCCAGTGGGCCTGCCCTCCCAGATCGGCCTCGCCCTGCTGGTCGATGAGCGTGACGGTCGCGCCGCCGTCCGCGGCCTCGACGGCGGCGACGAGGCCGGAGAGGCCGAATCCGATGACGAGCACGTCCATGAGGTCTCCTCCCGCAGGCCTCCGCGTCGAGGCCGGGTGCGCCGGTGGGACCACGGTAGCCCGGACGGGCGGCGACCGCCATGCCCGTGGTCGGCGACGGGCGAATGGCCTCGGCGGGCAGTGGTCTGCGCTCAGCAGAGGCCAGTGCGCGGTGCCCGCCCGCCTCTGACGCGAGGCACCTCAGCCGAGCAGCATGAGGCTGATCTGCATGACGAGCGCGCCCGCGAGCATCCCGAGCACCGCCGTCCGCCTGTGCGCCTGCGCGAAGGCGGCGGGGATGAGCTCCTTCGCGCAGATCATGATCATCACGCCGGCGACGCCCGCGAGCACGCCGCTCATCACCGCCGGTGTGAGGAAGGGCGCCAGCAGCATCCAGCCGAGCAGCGCCCCGGCGGGCTCGGCGAGGCCCGAGGCCGTGCTGAGGAGGAGGGCGCGCATGCGCGAACCGGTCGCGTGGTAGACGGGCACGGCCACCGCGATGCCCTCGGGGATGTTGTGCAGGGCGATGGCCGCGACCACGGGCAGCGCCGCGCGGGGATCGCTGAGGGCGGCGACGAAGGTGGCGAAGCCCTCGGGGAAGTTGTGCACCGTGATCGCGAGGGCCGTGAGCATGCCCGTGCGCAGGAGCAGGCGCCGCTGGGAGTCCGAGAGCGCATTCCCGCCTTCGGAGGATGCGCCGGCGTCCGAGGGCGAGTCGTCCACGGCGGGACTGCTCGCGGGGCCTGCGGCTGAGGGCTGCGGGCGCTGGGCATCGGCGCCCCGGGACGCCTTCCCGGCGATGGGGGACTCCGCCCGGTGCCGCGTGCGCGAATGCACGAGACGGCTGAAGGCGAGGACGACCAGGGCGCCCACGAGCACTGCGACGCCGGCCCACCAAGGACTCCGGCCGTCATGGGCGAGGTCCTTCGCGGACTCCGGGATGAGCTCGACCACCGAGACGCACAGCATGACGCCGGCGGAGAAGCCGAGCGCGCCGGCGAGGAAGCGACGGGAGGTCCCGCGTCCCAGGACGGAGACGAGACCGCCGAGACTCGTGGCGAGACCGGCGACGAGACTGAGGGTGAGAGCGAGCAGCGGTGTCACACCGTCATGGATATCGCCCCGGCTCAGCCGCCCACAAGTCAATGCTTGCGCAGATGAGCGAACGTCCGCGGGAGCGGTTCTGCTCAGGCCGCGCGGATGAGCGTGAAGTCGAACTGGTCCTGCACGAAGTGCGTGGCCGACCAGCTCACCGCCGTCCCGCTGGGCAGGAACTGCGTCTGCTCGAGTGTGAGGTAGAGGGGTGTGGCGGGTCGGCGCTCCCCCCATGCGAGGTCGGGGTCGTGCGTCGCGCGCACATGCGTGAGCGACTGGTCCGGCAGCATCCCGAGCGGTTCGAGGAACTCGAAGATCGAACCCGTGAGCGCCTCGGCGTCCGTGCCGACCGGCAGCCCGTCGGCGGCGATGACACCGGACTCGAAGGCCAGGGCGGACCTCCTTCCGAGGAACGCCCGCTCGTAGTCGAGCACGACGGGGAGCGAGGACCGGCGCAGGCGCCCGGCCTCGGCCTCGGTCGCCGCCCGCAGCGTCCTGTGCCGGTAGCGGATCTCGAACTCGTGGCCCTGATCGCGGATCAGCTGACTCGTGGACCGCAGGGACTGCAGGCTCGCCCGGATCGCACCGCCGTGCTCGGACACGAAGGTGCCCGTGCCGTGCCGGATGCGGACGGCACCGGCCTCCGCGAGGCGGCGCAGCGCTGAGCGGACTGTCGCCCTGCTGACGCCGAGGCTCTCGGCCAGCGCCGGCTCCGCGGGCAGGCGCGCACCCGGCGCCCATTCCCCGGACGCGATCCGCCTGCTGATGGCATCGGCGGTCCTGACCGGGAGCGAGCGCGGCGACCTCTGCGCCTCCTCGTCCATCCCCATGTCCCTCCATCCCTTCTGACCCTTGGCGTTGACAACGACTCGGCTCTGTTGGACTATACCCAGGTCTGCCCTGAGAGGTCAGACAACTCATGCAAGAAGTCTGATGTCCAAGCGAACGGGGTCCAGCCACTGATGTCCACCGACGTGCCCACGCCCAGCCTCATCCGGGACAGCGTGCTGGTCGAACCCGATTCCGTGCGGATCCTCGACCGGCGCAGCTTCCCCTTCACCCGTGCCTGGGTCACCTGCCGCACGGTCGAGGACGTCGCCGTCGCCATCGAGCAGATGGTGACCCAGAGCAGCGGCCCCCTCTTCGCCGCGGCGGGCGGCATGGTCCTCGCCGCGCGCGCGGCCGACTCCTCCGGTCCCAGCGCGGATCGCCGCGAGGCCCTCGCCGCAGCCGCCGCCCGGCTCCGCGCCACCCGGCCAACGAACAACGGGATCCGCGAGGCCGTCACCGCGGTGCTGCAGGCCGCCGAGGCGCCCCTGGGCAGCGGCGAGGCCCTCACCCCCGCGGTCGAGACCGCCGCCCGCGCGGTGGGGGACCGGTACCTGCAGCGCAGCAGGCTCCTCGGTGCGCACGCCGCAGAGCTGCTGCGCGACGGGGACACGGTGCTCACGCACTGCTGGGGGGAGTCCTATGTGACTGAGACGGTCGCGGCCGCGATGCGCGCAGGCAAGCGCCTCTCGATGATCTGCACGGAGACCCGCCCCTACCTGCAGGGCGCTCGCCTCACTGCGGAATCGCTCGCGGAGATGGGCGCCGAGGTCTCCGTCGTCACCGACGGGATGCCCGCGCATCTCATGAGCCGCGGCGACATCAGCGCCATGATCACGGCGGCGGACCGCGTGACGATGGACGGCCACGTCGTCAACAAGATCGGCACGCTGCAGCTCGCGATCGCCGCCCATGCCTTCGACGTTCCGTACATCGCGCTCGTGCAGGCTCCCGACGAGCAGGCCCCGGACGCCGCCAGCGTCCCGCTCGAGGACCGCGACGGCAGCGAGGTGCTGCACCTCGGCGGGCAGCGGACGGCCTCGGAGAGGGTGAGCGGCATCTACCCGGCCTTCGACGTCACCCCGCCCCGCTACATCCGGGCCATCGCCACGGATCGGGGCCGATTCGCCCCCAACGACCTCGCCTCTTACCACTCCGCCGCGCAGCCGGACCTCGCCGCAGGGACGGCCCCGACCCAGGATGCAGGTGTGCGCTCATGGATGTGATGAGCATTCTCCGAGGTCTCCTCGGAATCATCGCGGTGCTCGGCATCGCCTTCCTGTTCTCCAGCGACAAGCGGCGCATCCGGCTGCGGCCGATCCTCACCGGCCTCGGGCTCATGTTCGTCTTCGCCTTCCTCGTCATGGGCACGGGCTGGGGAGCGGCGGTGCTCGAGACCGTGTCGAACGGGGTGAGCGCCCTCATGGGCTTCGCTCGCGAGGGGATCGACTTCGTATTCGGCGGTCTGTACACGGAGGAGTCCGGCATCACGTTCGTCGTCGCCTTCGACGTCCTGCCGCAGATCATCTTCTTCGCCTCCCTCATCGCTGTCCTCTACCACTTGGGGATCATGCAGGTGGTGACCCGGTACATCGGCGGCGGCATCCGGCGGGTCATGGGCACGAGCCGCGCGGAGTCGATCTCCGCCGCGAGCAACATCTTCGTCGGTCACACGGAGGCTCCGCTCACGGTCAAGCCCTATCTCGCGCGGATGAGCAGGTCCGAGCTCTTCACGGTCATGGTGGGCGGCCTCGCCTCCGTCGCCGGCACCATGCTGGCCGCCTACATCGCCCTGGGCATCCCCGCGGAATACGTCCTCGCCGCGATGTTCATGGCCGCCCCCGCAGGCATCGTCGTGGCCAAGACCTTCTACCCGGAGACAGGGGAGACGTCCGATGCGGCGGTGCTCGTGAGCACCGCCAGGGGTGCGGAGGCTGCGGAGCCCTCGACACAGGCCTCAGCGCAGAGCGCCGGAGCATCCCAGGCCTCAGCGCAGGGTGCCGATACCCTGCACACGGACGAGCCCGCAGAGACCGCACAGGCCGCGGAGCCTGCAGAGTCCGGTGAGGAGGCCGCGCCCGTACCGGCCGCGGAGCCGGAGGAGGAGCGCGCGGCCAACCTGGTCGACGCCGCGGCCTCGGGCGCCCGGACCGGTCTCACCCTCGCGCTCACGGTCGGCGCGATCCTGCTGGCGTTCGTCGCGCTCATCGCCGTGCTCAACGGGGCGATCGCCGCGGTCGGCGGCCTGTTCGGCGTCGAGACCTCGCTCCAGGAGATCCTCGGCTACGCGCTGAGCCCCCTCGCCTTCGCCCTCGGCGTGCCGTGGTCGGAGGCCGTGCAGGCCGGCTCCTTCATCGGCGAGAAGTTCATCCTCACGGAGTTCATCGCCTTCACGAGCCTGTCCGAGGCCGCGGGTGCGCTCTCCGCGAAGACGGTCGCGATCTCCAGCTTCGCCCTGTGCGGCTTCGCCAACCTCGGTTCGATGGGCTCGCTCATCGGGGTGCTGGGCAGCCTCGCACCGGGCCGCAAGAAGGAGGTGGCGAGGCTGGCGCTCAAGAGCGTGTTCGCGGGCATGCTCGCCTCCATGCTCAGCGCGGCCGTCATCGGGATGTTCTTCTGAGCCTCCCTGTACCACCAGCCCTGTGACCCACCGAGTGAGCGGTTTCTGTCGATCTGCGACGCTCAGACCGACAGAAGCCGCTCACCCGGGGGCCGGGGTTCAGACCAGCAGCAGACCACGATGAGGGAGAAGCACTCATGGACACCACTGCACGCGTCGCTGAAGCGCGTGACCACATCCGCCGGATCACCGCGGCCCGCCCGGAGATCGGCATCATCCTGGGCAGCGGGCTCGGGCACCTCGCGGACATGGTCGAGGACCAGGTGCGCATCCCCTACCGGGAGATCCCGCATATGGCCGCGACCACCGTGGAGCTCCACTCCGGCGAACTCGTCATCGGCCGGCTGGAGGGGCGCGAGGTCGTCCTCATGTCCGGGCGCCTCCACCACTACGAGGGGCACGACCTGGACGCGGTGACGTTCCCCGTGCGCGTCCTCGGCGCCCTCGGCGTCACGGAGCTGTTCGTGACGAATGCGAGCGGCGCGATCAACGAGAGCTACGCCCCCGGCGAGGTCATGCTCATCGCCGATCACATCAACTACCCCGCGCTCAATCCGCTCCGGGGACCCAATGACGCCTCTGTGGGCCCGCGCTTCCCGGAGATGGTCGACGTGTACACCCCGCGTCTGCGGGAACTCGCGCGCGAGGCCGCAGCCGAGGCCGGACTGCCGGTGCAGGAGGGGGTCTACGCCTGGTGGTGCGGGCCGTCCCTGGAGACCCCGGCGGAGATCCGCATGATGCGCGCCGGCGGCGCCGACGCGGTGGGAATGTCGACGGTGCCCGAGGTCATCGTGGCCCGCTACCTGGGCATGAACGTCCTCGGCATGGCCTGCATCGGCAACATGGCCTCCGGCGTGAGCACCGAGCCGATCACCGCCGAGGAGGTCGCGGAGAACGTCGCGCGCACGGGTGCGCAGCTCGTGGGGACGCTGCGCGGAGTCCTGCGGCGGCTGCCGTGACGGACGCGGTGACCGCGGGCGGCTCCGCGGCTCGGTCCGCGGAGGGCGCCTCGGATGCTTCTGCCGGGCACGTCGCCTCGGGAACGGACGTCGCTTCCGGCATGGACCTCGCCTCGGGCATGGAAAGCGTCACCTCTGCGCTGGCGGAGGTGGGGCGCTCCGCAGTGGCGCGAGGACTCGCGCTGGCCAGCGGCGGGAATCTCTCCGCCCGGCTGCCGGGGGACGCCCGGACCTTCGCGATCACGGCTGCCGGTGCGCGCCTCGACGATCTGGGGCCCGAGCAGTTCTGCGCGATGACGCTTGCGGGGGAGACGGTGACGTTCCCAGGGGAGACGGTGCCGGCCGACGCTGCGGCTGTGGCGGACCCCGCGGAGGCCCGGGCTAGACGTGCGCGGCCCTCGAGCGAATGGAAGCTGCACCAGCGCATCTACCGCGCGCGCCCGGATGTGAACGCGGTGGTCCACCTGCACCCGCAGTATGCCGTGCTGCTCGATGCGCTGGGCCACAGGGTGAGGATGATGACCCTCGACCACGCCGCGTATGTGCGTTCGGTGGGGACCGTCGCCTATCACCCCAATGGTTCGGATGCCCTCGCGGACGAGGCTGCAGCGGCCGCTTCCGAGCACGACTGCCTCATCCTCAGCCATCACGGCTGCGCGGCGCTGGGGGAGACCGTCGAGATGGCCCACCGGCGCGCGCTCAACCTCGAGGAGGCGGCGACGGCGACCTACCGGGCGCTCCTCCTCGGCGACACCGAGACGGCCTTCCCCGCGGCTGCCCTCGCGGACATCCACCACGCCTGAGGCGGGCTCACGCCCGAGGTGGGCTCGCGCCTGAGGTGGGGTACATCTGACCTGGCCACACCTGAGGCTTGCCACTCCGGAACCGGGTCCACGCCTGAGGCTTGCCACTCCGGAGCCGGACCGGGCGGGTGTGCCGTGCCTGCCTCGGAGCTGCTCCCTCACGCTCCTCCGGAACAACACGCTGGAGCGTGCCGGTGCGGCAGTTCGGTGTCGTCAGCCGGAGGCGGGGTGCGGTTCCGGAGGCTGCGTGCGGTCCCGGAGGCTGGGCGCCGGTCAGACGGCAGTCAGCGCGACATTCGGATGCCAGCCTTCCCGGATCATGGAGATGGCGACCGTGCCTCAGCGCTCGACGACGCGTTCGATCCTCTTCAGCCTGCGCTGGAGCACGAAGATGCGCACGCTGCCCACGATCCCCGCCACGAGCACGCCTGCGATCGCGGCGAGCAGCATGGCCACGCCCAGCGGCAGCGAGAAGTGCCAGCCGAAGTACTGGAAGTCCGCCGTCGTGTTGTTCTGCACGATGAAGACGAGGAGCAGGACGAGCACCGCCGTCCCCGCGATGAGGGAGACCCATGCGCCGCCGGAGAGGCCGCGTGAGGCCTCGGGCGCTGCGCCGCGCGGCTTCTTCCCGTGCTTCACCGGCGTGTCCGAGCCGCGTTCGCCTCGACCGTCCGCCGCCGGAGGCTCTGCGGAAGCCTCCTCGCGGCCCGCGCCCTCCGCGGTGGCCGCCGGGCTCGGCGGCGTCTGTGCCGAGGGGGCAGGGGCGGGAGCCGCCTGCGGGGAGGATTCCGGTTCGAACAGCTCCGCCGGCAGCTCATCGCTGAGGTTTCCCGTGGGCTGTGCGGGGTCCCTGGGGTCTCCTGAGGTGCTCATGCGGACAGTCTACTGCCGGACTGCGTCCCTGAGCAGGGGCTTTCGGTCCTGGTTCGTTCCAGAACAGGGCTGCCCCGCTTTCCGCCGACAAAGAAGTGATCGGCTTCCCCCGCCACATCCGCAGATGCGGCGGGGAAGCCGATCACACGAGCGGCAGCCGCATGACGGCTCAGCTCAGTCGGGAGGGGCTCCTCGCGGGGTACGCACCGCCGAGGCACTTGAGGCCCGGTGGCGCGTACCCCGCTGCGCTCAGCTCAGCGAGGCGATGATCTCGTTGAGCGTGGCCGAGGGCCGCATGACGGCATCGGCCTTGTCCTCGGCGGGGTTGTAGTAGCCGCCGATGTCCGCGGGCGAGCCCTGGACGGCGAGCAGCTCCGCGGTGATCGCCTCCTCATTCGCACGCAGCGCCTCGGCGACGGGCTTGATAGAGGCCGCGAGCTCCGCGTCCTCGGTCTGCTTCGCCAGCTCCTCGGCCCAGTACAGGGCGAGGTAGAAGTGGCTGCCGCGGTTGTCGATCTCGTTCACCTTGCGCGAGGGCGACTTGTTCTCCCGCAGGAAGGTGCCGGTCGCATCGTCCAGGGTGGAGGCGAGCACGCCGGCGCGGTCGTTGCCCTCCTTGTTCTGGAAGTGGCGGAAGGACTCCGCGATGGCGAAGAACTCGCCGAGCGAATCCCAGCGGAGGTGGTTCTCCTCGACCAGCTGCTGCACGTGCTTGGGCGCGGAGCCGCCCGCACCCGTCTCGAACAGGCCGCCGCCTGCGATGAGCGGGACGACGGAGAGCATCTTGGCCGAGGTGCCCAGCTCGAGGATGGGGAACAGGTCCGTGTTGTAGTCGCGGAGCACATTGCCGGTCACCGAGATGGTGTCCTCGCCGCGGCGGATCCGCTCGACGGAGAGCTTCGTCGCCTCGACGGGGGACATGATGCGGATGTCCAGGCCCTCGGTGTCGTGCTCGCCCAGGTACTCCTCGACCTTGGCGATGAGGCTGGCGTCGTGCGCGCGCTCGGCGTCCAGCCAGAACACGGCGGGCGTGTCCGAGAGGCGCGCGCGCTCCACGGCCAGGCGCACCCAGTCGCGGATCGGGACGTCCTTGGTCTGGCAGGCGCGCCAGATGTCCCCGGCGGAGACGGTGTGGCTCATGACGACCTCGCCGGCGCCGTTGACGACCTCGACGACGCCGTCGGCGTCCAGCACGAAGGTCTTGTCGTGGCTGCCGTACTCCTCGGCCTTCTGCGCCATGAGGCCCACGTTCGGCACCGAGCCCATGGTCGAGGGATCGAACTTCCCGTTGGCCTTGCAGTCGTCGATGACGGCCTGGAAGACGCCGGCGTAGGAGGAGTCCGGGATCACCGCGAGGGTGTCCTGCTCCTTGTCCTCGGCGTTCCACATCTTGCCGCCGCCGCGGATCATCGCGGGCATCGAGGCGTCGACGATGACATCGGAGGGCACGTGGAGGTTCGTGATGCCCCGGTGCGAGTTCACCATCGCGAGCGCCGGGCCGGTCTCCAGGCCCGCGTCGATCTCGGCCTTCACACCCGCTGCGGTCTCCGCATCGAGGGTCTCCAGGCCGGCGAGGATCGCGCCGAGGCCGTCGTTGGCGGAGAGGCCGGCGGCGGCGAGCTGCTCACCGTACTTCTCGAACACGGAGGGGAAGAACGCGCGGACCACGTGGCCGAACAGCACCGGGTCGGAGACCTTCATCATGGTCGCCTTGAGGTGGACGGAGAAGAGCACTCCCTCCTCCTTGGCCGCGGCGATCTGCTCGGCCAGGAAGGAGTCGAGGGCGGCCGCGTTCATGAAGGTCGCGTCCACGACCTCGCCTGCGAGCACCGGGACGGTCTTGAGGACGCGCGCCTCGCCGCCGGCCGGGGTGAAGCGGATCGTGAAGGTGTCCTCGGCGGGGGAGACGACGGACTGCTCGTTGGACGCGAAGTCGTTCTCGCCCATCGTCGCCACGCGGGTCTTGGAGTCCGCGGTCCAGTCGCCCATCGAGTGGGGGAAGGCCTTGGCGAACTCCTTGACGGCCTTGGGGGCGCGGCGGTCGGAGTTGCCCTCGCGGAGGACCGGGTTGACGGCGGAGCCCTTGACCCTGTCGTAGCGGGCGCGGACGTCCTTCTCCTCGTCCGTCTGCGGGTCCTCGGGGTAGTCCGGGAGGTCGTAGCCCTGCGACTGCAGCTCTGCGACCGCGGCCTTGAGCTGCGGGACCGATGCGGAGATGTTCGGGAGCTTGATGATGTTGGCCTCGGGCGTCTTGGCGAGTGCGCCGAGCTCCGAGAGCGCGTCCTCGATCCTCTGCTCCTCGGTCAGGCGCTCCGGGAAGAGAGCGATGATCCGGCCGGCGAGGGAGATGTCGCGGGTCTCGACCCCGACACCCGCCTTGCGGGCGAACGCTTCGACGATGGGCTTGAGGGAGTACGTCGCGAGCAGCGGAGCCTCGTCCGTGCGCGTGTACATGATCTTTGCCATTGAGCGGGATTCTCCGTATCGGTCAAGGGGTTTGCGAGTCGATTCTATCGACCTCGGCAGATCCGCTCCATATGAGGTTCGTCCTGTTCCCCGGTACCATGCAACGGGCTCGCCGGGCGCGGGCCGGGGCCGGCGGCCGCAGAACACGAACGGGGAGAGGCATGGCGAAGCTGTACTTCCGCTACGGAGCCATGAACTCCGGCAAGTCGACGGCGCTGCTGCAGGCGGCCTTCAACTACGAGGAGCGCGCTCAGCGGGTGCTGCTGGCGAAGCCGCGCGTCGACACGAAGGGCGCCGGCGAGATCGTCTCCCGCCTCGGGGTCGCCAGGACCGCGGACTTCCTCATCGGACCGGAGGAGGACGTGGAGGCGCTGTTCGACGATGCGGCGGCCCGCACGGACCGCGAGGCGCTCATCGAGACGCTCGACGATCCCGGTGCGCCCGTGAGCTGCCTCCTCATCGACGAGGCCCAGTTCCTCAGCCCCGTGCAGGCGGACGGCCTCATGCGCATCGCGGTGGACCGCGACGTGCCGGTCATGGCCTACGGCATCCGCACCGACTTCCGCACCCACGCCTTCCCCGGCTCCGGCCGGCTGCTGGAGATCGCGCACACCCTCGAGGAGCTCAAGACCATCTGCCGCTGCGGCCGCAAGGCGATGTTCAACGGCCGCCGTATCGGCGGGGACTTCGTCTTCGACGGCGACCAGGTGGCGATCGACGGCACGGACGTCGCCTATGAGTCGCTGTGCTCCACCTGCTACCTGCGGGAATCCGGCGGCCGCCTGCTCTGAGCGCACCCGCCCCATCGCCCGAGGCACCCGCCCATAACCCAGCCGCCCGCGTCCCAGCCGCGCCGCCCCGCTGCCTCCATCCGGCGTTCACCTCGCCTACCCCTCGGGTGCGGAGCGCGCGCGATAGTGTGGTTCCGGGCGCGGCCGTTCGCAGCCGTGCACGTCCTCACACCTCGTCGCACGCACGCTCTCCCGGAAGGGGCACACCCATGTCCGCACTCGCATACTCGGTCGTGAACGATGCCGATCCCACCGCACCCCTCCTCATCCTCGGGCCCTCGCTGGGCACCCACGCCTCGCAGTGGGCCGGTGCCGGATACTTCCTCGCCGACGACTACCGCGTGGTCCTCGCCGATCTGCCCGGCCACGGCGCGGGTCCCCGCATCGAGGGCGTGACGATCGAGCGGATCGCCGAGGGCATCCTCGAGATCGCCGATGAGCTCGGCGCGGAGCGGTTCAGCTTCGCGGGCATCTCGATCTCCGGCGCGGTGGCCCTGACGCTCGCCCTGCGCGCACCCGAGCGCCTCGTGGGCGTGGGCGCGCTGTGCACGGGTGCGAGCTTCGGCGGGCCCGAGCGGTGGAACGAGCGCATCGAGAACGTCCGGGCGCTCGGCTCGCTGCGGCCCACGGTGCCCGAGACCGCCGCCCGCTGGTTCGCGGCGGGCTTCCTCGACGAGGACCAGGCCGCGGGCGCGATCGTCCTCGAGCAGCTCGCGCAGACGGACCCCGAGGCGTTCATCGACTGCTGCCGGGCGCTGGGCGAGTACGACCTCACCGGGGAGGTCGCGGACATCTCCGTGCCAGTGCTCTTCCTCGCCGGCTCACAGGACGAGGGCAACACCCCGGAGAGCATGCGCGCGCTCTCCGAGCAGGTCCCCGGCAGCGAGTTCAGGGTCATCCCCGATTCCGCGCACCTCCCCATCGTGGAGCACCCGGAGATCGTCGCCGAGGTGCTGGCCGGCTTCCTCGCCCGCGCCGCCTCCCGCTGAGGCGCCGTCCGCGGGAGCGGCGTCCGTCGCGCGGACGCTTTCGCCGATGCGCACTCCGCTGAGGCATGGGGCACCCGCACCGGACCGCGGGACGGCCTGCCGCCGTTCTCGGTCGTGCACAGCAGGTCGTGCAGAACAGGTCGTGCTGTGCGAACATGGGACCGCTCACCTCGGGAAGCGCACAGCCCGCGCTGCCGGGGTGCGAGAGAGCAGACCCTCCCAGGCACGGACGAAGGCGCAGGCGAAGACAGATGGAACAGAGCAGTTCTGAACAAGGGAAGACACGGGGCGGCGCAGGCGCCGGTGCGGGCACGGCATCTGCGGACGGCGATCCGGCACTGAGCACGGCGGCGAGCTCCGGCGCCCGGCCGGAGAGCCGCGGAGGCTCGACGGAGATCGAGCACACCTCGCCGGGCGAACGCGAGCCCGCCCTCGCCCGCAGCACCGTCCGCATCCGCTGGGGAGGCTTCGTCGCGGGCCTGCTGCTGGCCGCGATCGTCTACCTCCTCATGCCCGGCGACGTCGCGAACGAGGCACGGGTCACCGCCGCGACCGCCGTCCTCATGGCGCTGTGGTGGATGACCGAGGCGATCCCGATCCCGGCCACCGCCCTCGTGCCGCTCGTGGTCTTCCCCGTCTTCAACGGGGTCGACCTCTCCGAGGTGGGCGGCAGCTACGGCTCCGACACCATCTTCCTGTTCATGGGCGGGTTCCTCATCGCACTGGCGATGCAGAAGTGGAACCTGCACCGGCGCATCGCGCTCGCGACCCTCAAGGTCATGGGCGACCGCACCAACTTCATGATCGCCGGCTTCATGATCGCGACCGGCTTCCTCTCGATGTGGGTGTCGAACACCGCCACCGCGGTGCTCATGCTTCCCATCGGCCTCTCCGTGCTCCTGCTGGTCAACGAGACGCTGGCCGCGAGCGGCGCTCTGGACCGGGAGGGCGCCGAGGCCGGAGGCGGCGCCTCCGCACCCGCTCCCGCGCAGGCAGGCGAGACAGCCGGCACAGGAGCAGACGCCGCACCGGTCATGCACACGAAGTTCGCGACCGCGCTCATGCTCGCGATCGCCTACTCCGCCTCGATCGGCTCCCTCGGCACCATCATCGGCACCCCGCCCAACACCTTCCTCGTCGGCTACCTGCGCGACAACCACGACATCCACATCGGCTTCGGGCAGTGGATGGTCGTGGGCGTGCCGGTGGCGATCGTCATGATGGCCGTCGCCTGGTTCCTGCTGACCAAGGTCCTGTTTCCGCCGGAGGTCAAGCGGATCCCCGGCGGCCGTGCGCTCATCTCGAAGGAGATGGCGAAGCTCGGGCCCATGTCCACCGGCGAATGGCTGGTCCTGGGCGTCTTCGTCCTCGCCGCGCTGTCCTGGATCGTCATTCCCACGGTGTTCGAGGAGCCGCCCATCTCCGATGCCGGCATCGCGATGACGGTGGGCCTCATCCTCTTCATCCTGCCCGGCGGGGCCAACCGCGGGGTGAAGCTCCTGGACTGGGACACCGCGGTGCAGATGCCCTGGGGCGTGCTGCTGCTCTTCGGCGGTGGATTGGCGCTGTCCGCGCAGTTCACGGCCTCGGGCCTGTCCGAGTGGATCGGCACGGTCGCCGAAGGGCTGGCCGCCGTCCCCGTCATCGTCCTCGTGGCGGTGCTCGCCGCGGGCATCCTGTTCCTCACGGAGATCACCTCGAACACCGCCACCGCGGCCACGTTCATCCCCGTGGTGGGCGGTGTCGCGATGGGGATCGGCGCGGACGTCCTTCTGCTCACGATCCCGGTTGCGCTCGCAGCCACCTGTGCGTTCATGCTCCCGGTCGCCACGCCGCCCAATGCGGTGGCCTTCGGCACCGGCTATGTGACGATCGCGCAGATGGTGCGCGGGGGAGTGTGGCTCAACCTCATCGGGATCGTGGTCATCACGCTCGCGACCATGACGCTCGCGGCCGCGGTGTTCGGCATCGCGTTCTGAGGCCTCGCCCTCCTGGCGGGCCACGAGGCGCAGTGGAATACCCGGCCTGCCCGGCAGGTTTGAACTCCCGACACCATCCGTGAGCGGGCCCGCTCGGCTGAGCGGGCCCGCACCTCGGCGGATCGTCACCGGTGTGCGCTCGCCGCTGACGATCCGCCTCGCTGCGAAAGGCCCTCCATGCCCCGTCTGTTCGAACCCCTCACGCTCCGCGGTCTCACGGTGAAGAACCGGGTCTGGCTGCCGCCCCTGTGCCAGTACTCCTGCGAGGCGGAGGACGGTGTGCCCACCGACTGGCACCTCGTGCACCTCGGGGCGCGGGCGCAGGGCGGGTTCGGGCTCGTCATCGCGGAGGCCTCGGCGGTGGTCCCCGAAGGCCGCATCTCGCTGCTCGACGCGGGCATCTGGAACGACGAACAGGCCCGGGCCTGGACGCGGGTGGTGGACTTCGTGCACTCGCAGGACGCCGCCATCGCGATCCAGCTGGCCCATGCCGGCCGCAAGGCGAGCACGCATCCGGCGTTCCACGGCGGGCCCAAGGGCAGCCTGGGGCCGGAGGAGGGCGCCTGGCAGACGTACGGGCCCAGCGCGGTGCCGTTCCCGGACCTCGCCGTGCCTGCGGAGATGAGCACGGAGCAGATCGCCGAGGTGGTCGAGGCCTTCGCGGCCGCCGCCGCTCGCGCGCAGGGCGCGGGCTTCGACGCCGTCGAGATCCACGCCGCGCACGGCTACCTCCTGCACGAGTTCCTCTCACCGCTGTCCAATCTGCGCGAGGACGGCTACGGCGGGGACTTCGCCGGCCGCAGCCGCTTCGTCATGGAGGTCTACCGCGCGGTGCGGGCCGCCGTCGGGGAGGACTTCCCCGTCATGGTGCGCATCTCCGCGACCGAGTGGACCGAGGGCGGGTTCGGCCCCGATGAGGCGGTGGAGCTCGCCGCGCTCCTCGACGCGGAGGGCTGCGACCTCATCGACGTCTCCAGCGCCGCCAATGTGCCGGCGCAGATCCCCGTGGGCCCGGGCTACCAGGTGCCGCTGGCCGCCGAGGTCGCCGGCACCGGAGCGACGACCGCCGCGGTGGGGCTCATCACGGAGCCGGCCCAGGCCGAGCAGGTGCTCGTGAGCGGAGACGCGGACGTCGTGCTGATCGGCCGTGCCGCACTGCGCGAGCCGGCCTGGCCGCAGCGGGCCGCGCACCAGCTCGGCATGGAGTGGCGGGACATCCCGTACCCCAGGCAGTACACGCGCGGACGCTGGGGCGCCGGCCTCTGAGGAGGTCCTGGTCGCTGAGGCCTCGTCTCGAGGTCTCACCTCCCGCCGGATCGCGGCGCGCTCGTGTCTCACTTTCCACTGAGGTCTCACTTCACCTCGGTCCTCCGCGCCAAAATCGATGTGAAGTGAGACGCGAGCAGGAACTGAGACGCGAGCGGCGGGGAACCGGAGCGTTGCGCACCGCGTGCGGGTGTTCCCTCTCCTACAGCCCCTCCGTGTAGCCCTTCGCGCGCTCCTCCTCGCCCGCGGTCTCCTGAGCGGTCTCGGCGGTCTTCCCGTGGCCGCTCGTGAGCTCGAGGCCGATCACGCCCACGACGATGAGGACGAGCGAGAGGATCTTGCCCGGCCCGAATGACTCGCCCTCCAGCGCCGCCCAGATCGCTGTGACGGAGGCCCCCACTCCCACCCAGATCGCGTAGGCGGTGCCCATGGGCACGGTGCGCATGGGCACGGTGCGCATGGCGCGCTGGAGGCCCCAGACGGAGCCGGTGAGGGCGAGGAGGAAGACGACGGCCGAGACGGGGTCGAGGATGTCCGAGAGCGCGTGCGCCCACACGGCCTCGAGGCTGCCGGAGACGATGAGCAGGAGCCAAAGCATCTCAGCTCACCACCTTCATGCCCACGACGCCGCAGATGAGGACCATCGCGAAGCCGGCGCGGAGCCAGCTGAGGGACTCCCGCCCTCGCAGCACGGAGAAGCCGAGCGTGACGACGGCGCCGATGCCCACCCACACCGCATAGCCGGTGCCCACGGGGATCGTCGCGAGTGCGATCGCGAGGCCGCCCATCGAGAGGACGGTGCCCACGAGGAAGAGGACGATGCGGCGGGACATGCGCACGCCGTCCGCGGCGAGGGCATAGGCCCACATGGTCTCGAAGGCGCCGGAGACGATGAGCACCGTCCAGGCGAGACCGGCGGGGAGGTCGGCCGGCGCGAGGGCCGGTGAGGCTGCCGCCGAGGCCCCGGCCGCATGCGCGGAGAGGCTGAGGGGGATGTCGAACACGAGAGTGACCCGTCTGGCCGTCTTGTCGCGTGAGCGGGTACGGCTCCCTCGTCCGCGGGCGCTGCCGGCGCCCAGCGGAGAGTGTAGCAAGGAGCCCGGACGCCCACGCCCCCTGCCGCACAGAGTTCCGCTGACCTAGGGTGGGATGCATGGAGAACACGATCACGCGCGAATTCTCGGGTTTCACCGTCCGCTCCGTCTCCGTCTCGGAGATGGCCAACAACGTCTATCTCCTCACCTCGCAACCGACTGACGGGACCGGTGCGGACGGCGGCGCACCCGTGCACGTCCTCGTCGACGCCGCCGATGACATGGCCGCCATCCGCCGGCTCATCGAGGGCGCGGGCGGGGGCGAGGTCGCGGCGATCCTCACGACCCACCGGCACTGGGACCACGTCCGCGCGCTCAGGGAGGCGCAGACCGAGCTCAGCGAGCACACCTTCGCGGGAGCGGAGGACGCCGAGGCCATCGAGGAGGAATCGGGGGCGACGGTCGCCACGCGTGTGTCGGACGGCCAGGTGCTGAATCTCGCCGGTCTGGAGATCGAGTGCATCGCCCTCCGCGGGCACACTCCCGGCTCGATCGCCTACGTCCTGCGCGACGGGGAGGGGAGCGCGGTGATCCTCTCCGGCGATTCGCTCTTCCCCGGCGGACCGGGCAAGACATGGTCCCCGGAGGACTTCACGCAGCTCATGGACGACCTCGAGGAGCGCATCTTCGCGCGCTTCCCCGACGACACCCTCGTGCTGCCGGGACACGGCGATTCGACGGCGCTGGGCCTCGAGCGTCCTTCACTCGAGGACTGGCGCGCTCGCGGCTGGTGAATCAGCGGCTGATGAGCCCGGAACTCGTGCATCGCGGCGGGTGAGGCTCGCTCGGCTGTGGGCGGGCCGCCCGGCCGCGGCAGGGATGCGGAATGCGCGGGCTGCGGGCTGCACGTGTCCGGTGACGCTCACAGCGTCGCCGCGACCCGCAGCCCCCAGACCGCCCATGCGAGCGTGAGGAGCAGCAGCACGGGCGGCAGGGGCGTGCGCACGCGCGTGACGACATCGCGAGCGGCACCCCGCACGGGGGAATCGGCGTCCTGCTCCCAGCGCGCATAGGCGTCGAGCACCGTCTGGATCTCCTCGGGCGTGTGGCGTTCGAGGCGGATCATCCCCATGCGCTCACGGGTGGTCCGTCTGCCCGTGCTCGGCAGTGCCCACGCGCCCACCTTCTCCCCGTCCTTGGTCTCGACGGTGAGCCCCAGGCGCAGGTCGAACTCCGCGATCCGGGAGAAGGGGATGACCGTGGTGCGCGCGATGTTGACGATGCGCAGCTCGTCGGCGTCGACGGCGACGAGGGGGCGCAGGTAGCAGGTCCAGCACAGGCAGGCGATGAAGGCGGGCAGGCCCAGCAGGGCGACGGCGGCTCCCAGCGGCACCTGCACGAGCGTGAGGACGGCCGCGATCGCGGCAGCGGCCAGCGCGATCCATGCGATGCCGCGGGAGCGGCCGCCGCGCAGGACGAGGGACTGGGCAGCCGGGCTGCCGCCGGCATCGGGGGAGGGCGTCTGAGGCGTGGGCACGCCCCGAGTCTATGGTCCGGACGGGTGCGGACCCAGCCGGCCGGCTGGGCCGAGGGGCCGTTCCGACGGGCACGCCGGCCGCTGTGCGGCTGACGCAGCTTCCTGAACAGGGGTTGTGTCCTATCTCACGTGGTGAGCGTGATGAGCACCTCATTCATGGAATTTTGTCAAATCTCGCAAAACGAGGTTACGACTGCGTAACGATAGGTCGGCTTGTCTCAGAATGTGCGATGGCACACATCCGGGTTCTTTAGAGTTTTCCCAATTCGTGCACCACGCACGAACGGCCCGTCACACGCTGAGGTGCCCCGGGAGCCATCCCGGGACGTCGGTGCTGCGGCGGGCCATGAAACCGTATCGCCCCTACATACGTCAGGAGCAGAAGTGAACAAGCGCTATCTCGGAGTGGGCGCCGGCCTCGCCGCAGCGGCCCTCGTCCTCTCCGCATGCACCCCGCCCGGAGGCGGGGACGAAGGCGGAGGCGGCGAAGGCGGCCCGAGCGTCCTCAACGTGGGGTGGAACGAGCCGTTCCGCAGCATGAACACGGAGACGGTCAACGGCAATGCCGTCGCCAACTCGAACATCACCTACATGATGAACGACAACTTCAAGTACTACGACGAGAACCTCGAGCTCCAGGACGGCAATCTCGGCACCGTCGAGCAGGTCTCCGAGGACCCGCTCCAGATCAAGTACACCTTCGCGGACACGGCCACGTGGTCGGACGGCACGCCGGTGGACGCCGCGGATCTCGCGCTCCTGTGGGCGGGCAAGTCCACACAGCTCAACACCCAGTCCGACGAAGAGGTCGAGGGCGACCGCGACGACGAGGGTGTCCTCGCCGAGCAGGAGGAGGGCGACGTCTACTTCGATGCGGCCGAGCCCGGCGCCATGCTCATCGAGGATCTGCCGGAAGTCTCCGAGGACCGCAAGTCGATCACGTTCACCTACTCGACGCTGTACGCGGACTGGGAGACGACCTTCGGCCTCGCCGGTCGCGGTGTGAGCGTCCCCGCGCACATCACCGCGAGGAAGGCCCTCGGGATCGAGGACCCGGAGGAGGCCAAGCAGGCCGTTCTCGACGCGATCGCTGAGAACGACACGTCTGCTCTCTCACAGCTCGCGAACACCTGGAACACCGGGTTCGACTTCACTTCCATGCCGGATGACGAGGACCTCCTCGTCCACAGCGGTCCGTACAAGATGACGGACTTCGCGGAGGGCCAGTACCTCACGCTGGAGAAGGACGAGAACTACACCGGTCCCACCGAGGCGGGGGTCGACCAGATCGTCATCCGCTACAACGAGGATCCGATGGCCGGCGTCCAGGGCATCGAGAACGGCGAGCTGGACATCATCCAGCCGCAGGCCACCGCCGATGTTCTCTCTGCCGCGGAGGCGATCGACGGCGTGACCGTGGACACCGGCGACGGCGCCACCTACGAGCACGTAGACCTCACGTTCGACAACGGCGGACCCTTCGACCCGGAGACCTACGGCGGGGACGAGGAGACGGCGAAGCTCGTCCGCCAGGCCTTCCTCAAGACGGTCCCGCGCGAGCAGATCGTCGAGACGATCATCAAGCCTCTCAACGAAGACGCAGTGGTTCGCGACTCCTACTACATGGTCCCCGGTTCGCCCATGTACGACGGGATCGTCGCGGAGAACGGCCTCGCCGAGGAATACCCGGGCTCCGACCCCGAGGGCGCGCGCGAACTGCTCGAGGAGGCGGGCGTCGAATCCCCCGCCGTCCGCGTGCTCTACGGTGCCTCCAACGAGCGCCGCGCGCAGCAGTTCACGCTCATCAAGGAGCAGGCGGAGGCCGCCGGCTTCGAGGTCATCGAGGACGGCGACGACAACTGGGGCACGCGCCTCGGCGACGGCACCTACGATGCCTCGCTCTTCGGCTGGCAGTCGACGGACACGACCGTGACGAACTCCGAGTCGAACTGGAAGTCCGGGGCGCAGAACAACTACGGCGGCTACGAGAGCGAAGAGGTCGACGAGCTGCTGGCGCAGATCCAGGTCGAGACGGACGAGGCTGCTCAGCAGGAGCTGGTCACCCAGGTGGAGCAGCACCTGGTCGACGATGCCTTCGGCACCGTCCTCTTCCAGCACCCGGAGCTCACGATCTACCGCGACCGTGTGCAGAACGTCTCGAACACCACGGTGTCGCCGACGATGTTCTGGAACTACTGGGAGTGGCAGGTGAGCTGAGGGCCTTCGGCCCCTCAGCTGACCGATTCCGCACGGAGCGTGTGAGCGGCGGGGACACCGCGATCCGGTGTCCCCGCCGCTCGGCACGCTCCCCGATATGGATCGTGGACTCCAATGATCAGATTCCTCCTCCGCAGGACGCTCTCGACCATCCTCGTGCTGCTGGTCGTCACCTTCGTCCTCTACCTCCTCCTCAACCGCGCACTCGACTTCTTCTGGGACCTCCGTGCGAGCACGGCTCCCAACATCGAGGACCTGTTCGCCTCCCGTGAGCGCCTGCTGAACCTCGACAGCCCCGTGATCGTGCGCTACTTCCAGTGGCTCGCCGGCGCCTCGGGCTGCCTCGTGGGCGCTTGCGACCTCGGCACCGCCTGGTACCAGGGCCAGGAGGTCGTCGACCAGCTGCCCGGCGCCATCATGAACACCGTCAAGCTCGTGACCGCCGCGACGATCTTCTCCATCGTCATCGGCATCTTCATCGGCCTGGTCTCGGCCATCCGCCAGTACTCGGGCTTCGACTACTTCATCACCTTCCTCAGCTTCCTCATGTACTCGCTGCCCGTCTTCTGGGTGGCGGTGCTGCTCAAGCAGTACGGGGCCATCGAGTTCAACAACTTCCTCGCCGATCCCGTCCTCGGCTGGCCCGCGATCATCGGGACCTCGGTCCTCGCCGGCCTCATCTGGATGGGCGCCCTCGGAGGCAGCCGCAGAAGGCACCTGTACTCCTTCCTCGGCGCCACCGCCGTGACCTTCGCGGTCATCTACGCCGTGCTCGCCTTCGGCTGGCTCAACAGCCCCAGCCTCGGGATCATCGGCGTGAGCCTCATGGGACTGGCCGGTGCCGTCGTCATCACCTACCTCTCCACGGGCCTCGCCAACCGCAAGGCGCTGTGGACCTCGCTCACCGTCGCGGTGATCGGCATCGGGCTCTACATGCCGCTGCAGAACCTGTTCTGGTACGTGGAGATGTCCTGGCTCTGGATGCTCCTGCTGCTGGTGGTCGCCGTCGCCATCGGCATGGCCGTGGGGCTGGCCTTCCGCGGTCGCGACCCCTGGGTCTCGGCGCGCACGGGCGCCCTCGTCGCCGTCGTCATGGCCTTCTTCGTGTTCGTCGACCGGGTCTTCCAGGAGTGGGGCAACTACAACAGCCACCCCGCGATCAACAACCGGCCCATCGCCACGATCGGTGCCGCGACCCCCAACCTCACGGGCAACTTCTGGATCACGAACCTCGATTCGTTCACCCACCTGCTGCTGCCCTCGATCGCGCTCATCCTCATCTCAATCGCCTCGTACACGCGCTACACGCGCGGGTCGATGCTCGAGGTGATGAACCAGGACTACATCCGCACCGCACGGGCCAAGGGCCTGCCCGAGCGCACCGTCATCATGCGGCACGCGCTGCGCAACGCCCTCCTGCCGCTCGCCTCGGTCGTGCCGGTCGACATCATCACGATGATCGGCGGCGCCGTCATCACGGAGACCATCTTCGGCTGGTCCGGCATGGGCAAGCTCTTCATCGACTCGATGAACCGGAGTGAGATCGATCCGATCATGGCCTACATCGTCATCACCGGACTGCTCGCGGTCGTCGCCAATCTGCTGGCCGACTTCCTCTACGCAGTCCTCGACCCACGGATCCGGGTGAATGCCTGATGAGCACAGCACACGACGCAGCGCCGGGCGCCGCCTTCTCCGCGGGTGCCGGCACGACCACCGGGAGCGAGGCCGTTAAGGGTCTCAGCCAGGGCGCGATCATCCGCGCCAAGTTCCTCCACCACAAGGGCGCGATGGCCGGCCTCATCGTCCTCGCCGCCATCGCAGCCTTCGCCTTCAGCGCGCAGGGAGTGGGCCCGATCCCGGGCTGGTGGATCCACAACCACACGAGCTCAGGTACCGTCCTCAATCCGGGCGGCGCACCGACGTGGTCGCTCTCGGACCCGTTCAGCTTCGGCGCGCACCCCTTCGGACAGGACGAGATCGGCCGAGACAACTTCGCCCGCGTCATGAAGGGCGTGCAGATCTCGCTCATGGTCATGGTGATCATCGGCGTGGTCTCGCTCGTGATCGGCACGACGATCGGCGCGCTCGCCGGCTACTACCGCGGCCGGCTCGACTCCTTCCTCATGCGGGTCACCGACGGCTTCATCATCGTGCCCACCATCGTGGTCGGCGCGATCCTCGGCAAGCTCATCGGCGGACCGGGATTCTCGTTCTTCGGCCTGCCGCTGAGCGCCTATCTCGCACCCCTCCTCGGCGTCGCCCTGGGCGGCGTACTGTGGACGAGCCTCGCCCGCCTCGTGCGCGGTGAGTTCCTCGCGCTGCGGGAGCGGGAGTTCGTCGACTCCGCCCGCGTGGCCGGCGCCGGTGACTTCCGGATCATCGTCAAGCACATGCTGCCCAATTCGATGGGCGTCATCATCGTCAACACGACCCTGCTCATGAGCCAGGCGATCGTCCTGGAGACGGCGCTGAGCTTCCTCGGCTTCGGCATCCGCTCGCCGCAGATCTCCCTGGGCCAGCTCATCAACGAGTACCAGACGGCCTTCGCCACCCGGCCCTGGCTGTTCTGGTGGGCGGGCCTCTTCATCATCGTCATCGCGCTGTGCGTGAACTTCATCGGCGACGGGCTGCGCGATGCCTTCGATCCCCGCATGAAGACGATCCCCTCGTGGAGGAAGATGAAGCGGGCGGACCGGCGCGTGGCCAGCGGCGCCGGAGCCGAGGCCGCAGCCGCGGCCGGCACCGAGACCGGTGCCGCAGCGGACACCGCGCGTGCGGACGACAACGACGACAAGGGGGCGAGGCACTGATGGCCGAGACGCAGACCGCCGCGGCGGCACAGTCCAAGGAGCCCATCCTCTCCGTCCGCGATCTGGGAGTGCGCTTCTGGGTGGGCGATGAGTGGTTCACGGCCTCGCGGGGGCTCACCTACGATCTCCGGCCCGGTGAGGTGCTCGCGATCGTGGGCGAGTCCGGCTCCGGCAAATCGCAGTCCGCGATGTCGCTCATGGGCCTCGTGCCCAGGAACGGGCGCGCCTCCGGCTCGGCGAAGCTGGGCGGCAAGGAGCTCATCGGAATGCCCGAGGAGCAGATGCAGCGGGTGCGCGGCAACGACATCTCCGTGATCTTCCAGGAGCCCATGACCGCGCTCAATCCGGTCTACACCGCGGGCTACCAGATCTCGGAGACGCTGCGCGTGCACAACGTGATGGGCCCGCGCGAGGCGAAGGAAGAGGCCCTGCGCCTCATGCGGATGGTGGAGATCCCAGACCCCGAGGAGCGCTACAACTCGTTCCCGCACCAGCTCTCCGGCGGTCAGCGGCAGCGCATCATGATCGCGCAGGCGCTCGCCTGCCGCCCCAGGCTGCTCATCGCGGACGAGCCCACGACCGCTCTCGATGTGACGGTGCAGGCGGAGATCCTCAAGCTCATGCGGGACCTCCGCGAGAAGGTGGACGCGGGCATCATCCTCATCACGCACGACATGGGCGTGGTCGCGGACATGGCCGACCGCATCCTCGTCATGAAGGAGGGGCAGGTGGTCGAGGAGGGCACCGCGACGCAGATCTTCTCCTCGCCCCAGCATCCCTACACCCGTCAGCTCCTCGCGGCCGTGCCCCACCTGGGCGAGGGCTCGGGGACGGCGGCGTTCGGCTCCGAGGCGGGAGCGCTCGAGGTCGTCGAGGCCCGCCCGGAGATCCCGCTCGAGTCCGATGAGACGTATGTGCATCCCGGCGGCGAGGCCGGCGGACGCGCGGGGGAGACCCCCGCCCTCCGCCTCGCCGGGGCGTGCATCGAGTACCCGGCGGTGGGCCGGAAGAAGGCGTTCCGGGCCGCGCACTCCGTCGACCTCACGATCGGGGCCGGCGAGGTGGTCGGCCTCGTGGGCGAGTCCGGCTCCGGCAAGACGACGATCGGCCGGTCCGCGGTGGGGCTGATCCCCGTGGTCGAGGGCTCGCTCACGGTGGACGGCTTCGAGGTCGCGGGGAAGAGGAACCGGGAGCTGCGGGACGTCCGCAAGACCGTGGGCTTCGTGTTCCAGGACCCGGGGTCCTCGCTCAACCCCCGCCTGCCGGTGGGGGAGTCGATCGGCGAGCCCATGCTCCTCCACCAGGGGCTCAAGGGCGCGGAGCTCAGCCGGCGCGTCGAGGAGCTCCTCGACGCGGTGGAGCTGCCCCGGTCCATGCGCAACCGCTATCCCCACGAGTTCTCCGGGGGGCAGCGGCAGCGCATCGGCATCGCCCGCGCGCTCGCGCTCAGGCCCAAGCTGCTCATCGCCGATGAGCCGACCTCCGCCCTCGACGTCTCCGTCCAGGCCAAGGTGCTCGAACTGTTCGGGCACCTGCAGGAGGAGTACGGCTTCGCCTGCCTGTTCATCAGCCACGACCTCGCCGTCGTGGAGCGCGTCGCGGGCCGGATCGCGGTCATGCGGCACGGGCACCTGCTGGAGGTCGGGCCCTCGGCGGATCTCGTGGCCGATCCGCGCCATCCCTACACCCAGCGGCTGCTCGCGGCCGTGCCGGTGCCGGACCCCGTGGAGCAGCGCAGGCGGCGTGAGGCGCGCGACTCCATGATCGCCGCGACCTCCGAGGACCTCGCCGGCTGAGCGGGAGCCCGGAGGAACCTGGCACGGGCGCGCACGGCGGACGCGTACAATCGTCTACCGTGCGCGCCCGCGTGCGTCCGGCACCGGCAGGGGCTGCGAGCGGGTGCGGGGCGCACACTTGAAGATCCGGACCCGGGTCATCGGCACGCTCGTACGAAAGCGAACATATGACTGCACACACCTCCCGCCGCCTCGATCGACGCAATGTAGCCATCGTCGCTCACGTGGACCATGGGAAGACCACCCTGGTCAACGCGATGCTCACCCAGGCGGGAGCGTTCGGAGACCACGGCGAGATCCAGGACCGCGTCATGGATTCGGGAGACCTGGAGCGCGAGAAGGGGATCACCATCCTCGCGAAGAACACTTCCATCTCCTACAACGGCGAGCACACGGACACCCCGGTCACGATCAACGTGATCGACACCCCCGGGCACGCGGACTTCGGCGGTGAGGTGGAGCGCGGCCTGTCGATGGTCGACGGCGTCGTGCTCCTCGTCGACTCCTCCGAGGGGCCGCTGCCGCAGACCCGCTTCGTGCTGCGCAAGGCGCTCGCCGCGAAGCTGCCGGTCATCCTCGTGGTGAACAAGACCGACCGCGCGGATGCGCGCATCGACGCGGTGCTCGAGGATGCGCAGGACCTGCTCCTGGGCCTGGCCTCGGACCTGTCTGAGGAGATGGAGGACATCGACGTGGACGCCGTGCTCGATGTGCCGGTCGTCTTCGCCGCGGCCAAGGCCGGGCGCGCCTCCACCGTGCAGCCGGCGGACGGCGATGTGCCGGACGCGGAGAACCTGGAGCCGCTGTTCAAGGCGATCCTCGACCACATCCCGGCACCGGCCTACAACGATGACGGCGTGCTCCAGGCGCACGTCACCAACCTCGACGCCTCCCCGTTCCTCGGCCGCCTCGCGCTGCTGCGGATCTACGGCGGCACCCTGCGCAAGGGACAGACGGTGGGCTGGGTCCGCGGTGACGGCGAGGTCGCCTCGGCGAAGGTCTCCGAGCTGCTCGAGACCCAGGGCCTCGAGCGCGTGCCGGCGACCGAGGCCTCGGCCGGCGACATCGTCGCGATCGCGGGCATCCCGGACATCATGATCGGCGATACGATCACAGACCTCGAGGATCCGCGTCCGATGCCGGCGATCGAGGTCGACGCCCCGGCCATCTCGATGACGATCGGGATCAACACCTCACCGCTGGCCGGCCGCGAGAAGGGCACCAAGGTCACCGCCCGCCAGGTCAAGGACCGGCTCGACGCCGAGCTCGTGGGCAACGTCTCGCTGCGCGTGCTGCCCACCGAGCGGCCCGATGCCTGGGAGGTCCAGGGCCGCGGCGAGCTCGCACTCGCGATCCTCGTCGAGCAGATGCGCCGCGAGGGCTTCGAGCTGACGGTGGGCAAGCCGCAGGTCGTCACGCGCGAGATCGACGGCAAGGTCCACGAGCCGATCGAGCACACGACCATCGACGTGCCGGAGGAGCACCTCGGTGCCGTCACGCAGCTCATGGCCGCGCGCAAGGGCGTCATGGAGTCGATGTCCAACCACGGCACCGGCTGGGTGCGCATGGAGTTCAAGGTCCCGGCCCGCGGGCTCATCGGCTTCCGTACGCGGTTCCTCACGGAGACCCGCGGCACGGGCATCGCGAACTCGATCTCGGCCGGCTACGCGCCCTGGGCCGGCAGCATCGAGTTCCGGACCAACGGCTCCCTCGTGGCCGACCGCCCCGGTGCCGTCACGCCGTTCGCGATGATCAACCTGCAGGAGCGCGGCAGCTTCTTCGTGGAGCCCACCTCCGAGGTGTACGAGGGCCAGGTCGTGGGCGAGAACTCGCGCAACGAGGACATGGACGTGAACATCACGAAGGAGAAGAAGCTCACGAACATGCGCTCGGCCTCGGCCGACTCCTTCGAGAACCTCGTGCCCCCGCGCAAGCTCACTCTGGAGGAGAGCCTCGAGTTCGCCGGGCAGGACGAGTGCGTCGAGGTCACCCCCGCCATCGTCCGCATCAGGAAGGTCGAGCTGGACCAGAAGGAGCGGGCGAAGACCACCGCCCGTCTGCGCCGCCAGAACGCCTGACCACCCGCGGGGCAGGGGAGGGCGCGGCAGCCGGTCCGCTCCCTCCCCTTCCGCGCACCACGGCGCACCACAGCCGAACAGGAGAACGCAGTCCCCTTGTCGACACCCACAGTGCTGTTCGTCCACGCCCATCCGGATGACGAGTCGATCGCCACGGGCGGCACGCTCGCACGTCTCGTGCGCGCGGGCGCCCACGTCGTCCTCCTCACCGCCACGCGCGGCGAGGGCGGCGAGGTGATCGGCGAGGAGCTCGCACACCTCGAGGGGGACCGTGCGGGACTGGCCGCGCACCGGGAGACGGAGCTCGCTGAGGCGATGCGGATCCTCGGCGTGCGCGATCACCGCTTCCTGGGGGCGGGCGAGAGCCGTGCACGGGCCGATGCCCTGCCGTCGCGGCGCTTCGAGGACTCCGGGATGGTGTGGGGGGCCGACGGCCACGCCCACGCACCGGAGTCGATGCCGGATGCGGCCCTGTGCGCGGCGGACCTCGGTCTCGTGGCGGCGTACGTGGGCGAGGTCGTCGACGAGGTCGATCCGGACATCGTCATCACCTATGCGGCCGACGGCGGCTACGGCCACCCCGACCACAGGCGCGCGCACGATGCGACCGTCGCCGCCGTGCGGGCCAGGCAGGAGGCGGGGGCGACGGCTGCGCGCCTGCTCACGATCGTGAATCCGCCCGAGGCCGTCGAGGCGCGCTTCGATTCGTCCGCGCCCGGCTTCGACCTCACCGGATTCGCTCCGGCGCAGACCCATTCGACGTTCGCTGACGAGGTGCCGGTGGCCGTCGTGGAGAACGTCGAGGAGGTGCTGGGACTCAAGGCGCAGGCGATGGCCGCGCACGCCACGCAGATCACGGTCGCCGGTGAGTTCTTCGCGCTGTCGAACGGGGTGGGCCAGCGCATCGATTCCCGTGAGCACTTCGCGCTCGTGGACCCGCTGCGGGACGGGGCGCCGGCGGTGAGCGTGGCGTCCGCACCGCTGTCCGATGTGCTCGGGCTCGTCCCGGATCCCGCGGAGAAGGCCGAGGCCCAGCGGCGGGCGCATGCTCTCGCGGCCGGTGCCGCGGGCGCCGGTGCTGCAGGCACGGGGACGCCAGGCAGCGGGGGACCGGACCGGGCTGGCGCTGCGGGCATCGGCGCTGCCACGGCCGCCGGCGCAGGCGGCGTCGCCGGTGCGGGGGCGCCCGGCCTCGGCGTCCCCATCCGTGTGCGGGAGGGGCTGGGGGCCGAGGCGACCGCCGGCGGAACCGCAGGTGCCGACGCGCACTCCCCGGCGGCGGGCGTGGCCCCGGAAGGCAGCGGGCAGGGCACGGATGAGCTGCGCCGGAAGCGCGACAGGCGCGAGGGATCGTGGACCGCGACGCTGGGCGGGGCGATCCACGGTCTGGTGATCGGCCTCGTCGTGGGGACGCTCGGCTCCTTCCAGCACCTCAACGCGTTCGTCTGGCACTTCGGGCAGTCCGGGGTGATCGTGCCGTGGGGGCTCGCGCTCGCGCTCGCGCTCGCGCTGGTGAGCCTGTGGCACATCAGCGTGCTCTACCGCAGCGCGCTCGTCACGGTGCTCACGGCGGCCGTGATCTCCGGGGTGGGATTCCTGCTGGGACAGCCGTCTCTGTGGCCGGGCAGCGACATCATCGTCACCGGTTCGCTGCGGTCCGTCGTCTGGCTGTTCGCGCCGATGGTCGCGGCTGCGGTGCTCGTGTTCCTCGCCCCGGCGAAGAAGGCGCCCGCACGCGCTCAGGCCCGTGCGGGAGGGACGGGCGCGGCGCCGGGTGAGGCCGCGCAGGGCGGTTCAGCGGAGAACGGTACCGGGCGGAGGGACACGGGACGGTGAGTGACATGAACGGCAGCGAGGATCGGACCGGCGCGCAGAGCGGCGAGGAGCAGAGCGACGGCTCGGGCATCGGCGAGCGTGACGAGGCGTCCGCGGGATTCCCCGAGGCCGCCGACATCATGCCCTCGGCCGGATGGGACGGTGCCGAATCCGAGGACGAGACGGCGTTCGGCACATCCGACTCCGCGGAGCAGACTGAGCGCGCAGCAAGCGGTCTCGAGAGCGAGAGCGTTGAGAGTGAGGGACTCGAGTACGGAGGCCCCGAGGGTGAGGGGCTGGAGAGTGAGGGCCCCGAGGGTGAGGGTCTTGAGCACGAGAGCTTCGAGGTTGAGAGCTTCGAGAGCGAGGGACTCCAGGGAGACAGCCCCGGGGCCGGCGCGACCGGAGAAGATCGGGGCGAAGACGATCGTGCCGAGGATGTGCGGGCCGGCGGTGGCCCGGCTGAGGCTGTCGTGGCCGGCGGTGGCCCGGCTGAGGCTGTCGTGGCCGGCGGTGGCCCGGCTGAGGATGTCGCAGCCGAGAGCGGTGAGAAGGCGGACGAAGCCGCCTCGCTTCCTGACGCTGAAGCAGGCGATGCCGCCTCGGTCCCTGACGCTGAAGCGGGTGAAGCCGCCTCGGGCCCTGAACCTGAGATCGGCACCCCTCGTCCTGACGCGGGCGCATCCAGCAGCGTGACAGACACGGGGACTGCAGGCCCCCAGGCGGAGGCCCCGGATTCGCCTGGCGATGCTGTCGCCGCTGAGTGTCCGATCGTGCCTGAGCGGGACGATTCGGATGCTTCCGCCGACTCCGACTCCGAGCCCGAGCCTGCCGCGGCCGAGGACCGCACCGGCTCCGTGCCGGAACCCGATGCACCGTCTGCGGGCGCTGCGGCTCCTGCACCGGGTCGGGAGGGATTCGCCTCGGCGGCCTCGGCTAACACCGGGAAGGATTCCCCGGCTGCCGGGCAGCGGACGCGGCGGCGCTGGGGCGCGGCAGTGGGGATCGGCGCGGCGGTGGTGGTGCTGGGAGGCTACTTCGGCCTCGCGCTCTGGCAGTCGCGCGCCCTGCCCGCCTCGGCGCATTCCGCAGGCGTCGACCTGGGCGGCATGGACGCTCCGGAAGCGGTCGCTGCCCTGGAACCCGCGGCCGAGGACGCGCTCGGCGAGGAGATCGTCCTCGAGACCGGTACCGCCGAGGTCGCGCTGTCCCCGGAGACGGCGGGCCTCGCCCTCGATCCGCAGGCCACCGTGGACTCCGCACTCGGCTTCTCCGCCGATCCCCGCGTGGTGTGGGAGCGCCTGTTCGGCGACGACGAGATCCCGCCGGTGCTCGCGGTGGACGAGGAGCGCTTCGCCCCGGCCCTCGACGAGGCCTCCGCGGCGCTCTCGGAGGAGCCCGTCGATGCCGAGCTCGCGATCTCCGACGGCGAGGCGGTCGTCTCGGACTCCGCCGAGGGCCTCGTCGTCACCCCGGAGTCCCTGCGCACGGTCGTGCAGGAGCAGTGGCTGCGCACGGACGGCCCGCTGGCTCTCGAGCCCGAGACCACGGCACCCGCTGTCACCACCGAGGCCGCCCAGCGCGCCAAGGAGGAGATCGCGGATCCGGCGCTGTCCGGGGACATCTCCATCGAGGCGGCCGAGGACGATGAGACCCACACGCTCACCGTCTCGCAGGAGACCGTCGGCGCCACCCTGGGCTTCGAGCCCGAGGACGGCGCGCTCGTCCCGGTCTTCGACGAGGAGGAGCTGCGCGATGCGGTCTTCGAGGCCAACCCTGAAGTCGGCCGGCCGGCGGAGGACGCCTCGTTCGAGATCAGCGGCTCCTCGCTCACGGTGGTGCCCTCCCGCGCAGGAGTGGGTGCCGATCCGGCCGAACTCGCCTCGGCGGTGGAGGAGGCGATGGTCTCCGCATCGCGCACATCGTCCATCGAGCTGACCGAGACGGAACCGGACTTCACCACGGCCGAGGCCGAGGCCGCGGACTTCTCCTCCGTCGTCTCCGAGTTCTCGACCCCGTACGCCTCCTCGCCCAACCGCGACGCCAATCTGCGGGTGTCCACCGAGAGGGTGCGGGGCACGGTCCTGCAGCCGGGGGAGCAGTTCTCCCTCAACGAGGCGCTGGGCGAGCGGACCGCGGCGGCAGGCTACCGGCCGGCCGGCGTGATCTCAGGTGGCCAGATGAAGGAGGACTACGGCGGCGGCGTGTCCCAGACCTCCACGACGCTGTTCAACGCGGCGTTCTTCGCCGGCTTCTCGCTCGACGAGCACCAGGCGCACTCCCGCTACATCTCCCGTTACCCGGAGGGCCGGGAGACGACCCTGGACTGGACCTCCATCGACCTGAAGTTCACCAACACCCTCGACGCCCCCGTGGTCCTCGACATGCACCTCGAAGGCGGTGAGGTGGTCGCCCGCGTGTTCGGTGCCGAGGAGGCGGATGTGGAGGCCTCGTCCTCGGGCCGCTTCGCGTACACCTCACCGGGGACGGTGAGGGAATCGGGCCCACGATGCACCCCGCAGGCACCGGCCCAGGGCTGGTCGATCACGATCTACCGGACGATCAAGGATCCGGAGAGCGGCGAGGTGCTGAGCGAGGACGATTTCACGACCGTCTACCGGCCCGTGAACCGTGTGGTGTGCGAGGACTGAGGACGCGAATCGGCTCCAGCCGGTGACCTGTCCTGAGTGAGTCACCGCGCCGCGTACCAGTACCGCTGGCTCACCGTCGCGCCGAGGGACTCGAAGAGCCCCAGCGAGGCGGCGTTGTCCGCCCCGACCTCAGCCAGATAGGAGCGCACGCCCCTGCCCGAGGCCGTCGCCAGGGCCGCCCGCACGACCGCCCGGCCAGCACCTCGGCGGCGGAGGTCCGGGCGCGTGATGAGGTTAGTCACCACCGCCCAGCGGTTGACCTCGGCCAAGCGGCAGCGTGCCACTGGAGTGGTCGAGCCGTCGGGGTGCTGCGCCCAGGCGGTGAGGAACTGGACCTGCTCGCCGCCGCGCAGGAGCGTGGTGTACGCCTCGCGGCCGGGCGAGCCGGGAGCGTGGCCGAGGGCCGTGACGTAGTCCTCCGCCGGTGCATCCGCCACCTCGATGCGGAGCCCCGGCAGCGCGGCCTCGGCCGCACGCGAGGCCCCGGCCGCAGCCTCCCGCGTGCTGCCGGTGAGCGCGAGCGTGGGCGCCGAGGGCGTGTAGCCGCGCTCGCGCAGCAGCGGGCCCAGTTCCGCGCACTCGGCGGCCAGCGTGCCGGAGGAGTCCGCCGAGTAGATCTGCACCTGAGGCTCCTGCCCGCGCTCGCGGTACCAGGCCTCGCAGGCGTCGAGAGCCTGGGCCGCAGGCATGCCGGGCGAGGCGACGGGCAGCGCGGAGTTCGCGCGCCGGGTGCCGGCGGCGGGCATGCTGCGCAGGAGCCAGCCGGTCTGGACGAAGTTCTCGGACTCGGTCAGCTCCGCCCGGACGTTGTCGGCATTCAGCCATGTGCTGCCCGGCGGCAGCCAGGCGCCGGCCGCGACGAGCCGCAGGCTGGAGGCCGAGAGCACCTGGTGGGGGCGTCCGGTGCGGACGGGAGCGGGCGGGACCTCATGGGCGAGCAGGATGTCGGCGCGCGGGATGACGGCCTCGCCGCGCTTCGTCGCCACCGTGACGGTGTCCCGACCGGTCGCCTCGACCGTGCCGAGCGCGTCCGTCGCGCCGTCCCCGGACCGGTACCGGATGACGACGCGCATCCCCTCCCGCAGTTCCATCATTGCCTCAGCTCTCCTGTGGACGTCCTCCGCGTGCAGGCGCACCCGTCCCACTCTAGGGCTCCGATGCGGGCATCCGCCCCTCCGGGGCGCTCGGGCGGGGCGGACGGTGCCGGAGGGTCCTGCGGGAGGTGCCGCCGAGGCCGGCTCAGCTCCCGGTCTCCCGGCCGGCTCGCCGCTCGGCCTCGGCGACCGCCTTCCGGAGGCGGTCGCGCTCTCCGTCGATCCACCCCCTGCCGTCATAGGCCTGGGCGAAGGCCTCGACGAACTCGACAGGGTCCTTGCCGCCCACGGCGCGCAGCGGCGTCCCGTCCGCGGCGGCGCGCTCCCACAGGTCCGCGAAATCGGTGAGCATCGTCACGAGCACCTCGCCGTCGGCCACCGGCCCGTGCCTGAGCAGATAGCGCTGCGCGGCCTCCGCGGCCGCCCGGTGCGGCTGCGGCAGCTCCTCGATGCGCGCGAGGCACTCCCGGTACCGCCTCTTCTGCTCGAGCGAGCCCGTGAGGGCCTCCATCCATCTGGCAGCCATCTCAGATCCCTTTACTCTCCGTGTGCCGTGCGGGGCGGAGCTGTGCGATGCGCTCGGCCAGGAAGGTCCACGCCCTCCAGAACTCGTCGAGCTGCCGGCGCCCCTCCGTGCTGAGCGTGTACACCTTGCGCGGCGGACCCTTCGCGGAGGGGACCCGCTCCACGTCCGCGAGGCCGCGCTGTTCGATCCGCACGAGCAGCGCGTACACGGTGCCCTCCGCCAGTTCGGCGAAGCCCTGCTCGCTCGTATCCGTATGCTGGCCCCTCGGCCAGGATCGCGAGGACGATGCCCTCGAGGGTGCCCTTGAGCATCTCCGTCATCCGGCTCGCCACGTGCCCTCCCCTCTGCTCAGTGTTGCTGAGTACTGGTAGGGCGTAACACTGAGTACCGAGGTGAGGCCGGGCGGGCCGGGCTTGCGGGGCAGGGAGTACCCTTGACGGGAGTGGTTCCGAGCCCCGAGGAGAAGAGACTGTGACCTACGTCATCGCGCAGCCGTGTGTGGACCTCAAGGACAAGGCGTGCATTGACGAATGCCCTGTGGACTGCATCTACGAGGGCGAGCGCTCCCTCTACATCCACCCGGACGAGTGCGTGGACTGCGGGGCGTGCGAGCCCGTGTGCCCCGTCGAGGCGATCTACTACGAGGACGACACCCCCGAGGAGTGGGCGGAGTACTACAAGGCCAATGTCGAGTTCTTCGACGACCTGGGCTCTCCCGGGGGTGCAGCGAAGCTGGGCAATATCGGCAAGGACCATCCGATCATCGCCGCGCTGCCCCCGCAGCAGCACGACGACTGAACCCCGCCTCGGCCGCCTGCGGCCCCGTCTCGCAAAGGACCACGCGTTGAGCGCTGCCCCCTACACCGCCGGCTTCGGACTGGATCTGCCCGACTACCCCTGGGACACCCTCGTCCCGTACCGCGAGCGGGCGGCGCGGCATCCCGGCGGGGTCTGCGACCTCTCGATCGGCACGCCGGTCGACCCGACCCCCGCCGTCATCCGCACGGCCCTCGCCGAGGCCGCCGACTGGCCCGGCTATCCCACCACCCTGGGCGCCGCGGAGCTGCGTGAGGCGATCGCCGCCTTCTACGCCAGGGTGTTCGGTGCGGAGGTGGACCCCGCCGCGGAGGTGCTGCCGCTCGTGGGGTCCAAGGAGGCCGTCGCCTGGCTGCCCACGCTGCTGGGCCTGCGGCAGCGCGGGCTCGCCGTCGCGCATCCCGCGGCCGCCTACCCGACCTACGCGATCGGCGCGGAGCTCGCCGGGGTCGAGGCCCGCGTCGTGGACGTGGACGACGTCCTCGCCGGCGCCGATCTCAGCGGCATCGGCCTGCTCTGGATCAACTCGCCGGGCAACCCCACCGGCCGTGTGCTGGATGCGGCGACGCTGCGGGCGGTGGTCGGGGCCGCGCGGGAGGCGGGCGTCGTGGTGGCCTCGGACGAGTGCTATGCGACGCTCGGCTGGGAGGGCGGCGAGACGGCGCCGAGCATCCTCGATCCCGAGGCCGTGGGGTCGGATCGCACAGGTGTCCTCTCCGTCTACTCGCTGTCCAAGCAGTCGAACCTCGCCGGCTATCGCGCCGCCTTCCTCGCCGGCGATCCCGTGCTGGTGGCGAATCTGCTCACGGCGCGCAAGCACGCCGGGATGATCGTGCCGGGCCCGGTGCAGGCGGCCATGACCGCCGCGCTCGGAGACGAAGGGCACCAGCGGGCGCAGAAGGAGCTCTACCGTGCGCGCAGGGAGGTGCTGCGGCCTGCGGTCGAGGCATTCGGCCTGCGGATCGACCATTCGGAGGCGGGCCTCTATCTCTGGGCCACGCGCGACGAGGACTGCTGGGAGACCATCGCCGCACTCGCTGAGATCGGCATCATCGCAGGCCCGGGCGCCTTCTACGGCGAAGCCGGGGCGCGTCACGTCCGCATTGCGCTGACGGCCTCGGATGCAGCCGTCGCGGAGGCCGCCGGACGTCTGCGTGAGGCGGGCGCGGCAGCCTCGAGCTGAGAATGGGCAGGGCATTATACATGAATGCACTGTGATTTCGTGTGTCCACGACAGTCGAGTAGTCTTTCCTGGACTCTGAACCCATTCTCAGCTCACGCTGAGCGTCAAGACGAAGAGGTGTCGTATGACCCAGGATGCAGTGCTGCGCACGGGCGGCAAGGAACTGGCGCTGGAATCGGTCGAGGCGACCGAGGGGAACCGCGGCCTGCGGATCGGCAAGCTCCTGGGCGAGACCGGCGCCGTCACCTACGACCCGGGATTTGCGAACACCGCGTCCCTGAAGTCGGACATCACCTACATCGACGGTGACGAGGGCATCCTCCGCTACCGCGGCTACGACATCGCGGAGCTCACGGAGAAGTCCACCTTCGTCGAGGTCGCCCACCTCCTCATCCACGGCGAGCTGCCCACCGCGGACGAGCTCTCGGCCTTCGACGCGCGCCTGCGCCGCCACACGCTCCTCCACGAGGACATGCGCCGCTTCTTCCAGGCGTTCCCCTACGACGCGCACCCCATGCCGATGGTCTCCGCCGCCGTCTCCGCGATGTCCACGTTCTACCAGGACAGCCTGAGCGTGCATGACGAGGAGCAGATCGAGCTCTCGACGTTCCGCCTGCTCGCGAAGATGCCGACGATCGCGGCGTTCGCGCACCGCAAGGCGCAGGGCCTGCCCGTCGTGTTCCCGGACAACGAGCTCAGCCTCGTGGAGAACTTCCTCCGCGTGAACTTCGGCTTCCCCTCCGAGCCCTTCGAGGTGGACCCCCTCGCGGCCAAGGCCCTCGACCAGCTCTTCATCCTGCACGCGGACCACGAGCAGAACTGCTCGACCTCGACCGTGCGCCTCGTGGGCTCCTCGCAGGCCAACCTCTACCAGTCGATCTCCGCAGGCATCAACGCCCTGGCAGGCCCCCTCCACGGCGGCGCGAACTCCGCGGTGCTGGAGATGCTCGAGGACATCCAGGCCTCCGAGGACGGCGCTGCGAAGTTCATGGAGCGGGTGAAGAACAAGGAGGACGGCGTCCGCCTCATGGGCTTCGGCCACCGGGTCTACAAGAGCTACGATCCCCGCGCCACGATCATCAAGAAGACCGCGGACGAGGTGCTGGAGAAGCTCGGCGGCAACGACGAGATGCTCGAGCTCGCGAAGAACCTCGAGGAGATCGCGCTCGCGGACGAGTACTTCATCGAGCGCAACCTCTATCCCAATGTGGACTTCTACACCGGCCTCATCTACAAGGCCCTGGGCTTCCCCACGAACATGTTCACGGTCCTCTTCGCCGTGGGCCGCCTGCCCGGCTGGATCGCCCAGTGGCGCGAGATGATCAAGGACCCGGAGACGAAGATCGGCCGCCCGCGCCAGATCTACACCGGCCACCAGCTGCGCGAGTACAGGACGCTCGACGAGCGCTGAGCCGCCTGCGCCTCTGCGCGCACAGCGGAGCGCCCCGCCCGCCAGGTCCTCCTGGTGAGCGGGGCGCTTCTCGTCTGTCTCAATGCACGTATGCGGTTTCTGCGCATTCTCCGGATGATGAGCGCAGAAACCGCATACGTGCGGGCCGGAGACATGGTTCAGCCTCCGTCGCGGCCGTAGGTGAGCCTGCGCAGCAGCACCTCGGCGGGACCGCGGGCTCCTCGGTCCTCGAGGGTCGCCGCGATGACGCAGGAGAGGAGCCACACCGCCGCGGCGAGTGCGAAGGCCCCGGCCGTGCCGATCTGGTCCCCGAGGCCCAGGCCCCAGGCCGTGAGCACCGGGGCGAAGACGAGTGACTGGAAGAGGTAGAAGCTCAGGGAGCGCTTGCCCACCGCGGCGATGGCGCGCACCGGCCGGGCGATGAGCACGGGGTGCTCCTGCGCGGGGCGCCGGCCGAGGCGGAGCGCGAGGAGCGCGAACAGGGCGGCATAGCCGAGTCCGCCCGCCACACCGCTCACGGAATGGAGTCCGGCGAGCATCCACGGGGCGACGGCGGGCAGGGACAGGACGCCGGCGAAGGCCAGCGCCTGCGGCAGTCCGCCGAGCACGCCGATCCCGATGCCGGTCCAGGCGATCCGGACGAGGCGGCCGCGGTGAGCCGCAGGATCCTCGAGCAGCCGGTGGCGGGCAGAGAGCCAGCCGAGCATGAGCGCGAGCGGGACCGCGAGCATGAGCAGCGCGCCGGGTGTGCTCAGCGCCCACATGCCGATGCGGGCGAGCGCCGCGAGCAGGTAGTTCGGCTGCCCGGCGGTCATGTCCGTGAGCGGGCTGCCGGCACCCTCGGCGCTCGCGGCCGTCGCCTCGGCGATCTCGACCCGGACCTCGGCCGGCAGTCGGGTGAGAAGGAGGCCGGAGACGAGACTGAGCAGCGCGCCGAGGGCGAGCAGGCAGCCCATGATCCAGCTGACGATCCGCAGGGTCCTGTCCGTCCGTGCGAAGAAGATGCCGCCCACCACGAGACCGGCGAGGCCGTAGGCGCCCAGGATGTCGCCGTTGAACAGCAGGAGGGCGTGGAGTGCGCCGAAGGCGATCATCCACCAGTGGCGACGCCGGAGCATTCGCCGGACGGCGGTCGTGGGCACACCGCGGGCGGCGCGGGACACGGAGAACTGCACCATGCCGTAGCCGAACAGGAAGGCGAACAGCGGATAGACCCGACCGTCCACGAGGACGAGCGAGGCGGTCGCGAGCGCCGTGTCGAGGGGCCCGCCGTCCGTGGGGTGCGCCGAGGTCAGGCCCGTCGGGTGCCCCCACAGATGCCAGGAGACGTTCGCCGTCGCGATGAGCAGCAGCATGAGGCCGCGTGCGAGATCCGGCGCGAGGGCGCGGTCGGGCGGAGGTGTGGCTGCCTTCGCCTCCGCCTCCCTGCGCGCGGCGCGGGAGGCGACCGCCGCCTCGGGGAGGGGAGGAGCGACGGCGGCCGGTGCGCCGTCCGGCGAGGGATGTGCGCCCTCCGGCGAGGGCGCCGGCGGCGGAGTCTGAGGCATGGGCGGCGGCGTGCTCGGACGCGGGGGCACAGACGACGCCGGGCGGTCCGGGGGAGGGGACGCGGCGGGAGGAACGGTCATGATCGCCTTCCGGAACAGCCGTGCCCGGTGCTGTCTGGAGCACCGGGCACGGGGAGAGGGGGCGGGCCGCTGTGAGGATGCGGGCGCACGCTCACAGCGGCCCCGGGGAGGAGGCCGTCAGTGCAGATCCGGGTTGAGCTCGATGCCCTTGGATGTGCGGGAGAGGGCCTCGACGGCGCCGGTCGTGCCGTTGCGGCGCAGCAGCACCCCGTCCGCGCCGGAGAGCTCGGCGGCCTTGACGGTGCGTCCGCCCTCGGAGACGAGGGAGACCGGGGTGCCGGCGGTGACGTAGAGGCCGGCCTCGACGATGCAGTCATCGCCCAGCGAGATGCCGATGCCGGAGTTCGCGCCCAGCAGCGTGCCGGAGCCGACCGTGATCCTGCGGGTGTTGCCGCCGGAGAGCGTGCCCATGATGGAGGCGCCGCCGCCGATGTCCGTGCCGTCGCCGACCACGACGCCCTGCGAGATGCGGCCCTCGACCATCGCCGAGCCCAGCGTGCCCGCGTTGAAGTTGACGAAGCCCTCGTGCATGACGACGGTGCCGGAGGCCAGGTGGGCGCCCAGCCGCACGCGGTCGGTGTCGCCGATCCGCACGCCGGAGGGGATGACGAAGTCCGTCATCCGCGGGAACTTGTCCACGCCGAACACGGAGACGGTGCCGCGGGCGGCGAGCTTGGCACGGGTGATCTCGAAGCCGTCGACGGCGCAGGCTCCCGCCGAGGTCCACACGACGTTGCTCAGCTGGCCGAACAGCCCGTCGAGGTTGAGCGTGTTGGGTTGGACGAGGCGGTGGGAGAGGGCGTGGAGGCGGAGGTAGCCGTCCGCGGCGCCCTCGGGCGGGGTGTCGAGGTCGATCGTGACGGTGACGACCTCCGCGACGGTGCTCCGCGCGGAGTCCTCGCCCGTGAGCGGGGCGAGGACGGAGGGATCCACGGCGGCCTCGGCGGCCTCGCGCGCGAGATCGGGGGTCTCAGCGAGGACGGGCTGGGGGAACCAGACGGACAGGACGGAACCGAAGTGCGACGTGGCGAGGCCGACGCCGGCGGCGAAGCGTGATGTCATGCCCCCAGCCTATCGGCTGGGAGGGGCGAAGGGAGGCGGCGGTGCGCGCGGCTCATCTGCCGGGACGGCCGGAGCCGGCCGGCTCATTCGGGCCGGGGCCGCGACCAGTCGACCTGACCGCGGTGGAACCAGCCCGTGATCGTCGTCGCGAAGACGAATGCGACGACGACGGACGAGAGCAGCAGCCCCGTCTCGTTGTCGACGGAGAACCGCTCGCTGAGCAGATTCTGGGCTACGGTCTGGAACGCGACGTGGAACCCCACGCAGGTCCAGACGCTGCCGGTCATGATGCGCAGCAGGCCGAGTACGATGCCCACGCCCAGGAACATGACGCCGCGCTCCGCGAGCACGCCCCAGCCCTCGGAGGCGACCCAGAGGACGGACCCGAAGGCTGCGAACAGCATGCCCTGGACCACCGCCGCGAGCCAGGGCGCCATCCCGGTCATGAGGTTGCGCAGGAGGTGGCCGCGGAAGATCAGCTCCTCCGGCAGGGCCTCGTAGAGGAGGACCAGCACGATCAGCAGTCCCGCCCAGCCCAGGATCTGTGCGAAGGAGACCTGCGGATCCAGAGTGACCCAGCCGGTGAGGACGGCGAGCGTGAGGCCGAGCGCGGAGGGCAGGAGGAAGGCCGCCGCGCCCACGAGGAACGGCCGCAGCGCCGCCCGCGGGCCCTGCAGGCCCAGACCGGCCCACGGCCGCCGGTCCAGGTGCCGGCGGGCGAGCACGACGAGCGCCACCGCCAGGGCGGTGGTGAGCACGGCGTTGAAGAATCGCGCCGCGAGCGTGAGCTCCGCGTCGAAGACCAGGTCGAAGAGCCAGCGCACCAGGAACCAGACGGCCAGTGCGCCCGTGAACACGACGGCCAGCCGGAGCGCCAGCGGGGCGCGGGGCGGGGCATCGGCGGCATGCATGGTCTGTCTCCTCGGTTCCGGCATATGTGAGGGCGAGTGCGGCAGGTCCTTCCGCGGGCGGGAGGACGTGCTCCGTGCGGCCACGGTATGCAGGGGCGCCGGCGGCACACGAGTGCCGAAGGTCATGGGCCGACCAGTAGTCTGGAGGCCATGAGCACCGACTTCAGCGCGAGCACCGACGCCGACCTCCTGGAAGCCGCCCTGGCCGATCCTGCCGAGCTCACCGCGCGGCTCTGCGACATCCCGTCCGTCTCCGGCGACGAGGCGCGCATCGCGGACGCGGTCGAGGAGCTGCTGCGGCGGATCGGGGCCGGTGCGGGGCCGGACCTCGAGATCGTGCGCGACGGTGACGCGGTCATCGCCCGCACTCGTCTCGGCCGGGCCGAGCGCGTGCTCATCGCGGGCCACCTCGATACGGTCCCCATCGAGGACAATGTGCCGAGCGTCCGCCGGGAACTCGAGGGCACGGAGGTGATCTGGGGCCGTGGCGCCTGCGATATGAAGGCCGGGGTCGCGATGCAGCTCGTCACGGCCGCACGGCTGCGCGAGCCGGTGCGCGACGTCACCTGGGTGTTCTACGACCACGAGGAGGTCGACGCCTCGCTCAACGGCCTGGGCCGCGTCGCCGCCCACCGGCCCGATCTGCTCGCGGCCGAGCTCGCGATCCTGGGCGAGCCCTCCGATGCCGGCATCCAGGGCGGGTGCAACGGGACCATGCGCGTCGATGTGCGGACCAGGGGCGTGCGCGCGCACTCGGCCCGCGCATTCATGGGGGTCAACGCGATCCATGCCGCGGCTCCCGTGCTCGCGGCGCTCGCGGAGTACGAGGCCGAGACCGTCGCGGTGGACGGGCTCGACTACCGCGAATCGCTCTCGGCGGTGGGCATCCGCGGGGGAGTCGCGGGCAATGTGGTGCCGGACGAGTGCGTCGTCTCCGTGAACTACCGCTTCGCCCCCGCGAAGTCAGGCGCTGAGGCCGAAGCGTTCCTGCGCGCGCTGTTCGCGGATTTCGAGGTGACCGTGACGGACCTCTCCGAGGGCGCACGTCCGGGGCTCGACCGGCCCGCCGCGCAGGCCTTCGTCGCAGCGCTCGGGGTCGAACCGGCGCCCAAGCTGGGCTGGACCGATGTCGCCCGCTTCTCCGCGCTGGGCGTGCCGGCGGTGAACTTCGGGCCCGGCGATCCGCTGTTCGCGCACAAGGCCGATGAGCACGTCGCCTGTGCCGAGGTCGAGGCCGCCTGCCGGGATCTGCTGGCCTTCCTCGAGCCGACCGCCGAGGTCCGAGGATGAACCGGCACAGTCGCATCATCGGCCCCGTCCGGGCACGCGGCCGCGCCGTCCCGGAGACGACGGCCGACCAGAGGCTCTTCGACAAGCGCCGCAGCGGCGGAGCCGAGGTGCACACCGACACCTGGCGGGTCATGCGCATCCAGTCGGAGTTCGTCGAGGGATTCGGCGCGCTCGGCGAGCTGGGGCCGGCGGTGTCGATCTTCGGCTCTGCGCGCCTGGGGGAGGACACCCCGGAGTATGCGCTGGCCTCCGAGATCGCGGCGGGCATCGTGGACGCGGGGGCCGCCGTCATCACCGGCGGCGGGCCCGGGATCATGGAGGCCGGCAACCGCGGTGCCGCGGACGCCGAGGGCGCCTCGGTGGGACTCGGCATCGAGCTGCCGTTCGAGGCCGGGCTCAACGACTGGGTCCACCTGGGCATCAACTTCCGGTACTTCTTCGTCCGCAAGACGATGTTCGTCAAGTACTCGCGGGGCTTCGTCGTGCTGCCCGGCGGCTTCGGCACGCTGGACGAGATGTTCGAGGCGCTCACCCTCGTGCAGACGCAGAAGGTCACGCGGTTCCCGATCGTGCTGGTGGGCAGGGAGTACTGGAGCGGCCTCGTCGACTGGCTCACGACGACGGTGCTGGACAAGGGCACGATCTCCGAGGCCGATACGCGCCTGTTCACGGTCGTGGACACCGCGGAGGAGGCCCTCGCGGCGCTCGCCCCCTGCCTCGAGCCGGACTGGGAGCCGTCGCTCGCCGAGCGGCCCGAGCCGGAGGATGCCGCCGAGCGTGATGCGGAGGAGCAGCAGGCCGTCCGGGAGGCCGCCGAGGCCGCGGCTGAGGAGAGCGATGCGCCCGCCGAGGCTGAGGACTCGGCCGTGCCCGCTGAGCCCGCCGAAGCTGCCGAGGCAGCGGAGCCCGCAGAGCCCGCGGATGCCTCCGATGCGCTCCTGCCGCTGCCGGTCCAGGCAGCCTCGGTGCCCGCTCCCTCCGGGTCCGCAGCAGAGCCCGGCTCCCCGTCCGCGCCCGAGCCCGCGACGATGCGCAGCCCGGCGGCGAGCGGTGCGACCGCACGGGAGGCGCGAGCGGCCGTGTGCGAGGAGCAGGCTCCCGACATCGCGGGGCAGGCGATGCTCTGGGAGGAGGTGTGAGGTCTGCGCGTGAGGCGGAGACGGTCCAGGCGGCGCACGCCCCCGCCGGAACCGCCGCACCTGACCTTCCGCAGCAGCGCGCGGTCGCGGACGGGCCCGCAGCCCGCACCGAGCAGGCACCGGGCGAGCTCCGGATCGGCGGTCTGCGGGCAGGCCCGGGCAGGCCCGTCGTCATGGCGGTCATCAACCGGTCCGTCGATTCCTTCTTCGAGTCGGCCGGGAACACGGACGCCGCTGTGCGTGCCGCCTGCCGAGCCCATGAGGAGGGGGCTGCGATCGTCGACATCGGCGGGGTCCGCGCCGGTCGCGGACCCCATGTGAGCACGGACGAGGAGATCGAACGGATCTGCCCCGTCATCGAGGCCGTGCACGCGGAGCTGCCCGAGCTCGTCATCTCGGCGGACACCTATCGGGCACCGGCGGCCCGCGCAGCCCTCGCCGCGGGCGCCCGCATCCTCAACGACACGTGGGCGGGGACGGACCCGGAGCTGCCCGAGGTCGCGGCAGCGGCCGGCGCGGGCATCGTCTGCTCCCACACCGGCGGCCTGGAGCCGCGCACGGACGCCCACCGCTCCCGGTACGGGCTGCTCCCCGAGGACGTGGTCGCCGACGCCCTGGGCGGCGTGGAGGCGCTGGCCCGGGCGGCCCGGGCGGCCGGCGTCCCGCAGGAGCGGATCATCCTGGACCCCACCCCGGACTTCGGCAAGAACTCGCTGCACTCGCTGGCCCTCCTCCGCCGCATCCGCAGCTTCACCGACCTCGGCATGCCGGTGATGCTCGCGATCTCGCGCAAGGACTTCATCGGCGAGGCCGTGGGGGCGGACACTCCCGCGGACAGGCTGCCGGCGACGCTCGCCGCGACGGCCTATGCCGTGGAGCACGGCGCGAGCATCATCCGCGCGCATGACACGGCTGCGACCCTCCAGGTCGTCGACATGATCGGGGCGATCACGGGCACCACCGGCCCGCGGCGGAGCGTGCGCGGGCTGCGCTGAGACGCATTCCCCGAGCGCTGGCCGCCGGCCGTGCACCGGGCCGAACGCGGCGCGGCCTGACCGCGGCGCCGGCGGCCCTGTGAGACCATGTCCTCATGCCGATCTGGATCGTGTTGGGTGTGTGCGCCGCGGTGTTCGTCCTGTGCGCGGCGATCGCGGGTGCGCGGGGGGCCTTCGACGGCGGCATGGCCGAGCGCGAGGACGACCGCCCGCCCGCGCAGCGGCTGCCCGCCGAGGCCTCGGCGGAAGACCTGGACCGGCTCAGCTTCACCCCCGCTCTGTGGGGCTACCGGCCCGCCGAGGTGGATGCCGTCCTCGCGACCCTGCGCGCGCGCCTGCAGGCCTATGAGGAGCAGGCCGGCGCTCGCGAGGTCTCCCGGACCCCTGCCGACCGTTCCGATGCCCGGCCCGCCGATGCGGCACTCCCGCAGCCGGGCGACTCCTCGGCTCCGTGACGCAGGAGCCGCCGACCGGCCGCGCTGGGCAGGGAGACCGCCCGCGCGCGCGTCCGGCAGCCGCGCACCCGGAAGCCGCGGACGGAACGACCGCACGCCGGGGGCGCAGCCCCTCGGTCCGGGAGTGCGAGACCGCTCCCGTGGTCCTGCCCGGGCTGTTCTCCGCAGACCGGCTGGGCCGCGCCGCGCGCGCCTTCCTCACCCTGCCGTCGTGGCTGCAGGCCCTGTGCGTCTACTTCGCCTCCCGCTTCGTCGCGCTCGGGATCATGCTCGCGGTCGTGAGGACGCAGCCGGAATCGCCGTGGAGTTCGGGGCCGGTGACGACCCTCAACGACTTCCTGAACTTCTGGGACGGCGGCTGGTATCGCCGGATCGCGGAGGAGGGCTACCCCTCCCCGCTGCCCGCGGACGAATCCGGCCGCGTCTACCAGAACGCCTGGGCGTTCTATCCGCTCTTCCCCTGGCTGGTGCGCGCCGCGGGCGCCGTCACGGGGGAGGGGTTCGAGGTCCTCGCCCCCGTGCTGTCGACGGTCTTCGCGGGTGCGGCGGCCGTCGCGCTCCTCGCACTGTTCCGCCTGCTCGTGACCCCGGGCCGAGCGGTGACGGCACTCGCCTTCGTCTTCTTCTTCCCCGCCTCTCCCGTGCTGAGCACGGCGTATGCGGAATCGCTCACCCTGCTCCTCCAGGCGCTCGCACTCCTCCTCGTGGTCCAGCGCCGCTACTGGTGGGCGCTGGGCGCGGTGGTGCTCATGGACCTCTCGCGGCCCGTCGGGGTGGCCTTCTCGTTCTTCATGCTCATCCACCTCATCAGCCGGTTCCGGCGGAGGCGCGAGGAGCCGTATCCGCTCTCCCAGGTGATCTCCTCGTGGGGCCTCGGCGTGCTCTCCTGCCTCGCCGCGCTCCTGCACCCGATCCATGCCTGGCTGCGCACGGGCTCGCTCACCGCCTACACCGACACCGAGGCGGCCTGGCACACGGGGGACACCCGCATCTTCGTCCAGTGGCTCGATGCCGGCACGCGGTGGCTGGGGCCGGTCGGGCCCACCGCGGTCGCGGTGCTCATCGGCGCGATGGTGCTGCTGCTGGTCTCTCCCGCCGGGCGCAGCATGGGCCGGACGCTGCAGCAGTACTGCTGGGGCTACGGCATCTACCTGCTGCTGTTCTTCTCGCCCCAGACCTCGACCGCCAGGCTCTTCCTCCCCTTCTTCCCGCTCGCTCTGGCGCTCGCGCACTCGCGCTCCTGGGGGATGCGCGCGGTGGTGCTCGGGGCGTTCACCGTCCTTCAGTTCTTCTGGGTGGGCTGGCTGTGGCACTTCACGCCGCCCTACGACCTGCCGCCGTGACGGACTCACCGGCGAAGGCCGTGACATGCCGGGACGGGCCGGGACGCGGTACATCCGCCGCGCGTGCAGCCAATCCGCGTGAAATGGTGGATAATTGTGGCGTAAGCGATACGACGCGAAGGGATTGCTCTCATGGCAGCTCAGAAGCCCCGCACGGGCGACGGACCTCTTGAAGTGACCAAGGAGGGCCGCGGCATGGTGCTCCGTCTGCCGGTGGAAGGCGGTGGGCGTCTGGTCATCGAGATCAGCCCCGACGAGGCGAAGGCCCTCCAGGAGACCCTCGCCGAGGCGCTCGCCTGAGCACTGCTCGGCACGCCTGTCCCGGGCCCCTTCCGCACAAGGCTCCTCACGAGCCGCGGGAGGGGTCTTCCTGCAGCCTGAGGATGAGCAGCCCGTCGTCGACGGGCAGGAGCACCCGGGAGAGGCCTGGGGCCTCCGCCAGGGTCTGGAGCAGGGTCCGCAGGGCCTTCGCCTGCGGGGTGCGGACGGCGGGGTCGGCGACATCACCGCCCTGCAGCGCGCGGCTGATGACGAGCACTCCGCCGGGCTCGAGCCTCTGCAGCGCGTGCGGGACGAGGTCTGCCGTCTGCTCCGCCTCCGCGTCGACGAGGACGAGGTCATAGGCCCGCTGGGCCAGCCGGCCCAGCACCGTCACCGGCTCCCCGGTGATCATCCGCACGCGATGGCCGGCCAGCCCCGCGTGGACGAGCAGTTCGCGTGCCACCTGCTGTGCGTCGCCGTCCGTGTCGATCGAGGTGAGGATGCCCGAGCGCGGCATCCCGCGCAGCAGTGCGAGGGTCGCGGTGCCGGTGCCCGTGCCGACCTCGATCGCCGAGGCCGGCCGGAGCAGCTGCGTGAGGAAGGTCAGCGCCGCGGTCGAGGTCGGAGGCAGGGCGCGTCTGCGGAACTCGTGTGCGATGGAGCGCGCGGCGTCGTCGACGGGGTCGGAGCCGTTGTAGTCATCGGCCATCCGCGCGCTCGCAGCCCAGTCCCTGCCCATGGGACCTCCTCTCTGAGCCGCGTGGTCGTCCTGCAAGGGCTCAAGTCTAAATGCTCTCACCGGCGGTTCCGGGTGTGCTCAGGACAGGGGCCTCACCTCAGGGGCTCGAGATCGTCGAGGTCGTTCCTCCCGGCCAGTTCGTCGAGGCCGGCGGCGGCCGCCTTCGCTGTGCGGGCCAGTTCATCGGGGTCCATGCGTGCGGCACGCATGTCCACGCGGAGATCGGCACCGCCGGTGCCTGTGAGGGGCGTGCCCTCCGCGCGCCAGCGGGGCAGCGCCTCTGCGAGGAGGTCCGGCGGCAGCGCCCCGCGCGCATTGGGCACCCGCCACCACGCGACTCCGCCGCCGTAGGTGCTCATGACCCGGGCCGCGAAGCGCGCCGAGGTGCCGACAGCCTTCCCGATGTCGCCATAGGCGGCAGCGGAGCCCGGCGGGATGCATTCGACGGCGCGGAGCACGCGCTCGGCGGCGAGATCGTCCATGCGGCCCAGTCTCGCACGGGAGTCTGCGACGCGGTCGTCCCATTGGTAGGATCGGAGCCATGTTCGGCATCAATGGCTTCGAGATGGTCATCATCGTCATTGTTGCCCTCCTCGTGATCGGCCCCAAGCGCCTGCCCGAGTACGCAGCGAAGCTGCGTGATCTCGTCAAGGACTTCCGCCGGATGGCGGAGGGCGCGAAGGATACGGTGAAGAAGGACTTCGGTCCCGCGCTCGGCGACTACGACTGGCGCCAGTACGACCCGCGCCAGTACGACCCGCGGCGCATCGTGCGCGAGGCACTGGCCGAGGAGGACGAGGCCATCCGCACGGAGCGCAAGTCGCCCCGGGCCTCCGGTCCCGCCGGTGAGAGCCGGGCGGCAGGGGCGGCGGGGACCTCGCCGCTGGAGCGGCACCGGACCCAGCAGGCGCAGCGGACCCCGGGCGAGACCGCTCCTTTCGATCCCGAGGCCACCTGAGCTCAGGCTCAGCGGGGGCTGAGGCCCAGACTCCTGCCTGCGAGCGACCGGGAGCGCACGCGCAGGCGGTTCGCAACCTCGATGATCGCGGCCGGCCCCGGAGCGTCCGGGTGCGTGAGGACGGCCGGCACACCGGCATCGGCGCCCTCCCGCACAAGGGGATCGAGCGGGATCTGGCCGAGCAGCGGGACGTGCACGGGGCCTCGGGAACGGGCTTCCTCGGCCGAGCCGCCGCCCGCCGCGCTCGCATCGCCGGAGGAAGCCGCCTCGCCTGAGGCCGCCTCGCGTTCGGCGGCCGTGAGGCGCTCGGCGAGGCTGTCGGCGACGGAGCGTCCGCCGCCGGCACCGAACACGGGATTCCGCGAGCCGTCCGGCATCTCCAGCCATGACATGTTCTCCACGACACCGGCGACGCTCTGGCCCGTGGAGGTCGCGAGGGCCCCGGCGCGCTCGGCGACCTGGGCTGCGGCCTGCTGGGGGGTCGTGACGATGAGGAGCTCCGAGCCGGGCAGCAGCTGGGCCGTGGAGATCGCAACATCGCCCGTGCCCGGCGGCAGGTCCAGCAGGAGGATGTCGAGCTCGCCCCAGAACACGTCCGTGAGGAACTGCTCGAGCGCGCGGTGGAGCATGGGACCGCGCCACACGACCGCCTGGCCCGGGTCCACGAACATGCCGATGCTCATGACCGAGACCCCGTGGCCGGGCACGGGCAGGATCATGTCCTCGAGCTTCGTGGGCTTCGCGCGCACCCCGAGCATCGCCGGGATCGAGAAGCCGTAGATGTCCGCGTCCAGGACGCCCACGCGCAGGCCCTGTGCCGCGAGCGCTGCGGCGAGATTGGCCGTCATGGAGGATTTGCCGACACCGCCCTTCCCGGAGGTGACGGCGATGACGCGGGTGAGGCTGTCGGGCTGGGCGAAGGGGTTGACCCGTCCTGCGCCCGCGCGGAGGCGATCGCGCAGGGCGCCGCGCTGCTCCGGCGTCATCGCGCCGAGCTCGAGGCTCACCTCGGACACTCCCTCGAGGCCGAGCAGGGCCGCGCGCACGTCGCGGCTGATGGTGTCCTTCATGGGACAGCCGGCGATCGTGAGGAGGACCTTCGCGTGCGCGATGCCCTCTGAGTCGAGGCGCGCGGACTCGACCATGCCGAGCTCGACGATGTTCCTGCGCAGCTCGGGATCGATGACGGTGCGCAGCGCCTCGACGAGCCGCTCTTCGGCGGCCGGTGGGGGCGCTGCCCCGGCGGCCTTGGCATCGGCGGCGCTCGCGCTGCGTGCTTCCGCGCTTCCGGCGGTGGCGGGTGTCTCAGCCATGCGGCTCGGTGCTCTCCTCTGGGGGTGTCGGGTCGGTCCCCGCACCCGAGGCAGGGGCCGGCGATGCGGGGGCGGCTGCTGCCGTGGGTGCAGTATGGCATCCGCACGTGCAGGCGTGCTGTGCCGGGCCCTCCGGGGCGCGCGGGCGCGTGCGGGCCTGGTCGAGCTCCTCGAGGACTGAGCGCAGCTCGGAGCGGACGAAGTCGCGGGTGGCGACCTCGCGGATGGCGATGCGCAGGCTCGCGATCTCCCGCGTGAGGTACTCCGTGTCGGCGAGTGTGCGCTCCGCGCGCTGCCGGTCGTTCTCGAACTCGACGCGGTCGCGGTCCGCGCTCCGGTTCTCCGCCAGGAGGATGAGGGGCGCGGCATAGGAGGCCTGCAGGGAGAGGATGAGCGTGAGCAGGGTGTAGTTGAGGGTCTTGGGGTCGAACTGCAGAGCCTCGGGCGCCCAGGTGTTCCAGCCGAGCCAGGCCGCGCAGAAGAGAGTCATCCCCACGAGGAAGGCGGGCGTGCCCATGAAGCGGGCGAAGCCCTCGGACAGCCGCCCGAACGTCTCCGAGGACATGCCGATGCGGGGCATGCGCCGCCGTGCGATGAGCGGGGTCTCGAGCCCGGTGCCTGCCATCAGCTCACCTCCATGCGCGCGCTGTCGCGGTTCTCACGCCAGTCCTCCGGCAGGAGGGCATCGAGGACGTCGTCGACGGTCACGACCCCCACGAGGTGCTCGCCCTCGTCCGTGATGGGGACCGACACCAGATTGTACGCGGCCAGGAGGGCCGCGACGTCTCCCGTGGGCGTTTCCGGCGGCAGCGGTTCGACCTCCGTGTCCAGCAGGGTGCCGATGGGCTCGTGCGGCGGGTGCCGCAGCATCTCCTGGATGTGCACGAGGCCCAGGTAGCGGCCCGTGGGAGTCTCCAGCGGCTGCCGGCAGACGAAGACCGCGGCGGCCACGGCGGCCGGCAGCTCCTCCCTGCGGACGTGCGCCAGGGCCTCGGCGATCGTGGTCTCGGGGGAGAGGATGATGGGCTCGCTCGTCATGAGGCCGCCGGCGGTGTCCTCGTCGTAGGCCAGCAGCGTGCGGACGTCCTCGGCGTCCTCCGGCTCCATCGCCTGCAGCAGCTGCTCGGCGCGCTCATCGGAGAGCTCGCCGAGGATGTCCGCGGCGTCATCGGGCTGCATCGTCTCCAGCAGCGTGGCCGAGCGCTCGAGGCCGACCGCGTTGAGGACCTCGACGGCCTCGTCCTCGGGCAGCTCCTCGAGGACGTCGGCGAGGCGCTCGTCGTGGAGCTCGCGCACCACTTCGAGGCGGCGCTTGAGATCGAGCTCGCGGAGCACGTCCGCGAGGTCGGCGGGCTTGGTCTCCTGGTAGGCCGCGATGAGCTGGGTGGCCGACTGGGCGACCGCCGCGTCCTCGGGATGGTCGAACTCCGACCAGTCCAGCTGCAGGGTCTCTCCGCGGCGGCGCAGTGCGGAGAACGCGGAGCGGTGCTCGCTCACCCGGCGGACGAAGAGACGGGACACCTCCCAGTCCCGATTGCGCTGCTGCTCGATGCCCACGTCCTCGATCACGACCGGGGAGCCGTCCTCGCGCAGCCGCAGGCGCTGGTCGAGCAGGTCCGCGAGCACGAGGGTCTCGGAGGCGCGCTTGGCGAAGCGGCGCATGTTCACGAGCCCCGTGGTGATGACGGCGCCCACATCGATGCTCGTGATGCGGCCGATGGGCACGAAGACCCGCCTGCGGCCGGGCACTTCGACGACGAAGCCGATGACCTTGGGTCTGCGCCGCCGGGTCGAGCGGAAGACGATGACGGCATCGCGGATGCGGCCCACCTGATCGCCCAGGGGGTCGAAGACGCGTGTGCCTGCGAGACGGGCGAGGAAGATCCGGTCTGTGCTGCCGCTCATGGCTCTCATGCTACTTCGCGGCCCGGGGAGGACCGTGCCCGAGGCCGCATGCCGTGCAGGCGTGGGCGAGCGGCTCCGCGGGGTCGGGGACGCCGGGCCGTGATGAGCTCAGCAGGCGCGCCGTCGGAGCGGGAGTCCGGTCTGCACAGGTGACATGGCCGCTCAGGTGCCCGCCGTGCGGAGCCTCCGCCACGCCTCGGCGAGCTCGGGGGCGAGCTGGGACAGCGCCGCGGGACGGGGCGCTCCTCCCGGCGCCGCCTCCTCGTGCGGTGCGGCGCTGAGCGCGGCGTCGACGATCGCGAGCGAGAGCGCATCCGCGGCGGCGGCGTTGAGCATGAGCAGCGTGAGCGGGTCGAGGGGCGCGGCGGGGGAGCCGGGGTCCGTCCCCGCAGTTCCCGCCGTGCCCGTCGCGAGGGAGAAGACGGTGTCCCCGTCGGCGAGGGTATGGGAGGGATGGATCGCCCGTGCGAGGCCGGCCTGCGCCGACTGCGCGAGCCGGGTCGCCCGAGCCGAGTCCAGCGGGGCGTCCGTGACGACCGCGGCGATCGTCGTGTTCCGCAGCGAGGGATCGGAGCGTGCGGCATCGCTGACCGCGAGCGCGCGCTCGACCCAGTCGGCCGGGGCCGGGGGAAGCTCCGCCCCCAGTCGGGCGAGGACGCCCGCGGCATGGAGGCGACCGGCGGGCTCGAGCACATCGCCCATGGGATTGGCCGCGACGATCGCGGCGACGAGATGGCCGGCGGCGGTGCGCAGACACGCCGAACCCAGTCCGCCGCGCAGCAGGCCGCGGCCGATGAACCCGCCGGTTCCCGCGCCGACGCTGCCGCGGCGCAGCGGCGCGAGCTCGGCCGCGGAGCGATAGGCCTCGTATCCGAGCTCCGCGTCCGGGTGGCGCACGGTCCCGTCACCGCGCCCGAGGTCGTAGACGGCGGCGGCCGGCACGATCGGCACGAAGGCGCCCGGGAGGCCCGGGGCGGGGAACCCCCGCCCGTCCTCGGCGAGGCCCCTCTGGACCCCGCCCGCGGAGGCCAGGCCCCAGGCGCTCCCGCCGGTGAGGACGAGCGCGTCGACGGCCGGCGAATGCGTGCCCGGGGCGATGACGTCCGTCTCATGGGTGGCCGGACCGCCGCCGCGCACATCGGCCCCGGCGACGGCCCCCGGCGGGGCGGCGATCACCGTGGTGCCGGTGAGCCAGCCGGAGTCCGTGCGCTCGGCCGAGCCCACCCGCACACCGGTCACCGACTGCACATCCCCGCCGGGGACGAGCGTCCCCGTGACCTGCCGGAACGGTGGCGCAGCGCTCATGCTCAGGCCCCGCCGGCGAGCTCCCGCACCCAGGCCTCGACCTCGGCGCGGGTGCGGGGGAAGTCCGCGGACAGGTTCTCGACGCCGTCGTCGGTGACGAGCACATCGTCCTCGATCCGCACGCCGTTGCCGCGGAACTCCTCGGGCACCAGCAGGTCCGCCCGCTTGAAGTAGAGACCGGGCTCGATCGTGAACACCATGCCCGGGACCAGCTCAGCCTCCAGGTACATCTCGCGGCGGGCCTGCGCGCAGTCGTGGACATCGAGGCCCAGATGGTGGCTGGTGCCGTGGACCATCCACCGGCGGTGCTGCTGGCCGGCCTCGGAGAGCGCCTCGTCCACGCTCACGGGCAGGATGCCGAAGTCGTGGAGGCGCTGCGCGATGACCTCCATCGCCGCGGCGTGCACATCGGCGAAGAGGACGGTGCGGCTCGTATGGGCCGCCGCGGCGGCGAAGGCGGCGTCCGCCGCGGCGAGCACGGCGTCGTAGATCCGGGCCTGCACCGGCGAGAACGCGCCGGAGACGGGCAGCGTGCGGGTGATGTCCGCGGTGTAGAGGGAATCGGCCTCGGCGCCGGCGTCGAGCAGGAGGAGATCGCCCGGGTGCACGCGGCCGTCGTTGCGGATCCAGTGGAGGGTGCAGGCGTGGTCGCCCGAGGCCGCGATGGTGTCGTAGCCCACCCCGTAGCCGTCGAGGCGGGCGGCGGACTCGAAGCTCGTCTCGATGAGGCGCTCGCCGCGGGCGTGGGCGGGTGCCGCGGGGAGCGCGGCCACCGCGCGGTCGAAGCCGCGGCGCGTGATCGCGATCGCATGGCGCAGCTGGTCGATCTCGTGCGCGTCCTTGACGAGGCGGAGCTCGGAGAGGAACTGCTGGAGCTCGTCGTCGCCGGCGTGCGAGGCCTCGAGGTCCGCGGCGACCTGCTCGCGCGCGGCGTCGATCTGCGCCTCGACCGTCTGATCCGCGCCGCGCACCACGCGCACGGAGACGGAGCCCAGGTCCTTCGTCACAGCGTCCAGGGCGGTCGCCGAATCCGCCGTCGCGATTCCGGTGCGCACCGTCATGGAGGCGAGATCGTCGCGCGCACCCACCCAGTACTCGCCGTAGCGGGCATCGGAGAAGAACTCCTCCGTGTCCGCACCGGCGCGCGGGCGGAACCACAGGGTGACCTCGTGGCCGGAGCCCTCGCGCGGCTCGAAGACGAGCAGCGCATCGGGCTCGGAGTCGTTCTCGAGCCCGGTGAGGTGGAGGAACGAGGAGTGCGCGCGGAACCGGTAGTCCGTGTCGTTGGAGCGGACCTTGAGGGCGCCCGCGGGGACCACGAGGCGCTCGCCCGGGAAGCGTGCGGAGACGGCCTCCCGCCGCGCCGGGGTCCATTCCGCCGCCGCGAGCGGGGCGACGTCCTCGAGCGGGGAGGAGTCCCAGCCCGAGGCGACGAAATCGCGGAAGGCGGGGGAAGCGGGCCGGTGCGAGCGGTTGTTCACGCGGTCGGCCAGGTCCTGTGCCTCTGCGGTGCGGGAGGCGTCTGCGGCCTCGGAGGCAGGGCGGGCGTCTGCGGCGGGAGCGGAGGGGTCTGAGCTCATGGGCCCCATGGTATGCCCCAGGACGGACGCGGCGAACCGCCTCCGGCGGGCGGTGCGGCTCCGGGCCGGGGATGTTCGTACCATGGGTGCATGACGGCCGACCTCCACACGCATTCCCGCTTCTCCGACGGCACGCAGAGCCCTGCCGAACTCCTGGCGGAGGCCGCGGCCAGCGGACTCTCGGCGGTCGGGCTGACCGACCACGACACGACCGCGGGCTGGCACGCGGGAGCATGCGCTGCGGCGGCGGAGGGCATCGGCCTCGTCCGCGGCATGGAGGTCTCGTGCCGCTGGGAGGGCATCAGCGTGCACATGCTGTGCTATCTGCACGAGCCCGAGGGCGCCGAGATCACCGCGACGATCACCGCCGCACGCGAGGCGCGGGTGGTGCGCAGCCGGACCATCGTGGAGCGGATCGCCGAGGACCATCCCGTCTCCTGGGCCGATGTGCTCGAGATCGCCGGGCCCGAGGCGACGATCGGCCGCCCGCACATCGCAGACGCCCTCGTGCGCGCGGGTGTGGTCCCCGACCGCACCGCCGCCTTCGCCGATCTCCTCGCGAGCCGGGGCCGCTACTACGTGCCGCTGCCGGTCATCTCGCCGCTCGACGCCGTCCGCATGATCCACGAGGCCGGGGGTGCGGCCGTGTTCGCGCACCCGCGGGCCTCGGCGCGGGGCATGGTGGTCCCGATGCGCGGGATGCGCGAGATCATCGAGGCGGGCCTGGACGGCCTCGAGGTCGACCACCGGGACAACCCGCCGGACGAGCGGGTCCGGCTGCGGCGGCTCGCGCAGGAGAGCGGGCTGCTGGTGACGGGCTCGAGCGACTACCACGGTGCGGGCAAGCCCAACCGCCTCGGCGAGCACACGACCGCCCGCGATCAGCTCATGCGCCTCATCGAGCGCACCGACGGGGTGCCCGCCCTGGGCGTGTGAGCGGAGCCCGCGTACGGGGCCCGGTCTCCGCGCAGACACCCAGTTCTCGCGCGGACGCCCAGGTCCCCGCGGATGACGCCCACTTCTCGCGCAGACGCCCAGCTGTTCAGCAGAACAGCTGGGCGTCTGCGCGAGAACCGGGCGTCTTGCTCCTGGGCGTGCTCAGTCCTCCGCCGAGGCGTCCCCGCCGGAGGCACGTGAGCGCAGGCGGCGGCGCTGCGAGGGGCTCGTGCCGCGCGTCTCCTGCACCACCCGGCGCGGGGTGCGGGTGGCGTTCGGATCCTTGACCCTCCGGTCAGCGGTGCCGCCGGAGCTCTCGCCGCGAGAGGAGCTGCGCGCTCCTGCGCCGCCGCGTGCGCGCTTCTCCCCGGACTGGGTCGAGGACGTATTCGCGGAGCTGCGGCCCTTCCGGCCTCCGGAGCCCTGTGCGCTCTCGGCGGCGCCGTTCGCGCCGCCGTCCTCGCGGGCGGTGCCGGCACCGGTGTCCGCCTCGGCGGCCGAGGCGGACACGGCGGATGCGGGCGCGGAGACCGCCGTCTCCTCACCGTCGTGGCGGCGCCGACGGGTGCGGGACCTCTTCTCACCGCTGCGCGAGCCGCCGTTGTCCGCGGAGCCCCGGCCGCCCTCGGCGGGCCCGCTCGCTGCGGCCTCCTCGCCGGCACGGGTGCGCCTGCGCGGGGACCGGCGCTCCTCGGAGGAGCGCTCGCTCGAGCGCTTGGAGCGGCCGCGGCCCTGCTCGCGCTCCTCGCCGGCGGCCGGCTGCTGCCGCTTGAGACGGCCCTTGGTCCCCTTGGGGATGCCGAGCTCCGCGAACAGGTGCGGCGAAGTGGAGTAGGTCTCCTCGGGGGAGTCCAGGTCGAGGTGCAGGGTGCGGGAGATGAGCTTCCAGCGGGGCAGATCGTCCCAGTCGACGAGCGTGACCGCGGTGCCGGTGCGCCCGGCCCGTCCGGTGCGCCCGATCCGGTGGACGTAGACCTTCTCGTCCTCGGGGCACTGGTAGTTGATGACGTGCGTGATGTCGTCGATGTCGATGCCGCGCGCGGCGACATCGGTGGCGACGAGCACGTCCACCCTGCCCTCGCGGAACGCCGCCAGCGCCTTCTCGCGCATCTGCTGGTTGAGGTCGCCGTGCAGGGCGCGGGCGGAGAAGCCGCGGTCGCGCAGCTCCTCGCCCAGGCGGTCCGCGGTGCGCTTGGTGCGGGCGAAGATGATGGTCTTGCCCCGTCCCTCGGCCTGGAGGATGCGGCCGACCAGCTCGGACTTGTCCATCGCGTGCGCGCGGTAGGCGAACTGCCGCGTGGCCGCGTTCGTCTGCATCTCGTCGGAGGGGTCCTGCGAGCGGATGTGCGTGGGGCGGCTCATGTAGCGGCGGGCCAGGGCGATGACGGCGCCGGGCATCGTCGCGGAGAACAGCATGGTCTGCCGGCTGGTGGGCAGAGCCGCGACGATCCGCTCGACATCGGGCAGGAAGCCCAGGTCCAGCATCTCGTCGGCCTCGTCGAACACGGCGGTGCGGACCCCGTCCAGGCGCAGCGCCCGGCGACCGTGGAGGTCGAGGAGGCGGCCGGGGGTGCCCACGACCACGTCCACGCCCTCGGCGAGTGCGTCGAGCTGCGGTTCGAAGGCCTTGCCGCCGTAGATCGTGAGCACGCGCAGGCCGGGGCGCTTCCGGCTCGCGACCTCGAGGTCGCCGGCCACCTGGTGGGCGAGCTCGCGGGTGGGGACGACCACGAGCGCCTGCGGGACGCGGCCGGCGGATTCGGGCGCGCCCTCCTCACCGGGGGCGTGTACGCGCTGCAGGAGCGGGATGCCGAAGCCCAGGGTCTTGCCCGTGCCGGTCTTCGCCTGGCCGATGATGTCGGCCCCCGTCAGGGCGACCGGCAGGGTCATGGCCTGGATGGGGAAGGGGGCGGTGATGCCGGCCTCGGCGAGCGCGGCCTCGATGGGCTCGGCGACGCCGAAGTCGGCGAATGTCTGCTGTTCCTCTGTCACGTTCTCTCCTCACGGTGCTCCGTGAGGAGCACGTATGTGCGCGGGCCGCTTCGCCTGGTTGGCGGGGCTGGGCCCGAGGTGCGGATCGGCAAGGATCCGCGGGCGGCGGCACTCGGCCGCCGCGATCCGCCCCGGTGCGTGCCCGAGGCGGTGGGGAGCAGGACGTGCCCGCTCCGGGGGAGCGCCGTCCGGCAGCCTGCCGGCGGTGCGGTCCCGGCCGTCGGCCCGCATGCGGGCGCGGCGCTGTGCATCGAAGCCCCGCATCCCGGACTCCCCGTATGGCCGGGGCATGTCCGGAGGCGCCTCCTCCGGCACCTGCCCGGCACCCGGGCGCACAGATGGTCGGTGCGCCGAGGTGCCGGTGCGGACGGCCTTTTGCGTCAGACCACTCCGAATCCTACGCGGCGGGCCTGCTCCTCGCCCAGTTCGACATAGGCCAGGGCGTCGGCGGGCACCAGCACGCGGCGGCCCTTCGAGTCGTCGAGCGAGAGCACGGTGCCCTCAGCCAGTGCCGCGGCGACGAGCTCTCCGATCTCGTCGCGGGTCCTGTCCGAGTCGAGGACGATCTCCCTGTTGGACTGGCGCATGCCGATCTTGATCTCCACTGCTTGCACTTCCTTCTTAGAGACGGCTTCCGAGACTGTGGGGTGCTGTGCGCACTCGGGGACAAGCGTAGTCGGCTCAGGTGCCCGATGCGTGCGGAGGTGTCCCGGCTCACCTCGGGCGCGGCCGGCGCGAGCCGCTGCCCGGCTCTCAGTCGCCGATGCCGTAGAGGCCGTCGAGGCCGCTTACGAGGAAGGAGGTGAAGGAGTCCGCGGCGCGCTCGCGGTCGAGCTCCGGGTCCGCCGCGACGTAGCGGGCCGCGGACTCGCCCATGCTGGTGACGGTGTTGCCGATGAACTCGGCCGTGCGCGCATCGGTCTCCACGCCCTGAGCCACGGCGCGGGCGATCTCGGCGGTGAGGCGGCTGCGGACGGCCGCGACGATCGCACGTGCCTCGGGCTCATAGGAGTCCAGCGAGAACACGATGGTGTACTGGTCCCGGTGATCGTCCACGAAGCCGAAGAAGGCGCTGATGGTCGCACGGATGCGGCCGCGGGTCCCGCCCTCGGTCGCGAGTGCGGAGAGGATCGCGGTCTCCAGCCGGCCGGAGGCCTGGCGCACGACCTCGAGGTAGAGGGCGAGCTTGGAGTCGAAGTGCTGGTAGAGGACCGGCTTGGAGATCCCCGCGGCCTCGGCGACGTCGTCCATCGAGGAGGAGCTGTAGCCGCGCGCGGCGATGACGCGGGTCGCGCACTCGACGAGCTGAGCGCGGCGCTCGGCGCGGGGCAGTCTCCTGGTTGCGAACGGCATGGGCATGATCATATTGCACCGGCTGTGCTCCGCCCGCCGGGCGGACCGGCGCAGGCTCTCAGTGTTCGCGGCCGTGTCCGTGCTCCGTGATGGAATGAGCCCATGAGCTATTCGACGAGGGCCGGGGGCACGCAGGCCGGAGAGCCCGGTGCAGCCGGGCTCGGCCCGGAGGACGCCGCGGGTCCTGCCGGCGAGCTCGCGCAGCTCCTCCTGCGAGGGAAGTCCGCATGCGTGGCCGCCGTGCCGGGAACGGGGGTGACGAGCACGCTCGTGGCGGCGCACACCCGGCTGCTCTCCTCCGGCTCCCTGGGCCCGGACGATGTGCTCGTGCTCACCCCCAACCGGGCCCATGCGGACGCCCTGCGCGACAGGGTCGGCGCCGGCGAGCGCGCGGTGCGCACGGGTGCCGGTGCCCGCAGCGTGCACTCCCTGGCGTTCGGCCTCGTCTCCGCGGAGACCGCTGCGACGATGGGGGAGGCCGCGCGCTTCCTCTCCGGGGCGGACCAGGACGCGATCCTCGGCACGCTGCTCGAGGGCTTCGACTCCGGCCGCGTGCGCGCGCCGCACTGGCCCGAGGCCATGAATGCGGAGATGCGGCGCACGGACGCGTTCCGCGACCAGCTCCGCGAAGCGCTCGATGCGGTGCTGATCCGCGGCATCGCACCCGTGGAGGTCGAGGAGGCGGCCCGGGAGGCCGGGCGCGGGGAGTGGCTCGCGCTCGCCCAGATCCTCCAGGACTACCGGGACCAGCTCTCCTTCCCCGGCTACGGCGGCGTGGACACCGCCGGGGTGCTGGCGGAGGCGGCCGCGATCGTGCGGGCGGAGGCCGCGGCCGGGACCGCGGCGGGAGCGCCCTGGTCCTTCTCGGCCGAGCGCGTCCCGCGCTGCGTCCTCGTCGACGCGGCCCAGGACGTCCCGGATGCGGCCTTCGGGCTGCTCGAGGGCCTCACCCGCCTGGGCTGCGCCGTCGCGGTGCTCGGCAGTCCGGACGCCTCCACGCAGGGCTTCCGCGGCGCCGGGGGGCTCGTGCCCGCGTGGTCGCGCGCGTTCGCGACGGGAGCGATCCGGGGACGGACCCTCGTCCTGCCCGGGCGGACGGCCGGCGCGCGGGGCGCCGGTCCGGTGCGAGAGCTCTCCCTCGCCCTCTCGCGCAGGCTCTCCGCGCACCTCCTCCTCGGCCACGTCCCGCCCGCGGGGCAGGCCCGGGACGCGGAGGGGGACAGCGTGGCGGACAGCGAGGCGCCCTCCGGTGCGCCCGGCCCGGACGCGAGCGGTCCGGACGAGCGCGACGGGCACGAGTCCGCGCTCAGCGTCATCGCGCACGCCTCGTCCGCGGAGCGCACCCGCCACGTCGCCCGCCTCATCCGCACATGGCACCACGATGAGGGCGTGGAGTTCTCGGACATCGCGGTCATCACCCGCACCAACGGCACTGCGGTGAGCCTCCGCTCGGAGCTCGGCGCACTGGGCCTGCCGGTGGAGTCGACGGACCTGCCCCTGGCCGTGGACCCCGCGACGGCTCCCCTCCTCGCGCTCCTCACCGAGGACCTCGCCGACGACGCCGCGCGGGCGAAGCTCCTGCGCAGCCTGCTCGGGGGCGTGTACGGCGGCGTCGACGCGCTCGCGCTGCGGGGCATGGAGCGGGAGGCGGTGCGCGTGCTCCGGCAGGACGCGCGCGCACCGGGCACGGATGCGCTGCTCACCTGGGCCGATGCAGTTCTGCCGGCGCAGCTGCCGGCACCGCTGGCCCGGGCCGCCGCACTGCTGGAGGCGGGCCGGCGCGTGCGAGGCGCCTCGCCCCACAGCGCTCTCTGGACCCTGTGGGAGACCTCGGGCGCGGCCGCGCCCTGGCGGGCGGAGGTGCTGCGCGATCCGCGCTCACCGCTGCGCGAGCGCCTCGACGCGGTGGTGCGGCTGTTCGCGCTGGCCCGGAAGCTCGAGGACACCGTGGGGCTGCAGGCGGACGCCTTCGCCTCCCGGGTGCAGGAGCAGGTCTACGCACAGGACTCGCTCGGCCGCACCGACTCGCTCGACCTCGTGACGGTGGATTCGCCCGCCGGGGTCTCCCATCGCTCGTTCTCCCGGGTGGTGGTCGTCGACGTGGACGAGGGGCACTGGCCCAATCCCCGGATCCGGCGCAACGCCTTCCAGCCCGCCGATCTGCTGGCGCACCTCGCCGATCCCGAGGCCGCGGGGCAGGAGTTCGCGCCCGGCGAGGCCGTGCAGGAGGCCCGCCGCCGGACGGTCCGCGACGAGGGGGCGCTGTTCCTGGCCGCGGTGAGCCGGGCACGCGATGAGCTCGTCGTCTGCGCGCTGGACGACGGCGAGACGAGCCCCAGCGCCTTCCACCACATCGCCGCGGAGTTCGCGGGGGGAGCGGCGACCTCGCTCTCCCGGCTCTCCGAGAAGGCCGGCGAGGAGGACGGGGAGACGGAGGCGGGAGAGCTCGTGCCCGCCCGGCTGCGGGACATCGTGGGCCTGGCCCGGCAGGGGCTGCTCACGGAGGAGGATCCGGCGGACTGGGCCGCGCTCGTCGCCGCACTCGAGGCCGCGGGCCTGCGCGAGGCCGGTCCCTCGACGTGGAGCACCTGGCACCAGCCCTCCTCCACGGCTCCGGCGCGTGGACGGGACGAGACGCTGCGCATCCGCCCCTCGCAGGTGGAGGCCTTCGCGACCTGCCCGCTGCAGTGGTTCCTCACGGACAGCGGCGGTCGTCCGGGCGAGACCGTGACCGCGGCCTCGCTGGGGACGGCCATGCACCAGGTCGCCGAACACCATCCGGAGCCGGACCGGGCGGCGATGCTGGCGGAGTTCGACGAGGCGTTCGACTACTCGCTCCTGGCCTCGGAGTGGGAGCGCGACCGGACGCGGAGGGACGCGGAGACGATGGTCGACGCCCTCATCGACTACCTCCGGTTCAGCCGGGAGGACATGAGCGCCCGCGCCGAGCGCCTGCGGGCGGCCGGGGTCGCAGAGCCGGAGATCGCGGTGCTGCGTGAGGCGCAGGTGCGCGCCGCCTCGCCGGAGGTTTCGCCGGGAGGCCCGTGGCGCATCGGCGGCCGGGCGGACCGTCTCGAACGGGTGGGCGACACGGTGCGGGTCATCGACTTCAAGACCGGGCAGGCGCAGCCCTCGGCACAGGAGGCCAGGGACAATCCGCAGCTGAGGGTCTACCAGTACGCGCTCGCCGACGGCGAGGCCGTGCTCCCGCCCGTGCCGCAGGCGGGAGAGGAGCCCGGTGCGGCAGGTGAGGCCACCGGCGCGGCGGGAGGGGGCCCCGTGAGCACCGGCGGCGCGACCACCGGAACCGGGGCGAGCGGCCCGGAGAGCGCGGTTCCCGTGCGGCTGCGGGGGCTGGAACCGGCCGGTGCGGCACTCGTGCACCTGCGGAAGGGGCCGGGCGCGGGCCGGGGCGGGCTGCCGTCCTCGGTGCGCGAACAGCCTGCGATGGACCGCTCCTCGGAGGAGGGGGCGCAGATGCACGAGGACACCGCCGCCCTCATCGACGGTGTCGCCGCGGGGATGCGCCTGGCGCAGTTCCCCGCGACGCCGGGACGCCACTGCGAGCACTGCCCGGTGCGCTCCTCGTGCCCGGCGATGACGGCGCTCACAGCAGACGGAGGAGAGGGATGAGAGGGAACGCGATCAGTGCGGTCGAGCTGGCCGACCTCCTGGGAGCCAACCGGCCCACGGAGGAGCAGCAGCGGATCATCGAGGCGCCGCTGGAGTCCGCCGTCGTCATCGCCGGCGCGGGCTCGGGCAAGACCACCGTCATCTCGCTGCGGGTCGTCTGGCTCGTGGCCAACGGGCTCGTGGCCCCTGACCGGGTGCTGGGCCTCACCTTCACCCGGAAGGCGGTGGGCGAGCTCAACGAGCGCGTGCGCACCATGCTCGCCCGCTATCGGAGGGCGGTCGCGGCGCCCGGCACCCGTGGCGCGGGGGCGCACCGGGCGCGGGCCCGCGCCGAGGAGGAGGTGCCCGGCCTCGACCTGCCCGTCATCTCCACCTACAACTCCTATGCGGCCTCGCTCGTGGCCGATCACGGGATGGAGATCGGCCTCGAGGCGGGCGAGGGCGTCCTCGACGCAGCCGCGCGCCAGGAGCTCGCCGATGCCGTCCTGGACTCGGCGACCTCGGCGGCGGTCGTGCCGGAGCGCGCGCGCTCGACCATGAGCGCGTGGATGACGCAGATGCTCGGGGAGATGGGCGAGCACCTCGTGGACTTCGAGAAGATCGAGGCCTTCCTCGGCGAATCGGTCGAGGCGCTGTGCACGCCGGTGTTCCTGCGGGGGCTGGCGAAGGCCGTGCGCCGTCGCCGCAGCGGCCCCTATCAGGACAAGGCGGCGAAGACCCAGTTCGCAGCGCAGCTCGAGGACGCGGCGGACGAGCTCGAGGCGGCCGGCCGGGGGCCCGGCCGCAGCGCAGCCCTCGCCCGCGCGCGTCCGCTCGTGGAGGCGCACGAGCAGAAGATCGTGCCGCAGCTCGAGGCGAAGCGCCGCATCGTGGGCCTCGCCCGCTCCTATGCGGATGCGAAGCGGGAGCGCGGGGGCATGGAGTTCTCCGACCAGGTCTCCTTCGCACACCGCATCATGACGACCTCCCGGACCGCGCGGGAGACCGAGCGGTCCCGATGGGACGTCGTGCTCCTGGACGAGTACCAGGACACCTCCTATTCGCAGCTGCTCCTCCTGCGGGAGCTCTTCGCGCGCCTCCCGGTCATGGCGGTGGGCGATCCCCGGCAGGCGATCTACGGCTGGCGCGGGGCCAGCGCGGACAACATCACATCCTTCGCCGGCTCGTTCCGGGGGCCGGCCGATGTGCCGGCGGCCAAGTACGGGCTCATGACCTCGTGGCGCAACGACGAGGCGATCCTCACCGCTGCGAACCGGATCGCCCGCGGCCTCGACACCGAGGACGAGCGCAGGGGGCTCGCCGCCCGCCCGGGAGCGGGTCCCGGAGCGGTGGAGGTCTCGCTCACCCAGAATGCGGTGAATCCCGGGATTCGCAGCGCCGAAAGCGCGATGACCGCGGACGGCGGCACAGGACCGGAAGGGACCGCAGGCCCGGAGAGCACTGCGGAGTCGGGCGGGAGCGCTGGACCGGACGGCACCGTCCCGCCGGACGGCGCCGCAGAGCTCGCGCAGGAGCCGCCCTCGCAGCTCGAGGAGCTCGTGAGCTGGGTCCTGCGGGTGCGGGAGGAGCTGCGCGAGGAGGCGCGCGCGGCAGCCGGGAGGGAAGGCGCGAAGGACGTCCCCGAGCCGACCGTCGCGGTGCTGTGCCGCAACCGCTCGGGCTTCGGCCATGTCGCCGCCGCCCTCGAGGACGCGGGTCTGCCCGTCGAGGCGCTCGGGGTGCGGGGCCTGCTCGAGGACCCGTTCGTCGCTGATGCGCTCGCCGCCCTCGAGGTGCTTGTCGACCCGGATGCGGGCAATGTGCTCATGCGCCTGCTCACGGGGCGGATGGTGCGCCTGGGTGCGGCCGATGTGCACGCCTTCTCCTCCTTCGTGCGCTCGCGGGCGGTGGCGATGCCCGACCCCGAGGCTCCGGGGGAGCAGGTCGAGGAGGGCATCGGCGTCGTCGAGGGCCTCGACGAGCTGCTCCACGCGGCGGCTCCGCCGGTGGCGGACGCGGCGCGTCCGGAGGCCCGGCGGCACCCGGAGACGGGTGAGCCCCTGCTCAGCGCCGAGGGGCACCGGCGGCTCGTCCTCCTGGCCCGCAGCCTCCGCCGGCTGCGCAGCGCGAACCTCACCCTCACCGGGCTGCTGCGGGCGGTGATCCGCGAACTCGGCATCGATACGGAGATCGCGGCGCTGGCCCCCGCCCACGAGCGGGTGCACCAGCGTCAGCTCGACGGCTTCCTCGCCGTCGCGAGCGGCTTCGTCGCCGAGCACCCCGCGGGGGGACCGCGCGATCTCCTCGCCTGGCTGCGTGTCATGGAGGCCGCCGACGAGATCGGGGAGACGACGCCTGAGCCGGCCCCGGGCTCCGTCACCGTCATGACGGTCCACGCCTCGAAGGGCCTCGAATTCGATGCCGTCGCCGTGCCGTTCATGCACGCCGGCGGGCTCCCGAGCGCCCGCCGGTCGAAGGCGGGCTGGCTGGCCGGGGGCGCGCTGCCCTATCCGCTGCGCGGCGACAGCTCCAGGCTTCCGCCCTTCGACCTGCGGGAGATGGGGCTCGAATCGCCCGCGGACTTCGAGGCGGCGCTCGGAGACGACGGCGCGGTGGGCCGAGCGCTCGAGGCGCACCACCGGAGCGAGGAGCGCAGACTCGCCTATGTCGCGCTCACCCGGGCGAGGAAGCGCCTGTTCGTCTCCGCCTCCCGCTTCACGATCGGCCGGACGCGGCCGGTGGAGGACTTCCCCTTCCTCGCGGAGGTCGCCGAGAGCCTGGGGCTCACGCTGCCGGAGCTGCCGGAAGCCGATCCCGTGGCCGAGGAGGCGGCCGCTGCCGCGGTCTGGCCGGCCTCCGATCCCGCTCCGCTCGTGCGGCAGCGCGCGGCGCGGCTGTCCGCGCTGCGCACCGTCCGGCACGAGTCCCCGCGGCTGGAGGACCTCGTGCGCTCGGCGGACTCACCGCGGGTGAGGGCGCTGGCCGCGCGCGCGCTGCAGCTGCTGGACGAGGAGTCGCGGGCTGCGGCCCCGCTCGAGCTTCCCAGCCGCCTCTCCGCGACGGCCATGGTGGGGCTGAGCGCGGATGCTGCGGGCTGGTGGGCCGATCAGCTCCGCCCCATGCCCGAGGCGCCCAGCGTCGGCGCGGAGCTCGGCACCGCCTTCCACGCGTGGGTCGAGCGGCACTACGGCCAGGCGGCCCTGCTCGACATGGAGGCGGGGGAGACCGCGGCACGGCTGCCTGCGGCCGCGCACGAGTCCTTCGACCGGCTCCGGGAGACGTTCTCCGCTTCGGCCTATGCGGCGAGGACCCCGGCCGCCGTCGAGCTGTCCTTCGAGCTGGTGCTGGACCGGGGCCCGGATGCCGCGGCCCTGCACGTGCCGGGCAAGATCGACGCGGTGTTCCGCGAGGACGACGGCCGCGTGCTCGTGGTCGACTGGAAGACCGGCCGCAGGCCCACGGACCCGGAGCGGCTGCGGCACATGGAGCTGCAGCTCGCGGTGTACCATGCGGCGCTCATGCGGATGCCCGCCTATGCCGATGCCGCGGGCATCGACGCGGAGTTCTACTTCGTGGGCTCGGACGAGGTGTGGCGGGCGGAGCGGCTCATGGGCGAGGAGGAGCTGATCCGCTGGCTGCGCGAGGCCGAGGCCGGTTCTGCCCGGTCCGCCGGCTGAGTCGGCTCTGCGGGAGCGGGCAGTGCCGCTGTCGCGGGCAGCACCACTGGAATCGGCGGCCTCGCCCGGGGGAGGCGTCCAGGGGGAGGCGTCAGTTCCCGCGGGGATCGTCCTCGAGCTCGCTGAGCCGCTCGGTGCCGATGCCGTCCTCGTCATAGGCGGGTGCGGCCAGCGGCTGGAAGGCCTCGGCATCGCGGGCGAGCAGACGGACGCCGTCGGAGCTCCTCCCGCCCGGCTCCGGGGAGGCGGCCTCCGGCCGGTCATGCGGGTCCGCGTCGGTCCTTCCGGCGTCGCCAGCGGTGTCGGCAGGGTCAGCGGTCTCGCCGGGGTCAGCGGTCTCGTCATCGGTGCCGGCGTCGACGGGGGCGCCGCTGCCTTCCGGGTCGGCGGCTCCGTGTGCGTCGGCGGCTCCGGCATGCGGCTCGCCGGAGGCATCCGCGTCCTCGGCGTCCGTGATCTCCGCGAGCGCCTCGAGGAGGGCCACGGCATCGTCGACGGCCGAGGGGTCCTGTGCGGCGACGGCCGCGAGCAGCCAGTCGAGCACCGTGATCTCCGAGTGGAAGCCCACGCGCACGCGCAGACCGGGATCCTCCGCGCCGCGCGCCCGGCGGTAGGCGCGGAAGAAGCGCTCGAAGTCCTCGGGCGTGAGGAGGGAGGAGACCGCGGCCAGATCGGCTGCGGGATCGCCCACCCGCAGGCGGGAGAGCTCGCCGATGCCGCTGATCCGCCCCTCCTCGGCCCAGAGCGCGTCAGGTCCCAGGTTCGCGTGCACCGGGACCGGCAGGAAGCGCCAGGCGGCGACGTCCTCGAGGGCCTCCTCCCAGCGCTGGAGCAGGGTCGCAGGCACCCTGCCGGTCTCTGCCGCCGAATCGAGGTCGGCGAGCATGCGCTCGCGCAGCTCCGCGGACTCCTCGACCACGAGGCCCGCATCCGCGACGGGGCCGGGGTCGGCGCCGTGGATCAGCGCGACCGCCTCGGCGAGGGAGTCGACGAGGTCCGGCTGCCGCGCGAACATGTCGGTGGACAGCGGCGTGCCGGGCATGGGCTCGGTGAGCATGAGCGTATGAGCGCCCTCGCGGTCGAGGAGCCGCCCCGGCACGCCTCCGGAGGCCAGCACCGCGGTGAGCGCGAAGGGCGCCTCGGACAGGAGCGGGGCGAGGACGGAGGCTGCGATGCGCTCGGCGGAGGCGGCGGTCTCGGACTCCGGCGGCCAGGCCGTCGCCACGAGTGTGCGCGCGCCGTCCGCGAGCAGCACCCGGAGGGCGTCGGCGGAGGGCAGGGGCGCCCAGGCGCTGGGGGAGAAGCCCTCCAGCAGGGAGGCGGCGGCAGCGGCGATCCTCGGTCCGATGGTGTCCACCGTTCCAAACTACCCGCTGCGGCAGGCGCCCGTGCGATGGGTGCGGGGGCGTGTCCGCGCCCTTCGATAGTCTGGCCGGCATGAAGGAACTTCCGCTCCTGCCGCCGGCCAGCCTCTCCCGCACTGCAGTGGACCGCTCCCACGTCCACCGCGGCGGGGGCATCGACGCGATCTGGGAGACGGGCCGGGCCCGGGCGGTCCTCGCCCACCGCGGCACCCTGCTCGTCTCCCGGGGCGGGCTCCACCTGCTCGACCGCAAGGATGTGCCGGAGGACTCGGTCATGCTCTACCTCGGCGCGGACGGGGAGGGGACGCACTTCGTGGGCGGCGCGCTCACGGACGAGGGGCGGGCCGCCGTGGACCGGCGGCTGGCCGCGGAGACCGACCGCGACCCCGAGGATCTGCTCACGGACCCCGTAGGCGGTCTCCACGCCACACGCCCCGTCTGGCTGGGGCTGCGCGAGCTGGGCACGCGCCTGAGCGACCGGGACGTGGCGCTCGCCACCTCGCTCGTGGCCGTGGGCAACTGGCACGCCACCCACACGCATTCGCCGCGCAGCGGTGCCCCCACCCACCCGGCGCAGGCGGGCTGGGTGCGGGTGGACCCGGAGGCGGGCACGGAGCACTTCCCGCGGACGGACCCGGCCGTCATCATGGCCGTCGTGCACACGGACGCGGACGGCACGGAGCGAATCCTGCTGGGCTCCAACGCGCTGTGGCCGGACGACCGCTTCTCGCTGCTGGCCGGCTTCGTGGACCCGGGGGAGACCCTGGAATCGGCGGTGATCCGGGAGGTCGAGGAGGAGGCCGGCCTCCGGGTGCGCCGGCCCCGCTACGTGGGCTCCCAGCCCTGGCCCTTCCCCGCCTCGCTCATGCTCGGCTTCACCGCGGAGGCGGACTCCCTCGAGGTCCACACGAACGACGAGGAGCTCACCCACCTGCGCTGGTTCACCCGCGAGGAGCTCGTCGAGGAGCTGCGCGAGGGCACGGTCTCCGTCCCGGACGCCGTCTCCATCGCGGGCCAGATCATCGCGGCCTGGGCAGGCGGACTGGATCCGCAGACGACCGGCTGGTCAGCGCGGGGATGAGCCGGGGCGATCCCGGGAGGGCGCGGCCCGAGCAGCTGCTCGACGCCCTGGACCCGGAGCAGCGGCAGGTGGCCGAGCACCTGGAGGGCCCCCTCGTGGTCCTCGCAGGGGCGGGCACCGGCAAGACGCGGGCGATGACCCACCGCATCGCCTACGGCGCGGCGACGGGTGCCCTCGACCCGCGTCACGTCCTCGCCCTGACCTTCACGGCCAAGGCTGCGGGCGAGATGCGCTCCCGGCTGCGGGCCCTGGGCGCGGGCACCGTCCAGGCGCGCACCTTCCACTCGGCCGCACTGCGCCAGCTGCGGTACTTCTGGCCCCGCTTCGGTGAGGGCCCGTTCCCCGAGCTCATGGCCCAGAAGGCGCCCATGGTCTCCCGCGCCGTCCAGGCGGTGGGCATCGCCCCGGAGCGGGAGACCGTGCGCGATGTCGCCGCGGAGATCGAATACGCCGCGGTCTCGCTGCTGGGAGCGGAGGAGTACGGGGAGCGCGCCGGCGGCCGCGATCTTCCCGCCGGGCTCGACGCGGAGACGATGGTGCGGGTGATCGCGCGCTACGGCGAGATCAAGACGGAGCGGCGCATCCTCGACTTCGAGGACGTGCTCCTCGTGCTCGCAGGCGTGCTGGGCAGCCGCGAGGAGATCGCGGCAGAGGTGCACGGCCAGTACCGGAGCTTCGTCGTCGACGAGTTCCAGGACGTCTCGCCCCTGCAGTACGACCTGCTCCGGCGCTGGCTGGGACGGCGCGACTCGCTGTGCGTCGTGGGAGATCCCGCGCAGACCATCTACACCTTCGCCGGGGCCTCCGATCGCTTCCTGCGCCGTCTGCCCGTGGACTTCCCCGGTGCACGGGAGATCCGGCTCGTGCGCAACTACCGCTCCGCGGAGCCGGTCATCGGCGTGGCGAATGCGGTCCTCGCCCGCACCGCGCGCTCGCCCATCCGCCTGCGGGGCACGGATCGCACGGGCCCGCAGCCGGCCTTCGCGGAGTACGAGGACGATGCCGCCGAGGCCGAGGCGGTGGCCGCGCGCATCGCCTCGGAGGTCTCGGGCGGGCGGCGGGCCGGCGACATCGCAGTGCTCTTCCGGACCAATTCCCAGAGCCGCCTGTTCGAGGAGGCGCTGAGCGCCCGCGGGGTGCCGTACGTGCTGCGGGGAGGGGAGCGCTTCTTCGCCCGCCGCGAGGTGAAGGAGGCGATCGCGATCATGCGCGCCGCCTCGGGCCGGGGGAGCACGGAGCGGCTGGACGAGCAGGTGAGGTCGATCCTCTCCTCGGTCGGCTGGACGCCCGAGGCGCCGAGCGCGCAGGGCGCGGTGCGGGAGCGCTGGGAATCCCTGACCGCGCTCGTGAACCTCGCGCAGGACAGCCAGGCCGACACCACCCTGCCGGTGCCGCTCAGCGCGTTCATCGCGGAGCTCGACGACCGGGCCGAGCACCAGTTCGCCCCTGCCGTCGACGGCGTGACGCTGGCCTCGGTGCACGCGGCCAAGGGGCTCGAATGGGAGAGCGTCCACCTGGTGGGCGCCTCGGAGGGCCTCATACCCATCGGCTATGCCGAGACCGCCGATGAGATCGACGAGGAGCGGCGCCTGTTCTACGTCGCGGTGACCCGTGCGCGCACGGCTCTGTCACTGAGCTGGTCGAAGGGGCGTCGCGGAGCGTCGGGGAGCGGGCGGCGGGCCTCGCGCTTCGTCTCCGAGGTGCAGGCCGGTCAGCGGGCCGCGACGACGCGGGCCGCTGCCCCGGCCGCCCGGAACCGGACTCCCGCCCCCGTGAAGTGCCGGGTGTGCGGTCGTCTCCTGACCGCCCGCGCGGATCGCAACCGCGGGCGCTGCGGCACATGTCCGGCCGAGGTCGACGATGCGGTGCTCGAGGCCGTCGTCCACTGGCGTGCGGCGAAGGCGGAGGAGGCGCGCCTGCCGGTCTTCCTCGTGCTCGCGATGCCGACGGTGCGCGAGATCGCGGAGAAGCGCCCGGAGGGGCTCGACGAACTGGGCCGCGTGAGCGGGATCGGTCCGCTCAAGCTGGAGCAATACGGAGCGGAGCTCCTGGAGCTGGTGCGGGCGCACCGCTCGGACTGAGCGGGATCCTGCAGTCGCAGTCGTGGTGGAACCGCGCCGGCCGATGGGAGACCGTGCCGTCCCGGCCGTCGATCGTCGCGATCCGGTCGAATCCGCGGCCGTGCACCCGCAGCTCGCGCAGCATGCGCGCGGATTCGAGGCAGGCGGCCTCGACGAGCAGCGGGTCCACGAGCGCTCCGGCCGAACGCTGCGACAGCTGGGTCCAGGCCTCGAACCAGCCTGGGCCGTCATCGCGGGAGCGGAGCACGGCGCACACCGCGCAGGGTCCGGCGCCCGGGCGCACCGGCACGAGCTCGGCCCGCCTGTCGCCGATCCGCACCGACAGGTGCCAGGCGTCGTCGGCGAACAGCGCCGAGGCCTCGCTGATGTCGTGCGTGTGGAGGCTCGAGAGCACGGTGAGGGCGGCACCGGCGCCGGCGCGCGCCGCGGCGGCCGCGCTCTCGCACACCTCGACCGCGAAGCCGGCCGCTGTGAGGATCCGTGCGTGTGCCTCGGCGGCCTGGCCGAGGGCGAAGATCCGGGGTGCGGAGATGCGGGCGGCGGCGGCCGAGGCCTCCTTGCCGCATGCGGCCGCGTACGCCTCGGCGAAATCGCGGGGGATGCCGCTGCGGCCGGCCGCTCCGCGCGGTTCGATGACATCGGCTTCGCGCAGGAGGCGGAGGAGCGCTGCCGCCCGCTCCCCGGACACGCCGCTGCGCTCCGCCGTCTCGGCGAACTCGGCCTCTGCGCAGCCGCGGCACAAGGCATCGAGGAGTGCGAGGTCCCCGGGGGCGAGGCCGTCGAGGAGCACGGGATCGTCCACGCCGAACTGGACCGAGGTCTCGTTCCGCCGGACGAGGGGAACGCTCCGCCTGAACTGCAGCATCATGGCCTCCTGTGCTCGGGACACCAGGCTAGGAGGCCGGTCGCGGCCGTGGAAGACCCCGCCGAAGGCTGTGGACAGACCTGTGGACACACAGACGACCGGAAGACGTCCGGCCGAGCGCCGCTCCAAGGGGCGGAGCACTCTGCCACGACATCTCCCGGCCGTGTGTCCCCCAGCCGCGCGCGGAGCTCGTGGGCCTTCCCCTAGCCCACGAACCCCGGGTTTTCCAGGGGTACGAAGAACTAACCTAGGAGGCTCGCGGCACCGCGTCAATGCGCGCGTGCACAGTTGCGCCCCCTGCCTTGTGGATAAGGTGTTGACGACACGCGGATAGGTGTGGACGGAGCTGTGGAGGGGTGGAGGCGGATGGCGGCTGAGGCCCCGGACTCCGGGGGTGCCGCTGTGGATTCCGCCCGCCGACAGAATTCCCGCACGAATTTCCGGCGCCGCCTGCGCTTCCCGGGGCCTGTGCGCAACCGTCCGCGCGAGCCGGTACGGTCGTGGGTCATGAACCCCACCGAGGTGCGCGAGGCGCTCGAGACCGGGCTGATCCGCGTCCGCCGGTCCGCCCGGCGCAGGAAGACCATCGCCGTGAGCCGCGAGGGGGAGAGCTGGCTCCTGGCGGTGCCCCAGCGCTACGACCCGGTGCGCAATGCGCGGAGCATCGGCGAGCTCATCGGGCGCGTGCAGCGCAGGTCCGCCCGCGCGCCCCGCAGCGACGAGGCGCTCATGTCCCGGGCGACCGCGCTCAACGAGCGCTATTTCGACGACGGCGTCGAACCCGTGAGCGTGCGCTGGGTGGGCAATCAGAGCACGCGCTTCGCCTCGGCGACGAGCGCAGAGCGGAGCATCAGGGTCTCGGACCGGATGCGCGAGGTGCCGGAATGGGTGCTCGACGCGCTGCTGGTCCACGAGCTCGCGCACCTGCGCCGCCCCGATCATTCCGCGGAGTTCCGCGCGCTCACCGCCCGATACCCGCACACGGAGCGCGCAGAGGCCTTCCTGGAGGGATTCAGCGCGGGCGAGCGCTCCGCGCGCGGCGAGCAGCGCCCCTCCGGCGAGTGAGCGCGGAGTCTGAGCGCGGCCCCGTGCAGCGCAGACCCGAGTGAGCGGTTCCTGTCGGTGTGAGGGTGGAAAACCGACCGGAACCGCTCACTCGATGGATGGGGCGCGGAGTGTGCGCAGTCGCCGGAGCAGAGCCTCCGCCCCGGTGAGGAGATCGGGGGCGGTGCGCGCAGGCAGCTGCGAGGCGCGCACGCGGACAGCGCGCCCTTCGCCCGCCAGGGGAGCGGACTCCGGCAGCACCGCCGCATAGAGCACATCGAGGTGCTCCGCGCAGCGCTGCGTGCCCACCCGGAAGACGCGCACCGCGAGCGGGACGGGAGGCACCTCGGCCGAGGCGGCGGCCTGGGCCCCGCACTCCTCGGCGAGTTCGCGCAGGGCGGCGCCGCGCAGATCGGCATCGCCGTTCTCGATGTGACCCCCGGGCTGCCGGAGCTGGCCCGAGCCGGGGTGGTCCACCAGGACGAGTGCGGACAGATCGGGGGAGACCGCGAGACAGCTCACGGTGAGGTGGCGCGGGCCGTCCTCGCGTCCCGGGTGCCAGCGGCCTGCGCTGTCAGCGCGTCCCCTGCCCTCAGCGGGGTCTTCGCAGTCTGCGCCGAGCAGTGAGCGGGCGGCTGCGCGGGCCAGGGCGGTGTCCGCCTCCGGAAGCCCGCTGGAGGCCTCTCGGAGCGTGCGCGCGAACTGTGCGGTCCGCGAGGCCCCCTGCGGCAGGCGCGCTGCGCGCACCTCTGCCGCTGCACGCACCGCCGCCACGGGGGAGGGTATGGGCCCAGGCCCCGGCCCGGAGTTCAGCGCCTGTCCCGGGATCCGCCGCCGTCCGACTCCCCGGAGTCCGGCCCCTCTGCGCCCGACCCCTCTGCATCGGGTGCCTCTGCATCGGATGCCGCGGAACCCGTCTCCTCGGTCGCGGTGTCGCCAGAGCTCTCCTCCTCGCCTGCGACCGTTTCGCCGGGCCCATCGGCTCCCTCGGCCTCACCGGCCTCACCGGCCTCACGGAGGATGCGCTCGAGCGCCTCGTCGAGCGAGGACTCGGAGGACCACGCCTCGCTCCTGCGCTCCTCGTAGCCGAGGGGATCGTCGAGGTCCTGGGTCGTGGGCAGCAGATCGGGGTGGGAGAGCACGCGGTCGCGGGCCTCCGCGCCGGAGTGCTGCTCGAGGAAGGAGAAGAGCGCGGCGGCGTCGCGGACCCGGCGCGGGCGCAGCGAGAAGCCCAGCTGCGCGGCGAACGCGGCCTCGGCCTCGCTCTCGGAGGCGGCACGGGTGCGCAGCGCCTCCCGGATCTCCTCGCGCTGCTCCAGCTGCTCGCATGCGGCGTGGACGACCACATCGGTCCACCCCTCGATGACGGACAGGAGGTTCTCGAGCGCCTCGAGCGCCTCGCGCTGCGCGGGAGTGGTCTCGGAGGAGAACATCTTCTCCGTGAGCTTGTCGCCCATGCGCATGAGTTCGCTGGGGTCCATGCCCTGGGCCGCGTCCTGGACGGCGCCCATGTCCATGCGGACCTCGGAGGCGTACTTCGCGAGTGCGGTCTCGAGGTGGCCCCGGAGCCAGGGCGCGGACTCGAACAGCCACAGGTGGGCGAGCTCGCGCGCGGCGAGCCAGATGCGCAGCTGCGTGGGATCGAGGTCCATCTCCGCGGCCGCCCCGGGGAGGTTGGCCTCGACGAGCACGGGGGTGCGGCCGAAGAGGGGGAGCCCGAACTCCGTGCCCGTGAGCACGGCGCCGGACAGCGCGGCCACCGCCTGGCCCATCTGCGAGGCGAACATCGCCGAGGACATCGAGCTGAGCATCTGGCCGGCACCGGCCATGAGCTGGGCCATCTCCGGCGGGAGCTGCTCCTTGAGGCCCTCGAGGACGGAATCGGACATGTTCGCGGCGATGGGCTCGGCCAGCCTCGACCACTCGGCGAGGGAGCCCTTCGCCCAGCCGGTGCGGTTGAGGGCGCTCGGGCCCGCGATGCGCGGCTCGGCCGCGATGACGCGCTCGAGCCACAGCTCGGCGAGCCGGAACGCATCGGCGGCGTTGCGCTCGGTCTCCGGGGTCACCGCGGGATCGGGGGAGGGGACGGAGCGTTCGATCACCTGCTGCGCGGCGCGGGTGGGATCGCCGCCGCTCATCATGGACTGCACCTGGCCCATGATCTGCTGCAGCATCGCGGGGTCGAAGGGCATGCCCCCGCCCTGGCCGCCCTGGCCGGGAGGGATGGCCTGGCCGCCCTGACCGAACATCATGCCGAACATCTGCTCGAACGGATTGCGGCCGCTCTCGTCGTCCTCGCCGGGCTTACGGTCGTCGTTCCTGTCGCTCATCGTGTCCCTCGCTCCTCCGGTGCCAGTGCTGTCAGCGTAACGTCTGCACCCGAGGACTTCCTTCCTGGTTCCTGTCCGCTCAGAGCTGATCCGCACGGTCGACGCTGATTTCCCGCCGCGGTGCCGCGGCCACTAGACTGGACCGGACGTGAGACAGGCGACTGGGAGGTCGAGGCCGGTGAGCAGCACTCCGCCCGCAGCGGAACGGCCATCAGCCGATCCCGCTCCCGGGCAGTCCGGCGCGCACCGTCGCCGTCGCCCCACCGCCGCAGGGGTGTCCTCGATCCTGCTCTACGCCCTCGTGTTCGCGGCCGCCCTCATCCCCGTGCCGTATCTGCTGCAGATGCCCGGCCCCGTCGTGAACACGCTCGAGCCCTATGAGGGCCAGGAGCTCATCGCGATCTCCGGGACGGAGACCTACGAGGCGCAGGGTCAGCTGGACATGCTCACCGTCGCCGTGGCGGGCGGACCGGGCCGCAGCGTCTACGCTTCGAATGCGCTGCAGTCGCTCGTGAAGGGCGCGGAGACGGTCGTCCCCACCGAGGCCTTCTATCCGCTCGAGACCACCCGGGAGCAGGTCGCGGACCGGAACACCGCGGACATGACCTCCTCGCAGGACGAGGCGACCGCGGCCGCGCTCACGGAGCTCGGGATCTCCTTCGACACCGTCGTGGGCGTGAGCGAGGTCGCCGAGGGCGCAGCCGCGGAGGGGATCCTCGAGCCCGGTGATCTGCTCCTGAGCGTGGACGGTGCGCCCGTCGAGGGCTCGGCCGAGGGCATGGCCGCCGTGCGCGAGGCCGTGGTCTCGGCCGAGGGGCCGCTGATCCTCACGGTCGACCGCGCCGGTGAGACCGCCGAGGTCGAGGTCGAGCCGGACTCCTCCGGGGGCGAGCCGGCGATCGGCGTGGTGATGGGCCTGGCCTACTCCTTCCCGTTCGAGGTGGACTTCACGGTGGAGGGCATCGGCGGGCCATCGGCAGGGACGATCTTCGCCCTCACGATCATCGACAAGCTCACGGAGGGCAACCTCACAGGCGGCGAGCCGATCGCAGGCACCGGGGCCATCGACGCCGCCGGCGCCGTCGCTCCGATCGGCGGGGCGAGGCAGAAGGTCGTGGCCGCAGCGGCCTCGGGGGCGGAGTTCTTCCTGTCCCCGGCGGGCAACTGCGCGGAGGTGATGGAGGCTCCCGGCGCCGAGCGGATGACGGTGGTGCGGATCGACGACCTGCACCAGGCGCGCACCGCCGTCGAGGACATCGCCGCGGGGGAGACCGGAGCGCTGCCCTCCTGCGAGCCCTCCCCGGCGTAGGAGCCGGCCGGTGCTCCCCTTCCGGGGGCACAGCTGCGGTGCGAGCCGCAGACCACAACGGTTGCGGACGAGCGTCCGCAGACACATACGGGCAGGCGGGGGACCGCGGGCCCGCGATACTGACGAGAAGGAAGGGCGACTGTGAGCTTTTCAGCCAGACCCACCGCACCACCATCGGGGAGCGGCGGCCGCAGACGGCCGTCGCCCCTGTTCCTGACCATCGTCGCCGTGCTGGTCCTCGTGGGCCTGTTCGTGGTGTTCGCGCAGATCTACACCGAGGTGCTGTGGTTCAGCCAGCTCGACCGCCTCTCCGTCTTCACGACGGAGTGGCTGGTCAAGGGCGCGCTGTTCGCGGCCGGCTTCGTGCTCATGGCCCTGCCGCTGTGGTACATGCTCTCGGCGGCGCACCGGACCCGGCCCGAGACGGTGCCGACCACTCCGCGCGAGGAGAACCTCAACCGGTACCGCGAGGCGGTGGAGCCGCTGCGCCGGACCTTCACCTTCGCGATCCCCGCGGTCGTGGGCCTGCTGGGCGGCCTCGCGCTGAGCGCCTCGTGGCAGAGCGCGCTGCTGTTCGTGAATTCCGTGCCGTTCGGCCGTGAGGACGCGCAGTACCAGCACGACCTCTCCTTCTACGTCTTCCAGCTGCCCATGGTCAGCGTGCTGGCCGGTTACCTCGGGATGGTCGCGCTGCTGTGCGCCATCGCGGGCATCGTCGCGCACTACCTGTTCGGCGGAGTGCGCCCCCTCGAGACCCGCGGCTTCGAGATCAGCCGGGCCGCGCGGCGGCAGCTCGCCACCGCGCTCGCCGTGCTGGTGCTCATCCAGGCCGTCCGCCTGTTCCTGTGGCGCTACACGAAGCTCACGGACGACACCGGCCTCGTCACGGGTGCGACGTATGCCGATGTGCATGCGGCCCTGCCGGCGATCCTCATCGTCGCGGTCGCGGCGGCGATCGTGGCGGCCCTCGTGTTCTCCACCGCGTACTTCCGCACCTTCCGTCTCACCGCGATCTCCCTCGGCATGCTCGTCGTGCTGGGCGGTGTGGCCGTCCTCGGCTTCCCGGCCGCGGTGCAGCAGTTCCAGGTGAATCCGTCCCAGCAGAGCCTTGAGGCGGACTACATCAACCGGCACCTCGAGGCGACCCGCGACGCCTACGGGATCGACGATGTCGAGGTGATCCCCTACACCCCGAACACGGACGGCGAGGCCGGCGCGCTCCGGCAGGATGCGGTGACCGCGGCGAGTGTGCGCCTGCTCGACCCCAGCCTCGTCTCGGACACGTTCCGCCAGCTCCAGCAGAGCCGTTCGTACTACGCGTTCCCCGAGCAGCTGGACGTCGACCGCTACGAGATCGACGGCGAGGTCGAGGACACGGTCATCGCGCTGCGCGAGCTCAACCCGGATGCGCTGGCCGACAGCACCTGGGTCAACCAGGCGACGGTCTACACGCACGGCATCGGCGCGGTGGCCGCCTACGGCAGCCGTCAGGGCGGCGACGGCGAGCCGGTCTTCTTCGAGGACAACATCCCCGCCTCGGGTCTGCTCACCGAGCAGTCCGACTACGAGCCCCGCGTCTACTTCGGGGAGCGCTCGACCCAGTACTCGATCGTCGGAGCGCCCGAGGGGGCCGATCCCATCGAGCTCGACTACCCGGCGGACGAGGACGAGGGCTCGGGCCAGGTCAACTACACCTTCACCGGCGATGCGGGCCCCAGGGTGGGGGACCTCTTCCACCGGCTGCTGTACGCGATCAAGTTCCAGGACGAGCAGATCGTCCTCGCGGACACGGTGAACGAGGAGTCGCAGATCCTCTACGACCGGACCCCGCGGGAGCGCGTGCAGAAGCTCGCGCCGTTCCTGGAGGTCGACGGCGATCCCTACCCGGCCGTGATCGACGGGCGGATCAAGTGGATCCTCGACGGCTACACGACGTCCAACCAGTACCCGTACTCGCGTCCCTCGGTCCTGCAGGAGGCGACGAGCGATGCGAACACGCAAGCCACGAATGCGGTCGCGACGCTGCCCGACCAGCAGGTCAACTACATCCGCAACTCCGTGAAGATCACGGTGGATGCCTATGACGGTGCGGTCGACTTCTACGAGTGGGACGCCGAGGACCCCGTGCTGCAGGCGTGGATGAAGGTCTTCCCGGACCTCGTCCAGCCGTCCTCGGAGATGTCCAGCGAGCTGATGAGCCACGTCCGCTATCCCGAGGACCTGTTCAAGGTGCAGCGTTCGCTGCTCACCCAGTACCACGTCTCCAATGCGAGCGAGTACTACTCGGGGCAGGACTTCTGGACCCTGCCTGTCGATCCCACCCGGGACCAGGAGTCCGGAGCGGTCCAGCCGCCCTACTTCCTCACCCTGCAGATGCCGGAGCAGGAGGAGCCGGCGTTCTCGCTGACCTCCTCGTTCATCCCCCGTCCGACGGAGGGGCAGACGAGGAACAACCTCACGGGCTTCCTGGCCGCCACTGCGGATGCGGGTTCGACACCGGGGGAGATCAGCGAGGAGTACGGACGGCTGCGGCTCCTGCAGCTGCCGAGGAACACCACGTTCCCCGGACCCGGTCAGGCGCAGAACAACTTCAACACGGAGCCGGAGATCCAGACGAGCCTCAACCTGCTGCGCCAGGGTGAGTCGCAGGTGGAGAACGGCAACCTGCTCACTCTGCCGGTCGCCGGCGGCCTGCTCTACATCCAGCCGGTCTACGTCCGCTCCGCGGGTGAGACCTCCTACCCGGTGCTGCAGCGCGTGCTCGTGGCCTTCGGCGAGCAGATCGGCTTCGCGCCGACGCTCGACGAGGCGCTCGACCAGGTGTTCGGCGGCGACTCCGGTGCGGCGGCCGGTGATTCCGATGCGGCCGACGGCTCGGAGTCCGGTGAGTCCGGCGGCGCCGGCGGCACCGGCGGCGACTCGGGCGGTGGAGACGAGGCTCCCGGTCTCCAGGATGCGCTCGACCGCGCGCAGGACGCGATGACCGAGGCCGATGAGGCGCTCAGCAACGGCGACTTCGCCGCGTACGGCGAGGCGCAGGAGCGGCTGCGGCAGGCGCTCGAGGACGCGCTCGAGGCCGAGGGCGTCGATCCGGCCGAGGCTGCCGATCCCGCCGAGGAGGGCGCAGGCGCCGAGGCGCCGCCCGCCGAGGGCTGATCCGGCACCGACCCGGGGGCCCGGGGCTGCTGCAGCAGCCCCGGGCCCCGTGTGCTGTCCGGTCGCTTCTCCCAGCCGCCACCGCGATTGCGGCGGGGAGGAGTGATCGGAGGAGGGTGCATGGAGCGACCCGGGAGCCGGCTAGGCGGGCGGTTCGGTGAACGGCGGGTGTCGGGGATCACTCCCGCTCGATTTGTCCGTTCACCTTCCGGGCGCGTAGTGTTGGGGACATCGCCGCGGGGTGGAGCAGTTCGGTAGCTCGCCGGGCTCATAACCCGGAGGTCGGAGGTTCAAATCCTCCCCCCGCCACCAATGAGAAGGCCCTGATCAGCAGAAATGCCGGTCAGGGCCTTTGCGCATCCCGAGTCTTCGGGGGTGTCGACCGAGGTGTGCCGTCCCGCCTAAGAAGAATCTCACCTCCTCACGTCGACATCGGTGAGGGCGGTAGGGCACTGTGAGAGCATGTCCCGGCTCAGCACGACGATCACCCTCCTCGCGGCACTCCTGGTGCTGGGTGTAGGGGCTCTGCTCGTCGTCCGCCTCTCCGGCAGCGGCTCCGGTGCCTCTCCGGACCTCAGCCCCATCGAGATATCCCCGGCACCGGCCGCCTCCGGCGAGCCTTCGGAGACACCGGCGGAGGGAGCGCCCACCGAGGGCGGCGGGGACGAGGGACGGTTCGTCCCCGCACCCCCCGAGCTCTACGAGCTCGACGATGACGACGATGACCGCCCGGCCGGTTCCCGCGGTGGAGGCGGCGGGTCCGGCACCGGCGATGATGACGATGACGATGACGGCGACGATGAAGACGATGACGAAGACGATGACTGAGCGGCGTCGTCCCCGGTTCTCCGTCGGCCAGCGCATCACCGCCGGTGTCACGCTCGTGACGGTGGCCGTGCTGTGCCTCGTGGGCGTCGTCCTCTATACGGTCGAGTCGGCAGCCCTCGAGCGGCGGATCAGCGACGAGCTCAGGCAGGAGATCGTGGAGTTCCGCGCCCTGGCCGAGTCCGGAGTCGATCCCGAGACCGGCGCGCCCTTCGAATCCGTGGACCGCCTGCTCCGGCTCTTCCTCCAGCGGAACGAGCCGGCCGCCGCGGAGACCCTCTTCGGCTTCCTCACCACCGGCACCGTGGTCTACCAGGGCAGAGCGGATCCCCAGCTGCGCGAGAGCCCGGAGTTCGCGGACACGGTCGAGGCGATGCTGGTCGAGGGCGGCACGCGGACGGCGACGATCGGGGGGAGCGAGTACCGGATCGTTGTCCAGCCGCTGACGGAGGATCAGAGCCGGGCGGCCTTCGTGGTCGTGCACGACGTCTCCGGCACACGCCGGGGGCTGGCCGCGCTCATGGGCACCTATGCGCTCTCGGCCGTCATCGCCACGGTCCTCGTCACGGCCTCGGCCTCCTTCATCGCCCAGCGGCTGCTGCAGCCGGTGAGAGAGCTGCGCACCACCGCCCAGTCCATCACCGGCGGACGGCTCGACCGCAGGCTGGAGGCGAGCGGCAGCGACGACCTGGCCGAGCTCGTGCGCACGTTCAACGAGATGCTCGACCGGCTCGAGGCCGCCTTCGAGACCCAGCGGCAGTTTCTCGACGACGCCGGACACGAGCTCCGCACGCCGCTCACGGTGCTGCGCGGCCACCTCGAGGTGCTCGACCCGGCAGACGTGGACGACGTCGAGGAGACGCGGGCCCTCCTCCTCGACGAGATCGCCCGGATGTCCCGGCTCGTCGACGACCTGCTGGTGCTCGCGAAGGCCCGCCGCCCCGACTTCCTGCGCACGGAGACCGTGGACCTGGCCGTCCTGCTCGCCGAGATCGGCGCCAAGGCCACGGGTCTGGCCGACCGCGAATGGCGGGTCCAGGACACCGAGCCCCGGACGCTGTGCGCGGACCCCCAGCGCCTCACCCAGGCGCTCCTCCAGCTGGCCGACAACGCCGTGCGGCACACGTCCCCCGGCGATGCCATCACCTTCGGCGCCGATGTCTCGGAGACGGCGGCGGAGCTCTGGGTGCGCGACACCGGGCCGGGGGTGCCCGAGTCCCAGCGCGAGGCCATCTTCCAGCGCTTCGCCCGAGGCGGCAGCAGCGGCGCGGGGGACGATGGCGCACAGTCCGGGTGCCGCGGCGGCGACCCGGATCTGGGTGCGGGCCTCGGGCTCGCGATCGTGAGCGCGATCGCGCGCGCCCACCACGGCACGGTCTCCGTCGATCCCGTCCCTGCAGGCCTTCCCAGCACCAGCCCCGGTGCCACCTTCCGACTGCGACTGCCCCTGGAACCCGGAGGAGAAGAATGAGCCGCATCCTCATCGTCGAGGACGAGACCCGCATCGCATCGTTCGTGGCGAAGGGGCTGCGCGCGGAGGGATTCGCGCCGACCGTCGCCTCCGATGGGCTCACGGGCCGCGACTACGCCCTGACCGGCGAGTTCGACCTCGTCGTCCTCGATCTCGGCCTGCCCGGCATGAACGGCTTCGAGGTGCTCGCCGAGCTCCGCGGGCAGCGCCCCCACCTGCCGGTGCTCGTGCTCACGGCCAGCGATTCGGGCACCGACACCGTCGCCGCGCTCGAGGGCGGTGCTGCGGACTATATGGTGAAGCCCTTCCACTTCGCCGAGCTCCTGGCCCGCATCCGGCTGCGCCTGCGCACCCCGGTCGCCGCGGAGCCGGTGCCGGACGAGCTCACGGCCGGCAGCGTCCGCCTCGACCTGCGGCGGCGGCGCGCCTACCTGGGGGAGCGCGAGGTCGAGCTCTCGGCCCGCGAGCTCACCCTCGCCGAGGTGCTCATGGAGCACCGCGGTCAGGCGCTGTCCCGGGCGCAGCTGCTCTCGCGGGTCTGGGGCTACGACTTCGATCCCGGGTCCAATGTGGTCGACGTGTACGTGGGCTACCTGCGCCGCAAACTGGGCGCAGACTTCATCCGCACCGTCCGCGGCGTGGGCTATCGGGTCGACTGAGCTCCGCTCCGCCCCGCCTGCGCGCAGGCCCGCCCGTGCATGAGAAGCCCCTCATGCACGGATGAGAACCCTCTCACCGGCGGCTCATCCGCACCTCACCCTCGGATCTGAGGATGGTGTGCAGATGACGACGACAGGGGGTCTCGCATGACCATCACCGCAGTGCTCTACTCGCACGACTCGATCGGGCTCGGACACGCCCGGCGCAACCGCGCGCTCGCCTTCGCCCTCGCAGAGCGGCTGCCTGCGCTCCTCGGCGAGGACGTGGGCGGGCTGCTCATCGCCGGCCATCCCGATGCCTCGGCGGACACTCTGCCGCCGGGCTGGGACTGGCTGGTCCTGCCGGGCTTCCTCCGGACTCCCGAGGGATACGCCTCCCGCCGGCTGCCGCTCTCCGTCGAGGAGCTCGCCGAGCTCCGCGGCGCGACGATCACGAGTGCGGTGGAGGCGCTCGAGCCGGACCTGCTCATCGCGGACCGGCACCCCTTCGGCGTGGGCGGCGAACTCGCCGGAGCGCTCGCCTCCCTCCGATCCCGCGGTCGCTGTGCGACGGTGCTGGGGCTGCGCGACGTGCTCGACGCACCCCAGGCGGTCCGGCCGGAATGGGAGGGCGGCGGCGGAGTCGAGGCGGTCGCGGACGCCTACGATGCGGTGTGGGTCTACGGCGACCGCGGCATCTACGATCCCCTCGCGACGGGGGAGGTGCCTGCGAGCCTGGCCCCGCGGGTCCGGACGACCGGCTATCTCTCCCACGGCCGGCCCGAGGCCTCCGCTGCCGTCGCCGGGAGCCCCTTCGTGCTCACGATGGTGGGCGGAGGCGCCGACGGCGGCCCCGTGGCCCGTGCCGCCGCCGCAGCCGAGGTTCCCCGCGGCCTCCGTCACCTCGTCATCACTGGCCCGCAGATGCCCGAGGCCGCTGCCGCCGAGGTCCGGCGGGCGGCGACCGGGGACACGGTCGTGCTGCGCACAGCGGCGAACGTGCCCGCGCTCATCCGGGCGGCCTCGGCCGTCGTGACGATGGGCGGGTACAACTCGCTGACCGAGGTGATGGCCACCGATACGCCCGCGCTCGTGGTCCCGCGCTGCTCCCGGCGGGCCGAGCAGTCGCGCCGGGCGGCGGCGCTCGCAGACGCCGGCGCGGTCGATGTGCTCGCCGCGGGAGAGTGCACGCCCGCGGCCCTCGGCTCCTGGCTCGCTGAGACCGCGGGCAGGCGCACGGACCGCGGCGGCATCGACCTCGACGGCCTCGTCCGCGTGCCGGAGCTGGCCGCCGAGCTCGTCCGCTCCCGCCGGCGCGCGGCCGCACCCGCCGTGCACACCGCCGCAGCCGCCGGCCGCTCCCGACTCGCGGAGGCCGCCCATGCGCACTGAGAGCACGCCTGCGGAGCAGAGCCCGGCGCAGCCCCTCGCCGCGCAGCCGCCGACCGGCTCCGGCCGCCCCGTCGTGGGCTACGTCCTCAAGATGTACCCGCGCTTCTCCGAGACCTTCATCGTCTCCGAGATACTCGCCCGCGAGGCCCGGGGCGAGCAGCTCGTGATCTTCTCCCTGCGGCCCACGACGGACTCCCGCTTCCATCCCGAACTCGCACGCGTACAGGCCCCCGTCGTCCATGTGCCGCGGCCCAGCTCCGCGCACCGGTGGTGGGACGGCTGGCGGCAGGCCGCCGGGGCGGGACTCGCTTCCGGCCTCTCCGCGGCCCTGGACGCGCTGCTGGAGGCGGATCACGACGACGCGGGGCAGGCCGTCGCACTCGCGCGCCTCGCCGCCGAGCACGGCGTCACCCACCTGCACGCGCACTTCGCTTCGGTCGCGACGACGGTGGCCCGGCTCGCCGGCCGCATCGCAGACCTCCCGTACTCCTTCACCGCGCACGCAAAGGACATCTTCCACGAGGACGTCTCCGCCGCGGACCTGCGGACCAAGTTCGCCGAGGCCCACCACTCCGTCACGATCAGCGAGTACAACCTCGCCCACCTGCGCGCCCGCTTCCCCGCCGAGACCGGGCGCCTCCACCTCGTGCGCAACGGGCTGGAGCTCGCGCGCTTCGAGCACGCGCCGCGGGCGGAGCCGGGGACGCCCGCCCGCCTGCTCGCCGTGGGCCGCCTCGTGGAGAAGAAGGGCTTCGGGCACCTCATCGCCGCGGTGGACGCGCTCCGCGCGCGCGGGCACCGCGTGACGGCGGACATCGTGGGCGACGGACCTCTGCGGGCGGAGCTCGGCGCGGAGATCGCCCGGCGCGGCCTCGGCGAGGCCGTGCGCCTGCTGGGTCCGCGCACGCAGGAGGAGGTGGTGGGCCTGCTCGGCAGCCACGACGTGTTCGCCGCCCCCTTCGTGGTGGGCGCTGACGGCAATGCGGACGGGCTCCCCACCGTCCTGCTCGAGGCGATGGCGCGCGGCATCCGCTGCGTCGCCGCCGATGTCACGGCCGTGGGCGAGGTCATCGCGACAGGGGAGACCGGCTGGCTCGTGCCCAGTGCGGACACCGCTGCGCTCACGGACGCCGTCGAGGACGCCCTCGTCTCCGGCGCCCGGAGCCTCGCGCTCCTGGAGCGTGCACGGGAGCGGGTGGAGCACCGGTACGACTCCCGCAGGCAGGCCGCGGAGCTGGCGGCGCTCGTGAGCGGGGGTGCGCCCGCGGAGACCGGCGCTCCGGAGCGCGCGGACGCGGAGGGCCCGTTCCCGGAGGGCCCGCTCCCGGAGGACGCGCACGCAGGAGAGAGGAGTGCGGCATGAGGATCGCGTATCTGCTCGCCGATCCGGGGATCGGGGTGTTCGGGACGAAGGGCGCCTCCGTCCACGTGCAGGAGGTCATCCGCGCGCTGCGCCGCCTGGGCCACGAGGTCACGGTGTTCTGCGTGCGCCGCGACGAGGAGGTTCCCGCGGACCTCGCCGACCTCGAGGTCGTGACGGTGGGCATCGGCCCCTCCGCGGACGCGGCCGGGCGGGAGGTCCGCATCGCCGAGGCCGGCCGCGGGCTCGCGGCGGCCGCACGGGCGCACGGCATCCCCTTCGACCTCGTCTACGAGCGCTATGCGCTCTTCAGCACGGCGGGCGCTCAGCTGGCCCGGAGCTCGGGGGCGCCCTTCGTCCTCGAAGTGAATGCGCCGCTCGTCGAGGAGCAGCGCACCCACCGCGTGCTGTGCGACGAATCCGCGGCGCTGGCCGCCACACGGCTCCAGTTCGCGCGCGCGAGGGTGCTCACCTGTGTGTCCTCGCAGGTGGCCGCCTGGGCCGCACGGATGTGCCCCGAGGCGGCCGGACGCATCGTCGTCGTGCCCAACGGCGTGGACGTCGAGCGGATCCGGCCGGCGTCCGCACGGGCGGGGGAGCGGGCGGCCTTCACGGTGGGATTCGTCGGCACGCTCAAGCCCTGGCACGGGACCGACGTCCTCCTCGAGGCCTTCGCGCTCGCCCGCGAGGAGGCGCCGGCTCCGCAGCGGGCGGCGGTGGGGTCCTCGGACTGGCGGCTCGACATCTGCGGGAAGGGCCCGGAGCTCGAGAGCCTGCGTGCCCGTGCCCGCGCGCTCGGGATCGAGGCGCAGGTGACCTTCCGCGGCGCTGTCGCCCCGGAACGCGTGCCCGGGATCCTCGGAGGCTTCGATGCGGCCGTGGCGCCCTATCCTCCGGGCGCGGACTACTTCTCGCCGCTCAAGGTCTACGAGTACATGGCCGCAGGCCTGCCGGTCGTCGCATCGGGGGTCGGCGAGCTGCCCGGTCTGCTGGGCGAAGGGGAGCGGGGCCTGCTCGTGGAGCCGGGCGATGCGGCCGCGCTGGCCGATGCGCTCGGGGCGCTCGCCTCGGCCCCCGCCCTGCGCGCCCGCCTGGGGTCCGCCGCCCGCACAGCCGCTGTGGCAGAGCACTCCTGGGAGGAGCGCTGCGCCGTGTGGCTCGACCGGCTGCCGGGCGCACAGGACCGCGGCGCAGGCGGACAGGACCGTGATGCGGCCGCGCAGCACTCCCGTCCGGCGGCCCGGCCCCTCCTCCGGGAAGCGGTCGCGCCATGAGCCGGAACTCCCGCACCCTCAGCCGGCAGGCCCTGCGCCGCACGCTGCGGATGATCGTCCCGCACCTGCGCCGGCACCGCCTGCTCGCGCTCGGCGGCCTGCTCGCGCTCGCCGGCGACGTCGTGTTCCGCGTGCTCGAGCCGTGGCCCGTCAAATATGCCGTCGACGCGGTGACGGCGGCCCTGGGCGCCCGGGTCGCCGCCGGCACGGGCATGGGGGAGGACGTGGGGATCACGCTCGTGACCTGGGCGCTCATCCTCGCCGCACTCGTGGCCGGACGCGCGCTCTGCAACTACGCCTCGACCGTGGCCTTCGCCCTCGTGGGCTCCCGGGTGGCGACGGAGCTGCGCTCGCGGGTCTTCGACCACGTGCAGTCGCTGTCCCTGCGCTACCACTCGCGGGCCTCGGTGGGGGACACCTCGCAGCGGCTCGTCGGCGACATCGGGCGCCTGCAGGAGGTCGCGGTGACGGCGGGGCTGCCGCTCGTGGGCAACGTCCTCACGCTCCTCGTCCTGCTGGGCGTCGTCATCGTCCTCGATCCCGTGCTCGCGGGCGTGGTCGTCGCGACCGCCGCGGCCTATCTCGTCCTCTCCCGCTTCTCCACCCCGCGCATCACGGACGCCTCGCGCGCCACGCGCAAGGGCGAGGGGCAGCTCGTGAGCTCCGCGGCCGAGGCGCTCGGCGCCATCCGCGTGGTCCAGGCCTACGGACTGGAGCAGACGGTGGCCGCGGACTTCGCGGGCGGCAATGAGCGCGCGCTGCGCGCCGGGGTGCGCGCCCGCCGCCTCGCCGCCGGCCTCGAGCGCTCCACCGATCTCCTCGTGGGCGCGGCGACGGCCGTGGTGCTGGGCGTGGGCGGCTGGCAGGTGCTGCGCGGGGCGATGACGCCGGGTGACATGGTCCTGTTCCTCATGTACCTCAAGCTCGCGATGAAGCCGCTGCGCGATATGGCCAAGTACACCGGCCGCATCGCGCGGGCCACGGCCTCGGGCGAGCGGATCGCGGACCTGCTCGAGGAGCCCGTGGAGATCGGCGACCCCACGCCCACCCTCGCGATGGGACGGGTGGACGGCGATATCGCCTTCGACTCCGTCTCCGCGCGGGACGGGCACGGGCGCGAGCTGTTCAGGGATCTGAGCCTCCACATCCCGGCGGGGCAGCGCGTGGGGCTCCTGGGCCCCTCGGGGGCGGGCAAGTCGACGCTGGCCGGCTACCTCCTGCGGCTCGCGGACCCGGATTCCGGTCATGTGCTCATCGACGGCTACGACACGCGCCGCGTGACGCGGGCGAGCCTGCGCTCCCAGGTCTCCATCCTCCTGCAGGAGTCGGTGCTCTTCGCGGGCACGGTGCGGGAGAACATCCGCTTCGGCCGACTCGACGCCGCCGACCACGAGGTCGAGGAGGCGGCGCGCCGGGCCGGAGCCGACGAGTTCATCCGGAGCCTGCCCGCCGGCTACGACACCGTGCTCGGGCAGCGCGGAGACACGCTCTCGGGCGGGCAGCGACAGCGCATCGCGATCGCGCGCGCCCTCGTCCGCGATGCCCCCGTCGTCATCCTCGACGAGGCGACGACGGGGCTCGATCCCCAGGCCCGGGCGCTCGTGGGGGCCTCCGTCGACGAGCTCACCCGCGGGCGCACGACGCTCGCGATCACCCACGACCTCGGCATGCTCGCGGGCCTCGACCGGCTGCTGTGGCTCGAGAACGGCCGGATCGTCGAGGACGGGACGCCGAGGCGGCTGCTCTCCCAGCGCGAGGGGCGCATCGCGCAGTGGGCCGCGACCCAGCTGAAGCAGGTGCGGACATGAGCGCGGGACCGGAGCCGCACGGGGACCGCCGCCGGATCGCTGAGCTGGCCGGTGTGCCGGGGGCTGCGAACCTGCTCGACGACGCGGCCCTCTCGGAGCTCCTCGACCGCCCCGTGCGCGCCCGGTACCTGCGGATGAAGGAGGGGCACAGCCTCGTCGTCGCCTGGCAGACGGCGGGAGCGGGAGCCGAGCCCGAGGCGCACGGCTGGACCGCGGTGCTCGCCGATGCCGATAAGCGCGGCAATGCCCTCCGCCGGGCGGAGCGCGCCGGCGTCCCGCTGCGGGAGCACACGCTGCCTTCGCAGGAGCGCGGGACCGTCAGGGCGGACGCAGGCGCGGCGGCGGGAGGCGTCCCCGTGCTCTCGGGCTCCGCGTGGGCCGATCCCGCCCTTGTCCGGCAGCTTGCCCGGCTGCGTGCGTGTGCCGGGCCGGGCATCCGCTGGGAGGTGCTGCGCTTCAATCCGCGCAGGCGCCTCGTGCTGCGGGCCGAGGACTCGACCGGCGTGCGCGCGATCCGGATCTCCGCGGAGGGCTCCGCTGCTCTGTCCGAGGCGACCCGGCAGTGGCAGCGACTCGGCGCGCCCGTGCTGTCGGTGGAGCCTGTGCTGTCGGTGGAGCCCGTGCAGCAGGCCGAGGCCGCTGCGACGCCCCCCGGCGCGCTCGAGGGGGTGACGGCCTCCCCCTGGTGGGGGATCGGCGACCTCGCCGCGCATCCCGACACGCGTGCCGCCGAGGCCGCAGGTGCCGCGATCGCCGAGGTCCACCTGCGTGCGCGAGCAGGTGCACGCACGCCGGACCCCGGAGCGGACCGCGCGGTGCCCGGCGTCGGACCCGCCCTCCCCGGGGCAGAGCCCGCCCACCTCGCAGGCGGCATCGCGAAGGCCGTCCCGCACCTGCGCTCGCGGCTCATGCGCCTCGGCGAGCACCTGGCACCGCGGCTTGCAGGAGCGTCCCCCGCAGGCCGGGGACCCACGCAGCTGCACGGCGATCTGTCACCGGACCAGATCCTCGTCGATGCTGCGGGACGAATCAGGATCATCGACCTCGACCGCGCAGGGTGGGGGCCGCCTGCCCGCGACCTCGGCGCCTGGCTCGCGGCCTGCCGTCTGCAGCGGAGTCCCACGCTGGCCTCGGCGTTCATGCACGGCTATCAGGAGGCCGCGGCCGCCCGCGCAGAGGTCTCCGCGGAGAAGATCGCGGCATGGGAGGCCTTCGCCCTCCTCCAGCGCGCGCTCGAGCCGATGCGCGGCCTCGCCGCCGACTGGTGCGTCCAGGCGGAGGAGCGGGTCCGTCTCGCCGAGGAGCGGCTCGGACTCGCCGAGGCCGCCGCGACCCACCGGGAGGTGAGCGGCTCATGAGGACGCCGCCTGCCTCCGTCCTCCTCGACGGCGAGACCTGGACCATCCGCCGGGCCTGGCCCGGGACGGAGGAGCGCACCGCGGTCGAGGCCGTCTCCGCCGGCGGGCACGTGCGCGCGGGGTTCTCGGATGCCTCGGGCATCCGGCTGCACCCGTACGGCGCCGATCCGCGGCTGCCCGCGCTCGCCGCCTCTGCCCGGGCCGGCAGCGTCGTCTCCCATCGCCCCGGCAGGCGGGCCGTCGTGCGCAGCGCGGACGGGAGCCGCTACACCAAGGTGGTGCGCGAGGGCCGCTCGCGGACGATCCTGGACGGCATCGGGAGCGCGGAGGCCTTCGCCGGTCCCTTCCGTACGCCCGAGGTGCTGGGCTCCGATGCCTCGACCGTGACGTTCGCGGCGCTGCCCGGGCGCAGTCTGCACCGGCCGGAGGACTTCTCGGCCGTCGAATGGGAACGGGCCTGGGGCGAGGTGCTCCGGGCCTGGTGCGCCGCCGTCGGCACCGGGAGCGCGACGGGCACAGCGAGTGCCGCTGACAGCGCAGGGGCCGGTGCGGACGCACAGCGCTCGACGCCTGTCCACGGCGGCGGTGCCGAGGCGCGGGTCCTGCGGCAGTGGCGTGACCGGGCGGCGGGCCTGCTCGGCGCCGAGGCCCGTGCCTATTCCGCTGCGGTGGAGCGGACCGCCGAGGAGCTCAGCATCCTCCCCGCGCCCCGCCTCGTGCCCGCGCACCGGGACCTGCATGACAGACAGCTGCTGTGGACTCCCGAGGCCGGCCCCGGGCTCCTCGATGTGGACACCGCCTGCCTTGCGGACCCCGGTCTCGATCTCGGCAACCTGCGCGCCCACGCCCGGTGGCGGTCCCGCCAGGGGGTGTGGAGCAGCGGACAGGCGGCGGTCGTGGCCGAGCACGTCGATGCGGTCGCACACCGCGCCGGCGTCGCTCCCGCGTCGCTCGAGCTCCACGAGCGCTCGGCGCTGCTGCGGCTGGGCGCGGTCTATGCCTTCCGCCCGGCCTGGGTGGAAGCGGCCCGGGAGCTGCGGTGCATGCTCGTGGGGGAGGGGAGGTGACCCGGACGCGCCATGCGGGGAGGCAGCACTGCACGCAGATCGCACGCAGACTGCGCGCACGTCCACCACGTGCCCGCGGGCATCGGTGCGGAAGCCCGGCTCCGGTGCGGAAGCCCGTCAGGCCGTGAACAGCACCTCTGTGAACTCCCTGCGCCATGCGGCGGTCTCCCGGCCCACCGCCTCGACGTCCGCCCCCGGCCTCAGCGCCGCCGCGAGGAGATCGGCGAGCCGGGGCATGTCCGCCTCCGTGAGGCCCCGCCGCACGATCTCCGGGGTGCCCAGCCGCAGCCCGTTCTGGTCGCCGGGAACCTCCGGCCCGGGCACTCCGATCCCGCAGGCGAGCAGGCCCGCCCGCTCCAACAGGCGCGCCACCGCAGTGCCGCCGGTCAGGGAGAGCGCGGGACCGGCGGCATCCGTGCGCAGCGCGAACTGATGGGAGTCGGTGTGCCCCTGCGCGCACTCGAAGACGGGCACGCCGCGGGCGGAGAGCTCAGCGGCGAGCCGGGCGGCCGCTGCCCGCATCGCGGCGGCGTACTCGACCCCGACCGCCTGCCAGTCCGCCATCGTCACCGCGAGGGCGGCGACGTTCCCGGCATCGAAATTGGCGGTGAGGCCGGGGAAGGCGATGGCCTCGATCCTCTCCGCCAGCTCCGCCTCGTTCGTCACGGCGAGGCCGTGTGCGGGTCCGCCCAGGCTCTTGTAGGTGCTCATGGTCATGAGGTGCGCGCCTTCGTCGAGCGGATCGGGCCACTGGCGCCCGGCGATCATCCCGCACACATGGGCGGCGTCGAAGAGGACCTTCGCCCCCACAGCATCGGCGATCTCGCGCACCTGTGCGACGGGATGCGGGAACAGGTTGAGCGAGCCTCCCACCGTGATGAGGGCCGGCCGGACCTCGCGGGCGAGCGCCGCGAGCGCATCCACGTCGAGCGTGTAGTCAGCGGCGTCCACCGGCGCCTCGACGGTCTCGATCCCGTAGAGCCCGGCGGAGCCGGCCGCATGGTGGGTCACGTGCCCGCCGATCGTCGCGGGCGAGGCGATGATGCGCTCGCCGGGCCGGGCGGTCGCCATGAAGGCGGCGAGATTGGCCATCGCCCCCGAGGGCAGGCGGACCTCCGCGAAGTCCGCATCGAAGACCTGCGCCGCGGTCTCCTCCGCGATCACCTCGATCTGCTCGATGTGCTCGAGACCCACCTCGTACTTATCGCCGGCGTACCCCAGCGAGGTCCGCGCACCCAGACCTGCCGCGAGCAGCGCCTCGGCCCGGGGATTCATGACATTGGTCGCAGGGTTGAGGTTGAACGCCTCAGCATCGTAGAGCCGGGCGTTCGCCTCGGCGAGGGCCTCGATCTCAGCGCTGATCCCTGCGGGGGACCGGCCGGTGACGCGGTCGGCGACCACGGAGTCGATGCGGTCGCGGCTGCGGGTCGCGATCCAGGGGCGTGCTGCCAGGCGCATGGGCGCTCCTCGTGCGGTGCGGAGGTGTATGGGCAGGGCGACGTCCCCGAAACAGGGGACACGCGATTCTAACAATCAGGTGATGCGCATCACTCTGCGGATCCGCCCCTTGCGGGTAGTTAAGAGTTGAAGTAATCTGACGTATGTCATTGAAATATCAACTACATGAGGAGCGCTCATGACCGCACTTCCCGCAGGACTCACCGCCGGCACCTGGAACGTGGACGGCGTCCACTCCGAGTTCGCCTTCGTCGCCCGCCACGCCGGGGTCTCCAAGGTCCGCGGCACCTTCGAGGTGATCGGCGGCGCGATCGAGGTCGGCGAGACCCTCGAGGAGTCCCGCGTCACCGCCGAGGCCGATGCCGCGTCCATCACGACCGGCAACGAGCAGCGCGACGGACACCTCCAGTCCGGCGACTTCCTGCTCGCGGAGGAGAACCCGAAGATCGTCTTCACCTCGAGCGCGATCGAGAACGTCGACGGTCCGGAGTTCGACCTGCGCGGCACCCTCTCGATGCGCGGCGTCGAGCAGGAGGTCGTGTTCAAGGCCGAGTTCAACGGGGTGGCCGAGGATCCCTATGGCAACACGGTCGCCGGCTTCTCCGCGACCGCGACCGTCAACCGCAAGGACTTCGGCATGAGCTTCGAGGCCGTCCTCAAGGGCGGGGAGCTGCTCGTCTCCGACAAGGTCGCGATCAGCATCGAGATCGAGGCCGTCAGGGCCTGAGCTCAGCTGCCTCGGCGCTGAACCCCATCGGCGCCGGTGCTGCCCGCCGGCACGGCGGTGAGCGGCCGCGAATGCGCTCACCCGTGCGCATGGAGCCCGGACCCATTCATGTGGGTCCGGGCTCCATGTGCGTCACACCGACACGCGCTGCGCACTTCACGGCGGGCCGCGAGCACAGCCGCCTTCCGCTGCGCCCGCTCCGGCTCACCCGGCTGAGACGGTGCCGCCGGCGGCGTATGCGCGGAAGCGATCGGCGGCGCGGGCGACCTCGGCCTCGCTCTTGCAGAACGAGTAGCGGACCACCGAGCGCAGCCGCTCGGCAGTCGCGGAGCCCGCCTGGCACAGGGCGGGTGCGGGGATCCCCGTGACACCGGCCTCCCGCGTGAGCCGTGCATTGAGCGCGGCCGCATCCTCACCCGCGGCCGCCCCCGCGAAGTCCGCGAGCACGAAGTAGCCGGAGGCGGGCACGAACACGTCGACGCCGGGGAGCTCGCGGAGCGCTGCGACGAGCACATCGCGGCGCGCGGCCAGGATCCGGGCGTTCTCCGCCGGGAACCCCGGGTGGGCGCGCAGGGCCTCGGCGACGGCCGGCTGCAGCGGCGCACCGGAGACGAACGTGAGGAACTGCTTGATCGCCTGGACGGCCTGCACCACCGCGGGCGCGCCGATGAGCCAGCCGACCTTCCAGCCCGTCGCATTGAGCGCCTTGCCCGCCGAGGACACCGTCACGACGCGCGGATCGCCGATCACGGCCGCCGGAGCGGTGTGCGCGCCCTCGAACACGAGGTGCTCGTAGACCTCGTCCGTGAGCAGCCAGGCGCCGCTGGGCTCCACGATCTCCCAGACCCGCCGGATGTCGGCCTCGCTCAGCACCAGGCCCGTGGGATTGTGCGGGGTGTTGAGCAGCACCACCGAGGTCTCCCGACCGACCGCCTGCGCCAGCGCCGCGAGGTCGACCTCCGGGCGCGGGCCGTCGAAGCGCAGCCCCACGGGCCGGACCCGCGCGCCGGCGAGAGCCGCCGCGGCCGCATAGGAGTCGTAGTAGGGCTCGAGGACCACCACCTCGGACCCGGCGGGCGCGAGCGCGAGGAGCGCGGCGGTGAGCGCCTCGGTGGCCCCCGTGGTCACGAGCACCTCCTCGGCGGCCGCGGCATGGCCCCAGTCCCGCAGCCGGTGCTCGGCCACCGCCGCGCGCAGCTCCGGCGCACCCTGCGGCGGCGCGTACTGGTTGCGGCCGGCCCGCATCGCGGCCTGCGCGGCCTGGAGCAGGAAGTCGGGCGCGTCGTCCCCCGGTGCTCCCTGGCCGAGGTTGACGGCGTCATGGGCGGCCGCGAGCTGGGTCATCTGGCCGAAGATCGTCTGCTCGACGGAGCCGTCGGCCGCCACGAGCCCCGCGGCGGCCGAGACCCTGTGCCAAAGCGGCTGCCCGCCGCGGGCGCTGCCCGGCAGACCGGCGTACCGGCCCGCGCTCATGCCCCGGCCTCCGCGGTGCCGAACGCCTCGAGCGCGAAATCGTGCAGCCGGCCGTTGCTCGCCAGGGCATCCCCGCCGAAGGGGCCGTCCTCGCCGCTCAGGGAGGTGAACCGGCCGCCGGCCTCCCGGACGACGGGCACGAGCGCGGCCATGTCGTAGAGCTCGAGCTCGGGCTCGCAGGCGAGGTCCACGACACCCTCGGCCACCAGCATGTAGGACCAGAAATCGCCGTAGGCGCGCGTCCGCCACACCGCATCCGCGAGAGAGAGGAAGCGTTCGCGCAGACCGCGCTCGGCCCAGCCGCCCAGGGAGGAATAGGACAGCGAGGCGTCTGCGGCGTCTGCGATGCCGGACACGCCCAGCGGCTCCGGCGCACCGCCGGCGACGCTGCGGAAGGCGCCGGAGCCGGTCGCCGCCCACCAGCGCAGACCGAGGGCGGGCGCGCTCACGACCCCCACGAGCGGAGCGGTGCCCTCGTAGAGCGCGATGAGGCTGGCCCACACCGGCACGCCGCGCACGAAGTTCTTGGTGCCGTCGATGGGATCGACGATCCACCTGCGGCCGGAGGCCTCGCCGTGGGCGCCGAACTCCTCGCCCAGCAGCGCGTCCTCGGGCCGCTCGTCGGCCAGACGCGCGCGGATGAGCTCCTCCACCGCCCGGTCGACCTCGGTCACGGGGGTGAGGTCCGGCTTCGCCTCGACGGAGAAGTCCTGAGCGCGGAAGCGGGGCAGCGAGAGGGCGTCTGCAGCATCGGCGAGCGCGAGCGCGAGGGCGAGATCGTCGGTCATGGCACCACTGTAGGCAGACGGGCGGCCGCGGTGCGGCAGAGCCGTCATGCGGACGCGCCCCACTTCCCACCCCGTACGCCGCTGGGCACCCCGTCGTGAGTGGGCGGCAAGCGGCACAAGGGATGGCGGCGTGCGAGGTGTGGAGTGCGCTCAGCCCAGGTTCGCGAGCAGGCGTCGCAGCGAGGCGAGGCGGCGCTGACCCGCGGCCCCGGCGTGCCCTGCCGCCACCCACGCGTCGAGCGCACAGCCGGGGGCATCGGCGAGGTGCGTGCAGCCGCGCGGGCAGTCGGCCGTGGCCGGAGCCAGCTCCTCGAACGCGGCGACCACGGCGTCCGGGACCACATGGGCGAGGCCGAAGCTGCGGATGCCCGGCGTGTCGATGACCCAGCCGCCGCTCGGCAGGGGCAGCGCCCACGCCGAGGAGGACGTGTGGCGGCCCGCACCTGTGACCTCGTTGACGGCGCCGGTCGCTCTGCCGGCACCGGGGACCAGCTCGTTGATGAGCGTGGACTTGCCCACCCCGGACTGCCCCAGCAGCACGGTCTCCCGGCCGGCGATCTCCGGCAGCAGCGCGGACGTGCGGGGCAGGCCGGAGGACCCGTAGCCGCACTCGACGACGACGGCTGCGATGTCCGAGAAGTGCGCGCGCACTTCCGCGGCAGGCGCGAGGTCCGTCTTCGTCACGGCGATGACCGGCCGGATGCCCGCGTCGAGGGCCGCCACGAGCGCCCGGTCGAGGAAGCCCCAGGACGGTGCGGGATCGATCGCCGCGGTGACGAGCACGAGCGTGTCCGCGTTCGCCACGACGACCCGCTCCGTGGGGTCGGTGTCATCGGCGGAGCGGCGGAGGAGGGTCGCGCGCTCCTCGACGGAGACGATGCGGGCGAGCGTCCCCTCCGTCCCGCTCGTGTCGCCCACGACGCGCACGCGGTCCCCGGGCACGATGGAGCGCCTGCGCACCCCGGAGGCGCGCACGCAGGTGAGGAGCGCGGCCTCGGGGTCCGCCTCCGCGAGAGTCCTGCCGGGCACCACGCGCAGCCGGCCGCGGTCCACGGACACGACGACGCCGGCCAGCGCGTCCTCGTGCTCGGGCCGGCGCTTGGTGCGCGGGCGGCTGCCGCGCTTGCTGGGGCGGGGGCGGTACTCCTCCGCGCTGCTGATGACTCTGCCCATGCGGCGTGCCGGTGCGCGGGCTCAGGAGCCCACGGACTCCGTCCACAGCTCGGGGAACGCGGGCATGGTCTTGCCGACGGTGCCCGGATCGTCGATCTCGAGGCCGGGCGCGCCCAGGGCCACGATCGCCCCGGCCATGACCATGCGGTGGTCGGCGTACGTCCGCCAGGGGAGTTCGCGTGCGCCCGCGGCCGGGGTCGAGCCCGCGGCCGCGGCCGTGAGCGAGCCCGTGATCGCGAGGCTGTCCGGCCCCTCCGCGACCTCGACGCCCACGCGGGCGAACTCCGCGGCGAGCGCGGAGAGGCGGTCGGTCTCGTGCCCGCGGAGATGGCCGATCCCGCGGAGCACGCTCGTGCCGGGCGCGAATGCCGCGACGGCGGCGGTCACCGGGGTGAGCTCGCCCACCTCGGACATGTCGAGGTCGACCGCCTCCAGTCGCTCCGGGCCCTGCACCGTGAGGCCGGAGCGGTCGAGCGCGCAGCTGCCGCCGAAGGCCTCGGCGATCTGCCGGAACCGGTCCCCGGCCTGCGTCGTGTGGATCGGCCAGTGAGGGATGCGGACGCTGCCGCCGGTCACGAGGGCCGCACCCAGGAAGGCCGCCGCATTGGACAGATCGGGCTCCACCGTGACGTCGAGGGCGCGCGGACGGCCGGGCTCCACGACCCAGCGGCCGGACTCCGGCTCGGAGACGTGCACACCGGCATCGGCGAGGACCTCGAGCGTCATGTCGATGTGCGGGCGCGACGGCAGTGAGGCACCCGTGTGCACGAGCTCGACGCCGAGGTCGCAGAGACCGCCGGACAGCAGCAGGCCGGAGACGAACTGGCTCGAGGCGGAGGCGTCGAGCTCGATGTGCCCGCCGCGCATGCCCGCGGGCGCGTGCACCGTGAAGGGCAGGGTGCCGTGCTCGGAGGAGACGTCCGCGCCGAGTCGCTCCAGCGCGTCGAGGATCGTCGACATGGGGCGCGTGTAGGCCTGTTCGTCGCCGTCGAAGCGCACGCGCCGGCCGGTGGCGGCGGCGAGCGGAGGCACGAAGCGCATGACGGTCCCGGCGAGGCCGCAGTCCACGCGGGCCTCGGCGGTGGGCTCACCGTCCGCTCCGGTCTCCCGGGTGAGCGGGAGGGGGGTGATGCGCAGCGTCCCGTCCGCCTCGGGGCTGACACCGGCGCCGAGCGCGGAGAGCGCCTCGGCCATGAGCCGGGTGTCGCGGCTGTCGAGGGCATTGCGGATGACCGAGTCCGCGTCCGCGGCCGCCGCGAGCAGCAGGTAGCGGTTGGTGAGCGATTTGGACCCGGGGACGCGCACCTCGGCGGTGACGGGACCGGATGCGGCCGGAGCCTGCCACCGTGCGGGGGCGTCCGGTGAGACGTGACGGGCCATTCAGCTGTGGGAGGTCACGGCGTCGATGGCGCGCGCCGAGGTCTTCTCGATGCTGCGGCGGAGGTCCTCGGCCGCATGCTGCGCCCGCCAGGCGAGGCCCGGCCGGCCGGCGGTGTCGACGCTGGCCAGCAGTGCGCCGCCCAGCAGCGAGGTGCGGGTGATGAGCTCCTCGCGGTGCTGCGCCTTCTCCTCCTTGGTCCGCCCCTCGCTCGGGGCCAGCGCGCTGCCGATCACGTCGAAGAGGTAGGTGCCCACGAGGACGGAGGCGCTCAGGCGCGGGAGCTTGCCGATCGCCAGCAGGCTGCCGGCCGCGACCTGTGCGGCCCCGGCGGCCCGGGCGAGGGTCTCGGGCCCCACCGGCAGGTCGACGACGGTGCCGGCGGCGCGGAGGACGGCCTCGGCGGAGCGCTGGGAGCTGCGAGGGTCGCGGATGCGGGCGATGCCGTTGGTGATGTAGGCACCGGCGAGCAGAGGGCGGGCGAGCAGGCGGACTGGGCTCACGGCGGATCCTTAACCTATCGGGGACGTCTCTGAGGCCAGCATAACGTCATCGCCCGGTCCCCGGGCCATGACGTCCGGACCGGAATATCCGCCCTTCGGGGCACGTTCCCACGACAGACTGAGGAGGTGGGATGAGCACACTCACTGCGGATCCCGTGAGGGAGGATCTATCATGGGTCACGATGACTGAAGCCACCGAGACCCCCGCGGCTGAGACCGACGAGGAGCGCCATGCGCGCTTCGAGCGAGACGCGCTCGAATACGTGAATCAGCTCTACGGCGCCGCACTGCGCATGACGCGCAATCCGGCGGATGCCGAGGACCTGGTGCAGGAGGCCTACGCCAAGGCGTACTCGGCGTTCCACCAGTACACCCCGGGCACCAACCTGAAGGCGTGGCTCTACCGCATCCTCACGAACACGTTCATCAACAGCTACCGCCGGAAGCAGCGCCGGCCGCAGGAGTCGCAGAGCGACGAGATCGAGGACTGGCAGATCCACCGGGCCTCGACGCATTCGTCCTCGGACGGGCGCTCGGCGGAGCTGGAGGCGCTCGACCACCTGCCGGACTCCGATGTCACGGATGCGCTCTCCGCACTGCCGGAGGACCGCCGCATGGTCGTCTACTACGCGGATGTCGAGGGCATGCCGTACAAGGAGATCGCCGAGGTGATGGGCACGCCGATCGGCACCGTCATGTCCCGCCTGCACCGCGGGCGCAGACAGCTACGGGACATGCTGCAGGACTACGCGCGCGAGCGCGGCTTCGTCCACCCCGACGACCGGAGGCCCACGGCGGGCGCGAAGGAGGAGTCATGAGCGCAGAGGCCTCTGACCAGGACCGCCCGTGCCGTGAGACCGCCCGGGCCCGCAGCCTCGAGCAGATCTACCACTACCTCGACGGGGAGCTCGAGGCCGCGGAGATCCGCCGGATCCAGTCGCACCTCGACTGCTGCGCCGACTGCCATGACGAGTACGAGGTGGAATCGCTGCTCAAGGAGCTCGTGCGCCGCTCGTGCGCGGGCAGTGCGCCGGAGGGGCTCAAGGAGCGGATCCGCGCCCGGATCGTCATCGAGCGCCGCACGACGGTGATCCGCCGCTTCGACGGCGTGTGAGACCGGCGTCCCCGGGGATCGCCGTCCGGTGCGAAAGCGAAGGCCCGGTTCCGTGTGGGAACCGGGCCTTCGCGCGTCGACGCACGGATCAGGCGTTGGGGCGCTTGCCGTGGTTGGGGCCGCGCTTCTTGCGGTCGCGGCGCTTGCGTGCTCGCTTGCTCATGACTCACTCCTTCGGATAGACCCGTTGATTCTCCCACAGCCGCGGGTGAGCGGCAAAGCGCGGTGCGCCCGCGGCGGAGGGCCGAGGCCTCAGTCCTCGGCGAGGACGTCCGGGACGCCGAACCAGTCGAACCAGCCGCGGTTGAGCACGAGCCAGGCCAGCAGCCCGTACCCCTCCTGCGCGGGCGAACCGGTGCGGGAGGAGGCGAGCTCGCGCTGCCACACCGCGTGGGAGCGCAGCGGGGTGAAGGCGTCGACATAGGGGATGCCGCGGCGGTGGGCGACGTCCGAGAACCCCGTGTTGAGCTCGGCCAGCCGCCGGTTGGCGTCCGCGTCCCGCACGGGGGTGGGGCCCACGACGAAGGCCGAGACCTCCTGCGTGAGGGCGCGGTCGAGCACATTGGCGATGTTGAGGCGGGCGCGGGCGACGGAGATGCCGGTGTCCGCATCGGCTGCGGGCAGGCCCAGCACGAGGCGGTTCTCCGTGTTCTCGGCGAACCTGCGGCAGGCCTCGTCCATGCAGCGCTCCGTGAGCCCCGTCGTGTCCTCGCCGGCGACGGCGAGCGAGTAGAAGTCGGCCTCCGGCACAGAGGGGTGGGTCCGCGCCGCCACGCGGCCCAGCCAGCCCAGGCCGCGACCGTCGCCGTGGCCGGCGACCAGCTGGTCGCCGACCACCACGACGGTCTGCCTGCGCCTGGGGATCACCGGGCGAAGACCCGCTCGACGAGCTCGGCCTGCTCGGCGTCGTGGACGTGCTTGAGGCCGGTGGCCGGCGAGGCCGAGGCCGTTCGGGAGACCACGCGCAGCGCACGGCCGCCGAGCACCTCGGGCAGGTTGAGCGCCATGAACGGCCAGCCGCCCTGGTTCTCCGGCTCCTCCTGGGCCCACACGAGGTCCACGTCCGGGCCGAAGCCGCCGAGGGCCTGCTCGATCGACTTCTCGTCGAGCGGGTAGAGCTGCTCGAAGCGCACGAGCGCCGTCCTCGTGTCCTCGCGCCTGCTGCGCTCGGCGAGGAGGTCCCAGTACAGCTTGCCGGAGACGAGCACCACGCGGTCCACCTGGCCGGGATCGACCGCGGCGTCCGGGACGACGGGCTGGAAGCTGCCGGTGGTGAACTGCTCCACCGAGGAGGCGGCCGCCTTGAGGCGCAGCATCGACTTGGGGGTGAAGACGATGAGCGGGCGCTTGACCTCCGCGTGCGCGTGACGACGCAGCAGGTGGAAGTAGGAGGCGCCGTCCGCGGGGTTGGCGATGGTCATGTTGTCCTCGGCGGCGAGCTGCATGAAGCGCTCGATGCGCGCCGAGGAGTGGTCCGGTCCCTGGCCCTCGTAGCCGTGGGGGAGGAGGAGCACGATCCCGGAGGTCTGCTGCCACTTCTGCTCGGAGGCGGAGATGAATTCGTCGATGACGGACTGCGCGCCCTGCGCGAAGTCGCCGAACTGCGCTTCCCAGAGGACGAGGGCCTCGGGCCGCTCGACGGCGTAGCCGTACTCGAAGCCCATCGCCGCGTACTCGCTCAGCAGCGAGTTGAAGATCCAGAACCGGCCCTGCTCCTCCGAGAGGTTGGCCAGCGGAGTCCACTCGTTGCCGTTCTCGTAGTCGACGAACACGGCCTGGCGCTGCGTGAAGGTGCCGCGGCGGACGTCCTGGCCGGACATGCGCACCGGCACCCCCTCGAGCAGGAGCGAGCCGAAGGCGAGCTGCTCGGCGAAGCCCCAGTCGATGCCGCCGGAGCGGGTCATCTCCTTCCGCTTCTCCAGCAGGCTGCGCAGCTTCTTGTGCACCGTGAAGCCCTCGGGGATGTCCATGAAGGCGTCGCCGATCCGCTCCAGCACGCCCTCGGTCACGGCGGTCTCGGGCTTGGTGCGGCCCTCGACCTCGCGGGAGCCCTGGTGGATGCCGAAGGCCGACTCCCCGCCGGAGCCCTTCTCGGCCTCGCGGGTCTCGGCGAACGCGGTCTCGAGCTTCTGCTGGAAGTCCGCGAGCGCGTCCTTGGCCTCCTCGGAGGTGATGCACCGGCGGCCGACGAGCGATTCGGTGTAGATGCGGCGCACCGTCGACTTCTGGTCGATGAGCGAGTACATGACCGGCTGGGTCATCGAGGGGTCGTCGCCCTCGTTGTGGCCGCGGCGGCGGTAGCACACGAGGTCGATGACGATGTCCCGGTTGAACGCCTCGCGGTACTCGAAGGCCAGCTGTGCCGCGCGGTAGACGGCCTCGGGGTCGTCGCCGTTCACGTGGATGACGGGTGCCGCGATGATCTTCGCGACGTCCGTCGAGTAGAACGAGGAGCGGGCCGAGGCGGGCGAGGTCGTGAAGCCCACCTGGTTGTTGATGACCAGGTGGATGGTGCCGCCCGTGCGGTAGCCCCGCAGCTCGGACAGGTGCAGCGTCTCCGCCACGACTCCCTGGCCGGCGAAGGCCGCATCGCCGTGGACGAGGACCGGCAGCACGGAGAATCCGGTCTGATCGGGATCGATGACGTCCTGCTTGGCGCGGGTGATGCCCTCGAGGACCGGGTTGACCGTCTCGAGGTGGCTGGGATTGGCCGCGACGTAGACCTTGGTCGAGTTGCCGCCCGGGGAGGTGAAGGAGCCCTCGGTGCCGAGATGGTACTTCACATCGCCGGAGCCCTGGACGGCGCTCGGGGAGAGCGAGCCGTCGAACTCCTGGAACACCTGGCCGTAGGACTTGCCCGCGATGTTGGTGAGCACGTTGAGGCGGCCGCGGTGGGCCATGCCGATCGTGACCTCGTCCATCCCGGAATCGGCGGCCTGGTTGAGGACCTCGTCGAGGAGGACGATCGTCGACTCGCCGCCCTCCAGGGAGAAGCGCTTCTGGCCGATGTACTTGGTCTGCAGGAAGGTCTCGAAGGCCTCCGCGGCGTTGAGGCGGCCGAGGATGTGGCCCTGCTCGTCGCGGGTGAGCTCCTCGTGCGGGACCTCGAGCTTGGACTGGAACCAGCGGCGCTGCTCCGGATCCGGGATGTGCATGTACTCGATGCCGGTGGTGCGGCAGTAGGAGTCGCGCAGCAGGCCCAGGATGTCGCGCAGCCGCATGAGGCGCTGGCCGCCGAACCCGCCGGTGGGGAACTCGCGCTCGAGGTCCCACAGCGTGAGGCCGTGCGTGTTGATGTCGAGGTCCGGGTGCGAGCGCTGGCGGTAGACGAGCGGATCGATGTTCGCCATGAGGTGGCCGCGCGAGCGGTAGGCGTCGATGAGCTCGATGACGCGAGCGGTCTTGTTGACCACGTCGTAGTCCTCGGCGGAGACGTCGGCGACCCAGCGCACGGGCTCGTAGGGCAGGCGGAGGGAGGCGAAGACCTCGTCGTAGAAGCCGTCCTCGCCCAGCAGGAGTCCGTGGACGAGCTTGAGGAACTCGCCCGAGCCCGCACCCTGGATGACCCTGTGGTCGTAGGTGGAGGTGAGCGTGAGCACCTTCGAGACGGCGAGCTTGTTGAGCGTCTCCTGGCTCGCCCCCTGGAACTCGGCGGGGTAGTCGAGGGCGCCGACGCCGACGATGCAGCCCTGGCCCACCGTGAGCCGCGGCATCGAATGGACGGTGCCGATGCCGCCGGGGTTCGTCAGCGAGACGGTGGTGCCCGCGAAGTCCGCGGCCGTGAGCTTGCCCTCGCGGCCCCGGGCCACGAGGTCGTCGTAGGCGTCGACGAACTGCTTGAAGGTGAGCGTCTCGGCCTTCTTGATGTTGGGCACGAGGAGGCTGCGGGTGCCGTCCTTCTTGGGGACGTCGATCGCGATGCCGAGGTTGACGTGGCCGGGCTGCACCATGACCGGCTTGCCCTCGCGCACGTCGTAGTAGACGTTCTGGCTGGGGATCTCCTGCAGGGCGCGGACCACGGCGAAGCCGATGAGGTGCGTGAACGAGACCTTGCCGCCGCGGGTCCTGCGCAGGTGCGAGTTGATGACGATGCGGTTGTCGATCAGCGCCTTGGCCGGCAGCGCGCGCACGGAGGTCGCGGTCGGCAGGGTGAGCGAATCGTCCATGTTCTTGGCGATGAGCTTCGCCGGCCCGCGCAGCTTCGTGACGACGTCCTCGACGTCCTCGGCTGCGGCCTGCGGCTTCTCGGGCAGGTTGTGCGCGCCCGCCGACTTGCTCTCGGCCTTCGTGGTCTCCGAATCCGCGACGGAGGGATTCACTCCCTTGTCAGTGGCGCGGCTGGGAGCGGGGGCGGGCTGGGCGGCCGCGGCCGCGGCGGGGGACTTCGCGGGCGCGGACTTCGCAGGGGCGGACTTCGCGGGGGCCGAGGAGGGAGTCGGGGCGGCACCGGCGGCGCCCCCGTTCCTCTCGAACTCCTCGAAGACAGGCCACCAGGACTTGTCGACGGAGTTCCTGTCGGCCTTGTACTGCTCGTACATTTCCTCTACCAGCCACTGGTTCGATCCGAAGTCGGACGCAGCGGTCGCGGGGGTGCTCGTAGACACGGGGTTGTTCGCCCTCTTCCTCGTATGGAGATATCCCAATGGGGCCCAGTGTATCCGCGAACCCTCACCGCGAACGAGCATGGGCCACAATGTCCCTATGCGATTCATCACCGGCAGGCCCGAGACGGACCTCACATATTCGGACGTGTTCCTCGTGCCCTCGCGCTCGCAGGCCGCGAGCCGCTTCGACGTTTCTCTCGAGACCGCGGACGCGACGGGCACCACCATCCCCGTCGTAGCGGCGAACATGACGGCCGTGTCCGGGCGGCGGATGGCGGAGACGCTCGCCCGCCGCGGAGGGCTTGCGGTGCTGCCGCAGGACATCCCGCTCGACGCCGCGGCCGCGACGATCGCGTGGGTCAAGGAGCGCCACCCGGTGCTCGAGACGCCGGTGAGACTGGGGCCGGACGACACCGCGCTCGAGGCCCTGCACCTCGTGCACAAGCGCACCCACGGCCATGTCGTAATCGCGGACGGCGACCGCACCGTCCTCGGCGTCGTCCCGGCGTCCGCGCTCGAGTCCGTGGACCGGTTCGCCCCGCTGTCGCGGCTGCTCGACTCCTCCTCGCGCACGCTGGAGCTCAGCGCTCTGGCCGAGGAGGCCGACGGCGGGCACGCGCGGCCCGGCCGGGCCGCGCTCGCGGCACTGTACGACGACTTCGCGCGCACGCGGTCGGCCTTCGTCCCGGTCGTGGACTCCGGTGCGCTCGTCGGTGCGCTCACCCCGCAGTCCCTGCTGCGGGCCTCGGTCTACACGCCCGCGCTCGATCCTGCCGGGCGGCTGCGGATCGCGGCGGCCGTGGGGGTCAGCGGCGACGCCCGGGGCCGGGCCGAGGCGCTCGTGGCCGCGGGCGCGGACGTGCTCGTCATGGACACCGCGCACGGCCACCAGGAGAAGATGGTCGAGGTGCTGCGGCAGGTGCGCGCGGCGGACCTCGGCGTACCGCTGGCGGCGGGCAACGTCGTCACGGCGGCCGGGGTCGAGGACCTCGTCGAGGCCGGAGCCGACATCGTCAAGGTGGGCGTGGGCCCCGGTGCGATGTGCACGACCCGGATGATGACCGCGGTCGGCAGGCCCCAGTTCTCGGCGGTGCTCGACGCCTCGGTGCGTGCGCGGGAGCTGGGCGCGCACGTGTGGGCCGACGGCGGGGTGCGCTATCCCCGCGACGTCGCGCTCGCACTGGCTGCGGGGGCCTCGCAGGTGATGATCGGCTCGTGGTTCGCGGGCACCTATGAGAGCCCCGGCGATCTGCTCCAGGACGCGGACGGGCGGCTGTACAAGGAGAGCTTCGGCATGGCGAGCGCCCGCGCGGTGGCCGCCCGGACGCAGTCGGAGGAATCGGCCTTCGAGCGCGCGCGGAAGGGCCTGTTCGAAGAGGGCATCTCCTCCGGCCGGATGCCCGTCGATCCGCAGCGACCGGGCGTGGAGGACCTGCTCGACCAGATCACCTCGGGAGTGCGGTCGGCGTGCACGTACGCGGGTGCGCGGACCCTCGGGGAGTTCCACGACCGCGCGGTCGTGGGCGTGCAGTCGGCCGCGGGCTACGAGGAGGGCAGGCCCGTGCAGGGCGGCTGGTGAGGCGCATCGCCGCCGGGGGGGGGTGGGCCGGGGGTGCCGGGCTGCCGAGCGCGGGAGGCTGGGAGAACGACGTGAACCCCGGAGGCCGTCCTCCGGGGGTGGAGCGGGGGCGCTCCCGCCCCGGTATGATCGGCTCATGACGAGTGACAGTCCGTGCCGGCGTGAAGCCGGCATCCCAGCGTCCAGCACACACCCCCTCGGCCGCACGGTCCGCACCGGGCACAGGGGGCCCCAGGCCCCGCCGGGCAGGGCCGGCCTCCGCAGAGGGGGAGCAGCCTGAATGGAGTGGCTGCTCCTCGCCCTCGCTCTCGTCCTCATCGCCGGCACCGGCGTCTTCGTCGCGGCGGAGTTCGCCCTCCTCACCCTCGACAAGCACACCGTCGACCGCGCCGTGGCCGAGGGCTCGCGCTTCGCCGGCGTCATCAGGAAGGCCACGACGCACCTGTCCACCCAGCTCTCGGCGGCGCAGGTGGGCATCACCATCACGACCCTGCTGACGGGCTACCTCATGGAGCCCTCCCTCGGCGCTCTCCTCGCCCCCGTGCTCGAGGGGCTGGGCGCACCGGAATCGGCCTCGCGGCCCATCGCGCTGGGCCTGGCCCTGCTCGTCTCGACGATCCTCTCGATGGTCGTGGGCGAGCTCGTGCCGAAGAACCTCGCGATCTCCTCGCCGATGCACGCCGCGCAGATCGCGGTGCCCCTGCAGTACGCCTTCTCCGTCGTCTTCCGCCCCGTCATCTCCGTGCTCAACGGCACTGCCAACCGCGCGCTCGTGTCGATGGGCATCGAGCCGCAGGAGGAGGGCTCGGCCGGGCGGTCCCCGGAGGAGCTCACGGCCCTCGTGCGGCACTCCGCCGAGGAGGGGAAGATGGCGGAGCAGACCGCCGGCCTCCTCGAGCGCACCCTCAGCTTCTCGGAGCGGACGGCGGAGGACGTCATGACCCCGCGCACGCGCATGGTGACGGTGGCGAAGGACTCCACCGCGGCCGATATCGTCGAGGCCGCACGGCGGACGGGCTATTCGCGCTTCCCCGTCATCGGCGAGAGCCGTGACGACGTCGTGGGCGTCGTACACCTCAAGTCCGCGATGTCCGTCCCGCTGGACAACCGCGGCGACGCCTATGCGGGCGGTCTCATGACGGAGGTGCAGCAGGTGCCGGAGACGCTGCCCCTCGACCGCCTCCTCCTGCGGCTGCGCTCGCGCTCGACGCAGATGGTGGTGGTCGTGGACGAGTACGGCGGCACGGCCGGAGTGGCGACGCTCGAGGACGCCGTCGAGGAGCTCGTGGGCGAGGTCGCCGATGAGCACGACCGGATGCGCGTCATGGTCCGCCCCGCCCGCGACGGCTCGTGGATCGTGCCCGGACGGCTGCGCCCGGACGAGGTGTCCGCGGCCGTCGGCCTGCGCATCCCGGAGGACTCCGAGTACGAGACGATGGCCGGGTACGTCATGTACTGCCTCGGCCGCGTCCCCGAGGAAGGGGATGAGGTGCGCTTCGAGGACGGGCGCCTCGTGGTCGAGCGGATGCACGTCCGCCGGGTCGAGAGGCTGAGGCTGATACCGGACCTCCGCCCCGTCCCCGCGACGGAGGGGAGCTCCCATGAGTGACTGGATGGGACTGGTCTGGCTCGTCGTGCTGCTGCTCGGCAACGCCTTCTTCGTCGCGGCGGAGTTCGGCATCGTCTCCGCGAAGCGCTCGCAGATCGAGCCCTACGCGGATGCGGGCTCGAAGCGCGCGCGGACGACCCTGTACGCGATGCAGCACGTGTCGCTCATGCTGGCGATCTGCCAGCTGGGCATCACGGTGTGCTCCCTGCTCCTGGGCAACGTCGCCGAACCCGCGATCCACCACCTGCTGGTGGGGCCGCTGAGCGGCCTCGGCGTCCCCGCGGGGCTCTCGGACGTGATCTCGTTCGTGCTCGCGCTGGCCGCTGTGACCTATCTGCACGTGGTCGTGGGGGAGATGATCCCCAAGAACATCGCGATCGCGCTCTCCCGGCAGGCGGCGCTGCTGCTCGCTCCGCCGCTCGTGTTCCTGGCCCGGCTGTTCGGCTTCGTCATCCGCCCGCTCAACGCCTTCGCCAACGGCGTGCTCCGGCTGCTCGGCGTCACACCGCGCGACGAGGTCAATGCCGCCTACACCGTCGAGGAGGTGCAGTCGATCGTCGTCGAATCGCAGCGGGAGGGGCTGCTGAGCGACGACTCCGGCATCCTCAAGGGGGCGCTCGAGTTCTCCGACAAGACCGTCGCCGAGGTGATGGTGCCGCGGTCCTCGCTCGTGACGGTGGGGGAGGGGGTGACCCCCGAGGAGGTCGAGGGCCTCGTGGGGCGGACCGGGTACTCGCGGTTCATCGTCGAGGACTCCGAGGGTGCGCTCAGCACGTACTTCCACATCAAGGACCTCCTGTACGCGGACAACGAGGCCGACTACCGGGCGCCCATCCACCCCAAGCGCTTCCGTGCGATGACGGCGGTGTCCGCGGGCGCGGAGATCGAGGACGCCCTCGACGAGATGCGCGGTGCGGGAGGCCATGTCGCCAAGGTGCTCGACGCCTCGGGCGAGGCGGTGGGCGCGGTCTTCCTCGAGGACGTGCTCGAGGAGCTCGTGGGCGAGGTCGACGATGCGATGCAGCGGCACCGTGAGCGGGGCCTGCGCTGAGCTCCGGGGCTCGTCCCACCATACTGACCGCAACGTGGGTTGTGTCACGGAATGTGTCCTCGCATATATCGACTGGACGTCTTTGTAACGCTGTCGTTATAGTGTTGTGACACATGAACGGTGACCCCGCTCTGCTGGGCGGGGTCGCGTTCTGCCGAGGAATCTCTGACGAGGAATCGCAGGGCCGCTGGCCCGAGCATCCACGAAGCTTTGGAGTGAGTGAATGGCCGAGGGAACCGACGCCGCACAGGTGTTCACCAGTCGCAGGGAGCGGCGCGAGGCGGAGGGCCGCACGCGGCGCTCGACCCGCCGCACCTTCGCGGCGATCCCGGAGGCACCGGGATTCGCCGCAGCGGCCGATCAGGTGAACGCCGGTGCCGTCGCCTTCCGGGGCTCCGACGGCTCGGTGGTGCGCTCGCTGCGCCGGCGTCGTGCGGCCGCGGTCTCCGCCATGACCACCGTCTCCGCCGCCGGTGTCGCCGTCGCGGCGGTCCTCGTCGCGGGCAACGGGACGGGGCAGGCCCAGGCGGCCGAGGCGCCGGCCGATGAGGCTCCCACGCTCACCGCGCTGAGTGCGGAGGCCGTGAGTGCGGACGTCACCGAGGCCGATGCCGCGGTGGGCAGCACCGCCTCCGGCTCCGTGCCGAGCGCCGACGGCGGCACCGTCGAGGCGGCGGGCCGCTCCATCACGAAGACGGTCCTGCCCGGCTGCGCGGACGACAAGGACTGGGGTCAGGACGTCGGCAACGGCGAGCTGCCCGAGGACTGGCTGTGCGATGTGGGCATCGGAGGGCACAAGCTGCGCGCGGACGCCGCGGTGTCCTTCGCCAAGATGAACGCCGCGTTCAAGGCGGACACGGGCAAGGACATGGCCATCACGGACTCCTACCGGAGCCTCGAGGGCCAGATCTCCGTCGCCGGCCGCAAGCCCGGCCTGGCCGCCCGCCCCGGCACCTCCCTCCACGGCTGGGGCATCGCCCTCGACTTCGGCGGCGGCGCGCAGAACGCCTCGGGCGAGCAGTACGACTGGCTGGTCGCGAACGCGGCGGACTACGGCTGGGAGAACCCGGACTGGGCGAAGGCGAGCAAGTACGAGCCCTGGCACTGGGAGTACGTCCCGGCGCGTGAGACGATCCGGGGCCACTGAGCCCCGCAGTGCCTCGTGGACCGCGGTCTGTGAGGCACGGCACAAGTGCTGGACCGCGCTCGGTTGTGAAAGCACCCGCTTCGAGTGCTAGAGTGAGTCCTCGTCAGCCCGCGTAGCTCAGTGGATAGAGCGTCTGCCTCCGGAGCAGAAGGTCGTAGGTTCGAATCCTGTCGCGGGCACCAGCTAAGGCCCCTCACCTGGAATAACAGGTGAGGGGCCGTCTTCGTGTCCGCGCTCTGCGCGGCAGGCGATTCGACATCGCCCCATGGGCATGCGCCGGACCGCGCACGCCCCCGCCGCCGGCTGAGACGATTGTCCGTGTGCGGCAGGTACCCACTATCCTGTGCGGGTGACTCCGGAAGAACTCAGGGCCGTGATCGCCCGCGCACTCGAGGAATACAGCTCGCAGACCGGCACCCCTGTGGAGGTGCCCGCCAAGCTCGTCGTCGAGCGGCCCAAGAGCCGAGACCACGGGGACTGGGCGACGAATGTGGCGCTGCAGACGGCCAAGAAGGCCGGCCTCGTGCCCCGAGAGCTCGCGAACGGCCTGGCGGAGATCCTCGGGCGGGCCGAGGGCATCGAGTCCTGCGAGGTCGCCGGTCCCGGCTTCATCAACATCACGCTCGCCGCGGGTGCGGCTGGGCAGCTCGCCGCAGACATCGTCGCCGCCGGTGCCGACTACGGCCGGGGCACCGCTCTGGACGGCCGCACGATCAACATGGAGTTCGTCTCTGCGAACCCCACCGGGCCGCTGCACCTGGGCCACACCCGCTGGGCGGCACTCGGCGATGCGATCGCACGCGTCCTCGCCTTCGCCGGCGCGACCGTCGCGAGCGAGTACTACATCAACGACGCCGGCTCCCAGATGGACGTCTTCGCGGACTCCGTCCTCGCCCGGATGAAGGGCCGCGAGGTGCCCGAGGGCGGCTATCCCGGCGCCTACATCACGGAGATCGCGGAGACCATCGCCGCCGAGCACCCGGCCCTGGCCGATGTCTGCGACGACACCGTCCGCGAGGAGGTGCGCACCCGGGCCTACGCCCTCCAGCTGCGGGACATCCAGGACACGCTCGCGGAGTTCGACGTCCGCTTCGACGTGTGGTTCTCGGAGAAGTCCCTCCACGACTCCGGTGCGCTGGAGTCGGCCGTGGCCCGTCTGCGCGAGCAGGGCCACGTCTTCGACCACGAGGGCGCGGTGTGGCTGCGCACCACGGACTTCGGCGACGACAAGGACCGCGTCCTCATCCGGAAGGACGGCGTACCCACCTACTTCGCCGCGGACGCCGCCTACTACCTCGACAAGAAGGACCGCGGCTTCGAGGAGAAGGTCTACCTCCTCGGCGCGGACCACCATGGCTACGTGGGCCGCCTCAAGGCCATCGCCGCGGCCGCCGGCGACGATCCCGAGCACAACATCGAGATCCTCATCGGCCAGCTCATCAAGGTCAACGGGGCCAAGCTGTCCAAGCGCGCCGGCAACATCATCGAGCTCCGGGACCTCGTCGAATGGCTGGGCCGCGATGCCCTGCGCTACTCCCTCGCGCGGATCCCCGCCGACTCCCCGCTCACCCTCGACCCCGAGGTGCTGCGCTCGGCGAGCAACGACAACCCCGTGCACTACGTCCAGTACGCGCACGCCCGCGCCCGGGGCGTGGAGCGGAAGGCCGTCGAGGCCGGCATCGATCCGGCGCTCTTCGACGCCGCGACGCTCACGCACGAGACCGAGTCCGCCCTGCTCGCCGCGCTCGCGGACTTCCCCCGCGTCGTCGCGCAGGCCGCCGAGCTGCGCGAGCCCCACCGCATCGCGCGCTATCTCGAATCGCTGGCCGGCCTCTTCCACAAGTGGTACGACGCCTGCCGCGTCACGCCCACGGCCGATGAGGAGCTCGGCGCCGTCCATGCCTCGCGGCTCGTCCTCGATCGGGCGACGGCGCAGGTGCTCGCCAACGGCCTCGGCCTCCTGGGCGTCTCCGCGCCCGAGCGGATGTAGGAGGGGACCCCATGCCCGCACACATCTCCGGAGTCCTCCACGCAGGGCCCTCGCCCGTCTGGCTGCCCTATCCCGAGGACGTCAACGCCCTCATGCCCAGCCTGTGGCCGGCGCATGCGGCCAAGGACGCCGAGGGCGTGCTCACGATCGCCGGCCACCGCGTGAGCGATCTCGCCGCCGAGTTCGGCAGCCCCCTCTACGTGTTCGACGTCGAGGACTTCCGCATCCGCGCCCGCGAGACCGTGGCCGCCTTCGCCGATGCGTTCTCCCGCGTCGGGACGAGCGCGCGGGCCTACTACGCCGGGAAGGCCTTCCTCACCGTCGCGGTCGCCCAGCTCGCGGCCGCGGAGGGGCTGGGCATCGACACGTGCTCCCTCGGCGAGCTGCGCATCGTCCAGCGCGCGGGCGTCCCCGCCGAGCTCGTGGGCCTGCACGGCAACAGCAAGTCTGCCGAGGAGATCGAGCTCGCCCTGCGCTGGGGGATCGGCCGCATCGTCGTCGACTCCCTCGACGAGATCGAGCGGGTCGAGGTCGCCGCCGCCCGGCTGGGCGTGCGCGCGCGCATCATGGTCCGGGTGACGGTGGGCGTCGAGGCGCACACGCACGATTTCATCGCCACGGCCCACGAGGACCAGAAGTTCGGCCTGTCCCTGCAGAGCGGGACCGCCGCGGAGGCCTGCGCCCGCGTCATCGCCGCAGAGCACCTCGACCTCATTGGCCTGCACAGCCACATCGGCTCCCAGATCTTCGACGCGTCCGGCTTCGAGGTCGCCGCCCGGCGGATCGTCGGCCTGCGCGCGCAGCTCAGGCGCGAGCACGGGGTCGAGCTCGGTGAGCTCGACCTCGGCGGCGGCTTCGGCATGCGCTACACCTCGCAGGACACGCCCCCGCCGCTGCCCGAGATGGCCGCGCAGCTCGCCGAGGCGGTCGCCAAGGAGTGCGCGGAGGCCGGCGACGAGCTGCCGGTGGTCTCCTTCGAACCGGGCCGCTCGATCGTGGGCCCGGCGATGTTCACCCTCTACCGCGTGGGCAACGTCAAGGAGGTCGAGACGGACACGGGTGTGCGCAGGTATGTGTCGGTCGACGGCGGAATGAGCGACAATGTCCGCACCGCGCTCTATGATGCGGACTACTCGTGCACGCTGGCCTCGCGCGCCTCCGCCGCGGAGCCGGTGGTCGTGCGCGTCGTCGGCAAGCACTGCGAGAGCGGCGACATCGTGGTGCGCGACGAGTACCTGCCCGCGGACGTGCGCGAGGGCGACCTCGTGGCGGTCCCGGGCACGGGGGCGTACTGCCAGCCGCTGTCCTCGAACTACAACCAGGCGCCGCGACCGGGCGTGCTCGCCGTCGAGGAGGGCACGGCGCAGTGGATGGTGCGCCCGGAGACGCTCGACGACCTGTTCGCACGCGACTGCGGACCGCTGCGCTGAGCCGAAGCGCCCGAGGGCCGAACCCGGCGCCGTGCCGGGGGGAGAACGCGAGATCCGAGAGGACCACAATGGAGAAGCTGACCGTTGCCCTGCTGGGCGGGGGCGTCGTGGGCAGCGAGGTCGCCCGCACCCTGCTGGCGGATGCCGAGACCCTCGCGGAGCGGGTGGGCACCCGCCTAGAGCTGACCGCCGTGGCGGTGCGCGATGCGAGCCGGGAGAGGCCGGGCATCCCGGCTGAGCTCCTCACGGACGATCCCGAGACCGCGATCCGCGGGGCGGACATCGTCATCGAGCTCATGGGCGGCATCGAGCCCGCCCGCTCCCTCATCCTCGCAGCGCTCGAGGGCGGCTCCAGCGTCGTCACCGCGAACAAGGCCCTGCTCGCGCAGAGCTTCCCCGAGCTGCTCGAGGCCGCGGACGCCTCGGGCGTGCGGCTCGAGTTCGAGGCCGCCGTCGCCGGTGCGATTCCGATCGTGCGGCCGCTGCAGGCCTCGCTCGCCGGCGACCGGGTCACCCGCGTGATGGGCATCGTCAACGGCACCACGAACTACATCCTCGACCAGATGGCGCGTGAGGGCTGGGGCTTCGCCCACGCTCTGCGCACGGCCCAGGAGCTGGGCTACGCCGAGGCCGATCCGACCGCCGACGTCGCCGGCCTCGACGCCGCTGCGAAGGCCGCCATCATCGCCTCGCTTGCCTTCCAGGTGCCGGTGTCGATGGACGACGTCCACGTCGAGGGCATCACGGGTGTGAGCGCGGACATGATCGCCACCGCCGAGGCTCAGGGCTTCACGATCAAGCTGCTCGCGATCTGCGAGCGCCTCGAGGGCGAGAACCCCGGCGTCTCGGCCCGCGTGTATCCCGCGCTGGTGAGCCGGGAGCATCCGCTGGCCGCGGTGTCCGGGGCCTTCAACGCGGTCTTCGTCGAGGCGGAGTCGGCCGGCTCGCTCATGTTCTACGGCCAGGGAGCGGGCGGTGCCCCGACGTCCTCGGCCGTGCTCGGCGATCTCGTCTCCGTCGCCCGCCGGAAGGTCCTCGGCGGCCGGGGCCAGGCACCGGCGCAGATCCGCGGGACCGGCCGCGTGCTGCCGATCGCGGACGTGGACACCCGCTACCAGATCACCCTCGAGGTCTCCGACCGTCCCGGCGTCCTCCTCGCCGTGGCCGAGGCGCTCGCGGCGGAGGGCGTCTCCGTCGAGCTCGCCTCGCAGACGCAGTTCGAGAACCCGCAGGCGGACGAGCCGCGCGCCAAGCTCGTCATCGCCACGCACACCGCCCGGGAGTCCGCGCTCGCGGCGACCGTGGAGAACCTCGCGGCGCTCGACGCCGTCGCATCCGTCAGGTCCGTGCTCCGGATCGAAGGCAGCTGAGCGGTCCCGCCCCGGGAGCCGCCGCATCAGGAAAGCAGAGGAACGCAAGCCAATGGCAGCAGCACACCGCCACCAGTGGGCCGGAGTCGTCAACGAGTACCGTGAGCTCCTCGACGTGGGCGCGGACACGCCCGCCGTCACGCTGGGGGAGGGCGGCACGCCACTCATCCGGGCCGAGGGCCTGTCCGCGCGGGTCGGCGCGGAGGTCCACGTCAAGTACGAGGGCATGAACCCGACCGCGTCCTTCAAGGACCGCGGCATGACGATGGCGATCACGAAGGCGAAGGCCGCCGGCGCCAAGGCGGTCATCTGCGCCTCGACCGGCAACACCTCGGCCTCGGCCGCGGCCTATGCGACGAAGGCCGGCCTCACGTCGGCGGTGCTCGTGCCCGCCGGCAAGATCGCGCTGGGCAAGATGAGCCAGGCCGTCGCCCACGGGGCGACCCTGCTCGAGGTCGAGGGGAACTTCGACGACTGCCTCATGCTGTGCCGCAAGCTCTCCGAGGCCTACCCCGTCGACCTCGTGAACTCGGTGAACCCCGATCGCATCGAGGGGCAGAAGACCGCGGCCTTCGAGATCGTCGACGCGCTGGGGCAGGCGCCGGACATCCACATCCTGCCGGTGGGCAATGCGGGCAACATCACCGCCTACTGGAAGGGCTTCCGCGAGTACCGCACGCTGGGCCTGGCCTCGTCGCTGCCGAAGATGTACGGCTTCCAGGCCGCCGGTGCGGCCCCCATCGTGCTCGGGCACCCCGTCGACGAGCCCGAGACCATCGCGACCGCCATCCGGATCGGCAATCCCGCCTCGTGGGCGCAGGCCGAGGCCGCCCGCGACGAGTCCGGCGGGCTCATCGACTCCGTGACGGACGAGGAGATCCTCGCCGCGCACCGCATCCTCTCCTCCGAGGAGGGCATCTTCGTGGAGCCCGGCTCCGCGGCCTCCGTGGCCGGTCTCCTCAAGGCCTCGGCGGCGGGGCTCGTCCCGGCCGGAGCGGTGGTGTCCGTGACCGTGACCGGGCACGGGCTCAAGGATCCGCAGTGGGCGCTGAAGTCCGCCGACGGCGAGGAGACCGCTCCCGTGCGCGTCTCCGTCGACGCCGTGAGCGCGGCTCGCGCGCTGGGGCTCGAGGACGCATGAGCGCGCACGTCGCCCCGGAGGGCTTCTCGGCCGAGATCGCGGTCCCGGCCACCTCGGCGAACCTGGGGGCCGGCTACGACTCCTTCGGCATGGCGCTGACCCTGCACGACACCGTGCGCGTGCGGCTGGCATCCGAACCGGTCGATCCTGCGCACCGGGTGACGGTGACGGGGGAGGGCGCGGGGGAGGTTCCCGAGACCGAGGGGCACCTCATCCTCCGGGTGGCGGCGCAGGTGCTGGCCGCGCGCGGGGTCGACGGCGGGGCTCGCCTGCTGCTCGAGTGCGAGAACCGGATCCCGCACTCGCGCGGGCTCGGCTCCTCGGCGGCGGCGGTGGTCGCGGGGATCTCCATCGCGGACGCGCTCTCGACCGCTGCCGGCCTCCCCGAGCCCACGCCGGGGGAGAAGCTCGCCTGGGCGACGCACTTCGAGGGCCATCCGGACAATGCGGCACCGGCCCTCTTCGGCGGTGTGACGGTGAGCTGGTATCCGGAGCCCGAGCGCGCGCAGTCCATCTCGCTGCCCGTGCACCCGGACGTCCGCGCCGTCGTCGTCGTGCCGGACACCCGGCTGGACACCGGCGTGGCCCGCGACCTGCTGCCGTCACGCGTCCCGCACGCCGAGGCCGCGGCGAACTCGGCGATCGCGGGCCTCTTCGTCCACGCCGTCTGCCACGATCCGGCCCTGCTGTTCGACGCGACGAAGGACCGGCTGCACCAGGAGTACCGCCGGCCGGCGATGGTGGGCTCCCTCGAGCGGATCGATGCGCTGCGCGATCAGGGCCTCGCGGCCGTCGTCTCCGGCGCCGGTCCGACGGTGGCGGTGCTCGGGACGGGTGCCGATCTCGAGGCCCGCGTGCGCACCGTGCTCGCCGGCGACGATGCGCGCGTGCTCGCGCTGCAGATCGCGGAGAGCGGCGCCTCCACCCTGCTGCTGCGCGGCGCCGGCGCCTGAAGGGCACGGGTGCGGGCGTCCGAGCCCCTGTCCGCTCCGGCCGATTTCGCCCGGGAGCCGTGCGGCGTGTACCATGAGACTGTTCCGCCTGCGGGCACCCTGTCATATGTCTCCGTGCCATACGCCATCACGGCGTAGGTCACCGCGCCATCTGCCACAGTGACCGCAGTCATCGCCGCCGGGATGCGCCGGAGATCGTGGATCTCCGCGGATGCGCATCGTCATGGCGGACCGATGTCAGTCTCGATCTGTGCGGCAACATCCCAGACGCACTCGGTTCAGTACGAACGCTGTTCAGTCCGACTCTGTGTCTTCAATGACGCACCCGAGGGTGCTATCCGCCGCTGTGCCCCTGTGAGCGCCTTGAGAGCGCGGCAAGCTGCGCACAGCCGAACGAGGGAGAAGGAACCTTCGTGACCGAAACCACCACGAACGACAATGCAGCGCGTTCGGGAAGCCTCACCGCACTCCGCCTGCCCCAGCTGCAGGAGATGGCGTCCGGGCTCGGCATCAAGGGCTACCGCCGCATGCGGAAGAGCGACCTGATCGAGGCCATCCAGTCCTCCGGCGGCAGCGGTGCCGCCGCCTCCTCCGAGAAGCCGGCCCGCACGCGCAAGCCGCGGGAGGAGAAGGCGCAGCCGGCCACGGAGGAGCAGACCGCCTCGGCCCCCGCCGAGGCTCCGGCCTCCGAGACCGCAGCCGAGCCGGCTCCCCAGCAGACCGCCGGGAAGGACTCCGAGACGGCGCCGCGCACTGCGCGCCGCAGCGGGGCCCGCTCCGGGCGTGCCGCGCAGGAGGGTGAGCAGGAGGCCGCCGCGGCCCGGACGCAGCCCGCCGAGAAGCGGGACGAAGCCTCCCAGGAAGCCGCGCCCGCCGCCGGGCAGGGCGCCCGCGGCTCCGCCGAGAGCCGATCACAGGACGCGGGCGAGTCCGACGGCTCCGGCGCACAGGACTCCGACGACGAGCGCGACGGCCGTCGGGGCCGCCGCCGGCGCAATGACCGCGAGGGTCGCGGCGGTGAGCGCAGCGACCGCGGCGGTGACCGCGAGGGTCGCGGCGACCGGGGAGACCGCTCCCAGCGCGGCGACCGGAACGACCGGAATGACCGCGGAGATCGGAACGAGCGCAACGACCGCGGCGACCGCAACGATCGCGAGCGGCGGGGCCGCGGACGCGACCGGAGCGAGCGCAGCCGCCGGGGCCGCGGCGAGGAGCAGCTGCGTCCCGATGACGTCCTCATCCCCGTGGGCGGCATCCTCGACGTGCACGACAACTACGCCTTCCTGCGGACCTCGGGCTACCTGTCCGGGCCCAATGACGTCTACGTCTCCGCAGGCCTGGTGAAGAAGAACGGCCTGCGCAAGGGCGATGCCGTCACCGGCGCCATCCGGAAGCCGCGCGAGGGCGAGAAGCAGGGCAAGCGCGAGAAGTTCGATGCGCTCGTCCGGCTCGACTCCGTCAACGGGCTCAGCATCGAGGATGCGAAGCGCCGCGTCGAGTTCTCCAAGCTCACCCCGCTCTACCCGCAGGAGCGCCTGCGCCTCGAGACGACCTCGAAGACGATCACGACGCGCATGATCGACCTCGTGAGCCCCATCGGCAAGGGCCAGCGCGGCCTCATCGTCGCCCCGCCCAAGGCCGGCAAGACCACGATCATGCAGCAGATCGCAAACGCGATCACGGAGAACAACCCTGAGGTCCACCTCATGGTCGTCCTCGTGGACGAGCGCCCCGAGGAGGTCACGGACATGCAGCGCGCGGTCAAGGGCGAGGTCATCGCCTCGACCTTCGACCGCCCGGCCGATGACCACACGACGATCGCGGAGCTCGCGATCGAGCGCGCCAAGCGGCTCGTGGAGATGGGCCAGGACGTCGTGGTGCTCCTGGACAACCTCACCCGCCTGGGCCGCGCCTACAACATCGCGCAGCCGGCCAGCGGCCGGATCCTGTCCGGCGGTGTGGACGCGCACGCCCTCTACCCGCCCAAGAAGTTCTTCGGCGCCGCGCGCAACATCGAGGGCGGCGGCTCGCTCACGATCCTCGCGACCGCGCTCGTGGAGACCGGCTCGAAGATGGACGAGGTCATCTTCGAGGAGTTCAAGGGCACCGGCAACATGGAGCTGCGGCTCTCGCGCCACCTCGCGGAGAAGCGGATCTTCCCCGCGGTGGACGTCAACAGCTCCAGCACCCGCCGCGAGGAGAACCTCATGCGGCCGGAGGAGCGCAAGGTCATGTGGCAGCTGCGCCGCCTGCTCTCCGGCCTCGAGCAGCAGCAGGCCGTCGAGCTGCTCCTGGACAAGCTCAAGGAGACCGGCTCCAATGCCGAGTTCCTCATGCAGGTCCACAAGACGACCCCGCTGCCCAAGTCGGCCGCGGACGACCACTGAGCACGGGGTCGGCCGGCGTGGCAGCTGATGACCTCGCCGCACTGGAAGCCAGTGTGCGCTCCCTGCTCGACGAGCACACGCGCGTCGAGCAGGAGCTCGCCGACCCCGCAGTCCACGCCAGCCCCGGTCGGGCCCGCGCGCTCACGAGGCGCTATGCGGAGCTCGACCGGGTCGCGCGCGTCTGGGCGCGGATCAGGACCCTCGACGAGGATCTCGCCGCGGCCCGTGAGCTCGCGGACGACCCGGACTTCGCCGTGGAGCTCGCCGAGCTCGAGGCGGAGGCCGAGCGGGAGCGCCCGGCGCTGGCCGACGAGCTCAGGGAGCTGCTCGTGCCGAAGGACCCGGACGACGGGCGCGATGCGATCATCGAGATCCGCGCGGGCGAGGGCGGTGAGGAATCCGCGCTCTTCGCCGGCGACCTCGCGCGCATGTACATGCGCTGGGCGGCCGCGCGCGGCTGGAGCGCGGAGATCCTCGACGAGACCCGCTCCGAGCTGGGCGGTGCCAAGGACCTGACCCTGGCGCTCAAATCGTCCTCCGGCGGCGTGTACGGCCTCGTGAAGTTCGAGGGCGGTGTGCACCGGGTCCAGCGCGTGCCGGTGACGGAATCGGCCGGCCGCATCCACACCTCGGCGGCCGGGGTGCTCGTCTTCCCCGAGGCGGATGCGCCCGAGGAGGTCGAGCTCGCCGAGGCCGATCTGCGCATCGACGTGTTCCGCTCCTCGGGACCGGGCGGACAGTCGGTCAACACGACCGATTCCGCCGTCCGGATCACGCACCTGCCCACGGGCATCACCGCCAGCTGCCAGAACGAGAAGTCCCAGCTGCAGAACAGGGAGGCCGCCCTCCGGATGCTCCGCGCGCGGATCCTCGCGGCCCGGGCGGAGGAGGCCGCGGCCGAGGAATCGGCCAAGCGCCGCTCGCAGGTGCGCACGGTGGACCGCTCCGAACGCATCCGCACCTACAACTTCCCGGAGAACCGCGTGACGGATCACCGCACGGGGTACAAGGCCCACAACCTCGACCAGGTGCTCGACGGCCGGCTCGACGAGGTCATCGCCTCGCTCACGGCCGCCGAGCGGGCCGAACGGCTCGAGGACATTGGATGAGCGCTGCAGCGGGCACGGCGGCAGTGCTGGCCGAGGCCGAGGCCGCGCTCGCGCGCGCAGGCGTGGCCTCCCCGGCCGCGGATGCCCTGAGCCTCCTCGCACACGCCTGGGAACGGGACGAGGCCCGTGTGCGCCGCGCCAGGCTCTTCGACGAGGATGTGCCCGCGGACATCGGGCGCCGTTTCGCGAACCTGTGCGCACGGCGCGGGGAGCGCGTACCGCTCCAGCACCTCACCGGGATCGCGCACTTCCGCCTCCTCGCGCTGCCGGTGGGCCCCGGGGTCTTCGTGCCGCGGCCGGAGACCGAGCTCGTCGCCCAGGCCGGTCTCGACGCACTCGCCGAGCGACGGGCCCGGAGCGGAGCCGGGAGCGGCCCGGCGCGGGTGCTCGATCTGTGCACCGGCTCGGGAGCGCTGGGGCTGGCCCTCGCGGTCGAGGCGCCGGGCACCTCGGCGGTGGGCGTCGAGATCGATGCGCAGGCCGCCGCATGGGCGGGCCGCAGCGTCGCCGCGGCGGGGGATCTGCTCGCGGCCTCGGGCTCCCGGTTCCGTGTGGTCCTCGGCGACGCCGGCGATGCCGAGCGGGTGGCGGGGATCTGCGCCGCGGAGCTCGGCGGCAGCCCCCATGTGGTCGTGAGCAACCCGCCCTATGTCCTGGCGGACGGATCGACGTGCGAGCCCGAGGTGATCGGGCACGATCCGCGGCCCGCCCTCTGGGGCGGGGGAGCGGACGGGCTCGCGGTGCCCGCGCGGGTGATCGCGGCCGCCGCCGCCGTGCTCGCCCCCGGAGGCGTCCTCGTGCTCGAGCACGCGGACGTCCAGGGAGCCGCTGTGAGAACGCTCATGGCGGGTGCGGGGCTCACGGGCGCCGAGACCCGGTCCGACTACACTGGTCGAGATCGATTCACCCTGGCGACCCGCTGCTGAGCATCGACCGCTGAGCCCGGGGCGCCGCACACCTGACGGGAAGAGAGCCGCATCCGATGTCACGGACCTTCGACATCCGCAACGAGCAGGTGCGCGAGCTCGTGCTCGAGACCGCTGCGCGCGTCGTGCGGGACGGTGAGCTCCTCGTGATCCCCACCGACACCGTCTACGGGATCGCCGCGGACGCCTTCAGCCCCGCGGCGGTGGCCGCGCTGCTCGCGGCGAAGGGCCGCGGACGGGACATGCCCCCGCCCGTGCTCGTCAAGGACCCGCAGGTCGTCATGGCGCTGGCCGAAGGCGTGGACGCGCGCATCACCGCGCTCACCGAGGCGTTCTGGCCCGGTCCGCTCACGCTCATCTGCCATGCGCAGCCGATGCTCGACTGGGACCTCGGCGACGCGCAGGGGACGGTGGCGCTGCGTATGCCCGACGACGCGGATGCCCTCGCCCTGCTGGGCGAGACCGGACCGCTGGCCGTCTCGAGCGCCAACACGCACGGCGAGCCCGCCGCGGAGACCGCCGAACAGGCCTCCGCGATGCTGGGGGAGTCCGTGTCCGTGTACCTGGACGCCGGGCCCCGGAGCGGGCAGGGCTCCTCGACCATCGTGGACATGACCGTGGACCCCCCGCGCATCGTGCGCGCAGGTCCCATCTCCGCCGAGGCGCTCGCAGGGGTCGTCCCGGAGATCGCCGAACTGGACGGCTGAGTGCGCGCCTACCTCTTCGTCCTCCTCGTCTCCGCGGTCATCTCGTACCTCCTCACCCCGATGGTGAGGAGGATCGCGGAGCGGGGGCTCATCTTCGCGGCCCTGCGCGAGCGGGACGTCCACTCCGTGCCCACCCCCAGGCTGGGCGGGACGGCGATGTTCGCCGGCATCATGGGCGGCCTCGCGGTGGCCTCGCAGACCCCCTTCCTCTCGCGCGTGTTCGACGAGCCCGGGCCCGTGCTGGGGATCGCGGGGGCGGCGACCCTCCTGTGGCTCCTGGGCGTCATCGACGACATCTGGGACCTGCACTGGACGACGAAGCTCGCGGGCCAGGCGCTCGCGGCCGGCTTCATGGCGCTCATGGGCGTGAGCCTGCTCTCGATCCCCCTGGGCGGGGTCATCATCGGCTCCCCGCGCATGTCCGTCGCGCTCACCGTCCTCGTGGTGCTCATCTCGATCAACGCCGTGAACTTCGTGGACGGGCTGGACGGCCTGGCGGCGGGCGTCGTCTCGATCGGCGGTGCCGCCTTCTTCGTCTACAGCTACCGCCTGGCCGTGGACGCCTCGCCGGACAGCTATGCGAACCTCGCCTCGCTCATCATCGCGGTGCTGGTGGGCGCCTGCGTGGGCTTCCTGCCCCACAACTTCAACCCCGCTCGGATCTTCATGGGGGATTCGGGCTCGATGCTCATCGGGCTGCTGCTGGCGGCCTCGACGATCCGCGTGACCGGTCAGGTGGACCCCGCCCTGCTCACGCAGGAGCGGGCCTTCGCCGCGGCCCTGCCGATCATCCTGCCGATCGCGGTGATGGCCCTCCCGCTGCTCGATCTCGGGCTCGCCGTCCTCCGTCGGATGCTCGCGGGGAAGTCGCCGTTCTCCGCCGATGCCAAGCACCTCCACCACCGCATGCTCCGGCTGGGCCACTCCCACGCGCGGGCCGTGCTGCTGCTCTACCTCTGGACGGCGATCTTCGCCTTCGGCTCCGTCTCGTTCCTCGTCTTCCGCGTCCAGACCCTCCTGCCGGTGCTGGCCGGACTCGTCCTCGTCACCCTCGGACTCACGTTCTACCCGCTGGGCCGCCGCCTGGCGAGCAAGGAGAAGACATGACCGCCGCAGACCCACAGCCCCCCGAGCCCTCCGCGCCCCGCACCGTCACGGTCCGCACGCTCATGCGCAACATCATCGTGGCAGGAGCGCTCGTCGCGATCGCGATCGGAACCGTCGCCGCCGTCATCGGCGCACTCGTCGCCTCGCTGGCCGGGGTCTGGGCCGCAGCGATCGGTGCGCTCGCGGCCTTCGTGTTCTTCGCGATCACGAGTGTGACGATGTACTTCACCGCCGAGTCCTCGCCCACCGCGATGGCCGCCGGGGTGCTGGGCGCGTTCCTCGTGAAGATCGTCGCGTTCATGGGGGTCGGCGTGCTCCTGCGGGGCCAGGACTTCTACGATCCCTGGGTCCTGTTCCTCACGCTCGCCGCCGCCGCGATCTGCTCGCTCATCGCGGACGTCGTCATCGTCCAGCGCTCGCGGCTGCCGCTCGTGGACGAGTCCGGCGCCTCCTGAGACCAACGCCACACCGCCCGTGCGGAGGCCGTGGGCGCTCGCGGTTTCAATCATCTCTCTACGCTTGGTAGAGTAGGGCGAGGAAAAGCTGGATGACTGTGTGGAGAACCCTCAGAGCTTCCTCCGGACGTGACCGCACGTGACTGCCGAGCCGCTGCTCGGGACTCCGGCGGCTCAGCGGAGGAGGAGCAGGGGGCCCGCGGAACATGGGTGTTCGGAGCCGTTCCGGCTCACCCGCTCCAGCCGAATGACCACTGCGCGCGAGTCGCAGACCTCAAGGGTCCGCTGTGCGTGCGCGTTCGTACTGCCGTAGCCGGGTCCGCTCCAGCGGGTCCGCATAGCCGTCAGGAGTCCGCCCTGTTCTACAACGCCATCTCTACGGTGTCGCTGCTCGCAGCTGGAGGGGGAGACGGCTTCCACGCTCCCGGCCTGGAGGAGTTCTACCCGCCGAGCTTCCTGTTCGTCGGCACTCCCTTCGAGATCAACCGGATGATGCTGCTGCGCATCGCGGCGACCATCGTCCTGATCCTCATCTTCTGGCTGGGACTGCGGAAGGCCCGCATCGTCCCCACCCGCTTCCAGTCGCTCATCGAGATGGCGCTGGACTTCGTCCGCCGTGACATCGCGTACGGGATGCTCGGCAAGAAGGACGGCGACCGCTTCTTCCCCCTGCTCGCTGCGCTCTTCTTCGGCATCCTGTTCCTCAACATCACGAAGGTCATCCCCTTCCTGAACATCTCCTCGAACGCCAACATCGGCATGCCGCTGGTCATGGCGCTCGTGGTGTACGTGGTCATGATCGGGGCCGGCATCAAGGCGCAGGGCGGCGGGGCCTACATCAAGAGCCAGCTGTTCCCGGCGGGCGTGCCCAAGCCGATGTACCTCCTCGTCACGCCCATCGAGTTCGTCTCGACCTTCATCGCCCGCCCCGTGAGCCTCACCCTCCGTCTCATGTTCAACATGCTGGTGGGCCACCTGCTCCTCGTGCTCTGCTTCGCCGCGACGCAGTTCTTCTTCGTGGACATGGGCGGCCTCATGGGCGGATTCGGCATCCTCACCCTCCTGGGCGGACTGTTCTTCATGCTGTTCGAGGCGATGGTCTCCATCCTGCAGGCCTACGTCTTCGCGCTGCTCACAGCGGCCTACATCCAGCTGAGCGTCAGCCAGGACCACTGAGTCTCTGGTCTGAAGGCACCGGCTGCCACAGATCTGTCATCCGCAAGACAGGGGGACGGCCACCAGGCCGCCCCGCAACCGAAAGGGAACCCTAAGTGGACACCACCATCCTCGCCGAGGTCTCCGGCTCCATCTCCACCGTCGGCTACGGCCTCTCCGCCATCGGCCCCGGCATCGGCATCGGCATCCTGGTCGGCAAGACCGTCGAAGGCATGGCGCGTCAGCCCGAGGTCGCAGGCCAGCTGCGCACCACCATGTTCCTCGGCATCGCCTTCGTCGAGCTCCTGGCCTTCCTCGGAGTCGCAGCCCACTTCATCTTCCAGGCCTGATAGGGAGCGAGTTCGCACATGACCTCGATGACGCCACTCGCGGCTGGGGAACAGCACATCCTCATTCCCGCGGTCTATGACATCGTCTGGTCGGCGGTCTGCTTCCTCATCATCCTCATCGCCTTCTGGAAGCTTCTCCTTCCCAAGTTCAGGAAGGTCCTCGACGATCGCGCCGAGGCCATCCAGGGCGGCATCGAGAAGGCGGAGAAGATCCAGGCCGAGGCTGACACGGCGCTGGCCGAGTACCAGAAGCAGCTCGCCGACGGCCGTGCCGAGGCCGCCCGTCTCCGTGCCGAGGCACAGGAGGAGGGCGCGCAGATCATCGCCGAGATGAAGCAGCAGGCCACCGAAGAGTCCGAGCGCATCATCGCAGCCGCGAAGGTGCAGATCGAAGCCGAGCGCCAGGCCGCGATGGTCTCGCTCCGCTCCGATGTGGGCGGTCTCGCGACCGACCTCGCCTCGCGCATCGTGGGTGAGTCGCTCACCGACGACACCCGCTCCGCGAGCGTGGTCGACCGCTTCATCGCCGATCTTGAGGCGAGTGCGCCGGCGTCCGCCGGTGCCGCTTCGAAGGAGGTCTGATGCTCCAGTCGAGCAGAATGTCCCTGCAGCAGGTGCGGGAGCAGGTCGACGCGCAGGTCTCGGCATCGGCCGAGACCGCGGGCCGACTGGGCTCCGATCTGCTCAGCATCGTCTCCGTCCTCGCAGGCGACGTGTCGCTGCGCAAGGCGCTGGCCGATGCTGCCAATGACGCCGGTGCGAAGAGGGCACTGGTCGAGGGTCTGTTCGCAGGCAGGGTCGACGACAGGGCGATCGCCGTGACCGCGGCCGCCGCCGGGCAGCGGTGGGCGCGGCCGCAGGACTTCGTCTCGGCCGTGGAGATCGCCGGTGTGACGGCAGTCGCCGCCGCCGCTCAGGCCGCGAGCCGCCTGGGCCGGGTCGAGGAGGAGCTCTTCCGCTTCGCCCGGACCATCGAGGCCGAGCACGAGCTCGCCCTCGCGCTCGGCTCCCCCGCCCCGGCGGAGGACAAGCGGACCCTGGTCGCAGATCTGCTCGGCGCCAAGGCTGCGGAGGAGACGGTCGTGCTCGCGACCCAGGCCGCGGGCCAGCCCCGCGGGCTGCGCGTGTCCGAGGCGCTCGACCGGTACGGAGAGGTGCTCGCCGCGAGGCAGAACCGCTCGGTCGCCGAGGTCGTCGTCGCCAGGCCGCTCACCTCCGCGCAGCAGGACCGCCTCGCGTCCGCGCTGTCGAGGACCTACGGCCGCGAGCTGCAGCTGAACCTGGTCGTCGATCCCGAGGTCGTGGGCGGCGTCCGCGTCCAGGTGGGCGACGAGGTCGTCAGCGGCACGATCGCCGACCGCCTCTCCGACGTCCGCCGCCGGCTGGCGGGCTGAGGCCCAAGACTCATCCGACGCTGCGCTGTGCTGCCGCAGCCTCCCAAGACATCTAAGGAAGCAGGGAAACCGCTATGGCGGAACTGACAATTCGCCCGGAGGAGATCCGGGACGCCCTGGGGAAGTTCGTCGAGTCGTACTCGCCCCAGTCCGGCGACAGGACCGAGGTCGGCAAGGTCGTCACCGCGGGTGACGGCATCGCCCAGGTGTCCGGGCTGCCCGGCACGATGGCCAATGAGCTCCTGCGCTTCGAGGACGGCACGCTCGGCCTCGCGCAGAACCTCGACGAGCGCGAGATCGGCGTCGTCGTCCTCGGCGACTTCGCGAGCATCGCGGAGGAGCAGAGCGTCTACCGCACCGGTGAGGTCCTCTCCGTGCCGGTGGGCGACGGCTTCCTCGGCCGCGTCGTGGACCCGCTCGGCAACCCGGTCGACGGCCTCGGCGAGATCGCCGCGGAGGGCCGCCGCGAGCTCGAGCTGCAGGCAGCCGGCGTCATGGACCGCAAGGAGGTCAAGGAGCCGCTGCAGACGGGCATGAAGGCGATCGACTCCATGATCCCGATCGGCCGCGGACAGCGTCAGCTCATCATCGGCGACCGCAAGACCGGCAAGACCGCGATCGCCGTCGACACGATCCTCAACCAGAAGGCCAACTGGGAGTCCGGCGACCCGACCAAGCAGGTGCGCTGCATCTATGTGGCCTGCGGTCAGAAGGGCTCGACCATCGCCGGCGTCCGCAGGACGCTGGAAGAGGCCGGCGCGATGGAGTACACCACCATCGTGTCCTCCCCGGCCTCGGACCCCGCGGGCTACAAGTACCTGGCCCCCTACGCCGGCTCGGCGATCGGCCAGCACTGGATGTACCAGGGCAAGCACGTCCTCATCGTGTTCGACGATCTCTCGAAGCAGGCCGAGGCCTACCGCGCGATCTCGCTCCTCCTGCGCCGTCCGCCGGGCCGCGAGGCCTACCCGGGCGATGTGTTCTACCTGCACTCGCGCCTCCTGGAGCGCTGCGCCAAGCTTTCGGACAAGATGGGCGGCGGCTCGATGACCGGTCTGCCGATCATCGAGACGAAGGCCAATGACGTGGGCGCATTCATTCCCACCAACGTCATCTCGATCACCGACGGACAGATCTTCCTGCAGTCGGATCTCTTCAACTCGGGTCAGCGCCCGGCGGTCGACGTCGGCGTGTCGGTGTCCCGCGTGGGCGGCTCCGCGCAGACGAAGCCCCTGCGCGGCGTCTCCGGCACACTGAAGATCTCGCTCGCGCAGTACCGCTCGCTCGAGGCCTTCGCGATGTTCGCCTCCGATCTGGACGCGGCCACGCGCCAGCAGCTGGACCGGGGCGCGCGTCTCATGGAGCTGCTCAAGCAGCCCCAGTACTCGCCGATGCCGGCGGAGAAGCAGACCGTCTCCATCTGGATGGGATCCGAGGGCCACCTCGACTCGATCCCGGTCGAGGACGTCCTGCGCTTCGAGTCCGAGTTCCACGACTACCTGGAGCGCAGGACCGAGCTGCTGCCGACCATCGCCGGGCTCAAGGACAAGCTGGGCAAGGACATCCTGGCCGAGCTCGAGGCTGCGGTGAAGGACTTCACGGCGGGCTTCCAGACGTCCGCGGCTGCTGCGGGCTCCGAGGCCGTCAGCGCCGCTGACGAGTCCGAGGTCCAGCAGGAGCAGATCGTCAAGCAGAAGCGGTGAGCGACACCGTGACGAGCCAGACGGAAAGGACTCACTGATGGGCGCTCAGCAGAGGGTCTACAAGGCGAAGATCAACTCGACGTCGTCCCTGCGCAAGATCTTCAAGGCGATGGAGCTCATCGCGGCCTCGCGCATCCAGAAGGCGGTTGCGCGTGCTCAGGCCGCAAGTCCGTACGCCCGGGAGATCACCCGTGCGGTGTCGGTGCTCGCCACGCAGTCGAACGTGGATCACACGCTCACGACCGAGCCGGAGACGATCGACCGCGCAGCGGTGGTCGTCATCGGCCCCGACCGCGGCTTCGCGGGCGCGTACTCCGCGAACGTGATCCGCGAGGCCGAGGAGCTCATCGCCCTGCTCAGGGAGGCGGGCAAGGAGGTCTCGCTCTACACCGTGGGCCGCAAGGCGGAGACCTACTACACCTTCCGGGATCGCGAGATCGCGCGGTCGTGGACGGGCTTCTCCGAGGCGCCCACGGGCGAGCACGCCCGTGAGATCGGCGAGGCGCTGCTGCAGGCGTTCGACACGGACGCCGCGGACGGCGGCGTGGACGAGATCTACCTCGTCTCCACCGTCTACCGCAATGCCGTGGACCGGAAGCCCGAGTACCGCAGGCTCATCCCCCTCGAGGTCGTCGAGGAGGAGGCCGGCGGGCAGGGCCAGGCCGCTGCCCAGACCGAGGTGTTCCCGCTGTACGAGTTCGAGCCGAGCCCGGAGCAGGTGCTCGACGCGCTCCTGCCGCGGTACATCGACTCGCGGATCCTCTCCGCGCTGCTGAGCGCCTCGGCCGCCGAGCAGGCCGCCCGCCAGCAGGCGATGAAGACCGCGACGGACAACGCAGACGACCTCATCCGGACCTACACCCGGCTCGCGAACTCGGCCCGCCAGGCCGAGATCACCCAGGAGATCTCCGAGATCGTGGGCGGTGCCGACGCGCTGGCCGCGTCCGGTGCCGACGACTGATCACCCCGCCGGGCCAACGAGAGCAGAAGAGAAAGCAGATATGACAGCCACAGTTACGGAAGCCCCCCAGGTGCAGGGGACCGTGGGCCGCATCACGAGGGTCATCGGGCCCGTCGTGGACATCGAGTTCCCGCTCGATTCCGTGCCCTCCATCTACAACGCTCTGAAGACCGAGGTGACGCTCTCCGAGGGCGTCAGGAACATCACGCTCGAGGTCGAGCTGCAGCTGGGCAACGGGATCATCCGTGCCATCTCCCTGCAGCCGACCGACGGCATGGTCCGCGGCCAGGAGGTCGTCGACACCGGTGCGCCGATCAGCGTGCCGGTCGGTGACGTCACCAAGGGCAAGGTGTTCAACACCGTGGGCGACGTGCTCAACGACTCGATGCTCTCGGAGCCCTACGAGATCACCGAGCGCTGGCCCATCCACCGCCAGGCCCCGACCTTCGACCAGCTGGAGTCCAAGACCCAGATGTTCGAGACCGGTATCAAGGTCATCGACCTGCTGACCCCCTACGTGCAGGGCGGGAAGATCGGCCTGTTCGGCGGTGCCGGTGTGGGCAAGACGGTGCTCATCCAGGAGATGATCACCCGTGTGGCCCAGGACCACGGCGGCGTGTCCGTGTTCGCCGGTGTGGGCGAGCGGACGCGTGAGGGCAACGACCTCATCTTCGAGATGGACGAGTCCGGCGTGCTGGACAAGACCGCCCTCGTGTTCGGCCAGATGGACGAGCCGCCGGGCACGCGTCTGCGCGTGGCGCTCACCGGTCTGACCATGGCGGAGTACTTCCGCGATGTCCAGAACCAGGACGTGCTGCTCTTCATCGACAACATCTTCCGCTTCACGCAGGCCGGCTCCGAGGTCTCGACGCTGCTGGGCCGCATGCCCTCGGCGGTGGGCTACCAGCCCACGCTCGCGGACGAGATGGGTGTGCTCCAGGAGCGCATCACCTCGACCCGCGGCAACTCGATCACCTCGCTTCAGGCGATCTACGTGCCCGCGGACGACTACACCGACCCGGCTCCGGCGACGACGTTCGCACACCTCGACGCGACGACCGAGCTCAACCGCGACATCGCCTCGCGCGGCCTCTACCCGGCGGTGGATCCGCTCACCTCGTCCTCGCGGATCCTCGACCCGCAGGTCGTGGGGGAGGACCACTACGAGGTGGCCAACCGCGTGAAGGCGATCCTGCAGAAGAACAAGGAGCTCCAGGACATCATCGCGATCCTGGGCGTGGACGAGCTCTCCGAGGAGGACAAGCTCACGGTGCACCGCGCGCGGCGCATCGAGCAGTTCCTCTCGCAGAACACGTACACCGCTCTGCAGTTCACCGGCGTCGAGGGCTCGACGGTCCCGATCAACGACACCATCGAGGGCTTCCGCGGGATCTGCGACGGGAAGTACGATCACATCCCGGAGCAGTGCTTCTTCAACGTCGGTCCGATCGAGGACGTGCTGCGCAACTACGACGAGCTCCAGAAGGAGAACTGACCCATGGCTGTCCTCGATGTCGCCGTCGTGTCCGCCGAGCAGGAGGTCTGGAGCGGTCAGGCGTCCCGCGTCGTGGCCCGCACCACCGAGGGCGAGATCGGCATCCTCCCCGGCCATGAGCCCGTCATGGGCCTCGTGGCCGGGGGCGAGGTCCGCATCCTCAGGGAGGACGGCACGCTCGTGCGCGCACAGGCGGACGGGGGCTTCCTGTCCGTCGCGAACGACCGCGTGTCCGTGGTCGCGGATGCGGCCGAGATCGTCAGCTGAGATCTCCGGAACAGGACTGAGACGACCGTGCTGGCATCCGCGCTGCTGATCACTCTGCTCTCATCGGCATGCGCGGCGGTCGTCGTCTTCGTCCTGCTCTCCGTCAGGCGCCGGTCGCTCACTCGAGCGGCCGGCGCCTTCGACTGCTCCGCCGAGAGCGGCTCCCGGCCCGGCACATGGCGGCTGGGGGTCGCGGTGTTCGGCAACTCCTCCCTCGACTGGTACCCCGTGTTCAGCCTGCGGCCGCACGCGAGCCTCGCCCTGCCGCGCAGCGATCTCGAGATCGTCTCGCGCAGGGCCCCGGGCACCGCGGAGCAGTACTCGATGCTGCCGGACGCGTACGTCATCGAGTGCCGCTACGATGTGTTCCGCGGCTCGCCCAAGACGGTCCGCCTCGCACTCGACGCCGAGGCGCTGTCCGGATTCGCCTCGTGGCTCGAGTCCGCACCCCCCGGCGCCAATCATTCGATGGGACGGTTCACATGATGGAGGTCTTCGCGATCGACGGGCCCACTGCCCTCAGCGGCGAGGTGGTGGTCCGGGGCGCGAAGAACTCCGTCCTCAAGCTCATGGCGGCGACCCTGCTGGCACCGGGTCGGTCGACGATCGCGAACGTCCCCGCGATCGCGGACGTGCGGATCATGTGCGAGCTGCTCCGGCGCCTCGGCTGCGAGATCGACTACGACGCCGAGGCCGGCGTCGTGAGCATCGACGTCCCCGAGCGCCCGGGAATCACCGCGGACTATCAGCTGGTGCGGCTCATGCGCGCCTCGATCTCCGTGCTCGGTCCCCTCGTGGGGCGGATGCACGCGGCCGAGGTGGCGGTGCCGGGCGGCGACGCGATCGGCTCGCGGGGCCTCGATATGCATCAGAAGGGCCTCGAGCAGCTGGGCGCCCGCGTGACCCTCGAGCACGGGTACTTCGTCGCAAGCGCCCCCGGCGGTCTCCGGGGAGCGGAGATCGGCCTGGCCTTCCCCTCGGTGGGCGCGACCGAGAACCTCGTGATGGCGGCCGTGCTGGCCGAGGGCGAGACCGTGGTCGAGAACGCCGCGCGGGAGCCCGAGATCGTCGACATCTGCGAGATGCTCGTCGCGATGGGCGCGCGGATCGACGGGATCGGCACGTCGCGCCTCGTGGTGCGCGGCGTCGAGGCGCTCGCGCCGGTCTCCCACCGGTGCGTCGGCGACCGGATCGTCGCAGGCACCTGGGCGTTCGCCGCGGCTGCGACCGGCGGCGATGTGACGGTGCGGGGCGTGGGCCGTGAGCTGCTGCCGAACGTCGTCGACAAGCTCGAGGAGGCCGGTGCCGTCCTCACGGAGGTGCCGGGCACGCCGAACCGCGATTCCGCGACGACCGAGGACCCCGGCTTCCGCGTGCAGGGGCCGGAGCGTCCGCGCTCCATCCACGTCGCCACGCTGCCCTTCCCGGGGTTCCCCACCGACCTGCAGCCGTTCGTCATCGCGCTCAATGCGGTCGCCGAGGGCGTGGGCCTGCTGACGGAGAACCTCTTCGAGGCGCGGTGGCGCTTCGTCAACGAGCTCTCCAGGCTCGGCGCGCGTGTGAGCATCGACGGCAATCACGCGCTCGTCACAGGCGTGGAGAGCCTCTCCGGGGCCGAGGTCGAGGCCAGTGACATCCGCGCCGGCGCGGGACTCGTCCTGGGCGGCCTGCTGGCCGAGGGGCGCACCGAGGTCTCCGGGGTGGATCACATCGACCGGGGCTACGAGGACTTCGTCGGGAAGCTCACGGGCCTCGGCGCGGTGATCAGGCGCCTCGAGAAGGACGAGCCCGACTTCCTCTGAGCGCGCGGTTCCCGGATGCACGAAAGCTCGGGGTGCACACGCAACTGCGTGCGCACCCCGAGCTTTCGCGTGCGCGTCCGGGGAGCCTCAGAAGAGGCGGGTGTCCGGATCGTCCATGCCGCGCAGCGCATCGTAGTCGAGCGTGATGCAGCGGATGCCGCGGTCCTCGGCGAGCGTGCGGGCCTGCGGCCTGATCTCCTGCGCGGCGAACACGCCGGTGACGGGGGAGAGGGCGGGATCGCGGTTCATGAGCTCGAGGTAGCGCGTGAGCTGCTCGACGCCGTCGATGCCCCCGCGGCGCTTGATCTCGACCGCGACCGAGGCGCCTGCCGCATCGCGGGCGAGGATGTCGACCGGGCCGATCGCGGTCATGTACTCGCGCCGGACCGTCGTGAACCCGTCGCCGAGGGTCTCGATGTGCTCGGCCAGGAGCTCCTGGAGGTGCGCCTCGACCCCGTCCTTGATGAGCCCGGGATCCGTGCCGAGCTCGCGGCTGATGTCCTCGTAGACCTCGGCGAGCGAGATGACGAGGGTGTCGTCGGTCTTCTTCTGGCTGATCGTCCAGATGCGGGTGAAGCCGGCCTCGGCCTGGGCCTCGTCGGGCTCGCTCTCTCGCAGCGCGCAGGGCGGGGTCATCCAGTTGAGCGGCTTGTAGGAGCCGCCGTCGGAGTGGACGAGCACGCTGCCGTCCGCCTTGATCATGAGGACCCGTGTGGCCAGGGGCAGGTGGGCCGTGAGCCTGCCTGCGTAGTCGACCTGGCATTTCGCTATCACAACTCGCACGGTCCACCAGCCTACGCGAGGAGGATGCCGGCCTGCCACGGGGGCTCCGGTGCGCACGTGAGAGAATTCCCGCATGCCCCGCTCCTCGTCATCCCGCAGGACCAACAAGTGGCAGAGGGAGTCCCGTCCGCTCTCCGCCGGCTTCGCAACGCGCCGGCGCGTGGACGACTCCTCCGACGGCCAGTGGATCGTGCAGGAGGTCTCCGGCAGCGCCAGCGGCAAGAGCTATGTGTGCCCCGGCTGCAATCAGGTGCTGCCCGCCTCGGCCCCGCACACGGTGGCGTGGCGTGAGATCGCCGGCTACGGGATCGGGATCGGCCCGGAGGCGAGGCGCCACTGGCATACGTCCTGCTTCCGCGCCCGCAGACGCTGAGGGGACGGAAGCAGGACGTGTGAGGCGGGATCAGCGCAGGCGGTTGCCCGGGGGCGTGCTGCGGAGCGACCCGCCGCTGACCGGCATCTCCTGCGTCGCCTGCTCGGGCTCCGCGGTGTCCTCGGAGGCGGTGTCGTCCTCGGCGGACGCCTCCGCGGCATCAGCGGCAGCGCCGTCACTGTCCTCAGCGGGGTCCGTGGTCCCGCCGGTCGCTGCGCTGCCGTCGTCCTCGCCCTGGCCTCCGGCCTCCGGGCCTCCGACCTCCGGGTCATCGGAGTCGGCGGCCTCTGCTGAGGTCTCCGCCCCCGTCTCGCCGTCGCCGAGTCCGGCCTCCTCCTTGAGCCGTTCGAGCTCGTCCTCGTCCGCGATCCGCTCGGTGGGCACGGCGCCGGCCGCGATGCGCTCGGGGCTGGGCGGCTGCTCCGCGTCCGGGACCGGCAGGAGGCCGGGGGTGGCGAACATCGAGCGCAGCTGGTCGAGCTGCGCGGCGATGGTCTTGCGCTGCTTCGTGAGCAGGTCCACCTGCGACTGCGCCGCCTGCACGTTGCGGCGGGCCTCGGCCTGGGACTCCTCGATCGTCGCCTCGGCCGTCTGCCGGGCCTCGCTGATGAGCGTCTGCGCCCGCTGCTTGCCGTCGGCGATGAGGGTGTCGGCCTGCTCGACAGCCTCCGCACGGGTGCGCTCGGCCTGCTCCGATGCGGCCTTCGCATCCGCTTCGGCGCGCTCGGCCCGGGCCCGGGCCTCGGCGATGAGTGCGTCGTTGGCTGCCTTCGTCTTCTCGAAGCGCTCCTTCTCCGCGGCCTCGAACTCGCGCCGCTTGGTGGCGAGCTCGAGGTCGAGGGCGTCGGCGCGCTCAGTGGTCTCTGCCTCGCGCTGCTCGGCCGCCGTCCGCAGTGCATCCGCCTCCTGCTGCGCAGAGGCGCGGAGGGCGTCGGTCTCGCGCTCGGCGGTCTCGCGGAGCTCCGCGACCTCCCGCTGGACCGTTTCGCGCAGAGCGTCGGTGTCCTGCTCGGCGGCTGCCCGCAGAGCGTCGGTCTGCTCCTTTGCGGCGGCCCTGAGGGCATCGGTCTCCTGCTTGGCCTCACTGCGGAGGCGGGCGACCTCCTCCTCGGCCTCGGCCCGTCTGCTCGCGAGCTCGCGGTCGAAGGCCTCGCGCTCGTCCTTGACCTCGGCCGCGGCGGTCTCGCGGAGGCGCTCGGCCTCCCGCCGGGCGGTCTCGACGATCTCCTCCGCCTTCTTCTCCGCGGCGGTCACGGTCTCCGAGGCGCGCAGCTCCGCGGAGGAGGTGATGGCCTCGGCCTCGGAGCGGGCGGAGCTGAGGGTGTCATCGGCCTCGGTGTGCATGCGCGCACGCTGACCGGCGGCATCGGCACGGGCCTTGTTGCGGATGGTCTCGGCATCCGCGGTGGCCTGGGCCAGGGTCTCGCGGGCCTGCGACTCCGCGATCTTGAGCAGATGGTCGATGCGCGTGCCGGGTGCGCCCTCGGTCTCGGTCGCCTCGCTCGAGGCCTTCTTCAGCTGCTGTCTGGCCTCCGAGAGCTCACCGGCGACCTGGAGCTTCGCCCGGTCTGCGGCGACGACCTGGCTGCGCGCGTCCTTGAGCGCCTTGCGGAGCGAGTCGATCTCCGTCTTCAGCTGGCCGAACCGCGTGTCGACCTCGTTCTTCTCGTACCCGCGCATCGCTGTGCGGAACTCCTCTGGCGGTGTCACCGTGTCTCCCGTCATTCGTCTGCGGACATGCATCCGGTTCAGGGTGTGCCTCCGGTGCGGCGGGAGGCCCCGCTGAACTGGTCACCGCCTCATACTCTAGTCGTCCTCGTCCGGTGCGGATATCAGTGTTCTGGCAGGAGGGCGGGGCGGAGTCCGCGCACGGCCGGGGCGGCGTGCAGGGGGGTCGGATACGCTGGTGGAGTATGAGAACCAGGACACATCTCCGGGCAGCGGCCGCGGGGTGTGGGGAGGAGGAGACATGGCAGAGGCGGTCATCGTCGGCGGTGCGCGGACACCGTTCGGGAAGATGTCGGGAGCGCTGGGCTCGCTCAGTGCCGCCGAGCTGGGCGGAGTGGCGATCAAGGGCGCGCTGGACCGGTCCGGCGCGGCGCCTGCGGACATCGAGTACGTCATCATGGGGCAGGTGCTCCAGGCGGGATGCGGGCAGGGCCCGGCACGTCAGGCCGCGGTCAGCGCCGGCATCCCCATGAGCGTTCCGGCGATCACGATCAACAAGATCTGCCTCTCCGGGATCAACGCGATCGCGCAGGCCGCGCTCCTCGTGCGGGCGGGCGAGTACGACCTCGTGGTGGCCGGCGGCCAGGAGTCCATGACCAATGCGCCCCACCTGCTGGAGAAGTCCCGCGCGGGATACAAGTACGGCACGGTCCAGGTGCGCGACCACATGGACTACGACGGGCTGTGGGACGCGTTCACGGACCAGGCGATGGGCGGGCTGACGGAATCGGCGAACAGCGACGACGGTGAGCGGCGTGCCTTCTCCCGCGAGGAGCAGGACGCCTTCGCCGCGGCTTCGCACCGGAAGGCGGCGGCCGCGCAGGAGGCCGGACGCTTCGCGGACGAGATCGCACCGGTGACGATCACCTCGCGGAAGGGGGAGACGGTGGTCTCGGCGGACGAGGGCGTGCGCCCCGATTCGACCGCGGAGTCGCTGGGCGGGCTGCGTCCGGCGTTCCGGAAGGACGGCACGATCACGGCCGGCAACGCCTCGCAGATCTCGGACGGAGCCGTGGCCGTCGTGGTGGCCTCGAAGGAGAAGGCGCTCGAGCTCGGGCTGCCGATCCTCGCGGAGATCGGTGCGCACGGCTGGACCGCGGGCCCCGACTCCTCGCTGCAGCACCAGCCCTCGGATGCGATCCGCGCGGCGGCCGCCCGGGCCGGGGTCGAGGCGGACTCCTTCGACCTGTACGAGATCAACGAGGCCTTCGCCGCGGTCGGGCTGGCCTCCACAGCGGATCTGGGCATCGACCCGGAGAAGGTCAACGTCAACGGCGGTGCCATCGCCCTGGGCCATCCGATCGGCGCCTCGGGCGCGCGGCTCGTCCTCGACCTCGCCCTGGAGCTGGGCCGCAGGGGAGGCGGCACGGGTGTGGCCGCGCTCTGCGGCGGCGGCGGTCAGGGCGATGCGCTCATCGTCTCAGTTCCGAAGGAGTGATCGCACATGCTGCTCGCATTCTCAGTCGCACCATCCGGCGGTGCAGATCCTGACGGCGACGGCGGCGTCCACGACGCCGTCGCCGCCGCGGTGCGGGTGGTCCGGGAATCCGGCCTGCCGCACCGCACCGATTCCATGTTCACGACGCTCGAGGGGGAGTGGGACGAGGTCTTCGCCGTGGTGAAGGCCGCGACCGAGGCCGTGGCCGCATACGGGCCCCGCGTCTCGCTCGTGATCAAGGCCGATATCCGGCCCGGCCGCACCGGTGAGCTCGACGGGAAGCTCGAGCGCCTGGAGAAGGCGCTCGACACGGAGGTCTGAGGGCTCCCTCTCCAGCCGGTGGAGGGTGGGAAGGGCCGGCATCTCGTGCTTCGCGCGGGCTGCCGGCCCTTCGTTCGAGCAGGCATGCAGACGTGGGTAGAATGGCCTGCGTCCGTGCGGGAGGACCGCGCGAGAGGCCCCCATAGCTCAATGGATAGAGCAACGGCCTTCTAATCCGTAGGTTGCAGGTTCGAGTCCTGCTGGGGGCGCTCAACACGCAGGTCTCGGATCTCGGTCCCTGGAGACAAGGGCTGCTGGGACTGAGGGCAGGGAGGCGCCTGAGCTGTGAGCTCCGACCCTGGTGCTGGGCAGGTCGAACCGGCCCGGTGGAGCCGCGCCGACGTGCCGGCGACGTCGCAGCGCTTCTTCGATCCGGCTCCGGCGCTCGCCGTGCACGAAGGGCGCGCTTCGGCACCGGCACTCCGGTCGCAGGCTCGCCGCCGAGAGCATGGCATATCGGGGAACCGCCGACCGGGGCACGGTGGTGCACGCGGCGCTGAGGAGCACCGGGATCACTCGTCGCGAGATCGAGGAGCAGTCGCTGACGGGCTCCTCGGGGGGGGGCAGTCTGCATGTTGCCGTCTACTGGTCCGACCGTGACGACATCGCCTTCGCGACCGTGCATCTGGAGAGCGAGGGCGACGACCTCCTGATCTGGCCGCCGGTGCAGATCCCACGCGCCTGGGTCGCAGGCCTGTTGCCGCGCTGCGAGGAGCCGGGCCCCTCTGTCAGCTACCCGAATCAGCCCTGAATCGCACGGAGCGGCAACGGGCACGACCTCCGTCCCGTTCCTCGCCTGCACTCGGTCCGGACAGACATGCGATCCGGACGGCGAAAAAAAACTGCGATCATCTCGGTTCTGCCGTTGTGCGCTGTCGCTTCGGCTGTTAATGTGTTCAATGCAACGCCATCCGATTGCTCCTTCACGTGTGAAGACCTGGTCGGTGGCTCATGGGACCGGAGAATACGGTCGCCCTTGCTGCAGTCGCCTCGAATGAGGACTGCGAAGAATGAGACGAACGCGAGAGGATCGGAGGCGGTCATGATGATTACTGCGATGATGCACGCTCTGTCGCCTGCAACCCCGATTTTCACTGCGTTCGGAGGAGCCGCCGCGCCCCTTGGAGGAACGGCACCCCGTCTCGGCAGAGTCGTGGACTCTCGACCTCGGGCGTGATTCCGCTCCTGTGGAGCCGGTGTGGCGCTGCGCCGCACGGCTGTCCTTCGCGATGGGCCTGAGCGCGAACGTCCCCGCTCTTTCACGCATGCGGTGACCGGGTGTTCAGCTTAGGCCGCTGTGTGCGGATCACACGGTGCGAGAGCTTCGCTGCGGCTGTCCGTTCGCACTCGGTGCCGAAGGTCCGGTCGACCCACTGATCCCAGTCGGTTCGCATGGCAGCCGCCGCGCGGAGATCGCCGCCGCACCCCTCCCGCACAGAATGTCCGGGAATCCCGTCTCACAGCGCCTCTCGTGCGCTGAGGAAATGAATTCCCTGCTGTTCCGAGTGCGGTTCCGACCCCATCGATCCGGGAAGGCGATATTCGCCCCTCCCTCATTCTCCCCTGCCCTTTCTGCGGTTCTCCTATGCGCCGATGCGGCTGTGCGTCTTCACGTCCGGTCTCGGAATGCGCTCGATTCCGCGCCATTCAAGAAGGAATGTCCGTGTCTGCAGTCCCCGTCTATCCGATGCCCCGCCGCATAGTCCTCTCGCTCGGGCTCGTGCTCGTCCGCTGGGCGCGCCGGAGCGCCCCCGTTCGTCCACGGCCCCCGCGGCCCACTCGCGCTCAGCTCATCCGCCGCCACCAGCTGGACCGGCAGCTCGAACGCGAGCGCGAGGCCGCACTGCGCAGGCAGCTCATGGCTCCGCTGTCCTGAGCGCCCCCGTGCCGATCCCGAGGCGCGGGCCCGCGCTCGCGGCGCACGCGCGTGGTGCAGAATGCGCGCATGACCACCTCCGCGACGCTGGTCCAGCCGGCCGTCCTCCTGGCCCTGGCCCTCCTCGCGGGAGCGGCATGGGCGCTCACCGCCCTCCTGCGCCTGGAGCAGTCCTGGCTCCAGGCATGGGCGCTCCTGCGCGCAGTGTTCCAGCTGGGACTGCTCTCGCTCGTGCTGCGCTTCGTGCTCGGCCGCAGGGACCTCGTCCTGCTGTTCCTGCTCGTCATGGTGGTCGTCGCCGCGACCGTCGTCGCCCGGCGCCTCGGCTGGAGCTGGGCCGGCGGACTGCGCGCGGCCGGTGTCATCGCCGCCGCAGCCGCCGTGCCCGGCATCGTCGTGTTCGCCTCGGGCGCCGTGCCGGCGCAGCCGCGCTACCTGCTCGCGGTGGGCGGCATCGTCATCGGGGGAGTGATGACGGTGTCCACGCTGTTCGGCCGGGCGCTGGACTCGGAGCTGCGCGCCCAGCGGCCCCAGATCGAGGCATGGCTCGCGCTCGGAGCCGGTCCCAGGTCCGCTGCGCGCGGAGCCGTGCGAGCGGCAGGGGCCGCAGCCCTCGTCCCCAGCACCGACCAGACCCGGGTGACGGGACTCGTCGCGCTGCCCGGCGCCTTCGTCGGCGCGGTCTTCGGCGGGCTCCCGGTCCTCGACGCGGCCGTCTTCCAGCTCATGGTGCTCGCAGCCCTCCTGGCCGCTGGGGTACTCGCCGTGGCCCTCTGGACGCTCCTGCTGGGAGCGCCGCGCACACTGCCCGAGGCCGGAACCGCCGGAAGCACGGGTGCCGCCGGTGACGCACGGCCGGGGAACTCCCGCAGGAGGCGCTGAGCGCCCGCGGCCGCCCCTCGCCCGGTCGTCCCTCACCCCAGGTTCTGCGCCACCATCGCCTGCAGCCCGTAGCCCAGCTCACCGTGCACATCGGCGAGCGCATTGTGGACGATCCCGCCGTGGCCGGGAGTCGCGAGGGACTGGGCGCTCATCCTCAGCCACTCTCCGTGCGGATCGCGGTCGAGGGCCACGTGCAGATCGCAGTTGATGAACCTGTGGGTCGCGGGGTCCACCGCGAGGCTGATCCCTCCCGCCGAATCCGCGAGCACGAGGGCGCGCTGCCAGGGGCTCGGCTCCTCGCCCTCCACGAGCTGGTTGTGCTGTCTGCCCCAGGCGACGGCCGGCGCGCGCGAACCGGGGCCGCCCGTGACGAACCGCCATTCGACCGAGCGCTGGTAGCCGCTGTCGTGGCCGCCGGTGAACACAGCGGTGCGCGCACCCGCGACCGCCTCGGGCACCGCCGGAGCGGTCCCCGTCCGCCAGCCGACGAGCTCCGGATAGTCCTCGGGTGCCCGCCGGATCCGCCATGCCCGTGCGGTCATGACGGTGCGCCCGTCCGCGTTCGCTGACGCCTCCAGCAGCTCCATCGAGCGCCCGCCGCGCAGCGTGCGCACCTCGATGTCGAGGGGACGCACGGGAATGGGACCGAGGATGTCCGAGCGCACATCGGTCAGGCGCACGCCCTCGCCTCCGCCGTGCTGTTCCATCGCCCTCACCAGGAGGGCGGCCGGAGGGCCCGCATGCTGGTGCTCGGGTGACCAGACCCCCGTGGTCGCCGGCAGGGAGGCGAAGCGGTGTTCGTCCTCCTGCCGGTAGAACGGCTCCGGGATCGTGGGCGAGATCCCCATCTGTGCTCCTCTTCGTCGAGTGCGGTGCAGGCGGCCTGCGGCGTGGCCGGACGGCCCGGCACGCTGAGCGAATGTTCGGCCACCCTTCTGTCAGCGTACGTCCGCGCTCGTCAGGTGGCCACCGCCGGGGCGGGCACCGTGTCCGCCTGCGGTCGTCCGGAGGCGCACACGACCGGCCCGGATTCCCAGGAGATCCCCAACTCCTCGGCGTGGTGGGTCGACGCGGACGGCATTACCGTCGATGCTGGTCACCGTGGAACCACGAGCGAAACGTCCGGCCGTCAGAGCGGAGGCGGGCCCGGCCCTGACTGAGCTGCTCCGCCGGGTCAGAGGCGCCCGGCTCCCGCTCGACACGCCCGATGCCGGGGCCGGCCGCGCCCTGCGGCGCGCGCTCGCCTCCCAGATCGAGGACTATCTGCTGCCGCGGCTCGAATCGCCGGAGGCCCCTCTCCTCGTCGTGCTGGGCGGATCGACGGGGGCGGGCAAATCGACCCTGCTCAACTCGATGCTGCGCCGTTCCGTGACGGAGGCCGGCGTGCTGCGGCCCACCACCCGCGTTCCGGTGCTCGTCCACCATCCCGAGGACGCGGAGCACTTCCAGGGCCTCGGCGCTGCGCTGGCGGAGGCCCCCGGCCAGGCGGACGCGCCCGGTTCGGAGGAGGGAGACGGCACCTCCTCGCACATCCGGATGGTCGCCGATGAGGTCATCCCGCGGGGGCTCGCGGTGCTGGACTCCCCGGACATCGATTCCGTGAGCGAGGCGAACCGCGAGGCCGCCCGGGCGCTGCTCGCCGCCGCGGACCTCTGGCTCTTCGTCACGACGGCCTCCCGCTACGCCGATGCCGTGCCCTGGGCGCTGCTGACGGAGGCCGAGGCCCGAGGCACCACCATCGCCCTCGTGCTCGACCGCGTCCCGGCCGAGGCCAACCGCGAGGTCCGCCACCATCTCACCGAGCTGCTCACCGAGGTCGGACTGGGCTCCTCGCCCCTCTTCACCGTCCCGGAGGTCGCGCTCGAGGACGGCCTCCTGCCGGAATCGGCGTCCTTCACGCTGACGTCCTGGGTGCTCAACCTCGGGCGCAGCGCGCTCGCCCGGGAGCGCGTCATCGCGCGCACGCTGGCAGGCGCGCTCGCCGCCCTGCCGCCGGAGGCCGAGCGCCTCGCCGAGTCCGCGGCGTCCCAGGAAGAGGCCCGGGCACGGCTGGCCGGCGCGGTGGACGACTCCTTCGCACAGGCCTCCGCGGAGCTCACCGCCGCGCTCACCGGCGGCCGCGTGCTCCGCGGCGAGGTGCTGGCCCGCTGGCAGGACTTCGTGGGCACGGGCCAGTTCTTCCGCGGCCTCGAGCCCACTGTCGCGCGCGTGCGCGACCGCATCACCGCCGCGGTGACCGGCCGCCGCGACACCGCGGGCCCCCTGCGCCAGGCGATGGAGAGCGCCGTCGCCGTGCTCGTCCGGGAGCAGGCGGTGGCTGCCGTGTCCGCGGCCCGCATGGGCTGGGAGGAGCAGCCCGCAGGACGCACGCTCCTCGCGGACTGCCCCGATCCCGCCGTCCCGCGGGTGCCGGCCGATTTCGACGCCCGTGTGCGCGCCGCCGTCACCGGCTGGGCCGATGAGGTCGCCGTCCTCGTGCGCGACCTCGGGGAATCGGCCCGGGCCAAGGCGCGCATCCTCTCCTTCGGCGTGGACGGGGTCGCCTGCGTGCTCATGCTCGCGGCCCTCTCACCCGCCGCGCGTCCGGGCGGCGGCACGACGGAGGTGGCGGCGAAGCTGCTGGCGACGAGCTTCGGCGAGGAGGCCTCGGCGGACCTCGTCGCCACCGTCCGCAGTCGCCTCCTCGACGGCGTCCAGCGGCTCCTGGCAGGCTGCCGGGCCGGCTTCGACCAGACCCTCGCCGCCGCCGAGGTGCCGCCCCGGCAGGCGGGCGCGCTCAGGAGCGGCGCGGCACGACTGAAGGAGGCACTCCGATGACGGCTTCGGCCCACGCACGCACCCGGGCAGAGCTCGCACGGCTGACGCAGGGCCTGCGCCTGGCGCTCGACGAGGGCGCCTCGGCCCTGAGCGAGGAGGTCGTGGCCGAGTCCTCCTCGCTGCTCGACCGGGTGGGCGAGCGCATGGGCCTGGGCGACGAGTTCACCGTCGTCGCCTTCGCCGGATCGACCGGATCGGGGAAGTCCTCGCTGTTCAACGCCGTCTCCGGCCTCGAGATCGCCGAGGTCGGCGTGCGGCGGCCCACCACCTCGAAGCCCACCGCCTGCGTGTGGGGCGCCGGCGGCGAGGAGATCCTCGACTGGCTCGAGGTGCCGAAGGAGAACCGCACCTGGCGGGAGTCGGCCCTCGACGGCGACGATGAGACCGCGCTCCACGGCCTCATCCTCGTGGACCTCCCCGATCACGATTCGACCGCGGTCGAGCACCGGCTCGAATCGGACCGCATGGTGGGCCTCGTCGATGTCGTCTTCTGGGTGGTCGATCCGCAGAAGTACGCGGACTACTCGCTGCACACCGGCTATCTCGCCTCCTTCGCCCAGCACAGCACAGCAATGGTCTTCGTCCTCAACCAGATCGACCGGCTGGACGCCGGCGACCGGGCGCACGCGCGGGAGCACTTCGCCTCGCTGCTGGCCGAGGACGGGATCGCCGATCCGCGCGTCCACGGCGCCTCCGCGCTCACGCGCGAGGGCGTGCCCCGGCTGCGCGGGATCCTCGCGGAGACGATCACGGCGAAGGAGGCCGCGGTCGAGCGCCTGCTCGCGGACGTGCGCACCGTCAACGCGAAGGTGCTCGCGGAGCTCGGCGAGCCGCCCAGCGGCATCGACGACCTCGCGCAGGCCGGCCCCCTCATCGACGCGATGATGGACGCCGCCGGCGTGGATGCGCTGGCCAGCACCGTGCGCGAGGACTATCTGCGCAGGGCCTACCGAGCCACGGGATACCCCGTGCTGGCCTGGGCCCAGCGGTCGAAGGCCGATCCGCTGGGTGCGCGGCACGGCAGCGAGCGCAGCGAGCTGCTGCGGGCGGCCGCCCCCGAGGTGACAGGCGCCCAGAGCGCGCGGGTGAGCCTCGCCGCGCACGAACTGGTCGAGAGCGCTGTGGCGGGGCTGCCCGCCGTGTGGCGGGGACGGGTGGCGAAGCAGGAGCGGGCGAGCGCGGAGGTGCTGTCCTCGACGCTCGACAGCGCGCTCACCGCGGTGCCCATCGAACGGGAGCGGCCCGGCTGGTGGTCGACCGCGCGGTTCCTGCAGATGCTCTTCTTCGTCTGCACCGTCGCCGGTCTGCTGTGGGGTGCGGCGCAGCTGCTGATGGTGCTGCTGACCGACTTCGATGTGCACATCCTCCTGTGGATCGCGCCGCTCGCGCTGCTCCTCGGGGGCGTGCTGGGCTCGTGGCTGACCTCCTCCTGGGCGGCACGCGCGCGCGTGAGGGGCGCGGACTCCGCGGCCGAGGACGTGGGCGCACGCCTGCGCGCTGCGGTCCTCTCCGCCGCTCAGGGCGAGTTCCTCGGTCCCATCACGGCCGTGCTGGCTGACCACCGGCGCATCCACGACGCCCTGCGCTGAGCCGCGACCGCCGTCTGCGGGCCTGCGTCACAGACCCCCTTCCCACGGCGTGCGACTCTGTGTGCCTCGCCCTGTGGAGGTCGCTGCGTCCGTCCACAGGCTCGCCGCCGGCATTCCTCCGTGCTCCCGCGTGGTCCAGGGTGGTCCCCGAGGCGCCGCTCCCGCGGCGTCCCGTGAGGAAGGACGGCACCATGAGGATCACCACCACGATCGTGGGCGGACTCGCCGCGAATGCGCGCACCGGCTCCCTGCCGGACGGCCGCAGCGTCGCGAACTTCCGGGTGGGCGTGGACCACCGGCGGCGCGATCCCCAGACGGGGGAGTACACGACGACGGGCACCAGCTGGTTCGATGTGAGCGCCTACGGCGTCCTGGCGACGAACGCGGCGTTCTCCCTGAAGAAGGGCGATCAGGTCATCGTCGTGGGGGAGCTGAGGCTGCGGGACTGGGACAACGGGGAGAAGACGGGCACCTCGGGCGACATCACGGCGCATGCGGTCGGTCCCAGCCTGCAGTTCGGCGTCGCGCCGCTCACGAAGAACCGCGAGCTCACCGGGCCCGGGGAGCAGCACGGCACGGCGGGCGGTGCCGAGGCGGAGGGCGGCGCCGAGGCTGCGAGCGGCCACTGGTCCGCGCCGGGCGCCTCCGCGCATGCCGCAGACGCGCAGACCGGCGCGGACACGCGGCCGGCCGACGGTGCCGTCGCGGAGCCCTCCGGGGAGAGTGCAGAACTCGTCGAGCAGCCGGTGACGGCCGGGGTCGGCGCCGGTGCGGACGGCCCGCCCTTCTGAGCGGCCGAGCCCTCTCACCGCACCGTGCGCCTCCTCGCGGGTGGCATCGGCTCCGCAGCCGGCCGGTCCGCTCTCAGCGCCGGCCGCACCTGCCTTCGTGTGCGGGATGAGAGGAGGGCAGCCGAGGTGGCGCTACAGTGGGAGCGATTCGGCTCCTTGAGGGAAGGGACGTCCATGATCCGAGCGCTCCACCGCCCCGCGGCGGTCCTGGGGGCCTCCGCGGCGGTGCTGGCACTGACCGCGGGATGCTCCCTCTTCCAGGGCTCCTCGCCCACCGAGCCCCGCGTGGTCGAGACGGAGGAGCCTGCTGAGGTCGACGAGGTGATCGCGGGGCTCGAGCCGCTGTTGGGCGATGCCGAGTCGATCCCGAGCTCCGAGGCAGTCTTCGAGGCGCTCATGGAAGCCGGCTACGGAGTGGAGCAGCTCGAGGCGACCCAGGACGAGACGCCGCTGGAGACGGGCGTGCCCTCCAAGCAGTTCGCGGTGCGGGTGGACGCCGGCTGCGTGGTGGGCGAGATCCGCGAGGGAGAGGCCACGGCGCGCCTCATGCCTCCGTCAGAGTCGACCGGCACCTGCATGTACGGCAGCGTGGAGCGGCCGGAGGGGGCGCCGGAGCCGAGCGGGGAGCCGCGGGACGAGGACGGCGGAGACAACGGGGCCGGGCACATCCCCGGTGAGAGCTTCAGCACGGAGGAGGCCGAGGACGGCACGGGCGGAGCGGGCGAGGGCTCCGGCGGCACTGGGAACGGCGGCGATCAGGGCGGAGGCTCCGGCGACACGGGCGGGGATGCCGGACTGGGCGGGAACTGACCGGCCGCTATAGGGTGGAGCCACTATGGCAGAGTTCATTTACACCATGCACAAGGCGCGCAAGGCGCACGGTGACAAGGTCATCCTCGACGATGTGTCGATGTCGTTCTACCCCGGAGCGAAGATCGGCATGGTCGGCCCCAACGGCGCCGGCAAGTCGACCATCCTCAAGATCATGGCGGGCATCGACCAGCCCTCGAACGGAGAGGCCCGGCTGAGCCCCGGCTACACCGTGGGCATCCTCCTCCAGGAGCCGCCGCTCAACGAGGACAAGACGGTCCTGGGCAACGTCCAGGAGGCCGTGGGGGAGATCAAGGGCAAGCTCGACCGCTACAACGAGATCTCCGAGGAGATGGCGAACCCGGACGCGGACTTCGATGCCCTCATGGAGGAGATGGGCAAGCTTCAGGAGGCGATCGACAACGCCGATGCCTGGGACCTCGACTCGCAGCTCGAACAGGCGATGGACGCGCTGCGCTGCCCCCCGGGAGACGCCCCCGTCACCCACCTCTCCGGCGGTGAGCGCCGCCGCGTGGCCCTGTGCAAGCTCCTGCTGGAGAAGCCGGACCTGCTGCTCCTCGACGAGCCCACCAACCACCTAGACGCGGAGAGCGTGCTGTGGCTCGAGCAGCACCTCTCGACCTACCCCGGTGCCGTCATCGCCATCACCCACGATCGCTACTTCCTCGACCACGTCGCGGAGTGGATCGCCGAGGTCGACCGCGGACACCTCTACCCCTACGAGGGCAACTACTCGACCTACCTGGAGAAGAAGCAGGAGCGCTTGCAGGTCCAGGGCAAGAAGGACCAGAAGCTGCAGAAGCGCCTCAAGGAGGAGCTCGAGTGGGTCCGCTCCAACGCCAAGGCCAAGCAGACGAAGTCCAAGGCGAGGCTGGCCCGCTACGAGGAGATGGCCGCCGAGGCCGAGAAGACCCGGAAGCTCGACTTCGAGGAGATCCAGATCCCGCCGGGACCGCGCCTGGGCGACATCGTCATCGAGGCCAAGGACATCGAGAAGGGCTTCGACGGGCGCACGCTCATCGACGGCCTCTCGTTCTCCCTGCCGCGCAACGGGATCGTCGGCGTCATCGGGCCCAACGGCGTGGGCAAGTCCACGCTGTTCAAGACCATCGTGGGCATGGAGCCGCTCGACGATGGCGACCTCAAGGTGGGCGAGACGGTGAAGATCTCCTACGTCGACCAGTCCCGTGCGGGCATCGACCCGGACAAGTCGCTGTGGGAGGTCGTGTCCGACGGCCTCGACTTCATCCAGGTGGGCGCGGTCGAGATGCCCTCGCGCGCCTACGTCTCCGCGTTCGGCTTCAAGGGACCGGACCAGCAGAAGAAGGCCGGTGTGCTCTCCGGCGGTGAGCGCAACCGCCTCAACCTCGCGCTCACCCTCAAGCAGGGCGGCAACCTCCTCCTGCTCGACGAGCCCACGAACGACCTCGACGTCGAGACCCTGGGCTCGCTCGAGAACGCCCTGCTCGAGTTCCCCGGCTGCGCCGTGGTCGTCTCCCACGACCGCTGGTTCCTCGACCGCGTCGCGACCCACATCCTCGCGTGGGAGGGCACGGAGGAGAACCCCGCGAACTGGTACTGGTTCGAGGGCAACTTCGAGTCCTACGAGAAGAACAAGGTGGAGCGCCTCGGCGAGGAGGCTGCGCGTCCGCACCGCGTCACCCACCGCCGCCTCACGCGCGACTGACGCGGGCACCTCACGCCTCGGGCCCGCACGGATCCTCAAGGATCCGTGCGGGCCCGAGGCGCTCTGCCGTGCGTGCTCAGCCGGGGATGCGCACCATGCCCTGCTGGGCGACATTGGCGACGAGCACGCCGTCGCGCGAGAAGACGCGGCCGGCGCCCAGCGCCCTGCCGCCGCCGGACCGGGGCGCGGAGAAGTCGAAGAGCAGCCAGTCGTCGACGTCGATGGGAGCGTGCCACCACATCGCGTGGTCGAGGCTCGCCATCCGCAGACCCGGTGTGTACCACGGGACGCCGTGCCGGCGCAGCGTCGGCTCGAGCAGGCTGTAGTCGCTCGCATAGGCGACGGCGGCAGCGCTGCTCACCCGGTCCCCGCGGAACGGCGAGATGGGCCGCACCCAGAACCGCGACAGCGCCACCTGCTCTCCCCGGAACTCCGCCTGGATCGCCGGCTCCACCGGCCTGATCTCGAAGGGACGCTTGAAGACCCAGCCTTCGAGGTGGGGGTGCTGGTGCCCGGAGAGCTGCTGTGCGAGGTTCGCGAGCTCCTCGGGACCGGGGATGTCCTCGGGCATCGCGTCCTGATGGGAGGCGCCCTCCTGCGAGTCCTGGAAGGAGGCCATGCCCGTGAAGATCGGCTGGCCGTCCTGGTAGGCCTGGACCCTGCGGGCCGAGAAGGAGCGGCCGTCGCGGAGGACGTCGACGCCGAAGGTCAGCTCCTTGTCCACCGCGCCCGCGCGCAGGAAGTAGCCGTGGAAGGAGTGGATGGGGCGGTCCTCGGCGACGGTGGCCGAGGTCGCCATGACGCACTGCGCCAGCACCTGCCCGCCGAACAGCCGCCCGCCCGGCTTGGGCTGGTTCCACCCGAGGAAGCTGTGCTCCTCCCCGCCGACGCCCGGCGCCGAGAGCGGTTCGAGGTCCAGCACCCGCCTCAGGGCCGCGATGTTCTCCGTGCTCTCCGCGGTCGCGTCCGCGTCGTCTGCCGCGCCGTGTGCGCGGTGAGCGTTCTCTCCGGTCTTCACTCTGTCTCGGGCTCCGTCCCTGTCGGCGCTGCTCGTTCTGTCCGGGCGCTGAGCGCGCACCCGGGGGTTCCTCCCGAATTGTAGAGCGTCCGTTCAGTCGGTGATGATCCCGGGCGCGGAGGCCGCACTCCTCCCCTGAGATGGGGTTCTGCCTGCGGGAGTGGCAGGATGGGCGCCATGACCCATCCCGAGCTCCGCAGTCCCGTCCTCCCCGCCCCGTTCACCCGTGTGCTCATCGAGCTGCGGTGGGGAGACATGGACGCCTACGGGCACGTGAACAACGTGACGCAGCTGCGTCTGCTCGAGGAGGCCCGGGTGCGGGCCTTCGGCTCGCCGACCGCCGCCCGCGACGCCGCTCCCGTGGACACTCCCGGAGCGGGCGGAGCGGTGCTCGGCGATCCGCTCCCGGGGGTGCTGGGGGATGCGAGCGGCGACACCGATCTGCTCGTCCTCTCCCACCGCATCGAGTACCGGGAGCCGATTCCCTACCGCGAGGGCCCCGTCGCGGTGGACTGCGTGGTCTCCGCGGTCTCCCCGGTCTCGATGACGGTGGGCTACGTCATCGGGGAGCCCGACGGCTCGGCCGCCTACACCGTCGCGGAGACGGTCGTCGTGTTCGTGGACTCGCAGACCGGGAGGGCGCGCCGCATCCGCGAGGACGAGCGCGCCCGCCTGGAACCGGCGCTCACCGCGCCCGTGCCCCTGCGGCACGTCTGACTGTGCCCCTGCGGCACGTCTGAGCTCCGCCCGCCTCGCCCCGATCTCCCCGCCGCCCCAAGGAGAACCGATGTCCTCTGGCCTCCTCGTGCCCGCCGATCCCGCCGCGCTGGGGGACTGGCGCACCTTCGTCTCCCGTGCGCAGCACGCGGATGCCGACACCGCGATCCGCCTCTCCGTCACCGGTGACGTTCTCGTGCTCACAGCCGCGCCGCTGCATCCCGGGGGCCTCGGCGATTCCATGCCGCTCGTGCTCGGGATGCGGATGCTGCGACTGGCCGATTCCGCACACGACGGCCTCGATGCGGTCGTCGAGGCGCGTGCGCTGCTGGACAGGTTCGCGCGCCTGGAGGCGGAGGCCGGCGGCAGAGCGGAGAAGGATGGCGGCGCCCCCGCGGGGGTCGCTGTGCCGCCGGTCGAGGTGAGCGCCGTCTGGGCGGGGATCGCCCCGCCCCGCGGCCCCTGGGAGCCGGTGGGCTCGCTCGGCGCGGACCTGCTCACGGCCGCCGCCGAGGCCGGTATCGCCGAGGTCGCGGAGGGGACGCCCGCCGGTGCCGGCGCCCATGCCGTCGACGCCCTGCGCCGGCAGGTGTGGGCGCGCACCGCCGCCGAGGTCTCGGCGGATCCCGGGGGCGCCTCCGGTGCGGAGAGCACTCCGGTGAGCGCGGGTGCGGCCTTCGGCGCCTATGTCCTCGGGTTCCTGGGAGGACCCGGGGGAGCGGGGGGACCCGCGGGAGAGGCCCAGCCGCCTCGCCAGGTGCGGGCGCAGGTGCTCCGCTGCGGGGTCTGGACCCGGCTGAGCCTGCCGGGAGGGCACATCCTCACGCGATGAGCAGAGGCTCACCCGGTGAGCGAGCGTCTCGCTCAGATGAGGGGGCTCGGCTGCGGTCGGCCCTCACCGGGCTGGTTGATCATGGCCGCGGCCGCCCGCTGGAAGTAGTCCCACATGAGCTCGTCGTACATGGGCGGCAGCTCGATGCTGTCGAGTGCGCCGCGCATGTGGTGCAGCCAGCGGTCACGGGCCTCGGGCGTGACCGCGAAGGGCATGTGGCGCATCCGCAGACGCGGGTGCCCGCGCTGCTCGGAGTAGGTCGTGGGGCCGCCGAAGTACTGTTCGAGGAAGGCGCACAGGCGCCATTTGGCCCCTTCGATCTCCGTGCCCTCGGGGTACATGGCGATGAAGGGAGCGTCCTCGACCGCACTCGCGTAGAAGGCGTCGACGAGCGCGGCGAAGGTCTCGTGTCCGCCCACGGCGGCGTACACGCTGTCCGGGCGCGGCGATGTGTGCAGGGAAACGCTGCTGACTGCCAAGTGCTCTCTCCTCAGGTGCCGGGGTCGGGAGGGAGGGGCCGGCTCACTGCTCCTGCTTCTCCGGCTGGCGGCTGTGCTCGGCCTCGTCCCCGTGGTGCTCCTCCTGATTGTGCCGGTCCGCCGGGGAGGGTGCCGGGGACGTCCGCAGGACGGTCTGCTGCGTCCACGGGATGGCGAGGCCGTGGGCGGTGAGCTGCCGCTTGAAGGCGGCCCGGAACTGCCGGCCCACCGCGAACTGGTCTCCCGGCGTCGTCTTGATGAGGGCGCGCACCGTGACCGCTTCGCCGGTGATGTCCTGGATGCCGAGCACCTCGGGCTCCTCGATGATGCTGCGGTCCACCTCCGGATCCTTGCGGAGCTCGGTGAAGACGTCCCTGATGACGGTCTCCGCGGCGGCCTCGTCCGTGTCGTAGGGGAAGGGCAGATCGAGGACCACCTGACCCCAGCCCTGCGAGTAGTTGCCCACGCGGAGGATCTCGCCGTTGCGCACGTGCCAGAGGGTGCCGTCGAGCCCGCGGAGCTTCGTGGTCCGCAGCCCCACCTCCTCGACGGTGCCCTCGGCCTCGCCGGCGTCGATGTAGTCCCCGATGCCGTACTGGTCCTCGATGACGATGAAGAAGCCCGCGAGGTAGTCCTTCACGAGCGTCTGGGCGCCGAAGCCCAGGGCGAGGCCGGCGATGCCTGCCGAGGCCAGCACGGGTGCGAGGTTGAAGCCCAGCTCCGTGAGCACCGTCATGCCGGTGATGAGCCAGATGACGATCGTCGCGATGGACTGGAGCAGGGAGCCCACGGTGTTCGCCCGCTGGGCCCGCCGCTCGCGGACGGAGGGATCGACCTTGAGGAAGTCCGTCGTCACGGACTTCTTCTTCGTCTCGCCCAGCTTGCGCCGCGAGCCGCCCGTCGCGATCGACTTCGCGAACTTCCGGATGAGCCGGCGCACCACGAATGTGATGACGATCGCGACGAGGAGGATCACCGTCACCCGCAGCGGGGTGCCGAGGAGGAACTCCCAGCCCGAGGAGGCGGAGTCCTCGACGACGCGCTGCACCTCCTCGACGGAGATCGTCTCCGCCGGTGAGGGCGCGCCGGAGGGATCGGGGACGGGCGTGGGCGAGGACGTGGGTGTCGCGGTCTGAGTAGCCATACTGCGTCCCACCGTACGAGGCGAGGCTGAACCCGTGCCGAATGCGGTCTGTGACGCCGGCCACCCGGCCTGCGTCAGCCCCCTGCCTGCACGGACCCGGCCGCATGCTGCGCGCGCAGCGACCGCTGTGCGCCGTCGAGGTTCTCCCGCATGAGGCGCAGCAGTCCCTTGGGCGCCTTGGGATGGGTGCGCAGCCACTCCTCGGTGGCGGCTGCGGTCCTCGCGGTCGACGGCGGGTAGAGGCCGAGGGTGAGCGTCTGTGCGATCTCGAGGGTGCGCGTCTCCCACCAGCCCGTGACCCGGTCGAAGTACTCGCGGCGGAAGCTCGTGAGCGGTGCCGTCGCGGCGATCGACTCACCCGAGTCGAGCTGCAGGCCTCGGGCGAAGCCCTGCGCGAGCGCGGCGATGCGCGCATTCGGCAGCTCCCGGTCCTCGACGAGCCTGACGAAGGCCCGGGACTTCGCCTCGGGGGTTGCGCGGGCCGCCCGTGCGGTGTCCGCATGCCGCTGTCCGGCCGCGGTGCCGTCGGCCTCGAGCCGGGCCGAGATCCGGCCCTCGTCGAGCCGGTCCGCTCCTGCGAGGGCGATGACGACCGTCCAGGCGAGGTCGGTGTCGACGGGCAGGCCGTGCACGTGCGGAGGCTCGGCTCCGTCCGCCGCCTCCACTGCGGCGAGCGCCTCCTCGAGCGCTGCGAAGTGCTCCTCCGTGCAGGCGTGCCGGCACAGCGCCTGGAAGAGCTGGAGCTGCTGGTCGGAACCGGCTGCGACGCCGTCCGCGCCGCGGACGAGGGCGAGGAGGCGGTCGGCGGTGCGCTCGCGGAGGGCCGTGCGCTCAGCCGGCGGCACGTACTCGCCCAGTGCGGTCGCGAGCTGGCGCAGCTGCACCAGGAGGCCCGAGGAGTGGGTGACGGCGGGCAGATCCCGCAGGAGCATCTCGATGTAGCGGGAGGCCGCGAGCTCGCCGTCGCGGACCATGTCCCAGACGGTCGAGAGCACGAGCAGCTGCGTGAGGGTGTCCTCGAAGCCCGCGAGATGGTCCGCGGCGAGCCGGAGGGAGTCGGGATCGAACCGGGCCTTGGCGTACGTGAGGTCGCCGTCGTTCGCGATCACGATCTGTGCGGATTCCGCGCCCGGCGGGACGGGCGCCTCGGCGGACTCCCCGTCGAGGTCGACGGCCTGCCAGCCGAGGCGGGCCACCGAGCCGTCCTCGGCGGCCCGGTAGAAGCCGATGCCCACGCGGTGCGGGCGGAGGCTGGGGACCGGCTGCCCCGGCAGGACGTGGGGCTCCTGCAGGACGGTGACCGAGGTGAGAGCACCCTCCCCGTCGCGCCGGGGCACGGTGCGGATGACGTTCACCCCGGACTCCTCGAGCCACAGCCGCGACCACGAGGACAGGTCCCGGCCCGAGGCGCGCTCGAGCGGAGCGAGCAGATCGTCGAGCTCTGTGTTCCCCCAGGCGTGGGCGGCGAAGTACTCGCGGAGGCCTGCGAAGAAGGCGTCCCGGCCCACATAGGACACGAGTGCGGTGAGGACGGAGCCGCCCTTCGCATACGTGATGCCGTCGAAGTTGACCTCGACGTCCTCGAGGTCGGCGATCTCCGCGACGATGGGGTGGGTCGAGGGCAGCTGGTCCTGGCGATAGGCCCAGGACTTCTCGAGGGTGGAGAAGGTGGTCCAGGCATCGGAGAATTCGGTGGCCTCCGCGGTGGCGAGCGTGGACATGTACTCCGCGAACGACTCGTTGAGCCAGAGGTCGTTCCACCAGCGCATCGTCACGAGGTCCCCGAACCACATGTGCGCGAGCTCGTGCAGGATCGTCACCGTGCGCCGTTCGACCATCGCCTGTGTGGGCCGGGAGCGGAAGACGTAGTTCTCCAGGAAGGTGACGGCCCCGGCGTTCTCCATCGCGCCCGCGTTGAACTCGGGGACGAAGAGCTGGTCGTACTTCTCGAAGGGGTACGGGGTGTCGAACAGCTCCTCGTAGAGCGCGAAGCCCGCCCGGGTGACCGCGAAGACGTTCTCCGCGTCCAGGTGCTCGGCCAGCGAGGCGCGGCAGTAGGCCCCCAGCGGCACCTCGGAGCCGTCGCTGCTCGTGAGCGAGGAGTGCACGGAGGCGTAGGGGCCGGCGATGATCGCGGTGATGTAGCTCGAGATCGGCGGGGTCGGCGCGAACTGCCAGAGCCGCATGCCCGCGGCGTCCTCGCCCAGTGCCGCGGCGAGCTCGGAGGCGTCCGAGGAGTGCGGGGTGGGGGAGTTGCTCACGACCGTCCAGTGCTCCGGGGCGAGCACCGTGAAGGTGAAGGTGGCCTTGAGGTCCGGCTGCTCGAAGACGGCGAACACGCGCCGCGAGTCCGGGACCTCGAACTGCGTGTAGAGGTAGGTCTCCCCGTCGACCGGATCGGTGAAGCGGTGCATCCCCTCACCGGTGTTCATGTAGCGGAACCGGCCCTCGACCGTCAGGGTGTTCTCCTGCTCCAGGTGCGGGAGGCGGATGCGGCCCTCGCCCACGTGCGCCGCCGGGTCCAGCGTCTCCCCGTTGAGCACCAGCCCGTCGATCCGCTCCGCGATCGCGTCCACGAAGGTCTCGCCGCCCTCCTTCGCGGAGAAGGTCACGGTGGTCACGGAGCGGAAGGTGTCCTGGGCGGGGTCGAGCACGAGCGTGACGTCGTACCCGTGCGTCGTGAGTGCGTCCGCCCTGGCCCGCGCTTCCGCACGGGTGAGATTGTGCTGGGGCATGCGTGTCCTCCGGTGGGGCAGGTGATGGGGGCATCTGTGCGCTGTGCGACATTCTGTCATGGAGGGGCTGCTCCGTCGGGGAGCCGCGGCGCCGGCAGGCCGTCAGCCGCCCCTGCCGGGTGCGCCTCCCCGGCGGCGGTTTGCGATTAGGCTGGACACCGGCGGCGCCGGGACCGCGCACGGCGAGGCCGCGAGCGCACCGGCGATCCGTGCCGCCGGAGAACTGCATGCGCGATCCCTGAGGAGGACACCCATGACCCGCACCCTCGACCTCTGGTTCGACCCCATCTGCCCCTGGGCGTGGATGACCTCCCGCTGGGCGCTGGAGGTCGAGAAGGTCCGCGATGTGAAGGTCGTCTTCCACCAGATGAGCCTGTCCGTGCTCAACGAGGGCCGCGACCTGCCGGCGGACTACCGGGAGATGATGGACGCGGCGTGGGCGCCGGCGCGCATCGTCACGGCCGCGCGCGTCGAACACGGCGAGGACGTCGTGGGCGACCTGTACACCGCGATCGGCACCCGGATCCACCCGGGCGGCCGCACCGACTGGGTGCAGGTCGCGGCCGAGGCGCTCGAGGAGCTGGGCCTGCCCGCGGAGCTGCTCGAGTACGCGGAGAAGGACACCTACGACGCACAGCTGCGCGCCTCCCACGCCGAGGGCATCGCGAAGGTGGGCGAGGACGTCGGCACGCCGGTCGTCGCGGTGGGCGACATCGCGTTCTTCGGCCCCGTCGTCACGCCCGCGCCCAAGGGCGAGCAGGCCGGGCAGCTCTACGACGGCGTGCTCGCCGTCGCCTCCGTGCCCGGCTTCTTCGAGCTCAAGCGCACCCGCACGAGCGACCCGATCTTCGACTGACCCGCCTTCGCAGAACCACATCGAACCGAGAGGAACAACTGTGCAGATCCACCTGGGAACCGACCACGCGGGATACGAGTTCAAGGAGGCGCTCAAGGCCCACCTGAGCGCAGCCGGCCATGACGTCGTCGATCACGGCGCGGCCGAATACGATGCGCTCGACGACTACCCCGCATTCTGCATCGCGGCCGCCGAGGGCGTCGTCGCGGCCCGGGCCGGAGGCGAGGACGCCCTCGGCGTCGTGATCGGCGGCTCCGGCAACGGAGAGCAGATCGCGGCGAACAAGGTCGCCGGCGCGCGCTGCGCGCTGGCCTGGAACACCGAGATCGCACGGCTCGCACGCGAGCACAACGACGCGCAGATCGTCTCGGTGGGGGCACGCCAGCACCCCGAGGCCGAGGCGCTCGCCATCGTCGATGCATTCATCGCGACTCCCTATTCCGATGACGAGCGCCACAACCGGCGCATCGGCCAGATCGCGGACTACGAGGCGCGCTGAGCCTTTGCCCGCGACCGGCCGGAGGGCTCAGCTCGCCTCCCGCGCGAGCAGGCTGCGCTTGACCGCGAGCCCGTAGCGGAAGCCGCCGAGGCCGCCGTCCGTCCGGACGATCCGGTGGCAGGGCACGAAGAGGGCCGCCGCATTCATCGCACACGCGGATGCGGCGGCCCTCACCGCTGCCGGGCGGCCGCTGCGCTCGGCGTACTCGGTGTAGGTGATCGCTTCTCCCGGCGCCACATCGCGCAGCACCTCCCAGGCGTGCGTGCGGAACTCCCCGGAGGCCTGGAGCACCGGGACGGAGCGGACCGCGGCCAGGTCGCCGGCGTAGTAGGCACGCACGGCCTCGGCAGCGGTGTGCGCCATCGCCTCAGCGCGGTGCAGTGAGGATCCCGCGCCGGAGGCCTCCTGTGCGGCCTCCAGGAGCACCCGGACCGATTCGGGCCGCAGCGAGCGGTGGATGAGAACCCGCAGCTCCTCGACGTCCGCGGTCCAGCCGGAGGCCAGCACCGCCTCCGGTCCGGCGATGAGCGAGAAGGGGCCGTCCGGGGTCTCCACGGTGCACGCGACCGTGTCAGCGACAGCGTCGGCGGAGGCTGGGGGGCACGGGCGGGCAGCGGTGTGTGCGGCGGCGGTCATGAGCGGTGTCCTTCCGGGGTGGGTGGTGTGCGGGGCGCGGCAGCGGGTTCGCCCGCGGCCTGCCACAGGTGCATGACGGCGTAGGAGCGCCAGGGCGCCCAGGCCTCGGCGCTGGCGGTGAGCGCGCGATGAGCCTGCGCCCGAGGCCGATCGTCGGCGGGCCCGAGGAGTCCGAGGCCGCGGGCGGCATTCAGCAGCGCGGCATCGCCCGGCAGCCAGGCATCGGGTTCGCCCAGCACTCGCATCGCGATGTAGGCCGCCGTCCAGGAGCCGATCCCCGGCAGCTCTGTGAGCGCCTTCCTGAGAGTGCAGGACTCTGCGCCGGGGTGCACCGCGAGGGTGCCGTCGTCGAGGGCCTGCGCTGCCGTGCGGATGGCGGTCAGCGCCCGGCGCGGCAGGCGGAGGGGCCGGGAGGGATCGAGCGGTGCGGTCTCCGCCGGGGCGTCCACCGCGGCGAGGACTGCGGCGGCGTCAGGGAACAGCCGGGTGAGGCCGGCGAAGCGGGAGGAGTACGGAGAACCCGCGGCCTCTGCGAGACGGCCGAGGTGCGTGCGCGCGGCCTCGACGGAGATCTGCTGGCCGACCATCGCCCGGAACACGAGCTCATGGGGGTCGACGGCGCCGGGGACGCGGATGCCGGGGACGGCCGCGGTGAGGGGCGCCAGGGCGGGATCCTGGGCGAGCGCGGCGTCGACGGCCTCGGGATCGGCGTCGAGGTCGAGCAGTCTGCGCAGGCGTGCGAGGGCCGGCGGAAGGTCGGCGAGGTCGCTGAGTTCGAGTTCGGCGTGCACGCGCCAGGAGCCGGAGGCCCGGGCGTCTGCGCCGGCATGCGCCGGGCTGTCCGCAGGGGCCGCCGCGGTCAGGCGTGCGGCTCCGGGCCCGTGGGGGAGCGAGAGGGTCCGGGCATAGCGCAGCGTCCCGGGTGCGGGGGACTCCGCATGCTCCACTCCGACGACGGCGCGGCGCGCGAGGAAGTCGAAGACCCCGCGGGCGTCGAAGGGTGCGCGGACGGGCAGCTCGACGCGCACGAGGACCGTGCCCGGGGTCTCACGGATGGATGCGGCAGCGAGCTGCGGTTCCGCCGCGGCAGCGCCCCGCCGGGTGCGCGCGCGGCCGCGCAGCTCGGACGGGGCAGCATCGAACACCTCGCGCATCGTGTCGTTGAACTGACGCACGGAGCCGAAGCCCGCGGCATAGGCGATCTGTGCGAGCGGGAGGTCCGTGCCGACGAGGAGGGCGCGGGCGGTCTGCGCGCGGTGCGCCCGGGCGAGGGCGAGGGGGCCCGCGCCGAGTTCCGAGGTCAGGATGCGGCTGAGGTGGCGCGGCGAATAGCCCAGGCGCGCGGCGAGCCCGGGGACGCCGGCGCGGTCGAGCTCCCCGTCCTGGATGAGGCGCATGGCCCGGCCCGCCGCATCGCCGCGGAGGTTCCAGGCGGGCGTGCCGGGGGCGGCCTCGGGCAGGCAGCGCTTGCATGCGCGGAAGCCGGCCTCGTGCGCCGAGGCGGAGGTGAGGTGGAAGGACACGTTCTCCGGCCGCGGCGTGCGCGCGGGGCAGGAGGGACGGCAGTAGATGCCCGTCGTGTGGACGGCCGTGAAGAACTGGCCGTCGAAGCGGCGGTCGCGGGCGGCGATGGCGCGGTAGCGTTCGGCGAAGACCCGATCGGCCTCATGGGCCGCCGTGCTCCCTCGTGTGCTCATGTCCACCAGTCAAGCACGTCGACGATGGCTCTGCTGGCGGGAATCGGACATGGGAGTGGCGAGACCGTGCGGCGGTTGCCCGTGCGCGGACGCCGTGCAGGGTGTGCGGTGCGGGACGTTCAGTACAGGAAGATCGGCAGCCAGTGCGGGTGGTGTGCGTGCACGATCGCGAGGAACACGACGAAGTCGAAGAGCAGGTGCACGGTGATCGTGTACGGCAGCGACTTCGTCCGCGTGAAGATCACGGCCTGGACGAGGGCGAAGGGGATGGTCAGCAGCGGACCCCAGGAGCGGTAGCCCAGCTCCCACAGGAAGCTCACGAAGATGACCGAGGTGAGCGCATTGGCCGTCCAGAACGGGAAGTGGCGGGCCAGCAGGGTGAAGACGGTGCAGATGAAGAAGAGCTCGTCCCAGATGCCGACGGCGTTGACGCCGACGAACAGCCGCCCGATCTCGCTGGGGGTGGAGACCGCCGGCCAGTTCTCGTAGCTGCCGGAGCGGAGGAAGTAGAACGGCAGGACGAGATAGGCGGTGACGAGCACGAAGGCGAGCCAGCCCCATTCGAGCCGCGACCAGGGCCGGCCCTGTCTGCGGGGGAACCGGATCGCATGATCGAGGAGGGCCCAGCGGTGCACGACGTACGGGACGAGGACCGCGGCCGTGAGCACGCCGCCCATGAGGAGGAAGTTCGGCCACGAGATGTCGGCCTCGACGGAGATGGTGCTGATGATGCCGAGGCCCAGGACGATGAGGCCGAGGTCGCGCCCCAGCGGGCGGGAGGCGGCGAAGCCCAGCACCACACCCGCGAGCAGCGGCGCATAGCCCCATGGGCTCATGAGCGCGAAGATCAGCACGGCGCCGGCGGCGACGAGCGCTGCGGCCAGGCCTCCCGGGCTCAGCAGCCGCTGGGGGACGGGAGGTCCGAAGAGCGGTCCGGCCGGGGCTGTGCGGGCTGTGCGCGGGGCTGCATCAGACCGCGCTGCGTGGTCCTCGGGTTCCGGCATGGCCCCAGCCTATGTGTGCGGGACATGGCTGGCACGGCGCGGGTGGTCCGAGTCTCCCCAATCCTCTGAGTGAGCGGTTTCTGTTGGTCTGCGACGCTCGATCCGACAGAAATCGTTCAACCGGTGGGTTCGAGGCCTGACTGTTCAGGCCAGCGGCGTCTCGGCGCCCACCCCGGAGCGGAGGTCGTGGAGCCGGAGGACCCGCATCTCGGAGGGAGTGAGTCCTGAGGGCGCGGAACCGGGTCCGGGGAGCGCGAGCGCGGCCAGGGCGGGGGAGGATGCCTCGGCGACGATCTCGCACACGGAATGGTTCGCGCTCGCCGCCTCGTAGCGCCTCACCCATTCCCCATACGCACGGCGGGCGGTCGCGGAGTCAGGCGGCCAGCGCACCGGGAGCCGGCCGCAGCCGATCCGCCAGGGCTTGGGTGTGAGCCGTGCGCGGCAGGTGCCGGCGGTGCGGCACAGCCGCGTGTACAGTTCGTCGGTGCCGAGGGCGCTGAACAGGGCCTCGGCCTCGGGCGAGCCCGGCCGGGCGCCGCTGCCGGTGATGCACACGCGGAAGCCTCCGCGTGTGCGATAGGTGCGCACGCCGAGGTCCGGATGGTCCGCGGCGAAGGCGGTGACGGCGGCGAGCGCTGCGGCCGAGGCGTCCTCGTGTGCGGAGCCGGCCCCGCGGTCGCGTCTGCGGAACAGGGAGAGCAGGCCGCCGGTGCGGGTCTGCGGCTCCGGCAGGTCGACATCGGCGATGAGGAGGGCGTCCGTGTTGAGGATGAGCGCGCCGTAGCGATTGCGGGTGAGCGCGGCGATGAGCCGGCCGTCGTCGTCGCAGACCTCCTCGAGCACCTCCTCGCGCTGCGGTGAGGCCGGATAGTAGTCGTGGAGACGCCGTATCGCGGCACCGTCCCGGCTCTGCTTGCGCCGGCCGTGCTCCTCGGGCAGTGGCCCGCCCGCGGCGATGAGCTTCTCGATGCGGGCGGCGGCCATCTCCGCGGCGGCGGTCGGGGAATCGCGCGACCAGCCCCAGCGGCGGAGGCGGAGCGGCCTGCCGCCGAGCGTGACCGTCTTCTCTCTGCTGGCCCAGTGGAGGGGAGGAGGCTCCATCCGCCCAGGCTACCGCCGCCGCGGTGGTTCAGGCGAGCGCTGAGGTGAGGAACTCGTCCTCGGCGTCATTGCCGCCGAGGGCGAGGGCGCGGCGGTACGCGCGGGCGGCGCCTTCGGCATCCCCGAGCTCTTCGAGGGTGATTCCCCTGGCGATGTGGAAGGGGCGGAAGCGTTCGAGGACGGGATCGGAGGCGAGGGCGTCGAGGCGGCGGAGGCCCTCGTCAGCTCCGAGCGCCCGGCCCAGGGCGACGGCCCGGCCGAGTCGCACGACGGGGCCGGGCTCGTGGGCTTCGAGCATGCGGTAGAGGACGGCGATCTGGCGCCAATCGGTGGCGTCCGAGGAGGAGGCCTCGGCGTGGACGGCGGCGATCGCGGCCTGGATCGCATAGGTGCCTGCCTGCGCCGAGGTCGCCGCAGCCTCGGCGCAGGCGATCCCCTCGGCCATGAGCGCCGGGTCCCAGAGGTCCCGGTCCTGCCGCGCCAACGGGACCGGGGTGCCGTCGGCGGCGAGACGGGCCGGTCGCCTGGCCTCGGTGAGGAGCAGGAGCCCGAGCAGGCCGGTGACCTCGCCGGCACCGGGCAGCGACCGGTGGAGGGCGCGGGCCAGGCGGATCGCATCGGCGGTGAGGTCGTCGCGCACATGGGTCTCGCCGGTCGAGCGCGCGAAGCCCTCCGCATAGAGGAGGCAGACCACTCGGAGGACGCCGTGCAGACGCGCGGGCACATCCTCGGGCGGGGGAGTCGTGAACGGGATGCCGAGGGTGCGGATGCGCTTCTTCGCCCGCACGATGCGCTGCTGCATCGTGGCGGTGGGCACGAGGAGGGCATGCGCGACCTCCTCCGTGGTGAGGCCCGCGACGAAGCGGAGGGTGAGGGCGATCCTGTCCTCGGGTCGCAGGCCGGGATGGGCGCACGTGAAGAACAGGACGAGGCGGTCGTCGCCGAGCGGACCCGCGCCGCCGGTGAGCGCGGTCTCGGCCGGGTCGGTGCCCGCGGACGGGAAGGGTGCGCGCTCCTCCTCGATGCGCAGGCGCGCGAGCTTCTGGGCGAGCACTCTCTCGCGCCTGACCGCGTCGAGGGCCCGGCGGCGGGCCGTCGTCATGAGCCAGGCCGCCGGCGTTTCGGGCACACCGGTCTCCGGCCAGGTCCGCAGGGCCTGCGCGAAGGCGTCCTGCAGGGAGTCCTCGGCGAGGCCGAGGTCGCCGAAGCGCCGTGCCAGGGGCGCGAGGAGCCGCGCTCTCGCCTCCGGGCCGAACGCGGCGAGGGCATGCCGGGCCTCCTCCGCCTCTGCGGCGGAGGAGGTGCTGCCGGCGGAGCGGCTCATGATCCCGGGGCCTGAGGCGGGTCCGGGATCAGTACGGGGCGAGCGGGCGGATCTCGACATGGCCGCCGGCGGCCGAGGCCGGGCTCCTTCTCGCCCAGGCGATCGCGTCGTCGAGGTGCGGAACCTCGATGATGTAGGCGCCGCCCACGAATTCGCGGACCTCCGCGAACGGTCCCGCGGAGACGATGCGCTCGCCGTCGTCCCCCGTGCCCACCCGGACGGCCTGGTCAGGATCCTCCAGGGCGAAGGAGTCCAGCACCACGCCGGCGGCCGTGATCTCCCTGTCGAACGCGAAGAACTCCTCGGGATCCGCGCCGCCGTCCTCGCCGCACGCCGGATCATTCACATGGCCCATCAGCAGAAGTGCATACTTCATCGTTCCTCCTCGAAGGGTCGCGGCCCGGGGCGCTCGGCCCTCGGACCGGACTGCGGATGTCGAACCGGAGGGTCCGACACCATGATGACGGACGGGGCGGGGCAGGATCGACAGATCGCCGAGGGGAATTCGGAGACGAGACTGCTGCAGGGGGCGCTCGTGGGTGCTGACCGCGGTCAGGGGGGAGACGGCGAACTCGCCCCGCCTTCTCGGACCGTGGGAGCTGTGACATCGTCACGATGAGCGGAGCGACATGGAGGAGCCCCGGAATCTCGCGGATCCCGGGGCTCCTCCCGTCATGTCACATTGTCGGGGCGACAGGATTTGAACCTGCGACCCTCTGCTCCCAAAGCAGATGCGCTACCAAGCTGCGCTACGCCCCGTGACCACGGTCAATAGTAGCCCACGTGCGAGGGTGTCACCGTCTGGCCGGTGTCCGGTGGTTGCGGTAGTGTGGTGGCTCACATGCGGTCGCGAGGGCCGGAGCTGATTTGGATGTGTGCGCGGACCTGGTCTAGAGTCTGTTCCGCACACGGGGATGTAGCTCAATGGTAGAGCCTCAGTCTTCCAAACTGATGGTGCGGGTTCGATTCCCGTCATCCCCTCCACGGGCCTGAGCCGCGATGTTCCTGAGAGCGGGAAGTCGCGGCTCAGGTTTTTCTGTTGCTCAGGCCTTTCCGCTGCTCAGCGTTCGACGGGGATGCCGGTCAGCCGGAAGGGCGCGTTGCCGAGGTTGTGATCCAGCTGGACGGTCACCTCGGTGACGTCCTCCACGCCGGCGTAGACGATGCTGGCGGTCTGCGACTGCCCCTCGAAGAGCTGGGCGTCTCGGCTGAGATCGGAGACGGTGCCCCAGAGCTCGGTGCTGGTGTCCGTGGAGCCGTACAGGTAATCGGCCGGGTAGGTCTTCGTGGTCCCGGCGACGACGGCGACTCCTGAGACGGCGCCGGAGGGATAGCGCGCCCCGGAGCCCCGATGCGACCAGGCGCCCGAGAACATCCTCCCCTGATGGGCCCCATCGGCCGCGTGACTTGTCACCTCCAGCTCAACGACGAGGTAGTCGCCGAGCTCGTACGCCCGCGGCGCTGTCACGGTGAAGTCGCCGAGCGAGACTCCTTCGGAACCGCTCGCGACCGGACCCGCATCGAACTCGGGCAGTTCGCCCTCCTCCTGAGCCCGGACAGCCTGTCCGGAGGGCTCCTCGATGGCGATGGTCACGCGCCGATTCTGCGCACGGCCGGCGTCCGTGTCGTTGTCGGCCACGGGTTCGCGGAACGACCTGCCCTCCGCGATGAGCTCCTGATCGTTCGCCAGGCGCGGCGCGAGCGCCGTGACCACCGCCGAGGCGCGGTCCTCCGAGAGCTCCTGATTCGTCGCATGCGAGCCGATATCGTCCGTGTGGCCGGTCACCTGCACGGGACCGGCGGCACGGGCGTCGATGATCTGCGCGGCACGGTCGAGCGCCGGCTGGGAGCCCTCTCTGATCTCGGCGGAGCCGAAGTCGAAGAGGATGTCGGTGTCTAGAGTGACCTCCACGTGCTCGGTGTCGTCGAGCAGTGCGACCGCACCATCCAGTTCGGTGGTGTAGGTGCCCACTGCGAAAGCCGGTGCCTCCGCGATATCGGCAGGGGCGTACACGTCCTCGGCGACAGCGCCGAGTGCGTCGTAGCCGGGTGCCTCGGGCGCCTCTGCGTCGATGACCGGAACCTCGGCGGTCATGGCGGCTCCCGGGAGCATCACGGCCACGGAATCGGAGGAGGGTGCCGCGAAGGCGATCTGCACCCTCCGACCGTCCGGATCGGCATAGCGCCAGCCCTCATTGCTCACCGGCGCGCCCTCCGAGTCGAGCGCGGCGGTGAGGACCAGATCGCTCTTCGCGTCGAAGAGCCGGATCGCCTCCGGCGGACGGAGGGGAGGCGAGGCGGTCGCTCCGAAGGCGGTGGCCGTGTCCACGCGCTCGCTCCCGTTCGCCGTCAGATCGAAGGTCAGAGTGGCAGTGTCGCCCTCACGTGCGATCGGGAACAGGGCGGCGGCGACGCCTCTGTCGCCTCCCAGCCCGGCGATTGCGAGCTCGGCGACCTCGGTCTCGGGTGCCGGCTGCTCCTCCGGCTGGGTGTGCTCCGGCGCCCCGCTGCAGCCGACGACCGCTGCCGCTGCGACGAGAACCGAGAGGAAGGGTGCGGATCGGCGAGGAATCGTGGAGCTCCGGGTGCGATCCCTGCCGGCGCGTGCGCAGTCAGCTGGCCCTCCCGGGCGTCCCGGAAGACTGTCCGTCGAGAACCTCATCGTTGCCCTTCGAATCCGATGCCGGCGGCGACATCGACACTAGCAGGACAGCGCCGTGCCTTCTCACACGAGCCCCGCCTGATGGGCGAGCACAGCCGCCTCGACCCGGTTGCGGACGCCCAGGCGAGTGAAGATCCCGCGGATGTATCCCTTGACGGTCCCCTCGACGAGGAAGAGCTCCGCCGCGATCTCGGCATTCGACAGGCCTCGCGCGAGCAGCACCAGCACCTCCCGTTCGCGTGCCGTGAGCGCAGACAGCCGGTCGCCGGCCTGAGCGGCGGGCAGGGAGGCCCCGAGCGCGTCCATGAGGTGCCCGGCGACGGCGGGGGAGAGTGCGGCGCCCCCGGCCGCGACGGCGCGCACCCCGCGGATGAGCTCGTACGGGTCCCCGGCCTTCGTGAGGAAGCCCCTCGCGCCGAGTCCGACGGCGCGGTCGATGAGCTCGTCATCGCCGAAGGTGGTGACGATGACGACCTTCTGCTCGGGGCGCGCGCGGCGGATCTCGCCGAGAGCTGCGAGCCCGTCGAGCACGGGCATGCGGATGTCCATGAGCACGACATCGGGTCGCCGGGCGAGCGTCATCGAGACGGCCTGTCTGCCGTCGGCGGCCTCCTCCGGGAGCACGCACAGCTCCGGATCGGAGTCGAGGACGGCGCGGAAAGCTGCGCGGATCGGGGCCTCGTCGTCGGCGAGGAGGATGCGGATCACAGCCACGGCCGCCTCCGCAGGTCGGACAGCCGGACCACCTCGCCGTCGTCGAAGCAGACCTCGAAGACGGCGATCCCGAGGGGGAAGTTGCCGTCGGTGAAGCGCATGCACGACCAGCCCTCCTCGTGCGGAGCCGCGGGGACGAGGTGCACCGGGGCCTGCCGCCCGGGCAGCCGCTCCTCGGCGGCGGAGGCGGTCATGCCGACTCGGAGCTCGGCGAAGTCCCGGTCCTCGAGCGTGCTGTTGTGGACCGCCCAGGTGAAGAAGCCGAGGACGAGGCCTGCGGCCGTGAGCGCGGGGACAGCCGCGGACCGCAGGGTCCGTGACAGGGGCGAGGAGCCGGTCCGCACGGCCTCCGCCTCGGATTCGCGCCGCAGGGGGATTCGCGCCGTCGCGGTGAACTCCCCGCCCCTGTCCTCCGTCTCGAGCTGTCCGCCCAGCGCGCCGAGGTGCCGACGGAGGCCCGGGAGTCCGGAGCCCGGGGTGCTCCCGCCTCCAGCGCCGGGCTCGTCCCCTCTCGTGCACTCGTCCTGGGCGGGGCCCGCAGCCAGAGGATTCCGCACCTCGACGGTGAGGACGTCCGCGCCGCTGCGGTACTCGATCGCGATGGGCTGTCCGGGGGCGTGCCTGAGCGCATTGGTGAGCAGCTCCCGCAGCGTCCGGTGCAGGACGTGCTCCGCGGCTGCGGGCAGTCGTGCCGGCACGCGGCCTCTCTGCGTGATCGAGGCGCCCGAGGCGATGAGCCGGCCGATCATCTCACTCACGGACTCGCGGGGTGCGGGCTCGCGTGCTGCCGCGAGTGCTGCGCGAAGCCTCTCCACCGCGGCCTCGGCGTCCTGCCTTATGCCTGCGGCCTGCTCCTGGACAGCGCCGGTGGTCCGTATCTGGAGGCCGCCCGCCCTCAGCGCGATGAGGCTGAGATCGTGGCCGAGCGCGTCGTGCAGCTCGTCCGCGAGCCTCTGCCTGTCGGCGAGGACGGCGTTCGCTGCGAGCGTCCGCTCGTGCTCGCGCCGGAACCGGAGGTACCGGCCGGCGAGCAGCCCCAGCCAGACGAGCACGATGAGCGCGAGCTGCAGGACGATGAAGACGACCGTCGCCCCGGTGGCCGCCCACCAGCCCACCAGCGCGACCTCCGCGACCGCGCACGCGGCCGCTAGGAGCGGGCGCGGCAGGGGAAGGGACATGTGCCTCAGCGTAGGCCGTCGTGAGAGCGGCGGCATCATGCGTCGCGGCGGGCGAACAGCACGGACGCGACCGCATAGGCCGCAGCCGCCCAGCCGGTGACGATCAGCAGGCCGATGCTCGGAGGATAGTCGGAGGCGTCCGCCGCGATGAATTTCGCGGCGGCCCCCGCCGGCGTCCAGATCCCGGCCGCCGGCGGCAGCGCCAGCATGCCGACCAGCAGCGCCGCCGCGGCTGCCAGGGTGCCCACGGCGCTGCGGATGATCGTGCCGAGGGCCATGACCAGCACCGCCGACACCGCGAACAGCGTCCCGACGCGGAGTGCGATGAGCGCGGCCGGTTCGGCGGCGGGGGCGCTGTGCCCGCCGAGCGCGAGTTCGCTCACCGCGAGGCCGATGCCGCCCGTCACAGAACCGCAGACGAGGCCGATGCCCGCCCCGATCGCCGATTTGGCCGCGAGCACGACACCCCGGCGGGGCTGTGCCTGCAGGGTCGACCGCATGCCTCCGCCCGGGTATTCGGAGGTGATCAGCGCCATCGCGAAGGCGGCGAAGGTCAGCAGGCCGAACTGAACGGCGGGTCCGAGCGCACTCACGGCGCTCATCCGCGCGTCCGGGGCCTGTTCCCCGATGTCGATGCTCCGCACGAAGTCGTTGCCCAGCATGCCCGCCGTGACCACCACGAGGAGGAGCGTGCCGATGAGGCACAGGACGGGAGTTCGGATCGAGAAGGTCTTGCCCCATTCCGCCCGCAGCGCCCCGATCATCGCGGGCCTCCCGCTGTCGATCCGGCCGGCCGCCTGAACTCGAACTCGTCCTCCACGAGGCGCAGATAGCCGTCCTCGAGCGTGGCCGGAGCCGCCTGGAGGGAGTGCACGCGGACACCGCGCTCGTAGGCGGCATCTCCGATCCCCTCGGCCGTCCCGCCCGTGATCGTGAGGACTCCCGGCTGGGATTCGTCCACCGACATGCCCGCTCTCCCGAGGTCTGCCGCGAGCGCGCCCGCACCGGAGAGATCAGGCGTGCGCAGGACCACCGCACCGGCGGCCGCGGACACCAGCTCCTCGGTCGCGCAGTCGGCCAGCACCCTGCCCCTGCCCATGACGACGACCCGGTCGACCGTCTGGTGCATCTCTGCCATCAGGTGGCTGGAGACGAGCACCGTCCGCCCCTCGCGTGCGCAGGACTTCAGCAGCGAGCGGATCCACCGGACCCCATCGACGTCCAGGCCATTCATCGGCTCGTCGAGCACCAGCACCTGCGGATCGCCCAGCAGGGCCGCCGCGATGCCCAGCCGCTGCCTCATGCCGAGGGAGAACCCGCCGATCCGGCGCCGTGCGGCGGTCTCGAGGCCCACCTGCTCCAGCACCTCCGTGACGCGCCGTCCCGGGATGCCCGCGTACCGGGCGAGCCCCAGCAGATGCGCACGCGCGCTCCTGCCCGGATGCTGCGACTGCGCGTCCAGGTGCGCGCCCGCCGTCCGCAGCGGATGCCGCAGCCGCGCATAGGGCAGCCCGCCGATCGTCACCGTGCCGGAGGTCGGGTGGTCGAGTCCCAGGAGCAGCCTCATGGCCGTCGACTTGCCCGCGCCGTTCGGGCCCAGCAGGCCCGTCACATGCCCTTCGCGCACTTCGACCGTCACATCGTCCACCGCTGTCCTGCCGCCGTAGCGCTTCGTCACCGCCTGATAGGAGATCATCACTCCATGCTGGTCACGGGGGCGGGTCCGCACCACTGTCGAAAGTGAGGACCTGTGCGGCTGCGAGTCGCGAGGTGCGGCCTCAAGCGCCGATGGGCGAACAGCGGTTCGCGGCCTCGACCTCGGACTCGATCTGCTGGGCGGTCTCGACATCGGGCACCCGCGGAATCCCGTCGGCACCGATGAGCATCGGCTGGAGGTCGAAGTCCGTCACGCGCGTGCCCGGAGCCGCGGTGCCGGGCGCGGGGACCTCGACGTCGAGGGTGAGGACGCCCGTGTGCGAGGAGGGGCCGCTGCCGCCCGTGTACCAGACGAAATTGCCCAGCCCGTAGGCGATGAACGCCCCGTCCTGATGTCCCATCCCCGCCAGCCGGTGCGCATGAGCGGCGATGACGATGTCCGCACCGGCCTCCGTGAGCGAGCGCGCCCGCTGTGCGTCGACCTCGCGTACGCACGTCGAGCCCTCTTCGCCCATGTGCATGTACGCGATGACGACGTCGTGGCCCTCCGCCGCGGCCTCGACCTCCGCGAGCATCCGCTCCGGTTCCACGAAGGCCGCGATGCCGGGCGAGGTCTCCGTCGCCTCGTGGTGGGTGTACGTGTCCTCCCACAGCGCGCTCGCAGCGAGTACGGCCACCCGTGCTCCGTTCACCTCCCGTGACAGCGGTGCGAAGGCCGCATCCGCGTCCTCGCCCACCCCGATGATCTCCACGGGTGAGCGCCCGGCCGCCGCGAGCGTGTCCTCAAGGCCCGCGGCGCCGTAGTCCGCCGCATGGTTGTTCGCCATCGAGACCGCGTCGATGCCGGCGTTCGCGAGCGTCGTGAGCGAGGACTCGGGTGCGCGGAAGGCGAAGTCCTTGCCGGGGATGCGCTCGCCCGCGGAGGTGATCGCGGTCTCGAGATTCACCATCGCGAGATCGGCCCCGGCGAAGTGGGGGAGCAGCTCGCTCAGGCCCTCGGGGTCCTCGCCCACGGGCCGCAGCTGACGCTCGAAGTGCACGTCCCCGGCGAAGGCGAGACGGAGCGAGGCCGAGGCCGCCTCGCCCTCCCCCTGCCCGGCACCGTCGCGCGCACCCCCGGAGGCCGCTGTTCCGGCTCCGGCCTCGTGCGCGGAGCCGTCGAGGACTGCCGTGCCGATGCCCAGTGCCGCGCCGCTCACGGCCAGCACCGCGGCGATCGCTCCCATGACGCGCTGCGCCCCACCGCGGGGGGATGCGCCGGTGGGTGCAGGCGCCTCCGTCAGCGCCGCCGCGCCGGGCGCAGCCGCGCGGTCGGGGGACGGAGGCTGAGCGGTGAGGAGGTGCACGGGACGTGAGCGCGACATGCCGACCATCTTCCGGGAGTCGGTCCGCTTGGACAAAGCGGCGTGAAGCAGGCCGGGATGCGGCCAGGTGCCGGACCGCCGCGGGACTCGGCCGGCGGCCTGCGCATCCCCGCCCGCCGGCCGCTGCGATTCGGCAGATGCCGCGGGGTCTGAGTAGTATGGAGCGCGCATATTGCGGGGGGCTCCGGCGTGCCCGCATGAATGACCCGCAATCTTCGCCCCGTCCTGCTCGGCTCCGGCCCGCAGGCGGCAGCATCAGACAATGAGAGGGAAACTGTGAAGAGCTCCGTCGAGAACATCGACCCCACCCGGGTCAAGCTCAGCATTGACGCGCCTTTCGCCGAACTCAAGCCGAGCGTCGACGAGGCCTACAAGGAGATCGCCAAGCAGGTCAGCATCCCCGGCTTCCGCCGCGGCAAGGTGCCGGCTCGCATCATCGACCAGCGTGTGGGCCGCCCGGCAGTCATCCAGGAGGCCGTGAACAACAGCCTCGACGGCTTCTACCGGCAGGCCGTCGCGGACAACGGCCTGACCCCGCTGGGCCAGCCCGAGGTCGAGGTCTCCGAGGTTCCCGGGCTCGACGGCAAGGACGAGGGCGAGCTCTCCTTCACCATCGAGGTGGACGTCGCGCCCTCGATCGAGCTCCCCGCCTACGACTCCATCGAGGTCACCGTCGACGCCGTCGAGGTCACGGACGCCGATGTCGAGGAGCAGCTCGACGAGCTGCGCGCCCGCTTCGGCACCCTCACCGCTGTGGAGCGCCCCGCCGCGAAGGACGACTTCGTCACCCTCGACCTGGTCGCCAAGGTCGACGGCGAAGAGATCGACACCGCCTCGGACATCTCCTACCAGGTGGGCGCCGGCACCATGCTCGAGGGCATGGACGAGGCCCTCGAGGGCCTCTCGGACGGCGAGTCCACCACCTTCGAGACCACGATGGCAGGCGGTGAGCGCGCCGGCGAGAAGGGCGAGGTCACCGTCACCGTCAAGGCCGTCAAGGTCCGCGAGCTGCCTGAGGTCGACGACGACTTCGCCCAGCTGGCCAGCGAGTTCGACACCGTCGAGGAGCTCCGCGAGGACCTCCGCAGGCAGGCTGCGGAGAAGAAGGAGTTCGACCAGGGCGTCGAGGCCCGCGACAAGGTGCTCGAGGCGCTGCTCGAGCAGATCGACCCCCCGGTCCCGGCCAAGCTGGTCGAGGACGAGGTCAACCGCCATCTCGAGGGCGAGAGCCGCCTCGATGACGACGAGCACCGCGCCGAGGTCACCGAGGAGACCACCCGCAACCTCCGCGTCCAGTTCATCCTGGACGAGGTGGTGAAGGCCGAGGAGGTCGAGGTCTCGCAGCCGGAGCTCATCGAGTACATCATCAACGCCTCGCAGCAGTACGGCATGAACCCCAACGAGTTCGCGCAGCTGCTCGACCAGGGCAACCAGGTTCCCGCGATCATGGGCGACGTCGCGCGCCGCAAGGGCCTCGCCGAGGTCCTCGCCAAGGCCGTCGTCAAGGATCCCGAGGGCAATGTCGTCGACATGACCGCCTTCACGACCCCGGGCGGAGCGGCCGCCGAGGCCGCCGCCGAGGAGGAGGCTGCCGAGGCCGCTGAGGCGCCCGCCGCCGAGGCAGAGGCCGAGGAGGCCGCCGCGGAGAAGTGATCTCCGGCATCGCACCCGGTCGCAGCCGCCGTGCGAGGGAGACGCTTCCGCCCCCGGACATCCTCTGTCCGGGGGCGGAAGCGCATTCGGCAGCCGTCTGCCGCCGCCCGTCCGGCGCGCACGTCTGTCTCCCTTCCCGCCCGCCGTGGGTCTCCCGTTCACGCTGAGGGCGAACACCGGGGGCGGGGCGGACTAATGCGAGGGCTGCGCGGGTTAGGCTTCGAGACGGATACGACCAATGGAGAACAGGAGTCAGACGTGAGCAATGGAGGAAGCTCCTCGATCGCGCAGATGATGGCGGACTCGCCCCGTATGGCCGAGCAGTCCAGCGGTCTGGGCCTGGACGACCACATCTACAGCCGCCTCATGCGTGAGCGCATCATCTGGCTGGGCTCGGATGTGCGCGACGACAACGCGAACGTCATCTGCGCGCAGATGATGCTGCTGGCGGCGGAGGACCCGGAGAAGGACATCCGGCTCTACATCAACTCGCCCGGCGGCTCCGTGACCGCCGGCATGGCGATCTACGACACGATGCAGTACATCCAGCCGGACGTCGCCACCGTCGCGATGGGCATGGCCGCCTCGATGGGGCAGTTCCTGCTGTCCTCCGGAGCGAGGGGCAAGCGGTTCGCGACCCCGCACGCCCGCATCCTCATGCACCAGCCGCTGGGCGGGATCGGCGGCACCGCCACGGACATCAAGATCCAGGCCGAGCTCATCCTGCACATGAAGCGGCAGATGGCCGAGCTGACGGCGGAGCAGACCGGCAAATCGGTCGAGCAGATCCTCAAGGACAACGACCGCGACCACTGGTTCACGGCGGACGAGGCGCTGGAGTACGGCTTCATCGACGGCGTCGTGAAGAACGCCGCGGACGTCCCGACCGGCTCCGGTCAGTGATCCCAGGCACGAGAGGCAGAGAACTCATGATGAACCAGACACCCTGGGCCGCTGCTGGCCAGATGCCCTCCTCGCGCTATGTCATGCCGCAGTTCGAGGAGCGGACCCCCTACGGCTTCAAGCGCCAGGATCCCTACACCAAGCTCTTCGACGACCGCGTCATCTTCCTGGGCGTCCAGGTCGACGACACGAGCGCCGACGACGTGATGGCCCAGCTCCTCGTCCTCGAATCGCAGGACCCGGACCGCGACATCACCCTCTACATCAACTCTCCCGGCGGCTCCTTCACCGCGATGACCGCCATCTACGACACGATGCAGTACATCAAGCCGGAGATCCAGACGGTGTGCCTGGGCCAGGCGGCTTCGGCGGCGGCGGTGCTGCTGGCCGCGGGCACCCCGGGCAAGCGCCTTGCGCTGCCGAACGCACGCGTGCTCATCCACCAGCCCTCGATGCAGGGCGGGGGACAGGGGCAGGCCTCGGACCTCGAGATCCAGGCGAACGAGGTCCTGCGCATGCGCTCCTGGATGGAGAACACCCTCGCCAAGCACTCGAACAAGACCGCGGAGCAGGTCTCGAACGATGTGGAGCGCGATCTGTTCCTCACCGCCGAGGAGGCGAAGGACTACGGGCTCGTGGACCAGGTGCTGAGCTCGCGCAAGGCGCGTCCGGTCGCCTGAGCGCACGGGAGCCGGAGGGCCGGTCCGGGACATGACACGCCTGGACCGGCCCTCAGGCGCTGAGGTCCTGCACTGTGGAATGCTTGAGTGCAGGTGAGACGGCAGAGTATCTTGGAGGCAGTGGGCTTCCTGGAAGGCAGTGAGAAGTGGCGCGCAGTGCAGAGGGAGCGGAGCTCCTCAAGTGCAATTTCTGCGGCAAATCGCAGAAGCAGGTCCGCAAGCTGATCGCCGGACCCGGTGTCTACATCTGCGATGAGTGCATCGGGCTCTGCAATGAGATCATCGAGGAGGAGCTCAGCCAGGCGGTGGAGGCGTCCTCGGACTCTGCGCTGCCCAAGCCCCAGGAGATCTTCGACTTCCTCGAGGAGTACGTGGTGGGCCAGGCGCCGGCCAAGCGCGCCCTCGCCGTCGCCGTCTACAACCACTACAAGCGCATCCGCTCGCAGGAGTCCTCCGACGAGGACGAGGTCGAGATCGCGAAGTCCAACATCCTCATGGTCGGGCCCACGGGCTCCGGCAAGACCTACCTCGCGCAGACCCTGGCGAAGAAGCTGGACGTGCCCTTCGCCGTCGCGGACGCCACGGCGCTCACCGAGGCCGGCTATGTGGGGGAGGACGTCGAGAACATACTCCTCAAGCTCATCCAGGCCGCGGACTTCGACATCGAGAAGGCCCAGCGCGGCATCATCTACATCGACGAGATCGACAAGGTCGCGCGCAAATCGGAGAACCCCTCCATCACCCGCGACGTCTCCGGCGAGGGCGTGCAGCAGGCGCTGCTGAAGATCCTCGAGGGCACGGAGGCCGCGGTGCCCCCGCAGGGCGGGCGCAAGCACCCGCATCAGGAGTTCCTCACGATCGACACGACCAACGTGCTGTTCATCGTGGCGGGCGCCTTCGCCGGCCTCGAGGACATCATCTCCTCGCGCAAGGGCAAGCACGGGATCGGCTTCGGCGCGCTCATCCAGTCGAAGGACGATCAGGAGGACGTGTTCGAGGACCTGCAGCCGGAGGACCTGCACAAGTTCGGCCTCATCCCCGAGTTCATCGGCCGCCTGCCGGTGCTCGCGACGGTGGGCGATCTGGACCGGGCCGCCCTCATCCAGATCCTCACGAAGCCCCGGAACGCGCTCATCAGGCAGTACCAGCGCATGTTCGAGTTCGACGGCGTGGAGCTGCTGTTCGAGGACGATGCGCTCGAGGCGATCGCGGACCTCGCGCTGCTGCGCGGCACCGGTGCCCGCGGCCTGCGCTCCATCATGGAGGAGGTGCTGCAGCCGGTCATGTTCGAGATCCCCTCACGCGATGACGTGGACCGCGTGGTCGTCACCAGGGACACCGTGGAGAACAACGTGGCGCCGACCATCGTGCCCAAGGCCGCGCAGCCCAAGCGCAGCGCCCCCAGGCGAAAGAGCGCCTGAGGGCTTTCGGCAAGTCCGAGGCCTCAGACGGTCTCGGCCGGCTGCACGACGACGAAGCCGGGGCCGTGGAAGCGCATCTGCACCGATTCGCCCGAGCCCCGTCCCACGAAGGAGCCGAGGGAGACGTCGGTGTGGATATCGGGCGCGAGGTTCGCCGACCAGCACACGGCTGCCTGAGGATCGACGAACGTGGGCTGCTGCGAGCAGTCGAGGACGAGCGGATCGCCCTGGCAGGCGAGCGCGGCGATGCCGTGGCCGGACAGCACCACGTTGAACAGGCCCGCGCCCGAGGCGAGGCTGCCCAGGCCCTTGACCCGGCGGATGTCCTCGTTGAGCGTGGGATCATAGGCGAGCAGCGAGGACGAGTTGACGCTGAGCGCGTCGTGCTCGCCCTCGAGCTGCATCATGAAGATGTTGGCGGCCTGCCGGGCGAAGAACACCTCGCCCTGGCCCTCTGCCCGCATCATCGGCGTGTCCTCGCCCGTGACCTGCTTCTTGAGGAAGTTCCCCACTGAGCCCGAGCCCTGGTGCTTGAACTGCACACTGCCCTGGTATGCGACCATCGCGCCCTTCGTGGCGACGACGGGCATCTGCGGTGTGACGAGGGTGCGCAGCATCTTCTGCGACTGGAGCGTCCAGCGCTCCGTCGACTGGATCTCCGCGTTCCTCTTGGCGAACAGCTCCGAGCGCATCGGATGACTCCTTAGGGGAGGGCCGCACCGGCGGCTCGTGCCGGGGCACGACCGCGGGCGCGGCGGACATGAGGGAGGCGGAGCGGCCGCGGCCGCTCCGCCTCCCAAGACTACTGCCGTCCGGGGGATCCGAGGATCCCGTGCTGTGGCGGATCTGCACCATCGGTGCAGGTGTGATCAGTCGGCCTTCGCCTCGAAGACCACCTTTGCGAGCGAGGCCTGCGGGCCGTCGGCCGCATCGGGCGCGCCTGCGGACTCCGTCGCGAGCGCGTCCACACGGCCGGCGGCCAGCAGATCTCCGCGGGCGGCGGCGACCGCGCTCAGCACCGCCTCGGGCGCGGTGACCACCGCTGAGACGATGCGCGTCTTCTGCGAGACCTTCGCCTCGGTCTTCGCCCTGCGGATCTCCCCGAGGACCACGGCGATCCGGCCCAGCAGACCGGACTCGGCCTCGGGAGCTGCGACATCGGCGGGCTGGGGCCAGGCCGCGCGGTGCACGCTCCCGGTCCTCCACCACGACCAGACTTCCTCGGTGACGAAGGGCATGAACGGCGCGAACAGGCGCAGGAGCGCGTCGAGGGAGGTCGCGAGCGCGGCGTGGGCGGAGAGCTGGCCCGCCTCGCCCTGGGCGCCGTAGGAGCGGTCCTTGACGAGCTCGACGTAGTCGTCCGTGAAGTCCCAGAAGAACGACTCCGCGGTGCGGAGGGCGGCGGCGCCGTCGTACTCGGCCATCCGCGCGCCGCACACCTCGACGACCTCGCGCAGACGCGTCAGCACGGAGGCGTCGAGGGGCTCTGTGACGAGATCGGTGCGCCCGACGAGACCGGCGTGCACTCCCTGTGCGAGGGCGAACTTCGAGGCGTTGAGGAGCTTCATCGCCAGACGGCGGCCGATCTGCATCTGCGCCGTGTCGTAGGCGGTGTCCGCCCCGAACTTCGCGCTCGCGGCCCAGTAGCGGACGGCGTCCGGGCCGAAGCCGGGCTTGGACTCGGCGAGGATGTCGCTGGGCACCACGACATTGCCCTTGGACTTCGACATCTTCTTGCGGTCGGGATCGAGGATCCAGCCGGACAGCGCGGTGCTGCGCCACGGGACCGAGTCGTTCAGCGAGTTCGCCCGCACGACGGTGGAGAAGAGCCACGTGCGGATGATGTCGTGCCCCTGCGGGCGGAGATCCATGGGGAAGGTCGCGGCGTGGAGCTTCTCGTCGCGCTTCCAGCCGGTGACGAGCTGCGGGGTGAGCGAGGACGTCGCCCAGGTGTCGAGCACGTCCGGGTCCGCGGAGAAGCCGCCGGGGCGGTTCCGCTGGGACTCGTCGTAGCCGGCCGGCGCCTGGGCCTGCGGATCGACGGGCAGCTGCTCGGGTGCAGGCACGATCGGATCGTCGTAGTCCGGCGCACCGTCGGCGTCGAGGCGGTACCAGAGCGGGATCGCCACGCCGAAATAGCGCTGGCGGGAGACGAGCCAGTCGCCGTTGAGCCCCTCGACCCAGTTCTCGTAGCGCGAGCGCATGAATGCCGGGTGCCACACGAGTTCGCGGCCGCGGCCGATGAGCTCATCGCGCAGCTCCGCCGAACGGCCGCCGTTGCGGATGTACCACTGCCGGGACGTGACCACTTCGAGGGGCTTGTCGCCCTTCTCGTAGAACGGCACGGGGTGGGTGATGGGCTCGGGCTCGGCCAGCAGGTCGCCGGACTCGCGGAGGAGCTCGACGATCTCCCTGCGCGCGGAGAAGGTGGTCTTGCCGGCCAGCCGCTCGTAGCTCTCGGCGGCCCCGGCCAGGGGGGAACCCGCGATCCACTCCGGCGTCTCCCGGGCGAGGCGGCCCTCGCGCGTGATGACCGCGCGGGTGGGCAGATCGAGTTCGCGCCACCAGGTGACGTCCGTGAGATCGCCGAAGGTGCAGACCATCGCGATGCCGGTGCCCTTGTCGGACTTCGCGAGGCCGTGCGCGCGGACCTCGATCTCGACGCCGAACAGCGGGGAGGCCACCGTCGTGCCGAAGTACGGCTGGTAGCGCTCGTCCTCGGGGTGCGCGACGAGGGCCACGACGGCGGGGATGAGCTCGGGGCGCGAGGTGACGATGACGAGGGGCTCGGCCGCGGTGTCGGCCGTGCCGTCGGCCGCGGCGGGGAAGAAGGCGATGCGGTGGTAGGCCCCCTCCTTCTCCCGGTCCTCGAGCTCGGCCTGCGCCACGGCTGTGCCGAAGGTCACGTCCCACATCGTGGGTGCGTCCTGCGAATAGGCGTTGCCGCTGGCCAGATCGTCGAGGAAGGCCCGCTGGGAGACGGCGCGCGAGGTGTCGTCGATGGTCCGGTACGTGTACCGCCAGTCGACGGAGAGGCCCACGGAGCGGAAGAGGTCCTCGAAGACCTTCTCGTCCTCGCCCGAGAGCGTGAGGCACAGCTCGATGAAGTTCTGGCGGGAGACCTTCACGAAGTCCCGGTCGTTCTTCGCCGGCTTGGCCGGCGGCGTGAAGTCAGGATCGTAGGGCAGCTGCGGATCGCATGTCACGCCGTAGTAGTTCTGCACGCGGCGCTCGGTGGGCAGGCCGTTGTCGTCCCAGCCCAGCGGGTAGAACACGTTCTTCCCCGTCATCCGCTGGTAGCGGGCGATGACGTCGGTCTGCGTGTAGGAGAACACGTGGCCCACGTGGAGGGAGCCCGAGGCGGTGGGCGGGGGAGTGTCGATCGAGTAGACGGCCTCCCTGCTCGTGTCCGGGTCGAAGTCGTACGTGCCCTGGCTCTGCCACCGGGCGTCCCACCGGTCCCTGAGGCCTTCGAGGGCGGGCTTGGCGGGAAGGTGCACCGTGTCGTGTGTGCGGGATTCGGGAGTGGTCATGCGAGCGATTGTCCCATATGGCTAGGGTGGAGCTCATGGCACTCATCGACCGGGTTGACGAGGTGGGGCCGCCTGCGCGGTCCACACAGTGGATGAACCCCGCTCGCTCCCTCGCGATCATCGCGGTCATCGCGATCCACACGATCGCGGACACGGTGGGCACGCAGTTCGCGGACCCCGGCACGCCGCCCTGGTGGGCGGCCAATGTCATCGACAGCCTGTCCCGGTGGTCGGTCCCGGTCTTCCTCATGGTCTCCGGCGCGCTCGCGCTCGACCCGGACAAGGGCGGCACCCCCCGTGTCTTCCTCTCCAAGCGGTTCTGGCGCATCTTCGTCCCCCTGCTGGTCTGGACCGCGGTCTACGTCCCCTACCGCCTCTTCGTGATGTCCGGGTACGAGAAGGGCTGGGACCCCGTGCTCGCGATCCTCACCGGCTCGCCCTTCGTCCAGCTCTACTTCCTCTACGTCCTCGCCGTGCTCACGCTGCTCACGCCGTTCATCCGGCAGCTCACGGTCCACGGATCGCGCCGGGTGCAGTGGGGCACGGCGATCGTGCTCGTGGGGATCGGGATGCTGGACCACTTCGCCGTCGTCGTCTTCGACGTGGGCGAGCCCAACATCGCCACGCGGTTCCTCCCGCTCATGGGGTACTACCTCCTCGGCTGGATCCTGCGCGACCACCTCCTGCACGGCACCCAGGTGCTGTGGGCCGCGCTCGTCTTCGCCGCCTCGGCCGCCGTGACGATCCTCTGGGCCGGCTTCGGGCCGGGGGAGCGGCCGTGGACGGCGGTCTACGAGTACCTCTCGCCCACGGTCGTGGCGATGAGCCTGTCCGGCTACCTCCTGCTCCATCGGATGTTCGACCGGGACGATCGCGGCTATCTGGGGCTGCGCCGCCTGTTCCCCTACTCCTTCGGCGTCTTCCTGCTGCACCCCCTGCTCGTGTACACCTTCCGGGACTGGATCGGAGTGCCGGACACCGTGTCCGCCGTGCTGCTTCACGGACTGGTGCTGCCGCTGGTCTACGCAGTCGTGTGCACCGGGGCCACGTGGCTCGCGCTCCGCACTCCCGTCGTCAGGGTGGCGTTCGGTGAGATGCCGCGCAATGCTCCGATGCCCGCACCGCCCCCGACCGGTGGCGCGGCGACCGCGGTCCAGGAGGACGAGGAGGAGCCGGACGGTGAGCAGTCGTGGCCTCCGCAGCTCGACGGCGGAGCGCGCTGAGGGCACCTGCGCCCGTTGTACGATTCCCCACATGGTCCGTGCGATGAACAGGCTCTCCGCAGGCTGGCGCGTGGGTGCCGCGGCGGCGGCCCTCGCCGTGCTGTGCGGAGGGCAGGCGCTCGACACCAACGACTGGTTCCCGCTGGGTTCGCTGTCCCAGTACTCCTCGGCGCGCGACCTCGATTCGACCGTGGCCCGCACCGTCCTCGAGATGCGCTTCGCCGGGGATGCGGAGTTCACGCCCGTGGGCATCTCGCACGGCAACGTGGGGATCGTGCCCGGCGATCTCGACTCCCACCTCGCCGCGCTCCGGCGGGACCCCTCACTCCTGGAACCGCTGGCCCGCAACTACGCGGAGCTGCACCCGGATGCCGAGGCGATCGAGGAGATCCGCCTGCGGCGCCGGATCCACCAGCTCGAGAACGGCCGCGCGGTGGGTGAGCCGACCTTCGAGGACGTCGCGCTGCTGCCGGTGGCGGGAGCCGGCGATCCGGAGGGCGAGACCGCCGAGGCCGGCTCATGAGGCGGCTCACGGACTTCCTCCTGCCCGAGGTGCCGCTCGCGCGCGTCGCCTGCCTGCGGGCGATCGTGTACGCCTTCGTGCTCGTGGACGTGTGGGCGCTGTCCAACGACGTGCTGCGGCACGCCATGATCCCGGAGTTCTACGCACCGCTGCTCCTGCCCCGGCTGCTGGGGATCGGCCCGGTCACGCACGCCGGCGCCGTCCTCCTGCTGGCGCTCGTCACGGCGAGCGCGCTCATCGCGATGAGCGGCCGGCTGCCGCGGATCAGCGGATGGGTCGTCGCCGGCTCCTTCTGGTGCTGGATGTTCTACTCGCAGGGGTACGGCTATGTGGCACACGACCACATGGCGCTCATGATCGCCGTCCTCGTGCTGCCCACAGTGGGCGCGGCCGGCTTCCGCGAGGCGGAGACCTCCCGCGCCGCCGGATGGGCCCTGCGCTGCATCCAGATCGCCGTGGTGCTCACCTACTTCTTCTCCGTGTGGTCCAAGTGGGTGCGCTCGGGCACGCTCGCGGAATGGGCCAACGGAGCCGTATTCGTGTGGGCGATCATGCGCCGCGGCACGCCCCTCATCACCTGGACGCTCTCGTTCCCGTGGCTGCTCGTCATCGCGCAGTGGTGCCTGCTCATCGTCGAGATCCTCTCGCCCGTCGCGCTCTTCCTCAAGGGCAGGTGGCTCTACCTCACGGTCGGCTTCTTCATGCTCTTCCACCTCGCGACGTTCCTGTCGCTGGGCATCAGCTTCCTGCCGACCGTCATCTGCTGGGCGGCCTTCCTGCCGCTCGAGCGCGTCCTGTGGCGCCTGCGGCCCGGCCTCGCCCCGCACCAGACCCCCGTACCGCCGCTGGACGCCCGGTCATGAACGGAGGTCCAGCGGCGTATGGGGTGGCTGGGTCTGCTCAGGCGTCCGGGGCCACTGAGGGCGCCTCGCGGATGCCGAACTCGCGGGCGAGCACGCGCTGGGCTGCGAACCAGCCATTCATGCCGTGCACACCCGGTCCCGGCGGGGTCGCGGCCGAGCACAGGTAGGCGCCCTCGCCCAGCCGGTACGGGTCCCAGCTGAGGGTGGGGCGGGCGACCATGCGCAGCAGCGAGACGGTGCCCGTCGCGATGTCCCCGCCCACCCAGTTCTCGTTGTGGGCGGCCATCTCCGCCGCCGGGATCGCAGCGCTCGCCACGACGGTGTCCCGGAAGCCGGGGGCGAACCGCTCGATCTGCGCGGTGATCGCCTCGGTCGGGTCGCGGGGGGAGTCGAAGGGCACGTGCGCGTACGCCCACACCGGCCGGAGGCCGCGCACCTCGCGTGCCGGATCGAACCGCGCGGGATCGGACACGAGAGTCACGGGGCGGGCCGGGAACCGACCGGCGACCACCTGGGCCTCGGCCTCGGCCATCTGCGCGCGGGTGCCGCCCACGTGGACCGTTCCGGCCTCGGCGATGCAGGGATCGCGCCAGGGGATCGGGGCGTCGACGACGAAGTCCACCTTCGCAGCGGCGGCACCGTGGCCCAGACGGCGCAGCGCGGCGCGGCGGTGCGCGGACAGGCGGGGGCCGAGGATGCCGGCGGCGGCCTCGGCGGTCGTGTCGAACAGATGCGCCCGGGCCGGCGGCAGCTCGTCCGCCCGCGTGATCCGCACGCCCGTGCGCACGGTGCCGCCGTGAGCCTCGAGGTCGGCGGCGAGCGCATCGACGATGGCCTGAGAGCCGCCTACCGGCAGCGGCCAGCCCTCGGCGTGGGCGAGGACGGCGAGCAGCATCGCAGCTGCCGAGGTGCCGGTGGCGGGCAGCGGGCCGATCGCGTGCGAGGCCACCCCGGTGAAGAGCGCGCGCGCCGGCTCCGTCGTCAGCGGCATCGTCCAGGCCGGCGTGCCCTGCTGGAGCATGCGCGCGACGAATCCGGCGGCGAAGGCGAGGTCGCCGGGGCGGCGCAGCTCCGGCGGCAGGGAGCGCTTGTCCCCGAGGCCGAGGGCGAGCACCTGGTCCACATGGTCCACGAGCGGGGAGAAGAGCCGGCGCCAGGCGCGCTCGTCGCGGCCGAGGCCGGCGGCGGTGCGGTCGAGGTCGCGCCAGGCCACGGCGGCGGGACCGTCCTCGAGGGGCTGGGCGTAGGAGGCCTCCGGCACCCGTAGCTCGACGCCGCGGGCGCGCAGGTCGAACTCGCGCAGGAAGGGGCTCGCGAGCGCCATGGGGTGCACGGCCGAGCAGATGTCGTGGACGATGCCCTCGGCGAGCCCCAGATCCAGCGTCCGCGCTCCGCCGCCCACCGTGTCCTGGGCCTCCAGGACCTCGACGCGGAGGCCGGCGCGGGCGAGCGTCACGGCGGCGGCGAGGCCGTTGGGACCGGACCCCACGACGACGGCGTCGAGGTTCGTGCCGACGGCGTCGAGGCCCGTTTCCGCAGGGGAGGCGGCGGGCGCGGGATGCGGACGGTGCCTGCTGGTCATGCCCTCAGCCTAGGCGCTGGGACCACGGCCGCAGCGGCCGGTAGGGTTGTGTGCGAATCGTCACATGCCGTTCACAGGAGGAGGAGACATGACCGCACTGCGAGCCGTCGTCACGGGGGCCAGCTCGGGGATGGGGGCGGCCACGGTCCGCAGGCTGTGTGAGGAGGGATGGGACGTCGTCGCCGTCGCCCGCCGCGAGGAGGAGCTGGCGGCACTCGCCGGCGAGACCGGGTGCGAGTACGTCGTGGCGGACATGACCTCGGACGCATCGGTGGCGGCGATGGCCGAGCGGGTGCTCGCGGGCGGGCCGGTCAACTCGCTCGTCGCCAATGCCGGAGCCGCCTACGGGCAGGACGAGGTGGCGAGCTCGGACGTCGAGGACTGGGCGGGCATGTTCGACCTCAACGTCCTGGGAGTCGTCCGGTGCGTCAAGGCGCTGCTGCCGGCGCTCGAGGCCAGCGGCCGCGGTGACATCGTGGTGATGTCCTCGACCGCCGGGCACATCGTCTACGAGGGCGGCGGGGGATACGTCGCCTCCAAGCACGGTGCGCACACCGTGGCCGCCACGCTGCGCCTGGAGCTTGCGGGCAAGCCGGTCCGGGTCATCGAGATCGCCCCCGGCATGGTGGCGACGGAGGAGTTCTCCCGCAAGCGGCTGGGCTCCCAGGAGGCCGCGGACAAGGTCTACGCAGGGGTGGAGAAGCCGCTCACGGCCGAGGACTGCGCGGACGCCGTGGTCTGGACGCTCACCCGCCCGCACCACTTCAACGTCGACCTCATGGTCATCCGCCCCATCGCGCAGGCCGCGCAGCACAAGGTGGCGCGCAACCAGGGCCTGTGAGGAGGCGATGCCGCTCCAGATCGCTCAGTGAGCGGATGAGGCGGATGGGGCGGATGAGGCGGGCACTCAGGCGAACACGCTGAGCCCGTAGAGCGCGAAGACGAACAGGTGCGCGGCACCGTGCAGGGCGGTCACGCGTCCTGTGCTGAAGGTCGTGAGGCTCAGCAGCAGGCTCACCCCCAGCAGGAGGAGGTTGGCGGGGCTCTCGGCGAGGACTACGGTCTGCCCGGTGAGCAGGCCGATCGCCAGCACGACGGGCAGCGTGAGCCCCACGCAGGAGACGAGCGCGCCGTGGGCGAGGTTGCTCATCCTCTGCGTCTCGCCGGCCCATGCCGCGCGCACCGTGGTGAGCGCCTCCGGGAGGAACACGATCATCGCGATGAGGATGCCGGACAGTGCGACCGGGGCGCCCAGCCTGCCGAGGCCGTCGTCGAGGAGAGCGGCCATGTCGTGGGAGAGCAGGACGATGGGGGAGACGGCCGCCACGAGAAGACATGCGCGTGCGATGATCTCGGTCCGGTGCTCGCGCAGGGCCGTCCGCAGCGCCGGGCGCCGGTCCCCGGAGTGTGCGCCTCCCGCGCGCCCGGCCACCTCCTGGAAGTCACCGCGCTGGGCGCCCGTCTGGCGCCACAGGAAGAATCCGTAGAGCAGGACCGTGAGCACGAGCACCGGGATCGCCTGTCCGGGAGCGTACGACCCCTCGGTCCCGATGACCGCCGGCAGGGCGAACGCGACGGCGACGAGCACGACGAGGAGGGCGAGGTAGGCCGAGACCCCACTCCGGTTGACCCGCAGATCGTCGTGGCGCAGACCGCCGGCCAGCAGGGCGGCGCCGATGACGAGCGTGAGGACGATCATCGTCGCCGCGATGACGGAATCGCGGGCGATGGTGGCGTGGTCGCCCGGACCCAGCATGACCGCGGAGATGAGGATGACCTCGATGAGCACGATGGAGAGCGTGAGCACGAGGGTCCCATAGGGATCGCCGAGACGGCGGGCGAGGAACTCGGCCTCGGCGACGACGCCGGAGGCGCACACGATGATGACCGCGACGATCGCGGCGAGCACGGCGAACACCGCGGCCGTGGGCAGGGGGCCGGCGAGCAGCGGCTCCGCGAGGGTGAGGGCGGCGAATGAGACCCAGCCGATGAGGGGGCGGGCGATCGCGACCGGGGTGAACACGGTCCGGGACGACGTCGACGTGGGCACGGGAGCACCTGTTCTGCAGGGTCGTCCCGGCTGAGCGCTGAGCCGCGCAGGTCGTCCCGGCGGCATTCCGCAGTCCATGGTACCCCGTGCGCCTCCGCCCGCCGCACGGCCTCCGGGGACGGCAGGGCACAATGGAGCGGACAGCGGTCCAGGCGCAGGAGGACACCCCATGAACAGTTTGGATGCAGGCACGACGCCGGCAGGCACGACGCCGGCGACGATGCGCGCGGTGCGGCAGGAGCGCCTCGGCGGCCCGGAGGTCCTGGAGCTCGTCGAGGTGCCGCGTCCCTCGCCGGGCATCAGCGAGATCCTGGTGCGCGTGCATGCCGCGAGTGTGAACCCCACGGACTGGAAGCACCGCGCCACCGGACGCTTCCTCGGTCAGCCGCCCTTCGTGCTGGGCTGGGACCTCTCCGGGGTCGTCGAGGAGGTCGGGCTCGGGGTGACGCTGTTCTCCCCGGGCGATGAGGTCTTCGGCATGCTGCCCTATCCCGAGGGAGCGGGAGCGCATGCCGAGTACGCCGTCGGCCCCGCTCGCGCCTTCGCGCACAAGCCCGCCTCCGTCGACCACGTGCAGGCCGGCGCGCTCCCGCTGGCGGCGCTGACGGCCTGGCAGTCGCTCGTGGACACGGCGGGGCTGCGCGCCGGCGACCGCGTGCTCGTCCATGCCGCCGCCGGCGGGGTGGGGCACCTCGCGGTGCAGATCGCGAAGGCCCGCGGGGCGTACGTCATCGGCACCGCGAGCGCGCCCAAGCACGCGTTCGTCCGCGAGCTGGGCGCCGATGAGGTCATCGACTACCGCGAGACGGACTTCGCCGAGGCCGTCCGGGACGCAGACGTCGTCCTCGACACCATCGGCGGGGACTACCAGCTGCGCTCCCTGCGCACGCTCCGGCACGGGGGCGTCCTGGTGTCCACCGTCCCGGTCGCGGCCGAGGGACTGCACGGGGAGGCGGAGAGGCTGGGGGTGCGGGCCGCGCTCATCCTCGTCGAGGACGACCACGCGGGCATGCGGGCGATCGCCGACCTCGTCGAAGCCGGGCAGCTGCGTGCGCGGATCGCCGGCACCTTCCCGCTGGCTGACGCCGCCCGCGCGCACGAGGCCGGCGAGACGGACCGGACGGCGGGCAAGCTCGTCCTCCTCGCCGCCCCGGAGTGAGCCCGAGGCCGTACTCGGCTGAGCCGAGGCCGCACCCTCCGGGAGGGCGGGTGCGGCCGGCCTGGCCCGCCTCGGCGGCGGTGCGCTATCATCGTCACTGCATCGATCCGGCCATCACCGGGGAGCATCCGGAAGAACGGCGCCTCTGCCGCCCGCGCGCAGCGGGGCGGGCGCGCTCAGTAGAACCGGACGGGGCGGCCCGTCACAGCCGAATGAGCGATCCGCGTCCGCAGCGGGCGGGCCACGGCCCGGGCCTGCATGCGGCGCGCGGATAAGCGGGGTGGTACCGCGGCAGCGTCACGGGTGCGTGCCTGAGAGGGGCGGCTTCCGGAGTGCGCAGTCGTCCTCGCACGGGAGACGACCGCCACCAGGGTCGGGCACCGCGTGAGGGGCCCGGTCCGCGCACACAAGGACGCTCATGAGCGAGAACATCTACCCCAAGCAGGGCTCGGCCTTCGGCCTGTCCGCCGCTCCCTCGTTCCCGGAGCTGGAGCGCCGCATCCTGGACTTCTGGTCCGATGACGACACGTTCCGCGCAAGCGTGGAGTCCCGGGACGCCGGCGAGAGCGGTGAGAACGAGTTCGTCTTCTACGACGGTCCGCCCTTCGCCAACGGCCTTCCGCACTACGGCCACCTGCTCACCAGCTACGTCAAGGACGTGGTGCCGCGCTACCAGACCATGCGGGGCAAGCGGGTCGAGCGCCGGTTCGGCTGGGACACGCACGGCCTGCCCGCTGAGCTCGAGGCCATGAAGCAGCTGGGGCTCAAGACCAAGGACGAGATCCTCGAGATGGGGATCGACCGGTTCAACGAGGCCGCCCGCGCCTCCGTCCTCCGCTACACGGACGAATGGCAGGAGTACGTCGACCGGATGGGCCGCTGGGTCGACTTCGAGAACGACTACAAGACCCTCAACCCCTCCTTCATGGAGTCCGTCCTGTGGGTCTTCAAGACCCTGTTCGACAGGGGACTCATCTACGAGGGCTACCGCGTCCTGCCCTACTGCTGGTCGGACGAGACGCCGCTGTCCAACCACGAGCTGCGCATGGACGACGACGTCTACCAGTCCCGCCAGGACCCCGCCGTGACGATCGGCTACCGCCTGCTCGACGCGCCCGCCGGCCTCGAGGGGCGCGAGGTATGGGCCGCCATCTGGACCACGACGCCGTGGACGGTCCCGTCCAATCAGGCCATGGCGGTCAACCCCGAGGTCGAGTACGTCGCCGTCACCCCGGACCCCGCGCACGAGGCCGGGGAGCTGACGGGGAAGACGCTCCTGCTCGCCGCCGCCCGCCTCGGGGCCTATGCCCGCGAGCTGGGAGAGAGCCCGGAGGTGCTCGCGCGGTTCACGGGTGAGGAGCTGCTGGGCCTGCGCTACGAGCCGCCCTTCCCGTACTTCGAGCACCAGCAGGACCGCTGGGGGGAGAGGACCCACACGATCCTCGCCGCCCCCTTCGTCACGACCGAGGACGGCACCGGCATCGTCCACCAGTCGCCGGCCTTCGGTGAGGAGGACAAGGAGCTCACCGATGCCTACGGCATCACCGCCGCGCGCCCCGTGGACGACGCCGGCCGCTTCGACTCCCAGGTGCCGGACTACGCCGGCCAGCAGGTGTTCGATGCGAATCGGAGCATCATCGCCGATCTCAAGCATCACACCGGGCCGCTCGCGGGCCGCTCCGCGGTGCTCGTGCGCCACGAGACCTATGAGCACTCCTATCCGCACTGCTGGCGCTGCCGGAACCCGCTCATCTACCGCGCCGTGTCCTCGTGGTTCGTCTCGGTGACGAAGATCAAGGAGACGATGCTCGCCACGAACGAGGAGATCACGTGGGTGCCGGGCAACGTCAAGCACGGCCAGTTCGGCAGGTGGCTGGAGAACGCCCGCGACTGGTCGATCACCCGCAACCGGTTCTGGGGCTCGCCCGTGCCGGTGTGGGTCTCCGACGACCCCGCACACCCGCGCACGGACGTCTACGGCTCCTTCGCGGAGCTCGAGCGCGACTTCGGCCGGCTGCCCGTGGGCCCCGACGGCGAGCCCAACCTCCACCGCCCCTACATCGACGAGCTCACCCGCCCCAATCCCGACGACCCCACGGGGAAGTCCACGATGCGCCGCGTCCCGGACATCCTCGACGTCTGGTTCGACTCCGGCTCGATGCCCTACGGCCAGGTGCACTACCCCTTCGAGAACGCGGACTGGTTCGAGAACCACTACCCGGCGGACTTCATCGTCGAGTACATCGGCCAGACCCGCGGCTGGTTCTACACGCTGCACATCCTCGCCGCCGCGCTGTTCGAGAAGCCTGCATTCAGGGACGTCATCTGCCACGGCATCGTGCTCGGCTCGGACGGGCAGAAGATGTCCAAGAGCCTGCGGAACTACCCCGATGTCAGCGAGGTCTTCGACCGCGACGGCTCGGACGCCATGCGCTGGTTCCTCATGTCCAGCCCCATCCTGCGCGGCGGCAACCTCGTCGTCACGGAGCAGGGCATCCGCGACGGCGTGCGCCAGGTGCTGCTGCCGCTGTGGAACGCCTGGCAGTTCTTCGCCACCTACGCCAACACCGCGGACGGATCCGCCGGCCCGGGCACCGGCTACGAGGCCAAGCGCTCACTCGAGTCCTCGCAGGTGCTCGACCGCTACCTCGTGGCGAAGACCCGCGAGTTCCTCGACGCCTATCAGGCGGCGATGGACTCCTACGACATCTGGAACGCGTGCGCCCTCACCCAGAGCCACCTCGACATGCTCACGAACTGGTACGTGCGCCGCTCGCGCCGCCGGTTCTGGGCAGGCACGGAGGAGACGCACGAGACCTTCGACGTCTTCGCGACGGCCTTCGAGGCGACGATCACCGCGATCGCCCCGCTGCTGCCGTTCGCGGCCGAGGAGATCTTCAAGTCGCTGACCGGCCGCCGCTCCGTGCACCTCGAGGACTTCCCGGACGCCGCGGAGTTCCCCGCGGACCAGGACCTCGTCGACGCGATGGACTTCACCCGCGCCGTCTGCTCGGCCGGTTCCGCGCTGCGCAAGGCGAAGAACCTGCGCGTGCGCCTGCCGCTGTCGGAGCTCGTCCTCGTCACCGATCTCGCGCTCGGGGAGGAGTTCACCGCGATCATCGCCGAGGAGCTCAACGTCAAGCGCGTGCGGGTGCTCCCGCCGGCCGCGGCGCGCGAGGCGGGCTTCGTCTTCGAGCGCAGGCTCACCGTCAACGCCCGTGCGGCCGGACCGCGCCTGGGCAGGGACGTGCAGCTCGCGATCCGGGGCTCGAAGACCGGAGACTGGTCCGTGGACGGCGAGGTCGTCACCGCGGGCGGGATCGTGCTGGCCGAGGGCGAGTACGCGCTCGAGGAGATCGCGGAGTCGGCCAGCGACTCCCAGGTGCTCGCGACCGTGGATGGGGGCTTCATCGCCCTCGACACCACGGTGACCGACGAGCTCGCCGCCGAGGGCACCGCCCGCGATGCCGTCCGCGCGATCCAGGGCGTCCGCAAGCAGCTCGACCTCGCCGTGACCGACCGCATCAGCGTGACGGTGTGGGCCGGTGAGAGCGCCCTGTCCGCGCTGGAGGCCCACCGGGACCTCGTGGCAGGGGAGACCCTCACGCTCCAGCTCACCCTGGCCCCCGCCGCGGAGGCGCCGGCCGCCGATGCCGCGGCAGGCACCTTCGCGACGGAGGAGCTCGGCGGCGACGCGGTCGTCGCCGTGGCCCGGCACGCAGCGGAGGTGCCCGCATGAGCGCACAGGAACCGGAAGCGGAGCTGAACCCGCAGCACGCGGACGAGCTCGCGCGGGTCTACGCCGCGCTGCTGGCGCGCGCGGGGGAGACGCTCGTGGAGCTGCGCCTCGACGCCACCCGCCGGGCCTGCGAGCTGCTGGGAGACATCCACACCGCGGCCCCGGCGATCACGGTGACGGGCACGAACGGCAAGACCTCGACCGCCCGCATGGTCGACACGCTGCTGACCGCGCACGATCTGCGGGTGGGGCGCTTCACGAGCCCGCACCTCACACGCGTCACGGAGCGGATCAGCGTGGACGGCGCGGAGGTCGCGGTCCCGGACTTCGTGCGCGTCTACGACGAGATCGCGCCGTTCCTCGAGCTCGTGGATGCGCAGCTGGCCGCCGAGGAGCGTGCGCCGCTCACCTTCTTCGAGGCGCTCACCGTCCTCGCGCTCGCGGTCTTCGCGGACGCGCCGGTGGACGTCATGGTGCTCGAGGTGGGCATGGGCGGCGAATGGGACTCGACCAACGTGGTGGACGCGCAGGTATGCGGCTTCACCGCGGTGGGCCTGGACCACCAGGGCTTCCTCGGCGACACCGTCGAGGAGATCGCGCGGACCAAGGCCGGCATCCTCGACCGGAGCGTCGACCCTACGCCGGCGCCGGAGCCGTACGCGGTCATCGCCGCGCAGCCGGACGATGCGGCGGAGCGGGTGCTGGCCGCGGAGGTGGAGCGCAGGGGCGTGACCGCGTGGGCCGAGGGCCAGGGCTTCGGCGTCCTCGAGCGCACGCTCGCCGTCGACGGCCAGCTCGTGAGCATCCGCGGCCTCGGCGGCGACTATCCTGAGCTGTTCCTGCCCCTGCACGGTGAGCACCAGGCCCACAATGCGGCGGTGGCGCTCGCGCTCGTGGAGGCGTTCCTCACCGGCGGCGAGCGGCCGCTGAGCCCGGAGCCGGTCACGGATGCGTTCGCGGCCATGAGCAGCCCGGGCCGCCTCGAGGTGCTCAAGGCGGAGCCGACGATCCTCGTCGACGGCGCGCACAATCCCGCGGCCGCGACGGTGCTCGCGGAGACGATGGCCGAGGCCTTCGACCTCACGGACACGACGCTCGTGCTCGGAATGTTCGCGGACAAGGACCCGCACGGCGTACTCGAGCAGGTGAGCAGGTTCGCGGACCGGGTGGTGATCACCCAGGCCCTCAGCGACCGCGCGATGGACCCTGAGGTGCTGGCCGCCGCCGCACGGGAGTGGTTCGATCCCGAGGACGTCCTGATCGCCCCCACCGTCAAGGACGCGCTCATGCGCGCGATCGACCTCGCTGACACCGCCGAGGCGGCCTCCGGCGAGCAGGCGCGCGCGGGCATCGTCGTGACCGGTTCCCTGCTCACGGTCGCCGAGGCCCGCGTCCTCCTCCACCGGGGGGATGCCGCATGAGCGCGGACTCCGGTGAAGCGGGCGCCGGCGGGGCGCGGGCGCCGCGCTCCCAGCTGCCCGTGCTGTGCGGCACGGTCCTCATCAGCGAGGTGCTGTGCCTCTACTTCGCCGGCCTCACGGGCTTCGGTCTGCGTCCGGAGCTCCTGGGGTTCGGGGCCTTCATCGCGGTGCTCAGCGGGATCGCGGTGCTGCTCATCGCGGCCGTGGTCCTGCTGCCCCGGCGCCGGGGCGAGCACAGGCCCGGCATCCTGCTCGGCTGGATCGGCCAGGTGCTGCTGCTCGCGATGGGCATCGTCATGCCGGCGATGATCGTGATCGCGGTGGTGTTCGGGACGATGTGGGCCGTGGGCGTGTACTGGGGCCGGAGGATCGACCGGGAGAAGACCGCGCGGGGCGAGTGAGGCCCTGCCGCCGTGCGCACGCCGCGCCGCGCCTAGAATCGTGTGCGGAGCGGTCGGTCCGCCGGCCCGTCATCGCAGAGAACGTCAAGGAGAGCCATGACCGAACGCACCCTCATCCTCGTGAAGCCCGACGGCGTCGCCCGCGGGCTGTCCGGCGAGGTGCTCGCCCGGATCGAGCGCAAGGGCTATGTCCTGCAGGCCGTCGAGCTGGTGGAGGCGAAGCCGGAGCAGCTCGCCGCGCACTACGCCGAGCACGAGGGCAAGCCCTTCCACCAGCCGCTCGTCGACTTCATGTCCTCCGGGCCGGTGCTCGCGGTCATCGCTGCGGGCGACGGCGTGATCGCCGGCTTCCGCTCGCTCGCCGGGGCCACCGATCCCACGACCGCGGCCCCCGGCACCATCCGCGGCGATCTGGGCCGGGACTGGGGTGAGAAGGTGCAGAAGAACATCGTGCACGGCTCCGACTCCGTCGAGTCCGCCGAGCGCGAGATCGCCATCTGGTTCCCCGGCCGCTGAGGCTGATCTGCTGAGGGTGCCCGCCGAGCCTCCTGCCCGCGCACCGCTGATGTGTGCGGCAGGAGGCTCGGCTATTTTCTCCGGGGTCCGGTCGCGCATCTCCGGAACAGCACGCTGAAGCGTGCTGTTCCGGAGACGCGGGGCAGCGACGCGGAGACGCAGTGGCGCTGCGGAGGCTGCATGGTGGCGCGACCGCCTGCCTCAGAGCTGCGCGCTGAAGAAGGTCCAGAACTGCACGAGGACGACGGCGGCGACGATGAACAGCCAGAGGCCCGCGATGGCCAGCGGCATGCCGGAGAGCACGCGAGCGACGAGGCTGTCGCGCAGCACCGCGCCGAAGGCGCCTGCGCGCGCGCTCCGGGCTGTGACGACGCAGAACTGCAGGATCGTCACCACCCAGACGACCATGCACCACGGGCAGCCGGCACCGATCTCGAACAGCGATGCGTACTGGAGGTAGGTGACCATGACGACTCCGCCGAGCAGGCCGATGTTCAGCCCGGTCATGAACCAGCGGGGCAGCTCGACGCCGGCGACGAGGAGCGCGCCGAGCATGATCGGCACGGCGAAGGCGCCGATCCCCAGGAACTGGTTGGGGAAGCCGAAGATCTCCGACTGCGGGTAGGTCATGACGCTGCTGCAGGAGAAGAAGGGGTTGAGATCGCAGGAGAGCACCGCGTTCTCATCGCGCAGCAGCCGGATCTTGTCGACGGAGAGCTCGAAGGCGGAGAGCAGCCCGATCGCGCCCGTGACGATGAGGAGGACGCCGAGCGGCACGCTCCTCTGATACCAGGCCTGCGGGGCCTGCTGCTGCCCGGTCTGCAGGCTCTCGGTCTCAGTGCTCACAGCAGAAGGATGCCAGCCGACATTCAGCCTGTGCAAAGCCCGTGAGCGACGGGGGCAGGCCACGCTGTGACATAATGAGAGCGGTGCTGATCCGACCACACCCGGATCGTTCGTCCGCTTCCACCGAGCTGAGCAGCACGCCGCACCGGCGCGCATCATTCCCAGCCGGTAGCCAGAGCAGAAGCGGTACGCCGCCGGCCGCCGCGCGAACACTGCGCGAGCCGGGCGGCGTGAGCGCACCGAAGGTTTCAGGAGCCCGCCACGGTACGCCGGGCACAGCCGAAACACCGCAGGCGCGGCGCAGGTGTGGCGCAGCGTCTGCGGACAGGAGAACCACCGCATGTCCACGACTGACGAAGACCGTCCCGACCCGACGGCCGCCATCCTCGCCGATCTCGAATCGCTCCGCGCCTCCCGGCAGCCCGCCGATGAGCCGGAGGACGCCGAGGCCGATCCCCGCTCCGATGCCAGGGCGCTCCTCGACGACATCGCCGAGGTCGCCGGCCACCTCCGCGATCGCGAGCCTGAGCGCGGCGCGGCGTCTGCCCGGGACGCCCGAGACCATGACGAGGCCGAGGCGGAGGCCGCTGCGGATGCGCGGCCGGCCCGGAAGTCCGCCCGCGCCTCGGTGGCGAACAGGGGGCTCGTGTTCGAGTCCTACATCGCCGACACCCATGAGGCCGATGACGATGCCGAGGTCGCGGAGGACGAGGACCGTGAGCCGGGCGCGGCTGCGTCGGCCTCGGGGAACCCGTTCTCGCCGTTCTCCCACTCCTCGGGCGCGCCGGCGGGGGAGTTCACCCCCTTCACCGCCCCGGCCGGCGGGGGCCTGCTGTTCCAGGCGCCCCAGGAGGAGCTCGCCCAGCCGGTCGAATCGGACTGGTTCGACGACGAGGACGACGAAGACGAGCAGGGCGGGTACTCCGGTGACGAGGAGCCGTCCGGGGACGACGTCGATTCCGAGGATCGTGCCGGAGACGACACCGACGACACGGACGACGATTCCGACGACGACGGCCGAGGCCGCTCGCGCCGGCGCCGCGGCGGTCGGGGCCGGCGTTCGCGCAGCCGCGGCCGCGACGGGGAGGGCTCCGGCGACGAGGGCGACGACCGCGACGGCTCGGCCGACAGCGCGCAGGCGGACGCAGACGAGGACTCGGACGACGATCGCCGGAACCGGCGCGGCCGCAGGCGCCGCGGCGGCGAGGCCCGGTCGGGCGAGTCGAAGAAGACCAGCGACTCGAAGTCCGGTGACGGTTCGGCCGAGGGCCGCTCCGGAGATTCCGCGGGCGACGCGGAGGGCTCCGGCGGAGCGGGCACGGATGCCGAGGGCTCGCAGGGTTCCGGCAAGGACCAGAGTGGCCGGCGCAAGGGGGAGGACTCCCCCCGGGGCGGCGCCTCCGGCCGCGAGGACGGTGCCGAGGACTCCGAGGACGAAGGCGAGGACGAGGGGTCGCGGCGGCGCCGTCGCCGGCGGGCGCGCGGCTCCCGGCGCGAGGGCCAGTCCTCCGACGACGAGGTGACCGGCGTCAAGGGCTCCACGAGGCTCGAGGCCAAGCGCCAGCGCCGCCGCGAGGGCCGCGAGGCCGGCCGCAGGCGTCCCCTCCTCACGGAGGCCGAGTTCCTCGCTCGCCGCGAGTCCGTCACCCGCACCATGCTCGTCCGCGAGCAGTCCGGGCGCACGCAGCTCGCGGTGCTGGAGGACGGCATCGCGGTGGAGCACTACCTGAGCGAGCACAGGGCGCAGGCCTCCCTCATCGGCAACGTCTACCTGGGGAAGGTCCAGAACGTGCTGCCCTCGATGGAGGCGGCCTTCATCGACATCGGCAAGGGCCGGAACGCCGTGCTCTACGCCGGCGAGGTGAACTGGGACGCGCTCGGCATGAACGGCAAGCCCCACCGGATCGAACAGGCGCTGAGCTCCGGCGACCATGTCCTCGTGCAGGTGACGAAGGACCCCGTGGGTCACAAGGGCGCGCGCCTGACCAGCCAGATCTCGCTGCCCGGCCGGTTCCTCGTCTACATCCCGGGGAACTCCATGACCGGCATCAGCCGCAAGCTGCCGGACAACGAGCGCGCGCGCCTCAAGAAGCTCCTCAAGGAGATCCTGCCGGCGGATGCGGGCGTCATCGTCCGCACGGCCTCGGAGGGCGCCTCGGACGAGGAGCTGCGCCGCGATGTCGAGCGCCTGTCCCGGCGCTGGGAGACGATCACCAAGAAGTCGCAGGCGCCGAAGACGTCTGCGCCCAAGCTCCTCTACAGCGAGCCGGACATGATCGTCCGCATCATCCGCGATGTCTTCAACGAGGACTTCGACTCGCTCGTCATCGACGGGGACTCCGCGTGGGACACCATCCACGAGTACGTCGAGGCCGTGGCGCCGGACCTGCTCGAGCGCGTGAGCCGCTACGGGGCCAAGGGGACGGCGACGGCTCAGGCCGCCTCCGAGGGCACCGACATCTTCGACCACTTCCGCGTGAGCGAGCAGATCGAGAAGGCGCTCAGCCGCAAGGTGAATCTCCCCTCGGGCGGCTCGCTCGTCATCGACCGCACCGAGGCGATGACGGTGATCGACGTCAACACGGGCAAGTTCACCGGCTCCGGCGGCAACCTCGAGGAGACCGTCACCAAGAACAACCTCGAGGCGGCCGAGGAGGTCATCCGGCAGCTGCGCCTGCGCGACATCGGCGGCATCATCGTCGTGGACTTCATCGACATGGTGCTGGAGGCCAATCGGGACCTCGTCACGCGCCGGCTGGTCGAGTGCCTCGCCCGCGATCGCACGCGCCACCAGGTCGCTGAGGTGACCTCGCTCGGACTCGTCCAGATGACCCGCAAGCGGATCGGCACCGGTCTCGCCGAGTCCTTCACCGCAGCGGGCGAGGACCTCTCCGGCCGCGGTCTCCTCCTGCCGGGCACCGAACCGGGGGAGCAGAGCGGGGGATCCTCCAAGAGCGAGAAGGGCGATCGCCGCAGCGGCCGCCGGAAGGGCCGGGGTCAGGACTCCGAATCGCAGGCTTCGGATCAGCACGAGGCAGATGAGAAGACCGAGCAGTCGCGCAGCGCCGTCGCCGCGATCGCGAAGGCGACGCTCAAGCACGACTCCGAGTCGGCGGGCTCGGACGACAAGGGCTCGGACGGCAGCGGCTCCAAGCGCAGGGGGGCGGGTGCGAAGGACTCCTCCGCCAGGGGCTCTGCGGAGAAGGACGCCGGTGCGCAGGACGGTTCCGGCGACGCGGGCTCGCAGCAGCGCTCCGAGGGCGGCGCCGAGGAGTCCGAGGCGCCCCGCAAGCGCTCGCGCAGCCGGCGTTCGCGCAGCCGCGGCGGTTCCGGCGAGGCGAGGACGGAGAGCTCCTCTGCGGGTGACTCCCGCGAGGAGGCGGCCTCGGCGCAGGAAGGCGCGGCCTCCGCATCGGTTCCCGCCGCGACTCAGGCACCGGCCGAGATCCGGACGCCGGAGCCGGCCCCGGAGCCGAGCGGACCTGCACCGCTCATGATCGGCGCCGACACGGTGACGAGCATTCAGCGCAAGGCACCGGTCAAGGCAGCTCCTGCCGAGCGCGCGGCGGCGGCCGAGGCGCCGAACGCAGCAGGGGAGGGGGCTCCTGCGAAGCAGGCCGCTTCCGCGAAGGAGGAGGCCCCCAAGGCGGCGGCTCCCATCCTCCTCATCGGCATGGACGACTGATACGCACAGGAGCATCCGCAGGCACCCGGTGCAGGAGTGATCTCCTCGCACCGGGTGCCGGTCTGTGTGCCTCGCGCCGAGGGCGGATCCCCCAGCAGATGCCCTGCAGCGTGCGGAGCGCACAAGGAGCCGGGGATCAGGCGGCGTCGTTCGGCACAGCAACCCGCCTGTTCGTTCTGGGGGACCCCGGGGGCGGCCGCGGTTACGATAACGTAACGAGCGTCACGGAGGGGGTGCAGGGACTCCCGGGTGACGTGAATCACAGGTACGGTCTGGCTCCATGAGCACACAACTGAGCGCATACACCCTTGCGCAACCCGCGGGACAGGAACAGGTCCGCCGGATCGAGGATGCAGTCAACGGCGCCCTTGACCCTGTGGTCGCATGGTTCTCCGGAATCGTCTTCTACTCGGTCGGCCCCCTGCCGATCGTCGTCTTCTGGCTCATCGTCGCCGCGGCCATCTTCACGGTCTACTTCGGCTTCATCCAGTTCCGCGGCTTCAAGGTCGCTCTCGAAGTCGTGCGGGGCAAATTCTCGCGCTCCGACGACCCGGGCGAGATCACTCACTTCCAGGCGCTCACCTCGGCGGTCTCGGGCACCGTGGGCCTCGGCAACATCGCCGGCGTCGGCGCGGCGCTGGCCCTCGGCGGGCCCGGTGCCGCCTTCTGGATGGTCATTGCCGGTCTGCTCGGCATGTGCACCAAATTCGTCGAATGCACGCTCGGTGTGAAGTACCGGGAGATCAGGGAGGACGGGACCGTCGACGGCGGCCCCTTCAAGTATCTCCCGGTCGCATTCAAGCGCTTCCCCGGACCCGTCTCGAATGCGCTCACCGGCTTCTTCGCCATCGCGATCCTGCTGTTCGGCGTTGCCGGTGCGGGCATGTTCCAGTCCAACCAGACAGCGGTTCAGATCCGTGAGGTGACCGGCGGGCAGGAGGGCTTCTTCGCGGCGCCCATCGGCGGGCTCATCATGGGCTTCCTCATCGCGGGGCTCGTGGGTGCCGTGATCATCGGCGGGATCAAGTCGATCGGCCGGGTGACCAGCAAGCTGGTGCCGGCGATGGGCATCTTCTACATCCTCTCCTGCCTCATCGTCATCCTCGGCAACGCCGGCCAGATCCTGCCCGCGCTCGGCGAGATCGTGGCCGGGGCATTCACGCCGGAGGCAGGATTCGGCGGGCTGATCGGCACCATGATCGTCGGCTTCCAGCGCTCGGCGTTCTCGAACGAGGCCGGAATCGGCTCTGCTCCCATCGCGCACTCGGCCGTGAAGACCCGCAGGCCGGTGTCCGAGGGCTTCGTCGCCCTTCTCGAGCCCTTCCTCGACACTGTCGTCGTCTGCCTCATGACGGCCCTCACCGTCGTGATCGGCGGCGGGATCGTCTACGAGCAGGCCATGCAGCAGGTGATCGACGGCGGTGAGACCCCGGACGGTGTCTCCCTCGTCTCCGCGGCCTTCGCCACCATCACCCCCTGGTGGCCGATTCTGCTCGCGATCGCGGTCATGCTCTTCGCCCTCTCCACGCTCATCACCTGGGCGTACTACGGGGAGAAGGCCTGGCACTACCTGTTCGGCAAGCGCTCCTCCACTGATCTTGTCTTCAAGCTCATTCTCATGACCTTCATCGTCATCGGCTGCCTCGCCTCCTTCGGCACGGTCGTCGACTTCTCGGATGCCGCGCTGTTCTGCTGCGCCTTCGTCAACATCCTCGGTCTGTACTTCCTCATGCCGGTGGTGAAGAAGGAGATGAAGCAGTACCTGGCCGACCGGAAGTCCGGCCGGCTCCATGAGCTGGGCGCGGAGGATGAGGAGCACCTCGCTCAGATCCGGGAGCAGCAGGGCAATGCCTGAGAGCTGAGCTCGGCTCCATCGGGGCTCAAACATCTGAGTGAGCGGCGCTCACCTGCATCGGCAGGTGAGCGCCGCGCGCTGTGCGTCCGGGGCCTGTGTATCCTTGTGCCCGCAATCACGATCCGGCCCAGGAGGATGCGGTATGACAGGGAACAGCTCTGACGCGGGTGTTCCGGAGGAGCTCGCGAGCCTGCGGTCGAGCATCGACAACCTGGACGCGGTGCTGGTCCACGTGCTGGCCGAGCGGTTCAAGCTCACGGAGCGGGTGGGCAGGCTCAAGGCGGAGCACTCCCTGCCGCCGGCGGATCCGGAGCGCGAAGCGCGGCAGGTGGAGCGCCTGCGGGGGCTCGCAGAGGAATCGCATCTCGATCCCGAGTTCGCCGAGACCTTCCTCGCATTCATCGTGGCGGAGGTCATCCGGCACCACGAGCGGATCGCGGGGGAGGCGGGAACGAAGCCCGGCGCGGTGCGACCGCAGCTTTGACCGGCCTCCCGGGTTCGGGTAGAGTTACGCGTCGGTGCTCTGAGGGCACCCGGGCAGATTCCCCCTCGTAATGGGTGCCGCCGCGCAGCCATGTGCGATCCGCAGCAGTGCGGATGCCGCCGGTCGTGCGAGGCGGAGCCAAGGTGGGAATCGCCCACTCGTGAATGTACAAGACGCGCGGCGCAGTGCTGTGCGCAGGAGCAGAAGGGGACGCATATGGTCTATGCCATCGTTCGCGCCGGCGGCCACCAGGAGAAGGTCAGCGTCGGCGACGTCATCACCGTCAACCGCATCAAGGCTGAGGCCGGCGAGTCCGTCGAGCTCCCCGCAGTCCTGCACGTGGACGGCGACTCCGTCACCACGGACACCGAGGCGCTTGCGAAGGTCAAGGTCTCCGCTGAGGTGCTCAACGAGCTCCGCGGGCCCAAGATCGTCATCCAGAAGTATAAGAACAAGACGGGCTACAAGAAGCGCCAGGGCCACCGCCAGGAGCTCACCCGCCTGAAGATCACCGGCATCGCCTGAGCGACCAGAGTTAAGGAGACAAGCGTATGGCAAGCAAGAAGGGCGTCAGCTCCAGCAAGAACGGCCGCGACTCCAATGCTCAGCGCCTGGGCGTGAAGCGCTTCGGCGGTCAGCTCGTGAATGCGGGTGAGATCCTCGTGCGTCAGCGCGGCACCCGCTTCCACCCCGGCTCCAACGTGGGCCGCGGGGGCGACGACACGCTGTTCGCACTGTCCGCGGGCACCGTCGAGTTCGGCGCCAAGGGCGGTCGCAAGGTCGTCAACATCGTCGCAGGCTGACACCGGCCGGCATCACGATGCTCTCGAGCGGGGCGAGTCGATTCCGACTCGCCCCGTTCGCGTATCCTGCACACATCACCACCACCGTCCTCGCCGCGTGCGGGGCCACCCGCCTCGGCCACGACTGTGCCGGGGGCCCGTGAGGAGATCATGGCCACTGAGTTCATCGACCGCGTCACGCTGCACGTGGCAGCAGGCGACGGCGGAGACGGCTGCGTGTCCGTCCGCCGTGAGAAGTTCAAGCCCCTGGGCGGTCCTGACGGTGCCAACGGCGGCAACGGCGGCAATGTGGTGCTCGTCGTCGACGATCAGACCACGACGCTGCTGCCCTATCACCGCAGCCCCCACCGCAGGGCTGACAGCGGCGGGATCGGGCGGGGCGATCTGCGCCACGGCTCCGACGGGGGCGATCTCGTGCTGCCCGTGCCGGAGGGCACCGTCGTCAAGACCCCCGAGGGAGAGGTGCTCGCGGACCTCGTGGGAGCGGGCACGCGGTTCATCGCCGCGGAGGGCGGGCGCGGAGGCCTCGGCAATGCCGCGCTGGCCTCGACCAAGCGCAAGGCCCCCGGCTTCGCGCTGCTCGGTCTGCCCGGTGAGCGCCGCGACATCGTCCTCGAGGTCAAGACGGTCGCCGACATCGCCCTCGTGGGCTTCCCCTCGGCGGGCAAGTCGAGTCTCATCGCCGCGCTCTCGGCCGCACGCCCCAAGATCGCCGAGTACCCCTTCACCACCCTCGTGCCCAATCTGGGCGTCGTCGAGGCCGGCGGCACCCGCTACACCGTGGCGGACGTGCCCGGGCTCATCCCCGGGGCCGCACATGGGAAGGGGCTGGGGCTCGAGTTCCTGCGCCACGTCGAGCGGTGCGCGGCCCTCGTCCACGTCGTCGACCTCTCGACCTGGGACACCTCGCGGGATCCGGTGGGAGACCTCCGCGCGATCGAAGCCGAGCTGTCCCAGTACGCCGTGGACATCGCCCACGGCGGCGATCTGCTGCCGCTCGACGAGCGGCCGGCCCTCGTCGCGCTCAACAAGGTCGACGATCCCGATGGGCGCGCGCTCGCGGAGATCGTGCGCCCCGAACTCGAGGAGGCGGGGTATCGGGTCTTCGAGGTCTCGGCCGTCGCGCACACCGGTCTGCGCGAGCTGTCGTTCGCGATGGCCGAGCTGGTGGAGGCCGAACGGGCGCGGCACGAGGCCGAGCCCGCCGACCGCGAGCGGATCGTGCTGCGGCCGGCCGCCGTCGACGACAAGGGCTTCTCCGTCGTCGCGGAGGCCGCCGGCGAGGACGTGCTCTACCGGATCCTCGGCTCCAAGCCCGAGCGCTGGGTCATGCAGACGGACTTCGCCAACGACGAGGCGGTGGGCTATCTGGGTGACCGCCTCGAGCGGCTCGGCGTCGAGGAGGAGCTGTTCCGGGCCGGTGCGAGGCCCGGGGACACCGTGGTGATCGGCCCCGATGACGGAGTCGTCTTCGACTGGGACCCCACGATGGTCGGCGGTGCGGAGCTGCTGGGCTCGCGCGGGACGGACCTGCGGCTCGAGGAGAGCGGCCGGGCCACGCGCAAGGAGCGCAAGGCGGCGTTCCACGAGCGGATGGACGCGAAGGCGGCCACCCGTGCCGAGTTCGAGGCGGAGCGTCTGGCGGAGAGGCGGAACGGCGGCGCGGAGGACGACAGGTGAGCGCTGAGGCCCAGGCCAGGGCGCTCGTCCGCGATGCCCGCCGTGTCGTGGTCAAGGTCGGCTCATCGTCCCTCACCACGCTCGAGGGCGGGCTCGACCACAATCGGCTGCGGAGGATCGCGGATGCGCTCGGGGCGCATCGCCGGGGCGGCCGCGAGGTGATCCTGGTGTCCTCCGGCGCGATCGCCGCGGGACTCGAGCCGATGGGCCTTGCGCGGCGCCCCCGCGATCTCGCGACTCAGCAGGCGGCTGCGGGGGTGGGGCAGAGCCTGCTCATGGCCGCCTACAACGCGGGCCTGCGCGACTACGGCCTCGTTCCGGCGCAGGTGCTGCTCACCGCCGAGGACCTCATCCGCAGGACGCAGTACCGGAACGCGCAGCGGGCGCTGAACCGGATGATCTCGCTCGGCATGCTCCCGGTCGTGAACGAGAACGACGCGGTCGCCACGCAGGAGATCCGGTTCGGGGACAACGATCGCCTCGCCGCCCTCGTGGCGCACCTCGCCCATGCGGATGCGCTCGTGCTCCTGTCCGACGTCGAGGCCCTGCTCACCGCCCCGCCGGACCATCCCGGCAGCCAGCGGGTCAGCTATGTGGGCGGGCCGAGCGAGCTCGCGGAGATGAGCATCGGCGGGATCGGCGCGGCGGGGATCGGCTCCGGCGGCATGGTCACGAAGGTCCAGGCCGCGACGATGGCCGCCGACTCCGGCATCCCGACCATCCTCACCTCCGCCGATCACATCGGGGAAGCGCTGGCGGGGCACACGAGCGGCACGGCGTTCGGCATCACGCACAGGAGGCGCGCGACCCGGCTGCTGTGGCTCGCGCACCTCGCGCGGACGATGGGCGCCGTCACGATCGACGCGGGAGCCGAGCGCGCCGTGCGGCGGCAGGGCACCTCGCTGCTCGCGGTAGGCGTGACCGGCGTCAGCGGGGAGTTCGAGGCGGGTGACCCGGTGGACGTGAGAGCGCCGGACGGGTCTCTCGTGGCCCGGGGGATCGTGAACTTCTCCGCCGCGGAGCTGCCCGCGATGTTCGGGCTGAGCTCCGAGGAGTTGGGCGAGCGGCACGGGGCGGACTACCGTAGAGAGGTCATCCACCGGAACGACCTGGTCCTCACGGAGGCGGTCTTCGAGAAAGCGGAGATATGACGACGACTGATCCCAGCCCCCGCACCGTGCGCGGGGTCACCCGCATCGTCGCGGCGGCCAAGGCGGCCTCGGGCGCACTCGCGCAGGCCTCGGCAGCGCAGAAGGACGCGGCGCTCGAGGCGATCGCCCGCGCCCTCGAGGCGAATGCGGCGGACATCCTCGCGGCCAACGCCGAGGACATCGAGACCGCCCACAAGAAGGGCATGGAGGAGCCCCTCGTCGACCGGCTGACGCTCACCGAGGCGCGCGTGCTCGACATCGCGGAGGCCGTCCGCGAGGTGATCGGTCTCCCGGATCCCGTGGGGACCGTGATCTCCGGCCGCACGATGCCCAATGCCATGAGCGTGACCCAGGAGCGGGTGCCGATGGGCGTGGTGGGCGCGATCTACGAGGCCCGCCCGAACGTCACGGTGGACATCGCCGCGCTCGCGCTCAAGGCCGGCAACGCGGTGGTGCTGCGCGGCGGATCCGCCGCGCGCTCCTCGAACACCCTGCTGGTGGACCTGCTGCGGGGGGCGGTGGCCTCCGCGGGGCTGCCGGAGGACTCTGTCGCCGGCATCGACGAGTTCGGCCGGGAGGGCGCGACCGTCCTCATGCAGGCCCGCGACTACGTGGACCTCCTCGTCCCGCGCGGCGGGGCGGAGCTCATCTCCGCAGTCGTGCACGAGTCGATCGTGCCGGTCATCGAGACCGGAGTGGGCAATGTGCACATGTTCCTCGACTCCACCGCCCCGGTGCGGATGGCGGTCGACCTCGTGCTCAACTCGAAGACGCACCGGCCCAGCGTCTGCAATGCGCTGGAGAACCTGCTCGTGCACGAGAAGGCCGCGAAGCGCGTGCTGCCCAAGGTGCTCGGGAAGCTCGCCGAGGCGGGCGTGACGATCCGCGCGGACCGGGCGGTGGAGGAGTTCGCCCCGGAGGGCGTGCGGATCCGCCGGGTGACGCGCCGGGACTGGGCGAAGGAGTACCTGGGCCTCGAGATCGCGGTGAAGCTCGTGTCGAGCATCGACGAGGCCATCGAGCACATCCACGCGTACAGCTCCGGCCACACGGAGGTCATCGTCACCAACGACCTCGCGAACGCGGAGACGTTCGTGCAGGCCATCGACGCGGCTGCTGTGGGAGTGAACGTCTCGACGCGGTTCACCGACGGCGGCCAGCTGGGGCTGGGCGCAGAGGTGGGCATCTCCACCCAGAAGCTGCACGCGCGGGGCCCCATGGGCCTCGAAGCGCTCACCACCACGAAGTGGATCATGCGCGGTTCCGGCCAGATCCGCTCCTGAGAGCCGCTGGGCTCCGGAGCGCGCAGCGCGCACGCTCGCCAGGAGCGCGGCGGAGGACGCCGGGACGGCCGACAGTCCCGGCTCATGAGAGAATGGTGGCGGTTCAACGCCGTCACCCCGACACAGAAGGATGGACACAATGCAGACCGAGGTCCTCGCAGCCGTCGAAGAGGCGACCCATGTCGTCTATGAACTCCCGATCCCGCCGCTGGCCTACGGCCTCATCACCATCGCCATCCTCATGACGCTGGGCGTCATCACGCTGTCCTGGAAGGGCGTCGCGCACCGTCACTGACGGACGCCGCCGCGGCGGGCTCAGCGCAGTCCGCCGCGGCGACACGGAACTCGCAGAGCAGTGAAAGCAGAGCAGAGAGCGCCCCGCCCCCGCCGAGTGGGCGTCATGGGCGGCACCTTCGACCCCGTCCACCACGGCCACCTCGTCGCCGCGAGCGAGGCCGCCGCGACATTCGACCTCGACGAGGTGGTGTTCGTCCCTACCGGCCGCCCCTGGCAGAAGTCGGACAGGCAGGTGACCGCTCCGGAGCACCGCTACCTCATGACGGTGATCGCGACGGCATCCAATCCGCGCTTCACGGTCTCGCGCGTGGACATCGACCGGCCGGGGCAGACATACACCATCGACACCCTCATGGACCTGCGCGGGGTGTACGGTGAGGACACGGACCTGTACTTCATCACGGGAGCGGACGCGCTCGAGCAGATCCTGTCCTGGAAGGACGCGGATGTGCTCTTCTCGCTCGCGCACTTCGTGGGCGTCTCGCGGCCGGGCCACGACCTCTCCGGGGACGGCCTGCCGGAGGGGAACCTGAGCCTGCTTCAGATCCCCGCGCTCGCGATCTCGTCGACGGACTGCCGGCGTCGGGCACATTCGGGCCTGCCCGTCTGGTACCTGGTCCCGGACGGAGTCGTGCAGTACATCGCGAAGCACAACTTGTACAGGAGTGACATTGGCTGAGAAGTTCATGACGCGGCGCGAGCGTCGCGAAGCGGAGAAGCTCGCCAAGGAGGCAGCCGACGCTCCACAGGATGCGAACGGCGCGGGGGAGGCCGAGTCGCTGCCCGCGGCACAGGAGCAGGAGACCCAGGCAGCGCCCGCCGAGCCGCAGGCTCCCGCCTGGGCGCCGCCGCAGCCCGTCCAGCCGCCGGTCGCCCCTCGTCAGGCTCCCGTCGCTCCCCAGCAGGTCCTCCCGCCTCCGCCGGCGCATCCGCCGCAGGCGGAACCCGCCTCGGCGGCAGAGCACTCCGCGCCGCCCGCAGCAGCGCCCGACGAGGAGGCTTCGACAGCAGAGTCCTCGGCAGAGGCCGTGGACCCAGCGGACTTCGAGGTTCCGAGCTTCGCGACCAGGGGTGAGCGCAAGCGCTTCCTGCGGGAGCACGATCTGCCCTCCGACATTCCCACCGCCTCGATCCCCCTGGTGCTGGCAGAGCGCGCCGGGCAGAAGGACTCCGCCGGGGCAGCTGCCGATGCGGCTGAGCCGGCCTCCGGCCATGACACGGCCGGGCAGGACTCGGCCGGGCAGGACTCGGCAGGTCCGGACACGGCTGGTCCGGACACGGGCGCCAGCCTGCCGGAGGTCGCTGCACCCGAGGCGCCGATCACCGTCCCGGACGGCGGGCCTTCGGCATCCGGGGAAGCTCCCGCTCAGTCGTCTGCGACCGGTGAGGACGCTGTCGACACCGCCCAGGCGGAGCCCGCCGAGGACACGACCGAACCCGCTGAGGCAGCGACGGCGTGGGGCCCCGGACCGGCAGCGCCGGCCGACGGCGGCAACGCGGACGGTCCGGCGGGTGACGCCTCTGTGAATGCAGAGACCGAGCGCGTCTCCGCCCAGCCGGAGGCGGACGGGCGCATGGAGGCGGAGCAGCCCGCGCAGGCAGAGCCCGGCGCTGGGGCCGCCTCCGGACGTTCCTCCCTCTTCGGCGTCCAGAGCGCCTTCTCCCAGCACGAGCGGCCCCTGGCCGATCTCGCGCAGCGCCGCATCGACTCCTCGCAGTCCGGACCGGACTTCGCGACGAGCTCGACCGCGGTGATCTCACCGGCCGATATGCAGGACTCGGAGCTGCCGATGCGGCGGCGCTCGCCCGTCGTGCAGCCGCCCACCGGCGGGAACATCCGCGTGGTGACGGGTGCCCTGCCCATCACGCCTGATCCCGCGGACGGGCTCGCGGATCCGCCCACCACGCCCATCGACGCGATCGAGATCGCGGACGAGCCGACCGGCTCCGGGACGGTGCAGCAGGGCCCGGCGCGGGCCGAGGGACGGCAGCGCCTCTCCGCCGGTGCCGAGCAGTGGCGCGGGATGGGCATCGACGGACTGCCCGACGACGCGGACGATGCCGAGGATGCGGAGCTCTCGTCACCGCCCGTGGGCCCCATGAGCGCGCGCTCCGTCACGCACGAGGACGGTGAGATCCTCGTGGGCGAACGCGGCTCGATGGTGCCCTACATCGCCCTGGGCGCAGCGGGAGTGCTCGCACTCGCCCTCGTCGTCATCGCTCTGTTCCTGCTCCTCTGACCTCCGCATCCCGCACCCACCCCATTCGGAAGGACCCCGTGGCCGCCACACCTGAATCGATCGAGCTCGCCCGCACCGCCGCATTCGCCGCGGCTGAGAGGCTGGGCACCGACATCGTCGCCCTCGACGTCAGCGATCAACTCGTCATCACCGACGCCTTCGTCATCGCCTCGGCGCCGTCCGAAAGGCAGGTCCGTGCGATCGTCGACCGGGTGGAGGAAGAGCTCTTCAAGAGGCACGGAGTCAAGCGCCAGCGCCGCGAGGGGCAGGAGAGCGGCCGCTGGGTGCTCCTCGACTACGCGGACATCATCGTCCACGTGTTCGCCGCCGAGGACCGGGAGTTCTACGCGCTCGAGCGCCTGTGGAAGGACTGCCCGACCATCGACGTCGCCGATGCGCTCGCCGAGGCGGAGGCGCGCTCCGACGACGGCGGGACTGCTGCGCAGGTTCCCTCCGAGGAGGGCTGAGCCGTGGTCCGTTCGCTCATCCTGCTGCGGCACGGCCGGACCGCCTACAACGCGTCCGGGAGGTTCCAGGGACAGATCGACGTGCCGCTGGATTCCCTGGGGCTCGCACAGGCTAAGGCGGCCGGTGCTCACCTCGCGCAGACGCAGGAGATCACGCGCATCGTCTCATCCGACCTCACGCGGGCCCGGCAGACCGCCGAGGCGCTGGGTGGGGCCACCGGCCTCGGCGTGGAGCTCGATCCTCAGCTGCGTGAGATCACGGTGGGGGAGTGGGAGGGGCTGACCCGTGAGGAGGTCGGGCGGACCTGGCCCACGGAGCTGCAGGACTGGTTCGACGGTGTGGACATGCGACCTCCCGGCGGCGAGAGCCGCATCGAGTCCGCGCAGCGTGTGCATCGGGCGGTGGAGCGCCTCGTGGAGGAGACCCCGGAGGAGGCGACGCTCGCACTCGTCGCACACGGCGCTGTGATCCGCGGGGCGACGGAGCTGCTGCTGGGCTTCGATCCGCGGGCGACGGGTGCGCTCGGCGTGCTCACGAATGCCACCTATGCGCTGCTCACCCCGGGCCGGCACGGCTGGGTGCTCCGCCAGTGGGGCGGCGGCACTGAGGCCGTGGCCGCCGCGGTGCCCCTCGAACAGGAGAGCGCGCCAGTCGCCTGACCTCTTCTCAACCCGCCGAGTGAGCGGTTTCTGTCGGATTGCGATGCTGAAAGCGACAGGAACCGCTCACTCGGCGGATCAGCGCTGGTGTCCGTGGAGCTCCTCGGCGAGGGCGAGGAGGCGGGCGGCGGAATCGTCCCAGGAATAGGCGGCGGCGCGGCCGGGTGCGGCGGCAGAGGCGGCCGCCCATGTCTCGGGGTCCTCGAGTTCGCGGATCCGTGCGGCGATGTCGGCCGGATCGAGCGGGTCGAAGAAGCGCGCGGGTGCTCTCCCTCCGGCCTCCGTGCCCGCGATCTCGCGGAAGATGGGCATGTCCGTGAGCGCGACGGGCAGGCCGCGGGCCATCGCCTCGACGACGGGCAGGCCGAAGCCTTCGGCGAGGGAGGCACTCACGAGCGCGGTGGAGGAATCGAGCAGCCGAGCGTAGTCCTCGTCGCCGATCCCGCGGTGGAAGACGACTCGCGCCCGGTCCGGGACGAGCGCGCGGAGGCGGGCCTCGACCGCGGGCGCGATGCCGGAGGCGAGATGCAGGGTGTAGCCCGGCAGGTGCCGGAGCGCGCGGATGAGGGACTCGACGTTCTTGTACGGCAGGAACGAGCCCATGTAGACGAGGCTCTTCGCGTTGTGCCCGCTGCTCCGGACGGGCAGGGGCCGCACGGGATCTGCGGCATTGGGGATGACGGCGACGGGTCGGCCAGTGAGCCGGTGCTCGGCGATGAGGGCGGCCGTGGTCTCGGAGACGGTTGCGACGGCGTCGGCGCGGTTGAGCAGCAGCCGCTGCGGCCAGTACGCGAGGTGATAGAGGCGCCAGAGACCGCGGACGGGCAGCGGCATGTCGCGCGGGGGAGTCGGGTGGGAATAGTAGATGAGGTCGTGGAGCGTGAGGATGAGGCGGTAGTCGCGGCCTCCTGTGCCCATCGTCTGCATGGGCGAGAAGACCACGTCCGGGCGGAGCGCGTTGAGCCGGCGTGCGAGCAGGGGCTCGGCGGCGGAGGTGGGGGCGTTCACGCGGTGCCAGGCGACCGGGGGGAACATGTGCAGCTGGGCCTCGTCGCTGATGAGCGCTTCGACCTCGATGTCCGGACGGTGTTCCGTGAGCCGCAGGAGTGCGGCGAGGATGCCTGCCCCGTAGCGGGAGATGCCGTCGTGTCGGGGGACACGGGTGTAGCGCGCGTCGAAGAGGAGCCTCATGGCAGACCAGCGTAGCGGCGGGGACTGGGCCGGTGATGGGCCGGTCGTCAGGGTGTGCTCGGAACTGGGTGTGCTCGGAGCAGAGTGTGCTCAGATGCGGAGGCGGGCGGCGAAGGAGGCGAGGGCGGCAGCGGTCTCGGCGGGACGCTCGTAGTGGATGAGGTGGCCTGCGCCCGGAAGCTCCGTGAGCGAGACGTCGAGACCGGAGTCGGACAGCTCTGTGCGGAGATCCCGCGCCGCGGTGACGGGGGCGATGAGGTCGGCGTCCCCGGCGACGAGCAGCACGGGCCGGTGCGCCTGTGCGAGACCGGGGGCGGCCTCGGCGACGGTGTGCCGGATGGAGACCTCGTAGGCCTGTGCCAGTGCGGCGCGATCGGCGTAGTCGGAGAAGTGGAGGGCGTGCTGGTGGTGGATGTAGGCGCGCAGGCGGCGGTCGCGGGTGGTGGCCATGACCTCGCTCATGGCGCGGACGATGAGCGGGTGCGCGAGGAGGGCGCTGCCCGCGCGCTCCGGAAGCGCGCGGCCGACGGCGTAGTAGAGCCGGGTGAGCTGGGTGAGGAAGCCCGCGGAGCCCTGCAGTGCGGGGACGACGATGGGGCTGAGGAGGCCGAGGCCGGGGGAGATGTCCGGCTGCCGGGCGAGGGCGTGTGCGGCGAGGATCGAGCCGAAGCTGTGGCCGACGAGGAGGGGCGCGCTGCCGGTCGTCTCCGTGAGCGAGCGGGCGAGCGCGGCGATGTGGGCGGCGTAGAAGTCGAGGCTCAGGCCCTCGGGCGGGGGCGGGGTGCGCCCGAAGCCGGGCAGGTCCGGGACGAAGGCGTCGTGCCCGCGCAGCTCATGGGCGATGAGCGAGAGTCCGTGGTGGTCGCCGCGGAATCCGTGGATGAGGAGGACCGGCCGGGCGGCGCCCGAGGCGGGCTCACGGCCGGGCGCCGAGGTGCGGGCCGGGTACGCGAACACGGCCGGGGCGGGGCCGGGGCTGTGCCAGGGCAGATCGGTGCCGGCGGTCAGGGCGCGGGCGGCGGGGAAGTGCATGGGGCAAGTCTAGGGACCGGCGGTGCGGGGCGGCTGGAGGTCGGTGTGATGGACCACACCCGCATCGGAATTGTCTGTCCGCGCGATGATGGTCTAATCTGGTTCTCGTTGCCGGGACATCCTGAGCAGCGCGGGGGTATGGCGCAGTTGGTAGCGCGTCTCCATGGCATGGAGAAGGTCAGGGGTTCGAATCCCCTTACCTCCACAGAGAGTGAAGAGCAGGAACCCTGTCCCACGTGTTCGTGGGACAGGGTTCCTTCGTTGTGCGATGGGAAAGGCCGCCCCGGAGACCGGGGTGTCAGCGCAGACTTCGAATTGCCGTCACCGCCGCTCCCCGCGGACTACAGTGGGAGACATGGGGAGAGCGCAGGCCCGGCTGACCGAAGACGGTCGGTACATCGTGGTCGAGGGGCGGAGGTGGAGAGCCGCCGATCCGGCCATCCCCGCACCGCTGAAGCAGGAGCTCGTCGGTGAGCTGATGCGGGCACGGCGGCTCATCGGGAGCGGCGAGACCTCAGCGCGGACCCGTGTGCACGATGCGAAGATCGCCCTGGGGGAGCGCGGCCGGGCCTGGTGGAAGGCGGACGAGGAGAGCAGGGGCATCCGCGCCGCCGCCGCACTCAATGCACTGCTCCGCGCCCGTCGGGGAGGACCCGTGGGGCTGAGCGAGGTTGCGCAGATCGTCGCCGGTGCCTCCTGGCGGGAACATCTGCGAGGATTGGCCGAACTGATCGAGACTGGTGTTCGCGCAGGCCGCTGGACGCTCTCCCGCGAAGGGCCGATGTCGGCCGATCCGGAGGAGATGCAGATCGCCGCCGGTCCGGAGTTCGGGGCGGAGGCCCCGAACGTCGCCGGGTCGGCGCACGAGGCCTGACTCCCCGGCGCACGAGGCCGACCGTGGGAGGGCTCCTCTGCACCTCCTCCCGGTATGGAGCAGATGTGCGCGCATCGCGCGCGGCCAGTGGGCCGTTCGCCCTCAGCCCGGTTCCGATACCCCCAGCAGGCCGCGCAGATGAGCCCGCAGGATCGTCCGGAGCTGCTCGACGCTCAGAGCCCCGTGCGGGGTGAGCGCATCGAAGGTGAGTCCGCCGACCACGGCCGAGACCTGCGCTGCGGCGAGCTCCGCCTCGGGCACTTCCAGCGCGGTGAGCGCCTCGCGCAGCACCGCGGTGAGATCGGCGCCCATGCGCGCTGCGATCGGGCGGAACACGGGCATCGTGCGGGAGGCCGCGATGAGCTCGACCACGACGGCTGCCTCCTCCCGCCGTGCCTCGTCGAGGGGCAGGACCGTCTCGACAAGCGCCTGCAGGGCATCGAGTGCGACCTCGCCCCGGAGCCCGCGCAACCGCTCGACGGGGTGCCCGGCGAGGCGTCGGCCCATGCGGTTCCCGGCCTCCTCCGCCGCGGCGGTGAGGAGCGCGTGGTGGCTGTCGAAGCAGTGCCGCACCGAGCCGATGTTCAGCCCCGATTCCTCCGCCACCTTCCGCAGCGACATGCCGGTGATCCCCTCGGCGATGACGAGCCGGAACGCGGCCTCGACGATCTGGCCACGGCGCTGAGCGGGGTCGATGCGCGCAGGCACGGCCTCAGCCCCGCTTCCTGTCGGCGCCGGACTCGTCCCATACCGGCTCACCGCTCTCGCGCACGCGGCCGTCTGCGCCGAACACGAGGAAGCGGTCGAAATCGCGGGCGAACCAGCGGTCGTGCGTGACGGAGAGGACCGTGCCCGCGAAGCCGCGCAGCGCCTGCTGGAGGGCCTCCGCGGAGACAAGGTCGAGATTGTCGGTCGGTTCGTCCAGCAGCAGCATCGTCGCGCCGCCGAGTTCGAGCAGGAGCACCTGGAAGCGCGCCTGCTGACCGCCGGAGAGCTCTTCGAGCCGCCGTTCGGCGGCCTGCGCCAGCTCGTACCGTGCCAGCGCGCGGGACGCCTCCTCGCGCGGGAGCCCCGAGCGGTGCTCGTCGCCCCGGTGCAGGATCTCCAGCAGGGTCCGGCTCAGCAGCTCGGGGCGCTCCCGGTTCTGCGCGAACCAGCCCGGCCTCGCCCGCGCCCCCAGCCGGGCTGTGCCGGTGTGCGGCACGGGCTCGATCGCGGCATCGGCCACGGGCCGATGGTCAGGTGCGGGATCGGTGCCCCCGGCGGCGAGCAGGCGCAGGAAATGCGATTTCCCCGATCCGTTCGCTCCGAGCACGGCGATCCGATCGTCGTACCAGGCCTCGGCGTCGAACGGGGCGGTCAGGCCTGTAAGCGCGAGGCCCCGGCACTCGAGCACCCGCTTGCCCGTACGTCCCCCGCCCAGGCGCATGTCGAGACGCTGCTCGCGCGGCTGCTCCTCGGGAGGTCCGGCCTCCTGGAACCGGGTGAGCCGGGTCTGTGCGGCCCGGTAACGCGAGGCCATGTCAGAGTTGTACGCGGCCTTCTGCTTGTACGTGAGCATGAGGGAGCGCAGCTTGGCGTGCTCCTCGTCCCAGCGGCGGCGCAGCTCGTCCAGCCGCTCGAAGCGCCGCTCCCGCGCCCGGTGGTAGTCCGCGAAGCCGCCCGCATGCGTCCAGGCGGTGCTGCCCGCGGCCCCGAGCTCGAGGGTCACAAGCGAGGTCGCGGCGCGTGCGAGGAGCTCGCGGTCGTGGCTGACCAGGAGCATGCCCTTCCCGGTCGTGCGCAGCTGCTCCTCCAGCCAGCGCTTGCCGGGGACGTCGAGGGAGTTGTCCGGTTCGTCGAGCAGGAGGAGGTCATCGGGGCCGCGGAGCAGCGCTTCGAGTGCGAGGCGCTTCCGCTCGCCGCCCGACAGCGTCGTCAGTGCGCGGTCGCGGCAGCGCTCGAACGGGATTCCGAGGGCCGCGACGGTGCACGCGTCCCACAGCACCTCGGCCTCGTATCCGCCGGAGTCGCCCCATGCCGCCACGGCGGAGGCGAACGCCATCTGGGATTCGGTGGTGCCGGACTCCTCCATCGCGGCCTCCGCCCGGGAGAGCTTCGCCGAGGCCGTGCGGAGCGCAGGGGGTGCGAGCGAGAGCAGCAGCTCCTGCACGGTGCCGCCAGCGAGGAACTGCCGCATGACGCCGAGGCTGCCGTCGCAGGTGACGGCGCCCGACTCCGGTGCGAGGTCGCCCGTGACGATCCGCAGCAGTGTGCTCTTGCCCGCACCGTTCGCGCCGATGAGCGCAACGCGCTCGCCCGCGCCCACGCGCAGGGAGACCTCGCGCAGCAGGGGGGCGGCCGTCCGCGAGGGAATAGGACACGGAGGACACGTCCAGATGAGTCATGGACTCAAATTATCACAGGTGTGATAAACGGGATGGAGGGGTGCCTGGGTGCGCGTGGGCCCGGGGCGATTTGTGCCTCGGTGTGCGGTCGTCTATGATTGTGCGAGTCGCCGGGCGGGCCCGGTAGGCACCTTCGGGGGTATGGCGCAGTTGGTAGCGCGTCTCCATGGCATGGAGAAGGTCAGGGGTTCGAATCCCCTTACCTCCACATAATTCGAGAATGATGAGATCTGCCCCGCCGTCAGGTGGGGCAGATCTGTTTCCGCTGCCTCACGCGAAAGCCTTCTCCGCGTCGATGGCCCAGCCCCCATCACCTCGTCGGCTGCGGCCGGCCTGCCCGCTCCCATGAGCGTCGCGTGAACGCGACCGCGACCCCTCCTTCCTCGGTCGGCGTCACCTCTGCATCGACTTCGTACACGTCGCGGATCAGCTCGCGGGTGAGCACCTCCCGCGGCGTCCCTGCGGCCACCGCGCGCCCCTGCCTGAGCACGACGATGCTGTCGCAGAACATTCCGGCCAGGTTCAGGTCGTGGAGCGCGATGATGCTCGTCGTGTCGAGCATCGAGACCAGGTGCAGCAGGTCGAGCTGGTGGCGGATGTCCAGGTGGTTGGTGGGCTCGTCGAGGAGCAGCTCGCGGGGCTCCTGCGCGAGCGCGCGAGCGATGTGTGCGCGCTGGCGCTCGCCGCCGGAGAGGGAGCGCCAGGTCCGCTCGGCCGCATCGGCGAGCCCCACGCGCTCGAGCGCATCGCGAACGGCAGCCTCGTCATGCGCCGTTGCCGAGCCCCAGAGGCTGCGGTGCGGCGTGCGCCCGAGGCGGACGACATCGTGGACGGTGATATCGGTGTCCGTGTCGGCGTGCTGTGTGACCGCGGCGATCCTGCGCGCCACGGCACGGCGGGGGAGCGCGCCGATCGGCTGCCCGTCGAGGGTCACTGTCCCGGCATCGGGACGCGACGCCGCCTGGAGCAGCCGCAGCAGCGACGACTTCCCCGAGCCGTTGGGCCCGAGCAGCCCGATCGTCTCGCCCGGGCGGGGGTGCAGCGTGACGTCATCGACGACGAGGGCCCCACCCCGCCGCCATGACACTCCGTCCACGCTCAGCGTCATGATCGGGCCTTCTTCCGGATGAGGAGGAGGACGAACACGGGCACGCCGACCAGCGCCGTCCCCACGCCGACGGGCAGCGGCGAGGGGGAGAAGGCGACGCGCGAGAACGCATCGACCCAGACCATGAAGATCGCCCCCAGGACCGCCGTCGCCGGTATGACCCGGCCGTGGCGGTGGCCGACGACGAGGCGCGCGGCGTGCGGCAGCACGAGGCCCACGAATCCGATCGCCCCGGCCACGCTCACCAGCGTCGCGGTGACGAGCGCGGTGAGCACGAGCAGCGTGATCCGGGTGCGGGTGACGTGAATGCCGAGGGAGGAGGCGACCTCGTCGCCGAAGGCGAAGGCGTCCAGCGGCAGCACGTGCGCGAGTGCGACCAGGACGCCGACGGCGGCGACGGCGCCGGTGAGCGCGGCATCGTCCCAGCGCACCCCCTCCAGTGAGCCCAGCAGCCAGAACATCACCCCGCGCGCCTCATCGGAATCCGCGAACCCGAAGGTGATCAGCGACGTCAGGGCGCTGAACAGCTGAGTGCAGGCGACGCCTGCCAGCACGATGCTCCCGGTGCCCGCGCCGGCATGGCGGGCCAGCAGGAGCACGAGTGCGAACGAGAGCAGGGCTCCGAGGAACGCGCCTCCGGACAGGCCGATGACGGTGCCGCCGAGGCCGAGGACGCCGATGAGGACCGCTCCGGTCGACGCTCCCGATGAGATGCCGAGCACGAAGGGATCGGCCAGCGGATTGCGCAGCAGGGACTGCAGGATCGCCCCGCTGACCCCCAGTCCCGTTCCGCACGCGGCGGCCACGAGGGCCCGCGGCAGGCGCTCCTGCCATACGATCGCGTCCTCGGAGACCCGCACCGGGATGTCGGTGAGGCCGAGGTGGTTCGTGATGACATCGCGCACATTCACCAGTGACACATCGGCCGGTCCCAATGTGACGGCGACGCCGACGGAGAGCAGGAGCCCGGCGGCACCGGCGGCGAGGAGGAGGGCGGCCGCGAGCGCTCGCGGCAGCGTACGGGTCCTGGGGGTCGCCGCCGGCTGTGCCGGTGCGGGGAGGGGCGGGGCGGCCGTGTCAGTGGCCACTCGCGGCGCACCTCTCGGCATCGGGGCCCGAGGCCCAGGCCTGGATCTTCTCGAGTCCGTCCACATAGCGGATGGAGGGGTTCATCTCCGCGCCGTGCAGAGCGATATAGCACTCATCGCGCACCGCGGGCAGCGTGCGGGTGAGCGGATCGGATTCGAGGAAGTCGATCTTGTCCTGGAGCCGATCACCGGGGAACCGGTCCCGGTGAAGGTCGCCGAGCACGATGATCTGCGGCTCCCTCTCCACGAATGCCTCCCAGCCGGACGCCGGCCAGTCGTCGGGCGTGTCGGCATAGGCATTGCCCATGCCGCTCAGCGTCGCCAGCAGCGAGGCGGAGCCGAGACCGCCGGCGACATAGGGGGTGCGGGTGTCGGCGAACCAGAACGCCGCCGAGGCCCCCTCGAGGTCCAGTCCCTCCTGTGCGGCCTCGGTGCGGTCCTCCAGTTCGGCGATGAGCTGCTCGCCGCGCTCGGGGACGTCGAAGATCGCCGCGAGATCGCGGATCTCCTGGTGCAGTGCATCGAGGGCCAGCTGACGGGTGCGCGTGCCCCCGCCGTTGATGCTCGTGCCGTCCTCGCAGTCCGTCGGCGACAGATAGGACTCGATGCCGGTCTCGGCCAGCCTGTCGCGCGGGGCGACGCCGCCCTCCGCGTTGAAGTGCCGTCCGAACGATGCGGTGACGAAATCGGGATCGCTGTCCAGCAGCACCTCGTACGTCGGTGCGTCGTCCGCGAGTCTCGGCACCTCGTCATTGGCGGCGGCGAGGGGCTCGAGCACCGGATCGGTCCACGACGCCGTGCCGGCCATGCGGTCCTCGAGCCCCAGCGAGAGCAGGATCTCCGTCGAGTTCTGGTCCAGGGAGACCGCCCGCTGCGGGGCCTCCTCGATCGTGATCTCCCGTCCGCAGTTCTCCAGCGTCAGCGGGTACTCCGTGGAGCCCTCGCCCTGAGCGGCGGCGCTCTCGACGGGCATCGGCTCCGAGGCCCCGCATCCCGAAGCGGCCACAGACAGGACCGCGGCGGCCATGAGCCCCGCCCAGCGTTTGTTCGACATCCACCCTCGTTTCGCGACCGAGCTATGAGCAAGGGAAGCCTAAGCTAAATGAGTGGTGATGTCATCCCGGCCGCGGGTCGAGATGAGCGGCACGTGAGAGGAATGCGGTTGCTGCGGAATGCGCCGAGTCCTCGCCTGTCCTGCTCAGTGTCTTCTCCTGCATCGGTGTGATGCGTGTTCTGAACTGCTTGCAGGCTTCTCCTTCACGGTCTACGCTGTAGAAGCATGTGGGTGAATCCGAAATCCGCTCGGATGGGCGCAATGGTGCTCCCGGCCGTCGTGATCCTGGGGTTGATGGGGTGCGCGGGTGCCGAACCGACGAACGATGAGGCGTCTCCAGCCATGACGCGCGATCCCGAGCGGAGCGCCCCGTCCACTTCGCCGCCGGGGGCTTCGGCCAGCGCGGTCGAAGGCGAGCCGCAGGAGGTGGCGTGGGGCAACGTGCGCTACGAGGTGCCTGCTGCGTGGGAGATCACTCACGACCCGAACGATGACGATCCCGAGCCGAAGCCGTTTCCGGTGTACCGGCAGGGCTATTGCGAGGCCGACCCCGACCGTGCGCTCGCCCTGGCGGTCCTCACTCTCGACGAGAGCACGAACGACCCCGCGCAGGCCGTCGCCGATGAGCTGAGGCGCTCGGTCGAAGGGCTGTTCGAGGGGCGCGATCCGGAGCTCGCGACGGGAGAGCTGAAGGCCTCCGGCGAGTGGGCCTCCATCACCGGAACGGCTGCGCTCGCGCCCTCGGACGACCCCTGCGACAATTCCAGCGCCATGCTCGCTGTCAAGGGAGGCGCTGCGAACGGCGGCACAGCGGTCAGCATGCTGGTGGTCGTCGCCGAGCTCGGCCACCCGGACTCGCCTGCGATCGAAGACCTCGTATCGATCGCCAACAGCATCGACACTGCCGATCGGTGAATCATGGCACGCGTATCCGCACATGGGACTTTGCTCGGAGGGTTCCGCCGCCATCCGCGAGAGGGGCGGGCGATGCTGCTCCGTGCTGCTCCCTTCGTCGTCGCGGCTCTGCTCGCCGCATGCGCTGCGGCACCTCCCGCGGAGGAGTCACTGGGCGCCGCCTCGACCGAGACGGCGCCCAGTGACAGTTCCTCGGACCGCTTTCGGATCGATCCCGAGCCCGTCTGGCGGTGGATCGACGACGGCAGTCAATTGCCCGTGCGGCTTGACGAGCAGAGTGTGGCTGGGCGATTGGTGATGGCGACCGGCAGATCCAGCAGTGACAGGGGCCCAGGCGTCGCGGTGGCCGATGCGGAGTCCGGTGCGTTCCTGTGGGAGCTGGAGTCGCTCGGCCCCGTCAAAGGCTTCGACATCGAGGTCGAGTTCGAAGGCTACCTCGGTGCTGCGCTGGCAGGTTCTGATGACGCACCCGTTGTGGTGATCCCGTACTACGCCCGGGGTTGTCTCAACGATGCGTGTGCGCCGGGTTCCGACCAGGAAGGGGTGCTCGGCCTCGAAGCGCGCACCGGCGAAGTGCGGTGGGTCTCGCCGATCGACGAGTCGAACCGGCAGGTCGCAGGCGGGCGCACCAGTGTTCCGGTCGTGGCGACCGGCCCGGACGCGGCGATGTACGGTGACCCGATCCCGGTTCTCGACGAGACCCGCATCACCGTGCTCGACACCGCCGACGGAGCAGAGCGATGGGCGTTCGAAGGCGCCTGGCCCGAACATGTCGCCGATGAACTGGTCGCGGCCTGGACCGGCTCTGACGAGCTGACCCTGTTGGACCTCGACACGGGGAAGGAGATCATGACGACGTCGGCACCTTTCGGAGACACGGTCGTGCACTCCTCAAAGGATCTGCTGGCACTCGAGACCAGGAGGTCTCTGCGGCTCATCGATCCTGCCGGGGGCTCCGAACTGACTGAGATCGAGGGAGTCCGCGGCGTGCTCGTCGATGCTGAGACCGGCCTGGTGGTGTTCCGCGAGCCCGAGGAGCCGACGCTGTTCACCAGCCTCGCGCCCGGCGAAGCGGAGCCGACCGCCTCCGGCGAACCCCTCCCGGCGGACTTCCGTCCCCGGCTGGCGGCCGGCGGCCACATCTTCGCCCATCACTCCGACGATGATGTGACCATCGTCGTCGACCGCACGGGTGCCGCGCTCAGCGATCGGCTGCCGGGTCACCCGGTCGCACTCATCGGCGACCTGCTCATCCTGCGCGAAGGCAGGGTCGTGACCGCCTATCAGCGTACTGAGGCGCAGTGAGGCGCGCGAGCTCGGCACTCGCAAGCTTCAGCACCGCTGCGGTGGCAGTGCTCACCGGGTGCGGTGGCACCTCGGACAGCGCCCCTGCCGATGTCCCCTCACCGGGAGGCACCCTCGAGCTGAGCGAGTTCGAACCGATAGCCATCGGCACTGAACCACTGTGGACCTGGGACAACGGCACGGCGCAGACGATGATCACCGGGATGTCGTTCCACGGCGACCTCGCACTGGTGGACGGCAGCGAGCAGATCGAGGACGGCTGGGGATTCAGCGTGGTCGATGCCGCCACAGGTGAGATTCAGTGGTCGATGCATGCCCTCGATCTGCTGGAGGACGATGTCAGCGCCATGCCTGACAGCGGCCTCGCGGTATCCGAACGCCATGAGGTCATCGCGATGCCGTACTACTCTCCGCACTGCGTCACCGAGCCGTGCCCACCACAGCGGCGGCAGTCTCCCGAACGCGGCGTCGCGGGGCTCGACCTCCGCACCGGCGCGGTGCAGTGGAGGTCTCCCGTCGTCGCCTCCGCCGATGAGGCCGCAGGGCCGGGGCAGTCGGATCCGGACCGGGCGCTGCGGATCATCGGCGGCACGGATGAGGTGCTCACTGTGGTCACTGGCCCCAGCGCTCCGCTGCTGCAGGAGTCCGCCGGCGATCCTGCAGATTTCCGCACCCTCGCGCTCCGTCCCGCGGACGGCACAGAAGCGTGGTCTGCCGAAGGCGCCCGAGCCGTGACGACGACCGGGACCATCGCCGTCGCCTTCACCGGCACCTCAGCGGCGAGGCGCTCTCTGACCGCCCTCGAGCTGGACGGCGGGGAGGAGCGCTGGAGCGGCGAAGGGCCCTCCGGGACCGTCGTCGGCATCAGCGATGACCGGCTGCTCCTGCAGGACGACACGGAGCACCAGCTCATCGACCTCACGGACGGAACGTCGGCCCACCGGCTCTCGGACGCACTCGGCACACCCGTCCTCGACACCGAGACCGGCATGCTGGTCTATCGCACCGAGGGGGATCGTGACCGGCTGAGGACGCTCATGCCAGGCGAGCTGGACGGACCGCTGCTGTCGGGGGCCGAGGTGCCGCTTCGAGCCGAACCGCAGCTGTCCGCGGGCGGGCGCATCCTCACATATGACCGCAGCGAGGGCACCACCGCGATCGTCGACCGTTCCGGTGCCGAACTCGGCGAGCGGCTGCTCGGCTTCCCGGTCGCGCTCACCGGCGATCACCTGGTGCTTCGACGGGGTGCCGGGGAGGACGCCGTCTTCTCCGTGCACGCCCGCACCTCATGAGATTCCGGTGCCCGGAGCCGAGGCCCGGAGCTGCGATCACACGCTTCGCCTCACCGACATCAGGTGTCGGCGAAGCTGCTGACGATGTCGATGATCTCACTCTGCGGTGAGCGGGATGCTGTACCAGCGACTATCCGTCGAACACCTCTCCTCTGCCGGAACCCGGCTGCTGTCGGAAGTCATGGTGCGCCAGCCAGTCCAGGACGCCGCGCTCCCGCGCCCCCTCGTCCTCCGGCGCCCACAGGCCCTGTTCGCGCTCGGCGGCGATCACCCCGTCCCGCAGCCGGATGAGCCGCTCGGCGCGCGCGGCGCACACGGGATCGTGCGTCACCAGCAGGATCGTGGTGCCGTCCGCGTGCACGTCGGTGAGCGCGTCGAGGACCTCCCGCGTCATCGCGCTGTCGAGTGCGCCGGTCGGCTCGTCGGCGAAGACGATCGCAGGGTCCGTGGCGAGCGCTCTGGCGAGGGAAGCCCGCTGGAGCTGCCCGCCCGATGCCTCCGTCACCCCATGGTGCGCGATGTGTGCGATCCCGAACCGCTCGAGCAGGCCGTCGACGGTCGCCTCAGCCTGCCGGGCGCCGAGCTTCCCGGCTCTGAGCGCCGGGAGCAGGACGTTGTCCCGCACGCTGAGATTCTCGAGGAACCGCGCCTGCTGGAACACGAAGCCCATCCGGGTGAGCCGGATGGCGCTCAGGGTGCGATCGCCGAGCGTCGTCAGCTCATCGCCGTCGAGTTCGACCGTGCCGGCGGTCGGCCGGTCCATGCCGCTCACGCTGTAGAGCAGCGTCGACTTGCCGGACCCGGAAGCCCCCATGATCGCGAGGAACTCGCCGCGGCGTACATCGAGGTCGATGCCCTCGAGCACGCGGGTCGGAGGATCGGTGGTCGCGAACTTCTTCTCGAGTCCTCGCACACGCAGGAGGGGTAGTGCCGTGGGTGCGGTGCCGGTCATCGTCGTTCCTCTCGTCATCGGAGCCAGCTGCTGCGGTCTGCGGCGCGGAGCCGGCGGTCGTATGCGAGGGGGCCGAGCGCGCTCGCGGCGAGCAGCAGCAGCGGCAGCGCCAGGCAGGAGATCCAGGGGTTCGGCAGCAGCGTGAGGCGGCTGATCCCTGTTCCGGACAGTGCCAGGGCAGCAGACACGAGGGTGCTGCCGACGGTGGAGGCGAGCGCCCCGCCGGCGAGGATGCCGAGCGCCGAGACGATCAGCGTCTTCATCCAGATGAGGCTCGCGAGCTCGCCCGCCGAGAACCCGAGGGCCGTGAGCACCCCGAGGTCGGTTCTGTCGCGACCGAACGCGAGCCGGAGGAACAGCACCGAGATGAGTCCGATCGCCAGGAGTGCGAAGACGGTCGAGATGAGTGCGGACGTGCGCAGGGCGTGCGTCGCGTACCCGAGGGTCTGCGCCGTGTACTCCTGCATTGCGAGCGTCTTCGCACTGGGGAACTCCGTGTTCAGCTCCGAGGCGACGACGGTGGGGTCCGCTCCGGGCGAGAGCTGTGCGTAGAGGGTCCAGCGGTGCGATTCTGCGGGAACCGCGCCCTGTGCCTTCGCCGTATAGCCGCCAGAGGTGATGTCCTGATAGATGCCGCTCACGCGGTGGGTCACCACGGCGTCCCCGCCCGCCGCGCCGATCCCCCGGAGGTCGAGGTCGTCGCCCACCGCGACCCCGAGGCGGTCGGCGTTCAGCACGGACAGTGCGACCTCGTCCTCTGCGGGCGCGCCTCCTGACCGGAACTTCAGATCCGTCTGCGTGTGATCGCCGACCTCGATCCCCACGGTGTCCCAGCCCTCGGGTCCGGCGGCCTCCTCGCGGAGCGTCGCATAGGGGCGCACCGCGTCGATCCGCGGGTCCGCGGCCAGGCTCGCGAGCAGCGAAGCAGCGGCCTCCGTGGCTGCCGCGGAGTCCTCCGCGGCGAACTGCACATCGCTGCGGAGGTCGCTCTGCGGCGCACCCAGATAGCTCGTGAAGCGGGGATTATCGAAGGTTGCGAGGAGCGCTGCCGGGAGCGTGACGAGGAGCGTGCCGAGGCACATCACTGTGGGGAGGAGGAGCCACCGCCGTCGCTGCGCGAGGAGGTCGGCGAGCGCGAGGCGCAGCGTGAGGAGCCGGCCCGTGGCGCCGGCCAGGCGCGAGGAGGCGTGCGCCCTGCCCCGTGCCGCGCGTCTTCGCCGCCGGGGCACGTCCGCGCGGCCGTGCACGAGGGCGTCGACGACGCTGAGCCTCCTGATCCGGCGCAGCGATGCACCGGAGACGATCAGCACCGTCGCCAGCACGAGGAGGACCGCCGCACCGGGCGCGGCGAACGTGAGCCAGGTGGACGGCGGGCTCGCGAAGTTCGTCCGGATGCCCTGCGTGAGGGGCTGAGCGGCGAAGGCGGAGAGGACCCCGCCGATGGCGCATCCGAGCGCCGCCATCGCCCCATACCGGGCGAGGAGCAGGGACTCGATGGTGCGATGCGGTATCCCGATCGCCCTCAGCGCTCCGATCTCGCGCACATCGTCGTCGATCGTGCTGCGGATCACGAAGCGGATGCTGAGCATCGCGATGCCGATCAGCAGGATGCTCGCGAACATGAGCGCGATGGCGATGAGGCCGTCGCTGAACACCGTGATGAGCCGGATCATGGCCCCGGTCACGGCCTGCCCGTCATGCGGCAGCCGTGTGTCCGCTTCGTAGTCCCGCTGGAAGGAGCCGGTGTCCGCACCCTCCTCGAGGCGGTACTCGATGAGGGACTCCGAGGCGCCGCCGCCGGCGGCGCGCAGGCGGTCCAGGTCCTCCTGCGCGAGGAGGAGCCGCGTCGACGACGACATGGACGACGCCATCTGGGCGTCCCGCACGGTGCCCGCGATCTCGAGGCTCCGGGTCCCCGATGCCGTCTCGACCGCGAGTTCGTCCCCCGGCCCGAGGCCGTTCTCCCGTGCGAGGGCGACCGGGACGAAGACCGTGCCCGGTGCCGGGTCGACGGCTGTGTCGTGCTCGTCCAGCAGCAGGTCGAAGCCGTCGTTCTGCGCGACGAAGAGATGGTCGATCATGCTCGCCGAGAGGTCGCCGCGCTCGGAGCCGTCCGCGTGCTCCCAGGAGATCACGGCGGACGGGAAGCCGAGCATCTCCTGGACGAGCCAGTCCTCGATCTGGTCGTGTCGCTGAGCGAAGTCGCCGAGTGCGGCCCTGTCGATCTCACCGCGATGCATCTGCAGGAAGTGCGGCGGCTTCGAGAGCTCGAACATGCGGTCGACAGCTCCGCTCAGGCGCTCGAGCACCACAGCTCCGCTTGCCATGAGGAGCGCGCTCAACACGAACAGGAGCACGAGGGCGAGCATCGTGCCGCGATTCCGCTGCAGATCGTTCCACGCATATCTGCGGACGAGTCCGGCGGTGCTCACGGGCCGCCTCCGGACTTCGCGGATGCGACACTGCCCTCCCGGACCGCCCGGTCGAGCGTCGTCGCGAGGTCGCGCAGGCTCGCGGCCCGGCCGAGAAGCGCCGCGATGATGAGGAGCAGCAGGCCGACGATCCCGATGAGCAGGCCGACACCGCGCGACGGCCCCACTCCGACGAACGGTCCGAGGCTCTCTGCGAGCGGACCGTCGGGCAGGAGGAGCGGAGCGAACACCTGATCGGCCAGAACACCCGAGACGCCGTAGGCCAGGACGTAGCCGAACTGCGACACGAAGCCCATGAGACCCCAGATCCGGCCCTGGGCCCGGACCGGAACGGTCGCCCGCGCCAGCACTTCGACGACGGTGTTGAGCGGGGCGAGGGTGACGAAGAAGGCGAAGGCGCAGACACCGATCGCCGTGACGCTCGGCAGGAGGCCGATCCCGATCACTGCGACCCCGGCGAGCGCGAACGACCAGCGCATCAGGGCGAGAGGCCTTCTGCCCGCACCGAGCACACCGATGGCGAGGCTCGCTGCGACCATCCCGACCGCCGCGATCGAACGCACCGCGCCGAGCACTCCGTCGCCTGCGAGGTCCAGCACGAGAGGAGTGAGAAGCGTCTGCAGGATGCCCAGGCAGAACGTCCCGCACGTCGCCGTCCACAGGAGCGCGCGGAGGCCGCGCTCCGTGCGCAGCAGCGTGATGCCCTCCGTGAGCTCGCGCCAGAGGCCGGGCGGCCGTGCGGCGACCGAGGTGGCAGCGCGAGAAGGAAGCCGATCGGCGGCATCCGTGCGGCGGGCTGCCCGCACTGCACCCATCATGATGAGCGTCGCGGTGAGCGACAGCAGGAGGTCCACGCAGACGACCGCGATGATGTCCGCGCGAGCGAGCAGGGCAGCGGCGAGCGCCGGGGAGACGAGGAACTGCGAGGCCGATGCGAACTGCACGAACCCCGCTGCCCGGCCGTAGTGCGCGGGCGGCAGGAGATCCGTCACGATCGCCCGATAGGCGGGATCGAGCAGCGCGCTCGAGGCCGAGCCCGTCACGAGGCAGGTGCCGATCAGCCAGAGGCTGTCGGGGCGGTGCATGAGCACCGCGGTGAGGAGGCCGAGGCCGAGGGCGGTTCCGAGGTTCGCGAGTGCCATCAGCACGAGGCGGTTCATGCGATCCGCGAGGAGCCCGGCGTACGGCGTGAGCAGAACCGCGGGCAGGAACCCCGCGAGCGTGATGAGGGCGACCGCGGAGCTCAGTCCGGTCTCACGGTAGAAGTGGATTGTGAGGGCGAACGGGGTCAGCCCGTTGCCGATCCTGGCCAGCAGCTGCGCGCTCCACGCCGCGGCGAACACCGCGCCGCCGCGAACGGCGGTGCGGATCGGCACCGTGGTTCCGCTCGCCCCGCGCACTGCTGCTGTGCCCTCGGTCATTGTCGTTCCGGCTCCGCAGACTCAGGGCCGGCGCGCCAGCCCCGGATCATGCCCCGCAGCGCTCGATCGAACTGCCGCTCCGGGCTGTACCTCCAACCGCTGCCGAAGACCTTCGCGAGGGTCGGGAGTGCGGACAGATCGCTCAGCTCGAACCCGTCCCTGCCGGTCTCTCCGCCCACGGGGTCACCGCCCTCGGCGAGAACGTGGCCCACGGTGTAGTTGACCACGGCATTCAGCAGTTCGGCCGAGCCGCCGTCGACGGGCATGCCCAGACCGGCGAGGCGCGCAAGGATCTGCTCCAGGAGCGCGAAGAGCTCGGGGCCGGCTGCGGGGCGGGTGCCCAGAATCGACACGGCACGCGGGTGGCGGAGCAGAGCGCGGCGGAGACCGTGCATCGTCGCGGCGAGAGCCTCCTGCCAGCTCTCGTCGCCGAGCTCACCGAGCTCCACGGACGCCCAGATCCTCGACATCACCCCGTCGAGCACCGAGACCTTGCTCGGGAAATGGCGGTACACCATCATCGGATCGACCCGGAGCTCCTTGCCGAGCCTCCGCATCGTGAGTGCCTCGACGCCGTCCGCGTCGATGATCGCGAGGGCGGCCTCGACGACCCGCTCGCGGGAGAGGGGCTGTCGTCGCCGCGCATCTGTGCTTCTGCTGGTCACTTGCTCTCCTCTGGTTCTCAACATCGTAGTCTACACCGTAGAGTCAACCATCGGCCCGGCATCTTCCGAGACGTGCTGAACAGGGTCTATCGTGGAAGAGTCCACAGGGGCCGGGCGTGCCGGCGGCCAGCGGGAGATCGCAGCGATCGCAGGAGGGGCGGAGATGACCGAGCGTTTCAGCGTGGGTGACCATGTCGCCTGGAACTCGGAGGCCGGTCATGTCTCCGGAACCGTGACGAAGGTGTACACGGAGGACTTCGACTACAAGGGCCACACTCGAAGGGCGTCGTCTGACGATCCGCAGTACGAGATCAAGAGCGACAGGACGGATCACATCGCCGCTCACAGGGGGAGCGCCCTGCGGCTGCTCGATGACTGAGACCCTCTTCACCGTGGGGCACTCGAGCCGGTCGCTCGAGGAGTTCCTCGGCCTGCTGCGCGAGTCCCGCATCGAACTGATCGTCGACGTCCGGAAGCTCCCCGGCTCCGCACGGCATCCGCAGTTCGACCGGGACGGGCTCGCCGCCTCCCTCGATGCCGAAGGGATCGGATATCGGCGTGCGGCGGGTCTCGCAGGGCGGCGGCCGGTGAGCCGTGACGTGCCCTTCGACGTGAATGCCTGGTGGGAGAACCGCAGCTTCCACAACTACGCCGATCACGCCCTCTCGGAGGACTTCGCCCAGGCGCTCGCCGAACTGCGCGGCCGGGGCGGCGCCTCGCGCGCGGCGGTGATGTGCTCCGAGGCCGTGTGGTGGCGCTGCCACCGCCGGATCATCGCCGATCACCTGCTGGCCGCCGGCGACGAGGTGCGGCACATCCTGGGGTCGGGGCGCGTGGACGCCGCCGAGCTCAGCCGCGGCGCGCGGGTGGGTCCGGACGGCATCGTCACCTACCCCGCGGATCAGCAGCGGGGGTGAGCCGCTTCTCCGCCCGCGACCGAGGCGCGGGCGGGGCGCTGATCCCGGCGCCAGTCGCGGATACGCGGGGCTGTCACCTGGACCTTCAGAGAATATGAAGTGGATACGGATGGAACTATGTGGAATCATCGCATAGTCGCGACGCTCATCCGAACGGACGGTCGATCATACGGGCAGCGCCCGCCCGGACCTTCGGGAGCGCGGACACGTCCTGTCCCCTGCAGATCGGAGAATCCGTGCTGACAGCCTCTGAGGAATCGACTCTCACACAGTTGGGCACGCCCGGCGTGCTGCTCCTCCTGCTCCTCTTCTACGGCGGCACCATGTGGATGTCCGTCGCGATCTCCAGACGCCGGGAGAACGCCGACGGCTACATGACGGCAGGCAATCGGATCGGCTTCGGGATCTCCGCGGCCTCGATGACCGCCACCTGGATCTGGGCGTCCTCGATGTACGCCTCCGTGACCGCGGGATACACCTACGGCGTGTCCGGTCCCATCCACTACGGTCTGTGGGGCGCGCTGATGATCCTGTTCATCTACCCCTTCGGCAAGCGGATCCGTGCCGTGGCGCCCAAGGCGCACACGCTGGCCGAGGTGATGTACGCCCGTCACGGCCGCTCCTCGCAGCTCATGCTCGCCGGCTCCAACGTCCTCGGCTCCGTCATCTCGCTGACCTCCAACTTCATCGCCGGCGGGGCGATCATCTCGATGCTCTCGCCCCTGAGCTTCGGTGCGGGCATCGTGATCGTGGCGGCCGGTGTGCTCCTCTACACGCTCTGGTCCGGCTTCCGCGCCTCCGTGCTCACGGACTTCGTGCAGGTCATGGCCATGCTCGGAGCAGCGGCGATCGTCATCCCGGTCATCTTCTTCGCCGCCGGCGGCCCCGATATGTTCGCCGCAGGGCGCGCGGCCGGCAACGTCACACCGCAGCAGGAGAGCTTCTTCTCCTCCGACGCCTTCATGAACCAGGGCGCGCCGTACATCGCCGCGGTGCTGGCCTATGCGATCGGCAATCAGACCATCGCCCAGCGCCTCTTCGCCGTGCGCGAGGACCTCATCAAGCCCACGTTCGTCACCGCGACGGTGGGCTACGGCGCCACCGTGATCGGTGCGGGCATGGTGGGCGTCATGGCGCTGTACCTGGGCGTGCAGCCTCTCGACGGCGATGTGAACAACCTGCTGCCCCAGATGGCAGCCGAATACCTCCCGCTCCTGCTGCTTGCGCTCGCCTTCATCATGATCATCGGGTCCCTGTCCTCGACGGCGGACTCCGACCTCGCAGCACTCAGCTCGATCGTCATGGCCGATGTCTACGGGCAGTCGGTGGGCCGCGGGAGGGCGAACCCCCGCACCATGCTCCTCATCGGCCGCATCACGATGATCGCCGCGACGGCCGCAGCCCTGTACTTCGCGACCGCGCGCTTCAACATCCTCGACCTGCTCGTGTTCGTGGGTGCGCTGTGGGGCTGCCTCGTGTTCCCCGTCATCGCCTCGTTCTACTGGAAGAAGGTCACGAACCTCGCCTTCACCGCCTCCGTGCTCGCCGCACTCGCGGTCTTCCTGCCGGTCCGCTTCGAGCTCATCCCGCTCACCGGCGCCTGGGCGGTCGTGGTGGAGGCGCTCTCGATCGCCGGTGTGGGCGTCGTGCTCGGCATCATGGCCTTCGGCTTCTTCGGCCGTACCGTGGCGGTGTGGGTCGGCGTCATCGCCACGGCCGGGATGCTGCCGTTCGGCTTCGGACTCTTCCGGGACTACGCCGTGCTCTCCGGCTCGCTGGTCGCCTATGCGGTCTCCTTCCTCGTCTGCTGGGCGCTGTCGGCGTGGTCGAGGATGGACTTCGACTTCGACCGGATCCGGGCCGTCACGGGGGACTTCGACACCGAGGGGAACGCGGAGGAGCCCGCAGGCGATGCGACGACCGCGTCCCGCAGCACCGCGCGCCCCGCGACGGACACCGCCCCTGCCGCACACGACGAGAGGAACTGACCATGTCCGCAGCCGTTCTCACCGCCTACGTCCTCGTCTGGCCCATCCTCGTGGCCGGCATCCTCGTGACCATCGCACGGGGCTTCGCCAAGGATGTGAAGGAGGCCCGGGTCGAGGGCCGGCCGATCATCTGATCCCGGCGCTCACCCGAGCACCACTCGCATCGTCTCGGCGCCGCCGTGCGCGCAGCGCTCGGGGACGCCGGCGACCTCGGAGCGGGGGACAGTGCGCGATTCGAAGGCGATCTGCTCGCCCACGCGCACGGTTCCCAGCTCGTCGGCGGTGACCCCGGGACGTTCGCCCCGCAGCGTGAACTCGGCGGCCTCGGGGAAGATCACCAGCTCGGGACGCTGCTCCCGGCTCTCTCCCGAGGCGGCAGCCTCCGTGACCGCGAGGCAGCCGCCGGGGCCGGTGATGAGCTTTCCGGTGTACTCCGCAGCCTTGCCGGCCTCCTCGGCGGTGCCCGGCGCAGTGAGGCCGATGGGCCCCTCGCCGTGGGCGGTGATCTGCAGCGGTTCGCCGGGCGTCCCGCCCCCGGCCTGTTCCGCCCCGTCCGCCTCTGCGGCCGCAGAGGTCTCCGCGCGCGCGGCCTCGGACGGGCCTTCGCCCTCGCCGCTGCCGGAGCATGCGGCGAGGACGAGCGCTGCCGCTCCGGCAGCGCATGCCGCGGGCAGTCGACTGATCCCCATGGTCTCTCCTGTGTCGGTGGTGCGGACAGGCCAGTCCAGCACATCGGGCGGCAGGAGGCCAGCGCGGAGGCCTCCGTGGTATCTTGGCCGTCGGCACGTCTCAGTGCCCTCGCGCAGTCGATGACGAAGTGCTCGTCTGACACATTCGCGGAGAGGACTGACCCCGGTCAGGACACGTCCGCAGTGGAGATTGCGCAGCCGCTCCCGCCGGGACGGCTGTGTTCGCCATGCCGCGGATGCGGCGCGAGAGAAGGACGGTTCATTATGCCCGCCACCAGGAACGACAAGGCCGCGAAGGATCTGCAGGCGGTCCTCGACAAGATCGCGGCGATGCCGGAGCCCTATGCGACGATCGCCGGCCGCCTGCACGAGGCGATCCTCGGCGCCGGCCCCAAGCTCAAGCCCCGGATCTGGTACGGCATGCCCGGCTATGCGACGGGCCGCAGTGCGCCGGTGCTGGTGTTCTTCCGCCTCGACGACGGAGTGATGTCGTTCGGACTGTCGGAGAAGGCCACGGTCGAGCGCGAGTCCGGCAGCACCCTGCGCCCCTCGGCGTGGTTTCTCGACGAGATCGACGAGGCGACTCTTGCCAGGATCGCGTGTCTCGTGCGCATCGCCTTCAGCTGAGCCGCGCCTCAGCGGTAGTCGTCGACCGCGAGCTCTGCGGCAGGTGTCGTCTCCAGCGCTTCGATGAAGCTCCACGCGTCCGGCAGCGATCCGTCGGCGTCGGTGAGGCGGTAGTGGGTGCCCAGTTCGAACGAGCTCACCGAACGGGTGTTCCACCGGTGGCGGGCCGGGTCCTCCGCCAGGGCCCGGATGCCCCTGGCCAGCAGTGCGGGGGTCTCGGAGATCACGAACTCATACGGGGGAAGGGCGCCGTCGCGGCCGAGGTTCGCCTCGGCGGCGGTCCGCCAGGTGTCCTCCGTGACGCCGAAGGCGTCGAGCATCGTCTCCGAGCGCAGCCAGCCCGGGGTCACGGACACCGCGGTGCCCTCGCGGCCGGCGAGCTCGTGCCCCTGCGCGTAGGCGAGCCGATCCACGGCGGTCTTCGTGAGGTCGAGGAAGACGGTGGAGCGGAAGTGCTCCGCGTTGTAGGCGCGGGTGCCGTCCGTCACCTCGACGACGAGCCCTCCCGGGTTCCGTGTCAGCAGTCCGAGTGCGGCATGGCTCGTGATGAGGTGGGTGAGGAGTCCGGCCTCGAACAGCCGCATGCCGCGCTCCCAGTCGTACTCCCACAGGGGCGTGTCGAACTCGACATAGGCCTCCCCGCCGATGTCGTTGACGAGGATGTCGAGTCGGCCGTGCGCTGCGTCGATGCGTTCGATCAGTCCTCGCACCTCAGCGCGGTCACGGTGATCGACGGTGACCGCGTGCGCCGTCCCACCGGCCGCGCGGATGAGCTCCGCGGTCTCCGCGACCGTCTCGGTGCGTCCGTAGTCGGAGGGCGCACCCGTCGTCGACCTGCCCGTGCAGTAGACCTCTGCTCCTGCGGCGGCCAGTTCGCGTGCGATCGCCCGTCCCGCCCCGCGCGTAGCGCCGGTGACGAGGGCGATCCTGCCACGCAGGCTCTCCGCGTCCTCGGCTGCTGCGGCCCGCGATTCCGCGGTTCCGGGCGCTCCGGGCGTTCCGGTTCCCTTCGATGTGCTCTCCGGCATCAGGGTGTTCCTTTCTCCTCAGGTCTCGTGTGCGCCTCTCACACTCACACCTGTTCCCGACACCCTATGGCGGGAATGGGGAATAGTGTGAGGACCATGACCGCATCGAGGCTCCTGGGGATGATGCTGGAGCTCACCCGTCTGCCGGCGACGAGCGTGGATGCGCTCGCGCGGCGCTTCGAGGTCTCCGCACGGACGGTGCAGCGCGATCTGGAGGCGCTGCGCGAACTGGGCGTGCCTATATGGACGCGGACCGGCCCGGGCGGGGGAGTGGGGGTGGTCGGGGGGTGGCGCTCGCCCGTCTTCGGGATGACGGGACCGGAGGTGCAGGCCCTCATGCTGGGCGAGGCCGGGGCGCGCGGCCTCGGGCTCCGCTCCGAGTTCGCGACCGCGCGCCTGAAGATGCTGGCGGCGAGTGTGCCGGGAAGCGGCGCGGCTTCCGGCGGCCTCGGCGATGCCGCGGCGGTGCATGAGCGGTTCCTGCTCGACAGCGAGGAGTGGTTCTCCGATCAGGAGCGGCCGGAGGCACTCGCGGAGACCGCGGAGGCGGTCCGCGCCGGCCGTCGCGTCTCAGTCCGCTACGCGCGGCCGGGCGAGGAGCCCGCCGAGGAGGTGAGCCGCCTGCTGGATCCGCTGGGCCTTGTGCTCAAGACCGGCACCTGGTATCTCGTGGCTGCCGCCGGAGGCAGTGTGCGCACCTACCGGGTCTCGCGGATCTCCGCTGTCACCGTGCGCGCAGAGCGTGTCGTCCGGCCGCCCGGCTTCTCCCTCGCCGAGCACTGGAGGAGAAGCGCCGCCGAGTTCGAGGCATCGGTGCTCGTCACGGACGTGGAGATGCGGATCCCGGAGGGCTCGGCGGCGGCTCTGCTCGCCTGCGTGCCGGGGGAGGAGGCACGGCGAGCACTTGCGGCGGCGGAGCGTACAGACGCACATCTGCAGCTGCGCATGCGCATGGAGAGGCCCGACATCGCGCTCGCCCAGCTGCTCGGGGTGCCCGGAGTCGAGGTGCTCAGCCCCCTCGAACTCCGCCGCGGGCTCTGCGCACGCGGCCGGGCGCTCGCGGAGCGGAACGCTCACACTCCGTAGCGCAGGTCCACGATCGCCGGGACGTCCGAGTCCGGCAGCAGCTCGAGCGCGTCCCCGCCGGTGAGGAAGTCCACCCGGGCGCGTTCCGCCTCGGCCAGCGCATAGGGCTGCGAGCGGATCGTGAGTCCCGTCTGCCGGCGCAGGCGCCGGACCTCGCCCCGCACCGTCGTCGCGGCATCGCCGTCGCCGTAGAGGGCCTCGGCCAGTGCCCTGGCAGTCCACCCCGCGCGGGAGGCGAGCAGCGCCAGCAGTTCCGCGCGCCGCGCCGTGAGCGGTGTGCGCGAGCCGTCGGCACGGACCACCTCGGGCCGCCAGCCCAGCAGCCGGATCTCGGTGACGGGGCCGGTCCCTGCGCTTGGGCCTCGCGCGGGACTCCCGTCGCGGTCTGCGGGCGGCAGCCTCGCCGCGAGAAGCGCCTCGGCCAGACGGACGCCGCACCGCACCAGGGACGCGCACTCCGCGGTCGCGAACCTCACCGGCAGCGAGATGTCGAGGACTCCGGCGATGCCTCCACGCGGGTCGCGGATGGGTGCGGCGCTGCAGGTCCAGGTGTGGTGCGCGCGGACGAAGTGCTCACCCGCAGTGACATGGGAGAGGGCGCCGGTCTCCAGCGCTCTGCTGATCCCATTGGTCCCGATGCCGGTCTCGGACCAGTCCGCCCCCTCGGCGAAGGCGATGGAGTCGGCACCCCGCATGGCCCAGCCGCTGCCGGAGCGCCACAGCAGGACGCCCCGGGCATCGGTGAGGACCACGAGGTGACGACCCGCCGCCGAGGTGTCGGCCAGCGACGAGAGCACGTCACCGGCCACATCCTGCAGGGGAGTGGTCTCCCGTGCCTGTGCGAGCTCGCCGCGCGTGAGCACCTGGGCGGGCTGTTCCTGGTCGGGTGAGACGCCGGCGGCATCGCTGCGCCGCCAGGCCGCGAGCACACGGGAGTCGACATCTGCGGGACTGCCGCCGGCCAGAGCCGCGGCGTGGGCTTCGACTGTGCGCCTGGCATAGGTCGCAGGATCGGCGAAGCGCAGCGAAGGATGCAACGGCATTGCCACCCCCGGGGCACGAGACTGTTCGCAACGGTGCTGTGATCTACCTCATGGGTGGAGAGTACAGGACAGGGACACGAAGGAGTGGACAGGGACACGAAGGAGTGGACATGGCCGAGAGCGATGCTGGTGTGACGACCGAGGCCGCGGCGGGCGCGAACCAACCCGACGCGGCGGTGGAGGCCTGGCTGAGCGCCTTCGACACGGCGCTGCGGGCGGGCGATGCGGAGGCGGCGGCCGCGCTCTTCGAGGAGGAGGGCTTCTGGCGTGACTTCGTCTCCTTCACCTGGAACATCCGCACGCTCGAGGGACGCGAGCAGATCCGGGACATGCTGGCCTCCCAGCTCCCGCTGATCGAGCCCTCCGGCTGGTCCCTGGACGAGCCTGCGAGCGAGTCCGAGGGAGTGACGGAGGCGTGGATCACCTTCGAGACCGCCGTCTCCCGCGGATGGGGCCATCTGCGGCTGCGCGGCGGCCGTGCCTGGACGCTGCTCACCACGATGCAGGAGCTCAAGGGCTTCGAGGAGAAGCGGGGGAGCGCGCGGGAGAAGGGCGTGGACCACGTCATCACCCGCGGGCGGAGAACCTGGCTGGAGCGGAAGCAGGAGCATCGGGAGCGGTTCGGCCGCGAGAAGCAGCCCTATGCCGTGATCGTGGGCGGCGGCCAGGGCGGGATCGGCCTCGCCGCCAGGCTGAAGCGGCTGGGCGTGCCCACACTCGTCGTCGAGCGCAACGAACGTCCCGGCGACTCCTGGCGCAACCGCTACAAGTCCCTCCATCTGCACGACCCGGTCTGGTATGACCACCTGCCCTACCTTCCCTTCCCGGACGACTGGCCGGTGTTCGCGGCCAAGGACAAGATCGGCGACTGGCTGGAGCACTACACCGCTCTCATGGAGCTCGACTACTGGTCGGGCACGGAGTGCCTGGGCGCGGAGTTCGACGAGGCCGCGGGCACCTGGAGGGTGCGGGTGGACCGTCGCGGTGAGGAGGTCGAGCTGCGCCCCGCCCAGCTGATCTTCGCCCTGGGCGTCTCCGGCTATCCGCACATCCCCGAGTTCGAGGGTGCGGAGACCTTCGCCGGTGAGCAGGCGCATTCCTCGGAGTTCTCGGGCGAGGGCGAGTTCGAGGGCAGGCGGGCGGTGGTGATCGGCTCGAACAACTCGGCCCACGACATCTGCGCGGCCCTGTGGGAACAGGGCGCTGAGGTGACGATGGTCCAGCGCTCCTCCACCCACATCTCCCGCAGCGAATCGCTCATGTCGCTGGCACTGGGACCTCTGTACTCCGAGGAGGCGCTGGCGAACGGCGTGACGACGGAGAAGGCGGACATGCTCTTCGCCTCGTGGCCCTACCGGCTGCTGCCGGAAATGCAGATCCCGGTCTATCAGGAGATGGCGGAGCAGGACCGCGAGTTCTACCAGGCCCTCGCGGACGCCGGCTTCGAGCTCGACATGGGCGAGGACGGCTCCGGTCTCTTCCTCAAGTACCTGCGCCGCGGCTCGGGCTACTACATCGACGTGGGCGCGAGCCAGCTCGTCATCGACGGGCGCATCGGGCTGGCCCGCGGTCAGGTCACGCGGATCGAACCGGAGGCTGTCGTGGTCGAGGGCCCGGACGGCGAGGAGACGCGCCTGCCCGCCGACCTCATCGTCTACGCCACCGGCTACGGATCCATGAACCAGTGGCTCACCGACCTCGTCTCCCCGGAGGTCGCGGATCGGCTCGGAAAGGTCTGGGGCTTCGGTTCGGACACCGCGAAGGATCCCGGTCCCTGGGAGGGCGAGCTGCGGAACATGTGGAAGCCCACCCAGGTGGAGAGGCTGTGGATCCACGGCGGGAACCTGCACCAGTCCCGCCACTACTCCCGCTATCTGGCGCTGCAGCTCAAGGCCCGGATGGAGGGCATCGACACGCCCGTCCACGGCCTGCAGGAGGTGCACCACACGAGCTAGCCTCGGGCCATGACACCGCAGCGCAGGGCAGGCACGTACCGCACCTTCTACTCGGAGCCGCTCGAGATCGACCGGGCCGAGGGCTGCACGATCATCGGCGCGGACGGGCGCCGGTACCTCGACGCGTACAACAACGTGCCCGTCCTCGGCCATTCGAACCCCGAGGTCGCGGAGGCCGTGCACGCGCAGCTGCTGCGCGCCAACACCCATACGCGCTACCTCGACCCGCTCATCGCCGAGTACACCGAGGAGCTGCTGGCCCTGCTGCCGCAGCACATCGAAGCGCTCGTCTTCGCCTGCTCCGGCTCCGAGGCGGTCGATCTCGCCCTACAGCTCGCCCGCTTCACCTCCATGAGCGAGGGCGTCGTCGTCACCCGGAACGCCTACCACGGCACCACCGCGGCTGTCGCGGAGGTCTCGCCCTCGCTCTCGGGAGCGGTGCCCGATCGCGTCGCGCTCGTCGACGTCCCGGAGCCCCACCGCACGGACTTCGACGCCGAGCTGGGCAGGCGGGTGGCCGAAGCCTGCCGCGCGCTCACGGCACGCGGCCACGGCGTCGCGGCACTCCTCGTCGACTCGACCTTCACGAGCGACGGCATCCTCGCAGGCGAGGGCGTCCGCCTCACGGCGGCGGTCGATGCGGTGCACGCGGCCGGCGGCCTCTATATCGCCGACGAGGTGCAGTCCGGCTTCCGCCGCACGGGCTCCTGGTGGGGCTACGAGCATCTGGGCGTGGCCCCCGACCTCATCACGCTGGGCAAGCCGATGGGCAACGGCCTTCCGATCTCCGCAGTCGCGGGCCCACGCGTGGTCTTCGACGACTTCGGCGCGCGCCGGCGCTACTTCAACACCTTCGCCGGCACCCCCGTCCCCGTCGCGGCGGCACAGGCTGTGCTGCGGGCGCTCTCCCGGCCGGGCTGGGCCGAGCGGGTCGAGGAGGCGGGCGCGCGCCTCGGCCACGGTCTGTGGGAGGTCTGTGCGGAGGCGGGAGTCCACCCCGACGTGCGCCGCAGCGGGCTCATGCTCGGGCTCGACCTGCGGCCCGCCCACGGCGGCGACGCGGATGCCGCAGGAGCGCATGCGGGCCGGCTCGTCGAGGACCTCTACCGCCGCGGCGTCCTCGTGAGCTCCACGGGGCCGGCGGGCGCGGTGCTGAAGATCAGGCCGCCGCTCGTCATCGCGGATGCGGAGATCGATGTGCTCACGGCGACGATGCGGGACGCGCTCGCCGAGGCACCGCGATGAGTCCCGGTCCGGAATCGCGGGGCAGCCCCGAGCGTGACCGCGTCCTCGCAGCGGTGGCGCAGGAGTACGGCTGCGAACCGTGCGATCCCCGCACCTACGACGGGGAGCACGACAGGAACTACAGGTTCACGGATCAGGCCGGACAGGACTGGGTGGCGAAGGTGAGCGACGCTTGGGTCCCGGCCGTCTCCCTCGACTGGCAGGAGTCCCTGCTGCAGACCGCCGCCGAGGCGTCCCTTCCCTTCGCGGTGCCGTCGCTGCGGCGCACACGGGACGGGCGGACGCGGATCTCCGTTCCCGCCGGGGCAGGCGGCGCGCTCGCCGTGCGAGTGGTGGGCTGGGTGGCGGGGACGCGGCTGGCTGAGGTGCCCGATCCGGGCCTGTCGACGTTCCGCAAGGTGGGTGAGGCCTCGGCGCTGCTGACGGAGGCGTTCTCACGGCTGAGCGCGCCCGCGGACCTGCCCGCGCACGACTGGCTCCTGCACCGCGGGCCGGAGGTGGTGCGCGCAGGGCTCGCCCGGCTGGATGCGGCCGGCAGGCGGACCGGAGCCGCCGAGCTGCGGGAGCGTGCGGAACGCGTGCGGCGCTTCGTCGAGGAGTTCGAGCGGGTGCATGCGCCGCGACTGGACGGGGTGCCCTGGACCGTGGTGCACCAGGACCTCCACGACGGGAATCTGCTGGTGGATGCCTCCGGCAAGCTCAGCGGCGTCATCGACTTCGGCGATGCGCACCGGGTGCCGCGCGTGTGCGATCCGGCCATCGCCGCGGCGTACGCGATGCGCAGGACGGAGGACCCGCTCGCGCGGCTGAGGGCAGTGGCCGAGGGCTATGAACGGCACGTCCCGCTCACGGCGGAGGAGCGGGCGCTGCTGCTGCCGCTCGCGACCCTCCGGCTGTGCGTGAACTGGGCGCTCTGGCACGCCCGTGCCGCGGAATCACCGGTCCTCATCGAGGAGGACGACTACGAGCGCCTCCGGTCCAAGGACACCTGGGCGACGCTGGAGGCGCTGCTGCGCTGACGTGCGCACCTGTCTCACCGCCTCCGCAGCGAGCGGGCGTCGGCGTAGCCCACCTCCCTCGCCGCGGCCTCCCGGGTCCAGCCCTGCGACACGAGCTGCTCCGCGCGCTCGCGCCGCACTGCGGCGCCGTAGGCGTGCGGCGTCAGGCCGGTGGCCGTCCGGAAGGCGCGTGCCAGCGTCCTGCCGCTCACCCCGAACCGCGCGGCCAGTCGGTCGAGGGGGAGGGGCGGCCCGTCGGCCGCATCGAGCACGTCCTGCACCCTGTGCACGAGGTCCTGCATGTGGTTGCGGTGGAGCAGGGTGACGGGTGTCTGCGAACCCCCGCCGGGCCGCCATGCGGGCACCACGAGGGCGCGTGCGACCCGTGCTGCGAGGGCGGATCCGTGGTGATGCGCGATGAGGTGCAGTGCCAGGTCGATCCCGCTCGAGATGCCCGCCGAGGTGTGGACGCGCTCCGCGCACGTGTAGAGCACATCCCGCTCCACGGTGCCGGGCACCAGGCGGGCGAGCTCGTAGACCAGCTCGTGGTGCGTGGTGACGGGCACGGAGCCCAGCACGCCCGCCTTCGCCAGGGCGAAGGCGCCGGCGCACACGCTCGCCACGTCTCCGCCTGCGGCATGGTGGTCTGCGATGACGGACAGCTGGGGCTCGGTGAGCGGCACGGTGCGGCGGTCGTGCCATCTCCAGCCCGGCACCATGATGAGATCGTCCGCTGTGAGCACCGGCAGCGTGGGCGAAGCGCACATGCGCACACCCTGCGCCGATTCGACGAGCGGGACGTCCGCGTACAGCTCGACGGCGTAGCCGGCCTCGGCCTCCGCATCGGCCCAGGCACCCTCACCGGGCCCTGGACCGTCGCCGCTGTCGCTGCCGCTGCTTGGCTCGGCGAGGATCTCGGCGGCCGCGCTGAAGGCCTGGAGCGGTCCGGTCACATCGAGCAGGTGGAAGCCCTCCGGAACGATGAAGACGATGCGGTGCGGTGCTCCGGCGGGTCTCATGGGTCTCAGCATGGCATATGCGACAGCGCCGAGCTCAGGACGCCGGACCGGACGCGTTCCAGCCCTCCACGCCCAGCTGCTCCAGGGTGACGATTGCGGCGAACCGCCCGGAGAGCACCGCCGCCGTGCGCGCGATGAGTGCGTCCGGGGCGAGCGTTCCCGTTCCGTCGTGCAGCGGGAGCGGGTGGGTGGCGGTGGCGTCGATGACGAGCTCGGCGCGGTAGCCCAGATCCCCTGCCACCCGGGTGGTGGTCTCCACGCACTGCTCCGTGCGGATGCCGCAGATGCGCAGATCCGTGATCCCCTGCGCCGTGAGCAGCCGCTGCAGGTGCGTGGTGGTGAAGGCGTTGTGGCTGCTCTTGACCACCACGGGTTCGCTCTCCTCCGCCCCCAGCCCGCCCGCCAGCCGCACGAGGCCGTGCGCGGGATCGAAGCGGTCCCCGCTTCCGGGCTCGGCGTGCAGGATCCAGATGACGGCCTCGCCCGCGGTCCGCGCGTGCCGGGCCAGCGCAGCGGCCTTCTCCACGATCCGGGGATCGGAGATGTCCTCCCAGCTCCGGTGCAGCCGGAATGAGTCCTGGACGTCGATGACGAGCAGTGCCCTGCGTGTTCCTCGCATTCGGATTTCTCTCATGCGGACCATCATGCGCCTCCGGACCCCCGCCGCGGCAGGGCTGGGAGTGACTGCCTGCGGAACGATCCGGACACGGATCCAGGCATGCCTCCGCAGCCCTGTGGTGACAGACCCGACGCCGGAGCCCGACGGCCGCACGCGCCCGGCCCCCTAGGCTGGGCTCATGGACGTTCCCACATCAGCGCCGCCGGACTCCGCCCTGGACCTCCTGTCCCGCGTCTTCGGCTACGAGTCGTTCCGCGGGAATCAGGCCGCGATCATCGACCGGGTGGCTGGCGGCGGCGATGCCGTGGTCCTCATGCCCACCGGCGGCGGCAAATCGCTGTGCTACCAGATCCCAGCGCTCCTCCGGCCGGGCACCGGCATCGTGGTCTCCCCGCTGATCGCCCTCATGGCCGATCAGGTCGCCGCGCTCGAGGCGGTGGGAATCCGTGCGGCCTACCTCAACTCGACCCTGGAGCCGTACGAGGCCGAGGCCGTCGAACAGCAGCTGCTCGCCGGCGAGCTCGACCTCCTCTACATGGCGCCCGAGCGCCTCGTGCTGCCCCGGACCCTCGATCTGCTGAGCCGGGCCCGGCTGGCGCTCATCGCGATCGACGAGGCTCACTGCGTCTCCCAATGGGGGCACGACTTCCGGCCCGACTACATGGGACTGTCCGTCCTCGCCGATGCGTTCCCCTCCGTCCCGCGCATCGCGCTCACCGCCACCGCGACGCGGGCGACCCACCGGGAGATGACCGAGCGGCTCCGGATGGAGGGTGCGGAGCACTTCGTCTCCAGCTTCGACCGGCCCAACATCCAGTACCGGATCACGCCCAAGGACCGGCCCCGGGAACAGCTGCTGCGCCTCATCCGGAGCGAGCACGCCGGTGAGGCCGGCATCGTCTACTGCCTCTCGCGCAGGAGCGTCGAGCAGACGGCGGAGTGGCTCGCCGCCCGCGACATCCCCGCGCTGCCGTACCATGCCGGGCTCGAGGCGCGCGTGCGGGCCGAGCATCAGGCGCGCTTCCTGCGCGAGGACGGCCTCGTCATGGTCGCGACGATCGCCTTCGGCATGGGCATCGACAAGCCGGACGTCCGCTTCGTCGCTCATCTCGACCTCCCCAAGAGCATCGAGGGCTACTATCAGGAGACCGGCCGCGCCGGCCGCGACGGCCAGCCCTCCACCGCCTGGATGGCTTACGGTATGCAGGACGTCGTGAACCAGCGCCGGTTCATCGACGACTCGGAGGGCAGCGATGCCTTCAAGCGCAACGCGCGCAGCCACCTCGATGCGATGCTCGCGCTGTGCGAGACGGTGACCTGCCGTCGCGTGCAGCTGCTCGGGTACTTCGGCCAGGACTCCCAGGCCTGCGGCAACTGCGACACATGCCTCAGCCCGCCCGTCACCTGGGACGGCACGGTGGCCGCGCAGAAGATCCTCTCGGCGATCATCCGCCTGGACCGGGAGCGCGAGCAGCGGTTCGGCTCCGGTCAGATCATCGACGTGCTGCTGGGGAAGGAATCGGAGCGCTCCACCCGGTCCCGGCACCACGAACTCAGCGTGTGGGGGATCGGACAGGAGCTGAGCGAACGGGAGTGGCGCTCCGTGCTCCGGCAGCTCACCGCCCGCGGCATCGTCGAGGCAGTGGGAGACTACGGCGTGCTCGTCACGGGCCCGCAGTCCGGCCCCGTGCTCCGCGGGGAGGCGAAGGTGGAGCTCGCCGAGGACCGGGTGCCGGAGCCGCGGCAGGGTCGCGGCCGGGGAAGTGCGGGCGCTGCGGGCGGAGCCGGCCGGGCGCGCGCGGCCGAGTCCCTGGAGGAGGGGCAGAAGGAGGTCTTCGAGGCGCTGCGGGCCTGGCGCACCTCGGTCGCCAAGGAGAAGCAGATCCCGCCGTACATGGTCTTCTCCGATGCCACACTGGTGGGCGTCGTCGAGGCGCGGCCGGCGACCACGGGCGCACTCGGCACCGTGAGCGGCGTGGGCGCGAAGAAGCTCGCGGAGTACGGCGAGGCGATCCTGGAGGTGCTGGGTTCCGCTCACGCCGGGTGAGTGCGCCGCCTCCCGCTGAGTGAGCATTTCATGTCGCATTTCGGCACCGAATCCGACATGAAGTGCTCACTCGAGTGAACGCGGACGGGGACGAGACGGGGTCTTCACACGATCGTGAGTTCATGGCGGAGCGCTGCGCCTGCCCCGTCCGCGAAGCGCTCCGCGCTCAGTCCGCTCACGTCCACGAAGGGATCCGTCCCCAGCACGAGGTCCCGCATCACCTCGCCCACCGCCGGACCCTGGAGGAAGCCGTGCCCGGAGAAGCCGCATGCGTAGAAGAGGCCTGAAGCGGCCGTTGCCTCGCCGATGAGCGCATTGTGGTCCGGGGTCACCTCATACAGCCCCGCCCAGCCCGCCCGGACCTCGACCTCGGCAAGTGCCGGTGCGCGCTGCGCGAGGAAGCCGGCCAGGTGCTCGAGCCAGGCCGGGTCCCGGTGCTCGTCGAACTCCTCGACGGGGACCGCCTCCGGCGCGCCCATGAGCAGGCCGTCCCCCTCGGCGTGGAAGTAGAACGAGGTCGAGAAGTCGATGGTGAACGGCAGCGCGCGGACGTCGAAGCCCACCGGCTCCGTCACGACGATCTGCCGGCGCAGGGGAGCGACCGGCAGCATCACCCCCGCCGTCGCCGCCAGTGCCGGTGACCATACCCCCGCCGCGCACACCACGGCCTCCGTGCGGATGGTCCCCCGTGAGGTCTCCACGGCTTCGACGGCCCCTCCCGCGGTGCGGATCGCACTCGCCTCGGTGCGGGTGCGCAGCCGGGCGCCGGCGGAGCGCGCCGCCTTCGCGAAGGCGGCCACCGCCGACTCCGGCGTGCAGTGCCCGTCGTGGGGGTTGAAGGCGGCGGCGATGAGTCCCTCCGTGCTGATGTGGGGGTTGAGGGAGGCGGCCTCGGCGGGTGTGAGCATGCGGGAGGCCTGCCCCAGCGAGTTCTGCAGTGCCACGTCCCGTTCGAACCGGGCCACATCCGCGTCCTCGCTCAGGAGGAAGAGATAGCCCGAGCGCACGAGGTCGATATCCTGACCCGTCTCCGGCCCGATGCGGGCGAAGGCCTCCAGGCTGCGTGCCCCCAGCAGGATGTTCGTCTCGTCGGAGAACTGCGTCCGCAGCCCGCCCGCCGCCCTGCTCGTGGAGCCGGAGGCGAGTTCGCCCCGCTCCACGAGGACCACGGACAGTCCGGCCTCGGCGAGCCGGTGGGCCGTGCACACGCCCACGATTCCGCCGCCCACGACGACCACGTCCGCCCGCTCCGGAAACCCCATCGTCCCCTCCTCAGCCCGCCTGCTACTCAGCCCCCTGCGACCGATGCATGGGGCCAGTCTGGTGGCCGGATCGCCCGCGCACAAGGGAGGCGGCCGGAACGGGGCAGGGCCGGTGGGGCCGGGCCCCGTCCGGGCGGGTCAGGAGTCGAATCCCACCCCGAAGGCGTCGAGGACTTTGAGGAGGGGGCCGCGGCGCCCGGAGTTCTCGTCCGCGCGGATGAGCGCCTTGGTGGTGAGCGTGATCCCGGCCCAGGCGAAGGGCTCGGGCGGGAAGGGGAGCGGCGCCCGGCGCACCATCTCCAGCTGCGTGAGCTCCGTGGTCTCCCCGGACAGGAGGTCGAGCATCACCCGTGCTCCGAACCTGCTGGCCCCGACGCCCAGGCCGGTGTACCCGGCAGAATAGGCGACCCTCCCGCCGTAGGCCGTCGAGAAGAACGGGAAGAAGCGGGTGCAGGTGTCGATCGCCCCGCCCCACTTGTGGGTGAACCGCAGGCCTGTGAGCTGTGGGAACGTCTCGAAGAACTGGCGGGCGAGCGTCTCGAAGGTCTCCGGTCTCTGATCGTACTTCCACGAGACCTGGCGGCCGTAGTGGTAGACGGCGTCCCAGCCGCCCCAGAGGATCCTGTCGTCCGCTGTGAGGCGGAAGTAGTGGAAGCGGTTGGCGGAGTCGGAGAGCCCTTCGCGGCCCCGCCAGCCGATGGCCTCCAGCTGCGCCGCGCTCAGCGGCTCCGTCATGAGCGCGTAGTCGTACACGGGCACGGTGTGGAAGCGCGTCCGCGCCAGCAGCGAGGGGAAGACATTGGTGCCCAGCGCCACGTGTCCTGCCCGGATCTGGCCGGAATCGGTGCGGGCCAGGACGCGGCGGCCCTGCCCGGACGCGCCGCGCGGTGCCCACCCCAGCTCCCGCACTACCGTGTGCTCGTACACCTCGACGCCCAGCTCGCGGATGACGCGGAGCAGGCCCCAGCACAGCTTCGCGGGATGGATCATCGCCGCGACGCGGGGTTCCCGCAGCCCGCCCAGATAGGAGGGCGAGTCGATGTGCGCGCGCAGCTCCTCACGGTCCAGCCAGTGCGCCCCGCCCTCGGGATCGTGCCCGGCCCGAAGGTCCTCGACCTGGTACTGCTCCGTCGCGACGTTGATGATCCCGGTCCGTTCGAACTCGCAGTCGATCCCGTAGCGGCGCACCGCCTCCTCGATCGCGTCGAGGTTCTCCACGCCCAGCTCCGTGAGCCGGGCGTTTTCCTGCGGCAGGTGCTTCTCGCCGTTCTCGTGGCCGTGGGTGAGGCTCGCCTCGCAGAAGCCGCCGTTGCGCCCGGAGGCCGCCCACCCCACGGTGCCTCCCTCCACGAGCACCACGGGGCGCTCCGGATCCGCCTCCTTGGCAAGCAGCGCCGTCCAGAGCCCCACGAACCCGCCGCCCACCACCAGCAGATCCGTATCGATCTCACCATGGAGCGGGGGCAGCGGCGCCGGCCTGGCCGGGTCGTCCAGCCAGAAGGGGACGGTGGACGCGCCTGCGAGGGAGGCGGAGATCTCCGCCGCCGAGGCCGGGGCACTCGCCGCTGCGGGTGCCGGGCTGCTGGAAGAAGCTGAGGTCATGGTTCCTGCCTTGCGGAAGGGGAATGGGGTTGTGCGCGAATCGGGCGGAACCCGCTCGCGCCGGCCGTCCGGGGCGTTCAGCTGCCGGCCATGGTCTTGACGATCCCGGTCGCAGAGTCGCCGGAGCGTTTGAGGACGAGCGCCACGACTGCCAGGGCGATGAGCGTGAGCAGCAGCATGATGGTGGACATCGCCGCGACCTCCGGCCGGAGCGCCACGCGCACGGAGGCGAAGATGTACACCGGCCACGGCGTGTAGCCCGGCTGCTGGACGAAGCTGGACAGGATCGTGTTGTCGAGGCTGAGGGTGAAGGACATGAGTGCACCGGCGAGGATGCCCGGCCCCGCGATGGGCAGGGTGACGGTGCGGAACGCCTCGAACCTCCCCGCGCTCAGGTCTGCGGCGGCCTCCTCCAGCGAGGAGTCCACCCCGGCCATCCGCGCGCGGATGATGAAAGTGACGACGGCGACGGAGAACATGGCGTGGGCGACGATCAGCCGGACGAGGCCGTTGTTGAACGGGCCCAGTCCGGCGTCCACCCCCAGTGTCACGAACCAGGGGAGGAATGCGATGCCGTCCACGATCTCCGGGGTGATGAGCGTGAGCGCGAGGAGCCCCATGAGCCCTCCGGCCCACCACGCCCCGCGCCGCGCCCGGGCGAGCGCGATCCCGCCGAGCGTCCCCAGCAGCGTGGACAGCAGCGCCGCACCCACGGCCGCCTGCAGCGAGGTCACCACCGAGGAGACGATGACGCTGCTGTTGACGGCGCTCACATAGGCGCCGAACCCGAACCCGTCCCAGCTCGCCAGCACCCTGCCGGAGTTGAAGGAGTAGACGACGATGACGGCGATGGGGGCGAAGAGGAAGAGGAAGACGAGCGCGCCCCAGGCGGAGAACAGCCCGTTGCGCAGGCTCGTCCGTTTCCTGCCGCGCATCTTCTGCGGTGCGCCCGTGCTGCTCACGACCGTGCTCCTTCCGTGACTGCCGCCGCAGAGGTGTCGATCCGCACCCGCACCGCGCGGTCGAAGACCTGGCGTCCGGCCCACAGCAGCAGCCCGGCGGCCGCCGCCACGGCGAGGGTGACGAGGATGAGGGAGACCGCCATCGCAGATCCCAGTGCCCAGTTCTGCGCGGTGTTGAACTGGTTGGCGATGATCTGGCCGATCATCGTGCCGCTCGCCCCTCCCAGCACGTTCGCGGTGACGTAGTCGCCGGTGAGCGGAATGAAGACCAGCATGCAGCCGGAGATCATCCCCGGCATGGCCAGCGGCATCGTCACGCGGAAGAAGGTGGAGAAGCGGCCGGCGCCGAGGTCGTAGCTGGCCTCGCGCAGGTGCCTGCCCGCGGTGTCCATGCCCACGAACAGCGGCAGGATCATGAGCGGCAGGTAGTTGTAGACCACGCCGATCTGCACGGCCGTGCGGGTGTAGAGGATGTCCAGCGGCCCGCCCAGCAGGCCCAGGGCCTGGCCCCAGTCGGAGAGGAAGCCGTCCGGGGAGAGCATGATCTGCCAGCCCAGGGTGCGGACGAGGAAGTTCGTCCAGAACGGCACCATGACGAGCATGAGGAGCAGTCCGCGCCGCTCGGGCGGGACCTTCACGGCCAGCCAGTAGGTGAAGGGCACGGAGATGAGCAGGCACAGGAGCGTGCCGACGATCGAGATGCGCAGTGTGGCCAGCAGCGTGGAGAGGACGGAGCCGGTGAAGACCTCCCCGTAGCGGTCCAGGCTCAGCCGGTCCGTGGCGACGGTGGTGAACTCGTCCGGTTTGTAGCCGAAGCTGTAGAAGAGCACGAGCGCCACCGGCACCACGAAGAAGAACAGGGCGTAGCCCCAGGTGGGGAACGACAGCGCTCCCGGTCCCAGGACGCGTGCGGCGACTCGTCTCATGCTCCGCTCCTCGTCTGCGCATCTGTGAGGATCTCCACCCGGCGCTGCATCCCCTCGTTCATCTCCGAGGCCACGAGCCGGTCCAGCACGTGCTGCTCGGGGAAGATGATCTCCGCCAGCTCGAACCCGTCCTCGATGCCGGGCTCCGCGAACGCCGTGGAGCCGGTGGAGTAGCCGATGTAGTCCGTCTCCGCCAGTGCCTGCTCGGGTCCGATGATCCAGTCGATGAAGGCATGCGCGGCGTCCGGGTGCTGGGCGCCCGTGGCGATGCACCAGGTGTCCATCCAGAGATTGGCGGACGGTGTGGGAAACACGAACCTCCAGCGCTCCGGGTCGTCGGCCTCGAGCATTCCCTGCCGGGCGTCGCCGTTGAATGCCTGCATGAGCGCGAAGCTGCCCTGGGCCATCGCCGTGTTCGCGTTGCCCATGTAGGCGCGGACGTGCGGAGCGAGCTGGTCGACGACGATCTCCGCCGCCTCGTCGAGCTCCGCCGGCTCCACCGTGTTGAGGTCGTGCCCCAGCGCGGCGAGCGCGATCGAGCACACCTCCCAGGCGTCCTCGAGCAGCATGGTGGCACCGGATGCCTCCCCGACGGCGAGGTCGATGAAGTCCTGCCAGCTCGTGGGATCGCCGCTGATCCGGTGAGCGTCGTACACGAACCCGGTGGTGCCCCAGGCCTTGCACACCGAGTGCACGTTGCCGGGGTCGAAAGTCTGGTCCATGAACGCGGGGTCCATGGTCGCGAGGTTGGGCAGGAGGGAATGGTCGAGCCTCTGCAGCAGACCGTGCTCCACCATCGTGGGGATGTAGATGCCGGTGGGCACCACGATGTCGTAGCCGGACGTCCCCCGTGAAGCGGCCAGCTTGGCCATCATCTCCTCGTTGGAGCCGAAGGCGTCCACCTGGAGCCGGACGTCGTTGTCCGCGGACCACGCCTCGAGCAGCTCCGGAGGATCGTAGTCTCCCCAGGAGTACACGTTGAGCCGTGATTCCAGCTGCCCGTCGGGTGCCGGGCTCTCCGCCATGCCCCTCTGCCCGCAGGAGGCCAGCAGGCTGAGTCCCGCAGTACCCATGCCCGCGAGCACGGTCCTGCGGCTGAGCCTGCCGATCGTGCTGTGTCCGGCGAGGACGCGGACCGGATTCCGCTCACTCATGGCTGAACACCTGCACAGCTGCGGCCTCCCAGGTGAGCACCACATCGTCGCCCTCGTGCACGTCCGGGGCCGCGGACGTGCGCACGCGGGAGAGCAGCTCGTGGCCGTCCGCAGCGCGGACGAGGTACTGGACGACATCGCCCAGGAAGGACTCTCCCACCACGCGCCCGGCCACGGCGTTGAGACCGCCCGGGGCGCCCTCCGTGGCCGGTCGTATGCCCATGCTCTCCGGACGGATGGCCGCGCGCACCTGTGCCCCGGCGGCGAATCCCGCGGCGGTCGCCCGGAGGTCGCAGCGCGGCCCCCGCAGCAGGAGGCCCTCCGCGTACGCCTCCACCACCTCGGCGTCCACGAAGTTCTGCTTGCCGATGAAGCCGGCGACGAACGCGTTGGCGGGGCTGCCGTAGACCTCCTCCGCGCTGCCCACCTGCTGGATGCGGCCCTCACTCATCACCACGATCCGGTCGCTCATCGCGAGCGCCTCCTCCTGGTCGTGGGTGACGAAGACGAAGGTGAGCCCGAGGTCCGTGTGGAGGCGGATGAGCTCCAGCTGCATCTCCTCGCGCAGCTTGCGGTCCAGCGCGCTCATCGGTTCGTCGAGGAGGAGGACGCGGGGGCGGTTGACGAGGGCGCGGGCGAGCGCCACGCGCTGCTGCTGCCCGCCGGAGAGCATGTCCGGCCTGCGGTCCGCGAAGCGGCGCATCTGCACAAGGTCGAGCGCCTCCGCCACGCGCGGTGCGAGCTCCTTCCGCGGGACCTTGGCGCGCTTGAGTCCGTAGGCCACGTTCTCCGCCACGGTGTAGTGGGGGAAGAGCGCGTAGGACTGGAACACCGTGTTGACCGGCCTGCGGAACGGAGGGAGCCCGGTCAGGTCGTCGCCGTCCAGGGCGATCGCGCCGGAGGTGGGATCCTCGAAGCCGCCGATCATCCGCAGCAGCGTCGTCTTCCCGCAGCCGGAGGGGCCGAGCAGGGAGAGGAACTCTCCGGCACGGATGTCGAGGTCGACGCGGTCGATCGCCGTGTGCTCACCGAAGCGCTTGTGCACCCCGGAGAGCCGGAGCGCACCGCCGGTCGCGGAGCTGCCGGCGCCCGTCTCACCCGCCGTCCGCGCGTGGATCTGCTGTCGAGCTGTCACTGTGTGGTCCTTCCGGAAGGAGCGGCGTGCACCAGGCGGCCGCCTGCGACGGTGAGGAGGTTGCGGACCGTGTGGATCTGCGTCCGGGCGAGTGCGAAGGGGTCCGCCGAGGCCAGGGCCAGGTCCGCGGCTGCGCCCACCGCCAGCCTGCCCGCCGTGCGGGTGCGGCCGAGGTGCGCGGACCCCGTCGTGTAGGCCCGCAGGGCACAGGAGAGGTCGAGGGCCTGGTCCGGTCCCAGCGGCTCCGGGCGGGCGCCCGTGGGGTGGGTGCGGTTGACGGCGACGTGGATCGCCTGCCAGGGATCAGGGGTGCTCACGGGCCAGTCGGAACCCATCGCGAGGTGGGCGCCGGAGCGCTGCAGATCGCCGAACGGATACTGCCAGCCGCTGCGCTCACTGCCCAGCACCGGCAGGTTGAGCTCCACCATCTGTTCGTCGAAGTGCGCCCAGAGCGCCTGCAGGTTCGCGGACACGCCCAGCTGCGCGAACCGCGGCACGTCAGCCGGGTCCACGACCTGGATGTGGGCGATGTGGTGGCGGTGATCCGCAGCGGGTCCCCCGCTGCTCTGCGCGTGCAGGGCCGCGAAGGCGTCGAGCGCATCCCGCACGGCGCGATCTCCGATCGCATGGCAGTGGACGTCGAAGCCCGCCCTCTGCACTGCGGCGAAGGCCTCCTCGAGGTGAGCCGGGCTGAAGTAGCGGGTGCCGGTGGCCGCCTCCGCCGCGCCGGTGACCTGCTCGCAGCGGCAGTAGGGCGTGCTCATCGCAGCGGTCTGCGATTCGACGATCCCGTCCAGCATCATCTTCACATTCGTGGTCCGCAGCCGCTCCCGGTCGAACCGGTGCCCGGCGAGCTCCTGCGCGGCCGCCTCCGAATCGTGCACATCGCGCGGCCACCACAGCGAACAGGTGACCTCCATCGTGAGGGTGCCCGCGGCCTCGGCGCGCAGATAGACGGGCAGGGCGTCGGACATCCCGCCGTACTCGCCCACGATCGCGTCGTTCCAGCCGGTGATGCCCAGCGCATGCAGGCGGTGCTGCGCCTGGACCAGCGCGGCGTCGAGCTCCGCGTCGGCCGGTGCCGGCAGGTGTGCGCTCACGAGGTCCATGGCGGATTCGTGGAGCGTGCCCACCGGCTCGCCGTCCCCGTCGCGCTCGATCACGCCGCCGGGCGGCGCGGGCGTGTCGCGGCCGATCCCGGCCAGCCGCATGGCGGTCGTATTCACCCATGCGGAATGGTGATCGGCATTGATCAGGTACACCGGACGTGCGCCCGCGGGATCGAGTGCGTCGAGCTCCGCAGCGGTGGGAACCCCGCCGGGGAAGTCGGACATCGTCCAGCCGCCGCCCGTGAGCCAGCCGGAGCCGGAGGACAGCGCACGGCGCACTGCCTCAAGCGTCTCCGCCCGGCCGTCGCAGCCGCTGAGATCGAGAGACAGCGCCTCCACGCCGGCGGCGACGGGATGGGCGTGGGCGTCCACGAAGCCGGGAGTGACGAGCCTGCCCGCGGTCTCCACGACGGGAGCACCCGGGACGGGCGCCAGCCCGCTGCCGATCCCGGTGACCACCCCGTCCTCGACGGTGACGGTGTCTGCCGAAGTGCGCGCGCAGCCGTCGAACACGCGCGCGCCGCGGATCGTGAAGGAGGCACGCGCGCCGCGCCGCGCGAGCGGGGTCAGAGCTGCCAGGCCTGTGCTCATGCGGAGAACACCGCCGACTGCCAGGCGCGGACGGGGCCCTCCGTCCGGTCGATCAGCACGTGCTTGATCTGCGTGTACTCCTCGAAGGAGTAGTGTGACATGTCCTTGCCGAAGCCGGAGGCCTTGAAGCCGCCGTGGGGCATGTCGGGCATGATCGGGATGTGCTCGTTCACCCACACCGTCCCGGCCTCGATCTCCTCTGCGGCACGCAGCGCCCGGTTGGTCGTGGTCGTCCACGCACTCGCCGCCAGTCCGTAATGGGTGTCATTCGCCAGCTCGATCGCCTCGTCGTCCGTCTCGAAGGGGACGGCGACGAGGACGGGGCCGAACACCTCCTCCCGCCAGATCTCGGAGTCCCGGCCGACCCCGGTGAGGAGGGTGGGGGAGTAGAAGGCGGTGGGTGCCGAGGCGGTGCCCGCCGTGTGCTCCGGGATCCCTCCTCCGGTGACGACAGTGGCTCCGTCGGCCCGGGCACGGTCCACGAACCCTGCCACGCGGTCCCGGTGCCCCGTGCTGATGAGCGCTCCCATGTCCGTGGCGGGATCGGAGGGGTCGCCCACGCGCACGCTCTCCATGAGTGCGGCGACGTGGGAGGTGAACGCCTCGAACAGGGAGGAGTGGACGATCGCACGGGTGGCGGCGGTGCAGTCCTGCCCTCCGTTGATGAGGGAGCCCGCCACGGCGCCGCGGGCCGCGGCCTCCACGTCCGCATCCGCGAACACCACCAGCGGAGCCTTGCCGCCCAGCTCCAGGTGGACGCGGGCGCCCTTGGCGCTCGCGAGCTCCATCACCCTCCGGCCCACCCGGGTGGAACCCGTGAAGGAGGACATGACGACGTCCGGGTGGGAGACGAGCGCCTCGCCGCACTCCGGCCCGTCCCCGGCGAGGACGTTGAGGACGCCGGGCGGGAAGCCGGCCTCGGCGGCGGTCTGCGCGAGCAGGAGAGAGGTGCCCGGGGTCATCTCCGAGGTCTTGAGCACGATCGTATTGCCCGCCGCCACAGCGGGCAGGACCTTCCACGCCGCCATCTGCAGCGGGTAGTTCCATGGTGCGATGGAGCCCACGACGCCCAGCGGCTCGCGCCGGATCATCGAGGTGGACCCCTCCCAGTAGGCGGAGGCCGCCAGGCCGTGGAGCTGCCGGGCGGCGCCGGCGAAGAAGCGGACGTTGTCGATGCTGCCGGGGACGTCGAACTCCTGCGCCAGCCGCAGGGACTTGCCGGTCTGCCGGGATTCCAGCGCAGCGAGCTCGTCGGCGCGTGCGGCCAGGCCGTCCGCGAGTGCGAGCAGGAGGTCCGCGCGCTCCGCGGGCGTGCGGCGCTTCCAGCTCGGGTAGGCACGGCGGGCCGCAGCCACGGCCGCGTCCACGTCTGCGGCGGAGGCGAGTGCGTAGGTGTCCAGCACCTCTCCGGTGGCGGGGCTCACGAGGGTGTGCGTGCGGCCGGTGCCGCCCCTGCGCTGCCCGTCGATGAACTGCATGGGCTGCATCTCTCTCCTGGTGTGTGCGAGGGGTGTGTTCGTGTGCGTGGGGTCTGCCCGTGCTCACCTGCGGCGCGTGCGGCGGTGCACCGCCCGGCATGTGACCACTGACACGTTCGAGTGGCCTCACGCTAACACGTGGAGTCGGAGCGGAGAAGAGGAATCCGAAGCTAATCTTGATTCAAACGATTGGATCCGTATTTTTTTGCCCTTGCAATGCTGGAATTGGTGGGTGATAGTGGATCGTGAGCAGCGAGCGGCCGCTGGGTCGCCGGAGAGGAGACCTCGACGATGACCGAACATGGCGAGTCCGCACGGGGAGAGGCGGACAGCCAGTCCGCAGAACGGGGACGCCGGCACGCCGGAAGGGATCGCGGGCACGCGGACGTCCGTCTGCGCAGTCACGACCTCCAGCTGGACGAACGATCGAAGGCGATCATCGAGGCTCTGCAGCATGACGGGCGGCGCTCCTATGCGGACATCGCGAAGGAGGTGGGCCTCTCGGAGGCCGCGGTGCGGCAGCGGGTGGCGAAGCTGGTGGAGAACGGGACGATGCAGATCGTCGCCGTCACCAACCCCATGCAGCTGGGCTTCCAGCGGCAGGCGATGCTGGGCCTCCAGGTCACCGGCGACCTCGCTCCGCTCGCGGATGAGATCTGCGGGATGGAGCAGGTGGACTACGTCGTCGCAGCCGCCGGCACCTACGACCTCCTCGTCGAGGTGGTCTGTGAGGACGACGAGGAGCTCCTCGCGCTGCTGGGCCGCATCCGGACGCTTCCGCAGGTGCTCCGGACGGAGGTCATGACCTATCTGAAGCTGTGGGATCAGCGCTACAACTGGGGGACACGATGAGCAAGGCAACGACGGACGCCGCAGGCAGGACGGGAGACGCTCTGCAGGCCGGGATCCGGGACCACCTGTGGATGCACATGGCAGGCCACCGCCACCTCTACGAGGGCGGGCGCACGCCCGTCATCACCCACGGCGAGGGCCACCACATCTTCGACGACCAGGGCCGGAAGATCATCGACGGTCTGGCGGGCCTCTTCGTGGTGCAGGTGGGACACGGGCGGGAGGAGCTGGCCCAGGCGTCCTACGAGCAGGCGAAGAAGCTGGGATTCATGCCGCTGTGGTCCTATGCGCACGAGCCGGCGATCGAGCTGGCGGAGCGGCTCGCAGGCTATGCGCCCGGCGATCTCAACCGCGTGTTCTTCACCTCCGGCGGAGGCGACTCCGTGGAGAGCGCGTTCAAGCTCGCCAAGAACTACTTCAAGCTCCAGGGCAAGGGCGAGAAGCACAAGGTGATCTCCCGTGCCACCGCCTACCACGGCACGCCGCACGGAGCGCTCACGGTCACGAGCCTGCCGGGACTGCGCAACCAGTTCGGCCCGCTGGTGCCCGGCGGGCACAAAGTCCCCAACACCAACTTCTACAGGGCGGACGAACGCTTCGCGGGTGACGAGAAGGCATTCGGCAGGTGGGCCGCGGACCGGATCGCGGAGGCCATCGAGTTCGAGGGCGCGGATTCCGTGGCGGCGGTCTTCCTCGAGCCGGTGCAGAACTCCGGCGGCTGCTTCCCGCCGCCGCCGGGATACTTCGAGCGGGTGCGCGAGATCTGCGACGAGTACGATGTGCTGCTCGTCTCCGACGAGACCATCTGCGCCTTCGGACGGGTGGGGTCGATGTTCGCCTGCACCGACTTCGACTACGTGCCGGACATCATCACGTGTGCCAAGGGCATCACCTCCGGCTACGCCCCGCTGGGCGCGATGATCGCCTCGGACCGCCTGTTCGAGCCCTTCGGCCGCGGCGGGGAGACCTTCTACCACGGCTACACCTTCGGCGGGCATCCCGTGGCGTGCGCAGTGGCGCTGAAGAACCTCGACATCTTCGAGCGCGAGGGTCTCAATCAGCACGTCCATGAGAACGCCGGAGCCTTCCGCAGCACGCTGGAGAGGCTGCACGACCTGCCGATCGTGGGCGATGTGCGCGGAGCCGGGTACTTCTACGGGATCGAGCTGGTCAAGGACAAGGAGACGAAGGAGACGTTCACGGCCGAGGAGTCGGAGCGGGTCCTCAAGGGGTTCGTCTCCGAGGCGCTCTACGAGAACGGCCTGTACTGCCGCGCCGACGATCGCGGAGACCCGGTCATCCAGCTCTCCCCGCCGCTCACGGTGGGACAGACGGAGTTCGACGAGATGGAGGCCGTGCTGCGCACAGTGCTCACGCAGGCATGGGACCGGGTCTGAGGGAGCGTACAGCAGAACGGGGAGAGGATTCAGCATGAGTGAGACGGGATACCGCGTCCAGAACCCCGCCACCGGAGAGGTGGTGGAGCGATTCGAGACGCTCACGGACGAGGCGCTCGAGGCGGTCCTCGAGGCTGCGGCCCGCGCACAGAGGAGCTGGGCGGAGACGCCCATCGAGAACCGCGCGGCGGTGGTGAGGAGGGTCGCCGCGCTGTTCGAGGAGCGGAAGGAGGAGCTCGCCGCGATCATCGGCGAGGAGATGGGCAAGCGCGTGACGGAGGGCCGCGAAGAGGCGGAGTTCTCCTCGGAGATCTTCGGGTACTACGCAGACCACGGCCCGTCGTTCGCCGCGGACCAGCCGGTGGAGACTGCGAGCGGGACGGCCGTCATCGAACGCAGGCCCGTGGGCGTGGTCCTCGGCATCATGCCGTGGAACTTCCCGTACTACCAGGTGGCTCGCTTCGCAGCTCCCAATCTGGTGCTGGGCAACGGGATCGTCCTCAAGCACGCGGAGATCTGTCCGTGCTCGGCACTTGCGATCGCGCAGATCATGGAGGACGCCGGGCTGCCGGAAGGTGTGTACTCCACCATCTTCGCCTCTCATCAGCAGGTCTCCGAGATCATCGCGGACCGGCGGATCGCGGGCGTCTCCCTCACCGGTTCGGAGAGGGCCGGGGCGCAGGTGGCGGCACAGGCCGGAGCCGCGCTGAAGAAGGCGGTGCTCGAACTCGGCGGTTCCGATCCCTACGTCGTGCTGGACGCGGACGACGTGTCCGCAGCCGCAGAGCTCGCCTGGGGCACGCGGATGTACAACACCGGTCAGGCCTGCAACTCGAACAAGCGCCTCATCGTCATGGACGACATCTACGACGAGTTCGTGGAAGCGCTGGTGGGGCAGGCGCAGGCGATGCGGCCGGGGCAGTGGTCCGACGAGGACGCACAGGTCTACCAGCCCCTGTCCTCGCGCGCGGCGGCCGTGCGGCTGCGGGAGCAGCTGGACAGGATCGAGGTGGCGGGTGGAACGGTGCGCACCGGCGGCGAACTCGTCCCCGGAGACGGCGCCTATGTGTCTCCGGCCGTCGTCACGGACGTCCCGGTCGGATCGGAGGTCTACTACGAGGAGCTGTTCGGTCCGGTGGCCGCGGTGTTCCGGGTGTCCAGCGACGAGGAGGCCCTCGACCTCGCGAACGACACCCGGTACGGCCTCGGCGGCACGGTGTTCTCCGCGGACGAGGAGCGCGCCAGGCGGATGGCCTCCAGTCTGGAGGTGGGCATGGCGAACGTGAACACTCCCGCCGGCGAAGGTGCGGAGCTGCCCTTCGGCGGGGTGAAGAACTCCGGCTACGGGCGGGAGCTGGGACCGGTGGGCATGGACGAGTTCGTCAACAAGCGGCTCTTCTACGTGGAGGGGTGAAGCCCGAGCGCAGCGTCCCGGCACCCCAGCGCCCCGTCGAGTGAGCGCTTCCTGTCGGAAATCACGGGTGAAACCGACAGGAACCGCTCACTCGGGATTGGAAGAGGCCCGGCTCAGCCGGCGGTGATCGAGGGGAACCAGGTCGCGATCTCGGGGACGAACACCATGAGCACCACGAGTCCGGCCTCGATCGCGAGGTACGGCAGCGCGCCGCGGATGATCGCACCGATATCAAGGCTGGGCACGACGGACTTCATCGCGTAGAGGTTCAGCCCCACGGGTGGCGTTATGACCGCGGTCTCCAGGGTCACCACGAGGATGACTCCCACCCAGAGGGGGTCGTAGCCCATCGCCTCGAAGATCGGCAGCAGGATCGGGGTGATGACCAGCAGCAGCGAGGCTGCGTCGATGAGGCAGCCGAGAGCCATGACGATGATGAGCAGGCCGATGACGATGACTGGGTCCGGGACGGAGAGCCCGCCGATGAACCCGGTGATCGCCTCGGCGGCGCGGACGACGACGAGCATCTGGGAGAACACGAAGGCCGAGCCGACGATGATGAGCAGGCTGCCGGAGATCTGCGTGGTGCCCACGAGGATCCGCTTGAGATTCTCCCTCGTCAGGGCCCGATCGAAGATGCCCACGACGAGGAACGCGCCGATCGCGCCGATGCCGGCCGCCTCGGTGGCTGTGGCCAGGCCCGTGTAGATCGAGCCGAGCACGATCGCGATGAGGACGAGCGCGGGGGCGACGTCGCGGAAGGTCTTCCACCGGTCGGTCCAGGTGATCGATTCCTCCGCCCGCGGGGCGAGCTCGGGTTTGACGACGGCCATGATGACGACGAACACGACCATGAGCCCGGCCAGCAGCAGACCGGGGACGATCCCGCCGGCGAAGAGCGCGCCGATGCTCACCCCGGAGATCGCGGAGTAGAGGATGAACATGAGGCTGGGCGGGATGAGCATGGCCAGCGCCCCGGAGGCGACGACGGCACCGGAGGCGAAGCTGGGCCGGTAGCCGCGGGTGAGCATCTCCGGCACCGCCATCCGCCCGACGACGGTCACGGCCGAGAGGCTGACGCCGGAGAGCGCGCCGAACACGGTCGAGGAGCCGACCGCGGTCACGCCGAGGCCGCCGGGGAGCCTGCCCAGCCAGGCGTGGGCGAAGCGGAAGATCGCCCGGCCCAGGCCGCCCACGGCGAGGATCTCGCCCATGAGGATGTACATCGGGGCGGCGACGAGGGAGTAGCTCTCGAGCTGGGATACGAAGGCGATGGGGACCTGCTCGAGCCCGCGCCAGCCCTCCAGCAGGAGCAGGCCGAGGAGGCCGGAGGTGCCGAGTGCGACGAAGATCGGGGTGCGCAGGTAGACGAGGGCCAGCAGGGCGAGGACGGCCGTGATGACGGCGAGTGCGTCGAGCATGCTCAGGCCTCCCTGGTCTTCTGCGTCGGGGCCTGCTGCGTCTCGTTCTTCTGCGACCTGCGGACCACGAAGCGGAGGAGCGTCGTCAGCGCTGTCAGCAGCAGCCCGACGGTGACGAGGGCGTAGCCCACCCAGATCGGGATGTTGAAGGTGCCGGCTGTGAGCAGGTTCGCCTGAGCGAAGTGGAGGGTTGTGCGCGCCGCGGCGATGCCCGCGACGAGGCAGAAGCCGAAGGTGGCTGCGAAGGTGATCCAGTCCGCGAGCGCCTTCCGCCGCGGCGAGAAGTTCCGGTAGAAGAGGTCCATGCCGATGTGCTCGTCGCGGGCCTCGAGGTCGGGGACCGCGAGGATGACGATGGCGATGAGACCGACCATCGAGAGGGTGATGGACCATTCCAGGGGCCGGGCCAGGGCGTAGCGCATGATGACGTCGAAGCCCGTGATGAGCATGAGGACGAGGGTCACGACTGCTGCGACCCAGCGGCACACGGAGGTGAGGCGGGACAGCGCGGCGAACCAGCGCGCGGCGGGTGCGGAGCCCGGCGCAGGGGCGGGTGCGGCGGCCATCATGCCTCCTTCACATAGGTGAGGGCGCGGTCGGCGAGCTCGTCGTCGCCGACGGTGGATCTCCACCAGTCCACGACGGAGGCGGTGGCGTCACGGAACCGGTCGATCTGCGCCTCGTCATAGCGGATGATCTCGAGCTGGGAGTCCTCGATCCCGGGCAGGTACTGGCTCTCGTAGACCTCGAGCTGCTTCTCGGTGCCCGCCTCTGCGTAGACCCGGCCGGCCGCGTGCAGGGCCTCCTGCACCTCCGGTGCGGTGTCGTCGTACCAGCGGGTGTTCGCATAGGCGTCCACGCTGTAGCCGCCGAAGTGCGCCTGCATGCCATAGCCGAGGACGTCCTCGAGCCCGCGCGAGACGACGGTGCCCAGATAGGAGACCATGCCGTCGATGGTCCCGCGCTCGAGCGCCTCGTACAGCTCGCCGGAGGACATGGACACCGGTGCGCCGCCCAGCGCCTTGATCGTCTGCCCCTCGACGTGGCCGGCGGTGCGGATGCGCATGCCGCGCAGGTCCTCCGGCTTCTCCACCGGCCGGTCCACCGTGAACAGCCACTGGAGGGTGCACGGCATCGCCCCCAGGTTCATGATGCCCTGCGGCCGCAGCCGTTCGTTGATGAGATGCTCCAGCGGCGATTCCGGAGCGAGCGCCCGACGCAGCTGCTCGAAGCCGTCGTTGACGAAGGGCAGCTCCGCCGCCCCCAGGATGGGGAAGCTCGTGGAGACGTAGCTGGAGGTCTGGATGCCCACGTCCGTGACGCCGCGGAGCATTCCCGGGACCAGCTGCTCGGCGTTGAGCAGGGCGCCGGAGTCGAAGAAGTCCACGACGCCGGAGCCGAGGCGCTCGTCGAGGACGTCGTTGAAGGCGAGCAGCCCGGGATACAGGTCGTCGTAGGCGGGAGTGATGTAGCTGGAGACGCGGAGCGCCCCGTCGGGGCGCAGGCCCCGCTCGGAGGCGCCGGGCGCGCAGCCGGCGGCGAGCAGGGGGACGGCGGCGGCCAGGCCGAGGAGGCCTCGCCGGCTGAGGTGCGTGCGCCCGGGGGCGGCGGGAGGCCCGGAAGGGGGCTGACGGTGCATGGTGTGCTTCTCGGTGGTCGGAGGGCTGTTCGTCTTCGAGCCTGCGGACTCCGGATCGCGGGAGCGGGGCGGTGGATGGTCGCGGGGTGGTGCGACCGCGGGGCGTCCTCCCCTGTGGGAGGGGACGCCCCGCGGAAGTCTGCCACACCCGTTCGGCACAGGGTGAGCTGAGCGCGCGAATCTGAGACGCCTCCCGCCTCCCGCCTCCCGCCTCCTGCCTCCGCGCCGGGTGAGCACTTCCTGTCGGATCCTGACGTGAGATCCGACAGGAAGTGCTCACCTGGGGGAAGTGGGCGGGGAGTGGGGGCGCTCAGAACGAGCGGGGCATGCCCAGGACGTGCTGGCCCACATAGGAGAGGATGAGGTTCGTGGAGATCGGCGCGATCTGGTAGAGCCGCGTCTCCCGGTACTTGCGCTCGATGTCGTACTCCGTGGCCATGCCGAATCCGCCGTGCGTCTGCAGTGCGGTGTCGCCGGCCTGGAAGGAGGCCTCGGAGGCGAGCATCTTCGCCATGTTCGCCTCGGCTCCGCACGGCAGCCCGGCGTCGAAGAGGTCGCAGGCCTTCCAGCGCATGAGATCGGCGGCCTCGAGCTGGACGTGGGCGCGAGCGATGGGGAACTGCACGCCCTGGTTGGAGCCGATGGGCCGGTTGAAGACCACGCGCTCCTTCGAGTACCCCACGGCGCGCTCGATGAACCAGCGGCCGTCGCCGATGCACTCGCTGGCGATGAGGATGCGCTCGGCGTTCATGCCCGTGAGCACGTACTTGAAGCCCTTGCCCTCCTCGCCGATGAGGGAGGAGGCGGGGATGCGCATGTCGTCGAAGAACAGCTCGTTCGTCGAGTGGTTGATCATCGTCTCGATGGGGCGGATGGTGAGCCCGGGCAGCTCGCGGATGTCCACGAGGAAGAGGGAGAGCCCCTGCGACTTCTTCTCCACCTGGTCCAGCGGTGTGGTCCGCGCCAGGAGGATCATGAGGTCGGACTGCTGTGCGCGGGAGATGAAGACCTTCTGGCCGTTGACCACGTAGTCGTCGCCGTCGCGCACCGCGGTCGTCGTGAGGCTCGTGGTGTCGGTGCCCGCGCCCGGTTCGGTCACGCCGAAGGCCTGCAGCCGCAGCTCGCCGGAGGCGATGCCCGGCAGGTACTTCCGCTTCTGCTCCTCGCTGCCGTGGTGGAGCACCGCGTTCATGGTGTAGAGCTGCGCGTGCACGGCTCCCGAGTTGCCGCCGTTGGCGTTGATCTGCTCGAGGATGACCGAGCCGTCGCCGAGGCCGAGGCCGAGGCCGCCGTACTCCTCCGGGATGAGCGCGCCGAGGCAGCCGGTCTCCGTGAGCGCTGCGACGAACTCCTCGGGGTAGCGGTTCTCGCGGTCGACGGCCTGCCAGTAGCTGTCGGGGAAGTCCTGGCAGATGCGGTCGACGAGGCCGCGGAGGTCCCTGCGCGTCTCGGTCTCGTGGCTGATCTCGGCTGCAGTGGTCATGAGCTGCCTCTCCTTCTTCGCTGCTCTGCGGGAGCGAGGGCCCCGCATCCGGTTCGGTCCGCTGTGTGGACCAGTGGTCCATTCCACGGATAGGGTACCCGTGTGCGGCGTGATGTGCGTCAGCCTGCCCGCATGCGGAGACGCCCGCCCGCGCAGGCGGGTCGAACGCGCGGAAGCGGGACGCGAGAAGAGAGGGGACCCCGTGAGCAAGCCGATCCAGAGCGCGCTCAACGTGCTCGCGGTGCTGGAGGTGCTGGCGACGGTGCAGCCGGCGGGCCTGTCCGAGATCGCCCGTGCCGCGGACCTGCCCAAGACGACGGTGCTGCGCTGCCTGCACACGCTGTCCGAGGCCGGCTGGGCGCGGCTGGGGGAGGACCGGCACGCGGAATGGTCGCTGACGAACCGCGCACTCCTCACCGGCATGCGCGCGGCCCCCGCGGGAGAGCTCGCCGGCATGGCGGGGGAGGAGATGGGGCGCGTGCGGGACCGGATCGGCGAGACCGTCCACCTCATGGTCCGCGACGGGGGCGAGCAGATCGTCGTCGCCCGTGCCGATGGTGTGGGTGCCATCCGCACCTATCTGCCGTTGGGCACGCGCATCCCCTTCCACTCGAGCTCTTCCGGCCGTGCCCTGCTGGCGGCGCTGGACCCCTCTGAGGCAGAGGCGATCCTGGCGGAGGAGTCCGCCGCACCGGGCTTCGACCGCGAGCGGGTCGATGCCTTCGTCACCGCTGCACGGGCGCACGGCTATTCCGTCAACGAGGGCGAATGGCGTGATCAGGTCGCGGGTGTGGGGGTGCCGGTCCTCGGCGCCTCGGGGGAGCTGCACGGGGCGATGTCCGTCTCCCTGCCCGTCGCCCGCCTGGCTGAGGTGGGGGCGGAGGAGATCGGCCGCATGCTGCTCGAGGCCCGTGCCCGCCTGGCTGAGCGCCTGCGCTGACGTCACAGCCGCGCTGACGTCCGCCCGGCCGCCCTGCGCCGTCCGCACAGTGACCCCGAGCATCGCCCATCGCGGGATTCACCGCCGCCGTTCACCCGCGGGCATTAGCGTCTGTGCATGCGGGACGCGCTCCGGGCCCGGACCGGCCGGACCGATCGCGTTCCGCGAGTCAGAGGAGGATGCCATGCGCGCAGTCGTGTTCGAGCAGTTCCAGCAGTTCCCGGTGCTGAAGGAGGTCGAGAGACCGGTCCCCGCAGCCGGCGAGGTGCTCCTCCGGGTCGCCGGCGCCGGCGCCTGTCATTCCGATGTCTCCGTCTACCGCGAGTTCACGGCGGAGCACCCCGGCAACATCCAGCCCTCGTTCGTGCTCGGCCACGAGACCGCGGGCTGGGTCGAGGAGCTGGGCCCGGGAGTCACCGGGGTGGAGCCGGGCTCGGCGCACCTCGTCTACGGGCCCACCGGCTGCGGGCGCTGCCGCCAGTGCGTGCAGGGCCGGGAGAACTACTGCGAGAACGCCGCGACGAATCCGGCGCTCGCGATCGGCCTCGGCCGCGACGGGGGCATGGCCGAGTACGTGTGCGTGCCCGCCCGCAACCTCGTGCCGCTCGGCGAGGCCGATCCCGTCGCTGCCGCCCCGCTCGCCGACGCCGCGCTCACCCCCTACCACGCGGTCCGGCTCGCGGAGTCCTCGCTGTCCGGCGGCGGGAAGACTGCGCTCGTGATCGGTCTGGGCGGTCTCGGGCAGATCGCGGTGCAGATCCTCACCGCCCTGACGGGTGCCGCGATCATCGCGACCGACCTCAAGCCCGAGGCGATGGAGCAGGCGGAGGCGCGCGGCGCCGTCACGGTCCCCGGCGGTGAAGGACAGGCCGAGCGCATCCGCGAGCTCACGGGCGGACACGGCGTCGACGCGGTGTTCGACTTCGTGGGCGCGGCCCCCACCGTGGAGCTCGCCAGGTCCGTCGCCGGGATCGGCGGCACCGTGGTGATCGTGGGCATCGCCGGCGGCACAGTGGAGTGGAACTTCTACACCGCGGCCTACGAATCGGCGCTCATGAGCACGTACTGGGGCTCGATCGCCGACCTCCACGAGGTCGCCGCGATGTACAGGGCCGGTCAGATCGTGCCCGATGTCGAGACCTTCACCCTCGATGAGGCGCCCGAGGCCTATCGCCGCCTCGAGGCCGGCGAGCTCAGCGCCCGCGCCGTCGTCGTCCCGCACGGCTGAGGAGGGCATCCGCGCCGAGCACAGCCGAGCTCAGGCCGCGCTCACAGCCAGCCGCGCTCACAGCCAGCCGCGGTCGCGCGCGACTGCGGCGGCCTCGGCGCGGGTGCTCGCATGCGCCTTGCCGATCGCCGCGGACAGATGGTTGCGCACCGTGCCCGGTGAGAGCCCGAGGGCGCGGGCGATCTGCCGGACGGTCGCACCGGCCAGCGCCTCCCGCAGGACCTCCTGCTCGCGGACCGTGAGCGGATTGCGGCCGGTCGTGAGCGATTCCGCGAGCAGGCGCGGATCGAAGGCCTGCCGACCGGCGTGCACATCGCGGACGGCCTGGGCGAGCTCCTCGGCGGGCGTGTCCTTGACGACGAAGCCCCGTGCGCCCGCCTCTGCCGCGCGCCGGAGATAGCCGGGCCGGCCGAAGGTCGTGACGATGAGCACGGCACAGCCGGAGCCCTCGCCCGCCCCCTGCGCCGCGTCCCGGAGCGCTGCGGCGGCCGCGATCCCGTCGATCTCCGGCATCTCGATGTCGAGGACCGCGACATCGATCCGGTGCGCTGCCACGGCCTCCACGACGCAGGCCCCCGAATCGAGCTGGCACACGACCTCGATGTCCGGTTCGAGGCCGAGCAGGGCGGCGAGTCCGCCGCGGATGAGGGCCTGGTCATCAGCGAGCAGCACGCGGATGGGTGCTCCTTCCGCGCTCATCGCCGCACCTCCACCCGGGTGCCCGGCCGCGGATGCCCCGGCCGGTCGTCGGCGACGGTGAGCGTCGCCGAGGCCGCCTCGGCCCGCGCGCGCATCCCCGCCAGCCCCAGCCCCCGGCCGTGGGAGGAGGGCTCGGCCGCGCCGCCCACTCCGTCGTCGACGACCCGCAGCAGGCCCGGGCCCAGCGTCACCGTGACGGCCTCGGCCTCTGCATGGCGGAGGATGTTCGTGACCGCCTCGCGCAGGCACGCGGCGAAGAGCGCATCCTCGGCCTCGTCCGCAGTCGCGGCCCGGCCCGGGGCGCCGCCCCGTTCGGCGAGGGTCTCCGGCGGCGGCAGGGAGACCGATACGCCGGCGGCGGTGAGCGCGGCCGCGACGGCCTCGATCTGGTCGGCGAGCGTGAGGGGAGCGGTCCGGGCGACGACGGCGCGGGTCTGCTCGATGGACTCCCGGGTGAGCGCGAGGAGGGCGATGAGCTCGGCCTCGGCGCGGGTGGGATCCTGGTGCACGAGGCGGCGGGCGAGCTGGGCCTTCACGCTGATGACGGTGAGGGAGTGGCCGAGGAGGTCGTGGACCTCGCGTCCCAGGGACTCCTGCTGACGGGTGAGGGCGAGCTCCTCCCGCAGGGCGCGCGTGTGCTCCTCCCGGCCCACCGCGAAGCGCACGAGCCCGATGCAGAGCACCGCGAAGGAGACGGGCACGAACACCCAGAAGGTGTCCTCGGGCACCCGCGCCAGCACGAGCGTGAGTGCCGCCGTGACGAGGAGCGTGATCCCCACCGCGGGCAGCGCGATGCGCCAGGGATGGCAGAACAGCCACAGCGCGCAGACGAACGTCGCGGCGACGAGGGCCCCCGCGCCGGCGGTGGGCACCGCGGCCGCAGCGCACAGCACCAGGACCGCGGTGTACGCGAGGGTGTTCGCCCAGCGGGGGAGTGCGGCCAGCGGGCGGGGACGGGCATAGGCCCGCAGGTACACCCCGCAGAACCCGAGGATGCCCGCGACGCCGAGGCCGATGCGCCACGGCCCGGCACCGCTCGTCACGATCTGAGCGAAGGGGAAGGCGAGGAAGCCCAGCCACACCCCGGCCATGAGGAGCGTGGTGAGCAGGTCCTCGCGGGGCACCCGGTCGGGGAGCGCATAGTCGTGCGCCTGTGATGACATGGCCCCTCCCTCGCTCCTGTGCCCCTCCGCACGGCCTCGGCCGTCCTCAGCGTGCCGTGCGCCGGCGCCCGGCGAGGCCGCAGATCGCGCCGAAGACGGCGGTCCACACCACCACGTTTAGCACACTGAACAGCAGGGAGTCTCCTGCCTCGGGAGCCGCCGGGCCGATCTGCAGGAGCTGTCCCTCGAGCTGCGGCCAGCGGGCCGCGGACGCGAGCCCGTAGAGGGGCGTGAACTTCGCGATCGCGAGCATGGCGCCCGACAGCGGCATGAACAGGTTGCCGAAGAACGCCAGCAGCACGAGGAGCCCGCTCGCCACCGAGACCGCCGCCTCGGAGCGGAACAGCAGGGCAGAGGCCAGCCCGTACAGGGCGAACGGCAGCGAGCCGATCAGGACGATGAGGCCCGTGATCGGCCACATCCAGGCGTGGTCGAAGCGCGCGCCCATCGCGGTGGCGAGGAAGAAGAGAGCGAGGACCGGCAGCAGGGCCATCGCCAGTCCCACGAGGCATTTGCCGGCCGCGTACATGCCGTTGCTCAGCGCCGTGAGCCCCAGCTGGCGACCCCAGCCCTGCTGCCGCTCCACGGCCGCGGAGCCGGCGGTCGCGGTCATCGCGGTGACGGCGCCGTAGACGGCCATCGAGGTCATGACGTAGGCGCTGCCGTTGCCGCGGCCGAGGGCCTGGTCCCCGTAGTCCGCGATGCCGCCGAAGATGAGGAACATCGCCATCGGCAGCACGACGATGAAGAAGGTCGCGGAGAACATGCGGACGGTGCGCAGCAGGTCCCAGCCGGCGTAGCCGAGGAGGATGCGGGCGCGCCGCCGCGGAGGAGTCGCGCTGGACATCGGCTCAGCGGCCGTGGGAGCCCCCGTCCGTGCTGTCGGGTTCATGCCGGACCTCCGTTCGCGGTGGCGGGTTCCGTCGGCCGGTCCGTCTCCGGGATGGAGTCCGCCTCCGGGCCGGTGAGGTCGAGGAAGACGTCGTCGAGGCTCGCCTGCGTGATCTGCAGATCGCCGCCGAGGCCCTCGGCCAGGAGGGCGAGGGCGAGCGCATCGGTGTCATGGGCGCTGAACCGCACGCGGATGCCGTCCCGGCTGCCGGCCAGCACCGCCCCGTGCCTCTCCGCGAAGGCCGCCGGTCCCTGCTCGCCGCCGAGGGGGCCGGTCCAGGCGCACGTGAGCGTGCGCGTGCGTGCGGCGGTGAGCTCGGCGACCGTGCCGTCGGCGTGGATGCGCCCGCTGCGCATGAGCACGATCCGCTCGGCGAAGTCCGCGGCCTCCGCGAGGTAGTGCGTGGCGAAGACGACGGTGCGGCCGCGGGCGGCCTCGGCGTGCATCGTCTCCCAGAACTCGGTGCGGGCCCGGACGTCCATCCCGGTCGTCGGCTCGTCGAGGACGATGAGCTCCGGCGAGGTGAGCAGGGCGAGGGCGAAGCGAAGGCGCTGGCGCTCGCCGCCCGAGCACTTGCCCACCCGGCGCGGGGCGAGCCCGGACAGCCCCGCCCGCTCGAGCGCCTCGGCGGGCGGAATGTGCGCGAGGTGGCAGGCGGCGACCATGCGGACCGTCTCGGAGACCGTGAGGTCGTCGAGCAGACCGCCGGTCTGCAGGACCGCGGAGGCGCGGCCGGAGCGCACGGCGCGGGCGGGGTCCTCTCCGAGCGTGCGGACGGTGCCGCCCGTGGGCACGGAGAAGCCGAGCGCCATGTCCAGCAGGGTCGTCTTGCCCGCTCCGTTGGGGCCGAGGACCGCGACGACCTCACCGCGGTCGATGCGCAGGTCCACGCCGTCGACGGCGCGGACGGCGCTGAAGCGCCGGTGCAGGTCCCGAGCCTCGAGCGCGGGGCCCGGCCCGTGGTCGTGTGCGGTCGTGCGTGCTGTGCCCATGCGTCCAGCCTGCTCGGCCGGGAGCGGAAGCGGAACTGCCGTTCGTCACGCCCGGGCCATGACGGATGTCACGCTCGCCTCAGGCGGCCAGCCACCCGCCGTCCACGTTGAGCACCTGGCCCGAGACGTAGGCCGAGGCCGCGGAGAGGAGGTAGACGGCCGCACCGCCCAGTTCGGACGGCTGCCCCAGCCGGTTCATGGGGATCCTGCCCATGACGGCGCTCATGCCGGCCTCGGTCGTGAGCAGGTCCTCCGTGAGCGCGGTGCGGTAGAAGCCGGGACCGATCGCGTTGGCGCGGATGCCGTGCGGCGACCACTCAGTGGAGAATGCCCGCGTCACGCCGAGGATCCCGGTCTTCGAGGCGACATAGGGCGAGCACGTGGGGCGGCCGATGGTCGAGTTGAGGGAGGCGATGAAGACGTGCGAGCCCGCCGCCCCGCGCGCCATCTGCTCGCGGGCGATCGCCGCCGAGAGGAAGTACGGCACCTCGAGGTTGAGCGTCATGACCCGGCGGAAGTCCGCAGGCTCCACGTCGACGGCGTCGACGCGGTGCTGGACGCCCGCGGCGTGCACCACCCCGTCGACGGGTCCCTGGGCGGCCACGGCCTCGAGGAGCCCGGGGACGGCCTCGGCACCGGTGAGGTCCCAGGCGAGCGGCACGCACTCGCCGTCGAGCGCCGCGGCCGCGCGGGCGGTCTCCTCGAGCTGGCCTGCGGTGCGGGCCACGGCGGTGACGCTGGCCCCGAAGGCGGCGGCCGAGAGCGCGATCGCCCGGCCCAGCCCGCGACCGGCCCCCGTCACGAGGACGTGCTTCCCGTCGAGGCGGAAGCCCGCGGGCGTGAAGTGCGCGGTCATCGCTCGTCCCCTCCCGCCGCGGGTGCCTCCTCCGCCGGCCTGCGGCGGAGACCCTCGAGTCCGTCGAGGGAGCGCAGGAGCTCGGTGAGGCCGTGGAAGTATGCGTTCCTGATCCGCGCGACCTCGGCCGGATCGTGCTCGGCGAGCGGGGTGAGGCCGGCCCCGCTCTTGAGCCCGAGACGGCCTGCGGTGGCAGCCTCGTCCAGCAGCGGCGACGAGGCGAAGCGCTCGCCGTAGGCCTCCTGCTCCGTCGTGAGGCAGGCGCGGTAGACGTCGAGCCCCGCCATGTCCGCGACCTCGAAGGGGCCGAAGGCGGCGAGCCGGTACCCGAAGGAGGTGCGGGTGACCTCGTCGACGACCTCGGGGGAGGCGACGCCCTCCTCCACGAGCCGGAGCGCCTCGGCGAACAGCGCGTGCTGCAGCCGGTTCGCGACGAAGCCGGGGACGTCGCCCACCCGGGTGGGGCGCTTGCCGATCGCCGTGTGGAACGCGGTCGCGGCCGCGACGACGGCTTCCGCGGTCGCCGCGGCGGGGATGATCTCGACGCCGGGGACGATCCGGGAGGGGTTCATCCAGTGGCAGCCGAGGAACCGCTCGGGGGCGGACACGTACGCGCTGAGCTCGGCGATGGGCAGCGTCGAGGTGTTCGAGGCGACGATCGCCTCCGGGCCCGCCGCCGCGGAGATCGCCCCGAGCGTGCGGGCCTTGAGCTCGAGCACCTCGGGCACCGCCTCGATGACGAGATCGCGGTCGGCGACGGCAGCCTGCACGTCCGCGGCCGCGGTGAGGTTCGCCCGCACCGCGGCGACCGTCTCCTCGTCGAGCCCCATCGCCTCGGTCTCGTCCTGGAGCTCCGTCACACGCCGCTGCGCGGTCCTGGCATCGACGTCCGCGAGCGCGCACGGGATGCCCGCCCCCGCGATCGTCGCGGCGATCCCGCCGCCCATGTATCCGCCGCCCACCACGGCGGCACTCCTGATCGAATACGTCATCGTCATCCGCTCCCTGTCGGTCTCTCGCGCTCATCCCACCACAGGCGCGGCGGCGAAGCCGAGCTTTTCACTTAACATCGCTTAACGATGGGCTCCGTTCGTACTCTTCTCCGTGTTCTGTGCGGACAGCGGAGTTCGTGAGGGGGTGAGTGCTGATGCGGGAACAGGACAGCGGCGCCGAGCGTCCGCGGGAGGGCGGCGAGGCGACGCCGAAACCGGGCGGACGGGGCGCGGCCGCCGCGATCGCGCGGAGGCTGGGCATCTCCCAGGCAGCCGTCTCCTACGTGCTCAACGGCCGCCCCGGGGTCTCGGACACCACCCGCCGGAAGGTGCTCGAACTCGCGAACGAGGCCGGGGTCCGTCCGCGTGCGGAGCGGCCCACCGGCCTCAGCCGCGTCATCGCGCTCACCGTCCCCACCGTCGCGAACCCCATGTTCACCTCCTGGGCGGAGGGGATCATGACCCACGCCGCCCAGGCCGGGTACGAGGTGCTGCTCGCCACCACCGACGACGATCCGGAGAAGATGCGCTCCGTCGCGCGCATGCTCGTCAACCGCGGCATCGACGGCGTCATCACCGCCGCCGTCCACCGGGAGGACTCGCGCTCGCTGGGCATCCTGCGCGAGGGGCGCATCCCGTTCACGTTCCTCTCACGCACCTCCCAGTTCGTCACCGCGGACTTCGTGGGCATCGACGACTTCGCCGCGGCGCAGGAGCTCACCCGTCACGTGCTCTCCCACCGGCCCGAGCGGGTGGCGACCGTCGTCGGTCCGCGCTTCTCCTCGTCCTCGCACCTGCGCGAGCGGGGCTTCGCCGAGGCGCTCGCCGCCCACGGGCTCGCCGTGCCCGGCCGCTGGAAGGTGAGCACCGAGCTCTCGCGCGCCGGCGGACGCCGCGCCGGCCGGCACCTGCTGGCCTCCGGGACCGTCCCGGACGCGGTGCTGTGCGGCAGCGACGAGCTCGCCGCCGGCGTCATGGAGGTGCTCGACGAGGCCGGACTGCGAGCGGGTGCGGACATCGCGGTCACGGGCTTCGACGGCCTCGAGCAGTCGACCTCCCGTCTGGTGGGGATGACCTGCGTCGTCCAGCCGCAGGCGGACATGGCCGAGCGCGCCGCGGCCCAGCTGATCGACCGCGTCGAGAACCGCTCCCGGCGCGAGCCGCGCGCCCTCGTGCTCCCGCACAGACTGCACCTGGGCCGCACCTGCGGGTGCCCGCCCGCACCCACCGACGTCTCCGGGCCCGTGCCGGAGGATTCCAGAGAGAGGCAGACATGACCGAAGAGCACGCAGCCGGCAGGACCGCAGTGGTGACGGCGGGCGCGGCCGGGATCGGCCGCGCGATCGCGGACCGCCTGCAGGCGGCCGGATACACCGTCATCGTCACGGATGTGTCCGAGGCGGCACTCGCCGGGGCCCGTGCGGCCGGCTTCGCCGCGCACCGGGTCGATGCCGGCGACCATGCGAGCGTCGCGGCATTCGCCGAGGAGCTCGCGGCCTCCCACGAGGCCGTGGACCTGCTCGTGAACAACGCGGGTGTGGCCGGACCGACGGCCCGCGTCGAGGACATCGACCCCGAGGAGTGGGAGGCCGTGACCCGGACCAATCTCTCCTCGCAGTTCTTCCACGTCCGCGCCCTGCTGCCGCTGCTGCGCCGGGCGCAGGGCGCGGCCATCGTGAACCTCTCCTCGGCCGCCGGCCGCCTGGGGATGTTCGGCCGCAGCGTCTACACCGCCTCGAAGGCCGGCGTCATCGGGTTCACGAAGACGCTCGCCATCGAGCTGGGGCCGGAGGGCATCACCGCGAACGCGATCTGCCCGGGCGCCGTGGGCGGGGAGCGGATCGAGCGGGTCATCGCGGACAAGGCGGCGGTCCTGGGCCGTCCCGTGGCCGACGTCGAGGCCGACTACCGCGGGCAGAGCGCGCTCGCGCAGTTCATCGAGCCCGAATCCGTCGCCGCGGTCGTCGAATTCCTCGGCGGACCCGGCGGACGCCAGATGAACGGCCAGGTCATCAGCGTCGACGGCTACACGCAGAAGCTCTACTGAGACCCATACCCGAACGGAAAGGAGCCGCACACATGGCGGCGAAGAAGCGCAGGATCATCATCACGTGCGCGGTGACGGGCGCGATCCACACCCCGAGCATGTCCCCCCACCTCCCGCGGACCGCCGAGGAGATCGCGGACGCCTCGCTCGCGGCGGCCGCCGCGGGGGCCTCCATCATCCACCTCCACGCCCGGCACCCCGAGGACGGGCGGCCCTCCCAGGATCCCGCGCACTTCGCGCCGATCCTGGAGAAGGTCAACGCCTCGACCGAGGCCGTCCTCAACCTCACGAGCGGCGGCTCGCCGCACATGAGCGTCGAGGAGCGGATGCAGCCGGCGATGACGTTCTCCCCGGAGCTCGCCTCGCTGAACATGGGGTCGATGAACTTCGGACTCTTCCCCATGCTCAAGCGGTTCACCGAGTTCGAGCACGCCTGGGAGCGCGAGCACCTCGAGAACAGCCGCGACCTCATCTTCAAGAACACGTACTCGGACATCGAGGAGATCCTCACCCGGGGCAGCGCGAACGGCACGCGGTTCGAGTTCGAGTGCTACGACACCTCGCACCTGTACAACCTCAAGCACTTCGTCGACGAGGGCCTGGCCGCCGGCCCGCTGTTCGTGCAGACAGTGCTCGGCCTCATGGGCGGGACGGGTGCGAGCACGGAGAACCTCATGCACATGCGGCGCATCGCGAACGAGCTCTTCGGCACCGACTACGAGTGGTCCGTGCTGGGCGCCGGCCGCCACCAGATGCCCCTGGGCGCAGTCTCCCTGGCCTCGGGCGGGCACATCCGAGTGGGTCTCGAGGATTCCCTGTGGGACGGACCGGGGCAGCTCGCGAAGTCCAATGCCGCGCAGGTCGCCCGCGCCGTCCAGCTCGTCGAGGCACTCGGCATGGAGGTCGCCACACCCGATGAGGCCCGGGAGATGCTGGGCCTCAAGGGCCGGGACAGGATCACGCTCTGAACGAGCACACACGGCCCGCCCGGATCCGTCCGGGCGGGCCTGAGAGGAAAGGAGGCCGGGGCATGAAATGGGTGAAGACACTCGCCCTGGCGACGGCGCTGGCGCTCACTGCGAGCGGCTGCGGGACCCTGGTGAGCAAGGACGCCGACTATGAGGGCTCGATCACCTTCAGCCTCGCGCTGGGTCCGGACTCGCACCACGCGGCCGGGGCGTACGCCTTCGCGGAGAGGCTCGCCGAGCTCACCGACGACCGGATCAGCGTGGACTACTACTACAACAACGCTCTCGGCGGCGAGCGCGAGGTGGTCGAGGGCATGAGCATCAACTCGATCCAGATGGGCATGGCCTCGACGGGGCCCATGGGCGGCTTCGTCCGCTCCTTCATGCTCTTCGACATGCCCTACATCTTCCGCGACCTCGACCACGTCTACACCGTGCTCGACGGCGAGATCGGCGAGGAGCTCGCCGCCGAGTTCGAGGAGACGGCGAGCGTGAGGATCATCGGCTGGACGGAGAACGGCTTCCGCTACGAGACGAACTCCGTCCGTCCCATCCGCACGCCCGAGGACCTCCAGGGGATCAAGCACAGGACGCAGGAGTCCGCCGCGCAGATCCAGACCTGGCGGGCCTTCGGCACGGACGCCCTCCCCATGGCCTGGCCGGAGGTCTACACCGGCCTGCAGCAGGGCGTCATCGACAGCCAGGAGAATCCCATCGCGACCATCGCGGACGTGAACTTCCAGGAGGTGCAGGACTACATCGCGATGACGCAGCACGTGTACTCCCCGGCGCCCATGATGATCTCCTCCCGCTATTTCGAGACGTTCTCGGAAGGCGATCAGGAAGCGATCCTCGCCGCCGGCGAATACGCCACCGGCATCCAGCGCGAGGCCAGCGCGGAGGCGGAGGCGGCAGCCCTCCAGGAGCTCCTGGACGCGGGCATGGAGCAGACGGAGATCGACCGCGAGGCCTTCGAGGAGGCCGCGCAGCCGGTCATCGACGACTGGCGCGAGGAGATCCCGCGGGACCTCATCGACCGCGTCATCGCCACGGAGGCCGAGCCCGGCGCGGCCGCGACTGAGCAGGAGGGCACATCATGAAGGCGTTCATGCGGAGCTATCTGCGGGTGTTCGGCGTGGTGAACGCCGGCATCCGGTACGTGCTCGCCCTGCTCCTGGCCGCGATGAGCGTGCTGATCGGCTGGCAGGTCTTCGCAAGGTTCGTCGTGGGCGAATCGCTGACCTTCTCCGAGGAGGTCTCGCGATTCGCGATGGTCTGGCTCGTGGTCCTCGGCGCGGCCTATGCCGCGCAGAACGGGCGGCTGATCAAGGTCGACATCCTCGAGCACGTGCTCGGCGGGGGAGCGCGGAAGGCAGCGATCATCGTCGCCGGCTGCCTGTCGATCGTCTTCTACCTCGTCCTCGTGGTCTTCGGGATGTTCATCACGGACGCGGTCGCGTTCCAGCGCACTCCGGCGACCGAGATCTCGATGAGCATTCCGATGGCCGCGCTGCCGGTGGGCGGTGCGTTCCTCGTGCTCAACACCGTCTGCCACCTCTTCGCCACGGTGCTGGACGTGAGGCAGGTGAGCGAGGTCGATGAGATCCTCGCCGAGGCCGGGGAGGTGGAGCGGTAATGGCCCTCCTCGTCATCGCAGCCCTCGTCCTCCTGTTCCTGGGCGTCCCCATCGCAGTGGCCATCGCCGGATCGACGACCCTCGCCGTGGGCGCCTCCGGCATCTTCGGCATCGAGGTCGTGCCGCAGCAGATCTTCAATGCGCTCAACCAGTTCCCGCTCATGGCGATCCCGTTCTTCATCCTCGCCGGCCACCTCATGCAGGTGGGAGGCATCTCCGAGCGCCTCATCCGGTTCGGCAATGCCATCATCGGCCATATGACCGGCGGCCTCGCGATGGCCGCCGTGCTCACCTCCATGTTCTTCGCCGCGATCTCCGGCTCGGGGGCTGCGACGGTGGCCGCGATCGGCTCGATCCTCATCCCCGCGATGCTCGCGCGCGGCTACGACAGGGGCTTCACCGCCGCGAACCAGTCCGTGGCAGGGGCGCTCGGCGTCATCATCCCGCCCTCGATCCCGCTCATCCTCTACGCCGTCGCCGCGAACGTCTCCGCCGGCGACATGTTCATGGCCGGCGTCTTCCCGGGCGTCATCGTCACCCTCTCCCTGCTCATCATGGCCTATCTCGTCTCGCGGAAGCGCAGGTACGCCGGCATCGAGAAGGCGACGGGGCGCGAGCTCTTCACCGCCTTCCGGAAGTCGATCCTCGCGCTCCTCATGCCGGTGATCGTGCTCGGCGGCATCTACGGCGGCATCTTCACGCCCACCGAGGCCGCCGTCGTCGCGGTGGTCTACTCGGTGATCGTGGGCTTCGCGTACCGGCAGCTGAGCCTGAAGAAGCTCGTCGACGCGTTCGCGGACTCGGCCGTCACCTCGGCCATCGTCATGATCGTCATCGGCACGGCGGGCCTGTTCGCCTTCTACATCAATGTGCTCGGCGCGCCGACGCAGCTCGCGGAGACGATGACGAACCTCAACCTCGGCATCGTGGGCTTCATCATCCTCGTGAACGTCATCCTGCTCATCGCGGGCATGTTCATCGAGGCGGCCGCCGCGATCCTCATCTTCGTCCCGATCATGCTTCCGATGGCTACGGCCTTCGGCATGGATCCCGTGCACTTCGGCATCATCATGGTCGTCAACCTCTCGATCGGGCTCGTGACGCCGCCGGTGGGGCTCAACCTGTTCGTCGCGGCGGACCTGACGAAGCTGTCGCTGGGGCGGATCTCGAAGGCCGTGCTGCCGTTCATCGGTGTGCTGATCATCGACCTCGTGCTCATCTCCGCGCTGCCGCAGCTCTCGCTGTGGCTGCCCTCGCTCGTGAACACGGCGGGGTAGCGGGAGTCCGTTCCGCACAGACGCAGCGGCCGCCGCGAACTCCGGTTCGCGGCGGCCGCTGCTCCGGGCTGTCAGAACGTGTGGTCGCTCCAGGAGAGTGCCTCGCCGCGGTACTTCGCCGCGCGCACGTCCCCGGAGCGGGCATGTCCCTCGAAGCGCTCCACGCGGGCCGCGCGGCCGGTGAGCTCGCCGAAGAACGCCGAGGACTCCTGGTCCGTCACCTCCTGGTACGTGCAGGTGCGCAGGTACTTGCCCACCCAGAGGCCGCCGGTGTAGCGGGCCGCGCCGCGGGTGGGCAGGACGTGGTTGGTCCCGATGGTCTTGTCCCCGTAGGAGACGCACGTGCCCTCGCCCAGGAACAGCGCGCCGTAGTGCTTCATCTGCGCAAGCGCCGCGCGAGGCTCGGCGGTGAGGACCTGGACGTGCTCATAGGCGTACTCGTCAGCCAGTGTGTAGGCCTCGTCGAGGGATCCGACCACGTGGACCGCGCCCCAGTCGCGCCAGGCCGTCTCCGCATAGTCCCTCGTGGGCATGTCCGGGAGTAGCGTCTCGATGTGCTCCATCGTCTGCCGGGCGACCTCTTCGCTCGTGGAGATGAGGACCGCGGGGGAGTCGGGACCGTGCTCGGCCTGCGAGAGGAGGTCGACGGCGACGATGAAGGGATCGGCGGTCTCGTCGGCGACGATGAGCACCTCGGTGGGGCCGGCGATCAGGTCGATGCCGACCTCGCCGAACAGCTGGCGCTTGGCCTCGGCCACGAAGGCATTGCCGGGACCGGCGAGCATGGACACGGGGGCGATGGTCTCGGTGCCGACCGCCATCGCCGCGACGGCCTGGATGCCGCCGAGCAGGTAGATCTCGTCCGCGCCGGCCAGGTGCATGGCCGCGACCGTGGCATCGGGCACCTCGCCCTGGATGAGCGGCGTGCAGGCGGCCACCCGCTTCACTCCGGCGACCTTGGCGGTGAGGATCGTCATGTGCGCGCTGGCCAGCAGCGGGTACTTGCCGCCGGGCACATAGGCGCCCGCGCCGTCGATCGGGACGTTCCTCTGACCCAGCCGGACGCCGGGCAGGGTCTCGATCTCGAAGTCGGTGAGCGAGGCGAGCTGAGCCTCGGCCATGCGGCGGACCTGCGCCTGGACGAACTCGATGTCCTCGATGACCTGCCGGGGCACGCGGGCGAGGATCTCCTCGATCTGTCCGGGGGTGAGCAGGAAGGAGTCCGGGCCGTAGTCGTCGAACTTCAGCGAGTACTCGCGCACGGCCTCGTCGCCGCGCGCACGGATATCGGCGATCGCATCCGCGACGATCCGCTGGACCTGAGGATCGGCCCCGCGCTGGATCCGGGTGCGTGCGGGCTCCTTGAGCATCGTCGATGCGGTGCCGAAGCCGGTGTGCGGTGTGGTGCTGGTCATCTCTGTCCCTCCTCGGACGCCTGCGCAGACATATGAGTTCTGCCTCGATGAATGTATACGTATACATCAGGGTGCGGCAAGCGCTTCGCGGACGCTGGGGCGGACGCGGTCGGTCACCGCGGTGCGGCACAATTGCGTGTGGACGGAGACGGGGCGGCGGGCGCCCCGCGGAGTGAGAGCGGGGCAGATGGTCACCAGCAGGGATGTGGCAGATGCCGCCGGGGTCTCTCAGGCCACCGTCTCCCGTGTGCTCAACGACCCGGCGACGGTGAGCGAGCCGACGCGTGCGCGCGTCCTCCGGGCCGTCGAGGCGCTCGGCTATCACCGCAACCGGGCTGCTGCGACCATGAAGACCTCGCGCGCGCATTCGGTGGGCGTCATCGTCGCCGAGCTCGCGAACCCCTTCTACGTGGAGGTGCTCGAATCCCTGAGCGCGGCGTTCTCGGCCCGCGGGCAGCGCGTGACCATCTGGGACTCCTCGCATCAGGCCGAGGCCGCCGTGCAGGCGATCCGCGAGGGCACGGTGGACGGCGTGGTGATGGCCGCATGGCGGGAGGACTCCGCGGCGATGCGGGCGGCGCTGGACTCGCAGCGCCCCGTGGTCATGCTCAACCGGCTTCCGGCAGGCGAGGGCTTCGACTCGGTGACGAGCGAGAACCGTGCCGGCGGTGCGCTCGTGGCGGGGCACTTCGCACGGCACGGCCTCCGCCGGACGGTCCTCGTGGCCGGGCCCGAAGGGGTCTCGACGGCCGATGAGCGCCGAGAGGGCTTCCTCTCAGGCCTGCGGGACCGGGGCCTGCCGGCTCCGGTGGTGCTCGAGGGCGGATTCTCCTATGAGCGAGCCGATGTGCAGATGCGCAGGCACATCGAGCGCCACGGGCCTCCGGAGGGGGTCTTCTGCGCCAACGACCTCATGGCCGTGGCGGTGCTGGGCGCGCTCCGGGGGGCCGGTGCCGCCGTCCCCGCTGACACCTGGGTCGTGGGATTCGACGACGTCTCCTGTGCGGCCTGGCCGGTCGTCGATCTCACGACCGTGAGCCAGCGCGGTCGGGAGATGGCCCGGGCCGGTGCGGAGATGCTCATGGATCGCATCGAGGGGCGCGCAGGCCCGTGGCGGCATCGGGTGTTCGAGGCTGAGCTCGTGCTGCGGGGGACGACGGGCGGTCAGTAGTTGGCGGGCGGATCGCTGCCGGGGAAGGACTCCTCACCCCATTCGTCGGCCAGGGCGTCGTCGTGCTCACGGTCGGTGCTCGCGGAGGCGAGTGCCTCATCGATCTCGGCGGCCTGGGCCTGCTCCGGCGCCGCGTCCTCGCGCCGCTGCTCGTCCTGGGGAGGTCGGGGGCTGCGTGGGTTCTGGGCCATGGCGCGCTCCGCTTCTGCTTCGAGGTTCCCTTGCGCCCAACGGTACGCCGCTGCGCGCGGGCTGTCGACGGGCGGGGCGGAGAAGTGCGCGAACAGCACGCCCAGAACGCAGAGAAGTGACAAGTTGTCTTGTTTTCGCGTCGCGCCGGCGGGACACTGGTCGTGCAGGAGTGCGAGAGCGCACCCGACAGGTGCTCCGGCGGAGCCCGTCCGCCGGGGCCGTGATCCGAGGAGGCGAGATGAACGACGGAACGAGAGGGTCCGACGAGGAGAACTCCCGTCACGTTCCCCGCAATCCGAACATCGACCCGAGTGCGGAAGGAGATCCCGATCTCGAGCCCGGCGGCGGGGTGCGGCCGGGCCGCACCCCGCCCGAGTCCAATTCCGCGACCTCGACGCCGCCTCACCGGGCGCCCCGCCGGCCTTCGGTCACGCGGGCGGGGATCGTCCTCGGCGCGATCCTGGTCGTGGCGATCGGGCTGATCTTCCTCTCCTATGCGCTCGGGCTGCTCGCCTGAGCGTCGAACCGCTCCCATGCGCGGTGCATGCCCATCGCGGAGAACAGGTCGTCCGCGATCTCCCTCGCGGAGCCCTCGAAGACCCCGGGGGCGCCCTCGGGGATGCCTGCGGCCTGCCGCACGGCGGAATCCGGTCCGAAGGCGAGCGCCTTGGAGTGGCGGTAGGCCTCGGCGGCGAGGCGGACGATGCGGGGATCGGGGCCCGCGGAGGCCGTGCCCTGCGTGAGCACGACGAGCGCATCGAATTCGACCGAGCGCGCAGTGAGCCATGTCCGCTGCACCGGGGTGCCGTCGATCAGCGGGGCCTCCGTGGGGGCTGCGAGGAGCGGCACCATCGAGCGCGCGTCGATCATGTCCCGGAGCAGGCGCACCTCCTCCGCCTCGACGCCCTCGTCGATCACGATGCCCACCTGCCTGCCGTCCAGCGGCCACTCCCCGCCGATCTGGGACAGTGCGGGGCTGAGGAGCTCCGGTTCGACGGGCGGGGACGCCGGCGCCGGAGGCGTCATGCCGAGTGCGCGGCCGACGGTCTCCGCGAGCTCCGCGTCGATGCGTGCGAGGTGTCCCAGCTGCCGTTCCTTGATCGTCCGCTCATAGCACTTGCCCAGTTCGAAGGCATAGGCCTGCGCCGCATGCGCGCGCTCGACCGGGGAGAGGCTCCTGTAGAAGAGCGTGACCTGCGAGAAGTGATCCTCGAAGCTGCGCGGGTTCTCCCGGACCCTCCGCGGGCCCGGCACCGGCTGCGGGATGTCGATGAGCGCCGCGGCGTCCGGATCGGCTCCCGCCGCGAACGGGCAGCCTCCGTCCAGCGAGTTCGGCCGGTAGGGCGCCACCCCCTCGTGGACCGCGGTCTGGTGCATGCCGTCGCGGAGCATGTCGTTGACCGGGGCGTGGGGCCGGTTGACCGGGATCTGCGCGAAGTTCGGGCCCCCGAGCCGGGAGATCTGCGTGTCGAGGTAGGAGAAGAGGCGCGCCTGGAGGAGGGGGTCGTCCGTGACCTCTATCCCGGGGACGAGGTGCCCGGGGTGGAACGCCACCTGTTCGGTCTCCGCGAAGTAGTTCTTGGGATTCGCGTTGAGGGTGAGCAGTCCGATGGGGTGCACCGGGGCGAGCTCCTCGGGCACGATCTTGGTCGGGTCGAGGAGGTCGATGCCCTCGAAGGTCTGGTCCGCGGCGTCGGGGAAGACCTGCACCCCCAGCTCCCACTGGGGATGTGCGCCGGCCTCGATCGCATCGGCGAGGTCCCGCCTGTGCATGTCGGGATCGATGCCTCCGGTGAGCTGCGCCTCCTCCCAGGTGAGCGAGTGCACCCCGAGCCTCGGCTTCCAGTGGAACTTCACGAGCACCGTCTCGTCGTCGGCGTTGAGGAGCCGGAAGGTGTGGATTCCGAAGCCCTCCATCATCCGGTAGGAGCGGGGGATGCCGCGATCGGACATGTTCCACATCGTGTGGTGCTGGGCCTCGGTGTGCAGTGAGACGAAGTCCCAGAACGTGTCGTGCGCGCTCTGCGCCTGGGGGATCTCGCGGTCGGGGTGGGGCTTGGCGGCGTGGACGACGTCGGGGAACTTGATGCCGTCCTGGATGAAGAACACGGGAATGTTGTTGCCCACGAGGTCGAAGGTCCCCTCGTCCGTGTAGAACTTCGTCGCGAAGCCGCGGGTGTCGCGCACGGTGTCGGCCGAACCGCGCGAGCCCAGCACGGTGGAGAACCGCGTGAACACCTCCGTCGTCGTCTTCTCCGCGAGGAAGCGCGCACGGGTGAGGCCGGCCGCGGTGCCGTAGGACTCGAAGACGCCGTGGGCGGCGGCGCCGCGCGCATGCACCACTCGCTCGGGGATCCGCTCGTGGTCGAAATGCGTGATCTTCTCCCTCAGGTGATGGTCCTGGAGGAGGGTGGGGCCACGGGAACCGGCCTTGAGGGAGTGGTCCGTGTCGCGAAGGCGGGCTCCCTGGGCGGTCGTGAGGTGGGGGCTGCGCTGCGTGCGCGCGGTCGGCTCCGCGGCGGTCCCCTCGGCCTCGGCTCCCTCGCTCCAGGGGCGACCGGTGGGCGATGCGGCCGCCGGCTCCCTCTGATCGTCCTTGGCCGGGGGCGGCGGGGCCGGCTGTGTGGGCTCCTCTGCGGGCGGATGCGCGGCGCTCGGGGCGCCGGGGATGCGGATGTGTGTCATGGTGCGTCCTCCGATCGATGGGGCGGAGTGTCATGGACATGGCAGCTGCGGGCCGCCGAGGCCATGGGGTCGCGACAATGAGACTTGATGTTCATCGCTCCCTTCCCTGTCACGGTAGACCCCGCGTGCGGGTCGGTCAACGGTGCGCTGCGGCTGGTGACGCGCCGGGTGAGGGAGATGTGGGAACGGCAAGAAGGCTTGACTTACACGGCGGTTCCTGGCTCACTGTGGGGTATGAACGGAGTCCGGAGCGGCGAGGCGGGCGGGCATGTCCTCGGCCTCATCGCGGATCCGGGGATCGCCCACAGCGCCGCCGTCGGCATGGCCGAGGCCGTCGCCGGCGATCTCAGCGCGCTGGCGGGCGGGGGCTGGTCGGTGGACGTCGAGGTCCGCCGGCTGCCGCTGGACCCCTCCGGCGACGTCCCCTTCTTCTCCTATGCCGATCACCTGCGCGAGCAGTCGGGATGGGAGTGGGTCGTGTACCTCACCGAGCTTCCGAGGTTCCGTGCCGAGGGGCCGATGCTCGCGGAGTGCGCCCCGGCCGCGCGGTCCATGATGCTCTCCCTGCCCGCGTTCGGCGCCGTGGGGGTGCGGGCACGGCTGCGCAGGGCCGTCGTCAGGCTGATCGCCGCCGCGGAGACGGGGGAGGCGCCGTCCCGTCCTCGTCTGGGGATGGGCGGGCACGGCGGAGGGCGTGTGCTGCGTCGCTGCGATCCCGAGGACGGCTCCGTCGAGTACCTCGTGCGGACCGGCGTGCGCGCTCTCCTGCCGGCGGTCCTGGGGATCGTGCGGACCAACCGCCCGCTCGGCCTCCTGCCGGCACTGTCGAACTCCCTCGCGCTGGCTGCGGCGACGGGTGCCTTCGGGATCTTCTACGGCTCCATCTGGGCGATGTCCGATGCCCTGTCCCCGGGCAGGCTGGCCTTCATCAGCGCTGCAGTCATCGCACTGCTGGTGGTCTGGCTCCTCGTGCGCAACGGACTGTGGGACACCAGGCGCGGTCTCTCGGCCCGCAGTGAGGTGCTGCTGAGCAACGCCGCGACCGTCCTCACCCTGGTCATCGGCGTGTGCGCGATGCACGCCGTGCTCTTCCTCGTCATGCTCGCGCTCGGTGCAGCGGTCGTGGAGCCCGGCTACCTCGAGACGCAGCTGGGGCACCCGGTGGGGCCGCCGGACTACGCGCAGCTCGCCTGGCTCTCGGCCTCGCTGGGCACGCTGGCGGGTGCGCTCGGCTCCAATTTCAACAGCGAGGAGGCGGTGGCCGAGGCGACCTACAGCCGCAGGGTCCACGAGCGGCGCAGGCTTGCGCAGAAGCTGGAGGGGGCAGATGATGAATCGTGACCGAGCGTGCGTCCGGCGAGGAGGCGCGGTCGAGGGGAGGGGGCGGTGATGGATGACGGGACGTTCTCAGCGGAGGGGATGTTCTCCGGGGATGCCGCGGAGCGCCTCCATGACCTGCTCGTGCGCGACCGTGAGCTCTCCGGCTTCCTCGACGACCTCGCCGCCCTCACGGCGAGGGAGCTGAACGGGGAGACGGAGGTGCTCTGCGGCTTCACCCTGGAGCGGGACCGGCGCAATGCGGCCGTGGGCAGCAGCTCCGCGGAGGCGCGCGCGATGGACGAGGCGCAGGCCGCCTTCGACGAGGGCCCGTGCCTCGAGGCCGAGCGGACCGGGCGACTGATCAGTGTCGAGGACGTGAGGTCCGAGGAGCGCTGGCCGGCCTATATGGCGAAGGTGCGCGGGCACGGCGTCCGCAGCGCCCTCGCGGTGCCCCTGGATCTGAAGGGGGCCGGGCGCGCCGCGATGAACCTCTACGCCAGGCGCCCGGCGGCCTTCGACGACCGGGCGGTGCGGCGGGCGATCGCCTTCGCCGGGCTCGCCGGGAAGGCCATGCGGGTGGCGCTGCGGATCGCCGCGCACGCGGAGAGCGCCGAGCACCGCCGCCGCGCGATGGAGACGCGCGCGGTGGTGGACCTCGCCACCGGAGTGCTCATGGCGCAGATGAAGTGCGGGCAGGAGGAGGCGGTGGCGATGCTCAAGCGGTTCGCCTCGCAGCGCAATGCGAAGCTCGTCCGCCTCGCCGAGGACATCGTGGTGTCCGTGGGCGGACAGGTGCCCGCGGACACCTTCGAGGCGTGACCGGAGTCCTTCGAAGCGCCGCACGGCCCGCAGCGGGCCGGACCGCACCCGCATCCCGGGTCAGAGGCGATCGCTCTCGGACATCGTGCCGGCCCGGGACATGAGGGCCAGGTAGGTCCGCGCGATGGAGCAGCTCGGCACCACCGTCAGCCGCTTCGATCTGGCCTCCCGGACCGCGCGGCCCAGCAGCTCCGTGCAGTGGGCGGCCGCGTCGTCGACCTCGATCGCCTCGCAGTAGACGAACTCCATCTCCTGTCCGCGGATCGCGTAGTGCAGCGAGGCGACGAGGCGTCCGGGCAGGTAGAGGTCGAGCTTCGAAGCTTCGAGGTTGTTCAGCAGGGTATACAAGCGGGGCTCCTTCAGCGGAGTTCCGGCCGACTGCCTGACCAGCGCTTATATTACTCCACCTGCAGTGTGCGCCCAAACTCCCAGCTGCTCGCGGGCGGGTGCGGCCCCTGCCTCACTCCTCGAGCTGCAGGGCGCGCGCCTCGAGTATGCGCTTGGCGAGCGCGCGGGTCTGGTCGCAGTCCTCGGGCGACAGCGTGAGGGCGAACCCCGAGGCGTACTCCTCGAGTGCCAGGAAGACGGTGGTCTTCTCCTCGCGGGTGAGACGTGTCATGCATGCTCCTCGATGCGAGTGCGAGAGCGCGGGGCTCCTGCATGGGGCGGGTGCTGCTTCGCAAAGGTTAGGAAGGTCGGAAGGGGCGGACAAGCCCCCTTCCGCATGCGTGTGCGTGCGTGTATGATACCGGACCCGCGCCTGCCGGCGCCTGCGGAGGCCCGTCAGCCCTCGGACTCCTCGGCAAGCAGGTCCGTGGCCTCCACGCTGCGGTCCTCGACCGTGGTGGGCGCCTCCAGGTGGACGGCTCCGCTGGGGAGGACGGCGGCCCCGCCCCAGCGCGGCATCATCCGCCACTGTGCGAGCACGTCCTCGCCGGCGTGCTCGGGCGGGAGCGTGTCCCAGAAGCCGAAGCCGCCGCTGTCCAGCAGCTTCGCCCTGTCGTAGAGCACGCAGCCGCCCACCCAGGCGATGCGGTAGACGAGGAACGGAGCGTCCCCCAGCTCGGTCTCGGCGGCGAGGTGCGCGAGGTTGGCCGCGCTGTGCAGGCGCCACCGCTCGTGCGCAGGCCCGTCGCGGGGCGCGGCCTCGGGCTCGACGCGGCCCTCCCAGGGCTCGAAGCTCTCCCATTCGCCGGGTCGCCGGTCGCCGAGGAAAGACAGTCCCTGGACCGCGGAGCCCATGAATCCGCAGCCGTGCGCGTCGAGGGCGGTGCGGAGCCGGGAGACCGTCCCGGGCTCGAGCCACACATCGCTGTCGAGGAAGAGCACGAGCCGCGCCCCGGAGGCCTCCAGCAGGTGCTGGCGCTGCTGCGCGAGCCCCCGGCGGGGCAGGTTGCGCAGGCAGCGGACGCGACGGCCCTGCGCGCGCAGGAGCCGGATCATGCCCGCGACCGCGGGCTCCTCCCAGACCGGGGTCGGGGACTGGTCGCTCAGCACCACGTCGAAATCGGCCTCGAGCTGTGCGGCGAGTCCCGAGAGGGTGACCGCGAGCGCGGCCGGGCGCTCGAAGCACGGCACCAGCACCTCGACGTCGGGGGCCGGGTCCGGGCAGCCCCGCGCACCGCCCGGACGGTCCGCCGCCCACTGCGCCGAGCTACGCGCGGGCATCCGAGGCCCTGTGCCCGGCCGCGGGAGCGCGCAGCCGCTCGACGAGCGAGGAGCTCGAGTGCTCGGAGACGTAGTCCATGATGCGCACCCGGCCGCCGTGCGCCTCGACCACGGCCGTCTCCGTGAGCATCTCCGGGGTGTAGTCGCCGCCCTTCGCGTAGACGTCCGGGCGGAGCGCGGCGATGAGGGGCGTGGGGGTGTCCCCGGAGAAGGCCGTCACGTAGTCCACGCAGCTCAGTGCCGCGAGCACTCCGGCCCGGTCGCCCAGGGGATTGAGCGGGCGGTCCGGACCCTTGAGCCTCCGCACGGACTCGTCGTCGTTGACCGCGACGACGAGGACGTCGCCCAGCTGCCTCGCCTTCGCCAGGTAGGAGGTGTGCCCCCGATGCAGGACGTCGAAGCACCCATTGGTGAGGACGATCCGCCGCCCTGCCGCACGGTGCTCCGCGACCGCCTCCACGAGGGCCTCCTGGGTCACGAGCGCATCCCGGAACCCGCCCAGATGCGCTGCGAGGTCCTCGACGGAGCACAGCGAGGTGCCCAGCCGGTGCACCACGACGTCCGCCGCGGCCTGAGCGAGGTCGAGGGACGCGCCCGCCGCCAGTCCCGCGATCCGCGCGAGCGTGAGGGCGGCGACGAAGGTGTCCCCGGCCCCGGAGGCCTGCTTCTCGGTCGCCGGATTCGCCCACGTCCGGTGGGCGGCCCCGCCGGCGTCGAGGAGCACGGCGCCGTCGCGGTCGAGCGTGACGACCACCTCGTGCGCCCCCGTGCGCTCGCGCAGCGCTCCCGCCCGTGCGCCCACCGCGGCCAGGCGCGCGGCTCCGGAGCCCAGCGGCGTCCCGAGGAGCGCCTCCGCCTCGGCCGCGTTCGGCGTGACGAGGTCCGGGCGCATCGGCGCCCAGTGGCCGGGACGGTGCGCGTCGACGACGACGAGCGGCGGCCGCGGACCCTCCGCGAGGCGCTGCGGCAGTCCGGGTGAGTGGACTGCGCCGCCGTAGTCGCACACCACGAGCGCGTCGACGCCGTCTGCGCCCGCCGTCGCCGCCGCGGCCAGGCGGGTGAGCGCCTCGGACCCGGGCCGAGGCGACTGCCCGGTCCGGTCCAGCCGGAACAGCACCTGGTCCTCGACCACGATCCGGGTCTTGGTCGTGGTGCTCCCGTCCCGGCGCAGCAGGAGCGAGGTGTCCACTCCGGCCTCGCCGAGGAGGCGCATGAGATCTGCCCCGGCCTCGTCATCGCCGATCAGCCCGACCATGCGGACCCGCGCTCCCAGCGCGGCGAGGTTCATGGCCGTGTTCGCGGCTCCGCCGGGGACGCGGACCGTGCTGTCCGCATCGACGACGGGTGCCGGTGCCTCGCGGGCGAGCCGGGTGCTCGTGCCGTGGATCCAGACGTCGAGGAGCGGATCGCCGACCACGGCGACGAGCGGGGAGCCGGCGGCGATGCGGCGGGGGAGATCGGGCGCGAGGGCCTCCGCGTCCGCGGCCGTCATCGCCGCTCGCCTCCGAGCACCGGGGTCCCGAGGTGGACCACCGAGCGCGTCGTCATCTCGTCGAGCAGCTCCGGCCCGTAGCCGAAGCCGTCCCCGCTGTCCGCACGGGGCTGTGCGGCTCCGCCGGGGGCGCCACCGAACACGCCGTTGACCTTCATCGTCCCGACCGTGAGCGAGTCCGCGGCCAGCAGCGCATGGTCGAGCCGCGGCGTGAGCACATTCGCAGCGAGGCCGTAGCGGCTCTCCGCCGCGAGGGCGAGGCCCTCCTCGAAGGACCCGACTTCCGCGACCGGCGCGACGGGACCGAACGTCTCCTCCCGCATGACGGTCATCTCCGGCGTGCAGCCGGCGAGCACGGTCGGCGGGTAGTGCGCTCCCGGTCCGGCGGGGACGCGACCGCCGGCGAGCACGCGTGCCCCGGCCTCCGCGGCCGCGCTCACCCGCTCGTGGACCCGCGCGCGGTGGGCGCGGTCGACGAGCGGCTGCGGCGAGTCCGCGGCGACTGCGCGGGCGCGCTCGACGAGGAGGCCGAGCACCTCGCTCGCGAGCTCGCGGTGGAGGAAGATGCGCTCCACCGACGTGCAGATCTGCCCCGCATTGGCGAACGCGCCGAGCGCGGCCTGCTCCGCCGCCCACCCGGGGTCCACCCCGGCATCGACGAGCAGCGCGTCGCTGCCGCCGTTCTCCCTGATCACGTGGGCGCCGTGGCCGGCGGCCGTCGCGGCGATCTCCGCACCCGCGGCGGTCGAGCCCACGTGCGCGACGACGTCCACCCGCGGATCGGCCACGAGCCGGCGTCCGGTCTCCGCGTCTCCGCTCACCGTCAGGAGCACGCTCGGCGGCAGGGCGGAGGCGAGGGCTTCGCCGAACCGGAGGCCGACGCCGGGGCAGCGCTCGCTCGGCTTGTGCACGACGGTGTTGCCGGTCGCCAGGGCCGCCCCGATGAGCCCGAGGGACACCGCGACCGGATCGTTCCAGGGAGTGAGCGCCGCGACCACGCCGCGCGGCCGGGTGACCGTGTAGTCGGCGGCAGGCGCTCGCCCCCTGAGGCTGTGGCCGCGATGCAGCGGCCCGAGTTCCGCATACTGCCGCAGGGTCCCGACGCCGGCGTCCACACCGTCCCGGGCCTCGGCGTCCGGCTTGCCCGTCTCTCTCCGGGTGAGCTCGGCGAGTTCGTGGGCGATCCCGGCCACCGCGTCCGCCGCCTCCCGGAGCAGAGCGCCACGCTCCTCGGCGGGAGTGCGCGCCCATGCGGCCCCGGCCGAGCGCGCGGCGGCGACGGCGGCCGCGGTCTCCCCGAGTCCGGCGGCGGCGACGGTGGTCACGGTCTCTCCGGTGGCGGGGTCGAGTACAGTGATCTCGGTCATGGTGATCCTCCTCGATCGGAAGGCCGGGCGGTGCGATGAGCGGGACGTTCGTGGGTGCGGCGGGCGCACGGTTCGAGGGGGTGCGGCGGATCGCGGTCCTGCGGGGCGGCGGCCTCGGGGACCTCATGTTCGCCCTCCCGGCGTGCGCGGCGCTGGCCGCGGCGTACCCCGGGGCTTCCCTCACCCTGCTCGGCTCCCCGTCCCACCGAGAGCTGCTCGCCGGGCGTCCGGGGCCGGTCGACGAGGTCGTCGTGCCTCCTCCGGCGCACGGCGTGCGCCCCGGACCCGAGGAGCCGGCCGCGCTCGCCGGGTTCTTCGCGGCCATGCGCGCCCGCGAGTTCGACCTCGCGGTGCAGGTGCACGGCGGCGGCCGGAACTCCAATCCGTTCCTGCTGCGGCTGGGAGCCCGGCACACCGCGGGCACGCAGACCGAGGACGCCGCTCCCCTCGAGCGGAACCTGCCCTACCGCTACTACCAGCACGAGACGCTGCGTGCGCTGGAGGTCGCAGGTCTCGCGGGCGCACCTGCACAGAGCCTCGAGGCGCGGCTGACGGTCACCGCCGCGGAGCGCGCGGCGGGGGAGGAGCTGCGGGCTGCGGATGCGCGCGGCACGCTGGTCCTCCATCCCGGTGCGACCGACCCGCGCAGGCGCTGGCCCGCGGAGCGCTTCTGCGCTCTGGCGCGTGCCGCGGCGTCGGAGGGCTGGCAGGTGCTGGTGGTGGGGGACGAGACGGATGCGGCCGCGGGCGAGCGCATCGCGGCGGCGGCCCGGGCGGCGGGAGGGCCCGCAAGCTCCCTGGCCGGGCGCCTCGGCCTCTCCGCGCTCATGGGCGTGCTCGCCGTCGCCACCGTGATGGTGGGCAACGACAGCGGCCCCCGGCACCTGGCCGCCGCTGCGGGCACTCCGACCGTGGGCCTGTACTGGGTGGGGAACTGCCTCAACGCGGGTCCGCTGGGGCGAGGCGGGCATCGGGTGCATCTGTCCTGGGTCATCCGGTGCCCGGTCTGCGGGGTCGACGTCACCCAGGTGGGCTGGACGGCCGAGCGCTGCGAACACGATCCCTCCTATCTCGCGGACATCACCGCGGACGCCGTCTGGGAGGACGCCCGGGCGCTGGCCGCAGGCCGCTGAGTGGCGGCTCCTCGCCGTCCTCACGGCCACGAGTCCTCGTGCTCGTGGGCGATGAGCATCTCGCGGACCTCGGCGCTGCGGGGCTGCGTGAGCGCGAAGACGATGGCCTCGGCGACCCGGGCGGGGTCGTTGAGACGGGAATCGTCCTGCGGCCGGTACCGCTCTTCGCGCTCGTCGAAGAAGTGCGTGCTCATCCCGCCGGGGATCACGTTCGTCACCCCGATCCGACCTGCGGTCTCGGCCGCGAGCGCCTGGCTGAAGCCCCGCACGCCGAACTTCGAGGCGCTGTAGGCCGTGGCCCCCGCCGCTCCCCGCAGTCCCAGCGTCGAGGCGACGGTGACCACCCGCCCCCGCGTGCGCACGAGGTGGGGCAGCGCCGCACGGACCGCGGAGACGGTTCCGAGCAGGTTCACCGTCAGGACGCGCTCCCACCGGGCGGCGGGCACGGCGTCCAGCTCGCCCGGGACGTCGATGCCGGCGGCCGTGACGAGGGCGTCGATGCCGCCGAGGTCCCCGGCCGCCGCCTCCATCGCGCGCTCCACCGCGGAGCGGTCCGCGACGTCGAGCTGCCGGGTCCTGAACCCCTCGGCGGCCGTCGTGTCCAGGTCGAGGACGAACGGGATCCCGCCCGCCCCCTCCACCGCTCGGGCGCATGCCAGCCCGAGGCCGGAGCCTCCGCCGGTGACGACCACCCTGCGATTCTGCATGCTCGTGCCGTCCATGATCGTGTCTCCTCTCGCTGTGTGCGTCGGTCTCACCGGCCCCGTCCCGTCCGCTCACGCTGCGGGGCCGCGGGTGCGGCGCCCAGTGCAGCGGCCAGCGCGGTCGTGGAGCGCGCGGGATGGAAAGGGACCGTGACGGTCTCACCGCCCCAGCCGGCGATCGCGCTCGCCTCGGGCAGGGAGCCCGCGCCGTAGTCGCCGCCCTTGACCCAGACGTCCGGGCGGAGGCGCGCCAGGACGGAGGCCGGCGAATCCTCGTCGAACACCACGACGGCGTCGACGCATCCGAGCGCCTCGAGGAGCTCCGCGCGGTCCCGCTCCCGGATGAGGGGCCTGTCCTCCCCCTTGAGCCTGCGGACGGAGGCGTCGGAGTTCAGGCAGACCACGAGGAAGTCGCCCAGGCGCCGGGCCGCTGCCAGGGTGCGGGCATGGCCGGCGTGGAGCAGGTCGAAGCATCCCCCCGTCGCGACGATCGTGCCGCCGTCCGCGCGGACGGCCGCGAGCCGCTCCTCCCAGACGGGCGGCGTGCCGGCCTCCCCGGAGCGTGCGAGGGCGTCAGGGGCGCCCACACCGCCGGCGGCGAGGAACGCCGAGGCCTCGGCGACGCTCCTCTCGACGGCCATGCCGAGCGACCCGCCGGCGGCGAGGTGCGCGGCCAGGGCACCGGCGAAGCGGTCACCGGCACCGCAGGCGTCTCCGCCGACGGTCCGGGGCACTGGGACGAAGAGGGGCAGCCCGCCCCCGCGTTCGAGCGCCACAGCTCCCGTCCCGCCGAGGGTCACGACGGCGGCTCGGACGGGCCAGGCGCGCAGGACCGCTGCGGCGGCCCGCCCGCCGTCGCGACGGCCCGGCCGGCGGCCGCCGAGGAGGGCGGCGGCCTCACTCGAGTTGGGCGTCGCAGCCGCGGCCCCCTCGACCGGGACGGCACCGCGCGGGTGCGGATCCCAGACGAGCGGGACCTCTGCGGCGCGGGTGCGCAGCGCCGCACGCAGCCCTGCATCCGCGCAGAGGCCGCGGCCGTAGTCCGAGACGAGGACGGCGTCCGCTCCCTCCAGCGCCGTGAGCATCTCATCCGTCACGCAGGGGGGAGGCGCCGCACCGCACCCCTCGTCCATCCGCGCCACCACCTGTCCCCCGGCCAGCAGCCGTCGTTTGACGGGAGTGGGGGCACGCGAGGGGCCGGCGGCGACCCCCACGTCGGGAAGCGAGCCGCGCAGCGCCTCTCCGGCCTCATCGTCCCCGAGCGCGGTGACGAAGGAGACCTCGTGCCCGGCCTCAGCCAGCAGACGGGCGGCGAGTCCGGCACCGCCGGCCCGCTGCCGCGTCTCCTCGACGTCCACGACCGGCACGGGTCCGTCGGGCGAGAGGCGCTGGGCGCTGCCGTGCACATCGGCGTCGAGCAGAGCGTCCCCGACCACGGCGATCCTCATGAGTGCACCACGCTGCGCGCACCCGCGGGCACGGGTGCGGTCCCCGCGCCGGCCTCCGCCCGGAGCGGGGCGAGGCCCTGCCCGACGTCCGGCGTGCGCGCGATCTCCGCGTCGAACACGGTGCACAGGGCGTGGACGGCCATGAGATGGGCCTCCTGCACATTGGGCGCGGGTGCGTCGACGGCGATGACGGACTCGCAGAGGCTCTCGAGCGGGGTCGGACCGGGGCCCGTGAGCGCCCAGGTCCGCACTCCGCGCTCACGGGCGGCCTCCGCGGCACGGAGCAGATTGGGGCTGCGGCCGCTGGTCGTGAGGAGGACCAGGATGTCTCCCGGCCGCGCATGCGCGGCGACCTGCCGGGCGAAGACCTCCTCGTAGCCGTAGTCGTTGCCGATCGCCGTGACGGCGGAGGAGTCCGTGCTCAGCGCGATCGCGGAGAAGGCGGGGCGCTCGCCGGCGAAGCGGCCCACGAGCTCGGAGCTCAGGTGCTGGGCCTCCGCCGCGGAGCCCCCGTTGCCGGCCGTGAGCAGCCGCGCCCCGGTCCTGAGCGCCGCCGCGAGATCGCGGCCCCACGCCCGCAGCACCGGCACCTGCCCGCGCAGCGCGCCGACCGCGCGCACCGCCCCGTCGAGGTGCGCTCCGAGCGCACAGGGCTGGTCAGCGATCCTGCCCTGCCTCGAACCCCGGTCCGTCTGCGCGAGCACGTCGAGGAAGACCGCCTCCGTGCGCTCGGCCACCGCGTCCCATGTGTACTCGGCACGCACGCGGTCGGCGCCGGCGCGGCCCAGTGCCCGCGCGAGCCCGGGGTCCGCGAGGAGGCGCGCGGCCGCCGCGGCGAACGAGTCCGGATCCTGCGGCTCCACGTGGAGGCCCGTCCGCTCGGGCACGACCGTGTCCTGCAGACCGCCCACGCGCGCGGCCACGACGGGGACCCCGCACGCCATCGCCTCGAGAGGGACGATGCCGAAGGGCTCGTACCAGGGGGTGCAGGCGACGAACCGTGCGCTGCGGAGGATCGCGGGGACCCCGGTGCGCGGAGCCTGTCCGCGCAGGACGAGCTTCTCGGCCACCCCCAGATCGCGCGCGAGCTCATGGAGCCGGCGCGCCTCCGGGTCCTCGCGCAGCTCCTCCGCCGAGGCCCCTCCGCCCACCACGTGGAGCTCGACGTCGTCGAAGCCCTCCGCCGCGAGCAGCGGCAGCGCATGGACGACGAGATCGACGCCCTTCCGGGGGACCAGCCGTCCCAGGCACACGATCCGCCGCTTCCCGCCCGTGTCCTCGGCGGGGCCGGCGGTCCCGAACATGCCGAGATCCACCCCGCAGGGGACGACGGCCGTCCGCTCCCGCGGGATGCCCATGGCCTCGAGCTCGCCGACCTCGTCCGAGCACGTCGCGATGATGCGGTCGGCCTCCTGCCCCACGTGCGGCTCGAGCTCGGCCCGTTCCGGCGGGCTCGTGTCGAGCACGCCCTGGTGGCGGCGCTTGACCGTGCCGAGGGCGTGGAAGGTGTGCAGCAGCGGCACCCGGTCGAGCCCCGCGGCGCGCAGGGCGGTGGACGCGGCGAGGCCGGACATCCAGAAGTGGGAGTGGACCACGTCCGGGGCGGAGTCGCGGTGCGCCCGCCAGTGCGCGGCGATGCGCAGGCCCAGCTCCGTCATGTGGGGGAGGAGGTCGTCCTTGGGCACGGGAGCCGCGGGACCGGCGTCCACGTGGACGACGGTGACGCCGCCCTCCGGTCCCACGACCTCGGGCAGGGCGGGGTCGTCGCGTCGGGTGAAGACGGTGACGCGGTGACCGCGCGCGGCCAGGGCCCGTGAGAGCTCCGCGACGTGGACGTTCTGGCCCCCCGCGTCCACTCCGCCGAGGGCGGCCAGCGGGCTCGCGTGCTCGGAGATCATCGAGATGTCCATCGTGCCTCTCCTTCCCGGTGCCGCGGTGCGGCCCCTGGGGATCCGGTGCTGTGGCATGTGCGCTCGGTGCGGGCGCTGGCGGCGGGGAGCAGGGAGTCGAGGAGCTCGTCCCAGTCGCGGAGGAACCGCTCGAGTCCGTAGCGTTCGAGCGCGAAGGCCCGTCCGGCCCGTCCCATCGCCGCGGCCTCCTCGGGTTCGGCGAGCAGCCGCCCGGCCGCCGCGGCCAGTTCGCCCGGATCCGCGGAGACCGTGCCGGCGTCCGGGGGGACGGCGCGGCCGGCCTCGGTGGCGGCGAGGGCGAGCACGGGCATGGCCAGGTGCATCGCCTCGAGCAGCGACAGGCCGAGCGACGTCCAGCGGACGGGATGCAGATAGATCCGGCGGCGGGCCATGAGGCGGTGCAGCTGGCACCGCGGGAGGTCTCCGAGCACGCGGAGGCGGTCCGATCCGAGGCCTGTGGCCTTCTGGAGGTCCTCGGCTCCCATGCCGAACACGTCGATCGGCGATGTGCGCGCGAACTCCGCGAGGAGGTCCGCCCCCGTCACGCGCCAGCGGCGCACGGGCTCGTTGCCCACGAAGGCGAGGCGGGGGATCTCTCCCGTGTAGAGCGGGCCGGGGTCCCGGATGCCGTGCTCGATGACCTCGGCGGGTGCGCTCCCGCTGTCCCACATGAGCCGGTTGAAGTGCGTGACGTGGACGAGGGGGATGTCCCGCTGATCGGCGAGGGGGTGCACGGAGTCCGGCACGTCCCCGCGGGGCGTGTTGTGCTCGACGTAGACGGCGGGCACGTCCCGGCCCGGGGTGCGGCCCAGCAGACGGGCCGCGGCCTCCCGCTCCTCCGGGCGCTGGAGGAGGACCAGGTCGACCTCGGCGTCCGCGAGCTCCTCGGGGCCGAGCTCCCGTGCGGAGGGGGGCCAGTCGCGGCCGCCGCGCCCGAGCCCCCAGGGGCCTCCCCCGGGGAGTGCGGGCAGCAGGTACTCGTGGCGTCCGTGGACGAACGCGTCCGTCCACGAGCCGTGGACGTGCCAGAGGAGGATTCTCATGCGCTTCTCCTGGTGCGGTGAGTGATGCGCTCGACGGCCTCTGCGACGTCCGCGGGCGACACCGAGGCGAGGCAGGGATGGCCGGGCACGGGGCAGTTCCTGGCGCGGGAGTCCCGGCAGGGGGCGGTCTGATCGCCGAGCAGCTCGACCGGGACTCCGTGCGGGGCCCAGCGGACGGGAGGGACGACGGGGGAGAAGAGGCTCACGACGGCAGTCCCCACCGCCGCCGCCAGGTGCGCGGGGCCGGTGTTCCCGGTGACGAGGCAGGCTGCCCGGGAGAGCACCTCCGCGGTGCCGCGCAGGCCGGTGCGGCCGCCCAGGTCGATGCCGTGCCTGCCGGCGACGGCGGCGGTGAGGTCTGCCTCCGCCGGTCCGCCGGTGACCGCGACGGTCCAGCCGCGCTCTGCGAGCAGGTCGACGGCCGCACGGCTGCGCTCCGGAGGCCACATGCGGGCGGGGGCCGAGGCGCCCGGATGGAGGACGAGGTAGGGTGCGGCCGGATCCGGCCCGCCGGCCGCGGCCGCGGTCCCGAAGTACGCCCCGGCGGGATCGGCGATCCGCATGAGCCCGGAATCGTCCGCCGGGAGCTGGAAGCCCGCCGCAGCGGAGATCCGCAGAGCCCTCGCGACCTCGTGCTGGTCCTCGGGGAAGTCCTCTCCGGGGCGCAGGCGCACATCGAGCAGGCTCCCGGCGAAGTCCACGGAGGCGCCGGTGATGCGCGGCACCCCCGCCGTGCGGAGCACGAGGGCCAGCGGCAGCGGAGACTGGTGGAAGGACGTGAAGATCACGGCCTCGTCGAAGCCGCCCGCCGCGATGCGGCGCCGCAGGTCCTCCACGTGCCCGGCGTCGGCGGCCGGCGAGGGCACGAGGGTCCACGGACTCGCCCAGCACTCGAGCGCGTCCGGTTCCGGGAGCAGGCGGGCGGCGGCGAGGCCCTGTGGGCCGCACAGCAGGGTCAGCTCCGCCACCTCCGGATCGGCGGCGATGGCGCGCAGGGCGGGCTCGGTGACGAGGACGTCCCCTGCGCTGTCGAGCCGTGCGGCCAGCACGCGCCTCATGGCCGTCCCTCCGTCCTCAGCGCGAGGAGGACGGCTCCGGGCAGATCGGCGGCCACGGCGGGGGCGGCCTCCACCTCCGCGGGGAGCGTGACGGAGGTGGGGACGAGGACGCCGCGGCAGCCGGCCGCCGCTGCCGCGCCCATGTCGGCGCCGATGTCGCCGATCATGACGGTCTCGGCCGCGCGCACTCCGAGCCGGGAGACGGCGCTCAGCAGCATCCCCGGTCGCGGCTTGCGGCAGCCGCAGCCGTCCCCGGGGGCGTGCGGGCACATCTCCCACACGTCGAACGGGCCCAGGAGCTCCGCGACCCGTGCGTTGACCGCTCGTGCCTGTTCCGCCGTGAGGAGGCCGCGCCGGATGCCCGACTGGTTCGTGACGACGCCGAGGCGGACTCCATGGGTGCGGAGCAGCTCCAGCGCACGGGCGGCTCCCGGCACCGGTTCGACGAGTTCGGGCCGGCCGTTGTACGGCACGTCGCGGATGAGCGTATCGTCGCGGTCGAACAGCACCGCAGACGGGAGGGGCCCCTGATGGATCAGCCCACAGTGCTCGCACTCCGTGCGCTCAAGCTCGGCGACCTGCTGGTCGCGGTCCCCGCGCTCCGCGCGCTCCGCGCCGGGCTGCCCGAGCATCGTCTGCTGCTCGCCTGCGCCGCGTGGCTGCATCCGGTGATCGAGCTGATCGGGGACGTCGACGCGCACCTGCCGGTGCGCGGGCTGGACGCGGCGCTGCCCGCGGCCCCCGGAGACGTCGATGTCGCGGTGAACCTCCACGGGAACGGCCGGGAGAGCCGCGGGCGGCTCGAGGCCCTGGCCCCTGCGCACCGGATCGGCCACAGGGCCCCCGGCTGGGACGGCCCCGAGTGGGTCGATGACATCCACGAGCGGGAGCGCTGGGTGAGGCTGCTCGCCGCCCACGGGATGCCCGGCGACGCCGCGGATCTGCGTCTGCGGACCGAGGGTCTCGCGCTCGGGGCGCACGGCGGCGGGCCGGGCGCGGCCGTCGTGCACGTGGGCGCGGCCCACGGCAGCCGGCAGTGGCCTGCCGAGCGGTTCGCCCGCGTGGCCCGCGGACTGGCCGAGCACGGCCTGCGGGTGCTCGTCACCGGCGACGGGCGGGAGCGCGCCCGCGCCGAGGAGGTCGTGCGGCTGGCGGCAGGTCCGCGCCGACCTGCGCCCGCGCCGCCCGCGGTCCGCTCCCTCGCGGGCAGTCTGTCCCTGCGCGAGCTGTGCGCCCTCATCGCGGGCTGCGAGCTCGTGGTCTCCGCGGACACGGGTGCGGCCCATCTCGCCAGCGCGTTCGGCCGGCCCTCGGTCGTGCTGTTCGGTCCGGCTGCCCCCGAGCACTGGGGTCCGCCGGACGGACCGCATCGCGTGCTCACGGATGCGCGGCTGCGTCGCGGGGAGGTCTTCGCCGCGGACCCGGATCCCGCCCTGCTCGCCGTGGAGCCGGAGGACGTCCTGCGAGCGGCGGCCCTGCTGATCGGCTGAGCGCGCCGGACCTGCGCCCCGCGGACCCGGGAGGGTCCGAGTGAGTGTCCCGCTGGTTTCGGGAAGGTCGTCACTGCTCATACTCCAATACAAGGCCCCTTGCTGAGAAAAAACAAGGGGCCTTGGGCTAGAGGTTGAGGTCAGCGGCATGGAGGTGCGTTCATGGCCGCTGAGTGCGCGCTGAGCGGAGGGCTCAGGCGCGACCGTTCTCCGTGCCGACCGGGACGGCGTCCGCGGCCGGTGCGAAGGGATCGCGGTCGCGGCGGAGCGCGCCTGCGCGCGCATGGCGGTGGACCGCGTCCAGGGTCTGCAGCTGCGCGCGGGTCCCGCGCACCCGCCTCGCGAACTGCGCGGCGTCCAGGCCGAGGACTCCGGCGTTGTCCTCGCAGGTCTGCCACAGTCCGAGCTTGCCCTCGACCGCGCTGCGCATGAGCTCGGTCTCGAGCAGGAGCGTGAGCGGCGAGCGGCTCAGGAGGCGCCCGTTGGCCTTGAGCCTGCCGAGATGCTCCGCTGACCAGGCGAGGGCCTGTCGCGCGGGCCGACGCCGGAGCCCGAGGTCCTCGGCGACGCGCTGCGCGAACGCGCGATCTGCGCGGATCCCGTCCGCGAGCTGCGTCAGCGCCGGGCCGACCGGCGTGTCCGCGAACGCCTCGGCCATGCGCCGGATCCGCGCCTCGCCCGCCCGGGCACCGGTGAGGTGGTCGCTGAGGTAGAGGCTCAGCAGGCCGCGGTCGCAGGACTGTCCGGGTGCGGGGTGCACCTCCTCTTCCTCCTCCTGCGTCCGCGGACGCAGGGGGCCGGAGGGTGCGCCCTGCCCCTCCGCCATCCCCGCGAGCAGGATCTGCAGCGCCTCCCGGGCACTGTGGCGCGGTGCCCACCCGAGCTCTCCGCGGGCGCGTCCGGCATCCATGAGGGGAACCCCCACGGCCATGTCGAGCCAGCCCGGATCCGCCGCGACCGCGCCGGTGCGGTGGCCGAGCGCCAGTCCGGCGCGCATGAGGCCGGTGGGCAGCTCCACGGTGCGCCCGTGGTCGACGACATCGCCCAGGTCCTGGGCGCCGAGGACGTCCTCGGCGCAGATGTTGAAGGCCCCTCCCCGGCGCCGGAGCACGGCGGCGACATAGGCCCGCGCCGCGTCCTCGCGATGCACCGCCTGCACGCCGCGCAGCCCCCGGGGCAGGGGGAGGGCGGGGAGCCGGCCCGCGCGCAGCAGGTGCACCGGCATCCAGGCCCCCAGGAAGTACCGCTGGATCTCGGAAGCGGGAGCGCCGCCGAAGACGAGCGCGGACCTCAACCGGGTCACCGTCATTCCGGGAGAGGAGGCGGCGACCCGGTCGAGGACGGCCTCCTGCGCGGCCTTGTCGACGCTGTAGTGGGATGTGCGGATGCCTTCCGTCGGCCAGGTCTCGTCCCGGAGGTCCGTCCCGCCGTCAGGGGAGTAGGCCCCCACGGAGGAGGCCGCGACCAGGTGCGGGACGCCCGCTTCGGCGGCGGCGCGGGCGACCCGGGCCGTGCCGTCCACGTTCACCCGCCGGAGCAGATCGCGCCTGTCGTTGGGCTGGATCAGCCAGGCCAGGTGGATGACGGCGTCGGCGCCCGCGAACGCTTCGCGCAGCCCGGCGACGGCGGCCTCCTCCGTGCTCGCGGCGGCGATGTCGAGCGAGGCCCACTCACAGCCGGAATAGGGGAGCGCGCCGGTGTCGGGAAGGCGCCGGGCGATGCCGAGGACGGACGATACCTCCGGGGTCCGGGCCAGCTCCTCGAGCACGGCCGTGCCCACATTGCCGGTGGCTCCCACCACTGCGACTCTCATGTCGTTCCTCTCCTTCGCTGTTCCGCTGGGTGCTCTTCCTCGACGGGCTGCCCCGGTGCGGCTGCGGGGCTCTCCGCCTGGCGCTCGGACGCGGTCCGCGGCGTCCGGAATCCGCTGAGCCTGTGCGAGCCGTCGCACAGGGGCGGGATCGCCGTCATGCCGCAGCGGCACAGGGCGGTCACGTTCCGCCGGGGAGGCTCCGGATCCGCCCCCGGTGCGGGCGCGATCGCGAAATCTCCCCGGACGAGCAGGGGCCCGTCCGGACAGAGGGTGATGACGACGGGTTCGTCTCTGTCTCTCATCTCCAGGCCTCCCGGCGCTCTCGTGTGCTCTCGTCCGCGCCCGTGCCCGCTCGCTCGCGCTCCCGGCGGCGCAGGGTGCCGAGGGAGTGGGCGGCCGTGGGCAGGCGCGTCCCGCCGTACCGGATGCCGCCGCGCAGGCCCGCCGCCAGCGCGATCCACGCGCAGGCCGCCCGCTCGAGCAGCCACAGGGGCGCCCATAGCGCGGTGCTCGCGGGAATGACCGTGCCGCCGCCGGCCCTGCGCCGTCCGGCCTCCGCGAGGAGGACCGCGGCAGCGGCACCGGCGACGAGGAGCGAGGGGCGTCTCAGCCCGGCGAGGACCGCCGGGAGGAGCATGAGCTCGACCGCACAGCGCAGCGGCTGCGCGCGGCTGTCATAGGCCTGTCGGACTCGCTGGCCCGCGAACTTCCGAGTCGAGGGCGGGCGGCGCTCGACATACACCTCCGGCGCGTGCTCCGTGAGGCCGCCGCGCGCGCGGACAGTGCGCATGAGCTCGAGGTTCTCGAAGAGGACGGCCGGGTCGTAGCCGCCGGCGAGGACGCTGCGCCTGAGCGCGAGCGTGCCGGGGAAATCCGTGCCGAATGCGCGGTTGAGACAGGAGCGTGCCGTGTCCCATCCGGCATGCCAGGGCAGGGGTGAGCCGTCCCCCGTCGCGAAGACGTTCTGGGGGACCACGAGATCGGCGCGCTCGAGGCGCCGCAGCACCTCTCGGAGCGCTTCTGCCGAATAGCGCACATCGTCGTCGGCGATGACGACCGCGGGGTGGGTGAGGTGCGGCAGGGCCGAGAGGACGCCCGACACCTTGCCGTTGGCGCCCGGCACGGCCTCGGCGGAGAGGTGCCGCACTCCCGGGGGAAGCGCCGCCGCATGGAGTTCCCGCACCTCCGGTGCCGAGCCGTCGACGACGGTGACCTCCACCTCCGGCGGCAGGTCGGCGAGGTAGCCGACGAGCTCCGCGAGCGCCTGCCCGTGCGCGCCGTCCTGCTCCCAGCGCAGGGGCAGGAGGTAATCGGCGCGCAGTGCTCCGGCCTCTCCCGCCGTCTCCCGTGCGCACTGGACGCCGCCGGCCCTCATGCTCCCACCGCTGCCGGGCACCGGAGCGAAGACGCTCCCGCCTGCCATCTCGTGAGCAGGTGCGCGCCCGCGAGGTCGTCGACGAACAGGCACGCGGCGGCCCCGAAGACGATGTCCGGGACGAGCGCGGGCTCCTCGTCGGCGAGCCCGCCGGCGAGATCGCGCGCCGCTATCTGCTCGTGGACGGCATCGGCCTCGACGTGCTCGTCGAAGTACTCCCTCACATCGGACCCCCAGCCGAGCCTGCCGAAGGCCCGGGAGTAATGGCGGTTGGGGATCGAGGAGGTCATCTCGAAGGCCGCGAGGTGCCCCACGATCGCCCCGCGGAGCCGCCGGTTGAGGCCGAACATGCTCATCGCGTTCATGGGCAGCAGCGTGCCGGCCGGCACGAGGTCGAGGTACGCCTCCGGCCGGCTGTCCAGTCCGAGCCCGCGCATGGTGCGCGCGAAGATCTCCGCGTGCACGCGGTCCGGCCTCCCGCCGCCGTACTCGTCGGCCTGGATCTCGACGAGGGCGGCCTTCGCCCGTCCGCGCAGGCGCGGGATCGCCCAGCTGTGCGGATCGGCCTCGCGGAGCGTGTAGAGCGAACGGTGGACGAGGAACTCGCGCAGCTGCGCCTCGTCGGCGCGGCGGGAGAACCAGGTCGCCAGCGTCGGGCGGGCCGCATCCGCGGTCATCGAGAAGAGGAGATCCGCGAGCGCGGCTCCGCTCCCCGGGAGCTCGGCCGGCGGCGCGATCCGGGCGCGAAGCTCGTCCTCGAGCGCGCGCTCGAGCACCGCTCTGGCGGCGAGGAGCCCCGGATGCCACTCCCGGTCCCCGCGGACCCACTCCTCGGGGCCGTAGTGGAGCTGGTAGAGCAGGAACAGGGAGAGCTGGAGGTCCTCGTCCCTGAGCACATCGGCGCTCGCGGCCGCGGAGGCGTGCGCGGCGGTGCGGACGGCATCGGCTCCCGCAGGTTCGCCGTCCGAGGAGAGCAGTGCGATGAGCTCCGCGCTGAGAGGCCCCCGGGACTCGGGCGGCACGGCGGCGGGGCGGGCGATGGGAAGGGTCATGGATGCTCCTCGGAACTCGGCTGTGCGGCTGCGCGGGGGTCGTCGCCGGACGCGGAGGCCTGCTCCTGCTCGGCGAGCTGGGGGAGGAGCTCTCGCGGCAGCTCCTCGACGACGGAGAGGACGAAGTCCTGGATCCTCCAGTCGAGGGCGATGCACCGCTCGCGGAGCTCCGTGATGCGGGCGAGGGCGGGCGGGGCGCCGCCGGTGGGGACGACGAAGGCCTCCACGTGCAGGACGTGGCCCTGGTCCCGGATGCGGCATTCCGCCTCGGCGACCCAGTCGGCCGCCTGCAGCGCCTCGTCGGTCCGGTGCACGAGCGGATCGGGATCCTCCCCGTCGTACTGCGTGGCACGTGCGTCCATGAGGTCCAGGACGGAGCCGCGGAGGTTCGTCCAGCCGTCGTGGAGGATGCTCAGGGAGACTGCGATCGCCGCGGCTGCGTCCATCCACCACAGGCCCACCCCGATGCCCAGCACGCCGATGATCGTGGCCAGGGAGGAGGTCCAGTCCGCCTTGTTCATCTGGGCGTCGGCGTAGAGCACCTTGTCGTGCAGCAGCGGCGCCAGGCGGAGCTTCAGCCTGCCGAGGACGACGGGAGGGATGATGACGACGACCATGACGAGGAGCATGAGCCAGCCCTGCCACACTGGAGTCCCGAAGACGCTCATGGTGCCGATCGGAGGGCGCTCGCCGCGGGCCAGGCCCAGCCCTGAGTCGATGAGGAGGAAGCCTCCCATCGTCAGCAGGGCGAGGGCGGAGACGAGATGGGCGATCCCGATGGTGCGGTGGTACCCGTAGGGGTGTCGCGTGGTGGGAGCACGCCGGATGAATCGCACGGCGACGAGGAAGGCGAGCGGCGGGAGGAGGGCGAGGGAGTCCTCGACCCACGCGGCCTTCATCGCCTGGGAGTCCCCGGCGACGAGGATGACGAGGGTCATCGTCACGGCTGTCGTTCCGAGGCTCACCCGTTCGAGGCGGACGGCGCGGCGGAGGGCGCGCGCCTGCTCGGCCGGGAGTTCGGTGTGTCCGAAGCGCGCGGTCATCGCGATGTCTCCAGTCCCGATTCCCGGACCGTCCCCTGCGCCTCGGGCGAGAGCAGGTGGCGTTCGAGTGCGGTGAGCAGTGCGTTCTCGCCCATGCGGACGGCCATGACGTGCTTCTCCGTCCGCCCTCCGGGTCCGGTCGCCTCCGCGTAGTCCGTGGTGAGCGCGGCCTGCGAGGTCCAGGGGGAGTCCGCGGTGAGTCCGCCGACGACGATGTCGAGCTCTCCCTCCTCCAGCCTGCTCATGAGGTGCTCCTCTCCGGAGACCTCCCACTCGATGCGGGCATCGAGCGAGGCGGCGAAGCTCCGGACGAGCTCCGGCTCCGTCCCGGCGGGCGCGAAGCCGCGGGCATCCGTCCACGGCGGGCTGTGGGAGACGCCCACCAGGAGCTCTCCGCCGCGTGCTCCGTCCAGGGTGCCCTCCGGGTCGGCGGGGACGGAGAGGCCGCAGCCGCTCAGGCTCAGGGCGAGCAGGAGTGCTGTGAGTGCGCGAAGACTGCCCATATCCCCAGTGTTGCAAGTAACCTTGTTCTTGTCAGGAGTTCTTCCCTGTGAGAGTCCGAGGAGTGGCGCGCATGCGGGTGGTGGAGACGATCGCGGAGCTCGAGCGCATGGCCGCGGAGCTGCCGCCGGTCCACGTGAGGTACTCGGAGGGCCCCGAGGCGGATGAGGCCGGCGGTTCGATCGACACGGAGAGCGGTCTGGAGCTTCCCGGCCTGTCCGTGAACCCCCTGCTCCCCGAGGAGTGGTGGACGCGTCCGCTCGCCGACTGGATGGCCAGGCAGCTGTGCCAGTACAAGCACCTCGGCGAGAGGAACCCCGGGCGCAGCGCCTGGGTGCTCACGGGCGAGTTCGTGGGGCGCGGTCCGGACTGCGAGCCGCTGCTGGTCCGGTGCCGGTACCGCGCGCGGCTGTCGGACGCGCTGCTGGAGGAGGCCGAGGCGCGATACCGGGAGCGCTTCGATGCGGGGCGGGGTCCGGAGGACGGGTAGCGGCGGGGCATTGTGCTCGCAGTGCGTGGGGAATACCGTTGAGATCACAAGGAGACTTGTTCTTGCGACGGGTCCCGGGACGTTCCTGGGACAGCCACGAGGAAAGTGAGAGCGATGTGGGATCCCCGAACATCTTCGTCCTGGCGCTGACGGACGAGCAGCGCAGAGAGCTCAAGACCATCCGCGGGGCCGAGGGCTTCGCCTTCCACGGCCTCCTCGACTGCGAGACGCTGGTCAACACGCACACGGTCGACTTCGCCGGCCTGCTGGAGGCCGCGCGGGAGGAGCTGGAGGCGTTCGACGGCTCGGTCGACGCGATCATCGCGCACTGGGACTTCCCTGTGAGCATCCTGGCGCCGCTCCTGGCGGCGGAGCGCGGCCTTCCCGCACCTTCCCTCACCAGTCTGCTGAAGTGCGAGCACAAGTACTGGAGCAGGCTTGAGCAGCAGCGCTGCATCCCCGAGTGCGTGCCCGCCTTCGCCGCCTTCGACCCCTTCGATGCGGACGCACTGGGGAAGATCGGCCTCGACTATCCCTTCTGGATCAAGCCGGTGAAGGCGCACTCGTCCAATCTGGGCTTCCGGATCGAGGACGAGGCCGGGTTCCGCGAGGCGCAGGAGGAGATCTGCGCCGAGATCGAGAACATCGGAGACGCCTTCAACGAGGTCCTCTCCCGGGTGGAGCTGCCGGAGGAGATCGGCGGCGCGGACGGCAACACCTGCCTCGCGGAGCAGTACGTCGAGGGAATCCAGTGCGCGCCCGAGGGTGCGGTGTGCCGGGGCGAGTACAGCGTGCACGGCTTCTTCGACATGCACAAGGACGCGGCCGGGACGAGCTTCGACCGCCTCGACTACCCCGCCGGCGGCGTCCCGCAGGACGTCCAGGCCAGGATGACCGAGCTCACCGGGAGGTACCTGGAGCACATCGGCTTCGACGACGGCTGCTTCAATGCGGAGTTCATGTGGGACGCGGAGACCGACCAGCTGTGGCTCATCGAGGTGAACACGCGGATCAGCCAGTCCCACAGCGACCTGTTCGTCAAGGTCGACGGCGCCTCCAACCACGAGGTGGCCGTGGACGTGGCCCTCGGCCGCCGTCCCAGGCCGGCGCGGGGCGAGGGCGCCTTCGCCGTGGCCGGGCAGTGCATGGTCTTCCACGACGAGGACGCCGTCGTCGCCCGAGTCCCGGATGCCGACGACATCGAGCGGATCCGCCGGGAGCACCCCGATCTCGTCTTCACCCCGCAGGTGAAGGAGGGGGACCGGCTCTCGGAGCTGCCGGCCCAGGACAGCTATCGCTGCGTCGTCGGCAAGTTCTGCATCGGAGCCGACAGCCACGAGGAGCTCGGGAGGCGGCACGCGGAGATCGCGGCGAGCCTTCCCTTCGAGTTCGAGCCCGTGCCCGGCGGCGAGGCGGAGGGGCGGGGGCTGCAGATCTGAGACGCAGACCGGAGAGAGGAGAGGAGTCCGAGAATGCAGACCGTGGCAGACTTCCCGCACGAGGTCCGCGAGATCGAGAACGTCTTCATACCGATGCGCGACGGCGCCCGTCTCGCGGCTCGGCTCTGGCTGCCGGAGTCCGCCGAGCGCCGTCCGCAGCCGGCGGTCCTCGAGTACCTGCCCTACCGCAAACGCGACAGCACGCGGGCCCGCGACGCGCTCAACCACCCGTACATGGCCGGTCACGGCTATGTGTGTGCGCGGGTGGACATGCGCGGCAGCGGTGACTCCGACGGCGTCCTCGTGGACGAGTACCGGCCGCAGGAGCAGGAGGACGCCGAGGACGTGATCGCCTGGCTCGCGGAGCAGCCGTGGTGCGACGGGAACGTGGGGATGATGGGGATCTCCTGGGGCGGCTTCAACAGCCTGCAGCTCGCCGCCCGCCGCCCGCCCGCGCTGAAGGCGGTCGTGAGCGCCTCGGCGACGGACGACCTGTACGTCGACAACATGCACTACATGGGCGGGGCGCTGCTGGCGGACAACCTGTCCGAGGCGACCGTGATGTTCGCCTTCAACAGCCTCCCGCCCGACCCCGCCGTCGTGGGGGACCGCTGGCGGGACATGTGGTTCGAGCGCCTGCGGGGCAGCGGGCTCTGGCTGGAGACCTGGCTCGCGCATCAGCGCCGCGACGACTACTGGAAGCCGGCCTCCGTGAATGAGGACTACAGTGCGGTGGGTGTTCCCGTGATGGCGGTCGGCGGCTGGGCGGACGGCTACACGAATGCGATCTTCCGCCTCATGGAGCACCTGGAGGTGCCGCGGAAGGCGCTCATCGGCCCGTGGGGGCACAAATATCCCCACGTGGGCGTGCCCGGTCCTCCCATCGGCTTCCTCCAGGAGGTCGTGCGCTGGTGGGACCACTGGCTCAGGGGACGGGACACCGGCGTCATGGACGAGCCGATGATGCGCGTGTGGATGCAGGACAGCGTTCCGCCCCAGGCCTCCTACCGGGAGCGGCCGGGGCGGTGGGTCGCGGAGGAGTCCTGGCCCTCGGCGAACGTGGAGGACCGTCCCCTCGTGCTCACCGGCCACCACCTCGTGCCGGAGGACTCGCCCGAGGCCGCGCAGGCGGCGGATGCGCCGGCGGAGATCACCGTCCGCTCGCCGCTGAGCGTGGGCCTGTTCGCCGGCAAATGGGCGTCCTATGCCGCGACGCCGGATCTCCCGTTCGACCAGCGCGAGGAGGACGGCGGCGCGCTCGTCTTCGAGACGCGGCCGCTGGAGCGCGATGCGGAGGTCTGCGGGCTGGCCTCCCTGGAGATCGAGGTCGCCTCCGACCGGCCCGTCGCGCAGCTGGCCGCCCGGCTCTCGGACGTGAACCCCGACGGCGAGGCCACGCGGGTGACGTACGGGGTCCTCAACCTCACGCACCGCGACGGCAGCGAGTTCCCGCAGCGGCTGGAGCCCGGGAAGCGGTACCGCGTGAGGGTGCCGCTCAACGGGATCGCGCAGCGCTTCCCCGCAGGCCATCGCATCCGCCTCTCGCTGTCCTCCTCGTACTGGCCGCTCGTGTGGCCCTCGCCGGAGGCGGCGGCCCTCACAGTGACGACGGGGACGAGCCGTCTGCTCCTGCCGGTCCGCCGGCCGCAGCCGCAGGACGGGAGGCTGCGGGAGTTCGGCCCGCCCGAGGCCGCCCCGGAGCTCGAGGTCGAGAGGCTCGCGGCCGGAGACCACCAGTGGCGCGTGATCCGCGATCTCGCCACGGACGTCTCCACCCTCGAGATCATCAACGACCAGGGTGCCTTCCGCATCGAGGAGACGGGCACGGTCGTGCGACGCGCGACGGACGAGTGGTTCAGCTTCCGCTGGAACGACGTCGACTCGGTCCGCGGCGAGACCCGCACCGTCCGCCGCATCGAGCGGGACGGCTGGCGGGTCGAGGTCGTGACCCGCACCGTGCTCACCTCGACGCGAGAGGCGTTCCGCATCGCCGCGCAGCTCGACGCCTACGAGCTCGACGCCGAGCGCGGCGATCCGCGCGTGCACTCGCAGAGCTGGCAGCGTGACATCCCCCGCGATCTCGTCTGAGAGAGCGGGGCAGGGTGCCCGCCGCACAAGGCTCTCCGGGAGAGCCCTTCCGGAGATGAGAGGACGAAGGAGAGGACACGACGATGAACCCCAGCACCGGCAGCGACCAGCTGACCTTCCAGAACCCCGTCACCCGCTTCCCCGACATCACCCCGCCCGTGCAGGACCAGCCCGAACCCGGACTCGACCGGGACCTCGTGCCGCAGACCGACCGCGGTCACGACTCCTACCGCGGCACCGGCCGCCTCGAGGGCAGGAAGGCTCTCATCACGGGAGCCGACTCCGGGATCGGCGCCGCGATCGCGATCGCCTTCGCCCGCGAGGGGGCAGACGTGGCGCTCGCCTACCTCCCGGAGGAGGAGGCGGACGCGCAGGACATCAGGAGGGTCGTCGAGGACGCGGGGCGCAGGGCCTTCCTGTTCCCGGGCGATCTCTCGGACGCCGCGTACTGCGAGGAGCTCGTGCGCGGAGCCGTGGAGGCGCTGGGCGGCCTGGACGCGCTCGTGAACAACGCGGGCCGGCAGATCGCCGTCGAGGATATCGCGGACCTCAGCGATGAGCAGTGGCAGGAGACGTTCGACACGAACATCCGGGCGATCTTCCGCGTCTCGCAGGCGGCGATCCCGCACCTGCCGCCGGGCTCCACGATCGTGAGCTCGACCTCGATCCAGGCCTATCAGCCCTCGGAGCACCTGCTGGACTACGCCGCCACCAAGGCCGCCATCAACAACTTCACCAAGGGGCTCGCCCAGCAGCTCGCCCCCGCCGGCATACGGGTGAATGCGGTGGCGCCGGGGCCGATCTGGACTCCGCTCCAGGTCTCGGACGGCCAGCCCAAGGAGGCACTGCCGCACTTCGGCAAGAGCACCCCGCTGGGCCGGGCGGGCCAGCCCACCGAGCTCGCGCCCGCCTACGTCTTCCTCACCTCCGCCGAGTCCAGCTACGTCATCGGGGAGACGCTGCACGTCAACGGGGGCACACCCACTCCCTGAGCGGCCCGGTGCGCACTCCGGGCGATCGCCTCAGTCGATCCTGCCGATGTCCGTTCGCTTCTCCGACTGGAAGCGGTCCTCATTGCGGCCGTGTGCCCAGTAGCCGGAGATCGAGATCTGCTCGCGCGGGATGCCGCGCTCCTTGAGCAGCCTGCGGACCTGCTTGATCGACTCGCGCTCGCCGTGGGCGAACACGTGCACCCGCCCCTCGGGCCAGTCCCGGCTCACCATCGTCTCCGCGAGGAGGCCGGTGGCCGCTCCGGCCTCGGCGCCGACGGCCCACACGATCTCGACCCCGGCGGGATGGGGGAGCTCGAGGCGGTCGTCGGCGTGGTCGACGACGAGGAAGGCATATCCGCGCGCGTCGGCCGGCAGCGCTTCGAGCGCGGCGGCTACGGCCGGCATCGCCGAGGCGTCCCCGGCCAGCAGGTGCCAGTCCGCCTCGGGGTCCGGGGCATACGCGCCGCCGGGGCCCATGAAGACGATGGGGTCGCCGGGCCGGGCCTCGCGGGCCCAGGGCGCGGCGAGGCCCTCGTCGCCGTGGACGACGAAGTCGAGGGTGAGGGTGCGGGCGTTCGCATCGACGCTGCGCACCGTGTAGGTGCGGGTGACCGGGATGTCCTCGGGCGCGAGCGTCTCGCGGAGGGCGGCGAGATCGTACGGGGGCGTGAGGCCGAGCTCCGGCTTCGCGAAGACGATCTTCACATAGGAGTCCGTGCTCTCCGAGGGCGCGAAGCTGTCGAAGCCGTCCCCGCCGACCACGAGGCGCACGAGCGAAGGGCTGATGCGCTCGCGGGAGACGACCTCCATGACGTGCTGCGGGCGGGGCGGACGGGCGGGTGCGGCCATGGGGAGTTCTGAGTCCTTCTGCGAGGCGGCGGAGGGACGGTGCCCACCGATTCCGCGTCCAGCCTAGACCATCGGCTTAGGCATGCCTAAGGGGACTGCCCTTGCCCTGCGGCCGGGTGATGCACAAGGATGAGGACATGGCTGAAACCGCACTCAAGGGATCCCCCGTCCAGACCGCAGGCACGCTCCCGGCAGAGGGGGAGAAGGCCCCGGCCTTCACCCTCACGGGACAGGACCTCTCCGATGTCACGAGCGCCGACTTCGCGGGCAGGCGCATCGTGCTCAACATCTTCCCCAGCGTCGACACCGGCGTGTGCGCCGCAAGCGTGCGGAAGTTCAACGAGCTCGCCTCTTCCCTCGAGAACACCGTGGTGGTGTGCGCCTCGAAGGACCTGCCGTTCGCCCAGGCCCGGTTCTGCGGGGCCGAGGGGCTCGATGCCGTGGTCACCGGCTCCGCCTTCCGCTCGGACTTCGGCACCGACTACGGCATCCAGCTGGCGGACGGTCCCATGGCAGGCCTGCTCGGCCGTGCGGTGATCGTCCTCGATGCCGAGGGCACCGTCCTCCACACCCAGCTGGTCCCGGAGATCACCCAGGAGCCCGACTACGACGCCGCTGTCGCCGCGCTGAGCTGAGAGGAGCACGCCTCATGGAAGCCGTCTTCGGCCTGGGCATCGGCCTCGTCGTCGTCCTGCTCGTGGTCGCCGTCCTCCTCTTCAGCGGTCTGCGCACCTCGGTCTTCTTCACGGTGAAGACGCAGGAGAACGTCATCGTCGAGAGGTTCGGCAAGTTCAAGAAGGTCGCGCGCCCGGGGCTCAACACGAAGGCCCCGTTCATCGAGACCACGACGCGGCCCATCTCCCTGCGCGTGCAGCAGCTGGGGGTCGACATCGAGTCGAAGACCAAGGACAACGTCTTCGTCAACGTCCCCGTCGCCGTGCAGTACGTCGTCAACGAGGACAGCGTCGTCGACGCGTACTACCGCCTGGCGAACCCGGAGGAGCAGATCCGCTCCTATGTGTTCGACACGGTGCGTTCGGCGCTGTCCTCGCTCACCCTCGACTCCGCGTTCGAGTCGAAGGACGACATCGCGCACAATGTCGAGCAGCGACTCTCGCAGTCGATGGCCGCCTACGGCTTCCGGATCGTCAACACCCTCGTCACGGACATCTCGCCGGACGCCCGCGTACGCGATTCCATGAACTCGATCAACGCCGCACAGCGCGATCGCGTGGCCGCGCAGTCCCTGGCCGAGGCGGACAAGATCAAGCGCGTCACGCAGGCCGAGGCCGATGCCGAGGCCATGCGTCTGCACGGTGAGGGCGTCGCTGCTCAGCGCAAGGCGATCGCCGACGGCATCGCGGAGCAGTACGAGCGCCTGCGCGAGGTCGGCATCAGCGAATCGGCCGAGCAGCTGCTCATGATGACCCAGTACTTCGACACGATGCAGGAGGTCTCGCGCTCAGGGCGCTCGAACGTCCTCTTCATGCCCTCCAATCCCGGAGGCCTGGGTGACATGGCCGCCGAGGTGCGCAACTCCCTGTTCTCCGCACAGGCGAACGAGCAGGGCACGGCGAACGCGCAGCTCGATCAGCGCGCCGCCGCCGAACAGGAGTCCCGGCGTCAGCGGCGCGAGGCCGAGCACAAGGCGGAGCAGGACCGGCGCCTGGCCGAGGAGCGCAGCCGGCGCGCGGCCGCGAACGCCGCGCAGAGCGGCCAGGGCGTCGCCCAGCGGGCCGCGGACCTCGCCGCCCGCGCCCAGCAGTGGGCACAGAACCAGGGCGGACAGCAGCAGGGCGGCCAGGGCGGCGTCCCGCAGCCGCCGCCGCACCAGCCCTGACTCGGATTCCCGAGGCGGCGCGCTCACAGCCGGCTCCTCCGCAGCCGCGTCCTGTCAGTAGGACGCGGCTGCGGCTGTCTGTGCAGGGGCAGCTTTCGTACTATGATCGGCATGCCGGGGCAAGGGCCCCGGCCCATCACCATGGTCTCCCGCGGTCAGCGGCTCACGGATGAGCGCGCACCGCTTCCCGAAAGGCCCGTCCCATGACCCCTGGCTCCTCCCTGCCCGCACGCGGCTACTCCCTGTCCGCGCGCGGCATCGCGCTGTCCGCCGCGGTGCTGCTGGGAACCGTCCCCGCCCTCGCGACGCTGCCGGCCGCCGCCGCTGAGCGGATCGAGTTCTTCGACGCGATCCCCGGGGACGCCCACTACACCGGCGCCCCCGACAGCATCGAGGTCATGGTCTCCGCGATGACCCCCGCGGACGCGGTGACGGTCACGGTGGACGGCCGTGAGGTGCTGCGGACCGCGGAGCCCGCGAACCACCGCGCTCTCGACCTCTGCGCATCCTGCCACCTCGCGGACCTCACGGACGAGGAGGCCGAGGAGCTGGACGAGGCGTTCTTCACCCGGGGTGAGCCCACCGACATCTGGCTCTCGGCCTACCTCGACGCACCGCTGACCGACGGCGCGCAGATCACCGTGCGCGTGGGCGAGGCCGAGGTCTCGGGCACGTTCGCGGATGTGGGCTGGTACGACGGAGCGGAGTGGACCCCCTCCACGGCCACGACCGTGCGCGATGCGGAGGTCGCGGCCTCCGGGCTGAGCCTCTCCGGCACGCTCCATCCCACGGAGCTGGCGCCGCTCGACCAGGTGAGTCACGAGACCATCGTGTTCGAGTCCACCGAGGACGCAGACATCTTCTGGGTGCTCTCGGGCGAGCCGGTCCCCGCACAGGTCGGGGGCGGGAGCCTCAGCGGCGTCCTCGCGCCGGAGACGCCCATGGACGCCGTCGTCTTCACCTGGGAGGACTGGGACGAGGAGGACTGGGAGGACGAGGAGTGGGTCGGGGAGCAGGCGGAGAAGTTCGGGCTGGACGGGGAATCGGCCGCGACCGAGGCGCTCGCGGAGACGGTCACCCAGCTCAGGGCCGCGGCCGAAGCTGCGGGCGCCGATGCCGCGGACACCTCCGGGACCGCAGCGGCCGCCGAGGACGCCGAGGACGTCGAGGTCCCGGAGACCGCGACGCTGGCCGAGGTGGTCTCCCGGCCCGATGCCGTGATGGGACAGCACCTCCTGTCCACCGAAGTGATGGGCGAGACCGTCCCTGTCTTCTCCGTCGATGACGGGGACCTCTACGAGATCGAGCACGAGGGCGCTCCGCGACCCACCGAGCCGGGGGAAGAACCCAGCGAGGAGCCGGGCGGGAAGACTCCCGGCGGGGAACCGGGAGAAGAGACTCCTGGCAGTGAGCAGACCGGAGCCCCGAAGGAACCCTCCGCGGGCGGGGAGCCGGAGGCCGCTCCGTCGCCGCGTGCGCATCCCGGCACCCTCCCGCGCACCGGCAGCGAGCTCGCCGCACCGCTGGGTGTCGCGGCGGCACTGCTGGTCGTGGGCGGCGCGGCCGTCGCGGTCAGCCGGGTGCGCAGGCGCCTCTGAGCCCGGCGGAGGCTCAGCGCAGCAGGCGGTCCATCCGCCGGTCGCTGAGCTTCCGCCCGCCGGTCTGGCAGCCGGAGCAGTACTGGAGGGACCGCTCGGCGAAGGCGACCTCGGCGACCTGGGTCCCGCAGACGGGGCAGGGCGAGCCGGTCCGGCCGTGGACGCGCAGCAGCCTCTTCTTCGCCGCCTTGATCTTGTCCGGCGGCAGGCCGACGAGTGCCTCACAGGCCTGAGTGAGCACGGCCCGCATGACGGCGTGGAGGGACTCGGCGTCCACCCCGTCCGCGGGCGCGAAGGGGGAGAGGCCCGCACGGTGCAGGATCTCGTCGGACCACGCGTTCCCGATGCCCGCGAGCACCCGCTGGTCCTCGAGGACCGTCTTGATCCGCGAGCGGGTGCCCGCGAGCGCAGCGGCGAAGTCCGCCGACGAGAGCGCGAGCGCATCGGGGCCCGCCTGCGCGAGCGCCGGCACCTCGGCGAGCTGCCTCACGAGCGCGACCGAGGCGTTCTTCCGCGTTCCCGCCTCCCGCACATCGAAGCCCGCACCCGAGGCGAGTGCCACCCGCAGACCCAAGGGCCCCCTGCCCATCCGCACGGGTGCCGCGGGCATCTGCGCGTGCCAGGCGAGCCAGCCGGCGCGGGCGAAGCGGCACACGAGGGAGAGGCCGTCGGCCTCGATCACGAGGGCCTTGCCCGCGCGCGAGGCCCCGGTGAGCTCGAGGCCGAGCAGCGCCTCGAGCGGTGGATCGACGGTCTTGAGGAGGCTGAGCTCCGCGAGCTGCATCCCGGCGATGGCATCGCCGGTGATGCGCTCGCGGAGGAACGCGGCGAGGGCTTCGATCTCGGGCAGCTCCGGCATGCGTCAAGTATGCGTCGGGCGCGCCCGGCAGGGAAGGGCGCCGGTCAGCGCACTCCGCGCATGAGGCGGGTGAAGGGCCGGGCCAGGAGCAGGACGAGAACTCCGAGCGCGATCGAGGACAGTCCCAGAGTGGTCCAGTACGGGGCCTGCGCATCCGCACGGTAGTACGTCGAGAACACGCCGGAGAGCGCGGTGCCCACACCCGAGGACAGGTAGAACAGCGCGATCATCTGCGAGGTGAAGACCTTGGGCGCCAGCCGCGTGGACAGTGACAGGCCGATGGGGGAGATGAGCAGTTCGGCCACGACGAAGAGCGCCATGATGAGCACGATCCAGAGCAGCGGCGTGGAGTGCTCCCCGGCCTGCGCATAGGGCAGGAACAGCAGGTAGGCCGCACCGATGATCGCGAGCGCGAGGCCGGCCTTGACATAGGAGCTGGGCTGGCGGTCGCCCAGCTTCAGCCACAGCGCCGAGGCGATTGGGGCCAGCGCGATGACGAAGATCGGCGGGATGAGCTGGATCCAGTTGATGGGGAACTCCCAGCCCAGGATCACGCGGTTCATCTGCGTGTCCGAATACGCCGTCATGACGTTGAAGATCTGCTGGTAGAGGGACCAGAAGCCGGCCGAGGCGATGAAGTACGGGATGAAGGAGAGAGTGCGGGACTTCTCCACCGGCGTCGTCTGCCGTGAGGTGAGGAGGACGGCGAAGTACGCCACGGCGGCACCCGCGGAGACGCACGCGGTCCAGGTGGCGAGGTTGCCCCCATTCATGAGGCCGGAGGTCCAGAGCGCCGTGACGACGGCGATGACGCCGAAGAGCGCGGCGGGCAGCACCCACAGCCGCCTGCGGGGAAGCGGGTTGACGGCGAAGCCCGCGGAGGCGGGCAGGCCCTTCCTGCCCGTGAGGTAGATGAGGAGGCCGATCGCCATGCCGGCTGCGGCCGTGCCGAAGGCGATGTGGAAGCCGATGGAGGACTGCAGCCAGCCGGTCAGCAGTGGGCCCAGCAGGGCGCCGATGTTCACGCCCATGTAGAAGATCGAGAAGCCTGCCTCGCGCCGGGTGTCCTGCTCCGTGTACAGGCTGCCGACGACGGCGGAGGCCGTGGCCTTGAGTCCGCCCGAGCCGAGTGCCACGAGCACGAGGCCCACCGCGACACCGGCGAGGCCCGGCAGCAGGGCCAGCGCGATGTGCCCGGCCATGATCGTCACGGCGGACCAGAAGAGCACGGTCTCGGAGCCGAGGAGCCTGTCGGCGACCCAGGAGCCCAGGATGGTCGCGAGGAAGACGGCGCCGCCGTAGGCGCCGACGATCGCGAGCGCGGTGGGCTGAGCGAGGCCCACCCCGCCCTCGCTCACGCTGAAGTAGAGGTAGAGGGCGAGGATGCCCGTCATGCCGTAGTAGGAGAACCGCTCCCACATCTCGAGTCCGAAGAGCTGGGCCAGCGGGAGGGGGTGGCCGAAGAACCTCCGGTCGTGCGTGTAGTCCTCGACCTGCGGTGCTGCAGGCCCTGCGGGCTGCGCGGTCTGTCCTGGGGCGGTCGCCATCTGGGGTTACCTTCTCTCGACACGGCGCGCCCGGGACGGCCCCGGACGCGGCACAGCGAGCCAGGGTAGTCCTGCATGCTGAGATTCCGGGGCCTCGGGAGCCGCCGGGCCGGGGAAAGAGAGAAGGGTCACGTCACCCGTCCCGGAGACGGATGACGCGACCCCCTCAGCGGCGCTCGCCCTCTCGGCCGCCTTTCAGGCGAGCTCCTGCCGCTTCGCCGAGATCACCCCGGTGTTGAAGCCGGCGAGGTTGAGGCCGCCGTGGAAGCGGGCGTGCTCGATCTTCAGGCACCGGTCCATGACGACCTCGAGCCCGCCGGCCTCGGCGATGGCCGCGGCCTCCTCGTTCCAGGAGCCCAGCTGCAGCCACAGCGTCTTCGCGCCGATCCGGACCGCCTCGCGGGCGACCTCGGGGAGGTCCTCGTCGCGGCGGAACGCATCGACGATGTCCGGGACCTCGGGCAGCTCGTCGAGCGAGGCGTGCACGGGGCGGCCCAGGATCTCCGTCTCCCGCGGGTTGACGAAGTGCACGCGGTAGGGCGAGGAGGAGAGGAGGTAGGTGGCCACGAAGTTCGAGGCGCGGGAGGGCTTCGCCGAAGCCCCCACGATCGCGATGGACTGCGCGCGCCGGAGGATGTCCAGCCGCTGTGCCGCCGTGGGCCCGGCCCAGGTCCGTGCGGTGTCTGCCTGCTGTGTCATCGTGTCTCGCCTTCTGCTCCTGCGGCCGCGAGCGCTCGCGGATCCTCCTGTGCGGACGCCGCCCCCGTGTGCGTGATCCCGGTGGCCGCGGTGAGCGACCGGTCGAGGTCCCACAGGATGTCCGCGAGGTCCTCGAGGCCCACGGAGATGCGGATGAGGTCGGGTCCCACGCCGCCGGCGGCGAGCTGTTCGCCCGTGAGCTGCTGGTGCGTCGTGGAGGCCGGATGGAGCACGAGCGTGCGCGCATCGCCGATGTTGGCCAGGTGCGAGGCGAGCTGGAGGCCCTCGATGAATTCGGCGCCCACGGTGCGGCCGTCCTTGTCCGCGGTCCCTGCGACGCCGAAGGAGAAGACGGAGCCCGGACCGCCCGGCAGGTACTTCTGCGCGCGTGCGTAGTGGTGGTGCGTGGGCAGGCCCGAGTAGTTCACATAGGAGATGCGCGGGTCCGCCTCGAGCCATTCGGCGACGGCCCGGGCGTTCGCGACGTGCTCGTCGACGCGCTGGGCCAGCGTCTCGACGCCCTGGATGAGCTGCCATGCGGCCTGCGGCTGGAGGGAGGGGCCGATGTCGCGCAGCTGCTCCGAGCGCAGGCGGGTGAGGAAGCCGTACTCCCCGAAGTTGTCCCACCAGGAGAGGCCGTTGTAGCTCGGCACCGGTTCGGTCATGAGCGGGAAGTTCCCGTTGCCCCAGTCGAAGGTGCCGGACTCCACGACCACGCCGCCCAGGGTCGTCCCGTGTCCGCCCAGGAACTTGGTCGCGGAGTGGATGACGATGTCGGCCCCGTGTGCGATGGGGCGGCACAGGTAGGGGGTGTTGAGCGTCGCATCGACGACGAGCGGGATGCCGGCGGCGTGCGCGACCTCGGCGAGGCCCTCCAGGTCCGCGATCTCGGAGGAGGGATTGGCGATGAGCTCGGTGTAGACGGCCTTGGTCTCCGGGCGCAGGGCCGCCCGGTAGTCGGCCGGGTCCGTGCCCTCGACGAAGGTGGTCTCGATTCCGAAGCGGCGCAGGGTCACGTCCAGCTGGGTGACGGTGCCGCCGTAGAGCTGCGAGGAGGCGACGATGTGGTCGCCGGCCTGGGCGAGCGCGGCGAAGACGATGAACTCGGCGGACATGCCCGAGGCGGTGGCGACGGCCCCGATCCCTCCCTCGAGGCTCGCGATGCGCTCCTCGAACGCCGCGACGGTGGGATTGCCGATGCGCGAGTAGATGTTGCCGTACTTCTGCAGGGCGAAGAGGTTCGCCGCATCATCGGCGTCCTTGAACACGAAGGACGTGGACTGGTAGATCGGCACCGCCCGGGCGCCGTGCACGGCATCGGGGACGGCCCCGGCGTGCAGGGCCCTGGTGCGGAACCCGAACTCATGGTCGGACATGTGCGGTCTCTCTTCCTTCCGCGGAGGGATGGCCTGTGATCCCGGCGATCTGCGCCACGGCGTGCGCGTTCTGCAGGGATGTGATGTCCCCGAGCGTAGTGTGCTCGAACAGCTGAGTGAGGAGGCGTCTCATGATCTTGCCGGAGCGGGTCTTGGGCACCTCGGGCACGGCGATGACGTGCTTGGGCTTGGCGATGGGCCCGATCCGCTCCGCCACGTGCGCGCGCAGCTCGGCCGCGAGCGCGTCTGCGTCGAGCTCCGCAGCCTCGGCGGTGAGCACGACGAAGGCGAGGACGGCGTGCCCCGTGAGGGGGTCGGCGGTGGGGGCGGTGCCGGCCTCGATCACGTGCGGGTGGGAGACGAGCGCGGACTCGATCTCGATGGTGGACAGCCGGTGGCCGGAGACGTTGATGACGTCGTCGACGCGCCCGAGCACCGTGATGTCGCCGTCCGCGTCCCGGCGGGCGCCGTCGCCGGAGAGGAACCAGCCGCGCTCGCCGAACTGCCGCCAGTACGAGTCGAGGAAGCGCTGCGGGTCGCCCCACACCGTTCGTGCGGCAGACGGTCCGATGCCGTCGACGACGAGGAGCCCCTGCTCACCGTCCGGGGTGGGGGAGCCGCCGGCGTCCACGACGGCCGTGCTCAGCCCCGGCAGTGCCCGGGTGGCGCAGCCGGGCTTGGGCGCGGCGTCACCGGAGCCGGAGTCCCAGCACGGGTCCTGGGGGCGCGGGGACATGACGCACGCGCCGGTCTCGGACTGCCACCACGTGTCGATGACGGGGGCGGTGCCCGCTCCGACCTCGCGGCGCAGCCATTCCCAGGCCTCGGGGTTCACCGATTCGCCCACCGTTCCCACGAGCCTGATCGAGCCGAGGTCCCAGCGGTCTGCGGGGCGCTGCCCGGGCGCCGGCCGCGAGCCGAAGGCGCCCATGTGCGAACGCACGAGGGTGGGGGCGGTGTAGTAGGTCGTCACCCCATAGCGTTCGATGATCTCGAAGTGCCGGCCCGGATGGGGCGTCTGCGGGGTGCCCTCGTAGATCACCTGCGTGACGCCGTTGAGCAGAGGCCCGTAGATCTCATAGGTGTGCGCGGTGACCCAGGCGAGATCGGCGGTGCACCAGTGGACGGCGTCCGCGACCCGGGCGGGGTCGTTGACCGCATCGTCCTCGTGCTCGACGAGGTCGAAGAGGAGGGCGTGCGTGTAGGCGGTCTGCACGAGGTAGCCGCCGGTGGTGTGCACGAGTCCCTTGGGCCGTCCCGTGGTGCCGGAGGTGTAGATGACGAACAGGGGGTGCTCGGCGTCGAAGGGACGGGCCTCGTGCACCGCCGAGGCTCGGTCCACGGCCTCGTGCCACCACACGTCGCGGCCCGGAGTCCACGGGATCGCATCGCCCGTGCGGCGGACGACGAGGACGTGCTCGATCGCGTTCTCGCCGGCGACGGCGGCGTCCGCGTTCTCCTTGACCGCGACGGCCCGGCCGCGGCGGAACTGGCCGTCGGAGGTGACGAGGAGCTTGGCGCCGGTGTCCTCGACGCGGAAGCGCAGCGCCTCGGAGCTGAAGCCGCCGAAGACGAGGGAGTGGACCGCGCCGATGCGGGCGCAGGCCAGTGTGATGACCACGGTCTCCGGGATGACGGGGAGGTAGATCACCACCCGGTCGCCGGGCCCGATGCCGAGGGCGGCGAGTGCGTTCGCGGCGCGGGAGACCTCGGCCTGCAGGTCCGCGTAGGTGAGCGTCCGGCGGTCGCCGGGCTCGCCCTCGAAGAGGAGGGCGGGCTTGGCGCCGAAGCCCGCCTCGACATGGCGGTCCACGCAGTTGTGCGCGGCGTTGAGCCGCCCGCCCGTGAACCACTCGATGCGGGGGACGGTGTACCGGGGCTCATCCTCCGGCCCGCCCGCCTCGAGCAGGCGCGGCCGTTCGAAGGTGTGGGCGGTGTGCCAGGGGGAGGCCCAGTCGAGGCGGCCGGCCTGGCGCTCCCAGAACGCGATGCGGGCGGCCTCGTCCTCGATCGGGGGCGCTTGGTCGGCTGGAGGCGTGCGCGTGGTCGAAGCGGTCATGCTCCTATGCAACCGCGTACGGGCCGTGGGAGGGGCGGCGACCGTCACAAACCGGCGCGCGATGCGTCATATCCGGGCCTGCCGTGACGGATATCACGGCAGCCCCGGCGCGGTCGGGACGAGGGTCAGAGCACCTCGCCGGACTCCGCATCGACGCGGACGTCCGTGCTGCGGTCCTCGCCCTCGGGGTAGACGCCGACCTCCCAGTGGAGGGTGCCGCCGTCGTCGTCGAGGGAGGCGTCGTCGAGGAGGCCCGGCGTGTCGCCGAGCGCGGTCTCGAGCGCATCCGCGAGGGCGACCGAGGCGGCCTCCCGCTCACGCCGGTCATCGCCGTCGACATCGTCCTCCTCGGTGCCGAGCACCTCAGCGCCGTCGGCGGACACGCGCACCTCCTGCTCCCGGTCGCCGTCCATGACGCCCACGCTCCAGTGCGCCTCGCGCACATCGTCGTCATCGTCGTCGTCCGTCTCCGCCTCTTCGAAGTCGACGTCGAAGGCGGTGCCGCCGGCCTCGGCCTCGGCGGTCGCGATCGCCGCGAGTGCGGCGTCGAGCTCTCCTCCGCGGGCGGAGGAGGTGCCGCTCTGCTCGGCGGCGGGGGAGGAGGCCTCGTCCGAGCCCTCCTCCCGGGTCTGCTGGGTCTGTGCGGACGTCTCCTCCGCGGGGGCGGCCTCACCGCCTCCGGAACCGCAGCCGGCGAGGGCGAGGAGGGCGGCGGCGGGGAGGGCCAGGACGGGGATGCGGATGCTGTGCCTCTTCATGCCCCGAGACTAGCGAGCCGGGTATGAGAATGGAGTGAAGTGCGGATGAGGAGATCCTCATGAGGTGCTCCGCACAGGCGGGCTGCCGGCATGCGAGCCGGGCAGAAGGGGATCAGCGGGAGGCCCGGAGCGCGCCGAGGAGCACGGCGGCGACCTCTGCGACGACGGTGGAATCATCCTCGCGCCGGCTCACCCAGGCCTCCGAGGCGGCGGAGGCGCCGGTGAGCGCGAGGGTGCGGATCCGTGCGTCCCGAGCATGGCGCCGCGCCACGCTGCGGGGCACGACGGCTGAGCCGAGCCCGTGCGCGGTGAGCTCGATCGCGCTCTCCCAGGTCGAGGTCTCGTGGCGGATGTCCGGCTCCAGGCCCGCGGCCGTCCAGAGCGAGAGCACGCGGTCGCGGTAGTGGGGTGAGGCTTCGCGCCGGAAGGTGATGCACGGGAGCGCCGCGGCCTCGGCGAGGCTGTGCGCGGACGAGGACGCGGGCACGCAGAGGACGAAGGGCTCGGCGAGCGCGGCGGTCGTGACGATGCCGGCATCGCCGATCGGCATGTGCCCGCAGGCGAGGTCGATCTCCCCGCTGCGCAGGAGGTCGCGCTGTGCCGCGGTCGGGAGTTCGAGGGTCCGCACGCGCAGCTCCGGGCGCTCCGCGGCCAGCCGGCCCACCGCCTCGGGCACGCCCCGGTAGCAGAAGGACTGGACCGTGCCGATGGTGAGGGAGCCGGCCGCGCCCGCGGCGAGGTCGCCGGCGCGTTCGGAGAAGCGATGCGCTGCGGCCAGTGTCGCACGGGCGTCCCGGAGCAGCAGGACGCCCTCGCGCGTGAGCGCCGTCGCCGGACTGCGGGTGAAGAGCGCCATGCCCGTCTCCGCCTCCAGCTTGCGGATCTCCGCACTGAGCGCGGGCTGGGAGATGCCCAGCGCCTCGGCGGCGCGGGCGAAGTGCAGGTGCTCGGCCAGCACGGCGAAATAGCGGAGGCGGCGCAGCGACGGGGGTTTCATAGACTTTGACTATATCTGCAGAAGCAATGATTACTTGAACCTATGCAGTGCGCGTGCCTAGGCTCGTGGGCGTCACGCCTCAGCGGAGTTCCGCGGAGATCGAAGGAGATCAGATGACGTCCACGATGAGCCGATCCGAGACGGCCGTGCCGGACAGCTTCGGCATCGACCGGATCGCGGATGACGAATCCCTCGCGAGCCTGCTGCCCCTCTATCTGGAGCCCGTGCTGCTCGCGCACCTGCGGCCGGTGCTCGCAGACCTCGGGCCCCGTCTGGGCGGGGAGCTCGACGCGCTCGCCGGCGAGGCTGACCGGAACCCTCCCGTTCTCGAGCACCGGACGCGCACGGGCCTCGACCGGCAGTCCGTCCGCGTGCACCCTGCCTACCGGCGCCTGCAGGAGGTGGCGTTCGGGGAGCTGGGCATGGCCGCGGCCAGTCACCGGCCGGGTGCCCTGGGCTGGCACGAGCCCCTGCCGCCGGTGGCCAAGTATCTCCTCTTCTACCTCTTCGCCCAGGCGGAGTTCGGTCTCGAATGCCCCGTGAGCATGACCGATGCCCTCGCCCGCACGCTGCGGCGATTCGGCTCACAGGAGCTTCTCGACCGCTATCTGCCGGGTCTCACCAGCATGGACGTCGATGAGCTCACCCAGGGTGCGATGTTCATGACGGAGCAGGACGCCGGTTCGGACGTGGGGCGGACCGCGACGACGGCGCGCGACAACGGCGACGGCACCTGGGCGCTGACCGGGCAGAAGTGGTTCTGCTCCAACGTCGACGCCGAACTCGCGATGGTGCTCGCCCGGCCGGAGGGGGCTGCGGCCGGGATCAGGGGCATCGGCCTCTTCCTGCTCCCGCGGCACCTGCCCGACGGCAGTCCCAACCGCATGCGGATCGTCCGGCTCAAGGACAAGCTCGGCACCCGGTCGATGCCCAGCGGGGAGATCGACCTCGACGGCGCCACCGCTCACCTCGTGGGCGACATCGGGCAGGGCTTCAAGCAGATGGCGGACATGATCAACGCCTCGCGGCTGTCCAACGGCGTGCGCTCGGCCGGTCTCATGCGCCGGGCCTTCGGGGAGGCCCGGCACGTGTGCCGGAACCGCGAGGCCTTCGGCACCGCGCTCATCGACCTGCCCCTGCAGCGCAGGCAGCTCGCGAAGCTGCGCGTGACCGCGGAGCAGGCGCTCAGCGTCGTCATGCACACCGCGGAGGTCTTCGGCCGGGCGGATGGCGGCGACGCCGAGGCCGCCGCGGTCCTGCGCATCCTCACCCCGCTCGTGAAGTTCCGCGTGTGCCGGGACGCGCGCAAGGTCACCGCGGACGCGATGGAGGTGCGCGGGGGCGTGGGCTACATCGAGGAGTTCGGAGACGCCAGGGTCTTCCGGGACGCCCAGCTCGGGTCGATCTGGGAGGGGACGTCGAACATCGTCGCCCTCGATGTGGTGCGCGCCGCGCATCGCGCGGGGGCGCTCAAGCCGCTCATCGGGCACCTGCAGGGGCTGCTCGCCGAGGCCGGGGAGGCCGGATTGCCGCCCCGGCTGCGCTCGCACCTCGACAGGCTGGTGCTCGATGCGCTGCACGCACTGGAGATGCACGGGGACGGCGGCGCCGAGTGGCGGGTGCGCCAGGTCGCCTCTGCCACCTATCACGTGCTCTCCGCCGTGGTCCTGGCCTGGGAGGGGGCGCGCATCGCGGAGTCGAACGGCGACTGGACGCGGGTGGCGTACGCGACGCTGGTGCTCGAGCACCGGGTCCTCCCGCAGGATCCCTTCGCCCCGTCCGAGGACGATCCCGAGCTGCTGCGGAGGCTGATCGAGGGGGAGCCGGTGGACAGGGAGACGGTGTGGGAGCACGCGCGGGCGGTGCTGCCGGAGTCTGCGCTCTCGGAAGCTGGGAACGGCAGCCCGCGCGCAGGCGAACGGATGAGCGCGGAGACAGGAGCGGACGCGTGAGCACCACGATGAACGGGAGCGATGCCGGGGACCACGGTGGGACTGCAGGCCATGCGGCCTCGGGATGGGGAGCGCTGGACGGGATCACGGTCGTGGACCTCTCGCGGGTGCTCGGCGGGCCGTACTGCACGCAGATCCTCGCCGACCACGGGGCGACGGTGATCAAGGTGGAGCCGCCGGCCGGTGACGAGACGCGCTCCTGGGGTCCGCCGTATCTGTCCGAGGACGTGTCCTGGTACTTCGCCGGGGCCAATCGCAACAAGACGAGCATGACGCTGGACCTGCGCACGGACGCGGGTCGGGAAGCGCTCCTGGGGCTGCTCGAAGGGGCGGACGTGCTGGTGGAGAACTTCAAGCCGGGCTCCCTGACCCGCTGGGGCCTGGATCCCGAGGAGGTGCTGGCCGCGAGGTTCCCGCAGCTGGTCCACTGCTCCATCACGGGTTTCGGCGAGGACGGCCCGCTGGGCGGTCTGCCGGGCTACGACGCGATCGCGCAGGCGATGTCCGGGCTCATGTCCGTCAACGGCACACCGGAATCCGGTCCCGTCCGCATCGGGATGCCCGTGGTGGACATGGTCACCGGCCTCAACGCGGCCAACGGCATCCTCATGGCGCTCCACGAGCGCAGCGCGGGCGGCCGCGGGCAGCGGGTGGAGACGGCGCTCTTCGACTGCGCACTCTCCGTCATGCATCCGCATCTGCCCAATCACTTCGGCACGGGCCGGCGCCCGGAGCTCACGGGCAACGACCACCCGAACATCGCCCCCTATTCGACCTACCGGACGGGTGAGGGGGAGCTGTTCCTGGCGGTCGGCAACGACGGGCAGTTCGCGCGGCTGTGCGAGGTTCTCGAGCGGCCCGATCTGCCCGCCGATCCCCGGTTCCGCGGCAACCCGGAGCGGACTGCGCACCGGGCGGAGCTGCGGGCGGAACTGGAGGCGGCGTTCGCGGGGCATGCGGCGGACCCCCTGGCGAAGACCCTCATGGCCGCCGGCGTGCCGGCCGGTCCGATCCTCGCCGTCGACGAGGTCGTGGCGCATCCTCACACCCGGCACAGGGGCATGATCGTGGAGATGGAGGGAGGCTACCGAGGTGTGGCCTCTCCCGTGCGGCTCTCGCGGACCCCGCCCGAATACCGCATGCCTCCGCCGCGGCAGGGGGGCGATCCGAGCATCTGAGAGCTGAGCCCCTCCCTCTGGGTGACGTAGTGCGCAGATCGCACTCGCGGAGGGAGGAGCACGTGTGGTGAGCGGCAGATCGACGCAGTGCGGCAGCTGCGTGGAGAGGCCTGCGCCGGGAGGGGCAGCCCCAGCGGGCTTCAGGATGGGCTGCCTCAGAACGGAGGTGCCTCGTCCTGCACCCACACGGCCGGTGGATCGACTTCGCTTTGAGATCCAGTGCTTCCCCGAGAGCCAGCACTGCGCTGGGATTCAGTACTGTTCTGAGATGTGACATTGTTCCGTGCGGCAGCGTTGCTCCGCTCTGCGAGGTTTCGTTCTGCCGTGTCGGCCAGCAGTTCGCGCAGCCGTGCCGCGGCCTGGATCTCGTAGGGGTCCGGTGCGGTCAGGGTGACGGATTCGCGTCCGAGAGGTCCGGACCACTGACTGAGACCCTGCGCGCTCTTCGTGACGGTGAGGATGCCCTGGGTCTTGAGCTGGTGGCAGGGTTGGCAGAGGGGCTGGAGGTTCTCCGGCACCGTCAGGCCTCCCGCGGCCGGCAGAAGATGGTTGAACGGGACGATGTGGTCGGTCTGGCAGCGCAGGGCGGTCCGGGTGCATCCGGGTGCGGCACACTGTCTGTGCTTCGAGGTCACTGTTCTGCGGACGTTCGCGGGGATCGTGTAGGTCTGTGCGGTCTCGTCGAGGACGGTGCCGGTGGCCGGATCGGTGAGGATGCGGTAGAGGACGGATTGGGTCGAGACGATCTGCCGGGCGGCATCTGCGGGTAGGGGGCCGACCCCGGTGAGGTCCGCGGGGACGTGAGCGGCCGCATCGACGAGGCTCAGGACGGGCACCGTGACCATGACGGTGGCCTGCTGGGAGAGCCACTCGCCTTCGGCCGGGCACTGCACACGCACCAGGGGTGGGAACACCGTCTCCTGTGCGCCGCCTGCAGCCATAGCCGCAGGCACGGAGGCACCCATAGCTGCAGGCATGGAGGTGCCCATAGCTGCAGGCATGGAGGTGCGGGTAGCAGCAGGCACGAAGGCTTCTCCGGTGGAGGTACCTGCGTCGGGGATGTCCCTCGGCGCATGCGCGTCGGTTCCGGATGCGGGCGGAGCTGTCCCCTGGAATCCGAGTGCGGACCTGTGCGACGGCGCGGATCTGTGTGGCAGTGGGGGCGCAAGGCGTCTCCTGCGGGAATCCGCGATCACGGGCGAATGATCCTCAGTGATCGTGCCGGCCCGTACGCGTGTGCCCTGGAGGGGGATGTGAACGACAGCGAAGGTGTCCAGGGGTGCACCGCCGGCGGGGTTGCTCAGCCGGATGCGACGTTTCTCCACCACGGACGGCAGCCGCCCCGCACTGGTGGACCCTCCGGCTGACGGAGAGAGCCCTTCGGTGCCTGCGCGGCTGGTCGCATCCCCTGCGCAGTCGCCCGTCCCGGCGGGGTCTGCGGCTGCGTGGGGTATGCATCCAGGAGCATGGAGCTCGACGGGCACATACGTCGCCGGTGCGGCCAGAGCCGCGAGGTCGAACATGAGCTGATCGAGAGTCCGCCCGTCCACCGGGACAGCTGCAGCTGCTTCATCGCGTGCATCGGAATCGGCATGAGGGACATCTGCCCTCCCCATGGCATCGTCCGCAGTCCCCACCAGCGGCTGGAGGCGTCCGGCTCGCACGGCCCGGGCGGTCGCCTGCAGGCGCTGGTAGTACGGCTCCAATGTCGTGATGGGTCCTTCCAGGGTGAGGAAGGCGCTCCCGGAATCAGCGCGTTCGTAGGTGACCCGGCGGGCGTCGTGCACCGTCTTCATCGGAGGCGCCGGTGGAGCGCAGAGCGCCGCCTGCGCGCGCACGTGCTGCGTGAACGTCTCCAGGGGAGCGGCGAGGAGGGCCGGCCCGTGCAGCCGACCATGCCGGTCCCGGATATGTGCCGCTCCTGCGCTGTCGTCCGGGACGGAGAACCCACTCGTCGCCCTGACGTACCCGTCACTGTCGGTGTTCCTGCCCTCACCGGCGTTGCATGCGTTCGTGTCCGCAAGGATCGCATCGGGGGAGCCGAAGGAGTCCGAGGCTGGAGTGTCGGTGCTCACCTCCTCGGCATTCCGGCTGTTCTCTGCTTCGACGCGTCCTGTGATGTCGCGGCCGAGCCAGCGAGCATCGTGGAGCTGCAGGAGCGCACTCGCCCGGAGCAGGGCACGTAGCTTCGCCATGCTCAGTCTGCCCTCGATAACCAGAGCCAGGCAGCGGGAGAAGCCGAGATAGGCGAACACTGCATCGACGAGCCGGCGGTGGGCCCCGGTCTTCGTCAGATCCGCATCCACCAGCACCGCCCGCACCACGGTCCGCGGGAGGTGCCGGCTGATGAGCTCCCTCGCCGAGTGCATCCCGTGGGATCGCAGGAGGACCTCGAGAGTGTCGGGTCCGTCCTCAGCGGCGATGGCGGCCAGGGTCGTCTCCGCCAGTGCGACGAGGTGCGCAGCCTCGCACCGGTCGAGGGCGTAGGCCGTCTCCTGCACGCTGCGGGAGATCTCCAGCACATCGAGGGATTCCGCCGTCGCCGCGGTCTCCAGGGCAGAGGCGGTGGGCTCGAGCATCTGCCAGCCCTCCCCGGCAGGCAGTTCACCGGGCTGGCGGTGGAAGACCGGCAGCCGAGAAGGCCCGCCGGAGGCGGAAAGGCTGCTGCCGCGGGCGAGGTGCGCGCAGAGGTCGTCAGCGGTCACGATCTCGACCGGTTCGATGTCCGTGCAGGCGGGAAGGGTCATCGTGCGTGCCGCGGCACGGTGCCGCTGCGAGTTGTGCTCGTGGTGTCTCCGGCTGCCCCTCCAGGGACGCAGCTGGGCGGGAGCGAGCGCACTGCCCGGAGCGAACTGCTTCTGTGACATCGTCATCACCTCCTCAACGGCGAGTGAGCGGCTTCAAAGATCCATCTGGTTCGAATCTATCGTGAGGCACGGACACAACTTGCTCGAGCGGTCGGTGGTGGCCGGTGGGAGGGCCTGGCTGCCGCGCATCGTCGAGTGAACGGGGGCATCCGCTCCGGGCTGCCAGACGGAGCCATTGCGCTTCCGAGGCGCCGAGTCTAGTCTGTAAACATGTTCAGTGAACGTGTTCATGAAGCTGGCGTGCACCGCTGTGCGGTCGAGAGCGCCGGTCCGAACTCCGCGTCGGATCCACCTCCGGAATCGGATCCGGCTCCGGTCCCGCTCGGGCGGGAGGCGCGTCGTGACAGGACCGAGGCGATGATCCTCCGTGCTGCCGGTGAGCTCTTTGCGGAGAAGGGCTTCACCGCCGCCACCGTGCGCGGGATCGCTGCACGGGCGGGGGTGAGCGCAGGCCGGGTTATGGCAGTGGGGGACAAGGAGCGGCTGCTCGTGCTCACGGTCGAGGCCGAGGTGCAGCGCATCCACGAGGAGGCGGAGTCGCGTGCGCTCGGCAGAGGCGGAACCGCCTCTACCGAGGTCTGCGCTCTCGTTCGACCGTTCGTGGAGCTCTTCACCTCCGATCCTCCGCTCGCGCGGGAGTACGGCGCCGTTCTCATGCGGGGCCGTACCCGCGCTGCCATATTCGAGGGACTCTCCGCCCGGCTGGAAGCCGAGATCGAGGAGGTCCTACGGCGGCGTGCCGCCGGACCCTCCGATGCCGAACGCGTCCGCAGGGGCGCTCGCACCGTCTACCTCGCCTACCTCGGTGCGCTGTTCGCGGCTGCGCACGGAGCGCTGCCGTTCGCGGGGATCGAGGGCGAAGTCGCCGCTGCGGTGAGAGCGGTCCAGGGCGAGCCCGGTGATTCCCCCGAAGCCGGTCATCCGGCCGAGGCGTTCGCGGCGCCCGCGGAGCCAGAGCATGCGGGAGGTGGAGAGCGATGACGATTGACCAGTGGGGGCTCGTGCTCAGCCTGCTCCTGACCGCGGCGCTCGCCGGAGACGCGATCCTGTCCCTGCGGCCGCCGCGCTTCATCCGAGACTGTCTGGAGGGTGTGCGCTTCCCCGCGGACTGGTGGTGGGTGCTCATCGTGGTGAAGCTGGCGGGAGCGGCCGGGCTGCTCACCGGCCTGTCCGTGCCCGGGGTGGGCCTCGCGGCGGCGGCTGGGGCGGTCGTCTACTTCCTGTGCGCAGCGGCCGCACACCTGCGGGCCCGGTTCCTGGGCACGGCCTTCTGGTTCAACTGCCTCGGCATGCTTGCGCTCTCGCTCGCGACGACCGTAGTGCTGGTCTTCGCGGGCTGAAGCGGCCCCGGGGCTGAAGCGGCGCGAGACTGCGTGTGCATGAGGCTGCAGGAGTGCGCGGCCATGAAGAGGTGTGGGGCCGCAGCAGCGAGAGGCAGTTCCGGCTCACGCCCGAATGACGTCCACGCCCTGTCGTTCGAACGGCGCGAGGAGCGTCTCCTCGCGGCAGTCCGTCACGAGTGTCCAGCCGTGGGGGAGCGGTGCCCAGGCGGCCACGCCCCGGGTGCAGAGCTTCGAGGCGTCGGCGAGCACCACCGTCCTCCGCGCCCGGGTCGCTGCGAACTCCTTGACGTAGGCCTCCTCGAGGGTCGGCTCGCCCACTCCGAGCGCGGGCGAGACCGCATCGCAGCCGAGGAAGGCGAGATCGAAGGCGAAGCGGCCCAGCGCTTCCAGCGCCAGGGGGCCCGTGGTGCCGTGCGAGGCCGGGGTGAGCGCTCCGCCCACCACGTGCACGCTGATGCCCGGCCGGCCGACGAGCGTGATCGCGTTCTCCAGTCCGCGGGTCACGACGGTGACGCCCTCGACGCCGTCGAGGGCGTCCACGAGGGCCAGGGTCGTCGAGCCCGCGTCGACGAAGATCGTGGCGCCGGCGTGGACGAGTCCCACGGAGGCCAGCCCGATCCCGGTCTTCGACTCCGCGTTCACCGCGACCCGCTCGGACAGCGCGCGGTCGCGGAACGGCGCGGGCATGATCGCGCCGCCGTAGGTGCGGGAGAGCTGGCCCGAGTCCTCGAGCGCGGCGAGGTCCCTCCGCACGGTGGAGGGCGAGACCTCCAGGCGGCTGCCGAGCTCCTCGACCCTGGAGATGCCCGAGGTCACGAGCCGCAGCAGGGCCTCACGGCGTTCCAGGGTCGAGCGGTGCGGACGCGCCATGTCAGCGGGGGAGGTACTCCGCGCGGATGCCGTCCACGAACGGCGCGTAGCCGATCGCGGCCCGGAACGCCGAGCGCATGGTGCCCGGATCGGCCTTCCCCTGCCCCGCGATGTCGAATGCGGTCCCGTGGTCCACGCTCGTGCGCAGGATCGGCAGGCCCACCGTCACGGAGATCGTGCCGTCGAAGTCGAAGGTCTTCGCCGCGATGTGACCCTGATCGTGGTACTGGGAGAGGATGCCGTCGTAGCGGCCCATGAGCCCGTGGTGGAACACGGAGTCCGCCGGGATGGGCCCGGCAACGCCCAGGCCGTCCGCGTTCACCTGCTCGACGGCGGGGCGGAGGATCTCGATCTCCTCGTCGCCGAACGCCCCGTTCTCACCGCCGTGGGGGTTGATCGCGGCCGTCGCCAGCCGCGGGTTCGCGATGCCGTAGACCTCGAGGGCGCGGTGGGCGCGGCGGATCGAATCGGCCTGCGTCTCCACCGTGATCGCGTCGAGAGCCTTCCGCAGCGACATGTGGCGGGTGGCGAAGAAGACGTGCATGTGGTGACCGGGCACGTGGGAGCGCTCGACGACGAACATGGTGTCCTGCTTCGTCACGCCCGTGAGCTCACCCAGCATCTCCGTGTGGCCCAGGTGCTCCGAACCCGCCTTCCAGATGGCCTCCTTGTTGATGGGGCCGGTGACGATGCCTGCGATCTCGCGGTTCATCGCGGCGGTCGTCGCGAGTTCGATGGATTTCACGGCGGCGCGGCCGGCGCGGGCGTCCACGACGCCCCAGTCAAGCTCCGTGTCGCCGAGCACGCCGATGTCGAAGACGTCGATGACGCCCTCACCGGCGTGGGGGACGTCCCAGGAGGAGACGGCACGCACCTCGGCGTCGAGGCCGAGCACCTCGACGGCCCGGCGCATGACGGAGGCATCGGCCACCGCGATGCCGCGGACGGAGGCATCGCCGGAGTGCTCGTGGAGGACGGCGGCGGTGATCTCGGGGCCGATGCCCACGGGGTCGCCGGGCGTGAGTGCGAGGACGGGAGCGGTCATGAGGGGACTTCCTTCGCTGTTCGGGGGGGGCGGATGGGGTCAGAGCGGCTCGGCGGAAGCGGCGGCCACCTGGGGGTGCTGCCGCGCGGCGAGCTGCTCGAGCGCGGTGACGCAGACCAGGGCGGTGTCGGCGGCACCGACGAGACCGCCCTTCGTGACGATGGGCGTGCCGTGCTGGCTCCCGCCCACGATGGTGCCGGCCGCCGCGAGGGGCACGACCTCGCTGTGGACCTCGATGCCGGCGCCGTCCACGCGGTCGAGCACGGCCGTCGTGATGTCCCCGCCGGTCGTGTAGAGGCCCCGGACGGGCGCGGCGGCGAGCACCTGGGCGACGACCTCGCCGAGCGCGGCGGGGATCGCATCGCCCTCCTCGGCGCTGAGGTCGAGGAGGTCCGAGGAGCCGAGCACCGTCGCGAGCAGGACGACGGGTGCTGGAGCGCCCGCGGTGGACCCGCCGGGGTCCGAGGCGCCGGGAGTGAGCGCGGCCAGTGCCCGCCGCACCGCCTCGGCGGTGGCCCCGATGTCGAGGCGGTGGCCTGCGCCGGAGGAGTACCGTGCGCGCACGACGGTGCACTCGCGGGCCTCGGCGAGCCGGCCCAGCTGGGTGCGGGTGAGCTCGGTGGCTGAGCCGGAGACGGCCAGCACGGGAGCGGCCGGCACCGGTGCCGCCGGCGCGGCGGTCGGAGGGATCACATGCGCGGTCGGCGGGGTGCGGGAGTGCTCCTCGGAGGCCGGGGCGCTCGCATCGCGGCCCAGTCCCAGTGCCTCGGTCATGGCCCAGGTGCCGGGGCCCGGGTCGATCGTGACCCACATGGCGCCGGGCCGCACCGCGACGGCTGCGCGGGCGATCGCGGCGAGGTGCTCATCGGTGCAGGCGTCTGCGATCAGGACGTCCGGCCGGGTCTCCAGCGCTCGGCCGAGGGCGTCCTCGAGCACGCTGCCGCCGGCGGTTACCTCGGCGATGCCGATGTGGGCGCAGCGCAGCCGCGTGCCGTCTCCGAGCACCTCCTCCACGGAGGAGGTGGTCATGGGGGAGCGGACGTCGCGGGCGAGTTCGGTCTGCTCCAGCCGGCGCCCGCCCATGAGCTGGAGGCCGGCCAGCGTCTGCCTGTCCGCGCTGGGGAAGGCCGGCATGCACAGGCCGATGGTCTCCGTGCCGGAGAGCTCGGCGACGGCGCTCAGGACGGCCTCGGCCTCGGGCCCCACGTTTCCCCGCAGGGTCGAATCGCAGCGGGAGGCGACGAGTCTCGCCGGCCAGCCGGCCCGCACTGCCTCGCGGGTGAGCGCGGCGGCCTCGGCCGGCGGCAGGTGACGCGAGTCGGTGGTGACGACGAGGGCGTCGAACACCTCCCGGTACGGGCCGACCCGGTCCACCCTGTGCAGGTGGTCCGTTTCGGGGGAGCCGGCCGCGGGCGGGCCGGCGCGCATCGTCCCGGAGCGGAGCCCGCGGCGCACGAGGCCGTTGGCGGTGCCGTTGGAGCCGGTGAGGTCGTCGCCCACGACGAGGACGTCTGACATGCTCCCGGCCTCAGCCGATGACCAGGTTGAGGACGATCAGGAGCGGGATCGAACCGGCCCAGACGAGGGTCGTGATGCCGGACCAGCCCTTGATGGCGTCGAGCCCGTCGAGGCCGGTGAACTTCGTGACGACCCAGAAGTAGGAGTCGTTGAAGTAGCTGAAGACCATCGAGCCGCACACGCAGGCCATGACCGCCACGAGCGGGTCGAGTCCGGAGCCCGCGACGACGGAGGCGGAGACCGAGGCGGCGGTGATCATCGCGACCGTGCCGGAGCCCTGTGCGATGCGGACCACCGAGGCGATGATGAAGGGCACGAAGAGGGCCGGCAGCGGGGTGGCGGCGACGGCCTCGGCGAGCTCGGCGCCCACGCCGGACTCCCGGAGCACGGAGCCGAGGCCGCCCCCGGCGCCCGTGATGAGGAGGATGAGGCCCGCGGAGCCTGCGGCCTCGGCCAGCCAGCCGTGCACCTGCTTGCGCGGAGTCCAGCGGGGGAGGAGGACGTAGACGGCGAGGATGATGCCGATGGTGAGGGCGATGACGGGGTTGCCGAGGAAGATGAGGGGCTGCGCCCAGTCCGAGGCGGTGTAGGCCTCGTCGTCGCCGAGGACTCCCTGGCTCGCCTTGTCCACGGCGCTCGCGACGGTGTTGCCCACGATGAGCAGGAGCGGGAGCACGAGGGGCAGCGCGCCGAGGAGAGCGCTGGGACGATGCGGCTTGCGGCCGGGAGGGGTGGGCCCGAGGTGGTCGTCCGGCTTGTAGGTGACGACGCTCGTGAGCGAGGCGGCATCGCTGCTGCCTCCGCGGGCCGCGAGCTCGACGTCGTGGTGGGAGCCGTAGACCTCCTCGGCCACGATGGGGTTGAGACGGGACTCCAGCTTGGGGCCGATCCAGCGGGCGTAGAGGACGACGAGCGGGAGCAGGCAGACCGTGAAGATGAGGCCGGTGAGGATGACGGCGCCCATATCGGCGCCGAGCAGGCCGGTGACGGCGAGCGGACCGGGGGTGGGCGGGACCATGTGGTGCGTGAGCGTCATACCGCAGCCCAGGGCGAGAGCCAGCGTGATGTAGGCGCCCTTCTTCACGCGGGCGATCGAGCGCGCGAGGGGATTCATGATGACGAATCCGGAGTCGCAGAAGACGGGGATCGAGACGAGGGAGCCGACCGTGCCCATCGCCCAGGGTTCGCGGCCCCTGCCGAAGAGGCGGAGGAAGGCGCGAGCGAGGGCATCGGCGCCGCCGGAGACCTCGAGGATCTTGCCGATGAACACGCCGAGGCCGATCACGATGCCCACGCTGGCGAGGGTGGAGCCGAAGCCCTCGGTGATCCAGCCGATCGTGTCCAGGACGTTCGCGCCGGCCACGATGCCGGTCACGAGGCCTGCGATGAGGAGGGCGACGAAGGCGTCGAGGCGCGTCTTCAGGACCAGCACGACGATCGTCGCGATGCCCAGGACGAGGGCCAGTAAGAGCTGCACATCCATGGTGGGATGCTCCTTGCGGGATCGGGGAGGCCTGCAGCAGCCGAAGGTGCACGGACGCAGGCGGAAACACCGCGAGTATACGCACAGATCACTCAGACTTTCCACGTTTGTTGCTCATTGTGCGCAGAAAAAGTGGCGTGATCGTGGGAGAGCGACTGGTGCGAGCTGGGGCGCGGAGGTGTCGGTGCTGGTGAGAGGGCGGATCGGAGTCCGCCGTCTGCGATGGGGTGGGAAGGACCCCGCTGCCGGGGTTCCCCGCAGCAGGGCGGTGCGGCATGCTGGGAGTGAGGGGCGGCCGTCGTCGGTTCGCGCTGAGAAGGAGGGATCATGGGCGGATCAGGTGCTGCTGAGGACCCGGTTGCGCGCGAGCGCGAAGTCGCGGGCGAGGTGCACGATCGGACGGACGGGGAGATGCCGGGCGACGACGAGGCGGCGAGCGGTGAGAGCCCTCTCGTCGATCTCGACGATCTGCTCTCGATGGAGCCGGGTCCTTCGTGCACGGCCGACGGCGTGTGCGATTGAGCCCGTCCGCTGACAGACCGTGCCATGCGTGACGCGGCGAGGCGCCTGCAGGGGGAGGCGCAGCCTGTGGGCGCGGAGAACGCGGCCCGGGAGATCGTGCGCGCAGTATCCGTCGGCCAGCATTGACGGCAGGTCATCTGCGTGGGGCGCTGCCTCGACCGATGTGCCGCATCCGCGCCCGGCGGATCCCGGGGGCGATCCGCTGTGTGAGCGCAGGGGCTCTGGGTAGGCTGGACTCATCGGGCCTGAAGTGAGGGGAGACAGGTGGACGGTGAGAAGATCCAGCAGGTCGCGGTCGAGATCGCCGATCGTCTGCCGGGCACGGGCAATGGGTACCCATTCACCGCACATCTGCGGGTGTGGAAGGTCGCCGGGAAGGTCTTCCTCATCGTCACCGAGAACGATCCGGAACTGAAGATCATCACCGTCAAGGCCGACCCGCATCTCGGGGACGCACTGCGGCGCGATCATGCTGCGATCAGCCGCGGTCGCTACCTGAATAAGGAGCATTGGATCTCCATCGCCTCAGGCGAAGGCATCACCCGTTCCCTGGTCGAGGATCTCGTGCATGACTCGTACGACCTCGCGGAGCGGCAGGCGCCGGCGAAAGACCGCCCCGACCGCGACGCATAGATCACGACCCTCGCCGAGAGGGCGGGAAGGGAGGCGAGTCGATGAGTCAGGACCCGCTCTCGCTGTTCGAACCCGACGATGCCGCTCGTCCGCTCGCGGATCGGCTGCGGCCGACCGCCCTGGAGGACGTCGTCGGGCAGGAGCACCTGCTCGGTCAGGACGGCCCCCTCGGGCGGATGGTCGCCGAGCAGCGGCTCGTGTCGATGATCCTGTGGGGGCCGCCGGGATGCGGGAAGACCACGATCGCCCGTCTGCTGGCCGAGCGCACGAACCTGGTCTTCGAGCCCCTGTCCGCGACGTTCTCCGGTGTCGCCGACCTGCGCAAGGTGTTCGTGTCCGCACAGAAGCGGCGCGAGATCGGGCAGGGCACGCTGCTGTTCGTCGACGAGATCCACCGTTTCAACCGCGCCCAGCAGGACTCCTTCCTGCCCTACGTCGAGGACGGCACGATCGTGCTCGTCGGGGCGACGACGGAGAACCCGAGCTTCGAACTCAACGGCGCCCTGCACTCGCGCTGCCAGGTGTTCGTGCTCAAGCGCCTCGACGAGCACGCCCTGACCACTCTGATCGAGCGGGCCGAACACACGATCGGACGGAATCTGCCGCTCGATGCGGATGCGCGGCAGGCGCTCGTGGCGATGGCCGACGGTGACGGCCGCTACCTGCTCAACCTCGCCGAGCAGGTGCAGACCGTGTGCGAGCCGCTCGATGCGGCCGGTCTCGCCCAGCTCGTGCAGCAGCGTGCCCCGCTCTACGACAAATCGCAGGAAGGGCACTACAACCTCGTCTCGGCGCTGCACAAGTCCATGCGCGGCTCCGACCCCGATGCGGCCCTGTACTGGCTGGCGCGGATGCTCGACGGGGCGAAGACCCTCTCTACATCGCCCGCCGCCTCGTCAGGTTCGCGAACGAGGACATCGCCATCGCCGACCCCCAGGCTGTGCACCAGGCGGTGGCGGCATGGGACGTGTATGAGCGCCTCGGCTCCCCGGAAGGGGAGCTCGCGATCGCGCGGGCCGTCGTCTATCTGGCGACCGCACCGAAGTCGATCAGCGTGTACAGGGGATTCGGTGCGGCCAGGAAGCTCGCGAAGCAGACTGGTTCGCTCATGCCGCCGCCCCATATCCTGAACGCCCCGACGAAGCTCATGGAGAACCTGGGCTACGGGAAGGGCTACCAGTACGACCCCGACACGGAGGAAGGGTTCTCCGGGGCCGACTATTTCCCGGAGGGCATGGAACGCGAACGCCTCTACCGGCCCACCGGCAACGGGTACGAGCAGGTCATCCGCGACCGGCTCCGCGAATGGGAGCGTCTCCGCGCCCGCGCGCGACAGGGGAGCAGTGGACGGATCTGCCCCCTGGCGGAGAACCCCACTCATGACGCTGCTTCGCGGCGTCGACGAGGCGGAGGGCTTCCGAGAAGACGTCGTCCTCGCGCCGGACGGACTGCTCACGCGAGACAGCATCAGCAGAAGAAAGGCGCAGGAAACAGCTGAAGCCGTTTCCTGCGCCTTTCGAATTGGTCGGGCTAGCGGGATTCGAACCCACGACCTCTTGACCCCCAGTCAAGCGCGCTACCAAGCTGCGCCATAGCCCGTCCGGTTCGCTGTGAACCGAGGAAGACTCTATAGGAGCGGCCGGAGTGCTGGCAAATCCGCGCGTGAAGACGCCGCGAGCCCAGTGCCGGAGCGGTCGACGGGCCCCTGCTCCGGATGATTCTGCTGGTGAGGGGGTGGAGATAAGAGTGTGATCTCCGCCGCACGGAGCCGGTCTGCGCGGTGCGGCGCGGTCCCCGCGCGGTTCGCACGCGTGCGTGCGCGAGACTCCCCGTCCGTCCGGCTCCGTGCGACTCCCGTGCGAAGTCCGCTGACGGCCGGAACCGCTGGTGGATCCGAATGCGACCTGGGACACTGGAGCAGTTATGCTGTGACCACGAATTCGAGGAACAGGAGCTGACATGGCTGATCTCACCTTCCCCGATGGCCTGCGCTACTCCGCGGAGCACGAGTGGGTCGCTCGGGCCGCGGACGATTCCGTCGTCCGTGTGGGGATCACCGACTTCGCGCAGGACTCTCTGGGTGACGTCGTCTATGTCGACAGCCCCGCGCTCGGCGACACCGTCACCGCGGGTGAAGCCTGCGGTGAGGTGGAGAGCACGAAGAGCGTCTCCGATCTCATCGCACCCGTCTCCGGCGAGGTCGTGGCCGTGAACGAGGCGCTCGAGGACGCTCCGGAGTCCCTCAACTCCTCACCGTATGAGGACGGCTGGATCTTCGAGGTCCGCCTGGCCGATCCGGCCGAGGTCGATGCCCTCATGGACGCACCCGCCTACCGGGCGGCAGTGGAGAGCGAAGGAGCCTGATGTCACAGCAGAATGGCGGGTTCCCCGGCGAGGGGCAGGGCTCCCAGCCCTCGGCAACCCCGCACGTCTTCCCGTTCGGCGCTCAGCAGAGTCCCGAACAGCAGGCCGGGCAGGACCAGCAGCCCTGGCAGGGCGGGTTCGGCTCCGGCCCGCAGTACAGCGCCCCCGCCCACGGCGGCACCCCTGCGCAGCAGTGGGGAGCGCCCACGACGGCGCAGCCGCAGCAGCCCGAGGCCCCCTGGTCCCCGGCCGCCCAGCAGCACCCGGAACCGCAGTACGGCACGGCTCAGCAGGCCGGCGGATGGCCCCACGAGACGCAGGCCGCCGCGCAGTGGCCTCCGCAGGGCGGTCAGCAGTACGGCGGACAGCCCCAGAGCCCCGCCCAGGGTCAGACGCCGCCGCAGGGCCAGCCCCCGGTGCAGGGCGCGTCCCAGGGGGGTCAGCAGCAGTTCTCCGGTATCCTCGATCCGCACACCGGTGAGATCCACCCGGTGCCGGACCTCCAGGGCCTCGACGAGACGGACGCCCTCCTCGTCGTGGTCTCCGGCCCGGACGCCGGCGCGCAGATCCTGCTGGACACGGACGTCGTGACGGTGGGCCGCAGCCCCAACGCGGACATCTTCCTCGACGACGTCACGGTCTCCCGCAAGCACGCGGAGTTCGTGCGGACGCCCAGCGGCTTCACGCTGCGCGACACCGGTTCGCTCAACGGCACCTATGTGGGCCGTCAGCTCATCGACTCGATCGAGCTGCAGAACGGTGCGGACGTGCAGATCGGGAAGTTCCGCATGATCTTCCAGCAGCGTCCCCGCACCTCCTGAGACGGGCGGTCATGGCTGAAGTCGAAGTCGAGGTCGTGGGGATCAGGATCGAGCTGCCCGCCAACCAGCCGATCCTCATCCTCAAGGCACTGGACCGTCCGCGGTACCTCCCCATCTGGATCGGCTCCCAGGAGGCCGCGGCCATCACGATGGCCAAGCGCATGCTGGTCGCGCCCCGGCCGCTCACCCACCAGCTCGTCATCGACGCGCTCGGCCTCTACGGCGCCCGGATCACCGGGGTCGCCGTGACAGGCCGCGAGGATCAGACCTTCCTCGCGGAGATCCGCATGGACGACGGCCATACGCTCTCCGCGCGGCCCTCCGATGCCGCCCTCCTCGCCCTGACCGCCGATGCCTCGGTCTTCGTCGACGAGGCGGTCCTCGCCGATGACGGCATCGATGCCCCCGAACCCGATGAGGACGCCGTCGCGCAGTTCCGCGAGTTCCTCGACCACGTCTCCGCCGAGGACTTCGAGTCCGAGGACGCGGACGAGTCCGAGGCCGGGGGAGAGGCCGACGGCGAGGCGGACGAGGGCGCGGAGGACGACGAGCATCCGCATGGCGACACGGACGGCGACGACGCGCGCTGAGCCCGTAGCCTCTTCCCGGGACGGCCGCGCGGTCGCGCCCGGCTCCGGGACCGTCCTGCCCTCGCACGGACCCCGGATCACGCTGAACAGAAAGGCCGGCACTTGAGCTTCCACGACGACCCCCGCTTCGAGGCGGTGGGCTCCGCACAGGCGACCCCGGAGACGCTCGCGGGCCTGGAGACCTGGCGCAGGCTCGGTCCCAGGCAGCAGCCCACGTATCAGGACCCCGCTGAGCTGGAGGCCGTGCTCGAGGAGCTCCGCGCCGTCCCCCCGCTCGTGTTCGCGGGCGAGGCCGATCTGCTCCGCAGCCGGATCGCCGAGGTGGCCGCCGGCCGGGCCTTCATGCTCGCCGGCGGCGACTGCGCGGAGACGTTCGCGGACGCCACGGCGGACAAGATCCGCCGCCGCGTCCAGACGGTCCTGCAGATGGCAGCCGTCCTCACCTACGCCGGCTCCGTCCCGGTCGTGAAGATGGGCCGCATGGCCGGCCAGTTCGCCAAGCCGCGCTCCTCGGACGAGGAGACCCGCGACGGGGTGACGCTGCCCTCCTACCGCGGCGACATCGTCAACAGCCACGAGTTCACACCCGAGGCCCGCCGCCACGATCCCGGCCGGCTGCTGCAGGCGTACCACACCTCTGCCTCGACGCTGAACCTGCTGCGCGCCTTCACCCAGGGCGGCTTCGCCGACCTCCGGCGCGTGCACGAATGGAACCGCGGCTTCCTCGGCTCCAACCCCAACTACCACCGCTACGAGCAGATCGCGCGCGAGATCGACCGCGCGCTGAAGTTCATGGCCGCCTGCGGGGCCGATTTCGATGCGCTGGGCACCGTCGAGTTCTTCGCCGCGCACGAGGCCCTGCTGCTCGAGTACGAACGCGCGCTCACCCGCGTCGACTCCCGCACCGGCAATCCCTACGCCGTGTCCGGGCACTACCTGTGGATCGGCGAGCGGACCCGCGAGATCGACGGCGCGCACGTGGACTTCCTCTCCAAGGTGCACAACCCCATCGGCGTGAAGCTGGGCCCCGGCGCCACCAAGGACGACGTCCTTCGCCTGGTCGACAAGCTCGATCCCGAGCGCACCCCCGGCCGCCTGAGCTTCATCACCCGGATGGGCGCCGGGCAGATCCGGGAGAAGCTGCCCGCGCTGCTGAACGAGGTCGGCCGCGAGGTGCCCCAGGTCGCGTGGGTGTGCGACCCTATGCACGGCAACACCATCACCTCCGGCAACGGCTTCAAGACCCGCCGCTTCGAGGACGTCGTCGAGGAGGTCGCGGGCTTCTTCGACGCCCATGCAGAGGCCGGCACGATCCCCGGCGGGCTCCACATCGAGCTGACCGGCGACGACGTCACCGAGGTCCTCGGCGGCGGTGCGCAGATCGACGAGGAGGGGCTGCGCCGCCGCTACGAGACGCTCGTGGACCCGCGCCTCAACCACGATCAGTCGCTCGAGATGGCCTTCCAGGTCGCGGAGCTGCTGACCCGGGCCTCGCGCGCATGACGGAGCAGCTGCTGGCCGATCTGCGCTCCGACACGCTCACCCGCCCCTCCTCGGAGATGCGGCAGGCGATGGCGTACGCGGAGGTGGGCGACGACGTCTACGCCGAGGATCCGACGGTCAATGCGCTCGAGGCCCGGGTCGCCGAGCTCTTCGGCCACGAGGCCGGGCTCTTCTGCCCGTCCGGCTCCATGACCAACATGCTGGGCGTGGCAGCGCTCGTCCCGCGGGGGAGCGAGCTGCTCGCGGAGTCCCGCGCCCACGTGCTGCGCGCGGAGGTGGGTGGTCACGCCGCGCTCGCGGGAGTCACGAGCCGCACGTGGATCTCCCCGGACGGCACGCTGTCGGCCGACGCGGCTCTCGCGCTCGCGGAGCCCGGCAGCGGATACAACCAGGTGGCGACGGGGGCGATCGCGGTCGAGAACACGCACAACTTCTCCGGCGGGCGGATCGCGGATCTCGCCGAACTGCGCCGCCTGCGCACGCTGACGGCCGAGCGCGGCATCCGGGTCCACATGGACGGGGCCCGCGTGGCGAACGCCGTGGTCGCGAGCGGCTGCTCCTTCGCGGACCAGGGCGCGTGCGCGGACACGGTGAGCCTGTGCCTCTCCAAGGGGCTGGGCGCCCCCGTCGGCAGCGTGCTGACCGGTGACGCCGAACTCATCGGCCACGCTCGTCACCTGCGCAAGCGCTACGGAGGCGGCATGCGTCAGGCCGGGATCCTCGCGGCCGCCGGCCTCTACGCGCTCGAGCACAACGTGGACCGCCTCGCCGAGGACCATGCGCACGCGGCCCTCATCGCCGCGCGCATCGCCGCCGCCGTGCCCGGCACGTGCGATCCGGGCATCGTCGAGACCAACATCGCCTTCATCAGCACGGAAGGGCTCTCGGTCGACGCGGTCGAGTTCGCCCGGCTCGCGGCGGAACGCGGAGTGCGCATCACCCCGCTGGGTGCACAGGCCTGCCGGCTCGTCACCCATCTGGACGTGGACACGGCCGCTGCCGAGGCCGCAGCCGGGGTCCTTGCGGAGCTTGCCGAGCGCACCGCAGGCGCCTGAGCCGGCGGTCTCAGCTGAAGCCGCTCACTCCTCCTCGGCGGGGGCCGGCTCCTCGCCGTTCGCGTCGTCCGCGCCGCTCTCCGCCTCCGGGCCCTTCGAGACCCTGAGCATGATGAGATCGCCCTCGTGGCGCTCCTCGCGGCCGCGCGGGTACTGGGAGACGACCTTGCCCGCGGGCACCTCCTCGTCGAACACGTCTTCGCGGGAGACCTTGAACCCCATGCGGGCGAGCCGGCCGAAGGCGGACTCGTAGTCGATGCCGGTGACGATGGGCACCTCGATGGGCTCGACGCCGCGTGAGACCACGAGGTCCACGGCGGTGCCCTTCGCGACCTGCTCCTCACCGCCCACGCCCTGGCTGATGACGCTGCCGTCGGGCACCTCGTCGGAGAACTCCCGGGTGATCTTGCCGAGCACCATGCCCGAGGACTCGAGGGTGATCCGGGCATCGGCCTCGGCCGATCCCGTCACATCGGGCACCGTGAACAGCTCCTCGCCCTGGGAGAGGGTGAGCGTCACCGTGTCGCCGGGCCGCAGCTCCGCGCCCCCGGCCGGGTCCGCGCCGAGCACGCGGCCGGCCGGCACCGAATCGCTGTGTGCCTCGACGGTCTCGACCTCGAAGCCGGCCTCCTCGATGAGGGCGACGGCCTCGTCCGGATCCTGCCCCGTCTGGACGTCCGGGACGGTCGCGGTCCGGTCACGGGAGAGGTAGAGGCCGGCGGCGGTGAGGCCCAGGACGAGAACGGCGGCTACGAGGATGAGCGCGAGGCGGGCCCCGCGGCGCCGGGGCGCCGGTCCCGCGCCACCGGACTCCGGCCCGGCGGGGGAGGCCTCGGCGCCCGCCGGCTCTCCTGCGTCCTCGTTCGGATCGGCATCCCGCGCGGCTGCTGCCGCACCTGCGGGTCCGCTCGTCTTCGTCCAGGTGCCCTCCGCATCCGCCTCCTCGTCGAGGCCCTCCGCGGGTGCGCCGAGGTAGGGGATCTCGTCCGTCGACCGGGGCACCTCGCCGCTGTCGGCGGACGCAGCCGTGCGGATCGTCGCGGTGGGGACGAGCAGGGGCCGGGTCTCGTCGAGCGCGGCGGCGGGCAGCTCCCCGGAGCCGAGGTCGAGCTCGCCGGGGGTGAGCTCGGCGCGGGCCTCGGCGAGGGCCTCCCGCAGCGCCGTCGAGGACTGCGGGCGCTCCTCGGGATCGCGGGCCGTCGCCCACAGGACGAGGGCGTCGAGGCGCGGAGAGAGGCCGGGCACGAGGCCCGAAGGCGCCGGCACGTCGTCGTGGACGTGGCGGTAGGCGACGCGGATGGGCACGTCATCGGTGTACGGCTGCTCTCCTGTGAGCATCTCGTAGAGCATGATGCCCACGGTGTAGAGGTCCGTGCGCGCATCCGCGCCCGTGCGCGTCACGAGTTCGGGGGCGACATAGCCCACCGTGCCCATGAGGGTCTTGGTCGTCGTGGCCGAGCTCACCGCGCGGGCGAGCCCGAAGTCCGCGAGCTTGATCTTCCCGTCCTCGCCCAGGAGCACGTTGTCGGGCTTGAGGTCGCGGTGGATCATCCCGGCGGAGTGCACGGCCTCGAGGCCGGCGAGCACGGCGTCGAGGACCACGAGCGCCTGCCGCGGGGAGAGGTGGCCGCGGTGGCGGAGCTCGCGCCGCAGGGTGACGTTCGGCAGGTACTCCATCACGAGGTACACGGCGTCGCCGTCTCGTCCCGTGTCGTGGACGGCGACGAGATTGGGGTGGAAGAGGCCCGCCGCCGCACGTGCCTCGCGCTGGAAGCGCTCGACGAAGCCGTCGTCGTCGATGAGGTGCCGGTGCATGACCTTGAGCGCGACGACGCGGTCCAGGCGCAGGTCCGTGCCCCGGTAGACCATCGCCATGCCGCCGCGGGCCACGGGCGCGTCCACCCGATAGCGGTCGTCGAGGCTCGCCCCGATGAGCGGATCGGTGAGCGTGGTCATCGTCGCACCTCCGCGCGCAGTCGTTCGGCGATGATGAGGGCATTCGCGGCGAAGCGGCCCGCATCGGGGTAGACGCCGCCCGCGCGCAGGGAGCGCAGCCCCTGGTGGTAGGCGGCGAGAGCCTCCTTCTCGTCCCGGGCGGCGTCGAGGAGGGCTGAGAGGATGACCACGCCGGCGGTCACGTTGTCGCGCGCGTCGAGCACATCGAGGCGCCGTGCGATCCGCACGGACGCCGTCCATGCCGCATGCGGGGTGACCTGCATGATCCCGATGGCGTTGCCGGGGCTCACGACGCCGTGGTGCCAGCCGCTCTCGAGCTGCGCGACCGCCGAGGCCAGCTGCGGATCCACGGAGTGCTCGCCCGCGACCGCCTCGATCATGCGGCGCGCGGCCCTGCGCGAGGGGATCTCGCGGGTGTGCAGCGTCCGCTTGTTGACGCGCGCGGCCAGCAGGGTCTCGGGAGGGTGCTCGGCGGTGCCGCCGGCGACGAACGGCAGCTCGCCCAGATCCTCGATGCGCAGCGGCGGGCGGTGGCTCATCGCCCCGGAGCCCGCCAGGTCGAGGAGCTCGCCCTCGACGATGAGGGAGGACTCGCCCATCGCGTTCGCGCGGCGGAGTTCGGCGGGGCTGACGTGCTGGGCGGCGGCGACCGAGTCGAGGGTGTCGCCGGGACGCACGCGCACCGTCGCGGCCCCCTGCGCGGCCTGCCTCTCCGGCAGCGAGACGATCTGCCCCGGCTGCAGGCGCGGGCGCCGGCCGAGGCCGTTGAGCTCCACGAGTGCGGGCACGGAGACGCCGAACCGCGCGGCCACGCTCGCCAGGTCGTCGCCGGTGCGCACCCGGTAGGTGCGCCCGCCGTGGGAGACCGGCACTGACTCCCCGGCGGTGCCGGAGAGGAAGCCGGGACCGGAGGGGATGCACAGCGGGAGCGCGGGCGGCTCCGCAGGTGCGGGCTCGCCGGCTGCGGTGGGCGCCTCGCTCAGCATCGTGGACACCTCCAGCGGGCCGGCCTCGCGCAGGGCCGTCCGGGCCCGCGACCGGCGGCCGCGGGCGGGAAGCGCGAAGGGGTCCGTCGTCGAGGTCATCAATCCGTCCTGTGCTGCGTCCGGGGGAGTGCACGGCCGGGACCAGGCGGGGCCGGGCGCGGTGCACGTTCGGTAGAAGCGTATCCGGGGCCGCGCCCGGAAGCCGCGCACCCTCGCCGGGCGTGTCGGCACGGTGCGCACGTGTGACCCGCGTGGGTCCGGGCGCTAGGCTGGAGGGGTGAACAGAACAGATGACCTCGTCGACGCCTGGCTCCCGCTCCCCGATATCGCCGAGCGGTCCGGTCTGGGGATATCCAAGGTCCGCCGCTTCGTCGAGGAGCGGGCGATCATCGGCGTCCGGCGGACGGAGCGGGCGATCTTCCAGGTCCCCGCGCTGTTCCTGGACGAGGCCCACCTGCCGCTCAAGCACCTCAAGGGCACCCTCATCACCCTCCGGGACGCCGGCTTCGACGACGAGGCCGCGATCGCCTGGCTCTTCACCCCCGATGACTCCCTGCCGGGCCGCCCCATCGACCTCCTGCGCTCCGGGAGCAAGACGGAGGTGCGCCGCAGGGCGCAGGCGCTGGCGTTCTGAGCCGCGCCCGTGCGCCTCAGGCGCGGCGGTGCGTGAGCTCGTCGGCGAAGGCCGCGAGCGCCCGCACATCCGCCTCGGCGACGCCGAGCGTGCGCAGCGTGCGCAGACCGGCCTCGGCCTCGGCGCGCTCCCGCTCGATCCTCTCCTCCAGCTCCGCGGCCGCGCCGCAGTCGGCGATGAGCGCGGTCATCCGCGCGATCTCCCCGGGCGTGAGCCCCGGATCGCCCAGCCGCGAGGCGAACCAGTCCGCCTGCTCCGCGTCCGCGCGGGCGAGCACCTCGGCGACCAGCAGGGTCTTCTTGCCCTGCGCGAGGTCGTCGCCGGCGGGCTTCCCGGTCGTCGCGGGCTCGCCGAACACCCCCAGCACGTCGTCGCGCATCTGGAAGGCCCGGCCCACGGGACGGCCGTAGCGCTCGAGCGCCGAGAGCAGCTCCGGCCCCGCTCCGGCGAGCGCCGCGCCCAGCGCGAGCGGCTGGACGACGGTGTAGAGGGCGGTCTTGTGCGTGAGCACCTCCGAGGCGCGGGCGAAGAGCTCCTCGCGGGGCACGGGCCGCGCCTGCAGGTCGATGTCGAGGAACTGCCCCAGCATGACGTCGCGGCGCAGCGCATCGTGGGCGGTGCGCGCCTCGGCGGAGACCGGGAGCCCGGCGGTGCCGAAGAGCTCCTCACTGAGGGCGAGGCACAGGTCGCCCGCGACGATCGCGGCCGAGGCGCCGTACAGGGCGGAGTCCCCGGCCCATCCTCCGGCGGCGTGCTCGCGGCTGAAGCGCGTGTGAACGGCGAGGCTGCCCCGGCGCGTCTCCGAGGCGTCGATGACGTCGTCGTGGACGAGGGCGGCGGCGTGCAGCAGCTCGACCGAGCCCGCGGCCGAGGCGATCGCGGGACCCGGCTCCCCGCCGCCGATCTCATGGCCCCACCAGGTGAGCATCGCGCGGACCCGCTTGCCGCCGGTGGCGAAGGCGCGCAGGGGCTCCGTGAGGCGGTCGGCCGCGGGCGAGATCTCCCGGAGGCGGTGAGCCGCGTCCGCGAGGAACTCCGCGAGGCGGGCGTCGACGGCAGCGCGCACGGCCGCGGGCGCGCTCAGGCGTCCTGCCGTCACGGAAGGGTCTTCCCGCCGATGGTGACCATGAGCAGGCCCTCGTCCTGCTGGTCGGTCGAGATGCTCACGGAGAGGAGCTGATTGCCGTTGTCGGCGTGGAAGGCCTGGGTCGTGACGCCTCCCTCGGAGGAGGCGTCGCTCACCGGTGCGAAGTCCGCCTCGCCGAGGGTGTCGGAGTAGAACTTCAGGACATCGTCCTCGGAGGACTCCGTGCGCATCGTCAGGCTCGCGCTCACGAGCTCGCCCTCGTCCGCGGGCTCGACGGAGGACAGGACGATCTCCGAGTCCGGGAGCTGCTGGATCGTCGAGGGGAAGTCCTCGACGAGGGCGCCCGAGGTGGCCTGGGCGCTGGGGCTCTGCTCCGCCTCGGCGGTGGCCTCCTGTGCGGCCTCGTCGGCACCGGTCTCCTCGGCGGTCGGCTCGGCGGTCTCCTCGCCGCCGGAGCCGGCCCCGGAGCAGCCGGTGAGGAGCAGGGCGGCGGCCAGGGCGGCCGCGGGCAGTGCGCGCGCGGAGGCCGCGGTGCGCCTGGTGAGGACGGTGCGCGAGGTGCGGGCTATCATGCCGTCCAGAGTACAGCGCGGGGGTGGGAGTGAGCAGAAAGCAGCTGGCCCGCGGTGGGGGAGACCTCAGCCGGCTGGGCGACGACGACACCGGCTGCGTCGTCCTGCACCTCGACATGGACGCGTTCTTCGTCGCGGTGGAGCTGCTCTCGCGGCCGGAGCTGCGGGGCAGGCCCGTCGTCGTGGGCGGCCGCAGCGGGCGCGGCGTCGTCGTCTCCGCGAGCTACGAGGCGCGGGAATACGGTGTGCACGCGGCCATGCCCATCGGACGGGCGGAGACCCTGTGCCCGCACGCCGCCTTCATCCCGCCCTCGCGGGGCCTGTACGGGGAGTACTCGGCGCGGGTGTTCGGGCTCGTGGCCGAGGTCACGGAGGACTACGCCCAGGTGAGCGTCGACGAGGGCTACGTCGACGTGAGCTCGGCGGTGCGCAGGCTGGGTTCGCCGGCGGTCATCGCGGCGGGACTGCGCGAGCGGATCGAGGCCGAGACGGGCCTGACGGCCTCGGTGGGCGCGGCCTCGACCAAGGTCGTGGCGAAGCTCGCCTCTGCGCGCGCCAAGCCCGACGGCCTGCTCGTCGTGCCGGTGGCCGAGGTGGACGCCTTCCTGCGGCCGATGCCGGTCGAGGCGCTGCCGGGTGTGGGCAGCACGACCGCGGGGACGCTGGCGCGCTACGGGATCGCCACGATCGGAGAGCTCGCGGACACCGAGCGGGCATGGGCTGGCCGGATCCTCGGTTCGCACGGGCTCATGCTCCACGACTTCGCCCACGGCATCGACCGGCGGCCCCTGCGGCACACGCCCAAGGACCACTCCGTGAGCGCCGAGCACACCTTCCCCGCCGATGTCTGGCGGATCGAGGACCTCGAGCGCGAGCTGCTGCGGCTCGCCGACACCGTCGCGGCACGGCTGCGCGCGGAGGGCCGCGCCGCCCGGAGCGTCGGACTCAAATACCGGCTCTCGGACTTCACGACGTACTCCCGCTCCGCGACGCTGCCGGTGCCGAGCGACCTCTCCTCGGATCTGCACCGCGCTCTGCGGCGGCCGCTGCACACGCTGCGGGAGGCGCATTCCTCCGGGGTGAGGCTGCTGGGGCTGCGCGCTCACGACCTCGTGCCGATCGCGGAGGCGGGACGGCAGGGATCCCTGTTCGATCCGGAGGCGGGGATCACGGCGGAGGGCGGGGCTCCGGGTGCGGAGGAGCGCGATGCGCAGCTTGCCCTCGACGAGGTCCGCAGGCGATTCGGGAAGGGTGCGATCACAGCGGCCTCCCTGCTCAGCCGCGCGGACCCGCCGCAGAACGGCCCCGGCTAGTCCGGGCGCGCCGGGCCCACCGGCTGTCAATCGTGTGTGAACCGCCTTCCCACCTCGTGGGAGGCCCTGTCCCGGGGGCGGACCGGCTGTGCTTGGACCGGTGCGGGCGACTATGATTGAGGTGACCGGGGACGGCGGATTCTCACAGCGGACGGACAAGGAGATCGCGATGGCTCTCTCAGATCATGAGCAGCAGCTTCTGGACCAGCTCGAGCAGCAGCTCCGGAGCGAGGACCCGAGGTTCGCGAGCAGCATCTCCGAGGTGCCCCAGGCGGGCGGCGGCTCGCTCTCGGCCTCGCGCCTCGTGGTGGGCGTGCTCGGCGTGGTCGTCGGCATCGCAGTGGCGCTCGGCGGCATCTGGGCCGGCTGGTGGCCGCTCGGCATCATCGGCTTCGCGGTGATGGTCGCCGGCGGCTTCTGGGCGCTCAAGACCAACGGCGGCGGCAGCGAGGGCAGCGGGCCCTCCTCAGGCACCGGGAGCAGGCCCGCGGGACCGTCCTCCAAGGGCGGTGCACCCGCAGGCGGCGGCTTCATGAACCGCATGGAGGACCGCTGGGACCGGCGTCGCCGGGGCGAATGAGCCGCCCCGCGCCTGAACGGCCCGCCCGCACCTGAGCCGCGTCACCCCCCCGAGCCCTCCGGCACCGCCGGAGGGCTCCTCTCATGTCCGGAGTTCCCCTCACGCCCGCCCCGTGCGCGAGACACCGCCTCGCCTCCGCACCGCACTCCGCCATCGCGTGGACGGTCCACGCGATGGCGGAAGGCGCACTGCGCGGCGTCGCAGCGGCGCCCGGTGGTGTTGCATCCAGCCCGCTGAGTGGTGAGCTTCGGCTCAGCCCCGCTTCCAGAGGCTTGCGGGCACGAGGGCCGCGCGGACGGCGGCGGGCGAGCCCCTGCGCCGGGTGAAGTCCCTGCGGAGCGCGCGCACGAGACCCGTGAGCTCGGCCGCCGCGGGCGTGCGCTGCCCGCGGCGGGAGGCGTGCGGATCGCCGTCGCCGGGCTCGGTGACCCCGCCGGACTCCGTCATCCCGCCGGGCTCCGGCGCAGCGCCTGTGCGGATGCCGCCCACGGCCGCGGCCCCGGCATAGCGTGCGCCCTCGAGCGCGTCGACGACGCGGCGGAGGCGCTCGGCGGCATCCGCATCGAGATCCGCGATCAGACTCGCCTCGTGGGCGCGGAGCGTGCGGGCACGGTCCCAGCCGAGTCCGAAGTCCCGGCTCAGCGCGGCGATCTCCGTCCACGTCCCCTCGGCCCGGGCGAGCTCGCCGCGAGGATGCGTCCCGGCGCCGATCCCGGCCCTGCCGGTGAGCCGCAGGCGCCGCTGGAGAAGCCGCAGCAGCGCGGGCAGTGCGAGCACGAACAGCACCAGCAGCACGAGGCCCGCGATCGCGAACGCCCGCAGCGTCTCGGCCGACAGGCCCTCGGCCCCGGACTCCTCGTCCGGTCCGGCCTCGTCCTCCGGGGTCTCCGGTGCCGCGCTCGGCGCGGCCTCGGCGCCGTCCTCGGAGGGCTCCTCCGTGGGCTCTGCGGTCTCCTCGGCCTCCTCGTCCTCACCGGTGCCGCTGGAGACCGCCCACGGCGGAGGATCGCCCGCCGGACCGCCGGGCGTGGGCTCGAAGCGGACCCAGCCGGCGCCCTCGAAGTAGAGCTCGGGCCAGGCGTGGGCCTCCTGCAGAGACACGCGGTACTGTCCCTCGCCCGTGGGCCTGCCGGCCGTGAAGCCCACTCCGATGCGCGCCGGGATGCCCAGCGACCGGGCCATCGCGGTCATGGCCCCCGAGAACTGCACGCAGTAGCCGCGCCGGTCCGCGAGGAAGTCCGCGATCGCGGAGCTCGAGGCCTCGGCCGGGGCCGAGAGCGAGTACTCGAACTCCCCGGACCGGAACCAGTCCTGCAGCGCGACCGCGGCCTCCCACTGGCTGCGGGAGCCCGCCGTGACCTCGTCCGCGGTGTCCGCGATGACGGAGGGCATGTCGGCGGGCAGCGCGAGCTCGGTCTCGAACTCCTCCGCGTCGACAGCAGGCGCCTCGGCGAGCTGCTCCGCCGTGGGCTCGACGGACCGGTAGGCCACCTCGTACTGCGCGTCCGTCGTGAGCACGCCGTTGCCCACGATCGTGAGGGTCTCCGGATCGAAGATCCAGCGCCGCTCCAGGCCGCTGATCGACTGCGGCGCGTACGGCGCGGGCAGGTGCTGCCCGTCGAGGCCGAGGATGCGCACGTCCGCGCTGCGTTCGGCGACGGGCGTGTCCGAGGAGAGCCCGTCGGGCCGCGGAAGCCCGTCCGCGGCGACGGCGAAGGGGTCGATGTCGAAGGGCTCCGGCATCCAGGTGCGGCCGTCGAAGGCGCTCACGCTCGTGAGGCGCAGCGGCGGGGCCAGCGGATCGTCGCTGACGTACTCGAGCACGGGGGAGTCATCGCCCTGCTCGAGGTCGTTCCTGAGATCGAGGAACGGATTGACGACGCTGATGTCCTCGGGCTGGCCGAGCGGCTGCTGCGGGCGCTGGGCGACCGGCGGCAGCGCGATCGGGAGGACCGCGCCCAGTGTCAGCGCCAGGGCCCCGGCCACGGCCGAGTACGCGGCCGCGCGCCGCACGGAGGTGCTCAGATAGCGCGAGAGCATGAGGAGGAGGAACGCGCCCGCGACCGCCGCGAAGTGGTACCAGGCCAGGTCCGTGCCCGCGAGCAGGACGGGGATGACCCACAGGAGCAGGAGGAGGATGCCGCTGACCTTGGGTGCGCGCAGATCGCTCACGAGCCCGTCGACGAGGATCGTGATGAGGCCGATGCCCACCACGAGGATCGCGGTGAAGCCCGGGGTCGAGGCCGCGGGCGCGGTGGTCGAGTAGATGTCGTCCACACCGGCCCCGAGGAGTGCGAAGAGCTCCGCGACCGCACCGGGCGTGGGCACCCCGAACGGCATCGCGGAGGACACCGTGAGGTAGAGGGCCAGCACTCCGGCGAGGACGAACTGGACGAGCACGGTCGAGCCCGTCGCGCGCATGGCCGGCACCGACCGCAGAAGCGCACCCGCGAGGGCGAGGACCGCGATCATGGCGGCGGTGGGCGGGAACCAGCGCCAGTCCGCGAAGACCGAGCTCAGGCTCAGCGCGGCGAGCAGCATGGCCGTCGCCGTGCACGCCGCGAGGACCCAGGGGGAGGGCTCGGCGGTCTCCTGGGCGGCGGGGGCCGCGACGGGCGGATGCTCCTGCGCGGGGAGGGTCTCGGTGCTCATCGGTCTCCTTCGCTCCTCCGCTGCCGCTGCATGCGCGGCGCTCGTCCTTCGGTCTCGGCCCCGTGCCGCCACTGGGGCGGCAGGCGGAGCTCTCCGCCGAAGAGCGCGGTCTCCAGGCTCACGCCGTCATCGGCGAGCTCCTCGACGACGAAGAGCGAATGCGGCTGCGATCGGGGCAGCTCCGCGGCCAGCGCCCGGGCGCGCTCGGCCTGCAGCGCGCAGATCGCGACGTGCCGCGTGCCGGGCGGGAGGGCGGGGACCGCAGGCACCTCCGCGCCGGCGGGATGGCGTGCGGACTCCAGCCGCACGGTGTCACGGCCCTTCGCGCCGGCCGCGCGCACGAGGCGGGGGCCGGAGGAGAGCAGGACCTCGGTCCCCTCCGAGAGGTGGTGGAGGGCGACGGCCGCGGCCGCGGTCACGGCGATGTCCGCCCCGTGCCCCGTGGGGTCCGCGCCCAGGGTGTCGAGGAGGACGACGGCGACGGGGCTCTCCTCGTGCGCCTGCTCGCGGATCATGAGGGTGCCGTAGCGCGCCGTCGAGGCCCAGTGCACATGGCGGAGGTCGTCGCCGGGCGCGTACTCGCGTGTGTGGAAGTCGAGGGTCGAGGTGCCCCGCTGAAGGCGGTCGGACTCCGACTGCTCGGCGCTCATGTGCGGGCGGGCGCGGACGGGCAGCACCTGGTCGGGCACCGCAACGGCCGTCCGGAGCCCGGTCCGGGCGGTGCGGGTGAGCGCGATGAGGCCGAAGGGCCCCTCGAGCCGCAGCCGGACGCTCTCGATCCCGCTGAGGCCGCGGCGCGTGGGCACGACCGCGACGGGCACCGAGGTCTCGGCCCGGGCGGCGAGCCCCGGCACCCGGAGGGTGCGCACGGGGCCGAACCCGTCTTCGGGCGTGAGCGTGAGGGTGAAGGAGCCCACCGGCAGCGGCGTGCGATTGGAGACGTGCGCCTCGAAGCGGGCCTGGGCGCCCACCGCCGTGAGGTTCTCGCCGTCGAACCGCCGCATGCGCGGGACGAGCCCGACCGAGAGACGGGCCGAGGTCGCGAGCGCGATGACGGCGGAGAGGGCCACGAGGCCCATGAGGAGGATCGCCACCGGGAGCATGCCCGGCAGGGCGAAGCGGTAGGCGGCGACGGCCAGCGCTGCGCCGAGGAGCAGGAAGACGAGGCCCGAGGCGGTGGGACGCATCAGCGCCCCGAGACCGGCACCCGGCGGAGCACGTCGCTGACGAGGGAGGCCGCCAGCTGCTCGTCCTCGCCCTCGCGCGGGACGATGCGGTGGCTGAGGACGTCGACGGCGAGCTGCTGCACATCGTCGGGGGTGACATAGGCGCGCCCGTTCAGCACGGCGAGGACCTTGGCGGTGCGCAGGAGGTGCACTCCGGCACGGGGGGAGGCGCCGAGGGCGATCTGCGGATCGTTCCGGGTGGCGTCCATGAGGGCGACGATGTAGCCGCGCAGCTCCGCGGTCGCCTCGACGTGCCGGATGAGATCGCGGGCGTGCGTGACCTCCTGGAGCGTCGTCACGGCGGGAGTGGAGGCCAGCGGATCCGATTCCGCGTGGTGGTCGAGCATCTCCGCCTCCGCCGCGGCGGACGGGTAGCCGATCGAGATGCGGGCGGTGAAGCGGTCGCGCTGCGCCTCGGGCAGGGCGTAGGTGCCCTCCATGTCCACGGGGTTCTGGGTCGCGACGACCATGAACGGCTGCGGCATGCGGTACGTGGTGCCGTCGACGCTCACCTGGTTCTCCGCCATGCACTCGAGCATCGCGGACTGCGTCTTGGGGGAGGCGCGGTTGATCTCATCGGCGATGACGACGTTCGCGAACACGGGGCCGGCCCGGAACTCGAAGGCCTGCTTCTCCTGGTTGAACATGTTCACGCCCACCACATCGGAGGGCAGGAGGTCCGGGGTGAACTGGATGCGGCGGACGCTGCCGCCCACCGCGCGCCCGAGCGCCTTCGCCAGCAGGGTCTTGCCCACGCCCGGCACGTCCTCGAGGAGGAGGTGACCGCCGGAGAAGAGCGTGAGCAGGGCGGTCCGCACGGCGTGGTCCTTGCCGTCGAGCACGTTGTTCATGGCGGTGCGCGCCTGCTGGGCGATGGACTGGATGTGCGTGATGTGTTCACTGCCGAGCGCGGTCATGCCCACCATTGTCTCTCACTCCCGCCGGGCGGCTCCACTCGCGCCCGCCGCAGGACTTCCTGCCCCGGCTCGCTCGCCTCCCCACCTCCCTCCCCGGCGCGCTCCACTTCCCTCCCCACTCGCCTCCCCGGGCCTCCCCATTTCCCTCCCCGCCCGCATGTCCGCGGGCCTCGCAGGCTCTGCTCCCGCCGTCTGCGCGGGGCCCTGGCCGCACCCCGTGCCGACGCGCCACGCCCTGCAGGCGAATCTCATCCACTTTCCTCCACCAGTCTGACCTGCAGAAACATATGAGTGCTGGTCATAATGGGGTCCGTTGGGTCAAAATGTGGAGGTCAGTGGAGTACAGTGGGAGCCATCGGAGCCCCAGGGTTTCGAGAGGGGTGAGACACCGTGTTCCTCGGCACGCACATGCAGCGGCTGGACGACAAGGGCCGTCTCATCCTTCCCGCGAAGTTCCGCGACGAGCTCTCGGACGGGCTGGTGCTGACACGCGGACAGGAACGCTGTCTGTCCGTGTTCTCCACGAGCGAGTTCGAGAGCGTGCACGAGCAGATGCGGGCGGCGCCCATGACGAGCAGGGAGGCACGCGACTACCTGCGCGTCTTCCTCTCCGGAGCGTCGGCCGAGCAGCCGGACAAGCAGAGCCGGGTGACTGTTCCTCTCGCGCTCCGGCAGTACGCCGGGCTCGACCGCGACGTCGCCGTCATCGGCATGGGCAACCGCGCCGAGATCTGGGACGCCCCCACATGGGAGCAGTACCTGGCGGAGACGGAGCAGGGCTTCGCGGACCGATCGGACGAGGTGATCCCCGGGATCATCTGAGCCGGTCATCGCAATCGACGGCGCTGGATCGAGATCCTCGCCCGCCCGGACTGCGGGGCGCTTCCCCGGTTCCGCAGTCGCACAGGGGTCCTGACGCACTTCCCCGGCGCCAGGGCCAGGCGGGCGGGGTTCTGGACCCAGCGCCGCGACGTTCCCGCGCGGCCAGCCGTGCGGCGGACGGGTCCGGCGCCGCGAGGGCAGAAGAGGAGGAGCTGTGGAGCAGTTCGCACACACCCCGGTGCTGCTGGACCGGTGCGTCGAGCTGGTGGGTGCCGGCGTCGAGGCCGCGCGCGAACGGGGTCTGCCTCCCGTCGTCGTGGACGGCACCCTCGGCATGGGAGGCCATTCGGAGGGCATCCTCGAGGCCTTCTCCGACGTCACCGTGATCGGCCTCGACCGCGATCGCGAGGCGCTCGCCCGGGCCGGTGAGCGCCTCGAGCGCTTCGGCGACCGCTTCCGCGGGGTGCACGCCGTCGACGACGAACTCGCGCGCGTGCTGGAAGAGCTCGGCATCGCGCAGATCAGTGCGATCCTCCTCGACCTGGGAGTCTCCTCCCTGCAGCTGGACGAGGACGAGCGAGGCTTCTCCTATTCGCGGCCCGCACCCCTGGACATGCGCATGGACCAGAGCGCCGGGCTCACCGCCGCCGAGGTCCTCAACACGTATCCCGAGGACGAGCTCGCCCGCATCATCCGCGAGTACGGCGAGGAGCGCGAGGCCAGGCGCATCGCCCGCGCGGTGGTCGCCGACAGGGCCGAGCGCCCCTGGGAGACCTCCGAGCAGCTGGCCGGCCTCCTCGAGCGCGTCGTCGGCGACGGCCGCGGTGCGGCGAAGCGGAAGGGCGGGGGAGCGAACCGCAAGCGGTCCCACCCCGCCAAGCGGACGTTCCAGGCCCTGCGCATCGAGGTCAACCGCGAGCTCGACTCGCTCTCGGCCGCGCTGCCGGCCGCGCTCGAGGCTCTCCACGAGGGCGGGACCGCCGTCGTCGAGTCCTATCAGTCCCTCGAGGACGTCATCGTCAAGCGCATCTTCGCCGCCGGCCTGCGCGACCAGGCGCCGCCGGGCCTGCCCGTCGTGCCCCCGGAGATGCGGGCATGGCTGGCGCCGCTCACCCGGGGTGCGGAGAAGGCGGGACCTGAGGAGGTCGAGGCCAACCCCCGCTCCGCGAGCGTGCGGCTGCGGGCGGTGCAGAAGATCGGACCCGCGCGGAAGGAGAGGCGATGAGCCAGGCCGTGCCCCACCCGGACCGCCCCGGCGGTCTCCCGCTCAGGGGCGAGCCCCTCACCCGGAGGACCGTGCGGCGCCTCGCCCTCGTGCTCCCGGCGGTGCGCGGGCCGCGCATACCGGTCGCGGTGTGGGCGGTCCTCATCGTCCTCACGGGCGTCGTGCTCATCCTCGTGGGCAACATCGTGGTCTCGCACACGACGTTCCGCGTGCAGAGCCTCACGGAGGAGCAGGCCGCCCTCCAGGACGAGCGCGACCGGCTCGTCGAGGACATCTCCTATCGGGAGAGTCCGCAGAACATCGCGGAGACCGCGCAGGAGCGGGGCCTCGAGCGCGATGTCGCGCCCTCGTACATCGACGAGCGCACGGGGCAGATCACCGAGGTCGAGCCTGCGCCGGCGGCGGACCCGCAGCGGGAGCTTCCTGAGAGGATCCCGGGACCGCGCGCCGATGCCCGTGACGACGCCCGGCCCAATCTACGCTCGGACGAGCGGCTGCCCGTCGTGGGCGGATCCGATCGGGAGTTCGTCGCCCCCTCCCAGTCCGAGCCGGGGGACTGACCGCCGGCGGCGGGGTGCGCGCACGGGCGCGGCCGGCGGACGCACGAGAGCACGCACACAGAACCGCACGCAGGGACCCGGGGAGGGGGAGGACGATGTCGAGGACGCCGGCGCGCCGCCGGAGGTGGCGCCTGTCCGCGAAGGGGCGCATCCGCATCCTCGCGGTGTGCTCGATCCTCGTCCTGGGCGTCGTGGTCGGCAATCTCGTGGCGATCCAGGGCATCGACACCCGGCAGGCCGCCGCCCAGGCCCTCGAGGGACGCCTCGTCACGGTCGCGCTGCCGGCCGACAGGGGGGAGATCCAGGCCGCCGACGGCACGCTCCTGGCCGGCAACGCCGCCCGCTACCGCCTCGTGGTCGATCAGCAGAACGTGGCCGGCTACGAGAAGCGGCCCCCGGGCGCACCGGAGGACGCCGAGCGCGAGCTCGTGGGCGCCTGGGGGGCTGCGCAGGACCTCGCCGGTCCGCTCGACACGGAGCCCGGCCTCCTCTTCGGCGAGCTCGAGGGCGAGGCCCGCTGGAACGTGGTCGCCACCGGGCTCACGAGCGAGGTGCGCGAGGAGATCGACGCGCTCGGCATCCGGGGCATTACCTTCGAGGAGTACTCCATCCGCTCCTATCCGGCAGGCGGCGTCGCCGGCAGCCTCGTGGGCTTCGTGGGCTCGGACGGCGCGGCGCTGGCCGGCCTCGAGCTCTCCCACGACGAGATGCTGCGCGGCACGGACGGGGAGCAGCAGTACGAGCGCGGCCTGCGCGGCGAACGGATCCCGCTGGGCGATTCGAGCACCACCCCGGCCGAGGACGGCACGGGGGTCCGGCTCAGCATCGACTCCACCCTGCAGCACTATGCGCAGTCGGCCGCGGGCGAGGCGGTGAGGAAGCACGATGCGGAATGGGGTTCGATCGTCATCATGGACGTGCGGACCGGACGGCTGCTCGCCGCGGCCGAGTCCCCCAGCGTGGATCCCAACGATCCGGGCGGGGTCGATGCCGTCGACCGCGGTTCGCGGGTGTTCAGCGCGGCCTTCGAGCCCGGCTCCACGGCGAAGATGGTGACGGTCGCGGGGCTCGTCGAGGAGGGCCTCGCGGGACCCGAGGACGAATTCGTGGTGCCGGACAAGTGGAAGGCGTCCAACGACGAGGAGTTCCGCGATTCGAGTCCCCACGAGGACCAGAACCTCACCCTCGCGGGCATCCTCGCGGAGTCCTCGAACACCGGCACGCTCATGGCCGGCGAGAAGCTCACCCCGGCTCAGCGCCACGAGTACCTCGACCGCTTCGGCTTCGGCCGGCCCTCAGGAATCGGCTTCCCGGGCGAGAACTCCGGCATCCTGCACCCCGTCGAGGAGTGGGACGGGCGCACCGCCTACACCGTCATGTTCGGCCAGGGCATGTCCGCCAACGCCATCCAGACCACGGCGGCGATGGCCGCGATCGGCAACGGCGGCGTGCTGCCCGAGCCCCAGCTCGTGGACGGCACCGTCGACTCCGCCGGGCGGTACACCCCGGCCCGGCGCGAGCCGGGGCGCAGGGTCGTGTCCGAGGACACCGCGGCCACCGTGCTGGACATGCTCGAGCACGTCGTGGTCGACGGGACCGCCGGCAACGCCGAGATCGGCGGCTACCGGGCCGCGGGCAAGACCGGCACCGCCCAGGCTCCCTCGGACACCGGCGGCTATGAGGGCTATACTGCCTCCTTCGTGGGAGTCGCCCCCGTGGACGATCCCCGGATCGCGGTCTCCGTGACCCTGCAGCGGCCCACCGAGGGCTACTACGGCGGCACCTCCGCCGCTCCCGTCTTCTCCGATGTCGCCGGTTTCGCCCTCAGGCACCTCCATGTGCCGCCGTCCACCGGGAAGCCCTCGGACACCCGCGTGGAATGGGAGGACTGAGACCCGCCCCTTCCGCCCGCCCCCGACGATAGGAAACGATGAGACTCTCCCAGCTGCGCCTGCCGCCCGCCTCCCGCCTCAGCGGCGGGGGGGACCCGGAGATCACCGGCGTCTCGCACGACTCCCGCACCGCAGGCCCCGGCGACCTCTGGGCCGCGCTGCCGGGCGCCCGGGTGCACGGCGCGGAGTTCGCCGCCGAGGTGCTCTCCCGCGGGGTCTCGGCGGTGCTCACGGACGAGGCCGGGCTCGAGCGGATGCGGGCGCTCGCGGCACGGCACCTCGAAGCGGGCGAGGTCGCGGTCATCGTCGCAGAGCACCCGCGCGCGGTCCTCGGGGACCTCGCCGCGCAGGTCTTCGGCACCGAGGCCCATCCGGACGAGCCCCTCCTGCTCGGGGTGACGGGAACCAACGGCAAGACCACCACCGTCTTCATCCTCGACGCGCTGCTGCGGGCCCTCGGCCGCACGACGGGCCTCATCGGCACGGTCGCGACCGAGGTCGCCGGAGTCTCCGTGCCCAGCGTGCGGACCACACCGGAGGCCCCCGAGCTCCACGGCCTCTTCGCGCAGATGCGCGCAGCCGGCGTCGAGGCGTGCTCGATGGAGGTCTCCTCACATGCACTGGCCCAGCACCGGGTGGACGGGGCGCACTTCGCGTCCGTCGGCTTCACCAACCTCAGCCGGGACCACCTCGACTTCCACCCGACGATGGAGGACTACTTCGCGGCGAAGGCGGAGCTGTTCACCCCCGGCCGCGCGCGGACGGGCGTCGTCGTGGTCGAAGACGAATGGGGCGCGCGCATGGCGGCCGCGGCCCGCGTGCCCGTCCGCACGCTCTCCGAGGACCCCGCGGTCCGGCCCGACCACCTGCTCGTGCGCGAGGCCGAGCCCGGACGCTTCCGCCTCCGGCTGTCCGACGGCGCGGTGATCCGCGCGACGGCGCCGCTGCCGGGCGCGTTCAATGTGACCAACACCGCGCTCGCGCTCGCGATGCTGCACGCCGCCGGCGAGTCCGCGGACGCGCTCGAGCGCGCGGCCGCGGGCCTCACCGTCACGGTGCCCGGGCGCATGGAGCGGGTGAGCGCGGCGGCCCCCCTCGCCGTCGTCGACTACTCCCACACTCCCGATGCCCTCGACAAGGTCCTCGCGGGCCTCGACGGCACGGGGGATCCGCTCGTGGTGGTCATGGGCGCAGGGGGCGACCGCGATCGCGAGAAGCGCCCGCACATGGGCCGGGCGGCGGCCCGCCGTGCGGATGTGGTGATCGTCACCGATGACAACCCCCGCTCCGAGGACCCGGCGGAGATCCGCGCGGCCGTGCTCGCCGGCGCCCGCGAGGCGCTGGCCGACGGCACCGCGCGGGCCCGGCCCGAATCCGTGCGCGAGTGCGCGCCCCGCGGGGCCGCCATCGAGCTCGGCGTGCGCCTGGCCGGTGCCGGCGGCACGCTCCTCGTGGCGGGCAAGGGCCATGAGACGGGCCAGGAGATCGCCGGCACGGTGCACCCCTTCGACGACCGCGCGCGGACACGCGATGCGCTCACCTCAGAGGGCCGGTTCCCGGCCCACGGTAGAGTTCAGGATTGATATGAAGGCATTCTCCGCTCAAGACATCGCCCAGGCTCTCTCCGGCGAGCTGTACGGCACAGACCCGGATCTCGTGCTCTCCGCCGGGGTCACCACCGACTCGCGGGAGGTGGGACCGGGCGACATCTACGTCGCGCGCCGCGGCGAGCAGGCGGACGGCCTGGACTTCGCTCCCGCCGCCATCGAACAGGGCGCGGCGCTCATCATCGCCGAGGCGGTGCCCTCCGTCGACGGCCGGCACCTGCCGACGCTGCTGGTGCCCGATGCGACCGAGGCGCTCGGCCGGCTCGCCGGACTCAGCGTCGAGGCGCTGCGGGCCGAGGGCGCTCTCACCGTCATCGCGATCACGGGCTCCGCGGGCAAGACGACCGTCAAGGACCTCGCCGCTGACCTGCTCTCAGCGGTGGGGGAGACGGTGTGGCCGCCCAATTCGTACAACAACGAGGTGGGCGTCCCGCTCACGGCGCTGCGTGCCGTCGAGTCGACGCGCTTCCTCGTGCTCGAGATGGGCGCGCGGTCGATCGGCAACCTCGCCTATCTCACCTCCCTCGTGCGCCCGGACGTCGCGGTCGAGCTCATGGTCGGAACGGCGCACTCGGGGGTGTTCGGCTCCATCGAGAACACGGCGCGGGCCAAGGCCGAGCTCGTCCAGGCTCTGGCGCCCGGAGGCACCGCCGTCCTCAACGCCGACGACCCGCGGGTGCGGGAGATGACCGGGGTGCTCGCCGACGGCGTGGACGTCGTCTGGTTCTCGGCCTCCGGGCGCGGCGAGGTCGCAGGCTCGGACGCTCCCGTCGTGAGCGCGGCCGATGTGCGCGTCGGCGCCTCGGGCCGGCCCAGCTTCGATCTCTCGCTGCCGGGGGAGGAGCCCGTGCGGGTGGACCTCGCGCTCCTGGGCGAGCACCATGTGCCCAACGCGCTGGCCGCCGCCGCCGTGGCCCATGTGTGCGGGGCGAGCGGGAAGACGGTCGTCACGACCCTGCGCACCTCCTCGGCCGCGAGCCGCTGGCGCATGGAGCTCGTCGACTCGCCCAGCGGCGTCACGGTGCTCAACGACGCCTACAACGCGAACCCCGACTCCATGCGGCAGGCGCTCAAGACGCTCGCGGCGATGGGCCGCGGCGACGAGGAGAACCCGCCGCGCCGCACCTTCGCCGTCATCGGGGAGATGCTGGAGCTCGGCGAGGACTCCCGCCAGGCCCACGCGGACGTGGGCGAGCTCGTGGTGCGCCTCAACATCAGCCGGACCATCGTGGTGGGCGAGGGCGCGCGCCCCGTCTTCCAGGCCGCCGAGCTCGAGGGATCCTGGGGCAACGAGGCGGTCTTCGTGCCGACCGTGGCCGATGCCCGCGATGTCCTGCGCGCGGAGCTGCGTCCCGGCGACATCGTGCTCTTCAAGTCCTCGCGGGATGCCGGTCTGCGCTTCCTGGGCGATGAGATCGCGGGGGTGAGCCAGAGCGCATGATCGCCGTCATCCTGGCAGCGGTGCTGTCGCTGACCATCGCACTCGTGGGCACGCCGCTCTTCATCCGGGTCCTCGTGGCCCGCGGCTACGGCCAGTTCATCCGCGACGACGGGCCCAAGTCCCATGCCACCAAGCGGGGCACGCCGACGATGGGCGGCGTCGTCATCATCGGCGCCGCGGTCCTGGGGTATGCCCTCGGCCACCTCTTCACGGGCTCGGCCCCGACGCCGTCCGGGCTCCTCGTGCTGTGGCTCGTCGTGGGCCTCGGCGCGATCGGCTTCCTCGACGACTACATCAAGGTCTCCAAGCAGCGCTCCCTCGGACTGCGGCCGGGCGGCAAGATCCTCGGCCAGGGCTTCGTGGGCATCAGCTTCGCGGTGCTCGCGCTCCTGTTCCCGAACGAGGACGGGCTCACCCCCGCCTCGACCGCGATCTCCTTCGTGCGCGATCTCCCGCTCGACCTCGCCTTCGCGGGCACGGGCATCGGCTTCGTGCTCTTCATCGTCTGGGCCAACCTCATCGTCACGGCCGTGTCCAACGCCGTGAACCTCACGGACGGCCTCGACGGGCTCGCCGCGGGCTCGGCCGCCGTGGCCTTCGCCGGCTACATCGTCATCACGCTGTGGCAGTCCGTGCAGAACTGCGGCCTGCAGACGACCCCCGGCGCCGGCTGCTACGAGGTGCGCGATCCCCGCGACCTCGCGATGGTGGGGGCGGCGATGGCCGCGGCCTGCCTCGGCTTCCTGTGGTGGAACACCTCCCCGGCCAAGATCTTCATGGGCGACACCGGCTCGCTGGCCCTCGGCGGCGCCTTCGCCGGCCTGGCCATCATGTCCCGCACGGAGCTCCTGCTGGTCGTCCTCGGCGGCCTGTTCGTCGTCATCACCCTCTCCGTCATCATCCAGGTGGCCTCGTTCAAGCTCACGGGGAAGCGGGTGTTCCGGATGGCGCCGCTGCAGCACCACTTCGAGCTCAGGGGCTGGGCCGAGGTCACGATCGTCGTCCGCTTCTGGATCATCGCGCTGCTGTGCGTGATCGGCGCGGTCGCGATCTTCTACGCGGAATGGCTGTCCCACATTGACTGAGACGATCCCGCCCCTGGACTACCCTGACGCAGCGCGCATCCCGGCCGCGCTGGCCGGGCCGACGTCCTCGCTCGCCGGACTGCGCGTGCTCGTCACCGGTCTGGGCGTGAGCGGCTTCCCCGCCGCGGTGCACCTGGCCGAGCGCGGTGCGGCCGTGACTGTCGTCGACGGCGATGCCGAGCGGGACGAGCGCGAGCGCGAGCAGATCCTGTCCGTCTTCGACGTCGACATCCGGCGCGGAGCGGAGCACGCTGCGGCGCTTCCGCAGCCCGCCGGCGGCGGGGCGTTCGACCTCGTCGTCACCTCGCCCGGCTGGCGGCCGGACTCACCCGTGCTCGCCGGTGCCCGCGCCGCCGGCATCCCCGTCATCGGCGAGGTGGAGCTGGCCTGGCGCGTGCGCGGGGCCAATGATGCGCGGTGGCTCGTCGTCACCGGCACCAACGGGAAGACGACGACGACCTCGATGCTCGCGGCCATGCTGCGCGCCGGCGGCCTGCGGGCGCGGGCGTGCGGCAACATCGGCGATCCCCTGCTCGAGGCGGTGCTGGACCCGGAGCTCGATGTGCTCGCGATCGAGCTCTCGAGCTTCCAGCTCCACTGGGAGCTGTCGATGGGCGCGCACGCCGCCGTCGTCCTCAACCTCGCCGACGACCACCTCGACTGGCACGGCGGCGCGGACGCCTATCGCGCCGACAAGGGCCGGGCCTATCACGGGGTGGAGAGGGCGTGCGTCTACAACGTCGACGACCCCGCCACCCGCGCCCTCGTTGAAGCCGCGGACGTCGTGCCCGGCGCACGCGCGGTGGGCTTCACCCTCGGGACCCCCGGGCCGGGCGAGTTCGGCCTCGTCGGGGAGCTGCTCGTGGACCGCGCCTTCATCCCCGCCCGCTACTCCGCGGCCGCGGAGATCGCCGAGACCGCCGATGTCGCCGCCGCGGTGGGCGCGGCCGAGGCGGGACCGCATCACCTCGCCGATGCGCTGGCCGCGGCCGCGCTCGCGCGCTCGGTGGGCGTGGAGCCGCTCGCGGTGCGCGAGGGGCTGCGCGCCCATGCCCCGGGCGCGCACCGCTCGACCCTCGTGGCCGAGGAGGGGGGCGTGTCCTGGATCGACGACTCGAAGGCGACGAACCCCCACGCCGCCGCGGCCGCGCTCGCGGCCCACGACTCCGTCGTGTGGATCGCCGGCGGCCTGCTCAAGGGTGCGGACGTCTCCGGGCTCGTGGCGCAGGCGGCCGACCGCCTGCGCGCCGTCGTGCTCATCGGGGCCGACCGCAGCGCCCTCCGCGCGGCACTCGCCGCGCACGCACCCGAGGTGCCCGTCGCCGAGGTCGAACCGCAGGCCGGCGCCGGGGCCGGTCTCCCGGCCGAGCGGCGCGGGGCGGACATCGCGGCCGCGGCCGTGGCCCGGGCGTCCGACCTCGCCCGCCCCGGCGATGCGGTCGTCCTCGCCCCGGCGGCGGCGAGCATGGATCAGTTCCTCAGCTACGCCACGCGCGGCGAGCTCTTCGCCGAGGCCGTCCGCGCCCGGATCGCTCCCGAGCCGTGAGCAGCGGAGCCGGTGTGAAGGAGCGCGGAGCGGGCGGCGCCGAGCGGCTTGCGCCGCTGGCCGGACTGCGCAGCGCCCTGGCCAATCCGGCGGCGGACTATGTGCTCATCGTCTCCAGCGTGCTCGCGCTGACGGTCTTCGGCCTCATCATGGTGCTCTCGGCCTCCTCGATCACCGCCTACCGGGGAGGCGAGGGCTCCTCCTACGGGCTGTTCGCCCGGCAGGCGGTGTTCGCGCTCGCGGGCGGGCTGCTGGCCCTCGGCCTGTCCCGGGTGCCCGCGGGCTGGTGGCGGCCGCTGTCCTGGGTCCTGTTCCTCGGGGCGCTGGCGCTGCAGGCCGTCACCCTCACGCCGCTGGGGGTCGAGGTCAACGGCAACCAGAACTGGGTGGGCACGGAGAGCCTGCGCGTGCAGCCCTCCGAGTTCCTCAAGATCGGGCTGGCGGTCTGGCTGGCCGCGGTGCTCACCCGGTCCGGTGCGCGCGAACGCCCCTGGGCCACGTGGGGGCTCGCGCTCACCGGCTTCGCCGCCGCAGGCGGGCTCATCATGGCAGGCGGCGACCTCGGGACCGCGCTCATCGTCTTCGCGCTCTTCATCGGCGCGCTCTTCGTCGCGGATCTGCCGGTGCTCGCGACCCTGGGCACCGTGGTCGCCGGCGCCGGTGCCGCAGCCCTGTTCGTCGTCACGAGCGCCAACCGCATGCGGCGGATCAACGCCCTTCTGGCCGGCCACGAGGAGGCGGGCACGGACGGCTACCTCGATGCGCACTGGCAGTCCGCCCACGGCACCTACGCCCTGGCCTCGGGCGGCTGGTTCGGCGTGGGACTGGGGGCGAGCCGGGAGAAGTGGGCCTGGCTGCCCGAGGCCCACAACGACTTCATCTTCGCGATCATCGGCGAGGAGCTCGGACTGCTCGGGTCCCTCATCGTGCTCGCGCTGTTCGCCGTCCTCGGTGCTGGCCTCATTCGGACCGCGCTGCGCACCTCGCAGCCGTTCACCAGGATCGTGCTGGCCGCGACCTTCATGTGGCTCATCGGCCAGGCCGCGGTGAACATCGCGGTCGTCGCGAACCTCCTGCCCGTCATCGGCGTGCCCCTGCCCTTCGTCTCGTACGGGGGCTCGGCGCTCACTGCCAACCTCGTCATGATCGGCGTGATCCTGTCGCTCATCCGCGCGGAGCCCGGGGTGGCTGAGGCGCTGCGGCTGCGCGGCAGACGATCCCCGAACCCCCCGACCCGCACACCCAAGGAGACCCCGTCACCATGAGCCTGTCCGCACTGCTGGCCGGCGGCGGTACCGCCGGCCACGTCTCGCCCCTGCTGGCGATCGCCGATGACATCCGCTTCCAGGACCCGGAGGCGAGGATCGCCGTGCTCGGCACCCCGGAGGGCCTCGAGACCCGGCTGGTGCCGGCCGCCGGCCTCGAACTGCTCACGATCGACAAGGTCCCCATGCCCCGCAGGCCGAATGCGGACGCGCTGCGCTTCCCCGGCCGCTTCCGCCGGGCGGTCCGCGACGTCGCGCGGCTGCTCGACGAGCGCAGCGTCGACGTCGTGATCGGCGTGGGCGGCTACGTCTCGACGCCGGCCTACCTCGCGGCGCGGAGGACCGGCACGCCGATCGTCGTGCACGAGGCGAACGCCCGGCCGGGGCTGGCCAACCGCGTGGGCGCCGCCCTCACGAGCCCGGAGCACGTCGGCTACTGCTTCGCGGGCACGCCGCTCAAGGGCGCGCAGGTGGGCATGCCCATGCGGACGGCGATCGAGGCGATCGACCGCGATGAGCCGGCGCAGCGCCGGGCCGCGGCCGAGGCGCTGGGACTCGATCCCGCGCGCACGACCCTCGTCGTCACCGGTGGCTCGCTGGGCGCGGCCGCGATCAACGCCGCGATGCTCGGCGCGATGGGCGAACTCGACGCCGCAGGCGTCCAGGTCCTCCACATCACGGGCGCGGGCAAGGGGGAGGAGCTGGCCGCAGCGGCGGCGGCGTTCGACCACTATCACGTGCGCGACTACGTGGACGGGATGGAGAACGCGTATCTCGCCGCGGACCTCCTCGTGTGCCGGGCCGGCGCCGGCACCGTCGCCGAGGTCTCCGTCGCCTGGGTGCCCGCGCTCTTCGTGCCGCTGCCCATCGGCAACGGCGAGCAGAAGCTCAATGCCGCGGGCTCCGTCGAGGCCGGGGCCTCCCTCATGGTCGACGATGCGGAGTTCACCGCCGACTACGTGCGCGAGACGGTGCTGCCGCTCGTCACGGACCCGCAGAGGCTGAGGGCGATGGAGGCGGCCGCCGAGCGCATGCGCTTCCCGGCGACCGCCGCGCGCACCGTCGCGGAGACCGCCTTCCGCGCGGCCGGCGTGCCGCACCCCGGCCGGGAGTACGGACCGGACAGATGGACCAAGCACGAGCGGTTCTACCGCACAGGTGAGGAGACCGCATGACCAGCGAACAGAACACCGCCTCCCTCGCACGCACCCTCCTCCCGGCCGACGAGCTGGGACGCGTGCACTTCATCGGCATCGGGGGCGCGGGGATGTCCGGCATCGCCCGGGTCATGCTCGCCCGCGGGATGCGCGTGAGCGGCAGCGACGCCCGCGACTCCGCCGTCGTCACCGGCCTGCGCGCGCTCGGCGCGAGCGTCGGCATCGGGCACGAGGCGGCCGCGGTGGAGGGCGCGGACACCGTCGTGGTGTCCTCGGCGATCCGCCAGGACAACCCGGAGCTCGCCGCGGCCCGGGAGCGGGGGCTGCGGATCATCCACCGCTCCGCCGCGCTCGGCTCCCTCATGGTGGGCCGCCGCACGCTCGCGGTCGCCGGCACGCACGGGAAGACGACGACGACCTCGATGGCGACGGTGGCGCTGCAGGCCTGCGCGGCCGATCCCTCCTTCGTCATCGGGGGAGTGCTGACCGCCACGGGCGCCAACGCCCACGAGGGCTCGGGCGATGTCTTCGTCGCCGAGGCCGATGAGTCGGACGGCTCGTTCCTCCTCTACGAGCCCGCAGTGGGGATCGTGACCAACGTCGAGGCCGACCACCTCGACCACTACGGCTCCGCCGAGGCCGTCACGGCGGCCTTCGAGGCCTTCGCCGACCGGCTGCGCGAGTCCGGCGGGACGCTCGTGGCCTGTCTCGACGATCCAGGTGCGGCCGGGATCGCGGGGCATGCGGTGGCCGCGGGCGCCGAGGTCGTGGGCTACGGCTTCAGCGCCGGCGCCCGGACGGACATGCGGACGGCTCGGATCGTGCCCGCGGCGGCGGGGGAAGGGGCGGCCGAGGGCACGGGGGCCCAGCGCTTCACGATCGAACTCCGCGGCCCGGCGGCCGCGGACGGTGCCGCGGAGCCCTCGGAGGTGCGTGCCGTCCCGGTCGAGCTGCAGCAGCCGGGGAACTACAACGCCTGCAATGCGGCTGCTGCGGTGGTGGCGGCCGAGGCCCTGGGCCTCGACCCCGCCGCCGCGGCCGCGGGGCTCGCCGGGTTCCACGGCACGCGCCGCCGCTTCGAGCTCAAGGGCCAGGCCGCGGGCGTGCGCGTGTACGACGACTACGCGCACCATCCCACCGAGCTCACGGCCGTCCTCACCGCGGCCCGCGACGTCGTGTCGCCCGGCGGCCGGGTCCACGCCGTGTTCCAGCCCCATCTGTTCTCCCGCACCCAGAACTTCAGGCGGGAGTTCGGCGAGGCGCTCGGACTCGCCGACGAGGTGCTCGTCCTCGACGTCTACCCGGCCCGAGAGGATCCCGTGCCGGGGGTGACCGGGGCGATCGTGGCCGCTGAGGTGCCGCACGCGCACACGGTGTTCCTGCCCGCATTCACGGATGTCGTCCCCCATCTCCTCGACCGGGTGCGGCCCGGCGACGTCGTGCTCACGATCGGCGCGGGAGACGTCACGGTGCTCGGCGCGGAGATCGTCGAGGCGCTGGAGCGGGTGTGAGCACCGCCGCCGGCGAGCCGGGCCCGGCGGGGGATCTCACCGCGCGCCTGGCGCAGCGGCACCGGAGCCGGCTGCTGCGGTGGCTCGTGGCCGCAGGCTGCGTGCTCGTCCTGCTGGTGCTCGCCGGCCTCGCCTGGTTCTCGCCCCTGCTCAGGGTCGAGGCGGTCGAGGTGACCGGTGGCGGGATCACGGACCCGCAGGCGGTGGCGGCGGACGCCGAGGCCGCCTCCCTCGGCGTCCCGCTGCCGCAGATCCGGACCGGCGCGCTCGGCGAGGAGCTGACGGCGGGGCATCCCACGGCGGCGGGGATCACGGTGTCCTACTCCGGCCCGCGCAGCCTCGCGGTGAGCATCGAGGACAGGGTCCCCGTCATCGCGGTGGTGAGCGGGGCCGCGGCGCAGAGATATGATGCCCACGGTGAGCTCATCGACACGGTGCCCGCCGGTGAGGCCGGCCGAGCGGGGCTCCCGGAGCTGACGGTCTCGGGCGGCGCGGACCCCTCGGCCGCGGCGGTGCAGGCGGCCGCGCTCGTCGCGGGCCTCGGCTCGGAGCTGCCCGGGGAGATCACGGAGCTGCGGGCCGCGGGCGCTTCGGGCACCCTCACGGCGGCCGTCGCACTCGAGGGGACGGAGGCGGAGGTCGTGTTCGGGACCGCCGAGGACGCCCAGCGCAAGGCCCGCATCGCCGCCCTCATCCTCGCCGAGGGCGCCGAGCGGGTCGACGTGTCCGTCCCGGATGCGCCGGCGGCCGGCTGAGACCGCCGGCGCGCGCCGCGGACGGCCCGGGCCGGCGGGTGAGAAGAACACGAACGACACACCAGACCTCGTCGTTGCGCGGAGGCCCTTTGGGCAATAGCGTCGGGGCAGACAAGACATACGCCCATCATTGAGGGTCGAAAGAGGAGCCGACGTGGCTGAATTCCAGAGCTCAGGAGCAGACATCAAGGTCGCCGGCTGCGGCGGCGGCGGTGTGAATGCGGTCCAGCGGATGATCGAGGTGGGCCTGCGCGGCGTCGAGTTCATCGCGATCAACACCGATGCCCAGGCGCTGCTGCTCTCGGAGGCCGATCTCAAGCTGGAGATCGGACGCGAGCTCACCCGCGGCCTCGGTGCCGGCGCGGACCCGGAGATCGGACGGAAGGCGGCCGAGGACTCCGAGGACTCGATCCGCGAGGCCCTCGACGGCGCGGACATGGTGTTCGTGACCGCGGGGGAGGGCGGCGGCACCGGCACGGGCGCGGCCCCCGTCGTCGCGCGCATCGCCAAGGGCCTCGGCGCGCTCACGATCGGCGTGGTCACCCGCCCCTTCACCTTCGAGGGCCGCAGGCGCTCGGCACAGGCCGAGGCCGGCATCCGCGCGCTGCGCGAAGAGGTCGACACCCTCATCGTCATCCCCAACGACCGGCTGCTGTCGATCTCGGACCGCAACGTCTCCGTGCTCGAGGCCTTCAACTCGGCGGACGAGGTGCTGCGCTCGGGCGTGCAGGGCATCACGGACGTCATCGCGGTGCCGGGCATCATCAACCTCGACTTCGCGGACGTGAAGTCCGTCATGCAGGGTGCGGGCACCGCGCTCATGGGGATCGGCTCCGCGACCGGCGACGACCGCGCGGTCCAGGCGGCGGAGGCCGCGATCGCCTCGCCCCTGCTCGAGGCGAGCATCGAGGGCGCCCACGGCGTCCTGTTCTACGTGCAGGGCGGCTCCGACCTCGGCCTCTTCGAGGTCAACGAGGCGGCGCGGCTCGTGCAGGAGGCCGCGCACCCGGAGGCGAACATCATCTTCGGCGCCGTCATCGACGACAACCTCGGCGACGAGTGCCGCATCACCGTCATCGCGGCCGGCTTCGACGTGCCGGAGTCGGACAGCGCAGAGCCGTTCCAGGCGCGGCGCGAGCAGCCTGCCGCGCTGCCGGCAGAGGAGCCCGCGCAGGCGGCCGAGGCGGAGGCCGCGCCGGTCGCACAGCCGGCCTCCGCCGTGCCTGCGGGTCCGCGGCCCGTCCGCGACCTGCCGCAGTCGCTGCCCGAGGAGAAGCCCTCGCGGTACGACCACTCGGACCTCGACATCCCCGAGTTCCTCCAGTGAGCTCCCGCCCGGCCGGCGGGACAGGGCCGTGCTGCTGAACCGCTTCACCCTCGCTCCCGGTCGCGGGAGCGGGGGCCGGCGCGCGCACATCGCGGTCACCGACCGCCGCGGCGGCTACAGCACGGGCGCGCACGGCTCCCTCAACCTCGCCCGGCACGTCGGCGACGACCCGGCGGCGGTGGCCGCCAACCGGAGCCTCGTGGGCCAGGCGCTGGGTCTTGCCCGCCTGTCCTATGTCTCCCAGGTGCACGGGACCGACGTCCACGAGGTGGACGCGGCGGAGGCCGCCTCCCTCACGGCGCAGGGCGCGGAGGAGGAGACGGCGGTGCGCGCAGACGCCCAGGTCACCGGAGTGCCGGGCGTGGGGCTCGCGATCCTCGTCGCGGACTGCACGCCGGTGATGCTCGCGGACCCGGACGCCGGCGTCGTGGGCGTCGCGCATGCCGGCCGCCGCGGGATGGCCGACGGCGTGGTCCCCGCCGTGGTCGCCGCGATGCGGGATCTGGGCGCGGACCGCATCCGCGCCGTCATCGGCCCCTCGGTCTCGCCGCGGCACTACGAGGTGCCGGCCGCGCTCCGGGAGGAGGTCGCCGTCGCAGAGCCGGTCACGGCCTCCGTCTCGGCCTCCGGCACGCCCGCCCTCGACGTCGCGGCCGGGGTCGCCGAGCAGCTGCACCGGGCGGGCGCCGAGCTCGTCCACTGGTCCCCCCTGTGCACCTTCGCCTCGGAGGAGCTCTTCTCCTATCGGCGCGAGGCCGTGACCGGCCGCTTCGCCGGGATCGTGTGGCTGGGAGCCTGAGCGCGACACGCCCCGTGCGCCTGAGGTCCCGGACTGCGGGACTCGGGTAGCTTTGCAGGCACAGGGGATTCCGCGCGGGACGGTCCGCGCGGGCACGTGCCCGGGAGACGAGATGTCAGGAGACGAGATGTCAGCAATGCGCAAGTTCGCCAGCTACCTCGGCTTCGTCGAGGACGAGGACGAGCTGCGTCCCGTCCGCGAGGAGCCGCGCCCGCAGCCCGAGTACGCGGAGTACGAGGACGACTACGCCGAGGCGGACACCTACGTCGGAGAGCCGGAGATGCACGAAGAGACCCCCGCGGCGACCGTGTCGCCCATCCGCACCTCCGTCCGCTCGGTCGAGAGCGCGCGCCCGGAGGGCCTGCACACCATCCGCACGATCCACCCCCGCAGCTACAACGACGCCAAGGTGATCGGCCAGGCCTTCCGCGACGGCGTCCCGGTTATCATGGATCTGTCCGCAATGGACGATGCGAACTCCAAGCGCCTCGTGGACTTCTCCGCGGGTCTGATCTTCGGTCTGCACGGATCGATCGAGAAGATCACCGGGAACGTCTTCCTGCTGAGCCCGGAGCAGGTGACGGTGACCGCGGAGGCGGACGCGGGGCAGGACGAGCAGGCGAGCTTCTTCAACCAGAGCTGAGGCCCGCCGCCGTCCGGACCGTGAGCGCGTCCCGTGCGGATGTCCCTCGCCAATCCTGATCGAAAGCGGTGCACGTGCTCAGCACACTGTTCTACCTCGCAGGCTATCTGCTCACCCTGTACGTCTGGGTTCTGCTCGCCAGGGTGGTGCTGGACCTCATCCAGGTCTTCTCCCGCGACTGGCGGCCCACCGGCTTCCTGCTGGTCGTCTGTGAGATCGTCTACACGCTCACCGACCCGCCCGTCATGCTGGTGCGCAAGGTGATCCCGCCGCTGCGCCTGGGCGGCATCGCGCTGGACCTGGGCTTCATCGTCGTGTTCATCGGCGTGCAGTTCCTCGCGAGCCTCCTGTTCAACTTCGCCCGCGTGGCGGCCTGACCAGAGGAAAGATTTCCGGCTCCGGGTGTGCGTTTCGTCTCCGCGCATTGCGCATCCGGCCAAATGATGCGGTATTGTGACATCGAGTCCGGCGCGCCCGGATTGCTGATTTGTTGTCGAGCAAGAGGTTGGCCTCATGGCGCTCACGCCTGAAGACGTAGTGAACAAGCGGTTCCAGCATGTGAAGTTCCGCGACGGATACGACCAGGACGAGGTCGATGACTTCCTGGACGAGGTCGTCGTCGAGCTGCGCCGCCTGTACCAGGAGAACGACGAGCTCAAGCAGAAGCTCTCGAGCGCGGAGGCCCGCGTCGCCGAGCTCGAGGCCGGTGCTCCCGCAGGTGCCCCGGCGCCCGCTCCTGCCGAGGACCCGCAGGCCACCCAGGCGATGCCCGCTGCGGTGCCCGAGGCCGCTCCGGCCTGGGGCGAGCCGCCGGTGCAGCCCGAGGCCCCGGCCTCGCCGCTCGTGGCACCGCAGGCACCGGCCGCGGAGGCGCCTGCCGAGCCGGAGGAGCCCGCAGCTCAGGCACCGGCCGCGATGCCCGGGGGCACCGACTCCCACGGCCTCATCGCACTGGCCCAGCGCGTGCACGACGAGCACGTCGCCGAGGGCGAGCGCAAGCGCGATGAGCTCATCGCCGAGGCCGAGTCGCGTGCAGCGACCATCGTGGGCGAGGCGGAGAAGAAGCGCGATGAGACGCTCACCGCACTCGAGGGCCAGAAGTCCTCGCTCGAGCGCGAGATCGACAAGCTGGAGAACTTCGAGCGCCAGTACCGCACGCGCCTGAAGAGCTACCTCAACGATCAGCTGCGCGATCTGGAGAACTCCGGTTCGCTGGCTCCCGAGACCCTCGGCGGCCACTCGATCTGATCAGCATGTCCGTGCGGCGTCCGCCGCACGGGGTGCGCCACCGCGGCGCGCGGCGGCCTCCCGGTCCCGGCATCCCTCTCGAGGGGTGCCGGGACCTCTCGCTGTGCGGGGCCGCGCGCCACGGCCGCCCTGCGCCTGCGAGTAGACTGTCGGGGCACGCCAAGGACGAAAGGAACTCGATGACCTCTGAGAGCAGGCCTCGCCCGCGGCGGCTTCCCGTGCTGCTGTACTGCATAGCCGCAGGCGTGGTGCTCGCCGACCAGGTCACGAAGCAGATCGCGCTGGCAGTGCTGACCCCCGGGGTCGCCGTGCCGGTCATCGGCCAGCTCGCGGGCTTCCGGCTGTACTTCAACGACGGGGCGGCCTTCGGACTGGGCTCCGGGGCCACATGGGTGTTCACGGTCATCGCCGTCCTCGCCTTCGCTGCGGTGGTCTGGATCTCTCGCCGTCTCGGCTCGCGCACGTGGGCCTGCGCGCTGGGCCTTCTCCTGGGAGGCCTCACGGGCAATCTCATCGACAGGCTGGTCAGGCCGCCGGCGGTGTTCCACGGCGCCGTGGTCGATTTCATCGACCTGTACTTCTTCATCTGCAACATCGCCGACATCGCGATCACGGGCGCCGCGGTGTTCATCGTCGTCACACAGCTGCGGGGCATAGGCCTCGACGGCAGCCGCGAAGGGGCGAGCCCGCCCGCGGGCGCCGAACGGGCATCCGCGCAGCCCACCGCCGCACACGAGGAGGACTCCCGATGACGGTCCGCTCCCTGTTCGTTCCCGAGGGCCTGGAGGGGGAGCGCGTCGACACCGCGCTCTCGCGTGCCCTGGGCCTGTCGCGGTCGAAGGCCGCGGAGATCGCGCAGGCAGGAGGTGTGCTCCAGGACGGCAGCCCCGTGGGCAAGTCCGACCGCGTGATCGCCGGCGCGCGCCTCGACGTCGAGATGCCCGAGCCCGCCAAGCCCCTCGAGATCGTCGCCGAGCCGGTCCCCGGCATGCGGATCCTCCACGAGGACGAGGCGATCATCGTCGTGGACAAGCCCATCGGCGTGGCCGCGCACTCGGCGGCCGGCTGGCACGGGCCCACCGTGATCGGCGGACTCGCCGCCGCGGGCCACCGGATCGCGACCTCGGGCGCGGCCGAGCGGCAGGGGATCGTGCACCGGCTCGACGTCGGGACCTCCGGGGTCATGGTGGTCGCGAAGGGGGAGCGCGCGTACTCCGTGCTCAAGCGCGCGTTCAAGCAGCGGACGGTCGAGAAGACCTATCATGCGCTCGTGCAGGGCCTGCCGGACCCCGTGGTGGGCACGATCGAGGCGCCCATCGGACGCAATCCCCGCAGGGACGGCCTCTACGCGGTGCGCTCCGACGGCAAGCACGCGGTGACGCACTACGAGGTGCTCGAGGCCCACCGGTCGGCGAGCCTCGTCGAGGTCTCGCTGGAGACGGGGCGCACGCATCAGATCCGCGTGCACATGTCCGCGACCAAGCACCCCTGCTGCGGCGACCTGCCCTATGGGGCTGATCCGGTGCTCGCGGGGAGGCTGGGGCTGGAGCGGCAGTGGCTGCACGCGGTCCGGCTGGGCTTCGTCCACCCTGAGTCGGGGGAGTGGGTGGAGTTCGAGAGCGGCTACCCCGATGACCTCGAACACGCGCTTGAGACCCTGCGCGAGGCGCAGGGCTGAGGGGAGAACCGTGAGCGACAGCTTCGTCCACCTGCACACCCACACCGAGTACTCGATGCTCGACGGCGCGGCGCGCCTCGGCGATCTCATGGAGGCCGTCAGCGCCCAGGGCATGCCGGCGCTCGCGACGACGGACCACGGCTATCTGTTCGGCGCCTTCGACTTCTGGTCGCAGGCCACCCAGGCCGGGATCAAGCCGATCATCGGCGTCGAGGCCTATGTCACGCCCGGCACGGCGCGCAACGACAAGACCCGCGTGAAGTGGCGCACGGACGAGTCGCAGAAGCCCGATGACGTCTCCGGCGGCGGCGCGTACACGCACATGACGATCCTCAGCCGGAACAACACCGGCATGCGGAACCTGTTCAGGGCCTCCTCGATCGCCTCCCTCGACTCGGTGTTCGGCAAATGGCCGCGCATCGACCGCGAGCTGCTGGACGCGCATTCCGAGGGTCTCATCGCGACGACCGGGTGCCCCTCCGGCGAGGTGCAGACGCGGCTGCGGCTGGGCCAGTACGAGGAGGCCAAGCGGGCGGCGGGCGAGTACCGGGAGATCTTCGGCGCGGAGAACTACTTCGCGGAGTTCATGGACCACGGCCTGTCCATCGAACGGCGGGTGACGCAGGACCTCCTCCGGCTCGCGAAGGAGCTGGACATCCCGCGGGTCGCGACCAACGACCTCCACTACACGCACGAGTCCGATGCGAAGGCCCACGAGGCGCTGCTCGCGATCCAGTCCGGTTCCAAGCTCATCGAGCCCACCTACGACCAGGGCGGCTCGCGCTTCGCGTTCTCCGGCTCCGGGTACTACCTGAAGTCGGCCGCGGAGATGCGCGCGCTGTTCAAGGAGATGCCGGACGCGTGCGACAACACGCTGCGGATCGCGGACATGTGCGAGGTGTCGTTCGACACCAGCGCCAACTACATGCCGAAGTTCCCCTGCCCGCCGGGCGAGGACGAGACCTCCTGGCTCATCAAGGAGGTCGACAAGGGGCTGCACTACCGCTATCCCGGCGGCATCCCCGACGATGTCCGCAGGCAGGCGGACTACGAGCTCGACATCATCGTCTCGATGGGCTTCCCCGGCTATTTCCTCGTCGTCGCGGACTTCATCAACTGGTCCAAGGACAACGGCATCCGGGTGGGGCCGGGCCGCGGCTCCGGCGCCGGCTCCATGGTCGCCTACGCGATGCGCATCACGGATCTCGATCCGCTCGTCCACGGGCTCTTCTTCGAGCGCTTCCTCAACCCGGACCGCGTGTCCATGCCGGACTTCGACGTGGACTTCGACGATCGCCGCCGCGGCGAGGTCATCGAGTACGTCACGCGCAAGTACGGCTCCGAGTACGTGGCGATGATCGTCACCTACGGCACCATCAAGACGAAGCAGGCGCTCAAGGACTCCGCGCGCGTGCTCGGCAAGCCCTTCAGCATGGGCGAGACCCTGACGAAGGCGCTGCCCCCGGCGGAGATGGCCAAGGACATCCCGCTGGCCAACATCGAGAACCCGGACGCCAAGCGCTACAACGAGGCCGGTGAGTTCCGGGAGCTGCTCGAACGCGATCCCGAGGCCCGCGAGGTCTTCGAGACCGCCAAGGGCCTCGAGGGCCTGAAGCGGCAGTGGGGTGTGCACGCGGCCGGGGTCATCATGTCCTCGGCGCCCATCATCGACGTGATCCCGATCATGCGCCGCTTCCAGGACGGCCAGGTCATCACGCAGTTCGACTACCCGACCTCCGAGGGCCTCGGCCTCATCAAGATGGACTTCCTGGGGCTGCGCAACCTCACGATCATCTCCGATGCCATTGAGAACATCAGAGCCAACCGGGACTTCGATCTCGACCTCGAGCAGCTCTCCCTCGACGACCCCGAGGCATACCGGCTGCTGAGCCGCGGCGACACGCTGGGCGTGTTCCAGCTCGACGGCACCGGCCTGCAGTCGCTGCTGCGCCTCATGCAGCCCGACAACTTCGAGGACATCTCCGCGACGCTGGCCCTCTACCGGCCCGGTCCCATGGGCGCGGACTCGCACACGAACTACGCGCTGCGGAAGAACGGGCGGCAGGAGGTCACGCCCATCCATCCGGAGCTCGAGGAGCCGCTGAAGGACATCCTCGACACCACCTACGGTCTCATCATCTACCAGGAGCAGGTGATGGCGATCGCGCAGAAGGTCGCCGGCTATACGCTCGGCCAGGCCGACATCCTCCGCCGCGCGATGGGCAAGAAGAAGAAGTCCGAGCTGGACAAGCAGCAGGTGGGCTTCTTCGGCGGGATGAAGGAGCGGGGGTACTCCGAGGCCGCCGCGCAGGCGCTGTGGGACATCCTGCTGCCGTTCTCCGACTACGCCTTCAACAAGGCGCACTCCGCGGCCTACGGCGTCGTCTCGTACTGGACGGCCTATCTCAAGGCGCACTATCCGGCCGAGTACATGGCCGCTCTGCTCACCTCGGTGGGCGACAACAAGGACAAGCTCGCGATCTACCTCAACGAGTGCCGCAGGCTGGGCATCACGGTGCTGCCGCCGGACGTCAACGACTCGCACTCGAACTTCACCCCGGTGGGCACGGACATCCGCTTCGGCATGGGAGCGGTGCGCAATGTGGGCCACACCGTCGTCGAGGGCATCGTGGCCGCGCGCGAGGAGAAGGGCGCCTTCACGGGCTTCGCGGACTTCCTCGACAAGGTGCCCGCGCACGTGTGCAACAAGCGCACCATCGAATCGCTCATCAAGGCCGGCGCCTTCGACTCGCTGGGCGATCCCCGGCGGGCGCTCGTGGAGATCCACGAGGAGGCGGTGGACGCCGTCATCGGCGTCAAGCGCCAGGAGGCGCACGGGCAGTTCGACCTGTTCGCCGGCCTCGGAGGCGAGGACGAGTCCGCGCCCTCGTTCTCCGTCCCGGTGCCGGAGCGCCCGGAGTGGGACAAGAAGGAGAAGCTCGCCTTCGAGCGCGAGATGATCGGACTCTACGTCTCCGACCACCCGCTCAACGGCCTGGAGCCCGTGCTCGCAGCCGAGGCCGAGATCTCCATCGCGGACCTCATCGACCCCGAGCGCGGCCGGCCGGACGGGTCCCAGGTGACGATCTGCGGCATGATCACGGCGGTGCAGCGGAAGGTGTCGAAGAAGAACGGGCGGCCCTACGGCATCGTCGAGATCGAGGACCTCGACGCCTCGATCGAGGTGATGTTCTTCGGCGACGCCTACGAGCCGGTCGCGAGTCTGCTGGCGACGGACCTCGTGGTCGCGGTGACCGGCCGGGTGCGCACCTCCGACGACCGGCCGACGACCATGATGGTGCAGTCGATGACCATCCCGGACGTCACGGATCCCGCGGACCGGCCGCTGCACATCACGATGCCGATGGAGCGGTGCACCGAGCCGATCATCGAGCGTCTCGGCCGGATCCTCGAGGGGCACCGGGGGCATGCTGACGTCGAGCTCACCCTCACGCAGCCCGGCCGGCGGACGGTCATGCGGCTGGGCCGGCAGTACCGGGTGGAGCAGGGCCCCAGCCTGTCCGGCGACCTCAAGGCCCTGCTGGGGCCGGCCTGCCTGCGCTGAGACCGGCCGGTCCGAACCCGCGCACCTGACTAGGATGGCGACGTGATTACCCTCTCCAGCACGAACCTCGTGGACCTCCGGGGCTCCCGCCTCGACAAGCGCACGCTGCGCGCACGCCTGCCGCGAGCCGATGCCGATGCCGGCGCGCCGCTCGAGGCCGTGCGCCCCCTGCTCGCGGGCATCCGCACGCGGGGGAGGGCCGCCGTGGCCGAGGCCGCCGCCCGCTTCGACGGTGCCGCACCCGAGCGGTTCCGGGTGCCGGCCGAGGCGCTGGCCTCGGCGCTCGAGGGCCTCGACCCCGCAGTGCGCGCGGCGCTGGAGGAGACGATCCGGCGGGTGCGCGCCGTGGCGCAGGCGGACCTGCCCGGCGCTTCGGTCACGGAGCTCGGGGAGGGGGCGCGCGTGACGACCCGTCACCTGCCCGCCGAACGGGTGGGCCTCTACGTTCCCGGCGGCCGCGCGGTGTACCCCTCCTCCGTCGTGATGAATGCGGTGCCGGCGCAGGTGGCCGGGGTGAGCTCGGTGGCGATCGCCTCGCCGCCGCAGCCGGACACCGGCCTGCCTCACTCCACGGTGCTGGCGGCGGCGGCTCTGCTCGGCGTGGACGAGGTGTGGGCGATCGGCGGCGCGCAGGCGATCGGGGCGCTGGCATACGGCTTCGACGGTCCCTCCGGGGAGGCGCCGGACGTTCCCGGTGCCGATGCGCTCGAGCCCGTGGACATCATCACGGGACCGGGCAACGCCTATGTGGCCGCGGCGAAGGCGCTCGTGCGCGAGCACGTGGGGATCGATGCCGTGGCCGGGCCCACCGAGATCATCGTGCTGGCCGACGGGACCGCCGATCCGGCACTCGTCGCCGCCGACCTCATCAGCCAGGCCGAGCACGATCCGATGGCCGCGGCGGTGCTCGTGACGGCCTCGGAGGCTCTCGCGGTGGCCGTGGACGCGGAGCTGGACGCGCAGCGGCGCAGCGCCCTGCACGCCGAGCGGATCGGGGAGAGCCTCACGGGAGCGCAGTCCGGGATCGTCCTGGTGGACTCGCTCGAGGCCGGGCTCGCGGTCGTCAACGCCTACGCGGGCGAGCACGTCGAGCTCCACGTCGCGGACGCCGCGGCGGTCGCATCCCGCGTGGTCAACGGGGGCGCGGTCTTCGTGGGCCCGCACTCCCCGGTGGCGCTGGGCGACTACATGGCGGGCTCGAACCATGTGCTGCCGACGCTGGGGACCGCGGCCTTCGGCGACTGCCTCGGCGTGCGCTCGTTCCTGCGCGTCAGCCAGGTGATCGAGTACTCGGCCGCGGCACTGGACGAGGTCGCGGAGCGGGTCATCGCGCTCGCAGAGGCCGAGGAGCTGCCCGCGCACGGCGAGGCCGTCCGCCGTCGCGCCGCCGCGCGCACCGCCGCGCCGTCCGCAGCCGATGCCGACGTGAGGGAGGTCTGAACCGTGCACTGTCCCTTCTGCCGCAACCCCGATTCGCGAGTGGTCGACTCGCGCACCGCGGAGGACGGCTCCTCGATCCGCCGCCGGCGCCAGTGTCCGGCCTGCGGCCGCCGCTTCACGACGATGGAGGCGACGAGCCTGTCCGTCATCAAGCGCTCGGGGGTGTCCGAGGAGTTCTCCCGGAGCAAGATCGTCACCGGCGTGCGCAAGGCATGCCAGGGCCGGCCGGTGGGCGATGACGACCTCGCGAAGCTCGCGCAGACGGTCGAGGAGAGGATCCGCGGCCTGGGCGTGGCCGAGATCGACGCGGACGAGGTGGGCCTGGCGATCCTCGAGCCGCTGCGCGCCCTCGACCAGATCGCCTACCTCCGGTTCGCGAGCGTCTACCAGGGCTTCGACACGCTCGAGGACTTCGAGGCCGCCATCGCCTCGCTGCGGGAGGAGCAGGCCGAGCACACGGAAGGCGAGTGAGGCTGCTCACCCGCCGATCACGAGGCGGCCCGCGCGGAGGACCCGGCTGACCCGGCACAGGGCGCCGAGGTCGGAGAGCGGATCGCCCCGGACGAGCAGGAGATCGGCGGCCCGTCCCGGCTCCACCGCGCCAGTGTCCCGGGCGCCCAGCGCGCGTGCGGCGACGGAGGTCGCCGCACGCAGCGCCTCCCTGTGCCCGAGGCCGGCGGCGGAGAGCTCTGCGACCTCCTCGACGAGCCCCGCACCGAACGGGACTCCTGGCACGGCGGCATCGCTGCCGGCGATGACGGGAATCCCCGCGGCGTGCGCCTCCCGCAACCGGGCGCGGACGCGCTCGCGCGCCTCGGCCCCTGCCCCCGAGGCTGCCGCACGTGCACTGTGCTCCACCGCGAGGGTCGGGGCGAGCACGGTCCCGGCCGCGGCCATCCGCTCGAGGAGCCCCTCGGGCCAGCGCCGTCCGGTCGTATGCTCCAGGTCCGCCGTCGCGGCCGCCGGATCGCGCATCGTGAGATGCTCGATCCCGTCGGCACCGGCTTCGGCGGGAGTGCGCGGCAGGCGCACGGAATCGCCCTCGGCATCCGTCCCGTGCGTGCTGACTGGATGGCCGCCGGGCGTGGTGAGCACAGGTCCCGCGCAGAGGATGCGAGGGCCTTCCAGCGTGCCGGCGGACACCGCCTCCCGGAGGTCGAGGACCCACGCGAGCTCATCGCCCAGGCTGCGCACGGTCGTGACGCCGTGGGCGAGGAGCGCCCGCCGCGCATCCGGCACGTGGCGGGCCGCGTTCCAGATGTGACGGGGCAGATCGCCGGGTCCGAATTCCTCCCCGTCCTCGAGCTCCGGGTACCCGAGATGAACGTGCGCGTCGATGAGGCCGGGCATCACCGTCGTGCCGGGCGCCTCCAGCAGCTGCGCATCGGCCGGCGACGTCACCCGGTCCCCGACCTCGGCGATCACCCCGTCACGGACGAGGACGGAGGCACCCGGCGCGGGCGCCAGGCCCTCACCGCACAGCACCTGCGCGCCGCGGATCACGAGTGCGCCGGAATGCGGAGCCTGTGCCCGGTAGCGCATGCCGTGCCACGCGAGGGCGCCGGAGGCGCCCAGGGCGAGCGCCCCTCCTGCGAGGGCCGCGCCGGTGCGGAGGAGGCGGCGGCGAGTGGACCGCGCCGAGGGCGGGGGACGGGTGCCGGTCATCGGTTCCCGCCCTCCTGCCGCAGCTGGGCCTCGATCCCGTCGAGGATGACCTCGAGGCCGAACTCGTAGACGGCGGCAGGACTCGTCACGGCCTGGTAGGCCTCGCCCACGGCGCTTCCCACGCGCCCGGAGACGGGGAACGCCCCCGGGGGCATGACCTCCTCGAGCACGGGAGCGTTCGCGCTCCACCATTCCATGTCGCTCGTCCCGCTGGACTCCTCGCTGTGCCGTGCGCGCCGTGCGTCCTGCGCGCTGGCGGCGGCGTGCGAGGCGAGGAGCGACACCGTGTGGTCCATCGCGATGTCGTCGAGCCCGCAGCCCTCAAGCGCGCACAGCTCCCATTCGTAGCGCTCCGAGACGTGGGGGCCGATCCAGGGCCGGTGGCTCTGCGCATCGAGCAGCCAGGGATGCCGGTGATACTCCTCCCACAGCAGCCGGGAGACGCCGCGCAGCCTCTCCCGCAGCGTGCCGGTGTGCTCCGGGAGGGGAGTGCGTCCCACCGCCTGGTCGATCATGAGCCCGATGAGTGCCGAGCGGTCCGGGACGTAGGAGTAGAGCGACATGGGGGAGAGCCCCACCCGGTCGGCCGCTCTGCGCATCGAGAAGGACGCAAGGCCCTCGGCGTCGGCGAGGTCGATGCAGGCATCGACGATCTGGTCGACGCTCATCCTCCGGCGCGGGCCGCGGCGTCCCGCGGCCTCGCCCAGGCGTGCGCGCCACAGCAGTCGCAGCACCGTGTCCGTGGCCGCGGCGCCTCCTGCGGATGCTGTGTCTGAGCTCTCCTCGGATTCCATGTCGACAGCTTACTCCGTCGGGTGTACAGTGTTTCGAACCAGAAAGTCCGTACGCTGTAAAAAGTTTGGGGTGGGGCATGGAACCGCGAACACATGAGTGCAGAGCGAGGGGGGTGCGAGCCGATGGGTGCGGACCGGACGGGCGCAGGCCCGCGATCCGCGCGGTGGGGCTGCGCAAGCGGTACGGGACGCTGGACGCCCTCGACGGATTCGACCTGGAGGCCGAGGCCGGTGCGGTCCACGGCCTCCTGGGGCCCAACGGCGCGGGCAAGTCGACGGCGGTGAGCATTCTGAGCACGCTCGTCGAGGCGGACGGCGGCACCGCCGAGGTCGCGGGTGCGGATGTGCGCAGAGACCCGGGCGCGGTGCGCAGGCGGGCAGGCCTCATCGGGCAGCACCCGGCGGTCGACGAGATCCTGGGCGGCAGGCAGAACCTCGTGATGTTCGGACGGCTGCTGGGGCTGCGCCGCCGTGAGGCCGCGGCGCGGGCCGATGAGCTGCTCGAGGCGTTCGGGCTGGCCGAGGCGGCGGCGCGGCCGGCCTCCTCCTACTCCGGGGGGATGCGGCGCAGGCTCGACATCGCGGCGGGGATGATCCTCGACCCCGAGGTCCTGTTCCTGGACGAGCCGACGGCCGGCCTCGATCCGCGCGGACGCATCGACGTGTGGGAGGCGGTCGCGCGGATCGCCGCGCGGGGCACCACGGTGCTGCTCACGACCCAGCACCTCGAGGAGGCCGACCGGCTGGCCCATCGGGTCTCGATCATGAAGGCCGGCAGGATCATCGCAGAGGGCGCCCCGGATCAGCTCAAACGCCAGCGGGGCGGGGACCGGATCGAGATCGCGGCCGGCGATCCCGCCGCGGCGGCGGACATCGGCAGGGCGCTGACCGGGGCGACCGGGCCCGCGCCGGAGGTGGACGGGCTCACCCACAGGGTCACCGTGCCGGCGCCGCGGGGGACCGCAGACCTCAGCGAGGCCGTGCGCCGGCTCGACGCCGCCGGCCTCGCCCCCGACGACATCGGCCTGCGCCGGCCCACTCTGGACGAGGTCTTCCTCGCCCTCACCGAGAAGGAGGACGCATGAGCGCGCACACCGCAGGCCCGATCCCGAGGCGGACGGGAGCGGCGCCGTCACGGCGCATCGGCACCCTGCACGGCGGCTGGATCCTCACCCAGCGCGAACTCGCCCACTGGGCAAGGCAGCCGGCCACGCCCGTCTTCAGTCTGCTGTTCACGATCATGCTGCTGCTCATGTTCGCGTTCATCTTCGGCGGCTCCATCCGCCTGCCCGGGGGAGGGGACTACATCCAGTTCCTGCTGCCGGGCATGATGGCGCTCGCGATGATGTTCGGTGTCGAGTCGACCATGACCGCGATGGCCGCGGATGCGAAGAAGGGCATCACGGACCGCTTCCGGTCGATGCCCCTGGGAGACGCCTCGGTCTCGCTGGGACGGGTGGGGGCGGACATGGTGGGCTCCGCGGTCGAGCTCGCGATCCTCATCGGGGGCGGCCTGCTGCTGGGCTGGCGCACCACGGGCTCACCGGCCGCCGCGGCGGCCGCCGTGCTGCTCCTCCTGTGGCTGCGCTTCGCACTGCTCTGGGCGGGGATCTGCCTGGGTCTGACCGTGGGCCGCCATCAGGGCGCGGAGACCCTCGTGCAGGTGCTCGTGTGGCCGGTGGGCTTCCTCTCCACGGTCTTCGCCGCACCCGAGCTCATGCCGCCCTGGCTGGGCGCGCTCGCAGCGTGGAACCCCGTCTCGGCCACTGCCACGGCGGTGCGCGAGCTCTTCGGCAGTCCCACCGGGGTGACGGTCGGCTGGCTCGCCGAGCACGCCGTGCTCGCCGCGGTGCTGTGGCCGCTCGCCCTCACCGCGGTGCTCCTGCCGCTGTCCGCCAGGGCCTACCGGCGCCTGCGGAGGTAGCGCGGACGGAGGCGGCCTCCGGAACCGCTGAGAGGTGAGCTGAAAGGTTTGCGCGATCGTTCCGATCTGTGTGTAAGATGATGACTGCGTGCTCACGCAGCACGCCCGCCGCCGGCGGCATCGGAGGGGAAGCCGACGCCGCCGGCGGTCCTCATTCACGGGACTGCGGTTCTCATTCACCGCCGGCGAAGTGCTCGTCGAGCACCGAGGGCTGGGCGCTGAGGATCGCCAGCCGAGAGGTGGAGCGGGTCAGCGCCACATAGAGGTCGCCCACGTGCTCCTCCGCAGAGCCCGACTCCGGATCGACGGGGGCGATCGCGGCCGGCTCCACGACCACGACGCCGTCGAACTCGAGGCCCTTCGCCTCGTACGGGGTGAGGACGGCGATGCGGTGGTCGATCGCCTGCGGGCCCCAGCCGAGGTCCTCATCCCGGGTCGATGCGTGCTCGGTGAGCGCGTGCTCGGCGAGCTCCATGAGCGCCGGCGGCACGATCACGGCGATCCGGCCCGTGCCCGCAGCGCGCGCCTCGGCGGCGACCGTCCGGGGCAGCTGCGCGAAGAGGGCGTGGACGTCCTCGCGGCGGATCACCTCGGGGGCGTGCTCCCCCTCCCGGACAGCCTCGGGCAGCGCGAGACCGGGGAAGTGCGCGCGCAGGAGGGCGTTCGCCGGGCCCATGATGGAGGCGGGCGTCCGATAGGACACCGAGAGCTGCTCGAGCCGGAAGCGGTCGCCCATGTGCGGCTCGAGGATCTGCGCCCATGTGCGCGAGGCGTCCGTCGCCGCAGCCTGCGCGAGATCGCCCACGAGCGTCGCGGACTTGCTCGGCACCCGCCGGAACAGCAGTCGCAGCTGCATGGGGCTGAGCTCCTGGGCCTCGTCCACGACGAGATGGCCGAACGTCCACTCGCGGTCCTCGGCCGCCCGCTCCGCGATGGAGACGGCCGGATCCGCACCCGCATAGCGGGCCGCGAGCTGCTCGGCGCTCACCATCGCGTCCGTGCCCATCATCTCCGTGACATCGCGGGCGTACTCGAGCTCCGGGCTCTCCGCCGGCACGGAGCCGGCCTCGGGCGCCCCGATGAGCTCGGCGAGCTCATCGAGCAGCGGTACGTCCTCGACGGTGACGGCCGAGCGCGCCGGCCGCAGGAGGGCCTCGGCCTCGTTGTCCGTGAGCACCGATCGGGTGGCCTCGGCCAGCCGGTGGGGCTTCGACAGCAGCGCGTCGAGCACTCCGAGCGGCGTGAGCGGCAGCCAGCACAGATTGACCGCCACCCGCACGTCCCGGGAGGCGCGCAGGTCGTCGGTGAGCTCCGGCAGGCGCTCGCCCGCGGCCTCGGCCCCCTGTGCGCGCGCGAGGGCGTCGGCCAGCGTGCGCAGCACCGCCCCTGCGAACACGGCCCGGGCCTCGTTGTGCGGCTTGTCCGCCCGCCGCGCCCGCTCCCGGGCCGCGCGTACGTCCGCAGCGCGCAGCACGATCCGGTGGGGCCCCACCTGGAGCTCCTGATCGGCGTCCGGCACCCGCTGGTAGGAGCGGACCATCCGCCGCATGACCTCGGCCATCCGCAGATCGCCCTTGACCCGGGCCGTGCGCGGTGCGTCGTGCAGCGTCGTCTCGACCCCCGGCACGAGCTGGCCGGGGGTGAGCAGCACCGCCCCCGTCTCGCCGAGCGAGGGCAGGACGCGCTCGATGTACTTGAGGAACACGGGCGAGGGGCCCACGAGCAGCACGCCGGACTTCGCGATCCGGTCCCGGTGCCGGTACAGCAGATAGGCCGCCCGGTGCAGCGCGACGGCGGTCTTGCCCGTGCCGGGCCCGCCCTGCACGACGAGCGTGCCCGTCATGTCCTGACGGATGATCTGGTCCTGCTCACCCTGGATCGTCGCGACGATGTCGCCCATCCGCCCCGTGCGGCGCGCGCCGAGCGCGGCCATGAGGGCGCCTTCGCCCTGCAGACCGGCCTGTGCGTCCTCGCTCAGTCCGGAGAGGTCGAGCACATCGTCCTCGACGCCCGTGACCGTCCGCCCCCGGGTGGCGATGTGGCGGCGGCGGGCGAGGCCGGCCGGCTGGGCGGCGGTGGCCCGGTAGAACGGCTCCGAGGCCGGCGCGCGCCAGTCCATGAGGAGCTGCGAGCGGTCCGCCGCCGAGAGGCCGATGCGGCCGATGTAGGTCGTCTCGCCGCTCACCGCGTCGATGCGACCGAAGCACAGGCCCTCCTCCGCCGACTGGTAGCGGATCAGCGCGTCCTCGTAGAGCGTGGCGAAGGCGTCGCGCTCCGAGCGGTTCTGGTGGTGGCCGCCCACCTGGGCGCGGCGGACCGTCGCGAGTGAGGCCGCCGTCTCCGCGCGCAGCTCGTCGAGCCGCCGGTAGAGGGTGTCGATCTGCGTCTGCTCGTGCGCGCGTTCGCGTGGCTCGCTCATGGTGCCTTTCGTCGGTCCCGGGGGCAATCCATTATGCCGTGCCCGTCAAAGCGGCGACGCATCCGCACGTCTTCAGCCGGAGAGACCGCACGCGCGCAGCAGCGTCCGCCGCCCGTGGACGGTCGGGACGGCGCACCCCTCCGCCCGCGCCCTGCGCGCGATGTCCGCGGGGTCGAGGGGCGCATGCGCGGCGAGGACGACCACATTGCCGTGCGCACGTCCGGCCAGGCGCCCGCCGCCGGTGATCGCGGCGAGGTGGGGGAAGCACCCGCGGAGGCCCTCGGCCTCGGCCCGCAGCGCCGCGCGTCCGGCGGTGTCGGCGACGTTGGCGCAGTAGAGACCGTGAGCGCCCAGGGCCCGGGCGGCGGAGGCGAACCATTCCGGCGACTGCAGCTGCGGGGGCGTGACATCGCCTGAGAACGCGTCCCGGACGACGAGGTCGAGCGAGTCCTCGCGCTGGCGTGCGAGCTCCGCACCGCCTTCTGCCGCGCGGATCGCGACGGCGGGGGAGCGGGGCAGGTCGAGGTGCGCCCGCACCCATGTCGCGAGCGCGGCATCGACCTCCGCGACCGTCTGGCGCGAGCCGGGCCGATCGGCGGCGATGCGCCTGGGCAGGGCGCAGGCCGCCCCGCCCACGTGCAGTGCGCGGAGCGTGGGCCGGGAGGTGACGGGCAGACCGGAGTCGATGCCGGCGATGAGCCAGCGCATGTACTCGAAGTCGAGACGGCCGGGGTCCGCAGGCGCGTACGGAGACGAGGGCACGCCGTTGACGGTGAGCACGAAGGCCGCGGGATCGCCGGGCACGGGGTCGAAGGACGCAGTGCCGGTGTCGATGGGGAACGGACCTGTTGACGGTGCGCTGCCGGAGCGCCTGCGGCGTGAGGACATCGCACCAGGGTAGTCGGACGCAGCCGCGCTCCCGCGCCGTCGCCGCGTGCATCGCCGGGGTGCCGCCGACGGACACAGGGGCCCGCTCCGCCCGACTTGCCGTGCGCACCCGCGCCTGTGGACACGCACCAGCTCGTCCACAGGTGAGGGTGGGGCCTTCCCGCGGCCCGCTCCGGGCCGTGGACTGGGCGCATGGACGCATACACACTCACTCACGGACCTGCGCTCATCGGCCTCGTGCCCCACCTCGTGGGCTACCGGCCCGAGGACTCCCTCGTGCTCGTCACCGCCCACAGCACCGGTCCCGGCGGCGGCCAGGTGGGAGCGAGCCTGCGGATCGACTTCGGCCGCGCACAGGCGGAGGGGCTCGACGGCCCGCTGCTCGAGTCTCTGCTCGCACCGCTCTCGCACACGGAGGGGGCGGACATCGTCTTCCCCGTCCTCTTCAGCGAGGCGCTCGCCTCGCACCACACGCGGCTCGACGAGGCCGAGGCGTGCGGTGCGGGCCCCGACAGCACCGGTCCCGGCGGTCCGGACGACCAGGACGAGGACGCGAGCACCGCGCGCATCCTCCTCGACGGGCTCGAGGCCGTGTGCGCGGCCCTCGACGACCGCGGGCTCACCGTGCTCGCACCGCTGTGGGCCGGCCGGAGCGAGTGCGGGCGCATCGGGGAGCCGGGCAGCACGCCCGTCGCCGCGGCGGAGACGGCGCCTGCGGTCATCGGCATGATCGCGGAGGGCTCCCATGCTGCGGACAGCTTCGAGGACCTCGTGCGTCCGCCCCGCCCGTGTGCGGAGCACGCGGCGGAGGTCGAGCGCATGCGCGCCGGCGGGGAGGTCTCCGATGAGGCGGCTGCGGATGCACTGCTGCGGGCGGCGCAGGCGCTGGAGGAGCGGGTGCGCCGCCGGGAGGGCGGCGAGAGGGCTCCTGACCCGCTCCCCCTGCCGGAACCGGAGGCGGTGCTCGCCCTCGACCGCTTCGCGGCCCGTCCCGCCGACCGCGATTTCGTGCAGATGCTGCTGAGCGGGGACCACCCGGCCTTCACCGCCGACGGTCTGGCGGACATGCCCGAGCGCTCCTTCCTCGCCTATGCCCGCAGGATGGTCTTCGCCCCGGGTGCCACGCAGGCGCTCGTGGGGTTCAGCCCCCGGCCACCGCGTCTGCAGGCGCTCGCCGAGGCGGTGGACTGGCTGCGCGCCTGCATGCCCTATGCGTCCGCGGAGGCGCTGCCGGGGGTGCATGCCGTGCTCGCGTGGTTCGAATGGTCGCGGATGCGCATGCGGTTCGCCGAGCACTATGCGCGCACCGCGCTGCGCGGTCCGGAGGACTGCCGCCTCGCTCGGCTCGTGCTGCGTGCGGTGCAGGCGGGCGTGCCCCCGGAGTGGGCGCGCGAGCATTCACATGAGCGGGATCCGTTTGTCAAGAGGAGGAATACCGTGCAATGATCGGGCGTTGACCCAGTCGAACACGATGCCGGTGGTGTGCCCTCCGTGCAGTTTGACATGGGTCTTACTGGTGCCCTCGGGCCTGGTCGTACCCTAAGCCCTCAGCCGAAAGGTCCTCACGTGCCCACAAAGGATACGGAAATGTCGAGCACTGACGCCCAGAGCGCTCAGCCGCAGACGGAGGCCGCGACCGCTACGGCCACGGCGACGAAGAAGACCACCGCTGCCGCCGGGACGGCGAAGTCCGCGAAGGCGGGAGCCAAGACGACCGCGAAGAAGGCCGCGGGGACGAAGTCCGCGACGGCGAAGAAGACCACCGCTGCCAAGAGCACCGCCGCGAAGAAGACGACCGCGAAGAAGGGCACCTCCGCCGAGACCAAGGACGAGGAGGCGATCGACCTCGACGTGACCACCATCGAGGAGGCCGAGGCCGAGGAGATCGACCCGGACGAGGCCACCGAGACCAAGAACGCGGAGGAGGAGCAGAAGAACGCCGTCGTCAAGGAGGCCGGGGGCTTCGTCGTCTCCAACACCGATGACGACGACCAGCCGGCACAGCAGGTCGTCTCCGCCGGTGCGACGGCGGACCCGGTCAAGGACTACCTCAAGCAGATCGGCAAGGTCGCCCTGCTCAACGCCGCGGAGGAGGTCGACCTCGCCAAGCGGATCGAGGCCGGCATGTACGCCGACCACCTCGTGAGCACGGGAGAGGTCGCGGACTCCAAGCTGCTGCGTGAGTACCAGTGGATCATCCACGACGGCCGGATCGCGAAGAACCACCTGCTCGAGGCCAACCTCCGCCTCGTGGTCTCGCTGGCCAAGCGCTACACCGGCCGCGGCATGCTCTTCCTCGACCTCATTCAGGAAGGCAATCTGGGCCTCATCCGCGCCGTCGAGAAGTTCGACTACACGAAGGGCTTCAAGTTCTCCACGTACGCGACGTGGTGGATCCGTCAGGCGATCACGCGTGCGATGGCAGATCAGGCGCGCACCATCCGCATTCCCGTCCACATGGTCGAGGTCATCAACAAGCTCGCCCGCGTCCAGCGCCAGATGCTCCAGGACCTGGGCCGCGAGCCCACCCCGGAGGAGCTGGCCAAGGAGCTCGACATGACGCCCGAGCGCGTCGTCGAGGTCCAGAAGTACGGCCGCGAGCCCATCTCGCTGCACACGCCGCTGGGCGAGGACGGCGACTCCGAGTTCGGCGACCTCATCGAGGACTCCGAGGCGGTCGTCCCGGCCGACTCCGTGAGCTTCACGCTCCTGCAGGAGCAGCTGCACTCCGTCCTCGACACGCTGTCCGAGCGCGAGGCCGGCGTGGTCTCGATGAGGTTCGGCCTCAATGACGGCCAGCCCAAGACGCTCGACGAGATCGGGAAGGTCTACGGCGTGACCCGCGAGCGCATCCGCCAGATAGAGTCGAAGACGATGGCGAAGCTGCGCCATCCCTCCCGCTCACAGGTCCTGCGCGACTACCTGGACTGAGCCGGATTCGTGACCGACCCGCCGGCCGCACTGCGCCAGCGGGTCGGTGCATTCAGGACGCGGGGACGGGAAGCCTCTCCACGCTGAGTTCGACTCTCCCGCCCGAAGCCTCGCGGCGAAGCTCAGATGTGAGGGGTCTGCTTCTTTCCGGGCTGCCTGCTAAGCCGAGTGGTGTGCCTTCACCGGTCAGCCGAGGCGCACCGTACTGACGCAGCGCCTCTGCGGCCTGTCCAGATTCGTGTACCACTCCATGCCCCACTTCGGCTCCAGCCGCGCGCTCATCGCGTTGCCCAGGGCGACCTCGAGAATCGCGAGATCGGCGAGGAAGGCGATGGAGAGGTCGCGGTCCCACAGGCACAGGTCGCGGGCAAGATCCGGGTCGCCCGCGGCGGCCTTCGGCAATGTCGTGGCCCCGGACACCTCCATGGGCGACGCGATGAACACGTACACACAGTGCATTCCCGGACCCTGGGCACATCGCCTGGGCGCGAAGTGCGCGCTCGTCACCGACGGACGCTCCTCCGGCGGACAGAGGCGCGGTGTGACTGGTTTCGGAACGAGATTCAGGCCTGGCATAGAGTCGGCGAGGGAGAACCCGGATGTGCGAAAGGAGGCCCTGTGCCGCATCCCTATCTGAGCGGTGACGGTCCGCGGGTGCTTGCGCACAGGGGTCTCGTGACTCCGGAGATGGCCGCGGCCGGCGTCGTGGAGAACTCCGCCGCCGCGGTCGCTGCCGCAGCGGCGACGGGCGCGGCCTATGTCGAATCGGACTGCCATCTCACGGCCGACGGCACCGTCGTCCTCTTCCACGACGACAGCCTCGAACGGCTCACGGGTGACCCGCGGACGCTCGCCGAGGTGACGGTCGATGAGCTCAGGGAGCTCATGGCCGCGCGCGGGGGCCTGCTCACACTGACCGAGGCCCTCGGCTCCTTCCCGGGGCTCCGCTTCAACATCGATGTCAAGGCGGATGCCGCGGCGGCTCCGGCTGGGGCGCTCATCGGCCCGCACTGGCGCCGCTGCCTGCTCACGAGCTTCTCCGACTCCCGGCGCCGGCGGGCGCTGGCCGCGGCCCAGGCCGTGCCCGGCGGCAGACGACCGGCGACCTCGCCGGGGGAGCACGGGGTGGCCGCCCTCATGCTCGCAGCGCTCACAGGTTCGCGGCGGCTGGCGCACCGGGCGCTCTCCGGCCTCGACGCGGCGCAGATCCCGGAGCGCCAGGGCATCCTCCCCGTGCTCACTCCCGCCCTCCTCGACACCGCCCATGCCGGCGGCGTCGAGGTCCACGTGTGGACGGTGAATGATCCCGCGCGCATGCGCGCGCTCACGCAGGCGGGGGTGGACGGCCTCGTCACCGACCGGGCCGATCTCGCCCTGCGCCTTATTCGCTCTCAGGGGCCGCGAAGCTCACCAGTGTGAACGCCGCGAGGTGCGGGTCCACGAAGCGTCCCACCCTGCCGTGGAAGGAGTCGTGCGGTGCGGCGAGCACATCGCCGCCGAGCTCCACGACCTGCGCGGCCGCGGCATCGACGTCCTCGACCGCGAAATGCGCCTCCCAGTGCGCGGGCACCTCGAGCGCCGAGGCGTCGAGGATCCCGCCCAGCAGGGCACCGTCCGCGGTCGCGGAGTCGGCGGTGTTGGAGCTCGAACTGCCGAGCGCGAAGCCGAGGTAGCTCTGCTCCTCCGTCTGCGAGAGCGGGGAGGTCTCCCAACCGAACACCGTGCGGTAGAACTCGACGGCGCGCATGTCCTTCGTGAACAGCTCGGCCCATGCGAGGGCGCCGGGCGTGCCGAAGGCGCCCATGCCCCGCTCATCGCCGTATTCGAGCACGCCGAAGGCGGTGCCCGTGGAATCGGCGGCCAGTGCGACGCTCGCATCGGTGTCGAAGCCGGGAACGGCCATGAGCGGCCTGCCCCGCGCCTTCTCCAGCCCGGCCATGAACTCGTCGAAGCCGTCGACGCGGAAGTACAGCGTCCAGAACGCGGGCGAGTCCTGTCCCTCCGGCTGGGGGCTCAGGCCCGCGAGGCGGCGGCCGCCGTGCACGGCGGCGCTGCCCATGCCCATCGGCCCGGCGCCGGAGAACTCCCAGCCCAGCAGTGCTGCGTAGAACGCGGACGAGGCTTCGAGATCGGGCGTCGTGAGGTCGAACCAGCAGGGTGCCCCTGCGGGCGGAACGGTGTATTGGGCGGGCATGCGCGAGGTCCTCTCGAACGGCGGAAGGGCAGACGGCTCCCGAGCCTACGTGAGCGCCGAACCGCGGAGCGAGCGGGCGGGCGGGTAACATGTAATACATGTAGGAGGTATTACATCGAGGTCGCGGTGGAGGACGCTGCGGGGAGGGGAGCCCCATGAGGCTGAATAGCAAGGGCCAGGTGACGATCCCGGCGGAGCTGCGGCGGCGCTTCGGCTTCGCGGAAGGGGACGAGGTCGATGTGATCGCAGGGCCTGAGGGCCTCCGGATCGTCCATCGTGATACAGGGGGGACGCCGGGTGAGCGAGCGGTGAGACGGCTGCGCGGACGCGCCACCACTGACCTGAGCACGGATGAGCTCATGGAGATGCTGCGTGGCGATTGACACCCCCAGGACCCTGATCGACTCGAATGTCCTGCTGGACGTGCTCACCGACGACGAGAACTGGGCCGACTGGTCGACGAGAGCGCTGTCGGAGGCGCTCGATCGAGGCGCGGCGGTGATCAGCCCGATCATCTACACGGAGGTCTCGGTGGGGTTCGAGAGGATCGAGGACGTTGACGCGGCGCTTCCGAGGAGCCTGTTCGTCCGTGAGGAGCTGCCGTGGGCGGCGGGATTCCTCGCGGGCAAGGCGTTTCTCGCCTACCGGCGCCGCGGAGGTGAGAAGAGGTCACCGCTGCCGGACTTCTACATCGGGGCGCACGCCGCGGTCTCCGGCAGTCGTCTGCTCACGCGAGACGCATCCCGGTACCGCACGTACTTCCCGCAGCTGCGCCTCGTGCACCCGGGCTGAGGCCGCGCCCGGGCCGGGGCGGGCTCAGCCCAGCGCCCGCCCGAGCGCTGCGACGATCGCCCGGGCGATCCGCTCCTGTCCCTCCTCGGAGGCGAGGAGTTCGGCGTCCGCAGCGCTGCGCATCTCACCGGCCTCGAGCATGACCGCGGGCACCGACGCATTGCTCAGGGTTGCGAGGTCCGCCCGCTCGACCACCTCGTCATAGGCGGGATTGCGCTCGAGGCCCTCGTTCTCGAGCTCTGCGACCAGGGCCTCGGCGATCTCGCGCGAGGCCCTGACGGCCTCGTCATCGGCGGCCGCCCCCGCGGCACCCGTGATGACGTGGAAGCCGGCGGCGCTCCTGTCCTCCGTCCCGTTGGCATGGAGGCTGATGAGCGCATCGGCGTCCGCCTCGCCCGCGAACTTTCCGCGCTCGTCCACGCACGGTCCCACCCCGTCATCGGAGTCCCGGCTCAGCACCGCTTCGCCCCCGGCCTCCTCGACCTGCGCGACCAGCGCCTGCGCGAGCTCCCAGGCGAAGCGATGCTCGGGATACCCGTCATCCGATTCCGTCCCCACCGTGTTGCAGTCCTTCGTGCCGTCGCGGCCGTCGGGGACCTGCTCTCCGAGCGCCGCCGGATCCGCGGCGTTCCCGCCGTTGTGGCCGGGATCGACGGCGAGGGTCAGGCCGGTGAGCGGCGGCGCCGAGGCCGTCGCCTCGGAAGCGGTCCCGGTCTTCGCCGCGGAGGCGGCAGCGGGCTCATCGGGTGAGGGGCCCGGCTCCGCGCCCGGCGCCTCGCATCCCGCCACGACGGCCAGGACCACGGCGGCGGCCCCCAGCGCGAGGGCCCGGCGGGGACGCACGGCACGACGAGGCCGGCCGGCGCGGCGGGCAGGAGCGCTGCGAGCGGGAGCGCCGCCGTGGGGGAGCGAGGGCGGGGTCACCCGCTCAGCCTATGCGAGGGGGCCTCGGATCCGGCGCGCCTGTGCCGGCTCCGCGGCCGTGTCCGCCCCGGGGAATACAATGGTGCGTCGGATCAGCAGGCGAGAGGGGCACCAGTGGCAGGCCGGAGCAGCGCGAAGACCGATATGAGCTATGACGCACGGCACCTCTCGGTGCTCTCCGGGCTCGAGGCGGTCCGCAAGCGCCCCGGCATGTACATCGGCTCGACGGACTCGCGCGGCCTCATGCACTGCCTGTGGGAGATCATCGACAACTCCGTCGACGAGGCGCTCGGCGGCCACGGCGAGTCCATCGAGATCGCCCTCGAGGCCGACGGCTCCGTCGTCGTCACCGACCGCGGCCGCGGCATCCCCGTCGACATCGAGCCGAAGACCGGGCTCTCCGGGGTCGAGGTCGTCATGACCAAGCTGCATGCCGGCGGCAAGTTCGGCGGCGGCTCCTACAGCGCCTCGGGCGGCCTGCACGGCGTGGGCGCCTCCGTCGTCAACGCGCTCTCGGCCCGCCTCGACGTCGAGGTGACGCGTGCGGGCAAGGTGCACCGGATGTCGTTCCGCCGCGGCGAGCCCGGACGCTTCGACGACACCGCCGGGACCGGCCCGCTCAGTCCCTTCACGCCGTTCACCGAGCCCACTCCGCCCGAGGTCGTCGGGAAGGCCAAGCGCGGCCTCACCGGCACCCGGGTGCGGTACTGGGCCGATCCCCAGATCTTCCTCGCGGACGCGCAGTTCTCCTACTCCGAGCTCGTCGACCGGGCCCGGCAGACCGCGTTCCTCGTTCCCGGCCTCGGCATCACGATCCACGACCGCCGCGGCGTCGCCAGGGACGAGGCCGGCGAGCCGCTGGCCGAGCGCACGGAGGAGTTCCGGTACGACGGCGGCATCTCCGAGTTCGCCGAGCACCTCTCCCACGATCCCGCGCTCACGGACGTGTGGCGCCTGTCCGGGGAGGGGACGTTCACGGAGACCGTGCCCGTCCTGGGCGAGGACGGGCGGATGGTCTCCGAGGAGGTCTCCCGGACCGTGGGCGTCGACATCGCGCTGCGCTGGGGCACGGGCTACGACACGACGCTCAAGAGCTTCGTCAACATCATCGCCACCCCCAAGGGCGGCACCCACGTCACCGGCTTCGAGCAGGCGCTCCTGCGGACCCTGCGCAAGGCGGTCGAGGCCAATGCCCGCAAGCTCAAGGCGGGCAAGGACAGGGTCGAGAAGGACGATGTGCTCTCCGGTCTCACCGCCGTCGTGACGGTGCGCCTGGCCGAGCCGCAGTTCGAGGGGCAGACGAAGGAGGTCCTCGGCACTGCGGCGGTGAGGCAGATCGTCGCGAAGACGGTGGACCGGGAGCTGAAGGCCGTGCTCGAATCGAGCGCGCGGCCCGCGAAGGGCCAGTCCGCCGCGTTGCTCGAGAAGGTCGTCGCGGAGATGAAGGCACGCATCAGCGCACGCACGCACCGGGAGAACCAGCGGCGCAAGACCGCGCTCGAATCGTCCTCGCTGCCGGCCAAGCTCTACGACTGCCGCGTGAGCGAGTCGGAGTCCACGGAGCTCTTCATCGTCGAGGGCGATTCCGCTATGGGCACCGCCAAGGCCGCACGGGACTCCGAGTTCCAGGCGCTCTTCCCCATCCGGGGCAAGATCCTCAACGTGCAGAAGGCCTCGGTGGCGGACATGCTCGCGAATGCGGAGTGCGCCGCGCTCACGCAGGTGGTGGGCGCCGGCTCCGGCCGCAGCTTCGACCTCGCCTCCGTCCGCTACGGCAAGATCATCATCATGACGGATGCGGACGTCGACGGTGCGCACATCCGCACCCTGCTCCTCACGCTGTTCTTCCGCTACATGCGGCCGCTCGTCGAGGCCGGGCGGGTCTTCGCCGCCGTGCCCCCGCTGCATCGCGTCGAGATCGTCAACCGGGGGAAGGCCAACGAGGTCGTCTACACCTACTCGGAGGCCGAGGTCACCGCCCTGCTGAAGAAGCTGGACCGGCAGCGGAAGACGTACAAGGAGCCGCAGCGCTACAAGGGCCTCGGCGAGATGGACGCGGACCAGCTCGCGGAGACGACGATGGACCCCGGCATGCGCAGCCTGCGCCGCGTGACGATGGCCGACGCCGAGCGCGCGCAGAACACGTTCTCCCTGCTCATGGGCTCGGAGGTGGCCCCGCGCAAGGAGTTCATCATCGCCGGCGCCGCAGCGCTGGACCTCGAGCGCATCGACGCCTGAGCGGGGCACCGGGCCCGGCGGGGTGCCGGTCCGCGCGTCCGCGTCCGCAGCGCGGTTTGCGCTCTGCCTCACACTGTGTGGTACTGTTCCCCGCGATGTCTGTTCACCGAGGAGCCTCCCGCACGGCGTTCGCGCCGATCTTCAGGGTGCTCTTTCCTGCCGGTACGAACGGACATCCCACTCACTGGGGTCCCATGCTCTCGGGCGGTCAGCCCAACCTCGCCGCTGCCTGAGCATCGGCCGAACGGCGTGACGCCCTACAGCTGAGGAGCACCCGGTGCCGGACGCGATGAACCGCGCCGCGCACAGTGCCTCAGCGCAGAGCACCCATCCGTGGAACCTGACAGCGACGCTGCATGATCTGTGCGCGGGTCCAGGCATTCCCGGCGTCTCCGCGCATATCGCGGACCTCCCGCTCCGCATTCCCGGGGGAGAAGTGCGTCTGTTCGGTCTGATGGACTGTCTGTCCTGTTCCGACGATCCGAGGCGGATCCATGCTCTTCGCTTCCCTCCTAGTCGTACTCCTCTCCTGTCTCGCCGTTCCCGTCCTCAGCTCGCGCCTGGGCCGTGAGACCGGCTGGCTGCTTGCCGTCCCCCTGCTGGCGGCGGCCGTGTTCCTCGTGCTCGCCGCGGCGGACTCCGGCGGCGCGCCGGTCGAGGCGCTCGTCCCGTGGATGCCCACCCTGGACATCGGCCTGGCCCTGCGCCTAGACGGCCTCTCCCTGCTCTTCTCCCTGCTGGTCCTCGTGATCGGCGCCGGTGTGCTCGTCTACTCGGGCCGCTATCTGGGCATCGCCGGGAGGCACATGAGCTTCTACGTGCTCATGACCGCCTTCGCGCTGGCCATGCTGCTGCTCGTGCTCGCGGACGACCTCGTGGTGCTGTTCGTGGCCTGGGAGGCGACGACGCTGTGCTCCTTCTTCCTCATCGCACGCTCCGGTCCGCATGCCCGGGAACCGGCGCTCCGGACCCTCCTCGTCACCGCGGCCGGCGGCCTGAGCCTCCTCGGTGCCGTCGCGCTCATCGCCGTGCGCACCGGGACCACCCGGATCAGCGAGGCGCTCGCAGACCCTGCCTGGCACACGGACCCCGGCTTCGGCATCGCCGCAGCGGCCCTGCTCGCAGGCGCCGCGTTCACGAAGTCCGCCCAGTTCCCCTTCCAGTCCTGGCTGCCGGACTCGATGGTCGCGATCACCCCGGTGTCGGCCTATCTGCACGCGGCGGCCATGGTCAAGGCGGGCATCTACCTGATGTTCCGCTTCTCCCCGGTGCTCGCGGACGTGCCGCTGTGGACCGCCCTGCTGGTGAGCGCCGGTCTGTTCACGGCGCTGTTCGGAGCCGTCGCCGCGCTGCGCAGGCACGACCTCAAGGAGCTGCTGGCCTATTCGACGATGAGCCAGCTGGGTCTGCTCACGGCGATGATCGGCATAGGCACCCCCGCCGCAATCACTGCCGCAGTGGTCCATACGGCGGCGCATGCGCTGTTCAAGTCCGCCGCCTTCATGCTGGTGGGCGTCATCGACCACGAGGCCGGCACCCGCGACTCCCGTGAGCTCGCCGGCCTGCGGCTGCGGATGCCGGTCACGGGGCTCGCGCTCGTCCTCGCCTGCGCCTCCATGGCCGGTGTGCCCCTGCTGCTGGGCTTCGTGAGCAAGGAGCTCATGTTCACGGCGTTCCTCGAGGCGCCCGGGCTCGCCTGGGTGCCGCTCGTCGTCACCGCTGCCGCGGCGCTGACATCGGTGCTCACCTTCGCGTACTCCGCCAGGATCGTGCTCGGCGCCTTCGGCGGCGGTCGCGCCCGTGCAGACAGGACCGTGCCCGAGGCGCCCGCCGGCTTCTGGTCCGTCCCCGCCCTCGCCGCGGTCGCGGGCCTGGTGCTCGGGGTCCTGCCCGCGCCCCTGGACGGCGCGGTGTCCGCGGCGGTCGCTGCCGCCGCCGGTGGTGCCGCAGATGTGCATCTGAGTCTGTGGCACGGCTTCAATGCCGCACTCGGTGTCTCAGCGCTCGTCCTCACGGCGGGCATCGGCCTCGTGCTGGCCCGGCGCCGCGTGGATGCGCTGGCCGCTCCGCTCGCTCTGCCGCTCTCGGGCCTGACGGCGGTCGATGCCGTGCGCGCCGGGATCATCCGCCTCGGCGCCCTCGTCGGCCGGACCACGGGCGGCCGGGCGCCTCGCCTCCACCTGGCCGTGCCCATCGTGTGCCTCATGGGGCTGGCGCTGGCCGGAGTCCTCGCCGTGGGCGAGCTGCCCCCTCTCGTGGGCGCGCCCTCCCAGCCCCTGGACTGGGCGCTCGTCGCCCTCGTCCTCGCGGGAGTGGTCGGGGCGGTGAGGGCGCGCACGCGCATCTCCGCCATCGTGGTCACCGGCGTGGTCGGCTTCGCGATGACGCTGTGGTACTTCGCGCTCGGCGCCGCGGACGTGGCGCTGACCCAGCTCCTCGTCGAGATCCTCACGGTCTGCGTCATGGTCCTGCTCCTGCGCAGGCTCCCAGCCCGCTTCGAGCGCTCCTCGCGGCGGTCCCGGCTGCCGGCCGCTGCGCTCGCCGCCGGCGGAGGCCTCGCCGCGGCACTGGGGGTCTGGGCGCTCACCGGCAGGCGAGAGATGTCCGATGCCGCCAGTTACTACCTCAGCGAGGCCGAGGAAGCCACGGGAGGGACGAACATCGTCAACACCATCCTCGTGGATTTCCGCGCCCTCGACACCCTGGGGGAGCTGACGGTGCTGGGCGTCGCCGGCATCGCACTCGCCGCGCTGCTGCACTCGCGTCGGCCGGCACCCACGCTCTCGACGCAGCTGGACGAGAGCACGCCGCTCATCGACGCGCGCGAGAACTCGGTGTTCGTGCACAGCGTCACCCGGATCCTGGGACCGGTGATCGTGCTGCTCTCCCTCATCCTGCTGCTGCGCGGGCACTACGAGCCGGGCGGCGGGTTCATCGCGGCCCTCATGGGAGGTGCGGGCTTCGCCCTGCTCTACCTGGCAGCCCCCTCCGATTCCGCCGCACGCGTGCGGTGGCCCTATCTCATGCTCATCGGCGCGGGCGTCGCGGTCGGCGTGGGGACGGGCTTCCTGGGCTACCTGGAGGGATCGTTCCTCACACCGCTCCACATCGAGCTGCTCGGTCTCTCGCTCAGCACCGCGCTGGTGTTCGACATCGGCGTGTACCTGGGCGTGATCGGGATCGTGCTCGCGGCACTCAACCTGCTGGGACGTCGTCAGCGCGTGCTGCACGACGACGATGTCCCGGCCCGGACCAAGGAGGTGAGCCCGCGATGACCGTCGCCGTGACCACCGGCCTGCTCGTGGCAGGCGCCGTCTATCTCTTCCTGCAGCGCGAGATGCTGCGCGTGATCCTCGGCTTCGTCCTGCTGGGGCACGCAGGGAACCTCGTGCTCATGGCCGCCGGCGGCACCTCGCGGCGCGGCGAGCCCTTCGGCACCCCCGGCGATCCCTCGCAGATCGCCGATCCGCTGCCGCAGGCGTTCGTCCTCACCGCGATCGTCATCGCCTTCTCGATCACGATCTTCATGCTCGTGCTCTCCGTGACGGGGACCCGCGACGATTCGACGACCGACGACGAGGAGGTCAGCGCATGACCGGTGCGTTCCTGGCGCTGTTCATCGCGGTGCCGCTCTTCACCGCAGGGCTGCTGGCCATGACCGGCCATCGCCCCCGCGTGCACGCGCTCGTCCTCCTCGCGGTCCTCGCCGGCTCGCTGGCCGGGGGACTCGCCCTCGTGCGCGGACTCGCCGCGGGTGGGACGATCGCCCACGGGATCGGCTCGTGGCCGTTCGGCATCGCGATCCCGCTGGTTGCGGACATGTTCACCGCGCTCATGCTCAGTGTGACCGGCCTGCTCTCGCTCACCTGTGCCGTGTTCGCCCTGGCCTCGCGGCGCGCGGCCTCGCGCTTCTTCGCACCGCTCGCGCTCGTGCTGCAGGCGGGCGTCAACGGCGCCCTGCTCACCGCGGACCTCTTCAACCTGTTCGTGTTCATCGAGGTCATGCTCCTGCCGGCCTACGGGCTCTTCGTACTCGCCGCCCGGGGCCGTGCGGGTCTCGGCCAGATCGCCGGTGCCCGGCTCTACGTCACGCTCAATCTCCTCACCTCCACGATCTTCCTCACGGGGGTGGGCTTCCTCTACGGCACCGCCGGCACCGTCAATCTGGGCGAGCTCGCCGGGGCCGCCGCCGAGGACGATCTCACGGCGTTCGCGACCGCGGTCTGCCTGTTCGCGCTCGGGATCAAGGCCTCCGTCGTGCCCGTGCACGGCTGGCTCGCCCGTGCCTATCCGGCGACCTCGCCCGCCGTGACCGCGCTGTTCTCCGGCCTGCACACGAAGGTCGCAATCTACGCGATCTACCGCATCTACGCCGTCGTCTTCGACGGGGACGCCCGCTGGCTGTGGATCGGCGTGCTGCTGTTCTCCGCGACCATGGTGATCGGGGTGTTCGGTGCGGTGGGTGAGAACACGACCCGTTCGATCCTCGCCTTCCACATGGTCAGTCAGATCGGCTACATCCTGCTGGGCGTCGCCCTGTTCACCGGGGCGGGTCTGACCGCGGGCATCTTCTACCTCATCCACCACATGATCGTGAAGGCCTCCCTGTTCCTGTCCACCGGCGCGATCGAGGTCCGCTGGGGCACGGGGACCCTGGGCAGGGTGTCCGGGATGGGGCGGCGTGAGCCCGTCCTCGCGGCCGCCTTCTTCGTCGCGGCGCTCTCCCTGGCCGGTCTGCCGCCGTTCTCCGGGTTCGTCGCCAAGCTCTCCCTCATCCTCGCCTCCCTCGAGGCGGGCGAGGTCGCAGCCGTGGTCGTGATGCTGGTCGTGAGCCTCGTCACCCTGCTCTCGATGCTGAAGATCTGGTCCGGCGTGTTCTGGGGGAAGCCGGCGGAGATGCCCGCAGCCGTCGGCGCGGGCACGGACTCCGTGACCTCCCTGCCACCGGATCCCCCCGACGCTCCGCGTGTGGGCGCGCTGCTGGCCGCACCGGCGGTGGCGCTGGCCCTCATCACGATCGGCCTGGGGATCGGGGCGGAGCTCCTGCTCGAGCTCTCCCGGACGGCGGCCGAGGGCCTGCTGGACACGCGCGGCTACGTCGAGGCGGTGAGGAGCTCATGACCTGGTTCACCTGGCCCTTCCGGATCCTGGGGTTCGCCTGCTGGTTCGCCTGGCAGGTCGTGCTCTCGAACATCGCAGTGCTGCGCGACAACCTCACCCCCGGACAGGATTCGGCTCCCGGGATCGTGCGCTGCGCCACCCGCTGTCAGGGCGACGGCGAGCTCACAGTGCTGGCCGCGCTCATCACACTGACCCCGGGGACCCTCACCCTGGGCACGACGAGAGAGGAGGGGGAGCGAGTGCTCTTCGTCCACGGCATGTACGCGGCCTCCGCAGAGGCCCTCCGCACCGAACTGGAGGACATGGAGACCCGGATGCTCCGGGCGCTCCGCCGAACGGGGGTGAGCTCATGACCGGCCTCGACATCGGGATCCTCCTCCTCGTGGCCGCATGCCTCGCGGCCACGGTCCGGATGCTCGCAGGCCCTTCCGAGGCCGACCGCGCGATCGCGGGTGATCTGCTGCTGTTCGGCGTCGTCGGGCTCATCGCGCTCGTGGGCGTCCGGATCGGCAGCGGATACACCTTCGACATCGTGCTGGTGGCCTCCGTCGTGGGCTTCCTCGGCGCGCTGTCCCTGGCCCGGGCGCTCACGAGGGGGAAGCGATGACGGCACTCACCCTCGCAGGCGATGTGCTCGTCATCGCCGGCGCATTGGTCTTCGCCACCGCAGCGCTCGGTCTCCTGCGGTTCCCCGATGCCTATACGCGCATCTCCGCCGTCGGCACGGCGGGAGGGCTCGGCATCGTCCTCGTCATCACGGGCGCGTTCCTGCACCGGCCCTCCGTCCCGGCAGCCGTGATGGTGGTGCTCGCCGTCCTCCTCCAGCTCACGACCTCTGCGGTGGGGAGCATGGCGATCGCCCGTTCGGCCCTGCTCGTCCGGACTCCGCTCAGCCGGCTGCGCTTCAGCGAGCTGCACGACGAGAGCGGGGCCGAGGCGGAGCCCGACGGCGGCGAGCCTCCCCTCGAGGCGCTCCGCCTCGAGGAGACGATCGCGGATCCGGGCGAGCACAGCGAAAGGACCGGCTGAGATGGCGACCCTCGCTCGCCTGCGGCAGAAGCTGCTCGACGGACGGTACCGCTGGGGGCACGTCTCGCGCCGCTCCGGCCGGTACGGCGCGACCTCGATCCGCGTCGTGATCTACCCGCCGCACTCCACCGAGGCCGAACGCCGGTGCGCGCGCCTCGTCCGGTTCTGGCCCTGGCTCGCAGGCGGCGGGATCGCGGCAGCGGTCCCGGTGCTCGGCGCGGTCCTCGACGTTCCGGTCCCGGCGCTGCTCGGCGCGCTCGTGCTCCTGGCGGTGTTCGCCGGAATCGCACTCGGCCGCTTCGCCGCCCCGGTCGCCTCCGGTCGTGCGGAGCTCTTCGCCACGGTCTCCGCGCTCTCCCCACAGGAGGCGGACCGGGAGCGCTATGCGCATGTCGCCGAGGTCGCCGAGGCCCTCCACGCGGCGGAGGAGCAGCTCGACGGCGGGCTCATCGGCTGGGACTGGTACCGGGCGCTGTGGGCGGAGCGGCACCGCGACTGCCTGCCGCGCTGAACCGCATGCCCTGCGGAGGAACCGCGCCGCTCAGCTGTAGACGACGGTGCCCACCAGCACGGCGGGTGGGACCAGGAGCAGGCAGCAGGCGAGCACCGCGGCCTTGACCCGCATGCGCCGGGTGTCCGGCAGCTGCCTCGGATCCATGAGGAGGCGGCGCCGGCGCACCTCGGTCAGCCGCGGATCGTGCCGGGAGGCGTGGGTGCCGGCGGCGAGCTCGGTGCGCTCGGCCGTCTTCGCCAGTGCCGTGCGCAGCGCTGCCGGGGAGGTGACGGTGCGGGCCGCATCGTCGGCCATGATCTCGATGAGTCCGCTCACGGCTGCCAGGGCCGTGCGGGTCACCGGGAGGAACGGAAGCATGCGGTTCCACGAGGCGAAGGGCAGGGCGAGGAGGTCGTGCCGGACCCGCAGGTGCTCGCGCTCGTGTGCGATGACCGCATCCCGCTCGTTCGCGTCGAGGAGCTGGAGGAGGCCGGTCGAGACCACGGTGGTCCCGCCCCGGCCGGCGAGGCAGTAGGCCACGGCGTGGTCGGTGTCGATGATCCGCATCCCCGGCACGTGCGGGCTGGACTGGGACACGAGGGCGAGCATGTCGCGGTGGCGGACGCGGGCCCGGGCGGCCGCGCGGGTCTCCCAGGCGAGCGCGAGCAGGAGGGCGAGCAGGAGGACCGCGCCCACCGCGAGCGCCGGCCAGCGCCACCAGTCGAGGACAGCGGGACCTGCGGCCCCGGCTCCCACGAGCGGGGCCAGGGCGAAGGCGAGGCAGGCGGAGATGAGCGAGAGGCCGCCGGCGAGTCCGACCGCCTGCCACAGGAGGATCCCGGAGACGGGATCGACGTCCGCGCGTCCGGCCTGCCTGCGCGCGAGCGCCGTCGGGACGGGCCAGGCGAGCAGCACGGCGAGGACGGCCATCGCGATTCCGACGGCGGTCATGTCGCTGGGGGCGTCATGTCGGGGAGACCGTCATCGCACAGCGGGCGCGGCGGGTCGAGCCCGGAGAGGCCGATCTGCGCTGCGCATCCGGGCTGCGGATCAGCGGGTGCCGCTGCCGCGCAGTCGGCTGTCGAGGACGCCGCGGAGGAACGCGGTGTCGGACAGGGAGACGGTGCCGAGGAACCGGGCGAGGACCGCACGGCGGTCGCCGGCCTGGTCGAGCACCTCGGAGAGCAGGTCCGTGACGTGCTCCTCCTTGCTCGAGGCCGCGGCGTACAGGTGGGGGCGGGTGCTGCGATCGCGGGTGACGAAGCCCTTCTTCTCCAGCCGTGTGAGCACCGTGTGCACGGTGGTCAGGGCGAGGCCGCGGTCCGCAAGCACGTCCCGGAGCCCTGCGGCGGAGAGGCTGTCCTGTGCCCAGAGGGCATCCATGACATCCCGCTCCAGCTCTCCCAAACTCTCCAACTCGCAACTCCTTGTCGCTGCATCCCTGTGAGGACGCATCCCGGTGGGGACGGGCCCGATCCCTCATTCTACCAGTCGTAGTGCATGCCGCGATCCGCGTGCACATGCCGTTCGGCACAGGAGCGGCGCGTCCGCGATCTGGGACGGAAAGGTATCGAAAACGCCGTTCCCGGCGTGCTTCGGGGGCGCAGGCGTATTCTACTGAGCGTAGAAATCTACAGCCTGTAGAAATCCGTTCGCTGCGGTCCGCCCGCACAGTCACTCTCAGGAGGTCGGCGTGGAGTTCGATCCCGTGATGATCGCCCGCTGGCAGTTCGGCATCACCACCGTCTACCACTTCTGGATGGTCCCGCTCACCCTCGGCCTGGGGCTGCTCGTGGCCGTGCTCCAGACCGCGTGGCTGCGCACGGGGAACGAGGCATGGCTCCGGGCTGCCAAGTTCTGGGGCAAGCTCTACCTCATCAACTTCATCATGGGCGTGGCGACCGGCATCGTCCAGGAGTTCCAGTTCGGCATGGCCTGGAGCGAGTACTCCCGCTACGTCGGCGACGTGTTCGGCGCGCCGCTGGCGATGGAGGCCCTGCTCGCCTTCTTCCTCGAATCCACCTTCCTGGGGCTGTGGATCTTCGGCTGGGACCGGCTGAACCGCCGGCTGCACCTGGGCGTGCTCTGGGCGGCGGTGATCGGCTCGTGGATCTCCGCGTACTTCATCATCGTCGCGAACTCGTGGATGCAGCACCCCGTCGGCGTCGAGCTCGTCGACGGCAGGCCCGTCATGACGGATGTGTGGGCGGTCATGACGAACAGCACTGCGCTGGCCGCCTACGGGCACACGCTGGCCGGTGCGGTGGCGGTCGGGGCGGCCTTCCTCCTGGGCATCTCCTGGCACCACCTGTGGCGGCGCCGCACCGACGGCATCGACAGCGTCGACGGCAGCGGACGCGTCATCGTGGGCCGCGCCGACGACGTGCCCGGACGCGACGAGACCGACCACACGGTCTGGTACCGCTCGCTGCGGATCGGCGCAGGGTTCGCGGTCTTCGCCTTCGCGGCGGTCGCCCTCACCGGCGACATCCAGGCCAAGCTCATGTACGAGCAGCAGCCCATGAAGATGGCCTCGGCCGAAGCCGCCTGTCACGACGGGACGGAGTTCTCCGTCCTCACGGTGGGCAATCTGAACTCGAACGACTGCGCGGACGTCACCCCCGTCATCGAGATCCCCGGCATCCTCTCCTTCCTCGCTAAGGGGGACTTCACCACCGAGGTCCCCGGTGTGAACTCGCTCATCCCCGAATACGAGGAGAGCTACGGCACGCATCTGCCGGAGGGGGAGCTCTACGGCGAGCGCTCGGGCGCGCCCGTCGACTACCAGCCCTCCATGTTCGTCACCTACTGGGGCTTCCGCCTCATGATCGGCTTCGGGGTGCTGGCCGCCGCCGCGGCGGCGTTCGCACTCGTGGTCACCCGGAAGGGCACCGTGCCGTGCTCGGCCTTCCTCTCCCGGCTGGCGCTGTGGGGGATCGCCGCGCCCTTCGTCGCGAACTCCGCCGGCTGGATCTTCACGGAGATGGGTCGGCAGCCCTTCGTCGTCGCGCCCAACCCCGATCCCAGCGGCATCGACGGGGTGTTCCTCTACACCGCCGCCGCGGTGTCCCCGACCGTGAGCCCCGGCGAGCTCCTGTTCTCCCTCATCAGCCTCACCCTCGTGTACGGGGCGCTCATGGTGGTCGAGCTCAGGCTGATACTCAAGTACGCCCGCGGGGGAGTGGTCTCGGCGATGCCGGAGCTCGCGAGACCCGCCCGCGGCGGCCGTGCCGGTCTCGTCGAGGGATCCGCGGGCGAGGCCGACGACTCCGACGTCCTGTCCTTCGCGTACTGAGCGCGAGAGAGCAAGGGAAGGCACTGACATGACCGAAGCGCTGCCCGTCATCTGGTTCGTCCTCATCGCCGTGCTGTGGCTCGGCTACCTCTTCCTCGAGGGCTTCGACCTGGGCGTGGGGATGCTCATGCGGGGATTCGCGAAGGACGAGCGGGAGCGGCGCCTGCTGCTCAATACGATCGGACCCGTGTGGGACGGCAACGAGGTGTGGCTGCTCACCGCCGGAGGCGCCACCTTCGCGGCCTTCCCCCTGTGGTACGCGAGCCTCTTCTCCGCCCTCTACCTCCCGCTCACCCTCGCCCTGCTGGGGCTCATCTTCCGCGCCGTCGCGATCGAGTACCGCGGCAAGGGCGGGCACTCCCGTCGGTGGGTCGAGGGCTGGACCTGGGCGCTCTCAGCGGGCTCGGCCGTCGCCGCGTTCTGCGTGGGCGCCATGCTCGCCCTCACGACCACCGGACTGCCGCTCAACGAGAACGGCGACAATGTGGGCGGGCCCTTCGCCTGGCTCACGCTGCCGGCGATGGTCGGCGGGCTCGGCGTCGTGGGCTTCAGCCTCCTCCACGGCCTCCTCTACCTCAGCCTCAAGACCGACGGCCCGGTCCGCGTGCGCGCCCGGCGGGCGGCGAGCACCTGGGGCCCGCTCCTCCTCCTGCCGCTCGTGGCCTGGGTGCTCCTCGTCCAGTCCGCCTCCGGCACCGTCTGGAGCTGGGCCTGCGTCGCGGTGGCCTGCCTCGCCGCGGCCGTCTCCTGGCTGCGCCTGCGCCGGGGCGCGGAGAAGACCGCCTTCCTCGCGCAGTCGGTCTTCCTCGCCGCCGGGGTCACCGCGATCTTCGCGGCCGTCTTCCCCGTGGTCCTGCCCTCGACGCTCGGAGCGGGCAGCGATCTGACGATCCACAACGCCTCCTCCTCGGCCTACACCCTGGGCGTCATGTTCTGGGTCGCGCTCGTGGGCGTCCCCGTGGTGCTGGCCTACCAGATCTGGAGCTACACCGTCTGGGCGCGCCGCCTGCGGGTCGAGCACATCCCGCCGGCGCACGAGGTCCCCGTCGCCATCCGCGGCCGCGTCTCCTGATGGCCGGCCCCCGCCCGGAGGAGGGACCGCTGCGGCCGGCGCTCGCCACGCGCGCGGGCCGGTTCGGACTGTGGGCGGCGTGCGCCGTCGCAGCGCTGCGCGCCGCGGGCCTCGTGCTCGTCGCCGAGGCCGTGGCCGGCGGCATCGTCGCGGCGATGGACGGCCGCGACGTCCGGGCCTCCGTGTTCCTCGGGCTCGCGGGCGCCGTGTGCCAGGCGCTCGCCGCGTGGGCGGGGCAGTCGGTGGGCGCGCGCAGCTCCGTGGGCGCGAAGACGCACCTGCGCCGCCGATTCGCGCTCCGCCTCTTCGCCGGCTCCGGCCGCGATCTGCCGGGCGCGGACGGGGCGCTCGCACTCACCGCCACCCGCTCGCTCGACGAGATCGACGACTACTTCACCGCCGTGGTGCCCGCGCTCACCGCCGCCGCGGTCGTCCCCCTCCTCGTGGGCGCACGCATCCTCCTCGCGGACTGGGTGAGCGCCGTCGTCATCGTCCTCACCGTCCCGCTCGTGCCGGTGTTCATGATCCTCATCGGCCAGCACACGGCCGAGCGGATCGGCGAGGCCCAGTCCGCTCTCGACCGCTTCTCCTCGCACCTCGTCGAGCTGGCCCGCGGAGTCCCCGTGCTCGTGGGCCTCGGCCGCCTCGGCGCGCAGACGAAGGCGCTGCAGGAGGTCTCGCGGCGCTATCGGGACACGACGCTCGCGACCCTGCGCACCGCATTCCTCTCCGCGCTCGCCCTCGAGCTCATCGCGACGATCTCCGTGGCGGTCGTCGCGGTGTTCGTGGGCGTGCGCCTCGTGCACGGCACGATGGAGCTCGAGGACGGCCTGCTCGCCCTCGTCCTGGCCCCCGAGTGCTATCTGCCGCTGCGCCGCCTGGGCGCGGCCTTCCACTCGACGGAGAACGGGCTCGCCGCCTTCGACCGCGTGCGCGCTCTCGCGGACCGGCCGGCGGCGCCGGGGCCGGTCACCGCGCCGGAGGGGTGCCTCGTGCGGGTCGCGGACCTGAGGGTCCGGTACGACGGGCGCGCCGAGCCCGTACTCCGTCAGGTCTCGCTCGAGCTCGGCGCGCAGTGTCCCGGTGCGAGGCTCGGCGCGCACGGCCTGCTGGCGCTCACCGGCGCTTCGGGCGCGGGGAAGTCGACCCTGCTCGGCGTCCTCGCCGGGCTCGTGCGGAACGAGGACGGCACCGAGGTGACCGGCACAGTCGAGACGGCCGTCCCCGCGGGGAGTGCGGGGGCAGCGGCGTACGGACCCCAGCGGCCCGCCTTCGCCGCGGCCTCGGTCGAGGACGAGATCGCACTGCGCCTTCCCGCCGCTCTGCGGGAGGACCCCGGTGCGCGCAGGAGGGCCGTCGAGGAGTGCCTGGAGTTCGCCTGCCTCGACGGCGAGGAGCTGCCGGGGGATGCGGCCGCGCTGCGGGAGATGCCGTGCGAGGCGCTGAGCCCGGGCCAGCAGCGGCGGCTCGTCCTGGCTCGGGTGCGTGCGTCCGTCCTCGCCGGATGCGGACTCGTGCTCCTCGACGAGCCCACTGCCCATCTCGATGCCGTGACGGCCGCGCGCGTGCGGGAGCGGATCCGCGGGCTGGCCGACTCCGTGCTCGTCGTCGCGGCGACGCACGACCCGGCCCTCACGGCCCTCGGCGATGCGCACGGCCACCTCGAGGAGGGGCGGCTGCGCACTGCGGCCGCGGTTCCCCGCAGGGCCGGGGGAGTGCCGGCGGCCGGGGCTCCTCCGGCCGAGACGCCTCCGCCCGCCGGGGTCTCCTCCGGGACGGCCGCAGCGGCGCCTCCCATGCGAACTGAGCGCACCGCCCCGGCGGTCCGCCTCCCGGCCGTCCTGCGGAGGCTCGTGCGCGCCGTCAACCCCTTCGCGCCCCGGTTCCTGCTCGCGCTGCTCGCCGGTGCGGCCTCCGTGGCCGCGGGAGCTGCGCTCACGGGGGTCTCCGCCTGGCTCATCGTGCGCGCCTCGGCACAGCCGCCCATCATGTACCTCCTGGTCGCGATCGTCGGGGTGCGGTTCTTCGGGCTCTCACGGGCAGTGCTCGCCTACGTCCAGCGCCTCTGGCTCCACGACGCCGTCCTGACCGCGCTCACCCGCCTGCGGGTCCGCCTGTGGCTGGGGCTCGCCCGCCGCGGCACGGCCGACCGTCGGGTCTCCCGAGGGGAGGGGGCGCTGCGCTCGCTCATCGCGGACGTCGACGATGTGCGCGATCTCGTGCCCCGCGTCGTCATGCCGCCGCTCATCGCGGTCCTCGTCTCCGCCGCCGCGGTGTGGGCGCTCTTCGCCGTTCACGAGGCCGCCGGCTGGGTCGCGCTGACCGCCGTGCTGACGGCGCTCGGGCCGGCCTCGGCGGTGGTTCTGCTCGCCGACCGGCGGGCCTCTGCCGCCCGGGTCCCTGCGCGCGCGGACGTGCTCGCACGGGTCACCGCACTGCTCGGCGCCCGGGAGGACCTGCTGCCGGACGGGTCGTGGCGCGCGGCAGCCGAGGGGTTCGCCCGGGCGGATGCGCGGGCGTCCGACCATGAGCGGAGATCGCTCGCCGCCCGCGGTGCGGGGGAAGCGCTCGCGACGGCTGCCATGATCGCGGCCTCGGCCGTCATGGTGGGCGTGCTCGCACCGGCAGTCGCGGCGGGTGAGCTCAGCGGCGAGCTGCTGGCCGTGGCGGTGCTCCTGCCCATGGGCCTCGTGGACGCCCTGCTGGACTCACTCCGAGCCGTGCAGCAGTGGCCCGCGCTGCGCTGCGTCCTCGCCGGTCTCGACGACGGCGACCTCGCCGGCACCGGACTCGAGGGCATGGGCGCCTCAGGAGCGGTCGGCCCCGCACGGATCGAGAGTCTCGCGGTCGAGGACCTCTCGGCGACCTGGCCGGGCGCCTCGGCCCCCGTGTTCTCAGGACTCACGGCGCGGTTCCCCGTGCCGGGGCGGACAGCGGTGACGGGGCCCTCGGGCTCCGGGAAGACCACCCTGGTGAGCGCCCTCATGAGGTTCCTCGACCCCTCCGCGGGCAGAGTCGAGGTCAACGGGGCCGATGCCGCTTCGCTGCGGCCGGAGGACCTCGCCGCGCGCATCGCGTGGTGCCCGCAGGAGGCGCACGTCTTCGATTCGACGCTGCGGGGCAATCTCCTCATCGCCCGGGACCGGGAGGACGCTCCCACGGAGGAGGAGCTGGCGAGCGCGCTGCGGCGGGCGGGGCTGGGCCGGCTGCTCGAGGAGGCGGGCCTCGACGCCCGTGTGGGCGCCGGGGGCGCGCACCTCTCGGGCGGGCAGCGCCAGCGGCTCGCGGTGGCGCGCACGCTGCTCGTCGGGGCCGAGGTCGTGATCCTCGACGAACCGACCGCCCATCTCGACCCGCCCACCGCGCGTGCCGTCATGGACGACCTCGACGCAGCGCTCGCGACGTCCTGCACCGTGCTCGTCACGCACGACGAAGCGCTCGTGCGGGAGGGCGACGTCCGGGTGCGCCTGTGAGCCTGTGCCCGTGCGGCGGTGCCTGCGCGGCGGAGCTCAGTCCTTCCGGCGCCCGCCGAACATGATCTCGTCCCAGCTGGGCACCGAGGAGCGGCCCTTCCGGCGTCCGCCGCCGTCCGCGGGCCGCTGCGCAGATCCGTCGTCGGGGGCGGGCTCCTCCGCAGGGGAGGGATCGGGGAGGGGCGCTCCTGCGTCCGTGCCGTCCGCCTCGCCAGCCCCGTCCGCCTCGGGGCCGAGCCCGCGGAGGAGGACGGGGTGGTCGGCGCCCGGTCCGGGATCCTCCGCGCCCTCGTCCTCCGGGGCGCCGTTCACCGCAGGGCCGGGAGCCGGAGCCGGGGGGAGCGTCCCGGCGAACTCCGGATCGTCGAAGTCCGGGGTGCCGATGGGCTCGGTGTGCTGGTCCGGGTGCCTCTCGGCCGGAGTCCGCTCGGGGCCGCCCTCGGGCGCCGGGACCGCGACGATGCCCGCATCACGGGCCTCGGCGGGAGCGCTCGGTGCGGAGTGGGCGCCGTCGATCGACTGGTCGCGGTCGTCGCCCACGAGCCGCAGGCCGCCGGCGGCCGGCAGCGAGGACTCGGTGCGGTCGCCGGACGGTCCGTCCGTGCCCGGCTCGCCGGAGCCGAGGGGGATCTCGCTCGTGTGCTGGGAGGACGTCACGCCCCGGCGCCGGCGCAGGCTCTCGAGGATGCGGCCGGTCTCCGTCTGGTGGTCGCGCAGGGCGGGGGCGGGCACTGCCTCGGCGGCGCGCTGCCTCCGCTCCTCCCCGGAGCCGTATCCGGGGATGGGGCCGGAGTCCGTGGGGCCGGCGTCGGAGAGCCAGCGGGCCTCGTCGTCGAGGGCGTGGACCGAGCCGCGGGAGTACGACCAGCCGGCGGTGCGCAGCCGCGCGCCGGCCTCGAAGCGCAGCTCCACCTGCCAGGCGCCGTCGGCGCGGCGCCACGCGTCCCAGGCCATCGTCTCGGGATCGACCTCGCGGAGCCTGAGCCGCTCCAGGGCGAGTTCGGCGAGTGGGGTGGGGGAGGCGGCATCGGTCTCGGGGCGGATGAGCACGCGGCGTGCCTGGTGGGCGATGTGCTCGCGCTCGGCGAGCACGGGGCCCTCGTAGACGCGGATGTGCGCGAGTTCGGTGCCGGTCTCCTCCGCGATCTCCTCCGCGGTCATGCCCTGGCGGATCATGGCCTGGATGTCGCGCGGGCGCAGCGGCTCCCCGGGTCCGCCGCTCGCCGCCCGCCGCCGGTGCGCGCCGCGCACGGCTGCGATGAGGGAGTCGTCGACGGGCAGCCGGTGCTCGCCTCCCGCGGGATCCTCGAGGACGAGCACCGACTCGTCCTCGTCCACGCCGCGCAGGCTCAGCTCGGTCATCAGGATTCCTCCTCGAGAGTCTTCTCGCATGATCGTGTCACGTCGGACCGCGCCAGCGGCGCACATCGGCTGGCGAGTCGCTGAAGAATGCGCCCGCAGAATGCGACCGGTCCTCCTGTGCCCCGGGAGGCGGGCGGCATCCGGCGGGGGAGTGCGGATACCCTGGTCTGCGTGACTTCAGAGCTTGCACCCTTCGACGCCCTCCTGCTCATGTCCTTCGGCGGACCGGAACGGGAGGAGGACGTCCTCCCGTTCCTCAAGAACGTGACGGCCGGCCGCGGCATCCCCGACGAGCGCCTCGTCGAGGTGGGGGAGCACTACTACGGGTTCGGCGGCAGATCGCCCATCAACGATCAGAACCGAGCGCTCCTCGCAGCCCTGCGCGCGGAGCTCGAGCGCCGGGGGATCGAGACGCCGGTGCTGTGGGGCAACCGGAACTGGGCCCCCTACCTCACGGATGTCGCCCGCGACCTGCTCGCCGGGCGCGGCGGCAGCGGCCGGGTCCTCGCGATCGACACGTCCGCGTACTCGAGCTATTCCTCGTGCCGCCAGTACCGCGAGGACTTCGCGGGCTCCGTCGCCGCGCTGCGGGAGGAGGGGCTGGAGCTGCGCGTGGACAAGATCCGCCAGTACTACAACCATCCCGGCTTCGCCGAGGCGGAGCTCGGATGCGTGCGGGACGGGCTCGCAGAGCTCGCGCGGCTGACCGGAGGGCTCGATGCCGGGACGCAGCGCGTCCTCTACGTCACCCATTCGATCCCCGCCGCCATGCAGAAGGCGTCCGAGGCCCGCACGATCGGCTATGAGGCGCAGCACCGTGCGCTCATCGAGTGGATCGCGGGCGAACTCGGGGAGCAGGACGTGCTCCCCTCCGAGCTGGTCTTCTGCTCGCGCTCCGGCGCTCCGCACGTGCCCTGGTCGGAGCCGGACGTCAACGACCGGATGGAGGAGCTCGCCGCCGAGGGCGTGGACGCGGTGGTGCTCGTGCCGATCGGCTTCGTCTCCGACCATATGGAGGTCGCCTTCGACCTCGACACCGAGGCGCGCCGGACGGCTGAGCGGCTGGGGATGGGATTCGTCCGCGCCGGGACGGTCGGGACCCGTGCGCCCTTCGTCGCGGGCCTCGTCGATCTCGCGCTCGAACGCGCCGCCGAGGTCCGGGGGGAGGCCGTCGAGGCGCCTGCCGTGACGTCGGAGGGGCCGCTGCGTCCGGGAACGGGCGCGTGCGCGGTGGACTGCTGTCTGGGCTCCGTCGAGCGCCCCACGCATCCCGTGTGGCCGGAGCCCGAGCGGGTCTGAGCCCGCCGGTCGGCGTCAGTCCGTGGCCGTGAAGGCCTCGGGCTCCTCTGCGAGGCCGGTGGGCGCGTCGTCCGCGGTGAGGTCCGGAATGACGGGCAGGGCGCCCGTCTCCGCGGCCAGGACGGCCTCCATCTGCGTCGTGTCGACATCGCTGCGATCCGCGATGTCGATGAGGGTCTCGAGGTCGGTGAGGAGCTCGGACTCCCTCAGCTCGTCCTGCTGGGCGCGGGCATCTGCGAGCCGCTGCCGGAGCCCCGCGATTCTGCCGTCGAGCTCTTCCCTGAATCTGCTCACTGTCCCTCCCCGTTCCGCTGTCGATTCCTCGTGTGCGGCCGGTTCGCCGCCCGTCGATTCTCCCATCTGCGAATCCCCTGCGGAAACTGAGGGGCCGCCTCTGAGGGTAATCGGAGGCGAATCACAGAACCGGATGCCCGATCCGTGTTGCGCGAGGGGCAGTGTACGTGCAAAATGCAGGGGACACAGCGGACGAAGGCCTCCACCCCAGTCCTGACGACCACAGATCAGCGGAGTGTGATCACGCCAGATGGCAACCGACTACGATGCGCCGAAGAAGCAGGACGAGGAGCTCCGGAGCGACTCCATCGAGGAGCTCAAGGCGCAGCGAAACCAGCAGATGGCGAGCCAGGTCGACGAGGACGAGGCGGTGGCCGCGGAGGGTTTCGAGCTCCCCGGTGCCGATCTGTCCAACGAAGAGCTCTCCGTCCGCGTGCTGCCCAAGCAGAACGACGAGTTCACCTGCATGGAGTGCTTCCTGGTGCGGCACCGGTCCCAGCTGGCGGATGCCGAGGAGATGATCTGCACCGACTGCGCAGGCTGAGCGCAGCGATCCGCTGAGCACTGAGGCTGAGCAGAGCGGCTCGGACCGCATAGGGCCCCGAACCCGGGTGGGTTCGGGGCCTCCTGCATGCGGGGCGGGGGCGTCATCCGCGCCCCGCCGCGGGCGAGCGCGGCCTCAGGAGTTCAGGGCCGCGGCGAGCTCGCGGGGGCGCCGGGTGGAGACGAGCCAGTACGGGGTCGGATCGGCGGGGTCTGCGATGTCCACCCGCACCACCGTCCTCACCCACGGGCGCAGCATGAGGAAGGCGCGCACATCGAGTTCCCTGCCGCGCTGGGCGAAGGAGCCCGCCGCGTCGAAGCCCTGGGCCCCCGTGATGAAGCGCCGCTCGATCGCCGCGCCGCCGGCGACGAAGGTGTCCGCCGTGACGACCACGCGCGCCGAGGCCCGTACGAGGCCGGCGAGCACCGCGAGCATCACGAGGAGGGCGAGGCCCACCCCGGCCCATGGGCTGATGGGGATGAGGAGGAGGGAGGTCATGGCGGAGAGGAGGAACGCCCCGATGGACCAGCCCGCACTGGGATGGAGCCTCTCGCTGAACAGCACCGCGGTGGTCGAACTCATGCTCCCATGATCCCATACCGGCCGCGCTAGAGTGTCCGTGCCCGCCCGCCCCCGCTCAGGAGCACACCGTGACCGAGAACCTCCCGCAGGTCCAGCCCCAGCCGTCCCCTCGCGTCCCCCTTCGGCTGCTCGACCCCTCCGCGGCCGTGCCCGCCTACGCGCATGCCGATGACGCCGGTGCCGATCTCCGGGCCGCCGAGGACGTGGTGCTCGAGCCCTTCGCCCGCCGCGCCGTCTCCACCGGGGTCGCGATCGCGCTGCCGGCCGGATGCGCGGGGTTCGTGCATCCGCGCTCGGGGCTGGCGACGAAGCACGGGATCACGGTGGCGAACGCCCCCGGCACCATCGACGCCGGCTATCGGGGCGAGGTGAAGGTGGCGCTCGTCAACCTCGATCCCGAGCGCACCCACCGCATCGCGAAGGGCGACCGGATCGCCCAGCTCGTCGTCCAGCGCGTCGAGCGCGCGGAGTTCACCGTCGTGGAGAGCCTCGACGAGACGGTGCGCGGCACCGGCGGCTTCGGCTCCACGGGCGGATTCGCGGGCTCGCCGGACGCCGAGGGCGCGCAGGGCACTAGACTCGGTTCCTGACCGTCGCGAAAGAAGGATGTATGGGACTGCTCGATATCTTCCGGAAGTCTTCCTCCGCCGCTGAGCCGGGCCGCCCGGCCGAGGAGGCGGACGCCGCTCCGGCGCAGACCGGTGCGGAGGCCGCAGAGCCTGCGGATTCTCCCGGTGACGCGGAGCCGGACGGTGACGAGGAGTGGCGGCCCGATCCCAAGGAGGGGCCCCGCGACCGCAGCGAGAACGGTCCCTTCGACGCCGATGAGGAGGCCTCGGACCGCCATCGCCTCGACCTCGGCGCCCTCGCCGTCCCCGTCATCGACGGCATGCAGGTCCGGCTCGAGACGGAGGACCGCACCGACCGCATCCTCGCCGTCACGCTCGTCAACGGGCGGGCCGCGATGCAGCTGCAGGTCTTCGCCGCCCCGCGGGGCGAGGGCCTGTGGCGCTCGGTGCGCTCGGAGATCGCCGAGAGCGTCCGCAAGCGCAGCGGCAAGGCCGATGAGCTCTACACGGACCTCGGACACGAGCTCGTCTCGCAGGTGCCGGCCCGCACCAAGGACGGGCGGACGGGCGTGCGGGTGACGCGTTTCGCGGGCATCGACGGTCCGCGCTGGTTCCTCCGCGCCGTCTTCTCCGGCACCGCCGTGACGAAGGCCGAGGAGCGGGCAGCGCTCGTCGATCTGCTCCGCGGCGCTGTCGTGCGCCGGGGCGATGCGGCGATGCCGCCGCGCGAGCTCATCGCGCTCACGGCCCCGCAGGCCGCGGCTGCTGGCGAGGACGCCCCGGCCGAAGGCGCGTCGGTGGGAACCGCGCTCCGGGGCGGGGCGCAGGACGATGAGGATCCCAACCCCTTCGAACGGGGTCCCGAGATCGCCGAGGTCCGCTGATCTCCGTGCGGCACCGGAAACGCGGCCGGGCGGGGAGCACGCAGCCGCCGGAGGGCGGGAGGCTCCTGCGACGGAGGTCCGTCCTGAGGCGGAGGCCCGGGCCGTGGACTCGCTGATCACAGTCCGCGCGCTCCGCCCCGCGGCCGGCGGAGAGACGCTCGCCCACCATGACGGACGGCCCGTGTTCCTCTCCGGTGCGCTGCCGGGGGAGGAGGTCACGGCACGCGTGACGAAGGCCTCGGCGAAGCTCCTGCGCGCCGAGGTCGTCGAGGTGCTCGAGGCCAGCGCGCACCGGGTGCCCGACCGCCGGGCGGAGCTGGGCGCGCCGGGCGCCGGCGGCGTCGAGTTCGCGCACACCACCCTCGCGCACTCCCGCACGCTCAAGGCGGAGGCCGCGTCCGCGCAGCTCAGCCGCCTGGGAGGCATCGATCCCGCCGCCGCGGGGTTCCGCGTGCTGCCGGCGCCGTCCGAGGCGGCCGGTGAGGTTCCGCTGCCCGGGTCGGAGGAGCACGAGCCAGCTGATGCGGCCACCCGCTGGCGCACCCGCGTCCAGCTCGCGGTCGACGCCGAGGGCCGTGCGGGCATGTACGCCGCCGGCAGCCATGCCGTGATCCCGCTGCAGCGGGACGTGGTGCCGCTGGCCGTCGGCGAGATCAGCGGGCTCGGCCTCGCGCAGGAGCGCTTCCCCGGGCTGCGTCGCCTCGAGATCGCCTGCGCCGCGGACGGGCTCAGCGGGGCCGTCGTCCTCCGCGGTCCCGAGGCCGGAGCCCATGCCGCGCGGGTCGCGGGCATGAGCGCGGACTGGGCGGGGGAGTGGAGCGTCCTCGCCGAGGAGGCACCTGCCGGCCCGGCGCGCGCGGGCAGAGGCGCGGCGCGCAGGCGGGGCGGCGGACGCAACCGGAGCGGTGGGCGCAACCGGGGCGGCGCCTCGGCGGGCGGCGTCGACCTCGTGTCCGGCTCCGGTCTCGTGACGGAGCGGGTGCCGGGGCTCGGCCGCCCGCTGCGGGTGTCCGGCGCAGGCTTCTGGCAGGTCCACCGCGATGCTGCGGGCGTGCTCGCAGGCAGCGTGCGGACACTGCTGGACGCGGAGGCCCTCGCCTCCGACGACACCGTCCTCGACCTCTACTGCGGGGCGGGTCTGCTCGGCATCGCGCTGGCCGAGGACGGACACCGCGTGCTGGGCGTGGAGGGCTCGGCCGAGGCGATCGAGCGCGCGCGGGAGAACGCCCGCGGCCTCGACGCGGAGTTCCGGACCGGGAGGGTCGAGCGCCTCGGCGAGATGCCCGCGGCCCGGGCGGCCGTGCTCGACCCGCCGCGGGCGGGTGCGGGCGCGGAGGTCGTCGCGGCGCTGACGGCCTCGGCGGTGGAGACGCTCGTCTATGTGTCCTGCGATCCGGCGACCTTCGCACGCGATGCCGCGGGACTGCGCGGCGGCGGCTTCGAGCTCGTCTCCGCGGTGGGGCACGATCTGTTCCCGCTCACCGGCCACCTCGAGCTCGTCTCCCTCTTCCGGCGGTGAGTCCGGTGCTGCCCGGCGCGAGGCGGGTGCTCCGCCGCTGGGGGCCGGGGAACGTGCGTGATAGGATTTATCTTGACATCAAGATACTTTACGGAACATTCGCGTTGCCTAAATGGCGCGCGGGTTCCCCGGAGTGTCGCGAGCAGCACGAAGAGGAGAAACACGTTGAGCAACGTCGACAGTTTCAAGTCGAAGAGCGCGCTTGAGGTCAACGGCAAGAGCTACGAGATCTTCCGCCTGAACCAGGTCGAAGGCTCTGAGAAGCTGCCCTACAGCCTCAAGGTGCTCCTCGAGAACCTCCTCCGCACGGAGGACGGCGCGAACATCACCGCGGACCACATCCGCACGCTGGCGAACTGGGACGCCAAGGCCGAGCCGAGCCACGAGATCCAGTTCACCCCTGCGCGCGTGGTCATGCAGGACTTCACCGGCGTCCCCTGCATCGTGGACCTCGCGACGATGCGCGAGGCCGTCAAGGACCTCGGCGGCGACCCGGACAAGGTCAACCCGCTGGCCCCCGCCGAGCTCGTCATCGACCACTCCGTGCAGATCGACTCGTTCGGCAACGCCAATGCCATCGAGCGCAACATGGACATCGAGTACCAGCGCAACGGTGAGCGCTACCAGTTCCTCCGCTGGGGCCAGACCGCGTTCGACGACTTCAAGGTCGTGCCCCCGGGCATGGGCATCGTCCACCAGGTCAACATCGAGTACCTGGCGCGCGTCGTCATGCCGCGCGAGGTCGACGGCGTCACCCGCGCCTACCCGGACACGCTCGTGGGCACCGACTCCCACACCACGATGGTCAACGGCCTGGGCGTCCTGGGCTGGGGCGTGGGCGGCATCGAGGCCGAGGCCGCGATGCTCGGCCAGCCGGTCTCCATGCTCATCCCCCGCGTCGTGGGCTTCAAGCTCACCGGCGAGATCCCCTCCGGGGTCACCGCCACGGACGTCGTCCTCACGATCACGGACATGCTCCGCCAGCACGGCGTCGTGGGCAAGTTCGTGGAGTTCTACGGCAAGGGCGTGGGCTCGGTGCCGCTGGCCAACCGCGCCACGATCGGCAACATGAGCCCCGAGTTCGGCTCGACCGCCGCGATCTTCCCGATCGACGACGTCACGCTCGACTACCTCCGCCTCACCGGGCGCAGCCAGGAGCAGATCGACCTCGTCGAGACCTACGCCAAGGAGCAGGGCCTCTGGCACAACCCGGAGGAGGAGGTCGAGTACTCCGAGTATCTCGAGCTCGACCTCTCCACCGTCGTGCCGTCGATCTCCGGCCCCAAGCGCCCGCAGGACCGCATCGAGCTCTCCGACGCCAAGTCGCAGTTCGCCAAGGACATCCACAACTACGCCCAGCCGGGCGAGGAGCAGAAGTCCGCTCCCGTCTCGATGCCCGACGGCCGCGAGTTCGAGCTGGCCAACGGCGCGGTGGCGATCGCCTCGATCACGTCCTGCACCAACACCTCGAACCCGTCGGTCATGATGGCCGCGGGCCTCCTGGCCCGGAAGGCGCGCGAGAAGGGCCTGACCTCGAAGCCGTGGGTCAAGACCTCGATCGCCCCCGGCTCCCGCGTCGTCACCGAGTACTACGAGAAGGCCGGCCTCATCCCGGACCTCGAGGCGCTCAACTTCTTCATCGTGGGCTACGGCTGCGCCACCTGCATCGGCAACTCCGGTCCGCTCGAGGACGAGATCTCGCAGTCCATCCAGGACAACGACCTCTCCGTCACCGCGGTGCTCTCCGGCAACCGCAACTTCGAGGGGCGCATCAGCCCCGATGTGAAGATGAACTACCTCGCCTCCCCGCCGCTCGTGATCGCCTACGCGCTGGCCGGCACGATGGACTTCGACTTCGAGGGCCAGCCGCTGGGCCAGGACCAGGACGGCAGCGACGTGTACCTCAAGGACGTGTGGCCCACGCCCGAGGAGGTCGAGGCCCTCATCGACTCCTCGATCGACACGGACATGTTCACCGGCGAGTACGGCTCGATCTTCGACGGCGACGAGCGCTGGCAGCAGATCGACACGCCCACCGGCAACGTCTTCGAGTGGGACGAGAAGTCGACCTACGTGCGCAAGCCCCCGTACTTCGAGGGCATGACGCTCGAGACCTCGCCGGTGCAGGACATCTCCGGTGCGCGTGTGCTCGCGAAGCTGGGCGATTCGGTCACGACGGACCACATCTCGCCCGCGGGCTCCTTCAAGGCCGACACCCCGGCCGGCCGGTACCTCGTGGAGAACGGCGTGGAGCGCAAGGACTTCAACTCCTACGGTTCCCGTCGCGGCAACCACGAGGTGATGATCCGCGGCACGTTCGCCAACATCCGTCTGCAGAACCAGCTGCTCGACGGCGTGCAGGGCGGCTTCACCCGCGACTTCACGCAGGAGGGTGCGCCGCAGACCACGATCTACGACGCCTCGCAGAACTACCAGGCCGCGGGCATCCCGCTCGTCGTCCTGGGCGGCAAGGAGTACGGCTCCGGCTCCTCGCGCGACTGGGCCGCCAAGGGCACCAAGCTCCTGGGCGTTGCCGCGGTCATCGCGGAGAGCTTCGAGCGCATCCACCGCTCCAACCTCATCGGCATGGGCGTGCTGCCGCTGCAGTTCCCCGCCGGCGAGTCCGCGGAGTCGCTGGGGCTCGACGGCACCGAGACCTTCTCGATCACCGGCGTGGAGCAGCTCAACGAGGGCACCACCCCGTCCACCGTCAAGGTCACCGCGACCAAGGAGGACGGCACCGTGGTGGCGTTCGACGGCGTCGTGCGCATCGACACCCCCGGTGAGGCGGACTACTACCGCAACGGCGGCATCCTGCAGTACGTGCTGCGGCAGCTCGCCACGAGCTGAGCCGGCACCGCCTCAGGTGCGGCGGGCCCCGGTCTCCTCCGAGGAGACCGGGGCCCGCTGTCGTGCTCATCCGCGAATCCTCGGACGCGGCGCGCGATTGCGTGCTGGTTCTGAGCTTTCGTGCGTACTGCGCGAAAGCTCAGAACCGCGAGGAGCTGCCCGATCCGCGGAAGCCGCCGCCGCTGGAGCCGAAGCCGCGGGTGGAGCCGGAGTTCGAGGAGCGTGCGCGGGCCTTGGCCTGCTCGGCCCTGCGGTGGTTGGCCACACCGGCCACGTAGCCGAGCGCGAACGTGCGCGGGGAGTAGAAGACGCTGCGGTCGTAGTAGCCGGTCACGGACCGGAACGACCGGCTGCGGGCGCGTCGCTCCTTCGCGATCGCGCGCTCGACATGTCTCGTCTGCGCCGCGGACCCGGCCAGAGCGGCGCTCTCGATCCGACGCATCTGCTCCGTGAGCTCCCGGCGGATCTCCGCGATCTCGTCGAGGCACTCGACGATGTTCTCACCGGAGCCGCGCAGCCCGCGCAGGCGCACCTCCTCGAGCCGCACAAGGCCTGCCCGGGCGAACTCCGTGAGGCGCCGTGCTGCATCGGAGCCCGCCGCGCGGCGGATGGTCTGGTCCTTGAGGGCTGCCTCCAGCTGCTCGCGCGTCTCCCCGATCTCCTGCTCCCAGACCGTCTCCCAGGTCTCCTCCCGGTGGTACAGGGTGGTGGCCCGGTCGAGCATCGCCGAGGCGTCCGCGATGTCTTCGGTGTTCTCGGCGAACCGTCGCAGTCCGCTCCAGAGCGCGGGGTTCGCCGCAGTGACGGTCCAGATCCGGCGCGCATCGAACTGCTCCCGCAGCGTGAGCGTGTCATCGTACTCGCGGAGCACGGCGCCGGCCGTCTGCCGGATGCGCGAGCCCATCCCGTGGTCGAGCACGAGCTCCGCGGCCGTGACGCGCGCGTGCACGTCCGCGGTATTCGCATCGAACTCCGCGCACAGCGCCTCGAAGCGCCGGCGCTGGTACAGGACGCCCCCTGCGTTGAGCAGCAGTGCGAGTGCGAGTGCCGCCGGGAGGCCCAGGGTGACGGCCGGCCGGGTCCAGGCCGGGCGCGCCATCTCGCCCGCGGCGGCCTCGGCGACGGCGGCCGTGCCGGCCGCCCAGTCCCGCGCCTGGAAGTCGGCGTAGCCGTGCTCCTGCAGAGCCTGCTGGGCGGAGGTCGGCTCGACCTTGACGTTCTCGCCGAAGTAGGTGCCGACCTGGCCGGAGCCGTACCGCTCGTTCTCCTCGACCGAGACCGTCAGCAGCAGGAGCCCGTCGGAGAAGTAGCGGCCGTCGGGTGACAGCAGCTCGAGCTCCGGGTGCGCACGCGCGAACCCGAGCGTCTCCTCGTTGATGTTGTCCGCGTACTCGCCCTCGCGCGTCCACACGACCACGCGCACCGGCGCGTGGAAGCGGAGCGCGGAGACGTCCTCGGCGACGAGGACGGGGTCGAGGACCCCGGCTCCGTCGATCACCTCGACGTCGACGGGCGTCTGCCGGGGCTGCGCGGCGATGAGGAGCGCTGCTGCGGCGAGCAGGCACAGGAGCGCGAGCGCCGCGGAGACCACGGCCGCACGCGCCGCCGTGCGGGAGAAGGGGCGGGTGGGCATGGCGGCCTCGGCTCTCGTCGGGGTCGGGTGTGCGGGAACGCACGCACCTGCGTCCAAGGATAGGATGGACTGTCGTCGTTCCGCCGATCAGGAGTGTCCGCCGCATGAGCTTCGTGGAGTCCGTCACCTCTCCCGCCGACCTCCGCCGTCTGACGCTCGCCGAGTGCGAGGTCTACGCGAAGGAGCTGCGCGAGGACCTGGTGGCGACGGTGTCGCGGACCGGAGGGCACCTCGGCCCCAATCTGGGCGTCGTCGAGCTCACCTTCGCCCTGCACCGGATCTTCGACAGCCCGCACGACACGCTCCTCTTCGACGTGGGCCATCAGGCCTACGTCCACAAGTACGTGACGGGCAGGGCCGGCGATTTCGGCACGCTCCGCAGGTCCGGCGGCCTCTCCGGCTACCCCTCGCGGGCCGAGAGCGAGCACGACGTCGTCGAGAACTCCCACGCCTCGACCTCGCTGTCCTGGGCCGACGGGATCGCGAAGGCCCACCAGCTCAGGGGCGAGGACGACCGCTGGGTGGTCGCGGTCATCGGCGACGGCGCGCTGACGGGCGGTGTCGCCTGGGAGGCGCTCAACACCATCGCAGCCGACGACTCCCGGCCGGCGCGCAAGCTCATCATCGTCATCAACGACAACGGGCGCTCCTATTCCCCCACCGTGGGCGGACTGGCCGCGCACCTCGACTCGATGCGCGCCTCCAACAGCTACGAGAACCTGCTGAGCTGGGGCAAGGAGCGCCTGCAGGAGGCGGGTGCGCCGGGGCGCGCGGCCTACACGGCGTTGCGCGGGATGAAGCGCGGGCTCAAGGACATGGCCTCGGACTCGCGGACGGGCGTGTTCGACGACCTGGGGCTCAAGTACATCGGACCCGTCGACGGCCACGACCTCGAGGCGATGGAGCGCGCGCTCACGCTGGCCAAGGACTACGAGCAGGGCCCTGTCATCGTCCATGCGCTCACCCAGAAGGGGTACGGCTACGGTCCGGCGGTCGCCGATGAGGCCGATCAGTTCCACGCCGTCGGCGTCATCGATCCCGTCACGGGGGAGGCGGCCCCCAGCAGCGGCAGGTCGTGGACCTCGGTGTTCGGCGACGCCATCGCGGAGATCGGCGCGCGGCGGGAGGACATCGTCGCGATCACCGCGGCCATGCTGCAGCCGGTGGGGCTGGCCCGCTTCCAGGCCGAGCATCCGGACCGCGTCTTCGATGTCGGCATCGCGGAGCAGCACGCAGTCGCCTCCGCCGCGGGCCTCTCCTACGGCGGACTCCACCCCGTCGTGTGCCTGTACGCGACCTTCATGAACCGGGCCTTCGACCAGCTGCTCATGGACGTCGCCCTCCACCGTCAGGGCGTGACCTTCGTGCTCGACCGCGCCGGCGTGACGGGACCCGACGGCGCGAGCCATCACGGCATCTGGGACATGGCGCTGCTCCAGATCGTGCCGGGCCTGCGCCTGGCCGCGCCCCGGGACGCCGACCGGCTCGTCGAGGAGCTCGAGGAGGCCGTCGCGGTCGAGGACGCACCCACCGTCGTGCGCTTCAGCCGGGGGACCGTCGGCACGGAGATCCCCGCGGTCTCCCGGACCGACGACGGCGCCGATGTGCTCGCCGAGGTGCCTGAGGGGCTCGACGCCGAGGTCCTCCTCGTGAGCGTGGGCGCGCTGGCGGACAGGGCGCTGGCCGTCCGCGAGCACCTGGCGGCCGCCGGCGTGGGCGCGACCGTCGTGGACCCCCGCTGGGCGCTGCCGGTGCCCGAATCCGTGCAGCGGATGGCGCAGGAGCACCGGCTCGCCGCCGTCATCGAGGACGGGCTGCGCACCGGCGGTGTGGGCTCGCGCCTGCGGCAGGAGCTGCGTGCGGACGATTCCCCCGTGGGCGTCGTGGAGCTCGGGGTGCCCGATGACTTCCTGCCCCAGGGCACGCGCGAGGAGGTGCTCGCGGCCGCCGGCCTCGAGGCCGAGGCGATGGCCGCGCAGATCCTCACCCGCCTCCCGAAGTGCGGCTGAGTCCCACAGCGCTGCTGAGCCCCACAGCTCTGACGGGCCCCGCCGCACGGCCGGAGGAGCCGAGCTTCAGTCCCGGGGCATCCGCTCCAGGGCGCGAACCAGCACGGGCACGCTGAGCGAGAGCTGCCAGTCGCGGGCGCCCTCGCCGCGGAGGAACGCCTCCACCGCCGCGGACAGCTCGGCGCTGCTCTGGGATCCGCCCGGCAGCCGACCTCCGGGTGCGAGATCCGGCCGCGCCGCCAGGGCCTTGACGAGGGCGGGCTGGAGGAGGAGATCGTGCGGGATGCCGGTGTCATCGGCGAGACTGCGCATCGCCTCCCGCAGCGCCCCCGTGCGGTCACGCACGAGTGTGCGGTCCACACGCGGTCCGCTCCGCTCCCCGGCCGGCCGTCGCGCAGGCAGCTCGTCGTCCGGCAGCGAGTCCGCGCGCCTGAGGGCCTCGCACCAGCGCCGCGCGTCCTTCCGGGTGAGCCTGCCCGTGCCGACGGCGCGGAAGACGTCGTCGGCGGTGCGGATGCGGGCGGCGGCGAGCGCGGCGATCTCGCGATCGCGCAGGAGGAGGGAAGGGGCCCTGTCCTCGGCCCGGCCGAGTGCGTCGCGGGCGAGCCACACCTCGCGCGCCCGGGCGAGCTGGCGCGGAGTGCGCAGGGAGCCGAGCCCGTGCATGCGCCTCCACGGCTCCTCGCGCACGGGCGGGGCGAACTCCAGCAGATGTTCGAACTCCTGCTGTGCGTACTCGGCCAGGCCGCGCGCGTGGAGCTGGGCGTCGAGGACGTCCGCGACCTCGAGGAGGATCTCGACGTCGAGCGCGGCGTAGCTCAGCCAGGCCTCCGGCAGCGGCCTCGTCGACCAGTCGACGGCAGAATGCTCCTTGGCCAGGCGCACGCCCATCGTCTCGCCCACGACGGCTGCCAGCCCGAAGCGCTCGTAGCCGAGCAGGCGCGCGGCCAGCTCCGTGTCGAAGAGCGCATCGGGGCGCATGTCGAGGTCGGAGAGGCAGGGGAGGTCCTGTGTCGCGGCGTGCAGCACCCACTCGGTGCCCCGCAGCGCCTCGTCGAGGATCGCCAGCGAGGAGAACGGCTCGGGATCGACGAGCACGGTGCCGGCACCGGCCCTCCGCAGCTGCACGAGGAAGGCCCGCTGCCCGTAGCGGAAGCCCGAGGCGCGCTCGGCGTCGACGGCGACCGAGCCGTTGCCGGCCTCCAGCCGGGTGACGGCGGCGCGCAGGGCGTCCGGGGTGGACGCGACCTCGGGCAGGCCCTCGGCGGGCTCGCTGAGCAGGGGCAGATCGGGGCTGACGTCGTTCGCACTCATCAGCAGAAGTGTCTCATGGCGGGGCGCTCGTGCCGCCGCGCGCGGGCCGCACCCCTGTGCGGAGCGCTCAGCGCCGGCGGCCGGGCAGCGCCGTCACTCCCGCAGGCAGGGGCGGCAGCCCCGCCACGGTGGTGAGGAGGTCGATCCAGGCGTCGAAGTGGCCTGCCACGTCCTCGGGTTCGGCCAGCACCGGCGTCCAGGAGGCCCGGAGCTCGAGGTCGATCGTCGAGGGACGGTCCGCGAGGGTGCCGAAGCTCTCGGAGAGCACCTTGGTCGTGGTGCCGCCGGCGGCGCGGATTGCGCAGCCGTGCGTCTCGAGCGCGTCGGTGAGCCAGGACCAGGCGACGGCGCCCAGCATGGGCTCGGGGCCCAGCTCGTGCTCGAGTTCGGCCCGGACATAGGAGACGATCCGGAAATCGCCCTCCCACTCCTCCGGGGAGGAGGGGTCGTGGAGGACGACGATGCGCCCCGTCGCCAGCTCGTCGATCTCCTCGCCCGTGGCGCGCTGGAACGCCGCATCGGCGTGGACCTCGGCCCCGACCGCGGCGGCGAAGGGCGCGAGGCCGTTCGGCGCCCGGATCGCCGAGACGGTCACATGGGGGACGTCCGCGGCCTCCGCGAGCACCGCACGGACGCGCGAGAAGGCCTCGGGCGCAGGGTGTATCGGAGAGAGTTCTGCCACATCGCCCAAGATAGGCGCTCCCGGATGCGGAGCTGCGGACCCACGCCGGGGCGGGCGGGAATAGATCGCCCGGCGGCGGACTTCCCAGCAGAGGGCGGCACCGCCGTCCCACATCCCGAGCATCCCGAGGCGAACGGAGAGCGATGGCCCCCCTGCAGGACACGACAGAGGAGAACCGGACGGCGCGCGAGCGGCTCGGCGCGGACTTCCGGGAGGCGTTCCGCCACCATCCCGGTGGAATCGCGATCATCGCAGGCGCCGATGCGGACGGCCCGGCGGGCATGACGGCCTCCTCCGTGGCGAGTGTGTCCGTCACGCCCACCACGGTCCTGTTCTCGCTCATGCGCGGCTCGCGCTCGGCCGACTGCGTGCTCAGGGCGGAGAGGCTCAGCGTCAACCTCCTGCACGCCGGCCACGCGCAGCTGGCCCGCGACTTCGCGACCCGGGGCGCGCCCCGTTTCACCCCGGGGCAGAACTGGGAGCGGCTCGACGACGGCACGCCCGTGCTCGCGGACGCCGCTGCGTGCCTCATCGGACATGTGACCCACACGGTGGAGCTGGGCGAGGCGGTCGTCGTCGTGGCCGAGATCACGGAGGTGCGCACCGGTGAGCCCGGCGAAGGCCTCGTCTACCGCGACCGCCGGTTCCACGGCCTGTCCGGCGACTCGGCGCTCGAATGAGCGCACGCCTGATCGCTGGGTGAGACGGCTGGTTCCGTCCATGCCGAGACGGTGCCGTGGCCGCAGTGGCCGTCTGACAGACTGGGGGCCATGCAGTCGACCCTCGTCTCCGCGGCCCTGTCCCAGCCCGTCTCCCGGACCCCCGTGTGGTTCATGCGCCAGGCGGGCAGGTCGCTGCCGGAGTACCGGCGCCTCCGCGAGGGCACGACGATGCTGGAGTCGTGCCGCACACCGGATCTCGTCACGGAGATCACGCTCCAGCCGGTCCGCCGTCACGGGGTGGACGCGGCCATCTTCTTCTCCGACATCGTCGTGCCCCTCCAGGCGGCCGGCGTGGACGTGGAGATCCAGCCGGGAGTGGGGCCCGTGATCGCGCGACCCGTCCGCACGCGCGCGGACCTCGAGCGGCTCGAGCCGCTCGATCCCGCGAGCATCTCCGACATCGCGGAATCGATCCGCCGGATCCGCGCGGAGCTCGAGGCCAAGCACCCCGACACCGCTCTCATCGGGTTCGCCGGTGCGCCCTTCACACTGGCCAGCTACCTCATCGAGGGCGGGCCGAGCAGGAACCACGAGCGGACCAAGGCGATGATGCTCGGCGATCCGCAGCTGTTCTCCGACCTGCTCGCCCTGCTCGGCGAGATCTCCGCGACGTTCATCCGGGTGCAGGTCGAGGCCGGCGCGCAGGCGTTCCAGCTGTTCGACTCCTGGGCCGGATACCTCGCGCCCCAGGACTACCGGGCACAGGTCCTCCCGCACTCCGCGGCCGTGTTCTCCCGGCTGGGCGATCTCGACGTGCCCTCCTTCCACTTCGGCGTCCAGACCGGGGAGCTGCTGCCGCACATGGCAGGGGCCGGCTCCGATGTCATGGGCGTGGACTTCCGGGTGGACCTCGCCGCCGCCTCCTCCCGCGTGCGGCCCGGTCAGGCGCTGCAGGGCAATCTGGACCCCGCGATGCTGTTCGCGCCGTGGGAGGTCCTCCGCCCCCGCGTGGAGCAGATCGTCCGCGCGGGCCTGGGGCACGCGGGCGGCCATGTCTTCAACCTGGGTCATGGGGTGCTCCCGACCACCGATCCCTCGGTGCCCGGCCGGATCGTCGAGGAGGTCCACCGGGTCTCCGCGGAGATCCTGGGGGAGCGCTGATGCCCGAGGCCCGTGCGGCCGTCGTCGGCGGCGGCATCTCCGGGCTCGTGACGGCTCTCGCCCTTGCCGAGGCCGGTGCGGAGGTCACCGTCTACGAGGGCCGGGAGCGCCTCGGCGGCTGCCTCTCCCGCACTGAGCTGGGCGGGCACCTGCCCGGCGGCGCGGACGAGGGCGCGGAGGCCTCCCTGCACCGCCGTCCGGAGACGCGCGCGCTCATGGCGGAGCTCGGCCTGCGCCCCGTGCATCCGTCGACGGAGCACGGCTCGCAGATCCTCACGCGGAAGGGGCTGCGCCCGATCCCGCGCGGCACGCTCATGGGCGTGCCCGGCGATCCCGCCGCACTCGAGGGCGTGCTCAGCGCGGCCGGCGCCGCCCGGGTCGCCGCGGAGACGCTCACCCCGCCGCACGCCGGCGACGTCTCGTGCGGCGGCTTCCTCGCCGAGCGCCTCGGCGACGAGGTCGTCGACACGCTCGTCGACCCGCTCATCGGCGGCGTCTACGCCGGCCGCTGCCGGTCGCTCTCCCTCGCGGCGACGGTGCCCGCCCTGCTGCCCGCCGCCCGGCAGGGCACCTCGGTGCTCACCGCGGTGCGCGAGGTGCTCGCGGCGCGGACCCGGACGCAGGGCGCGGGCATCCCCGGAGCCTCGGGAGGCACCGGCGAGGAGCCGGTCTTCTGCTCGCTCGCAGGCGGCATCGCGGGTCTCGTGACCGCCTGTGCGGCCCGGCTCGAGGAGCTCGGGGCCGAGCTGCGCACCTCGGCGGCGGTCGAGGCGGTCACGGTGAGCGGCGAGGGCCCGGCGACGGTGCGCACCGCCGAGGGGGTCGAGGAGTACGACCACATCGTGCTCGCCGTCCCGGCGTGGGCCGCCGGCGCCCTCCTGGCCGAGGAGGCGCCTGGGACGGCCGCGCTGCTGTCCGGCATCGAACACGCCTCCTCCGCCGTCGTCACCGCGGTGCTCGAGGACGGGCCCGCACCCGGCGGCGGCCTCACAGGCTCGGGGTTCCTCGTCCCGCCCGCGCACGGGACGCTGGTGAAGGCCTCGACCTTCTCCTCGAACAAATGGCCCTGGCTGGCCGCGGCCCTGCCCGCCGGCCGGCACGTGGTCCGCATGAGCCTCGGACGCGCCGGAGACGCCTCCTGGCAGTCGCGGCCGGATTCCGAGCTCGCCGCGCAGGCGGTGGAAGAATGGCGGGAGGCGACCGGCTACAGGGGCGACCTCCTGCACGCGGAGGTCCGGCGCTGGGACCGCGCCCTGCCGCAGTACGCGCCGGGCCACGCCGATCTCGTCGCCGCGCTCGACGCCTCGGCGGCCGCGGTGCCCGGGCTGTCGCTGACGGGCAGCTACCTCGACGGTGTGGGCATTCCCGCCTGCATCGCCCGCGCGCGGGCGACCGCCGCCCGCGTCCTCGCAGACCTCCCATCCGCATCCGACACGAAGGAGCACGCATGAGCGACTACACCCAGCCCACCCAGGAACAGGTCGAGCGGCTCAACCAGGAGACCCGCTACGTCGCCTATTCGGTCTTCGCCGTCTCCGGCGAACTCGGCTCGGCCGACCGCGCGGCCCTCGTCGCGGAGGTCGACGCGGCGCTGGCCCCGGCCGCGGAGAAGGGCCTCGTGGTCCGCGGCATCTACGACGTCTCCGCCTTCCGGGCGGATGCGGACATCATGTTCTGGTGGCACGCGCCCACCGTCGAGGCGGTCCAGGAGGCCTATGCCGCCGTCCGCCGCACGGAGCTGGGCGCGGCGCTGGAGCCGGTGTGGTCGGCGATGGCGATGCACCGGCCCTCCGAGTTCAACAAGTCCCACCTCCCCGCGCTGCTCACGGACGACGAGGCCGGGGACTACGTCTGCGTGTACCCCTTCGTCCGGTCCTACGAGTGGTACCTGCTCCCGCCCGAGGAGCGCTCCGCGATGCTCCGCGACCACGGCATGGCCGCGGCCGGCTACAAGGACGTCAAGGCCAACACCCTGGCAGCGTTCGCCCTGGGCGACTACGAGTGGGTGCTCGCCTTCGAGGCCGCGCGCCTGGACCGGATCGTCGACCTCATGCGCGATCTCCGCGACACGAAGGCCCGTCTCCACGTGCGCGAGGAGATCCCCTTCTTCACCGGCCCGCGCCGCCCGCTCCAGGACATCATCACCGCCTGGCGCTGAGCGGCTCCTCCGCCCGGGCAGGCGCGGGCCGGGCGGGCACCGCCTGCGCCGCCGCGGTGCCCGGGCGGAGCATGGGGACGTGCGGGATGCCGTCCTCGTCGAAGCCCTCGCCGGAGGGGGCGAAGCCGTGGCGGCCGTAGAAGCCGGCCAGGTGCGCCTGCGCGTTGAGCGTGAGGTCCGCGTGCCCGTGGAGGGCCACGACCTGCTCCATGAGGAGGTGCCCGAGGCCGCCGCCCCGGGCCGCGGGATCCGTGACCACCCGGCCGACGCTGCGTGCCCCCGGGGCGGCGGCGGGACCGTCCGCGAACCCCTCCGGGAGGATGCGGGCATAGGCGGCCGGCTCCAGGGAGACGCCGGCGGCCGCGCCGTGGGAGTCCCGGGCCGCCCGCGGGGGCTGGGGCAGGAACAGATGCTCGGTCCCTGCGAGGGTGTCCACGCCGTCGAGGTCGAGGAACGCGCAGTCCTGCTCGACCACGAAGACCCGGCTGCGCAGCTGGAGGAGGCCGTAGAGCTCACCGGCGGTGAGCGCGTCGAAGCTCGCGCGCACCCACTCGCCGTGCGCGGCCCTCATGCCTCCGCGGTCCCGTCCTGGTCCCCGGCGCGCTCGGGCTGCCCGGCGTCGGCCACGAGGCGCAGGCTGATGGAGTTGATGCAGTAGCGCAGGTCCGTCGGCGTGGGGAAGCCCTCCCCGCCGAACACGTGGCCCATGTGCGAATCGCATGACGCGCAGCGGACCTCGATGCGCTCGACGCCCATCGACGTGTCCTTGAGGTAGCGGACGCGGTCCTCGGCCAGCGGAGCGAAGAACGACGGCCAGCCGCAGTGTGCATCGAACTTCGCCTCCGAGCGGAAGAGTTCGGCACCGCACGCGCGGCAGGCGTACGCGCCCTCGGCGGTCTCGGTCTCGTACTCGCCGGAGAAGGGGCGTTCGGTGCCGGCCTCGCGCAGCACGTGGTACTCCTCCGGGGAGAGGATCTCCCGCCAGTCCGCCTCCGTCCGGGTGCGGGGATCGGCAGTGCGTGCGTCGTCCATGGGGTGCCTCCGTCTGCGGGTGCTGCGCGTTTCCGATGCCAGGATAACCACGGGTGCGGGCCGGGTGTTCCCGATGCATAGGATGGTCCCATGAGCCCGAGACGCACGGAGCCAGGACGCACGGAGCAGCGCGCAGACCGGGCGGTCCGCATCGCGAGCACCGCCCTGGCCGCGGGGGCGGGAGCGGCGGCGCTCGTGTCGATCGCCTCCTCCGGCCTCGCTGTCTACTTCGCACGGAGGATCGTGGTGCCGGAGAACCGGCCCGAGGACCTCGAGATCCTGCACGTCTCCGGTTTCGACGACGACCTCGTCGTCCAGCTCCCCGCCACCGAGGACACGATCCTGCCGGGCATCTACGGCCTCATGTTCGCGGGCGGTGCGGGGCACGCCAGGATCGGCGAGATCCTCGAGTACGATCCGGCCTCGCGCACCGTGGCCCGCGCCGTGGAGTCCGTCACCTCCGGCGATCTGCGCCGTGCCCGCTGGGGGAAGTGGACGGGCTCGGTGTTCACCCACCCCTCGCAGACCGGGGTGCCGTACGAGGACATCACCCTGCACTCGGACGTGGGGGAGCTGCCGGCCTGGCTGCTCCCCACCTCGGCCGCGGAGCCCGCGGACACCTGGGCGGTGATGGTGCACGGGCGCGGGGCCACGCGCTCGGAGACGCTGCGGGCCGCGCGCACCCTCGACGCCCTGGGCGTGCCGGCGATCGCGATGTCCTATCGCAACGATCCCGAGGTGAGGACGAGCGCCGCCGCGCGCTACGGGCTGGGCGACACCGAGTGGTTCGATGTGGACGTCGCGATCGACTACGCGCTGGCCCACGGCGCGGCCAGGGTCGTGGTGTTCGGCTGGTCGATGGGCGGGGCGATCGCGTTCCAGGCGGCCTCGCGCGGGCGCAATCGCGGCTTCATCGCGGGCCTGGTGCTCGACGGGCCTGTCGTGGACTGGTACGACGTGCTCGACAACCAGGCGCGCATCAACTATCTGCCCACGCCCATCGCCCGGCTCACCCTCGACATGATCTCCCGGCCCTGGGCGCGCCCCTTCACGGGTCTCGAGACGCCGCTGGACCTCGACCGGATGGACTGGGTGACGCGGGCGGCCGAGCTGGATCTGCCGGTGCTCCTCATCCACTCCGAGGACGACGACTTCGTGCCCGCCGGCCCCTCGCACGCGCTGGCGCGGGTGCGCTCGGACCTCGTGACGATGCCGCACTACGACACGGCCGCGCACACCAAGGAGTGGAACGTCGACCCCGAGCGCTGGGAGGACGATGTCGCCAACTTCCTCGAGGCCAAGCTCAGGGTGCGGGAGCCAGCCCCCAGCGCTGGATGAGCGTCGTGCCGTCGGTGAGGACGCTCAGCGGGACGGCGCCCTGCGCTCCCGGCAGTTCGGCATCGCCGAGGATCGAGCGCGGAGGGCCCGCAGCCCCCGGTGCGCCCGGTCGCGGCTGATCGCTCCCGTGCGGCTGCCCCTGCGGGTGCGGGCGCCCCGTGAGCACGGGTGAGACGGTGAGGCACAGCTCATCGAGGCACCCGGCGGCCGTCCATGCACCGAGTACGCCCGGTCCGCCCTCGTGGACGATGCTGTGCAGTCCGCGGGCGGCGAGATCGCGCAGGATCTCGCGGGGGGACACCTCGTCCTCGTGGAGGACGAGCGAGTCCGCGCCCAGCCGTGCACGGACCTCCCTCACCCTGGCCTCGGGCATGTGCGCACCCGCCGCGTGCACGAGGACGGCGGAGGTGCCGGCCTCGTCGAGCCGGTCGAGGTCGACGTCGCCGGAGCGCGAGACGAGCACGAGCACGGGGGCGGGGGCCTGGCCCCGCGCGCGCCTCTGCGCCTGGTGCGCGCGCTTGGCGCTCAGCCGCGTGTAGCGCTCCGTGCGGGCCGTGCGCCCGCCCACGACGACGGCATCGGCGAGCGAGCGCAGCACGGAGAAGACCCGCTTGTCCGCGGGGGAGGAGATGGTGCCGGACCGCCCGTCCCCGCCCACGACCTGGCCGTCGAGCGAGGCGACCATGTTCGCCCGCACCCAGGTCCCGGCCGGTGCGGTGCCGCTCGGCCGGCGCGGGGCGCGGGAGAGATCGGAGTAGAGGTCGATGAGGCCGGCCTCATCGGCCTCGGGCGGGTAGGGGCGGTGCTCGGGCAGGACGAGGGTGAGGGGGGTGCCCTGCTGTCGTGTGCTCATGATCGAAGTGCTCCTGTGCTCGTCGCCGTCACTGCTCCAAGTACTCCGCACTGCCCATCGCGATGTGCGGGCTGCGGTCCGTCTCGAGCTCCTCGAGGAGGAAGCGGAGGTCCTCTGCGGGCATGGACACGCAGCCGCGGGTGGGGCTCGAGTGCTCCACGTGCAGCCAGATCTTGCCGCCCTTGTCCCAGCCCTCCGGCCGGGTGTTCTCCGTGGGCGCGACCCCGGTCCTGCGGTTGTAGTCGATCGCGATGACGTAGTCGAAGACGCGCTGGTAGCCGTCTCCGTAGACGGCTTCGGCACCGCTGCGCAGCCCGGCATCCTGGTAGTAGGGCAGGTCGGTTCCGGGATCGTCGAGGTAGCCGCCGGCATCGCTGAGCGAGAACACGCCCTCGGGAGTCGTCCTGTCACCCTCGCGGCGATCCTCCCGCCAGCCGTTCTCCCCGTTCGTGACCTCCCAGCCCCGGCCGGCGGTCCAGCCGTCCTCCTCCCGCTCCCAGAGGACGAGGGAGGACTCCGTGGCGCTCCGGTCCTCGGCGGAGACCACGATGAGCTGCGTTGTGTCCGCGGGCACCTGGGCGAAGGTCTCCTCGCCCAGCCCGGTGGGGCGCCCGAGCGCTCCGGCGGCGGGCTCTGCGTTCTCGTCCGCCGCCTTCGGCTGGAGCTGGGAGGGAGCTGCGAAGCCGTTCGGCGCGCGCTGCGCGGGCGCGGCGAAGCTCGAGGCCCCCACCGCGAATGCCGTGGTGGAGGCGAGGATGCCCGCGGCCGCGCCGGCGACGACGGCGGAGGCGGATGCGAGACGGATGCCGGATGCGCGCATGGCACCAGTCTCGCATCTCCCCGCGGCGGAGGACAGCCGCCGCACCGCCTGCTGACCTTCTCCTGAGGGCGGGTGGGGGAGGCTCCGCGTAAGATGTCGGCACTATGTCTGTACCACCTCCTCCGCAGCACCCGCCGCCTCGCCGGACGCCGCCGCAGGCCGGCGAGCAGGACGAATCGCTCACGACCCAGCTGTACGTGGGCGGCGGACAGGACGCCGGAGAGTCGACGCGGATGCTGTCGATGGACGAGCTCCGCCAGATCGCCGCCGAGTCCCATCTCGACGAGCTCGACGGTCCGCGCGGAGGAGAGACGGGGCCGCAGACGACCCGGCGCGCGGGCGCCGGCGATGAGGCCTATGCCCGTGAGCAGGCACCGCCCGGAGTCTTCCGGCCCCATCCGCAGGCCCCGCAGCCTGCGCCCGGTTCGGGCCGGGAGACGTTCCCGTCTCCGCCGGCGGTCGCCCCGGCGCACTCACCGCAGCATCCGGGCCAGGCGCAGCACGGCAGCCAGGTGCCGTACGCCGGTGCCGTGCCCGCGGGAGGCGCCCAGTCTGCCGGAGGCGCCCTGTTCGCGGGAGGTGCTGCCGGTGCCGGTGCCGGGCAGGCCGGTGCAGGGAAGGCCGAGGCTGCTCCTCGACGGCGGGGGATGCCCGCTCTCGCCGTGATCGCCATCGTCGTCGCCGCGCTCGTCGTGTGCGGGGTGGGCGGCTGGATCGTCTACGACGTCGTGACCGGGGGAGACCGGCAGGCGGAGTCGGTGCCCGCACCGCCCGTGCCGGCGGAGACCGAGGACGGCGGCGGTGACGAGCTCGTCACGGGGGAGACCGAGGCTCCTGCGGACGGCGCCGCGGAGGCCTTCGTCACGCCCTCGGGCAACATCGGATGCACCATCGACGAGGAGCGCGCCCGCTGCATCATCAGGTCGGGGGACTTCGAGCCGCCCCAGGCCCCGGACTCCTGCGAGATGGAGGAGTGGGGCTCCATCATCGTCGCCAACCGGGAGGGTGCGGGGTTCTCGTGCACCGAGGCGTCCTTCCCCGTCGGCGGGGACACGCTCGAGTACGGGGAGAGCGTCAGCGCGCACGGGATGCGCTGCGAGTCCACGGAGCGCGGGGTGCGCTGTGAATCGGAGGAGACCGGCGCCGGCTTCCTCCTCGCCCGTGCGGGCGCGACCTTCGATCAGCCCTGACCGCGCCTCGCCGCGCCCCCGTCCCGGGTCCGATATGCGGACAGTGAGCTGTGCGAGGTGAGCCGCGGCACTATAGTGACGGGCATGTCCTACGGACTGCTCCTCCTTAGCTGCCGCGGCGAGGCCTGATCACAGGGCCGCATCCTCGCCGCGGAGTTCGCCGTGCCGGTCGCACGCGGTTCACGACGACACCGCAGGTCCCCATCGGGGCGGGCCGCCTCGTCGTCGAGACGAACGCCAGTCTTCGAACACAGGAGTAGAGCAATGGCTCATCTGCAGAAGCCCAGTCGCATGCCGTTTTCCAAGTACAAGTCGTTCTTCGACCGCATCCAGCTGGACATGCGCGACCGCACGTGGCCGGACCAGCGGATCACGAAGGCGCCCCGCTGGCTGTCCACGGATCTGCGCGACGGCAACCAGGCGCTCATCGACCCCATGACGGTCGAGCGCAAGCGCAGGATGTTCGACCTGCTCGTGAAGCTGGGCTTCAAGGAGATCGAGGTGGGCTTCCCGGCCGCCAGCCAGCCCGACTTCGACTTCGTCCGCCAGATCATCGAGGAGGACGCGATCCCGGACGATGTCCGCATCAGCGTCCTCACCCAGGCCCGCGAGGACCTCATCGAGCGGACCGTGGAGAGTCTGCAGGGCGCGGCGATGCCCACGGTGCACCTGTACAACGCGACGGCGCCCGTGTTCCGCAAGGTGGTGTTCGGCCTCGACGGGGACGGCCGCGACGAGATCCGCGACATCGCGCTGCGCGGCACGCAGGCGGTCATGAAGCACGCGGAGTCGATGCTCGGCGATGCGGACTTCGGGTACCAGTACTCGCCGGAGATCTTCGTGGACACGGAGCCGGACTTCGCGATCGACGTCGTCTCCTCGGTGCTCGACCTGTGGCAGCCGGCGGCCGGTCGCGAGACGGTCGTCAACCTGCCTGCGACGGTGGAGCGGGGCACCCCCAACACCTATGCGGACCAGATCGAGTGGTTCATCCGGAACATGCCCTACCGCGAGGACGTCGCCGTCTCGCTGCACCCGCACAACGACCGCGGCACCGGCGTCGCGGCCGCGGAGCTCGGCCTCATGGCCGGCGCCGACCGCGTCGAGGGCTGCCTGTTCGGCAACGGCGAGCGCACGGGCAATCTGGACCTCGTGACGGTGGCGCTCAACCTGTACTCGCAGGGAGTGGACCCGGAGCTCGACTTCTCCGACATCGACGAGGTCATCCACACCGTCGAGCACTGCAACCAGATCGGCGTGCACGAGAGGCACCCCTACGGCGGAGACCTGGTCTTCACCTCGTTCTCCGGCTCTCACCAGGACGCGATCAACAAGGCCTTCGCCAAGCGGGAGAAGGATGCCTTCGAGGCCGGTGTGCCGGTTGACCTGCAGGAATGGGACATGCCCTACCTTCCGGTGGACCCCAAGGACCTGGGGCGGAGCTACGAGGCCGTCATCCGCGTGAACTCGCAGTCCGGCAAGGGCGGCGTCACATACCTGCTCAAGAGCGAGCACGGGCTCGACGCGCCCCGCCGCATGCAGGTGGAGTTCTCCAAGGTGGTGCAGTCGCACACGGAGAACGGCGGCGAGGTCACCGCGAAGGAGATCTGGCGCATCTTCTCCGACGAGTACCTGCCCTCCGACGACGCGGCGAGCAAATGGGGCCGCTTCGAGATCCTCGGGCTGCGCACGGAGTCCGCGCACGCCGAGGACGACGACGAGGCCGGCCGTCACGGTGAGCGGATCCAGGTGGACCTGCGCGTCGACGGCCAGGAGCGGACGTACGAGGGCAGCGGCAACGGCCCTGTCGCAGCACTCGTGAACATCCTCAACGACCGCTTCGATCTGGACATCCGGCTCCAGGACTACACGGAGCACGCGGTGGGCACGGGTGCGGACACGACCGCTGCGGCCTATGTGGAGCTGGCAGTGGGCGATCGCGTGCTGTGGGGGGCCGGTCTGCATCCCAACATCACGCGGGCGACGCTCAAGGCGATCATCTCCGCGGTGAACCGCGCCGTACGCTGAAAAGGGCGCGCGATGGTGGGATGATCATGGAGTGAAGCACTATCGGGACGAAGCGGTCGTCCTCGGCGGGCACAGGCTCGGCGAGGCCGACCGCATCGTCATACTCCTCACCCGCGACCACGGGCTGGTGCGGGCCGTGGCGAAGGGCATCAGGCGCACGAAGTCCCGGTTCGGCTCCCGGCTGGAGCCGTTCATGTTCGTCGATGTGCAGGCCCATGTGGGCCGTTCGCTCGACGTCATCACCCAGGTGGAGCTCAAGGAGCCGTTCGCCCGCGGCATCGCCGAGGACTTCGATGCGTACTCCGCCGCCGCCGTGATGGCCGAGACCGCGCAGAAGCTCACGGAGGACGAGCCGCGCACTCGCGGCCAGTTCCTCCTCCTGCTCTCCGCGCTGCGCTCGCTGTGCAGGGGGGAGCATCCGCCTCGGATGAGCCTGGACGCCTATCTGCTGCGGGCGATGGCGCTCGCGGGCTGGGCGCCCAGTCTCACGGACTGCGCGCAGTGCGGAATGCCCGGACCCCACCGCGGCTTCTCCCCTGCCATGGGGGGAACCGTGTGCACCGACTGCCGCGCACACGGCACGGCCCTGCACTCGATCGCCGTCATCGAGCACCTCGCCGCGCTCATGAGCGGCGACTGGAGCCGCGTCGCGGCCTCGCCCCCGCACCATTCCGCCGAGGCCTCGCGCCTCGTCGCGGCCCATGTCCACTGGCACCTGGAGCGCCGCGTGCGCTCCCTCACCGTCCTGGAGCGCATATGAGCTATCCCGCACCGCCGCCGCACCCGAGCGGAGCGCGCGCGCCGCAGATCGAGAGGCGCTTCCTGCCGCGACACGTGGCGGTGGTGATGGACGGCAACGGGCGCTGGGCGAACGAGCGGGGACTGCCGCGCACCGAGGGCCACAAGGCGGGGGAGGCCTCGCTCCTCGACGTCATCCACGGAGCGATCGAGGCGGGCGTCGAATACCTGAGCGCCTATGCGTTCTCGACGGAGAACTGGAAGCGGTCCCCGGCCGAGGTGCGGTTCCTCATGGGCTTCAACCGGGACGTCATCCGCCGTCGCCGCGACGAGCTGCACGCGCTGGGCGTGCGGATCGTGTGGGCGGGGCGGCCGGGGCGGCTGTGGAAGTCCGTCATCCGCGAGCTCGAGGACGCTGCGGAGCTCACGAAGCACAACACAGGCCTCGTGCTGCAGTTCTGTGTGAACTACGGCGGCCGCACGGAGCTGGTCGATGCGATGCGCGAGCTCGCCGCCGAGGCCGCGGCCGGCAGGATCTCGCCGGAGCACGTGACGGAGAAGTCGATCGCGCGCAGGCTGTACGCCCCCGAGGTGCCGGACGTGGATCTGTTCCTGCGCTCCTCCGGCGAGCAGCGGACCTCGAACTTCCTGCTGTGGCAGTCCGCCTACGCGGAGCTCGTCTTCCAGGACGTGCTGTGGCCGGACGTGGACCGCCGGACGCTGTGGGCCGCGCTGCTCGAGTACGCCTCGCGGGACAGGAGGTTCGGGGGAGCGGTGGATGCGGTGGAGGCCGGGGCTCAGACGGAGGGTGCGGGCTGAGCTCGTCTGGCTTCCCGGCGCGCTTCCGCAGTCGCGAGGCGAAAGAAGCGCATTCTCGAGCTCGCACTGCCCATGGCTCCGATAGCACAGTGGATGGTGCCGTTCGGAGGGGCTTCGCGGTTCTGGCGGGCTGAAGCATCGCCGGTACGGGAAGCTCCGGCTGCAGCCTTTAGCAGTCCACGTATCCCTCCGGGCTGTAGTCGCCGTACGCACCGGCACCATCGCATGTGTGCGGCGCATTGGCTTCGGCCTCCGCCTCTTCTTCGCCTTGACGATTCCATTCGGCCTGTTCGTCGGCCCAATCCTGCTGATGGCGCGCCTGATCCTCCGATTCCTCGGCGGTTCGACAATAGGCTCCGACCCAGTTGCGCTCGCAGTCCCACCCGGTCTGAGTGCTCCCGGCGTGCTCGGAAGAGGGCGCGGGGTCGGGAGCCCGCACAGCAGTCACGGCTATCGGCGAGTGGGCCCCGACGACCTCTCCGGGAGTTCCGGGGATGACCGTCGCCGGCTGAGACTCATAACCATCGGCCGCGGCATGCTGTGCGCCGCTGCATCCGCTGAGGGCGATGGCGACGGATGCGAGCACGGCGAGATGTTTCATGGGAGGATCGTACTTCACGTTCGGCAAAGCATCTCGCTTATGTCTGCAACGGCTGCGGATACGGTGCCGACTGAGCGATCACGCTCACGCAGGTCGCCGTTGCGATGGTGGCCGAGGTGTGCCCGGAACGATGGAGGAGAGCATTCGGCGCGCAGGCCTCGTGACGCCTAATGTGATTCACGCGTCCATATGCGCTGTGCGTTGCTCCTCCCAGCCCCTTTCGCGAAGCCTGTGTGCGACACGTATCATCGGAGGAGAGCGCAGACGGCCTTCGCATGAGCAGAGATGTGCGCGCCGGGCCGACTGCACCGCACCCGCCCCCTACCGTCATCGGAAGGCAGTCATGGACCACCTCTTCTACCTCGCCACCGTGCATCCCGTTCTGATCATCTTCCTCGTCGTGACCTTCGGGCTCGGCCTCACCTTCGGCCTGGCGGCGCTCTACAACATGGGCTCGCCCGATCGCGATCCCAGCCGCACCCCCGAGGTGATCGCACGAGAGGACGAGGAGCGCGCCAGGAACACCGCAGCGACGCGGGGAATCCACCGGAACGGCGGCGACGGGCGTGCGCACGCGGGCCAGGCGGAACACCAGTCCGAGGCGAAGTCGATCCGCTGACCATCCGGTCGGCGCCTCTCGCACACAGCTCCGCCCTCCCAGTGAGCACTGGGAGGGCGGAGCTGTGTGCGCGGTGCCCCCTGTCGGACTTGAACCGACGACCAAAGGATTATGAGTCCTCTGCTCTGACCAGCTGAGCTAAGGGGGCCTGACGCCGATGCGATATCACCGCTGATCCGGCGCCTGGCCTATAGTACAATAATGCTCGTGCTCACCTCGGCACGGATCGTAGGGGAAGACGTATCCGGGTAGAGGAGGCACCAAAATGGATATGGCTCAGGGCGTACTCTTCGTCCACTCAGCACCTCGTGCGCTGTGCCCTCACATCGAGTGGGCAGCGGGCGGGGCGATCGGCGCACACGCGAAGTTCGACTGGACCCAGCAGCCCGCCGCACCGGGGATGTTCCGTGCGGAGATCTGCTGGAAGGCTCCGGCCGGCTCCGGCGCGCGGATCGCCTCGGCCCTTCGCGGATGGGACGGTCTCCGCTACGAGGTCACCGAGGAGCCCAGTGAGGGTGTGGACGGCGGACGCTGGAGCCACACCCCCGACCTCGGGATCTATCATGCCGTGACGGACGCGCACGGCAACATCGTCGTGCCCGAGGACGTCATCCGCTCCGTCATGGCGCGCACCGCGGGCGACCCCCTGCGTCTCACCGATGAGATGGAGCGCGTGCTCGGCCAGGCCTGGGACGACGAGCTCGAGCCGTTCCGCCACGCCGGCGAGGGCGCTCCCGTCCGCTGGCTCACCAAGGTCGGCTGACCCTCCGCGCCGGCCGCTGCCTCCGCGCGGCCGGCCGCGGACTCTCTGATCTGCCCGGCGGGGCCGCATCTTCCCCTGCGGCCCCGCCGGTGCACGTCCGGATGCGTGTCCGGACTGCTGTCCGCATCGTGTGCTGCCCCGCTCCTGAGCCGCGCGCCCGGCTACTGTGGGCATAGACCTGGCTGACCGCATCGCCGCGGAGCGGCCGGACGCCGCGGCTGGGAGCCCCGTCCGCGGAGCCGAATCTCAGGAGGACATGCATGTCGACCATCGCCCCTGCGCTGCTCGCGGACCTCGAAGAGGGCATGGAGGCCCTCGAGGAGCTGTACCGGGAGTTCCACCGGGACCCGGAGCTCTCGATGCAGGAACACCGCACGGCTGCCCGCATCGCGGAGCGGCTGCGCGGCTGGGGGCTCGAGCCCCTCACCGTCGGAGGGACCGGTGTCGTCGCCGTCATCGAGAACGGGCCCGGCCCCGTGCTGGCCTACCGCGCGGACACCGACGGCCTGCCGATCACGGAGGACACCGGCCTCCCCTACGCCTCCGAGGCCACCGGCACGCTCCCGGACGGCACCCTCACCCGCGTCATGCACGGCTGCGGGCACGATATGCACATCGCCGCCGGCCTCGAGATCGCCCGCCTGCTCAGCGCCCATCGCGCGCTCTGGCGCGGCACGGTCGTCATGCTCTTCCAGCCCGGCGAGGAGATCGCCGCCGGAGCGCGAGCCATGCTCGATGACGGCCTGTGGGACAGGGTGCCCGCGCCCGAGGCCGTCTACGGCCAGCACGTGAGCCCGTTCCCCGCCGGCCGCATCGCCGTGGCCAGCGGCACCGCGATGTCGATGGCGGACTCGCTCCAGGTGACCCTGCACGGCAGGCAGGCCCACAGCTCCCGCCCCGAGGAGGCGATCGACCCCATCGTGCAGGGCGCCTTCACGATCGCCCGGCTCCAGACCGTCGTCTCCCGGGAGATCCGGGGCAGCGATATGGCAGTGCTCACGATCGGCCGGTTCGCGGGCGGGCTCAAGGAGAACATCATCCCGGACACCGCCGTCTTCACGGTCAACATCCGCACCCAGGACGAGAAGGTGCGCGCACGGGTGAACGAATGCGTGCGGCGGATCATCAGCGCCGAGGCCGCCGCCTCGGGCGCGCCCGAGCCCACCGTCGAGAAGCTCTACGAGTTCCCGCGCTGCTGGAACGACCCGGCGGAGACCGCGGCCCTCGAAGCCCTGTTCCGCGCCGAGCTGGGCGAGGACCGCGTCGTCTCCTCCCCGCCCGTGGCCGGCAGCGAGGACTTCGGCGCCTTCGCGGACTCCCTCGGCGTGCCCGGCGTCTACTGGTTCACGGGCAGCTCCTCGGCCGAGAGGCATGCGGCGGGGGAGGCGGCCGGCAACCATTCCCCGTTCTTCGCCCCGGACGACGTGCCCACCACCCTCGGCACAGCGGTGCGCACCGGCCTCACCGCGCTCCTGCACCGCGCGGGCGCCTGAGGCAGCGACGCGGCAGACCCCGCCCCGACAGACCCGGTCCCTCACAGACACCGTCCGCACCCACGAACCCGGAGGACATCCATGACCGACCTCACCTGGCTGAGCACCCGCGAGCTCGCCGCCTGCATCCGCACGGGGCAGACGAGCGCGCGGGAGGCGCTCGAGGCCCACCTCGCCCGCATCGACGAGGTCAATCCCGCCCTCAACGCCGTCGTCACGGTGGACGCCGAGGCCGCCCGCGCTCGGGCAGAGGCCGCTGACGCCGCCTATGCCGCCGGTGAGCGGCTGGGACTCCTGCACGGCGTGCCCATGACGCACAAGGACACCCACGATACCAGGGGCATGCGCACGACCCTGGGCTCTCCGGTGTTCGCCGACCGGGTCCCGGACGAGGACGCCCTCATCGTGGCCCGCCTGGGGCGGGCCGGAGTCGTCACGACGGGGAAGTCGAATGTGCCCGAGTTCGCCGCCGGCTCGCACACCTTCAACCCGGTGTTCGGCACGACGGTGAACCCCTACGACACCTCGCGGTCCTCCGGGGGCTCCTCCGGGGGCGTGTCCTCGGCGATCGCCGCCGGCATCCAGGCCTCCGGCGACGGCTCGGACATGGGCGGCTCGCTGCGGACCCCGGGCTCCTTCACGAACACCGTGGGCCTGCGTCCCTCCAACGGCAGGATTCCGCACCACCTGCCCGGCCGCCCCTGGGCCTGGCTGGGCCAGATGGGCTTCATGGCCCGCGAGGTCTCCGATGTCGCCCTGCTGATGCAGGCGGCTGCGGGACCAGCCGCCGGAGCGCCCTGCTCGATCCGTGAGGGCGGCGAGGTCTTCGACCGCCCGGAGTTCACCCGCGACGGCCAGGGCGAGGGCCTGCGCGGTCTGCGGATCGGCTTCTCCGCGGATCTTGACGGGCGCATCGCCGTGGAATCGGCCGTCCGCGCCGTCGTCGAGTCAGCCCGCGGCGTGTTCGAGAGCGCCGGTGCCCACGTGGACGAGACCGTGCCCGACCTCGACGACGCGGACGAGGTCTTCCGCGTCAACCGCGCCTACGACTTCGTCTGCAGCAATGGAGAGGTCGTGCGCAGGCACCGCGACCGGGTGAAGGAGTCCGTCGTCTGGAACACGGAGATGGGATTCGCGCTCACCGTGGACGAGCTCGTCGCCGCCGAGGCCGGCCGCGGGCGGCTGCTGGGCGCGACGGAGGAGTTCTTCGGCACGCATGATCTCCTCGTGACGACCACTTGCCAGGTGCTGCCCTTCGACGCGGAGCTCGAGTACCCGCAGGAGATCGAGGGCCGGCCCATGGAGAACTACCTCGAGTGGATGCGGGCGGCCACGCTCGTCTCGGCGACCGGCTGCCCCGCCATCACGGTGCCCGCAGGCTTCACGGATCCCCTGCCGGGTGCGCCGCTGGGCCTGCCGGTGGGCATCCAGATCGTCGCGGCGCCCGGGAAGGACGTGGAGCTGCTGCTCGCCGCGAAGGCGTTCGAGGAGCTCACCGGCCATCACCGGATCCGCCCTCGCATCTGAGCGGCAGAGGAGCGCGCACATGCCGGAAGGACACTCCGTCCATCGGATCGCCGCACGTCTGGGCGCAGGCCTGGGAGAGCAGCCGATCTCCGTCTCCTCGCCGCAGGGGCGCTTCGCCTCCGGGGCCGCACTGCTCGACGGGCGCACCCTGCTCGACTGCCGGGCGGTGGGCAAGCAGTTGTTCGCGGAGTTCGCCGGAGACCTCACGCTCCGGGTCCACCTGGGCCTCTACGGGGCCTGGGACTTCTGGGAGCAGGATGCGGCGGGTCCGGCGAACTCCTCGCTGGGCGCGCCCCGGCGGATCCGGGCGGGCGAATCGGAAGCGGCGCTCGACGGCGGCGGACAGGCGGGCGCCTCCGTCGGGACGTGGCCCCCGGCGCCCGTCGGAGCGGTGCGGGTGCGGCTGAGCACCGCGACGCTGTGCGCGGATCTCCGCGGCCCCACCGCCTGCGAGGTCCTCACACCCGAGGAGACGGCCGCACAGCTGCAGAAGCTCGGCCCCGACCCCCTGGTCGACGGGACCGCAGCCGGCAGGAGGCGGTTCCTGGAGCGCGCCGGGCGCAGGAGGACCGCGATCGGCGCGCTGCTCATGGACCAGTCCGTCGTCGCGGGCATCGGCAACATCTACCGGGCGGAGATGCTCTTCCGCGCGGGGGTGGACCCCTGCACGCCCGGCGCGCAACTGGGAGAGGGGACCCTGAGCGCGCTGTGGGACGACTGGTGCCGCCTCCTTCGGCTGGGGATCGAGACCGGCGTCATCCTCACCCGGACCGGCCTGCGCGGGGCGGCGCGCGAACGCGCCCTCGCCGGACCGGACGAACGCCACTTCGTCTACGGTCGGGAGGGGCTGCCCTGCCGGGAGTGCGGGACGCCCGTGAGCATGGCGCTCATGCAGAACCGGAAGCTCTTCTGGTGCGCCGGCTGCCAGACGGGCTGAGGCGCGCTCAGCGCAGCGTCCGGATGCGGGAGAACACGGAGCGGGCGGCGTCGACGCACGCGTAGCGCTCCGTCGTGACGTGGACGTCGTACTCGGTGCGGCCGTCGGGCCCGGGGCTGAAGCGGCGCTTGGCGACCGTGAGCCCGGACCAGTCCGGGCCGATGACGATGATGCAGAACTCCGCCCGCAGCGGGTCCGAGGTGTCGATCTGCCCGCCGCGGGCCTCGGCGACGGGCGGGGTGTCGAAGCCGGCTGAGAGCATGACGGTGTAGCCGACGGCGTCCGCGATGCGCTCGAAGCGGCCGACCGTGTCCGGGTCGAGCCGCTCCACGTCCCCGAACACGCTGATGACGACGGCGGACTCGCCCGCTGCGAGGCTGCGCTCTGCGAGGGAGCGCAGCTGGGCCGTGAGCATCTCGCCGTCCATGACGAGGGGGTCGCGCTCGAGGTTCTGCGCGATCGTGAAGGGGGTGCCCTGAGCGATGAGATTGCGGGTGTGGTGGTCGGCCAGCACGTCCCGGTCGCCGGGGTCCGCCGGCTCCGGGGAGCGCGAGGCCGGACCGAACCACGGCCCCGTGCCGAAGTGCGCCCCGAGGGCCTGGGCCTTGAGGACGTCCTCCTCCGTGTGCACCCCGTCGGCGACGAGGATCGCCCCCGTCCGCTCCATATGAGCCTGCAGCAGGCGCGTGAGATCCGCGAGGTGGCTCGTGTCCTCGATGCCCAGCACAGTGGCGTGGAGCATGACGACGGAGGGATTCACGAGCGGGAGGAATGCGGTGGTGCGGAGGTCCGCGCCGATCGAGGCCATGCCGATGCCCCAGCCCAGGGCGCGGGCCTGCCGCACGGAGCGCAGCGTCATCGCAGGCGCCTGCGTGATGCTGTCCGGGTGGAGCTGGAGGATCGCGGAGCGGTCGGGCTCACCCGTGCGGTCCTCGACCGTGCCCAGCGACTGCGGCTCGGCGGTGAGGAACAGTCTGTTGGCGCGGGGAAGCCTGAGGCTCTCGGCCTCACGGAGTGCGAGCGAGCGCAGCGAGGCGTCGATGTCCGCGACGTGCTCGGACCGGCGCACGGACTGGCGGAACCCGGCGAACTGCGCTGCGTCCGCGGGGGCATCGGCGATCCCGTGATACACGCGATGGCCGATGACGGCGCCGGAGTCGAGATCGGCGACAGGACTGAAATGGGTGTGGATGAGGCCGCCTCGGACCAGCTGCTCGAGATCGTGCTCGTGTTCGAGCAGCAGAGCCGTATCTGTGCTGAGTGAGGCCTTCACGCGAGGTGCTCCCTTTCGATCGCCGGCTCTTCGATTGTCTCACGGCTGCTGCTGCGGCGGCGTGCCGTTCTGTCTCAGCGCGTCGTCCGCGCCCGGCGGCTCCATGACAGCCGCCCCTGTCGCGGGAAGCGTCCCGGGCACGGTGCCTCAGCGCCGTCCCCTGCGCCCCTGCGCGAGATCGACGAGGCCCACCGCACCGGCCAGCGCGATGACGACGGTGATGACGCCGAGGCCCACGAGGAACGCGAGCTCCCAGCCGGCGACCGCGACGACGGAGAACACGATGCCGGTGATCATCGCGATCCCGATGGAGGTCCCCACCCGCTGGCCGGTCTGGATGACGCCGCCGGCCGACCCCGCGTAGCGGAGGGGCACATCGGCGAGGGCGAGCGTCTGGTTGGGCCCCACGACGAGGGCCTGCCCGGCGCCGAGGACCGCCAGGGTCGCGAGCAGCCACCACTCGCTCGTGCCCGCGGCGTAGTGGAGGAGCACGGCGGCACCCGAGAGGATGAGCCCGGCCAGAGCGAGGAGGATGCCCCACAGCACCATCGACCGGCCGACGCGCGTCACATGCCGCCCGGCGAGCGGGGAGAGCACGGCGCTCACGATCGCCGAGGGCAGGCCGATCATGCCGGCGGCGAGCGCCGTGTGACCCAGTCCCTGCTGCATCCACAGCGCCAGGATCACCCAGATGCTCGTGAGGCCGAGGAAGTAGACCGTGATGAGCAGGGCGCCGTTTGCGAAGCTGCGGGTGCGGAAGAGCGCGAGGTCGACCATCGGCTCGCGTCCCGCAGCGCCGAAGCGCCGCTCCCACGCGAGCCAGGCCGCGACGAGGACGAGCCCGACCAGGAGGGACAGCCAGATGACCGGGCCGGCCTCCCGCTCGACGAAGGGGAGCATGATGAGCAGGATGCCCGCGCTGAGCAGGAGCACGCCCACGGGGTCGAGGTCGGCGAGGCGGCCGCGCGCCGGACGCGGGTCCTGTGCGGCGCGTGGAGCCTCCGCCGGGCGCCAGGCGCTGCGCGGCAGCCAGAGGAAGGCGCCCACGAGGCCGAGGACCACGAAGGGGACGTTGATGAGGAAGGCCGCACGCCAGCCCCATTCGGCCCCCAGCACCGCGATGAGGACGCCGCCGAGCACCGGTCCCACTGCCACCGAGACGCCGATGACCCCGCCGAAGAGGCCGAAGGCGTGTCCGCGCTGGGCGCCGCGGAAGTACTGCTGGATGAGCCCGGTGACCTGCGGGTTGAGGAGGCCGGAGCCGAGCCCCATGACCACCCGCGAGGCGTTGAGCCAGAGTGCGTCCGCGGACAGGCCCGCCGCGAGCGAGCCGAGCCCGAACAGGAGGAGTCCGATGACGAACAGCCTCCCGCGTCCGAAGATGTCGCCCGCACGCCCCGAGGCGACCAGGATCACGCCGAACGCCAGCGCGTAGCCGGAGAGGATCCACTGCAGGGCGGCGGGGGTGGCGTCCACCGAGGCCTCGATCGCCGGGAGGACGACGTTGACGATCGAGACGCTCAGCAGCGACAGGAACGCGACGACGAAGGACACGAAGAGAATCCTGCGCTGCTCGGGGGTGAAGCCGGGTGGAGAGGGTTCGGGGGAGGGCACGGCGGAAGAGGTCACTGTTGCAGTTGTACTCCTGCCGCGCCGGAAGGGCAATGCGGCCCATGTCTCCCGACCACGGGCGGACCGGGAGGACATCCCTCGCTAGGCTTGCCCGCATGCAGGCAGCTGAAGGGAAGGGCGCGGGGCGCTTCGCCCCCTCGCCCAGCGGGGACCTCCACATCGGCAATGTGCGCACCGGCATGCTCGCGTACCTGTGGGCGCGGGGGAGCGGGCGGAGGTTCCTGTGGCGCGACGAGGACCTCGACCGCGTGCGGGCGGGGGCCGCAGAGCGCCAGCTGGCCGAGTTCCGCGCCCTCGGTGTGCGGATCGACGGTGCGCCCGTCGCGCAGTCGGCGCGCACGGCAGGCTACGCCGATGCGTGTGCGCGCCTGGAGGAGGCCGGGCTCGTCTACGAGTGCTTCTGCTCGCGCAGGGACATCCTCGCCGCCCCCAGCGCCCCGCATGCGCCGCCGGGAGCGTATCCCGGGACCTGCCGCGACCTCGATGAGGGGCAGCGGGCACAGGCGAGGGAGCGGCTGCGCTCGCAGGGCCGGAGCCCCGCCCTGCGCTTGCGCACCGACGGCGGCGAGCGCACTGTGGGCGACGAGGTGCGGGGCGAGGTCACGGCGCGCCTCGACGATCTCGTGCTGCGGCGCGGGGACGGCGTCTGGGCCTACAACCTCGCCGTCGTCGTGGACGACGGCGAGATGGGGATCGACCAGGTGGTGCGCGGCGACGACCTCGCGTCCTCCGCGCCGCGGCAGGCGCACCTGGCCGAGCTGCTGGGCCTGCCCGTGCCGCAGTACGCGCACGTGCCGCTCGTGCTCGGTCCCACGGGGCAGAGGCTCGCCAAGCGGGACGGCGCGGTCACCCTCGCGCAGCTCGCCGGCACGGGCTTCGACCTGTGGGCCTGGATGGGGGAGTCCCTGGGTTTCGGCCCCTGGACCGGTCTCGATGATGCGCTGGCCGGCTTCGACCCCGCGCGGATGGTCCGGGAGCCGGTGGTGTTCGACCCGGACGCCAACGCGTGCGGGGCTCATGCGCGCTCTGCGATGACCTCGCGGTAGATCTCCTCGTAGCGGGCGATCGTCCGGCGGATGTCGTGGACGGCCACGAGGGCGCGCGAGGCCTCCTGCATGCGCGCTATCTCCTCGGGCGCGGCGGTGAGCAGCGAGGTGAGCTTGGCCGCGAGGTCCGCCGCCTCGCGGGGGCGGAACAGATGCCCGTTCTCGCCGTCGCGCACGAGGTGCGGGAGAGCGACCGCGTCCGCGAGCACCACGGGCAGGCCGGAGGCCAGGGCCTCCAGTGTCGCGATGGACTGCAGCTCCGCCGTCGAGGGCATGCAGAAGAACGAGGCGCGCGCGTACTCCCGGCGCAGCTGTGCGTCGCTGATCTTGCCGAGCAGATGGACCCGCTCGGCCACGCCGCGTTCGGCGGCGAGCTCGAGCAGCCGGGGCGCCTGATCGCCCTCGCCCACGATGCGGACCTCGAGCCCGTGTGCGGGGTCCGTGAGCGCGAGCGCCTCGACGAGGGTCTCGGGGTGCTTCTCCTGCGAGAGTCTGCCCACGAAGAGGACGGAGGGGGCCTGGGGCCCGGCGGCCTGTGCCTCGGTCTGCGCCTGCGCCTCGGCATGCGCCTCGTCGAAGGAGGACAGGTCGATGCCGCAGCTGACGGCCTCGATGGGGTGGTCGAAGCCGTTCTGGGTGAGCAGATCGCTCGCGAGCTGCGTGGGCACCGTGATCCGGTCCGCGCGCTGGAAGCGCGCGCGGAGGTCCTTCCAGGCCAGCGCCGTGGCCCCGTCGATGAGCGGGCGGGGGGCGCGCACGTACGGGCGGACGTTGTCCGGCATGAAGTGGTTGGTCGCGACCACCGGGATGCCGCGGGCCGCCGCGAGCGAGAAGGCGTAGCGGCCCAGCACGAAGTGCGCCTGCGTGTGGACGACGTCCGGTGCGATCGTATCGAGCAGCCGGGCCACCTCCGGACCCGTCTGCCACGGCAGGCAGATCATCCACGTGGGATGCAGGGGCCAGTGGTGTGAGCGCACGCGGTGCACCCGCACGCCGTCCTCCTCCCGGGCACTGGGCAGGCCGGAGGCCGAGGGGGCGATGACGTGCACCTCGTGGCCGCGCGCGGCGAGCCCTGCGGCCAGGCGCGAGGCGAAGGTCGCGGCGCCGTTGATCTCCGGCGGATAGGTCTCCGCGGCGATGGCGATGCGCAGCGGGGCGGGGCGGCGGTCACTGGTGCGCAGGATCGGACACCTCTTCCGTGGGTGGGGTTCGGGGCGCTCCGCCGTCCGGGGGAGCGCCGTGCTTGAGCGCGGAACGGCGGCGTTCGGCCGCGACGGCATCGGGGTGGTACCGCGAGAGGGTGACGACGGAGGCGCAGGCCAGCGCGCCGCACAGCAGCATGGCGACCAGCGAGCCGGCGGTGGCGTTCTGCGCCTCGCCCAGGACGAGGATGCCGAGGAGCACCGCGACGATGGGGTCGATGACCGTGAGGCCCGCGATCACCATCTCCGGAGGACCGGAGGCATAGGCGGACTGGACGAACCAGGAGCCCACGAGGCCGGAGGCCGCCAGCGCGCCAGCGTTCCACCAGGGCAGGTGCGCGAGCGCGGCGGGGGAGAGGCCGGCCGTGACGAGGGTCGAGCTCACCACATGGACGTTGGTGGCGCAGAAGGCGAACAGGATCCCGGCTCCCGTGATGAGCACGAGCTGCGGGGGACGGCGCCAGGTCAGCATGCACACGATGCCCAGACCCGCGCCGGCGAGGCCGATGACGGTCAGGGCCGTGGCCTCGGGTGCGGTGGTGGGAGTGGAGGTCGCGATGAGGGCGGAGGCGACGACGAAGCCCACGACGCCGGCACCGCAGCCGACCACGGCGCGGATCATGCGGGCATCGGCAGCGAGGCCGCGGTGAAGGGCGCCGAGGCCCACGGAGATGATGAGGGAGACGGCTCCCACCGGCTGGACGACCATGACCGGCGCCAGGGACAGGGCGATGACATTGGCCACGACACCGGCACCCAGCGTGAGGAGGCCCAGGATCCAGGGGGCCGAGCGCAGCAGCCGCATGAGGGTGCGCAGGCGCAGCGCCCCGTGGGAGGCTTGCAGGGAGCTGACTCCCCGATGCTGGAGCAGCGCCCCGTAGGCGAGGGAGACGGCCGAGAGCAGGGCGAGGCCGATGGCGATTGCGGTCATCATGCGCAACGATACTGACTCCGGCCGTGCGCATCCTGACAGGGCGCGCACAGGGAGGCGGGAAGTGAGCCAGGCCATGTCCGAGGAGGCCTCGGGAGCAGCAGCAGGGCCCCTTGCCTGAGAGGCAAGAGGCCCTGCTGATCGGCTCCCCCGGCTGGGCTCGAACCAGCGACCCTTCGATTAACAGTCGAATGCTCTGCCAACTGAGCTACGGAGGAATGCGTCCGCGAGCGGACGGCTATGCGGTTATGGCGCACCGTGTGCGCCTGACGGGCGAAGCGCGTGGTCTGCGCATTCCCGTCGGCTCCCCCGGCTGGGCTCGAACCAGCGACCCTTCGATTAACAGTCGAATGCTCTGCCAACTGAGCTACGGAGGAAGAGTGCTCGTCATCCGAACACGAGAGATCACTCTAGCAGTGCCCTGCGGAGCTCGCAAAGCAGCCTCCGGGAATGTGAGGGACCCCACCCGGGGGCGGTCGCCGGGCCGGGGCGGAGGTGTAGTGTGGCGCACACATCGCCGCGTCCGCACGGACGCATCGCTCCCGAGGACGCTGCCACGAGGAGGACAGGTCACGATGCCGAAGACGACGAAGAGCGGAGACCCCCGGAAGGGCGAGCTGCCGCAGACGCTCCAGCGGTCCGATGCGCTGGCGCAGCGCACGTTCGCGGAGGCTTATGACTCCGCGATGGACCAGTATCGCGACGAGGAGCGGGCGCACCGGACGGCGTGGGCCGCGCTCAAGCACACGCACGAGAAGGTGGGCGACCGCTGGCGGCCCAAGGCCGAGAGCGGGCCCTCGGACGAGCGCGCGGCCGGCGGCCGGGGGGAGGGCGGCTCCACGGCCGGCGGGGTGGACGCGAATGCGAGCAAGGAGCACCTGCTCGATCTCGCGCGGGAGCTGGACATCCGCGGGCGCTCGACCATGCGGAAGGACGAACTCGTCGAGGCCCTGAGACGTGAGAGCGAGCGCAGGACGAAGGAGAGCGCCGGCGACTGAGGGGGGAAGCCGAGGAGGGGCCGGTCCGCAGCCTGCTGTCAGCAGTGCGGACCGGCCCCTTTCGCAGATGCTCAGGCCGTGGTTGGAGCTCAGGCCGTGGTTGGAGCTCAGGCCGTGGTGAACGCGACGACCGCGTTGTGCCCGCCGAAGCCGAAGGAGTTCGAGATCGCGGCCAGGTCGCCCGCGGGCAGCTCGACCGGGGTGTCCCGCACGATGTTGAGGTTGACCTTGGGGTCGACCTCGCTGATGTTGATCGTCGGGGGAGCGGTGCGGTGGTGGAGGGCGAGGATCGTGAAGATCGCCTCGACCGCGCCCGCGCCTCCGAGCAGGTGACCCGTCATCGACTTGGTGCCCGAGACCAGCGCGGAGTCCACGTGGGCGCCGAGCAGCTCGTTGATCGCGATCGACTCGGGGATGTCGCCCACGGGGGTCGAGGTGGCGTGCGCATTCACATGGGCCAGATCGCCCGGCGTGAGACCGCCCTGCTCGAGTGCGAAGCGCATGGCGCGCAGGGCGTGCGCGCCCTCCGGCTCGTTCGCCGTGATGTGGTGCGAGTCGTTCGACAGCCCCCAGCCCGCCAGCCGGGCGTAGACGCGGGCGCCGCGGGCGCGGGCGTGCTCCTCCGACTCGAGGATGATCGCGCCGGAGCCCTCGCCCATGACGAAGCCGTCGCGGTCCACGTCATAGGGCCGGGAGGCGGTCTCGGGGGAGTCGTTGCGGCGCGAGAGCGCGCGCATCGAGGAGAAGGCGGCCAGCGTGATGGGGTGCACGGCGGACTCGGAGCCGCCGGCGATCACGACGTCCGCACGGCCCGAGGCGATCATCTCGTAGGCCTGTCCGAGGCTCTCGGTCGAGGAGGCGCAGGCGGAGACGACGGTCTGCACGCCCGCCCGCGCGGAGACGTCCATGCCGATCGCGGCCGCGGGGCCGTTGGGCATGAGCATGGGGACCGTGAGAGGCATGACGCGCCGGGCGCCCTCCTCGCGAAGGGTGTCCCAGGCGTCGAGCAGGGTCCAGACGCCGCCGATGCCTGTGGCCCAGGAGACCGCGGTGCGCTCCGGATCGATCTCGGCGGCCCCGTCCTCACCCCGCAGACCCGCATCGGTGAGCGCCTCACGGGCGCTGATGAGCGCGAACCGGCTGGAGGGATCGAGGCGCTTGGCCTCGACCTTCTTCAGCTTGTCCGCAGTGAGCTCGGCCGGCACCGTCGCGGCGAAGTCGACCGGGATCTCGTACTTCTCGGACCAGTCGTTGTCGAGGGTGTGTGCGCCCGGCGTGCCGGCGAGTGCGGCCTGCCAGGTGTCCGGGGCGGTAGCGCCGATGGGCGTCACGGCGCCGAGGCCTGTGACGACGACAGTGGAAGTCATTGTGTGAACCTCGTCGAATCGAAGGGGGTCCGCAGCGGGGCCGAGGTTCTCCCGGCCCCACCGACGGGAGGGGTCAGGCCTGCTGGGCCTTCACGATGTAGTCGACCGCGTCCTGGACGGTGACGAGGTCCTTGACGTCGTCGTCCGGGATCTTCACGCCGAACTTCTTCTCTGCGTTGACCACGATGGTCATCATCGAGATCGAGTCGATGTCCAGGTCGTCGGTGAACGACTTGGAGGCCTCGACGGCCGAGGTCTCCAGGCCGGTCTCCTCGTTGACGATCTCTGCCAGTCCTGCGAGGACGTCAGCTTCGCTGTGTGCCATTGTCTTTCCTTCTTTCATTGTGTCCGACCGGTCCCGTGCGCGTGCGCGCACCGGGGCCGAGTGGGCAGGAAACGTGATTCGACGACGATCCCGCGCCGATCTTACGTCATCGGGCGCGCACCTTCAGGGTGCGCCCGACGGACGGGTCAGGGGAGGACGACCACCTGGGCCCCGTACACGAGGCCCGCGCCGAAGCCGATCTGCAGGGCCAGCTTGCCGTGCAGATCCGGGTTCTCCCGCAGCAGACGCTCGGTGGCCAGCGGGATCGAGGCGGCAGAGGTGTTGCCGTTGTCGGCGATGTCACGGCCGATCTTCACGGACTCGGGCAGCTTCAGCTGTTTGGCGAGTTCGTCGATGATGCGCATGTTCGCCTGATGGGGGATGAAGGCCCCGAGATCCTCCGGCGCGACGCCCGCGGCCTCGAGAGCCTGCCGTGCGACATCGGCCATCTCCCACACGGCCCAGCGGAACACGCTGGGGCCGTCCTGGCGCAGCGTCGGGAACGGCGCCTCGGGGTCGTCCTTGAGGGAGAGGAATGAGTTGGTGACGCGGATCGTCTCCCAGTTCTCGCCCTTGGAGCCCCACACGCTCGCGGAGATCCCGGGCGTCTCGGAGGAGGAGACGACCACAGCACCGGCACCGTCGCCCAGGAGGAACGAGATGGAGCGGTCGGTGGGGTCGACGAAGTCGGAGAGCTTCTCCACGCCCACGACCAGGATGTTGTCCATCGTGCCCGAGCGCACGAGGCCGTCGGCCTGCGCGATCGCATAGCAGTAGCCGGCGCAGGCCGCGGAGATGTCCCAGGCAGGCACGGGGCCGGTCCCGAGGCGGGTGGTCAGTGCCGAGGCCGCCGAGGGCGTGGGAATGCCGAAGGTCACGGTGGCGATGATGATGCCGCCGATGTCCTCGGGCTTGAGGCCGGCGTTGGCGATGGCCTCGACCGCGGCCTCCTCGGACATCTCGAGCACGCCCACGTCCTTGCCCGCACGATGGCGGGTGACGATGCCGGTGCGCTGGCGGATCCACTCGTCGGAGGAGTCGATCGGTCCCACGAGCGCCTCGTTGGGCACGGCGTGCTCGGAGCGGTATCCGCCGATCCCGCTGATGCGCGAGAAGCGACCGGCCTCGGTGGTGGTGAGTGTGGTCATGGGAGGTTCCTCTCGGATGGGACGGTCAGGACCGGGCGTGGCCGCGCACGAATTCGCGCGCGGCCTCGATATCGTCCGCGCTCTTGACGGCGAACACCTCGACGCCCTTCATGGCGCGCTTGGCGAGCCCCGTGAGCGTGCCGCCGGGGGTGAGCTCGAGGATGCCGGTCACGCCCGCCTCGAGGAGCGCGGCCTGGCAGAGGTCCCAGCGCACGGGGCTCGTGACCTGGCTGACGAGGAGGTCGAGGTAGGCCCTGCCGGACTCCACGCGGGAGCCGTCGGCGTTCGTGAGGATCGGGATCCGCGGATCTGCGGCCGTGAGCGCGGCCGCAGTCTCGGCGACGGCCTCTGTGGCGCTGCCCATGTACGAGGTGTGGAAGGCGCCGGCGACCTTGAGCGGGATGACGCGGGCGCGCTCCGGGGGGTTCTCCGCGAACGCCGCGATGGCGTCCGTGCCGCCCGCGGCCACCGTCTGCCCGCCGCCGTTGACGTTGGCGGGCTCGAGCCCGGCCTCGGCTATGGCGGTCAGCACCTGCTCGGGATCGCCGCCCACCACGGCGGCCATGCCCGAGGGGGCCTCAGCGGCCGCCCGGGCCATCGCCGCGCCGCGGGCCTGCACCAGCTGCATGGCCTCGGCCGCGGAGAGGATGCCGGCGATGTGCGCCGCGCCGATCTCGCCCACGCTGTGGCCGGCGACGACATCGGTGGTCAGGGGCTCCTCGGCGGCGCCGAAGATCTCCCGCCAGCTCGCGATCGCCGCCGCGACGAGGAGCGGCTGCGCGAGCGCGGTGTCGGTGATGGTCGCGTCATCGGAGACGGTGCCGTGGGCGGCCAGGTCGATGCCGGAGGCCTCGGCGAGCTCGTCGAGGGAGGCGGCGAAGCCGGGCAGTTCGAGCCAGGAGCTCAGGAACCCGGCCTTCTGTGCGCCCTGTCCAGGGCATGCTGTCACTAGCACGAGATGTTCTTCCCATCGTTCGATTCAGTCTTGCACAGTACGACAGGGCTCAGCCGCCGGAGCCCTGTTTGTGGGAGCTCGATAACTGTCCGACCGCAGACAGTCGGCCGAACACCAATGCGATGCGGATGACGAAGGACGGGCGCGGCTGGGTGGGATCGAGGCCCACGAGCTCCGTGATCTTCTTCAGCCGGTACCGGACCGTGTTGGGGTGGACCTGCAGGGAGCGGCCGGTGGCCTCGAGCGAGCCCCCGTGGTCGAGATAGGAGGCGACGGTCTCGAGGAGGTTGCCGCTGCCGGCGGCGAGGGGGGCGTGGAAGCGGTCGATGAGCGCGTCGACGGCGGCCTCGTCGCCGGCGATCGCGCGCTCGGGCAGCAGTTCGTCCGCGTGCACGGGCCGGGGGACGGACTGCCAGGCCGAGGCCGTCCGCAGCGCCCACAGCGCCGAGGCCGCAGAGGTGCCGGCGGCTGCGAGTGAGGCGACCTCGGGCCCGACGACGACGTGCGAGGGACCGTAGAAGTGCGAGAGGGCCTCCGCGGCGCGGTCGACGTCCTCGGCGCCGCCGAGCACGATGAGCAGGCGATCGTCATGGATGCCGACGAGCACGTCCTCGGCCCATTTCCGCGCCGCCCTGCGGATCTCGTCAATGCTCTTGTGCGCCGAGCGCCGGGGGGCGCGCCCCAGCACCACCGTCACCCGTCCCTGGGACTGCCAGCCGAAGGCCGCCGAGCGGCTCGCGAGCTCGTCGACGGAGTCCCCGCGTACGAGGGCGTCGACCACCATCGCCTCGAGGCGGGCGTCCCAGCTGCCGCGGGCTTCGGCGGCACGGGCATAGACATCGGCGGCGGCGAAGGCGATCTCGCGGGAGTAGACGAGGACGGCCTCCTTGAGCTCGGCCTGCTCCGGGGAGCGGGCGAGGTCCGGGACCCGCTCCTCGACGACCTGCACCACGACGCGGAGCAGCTGGAGCGTTTGCTGGAGTGAGACGGCGCGGACGAGCTCGCGCGGGGCTGAGCGGAAGATGTCGAGCACCATGCGCAGCGGGGTCTGCGGGTCACGGTACCAGTCCACGAACGAGGAGATGCCCGAGGTCGCGACGACGGACACCCACTGCCGGTCCGCGGGCTCCATGCTGCGGTACCACGGGAGCTGGGAGTCGAGGCGCTGGACGGTGAGCTTGGCGAGCTGGGCCTGCCCGGCCTTGAGCCGGCGCACCGTCTCCGCGCGGCCCCGGAGCTCGGGTGAGGCTGAGGTCTGCTGTGTCGACATGGTCGTCACCCTACAGTCCCTCCGCAGTGCGCTCTTGTTGTGACACGACAAGGCATCGTGCCCGGCGATAAAGGCATTGGAGGTCAGAGCCAGACCGGGCCCGAGGCCGGAGCGGCTCCCAGTGGAGCCGCTCCGGCCTCGGGCCCGGTGTCAGCGGACGGAGGAGCGCTGCTCAGCCGCTCAGGCCGCGCCGCCCTCGAGGGAGCCCGAGGTGCCCGCGGTGGGATCGTCGAGCTGGTACCGCTCCGCGGCCTCGGCGGCCTTGGAGAGGTCGATCCTGCCGGTGTCGGCGAGGCTGATGAGCGCCTGCACCGTCATCGAGGCGCCGTCGATGAGGAACTTCCGGCGCGCGGCCGGGCGGGTGTCCGAGATCGCGTAGCCGTCCGCGCCGAGCGAGGTGTAGTGACCGGGGACGTACTGGCGGATCTGGTCCTGCACGGCGCGCATGTAGTCGCTCGTCGCGATGACCGGCCCCTCGGCCTTGCCGAGCACCTGCGTGACATAGGGCACGCGGACGTCCTCGCCGGGGTTGAGCAGGCGCTCCTCGTCCGCGGCCAGGCCGTCGCGGCGCAGCTCCGACCACGAGGTGACGGACCAGACGTCCGCGCTCACGCCCCAGTCCTCGTCGAGCATGCGCTGGGCCTCGAGCGCCCAGGCCACGGCGACGCCGGAGGCCAGCAGCTGCACCTTGGGCCCGCCGTTGTCCGGACCGTCGGCGAGCTTGTAGATGCCGCGCAGCAGCCCGTCGACGTCGAGGTCCTCGGGCTCGGCCGGCTGGGGCATGGGCTCGTTGTACAGGGTGATGTAGTAGAGCACGTTCGGATCGACGGCGGGGTTCTCCGGATCCTGGCCGTACATCCGCTCGATGCCGGCGCGCACGATGTGGCCGATCTCGTAGACGTAGGCGGGGTCGTAGGAGATCACCGAGGGGTAGGTCGAGGCGAGCAGCGGCGAATGGCCGTCGCCGTGCTGCAGGCCCTCGCCGGTGAGCGTGGTGCGCCCGGCGGTGGCGCCCATGACGAAGCCGCGCGCCATCTGGTCGCCGGCGGCCCAGAAGAAGTCGCCGGTGCGCTGGAACCCGAACATCGAGTAGAAGATGTAGAACGGGATCATGGGCTGGCCGTGGGTGGCGTAGGAGGTGCCCACGGCGGTGAGCGCGGCGGTGGCGCCGGCCTCGTTGATGCCCACGTGGAGGAGCTGGCCCTGCGGTGACTCCTTGTAGGCGAGGAAGAGGTCGCGGTCCACGGAGATGTAGTTCTGCCCGTGCGGGTTGTAGATCTTCGCGGTGGGGAAGAACGAGTCCATGCCGAAGGTGCGCGCCTCGTCCGGGATGATCGGCACGATGCGGTTGCCGAACTCCTTGTCCCGCATGAGGTCCTTGAGGACGCGGACGAAGCCCATCGTCGTCGCGATCTCCTGCGAGCCGGAGCCGCGCTTGGCGACCGCATAGGCCTTGTCGCCGGGGAGGGAGACCTGGGTGTGCTTGGACCGGCGCTCGGGGAGGAAGCCCCCGAGCGCGCGGCGGCGCTCCCGCAGGTACTCGATGGCCGGGTCGTCCTCGCCGGGATGATAGTACGGCGGCTTCTTCGGGTTCTCCTCGAGCTCCTTGTCCGTGATCGGGATCGAGAAGTGGTCGCGGGCCAGCTTGAGGTCCTCGACCGTCATCTTCTTCATCTGGTGCGTGGCGTTGCGCGCCTCGAAGGTGGGGCCGAGCGAGTAGCCCTTGACGGTCTTCACGAGGACGACGGTGGGCTGTCCCGTGTGGGCCATCGCCGCGCGGTAGGCGGCGTAGACCTTGCGGTAGTCGTGGCCGCCGCGCTTGAGGTTCCAGATCTCCTCGTCGGTGTAGTTCTCGACGAGGGCCTTGGTGCGGGGATCGCGGCCGAAGAAGTTGTCGCGGACGAAGCCGCCGTTCTCCGCCTTGTAGGTCTGGTAGTCGCCGTCCGGCGTCTGGTTCATGAGGTTGATGAGCGCCCCGTCGCGGTCCTTCGCCAGCAGGGCGTCCCATTCACGGCCCCAGACGACCTTGATGACGTTCCAGCCGGCGCCGCGGAAGAAGGACTCGAGCTCCTGGATGATCTTCCCGTTGCCGCGGACGGGACCGTCGAGGCGCTGCAGATTGCAGTTGACGACGAACGTGAGGTTGTCGAGCTCCTCATAGGCGGCGACGTGGAGCATGCCGCGGCTCTCCGGCTCGTCCAGCTCGCCGTCGCCGAGGAAGGCCCAGGTGTGCTGCTGCGAGGTGTCCTTGATCCCGCGGTTGTGCAGGTACTTGTCGAACTGCGCCTGCGCGATCGCGTTCATGGGGCCGAGGCCCATCGAGACGGTGGGGTGCTCCCAGAAGTCGGGCATCTGGCGGGGGTGCGGGTACGAGGGCATGCCCAGGTTCTTCCCGTCCACCACGTGGCTGGCCTGCTGGCGGAAGCCGTCGAGCTGATCCTCGCTCAGGCGGCCCTCGAGGTAGGCGCGGGCGTACATGCCGGGGGAGGCGTGGCCCTGGAAGAAGACGTGGTCGCCGCCGCCGGGGTGGTCCTTGCCGCGGAAGAAGTGGTTGAGGCCCACCTCGTACAGCGTCGCCGCACCGGCGTAGGTGGAGATGTGGCCGCCGACCTCGATCCCGGGGCGCTGCGAGCGGTGGACGAGCATGGCTGCGTTCCACCGGTTCCACCTGCGGTACTTGCGCTCGACCTCCTCGTCGCCGGGGAACCACGGCTCGGCCTCGGGGCCGATCGTGTTGATGTAGTCGGTCGCGGTCAGGCTCGGCACGCCCACATTGGACATGCGGGCCTTCTCGAGCAGGCTCAGCATGACGTAGCGGGCGCGGGCGGGACCGGCCTCGGCGATGAGGGAGTCGAGAGACTCCAGCCACTCCTGCGTCTCCTCCGGATCGATGTCCGGCACCTGGCTCGGGAGCCCGTTGAGGATCGGTCCTCGGGGGTTGTCGGGCACGGCAGTCCTCCTCACGAAGTTCACGTGCTGTCTGGGGTTTCAGCACCCGCGGGCAGGCGGGCGTGCGCGCATGACGACGCCGTCCGCTCCGCGTTCGGATGTCACCTAAGCATATGGGCTCTGCCGGTCCGCAGGCTCTCTTCGTGGGAATCCGCCTGTGTGTTCTTCGACTCGCGCAGTGCCGCGGGCGCGCGGACCGCGACCGGCGGTGCACCGGTCTCCCAGCGCGTCGTTTGCTCGCTTGCGCCGCAGATGTGGAGAATGGTCGCATGAGCACTTCTGCCTCAGAGAGGAAAATTCAGGACTCCGCAGCCGCCTCGCTCGACTTCAGACGGGGACAGTACGTACAGGAGATCGGGTACGACGAAGACGTCGACTTCGCTCTGCGCGAGTCCATCGAGGCGGCGATCGGCGAGGAGATGGCCGATGAGGACGTCGAGGAGGTGTTCGACGCGATCCTCATGTGGTGGCGTTCGGACGACCCGGACCTCACGGATGCGATCGTCGATGCGCAGACCACCCTGGCCGAGGGCGGCTTCATCTGGCTGCTCACCCCGAAGGCGAACCGCCCCGGGCACATCCGCCCCGTCGACATCTCCGACGCCGCCCCGACGGCTGGAATGCACGTGACCCGCACCGTGAGCACCGTCCCGGACTGGTCGGCCTGCCGTCTGGTGGGGAAGAAGAACTACGGGTGACGCTGCCCGACATCGTCCTCCCCGCGCACACCGGGGAGGAGGTGTCGCTCCGCGCCGAGGCTGCGCGGGGAAACGGGCTGCTGCTCGCCTTCGTGCCCTATGCCTTCACGCCCGTGTGCGCCTCCGAGCTGAGGGAGCTCGCGGCCTCGGCGCCTGCGTTCGCCGCCGAGGGCGCTGCGGTCCTCGTGGTCTCCTGCGACTCCAAGTACGCGCTGCGGGCATGGGCGGAGCGCGAGCTGGGCGAATCCTGGGACGCGGTCCGTCTGCTCAGCGACTTCTGGCCGCACGGGCGCCTCACCGCGGCGATGGGGGTCATGGACGAGGCCCGGGGCGGACCGCGGCGCACCGCGCTGCTCACGGATGCCGCCGGTGAGGTGGTCGCCGTGGAAGAGGCGGCCTTCGGCGGCCGCCGGGACTTCACCCGCCTCCTGCACCGCCGGCCGGGACTCCGAGCCTGCCGGTGAAGGGCGTGCGCAGACCTGCGTGTGCGGGGGCTACTGTGGTCCTGGGGCGGATGTGATCCGCGTCCCTAGCAAGCGTGACAGAGCCGGCGGAGCGAAAGGCAGGCAGCGGCGATGGCGACCATCTTCACCAAGATCATCGAGGGCGAGATCCCGGGCGAGTTCGTGTACGAGGACGAGCGATGCGCGGCGTTCCTCGACGTCCAGCCCATGACGGCGGGCCACACGCTCGTGGTGCCGCGGGAGGAGACGCCTCACTGGGTCGATCTGGACGACGAGCTGGCCGCGCACCTGTTCGCGGTGGCGAAGCGGATCGGCCGTGCTCAGGAGCGGGCCTTCGACTGCGAGAAGGTGGGGCTCATGGTGCAGGGCTACGAGGTGCCGCACGTGCACATCCACGTGTGGCCGACCACCTCCCTCAAGGACTTCGACCCCGCGCAGCGCGGGGGTCAGGCGGATCCGGACGAGCTCCGTGCGGCGGGGGAGAGGCTGCGGGCCGCGCTCGCGGAAGGCTGAGCCCGGAGCAGGGCGGCGAGGCCTGCGCGGAAGGCCTCCGCGGGTGCGCTCTCCTCGGGGGCCGCGGCCGCCCCGGCGTGTGGCCTCTGTGAGAACAGGGCACGGCTCTGCTCGATGGCGACGGAGCCGAGGACGAAGGCCGTGGCCTGTTCGCGGGCGGCGGGGGTGAGTTCCCGCAGGGCCGCGGGCAGGACTGCGGCTCCGCTGATCGAATAGGCGAGGATGACGATCTCGGCGCTCTCCCGGTAGCGGAGCAGCACGGTGCGGAAGGCGAGGAGGCGCTGGAGGTGTGCATGCGGCGCGCGATCGTCCGGTGCGGCCTGGCCCGGCTGGGCGGCCTGGCTCTGCTGGGCGGTCGTCGCGCGCGGGGAGTCTGCGAGGGCGTCGGCCTCGGCGGCGATCCGCTCAGCCAGGAGGACGAGGAGCGACTGCTTGTCCGCGACGTGCCAGTAGAGGGCCGAGGGCTGGACGCCCAGTTCGCGGGCCAGGCGGCGCATCGTGAGGTCCCCGAGGCCGAAATCGGAGAGGATGCGCAGAGCCATGTCCGCGACCGTGTCGACCGTGAGAGCCATCCGTACCCCCTGCTTCCTGTTGTGCGTTCCGGGTGTCTCGGTTCGGGGGCGCCTGCGCTGGGCCCACCCGGCTGCGGGCAGGCCGAGGCCGGCGCCCGCTGCGTGCCAACTCTAGTGCTCCGACCCCTGGTGCTCAGACGCCTGGGGCTCAGACTCCCGGGGCTCCGATGGTGGGATGCGCGGTGCCGTCGCTGGTGGGAGAGCCGCCCGCCGCCGACGAGTGCGCGAGGTCACATGCGCTCGGCTTCACTCCGCGGGGCCGATCGGCTAGAGTATCTCTCGTTGCCCGGCCAGCCGGGCGGTGAGAGATGAATACGGGATATAGCGCAGCTTGGTAGCGCGCCTCGTTCGGGACGAGGAGGTCGTGGGTTCGAATCCCGCTATCCCGACAGATTGCGAAAGCCCCGTTCATCAGCGTCTGCGCTGATGAACGGGGCTTCATGCATGCGCGCGAGGGATGTCCGGCCGGGGCGCCTTCTCCTGGTTCGCTGAGGCTTTCATGTATGCCCGGTCTCCATGTCGGCAGTAGTGAGACTGGTTGATTGAAGAGAAGTCCCGGCCCGATGCGGTTCGTCTGAGGCTCGCACCACCCGGAAGTCCTCGTATCCCACGGTGGTGCCGGAGTGTCAGCTCACGGTCGCCGGCTGAGCGTCGAAAGGTGCAAACGCGGGCGGCGCCAAGCGCCCGTCGCCGCGGCATACGCGCCTCGCGCAGGTGTGTGAAAGCCTGGACGGCCGTTTCGCAGCCGAGTGCGAATCCGGGGTGGCGAACCGCTCTTCAAAGCGGACAGTGAGACCTGCGAGCGCGCGCAGTCCGGCGAGTCGGCGCGGACGAGGATCGAGGGGCTCAGCAGAATTCGCCGAGGGCGATGCTCGAAATGCCCTCGTCCATGCCGACCGCCGCTGGACGCTCACCACTGCGACCAGGGCGCATCGTCCTTGCGATCCGATGGGAGGAGCCACCGCAGCATTCGATGCCGCCATGGCGCGCTCGGCGGCAAACCGCCTGCCAGGCGGCTGTCGGCATCCTCGCCGCCGGGTGCGATCAGCTGGACGTCGGTCGTCGGAACGGATGCGCGAGGCGGGTGATGCGTCGAATTCGTCAAGGCTCTTGCGTTCCACCTGACGCTATGTAATATGTTACACATCACAGACGATGGACGTGGGGAGCGATCAATGCCGATACCTGCTGGGCGGTCAGTCGACCTGGAGTCGAAGGGCCGGCTCGTGGTCATGAACTGCACCGTCGTCGACGGCACCGGTGCGCCTGCCTATGGTCCGGCACACATCGTCGTCGAGGACTCGAAGATCGTGGAGATCATCAGGCCCTATGTGCCCGGAGCCCGGGAGGGGATTCCCTTCGAGGGATTTGCGCCGGGATCGGACGATCGCGTGGTCGACGCGGAGGGGGGCTATGTGCTCCCGGGCTTCATCGATGCGCACGCCCATATCGGCGGTGAGAAGCAGACCCCCGACGCTCAGCTCGTCTACGACCTCTGGATCGCCCACGGGATCACGACCGTGAGAGAAGCCGGCTCCCTGCGGAACGGCCTGGACTTCGTGGTCTCCGAAGCAGGCCGCAGCAGCCGCAACGAGATCATCGCGCCGTCCATCGAACCGTATGTGGTGTTCGCCCAGGGCGCGGCTGAGGAACTGACCAGCCCTGCTTCGATCGATGCGTGGCTCGAGGATGTGAAAGGCCGCGGTGCCGCGGGCGTGAAATTCTTCGGAGCTCGCCCGGACGTCTACCGGCACGCGCTGCAGCGGGCCCGGGAGATGGGGCTGCTGACGATGTGCCATCGCGCGCAGACCGATGTGCTCCGCACCAACGTGCGCCATTCGGCCCGATGGGGCCTCACCAGCGTGGAGCACGCCTACGGAATTCCGGAGGCGATGTTCATCGACAAGAAGATCCAGGAGTATCCGCTCGACTACAACTACGTGGACGAGCAGGACCGCTTCCGTGCACTGGGCAGTCTGTGGAGGCAGGCACCGGAGCCCGGGCATCCGGCATGGAGTGCGTTCATCGACGAGCTCGTGGACAGCGGAATCACGCTGGTGCCCACATTCGTCGCCTATGTCGCCTCGCGGGATCTCACGCATGCGAAGGGCCGGCCCTGGCACACCGACTTCACCACCGGCGTTCTCTCGAGGTTCTTCACCCCCAACCGTGCTTCTCACGGGGCCTACTTCTTCGACTGGACCACGGAGGACGAGGTCGCCTGGCGCGACAACTACCAGCGCTGGATGGCGTTCGTCCGGGAGTTCTACCTGCGCGGTGGGAAGGTTGCGATCGGCAGCGATGCGGGATTCATCTACAACGTCTTCGGGTTCGGGTTCGTCGAGGAACTCGAACTCTTCCGCGAAGCGGGCTTCAGCCCGCTGGAGATCGTCAGCATAGCCACGCTGAGGAACGCCGAGCTTCTGCAGAAAGAGAGCGAGATCGGCTCCGTGGAGGTCGGCAAGGACGCCGATCTTCTGATCATCAGGGACAATCCGCTGCGCAATCTCAAGCTGCTCTACGGCACCGGCCACGCCGTGTACAGCGACGAGGGCGAGAAGCGCTGCGTGGGCGGTGTGGAGACAGTCGTGAAGAAGGGCGCTGTGATCGATGCCAGAGAGACATTGGAGCGCGCTCGTCGAGCGGTTGCAGCAGAACGTGCCGACACCCAGTCGGAAATGTATTGAGGAGAGAATGATGAAAGTTCGCAAGAGTGTCGCCGCACTCGCCGCCGCAGGGCTGGTCGCGAGTGTCTCGGCGTGCGGCAGCGGCTCGGGTGATGAGCAGATCGTGATCGGCTCGTACGGCGGTGACTACGACCGGTTCCTGGAGCAGTTCGTTCACCCCGTGTTCGAGGAGGCCTCGCCCGATACGAGCGTGGTCTTCGATGCCGGCGACGTGAATGCACTCATCACCAAGCTGGGCGCCGAGGCCGGCGGCCCCGGCACCTACGACGTCGTGAACATGACGGAGAAGGCGCAGGCACAGCCCATTGAGGACGGGCTCTTGGAGAAGCTCGACACCTCGAAGATCCCCAACTGGGAGAACATCGACCCCGACCTGCGCAATGACTACTGCATTCCGCATGTGCACTCGCCCATCACGCTCATCACCAATGCGGACGCGGCCGAGCCCCTCACGGAGTGGGAGCAGTTCTTCGAAGACGACGATGTGCTGCAGCGCGCGGGCATCTGGTCGAGCTGGTTCGACTACGTGTTCTACCCCGCCGCGGTGATGCACGCCGACGGCGACCCCGGTGAGGACTGGTCTCCCGGATACGACGACTCGACTCACGCCGGCGAGCTGATGCGCATGTACGGCTCGGCCGAGCAGAACGGGCAGGGGCTCATCTCCGGTGAGATCGACTACATGGTGGGTCCGCGCGCGCGTGCCGCGCAGTGGAGCCAGCAGTCGGGCGGTGACTTCCGGACCGTGATTCCGGAGTCGGGCACCTTCACCTTCGTCTCGACCACCTGCATCCCCGCGAACGCTCAGAACAAGGACGCCGCCTACGCGTACCTCAACGCACAGCTTGATCCGGAGGCGCAGCAGGGCTTCGCGAGCAACATGTTCTACGCGCCTTCCGTGACGAACGCGGCGGTCGACCCTGAGCTCGTCGATCTCATCGGCGTGACGGAGGAGGAGATGCAGCGGATCTATCCCATCGATTGGCAGTCGCGTCTCGAGGAGTCCCCCGTGATCCGTGAGATGTGGGATCAGGCGACAAGCTGAGGTGACATCGGATCATGACATTCTCACGATTGACGGGATGGCTCCTGCTCATCCCCGGTCTGGCGCTGGTGGGCCTGGTCATCCTCGTGCCGCTGCTCTCCGTGCTGCGATTCAGCCTCGGCGATGAGCCCACGGGTACGCAGGCGAGCGGTTTCTCGTTCGTCAGCTACGCGCAGATCTGGACCTCGTCGTACTATCTCTCCGTGATCGGACGGACGTTCGGGATCGCGCTGTTCGCCACCCTCGTCTCCTTCGTCCTGGCGCTCCCCGTCGCTTATGCGATGACACGGTCCGGCGAACGACTGAGGTCCGTGATCATGCTGCTCACGCTCCTGCCTCTGCTGGCCGGCAGCGTGGTGCTGTCGGTGGGCTGGGTGACCCTGCTGCGCGGCTCGGGCGTCGCCAGCCAGGCGCTGCAGGCGATGGGCATCACAGACGAGCCGCTCAGGTGGACGGAGAACCCGTTCCTGCTGGGCGTGATCATGGCGCTCATCGTGCTGCCGTTCATCGTCCTGAGCCTGCAGGGGTCGCTCGACGCCGTGGATGTGAATCAGGAACGGGCGTCGCTGGCGCTGGGATGGAGCAAGGCATCGACGTTCTTCCGCGTCGTCTTCCCGCAGACGGTTCCCGGCATAGTCGCCGGCACGTCACTCTCCTTCGTGCTCTGCGTGAACGCCTTCTCCGCGCCGAACCTGATCGGCGGGGGCTCCATCCGTCTCGCCGCTCCCACCGTGTACGGCATCATCAACACAGATGGGAACTGGAGCCTGGGTGGTGCGCTTGCGGTCTCGGTGATCGCCGTCAGCCTCATCAGCAGCGGGCTCTACACCTTGATCATTCCACGTGTATTCGATCGCTGGCGATTGGCGGTTCGATGATGACGACTTCACCGCGACTCACTACCACGCTCACCTTTGTCGTCCTGGCGATTGCACTGGTGCCGGTTCCGGTGTTGATCTGGACGTCGGTCTTCGGCCAGACGTACCTCACGGTGCCGCCCGAGTCCTACTCTCTCGAGTGGTATCTCAATCTCGACCGTCAGCGTCAGCTCTTCGACGGGCTGCTTCTCAGCCTCGGGCTGGCCGTCGTCGCCGCAGTGATATCCACCTGCATCGGTACGGCAACGGCGATCGCCATCCGCAAGTCGGCGATCAAGAAGAACGCGGCCGGTCTCGAAAGCCTCATGACGCTGCCGCTCACGATCCCCACCATCGTCAGCAGCATGGCACTCTTCATCACGATGACCTCGCTGGGGAGGATGCTCAACATGCCGATCACCGGAACGTTCGGTCTGTTGCTCGCAGCCCATGTGGTGGTGACTCTCCCGTGGACCTTCCGCATCATGAGCGCAGGAGCCCACGGCCTGAATATGGACATCGAGCGCGCGTCATTGGACCTCGGCTACTCGAGGGCCGCCACCTTCTTCAAGGTGACCCTCCCCTCGCTCCGGTCGAGTCTGGGAGCGGCTGGGATCCTCGCGTTCATCGTGTCTTTTGCGGACCTGGAGATGAGCCTGTTCCTCGTGGCTCCGGGCAGCACCACGCTGCCGGTCGCCATGGTCCAGTACGCGGAGACACGGGTGGATCCGGCGCTGTCCGCGTTCGCCGTCGTGCAGCTGCTGATCGTGATGCTGCTGATCGTGGTCGCCAACTCGGTTCTCGGCTTCAGTAAGAAATTCGCTGGCGGTATCAAAGGATGATCGCAATCCTGGAAGGTAGTGCGCATGAGTGACAGCGCCCAAGGGCTCCGCGTGGAGTCACTGTCGAAGAGCTTCGGCAGCAACAGAATACTGGAGAACATCTCCTTCGATCTGCCCAAGGGCAGTTTGCTGAGCCTGCTCGGGCCCAGCGGCTGTGGGAAGAGCACCACACTGAACATCCTCGCAGGGTTCATGTCCTCGGACAGCGGCAGGATCCTGCTGGGGGACACCGACATCATCCCGTTGCCGCCCAACAAGCGTGATCTGTCCCTGGTCTTCCAGAACTACGCGTTGTTCCCGCACATGACGGTGAAGAAGAACGTGCTCTATGGGCTCAAGCCGCGCCGGGTACCGCTCGACGCGGCGGCCAAACGGTACCGGACAGTGATGGATCTGCTGAATATCGCTCACCTCGAGGACCGGCACCCGGGCCAGCTCTCCGGCGGCCAACAGCAGCGTGTGGCGCTGGCGCGTGCAATCGTGGTGGAGCCCTCGCTTCTCCTGCTCGACGAACCGCTGTCGAACCTCGACGCGGCGTTGCGCCGCGAGGTGCGCACGCACATCCGATCCCTGCAGCAGGAGCTGTCGCAGACGGCGGTCTTCGTGACCCACGATCAGGAAGAGGCGCTGTCGATCTCAGACGTGATCGCGGTGCTCAACCAGGGACACGTGGAGCAGATCGGTTCCCCGGAGCAGCTCTGGCGGGAGCCGGAGACGGTCTTCGTGGCGCGGTTCATGGGCGTGGAGAACATTCTCCCCATCGCAGATGTCGGATCCATCGCGATCTCCGGCAGCCTGGAGGCGATCACGTCCAGGAGCGCGACAGGGGACGAGCAGTTCGTGGGGTTCAGGCCCATCCATGCCGAACTCGCCGAGCATGAGGAATTTGCTCCCTCGGACGAGCGCATAGCGATCAACGTCGATGTTTCTGCACGCTCCTATCTGGGGCGTTCGGTAGAGTACGTGTGCTCGCCGAATCAGCTGGCGGGACAGGAGATGAAGGTCGAGGTCCCGGCAGATCGGGACCGTGGCTTCGTGCGAGGTGATCAAGCAGTCCTGGTCGTCCACCGCTCGAATGTCCGGCTGCTGCTCGCCGAACCGGTTCGCTCCTGATCCGCCTGGGTTCCGTGCTCGGGCTGCGCAAGGAGGGCAAGAAGCATATAGCGACTGAGAATGGGACGGTGAACGGGGTGGGGTCTTCTGCTGACCTGAAGCTGCCGGATCTCGCGGGGCAGCGGAGTCTGCGCGAAACGGTGGGAGATGCCCTTCGTGTGCTCCTGGCGGATGGTTCGATGCAGCCCGGCGATCTCTACTCGGCTCCGCGACTCGCGGAGAAGTTCGGGATATCCCCGACCCCGGTCCGTGAGGCCCTGCTGGACCTCGTCGCCGAGGGGCAGCTCGAGGTGCAGAAGAACAAGGGATTCAAGGTCACCGGCCTGTCCGTCGCGGAGCTGCTCGAGGCGGCGGAGGTGAGGCTGTACCTTGAGCCGCCGGCCATGGGCGGCGTCGCCCGTGCCTCCCGGACGGACGCCGACACCAGGGAGCGGATCGGGGCTCTGCGGACCCTCGCTGTGCAGCTCTACGACGCCGCACGGGAAGGCCACTATCTCCGCTACGCCCAGCTCGACACACAGTTCCACGTCGAGTATCTCCGCTTGTACGGCAACGAGACCCTTGCCGCGACGGTGCGGAAGCTCAGGACGAGAACTCAGCTCTTCGGCACGGCGCACCTGAAGCGACTCGAAAAGTTCGAGGAGCTCGCCGCGACGCACTTCACCATGATCGAGCTCGGACAGGCAGGGAAGGGCGAGGAACTCGAAGCGCTGACCTACCGGCAGATCGCCGCGGTCAAGGATCTGTACGTGCCGGACGACGCGGACTGAGATTCTCCGCGGACTCCAGCCATACGTCCGGTGGAGAAGCTCTCCCGACCGCCGGTCTCGGATCGGACGAGGCCAGCTCGAGGTGATGCCACCAGCGGTTGACTCGCGCTGCGCGGCGCCCCCCGCTCATGCTGCTCGCACAACGGGCATGAGGCGATGAGCTCCAGCCGGCACTATCTGCACCTCGTGCGCAGCTTCCTCGACCGGACCGCCGTTCGGGAGAGAGCACGATGCCGGCGAACTGCTCGCGTCGCTTGCGAACGACTGCAGAAGATGCCGTTCTGCTCCGTGCCCGTCGGTGGCGCCCATGCATCCGCTTTCGCCAGCCCCTGCGCGAATCGCAGCCGCACCGCCGTCATACGGCAGCTCAGGGCACAGCGGCCACACGACAACTGATCGCACAACAACTGAGGAGAGGACGGACACATGTCCAAAGGAGAGCCGAACGAGAAGCACGACCACGAGACTGCGAGCGGCTCGATGGTGCAGGACCCGGCACCCGATCGTGCCGAGGGGACACCGCGGGGCAGAACCGTGATTCTGCTCGGGGTCATGATCATCGACGGAACGGGTGCCCCTCCCTACGGCCCGGCTGACATCGTGCTCCGTGACGGGCGCATCGCCCAGGTTTCGGACATGACTGATCCGATTGCCAGGGCGTTTGCAGGTCCTGTGGATATGCAGCGATACCCCGATGCCGAGATCATGGATCTCCGCGGCCACTTCGTCATGCCGGGCCTTGTGGATTCACATGTCCACATCGGCAACAGATCGCAGGCGCCGAGCGCGGAGTACGTCTACAAGCTGTGGCTGGCTCACGGTGTGACGACCGTGCGCGAGGTCGGTTGCCTCAATGGTCTGGACTTCACGCTGAGCGAGGCGCAGCGCAGCAGTGAGGACGCGATCACCGCGCCGAGGATCCTTCCCAATGTCGTCTTCGGGCAGGGTCACGACGGCCCGATCATGAACGCCGCGGACGCAGTGGACTGGGTGCGCGGCGTTGCCGGGCGCGGAGCCGCGGGCGTGAAGTTCTTCGGCGCCCAACCAGAGGCCTTCGAGGCCGCGCTGCGCGAGCTCAACGAACTCGGCCTCGACAGCGCCTGCCACCACGAGCAGAAGCGCGTCCGTCAGGTGAACGCCATGACCACGGCACGGTGGGGCCTGCGGAGCATCGAACACTGGTACGGACTCCCCGAGGCGATGTTCCGGGACCGCACCGTGCAGAACCTGCCCGTGGGATACAGCTACAGCGACGAGCCCGCGCGGTACGCCAGCGGAGGCCCCCTGTGGCTGCAGACGGCCGAACCCGGGAGTGCGGCGTGGGAGGAGACCCTTGAGGAGTTCGCCGCACTCGGCGTCACGATGAGCCCCACCTTCAACATCTACATCGGACACCGCGATGCCGCGCGCGTGCGGAACTCGGAGTGGCACGAGGAGTTCACCGCGCCGCAGCTCTGGGACTTCTTCGAGCCGAGCCCCGAGAGCCACGGCTCGGTCTACGGCGACTGGGGCACGGAGCAGGAGATTCCGTGGCGGCAGGCATACGCCAAGTGGATGCACTTCGTCAATGACTTCAAGAACCTCGGGGGCCGTGTCACGGCGGGGTCCGATTCCGGATTCATCTACAAGACCTTCGGTTTCGGTCTCGTGGAGGAGCTGGAACTGCTCCGGGAAGCGGGGTTCCACCCTCTGGAGATCGTGCGCGCGGCCACGCTCGCGGGCGCGGAGCTCACCGGACTTGACCGAGAGATCGGCTCGATCGAGGTGGGCAAGCGGGCGGACCTCGTGGTGCTGTCGGAGAACCCGCTCGAGAACCTCAAGGTGATGTACGGCCACGGTGCTCTGCGGTATGTCGACGGGACCGCCACCAGGGAGGCCGCGATCAAGTACACCATCAAGAACGGCATCGTGTTCGATGCCGAACAGCTGCGCGGGGATGTCAAGCGCATCGTTGCGGAGGAAAAGGGGAAGAGCGGCCGCGCCGGCGCCTGACCGGGCGTGCGCCCGGTGCAGGCGGGGGAGAAGGCGGAGGGAGAGCGTGCCCTCTGCGTGCGGGTGAGCCGACGACCTATAGTGGCAGTCACGTCGTCGAAGGAGAGGACCCGCGATGAACCTCGGCCGCACAGGCACGGTACCGACCGCGTCGAACACCGCACGCGAGTATCCGCCCAGCGCCATCAGGGCGATGTTCGAACGGGTGTCGGCATTCGATGACGTCGCCTCGCTCACTGTGGGGGAGCCGGATTTCGACACTCCTCCGCACATCGTCGAGGCTGCGGTGGAGTCCATGCGCGCCGGCGGCACCCGCTACACCCCCAACGCGGGGATCCCCGCCCTGCGCGATGCCGTCGCCGAACTGTACTCGGAGCGCTGGGGGCGCGCGCTGCACCGGGAGAACGTGGTCGTCACGGTCGGCGGACAGGAGGGCATGTTCCTCGCCCTGCGCACCGCAGTGGATCCGGGGGACGATGTGCTCGTCCCCAACCCTTCGTACGCGAACTACCGGGGCCAGATCCATCTCGTGGGGGCCAACGCGGTCGATGTGGAGCTGAGCGCGGAGAACGGCTTCGTCCTCACGGCCTCGCAGATCGAGGCCGCACTCACACCGCGCACGCGCGCGCTGATCCTCAACACCCCCGCGAACCCGATGGGGGCGGTCGTCCCGCAGGAGGAGCTGCAGGCGATCGCGGCGCTCGCGGAGGAGAACGGCTTCATCGTCGTCTCCGACGAGGTCTACGAGCGGATCGTCCACGACGGCGATGCACACGTGTCGATCGCACAGGCGGCTCCTGAGTTCGAGCGCTTCCTCATGGTCGGCTCCGTGTCGAAGGCCTATGCGATGACGGGGTGGAGGGTCGGATACATCATCGGCCCCGAAGCGCTTCTTGCGACGACGACCCGGATGAAGGAGGGCGTGACCTCCTGTTCGCCCGAATTCGTGCAGCGCGCGGCGATCGCGGCACTCACGGGTCCGCAGGAGGACGCGGACGCGATGCTCGAGGCGTACAGGAGCAGACGGGAGCTCATCGTCGCCGGACTCACCGCGATTCCCGGCGTCTCGTGCGCCAAGGCGGGCGGCGCCTTCTATGTCTTCGCCGACATCCGGCCCTCCGGCCTCGGCAGTGACGAGTTCGCGGAGCGCCTGCTCGTCGACCATCGCGTCGCGGTCATCCCGGGAACCGCGTTCGGCTCAGGCGGTGAGGGCTTCGTGCGGCTGTCCTACGCGACGGACGAAGCCACGATCAGGCGCGGGCTCGCGGGGATCGCCTCACTCATGGAGAGCACGCGGACGTGAGCGGAGCACCTGCGCCATACTCGCAGCGCGGGGGATTCAGCCGGCGGGGACTGCGACCTGACCGCGCATGAGCACTCGCGCGGTCCGGTACAGCGAGGCGCTCTCGACCGTCGTCGTCCCGTCCGGGAGCGCATTCACCGCCGCACCCGCCGTGACGACCCCGGATGGCGTTGAGATCCGCAGGGAGCTGCCATCGGCCTCGGCGCCAACGCATTCGCGGACCAGGCTCCCGGGGATCTGGGCGGCAGCGGCGGTGCAGAGGGCAGTGGTGCCGGGAGTCGCACGATGGGCCTGGCCCATCGAGATCACGCGCATCGTGAGATCGCAGGAGTGCGGACCGACAGCGCTCCCATCGATCAGCCGCCCGGTGAGGGGTTCGGCGACGATCGCGATCTTCGGAGCGGCGAGGGGTGCCGCGCCGCTCGCATCGGTGAGACCCATGACCGCAGCTCCCGCGCACCGCAGACCTTCGAGCAGGGCCTGCAGCTCCCGCTCCTCGTCGAGCTGCGCGGGGAACTCGGTCCCCTCGATGCCGAGGTCTGCGGCACGGACGAAGACCATCGGCAGGGCCGCGTCGACGAGGGAGGCTTCGACGGCCCGGCTCCGCCACGCCAGGACGGTCCGTGCGGAGCCGGAGGGCAGGAGTGCGCCGGTGCGGCTGCCGGCCGGGTGCAGGTACCGGAGTTCGATGGGGGCGCCGGTGCCGGAGACCCCCGGGAGCGCGAGGTCGCCGGCCGTGAGCGCTGTTCCGTTCCGCACCTCAAGCCCCACCTCGATGAGAGCGTCCGTGTTGGTGTTGCGCACGCGGACGGTCCGGTGCCCGTCCTCGAGCGTGAGGAGACCGCTCTCCAGGGCGAAGGGAACCACGGCGGAGGAGAGATTGCCGCAGTTGGCGGAGTAGTCCACGAGGGGCTCATCGACGGCGACCTGGCCGAAGGTGTAGTCGAGTGCGGCATCGGGCCGGTCCGCTGCGGTCACCGTGACGACCTTGGAGAGGGAGGACAGTCCGCCGCCCATGCCGTCGAGCTGGCGGCCGAAGCGGTCGGGCGAGCCGAGAGCGGCGAGGAGCAGCGCGTCCCGTTCCGGTCCGAGCGCCGGCAGATCGTGCTCGGCGAAGAAGAGGCCCTTGCTGGTGCCTCCCCGCATGAAGACGGCGTTCGTCCACTTCATCGCGGTCTCTCCTGGTCCTGGTCGGGTCGAGGGCGGATGGTGTTCGCGGAGCCCGTCCGTACGAGGGGAGCCCCTTTCTGCATCCTCTCAGCTGGGCTACCCTCGAAGCACTCAGGCGTCACCCGAGGCGAGGAGGCCACGATGAATGAGCAGACGGCGAGTGCCGATGTCCTCGAGTCCGTTCCCGCGCTGGAAGGCGAGGGAGCCTCGCGCGTGGCCCTCACCTCGGCAGCGGTGGACCTGCTGCGTGAGCTCGTGGAGCGGCACGGGAGGCTCATGTTCCACCAGTCGGGAGGCTGCTGCGACGGGTCGGCGCCCATGTGCTATCCGGCAGGCGAGTTCCTCACCGGTGACGCGGACGTGCTGCTGGGCGTCTTCACGCTGCCGGATGTGCCCGAGGGCAGCGCGGAGCTGGAGTTCTGGATGTCGGCCGAACAGTTCGAGTACTGGAAGCACACGCACCTCACGGTCGACGTGGTGGAGGGGCGCGGCTCCGGCTTCAGCGTGGAGGGCCCCACGGGCAAGCGCTTCATCGTGCGCTCGCGCCTCATGGAATAGGTGCGGCGTCCGCTGCATGCGAGGGCCCGTCCTGCCGGCTGGGGTGCCGGGCAGGACGGGCCCTCGCACATCGCGGCACTCAGCCTGCCGCGCTGAGTGTGCCGTAGACCGAGCCGCGGCTCACGCCCTGCGCTTCATCTGCCGACGCGTCGAGAGCATGACGGTCGCGGAGCCGACTGCGATCAGGGTCGCCGCCGCCACTGCGAGGCCTCCCGACTCCACACCCGTGCGCGGGAGCGAGGAGCCGTCCTGGCCGCCGCTGCTGCGGGAGCCGGTGACCTCGAAGGTGCCCGCGGCCGAGGTGTCGCTGCAGGTGACAACCGTCTTCCAGGTGCCGACGTAGTCATCGGGGTTGCTGCCTGTGCCGTAGAAGGAGAACGTCGCCCGCCCCTCGTCGTCCGCGGTGTCGCCGGCCGCGTAGGCAACCTCGTCAGAATCCGGCCAGTAGACCTCCAGGCCGACGGCTGTGCCCGGCTCGCATCCGCTCGCCGTGACTTCCACGCCCTTGTTCGCGTTGATGAAGTCGGTGCTGCTGACGGTCCTCGGGCTGATGGCGATCGCTGCCTCGTAGGTGGCTTCGTCGTCCTCGCCGGCCCAGGGATCGTCCGAATCCTTGTCCTCGCCGTCATCGGTGTCGTCGCCGGGGCCGGCATCGTCGTCCCCGGCGTGAGTGACTGTGACGGTGCTGGAATCGAGCACATCCTCGCCGCTCACGAGTTCGACGGTGTAGGTGCCGGCGAGGGTGGAGAGGTCGACGTCGCCGGAGTACTCGATGTAGTAGGTGGCCGCAGCGTTGCCCTGCTCATCGGCCGTGACCTGGATCGAGTGGTCGAGGGTCTCGCTCAGGCCCTCCGGTGCGAGGATGTCGAAGGAGTACTGCTCTCCCGGCTCGAGGCCGGATGCGGAGACGGCGAGGCCCGCGCCGTCCGGGACTTCGCCCAGGGGGAAGGCGAGGTCCTCGATCGCGATGGAACTCGGCACGGTGAGCGCAGGATCGCCCGCCTGTTCGTCCTCGGTGCCGTTCTGCTCGTCCTCGATCTGGTCCTCGCCGTCGTCCTGGCTGTCTTCGCCGTCCTGCTCGTCCTCCGTGCCGTCGTCCTCGGCTGCCGGCGGCGTGATGTCAAAGGAGGTGGTTCCGGCCTCCTTGCCGTCGGCGATGACCGCAACGGCGCGGGTGCCCGCATACTCTGCGAGGTCGGCGTCCGCGGGGACCTCGAAGGTGTAGGCGGCCTCGCCCGAGACCGTGCCGTCCTCTGCGGTGCTCGGCTCGGCTGCGAGGGTCTGTTCGCCCTCGGCGCCGCCGGTGACGGCGAAGGAGACCGACTGGGTGCCCTCGGGCAGGCCTGAGACGGTGAGCGTCACACCCGGGACGGCGTCTTCCCCCTCGATCTGCGCGACGTCCTCGACGGCCGCGGCCGCTGGTGCTTCGACGGTGACCTCGGGCTCCTCCTCGGCGGGAGCGGTGGGCTCGTCGCTCTCCTCCGGCTGAGCGGATTCCTCCGGCTCCTCGGCAGGGGGATCGGAGGGCGCCTCGCTCTCATCGGTCTCGGGCTGGGCCGGGGCCTCGGGCTCTTCTGCGGGGCTCTCGTTCTCAGCCGGCTCCTCGGCAGGACTGGGGGACTGGCTCGGCTCCGCAGGGGCGGCCTTCTGCTGCGCGGCTGTCGGAGCGGCCGTCTGGGTCTCCTCGGGCTCGGGCGCCGTCTGAGCAAAGGCCGCTGCGGGGGCGAGGACCAGACCGGCGGCGGCGACGGAAGCGAGGACTGCGGGTGCGAGGTGCGGCGACTTCATGGCCGGGTCCCTTCTGTTCGAGCACGGCTGCGCGGGGCTGCCGCCGGGGCGGCCGCGCAGCGCGGTCTCATGCGAGTGAGATCACTCTCACAGTATGGTCCTGAGAGGTCGCCGACAATTTCTGTTCGTTCTGTTCGCCAATGCGACGGTTCGTGACTCGACTGCCGGGAATGTTGCCGAACGGTGACCTTGATCATGATGGCCCTGCCCGGCGGGCGGGGTGCCGTGTGGGATACTTGACGGCGTCGCCGAGCCTTCGGCGCCACTGGACCTATAGCTCAGTTGGCTAGAGCATCTCGTTTACACCGAGAGGGTCGGGGGTTCGAGTCCCTCTGGGTCCACGGCATTCGCGAAGCCCCGCTCTCCCAGTGTTTTCAAGGGAGAGCGGGGTTCTGCGGTGGGCGCGCAGGCGACAGGCTCAGGACTGCTGAGGTCCTGCGTGGCCCCCACGTGGACCCCGGTTGTTGACGATCGAGAGGGCGGTGGCATCTGCCGAGTTCGCGCCACCGCGCAACGGCTCTGAAGCGTGCATTCCACAGCTGCCCGCCATTGACTTCGGTGAGGAGTTGGTCGTCGGAGAGCGGGACGGTGCGAGCAGTGCGTCCCCTGGTCGTCTTCTTCCTCGCAGCCTTCCGGTTGGCTCCGTCGCACGCGGATGGCAGGAAGGGGGGGTACCGCCAGCGACCAGCCGATCACCTCGCCGGTCTGCTTCTCTCCGTCCTGGAATGTGCATACGAAGCGGGTGCGTCAGAGCAGGTCGTCCAGCACATCTGCATCCGTGTCGGATTTCCCGGTGTTCCTACGACGAGTCTTTGCCTTCGTTCGTCCCAGCAGGCCGCCGCCGACCAGCATGCTCCCGACCGCAGTCGCGATTATCTGCAGCGCAGTGAGCGCCCCGCCGTCGGCCACGCGGCCCAGGAGTCCGAACTCGTCCCCGACGAGCAGTCCGCCGAGGCCGTTGATGAGCAGGACGATTCCGATGATCTCCACGATTATGCGCATGTGTCGCTCCGATTCTTGTCGCAGGTGCTGAAGTGTCAGCGCGGGATCACGCCCGTGCCGGTTTGGGGGAGCGGTCAGTCGACTGCGGGGTTGAGTCGTTCGACTTCGAGGCCGCGTGGTACCTCGACTACGAACCTGGCGTCGCAGATCGCGATGCCGTGGCATCCCGCGTCGATTTCCAGTGTGTCGTCATTCAGTTCCCACATGACCCTCGTGCTCCCCATGGAGCGATCCAGCCAGCGGGTGACCCGGATATCCTCGCGGTCGGTTTCGGTGATGGTGGTGGCGACCTCGTGAGTCTCCAGCAGCAGGGACTCGCCCTCGTAGGAGAAGGTCTTCGTCTCGGGCTCGGCATTCGAAGCGTCTGCGGCGCAAGCGGTCAGGCTGACGGTCGCGGCGGTGGCCGCAAGGACTAGGAGCGCTCGGGCTGCATCGCGATGTGCGCGCGGATGTGCCATGTCAGGTTGTACCTCGCTTCCGAAAGGATTTAGCACGAGTGTGCTGATATCGAATGCACTCAGCGTAGCACGGACGTGCTAATATTTCCGCATGCCTCGATCGATGGACTGGGAAGCGCGTAAGGCTCAGCTCGCTGAGGCGGTGTGGGAGGTGATCCTCGACCAGGGCGTATCGGCGGTCTCCGTGCGGACGGTCGCGGAACGGGCTGGAGTCGTCGTCGGATCGCTCAGGCATGTGTTTCCGAGTAGGTCTGAACTTGTGCTGTTCTCCGCCGAGCTCATGGTGCAGCGCGCAACCGAGCGCATCCTCTCCACGCCCCCTCGCAGCGACCCGCGCGAGCGCGCGTTCGCAATCATCAGGAACGTCCTGCCGCTCACCCCTGAGAGTCGGGCTGAATACGAGGTCAACCTCGCACTCGTCGCGGAGCGCCCCGTGATACCGGAGCTCCACGAGGTGCGCAATCGAGCCCACCAGCGGCTTTCCGCGCTCAGTGCTCAGATCGTGGAGAGTCTGACCGAACGGGCGGGAGCGCCGTTTGTGCGGTCACGAGCGCGCCGACTGCACGCGCTCATCGACGGACTCGCCTTCCACCTGTTTCACCAATCGCCCGATGTCGACCCCGGCTGGGCGCTCGATATCGTGCGGAGTGAGCTCGACGATATTGCCGCCCTGTCGAGCGAGAATGTTCGCAGTGATCAGGAAGCGTGAGAACATGTGCGCGGAACTGCCCTCTCGGCACTGCTTGGGTGTGAGGTGCATGCTTACGCCCGTAGGGATCGCAATTGTTGCTCTCCTCCTGGCCTGGGTTCACCGCAGGACGCGGGTCAATCGGACCAGCGAGCGGAGCGGCTGCAGTCCTCGTCACCGCCTGCGCCTGCACACGCAGCCGCGGGTGCGGAGAGACGAGTCCACGCTGCTGTCCGGTTTCATGAACCGAGGGGCTTCGTGCTCTTCTCGGCGAGGCGTTGTCCAGGGGCGTCACCCGAGCCATCCGCGTCGCTCGGTGGGCATCGATCTCGCTTCAATGTGTGGAATCAGCTGTTCCTGCCATCCCGGGATCGGTCCGTGCGCGTTCACGTGTCATGAAGACGAGACCGAAAAGGATTCCTCCAGCGACGAAGTTGACGTCCATGAGGCAAGAGGCCCGGAGTGTCGCCGTATCCGGATTCGCCACCCCGTAGATCTGCTGGTGGGTCAGGCCGGAGATGCCTCCGTCGGCGGGCCCGGCTTCTCGGAGCCAGGTGTCGATGAGACCGCTGATTCCTCTGGCGCACAGCGCGATGCCCGCTATTGACGAATATGTGGCAATGACCCATCCGGGTGGCCGGTGCTCAGTGGGCCGCATGCTCAGTGCGATCAGGACGAACCCTGCCGTGAACGCCAGCAGGATCGCGGCCGTGAACGCCACGGCCGCGATCGAATCGACCTCGGGAGTGGTTTTCTCGGCGTTGCCGAAGCCGACGGTTCCGCCGAGTTCCCAATGCATGTGTATCGCTGCGAACAGCACCATCCAGACCAGGGCGCCGACTCTCGACCGCAGATTCCACTGCTGCCTTCGGTCCAGGTTCATGGGGTGTCTCGATCGTGGTCGGCGAGGAACGAGGAGATCACGGGGAAGAGGCCGTCGTGGTGCTCGATGTGGACGGCGTGGGAGGCCTCGGGCTCCACCCGGACTTGTGTGTTGGGCATGGTGGCTGCGGTCTCAGCGGCGTCGTGTGCGTCGTGGACCACGCTCCTTCCGGCGAGCACCGCCAGGGTTGGCGTCGCGATCTTGGCGAGCGTTTCGGTGGGGAGCTGCTCGGGAACGGGGAGCGTGGTGGCGTAGTGCCGCCGGCCATGGTCGAGCAGGCCCGTGAGAGGGCTGTTCCTGGCCGCGTCGGTGCCTCCGGAGATCCAGCTGGTGTACCAGCTGGCGAAGGAGTCGGGCATCAGGGGAAAGCTGGCGACGAACCCGCCCACCAGGAACCGCTTGTTCACGGGCGTGAACACATAGGCTGGGTCGAGCAGGGTGAGGCTGGCGACGTGCTCGGGGTGCTGGGTGGCGTACATGGTGGCCGTGAGTCCGCCGAAGGAGAATCCCGCCAGGTGGGCGCGGTCGACGTCGAGTTCGATGAGCGCCTCGTGCAGCCACTGGACCTGATCGTCGGCTGAGGTGATCGGCTCGACCTGCTCGGACATGCCGGCCATGCCCAGGGTGTCGAGAGTGATCACCGGGCGCTCGGCGGCCAGGTCGGCGATGCTCGCATACCAGGTCACAGCGGGCCCACCGTAACCGGGAAGCAGCACCACGGGCGCACGATCACCCGTCCCCGAAGGAGATGTCGACCCGGCGAACACGTAGGCGCGGATCGTACCGAAGCTGGTCTGGATGTCCTGCTGGGAGTCCGGTACGGGCATCAGCGTCATGGCCTGTTCGTACAGGCGCTCGTACTCCTGCCGCGCCTCGTCGCTGCGCCAGTGACCGACCGGCGAGTCACTGCTCAGGAGTGCGATGTTGACCGCTGTGAACCCGGCACAGAACAGCATCAGCGCGCTCACGCCGATCACGACGTTGCGGGTCATCTGACGCAGGCCTCGCCTTCCGGGAGCCGGCTCCTTGCCACCCATGCCTACCTCCGTCAACTTTTCCAATGCGATCGCACCGTAGCATGATCCAGTACTGGAAGCCAATGCGGGTGCATTGATACACTCGTGAGTATGCCAAGACATGTGAACCACGATGAACGCCGCGAAGAGATCGTGTCAGGGGTGATCGCGGTGATGGCCGAGCAGGGCTTCGCGGCCGTGAGCTTGCGGAGTGTGGCCCAAGCCGCCGGAGTGTCGATGGGACGCGTGCAGCACTACTTCAGCAGCAAGGCCGAGCTGATCCACCACGCCTGTGAGCTGTTCATCCGACGCGCGACGGCGCAGCACGTCAAGTCGGGGGGCATGCCCCGCCGGGAACGGCTCGAGGCTCTGCTCACGATGGGGATCCCCGGCTCGGTCGACGAGCGGATCGGCACCGCGGTCTGGTACGAGTTCGTCACTGCCGGTACGAAGGACCAGGCCATCGCCGATCTGGTCACGGCCGCATGGCAAGATCGCCACGACAACATCGTCTCCCTCCTCGATGCCGACGATGGCCGGCGCGAACTCCCGGCAAGCGAGGCGGCCACACTGCTCGCAGCGACCTCCGAAGGACTCGCCATCGCGGCGATGCTCGGACGAATCAGCTGCGAGGAGGCGCGTTCCCTCGTCGCGAAACAGATCAGCCACTTGGGAGTCGATGCGCCATGACCCCGCAGTCGATAGCACCAACCCCACGCTCACCGACGATCGCCCGAGACCAGATCTGCACATCAGTTCAGGTCCTTCGACCACAGGAGGTTCCCATGCCCAAGGGCTACTGGGTCAGTGTCTACCGCACCATTTCCGACCCTGAGAAACTGGCTGCCTACAACGAGCTGGCCCGCCTGGCCGTCGAACCCGGGGGTGGTCGGACCCTCGTCGTGGGTGGTCGGGTCGCGGGATACGACGCAGGCATCGCCGAGCGCACCGTCCTGGTCGAGTTCGACAGCTTCGAGCAGGCCATCGCAGTACGCGAGAGCCCGGCCTACCAGAAGGCACTCGCCGCGCTCTCCGACGGCGTCGAGCGTGACTTCCGCATCGTCGAAGGCATCGACTGACTGAGAACCGTCCCCCGGATTTCACGGAAGGCCGCGCGACGGCAAGGAACGGGACCCGCCGCGATGCCCGCCGCAACGGCGAGGCCTCGTCGACGAGCTGCTCGGTCGCGTCGGTGACGCGGGCTCCGTCCGGGCCCCGAATCAGCGCGCGCCCGGGGAGGACGGCTGCGACGATCGCGAGAGCACCGAGGAGAGGGGCGGAGCGGAACGTCCTCGTGCTCTCAGGCTGCGGGGTCGAGTGCCGCTGCGTCCGCACCGGAGCGCGACCCGGTGCCCGGCGCGGAGCGCTCGACGACTGCGCAGGCTGAGAGTGCCACGCACAACGCAGGACGGGTCACGGCATTCATCCTCGAGAAAGTGCCTCTCTTGTCAGCAGCATTGTCCCAGCGCCCAGAGCCTCGCGCGACTTCTCGCCGCTGTGGATGATCTTCGGGCGTGCCTGGCGGCTGTCCCTGAGGCGCGGCTGGTTTCCCTGCCCGCGCCCTGCGTGACCTTGGCATCGGGTCTCTGTACTGCAGTCGCGCACACTTCCGACGAGTCCGTGAGAAGTGCGAGGCGGCATTCGGGCTGCGGCGTTGCTCCTCATCGAAGCCAGCTGTCCGTGGGGATCAGCACAAGTCCGGCTCAGGCCGTCTGCAGGTACTGTTCGAGGCGGTCTTCGACTGTGCCCAGCGACGTCAGGGTCAGTGGTCGGCCGATGTAGCTGGTGATCCAGCGGCCGTGCGCGTGCACGCTGGCCTCATCACGAGACGCACCGGGATGCTTGATGTCCGTGACCGCAGCTCCGCGGCCGGTGCGCGCCACCTCCGCGACCGCAACTGTGATCGCGCCGACGGCGGGAGCCTCAGGCCCGGGGTCGGCGCAGATCGTCAGCTGGAGGAGGTACCGCGCCTTCCCGCGCTCGATCCGGCTGAAGACGTGCTCGGCGCGGGAGAGAGCGAAGTCGCTGAAGGGCAGGAGCGCCCCGAGGCCGCGGAAGCGTTCGATGTCATCGGCGGGGAACGTCTCGGAGTAGGCGTAGCCGCGCTCCTCCGCCCATCCGGGGAAGCCCTCGGCCTCCGTCGCCTGCTGCGCGAGCTGCCGGCGGAACTGCCGACGTATCGCCCCGTATGAGATCGCGAAGCCCGCGACGAGGACCACGATGACCGCAGAGATGATCCCGATGACTACCCAGATCCACGACATGCCACTCAGGCTATCGGCCCGGTCCCCGGCGAGTGAATCGATGCAATGAAGGCTGCACCTTTCATGCGGCCGGAACGTCGACGCCGGTCAGTTCCTCGGCGGCACTGCACCGGGAACCTTCGGCATCGCAGTCGCATGTGCTTCGCCGGTGCGGGCACTGCCTCGGAGGCGGGTCGGGTGGGGGTCATCGAGTGCTGAACGCTCCGCCGTTGAGGTGGATGTTCTGCCCGGTGATGTGCCGGCTCCGCTCCGACAGGAGGAACTCCGTGACCTTGACCGCATCGTCGGGCCTGCCGGTGCGTCCGAGCGCGGTCTGGTCTCGCAGGGTCGCCTCGCGGTCCGGCGTCATCTGCCCGGCGAAGAACTCCGTGTCGGCGATATAGCCCGGTGAGACGCAGTTGACCCGGATCCCCCGTACGCCGAGCTCCCCGGCCAGACCGACCGCAAGAGAGGCGACAGCGGCCTTGGCCGGGCCGTAATAGCCGATGCCGTGCTCGGCGGCGATCGATCCGAACAGCACGATCGACGCCTCCTCCGCGAAACGGTCCTTGACAGCGGCGACGATGAGTCCCGCTGAGGTCACGTTCCCCGCCAGGGTCTCCTCGATGAGAGCGGCCTCGTCTTCCAGCGACTGCGGCTGCGGCGACCTCATCGCCGGGTTCCCGCCCGCGCAATGGACGATCCCTTCCACGTCCTCATCGAGGTCGTCCATGCGGACGGCGACCTCACGGGCTCCCGCGGGCGTGGAGAGATCGCACGCGAGGGCCTGAATCCTTCCCTCACCACGTTCGACGACGGCTTCCAAGGGCTCGGCTCGACGACCGGCGATCAGCACCTGATGCCCATGATCGCTCAGTGAGAGAGCGACTGCGCGCCCGATGCCGGTTCCCCCTCCGGTGACGATGTACATGACTCCTCCTTAAGGCCTAAACATTGACGTTTAGACCTTAAGGTAGACTGGGTGCATGGTCAAGCAAGACAGGACCGACGAGATCATCGCGGCGTGGAGGCGGGTGCGTCCGGATCTGGATGCGTCATCGGTCGCGATCGTGACTCGCCTCTGGCAACTGGCCCACATCTTCGGCCTCGAGCGACGACAGCTGCTCGCGGCGAAAGGCATCGATCCGGCCCTCATGGACCTCCTGGGAACACTGCGACGGAGCGACCCGACAGCCACGCTGAGCACGCGCGAGCTTGCCGGCCTCGAGGGGGTCACTCCTGCCGCGATCTCGCAGCGCGTTGCCCGGGCTGAGGGTAAGGGGTGGGTCACCCGCGAGTCGGGCCCGGGCCGCAGCGTGCTGGTGACGCTCACGCCCGCCGGCCAAGACGTCGTCGACGATGTCGCCGGGGCGATCTTCGACCACGACGACGCGCTCCTCACCGCAGTTGAGCTTGGTGACCGGGAGACCCTCGCCGACCTCCTGCGGACCCTGTGCCTGGCAATGGGGGACTCGACGCCGGTCACTCATGTCGGGACCGGCGGAGAAGCTGGGGCGTAGCAGGTCGCCTGCGTCCGCTGAGTGCGAGGCCTACCGGTTCCGTGTGAGCACTTGCTTGGCTGCGATGCGTCCGGCGATGCCTGCCGCGGTGCAGCAGGCAAGTGTCCAGAACAGGACGACGCACAATACGGTGAGGACGAACGTCATGGCGCTGCCCGCACCCAGAGAGATCATCGCGCCGATCATGACCGCGCCGCCGGCGAGCGGACCGGACGCGGCCGCAAACAGCCACGGTGCGTTCGCCCGGTGTGAGGCTTGCCAGGTCTCTTCCGAGGTCCAGATGAGGCTGTGCAGGTCCTGCCGGTCGGCTGTGGTGAAGTTCCGGTCCGGCTTGCCGCGCCTGGCCAGCATCGCAAAGAAGAGGATCATCGCGCCCAGCAGCATGACCATGACGGTGATCAGGACGCTGCCCAGTGGGGCGAAGTCGCTGTCCATGATCCGAGCCTAATGAACGGCCTCCGCTCGTCGCGATGCCGAGTCGCATCGTTCAGTCGGTGTTCACCCGTCATCGTGCCGCGGTCGCGGTCAGCTCTCCGATCGATCCCTGGATCGTCCGTCGCCGCTCGACAGCTGCCCGGTGGTCTCGAAGCTCGAAGACCACCAGGTGCCTGTTCCTGCGCGGTATGCCTGGGCGACGAGGCTCGAGACGACGTCGATCGTGCCGGTGGTCCGGTATCGGACGCCCCGTCCGGCAGGCTGGTCCTCCGAGGCGGCCCCGAGCAGTCCCGGTGTCAGTGACTCCCATTCGCCGCCGAAACGTCGTCGCAGACCTTCGCCGAGGAACAGCTCGTACTGCGAACGGACCTCCGCAGGGATGTCTTCCGCTGTTGACCAGTTCTCCAGCATCCTGCGCTCGGTCGAGTCGAGGGAAGCAGCGCTCCACGGGTCTTCGACGTCGATCGCCTCAAAGGGCCCGCTCGATCTAACTTCGTCCAGGATGCGCGTGCCGCGTTCTTGCCAGGCATGCGCTTCGCTGACTCCGCGGAACCCGTCCTCGTTCTCCGGAGCATGTAGGGCTACGTCTGCACGCGCTCGTTCCATGTCGACGATTCTAGATCGCGGCGTTGGAGGGCCTCCGGGGCACAATGGTCGGCACCCATTCTTCCCATGCAAAGGACGCCGCAGCCTCAGCCGACTGCGGGATCCTTTGCTCCTCCCGATCCGCTACTCGAAGTGAAGCTCGCTGTCAGATGTTCTCGCGCCAACAGGCGTCGTACTCTTCATTCCCCTCAGTGGAACTCTCGTCCGTGCGAGAGGTCGCATCGTCGTTGTTCATGGACGCGAGGAACTGTTCCAGGGTGGTGCCTTCCGGCACGAGTTCCTTGTCGATCAGGCAGGCCAGCACAGCGCGTTCCAACGCGTAGTCCTCTCCTGGTCCCTGGCTCCCGTTGAGGTACGCGTACGCGTCCTTGATGAATGCGTTCGTCTTCATCTCGCACTCGAGGATGAGTTCGTTCTCCTTGGCTCGCGTCTCTTCGGTGGAGTCCGTTCCCGCGGGCGAGATGTACTGCACTTCCGCGCCCTGGTACATCAGCTCGATCTCCAGCCCGCCGTCCTTCGCGCACTGGGCCAAGCGGTTGTTCGCTTCCTTCCAGTCCGCTTCGCTCACTTCGCCGGTCTCCTTCGCCTTCTGGAGCACCTCGCGCTGGAAGTCGGACTGGACCTGTTCGAGGCCCTTGTCGATGAGCTGGGCGAGGGTGTCGTCGGCCCCGGATCCGGCGGGTTGCTCCTGCGGAGCAGCAGGGTCCGTGGAGCTTGGTTCTTCCGCCGGCGCGGAGCAGGCGGTGAGGAGCAGGCACGCGCTGAGGGCGGCGGCCGCGCTTCGACAGCGGGTGATGCGGTGCTTCATGATGCTTCTCTTTCTCTCGTGGTGGTCATGTGCGTGACTTCCGGGGGCGGGCCCGTGCGCCGCGTCATCGAGTCTTGAAGTACGCGAAGAGCCGGTCCTCTCTGATGAAAGCCGTCGCGACGGCCGCTCCGAGGAGCGCTCCCGTCGCGCAGGACACGGGAATCAGCAGTGCGGAGACCACCACGGAGGCGTGGTCTGCCGCAGGCGTGGCGACGAAGGCGGCGCAGAGGATCACCGGCGTCGTCGCGATGACCGCCGCGGCCGTCCAGGCCACGGTTTCCAGGAGGTTGGTGAGGAGCTGGTCGCGCTTGCGCGCGCCGGTGTGCAGGGCTGAGGCGAACTCCAGCCGTCGGCTCCAGATGGCGCTCAGGCCGACGAGCAGCCCGGCCAGCCCGGTGATCAACGGCATCGGGCGTGTCTGCCTGGCCAGGTAGTCGGCCGCGGGGTCCCCGGCCTTGCCCAGCGACGCGTTGTGCTGGACCACCTGGGGCGAGACGTCGGCGGGCAGGTCGGCAAACAGCGTCGTGTACAGCAGATCGGTGGTCGTCTTCGCCCCGGGGTACTGGTCGAGCCAGCACTCGTCGAATGCCAGCAACCCTGCCGGGACCGGCGCTATGGCCGCGTAGCCCATGCCTGCCGGGCGTCCGTCGTCCGGGTACTCGTAGGTGCCCGCCAGCCGTGTCGGCCCGTCGAGGGTGTCCAGGACCTGGCCTGTGCGCGCGCCCAGAGAGTCGGCCACCGAGGTGGGCAGCAGCAGCCCGTCGGTCCGAGCGCCCGTCGACTCGGGCAGCATGTCGGAGAAGCCCGGGCTCGCCGAGAAGGCAGTGACGGGGCTCTGCGGCAGCACGCTGAAGGCCGTCTCTCCCTGCTTCTTGAGCGCGCCGGACGCCCGGACCCCGTCGTGGCGGGCCAGCGCGTCGCACACCCGGCCGTCGACGCCTCCCTCGGCCTTGATGATGGTGACGCTTGCGCCGCGCTGGGAGAACTCCTGGGCCCTGGAGACCAAGCCGGTCACGGCGATGAGGTCGAACGCCGTCAGAGCGAGGCAGAGCCCGGTCAGCAGCAGCGCGAACAGGGAGGCCCGCGTGGTGCCCGACGTCAGGTTGCGCAAGGCTTCCCCGAGGGCGTCCCGGGTCCTCATGCCCGGCCCGCGCCTCATGCCGCCACCCCCGCCGCGTTGAAAGCACTGAGGTCGATCACGTCGGTGCACGCGTCCTTCGTGCGCTGGTCGTGGGTCGCCACGACGATGATAGTTCCGGCGGTGGCGATCTTCCCCAGCGCCTCGCTCGCCGTCGCCGCGGTGCGCAGATCCAACTGAGCGGTGGGCTCGTCCACGAGCAGCAGATCCGGGGAGGTCGCGATGCCGCGGGCGAGCATGAGGCGCTGCGCCTCTCCGCCGGACAACGCTCGGAACTGCTTGGCGCGGCTCTCCAGCAGGCCGAACCGTTCCAGCAGCGTGAGGCCCCGCTCCTCGGCCTCGGCGCGGGGCACGCCCTCGACGAGGTACGCGTAGGAGACGTGGTCGAGCGCCGTCCGGCGGGCGACGCCGTGCGGGTTCTGGAAGATCCAGCCGACCTTCTCGACGCCCTCGCGCCGCACGCTGCCCATGGCGGGCTGGATCCAGCCGGCGAGGATGCCCAGCAGGGTTGACTTGCCCGAGCCGGAAGGGCCGGTGAGGGCGTAGACGTGCCCGGGCTCCATCGTGGTCGACAGCCCCTCGAAGAGGGACGGCAACCCGTCGAACGCGTGCCCGAGGGCGTGGGTGGTCACTCGCATGTCAGCTCCGGCTCCACTCGGGCGTCGATGCTCTTCGGCACGGTCTTCTCGTCCTCGAAGGAGAGGTAGGTCCGGCCGAGGCGCGATCCGACGATCCGCACGTCCAGGGGGTCAGCGCCCTCGGCCTGCACGCAGCCGGTGTCAGCGCCGCTCGTGGCGACAGCAGCAGGTGGGCACCGGGTAGACGGTGATCGGCTCGACGAGCTTCGGCTCGCCCGAGACCTGCCCGCCCTCGGGATTGGCCGCGTAGGCCATGTACGCCTCTGTCTGGGCCAGCGCGGCGAGGACCTGGTCGCCGGTCACCCGGCCGTCCTCGCTGATCGCCAGTTCGGTGCCGCTGACGGAGAGCGTGCGCTCGCCCGGCACGAGATCGGTCGGCCAGCTCTTCACCGAGGCCGCCAGCACCGGCGTCGGCAACGAAGCGAGTGCGTCTCCGGCGACCACGCGCTGACCGAGCCTGATCGGGCAGGACGCCGCGGCGGTCTTGGCCTGGGGCAGCCAGAGGACCTCGTTCAGCGCCAGCTGGCCGTAATCGACCGTGATCCCGGCGTCCATAGCGATCTCGCGGTAGGCGTTCCAGGTGGCCCAGTCGAACCAGCCGGACTTCTCGATGCTCTTGCCCTGGCGGACCAGCTCGTCCTGCAGGGCCTCGACGTCCGCACCCTTGGTGCCGAACGCAAGGTCGCGCTGACGCTTACCGGCTGGATCGCGACGCGCGCCGCAGCGCGCAAGGCACCCGAGTCTGCGCAGACGGAGGCGTGCAGCGTCGCGTGATCGATAATCCAATGGTGCTATGAGCGCCGGCGGCAGAGCCCCGTGGCCACGAAGGCCACGGGGTTATGCCGTCACCAGGTTCCGGCCCGAGCACGTCGGCATCGTGCCGCGGAAAGCACTGCCGGTTCTGAGTCTGGCAGGCCCAGAGCTATCGAATACGCCTCCAGCCCCTCGAGCCGCCGGTCGGAAACGCCCACAGTCGATGTCGGCGAATCCGGAGTGCTGGCCATGGTGGCCGGTCATGCTCCAAGGCCTCGCTCCACCGCTACAGGTCACGCGATGGGACGAAGAGCATCGAGGGCTGCGTCCACCGCGTCGACGAGCCGGTGCGGGTCGGCCTCGGCGCGGGCCGTGACGTGCAGTCCTTGCACCAGGGCGAGAAGCTGCCGAGCGTGCGGACCGGCGTCGAGGTCGCTGCGGATCTCGCCGTCCTGCTGCGCGTTACCGAGCGCGGCCGCCAGCCCGTCCTCCAGATCGTGAAACGCCTTGCGGACGATCTCCCGTGCCGTGTCGTCTTCAGGCAGCAGTTCGACCGCGGTGTTGCCGAGCATGCATCCGCGACCCGGCGAGACGCGAGCGGCGTCGACGGCACCGACCAGGAAGGCGCGGATAGCCGGTAGGGCCGGGGCCGCGGTGCGCAGCTCGTCTGCGGCCTGCCGCGCACCAGCGGCGTAGTCCTCGAGAGTGCGGACGAACAGGTCGCGCTTGCTGCCGAACGAGCTGTAGATGCTGCCGGGCAGCAGTCCCGTCGCCTCAGTCAGGTCCCGGAGCGACGACGCTGCGTACCCTCGGAGCCAGAACACGTCCCGCGCGCCGCCGATGACCTGGGCCTCGACGAAGCCTCTGGGTCGACCGGCGCGTGTCATGACCCGATCCTAGCAACTTCTTGACAGCGCCGCCAAAAATTGGACACCATATTTTTGGCCGACCAATCAAGAACAGTCGCGATCCGCGACGGGACAGGAGCCCTGCCATGCGGCGACTCTTCCTGCACACCAACGTCTCTCTCGACGGCTTCATCAACGACGGAACAGGCGCGATCGACTGGGCCTTCTCCGACGCCGAGTTCGAGCGGCACCTCGATGAGCTCCTGCAGTCCATCGACGGCATGGTCTTCGGGCGCGTCGCCCACGACGAGCTCGCCGCGTACTGGCCCACGGCCGGCGACGAGGTCACAGCCGTCCAGCGTGAGCGCATGCACGCGCTGCCGAAGTACGTCCTCAGCAGCACGCTGGAGCATTCAGACTGGCACAGGGCAGTTCCCGTCGGGCCCGACGCCATCGGACGCCTCCGGAGCCTCAAGCAGGAGGATGGGCGCGACATCGCCGTGTTCGCCGGCGGCAGCGCCGCGACCTCCCTGCTCGAGGCGGACCTGCTCGACGAACTCCGGCTCGTGCTCAATCCGGTCCTTCTCGGCAAAGGCACCCGGCTGTTCCAAGGCGGCCAGCCCCGTAGTCGATGGGAACACAAGGGCACAAAGTCCTTCGCCTCCGGAGCCGTGCTCCTCACCTACAGTCGCCGATGAACAGCGCCCGCAGCCCCAGGCACCGGCAAGCCCTGATTCCGATCGTGTGGATCCTCGGGACCTCAGGAGTGGGGAAGTCCACCCTCGGGCACCGTCTCTTGACCGAGCTGGAGCGCGCTGGCGTGCGGGCCGCGTTCGCCGACGCCGACCAGCTCCGCCTGGCAAGCACGATCGACGCCTCGGAGGAGGACCTGATAGCTGCGTCGCTTCCCGACCTGGCCCGCAGCTTCCAGCGCAACGGAGCGCGCTGCCTGATCGTGGCCGGCCTCGCCGACAGTGATGGGCAGCTTCGCTCGCTTCTGCCCAGATGGCCGCGGGACCGGATCCTCGCGGTCCACCTCGACGCAGACGAGGAATCGATCCGTCGCCGCGTCCTGGAGCGTGGCTGGCTGACCGAGCTCGCGGACGAGTCCGCTGCATACGCGCGGCGGATCGAAGCGGGCTTCGCGGATCTGCGGATGGACACAAGTGCGCAGACGCCTGAAGCATTGGCGCAGGAGGTGAGCCACGTCGTCCTCGACTGGCTCCGTCGAGCCGACGACCAGACACAAGCGACGATCGACGACGCGGTCGGACCGAATGCGCGAAGGCTGATCACCATCACGGGTCCCGGAGGAGTCGGCGTCTCGACGACGGGCTACCAGGTCTTCGCCCATCTCGCGCGCTCGGGACAGCCCGTCGGATATGTCGATGCCACCCAGCTCGGGCACCTCGGCTCTCGGTCGCGAGCCGCTGACCTGGCTCCGGTGCGCGCGGCGAACGCGAGGTCGGTGGCCCGCCGTCTCGCTGAAGCCGGGGCGAGCACGCTTGTGGTCAGCGGCGACGCTTCGAGCATCAACCTCATCGAACGCGGCGACGGAGTCGAGGCGCATGACTTCTGGCTCGTCGCGTCGGCAGATGCACTTGCCGAGCGGATCGCGGCCAGTGCCCGCGGTGACGGTCCACCTGTCCAGGGCAATCACCGGCTCGGGCTGGAAGGAGACGAGCTCGCCTCCTCGATCGAGGCGGCAGTCGTCGAGGCGCAGGATCCCTCGCCGCGCAATGGTCGTCGAGTGATCGACACCAGCGGCGCGTCGCCGCAGGCAGTCGCGGAGGAGATCGTCGCTCTTGTCCAGCCAGGCTCCGTCGGTGGCCTCGTGGACTCCCCGTAGGAGGTCGGTGGTCGCCCGTGCTCGCCTCGGATCGTCGTGAAGGCCTGGCGGCTGCGCGGTTGGCGATCCTGCGCCCCTGGCCGGAGGGCCCCGGAGGTCGCACAGGGAGTCGGTCGATGGCGCTAGGGCAGCCATGTCTCGACCACAGCACTGCTCTCAAGAGCCCGGAAGTAGTCGAGCATCCCTGGTATCCCGGGGTGTGCATTGTCTGCGCGGTGCACAAGGGAGTAGGGATAGATCGGAGTCGGGTCCCGAAGCGGGATCCGGCGAAGGTCGAAATGCGCCGGCCAGAGGTAGCGGTCACGGTCGCCCACGAACGTCATCAGGGTCCTGGAATCGGCGATCTCCTCGAGCAGGGCCTCGTCGCCGAAGTGCGGGCCGATGCCGTCGATGCTGAGGTCGAAGTCGGCGGCGAGCCTTTCGTAGTAGTGAGCCCATTCGGTTCCCGGCAAGATCCCCGGGATCCAGATGCGATGGGTCCGCAGGTCATGGGGCGTCAGATGCTTGGCGGCGGCAAGCGGATGGTGAGGGCCGACGAGCACCTCCATCCGTGATTCGAAGACCCGGGGCACAGCGATATCCGCCCACCGGTCGGGTGCGTCGTGCAGGATCGCCCGAAAAGACGCATCGATGGTGCCTGCGCGGATCGCCTCGATCGCGTCGGTGACGCTCGCGGTGCCAAGCGTCACGACGTCGAGGAGCACGTGAGGGCTGCTCTGGTGGTACTCGCGCATCAACACGGAGGGTGCAATCCGTCGGTGGAGGACATCGACCCGCAGTGCTCTGCGTCCGGGATGGACTGAGTCGACGGCGCGGTCCGCGACCTGCACCAGCTCCCGAGCGTGAGGCAGGAACGCCTGCCCGTCGACGCTGAGGTGCGCGCCTCGCGGCGTGCGGGCGAAGATGCGCACGCCGAGCTCCGACTCGAGCCTGGAGACGCGCTTGGAGACTGCCTGCTGAGTAACGCCTAACTCTGTCGCTGCCTCCTGGAACTGCCCGAGCTCCGCTACGGCGAGGAACGTCCTCACGGTATCAACATCCATGCCGCCAATACTACGCCGTACAACGCACGGTTGTGGCACGCCGGGTCTAGGGTTGTTGGACCCCTGCTTACTCCTCCTGCTGAACTCGAGCAGTCAACCGATTGTTGTTTGTGAGGGTGCAGATGCCAGCAGAAGAGTTCGTCCATCTCCACGTGCACAGCGAGTACTCGATGCTGGACGGAGCCGCCCACATCGGTCCGCTGGTGGACGAGGCTGCGCGTCAGGGCATGCCTGCCGTCGCCGTGACCGACCATGGGAACGTCTACGGCGCTTTCGACTTCTGGAGGACCGCGAGGGACGCCGGAGTCAAGCCGATCATCGGGACAGAGGCGTACCTGACGCCGGGCACTCACCGTTCGGACCGTACTCGTGTGCGCTGGGGCGACGGTTCGCGGGATGACGTCTCGGGCGCGGGGGCCTACACGCATTTGACGATGCTCGCGGAGACCACCGAGGGCATGCACAACCTCTTCCGGCTCTCGTCGCTGGCCTCGATGGAAGGGCAGTACTTCAAGCCGAGGATGGACCGCGAGCTGCTGAGCACTTATGGCACGGGCCTCATCGCGACGACAGGCTGCCCGAGCAGCGAGGTCCAGACGCGCCTCCGCCTCGGCCAGTACGACGAGGCCCGGCAGGCCGCGGCGGACTTCCGCGACATCTTCGGGGCGGAGAACTACTTCTGCGAGCTCATGGACCATGGCTTGGGCATCGAAAAGCGTGTCATGGGCGATCTCATCAGGCTTGCGAAGGATCTGAATCTGCCGCTGGTCGCGACCAACGACCTGCACTACGTCGCGGCAGAGGATGCCAAGAGTCACGCAGCCCTGCTGTGCGTGCAGTCGGGCTCGACCATGGACGACCCGAATCGGTTCAAATTCGACGCCGACGAGTTCTACCTGAAGTCCGCCGCTCAGATGCGTCACCTGTTCCGAGACTTCCCCGAGGCCTGTGACAACACATTGCTGATCGCTGAACGGTGCAACGTCGAGTTCGACACCTCGGCGAACTACATGCCGCGGTACCCCGTGCCCGACGGGGAGACCGAAGAGACCTGGCTGGTCAAGGAGATCGAGCGCGGACTGACCATGCGCTACCCGGGCGGAATCAGCCAGGAAGTGCGTGAGCGCGCGGAGTACGAGACCGGGATCATCCTCCAGATGGGCTTCGCCGGCTACTTCCTCGTCGTCGCGGACTTCATCCAATGGGCAAAGAGCCAGGGCATCCGCGTCGGTCCAGGCCGAGGATCCGGAGCCGGGTCGATGGTCGCCTACGTGCTGACCATCACGGGGCTCGACCCGCTCGTCCACGATCTGATCTTCGAGCGATTCCTGAATCCTGACCGCGTGTCGATGCCCGACTTCGACGTCGACTTCGATGACCGGCGGCGGGGAGAGATCATCCAGTACGTCACGGAGAAGTACGGCGACGACCGGGTCGCTCAGATCGTCACCTACGGCACGATCAAGGCCAAGCAGGCGCTGAAGGACTCCGCACGCGTCCTCGGATATCCCTTCAGCATGGGCGAGAAGATCACCAAGGCCATGCCCCCGACCGTCTCCGGCAAGGACATCCCTCTCGGCGGCATCTTCGACTCCGGCCACCCGCGGTACACCGAGGCCCAGGACGTCCGCGCACTCATCGAATCCGACCCCGAAGTCCGGACCGTGTACGACACGGCCACGGGGCTGGAGAACCTCAAGCGACAGTGGGGAGTGCACGCAGCCGGGGTGATCATGTCCAGCGAGCCGCTCATCGACGTCATCCCGCTGATGAAGCGGGAGCAGGACGGGCAGATCATCACCCAGTTCGACTATCCGACATGTGAGGGCCTCGGCCTGATCAAGATGGACTTCCTCGGCCTGAGGAACCTCACCATCATCAGCGACGCGCTCGAAAACATCCGCACCAACCGCGGCGACGAGATCGACCTCGAGGAGCTGCCGCTCGACGACCCCGGCGTCTTCGAGCTCATGCGCCGCGGCGACACGTTGGGGGTCATCCAGTTCGACGGCGACGCCATGCGGTCCCTGCTGCGGCTCGCGCGCCCCGACCACTTCGAGGACATCACCGCCGTCGGGGCCCTGTACCGACCCGGCCCGATGGGGGCCAATTCGCACATCAACTACGCGCTGCGCAAGACCGGGCAGCAGGAGATCGTCCCGATCCACCCCGAGCTCGCCGAGCCTCTGGCAGACGTCCTGGGCAAGACCTATGGCCTGATCGTCTACCAGGAGCAGGTCATGACCATCGCCCAGGTCCTCGCCGGCTTCACCCTCGGACAGGCAGACCTGCTGCGCCGCGCGATGGGCAAGAAGAAGAAGGCCGAGCTGGACAAGCAGTTCGAGGGGTTCTCATCCGGGATGCGCGCGAACGGCTACAGTGAGGACGCGATCACGACCCTGTGGGACATCCTGCTGCCGTTCTCCGACTACGCCTTCAACAAGGCACACTCGGCCGCCTACGGCCTCCTCAGCTACTGGACGGCCTACCTCAAGGCGCACTACCCGGCCGAGTACATGGCTGCTCTGTTGACCAGCGTCGGCGAGAACCGCGACAAGATGGCGCTCTATCTCGGGGAGACCCGCAGGATGGGCATCCGGGTGCTGCCCCCGGACGTGAATGAATCGATCAGGTACTTCGCTGCCGTCGGCGAGGACATCCGCTTCGGCATGGAAGCGATCCGCAACGTCGGCGGCACCGTGGTCGAACAGATCCTCACCGCCCGCGAAAGCAACCGGTTCGAAGGGTTCCACGACTTCCTGCGCAAGGTCCCGCAGGAAGCGGCCAACAAGCGTGCCGTGGAATCGCTGATCAAGGCCGGGGCGTTCGACTCCTTCGGCCGCTCTCGCCGAGCGCTGGAGGCGATCCACAAGGAGGCTGTCGACGCTGCGGCCTCGGTCAAACGCGAAGAGGCCCGAGGACAGTTCGACCTGTTCGCCGGCCTCGACGGCGACGAGGGCTTCGACGAGCTCGCTATCGACATCCCCGAGATCTCCGAGTGGCCGCGCCGGGAGAAGCTCAGCCTGGAGCGGGACATGCTCGGGCTCTACGTCTCCGACCACCCGCTCAGCGGCATGGAGAAGACGCTGTCTCAAAACTCCGACACGGCCATAGCCCGACTCATCGGGGAGAACCCGCCCGAAGACGGAGCGCATGTAAAGATCGCTGGACTCGTCACGCAGGTCCAGCACCGGGTCGCGAAGGCCTCGGGGAACCCCTACACGATCGTGCGGGTCGAGGACCTCGGAGCCGACATCACCGTTATGTTCCTAGGCAAGACCCACGAGCTGTACTCCGCGGCCCTGGAGCAGGACGTGGTCATCGCTGTGTCGGCGCGCGTGAGCATCCGTGACGACGGGGTGAGCCTCCGTGCGAACAGCGCGGAGGTGATCGCTGCTCGAGGTGAACTGGATGACCGTCCTTTCACGATGGTCATGCCTGAGACCGCCGCCACTGAGCGGCGCATCACTGAACTCCGCAGCATCCTTGAGCGACACCCGGGGCAGACTGTGCCGCGCCTGAAGCTGCGCAAGCCGGGGAGTGTCGTCCATTTTGAGCTACCTCGCTACCCCGTCAACGTCACTGCGGACCTCTATGCCGAGGTCAAGGCGCTGCTCGGAGCTAGGTCAGTGGAATGACGGCTCTTCAGAGTTGAGTGTGGGCTGAGGCGTCAAGCCCTCCGGTGATGAGGAGCATGCGGAGGCGGTAGTGCTTGGAGTTCCGGAAGCCGCGGGCAGCGCGGCGGCCGGGTGCGATGCTGCCGTTGACAGCCTCCGCTCTGCCGTTGCTTGCGTCATCGGTGTCGGAGTGGGCTGTTGGAAACACCTCTCTGGAGATCCTGGGCGCACTGGCAGGCGACCATCGAAGGCAACACCGGCGAGCTTGACGATGCAGAGGGCATCCAGCACGCAGGCGGCGTCCTCGAGATGGCCATCGATCGCGTTTTTGTATCCCTGGAACGGTTCCAGCGTCGCGATCTGGATGCCCTCGCGAAACACCTCGCCGCGTTCGTCCAGCCAGTCCCGGTAGGCCTTGCCGGATCGGCCAGGACGAGGGACTTGACCAGACCCGGGTCGAAGGTGGCTTGAGCACTGCCCTCGTCCCATGTCAGAAGGACACGTCACTTCCACCGGGCCGGCACGAACCGCAGCCCGACCGGTGGATCAAGGGTGAGTGCTCCCACCGTTCCAGACCTGTCACGCGAGACTGCCCCATTCGTGACCGCGGGAGCCTAGATTATCGGTATGAGACGCATCATCGTCCCCCTTGTCCTCGGCCTCGGCCTCATTCTCACCGGCTGCGGCTCGTCGTTCCAATGGGCGGGGGATACGGGAGTGTCGGAGCACTCCGCGGATTCGGAGGGCGCACAGGGTGGCAGAGCGCAGAACGCCGGCCCCGGAGACGCGGAGCCCGGGACCTCAGAGCCCGGAGGCTCGGAAGGCAGTCGGCAGGTCATCTCCGTGGGGGATATGCGGGTGATCACGGCAGACCCCGCGAAGGCGGCCGACGGTGTCGCCGAGCGCGGCGAGTCGCGCGGCGGCCACGTGGAGAGCCGCGAAGAGCGGGTCGACCCTGACGGCGAAGTCGTGGTGGACCTCACGCTGCGCGTCCCCGCCGATGAGTTCGAGGAGCTGATGGCTGACGTCGATGAGAGCGGCGAGGTCGTGCGGCGGAGTCAGAGCGCTGAGGACGTGACCGGCGCGGTGCGCGACCTCGATGCCCGGATCCGTGCCCTGGAGGTCTCCACTGAGCGCCTGGAGGGCATTATGGCCGAGGCGGACACCAGCGCTGATCTGCTCGAGGCTGAAGCGGCCCTCAGTGAGCGGCAGGGCGAACTGGAGGAGCTCGTCGCCCAGCGCAGTGACCTGGAGGACCAGGTGTCGATGTCCACCCTCCGGGTCGAACTGCGCGAAACCGACCGCGCGGACGATTCGGGCGGGTTCACCGGCTGGCTTGCCGACATCTGGAAGACCCTGCTGAACTCCGCGGGCGGACTGGTGCTGGTGCTCACGGCGCTCCTGCCCTGGGTGATTGTGCTCGGCATCCCTGCCTACCTGCTCATCCGCTGGGTCCGCAGGCGCAGAAGCCACCGGCGGCCGCGCTTCGGGGGCATGCCGGACGCTGTCAGAGGATTCCCGCAGGGCGCACCGGGTTCGGGCGGTGCGAACGGAGCTGGGGCGAACGGCCCGGGGAGCCCCTCGGAGCGCGAGGAGGGCTCCACCGGTGAGGGGTCGCGCGCCTGAGCTGCGCGGAGCCCCTCACTGGTCTTCCGCCCGAGCGCGTGCAGGCCGAACCGGCTTCAGGCCTCGCGGGTGAAGGTCGTGTGGACCACGCCGCTGGGCGAGCTGACGGACTCGACGTGGAAGCGGTCCTCGATGCCCTCGAGGCCGTCCCAGAGCCGTTCGCCGCGTCCCAGCACGATCGGCACGACGACCAGGTGCAGGTGGTCGATGAGATCCGCGGCCAGGAACTCCCGCACGGTGCTCGGTCCGCCCCGATCCGCACGTCATCGCCGAGGTCCGCGCGTTCGGATGCGAACTGCCGGGCCGCCGCGAGCGCCTCGGCCGGTGCGGCGTCCAGGAAGTGGAAGGCGGTGCCGTTGGCGAACTCGATGCTCGGTCGCGGATGATGCGTGAGCACCACGACGGGGGTGCCGAACGGCGGCTCCTCTCCCCACCAGCCCCGCCACTCATGATCGGTCCAGGGCCCACGCTGCGGCCCGAACTTGTTGCGTCCCATGATCTCGACGCCGATCCCGGGCTGCCACTGCTCGACGAGGGCGTCGTCCACCGTGCGCAGGCCCCCGGTCTCACCGTGGATGCGCCGCCCGAACCTCGTGCCCTCGATCATCCAGTCGAGCAGCCGCGATCCGGCATGGCCGAAAGGCTGCTCGAGCGACTGTCCTTCGCCGGTCGCGTAGCCGTCCAGTGAGATCCCCATGTTGTGCACTCGCACCGCCGTCATGTCTGCCTCCCGCACCTGAGTGCTCCTCATCTGCAACTGCTTGATTCAGCGTATGCCAGGCAGTGGTAGAATGCAATCACTTGGAGGGGGTTCGATGCAGAGTGCACCGCGGTCGGGCTGCGCCATCAATGCGGCCGTCGAAGTCCTGGGCGATCGCTGGTCGGTGCTTGTGCTCAGGGACGTCATGTTCGGTGACCGGCGCCACTTCCGCGAGCTGCTGGCCGGATCGGAAGAGGGCATCGCCAGCAACATCCTCAGCAGCAGGCTCAAGCGTCTGACGGATCAGGGCCTGCTCAGGCGTGCGGAGGCCCGGCGCGGTCAGCGAGCGCAGTACTCCCTGACCGAGGCCGGCATCCGGGTCCTGCCGGTCATGGTCGCGCTGGGGAACTGGGGCCTCGACCATCGCGACGGCGATGAGCGCCTCCGCGTCCGCGCCGAGCTCCTCCGCGACGGAGGCCCCGCGCTCGTCGAGGCGATGATGGACGAGCTCAGGGAGACCCACCTCGGCATCCCGCGCCCGGATCCGGACGCTCCGCGCCCCAGCGAGCAGCTGCGGGAAGCCTACGCCGAAGCCCTCGGGGATCAGCGTTCGGGCTCTCGATGACGATCGGTGCCGCACAGTCGGGCCGAGCCGCAGCAGGCATCGCACGGCGATGCGCTCAGAGCTCGTAGAAGCCCGCTCGTTCCAGCACCTGGACCGCCTCCGCGCGGGAGTGCACCCCGAGCTTGCGGTAGATCGCCAGCGTGTGCGATTTCACCGTGCTCGGGGCGACGAAGAGGAGCTCCGCGATGCGGGGGAGCGAAAGACCCGCCCGCAGCTGCATCGCGACGATGCGCTCGCGCTTCGTCAGCGAGGGCAGGGCGACCAGCTGCCGTGCATCGGCCGTGACCGGTTCACCGCCCTCCCGCGAGGCCTGCATGGCGGAGGCGAGCTGGGGCGAATGCTTCTGCGCGAAGGCCCTCAGCTCATGCAGCTCCCCTCCGGGGAACAGCCTGAGGATCGAGCGGAGTCGGCTGCCCTCGGCGTGCGCCAGCGCCTCACCCGCATTGCGGAGAGCCGCGGAGGTGTTCCCGAGGCGCATGTGCGCCAGGGCGCGCGTGAGCAGCACAAGGGGCAGGCTCCAGAGATTGTGGTCGACCTTGCGGCGTTTGCAGGCGCTCGTCGCCTCCAGCGCCTGTCGGTCCTCGCGCAGCTGCAGGAAGGCGACTGCCCGGAGCCCCGCCGGGCAGATGAAGTGCGAGGGAGAGGGCTGGGCTCTCTGGAGCAGGGTGAGCGCGCGCAGCGGTTCGCCGCCCGTGAGGAGCAGGAACGCCTGCAGTGCGAGCGCCTGCCCCCGTACGAGGCCCGGACCGTCCGGCTGCGTGACGCCCTGGACCACCTTGGTCGCCAGCGCCGAGGACTTCGCCGACTCGCCGGCGAGCGCCAGGGCGACGGCCTCGAGCAGGTCGGCCAGCGACCGGGCGCTGGGATCGGTCTCGACGAGCCGCCGCATCCGCGGGACGAGAGCTGCGGCACGCTGCTCGTCCATCCGGGAGAATGCCTCGATCCCCTCGGCGACTGCGGCCATGTACTCGGCGCGATCCGTCTCCCAGCCTTCGGCCCGGACGATCTCGTCCATGGCCGCACGCGCGGCGGCGGAGTCGGCGAATTCGCCGTTCACGGCGTGTGCCGCCGCGAGGAGGCCCAGCGCCCGGTGCCACCAGCGCGGATCCCCGGACTCTCGGGCGCGGGCCTCGATCCGCAACGCGTACCGCAGAGCCGTCACTCCGTCGGCGAGGCCGATGTTCAGCTCAGCCAGTGCGGCACCGGCTGCGAGCAGCACTGTGAGGGGGAGATCCCGATCGCCGGGGAAGGGCTCACCGGTGACGAGGACCTCAGCGAGCTGCTTCGCCTCGTCGAGCTGGTCGGTCCTCATGAGCGCCATGATCATCGCCGCGCCGATGAGGCCCGCCTGCGCGCGCGGGAGCTGCCGGACGTAAGTCACTGAAGCGGTGCGCAGCGCATCGAGCTCGCGCTGGGTCGGCGGTCGGCCGTCATGCAGGGAGGAGCTCACGAGGGCGCTGGCGGCCCTGAGGATCATCTGCTCCACCTCCCGACCCGATTTCCAGGATCAGAATTGTACTCAGGCAGGCCCCGCGGCCGGCGCGGATCATCCGCTCAGTCGGAAGCCGGCAGCCGGTAGAACACGGAACCGACCTGGTGGCCGGGATCACGCGCCGGATCCCAGGCTACGCCCTCGGGAACCGCAGAGCTGCCGGGCTCCGAGCTGCTCGTCTGCGGCCACACGAGCAGGCGCCAGTAGCCGGGGCGGTCGAGGGTGAAGTCGCCGAGGACGGCACCGAGGTAGACCCCCGATGCGTCGCTTCTGTAGTTCGGCACCGTGAGAGACCTCGGGGCGGGTGTGACCGACGCCGGCCGGCCCGTCTCGTCGACGAACTGGAAGCGCACCTCGGTCGTGAGGTCGTTGCCGATGGCGGACGGGCGCCCGGAGTTCTTCGCCCCCACGAAGAAGCGGTTGCCGCTGATCGAAGCGCCGTCGGCGGGGACCACATTGCCCCATCCGGTCTGGGAGTTGGGTCCGGGATAGCCGGGCACTCCTGCGGTGATGCGGTCCCACGCATTGATCGCCAGCGGTCGGCCGTCCTCGCCGAAGTGCACCTGCGTGAACGGCATGTCCAGCCGGGTGCGGCTCCCGTCCGGCCAGACGGCGCGGACGGGCCAGACATGTGAGCCGTGCGGGGCATTGGGCACATCGGCGTCCCCTCGTGCGGAGATGAAGAGGCGTTCGAAGCCGCTGCCGATGTCCTGGACGTGGACGACACCGTAGGCCTGATCGATCGAGGACTGCACATCGCGAACAGGGATGAGAGCCGTCCAGGCCCCGGCGGTGAGCGGAAGGAACGCGTACTCGAGTCGACGGGGCCGGACGCCGGCGGGCACGATCACCGTGAAGTCGGCGCGGAATTCGTCCGGTCCGTCGCCGATGGCGGTGATGCCGCCGAGGAGGGACAGCTCATAGGCGGTCTCCACCCGGATCGTGGCCGCAGCGGCTGTGCCCCCGGCTTCTGCGAGGATGGTCGCCTGCTCGACGGCTGCGACCGCGCGGAACGGCGGCACCGCGGCAGTACCCGGGCCGGTGCCGATGGTGCGCGGCACGTCCGCCGCTCCACTGCCGTCCGCCCATTCGAAGGAGCTGGGAAGCGTGACCGCGATCGCCCCGGACGCATCGGTCGTGACGACCGCATCCGTGATCTCAGCATTCGTGACCGCGGTCCGCGGCAGGCCGTCGATGCGGACGGAGGCCGCCGCCGTGCTCGCGGTCGCGTAGGGGGCCTCGACGGCGACGGCGATCACCGGCAGCGACCAGGCCGCTCCGCGGATGACCGCTCTTCGTCGCCATCCCCCGTTGTGAGGCCGCTCCTCCGAGCCCGGCTCCGTGGGCGTCGCTTCCGTGGGCGTCGCTGGTCTCATGCGTCGCATGGTTCTTCCTCCCGGTGGTGACTGACGAACCGCCGTGCGACAGCGCGGCGGCCCGATCAGTCTTGACCGCGTTCCGGCACGGTGCCGTCGAATCCGTCGTTCTTCCACCGTCTTCTCCACCGGTGGGGCAGGGCGGCGTCCACCGGGCCGGAGTCGCCTGGCGACAGGGTCCGCTCCCGCCCCGCGCATCCGTGGTGCGCGCCGTCTCCCAGGCCTAGACTCACCTCATGGGACTCCTCACCTTCAGCATCAACGTCACCCTGGACGGCTGTGCGGACCACGAGGCGGGAATCGCCGACGAGGAGACGCACGCCTTCTTCACCCGCCTCATGGACGAGGCCGGGGCGATGCTGTGGGGGCGGACCACCTACGAGATGATGGAAGGGCACTGGCCTGCGGTCGCCCGCGGCGAGATCGATGTGTCTCCGTCAGAGCGCGCATGGGCGGTCGCACTGGAGGCCAAGCCGAAGTACGTGGTGTCCTCCACACGCACGGACTTCCCCTGGAGCGGCAGCCATCACCTCTCCGGCGATCTGCGCGCGGCGGTGCAGGAGCTCAAGGACGCGACCCCCGCCGGCGTGCTCCTCGGCAGCGGCAGGCTCGCGACCGAGCTGGACCGGCTGGGTCTGATCGACGAGTACAGGTTCCTCGTACATCCCAGGATCGCAGGCCGCGGCCCGACCCTGTACCAGGGCGGGCTGGCCGAGGCGCGGCGGCTCGAGCTGATCTCGGCGGAACCGCTGGGCAATGGTGTGATCGCGGCGCACTACCGGCGCGCACGCTGAGCCGGCGCGCACCCTGAGCTGAAGCCGCCCCGTTCACGGACTGCTCTCCGTCGCGTCACCCGCACGACAACCGTGCGGCGTACCGTTCGCGGAGCAGGAGGTGCGGACATGGGGCCGGACGGCGGGACGCGGGCGGGGCCGCGGTGAAGCGGGCGGAGCCGTGACGCGGAGCATCGTCCTCATCCACGCCATCCGGTCCTCCCGGACCATGTGGAAGGGCCAGAAGCGCCGCCTGCGCGAATCCGGCCACCAGGTGCTCACCCCGGATCTCCCCGGGCACGGCAGACGCCGCGGTGAGCCCTTCACCCTCGAGGCCGCCCACGCGACGATCGACCGCGCCGTCGCAGCCTGCACGGAGCCCCCGCTCCTCGTGGGCCTCTCCCTGGGCGGCTTCCTCGTGCTCAACTGGGCCGCCCGCCATCCCCGCTCGCTGGCCGGCGTCGTCGCCGCCGACTGCACGATCGTCCCCGGGCCCGCGCTCGCCCGCGCATACGGCATGTGGATGGTCCTCAAGGATCGTCTGCCCGGCGATGCGGACGCCCGGGTGGCCCGCTCGTTCGCCCGCGCGCACACCCGGAAGGCCGCGAAGCGCTACTACGGCGGAGGCCGCGCCGACGGCGTCATCCTCCGGTCCGTCGTCCGCACCGTGGGAGGTCTGGACCCGCTGGAGGACGTCGCCGCCATCCAGGTGCCCCTCACCTTCGTCAACGGCGAGCACGACCCCTTCCGGCGCGACGAGGCGCGGTTCATCGCCGCCGCTCCGCGGAGCCGCCTCGTGGTCCTCGGGGACGCAGGGCACATCGCGAACCTCTCCCGGCCCAAGCGATTCACCGCCGTGCTCGGACAGGCTGCGGCGAGGAGCGCCGAACAGCGGAGGCCGAGGCGCGATGCACCCGTGCGCGCCTCTCGCGACTGACCCGGGAGGCCCCGCGCACACCGCCTGGCCTGCGACCGTCCCGAGCAGGAGCGGACGCACACGTCCTGGCCTGCGGTTTCGGTTTTGCGTCGCACGCGGCGATCCGCTAGAGTTGTGCGAGTCTTCGGGGCTGACCCCGAGGGTGCGGATGTGGCGCAGCTGGTAGCGCATCACCTTGCCAAGGTGAGGGTCGCGAGTTCGAATCTCGTCATCCGCTCAGTCTGAAGGGGCCTCGCATGAGGCCCCTTTCGCATTCACCGGGACAGCTCCGGCAGCTCCCGAGCGAAGAGCCAGTCGCGCAGGAGCGCGCGGACGCCCGCGGCGCGGGAAGGCTGCACGCCCGCACCTGCTGTCCCCTCTCCATCGCCGCACATCCGCTCCGCCAGCGCGAGGAAGTCCTCCGTCGTCGCATTGCCGTGCCGGTGCTCGGCCGTCCACGCGCGCAGGAGGCAGAAGAACGCCTCATCGCCGGCAGCGCGCCGGAGCGCGTGCAGTGCGAGCGCCCCGCGCTTGTAGACGCGGTCGTCGAACATGTCCGCGGGGCCGGGATCGGTGAGCACGAGGTCCTGGGGCAGTGCGCTGAGCCTCGCATGGTGCCGCCGGGCCCACGCCTCGGCGTCATCTCTGCCGGAGACCTCCGACCAGAGCCATTCGGCATAGCAGGCGAAGCCCTCGTGCAGCCAGATGTCCGACCAAGCGGACAGCGTCACGGAATTGCCGAACCACTGGTGGGAGAGCTCATGGGCGATGAGGCGCTCGGCCTCCCAGTCGCCTGCGAGGTGGTTGGGGCCCAGCACGGACAGCGGCTGGGACTCGAGCGGGATGTCCAGCGGCTCGTCCGTGACCACGACGGTGTAGGCGGCGAAGGGATAGGGGCCGAACAGCTCCTCGAACGCCGTCATCATCGCGTGCTGGCAGGAGAGCGCGGTCTGCGCGCGCTCCCAGGTCCGCGGCCCGCATGCCAGCTCGAGGGGAACCTGCGCGGGCGCATGCGCGCCCGGCTCCAGAGGCCCCCGCCGGTACTGGCCGATCTGCATCGTCGCGAGGTAGGTCGCGAGCGGTTCCTCCGATTCCCACACCCACTGCGTGCGCCCGGCCTTCCGCGCGGTGGACACGAGGCGTCCGTTCGAGATCGCCGTGTAGTCGGACTCGACGAGGATCTCGCAGCGGAACGTCGCCTTCGCGCTCGGATGGTCGCAGCAGGGGAACCACGTGGCCGCACCCGTGGGCTGGCCGGCCACCAGCACGCCGTCCTCGAGCTCCTCCCAGCCCACGTCCCCCCACGCGCCCATCGCGGGCGCGGGGTTCCCGGCGTACTGGACCTCGACGGTGATGCGCTCGCCGGCGCGGAACGGCCGTTCGCGGTCGCGCAGCACCAGATCCGAGCGCTGCTGCCGGAAGCGGTGCTTCCGCCCGTCCACGCTCACCTTCGAGGCGGTGAGGCCTGCGAGGTCCAGCCGCAGCGCTGGCACGTCTGCGAGCACCACGGCGGTGAGGCGCGCCCTGCCCGCGAGCCGGTTGGGGAGGATGCGGTAGTCCAGCCGCAGATCGTAGTGCTCGACTCGCAGATCCCCGCTGCCGGAGCCGGGCGTGTACGGATCGAGGGGGCGCAGAGGGGTCACGGGCTCTCCTGGGAATGGGCCGGCAGGGCCGGAGCGTCGACCCACGGTACCACCGGGTTCCCGGTGAAATAGGCGTCCGCGGGGACGAGCTCACCGCGCATCACCAGCGAGGACGGTCCCACGGTCGCAGCCCTGCCGAGGGAGGCGGCGGGCAGGATCACGCTGCCCGGTCCCAGCGTCGCACCCTCGCCGAGCTCCACCGCGTCGAGCGACATGACGCGGTCGTGGAAGAGGTGGGTCTGGACGACGCAGCCGCGGTTGACCGTCGCATTGTCCCCGAGGCGCACGAGGTCGGCCTCCGGCAGCCAGTACGTCTCGCACCACACGCCGTGGCCGATCCGCGCGCCCAGCGCCCGCAGGTACCAGACGAGCGCCGGGGTGCCGACCGCGGTCCGGGCGAACCAGGGCGCGGCGACGAGCTCGACGAAGCAGTCCGCGACCTCCGTCCGCCAGATGAACGAGGACCACAGCGGGTGCTCGCCGGTGCGGATGCGACCGATGAGCAGCCATTTCGCGATGACCGCGGTGCCCGCGGCCACGGCGCCGGCGAGCATCATCACGAGGCCGGAGAGCGCGGCCATGAACAGGGCGGGGGCGGGAGAAACCGCCGAGGCCGTTCCGGCGCTCCCGGCACCGGCCTCGGCGAACAGCACCGCCCCGGCATCCAGAAGCAGCAGGAGGCAGGCGAGCACGCCCATGACGACGAGCCCGGCGACGAGCACCGCGGAGATCCGCAGCGTCTCCCACATGCCGCGCAGCGCACGCAGCCGCGGCGGCGGCCGGTAGGTGAGCGACTCATCGGCGGCGACCTCGGACCGGCGCAGCTGGACCGGCGGCGAGCCGATCCACGAACTGCCCTTCTTCGCCTTCGCCGGTGCCGCGGACAGCACCGCGACGAGCGAGTTCTTGCGCACCCGGCGCCCGGCGGCGGCCATGCCGGAGTTGCCGAGGAACGCCCGCTTGCCCACCTTCGCCCGGCCCACGCGCATCCAGCCGCGGCCCAGCTCGTAGGAGGCGACCATCGTGTCATCGGCGAGGAAGGCGCCATCGGCGATCTCCGTCATGCACGGCACGAGGAGCACGGTCGAGGCCTCGACGTCGCGGCCCACCTTCGCACCGAGGATCCGCAGCCACACGGGCGTGAGCATCCCCGCGTAGAGCGGGAACAGCAGCTCGCGGGCCATGTCCATGATGCGCTCGGTCGCCCAGACGCGGAATCCGGTCCACGAGCGCACGGGGTGCAGGCCTTCCCGGATCCCGAGTGCGAGGGTGCGCACCGCGAGGACGATGAGCACCGCGGTCACGAGGAACCAGAGAGCGGCCAGGACCGGGGCCCAGGCGAGCAGGAGCGCGGGGCGGGAGAGCACCTCGGGCCCGGAGACGCCCACCATGAGCAGCAGCGGGGGCACCGCGGCGAGATAGGGCACGGCCGCGTGCAGGACCGAGCCCACGGCATAGAGGAGGAACGGCGCCCGCCGTCTGCGCTGCGGGGGAGCCGGCCAGTCGGGAGCCCGCTTCCGGCCGACCCGGACGGCGGGCGAACCCGCATACGTCTGGTTCTTCCGCACCCGTCCGGTCACGGCGGAACCGGCCTCGATATGCGCGCCGGCGCCCACCCGCGAGCCCGGCATGAGGGTGGAGCGGGCGCCGACGGTGGCCCCGGCGCCGATCCGGATCTCGCCCACGCGGAGCAGATCGCCGTCGACCCACCAGCCCCTGAGATCGACCTCGGGTTCGATCGCGGCACCCTCCTCGACCGTGAGCATGCCCGTCACCGGGGGGACGGTGTGGAGGTCGACGTCCGGCCCGATCCGGTTGCCGAGCATGCGCGCGTAGGTCGTGACCCACGGGGCCGAGGCCACCGAGACGGCGGCGGCGAGGTCGGCGATGTGCTCGGCCAGCCACAGCCGCACGTGCACGCCGCCCGAGCGCGGGTAGACCCCCGGCCGCACGCCGGCCAGGAGGAGCCGGGCCGCGCCCGCGGAGATCGCCATCCGTCCCCAGGAGGTGACGAACACGAGGTACAGGACCGCGATGAGCCACCACGGGGTGACGACGGCGGGCGCCCCCGCGAGTGCCGCGGCATTGCTGAGCGCGAGGGCGAGCACCACCCAGCGCATCGCGGCGAGGATGTGCACGGGTGCGCCGAGGAGGGTCTGGACCGCCTGCATCGAGTACGCGGTGCGGGTGACGGTGCGCCGGGGCCGGGGGCTGCCCGTCGCCTCGGCGTCGCTGTCGCACAGCTCGACGAGCGCGCCGAAGCGCGGACGCGCGTAGACATCGCCCACCGTCACTCCCGGATGCCGCGAGCGCAGACGGGAGACCAGCTGTGCTGCGGCCAGCGAGCCGCCGCCGGCCTCGAAGAAGTCCGTCCGCATCCCCGGCTGCGCGCCCAGGACCGCCGCCCACTGCTCGCCGATCCACACGGCGTGCTCCGGCAGGCCCTCCCCGGTCTCGTCCCCGTCGGCCCCGCCCGCCGAGGCGAGGGGCCAGGGCAGGGCACTGCGGTCCACCTTGCCCGAGGTCTTGGTGGGCAGCTCGTCGACGAGCGCCAGACGGGGCACGAGGGCAGGGGGCAGCACCGCGCGCAGCCGTTCCGTCCACTGCGCCGTGAGCGCCTCCGGGTCCGCGGCGTCCCCGCCCGCCTGGTCCCCGGTCTCCTCGGCCGGGGCGAGGTAGCCGATGAGCAGCTGCGTGCCGCCGGGCGTGGTCTTCACCGCGGCGGCACCGCCTCGGACCCCGGGCAGGGCCTGGAGCGCGGCATCGACCTCCCCGAGCTCGATCCGCCGCCCGCCGAGCTTGACCTGCTCGTCGGCGCGGCCCACGAAGAGCAGCCCGGCGGGATCGCTGACGACGAGGTCGCCGGAGCGATAGGCGCGCTCCCAGCCGAGCGTGGGCATCGGGGCGTACTTCTCCGCGTCCTTGGCGGGATCGAGGTAGCGCGCCAGGCCCACTCCGCCGATGATGAGCTCCCCGGTCTCGCCGTCGGCCACGGGCACGCCCGCGGCATCGACGACGGCGAGGTCCCAGCCGTCCAGCGGCAGGCCGATCCGCACCTCGCCGTCGCCGAGGGGAGCGGCGCACGCGACGACGGTCGCCTCGGTGGGGCCGTAGGTGTTCCAGACCTCGCGGGTCCCGTCGGAGAGGCGGTGCGCGAGTTCGGGCGGGCAGGCCTCGCCGCCGAAGATGAGCAGCCGCACGTTCTCCAGCGTCTCCGCCGGCCACAGCGCCGCCAGCGTGGGGACCGTGGAGACGACGGTGATGCCGCGGCTGGAGAGCCAGGGGCCCAGGTCCATCCCGGACTTCACGAGCGCCCTGGGCGCCGGGACGAGGCAGGCGCCGTGGCCCCAGGCCAGCCACATCTCCTCGCAGCTGGCGTCGAAGGCGACCGAGAGCCCGGCGAGCACCCGGTCCCCGGGGCCCAGCGGCTCCTCCCGGCAGAAGATGCGCCCCTCGGCCTCCACGAACGCCGCCGCCGAGCGGTGGCTCACCGCCACGCCCTTGGGCTTGCCCGTGGAGCCGGAGGTGAAGATCACCCAGCAGTCGTCCGTGGTCTCGGGAGCGCGCAGGGGCGGCGTCGCGGACAGGGGCCGCTCACTCGTGCGGGTGAGCGTGGGGCCATCGTTGATCACAGCGGTCACGGCCGCCTCGGAGAACACCGTGGCCGCGCGCTCATCGGGATCGTCGACGTCGACCGGCACATAGGCGGCACCGGCCATGAGCACGGACAGGATCGAGACGTAGAGGTCGACCGAGCCGCTCGCGACCCGCACGCCCACCCGGTCGCCGGGACCCACACCGGCCTCCGCCAGGCGCAGCGCACCTTCGCGCATCCGGGCGAGGAGCTGGGCGTAGGTGAGGCTCCGCGTGCCGTCGTCGAGCGCCGGCGCCTGCGGATGGGCGGCCGCGACCTCGAGCAGCAGATCGATGAGCGTGCGCGGAGCGGGGGCCCGGTGCGAGCCGGGGAACTGGGGGAGGTGGGTTTTCACGTGCCCTCTGCGGGGATCGGACCGCCGTTCCGGAGAGTGGGCCTGCAGTGGGGGCAGGGATCGGAGCCGCGGTGAGCGGGAAGGGGGTGCGGTGCGAGACTTGGACGAGGTAATCCTATGACGTGGAGGTGGCGCGGCTGTGACCTCGGATGAACTGCGGGTGCACTGGGCATGTCGCCGAGGTGTCGAGCCGGAGGCGCTCGCGGCTGCGCTGGTCGCCGAGGTCTGGGGCGTCGGACCGGGGGAGCTCGCCCTTGTGCGATGCGGGGGCGTGCCGTGGGTGCGGATCGGGCGCGGGGGCGTGGGAGCCGGCGGCGCAGGCGCCGCCCCGGACGCGGAGGGCCGATGGGCGGCGGTGTCGCTGTCCTCCTCGCACGGCCTCGGCGTCGGCGCCTGCCTGGGGCCGGGGGCGCCGGAGACCGCGACGGTGGGCGTCGATGCGGAGGAGCGCGCCCCGTTCCTCGCCTCGGGCGCGTGTGCGGAGGACTTCGCCGAGGTCGTGCTCGCCCCCGCGGAGCTGCGCTGGTTCCGCGCGTCTGCACGGGCCGGTGCGGCGGGCTCGGCGGCGCCGCTGCAGCTGGACCGCCTGCTGTGCACCTGGGTGCGCAAGGAGGCCGTCATGAAGGCTCTGCACACGGGGCTGGACACCGCGCGGGGAGGCGTCGCGCCGCAGGAGATCGTCGTCTCCCCGCCCTGGGATGAGCCGGCGTGCCTCAGCCACCCTGAGGTGCGCCTGACCGATCACGAGGCGGAGGGCAGTAGGGTGCTCGTCTCCACCGCGGTGCGCTTTCGCTGAGGAGCGGTTCGGCCTACACTCGGTATCGAATGCGTGTTCGAATCGAAGTGCCGGGGTGACGGATCCGGGCGCAGTGGGGTGACGATGGGCGGCGGCAGCGCACCTGCGCGGAACGGAATGCTCTTGCTGGGCGAGGAGCCCTGTGCGGAGCCCGAGGTGCGGAGCGGTGACGCTGCGCAGGCCGCGCTCGACCTCGCCCTCGCCGAGGTGTGCCGGGTCAACGGCGGGAGGCTCGCACAGGCCGCGGGTCTGCCTGCGAACGCTCCGTGCCTGCGGCTCGACGGGACGCTCGATCTCACGCTCGTCGACGGCGACGATGCGCTCGCCCTCGACGTCCTGGAGAGCTCGCGCTTCCCCCGGCTCGTCCCCGAGGAGTGGCGGCGGAGGGAGGATGCGGAGCTGCTGCTCTATCGGTGCGCGTGGCTGAAGTCGCGCTTCCCCGTCGAGTTCCTCGCTGCGCTCATGGAGTGCGCTCCGAGCGCGGCGAGCAGGCAGGCCGCCGTCGCCGAGGCGCACAGGACCCGCGTGCCCCTGCTGCAGGCGGACGTCAACGTCTCCGGTCGAGTGCACCGGGTGCAGATGCTCGGGGGCGAGTCCGGCAGTGCGGGACCGCGCGGAAGTGCCAGGGCGATCCGGCTGCCGCTGCGGACCGCAGGCGGGCTCTCGGAGCGGGACTGGGTGCGGATCGAACACGGCCGGCCCTATGCGTCCATCGCGGACGTGTGGGCGCGGGCCCGGCTGGGGCGCGGGAGCATGGCGGATCTCGCGCAGTCGGGGGCCTTCGACCGCTTCGCCGGGGCGGACTCCGCGCTTCGGGATGCCGGGCTTCAGAGTGCTGCTGTCCGGGTCGATGCGCGGGCCCGCGCCGCCGGGGCGCATATGCGTGCGGCTCCCGTGCCCGAGCATGTGCGCGCGCACGCGATCTCCCTCACGCGGCAGATCACGGCGAGGAGCCGCGCCGCTCAGAGGCCGGAGGCATCTGAGCCGTCGGGGGAGCAGGTGCAGCTGAGACTGCTCGCCGATGCCGAAGTGCCTGCGCTCGCCGTGGCTGAGCCTGCGCTCGTGCTGCCCGAACCCGAGTCGCCTGCGGCAGCGCCGGTGGAATCGGAGGGAGAGCGGCGACAGCCGGAGGCGGAGCGGCCGGCCCCTGAGTCCGAGGCTGGGGGAGGGGAGCGGGTGTCGGCTGCCGCCCCGGCGGAGGAGCCCGAGTGGTTCCGGGGCGGCGAGCTCGTCGAGCAGTGCCGGCCACTCCTCGACGAGCTCGGGGTGACCGAGGCGGGCGAGCTGTCTGCGCTGCGGCCGGGTGCAGAGGTGGTGCTCGCGGGACTGCGGGTCGCCTCGGGCGGGGGCGCCGGTGAGCCGGCCGAGCTGGTGATCGAGGACGGCACGGGGCGCGCCGAGGCGGTGCTGGGCGGTGACGTCCACGCCTCGGTGCAGGCGCAGATCGCGGGAATCGCGAAGGTGGTGCTGCGGGGACGCCTGCGGGAGAACGATGACGGGGGCATGCTGCTGGAGGCCGAGGAGGTCCACGACCTCATGCGGATGTGGCGTGACTGGCATGCGCTGCGCGGCTGAGCTGCCGGGCGAAGCCGCCCCTGTTACAGCTGTTCTAGTCGCCATTAACCCCTTTAACGGCGACTGCGGCAGCTGTAAGGAGGGGCCATGAAATCGTTGAATCCATATGCGCAGCGCGATCTTCGAGAGTTCGGGGCGCACGTGCGGAATTGGCGGAAGGTGCACAACCTGACGGCTGATGAACTTGCCGCGCGGGCCGATATCGGGCGCAGCACGCTGCGTGACATCGAGACCGGTAAGGGGACCACGCAGTTCGCGGCCGTCATGTAGGTGCTGACGGTGCTGGGCATAGACCGCCCCGTCGTGGAGGCCGTGGATCCTCTCGACCACGATCTGGGCCGGATGCGTGCCTATCTCATGAATCGGGAGCGAGTGCGGTGATCGGGGAGCGGGGGCTCGCGATCTCCATCATGCTGGGTCACGGCGAGATCGTGCGGTGCGGCGAGCTGGAGGAATTCTCAGGCGCATGCACCGGGCATTCGAAGGAAAGCAGCGGGACTTCGTACGTGACTTCCCCGGAGTCGATCCGAGTGCCACCTCAAGGGCGTCCAGGCAGAGCGCTGACAGCGCTGAGCCGTTCGGCCGCGAATGGATCGAGGCGCACGAACGGGCTGACGGGACGCGAGTGCGGGGCACTGGCGATCACCGCCCCGGCCCGGGCGTTGAGCGCGTCCGTCCTCCCGCTCTACCGTGCTGAGGCCCCCTGCCGCCCTGGGACGCGCGCGGCGAAGAACGGCAGGGTGCGCTGGCACAGCGGACCGATCGCGAGCGCGAAGACCAGCGTGCCGATGCCCACGTTCCCGCCCAGCAGCCACCCGGTGAGCACGACAGTGACCTCGATCCCCGTGCGCGCGAGCCAGATCGGCGCGCCGAAGCGCTCGTGGAGCCCGGTCATGAGCCCGTCGCGCGGCCCTGGTCCCAGCTGCGGGGCGATGTAGAGGCCCGAGGCGACGGCCAGCAGGAGCAGGCCCGCGGCGAAGAGGGGCATCCGCACCCAGAGTGCCGTGACCTCGGGCAGGAGCAGCAGGCCGAGCTGTGCGCTCGTGCCGACCAGGAGCACATTGAGCACGGTGCCGATGCCCGGCCGCTGGCGCAGGGGGATCCACAGCAGCAGAACCGCGAGCCCGATGAGGTTGGTGACGAGGCCGAAGGCCAGGCCCGTGCGCAGGGCGATCCCCTGCGCGAGCACGTCCCAGGGGGAGACCCCGACCCCGGCGCGGAGCATGAGGGCGATGGCGAAGCCGTAGAGGAACAGGCCGAGGAGGACAGCGGCGAGCCGGGCAGTGAGCCGGGTCGGGGTGCGAGCGGTGGACTGTGCTGCGGATCGGGTGGTGAGGTGCTTCCTGGTCATGCCCCCAATGCTGGTCCGAAGTGGACTCTGATCCAAGGGCCACTTCACGTACAGTGGCCCTATGAACGCTCAGCGCATCAGCCCGGTCTCGCTCGTGCGCGCGCTGGGCGCCTGGGGCGGAGACGGGCCGCTTCACCGCTGTCTCACCTCGCGTCTGCGGCTCCTCGTCCTCGACGGCCGCCTGCCCCTGGACGCACGTCTGCCTTCCGAGCGCGCACTGTCGGAGGCGCTGGGGGTGAGCCGTACGACCGTGGCCACCGCCTACGATGCGCTGCGGGAGTCGGGGTACGCGCGCAGCCGCCGGGGTTCGGGCACCGTGGTCGCGCTTCCCGGCCCGGTGCACGCGGCACCTGCTGTCCCCGGGGCCGAGGGGATGCTCGACCTGGGCAGAGCCTCGCTGCCGGCCGCTGCGCTCGTTCCCGAGGCGGTGCGCGCCGCCGCCGAGGAGCTGCCCCGCTACCTCCCGGACTCCGGCTACGACGGCCGCGGCCTGCCGCACCTGCGTGCGGAGATCGCCGGGTACTACTCCGCGCGCGGGCTGCCCACGGACCCGGCGCAGGTGCTCGTGACGCTCGGCGCGCAGCACGCCATCCACCTTCTCGCGCAGGTGCTCGTGCGACCAGGCGACCGTGCGCTCCTCGAGGCGCCGACCTACCCCCATGCGCTCGATGCGCTCCGGGCCGCCCGCGCCCGCGTGCTCACGATGCCGGTGGCAGTCGGACCGGAGGCCTCGTCGAGCGCGGACGGATGGGACGTCGAATCAGGCATCGGGACGCTCCGCCGCGCGCGGCCGGCGCTCGCCTACCTCATGCCGGACCTCCACAACCCCACAGGCGCGACGATGCCTTCCGCAGACCGGGAGAGGCTGGTCGCGGCGGCGGCCGAGGCGGGCACCGCAGTGCTGTCCGACGAGACGACCGCGCTGCTGCGGCTGGAGGCGCAGTCATCCGCGGAGGCCGCCCTTCCGCGGCCGCTCGGCGCAGAGGGAAACGGGCCGGGGTCCGGCGGGGGGCGGGCCCGAGGGGCTGGCGGGGTCGTGCACATCGGCTCGGCGGGCAAGCTCTTCTGGGGAGGCCTGCGCGTGGGGTGGATCCGGGCCGACCGCGGCCTGATCGAGCGCCTCGTCGCCGCACGGACCTCCTTCGACCTCGGCACCCCCGTGGTGGAGCAGCTCGCGGTCGCGCTGCTGCTCCGCAGGCTGCCCGAGGTGCTCGCCGAGCGGGCGGGGCAGCTGAGCGCCGGTGCGCGGGCGCTGGCTCGGCTGAGCGCCCGCCACCTGCCGGACTGGGAGGTGCCCGAGGCCCGGGGCGGGCTCACGGTGTGGGCGCGCCTGCCGCACCCGGCCTCGTCCTCGCTCGCGCTCGCCGCCCATGCCCGCGGCGTGCTCCTGCCGGCGGGTCCGCGCTTCGGTCCCGACGGCGCCGCGTTCGAGCGCTTCGTGCGGATGCCGCTGACCGCGGGGCCCAAGGAGTGGCAGGCCGCGATGCCCGCCCTCGCCGCGGCCTGGCAGGAGGCGTGCTCGGGTGGGGTGCCCCCGCGGCAGCGGCCCCTGCCCGATGTCGTGGTGTGAGCTAGGGTGCCGGGCATGGGGGAGAGGAGTCCAGCGGAGATCGACCTCCGCGAGCTGTACGGCTCCCTCCTCGCGGAGCATGGGCCCCAGGGCTGGTGGTGGCCGGCGCAGACGCCCTTCGAGATGATGGCCGGCGCCGTCCTCGTCCAGAACACGCGCTGGCAGAACGTGGAGATGAGCATCGCACGGCTGCGTGCGCAGGGACTGCTGCACGCGGAAGGGCTGCTCACGGTGCCCGAGGAGAAGCTGCGCGAGCTCATCCGCTCCTCGGGATTCATGCGGGCCAAGGCCGCGGCGCTGCTGGCGCTCGCCCGCTGGGCGGAGGAGCGAGGGGCCGCGGTCCCACGCCTGAGCGACGGTCAGCTGCGGGCCGAGCTCCTCGCCCTCAGGGGGATCGGCCCGGAGACGGCGGACGTGATCGGGCTCTACGCCTATGCGCGGCCGGCGTTCGTCCCCGATGCCTACGCGCGACGGCTGCTCGAAGCGGCGGGCTTCGCTGTGCCGCGCGGCTACGAGGCGGCGCGGAGGGCGCTCGCCCCGGCTGTCGCCGCCGCGGGTTTCGGCGTCGAGGAACTCACGGAGCTGCACGGCCTCATCGTGGAGGAGGGCAAACAGCGCTCTCGGGCGCGGGTCCGGACGCGGGCGATCAGCGCTGCTCCGCCGTGCGCCGGACCCATTCGCCCATCCCCGGGGTGATGAAGCGGAGCCCGCCGGTGCCGTCGCGGTAGATCGTCCCCTTCTTCATGAGCCGGTCGCGCAGATAGGAGACCGCGGTGACGCGCTCGTCCAGCACCGCCGCCACGTGCCCGCCGTTGGGGGCGGGATGGGAGAGCTCGGCGGCGGCGAGCGCCGCGAGGTACTCGCGCTCACGCGGGCTCGCGTCCTCCCAGCGGCTGAGGAACAGCTGGTCGAGATCGGCGGCGATGCGGGGCTCGGCCGCCCGCGCGTGCTCGACCGTGATGACGTCGCTGCCGTGGGAGGCGCGCCAGGCGAAGTGCCCGGCGACCTGGATCGCATACGGGTAGCCGCCCGAGAGCGCGAGCAGGGCTTCGACCGCCTCGGCGCTCATGGGCCGGTGGGAGCGCTCCGCCGGTCCGCTGAGGGCTGCGCGCGCATCGGAGCTCGGGAGGGTGTCGAGGGTGTGCCATTCGGCCCGCTCCAGGTACGTGGGGAGCCGTCCGCCCCGCTTGCCGCGCAGGGAGGGCAGGGCGGCGATCGCGGTGACGAGGGGCCAGCCCTCCGGCACGCCCTCCTGCAGCACGCCGCCCAGCGCGTGCAGCTCGGCGGGGGCGGCGTTCTGGAGCTCGTCGAGGGTGAGGAGGAGGCCGGCCCCGCGCTTCATCGCCGTGGTCATGGTCTCCCGCAGCTCGGTCCCGAGGTCGCGGGCGGGCTCCGTGGGATCGCGCTCCACCTCGATGCCGCCGCCGAACCCGAAGGCCTGCGCCTGCACCTTGGCGCCGGTGATCTTCGTGCGGCGGCGCGGCCGGTCCGCGGGGTCCCAGCCCTCGAGGAGCCCGCGGGCGGTGCGCAGGCGCGCGCTCAGCGTCTCGGTCATCCCGTGGGCCGCGGCCTCGACGTGAACGGTGGGCCAGGCGTGCTGCACGGCGGCGATCTGCGCGATCTGCCCGAGAGTCACGGTCTTGCCGACCCCGCGCGGACCCACGAGGATGAGGGGACGCGGGGTCCTCCCGTCGAAGGCGGCGACCTCCAGGGCCTCACCTGCGGCATCGAGGATCTCCTCGCGCCCTGCGAACACGAGGGGTGCCTGGTTGAAACCGGGCCGGTACGGATTGGGCTGCCGCCGCGCTGCTGTCTCCGCCATGAGCGCACGATAGCACGTATAGCGTGGATGGAGATTTATAGCACCTTATAGCAGGGCGGGATCCGGGTGCTGAACGGCCCCGCGGTCCGCGGGCGGGTGGGCTAGCCTGGGTGACCATCACACCTGCGGCCCCGTGGGGCCGCTCCGCCCCAGGACGGGAGACACCGTGCACAGATCCTCCTCCGCTGCGACCGCCGGCCTCACGAGCGCTTTCGATCCCGTCATCGAGCGCAGGGGCACCAATTCGATGAAGTGGGACGGCGGACCCGAGCAGCTGAGCCCGGAGCAGACCGCCGCGGACCCCCTGCCCATGTGGGTCGCGGACATGGACTTCCGCGCTCCGCAGCCGGTCGTCGACGCCCTGCAGGAGGCCGTGGAGTTCGGCGTGTTCGGCTATCCGGCGGGCCTGTCCGCGGGCTTCCTCGACGCGGTGGTCTCCTGGCAGGCGCGCCGCTTCGGCTGGGAGGTCGAACGCGACTGGGTGCTGCCCTCGGCCGGGATCATCACGGGGCTCAAGACCGTCGTGCAGACGGTCAGCCGGCCCGGCGACAGCGTCCTCATCCAGCCCCCGGTCTACGGGCACTTCCACGAGGACATGCTGATGAACGGCCGCCGCCTCGCCTATGCGCCCCTGGTGCGCGAGGGCGACCGCTACCGCTTCGACCCTTCTGTCTTCGAGGCCGCGATCCGGCCGGACACCACGGTGTTCATCCTCAGCAATCCGCACAACCCCACCGGGAACGTGTGGACCGAGGACGAGCTGCGGACGATGGGCGAGATCTGCGCCAGGCACGGGGTGCTCGTCGTCTCCGACGAGGTCCACCAGGACCTCGTGCTCAATCCTGAGTGCAGACACGTTCCCTTCGCCTCACTCGGTGCGGAGTTCGCGCAGAACAGCGTCACCTGTGTCGCTCCCAGCAAGACCTTCAACCTCGCCGGGCTGCAGACCGCTGTGATGCTCGTCCCGGACGCGCGTCTGCGCGCAGCCGTGGCGCGCACGTATGAGCGGAACACATTCCCCCTCCTGAATGGCCTGGGCATGGTCGCGGCCGAGGCCGCATACACGCATGGGGAACCGTGGCTGACGGACCTGCTCGATCATCTCCGGGGCAATCACGCCCGCTTCGCGGAGGGGGTGGCAGGCCTGGGAGCAGGCCTGCACGTCCTGCCCGCCGATGCGCTGTACCTCGCATGGATGGACTGCACCGGTCTCGGCTTCGGCACCGATGAGGCCGGCGCCGAGGCCCTCGACGACTTCATGCTCACGCAGGCGCGGCTGTGGTTCGACCGCGGCCCCAAGTTCGGCGCGGAGGGTTACGGGTGCATGCGCGTGAACCTGGGCTGCCCGCGGGCGACCGTGGATGAGGCCCTCGCACGCCTCACGGGCGCTCTGAGCCGCGAGGCCGGGGGAGGCTCAGCACGCGCAGGGGAGTCCCGCCGTCGATGAATAGCCGGCCCTCCGGCGTGAGCGCGTCCGCGATCCGCCGCAGGGCGCGCCGACCGGCCTCCGGGTGGCGGCCGTCGAATGCGCCGACCCGGACGGCGAACGCCAGATCGAAGGGCTCTTCACCCGCCGCGAGTGCGAAGTCCTCGACCGCGCTCTGCCGGACGCTCATGCGGCCGGCCGCGATCTCGGCAGCCGCATTCCGCTCCGCGAGGGCGATGCTCCTGGCGGAGCGGTCGATCATGAGGACGTGCCCGTCCCCGATCCGGGCGGCGACGGCGCGTGCCGCAGCTCCGGGGCCGCCGCCGATCTCCAGCACCCGCATCCCGCTGCGCAGCGGGAGCGCCTCGACGATCGCGCTGAGGCGCGGTGACAGTGCGCTCATGGTCTGCTTCCGTGCCGAGGGAGCGCGAGCGCCTCCGGTGCGAGGTCCAGGCGGCGCAGCAGCTGCGCATTCAGAGCGACCACCACGGTCGAGGCGGACATGAGGATCGCGCCGACGCTCATGGGCAGGACGAAGCCGATGGGGGCGAGCACCCCGGCGGCCAGCGGCACCGAGACGAGGTTGTAGCCGGCCGCCCACCACAGGTTCTGCTTCATCTTGCGGAACGTCGCGCGGGAGAGCGCGAACACCGAGAGCACGGCGCGGGGGTCCGAAGACGCGAGGATGACGCCGGCGGAGCCGATCGCGACGTCTGTGCCCGCACCGATCGCGATGCCCACGTCCGCCTGCGCCAGCGCGGGTGCGTCGTTGACGCCGTCGCCCACCATCGCGACCCTGCGCCCCTCCTGCTGGAGGGCTGCGACGGTCTCCGCCTTGTCCTCGGGGCGCACTCCGGCGAACACCCGGTCGATCCCGAGCTGACCTGCGACGGTCCGGGCCACGGCTTCGGCATCGCCGGTGATCATCACCACCTGGCTCCCCTCTGCGTGGAGAGCGTCCACGGCGGCCCGGGACTCGGGGCGGACCTCATCTGCCAGGCGCAGCGCACCGATCACCTCGCCGTCTGCGAGGACATGGAGGATGATCGCGCCCTCCTCCCGCCACTGCTCGGCGACAGGGAGCTCCGCGCCGCCGTGCCGGTCCAGCAGGTGCGGGCCGCCCACCGCGATGAGGGCGCCGTCGACCCGCGCGCTCACACCCTCGGCCGGCGAGGAGGCGAAGTCCCTGGCCGGTGCGAGCATGAGGCCGCGGTCCCGGGCCGCTCCCACGATCGCTCGTGCGAGCGGATGCTCGCTGTCGGCCTCGGCGGCAGCGGCCAGGGCCAGCACCTCGTCCGCGGAGCGGCCTCCGGCCGCTTCCACTCCGGTGACGGTCGGCTCGCCCTTCGTGAGTGTGCCGGTCTTGTCGAAGAGGACCGCATCGACGGTGCGCATGGATTCGAGGGCGAGCCGGTCCTTGACGAGCACCCCGGCCCGGGCGGCCCGCTCGGCGGCGATCGAGACCACGAGCGGGATGGCCAGGCCCAGGGCGTGCGGGCAGGCGATGACGAGGACGGTGATGGTGCGGACGACCGCGCTGTCCGGCATGCCGAGCACGCTCCACACGAGCGCGGTGAGCGTCGCTGCGCCCAGGGCGAACCAGAACAGCCAGCCGGCGGCGGCGTCCGCGATGCGCTGCGCGCGGGAGGAGGACTCCTGGGCCTCGGCGACGAGCTTCCGGATCCCGGCGAGCGCGGTCTCCTCCCCGGTCGCGGTGATCTCGACGCGCAGCCCCGAATCCGTGGCGACCGTTCCCGCGACCACGTCGTCTCCGGCCGCGCGACGCACGGGGCGCGATTCGCCCGTCACCATCGACTCGTCCATGCTCGCGGAGCCCTCGACGATGCGACCGTCCGCGGGCACCGAGGCGCCGGGCCGCACGATCACCACGTCCCCGACGCGGAGATCCTCCGGGGAGACGGTGACGGTGTGCTCGCCCTCGACGCGCTCGGCCTCGTCCGGCAGAAGCGCGGCGAGGGAGTCCAGCGCGGATCCGGTCCGGGCGAGCGAGCGCATCTCCAGCCAGTGCCCCAGGAGCATGATCACGACGAGCAGGGCGAGCTCCCACCAGAAGTCGAGCTCATGGGAGAGGAGGTGCAGGCTGGCGCCCCACGAGGAGAGGAGGGCGACGGTGATCGCAAGGGCGATGAGGAGCATCATCCCCGGCTTCCGCTCGCGGATCTCCGCCAGCCCGCCGCTGAGGAAGGGTCTGCCGCCCCACACGTAGATCACGGTCCCGAGGACGGGTGAGACCCAGGGCACCCACGCGAGGTCCGGCAGTCCGTAGCCGATGAGCCCGGCGAACATGGAGTTGAAGGCCACCACAGGCACGGCGAGGGCGAGCATGATCCAGAACAGCTGCCGGAACTGCGCGGCATGATCGCCGTGGCCGGCGTGGCTCATATGGCCCTCGTGTCCCGTGTGCTCGGTGTGTGCGTCCGTGCTGTGCGGATGCGGGTGACCGGAGGTCATCGTCCTGCCTCCCCGGGTGGTGGCTGCCGATCACCAGCGTATGTGCATTCGTGGCTGTGCGGCGCCGGTGGGTGCAGTATCTGCATACACGCGTGCGCGCATGCGGCTGTGCCTCAGGCGCGGGCGCCGAGGCCCACGATGTGCTCTGGCAGACGCTCGTTGCTGCCGTACATGAAGTGGTTCTCCATCTTCTCCGAGAAGCGGCTGGCCTCGGTCTCGAGACCCACCGCCTCGGCGACCTGACGGATGTGCATGGGCGCCGCCCCGCAGCACACCCCCAGGTAGTTCACGCCCAGGCCGTGGGCCTCGCGGGCGAACGCCCCGATCTCATAGCGGTTGGTCTGCAGCGGATCCAGCGCGGTGGGGAAGGTGCGGCCATGGGGTGAGGGGACCTCAGCGGCCGCATCGCTGAGGTTGAAGAACGTGGGCTCGTCCTGCGTGGTGCGGTAGGGGATGGGCAGCGCGCCCACATGACAGGAGACCGCCTCGCGGATCGCCCTCAGGTGCGGGAGCATCGTCGCCGGCCCGCGGAAGCAGTTGAGCCCCACGACATCGGCACCGGCCTGCTCGAGGCGCTGGGCGGTCTCGACGACGCTCGGCCCGTCGGCCATCTCCTCGAAGGCCATCGGTGCGAGCGTGATGACGGCGGGCAGTCCGGTGGCCCGTGCGACGTCGAGGGCCGTGAGCGCCTCCTCCGCGTAGTAGAAGGTCTCGCCGATGATGAGGTCGGCGCCCTCCTCCGCGGCCCAGCCCACCATCTCCTCGAACATGGACCGGACCTCGGCCTGCGCGGCGGGGCTGGCGGGATCCCAGATGTTGGAGTTCGAGATGTTGCCGGCCATGAGGTTGCCGGGCTTCGCATCCGCCACTTCGCGGGCGATCTGCAGCGCGGCGCGGTTGAGCGGCTCCAGCAGCTCCTCCTTGCCGATCACGCGCATCTTCTCGCGATGGCCGTTGTACGTGAACGCCTCGACGATGTCCGAGCCCGCGCGCTGGAAGTCCAGGTGCAGGTTCCGCAGCGCCTCGGGGAACTCGAGGGCGACCTCCGGCACGAACTCGCCGGCGGTGAGGTAGCCCCGGCGCTCGAGCTCGAAGAGGAAGCCCTCCGCGACGATCACAGGCCCGGCGTCGAGGCGGGCGGTCAGCTCGTTGGTCATGGGGAACTCCGATCGGTCGGCGCGCCGCGGGGCGCAGGTGGGCGATTCGAGTGCGGGACGGGCTGCGCGGCTCGCAGGCGCGCACCGGCCGCCCGGCACTGTCGAGGATGCCGCAGGCGCCCCTCCGCCCGTGCGAGCGCTGTCACATTCCGTAGCCGGGCGGGACGCGCCGCCCGGAGGCGACGAGGGCCCGGAGGTCCGCGACCTCCGGGCCCTCGGTGCGGGGCTCAGCTCAGGTGAGCTCACCCACCCGCTTCTCGATCCTCGCGCCGACCTCGGCGTCGATGTTCTTCCAGTACCGGATCGAGTTGGACAGCACCGGCTCCTCGCACTGGGCGAGCATGCCGGAGACGGTCTCGACCAGCCGGTCCCGCTCCTCCTCGGAGTAGACCTCGCGGACCAGGGTGTGGGCCTGGCCGAAGTCGTCGTCCTCGGCGTGGAGGGAATAGGCCGAGCGCACGAGCGCGCCATCGGCCTCCCAGCCGTTGTCCACCGCTCCCTGCGCGTCCTGATAGGCGCGGCCGTAGGAGTTCGGCGCGTAGACGGGTGCCGCACCGGAGTGGTGGTACTGCATCTGCCCCTCCTTGTCATAGGAGTTCTCCGCGGACCTGGGCGCGTTGACCGGCAGCTGGCTGAAGTTCGTCCCGACCCGGTTGCGCTGTGCGTCCGGGTAGGAGAACACGCGCCCGAGGAGCATCTTGTCCGGCGACACCCCCGTCCCGGGGACGGTGTTCGAAGGGCTGAAGGCGGCCTGCTCGATCTGGGCGAAGTGATTGGCGGGGTTCTGGTTGAGGGTGAACCGGCCGACCCGGTGGAGGGGGTAGTCCTTCTTCGACCAGACCTTGGTGAGATCGAAGGGGTTGAACCGGTAGGCCTTGGCCTCCTCGTAGGGCATGATCTGCACCGAGAGCGTCCAGCTGGGGAGATCTCCGCGCTCGATGGCCTCGAAGAGGTCCCGGCGGTGGATGTCCGCATCCTCGCCGGCGAGCCTGGCGGCCTCCTCGTTGGTCATGTTCTCCACGCCCTGATCGGTGTGGAAGTGGTACTGGACCCAGAACCGCTCGCCTGCGGCGTTGATCCACATGTAGGTGTGGGAGGAGTAGCCGTTCATGTGCCGCCAGGTCCGCGGCAGTCCGCGGTCGCCCATGAGGTAGGCGACCTGGTGGGCGGATTCCGGGGAGAGGGACCAGAAGTCCCACTGCATGTTCGGCGAGCGCAGGCCCGAATCGGGCAGGCGCTTCTGGGAATGGATGAAATCGGGGAACTTCATGGGGTCGCGGACGAAGAACACGGGGGTGTTGTTGCCCACCATGTCGAAGTTGCCCTCGGCGGTGTAGAACTTCAGCGCGAAGCCGCGGACGTCCCGCCAGGAGTCGGGGGAGCCGAGCTCGCCGGCGACGGTGGAGAAGCGGGCGAGCATGGGTGTGCGCCTGCCGGGCTGGAGGAAATCGGCCTTCGTGTAGGCGGAGACGTCCTCGAGGACCTCGAACTCGCCGAAGGCGCCGGAGCCCTTGGCGTGCGGACTGCGCTCGGGGACGCGCTCGCGGTCGAAGCGGGCGAGCTTCTCCACGAGCGCGACGTCGTGGAGGAGGAGCGGGCCGTCGGCGCCGACGCTGAGGGAGTGGGCGTCGGATTCGCGAGGTGCGCCCGATTCCGTGGTGGAGGGCTGCTGGGGGTCGAACGTGGTCATGGTCGTCCTTCCGCTCGGGGACTCCCATGCTCTCGCCACTTTTGAGTCATGTCAATCTGCAAACGCGCCGCAGAAGCGGCCGGTTCCAGGCGAGGGCTTCAGGTGCGCTCGGCGTCCGCCCTCAGCTCCTCGGCGAGCATGACGAGGATGCCGCTGGGGCCGCGGAGGTACGTGAGCCGATAGATCCCCTCGTAGTTCGCCACACCCCGCAGCGGATGGCAGCCGTGCCGCGCGGCGATCGCCAGCGCGCCGTCAAGGTCGTCGACGGAGAATGCGACCCGGTGCATGCCGATCTCATGGGGGCGGGTGGGCGCCGTCCCGATGGCCTCGGGGTGGATGTACTCGAAGAGCTCCAGGCGGCCGTGCCCGTCCGGAGTCTGCAGCAGCGCGATCCGGGCGTGATTGCCGTCGAGGCCCACCGCGGTGTCCGCCCAGTCGCCGCTGACGGTGTCGCGGCCGAGGACCGTGAGGCCGAGGTCCGTGAAGAAGGCGATCGCCGCTTCGATGTCGTCGACGGCGATGCCGACGTTCTCGAGTCTGATGGACATGGCTCCGATCCTACTCCGCAGATCTGCGTTAGGTCTTCCGCAGGACCAGGATAGAATGTAGTATCACTGCTACATATCGTATTCGACCCCGGATGGATTGAGCGATGAACGAGAATCAGGGGAGTGGCACGGTGATCCGCGCCTCCGATCTGCGCATGCACTACGGCCAGAAGCGCGTCCTCGACGGGCTCGACCTCACGATCGGAGCGGAGGAGGTCGTCGCGGTGCTCGGCCCCAACGGCGCGGGCAAGAGCACGCTCATCGAGATCCTGGAGGGCTTCCGCGCCCGCTCGGGGGGCGAGGTGGCGGTGCTCGGCGAGGATCCGGCACACGGCGGCGAGGCCTGGCGTGCCCGCCTCGGGGTGGTCCTGCAGAACTCCGGGGACCACGGCAAGTGGAGACCGCGGGAGCTGCTGGCCCACATCGCCCGGTTCTACCGGCCCTACGTCGAGCCCCGTGATCCGGACGAGCTGCTCGAACTGGTGGGGCTGAGCGCACAGGCCGGGCAGCGCATCCAGACGCTGTCCGGCGGGCAGCGGCGCAGGCTCGACGTGGCACTGGGGATCGTGGGCCGACCGCAGGTGCTCTTCCTCGACGAGCCGACCACGGGCTTCGACCCGCGCGCCCGCCGGGAGTTCCACGAGCTCATCCATCTCCTCACCGACCTCGAGGGCACCACGATCGTCCTCACGACGCACGATCTCGCGGAGGCGGAGAAGCTCGCGGACAGGATCGTGGTGCTCGCCGGCGGCGGCATCATCGCGGACGGCTCGCCCCACGCGCTCACCCTCGCCGCCTCGGCCACTGCCGAGGTCCGCTGGAAGCAGGACGGTCAGGCGCACGTGCACGCGACGGAGGACGCCACAGGCTTCGTTCGGCGGCTGCTCGCCTCGGCGCAGGACGCGGGCGGCGACGGAGGCGCGGGAGAGATCACGGACCTCGAGATCCAGCGCGCCACACTCGAGGACGCCTACCTCTCCATCGTGGAGCGGTTCGAGGCGGGGGAGCCCGTGGCCGCCGCAGAGCTCCGTGAGGAGCTGCGGGGTCAGACCGCGGCGGAGACGGACATGAGGCAGACCGACGAGGGACAGGAGGCAGTGCGATGAGCGCGGAACCGAGGGTGAACCCGATCCTGAACGCATACGGGGCGGGCCTGCGGCGCGGTCTCGTCTCGACGCGGATCCAGCTGACGACGCCGGGGGACGTGCTCGGCACGGTCGTGCCGATCGCGCTCTTCGTCGTCGTCCTCGTGTTCCTGCGGCGTCTCGACTTCGACGGCGCCGTCGTGGACGTGGGAGTGATGAGCTTCCCCGGGCTCATCGCGATGAGCGTGCTCTTCAGCGCCGTCCTGGGCATCGCCGGCGTCCTCGCGATGGACAGGACCAACGGCGCGCTCCTGCGGGCGAAGTCCGTGCCCGGCGGGACGACCGGCTACCTCGTGGGCGAGATCGTCGCGAATGCGCTCGTGACGATCGCCTCGGTCATCGTGCTGCTGGCCGCAGGTCTCCTGCTCTTCGACGGGCTGGTCTTCGGCACGCCCGGCCGCTGGCTGGTGTTCGCCCTCGTGCTGCTCATCGGCCTCGTGGCGACGCTCGCCATCGGAGCCGTCGTGGGAGCCGTGATCAACAGCCCCAAGAACATGGGGCTCGTGATGCTGCCGGTCATGGGACTCATCTCCGTCTCCGGCATCTTCTACCCGCTCGTGGCCCTGCCGGTCTGGCTCCAGTGGATCGCACAGGTGTTCCCGCTCTACTGGTTCGGGCTCGGCATGCGCGCCTCGCTGCTGCCCGACGCCATGGCCGCGGTCGAGGTGGGAGGCAGCTGGCGCCTCGGCTGGGTCTTCGCGATGCTGCTCGTCTGGGCGGTCGCGGGGATGGCGGCCGCTCCTCGGCTGCTGAGCCGGATGGCCCGGCGCGAATCGGGCTCCGCCGTGGCCGCACGCAGGCAGAGCATCCAGCAGGCCTGGGGGGTGTGAGGGTGGCCGAGACGGTGCACAACCGGATCGCGATGCTGCGGGCGGAGCGGAAGGTCTCGCGGCGCGAGCTCGCGGATGCGCTGGGTGTGCACTATCAGACCATCGGCTACCTGGAGCGGGGCGAGTACAGCCCCAGCCTCCACCTCGCGCTCCGCATCGCCGCGCATTTCGAGGTGCCGGTCGAGGTGATCTTCTCCACCGAGCCCTTTCCGCGGATCGGCTGAGGCCGCGGATCGGCTGAGGCGAGCTCAGCCCTCGCTCCTCCTGCCGTAGGACCCGGCATCGATGCCGCGGAGTTCGCAGTGCTCGCGCAGCGCACCGCGGATGAGCACGTCCGCGGAGGCGAGCTCCGCGGCGGTCCGGGCGCCCAGCAGAGCCGCGAGATCGCGCGTGTGGTCCTGCCATGTGCGGATGACCTCGACGAGGACGTCGGCGCCTCCCTCGGCGACGGGCGAGAGGAATGCGCCTGCGACCCCCACGGCCCGGGCGCCCAGCGCGAGCGCCCTGAGCACGTCGAGCGGATTGCGGACCCCGCCCGAGGCGAACAGCACCGGCAGCGTGCCGCCGCCGGTGCGGGCGGCCCGGGCGGCGTCGAGCAGGCAGGCCGGAGCCGACTGCCCGAAACCCGTGAGATAGCCGTAGTCGCCGCCGGCGCGGCGGTCGTTCTCGATGCGGAGGAAGTCCGTGCCCCCGCGACCGGAGACGTCCGCCCAGCCGACCCCGATGTCCGCGAGCGTGCGCAGCGTGCGGGGGCTGAGGCCGAAGCCCACCTCCTTGACGAGCACGGGCACCGGCGAGGCCGCCACGATCGCCTCGATGCTGCGCAGCCAGTCCGCGAAGTCCGGTGAGCCCTCCGGCATCACGGTCTCCTGCACCGCATTCACATGCACCTGCAGTGCGTCGGCGGACAGCATCTCCACGACCCGCACCGCGTCCTCGGCACTGCGGCCCACGCCCAGATTGGCCATCACGAGCCCCGTGGGGTTCTCCTCGCGGATGACGGTGAAGGCGCGCGCGGCCGCGGCGTCGTCGAGCGCGATCGACATCGACCCGCACGCCATGGCCAGACCGGTCTCCCGTGCTGCGATCGCGAGCGCGCGGTTGAGGCGGCCGGTGCTCTCCGTGCCGCCGGTCATGCCGTTGATGTAGAACGGCGAGCCCGCGCGGCGTCCGAACATGTCCACGGCGAGATCGACCGATTCCTGCGGGACGGCGTGCAGCGCGTGATGGAGGAAGTCCACGTCGTCGAACTCGTTGCCGCCGCGCGGCGCGGCCCACTGCGCGCGGGCGAGGCGCACATGGTCCTCCTTGCGCCCGCTGCGGCCTGCGGCATCCGCGGTCGGCTCAGCATCTGCGGTCGGCTCAGTGCTCACGGGAGGCCTCCTCGGAGACGGCGGTGCGTGGGGCGGTGCTGTGCAGGGCGGGTGAGGCGCTCAGCCGCAGCGGCAGGATGCCGTGGTCCTCCCATGCCCGCAGCAGGCCGCAGGCCTCGTCAGCCGCGCGCATGAGCACGATCCCGCAGTCCCCGCCGCCGGCTCCGGAGGGCTTGCCGGCCGCGCCGTGGGCCTCGGCCAGATCGCACAGGAGCCGCAGCTGCTCGGTCTCGATGAGGGTTCCGCGCAGCGTCCCGAGCTCCTGCAAGAGCCGCCGGCAGCGCCTCAGGCCGTCGATGACGGTGTCGGGGTCACCGCCCCAGGCCGCGCGCACATCCGCGACGGTCGCTGCCGAGTGCGCGAGGAAGTCCGCATAGCGGGTGTCCGTCTCGTCCGTGCCGGAGCTGATGCGGTCCACGAGCTGTTCGGTGGAGGCCGGGGTCCCGGTCCAGCCCACGTGCAGCCGCAGGGCCGCCGGTGCGGGCAGCCGCTCGATGCGGCAGTCCGCCCACTCCGGGGCGGTGAGCAGCTCCTCGACCGTGCGCCCGGCCATGCGCGCCCGCAGCGCGGAGCGGTCCGGCGCCGTGTAGCAGATCCAGCCGCCGAAGGTGCTGGCGGCGAGGTCCCCGCCCGAGGCCCGCGGAGAGACCGCGAGGGTCGCCAGCAGGGCCAGCCGGAACCGCTCGTGCGGACTCAGGTCCATCCCGCAGAACAGGCCGACGGCCTCGACGACGGCGACCGTCACGGCACCGGAGGAGCCGAGGCCGAACTTGCGGCCGGAGTCGTCGTCGAGCTCGCTCTCGATGAGGAGGTCGAAGTACCGGGACGCGATCCCGCGCTCGGACCGCAGCCGCTCCATGAGGCCGATCGCGCTCATGACGTAGTCGAGCGGGCCGTGGTCGGTGACGATCCCCGCCTCGCCGGAGCGCACCCAGGTCACGGGCTCGGGACCCCAGCGGCGCGAGTGCACGCGCCCGGCGTCCGCGGCCTCGGTGAGGGTCACGGTGATGCCGCGGTCCACCGCGACGAGGAGGGCCGGATGCCCGGGCTGCACGACGGCGTACTCACCGGCGATGTAGAGCTTGCCGGGTGCGTGGGTCACGAGGGGGACGTCAGGGGCGGTCACGGCAGCGCGTCCCCGGCGCGAGTGCGCCCTGCGAAGGGGTCCTCCGGCAGCAGCGCCGCACCCGGACCGGGGCCGACGATCCGCACGGCACCGTGCCCGGACACGGCTGCGGCGACCGTCTCGGCCTCGGCCGGGGTGGTGAGGAGGCACACATTGGGGCCGGCATCCGCCGTGGCCCAGGCGGTGACGCCGGCCTCGCGCAGGGCGAGAGCGGCATCGAAGACCGCGATGCTGCGCGGAGCCAGGTAGCGCACGGGCGGGAGGGAGGAGGCGATGACGGCGTGCATGCGGAGGGCGTGCGATTCCGTGATCTCGCCGATCCGGGTCACGTCCCCTGCCCTGCAGGCCGCGGTCATCTCCGCCAGGCTCTCCTCCGTCGAGGACACCCAGGCGGGATAGAAGGGCGAGGTCTCGGCCGTGAGCCGCATCGCCTCGCGGCTGGACACCGCCTTGGGCCCGGCGTCCACCGTCACGATCACGAGCCGCAGGTCCGGGGCCTCGATCCGCTCGGCATAGGAGGAGGCGTCATCGTCGCCCGCGTGCCACACGGCATAGCCGGGGATCACCGAGCGGGTCGCCGAGCCCGAGCCCCGGCGGGCCAGCCGGCTGAGCGCACGCTCGTCGAGGTCGAGGCCGTACGCGGCGGAGGCGGCCAGTGCGAGGGCGGCGAATCCGGAGGCCGAGGAGGCGAGCCCGGCGGCGGTGGGCGCCTCGTTGTGCGAGACGACGCGGGCGCGGCGGTCGTCGCCGGCGAGCGTGCGCACGAGATCGAGGAAGCGCGAGGTGCGGGCGAAGGCCCCTCCGGTGTCCTCGGCGCCGTTCAGCACGAACGAGTCGGATTCGGCAGAGGCGTCGAGGTGCACCGAGGTGGTGGTCGCGAACGCGTCCAGCGTCATCGACATGCTGCCCGCGGCCGGCAGCATCGCCGCCTCATCGCGTTTGCCCCAGTACTTCACGAGGGCGATGTTGGGGTGCGCCCGTGCGGCTGCGTGTGTCATCCGGCCTCCACCGTCGTCTGCCAGGTGCGTGCGGCGCCCGCCGCGCGCAGGGTCTCCGCGAGGTCCGCAGCATGTGCGGCGCTGCGCGCCAGGGCGAGCACGCAGCCGCCGCGTCCGCCGCCCGTGAGCTTCGCGCCGGCGGCACCGCCCGCAGTCGCCGCGGACACGAGGCGTTCGAGCGAGTCGTCGCTCACGCCCAGCTCTGCGAGGCACGTGTGAGCCTCGCTCATCTGTGCGCCCAGGCCTGCGACGTCGCCGGCCGCGAGGCGGGCGAGCGAGGCCTCGGCGAGCAGGCCCAGGCTCTCGAGCAGGCCGCCGACGCGAGAGGGCGACTCCTCCATGCCCGCGCGGACCGAGCCCACGGCCTCGGCGGTGGACCCGGCGTGGCCGGAGTCCGCGAGCACGAACTCGAAGGAGCCCGAGACCTCGACGGGGGTGACGACGCCGTTCTGGAACCGGATGGGCGCCTCCGAGGCCACCGTCCGCCCGTCGAGCCCGCTGGAGCGTCCGTGCGCGATCCGCTCGGCGTCCATCGCGACGGCGTGGACGGCGTCCGCATCGAGGACCGTGCCCGTGAGCGCTGCGATGCCGCGGGCGACGGCGACGGCCACGGCCGCGCTGGAGCCCAGCCCCCGCTCATAGGGGATGGAGCTCGTGAGCTGGAGGGCGATCCTCTGCGGATCGATTCCCGTCCGGGCGCAGGCCGAGCTCACGGCGGCGACGAGGGGCAGGAGGCGGGCCGGTGCGTCCGCGGCGTCGCCGGAGTAGAGGTCGCAGTCGATGCGCAGCCCGTCAGCGCCCGCGGAGAGGTGCGCGGAGGCGTTGAGGGCGGTGAGCGGGATGGCGACGGCCGGTGAGCCGTACACGACGGAGTGCTCACCGAAGAGGATCGCCTTCGCGTGTGCGGTTCCCGTCGCTGCGGGGGCGCCCGCGGGCCCTGCGGTCATGGTCTGCTCTCTCCGCCCGGGGTCTGGGATCCGGGCCGTCAGACAGAATACTCAGGCGGGCACGGCGGGGGACAGCCGGACCGCACCGACTGTGCGCATCATCTCGTTCCCCGGACCCTGCCGCCGATCCGCCGAGTGAGCGGTTTCTGTCGGTTCGAGGGCCGGAATCCGACAGGAAATGCTCACCCGGCGGGACGGGAGGCCGCCGCAGCGCGGGCCAGCGAGTCCGCGGCCCCGCGGACCCCGGCCTCGGTGGTGGATCTGCCGAGCGAGAGGCGCAGTGCGCCGAGGGCGAGCGCGGGCTCGAACCCCATCGCGATGAGGGCCGCCGAGGGCGCGTGGACGCCGGCATGGCACGCGCTGCCGGTCGAGGCGGCGACCCCGGGGGCGGCCTCGAGCACGGAGGCGCCGAGCGTCCCGGGGACGGCCGCCATGAGGGTGTTGGGCAGCGCAGCAGCACGCGGAGAGATGCGGACGAGGTCCGGGATGCGGCTGCGGAGCTCCGTCCACAGCAGCTCCCTGAGTGCCTCCTGCCGCACGGACTCCGCCTCCATCACCGCACCGGCGAGTGCGGCGGCCGCGCCGAGGCCCACGATGCCCGCGACGTTCTCGGTGCCCGGCCGCAGGCCGCCCTCCTGCCCGGCACCGCGGAGCACGGGTGCCAGCCGGGTGCCGCGGCGGACGTAGAGCGCGCCCACACCCTTGGGGCCGTAGAGCTTGTGCGCAGCGACCGAGAGCAGGTCCACGCCGAGTGCGTCCACGTCCACCGGGATCTTGCCCACAGCTTGGGCGCCGTCGGCGTGGACGAGACCTCCCCGCGCGCGCACGGCCTCGGCGAAGGCCGCCATCGGCTGCACCGTCCCGACCTCGTTGTGCGCGAGGATGAGGGTACCGAGCGCGAGCGGTCCCGCGGAGACCTCGGCGGGGTCGATGCGCGCCTCGGCGTCCACTCCGAGTTCGTCGACCCGCCAGCCGTGTACCTCCCTGAGGTGGGCCAGCGGTGCGGCGGTCGCGGGGTGCTCGACCGCGGAGGTGACGGCGCGCCGGTGCTCGGCCCCGGCGGCAGCGCCCCGGACGGCGAGGTTGCTGGCCTCGGTGCCGCCGCCGGTGAACACGATCTCGTCGGGGTGCGCGCCGATCAGGGCCGCGAGCTGCTCACGGGCCTCGGCGACCGCCCGTGCCGCACGGCGACCCTGCGGCGTCGGGCTCGAGGGGTTGCCGAAGGCCTCCGTGAGGAACGGCCACATGCGGTCGGCGACCTCCGGGGCCACGGGAGTGGTGGCGTTGTGGTCGAGGAACGGCGGCGCTGCGCTCTCCGCTGCGCCGCCCGCCGCCGCTGCGCCGTTCACGCTGCCGCGGCCGCGGGCCCGGCGAGTCGGCTGCGGATCGCGAGCAGCGTCCCGCCGAGCACGGCGGAGACGAGCGAGCCGGTGAGGATGCCGATCTTCACCTCGCCGGCGAGGTGCTCCATGCCCGGATAGGCGAGCTCGCCCACGAGGAGTGCGACGGTGAAGCCGATGCCGGCGATGATCGACATGCCCAGCATGTCCATCCACTTGAGCGAGCTCTCCAGGCGGAAGAACGGCAGGCGGGTGAGCAGGAACGTCGTGCCGAGGATGCCGATGGGCTTGCCGAGCACGAGGCCGCACACGATGCCGAGGACGATGGGATCCGAGAACGCCTCTCCCAGGCCGCTGAGGCCGCCGACGGCGACGCCGGCGGAGAAGAAGGCGAAGATCGGCACCGCGACGAGGGTGGAGAACACGCCCCAGCGCTCCGCGAAGTGGTGGGCGAGGCCGGAGTAGTGCGGGGCTCCGCCCGGGCCGGCGCCGTGGGCCACGCGGGCGCGCGGGGTGGGCCGCACGGGCACGGCGAAGCCCAGCAGCACGCCGGCGACGGTGGCGTGGATGCCGGCCTCGTGCACGCACCACCAGGTGAGGACCCCGAGGGGGATGAGCAGCCACCACGCGCGCACGCCCCTCTGCACGGCCAGCGTGAAGAGCGCGAAGGGCACCGCCGCGGCCAGCATCCAGAGCGGGGAGAGATCGGAGGTGTAGAAGATCGCGATGATGGTGATCGCGATGAGGTCGTCGACCACCGCGAGCGTCAGCAGGAAGATCCGGAGCGCGACCGGCAGGTTCTTCGCGACCACGGCGAGGACCGCGACCGCGAACGCGATGTCCGTCGCGGTCGGGATCGCCCAGCCCTGCAGCGCCCCGCCGCCGGTGCGGAGGTTGAAGGCGACGAAGATGAGGGCCGGTGCGAGCACGCCCCCGGCCGCCGCGGCGACGGGGACGGCGGCCTGGCGCGGATCGCGCAGGCGCCCGGTGACGAACTCCTCCTTGAGCTCGAGGCCCACGACGAAGAAGAAGATCGCGAGCAGGCCGTCCGCGGCCCAGGTGCCGATCGTGAGATCGAGGTGGAGGGCCGCCGGGCCGAGGCGGAAGTCGCGGACCGACTCGTACCAGTCCACCGCCGGCGAGTTCGCGAGCACCAGGGCTGCGACGGCGGCGATGAGGAGCAGCGTGCCGCCGAAGGCGTCGTTGCCGGCGGCAGCTGAGATCTTGCGGAGGAATCCGGCAAAAGGGCTCGCCGGACGGTCGATGGAGCTGTGCATCAGGCCACAGTAGCAGGACGGAACGGACCGTCACGGCCGCCCCGCGGGCTCCGCGGCTCAGCCGCGGAGCTGCCGCTTGAGGATCTTGCCGGAGGTGTTCTTGGGCAGCTCGGGGACGAAGCTCACGGACTTGGGCACCTTGAATGCTGCCAGGCGGGAGCGCACGTGCGCAGTGACGTCCTCGGCGGTGAGCGCGTCCTCCGCACCCGGCCTGACCACCACGAAGGCGGAGATCGCCTCGATCCACTTCTCGTCCGGCACGCCCACCACGGCGACCTCTGCGACGGCCTCGAGCTCGAAGATCGCGTCCTCGACCTGACGGGAGGCGACGAGGACGCCGCCGGTGTTGATGACGTCCTTCACCCGGTCCACGACCTCGATGAAGCCGTTCTCGTCGCGGATCACGAGGTCGCCTGAGTGGAACCAGCCGCTGCGGAACGCCTCCGCCGTGGCCTCGGGCTTGTTCCAGTAGCCCTCGCACAGGTGCGGCGAGCGGTAGACGATCTCGCCCTGCTGGCCGGGCTCAGTGTCCCGGCCCTCGGAGTCGAGCACGCGAGCCTCGACGAAGAGCGCGGGCCGGCCTGCGGAACCGGGGTGTCCGTCGTGCTCCTCGGGCCGCAGCACCGTGCAGAGCGGACCCATCTCGGACTGGCCGAAGCAGTTGTAGAAGCTGAGCTCGGGCAGCCTGGCCCGCAGCCTCTCCAGGACGGGCCCGGGCATGATCGAGGCTCCGTAGTAGCCCCTGCGCAGCGCGGACAGGTCCGCCGAGGCGAGCCGGGGACTGTTCGCGAGGGCCACCCACACGGTCGGCGCGGCGAAGAAGGAGGTGATCGCCTCACGCTCGAACAGGTCGAAGAGCTGATCCGGCACGGGTCCGGGCACGATGATGTTGTGCGCGCCCTTCGCGAGCGCCGGGAGCAGGAACACGTGCATCTGGGCCGAATGGTAGAGCGGCAGGGCGTGCACCCAGCGGTCGCCGGCGGAGAGGTCGAGGGCGTCGAGGCAGCTGAGGTAGTGGTGGACGAGGGCGCGGTGGGTCATGATCGCGCCCTTGGGGGCCGAGGTCGTGCCCGAGGTGTAGAGCAGCTGCGCGACGTCCGCGTCCGTGACGGAGAACTCGTCCGTGCCCGCCGGCGCGATCCCGTCCGCCGTGACGACGGGGAGCAGGTCCTCGAACGTGCGGACCTCGAGCACCGAGCCGGTGGGCGTCTCGCGCACGTGCGGTGCGAGGTCGGCATCCGCGAACACTGCCCGGGCGCCGGAATCGGTGAAGAAGTAGTCGAGCTCCTCCCCGCGCATCTGGTAGTTCACCGGCACGTGGATGAGTCCGGAGCGCGCGCAGGCGAGGAAGGTGAGCGCGTACAGATCGGAGTTCGCGCCGAAGGCGGCGACCCGGTCGCCGGGCACCAGGCCGAGGCTCAGGAGGTGCCGGGCGAGACCCGTGACGGCGTCGTCGAAGCGGCGGTAGGTCCAGCTGCGGTCGCCGAAGACGACGGCGGTGGCCTCGGGCGTCCGCCCGGCGGTGCGGCGGACGAGGTCGGCGATCGTGCTGCTGCGCACGGCTGTGATCTGCGGCATAGGGCCAACCGTACTACGGTGGTCCCATGCCAGCATCGTCCGCTCCCGCACCGGCTCCCTCCGCTCAGGCCCACCCCGCGCTGACCGATCTGCACGCGCTCATCGACGAGCTCTGGCCCGAGAGCCTCGCGGAGCCCTGGGACGCCGTGGGGCTGACGACCGGCGATCCCGTGCGCCCGGTCCGCCGCGTCCTGCTCGCGGTGGATCCCGTGGACGCGGTCGTCGAGGAGGCCGCGGCGCGAGGCGCCGACCTCCTCCTCACGCACCACCCGCTGCTCCTGCGCGGCGTGACGTCGATCGCCGCGGACACGCTCAAGGGCGGCCAGCTCACGCGGCTGCTCACCTCCGGCGTCGCCCATATCGCCGCACACACCAACGCCGATGCCCAGCGCGGCGGGGTGTCCGACGTCCTCATCGAGGCGCTCGGGGTGCACGGGGCGCGGCCGCTGGCGCCGGCCTCGGGCGCAGCGGAGGGGATCGGCATCGGCCGCTGGGCGGACATGCCGGAGCCTGCGACCGTGCGGGAGCTGGCCCGCCGGCTCGCCGCGGTGCTCCCCGCGACGGCGACCGGGGTCCGCATCGCCGGCGACGGCGACGCCGAGGTGCACCGCGTCGCGGTCTGCGGAGGCGCCGGGGACTCGCTCTTCGACGAGGTCCGCGCGGTGGGCGCGGACGTCTACATCACCTCGGACCTCCGGCACCATCCTGCGACCGAGGCCCGTGACACCGCGCACCGGCGGCCTGCGGACACTCCGCACCTCATCGACATCTCCCACTGGGCCGCGGAGTCACTGTGGCTCGACCGTGCGGCCGAGCAGCTGAGCCGGGCCGCGGCAGTGCGCGGCTGGGAGCTCGAGATCGAGGTCTCGCGCCTGCGCACGGACGTGTGGGACGAGCGGATCGGCCAGGAGGCCGCACAGGGACGGGACGACGAAAGGGCCGGACGGCATGGCTGAGCACACGCTCGACGAGACGCAGACGCAGGCGCTGCTCGCCTGGATCGGGCTGGCGGCCGACCGCCGCTCGCGCGCACACGAGGCGCTCCAGACCGAGAGGCTGGAGCGGCTGCGCGCCCTGGCCGCAGAGCACGGCTCGCTGAGCTCCCGGTGCGAGGAGCTGGAGCGGGAGCGGACGGAGCACGAGACCCGGGCCGATGAGCTCGAGCAGCAGGCCGATGCGCTGCGCACGCGCATCGGGCGCACCGAGGAACGGCTCAACGCGGGTGTGGGACTCACCTCCCGCGATCTCCTGGGCCTCCAGGACGAGATCGCGGGACTGCGCGTCCGGGTGGAGGAGATCGAGACGAGCCAGGTCGAGGAGCTGGAGTCCGCGGAGGTCGCCGCCGAGGCGCTGGCCACCACCCGCGCTCGCGCCGACCAGGTCGCGAGCCGGGGCCGCGACCTCCAGGCGGAGCGGGCATCGGAGGGCGCGCGGCTCAGCGGGGAGATCGAGGCGCTCGACGCCCGGCTGCGGGAGCAGGAGGCGCTCCTGCCGCAGACGGTGCGCGCCCGGCTCACGCTCGAGGGGGAGTACCCTGCGGCCGCGACCGTGGAGGGCGGTGCCTGCGGTGCCTGCGGCGCTCAGCTCTCCGGCACCTCGGCCGATGCCTACCGGAACGCGACTGCCGGAGCCTGCCTCGAGTGCGAGGACTGCGGCGCGCTCCTGCTGCGGGCGGGAGGCTGACCCTCAGCGCGGCAGGACCACCGGCGTGCCGGTGTCGGGGTCCGGGATGACGCGGCAGTCGAGACCGAACACCTCGCGGATGCGCTCCTCTGTGAGGATCGCCGCGGGCGGGCCGGCGGCCCTCACCCGCCCGTCCCTCATCGCCACGACGTGGGTGGCGAAGCGCGCGGCGTGGTCGAGATCGTGGAGGACGGCGACGACCGTCCGCCCCTGCGCGCGCAGGGAGTCGAGCAGCCGCAGGGTCTCGAACTGGTGGGCGATGTCGAGGAACGTCGTCGGCTCGTCCAGGAGCAGGAGGGGCGTGTCCTGGGCGAGGGCGAGCGCGATCCAGACGCGCTGTCGCTGACCGCCCGAGAGGGTGTCGACGAGGCGGTCGGCGAGATCGCCGATGCGGGTGAGCTCCATCGCCCGGGCCACTGCCGCCTCGTCCTCGGGCGACCACTGCGCGAACAGCCTCTGGTGGGGGTAGCGGCCGCGCTGCACGAGCTCGGCCACGCGGATGCCGTCGGGCACCGGCGACTGCTGCGGGAGCAGGCTCTGCCGGCGGGCGAGCTCGGAGGTGCGGAGCCCGGCGATGGCGCGCCCGTCGAGGAGGACCTCGCCTCCGGCGGGAGCCAGCAGGCGGGTGAACGCGCGCAGCAGGGTGGACTTCCCGCAGCCGTTGGGCCCGATCACCGCGGTGAAGCCCCCGCGGGGCACGGATGCGGTGACCTCGCTGAGGACGGGGGCCTGTGCGCGGTAGCCCGCGGTGAGGCGCACGGCGTCCAGCGCCGCGCGGCCGGGGGATTCGGGCATATCAGCTTCTCCGGTTCTCCGCGAACAGCAGCCACACGAGGTAGGCGCCGCCCAGGCAGACGGTGACGGCGCCCACGGGGAGCGCGGAATCGGGCAGGGCGTGCTGGGCGAGAAGGTCCGCGCCGCTGAGGAGGACAGCGCCCACGAGCGCCGCGCCGACGGCGTCGAAGCCGCTCGTCTCACGCCGGATCCTGCGCGCGATCTGGGGTGCCGCGAGTGCGATGAATGCGATGGGGCCGGTGACGGCGGTGACGAGGGCGGTGAGGGCCACCCCCACGAGCACGAGCCCGGCCTTGACCGGTTCCGCGGGCACCCCGCGCACCCGGGCGGAGTCCTCGCCGAGCTCGAGCTGCGCGATCCTGCGGCTGAGCCACGGGAGCGCGCACAGGAGCACGAGGGCCGTCGCTCCCGCCGCGGCGAGCTGGGGCCAGCGGATCCCGTGCAGTGTACCCGCGCCCCAGACGGCGGCGCGCATCGCCTCGTCGAGGTTCGCCTTGACGACGAACCAGGAGTTCGCGGAGCTGAGGAAGGCGCTCACGGCGATCCCCACGATGATGAGGCGGAACCCCTGGAGGCCGGAGGAGTACGCGAGCAGGTACACGAGCGCGGCCGCGACGACGCCTCCGCCCACGGCCCCGGCGGCGAGGGCCGCATAGCCGCTGCCGCCCAGGAGGAGCACGCAGAGCACGCCGGAATAGGCGCCCGTGTTCAGTCCGATGATGTCCGGGCTGCCGAGGGGATTGCGGGTGAGGGCCTGGAACAGGCCTCCGCTCAGGCCCAGGCACGCTCCGAAGACGGCGGCGGCGAACGCCCGCGGCGCGCGCCATTCGACGACCACCATCCGGTCGAGCGCCTCGGCGCCGGGGAGGAAGGCGGCGAGCACGCGATCGGCGCTCACGGGCCGCTCGCCGAAGGACAGTCCCAGCAGGGTGAGCACGGCCAGCAGGAGGAGCAGCGCGGCAGCGACCCACGCATCGCGCGGGGAGAACCGCAGGCTGGCAGGGCCCAGGCGCAGGACGGCGCTGCGGCCCGGCCTGCGGCTCACAGTCCGCCCCTCTCGGCGCGGCGGACCAGCAGGATGAGCACCGGGGCGCCGAGGAACGCGGTGACGATGCCGGCCTGCAGCTCCGCCGGCCGCACCAGGAGCCTGCCGAGGACGTCCGCCAGGAGCAGGAGCGCGGGAGCGAGGACCGCGGAGAAGGCGAGCACCCAGCGCTGATCCGGTCCGGTCACGGCACGGACGGCATGGGGGACCATCAGGCCCACGAAGGCGATGGGTCCCGCAGCTGCGGTCGCGGCTCCGCAGAGCACCGCGATGACGGCGGTGATGAGCCAGCGCAGGGCTCCCACGGGCACGCCGAGCGTGCGGGCGCGTTCGTCGCCGAGGGCCATCGCATTCGCGGTCCGGCCCAGGAGCAGGGAGAGCACGACGCCTGCGGCGATGAACGGCAGGACCGCCTCCAGCGTGCCCTGCGGGCGGTCGGCGAGCGTGCCCGCTCCCCAGAAGCGCATCTGGTCGAAGACCTGCGGACGGAGGAGCGCGAGCGACTGACTGGCGCCGGTGAGGACGGCGGACAGCGCCACGCCCACGAGCGTGAGACGGACCGGTGTGGCGCCGTCGGGCCCGCGCAGCGCAACCGCGTAGACGAGGGCGAAGGCGCCGAGGGCCCCCGCGAACGCGAACCACATGTAGTCCTCCACGCGGGTGAGCCCGAGGAACGCCACGGCGAGGGAGACCGCCAGTCCCGCTCCCGCGCTCACCCCCAGGATCCCGGGGTCCGCGAGCGGATTGCGCGTGACCGCCTGCGCGAGTGCGCCGGCGACGCCGAGCGCGGCCCCGACGGCGATGCCCAGCAGCGTGCGGGGGAGCCGGAGGCCGGAGACCGTCATCCGGCCGATGAGGTCGCCGTCGGCACGGACGAGCGCACGCAGGACCTCCGCCGGCGAGAGCGCGGCGGAGCCGATGAAGAGGCTCAGCACGGACACGATCCCGAGCAGGAGCACGCCGGCCAGCAGCGCCGTCGACAGCACGGCCGGCCGGCGCGGTCTCACCCCGGCGGTGGGCGGGGCGGTCATCCGGTGACGAGCTCCATCGCGAGAAGGCCCCAGCCGAGGCCGCGGGCGGGCAGCGGCGTCCATCCCGCCTGCCGTGCGAGTGCGGCGAGGTCCTCCGCGGTCCGAGCGGGTGCACCGCTGGTCCCGAAGCGCACGAGACCGCGGAGGGCGGCCTCGGGGGAGAGGGCGTCCGGGGCCGGCGTGTCGAGCAGGAGTGCGCGCGGGGCGACGGCGGCGAGTGCGCGCAGGTGTGCGAGCGCCGCCGCATCGTCGAGGTGATGCAGCAGGAGGGCCGAGACGATGACCGTCCCGTCCCTGTCTTCCCCGGCCTCCTCCCCGGCTTCGGGGGCGGAGGTGCGCACTTCCCCTCGCGTGAGGGGAAGGACGGACACTCCGCCGCGGGCCGCGATCTCGCAGAGCACCTCGGCGGCGGGGCCGATGCCCAGGAGGGTGTGCGCGTCCAGCTCCGCCAGCCTGCGCACCAGTCCGTGCTGGAGGAAGGCCAGCGACTCCGCCTCGTGGGCGAGGTGCCCGGCTGTGGCCGGATCCGTGAGCGCGTCCGCGAACGACGACCCGTGGGCCAGCTCCCATGCGGGAGTTCCGCTGCGGACGGCCTCGGCGGTGTGCACCAGGGCGAGGACCTGCGCGGCCTCGGGGCCGGTGAACTCCTCCTGGGCGTGCGGGTCGTCGAGCAGATCGCGGCCGAGGCCGGTCAGGCTCCATGCGCCGCCGGCCTCCCGGTCCAGGAGACCGGCGGGGACCAGTGCTTCCAGCAGTGGGTGCAGTCGTGCCGGGGGCACGGCGAGTGCGGCTGCCAGCGCCTCGGCCGTGAGTCCCTCCTCGGCGAGAGCCTGCGGCAGTCCGAGGTCGAGGGCCGCGCGGATCGCGAACCAGGCGGTCGGCGATGCCGGGAGGGCAGGGGCGGCAGCGGCCTCGGTCTCCTCGGTCCGATGCCAGTAGCCGGTGATGCTGCGGTCGCCGCGCGTCGCCACCCGGGAGAGCCTGCGGCGCAGCGGCAGCAGCGAGGCGGCCTCGCCCGCGGCCCACACGTACGGTCTCTCCCCGAGGTCGCGGTCCTCGACCAGCTCGTCGAAGGCGGCGGCGATCGCCTCGCCGTCGGGGTGCGGCATGTGCTCCCAGCGCACGGAGTCCTCCGGGCCCAGGCGCAGTGACTGCCGGGCGTCCGCAGCTGCGATGAGGGCGATGACGTGCGCGGGCGCGCTGAGCGGTCGCTCGTCGAAGAACCTGCCCAGAGCTGGGAGTGCGGTCTCGTCCCCGATGAGCACGAGCGAGGTGGCCTCCCGGGGGAGGACGAGTGAGGACTTCGGCCCCACGAAGCTCAGGGGATCGCCGGGTGCGGCGTTCCGCGCCCAGGTCGCGGCCGGTCCCTCGCCGTGCATGACGAAGTCGAGGACGAGCTCGCCGGCATCCGGATCGAAGCTGCGCGGAGTGTAGTCGCGGGTATCGCGATGCGGGGCGGGTGTCCACTCGATGCCGTCGGGCAACTGGCGCGGCAGCGCGGTCTCGAGGGGACCGCCCCCGGCGAAGATGAGCTTGACGTGGTCGTCGAAGCCGGGGGAGGAGAAGCCGGGGTGCGTGTGCCCGTCACGTGTGAACGGGCCCAGCTCGGCGCCCGTGAGGCGGATCCGGCGCATTCGCGGGGTCACGTCCTCGACTGCGGCGACCGTGACGGTGCGCACCACGAGCGGGTGGACGAGGAGGTCGTGGAGGCTCACCGGCCGAACTCCTCCTCGACGAGGTCGAGCAGCTCGAGCGATTCGTCGAAGTCGTGGCGCAGGGCCCAGTAGGGCAGGTCGTGGGCGTGCTCGTCCGCGAAGGCGGGCAGGCCGGACCAGGCGGGCTCGTCCTTCAGCGCCTCCACGCTGGCGGTGTCCGCGTTGAAGCCCATGACGAAGAGGGTCTCGCTGTCCACGAGCTGCCCGAGCTGCTCGGTGGAGAGCTCCGCGAGGTCGCCGCCGGGCTGGTAGGGCTCGAGTTCGTTGCGGGCGGCGATGTCGTTGGTCTCGAACCCCAGCGCGTCGAACATGAGCGGCAGGCCCTGGTCCTCGAGGACCAGGTACGGGGTGCCCTCACCCGTGACCGAGACGAAGGACGTGGGCTGTTCGGGGACCTCGATGACCTCGCGGACCTCGCCGAGCCGTGCCTCGTACTCCGCCGCCATCTCCTCGAAGGCCTCGGGACGGTTGAAGACCTCGGTCGCGAGGAACTCGGCCTGTCCCTGCCAGTCCGGCAGGGCCTTGTCCACCACGACGGTCGGGGCGATGGCCGAGAGGTCGTCATAGGCGGCCTCGGCGTGGAAGCTGGGGAAGCCCCAGCCTCCGGCGATGATGAGATCGGGCTCGGCCTCCAGGATCGCCTCGAGATCGAAGCCGTCGGCAGACCAGGGGAGGAACTCGGTGCCGTCCTCCTCCGGGGCCTCGCCCCACAGCGGTGAGAACTCCTGATTGCCCCGGTCGGCGTCCTCGGGGATCGTCGCGGCGACCGGCACGTCCATGTCGTAGAGGTATCCGGCGAGTGCGTAGTTGAGCACGACGATCCGCTGGGCGTCCGCGGGCACCTCGACCTCGCCGTTGACGGTCGAGACGGTCCGGGTGCCCTCCGTGCCTGCCTCCCCTGCGCGCGCGTCCTCGCCGGCCGGGGTCCCGCCGCAGGCGGAGAGGGCGAGCAGGCCGGCGGTCAGCGCGGCGGCCGCGAGGGTGCGCGGGCCTGTGCGCGGACATGTGCGCGGGCCGGCGGATGTGCGAGCGGGGGACGGGTGGATCACGGATTCCTCCAGGATGGTTAAGGGTAGCCTCACATAAGTGCCGAGAACCGACCCTAGGGCCGGTTTCGGGCAGGGGCGGTCCGGAGGCGACATCGACCCGGCCCGGAGGCGACAGATCGAAGAATTAGGGCATAGGGTCATTGCGGAATGACGGTGCCGTGTTGCGCGGGCGGGACGCCGCGGAGGGGAGTGCGATGGGTTTCAGGCGGGAGTTCGCGACGGCGGTTCCGGAGACGACGATGCGGTTCACGGGGCATCCGATGCATGCGCACGCGCAGCCCCATGTCGTGCACATGGTGATGGGCCGGGGAGTGCTCACGGTGGAGGGGGAGGCGATCGTCCTCGAGCCGCGGACCTCGGTGTGGCTGGCGGCGGGAGTCCCGCATGCGGTGCGCCTCGAGGAGCACTCGATCGTCCTGGGGCCGCTGCTCGCCGCGGGGGTGGAGCCCGGCCGGCGCATCGAGCGCCTGGGGGTGGTGCCGGCGATCACGGACCTCATGCTCGCGCGGATGGCGGCCGAGCCCCGTACGGAAGAGCAGCACGCGGTCTTCACCGGTGCGCTCGAGGAGCTGCTGCTGCGGCTGGGCTCCGAGGCCTTCGCCGCGCCCCTGCCCGTGCACCCGCTGGTCGCGCGGATCGCCGAGGTCTCGGTGGGCTCACCCGCGACGCTCGCGGCGCTGTGCGCGCGGGTGGGGATGAGCGAGCGCCAGGTGCAGCGGATCTTCGCCGAGGAGACCGGGATGAGCTTCAGCCGGTGGAGGACGCGGCGGCGCCTCAACGAGGCAGTCCGGTGTCTGCGCGGGGGCTCCAGCGGCATGAGCGCGGCGCGGACGGCGGGGTTCGCCACCCGTGCGGGGCTGCTGCGGGCGCTGAGCAGGGAGTCCGGCGTGCCGATCGAGGTCCTGCGCGAGGATCCGCTCGCCGCCGCTCCCGTCCCGCCCGCGGTTCAGGGCGGCGTGCGCGGGATCGAGCGGCTCAGCCCTCCGGCAGCACCACGGTGAGGGAGGCCGCCTTCCGTGCGGTGGGGGCGGTGTACTCGACGTCGTACCAGTGGGAGGAGGCCTCGACGAGGTCCTCGGCGGTCTCCGGGAGGGGGCCTTCGGCGCGCAGCAGGCGGCCGGCGAGTTCGCCGCGGGTGTGCTTGGCGAAATGCGAGACGACCTTCCGCTGTCCGTTCCGGATCTGCACGACGTCGACGGTGATCGTGTGGGCGGGCCTGCCGGGCCAGGAGGCGCGGTAGTCGGCGGAGCGGCAGTCGAGGACGAGCTCCTCGCCGAAGGCCTCGTCGAGGACGGTGGCCAGGCGCTTCTTCCACCATGTGCGCATGCGGCCCAGGGGCGGCAGGGCGGTGCCCATCGAGAGGCGGTAGGCGGGGATCGGGTCCATGAGGTTCACCACGCCGAACAGGGCGGAGGAGACGAACACCTCTTCGAGCCGGTGGGCCTCCACCCCGCCGGCCTCCATCGCGGCGTAGAGGACTCCGGAGTAGACGTCATGCGCGGGAGCGCTGGCGGCGCCCTGCAGGCGAGTGTTGGCCTCGACCTCGGCGGCGAGGCCGGCGCCGACGTCCAGGGTGGCGAGCGCGTCCTCCTCGGCCGAGGCCGCGACCAGCGCCGCGAGGACCTCCTCGCGCGAGGCCGCGAGCTGGGGGAAGGAGAGCGCCGAGAGGTCGAGGGAGGGGCCGGCCGCGGGCGCGGTCTTCCCCTCGGACGGGGGGAGCAGGATCTTCACCGGGTCAGGCTACAGGTCGCTGCGGGACGGTCATGAGGTGGGGCGGGCCGCCCGCATGGGTGTAAGGTTGCCCGCTGAGGGACGGTCGCCGGGCGGCCGCGGCGGGGGAACGGCGAAAGCCCCTCCGCTGAGGAACGTCCGGGCTCCGCAGAGCAGGGTGGTGGCTAACGGCCACCCGGGGCAACCCGCGGGAAAGTGCCACAGAGAACAGACCGCCCGCCGTGCGCGCGAGCGCCGGCGGGTAAGGGTGAAACGGCGGTGTAAGAGACCACCAGGGCCGCAGGCGACTGCGGCTGCTCGGCAAACCCCACCCGGAGCAAGATCGGACAGACGGCGCTCGAGGGCTGCTCGCCCGAGCCGTCGGGTGGATCGCTCGAGGCCGCTGGCAACAGCGGTCCCAGACAGATGGCCGTCACGCGCGCAGGGGCGACCCGGCGCGCGCACAGAACCCGGCGTACAGGCGGCCGTCCCTCACTCACCCACTGGCTGCCCGTGCGCGTATGCGGATTCTGCGCGCTGGAGCCGACTGCGGCGCAGAGAGCGCATACGCGCACAGACGCGTCCTGCGATCATCCCTTCTTCCTGCGGCCCACCCTGGGCCTGCCCTGATTGGCCCCCAGCAGGCCCGCGCCCACGATGCCGGCGTTGTTCAGCAGCTTCGCGACGCGGATGGGCGTCTTCACGTCGATGTGGTGCAGGTACTCGGCGCTGCGCTTGGAGATGCCTCCGCCCAGGATGAAGAGATCCGGGAAGAACAGCCGCTCGAGCTCACGGTAGTACGTGGTCAGCCGGGCGCCCCACTCCTCGAAGCCGAGCTCCAGCCGGCGCATCGCCGCGACGGACATCTGCCTCTCCGCGACCTCCTCGCCCATCATGATGTGCCCGAGCTCGGAATAGGGGTAGAGGCGACCGCTCGTGAACAGCGCCGTGCCGATGCCGGTGCCCAGCGTCGTGACGATGACGCTCTCCTTCCGGTGCTTGCGCCCCGCACCGTAGGTCATCTCCGCGAGCCCCGCGGCATCGGCATCGTTGGCGATGTGCACGGCGGTGCCCGTGGCCTCACGCAGCAGGTCCGCGATGGGGGCGCCGATCGCCTGGGTGAGGTTGCCCGCGAACACGACGGTGCCGCGCTTCACCACGCCGGGGAAGGCCGCGCCGACCGGCAGCTTCATGAGGTGCTCGGGAGCGGCGATGACTCCCGCCTCGGCGCACTGCGCCGCGAGATCGCCCAGTGCCGCGGACACCGTCTCGACGATGCCCTCGGCCGAGGCGTCCGCGGGGGTGTCCAGACGACACCGCTTGCCCACGAGCTCTCCCGCCTCCACGTCGACGAGCCCCACTTTGGTGCCCGTCCCGCCGATGTCGATGCCGATCGCGAGGTGCGAGGTGTCGACGTGTGCCTTCTCTGCCATGACAGGCCTCTCTGCTGTTTCCGGTCCGATTCGAAGCGGGGTGCCCTCCGCGGGCGGGGCTCAGGCGATCGTCACGCCCTCGGAGGGCAGGGTGAGGATGTCGGTGCCGGTCTCCGTGACGACGAAGGTGTGCTCGAACTGCGCCGAGCGCTTCCGGTCCTTCGTGACGATCGTCCAGCCGTCGTCCCACTGCTCCCAGCGCTCCGTGCCGAGGTTGAGCATGGGCTCGGCGGTGAAGACCATGCCCGGCTCGATCACCTCTGCGTGCGCGGGTGCGGCGTCGTAGTGCGGGACGATGAGTCCGGAGTGGAATTCGCGACCCACCCCGTGACCGGTGAAGTCGCGGACCACGCCGTAGCCGAACCGCTTCGCGTACTTCTCGATGACGCGCCCGATCACATTGATCTGCCGCCCGGGGCGCACGGCCTTGATCCCGCGCATCATCGCCTCATGCGCCCGCTCCACGAGCAGCCGGGACTCCTCGTCGACCTCGCCCACGAGGAAGGTGAAGTTAGTGTCGCCGTGCACGCCGTCCCTGTAGGCGGTGATGTCCACGTTGACGATGTCGCCGTCGGCCAGCACCGTCGAATCGGGGATGCCGTGGCAGATGCACTCGTTGACGGACGTGCAGACGGACTTGGGATAGCCCCGGTAGCCGAGCGTGGAGGGATAGGCGCCGCGCGAGACCATGAACTCGTGCGCCACGGCGTCGATCTCGTCGGTCGTGATGCCGGGCCGGATGATCTTCCCCACCTCCGCGAGCGCATCGGCGGCGATCCGGCCGGCGGCGCGGATGCGCTCGACCTCCTCGGGGCTGTGGAAGTCGCCGCCGCGCCCCTCGTCCGGCTCCTTCCGGCCCACGTACTCCGGACGCGGGATGGAGGCGGGAACGGGACGCTGGGGAGAGAGCGTGCCCGGCACGAGGGTGCCGAGGGGAGCCTGGGCTGCGGGAGCGATGCTGTCAGTCATGATGGGGCCCAGTGTAGCCAGGCGGGCGTCCCGCGGCGGCTATGGTGGGCGGTGAGCGGAGGGGTGCCGGACTCCCCGCCCGCGACCGGTGCCGAGGACGGAGGAGACCCATGTCGCACGCGGAGCCGCCCCCGGAGCCGCCGCAGCCCGAGCTCGATGCCGACTACGCGGATCTCGCCGGTGTCGTGTCCCAGTCCTCGACCCCCCGGCAGATCGCCGACCACATCATGGCCTCGATCGCCGTCGGCGCGCTGCCCGAGGGCACCTGTCTGCCCCCGGAGCGCCGCCTGGCGGATGAGCTCGAGGTCTCGCGCTCGAGCGTGCGCGCGGCGCTGGCCACACTCGAGCGGCAGGGCTTCGTCGTCCGCCGCCGGGGCCGCGGCGGGGGCACGTTCATCGCCCATGTCGAGCCCGCCCGCGTCGAGGAGTACTCCGCGCGCCTGGCCGAATTCCGCCAGTCCCGCCGCGACCTCCTCGACGCCCGGGCGATCGTCCAGAACCGGGTGGCCGCCGTCGCGGCGCGGCGCCGGGAGGCGGCTGACATCGCGCGCCTCCGCGAGCTCGCGGACGAGTACGCCCGCGCCGGTTCCGCGGCGGCGGCGCGGACCGCGGACGCCCGGTTCCACCACGCCATGGCGCAGGCGGCGCGGAATCCCCTGCTCGCCGAAATCGCCGCGGACCTCGACGGCAGGATCAACGCCGGCTTCCGCCACGACCCCTTCTCCGAGCGCCTCTTCGAACAGGCCGCGGCCGATCACCGGGGTCTCGTGGAGGCCATAGCGGCGGGCGATCCCGAGACGGCCGGCGAACTGTGCGAGACGCACTTCCGCACCACGACGATGGGCGGGCAGTGAGGCCTGCGGGCACTCAGCCCGCGAGGACGCTCTTCGGCTCAACCGCCTCCAGCCCGAACGCCTCGGCCACGGGCGCGTTCGTGAGCGTGCCGCCGTGCGCGTTGAGCCCGCGGGCGAGCGCGCTGTCGGCGCCGAGCGCTGCGCGCCAGCCGAGGTCGGCGATGCGCAGGATGTAGGGCGTCGTCGCATTGGTCAGCGCCTTGGTCGCCGTCACGGGCGCTCCGCCGGGCATGTTCGCGACGCAGTAGAAGATCGAGGAGTGCTGCCGGTACGTGGGCTCGGCGTACGTGGTCGGCCGCGAGCCGGCGAAGCAGCCGCCCTGGTCGATCGCGATGTCGACGAACACGCTGCCGGGCTTCGCCGCCGAGACCATCTCGTCCGTGACGAGCTTGGGCGCGCGGTGGCCCGGGATGAGCACGGAGCCCACCACGAGGTCGGCCTCGGCGACGGAGGCCGCGATGTCCAGCGGCGTCGAGGCCCTGGTCTGCAGGCGGCCGTCGAAGACCTCGTCGAGGTAGCGCAGGCGCGGGAGGCTGATGTCGAAGATCTCGACCTGCGCGCCCATGCCGACAGCGGCCCTCGCGGCCGAGGCCCCGGCCACACCCGCGCCGATGATCGCGACCTTCGCCCGGTCCACTCCCGGCACGCCCGGCAGGAGCACCCCGCGTCCGCCCTGGGCCGCGAGCAGGTGGTGCGCGCCCTCCTGCACGGAGAGCCGTCCGGCGATCTCGCTCATGGGGGCGAGCAGCGGCAGACCGCCCGCGTCCGGCTGGACCGTCTCGTACGCGATCGCGGTCGTGCCGGCGGCGAGGACCGCCTGCGTGAGGTCCTCCGCGGCGGCCAGGTGGAGGTAGGTGAACAGGATGAGGTCCTCGCGCAGGAAGCCGTGCTCCTCCGGCAGGGGCTCCTTGACCTTGACGACCATGTCCGAGGCTCCCCAGGCCTCGGCGGCGGTGTCGACGAGGAGAGCGCCCGCGGCCGCGTACTCCTCGTCCGCGAGGTGCGAGCCCAGTCCGGCACCGGCCTGGACGCGCACCTCGTGTCCGCGCTCCACGAGCTGGTGGACCCCCGCGGGGGTGAGGGCGACGCGCTTCTCCGCGCTCTTGATCTCTGTGGGTACGCCGATGCGCATGGGTGTCTCCTGGGGTGAGCGGACAGGGTTCTCGGCACGAGCCTAGACCGGAAAAGGTCTGGCCGGCAAACCTTTTGCGCTCCCGGACGGTTCGTCTCCTCCCGGACGGTCCCGCGCGGTAGTCTGAGAGCGCAGAGCACAGGCGTCCACACGAGGTGCGAGGAGGCGGCGATGTCCGAGGAAGCGCAGTACTGGTACAACACGAAGACCGGCGAGGTGGAGCACGGCCCCAAGAGCTCCTGGGAGTTCCGCATGGGCCCCTATGCCACCGAGGCCGAGGCCCGCGCAGCGCTCGAGACCGCGCGGAGCCGGAGCGCGGACTGGGACCGCGAGGACCGCGAATGGGAGGACGGCTGACGCATGGCCATGAGCAAGCAGCAGGAGTTCGTCCTGCGCACCGTCGAGGACCGCGACGTCCGCTTCATCCGGCTGTGGTTCTCCGACGTCCTCGGCCAGCTGAAGTCCGTCGCGATCGTGCCGGCGGAGCTCGAGGGGGCCTTCGGCGAGGGGATCGGGTTCGACGGGTCCTCGGTCGAGGGCTTCTCCCGCGTCTTCGAATCGGACATGGTCCTGCGGCCGGACCCCGCGACCTTCTCCCTGCTGCCGTGGCGCGGTGAGAAGGAGCCCACTGCCCGCATGTTCTGCGACATCCACCTCCCGGACGGCGGCTCGGCGCCGGCGGATCCGCGCCATGTCCTCAAGCGCACGCTGGAGCGGGCCGCCGAGGCCGGGTTCAGCTTCTACGTGCATCCGGAGATCGAGTTCTACCTCTTCGAGTCCGGGGACCTGGCCGGGGGAGAGCCCGTGCCGGTGGACACCGCGGGGTACTTCGACCACGTCAACGGCGGCACTGCGAACGACTTCCGCCGCGATGCCGTGCAGACGCTCGAGGCGATGGGCATCAGCGTCGAGTTCTCGCACCATGAGGCCGGCCCCGGCCAGAACGAGATCGACCTCCGGTACGCCGATGCCCTCACGATGGCCGACAACGTCATGACCTTCCGCGCGATGGTCAAGGAGGTGGCCGTCGAACAGGACGTGTACGCCTCATTCATGCCCAAGCCGCTCTCGGACCAGCCCGGCAGCGGCATGCACACGCACGTCTCGCTGTTCGAGGGCGAGACGAACGCGTTCTACGAGCCGGGGGCGGAGTACCAGCTGTCCGAGGTCGGCCGCCGCTTCATCGCCGGCCTCCTGCACTACGCTCCGGAGATCTCCGCGGTCACCAACCAGCACGTGAACTCGTACAAGCGGCTGTGGTCCGGGCACGAGGCGCCGAGCTACATCTGCTGGGGGCACCGGAACCGCTCAGCCCTCGTGCGCGTGCCGCAGTACAAGTCCGGCAAGGCCTCCTCTGCGCGCATCGAGTACCGGGGGATGGACTCCGCGATCAATCCCTATCTCGCCTACGCCGTCGTGCTCGCCGCCGGGCTCAAGGGCATCGAGGACGAGCTGCCGCTGCCGCCCGAGGCCGAGGACGACGTCTGGTCGCTCACCGACGGCGAGCGCCGGGCGATGGGCATCCGCGCGGTGCCGCGCAGCCTCGACCACGCGGTCTCCCTCATGGAGGACTCGGAGCTCGTCGCCGAGACCCTGGGCGAAGAGGTCTTCGACTACTTCCTCCGCAACAAGCAGGCGGAATGGGCGGCCTATCGCGATCAGGTGACCCCGTTCGAGCTGAACCGCCTGTACCGCACGCTGTGAGCGGCTCGTGACGGGTTCTCAGCGGGGTCGGACGCGCAGGGACGGCAGACCGCACCGGCCGGTCCGGCTGGGCGCGGCCGGCCGCGGCGGGGACCCCTCGCGCTCGGCGACCCGTCCCAGCCGCGCCCGGACGTTCCTGCGCGAGGCGGACGCGCTGCTGGGCACGACGCTCGACGCGGCGGCCGACGAGCAGGGCCTGCTGGGCACCCTCGCGGACGCCGAGGCCGCCGCCCTGGGTCTGCTGCGCCTGGCAGAAGCCGTCGCCGCCGAGAACCCGCCGGGGGTGCGCGAGGCGCTGGCCGCGGCGGGCACTTCGGCTCCCGAGGGACTGGGGCTGCTGCCGCGCCTGCTGCAGGTCACGGGAGCCTCGGACGCACTCACCGACCACCTCGTCCGGCACCCGGAGTCGGTGCTGCGGCTCGTCGGCCACGGACCCCTGCTGCTCCACGGCGGGGCCTCGGCCCCCGAGGCGCTGCGTGCGGCGCTGGTCGCCGCAGTGGGGGACCTCATCGGCGAGGACGCCGTCACCGCGCTGCGCAGGAGCTACCGCGACCACGTCCTCGAGCTCGTCGCCGACGACCTCCTCGCCCCGGAGCCCGTCGAGATCGTGGACGAGGTGAGCCGGGTGCTCTCGGACCTCGCGGCCGCGGCGATCGAGGCGGGGCTGACGATCGCACGCGCAGAGCTCGACCCCGCCGGCGCCGTGGGCATCGCGGTCATCGCGATGGGCAAATGCGGAGCCGGCGAGCTCAACTACGTCTCCGATGTCGACGTCGTGTACGTCCACGCCGGGGCCGGCGGCCCCCATGACCCCGAACCCCCCGGGGAGGAGGCGACGCGGACGGCGGAGTCGATGGTCGCGCGCCTCACGGAGATCATCGGGGGACCGGCCGCGGAGCCCGCGCTGTGGGAGCTCGACGCCGCGCTGCGTCCGGAGGGACGCGCCGGGCGGCTCCTGCGCACCGTCGACGAGTTCGAGGCCTACTACACGGCCGTCGCGGAGTCCTGGGAGTTCCAGGCGCTGCTCAAGGCCCGTCCCGTGGCCGGAGACGCGGAGCTCGGGCGGCTGTGGGCAGAGCGGACCGCGCACTTCGTGTGGGAGGCCAACCGGCGCGAGGGCTTCGTCGAGGGCGTGCGGGCGATGCGCCGGCGGGTCGTGGACCTGCTGCCGGCGCAGGAGGCCGCGCGGCAGATCAAACTGGGCATCGGCGGTCTGCGCGATGTCGAGTTCTCCGCGCAGCTCCTCCAGCTCGTCCACGGGGAGCTCGACGAGGCGATCCGGGTCCGCGGCACCCTCGAGGCGCTCGCGGCGCTGGGGGAGCGGGGCTACATCGCCCGCGAGGACGCTGCCGGACTTGCGGAGTGCTACCGCTTCCTGCGCGTCGTCGAGCACAGGCTCCAGATCCCCCGCCTCCTGCGCACCGCCCTCCTGCCGGAGACGGAGGAGCGGCAGCGGCTGCTCGCGCGCACGGTGTTCCGCTCCGGCGAGCGGACGCCGGTGCGGCTGACCCAGCGGCTGGCCGACGTGCGCCGCCGTGTCCGCGTCTACCACGAGCAGATCTTCTACCGGCCCATCCTCGACGCCGCGAGCCGGGACACCGTGCTCACCTCCCTCACCGAGGCCGAGGCGAGGGCGCGCCTGGCAGCCTTCGGCTTCCAGGATCCGAAGACCGCGCTCGGCCACATCCACGCGCTCTCGGCCGGGGTGAGCCGTGCCGCGGTCATCCACCGGCAGGTGCTGCCGGCGATGCTCGGCTGGCTGGCCCGCGGCGTCGATCCGGACGCCGGGCTGCTCGCGTTCCGCCAGCTGGGGGAGAGCCTGCGCGACTCCAGCTGGTACCTGCGCCTCCTGCGGGACTCCGGCTCCACCGTCCACTCGCTCGCCGGCGTCCTGTCGCTGTCGGCCTACACCACCGGCCTGCTGCAGTTCCGCCCGGACGCCGTCGCCTGGCTCGACGATCCCGACAGGCTGCTGCCGCGCGAGGCCGACGCACTGCGGACGGAGGCGCTGCGCCTCGTGGGGCGCCACGGTGGACGGGCCGGGCCCTCGCTGCGCGGCCTCTACTCCCGCGAGCTGCTGCGCACGGCGCTCGCGGACGTGCTGGGTCAGCAGGACCTCCCCTCCTCAGCGGCCGCCCTGTCCACGGCGGCGGATGTCTACCTCGACGCGGTGCTCGCCTCGGTGCGCGCCGAGCTCGACGGACCGGAGACCCCGGACTACGAGTTCGCCGTCATCGCGATGGGGCGCCTGGGCGGGGCGGAGATCGGTTACTTCTCCGACGCCGATGTCATGTACTGCTACCGGCCGGCGGACCCGGAGGCGGCGAAGGCGGCCGGTCTCGCGGGCCACGTGAAGAAGGTGGCGCTGGCGCTGGCGAAGGAGGCCTCGCGGGCGGACCGGCTGCCCGGCATCGAAGCGGACTCCGATCTGCGCCCGGAGGGCCGGAGCGGTCCGCTCGTGCGCACGCTGGACTCCTATGCGGCCTACTACGCCAAATGGTCCGAGCCCTGGGAGGCGCAGGCCCTGCTGCGGGCGCGTCCGGTTGCGGGCTCGCGGGAGCTCGGCGACGACTTCACGCAGCTCATCGATCCGCTCCGGTATCCGGAGGAGGTGCCGGAGAGCTCGGTGCGCCAGATGCGGCGGCTCAAGGCGCGGATGGAATCCGAGCGGCTGCCGCGCGGCGCCGACCGCAAGACGCACCTCAAACTCGGCCACGGCGGGCTCAGCGACGTCGAATGGACGGTGCAGCTCATCCAGCTGCGGTACGGTCACGCCGTGCCGGGGCTGCGGACGACCTCGACTCTGCCCGCGCTCGATTCGGCGATCCTCCACGGCCTCGTGGGCCCCGAGGACGGGCGGGTGCTGCGCGAGGCGTGGATGCTCGCCTCGGGCCTGCGCTCGGCCGCGATGCTCTATCGCGGACGGACGGCGGCGAGCCTGCCGGTGGATCGCACCGAGCTCGAGGCCTGCGCACGGCTGCTGGGCTACGAACCCGGATCGGCGCAGCGGCTCGCGGAGGACTACCGCGCCGCGGCCCGCCACGCGCGCAAGGTCGTGGAGCGGCTGTTCTTCGGCTTCGAGGCCGATGAGATCGAGGATCCCTGGGCGCGCGAGGCGTTCTGAGCACCCCCGGACTGTTATGACTGAGGTGCCATAACTGCATGGCACTGCGGCGAACCACCGTGATGGTGGACGAGGACGATCTCCGGGCGGTCAAGTCCGCGGCACAGCGGGAGGGACGTCCCGAATCCGAGCTGATCCGCGAGGCCTTCCACCTCGTAGCACTGCGGGCGCAGAGATGGGCGGTGGACTGGGACGTCCCCGTCCTCGACCTGGGTCATGAGGTCACGGCGGAGGGCGTCGACTCCATCGTGGCGGATTCGATCTGCTCACCGTGATCCTCATCGGAGACGCATCTGGTCTCGTAGCGGCCTTCAATTCCTCGTCCGGGATGCATCGGAGCGCGCGGCGCGCCTTCATCGATTCTCCGGCCACCGTGGTCTCGCCGCCTGTGCTGCTCGAGATCGAGCACGTGATCACGCGGGAGCAGGGCCGTTCCGCCGCATACGGTGTCAACGACTGGCTGCTGAAGAACGCGGAGGGCCGGCGCATCGTCGTGCCGGAGCTGACGGCTGAGATGCTCAGGCGTGCGCGGAGCGTCCAGGACCGGTACCGGGACCTTCGACTCGATCTCGCAGATGCCGTCAACGTCGTACTCGCAGAGAGGTATGAGACCCCTCGCATGCTCACCCTCGATGCGCGGGACTTCCGTGCGGTGCGACCGCTCAGCGGGCACGACGCCTTCGTCCTCGTTCCGAAGGACGAGAGCTGAGGCGTTCTGAGCCTCGCAGCCCGGGCTCAGCGGAAGTCGAGGTCGAGCAGGGCGTTCTCCACGACCTCGGGCAGTGCCGGATGGATCCAGTACTGCCCCGTCGCGACCTCATCGGCGCGCTGGTCGAAGGCGATGGCCTGGATGAGCGGCTGGATGATCATGGACGCCTCGGCACCCATGATGTGAGCCCCGAGCAGGAGGCGCGAGGACCTGTCCGCGATGACCTTGACGAAGCCCGGGGCATCGCCCATCGCCCAGCCGTAGGCCACTCCGGCGTAGTCGCGCTCCCCGATCACGACATCGTGTCCGGCGGCCCGGGCCTCGACCTCGGTCATGCCCACGTGGGCGACCTGCGGCGAGGAGAACACGGCGGCGGGCACGCCCTTGTGGCTCGTGGTCGCGAGCGCCTGTGCCTCAGCCGCCCCCGGCGCACCCGCGTCGATGTCGGCGACGAGGTTCGCCTTGACGATCCGCGCCTCGTGGTTGGCGACGTGCTTGAGCTGGTGAGGCGAGGAGATGTCGCCCAGCGCGAAGACGCCGGGCAGCGGAGCGCCCCCGGAGAGCACCCGCTGGTGCACGTCGACGGCGATGCGGCCATCCGGATGCCGGTCGATGCCCGCGGCCGCGGGATCGAGCCCCTCCGAGGCGGGGCGGCGTCCCGTGGCGAGGAGCAGGCGCTCGACGACGAGGGGTGCGGGCACCTCGGCACCTGAGACCCTGCCGGTTGCGCGGAAGGAGACCTCGACCCGGCCGTCGTCGAGCAGCCGGATGCGCTCGGCCTCGATCCCGGTGCGGACGTCGTGGAGGTCGGAGAAGGCCTCCGTGAAGCGGGTGCGCAGGGTCTCATCGGCTCCCGGCAGCATGCGGTCGCCGCGCACGGCGAGCGTCGTGCGCGTGCCGAGGCCGGTGAAGATGTGCCCGAACTCCGCGGCGATGAAGCCCGATCCCAGGATGAGGACGGATTCGGGCCGGGTCTCGAGGCGCATGATCGAGCGCGAGGTGTGCACGGGATAGCCGGGGGTGTCGACCAGGGCGCGGTCGAGTCCGGGGATCTCCGGCACGACGGGGGCGGAGCCGGCGGCGATGACGATGCGGTCGGCGCTGATCTCCCGCCCCGAATCCGTCACGAGCGTGTGCGTGCCGGTGAAGCGCACCCGCTCGGGGTACACGGTCACGTTCTCCTGGCGCTCGGAGCGGTAGGCCCGGCCATCGGCCTCGATCGCATCGATGCGGGCGAAGATGCGGTCGCGCAGGGCCGCCCAGTCCGCGGAGTCGAACGAGGTGGAGAGGTCGATCCCCGAGGAGTCCGCGGCCTCCGCTGCGCGGGTCGCCGGATAGACGTACATCTTCGTGGGGATGCAGCCGGCGTTGAGGCACGTGCCCCCGAACCGGTCCGCCTCCGCGATCGCCACCCGCAGCCCGTCGAAGCGGTGGTTGATGATGCTGTTGCCTGAGCCGGTGCCGATCACGAGCACGTCGAAATGCGTCATGGGCGCCAGTCTAGTGATGCCCCGGCGCGCCTCAGTCGAGGAGTCCCTCGCGCAGCGCGCGGAGGACCGCATTCGTCCTGTCCCGCGCCCCCAGCTTGAGCAGGGCCGCGGAGAGGTGGTTCTTCACCGTGCCCGGGGCCAGGTGCAGGACCTCGGCGATCTGCCGGTTGGAGCACCCCTCCGCCACGAGCCGCAGCACCTCGCGCTCGCGCGTGCTGAGCGGCTGTGCGGGCACGTCCGCAGCACCAGCGGGCAGGGGAGCGCCCCGCAGGGTTCTCAGGAGCCTGTCCGTGAGCGAGGGCGCGATGAGCGTGCCCCCGTCCGCGAGGGTGCGGACGGCGCGGGAGAGCTGCTCGACCGTCACGTCCTTGAGCAGGTATCCGCGTGCGCCCAGCGTGAGGGCCTGGAGCAGGAGGGCGTCGTCGTCGAAGGTCGTGAGGACGAGCACGGGGGTGAGCGGGTGCTCCTCCCCGTGGGCGGGCGGATCGTCGGGCGGGTGTGCGGCGATCGCGGTCTCCTCGCGCAGGCGCTCGAGCATCCAGAGACCGTCGTACCGGGGCATCCGCAGGTCGAGCAGAGCCACATCCGGCCGGTGGACCCTGATCGCCTCGAGGCCCGTGCTCCCGTCCCCGGCCTCGGCGAGCACCGAGATGCCGCCCATCTCCAGCAGCGTGCGGATGCCCTGCCGCACGAGCGTCTGGTCGTCGATGACGACGACGCTCACCGGGCTCATGACGGCACCGTCCGCCCGCTCCGGAGCGGAGCCTCGTGAGAGGGCACGTGCGCGGTGAGGCGGAATCCCTGCGCGGGCGCGACGGTCACGCCGCCGCCGAGCAGCTCGATGCGCTCGCGGATGCCGCGGAGTCCGTTGCCCTCCGTGTACCGCGCGGGGCCGGAGTCGTCGCCGTGCGCGGTGAGGACGAGCGAGTCCTCCGCCCGCTCCACGGTGATGCTCAGCACGCGGGCGTCCGAGTGCCTGAGCGCATTCGTGATGACCTCCTGCGCAGTCCGGACCACGGCGGCCGCGGTATCTTCGTCCGCTGCGGTGCGCGGGTCCACGGACAGCCTCACGGAGAGACCCGGCACGGCGTCCGCGATCCGGCTGAGCGAGGCGTGCAGGTCCGGGGCCTCGTGCGCGCGCAGCGACCCCACGGTGCTGCGCACATCCCGGAGGAGGTCCTTCGCAACCGCTGCGGCGCGGTCCACGTGCGGCCGCACCGCCGCGGTCGCGTCGCTGCGGTGCTTCGCGGCTTCCAGCTCGAGGCTGAGCACCGTGAGCTGGTGGCCGATGAGATCGTGGAGGTCCCGCGAGATGCGCAGCCGCTCCGCCGTCCGCGTCGTCTCCTCGAGCAGGACGGAGGTCGCCGTGAGCTCGACGTTCTGCTCCTCCAGGCGCCTGCGCATCTGCCCCTCGCGCAGCAGGGCGGAGGTGCTCAGCATCGCCGAGACCTGGATGACGAGGTAGAAGCCCGTGAAGAAGAGCACCTCCTGCAGCTCCCCCTCGCCCGTGCTGCCGCGCAATGCGCCGAGGGCGATCACGCCGGTGTTGAGGGCGACGACGGCTGCCGTCGCGATGAGGGGCGCGACATGGACGCCCATGGCGACCGTGACGACGAGGATGATCTCGACCATCCCGCCCGTGGGGAGCGTGAGCACGAGCGCCCACGAGGCGAGCACGGAGAGGGCGAAGGCCGTGCGCGGCAGCCAGGTCCGCTGCTCCTCGTACCCGGCGGTGAGCACGAGGAGGAGCCAGAGACCCAGCAGGCCCGCCCACGCGCCGGTGGAGATGATCGGCTCTCCGACGATGAGGGTGAACGTCCCGATGGCGGCGCAGAGGGCGATGATGAGGCCCCCGGAGAGGATCTCCGCGCGGGAGGGGGCCAGCCGGGCGGTGTGGGAGGGTGCCGAGGCCATGCCACCAGGGTAGACCGGGACGCGGAGCGGAGGCGGGTGCCGGAAGTCATGGCCGGGGCGGAGGGACCATGATGCTGCGCGCGGGCTACTTCGCCGATGGGATCTGGAAGGCCCTCGTGGGCGCGGGGATGCTCATTCTGCTCCCGCTGCTCACCGAGCGCCTGGGCGCGCCGGCGTGGCTGCTGTGCGTGACGGCGGTGCCCGTACTGGCGAGCGCCGGCGCGGAGATGCTGTATGCGGTGCGCAGCGGTGAGGCAGGCCGCGTGCCGCACCTGATCGCCTATGACGCCCTCTGGGTGTTCGTCTCGGTGCTCGCGGTGGTCCTCGCGTCCGCGGGCGGGAGCGCGGGCACGGCATGGGCCGTCTGGCTCGGCTATCAGCTCGTGGCCGCTCCCATCGTCGCCGTGATCTTCTTCCACGGTGCGGGCCTGCACGTCCGGTCTCGCTGAAGACGCGCGAGAGGCCCCGCGCCTCCCGCTGGGGGAGGGGCGGGGCCTCTCGGAGCCTGCTCTGCGACCGTCGTCGCCTCAGAGCGAGTAGTAGAGCTCGAACTCCGTGGGGGTCGGGCGCAGGCGCATGACCTCGATCTCCTCGGTGCGCTTGTACTCGATCCACTTCTCGATCAGGTCGTGGGTGAAGACATCGCCGGCGGTGAGGAAGTCGTGGTCGGCCTCGAGTGCCTCGAGAGCCTCCTCGAGCGAGCCCGGCACCAGCTTGATGCCCTCGAGCTCCTCCGGCGGGAGCTCGTAGAGGTCCTTGTCGATGGGCTCGGGCGGCTCGATCCGGTTCTTGATCCCGTCGAGGCCCGCCATGAGCTGCGCGGAGAACGCGAGGTACGGGTTCGAGGACGGATCGGGCACGCGGAACTCGATGCGCTTGGCCTTGGGCGAGGAGCCCGTGACCGGGATGCGGATCGCCGCGGAGCGGTTGCGCGCCGAGTACACGAGGTTCACCGGCGCCTCATAGCCGGGCACCAGGCGCCGGTAGGAGTTGATGGTCGGGTTGGTGAAGGCGAGGACCGCACCCGCGTGCTCGATGAGCCCGCCGATGTACCAGCGTGCGAGGTCCGAGAGCCCCGCATAGCCGTTCTCGTCGTAGAAGAGGGGCTCCCCGTCCTTCCACAGCGACTGGTGGCAGTGCATGCCCGAGCCGTTGTCGCCGTACATGGGCTTGGGCATGAAGGTCGCCGTCCGGCCCTCGGCCAGTGCCGTGTTCTTCACGACGTACTTGAAGTCCAGCAGCTGGTCGGCCGCGTGCTTGAGGGTGTCGAACCGGTAGTTGATCTCCTGCTGGCCCGCCGTCCCGACCTCGTGGTGCGCGCGCTCCACGGAGAAGCCGATCTCCTTGAGGGTGAGCGAGATGCGATCGCGGATGTCCGCGAAGTGGTCCTGCGGGGAGACCGGGAAGTAGCCGCCCTTGACGGGGGTCTTGTACCCGAGGTTGCCGCCCGGCTCGTCCGCGCCGGTGTTCCACGCGGCCTCGACGGAGTCGATGTGGTAGAAGCTCTCACCGGGGGTCGTCTGATAGCGGATCGAGTCGAAGAGGTAGAACTCCGCCTCCGCGCCCACGAGCACGGTGTCCGCGATGCCGGTGCTCTTGAGGTAGGCCTCCGCCTTCTCCGCGACCTGGCGCGGATCGCGGGAGTAGGGCTCGTCCGTGAAGGGATCGACGATCGAGTGCGTGATGACGAGCGTGCGCGCCTCGCGGAACGGGTCGATGTAGGCGGTCGAGACGTCCGCCAGCAGCTTCATGTCGGACTCGTGGATGCCCTGGAAGCCGCGGATGGACGAACCGTCGAAGAGGAGTCCCTCCGTGATCTCGTCCTCACCGTATGCGTCCGCCGGGAGGTTGAAGTGCTGCACCACCCCGGGAAGATCGCAGAAGCGGATGTCGACGAACTCGACCTCCGTCTCCTTGACGTAGCCGATGAGTTCCTGTGCCGTTGAGAACACGTGCACGCTCCTGATCTCGTGAGTGGGTCGTGACCCGAGTCTATAGGGAGGCCGTTGCGCGGCCGTGACCCGGATGTTTCCTGCGTGTTACACGGGGGTCCATCGACTAGCCTGGTGGGCATGGTCGAACGAGGGGAGAGCGCGTCGCGGCGCGCGGAATGGCTGACCGGTCCGTCTGTGCCGGAGGACTACTGGCCGGGCCGCCGCCTGGGCTTCCCGCAGTCCGGCACGGGGTCGGCGGCCTCACTGCTGCGGCGGGCCGCCGGCATCGTCGTCGACTGGGGGCTCGTGGTCCTCGCCGTCCGGCTCACCATGGATGCCGATCCCATTCCCCAGAACATCGCGATCCAGTCCGGCTTCGCACTGCTGTACCTCGTCTGCGTCTGGCTGCTGGGCCGCACCCCGGGGCACCTGCTCATGGGCATCGGCGTCGTCGATCTCGCCACGCGCCGCACACTGGCCTCCACGGGGCCGGTCGGACTGCTGCGCGCATTCGTGCGCACGCTGCTCGTGTGCCTGGTCGTCCCCGTCGTCATCATGGACCCGGACGGGCGCGGCCTGCACGATCGGGCCTCGGGCGCGGCGGTGGTCCGCACGCGGTGAGCCGGGCCGGGACATGTCCCGAGCCGGGCTGAGAGCATGAGAGCGCCCCGCCGGAACTCCGGCGGGGCGCTCTCCGGTCTTCTCAGCGCCCGCGGAGCGAGCGTCGGTCCGGGCGGACGTTGTTCGGATCGACGCCCTTGGGCACCGGCGGGCGCGAGGCCATCGTGCCGATGCTCGCGAGGCGGTTCCGGACGGCGAGGATCTCCGCCTTGTTGAGCCTGCGCGGCAGCTTGTAGAGCGTGCGCGTGACCTGCTCCATCGCGAGCTGCCCCTCGCCCTCGCCGCCCTGGAAGGTGTGGATCGGCACGCCCTTGACGATCTGGGCATGGCGCTTCTGCTCCTTGTCGAGCAGCCGCTCGATCTTCTTGCGGCTCGCGCCCTCGCCCACCAGGACCACGCCGCCGCGGCCCGTGGTGCGGAAGACCATCTCCTGCGTGCGCGGATCGAAGGCGATGGGCTGCTCGTCCATGAGCCAGCCGCGGCGCGCGGTGTTGAGCACGGCGCCGATGGCACCGGGCTGGCCCCGCATCTGGTCGAAGGCCGCGGCCTCCGCGAAGCGGCCCAGCAGGAACATCGCCAGAACCGCGCCCAGCAGCAGGCCGGTCAGACCCCACAGGATGATGGTGAGGACGGAGCCGGAGAACAGGAACCCGGCGAGGACGCCGAGGCCGGCCAGGCCCACCAGCGCGGCGGCCACCAGCCACATCGAGGCGGGGTTGTGCCGGCGCGCCAGCCTCACCACCTGGCGCATCTGCGCAATGCGGCCCGGGTTCGCCGGATCGCGCTGCTTCTTCCTGCGGCCGAAGAGGCCCTTCTTCTCAGACTCGCTGCTCGTGGACATGCTCTCGCTTCGATGCGGGTGTGCGGTGGATGGTCGCCGGCTCCCTGCGGACACCGGGTCGACTCAGTATTGTACCTCCTGGCCCTTGCCGAATGCGTCCACCACCGCCTGAGCCTCCTGGCGGGCGGGGACGTCCCGGTCGAGGTGGCTCAGATGCGCCGGGATCTCGATCCCGCGCCGGCGCATGGCCTGCGCCCAGAGCTTGCCCGCACGGTAGGAGGAGCGGACGAGCGGGCCGGACATCACGCCCAGGAACCCGATCCGCTCGGCCTCGTCCCGCAGCTCCACGAAGGTCTGCGGGCGGACCCAGCGGTCGATGGGGTGGTGCCGCTCGGAGGGGCGCATGTACTGCGTGATGGTGAGGATGTCCGTGCCCGCCTCGTGCAGGTCGCGCATCGCCTCCACGACCTCCTCATCGGTCTCGCCCATTCCGAGGATGAGGTTCGACTTCGTCACGAGGCCTGCGTCACGGGCCTTCGTGAGGACGGAGAGCGAGCGCTCGTAGCGGAAGCCCGGACGGATGCGCCGGAAGATGCGGGGCACCGTCTCAACGTTGTGCGCGAGGACCTCGGGACGCGAGGAGAAGACCTCGGCAAGCTGCGCGTCATCGGAGTCGAAGTCCGGGATCAGCAGCTCCACGCCGGTGCCGGTGCCGTCCTCGTACTCGAGCTCGTGGATGCGCCGGACGGTCTCGGCGTAGAGCCAGGCACCGCCGTCGGGCAGATCGTCGCGGGCCACGCCGGTGATCGTCGAATAGCGCAGTCCCATCTGCCGCACGGAGTCGGCGACGCGGCGCGGCTCATCGGCGTCGAAGTCCGCGGGCTTGCCGGTGTCGATCTGACAGAAGTCGCAGCGCCGCGTGCACTGCTCGCCGCCGATGAGGAAGGTGGCCTCCCGGTCCTCCCAGCACTCGAAGATGTTGGGGCAGCCGGCCTCCTCGCACACCGTGTGCAGGCCGGCCCCGCGGACGAGGGACTTGAGCTCGGTGAACTCCGGGCCGATGTTGGCCTTCGCCTTGATCCAGGCAGGCTTCTGCTCGATGGGGGTCTGCGCGTTGCGCGCCTCGATGCGGAGGAGCTTGCGTCCCTCGGGGGCCAGCGTCATGGGGGTCGTCCCTTCACTCGGAGTCGTTCTCAGGTGTGCGCGTGCCGGGCGCGCCGGCTCAGGCGGTGATGTGCGCCTGCAGCAGCTCCGTCATGCGGTCGGCGACATCGGCGGGGGTCACGGTGCGTCCCAGCTCCTCGCTGAGCGAGGTGACGCCGGCGTCTGCGATGCCGCACGGGACGATGCTGTCGAAGCCGGCGGAGGCGTTGGAGCAGTTGAGGGCGAGCCCGTGCATCGTCACGCCGTCGTGGATGCGGATGCCGATGGCGCCGAGCTTGCGCTCCGGACGCCCTCCGGCGGCCGGCAGCCACACGCCGGCCCGGCCCTCGACCGTCCTCGCCTCGAGTCCGAGGTCGGCGGCGAGTGCGATGATCGCGTCCTCGATCTGGCTGACGAAGAGGCGCACGTCCTTGGGGTCGTTGAGGCGGTAGATCAGATAGCAGACGAGCTGACCGCGCCCGTGCCAGGTGATCTTGCCTCCCCGGTCGACGTCGATGACCGGCGTCCCGTCGATGGGACGCTCGTGGTCCTCCGTCCGCTTCCCGGCCGTGTACACGTCCTCGTGCTCGAGCACCAGCAGGGTGGAATCGCGCTCACCCGCGACCACCTCGTCGTGCAGCTTCGTCTGAAGCTCCCATGCCCGGCGGTAGTCGACCAGATCCGGATCGAGGCCGAGGCTCTTCACAGCGAATCCCATGACGACCACTGTACGTGCGCGCGGGGGAGACTTCCCGCGCGCGGGCCCTTGTGTGATCCTCCTCTCCATGAGATGCTCATCAAAGCATATCAATCATCATCAAATACAATTGAGTGACACCAGTCGATGTCATCGAGTGTCACGAACGGCGGGGGGGGGAAGATGACTGCGGACGAGAGCGCCGAAGGCGAGACGGAGTCCGGGTGGGTGGTGGAGGCAGAGCTCGAGCCCGGTCTGCTGCGCGTGAGCCGGGAGGGTGAGAGCCGGTGGTTCGTGCGGATCGGCGGCGGCCATGCGGGCCCAGTGCTCGCCGCCGAGGCCGCGGTCTGGACCGGTGTCCGGCGCATGACGGCCGCATCCGGCCCCGGCCTCCTCGTGCCGCGGTGTCGAGGCGGCCTCCTCACGCACGCGCTGCGCGCCCACGGCGGACTGCCGGCGGCCCAGGCCCTCGGCGTGCTCGAGGAGGCGGTCGAGGCGGTGCTCGCGGCACCCCGGACGCCCGCAGGGTGGACGAGGATGACCTCCGGGGCCCTCGCACTCACGGAGAGCGGCCGCATCGCGGTGGTGCCGGGCCGGCTGCGCGCCGAGGCGGAGACGACGGATTCCGCGGCCTGCGGTGAGATCCTCCACGCCGCGCTCACGGGCGGTCCGTGGATCGGCCGCCCGCTGGCGGAGACCGCTCCGGCCGCTCCGGCCGCGGTCCGGCGCCTGACGGAGCACCTGCTCGCCGGCACCCCTGCCGCAGGCCTCCGCACGGTGCTCCGCCGCGTGCGGGAGCTGGAACCGCAGCGTGAGCGCGGCTTCCTCCCCGCCGAGGCGGGCGTCGCGGCCGAGGACGCGCCGACGGGAGTGCTCGACGGGCAGATCGTCAGCCACCTCCGAGGCGCGCGAGCGGGCGAGGGCGGGCACCGCAGCACGCGCAAGGACGCGCGGACCCGCAGCCGCTCCGGACCTCCTGCGCGCAGCCTCCCGTCCGGGCGCCTGCGGGCCGTCGGAGCGGTCGGTGCGAGTGCCGCCGTCCTGCTCGCCGGCGCATGGCTCCTCGCCCCGGGCATGCGCGGGGAGACGAGCAGGACGGAGGGCCCGGGGCAGACGACCGCGGTCCCGCACGCGGCCTCATCGGCAGAGGGCGATACAGCATCCGGCGCTGACCCCGCAGCCGCCTTCGCAGCCCTCACCCGGGAGCGGAGTGCGGCGGTCGCAGCGGGGGACCGCGAAGCGCTCATGGCACTCACGGTGCCGGGCTCGCCCGCGGCTCAGGCGGATGTTGACGCCGCGCCGCTGCCCTGCCCGGACTGCGGGGAGCTCGCGGTCGACGACATCCGGATCCTCGACGACTCCGAGCCGGGCGCCGCCGTGCTGCGAGCGCGCATGCGCGCAGGCGATGGGGACTGGTCGGAGATCACGATCGAGCTGCGCGAGGGGGAGGTGGGATGGCAGGTGCACAGCGTGCACGGCTGAGCCTGCGCACGCACGAGGGGCGGGAGCCGATGTGCATCGGCTCCCGCCCCTCGTGCAACTCAGCGCAGAGCGTGTCAGCGCAGCTGTGTGGCGCTCAGAGCTCCAGATCGGCGAGGAAGTTCGCCTCCTGGAGGCGTTCGCGCACCGTGGTGAGGAAGCGGCCCGCGTCCGCGCCGTCGACCAGCTCGTGGTTGTAGGTGAGCGGCAGCTCGACGATGTCCCGGATGACGATGGCCTCGTCCCCGTCGCTCAGCGTGCGCACGACCGGACGCCGCACGATCGACCCCACGCCCAGGATGCCGGACTGCGGGTAGTTGATGATCGGCGTGTCCATGATCGCCCCGAAGCTGCCCAGGTTGGTCACCGAGAAGGTGCCGCCGGAGAGCTCGTCGGGCCTGACCTTGTTGTCGCGGGTGCGCTCGGCCAGGTCGACGATCGCCTTCGCGAGGCCCGCGACCGAGAGCGAGCCCGCGTCCTTGATGACGGGCACGATGAGACCGCGTGGCGTGTCCACCGCGATGCCGACGTGCTCGTGGTCGAAGTGCTCGATCTCCTTGCCGTCGGCGGAGATCTGCGCGTTGACCTGCGGGTGGATCTGCAGGGCCTCGACCACCGCCTTGATGAAGAACGGCAGGTACGTGAGCTTGACGCCGTGCTTGGCCTGGAAGGCGTCCTTCGTCGCCTTCCGGAGCTTCGCGACCTCCGTGACGTCGACCTCGGCGACCTGCGTGAGCTGCGAGGTGTTCTGCAGCGACTCGCGCATGCGCTTGGCGATCGTCTGGCGGATCCGGGAGGTCTTCTGCGTGGTGCCGCGCAGAGCCTTGGCTTCCTCGGACAGCTCGACGACATGGGGCGCGCGGTCCGAGGCCGGAGCCGCTGCCGCGGGAGCGGCGGAGGCGGCGTCGAGGACGTCCTGCTTGCGGATGCGTCCGCCCACGCCGGTGCCGGTGAGCGCGGACAGGTCCACGCCCTTCTGCTTCGCGAGCTTCCGGACCAGCGGGGTGACATAGGCCGGGTTGGCCCCGGAGACGCTCGAGGCGATCGACTCGCCGGAGGCCTCGGCCGCCGGAGCCGGAGCGGGTGCGTGCGCCTCCTCCGCGGGTGCCTCCTGCTGTTCGGCAGCGGGAGCCGGCTCCTCGGCGGGAGCCTCTTCCTCCGCAGGTGCCTCTTCCGCCGGCGCCTCCTCCGCGGGTGCCGGGGCGGCAGACGGCTCAGCGGCAGACGCCGAGGCCTCGCCGGAGCCGATGAGCGCGAGCGGTGCACCGACCTCGACCTCGTCGTCCTCGTCCGCGAAGAGCTTGACGACCGCTCCGGCGACGGGGGAGGGGACCTCGGTGTCGACCTTGTCGGTCGAGACCTCGAGCAGCGGCTCGTCGACCTCGACGGTCTCGCCGACGGCCTTGAGCCAGCGGGTGACGGTGCCCTCGGTGACCGATTCGCCCAGGGCGGGCATCGTGACCTCGGTGCCCTCGCCGGAGCCGGCGTCCGGAGCCGCGGCCGGCTCGGCCGCAGAGGCGGTCTCCTCCTGCGCGGGCGCTTCCTCCTCGGCAGGAGCCTCTTCAGCGGGCTCCTCCTCAGCCGGGGCCTCCTCGGACGGAGCCTCCTCGGCGGGAGCGGACGACTCACCCGAGCCGGAGCCGTCGCCGATCACGGCCAGCGGAGCGCCGACCTCGACCTCGTCGTCCTCCTCCGCGAGGTGCTTCTCGACCGTGCCGGCGTAGGGGGAGGGGATCTCGGTGTCGACCTTGTCGGTCGAGACTTCGAGCAGCGGCTCGTCGACCTCGACGGTCTCGCCGACCTCCTTGAGCCAGCGCGTCACAGTGCCTTCCGTGACGGACTCGCCCAGCGCGGGCATATTGACTGTGTTCGACATCGTGAACGACTCCTTGGGACTCAGTTGTGCGCGTGGAGCGGCTTGCCGGTGAGGGCGAGGAAGGTCTCGCCGATCGCCTCGTTCTGGGTGGGATGGGCGTGGATGAGCTGGGCGACCTCTTCGGGCAGCGCCTCCCAGTTGACGATGAGCTGGGCCTCACCGGCCTGCTCGCTCATGCGCCCGCCGATCCCGTGCAGACCGAGCACCGGTCCGTCCTTCTCCCGGACGGCCTTGATGATGCCGCCGGTCTTGAGGATGACGGACTTGCCGTTGCCCGCGAGGTTGTAGTCGACGGTCTCGACGGCGTCGTCGCCGTACTGTTCCCGGGCCTGCTTCTCGGTGAGGCCCACCGAGAAGATCTCCGGCTCGCAGTAGGTGACGCGGGGGACGCCGGACTCCACGAGGGGAGCCGGGTTCAGGCCCGCGATCTCCTCGGCCACGAAGATGCCGTGGGCGAAGGAGCGGTGGGCCAGCTGCAGGCCCGGCGTGATGTCGCCGATCGCATAGATGCTGCCCACACCGGTGTGCTGGCGCTCGTTGACGATGACGAAGCCGCGGTCCAGCGTCAGCCCCTGCTCTTCGTAGCCGAACCCGGCGGTGACCGGGCCGCGGCCCACAGCGACGAGCAGGTACTCGGCGTCGATGGTGCTGCCGTCCTCGAGCGTGACGTGCACACCGGAGTCGTCCTGCGTGACGCTCTTGAACATCGAGTTCAGCTTGAACTTGATCTTGCGCTTCTTGAAGGCGCGCTCGAGGTTCTTCGAGATCGCCTCGTCCTCGTTCGCCACGAGGTGGGGCAGGCCCTCGACGATCGTGACGTCCGCGCCGAACGAGGCCCAGACGCTCGCGAACTCCACGCCGATCACGCCGCCGCCGAGCACCACTGCGGACTTCGGGGTGTCCTTGAGATTCAGCGCCTCGGTCGAGGTGAGCACGCGGCCGGTGATGTCGAGGCCGATCGTCTTCGGCTCGGACCCGGTCGCCAGCACGATGTTCTTCCCCGTGACGGTGACCCCGCCCTCGTCGTTGGACACCTGCACGGTGTCCTGCGAGACCAGCGTGCCCTCACCGGAGATGTAGTCGATCCCGCGGACCTTGATGAGGCCCTGGAGACCCTTGTAATTCTTCGAGATGACATCGTCCTTGTAGGCGAGCACCTGCTCGATGTCGATGCCCTGGAACTCCGCGCGGATGCCGAACTGGCCGGCCTCCCGGGTGGTGTCCGCGACCTCGGCCGCGTGCAGCAGCGCCTTGGTGGGGACGCAGCCGCGGTGCAGGCAGGTCCCGCCCACCTTGTCGCGCTCGATGAGCGCGACGCTGAGTCCCAGCGTCGCGGCGCGGAAGGCGGCGGCGTACCCGGCCGTCCCGCCTCCGAGGATGACGAGATCATACGAGTTGGACGAATCGGTCACGGATCACTCCTCAATTCCCGATGATTGTTTCGGCCCCTCCCAGGGCGCTCTCAACCATCATTCCACTAAACGGAGGCGATTTCGCCCGCCGGAAGCCGAAAGTGCGGTGATGACTGTCACGGGCTCCGGCCTCCGGTTCGCGGGCGCGGGCTCAGGACTCCGCGAGCAGCGCGGCGACCTCGACGAGCGTGCGGACCGGCACTCCGGTGCCGCCCTTGCCGGTGTAGCCGTGCGCGGACTCCGAGTTGAAGGACGGGCCGGCGATGTCGAGGTGTGCCCAGTCGATCCCCTCCTCGACGAATTCCCGGAGGAAGGCGCCGGCGGCGAGCATGCCCCCGGCGCGGCCGCCGGCGTTCTTGAGATCGGCCGTGTTCGAGTCGAAGGAGCGGATGAGCTCCTCCGGGATCGGCATGGGCCAGATCTGCTCGCCCGAGGCCTCGGAGGCGAGGACGACGGTGTTGCGGGCCGACTCCGTGCCCATGACCCCGGAGGTCCGGTTGCCGAGCGCGACGATCTGGGCGCCCGTGAGGGTCGCGATGTCGACGACGAGGTCCGGCTTCTCCTCCTGCGCGGCGACGAGTGCGTCCGCGAGGACCAGGCGGCCCTCCGCATCGGTGTTCGTCACCTCGACGGTCTTCCCGCCGTAGATCGTGATGACGTCGGAGGGACGCTGCGCGGTGCCCGAGGGCATGTTCTCCGCGAGCGCGAGCCAGGCGGTCACCTTCAGGGGCAGACCCAGCTCGGCGATCGCGAAGAGCGCGTGCGCGGCCGCTGCGGCGCCGGCCATGTCGGACTTCATCTCCTCCATGCTCGCGGCGGGCTTGAGCGAGAGGCCGCCGGAGTCGAAGGTGATGCCCTTGCCCACGAGCGCGAGGTGCCGGCCGGCCTTCCGCGGGGCGTAGCTGAGCTTCACGAGGCGGGGGCCGCGCGGCGAGCCCTGGCCCACGCCCGTGTGCCCGCCGAAGCCCTTGGCCGCGAGCTGCGCCTCGTCGAGCACCTCGACGCGGATCTTCGCCTTCTTCAGCTCCCCGGCGCGGGCGGAGACGGCCTCGGCGAAGGAGGCGGGGAAGAGATCGCGGGGCGGCTGGTTGACCAGGTCGCGGGTGGCGGCGGTGGCCCGGGCGATGACCTCGCCGCGGCTGAACGCCTCGGCGGCCTCGCGACCGGCGGAGATGACGAGGCGCGCCACCGGGCCCCTGCCCTCGGCCTCCGAGAGGTAGGCGGTGTAGCGGTAGGCCCCCAGCAGGGCGCCGACGGTCCAGGCCTCGGCGAGGTCCGCGCCCTCGCCGGGCACGGCCGCGACGGCGGAGCCGAGGCCGGTGAGAGAGCCCAGAGCGGCACCGGCGGCGCGGCGCACGGCCTCGAGCGTCTCGGGCTCGGCGGCTGCGAGGGCCTCGGCGTCGAGGGCGCCCAGGCCCGTGAGGACGACGGCCCGGGCCTTCACCCCGTTCGGCGCCGGCACGCGGACGGCGGAGGTCGCCTTGCCCGTGTGGCCGACGGCGGCGGCGGCCTCCTCGAGCGCCTTCACCACCTTGGCGGCGAGGGCGGGGGCGGCGATGCGAGCGCGCCGCGACTCGCCCTCGCCCTCGGTCCGGGTGGCGACGACGAGGACATCGGCGTCGAGGCCGGCGGGGTTCGCGGTGGAGTGTTCGGATGTGGGGAGGGCGGCGGGTGTCTGCGCCATCTGTCTTCCTTCCGTGCACGGGGTGCGCGCTCGACGGTGGTCGGTCCGCTCCGATCCTAATGCGCGTTCCGCCGCGTGCGCTGGCAGCGGCGGCCGGGCGCATCGGAGGCCGCGGCCGGACGCTAGACTCGGCCGCGTGGAAACGCCTCTGTACTCGCTCCTGTTCCGCGCCGTCCTCGTCCGCATGGACGCGGAACGGGCGCACCATCTCAGCTTCTCAGGCCTCAGGGCATTCGACCGCACGCCGGTGATGCGCGAGGCGCTGTCCCTGGCCTGCGGGCGGGGAACGGAGGACCGCGCGGAGGTCCTGGGCCTGCGGTTCCGCAACCGCCTAGGCCTCGCGGCGGGCTTCGACAAGGACGGGACCGGGGTCCGTGCGCTGTCCCGTCTGGGATTCGGCCACATCGAGATCGGCACCGTCACCGGTCACGGTCAGCCGGGCAACGACAGGCCGCGCCTCTTCCGGCTGCTCGGGGGCCGCGGCATCCTCAACCGGATGGGCTTCAACAACCGCGGAGCGCGGGAGGCGGCGTTCTCGGTCGCCGACCAGCGGCGGCTCATCGACGAGCTGCCGGAGGACCGGCGGCCGGTCATCGGGATCAACATCGGCAAGACCAAGGTGGTCGAGCCCGAGCAGGCGGCCGAGGACTACGCCCGCTCGACGCGCGAGCTCGCCGCACTGGCCGACTACCTCGTCATCAACGTGTCCTCGCCCAACACTCCGGGCCTGCGGGACCTGCAGTCGACCGCCGCCCTCACGCCCATCATCCGGGCGGTCCGGGACACCGCCGCCGAGGTCGTCGACCGGCCCCGCTCGACCCTCGGCCATGTGCCCCTGCTCGTGAAGATCGCCCCCGATCTCGCCGATGAGGACATCCGCGCCGTCGTCGACCTCGCCGTCGCGGAGGGAGTGGACGGTCTCGTGCTCACGAACACGACCATCGACCGCGAGGTGCTCGCCGGCGGCGACCTTGAGTTCGCGCTCCGGGAGGCCGGCGGCATCTCCGGGAGGCCGCTGGCCGAGCGCTCGATGGACGTCCTGCGCCTCGTGCGGCGGCACCTGGACGCCGCGCACCCAGGTGGGGACCTCGCGCTCGTGTCGGTGGGCGGCATCGAGAGCCACCGGGACGTGTCCGCGCGGCTCGGCGCCGGCGCGGACCTCGTGCAGGCCTACAGCGGGATGATCTTCGGCGGACCGTTCTGGGCGGGCCGGGCCGTGCGCGGCGCGCGCCGCCGGCGCTGGTGAGGCGCGGACCGCGGAATGAGAAGAGGCCGGACGCCCCTGCGGGCGTCCGGCCTCGTGCGCTCGGCGGGCCGGCTCAGCTCGGCATCTCGCGGCGCCTGACCATCGGCTTCGGCACGCGCAGCCGGCGGATCTGGATGGCGCGCATGATGGCGTAGAAGTTGGTGCCCTTCTGGATGCTGTCGGCACCGAACTTGGCCCGGATCCGTCCGCGCAGCAGCGTGCACAGGAGGACGCTGTCGAGGATGATGAGCACGATGAGGCCGTAGACCACGAAGTTCGCGATCATCGCGAAGTCCGGCATGAACATGCCTGCCACGAGGACCACGAGGGCGATGGGGATGAAGAGCTCTCCGATCGAGAAGCGCGCGTCCACGTAGTCGCGGACATAGCGGCGCTGGGCGCCGGCGTCCCTGGGGCCGAGGAAGCGCTCGTCGCCGTTCATCACGCCGATCCGGGCCTCGTCCCGGCGCCTGCGCATCTCCTCCCGGGCCTTCCGGTCCGCGGCCTTGCGGTTCCCGCCCACGAGCGGGCGCTGATTGCGCGCCTCCTGCTCGCTGCGCCTGGGGGTGGGACGGTTCTTCTTCGCCTCGGCGGGGTTGCGGGCACCGTCCGTCCCGGTCGCGGCGTCGTCGCCCTGGGGAGCCTCGGGGGAGGGCTCGCTGTCACTGCTCTTGTTCCGTCCAAACACGCGTTGAATAGTATCGGACTATGACACAGGCACATACCGCGCGCTCCGAGCGCGCCACGACCCTGCACTCCGCGCTCGACGCCGTCTTCGAGGAGGTGAAGGGGGACCTCGCCTCGCTCGTCGCGATCCCCTCGATCGCCTGGCCCGCCTTCGACCAGTCCCATGTGCGGGCATCGGCCGAGGCCGTCGCCGCACTCGCGCGGAAGGCCGGGTTCGAGGAGGTCGATGTCCTCACGGCGCAGAAGCCGGACGGCGAGCCCGGCTCTCCCGCCGTCGTCGCCGCCCGGCCGGCGCCCGAGGGAGCGCCCACGGTGGTCCTCTACGCCCACCACGACGTCCAGCCCACCGGTGAGGAGTCGCTGTGGAACACGCCGCCGTTCGAGGCCACGGAGTCCGGTGACCGCATCTTCGGCCGCGGCGCCGCCGATGACAAGGCCGGGATCATGGTGCACCTCACCGCTCTGCGGCTGCTCGGCGAGGACCTCGGCGTGGGGGTCGTGCTGTTCGTCGAGGGGGAGGAGGAGGCCGGGTCGCCCAGCTTCCGCGATTTCATCCTCCGCCACCGGGACAGGCTCGCCGGAGATGTCTTCGTCGTGGCCGACAGCGGCAACTGGGCGGCGGGCACGCCCGCGCTCACGACGAGCCTGCGCGGCATGGCCGCCCTGGAGTTCACGGTCTCCACCCTGGACCACGCCGTCCACTCGGGCATGTACGGCGGCGTCGTGCCGGATGCCGCACTCGCGATGACGCGCCTGCTGGCCTCTCTCCACGGCGAGGACGGCTCCGTCGCCGTCGAGGGGCTGGTGGGGGAGACCGCGGCGCACGTGGACTACGAGGAGGCGGCGCTGCGCGCGGACTCGGGCATCCTCGACGGCGTCGAGCTCATCGGGACCGGCACGCTCGCCTCCCGCGTCTGGTCGCAGCCGGCCGTGACGGTGATCGGCCTGGACCTGCCCCACGTGGACGTGTCCTCGAACACCCTGCAGCACTCGCTCCGCGCCAAGCTCAGCATCCGGGTGGCTCCCGGTGACACTCCGGAGAACGCGCTTGCCGCCGTCAAGCGGCACCTCACGGACCACGCCCCGTTCGGCGCGCGCGTGGAGTTCGGCGAGGAGGAGGCCGGCAGCCCGTGGCGCGCCGACACCGCCGATCCGGTCGTGGACACGGCGATGGCCGCGCTCGGCGAGGGCTTCGGCACGGAGGCGGTGCAGGTGGGCCTCGGCGGTTCGATCCCGTTCATCGCCGATCTGCTCGAGGTGTTCCCGCAGGCGTCGATCCTCGTCACCGGCGTGGAGGACCCGGACGCACGAGCGCACAGCGCGAACGAATCGCTCTACGTCCCGGACTTCCGCCGCGCGATCGTGGCGGAGGCCCTGCTGCTGGAGCGGCTGGGAGGCCGGAGTGCGGAGGGTGCCGGGGTGTAGCCTGGAATACCCGGCCCCTGCACCGCGTTGCACGGGCACACGTCCTCGGCAGCGCCGGACCGATACGTCTAAGGAGAGTCAATGACCGTCACACAGGAGACCACCGCAGCTCACGGTGTCGAGCTTTCCGCCGAGGCCGCGGAGAAGGTCCGCAGCCTCCTTCAGCAGGAGGGCCGCGACGATCTCCGCCTCCGCGTCGCGGTGCAGCCGGGCGGCTGCTCGGGCCTCATCTACCAGCTCTACTTCGACGAGCGCACGCTCGACGGCGACGCGATCCGCGATTTCGACGGCGTCGAGGTCGTCGTCGACAAGATGAGCGTGCCCTATCTCGGCGGCTCGACCATCGACTTCTCCGACACGATCGAGAAGCAGGGCTTCACCATCGACAACCCGAACGCCGCCGGCTCCTGCGCCTGCGGCGATTCCTTCCACTGAGCTTGCGAAGCGGGCTGCGCGCGTCACGGGACGGCGCGCATCGACGGGGCCGCGGACGCATCGTGCGTCCGCGGCCTCTCGCCCGTTCCGCCGCACGGCGATGATGCAGGGCGAGCAGGAGGCGAGGAGTGTTCGACGAGGATCTACGGGCGGTGGGCACGGAGCGGCCGACGGTCGTGACGGCGCTGGCCGCCTACCGGGCGGGGCTGTTCCCGATGGGCCTCGGCGAGGGCGGCGGCCCGCCGCTGGGCTGGTGGGCGCCCGTTCTGCGCGGCGTGCTGCTGCCGGGCGACCTGCGGGTGAGCCGCAGCCTGCGCCGTTCGATGCGCACCTTCGACTACGCCTGTGACACCGCGTTCGCCGAGGTCGTCGACGCCTGCGCGGACCCGGCGAGGGAGGGCGCGTGGATCACTGCGGAGATGCGCGAGCTCTACCTCGCGCTGCATGCGGCAGGATGGGCGCACTCCGTCGAGGCTTACCGGGACGGCGAACTCGCGGGCGGGCTCTTCGGCGTGAGCCTGGGCGGGATCTTCATCGGCGAGTCGATGTTCCACCGCCGCACGGACGCCTCGAAGGCGGCTCTCGCCGCGCTGGTGGGGATGCTGGAAGGGGCGGAGACCCCGGGCGCGGAGGCCTCCTGGATGATCGACGTGCAGTGGTCCACCCCACACCTGGAGAGCCTGGGCGTGTCGGAGATCCCGGGATTCGACTACGCCGTTCGGCTCCACCGCGCGCAACACGCGCGCACTCCCCAAGTTTTTTCCAGGGGACCCCTTGCCGACGTGAATTTCTACGGCATGTAGCGGTAGGCTGTCAGGGACAAAGTTAGAGTTCGGTGACCTGGGACTGAGCATTGCCTGACACTGTTCGACCGGCACCTCCGGGCCGTCTTCGGAGACGGTCCCGGGGGGCGGCGGGCAGGAGGGCGAGGGCTCGCCCCGAGTCCCGACAGAGGTTCTGAAAGGCTGCACGTGGATTCTCCGAATCAGCCCGCGCCGAGGACGGGCGCGTCCCGGGCCAAGCGGCTCGGTGCTATCGGCGCAGCGGCGGCAACGACACTGCTCGCCGGGTGTACGAAAGAACAGTGGGAAGTGGGATTCCTGCCCGTCGAATCGAAGGGCGCCACCTCCCACACCGACCACTACATCGCGCTGTGGAACGGCGGCTGGATCGCCTCCCTCATCGTCGGCGCCATCACCTGGGGCCTGATCCTCTGGTGCATCGTGGCCTACCGGCGCAGGAAGAGCGACCGCGGACTGCCGGTGCAGATGCGCTACAACCTCCCGGTCGAGATCTTCTACACCGTGGTCCCGCTCATCCTCGTCGTGGGCTTCTTCTTCCACAACGCGCAGACGATGGACGAGACGATCTACGACGAGACCGAGCCGCAGGAGGTCATCGAGGTCTACGGCAAGCAGTGGGCCTGGGACTTCAACTACATCACCCAGGACGTCCACTACGCGGGTGTGCAGGCCAACCTGGACGGCACCGAGCAGCCGGGCGAGGACGCTCCGACGCTGTACCTCCCGGCCGACACGGACATCCAGTTCAAGATCGAGTCGCGTGACGTCATCCACTCGTTCTGGATCCCTGCCTTCCTCGAGAAGCGGGACATGGTGCCCGGACGCAGCTCGGAGATCAATCTCCGCCCCCTCGCGGAGGGCGAGTACGTCGGCAAGTGCGCCGAGCTGTGCGGTGAGTTCCACTCCGAGATGATCTTCAACGTCAGCGTCGTCCCGTACGACGAGTACATCGCCTACACGGACTCGCTCCGCGAGCAGGGCAATGACGGCGTCCTCGGTGAGGAGTACAACCGTACCGACTGGTACTCGAATCCCTACGAGCAGGAAGGGGATGAGCACTGATGACCGCGACTGCACCGCAGACCACCGTGGCGGGGGCTCCGGCTGATCCGGTGCCCACCAGCAAGGGCAGGATCTTCGTCAGCTGGATCACCTCCACGGACCACAAGACGATCGGGTACATGTACCTGATCACCTCCTTCATCTTCTTCTGCCTCGGCGGCGTGATGGCCCTCCTCATCCGCCTCGAGCTGTGGGAGCCGGGGATGCAGATCCTCGAGACCAAGGAGCAGTACAACCAGCTCTTCACGATGCACGGCACCGTGATGCTCCTGATGTTCGCGACGCCGCTCTTCGCCGGCTTCGCGAACGTGATCATGCCGCTGCAGATCGGAGCGCCGGATGTGGCGTTCCCGCGGCTGAACTCCTTCGCCTTCTGGCTCTTCTCCTTCGGCAGCCTCATCGCGCTCTCCGGCTTCCTCACCCCGCAGGGTGCGGCCTCCTTCGGCTGGACCGCCTATGCGCCGCTGTCGAACACGACGTACACGCCGGGCCTCGGCGGTGACCTCTGGGTGATGGGCCTGGCCCTGCAGGGCTTCGGCACCATCCTGGGCTCGGTGAACTTCATCACCACCGTCATCACGATGCGCGCCCCGGGCATGACGATGTTCCGCATGCCGATCTTCACCTGGAACACCCTCATCACCGGCGTGCTCGTGCTCATGGCGTTCCCGCCGCTGGCCGGTGCGCTGTTCGGCCTCGCCGCCGACCGCATCCTCGGCGCGCACATCTTCAGCCCGGAGAACGGCGGGCCGATTCTGTGGCAGCACCTGTTCTGGTTCTTCGGCCACCCCGAGGTCTACGTCATCGCGCTGCCGTTCTTCGGGATCGTCTCTGAGATCTTCCCGGTCTTCAGCCGCAAGCCGATCTTCGGCTATGTGGGCCTGGTGTACGCGACGATCGCGATCGCGGCCCTGTCGGTGACGGTGTGGGCGCACCACATGTACGTCACGGGCGCGGTGATGCTGCCGTTCTTCGCGTTCATGACGATGCTCATCGCGGTGCCCACGGGCGTGAAGATCTACAACTGGATCGGCACGATGTGGCGGGGCTCGCTCACGTTCGAGACGCCCATGCTGTGGTCGCTGGGCTTCCTGGTGAGCTTCGTGTTCGGCGGTCTCACGGGCGTCATCCTGGCCTCGCCGGCACTCGATCAGCAGCTCTCCGACTCCTACTTCGTGGTCGCGCACTTCCACTACGTGGTGTTCGGCACCGTGGTCTTCGCGATGTTCGCGGGCTTCTACTTCTGGTGGCCCAAGTGGACCGGGAAGATGCTGGACGAGACGCTGGGCAAGATCCACTTCTGGATCCTGTTCATCGGCTTCCACGGCACCTTCCTCATCCAGCACTGGCTGGGCGCAGTGGGCATGCCCCGCCGCTACGCGGACTACCTGCCGCAGGACGGCTGGACGCTCATGAACCAGGTCTCGACCGTGGGCTCCCTGATCCTGGGCCTGTCGCTCATCCCGTTCTTCTGGAACGTGTGGGTCACCGCCCGCAAGGCACCCAAGGTCACGGTGAACGATCCGTGGGGCTACGGCGGATCGCTCGAGTGGGCGACCTCCTGCCCGCCCCCGCGTCACAACTTCACCTCGCTGCCCAGGATCCGCTCCGAGCGTCCCGCGTTCGAGGCGAACCACCCGGAGCTGCTCGAGTTCGGCGCACACGGCGCCCCGGCTGAGAAGGCGGTCACCCGATGAAGACATCTGCATGGCTCTTCGGCCTCGGCATCTTCTTCTTCGCCCCTGTCGCGATCGTGTACGGCTTCCTGACCGAATGGCAGGAGTGGGTCGGTCTGCCCGGCATCCTCCTCGTCGGCGGTATGACGCTCATGATCGGCGTGTTCCTGTGGCTGCGGGAGAAGAAGAGCCCGCCGCTGGCCTCGGACGACCTCGACGGAGAGATCTCCGACGAGTACTACGAGTACGGCTTCTACTCCCCGTGGAGCTGGTGGCCGCTCGTCGTGTGCGTCGGTGCCGCGATCTGCTTCGCCGGCATCGCCATCGGCTGGTGGATCCTGCCCTTCGGAGGCGTGATCTCCGTGATCGGTATGGTGGGTCTCATCTACGAGTACGATCGGGGCGTGCACGCGCACTGATCTGCGCTTGAGAAGCGCGAAAGGCGGGCCGGGAGAGTTCGGAAGGACTCTCCCGGCCCGCCTTTCGCGTCTCAGTTCCTGCTCGTGTCTCTGCCCGTCCTGCTTGTGTCTCTGCCTGCCTCGATCGAATGCGGATATCTCGACACAGAATGAGACGCGGCCGCCGGAGGAGGTGCGGGGGAGCCGTTGCGAAAGGGGAGGATCCTCAGGATCCGCGCCTGGCCACCTGTGCGTCGCTGCCTGGAGGGGACAGGCACAGAAGCACCCGGCCGCAGCAGCAGATCCTCACCGACACACCGATACGCTCCGCTTCAGGCTCCACCCACCTATAAGTCCGTGACCCGAAGCGCTGATCGGGGTGGATGCGCGGCCGCGAGCGAAGCTGAGAGCAGGCGCTGGTGCCGCCGGATGCGCTTGGCAGGAGGAAGCGACTGCGCCACGACTCTGCCGCGAGAGATGCGGAGCTCCGCGAAGTGCAGTGACGCGCGAGCGCGGACCGCGTGGATTCGGGTGCGGAGAGGTCGGTGAACGGGTCGGTGTGCTGCTGCGCCCTGTCCGAAGCTCCGGCTGCAGCTCTGTGGCCGCTCTGCTTCACACAGCCGCCGAGACCGCCACATGTGCCTCGATCAGCGCATCGCGGTCCTGAGCGGAGAGCACGTCGGCGTGAGGAGGAGATCACCGGCACCGGCCTTCGAGGCCGGAGCTGTGCAGGACGCGTCCTGCTTCGATGCGCTGCGCAGGCGACTCCCTGCCGAGGATGCGATGGGGACGGGCGTGCCGTGTGGAACGGCGCTGCCAGACCGTCCTTTGTGTCTCACCTCTGCCTCATGTCTCTGTCTGCTTCGAACGTATGAGGATTTCTCGACGCAGAATGAGACACGAACGCTGGAGAGGAGGCAGCGCGCACATGACGGCGGGGCCGGCAGGATCTGATGATCCCGCCGGGCCCGCCGGTCTCTGCCGTTCAGCAGCTCGGAGCACTGAGCTCTCACGCTCTGAACGACATGCTCACTTCTCGATCTGACCCTCGTCGTGACCGCCCTCGACCTCGTGGTGGTCGTGGTGCGCGGCGTCGAGTTCGGCCTTCGTGACGGGGGTGACCCGCTCCTCGTAGAAGGCCTTCGCGATCCGTGCGCGGATGCGCTCGGAGCGGGAGATCTTCCCATCCGGTCCGGGCTGGGCCGGGATGGGCGCAGG